>NZ_JACHMN010000002.1:2255000-4686091 GCF_014204945.1 Allocatelliglobosispora scoriae
AGAGCGCTCCGGCGCTGAGTGCCAGGAGGACGACCTTGGGTGTCACCGCACCGCGGCCCTGCGAGTGGCCGAGGCTGACCAGGCCGATCGCCGCGATCGCGCAGACGGCACCGACGAGGGCGATCGGGTTGGGCCGCTCTCCCATCAGCAGGCCGCCGATGACCGGAATGAAAGCCGAGGTCACGGCCGTGATCGGTGCCACGACGGACATCGCGCCGCCGGAGAGCCCGCGGTAGAGCAGGACGATGCCGCCGAGACCGGCCACGCCTGCGGCCATGCCGTAAAGGATGTCGGTGAGGTGTGGCGTACCCGGGATGATCACCAAACCGAGTGCGATTATCGGTAGGCCGAGAATCTGTGACATGACGGTCACTGTGAGTGTGCTCGACCGTTGTGTCGCCTTTCCGCCACAGAAATCGGCGGCGCCCCACACCAGGGCGGAGGTCGCAGCGAGAACAATGGCGTACACACGGAATTCGTATCACAATATTGACCGTGGGGGACAGCGTGTTAACCGACACAAAGCTCGACCGCCTCGGCACGGCCGACGAACTCAACGCGGCCGTCGCCCTGCACTGCCGCGCACTCCGGCAGTCCCGGGGCTGGTCACTCGATGAACTCGCCGGTCGATCCGGCGTCAGCAAGGGCATGCTCGTGCAGATCGAGGCCGCGCGGACCAACCCCAGCGTGGGCACGCTCGCCCGGGTCGCCGACGCCTTCGGCGTCACCGTCTCCCGGCTGCTCGAACCCGCGCAGGACCGCACGGTGCACCTCAGCGACGCCGAGGAGGCGCCGGTGCTGTGGCGCGGTGGGCGCGGCGGCACCGCCCGCCTGCTGCGCGGGCTCAGCGAGCCCGACTTCGTGGAGCTCTGGGACTGGCGGCTCGCGCCGCACGAGGAGCACGTCTCCGACGACCACCAGCCGGGTACGCGAGAGGTGCTGCACATCCTCAGCGGCGTGCTGATCGTGACGGTGGGGACGGAGGAGTACACGGTCGGCCCCGGCCAGACGATCGACTACCTCGCCGATCGGGATCACAGCTACCGCAACGACTTCGACACTCCGACCCGCTTCCTCATGCTGGTCTGCATGCCCCCGCGCGAATACGACCGCCGAGTCCGCCCACCCCTCCCCCGCTGACCCGGCCGCCTCGCGTAGCCACCAAGATCGCCGCAACTCTTCAAGAGTTGCGGCGATCGTGGGTTACAGGCTGGGGATCGCGGGTTCGAGGACCGGCTCGGGCTTGCTGCGGGAGACCTTGTCAGCGGGCTTCAGCGCCTTCGCGGAGAGCGCGACGATCAGCACCAGCACCGTGACCACGCCGAACGAGACCGTCAGCGAGCTGACGTTGGCGATGCCGCCGACGATCCCCGGTGCGGCGAGCCCGGCGCCGTAGGCGACCGTCGCCACCCCGGCGATCGCGTTGGTGCTGGAGACACTGTCGGTCGTCGAATGCCCTGCGGCGGAGAACGCCAGCGGCACCACGGTGGCGATGCCGACGCCGATCAGCACGAATCCGGCCATCGCCACGACCGGAGTCCAGGAGACGACGACGAGGACACCGCCGACGGTCCCGACCGCACCGGCGACCTGGGTGGTGCGGACCGCTCCGAACCGGCGGACCACGGCATCGCCGACGAACCGGGCGATCGTCATGGCACCGGCGAAGAAAGCGTAGGCGAGCGCACCCGCCCCCTCCCCCGCATCAAGCACCTGCACGAGGTAGAGCGCGCTCCAGTCGGCCGAGGACGCCTCGGCGAAGACCGCGGCGAACCCGACGAGGCCGATGATGAGCACCGGGCCTCTCGGCAGCGAGAAAGCGGGGCCGGACTTCTCACCGACCGGCACCTTCCGCCCGGCCGGCAGGAAGCTGCCCGCGGTCACACCGACGATGATGAGGAAGACCGCGACCGCGGTGAAATGCAGGCGGGCGTCGATCGCCCGGTGCGCCAGCAGCGCGCCGAGCCCGCCGGCGAGGAAGCCGCCGACACTCCAACCACCGTGCAGGCTCGACATGATCGGCCGCCCGAGGAGTCCCTCCACCGCGACGCCTTCGGCGTTCATCGCCATGTCGGCGGTACCCGCGCAGGCACCGGCGAACAGCATCATGACGGACAGGACGACGAGGTTCGGCGCGAACGCGGGCAGGGCGAGTGTGGCGCACCAGGCCGAGATGAGCACCTGGGTGGCGAGCCGGCCGCCCATCAGCTGCACGAGTTTCGCGGAGAACTGCATCGCGCAGAGAGCACCGATCGCGGGCATGACGAGTGCGAAACCGAGCTGCCCCGATGTCACCCCGACATGGTCGGCGATCCACGGCAGTCGGGAGGCGAAGCTGCCCGTCACCGATCCATGGACGGCAAAAATGATCAGGACCGCCCACCGAGCACGGTTAGGGTTCACGCCAGCCTCCAGGGGTACCTGCGCCTTCCGTTGAGAGAGCGCTCTATAGGACCCTAGCTCCTGGCGGATCTTCTACGTCAGGGGCCGGAAGGTGGGCTGGCCGACTCGGGTCAGGCGGAGCGTTCTTCGCGGTGGCGGGCCGAACGGCGACCGCCGGCTTGAAAGTCGCGGGGAACGATCGTCGGGTAGACCTTCTCCAGCACCGTCGCCCGTGTGATCAGCACTCGCTCGGCGGTGGGGTCGCTGGGAACCTCATACATCACGGAGAGGAGGACCTCTTCCATGATCGCGCGAAGACCCCGGGCGCCCGTGCCGCGGAGCATCGCCTGATCGGCGATGGCTTCGAGAGCGGGCTGCTCGAACTCGAGCACGACGTTGTCGAGCTCGAAGAGGCGCTGGTATTGCTTGATGAGCGCGTTGCGGGGCTCGGCGAGGATGCGCACCAGCGCCGACCGGTCCAGGCTGCGGACGCTGGTCAGCACGGGCAACCGGCCGATGAACTCGGGGATCATGCCGAACTTGAGCAGGTCCTCCGGCATCACCTGGGCGAGGACGTCGTCGTTGACCCGCTCGTTGATCGCCCGCAGGTGAGAGCCGAAGCCCAGCCCGCCGCGCCCGATCCGGGTCTCGATGATGTCTTCCAGCCCGGCGAACGCTCCGCCGACGATGAAGAGGATGTTGGTCGTGTCGATCGACACGAACTCCTGATTGGGGTGCTTGCGACCGCCCTGCGGCGGAACGTTGGCGACCGTGCCCTCAAGGATCTTCAGCAGGGCCTGCTGGACACCCTCCCCGGAGACATCACGGGTGATCGAGGGGCTGTCGGACTTGCGGGAGATCTTGTCGATCTCGTCGATGTAGACGATGCCGGTCTCGGCGCGCTTGATGTCCCAGTCGGCGGCCTGGATCAGCTTGAGGAGGATGTTCTCCACATCCTCGCCCACATAGCCCGCCTCGGTCAGCGCCGTGGCGTCCGCGATGGCGAACGGGACGTTGAGCATCCGGGCCAGGGTCTGCGCCAGGTGGGTCTTGCCGCAGCCGGTCGGACCGATCATCAGGATGTTGGACTTCGCGAGCTCCACGGGCTCACCCTCGCGGGTGCGGCCGGGGCCGGTCTCGGCCTGGATGCGCTTGTAGTGGTTGTAGACCGCCACCGCGAGCGCCTTCTTGGCCTGGTCCTGACCGATCACATATTGGTCGAGGAACTGGCAGATCTCCACCGGCTTGGGGAGCTCCTCGAAGCGGACCTCGCCGCCCTCGGCGAGCTCTTCCTCGATGATCTCGTTGCAGAGATCTATGCACTCATCGCAGATATAGACCCCTGGTCCCGCGATGAGCTTCTTGACCTGCCGCTGCGACTTGCCGCAGAACGAGCACTTGAGCAGGTCGCCGCCGTCGCCGATCCGTGCCACCTACGACTCCCCCTGCCTAGCAGCGGACAAACAGTGCCGCCCTGACGTTACCTGGTCTTGCCGTGACACGCCCGCTCTGACTTCATCGGGGCGTGTCGCCCCTCCTCCATCATCACAGCCGGGTCTGACATCCCCCGCGCCGGGGCGGTGCCGGGCGGAAACCCGCCCGGCACCCCGGCAGTCTGACACGCTCCGTCGAACCCTCGCGGGCTATTTGACGGCGGTGAGCGCGGTCTTCTTGCGGCTCACCAGAACGGTGTCGACCAAACCATAGTCCTTGGCCTCCTGGGCCGTGAGGATTTTATCACGGTCGATGTCCTTGCGGACCTGCTCAATGGGGCGACCGGAGTGGTGCGAGAGCATCGTCTCCAGGTTGGTCCGCATCCGCATGATCTCGCGCGCCTGGATCTCGATGTCGGAACCCTGGCCGTAGCCGCCCTCGGTCGCCGGCTGGTGGATGATGATCCGCGAGTTCGGCAGGGCCATCCGCTTGCCCGGCGTGCCGGCGGCGAGCAGGACCGCGGCGGCGCTGGCCGCCTGGCCCATGCAGACCGTCTGGATGTCGGGGCGAACGTACTGCATCGTGTCGTAGATCGCCGTCAGGGCCGTGAAGCTGCCGCCGGGCGAGTTGATGTACATGATGATGTCGCGCTCGGGGTCGGTCGACTCCAGGACCAGCAGCTGGGCCATGATGTCGTTGGCCGAGGCGTCGTCGACCTGCACACCCAGGAAGATGATCCGGTCCTCGAACATCTTGTTGTACGGGTTGGATTCCTTGATCCCGTACGACGTCTTCTCGACAAAGGAGGGGATGATGTAGCGGTTGTGCACCGGTTCGAAGCCATTCATGGTCGTCATCTCCCTCAGTCCTCGCTCGGCGTCGGCGAACCGCCGGTAATCACGCGGTCGATGAAGCCGTACTGCTGGCCCTCCTCGGCGGTGAACCAGCGGTCGCGGTCACCATCCTCCTCGATCTGCGCCACCGTCTGACCGGTGTGCTTGGCGATGAGGTCGATCATGAGCTTCTTGGTGTGGATCATCTGCTGCGCCTGGATCGCGATGTCGGCCGCGGTGCCACCGATGCCACCGGACGCCTGGTGCATCATGATCCGCGCGTGCTGCAGCGCGTAGCGCTTGCCCTTCGCACCGGCGCAGAGCAGCATCTGACCCATCGACGCCGCCATGCCCAGGGCAATGGTGGAGACATCGTTGGTCACATACTGCATCGTGTCGTAGATCGCCATGCCGTCGTAGACGGAACCACCCGGCGAGTTGATGTAGAGAGTGATGTCGCGCTCGGAGTCTTCGGCTGCCAGCAGGAGCAACTGGGCGCAGATGCGGTTCGCGACCTGCGTGTTGACCTCGCTGCCGAGGAAGATGATCCGGTCCTTGAGCAGCCGGTTGTAGACGCTGTCGTCTAGACCGATGCCGATCTGATCGGAGCCCCGCAGTTGCGGTGGGAGATGCAGCTCGCTCATGCCAACCCTTCTTTGCGACCGTGCCGCCGGATCACCGGGTCTGTCCCGACGCCTCCGACGTGACCACATCCTGGAAGTCGAACCTATTGCCGACCCTAACCGGTCCCACCGACGAGAGCTTCCCACCGGAGGGCGTGTTCGCTGTGAGCGCACGCTGCCCGGCGTACCCCCCGCTGGGGTTGAACATGGCGCGGGCCGCGCGTCTGCACGCGCGGCCCGGCCCGAGTCACAGCTCAGTGGTTGTGACCGGTGTGGTCTTCCTCGTCGCCGCGCAGATCGTCGAGGGTCAGGACGTTGCCGTCGGTGTCCTTCATGATCACGCGCTCCATGACCATCGCCAGCGCCTTGCCCCGGCGGACATCGCCGAAGAGAGCGCCCGCGTTGCCGGTCTGGACGAGCTGGTCGTAATACTGCTGCGGCGGCATGCCCGCCCGCTGGGCGCGGTGCACGACCTCGTGGCCGAACTCGTCGTCGGAGACCTGGACATCCTCGGCGTCGGCGAGCGCGTCGAGCACGAGCTGGATCCGCACGCCCTCGGAAGCGGCCTCGGTCAGCTCGGCGTCGATCTGCTCCTCGGTCTTCTCCTCGGCGGCGAGGTACTCCGTCAGCGAGGCGCCGATGCGCTCCAGCTCCTGGGCCATCGACTGCTTGCGGTGCTCGACCTCCTCGGCGACGACACCCTCCGGCGCCGGCACGGCGGCCGCGGCGACGATCTCCTTGAGTGCTTTGTCGCGGGCGGCGTAGAGCTGCTCGACCTTCTTGATCCGGGTGAGCCGGTCCTTGAGGTCGTTGCGCAGCTCCTCGAGCGTGTCGAACTCGCTCGCGAGGCCCGCGAACTCGTCGTCCAGCTCCGGCAGCTGCTTCTCCTTGACGGCGCGCACCGTGACGGCGACATCGGCGTCCTTGCCCGCGAACTCGCCGCCGACGAGCTGCGTCTGGAAGGTCGTCGACTCCTCGGCGCTCAGGCCGACGATCGCCTCGTCCAAGCCCTGCAGGAGCTGGCCCGAACCGACCTCGTGCGAGATGTTGCTGGCCTGGCCGCCCTCGACGTCGGTGCCGTCGACCGTGGCGTTCAGGTCGATCTGCACGTAGTCGCCGGTCTCCACGGCGCGCTCGACGCCCTTGAGCGTCGCGAAGCGCTGGCGCAGGTTGTTGAGCTGCTCATCGATCTCGTTCTCGCCGAGCGCGATCGGGTCGACCTCGACGGAGATCGCCGACAGCTCCGGAAGGACGATCTCCGGACGGACGTCGACCTCGGCGGTGAACCGCAGCGGCTGGCCGTCGGCGAACTCCGTGATGTCGACGGTCGGGCGGCCGAGCAGCTTCACGTCGTGCTCGCGCACGGCCTCGAGAATCTGCGCCGGGATCGCCTCCTCGACGGCCTCCTGCAGCACGGTGCCCCGGCCGACACGCTGGTCGATCACCTGGGACGGGATCTTGCCCTTGCGGAAACCGGGGATGTTCACCTGGTTGGCGATCTCCCGGTACGCCTTCTTGAGGCTGGGCTCCAGCTCTTCGAACGGCACCTCGATGGCGAGCCGCACGCGGGTCGGGCTCAGAGTCTCGACGGTGCTCTTCACAGGCGTACTCCTTGACGATCTTGCGGGTCGAGTGGTTGGGCGCACGAAAGGGCCCGGTCGAGTGTAGGCGAATACATGACCGGTATCTCCCATCGGGGAGGGCCATCGCCGGAGATGTCACAGGGTGATCTCTGCCGCAGCGCTCAATCGCGCGCTCTTTCGGCCGTCACACCCGGTAGAGCCACGCCGATCTGACCGATACGAAGCCCTACCGGGGCAATCGCCATTCTCCTCGGGCGATGCCCGGGACGGCCTGAAATGCGAAGAATTGTCGGGGTGGCCGGATTTGAACCGACGGCCTTCCGCTCCCAAAGCGGACGCGCTACCAAACTGCGCCACACCCCGCAACTAACCGCGCTAGCGTAGCCGAACCGTACCCGTCACCCACCGTCGCGGTCCAGGTGATTTCAGTCGGCGGGTACGCGTGGCGCGGCACCCGGTAACCCGGAGGCGCGATCGACGGGGAACCCGCTAAGCTAGGAGCCGCGCCGGGAAGCCGGCGGCACGCGGGCGTAGCTCAATGGTAGAGCTTCAGTCTTCCAAACTGACTACGCGAGTTCGATTCTCGTCGCCCGCTCCACATCGGCAATGCCCCGGCCCGGATGGGTCGGGGCATTGCGTTTCCTGCCGTCAGCTCGCCTCGATCGCAAGGTCATCGATGCCGAGCTTGCGCGCGATCGCCGAGATGGCGGGCACGACGAACGCCAGCTGGCGGTCCACGGACGCGAAGCGCTGATCCATCCCGGTGAAGCGCTCGTCCATCTTGTCGAAGCGCTGATCCACCTTGTCGAACCGCTCACTCATCTCGGCGCGCAGTTCTTCCAGGTCAGCCCGCAGGACGCGCTGGCCGCCCGAGAGATCACCGATGGCATTCGTCAGGTGGTCCAGCCGCCCTTCGATGTTCTCCAGGCGCTGAGCGGGCACTGTCACAAACACGAGTCTCCTCCCCGTTGGTTGCAGGCGCAAAGCCGCACACACCATATAACCAATACCACTACTAGTAAACCCTGTAGGGATAACTCGTTAGTTCTTGATCATGATGGACCCACTTTTGGATATTGCAGCAAAAGTTAAGGCCATATCGCTGAAACATCTGGACACACAAAACGAAGGATCGTAGGGTGTGGATCGCCAGGCATCGGCGTGCCAGGCCAGCTTCAGGACCCAAGACAACGTTGTCCGCCCGCTGACCAGGTACGCCGTAGAGCGGTGTGCTGCCAGTCGACGGCACGTTGCCCCGCTCTCACTGGAGGAAAAGTGTCTGGTCCGTCCCGACGAGCGCGCCTGCCCATCGCGGGTGCCCTCGCCTCAGTCCTCACCGCCGCGAGCCTGTGGTTGCCCGCCACCGGTGCGGCCGCCGCTCCCCCGCCGCAGGAACCCGGCGTCACCCTGCGCACCTTCGACATGCAGGTCGCCCTCAGCGCCCTCTGCACCCTCAAGCCCGCCACGACGCCCAACGTCGACAAGCTCATGTCCACGATCAACTGGACGACCGCAGCCGAGTTCGGCCAGGAGGACAACTTCATGTCCCAGGCCATCGGCAACATCAACATCCCCACCGCCGGCAGCTACACCTTCCGCCTCACCAGCGACGACGGATCCCGCCTCACCATCGACAACACCGTCGTCATCAACCACGACGGCCTCCACGGCGCCACCGCCAAAGACGGCGCCATCACCCTCACCACCGGCTACCACTCCCTCTTCGTCGAATTCTTCGAAGCCGGCGGCGGCCAGCAGCTCACCCTGCAGTGGCAGACCCCCGGCTCGACGACCTTCGTCACCGTGCCCAATTCGGTCCTGAGCACCGACTCCGGCGTCGTCCGGGTCACCGCACCCGGCCGCAAGGAGTGCGAGGCCTCCGGCGACTCACCGGGTGACGGCCTGCCGCTCACCTCGGTGCACCCGAACTTCACCCTGACCGACCTGCGGCCGAACGCGGCCTTCCAGCCCCGGGTCACCGGCATGGACTGGCTGGCCGACGGTCGACTCGTCATCTGCACCTGGGGTGGCACCAACGACTCCGGCACCTCCCAGGCCGGTGAGGTCTACATCCTCGGCAACACCGGCGGCAACACCACGCCGGGAGCCGTCACCACCAAGCGGATCGGCAGCGCCCTCAAGGAGCCGATGGGCCTCAAGATCGTCGACGGCGTCGTCTACGTCTCCGAGAAGGGCAAGCTCACCCGGCTCGTCGACACCAACGGCGACGAGGTCGCCGACCAGTACCAGACGGTCGCCACCTGGCCCTACGGCGGCGCGTTCCACGAGTTCGCCTTCGGCCTGCTCTACGAGGCCGGGTACTTCTACGTGAACCTCTCCGTCGGGATCGACTACGGCGGCAACACGACGAACCCGCAGCTGGTCGCGAACCGCGGCACCACGATCAAGGTGAACAAGGACACCGGTGCCTTCACCTACGTCGCCGGCGGCCTGCGGACCCCGCACGGCATCGGCTGGGGACCCGAGGGCGGCATCTTCGTCACCGACAACCAGGGCGGCTGGCAGCCCGCGTCGAAGCTGGTCCACATCAAGCAGGGCCGCTTCTTCAACCACTACCTCAACCCGGCCGGCCCGTTCGACAACGCACCGGTGACCCCGCCGGTGATCTGGCTGCCGCAGAACGAGATCGGCAACTCGCCGAGCACCCCGCTCTACATGCCCAGCGGCCTCTACGCCGGGCAGTTCCTCATCGGTGACGTCACCTACGGCGGCCTCCAGCGGAGCTACGTCGAGAAGATCAACGGCGAGTACCAGGGTGCCCTCTTCCGCCTCACCCAGGGTCTGGAGGGCGGCGTCTCCGAGGTCGGCCTCGGACCGGACGGCGCGGTCTACGTCGGCGGCATCGGCGGCGGCGGCAACTGGGGCCAGACCGGCAAGCTCAACTGGGGCCTGCAGAAGCTGACCCCGAACGGCAACAACGTCTTCGACATGCTGGCGATGCGGGCTCAGCCCAACGGGTTCGAGATCGAGTACACCCAGCCGGTCTCGGCCGCGACGGCCACCGCGCTCGCCTCGAAGTACCGGGTGAAGCAGTGGCGCTATGTCCCGACGGCGGCATACGGCGGTCCGAAGATCGACGAGGAGACCCTGACGGTCTCGTCGGCGACGCTCTCGGCCGACGGCAAGAAGGTCACCCTGGTGATCAACGGCCTCAAGGCCGGCCGGGTCGTGCACATCCGCTCGCCCAAGCCGTTCTCCTCCAGCAACGGCCAGTCGCTGTGGAGCACCGAGGTCTGGTACACGCTCAACGCCATCCCCGGGCAGGCCGTCTCGACCAACCTCGCGCTCGGCAAGCCCGCGACCGCCGACAGCTCCTGCGCCACCTCCGAGGGCCCCGCGAAGGCGGTCAACGGCACCGCCAACGGCGGCAACGCGGACAAGTGGTGCTCGACGGGTGCCACCAAGTGGCTCCAGGTCGACCTCGGCTCCAACCAGAGCGTCAACAAGTTCGTCGTCCAGCACGCGGGTGCGGGTGGTGAGGACGCCGGGTGGAACACCCGGGACTTCAACATCCAGACCAGCACCAACGGCACCTCCTGGACGACGGCGGCGACGGTCACGGCGAATACGGCGAACATCACCACGCACAACATCACCGCCGTCTCCGCCCGGTACCTCCGCCTCAACGTCACCAACGGTGGTACGACCGGCAACGCCGCAGCCCGCATCTACGAGTTCGAGGCCTACGGGGCGACGGCACCGCCGCCCACGAACCTCGCGCTGGGCAAGGCAGCCTCGGCCGACAGCTCCTGCGGCACGACGGAGGGCCCGGAAAAGGCCGTCAACGGCAGCACGAGCGGCGGCAACGCCGACAAGTGGTGCTCGCTCGGTGCCACCAAGTGGCTCCAGGTCGACCTCGGCTCCAGCCAGACCGTGAGCCAGGTCGTCGTGAAGCACGCCGGATCGGGTGGTGAGAACGCCGCCTGGAACACGCGTGACTTCAACATCCAGACCAGCACCAACGGCACCTCCTGGACGACGGCGGCGACAGTCACCGCCAACACGGCGAACACCACCACGCACAACATCACCGCCGTCTCCGCCCGGTACCTCCGCCTCAACGTCACGACACCCAGCAGTGACGGCAACGGGGCGGCCCGGATCTACGAGTTCGAGGCGTACGGCACCGCCACCACCCCGACCCGGGTCGTGTTGTTCGACGGCACCAACATGAACAACTTCGTGGGTTCCGGCGGCGGCGCGGTCACCTGGCCGGTCAGCGGCGGCAGTGTCGAGGTGCTCGGCGGCGACATCAAGAGCCGCCAGGCCTTCGGCGACTTCAAGCTGCACATCGAGTTCTGGCTGCCCAACCTGCCGATCGACGTGACCGGGCAGCAGCGGGCCAACAGCGGGATCTACCTGCAGGACCGCTACGAGCTCCAGGTGCTGGACTCGTTCGGGGACACCACCCCGGCCAACAACGAGGCCGGTGCCATCTACGAGAAGCTGGCCCCGATCGTCAACGCCGCGACCGCCCCGGAGACGTGGCAGACCTATGAGGTGACCTTCCGCGCAGCCCGTTTCAACGCCTCCGGCGTCAAGACGGAGAACGCCCGGGTCACCATCTACTGGAACGGCGTAATGATCCACAACAACGCCGAGATCAACGGTTCCACCGGCAACGGTGCGGCGGAGGGGCCCTCCGTGGGCCCGTTCCGCCTGCAGGACCACGGCGACCCCGGCGCCAACGTGCGCTACCGCAACATCTGGGTCGAGCCGGCCGTCTAGCCCGACCGTCTGTCAGGGGCGGTGCGCGTCAGCGCACCGCCCCTGACTTTTGTTGCAGGTTTCGCGGCGTGTCCAGCATTAAAATTCAGGGTGGGAAAAGATTGGTCCTCCGGCCGGTGGAGCCCTTAGTGACCAGCGAGTAGTCTTCGCGAACGCCCTATGTGACCGACACGGTCCGCACGGTGATCGGGAGGATCCGGTATGAGGTCAGGCGCGGCTCGCGCAGCTTCTCTGCGCCGTTCGGTGGAGCTGTTCCAGGGGTTCCGCCGCGAGCAGTCAGACCCCGACTACTTCTACGCCCTGCTGGCGGCCGACTCGGTGCAGCAGCTCTCCGGCTATGTCGACCTGCCCGGACGGGTGGTGCTCGACGTCGGCGGCGGCGCCGGCTACTTCGCCGACGCGTTCCGAGGCGCCGGGGCGGCGTACTTCGGAATCGATCCCGACGTGGGCGAGCTGACCGCGCGGGGTGAGGCCGACGGCGGGATGCTCCGGGCGAGCGGCACCGAGCTGCCGATCCGCACTGGCTCGGTGGATGTCTGCTACTCGTCCAACGTGCTGGAGCACGTCCGGGAGCCGGAGCGGATGATGGCGGAGATGGCCCGGGTCACCAAGCCCGGCGGCATCGTCTTCGTCTCGTTCACGCCGTGGCTCTCCCCCTGGGGCGGCCACGAGACCTCACCGTGGCACTTCCTCGGCGGTGACTACGCGCGGCGGCGCTACCGCAGGCGGATGGGGAAGGAGCCGAAGAACGTCTTCGGCGAGAGCCTCTTCGCCGCGCGGGCCGGGGCGGCGATCCGCTGGGCCCGGCGCAGCGCGATCGTGGACGTGGTGCACATCCTGCCCCGATATCACCCCTGGTGGGCGCAGTGGATCGCACTGGTCCCGGGTGCCCGGGAGATCCTGTCCTGGAATGTGGTTCTGGTGCTGCGGCGCCGCGCGGTCGAGGCGGACGGCGCATGACCGTCGAAAGGATCACCCCCCGTCTGGTACGCCCACCCGGCCCCTCCCGGACCGTCCGCGCCCTGCGCGTGGTCGCGGTCTGCATGGGCCTGACGGCGCTGGCGTTCCGCCAGGACCCGGGTTGGATGACGCCCGACACGAAGATCGACCTGACCATCGACCCGTTCGGTTTCCTGACCCGCGCACTTCAGCTCTGGGAGCCCGCGGGCAACTTCGGCCAGCTCCAGAACCAGGCCTACGGGTACCTGTGGCCGATGGGGCCCTTCTACGCCCTCGGTGACACGCTCGGCCTGCCCGCCTGGGTGATCCAGCGGCTGTGGTGGGCGCTGCTGCTCTGCGTGGCGTTCACCGGCGTGGTCCGCCTCGCCGGCCGGCTGAACCTCGGTACGCCGGGCAGCCGGATCATCGCCGGGGTCGCCTTCGCGCTCTCCGTCCGGACCCTCACCGAGCTGGGCGGGATCTCGATCGAGGCGTGGCCGGGCGCGGTGGCACCGTGGGTGCTGGTGCCGCTCGTCGGCCTCCGCCACGGCCTCCCAGTACGCCGGCAGGTGGCTCTCTCCGCGCTCGCGGTCGCCTGCGCCGGTGGCGTGAACGCGACAGCCGTCATCGCCGTCGTGCCGCTCGCCGTGCTGTGGCTGTGGACCGTCAACCCGGTGCGGCGACGGATCGGCGCCCTGGTCGGCTGGGGCGCCTGCGTCGCGCTCGCCACCGCGTGGTGGACGCTGCCGCTGCTGCTGCTCGGCCGGTACGCACCGCCGTTCCTGGACTTCATCGAGACCGCAGCGGTCACGACAGAGGTCACCGACCTGCAGACCATGCTCCGCGGCGCCTCGCACTGGCAGGCGTACTTCACCGACATCTATGGACCGGTGTGGCCCGCCGGCCGCCGGCTGGGCACCGAGCCGCTGCTGGTCGCCGCGTCCGCCGTGGTGGCGGCGCTCGGCCTCGCCGGGCTTTCGCGCCGGGGCATGCCGCACCGGCGCTTCCTGATCACCGGAGTGCTGCTCGGCCTGGCGCTGGTCGGCTTCGGGCACGTCGCGCTCTTCGACGGCGGCTTCGCCGAGTTCCAGCGCAGCCTGCTCGACGGCCCCGCCGTGGCACTGCGCAACGTGCACAAGTTCGACGTGATCATCCGCTTGCCGCTCGCCCTGGGCCTGGCGCACCTGCTCGGCGTCTTCGCCCGGGCCGGGCTCCGGCACCGCTCACCGGCGCGGGCGCTGCTCGCCCGGCTGCGGTGGGTCGGCGTCACGGTGACGGCGATCGTCGCGATCCTCGGCGTGAGCGCGCCCGCGCTCGCCGGTGGCCTGGTGGCCCGCGGCACCTACATCTCGGTGCCCGCCTACTGGCGGCAGGCGGGTGCGTGGCTCGACCAGCACCTCGACAAGGACCGTGTCCTGATCATCCCGGGCGCCCGCTTCGGCGACTACCGCTGGGGCAGCACGGGTGACGAGGTCATCCAGACGATGACCCGGGGCCGGTGGGGTGTCCGCAACGTCATCCCGCTCGCCCCGCCCGGCACCATCCGGCTGCTGGACTCCATCGAGACCGCTCTCGCCACCGGCACGGGCTCCGACGGGCTCGCCGACCTGCTCGCCCGCTCCGGCGTGCGCTATCTGCTGGTCCGCGCCGACAGCGACTACG
Source organism: Allocatelliglobosispora scoriae (assembly GCF_014204945.1). Classification (NCBI taxonomy): domain Bacteria; kingdom Bacillati; phylum Actinomycetota; class Actinomycetes; order Micromonosporales; family Micromonosporaceae; genus Allocatelliglobosispora; species Allocatelliglobosispora scoriae. The sequence continues at coordinate 2,269,206 of NZ_JACHMN010000002.1, forward strand.
GCAAGGGCGGCGGAGTCGCCCCGATGATCGTCCGCGACGCGTTGAACCGCTCCCCCGGGCTCACCTCGGTCGCGGAGTTCGGTCCGCAGGTCGGCACCGAGGGCAAGCTCTCGGATCACGCGCTGAGCGGCCCGGTGCCCGCGCTGGAGATCTTCCGGGTGGATCGGGCCACCTCGCCCGTGGTCGCCTACGACACCTCGGCCGTGACCACGGTCGTCGGCGGTCCCGAATCACTGCTGCCACTCGCGGCGTCGGGGCGCCTGCCGACCGGGCCGACCGTCCTCGCGGGCGACGCGCCGGCCGGGCTGCGGACCGGCGCCACGGTCGTCACCGACGGCATGCGCCGCCGCGAGGTCAACTTCGGCACCGCCCGGGACAACCAGTCGCCCACGCTCACCGCGACGCAGTCGTTGCGAGGCACCGGGCCCGCTCCCGACTACCTCCCGGCATGGGCGTCGAAGTGGATGACGACCGCGCAGTACAGCGGCGTCTCCGCCGTGGTGGCGTCGAGCAGTTGGGCCGACTCGCAGGCGACCATGGGCAGCCGACCGGAGCACCAGCCCTTCGCCGCGGTCGACGGTGATCCGGCCACCTCCTGGCGTACGGTTCCGGGCAACCCGGCCGTCGGCCAGTGGTTGGAGCTGCGGTTCACCGGCCCGCGTACGGTCTCCCAGGTCACGGTGCACTTCGACTTCGGTGCCGAGGCGCTGCCGACCCGGATCACCATCGATGCCGGCGCCGAGCGGGCCCTCGTGGACAGCTTCGCACCCATGGTCACCGTGAAGATGCCGGGCAATCTCGCCACCACCAAGGTCCGGATTCTGATCAACGCGGCCGTTCCCCGGCCGGGTGGGATGGGCGGGGTGGGCATCTCCGAGGTGGAGATCCCCGGGGTCGAGGTGGAGCGGACCCTGCTGGTCCCGCAGGCACCGGCGACGGATTCCCCCGTGGGCATGCTCTTCACCGCCGCACCGGCCACCGCCTCCTGTTTCTTCACCGCGACGGGACCGCAGTGCGACCCGCAGCGGGTCCGGACCTCGGAGGACGGCACCACGATCGACCGCACGGCGTCGCTCGCCGAGACCGGTGACTACACGCGGGCGGTCTGGGCCCGGCCCCGGCCCGGAGCAGCGCTCGATCAGGCGCTCAGCCCGAGCCCGCTGCACCAGGTGAGCGCATCGTCGACCGCCTCGGCCGACCCGGCGGCGAGCGTCTGGGCCACGATCGACGGCGACATCAACACGGCCTGGTACCCCACGCTCGCCGACGAACACCCCTGGCTGCGGCTCAACTGGCCGGAGGCGCGAAAGATCACCGGGATCCGGCTGAACCTGCCGGATACGGTCGCCGCGAGTCGGCCCTGGGGCGTCCAGGTCGTCGGGGACGGCGGTCTGCGCGAAGGGGTCGTGGACTCCAACGGCGTGGTCAACTTCGCCCAGCCGATGACGACCGACGAGATCACCGTCTTCTTCCTCGGCGACCTCGCGGCATACTCCCGCAATCCCTATCTCAACACCGTCGAGCGGCTGCCGGTCGCCGTCAGCGAGCTGGTCGCCCTGCCGGACGAGCCCCGCCCGCTGCCCGATCCCGACCAGGTCGTCAAGCTGCCCTGCGGCAGCGGACCGACCCTGAACATCGACGGTGCGAAGTGGCGGACGTCGCTCACCGCCACCCGGCGGGAGCTGCGCGAGCTGCGGGAGGTGCCGGCCGCCTTCTGCGACAAGGAGGACCCGGGCACGATCACCCTCGCCACCGGCGACGTGCATCTGCGGGCGACCGCCAGCACGCTGAGCACGCCGGTCCGGGTCGCCCTGGACCCGGTGCCGGAGCGCACGAGCATCGACGCCGCCGACACCGGCGGGTCGCCGATCCGGATCGACCGCTGGGGCAGCGCGGAGCGGCGGCTCGACATCGCGGCGACGGGCAACGAGCGCATCCTCGCCGTCCGAGAGAACAGCAACCCCGGCTGGCAGGCCACGGTCAACGGCCAGGCGCTGCAGCCGATCGTCGTCGACGGCTGGCAGCAGGGCTGGGTCCTACCAGCCGGTGCCGGTGGAGCCGTGGTGCTCAGCTTCGCGCCGGAGCGCACCTTCCGCAACGCGCTCCTGCTCGGGGCCGGGCTGCTGGTGCTGGTCGTGGTGATCGCCGTACTGCCGGGGCGGAACCGAGGCGCGACCCACAAACCGGCCGGCCGTGCTCGGCGCCGCTTCACCGGTCGGCTGGTACCACTGCTCCTGGGCGGGCTGGCCCTGATCGGGTTCGGCGGGCCGATCGGCGGTGCCATGGCGCTCGGTGGCGTACTGCTCGCCCTCGTGGTGCGCATGCTGGCGGAGCGGCTGCCAGCTGACGACCGGCGCCGCCTCCACCGCGCCGCTCGCCTGCTGTGGCTGCTGCCACCAGCCATGTTCCTGCTGGGACACTGGCTCGCCGAGGGCGTGGTCTTCCGCCACACGGCGGCGGCGCCACAGCTGGTGACGCTCGCGGCGCTGACGGGGCTGTGGATCTCCGCCTGCTGGCCGGGCCGCCCGACGCGACCGGCCGACATTCCGGCCCCAGTTCACGATCGGCCGCTCCACGCCATACCAGCTCATCGCGGCGAGTAGCAGGGCCAGCACCATCGTCATCGCGAACATGGTGAGCGGGTCACGGCCGAACTGCGGCACCCCGCTCACCACCTCGATGATGTGCATGGCGAGCGGGTGCCAGAGGAAGAGACCGAAGGAGACCGTGCCGAGCCAGCGCATCGGCATGCTGCTGAGGAAGCCGTGCAGGCTGGTGCCCCGGCCGAACGCCACGGGCACCAGCAGGCACGAGGCCATCGTCATGTAGAGCAGCAGGCGGACGGCGTACTCGCTGCCGGTGGCGATGCCGATGCCGCCCTGCGGGCCCGCGATCGGGGTGGCGGTGAGGGCGAAGAGCCCCACGGTGAATCCGATGCAGGCCCAGGGCGCGGAGGCGAGGTCGTCCAGCAGCGCCCAGCGCCGCGGCGCCGTCCCGGTGTTCAGCGCGACGTGGGCGGTGGCGAGGGCCATGCCGACGCCGAAGCTCCCGGCGTGGCTGGGGAACCACAGCGGGTGTACGAAGATGTTGAGCTGCCCGTAGCCCAGTGCGAGTGCCCAGGCGACGGTGACCGGCACCAGCAGCAGGCAGATCGCGACCGTGCGGGCGGGCCGCCACCGCTTGCCCAGCGCCAGAATCGCGAAGAACGGCAGGAAGAGGTAGAAGACGACCTCGACGGTGAGGCTCCAGGCCTGGCCGATGCCGGGCATGAGCCCGCCCTGGCTGTAGAACTGCGTGAACGTGAAGTGCTGCACCCAGGTCTGCCAGGGCACCTGCCCGGGTGCGAGGAAGAGGAAGCAGGCCACGACCACCAGCCAGTACGCCGGGATGATCCGCAGCGACCGCCGCCAGAAGTGCCGGCCGAGGGTGGGTGCCGGGGTGCCCGTCGCGCGGGCGTGTGCGTAGGGCCGGAAGAGCACGAAGCCGGAGAGCACGAAGAAGACGCTGACGAAGACTTCGAGCCGCGAGAACCAGTAACCCCAGTAGGGCATGCCGACGGCGCCGGTGGCGAAGGTGACGTGCCCGGCCACGACCGCGGTCGCGCCGACGCCCCGCAGCGCGTCGAGGGTCGGCATCCGGGGCGCGCCGGCGGGCCTGGCTGACACGACGGAGGTCATGGGGATCCCTAAAGGGGTGTGAGGGCGGACGGGGCTCAGAACGGGTCGTAGGGGCCCGCGTGGCCCAGCGCTGCGGCGACGGGACGCAACCGTAGCCGCAGCAGCACCTTCAGCACGAAGTTCCGCGCGAACCACGGCACCTCGCGCAGGATCCGGGCCCGGTCGCGCAGGGTCGGCGCCCCCAGCCGGAAACGCGCCAGCGAACCGGCCCGGTCGAGGTAGATGTAGCGGCCGGTGGGCAGGATCCGCACGGTGACACCGAGCGTGACGCCGATCGAGGAGAAGCAGTCGTGCACCAGGATCTCGCCGCCGGGCTGCATGGAACGCGACCAGCGCAGGTCGTCGGAGAAGGTCCAGTAGTCGTGCTTGCCGTCGATGTAGAGCAGGTCGATGCCCTCGGTCCAGACCGGGCGCAGCCTGGTGCTGTACTCCGGCCGCAGGGTCACCACGTCGGCGAGCCGGTGCCGGGCGATGTTGGCCTCGAACCGGTCCCGGGTCGGGGTGCCGCCGAAGAGCCGGCCCTCCACGAAGGGGTCGATCGCGGTGACCCGCGCGCCGACCTGCCGTGCCGCGGCGCCGAGCACGACCGTGGAGCGGCCCTGGTGGCTGCCGATCTCGACGATGTGCGCGCCGGCGGGCTGCCGCAGGGCGGCCTCGTAGAGCGACAGGCCCTGCGCCCGCGTCAGCCAGCCCGGGATCTCCTCCGCCTCGGCCCAGACCTCGGCGAAGCCGGCCGCCTCGACCGCGTCGCCGCTCTGCACCGAACTGTCCTTCGCAACCATGGCAATCCGTTCACTCCGACCGGTCGGACCGGCCCGATGGCGGTTCCGCGTGCCAGGATCCTAATGCAGAAACGTGCGAACATCTCAGGTCCGTTCGGCGGTTTTCCCAGGTGGATCAGCGTTACTCACCGGTTGCCCTGACCAGCGACGTTGCGCCTCACGCTGGCTCGGCCGCCGAGATCGCCTGCTTGCGGACGGCCCAGACCCGCCACCAGCCACCAGCCAGGATGGCCGCCGTGCTGCCGACCGCCGTGCACATCGCCGCGACGACGATGCTCGTGATCCCCGGGTGCGGCAGCAGCGAGACCACCACCGCGAACCCGATCACCGCCGCCCACAGCGGTGCGGCCGGAGCCCGGACCCCGCTGGCGACCTCCGCGTTGGTCAGCACGAAGACCAGGGCGTAGAGCGCACCGGTCACCGCGAAGGCCCAGGCGTACCCGGAGAGGTGGGTGTATGCGGGGCCGCCCGCCAGCCGCAGCGCCAGCGGACCGGCGAGGGCGGCTGCGGCCACCAGCACGGCCCCGATGGCGGCGACGCCCAGCATCGCCGCGCCGCGAGCGCCCTTCACCCGCTTGGCGAGGTAGGGCAGCGCCATGATGGTGATCATCTGCGGTGCCCAGATCGCACCTTTGGAGAGCACGGTGAGCACGGCGTAATCGGCCGCCTCGGCAGCGGGCAGGAGCCGGCGGGCGGCGATCAGGTCGGCGTAGGAGAGGACGAACATGACCAGCGTGGCGCTGCTCGCCGCGATGAGGTCGCGACCGGCGCCGACGACGGACGACGGGATGATCCGGGTGGCCGTACGCGGCATGAGCAGGCCGATCAGGCCCGACGCGACGACCGAGACCACCGCACCGAGCACCAGGCAGCCGATCAGGCCCAGGCCGAACATCAGGCCGACGATGACGCCGCCGCAGCGGGCGGTGGCGAGCAGCAGCATCCCGGCGGCGACCCGGCGGAAGCGCATCTCCCCCTGCAGCCGGCCCAGCCACGCGCTGCTGGCGATGACCGGAGCGGTGATCACGGCGGCGAGCAGCAGCGAGGCCCAGGGCAAGTGCAGCAGGTGCGCCAGGAGCGGGGTGGACAGGATCAGCAGGCCCGCCGCGGCGGCCACGGTGATCAGGACGAGCCGGCCGAGCCGGTGCACGCCGCCGAAGCGGGCGAGGTGCATCGCGACCGCGGTCTGCAGGCCCAGGGCGGGCACGCCGGCGATCGCCGAGATCGCCATGACCGAGGCGAGGGCGCCGAACGCGTCCGCGTCGAGCCGTCGCGCCCCGAGCAGGAGCACCAGGTAGCCGAGGAGGTTGCCGAGCACGGAGGCGACCGCGACGACGGCTCCCGCCAGGCCGAGCCTGGAGATCCGGTCGCGCCACCGCCTGTCGGCCATCTGCGTCCTTACTCGGCTGCTCGGCGTGCATGACGCGTACAGTTCGACGCTGTCTCACCGGCGAGGGGGTTCGGGGTAATGCGGCACAGAGTAGCGCTCCATCTCGCCGCCGTCACGATGGCGATTCTGGTCTTCGCGCCGCTGCTCGCGCCGGGCTACGTCTTGAGCTACGACATGAACTTCGTGCCTGACCAGCCGATGCGGTGGGACCTGCTGGCTCCCGTCGACACCGCTCCCCGGGCGGTCCCGCTCGACGCCGCGGTGTCGCTCGCCAATCTGGTCCTGCCCGGCTGGCTGCTGCAGCGCGTGGTGCTGGTCGGCATCGTCTGGGCGGCGGTGGTGGGCGCGGGGCGGCTCGTGCCGGGGCGACGGCTCGCCACCGTGCTGATCGCGGGCGTCTGCTACGGGTGGACCCCGTTTCTCGCCGAGCGCCTCCTGATCGGGCAGTGGGGGCTGCTGCTCGCCTACGCGGCACTGCCGTGGCTGGTCCGGGCGGCGCTGGGGGTGCGGCAGGCGTACCCGTCTGGTGAAGATCTGTCGCTGCCGCAGGGGCGGCGGGCGATGGCGGGGCTCCTGCTCGCCGCCGGGGTGAGCGCGCTGACCCCGACGGGCGGGCTGATCGCGGCGGCCGTCTGCCTGGTCCTGCTCATCGGCGCACCGTGGCGGCGCTTCGCCGCCGTCGCCGCGGGCCTCGCCGTTCTCAACTCGCCCTGGCTGGTGGCGGCGCTCACGACCGGCGCGGGCACCCGGTCGGACCCGGACGGGGTGGCCGCCTTCGCGGCGCGGGCGGAGAACTGGTCCGGGCCGCTGGGCGCCCTGCTCGCCACCGGCGGCATCTGGAACGCGGACACCACCCCGGCCAGTCGCGGCTCGGTCGCGGCCCCGCTCGTCACGCTCGCGCTGCTGGTCCTGGCAGCAGGGGGGTACGCCGTCCTGCGCCGCCGTCTGCCCGAGCACGCGGGGACCCGGCTGGGCGTGATCGGCCTGGCCGGTCTCGTCATCGCCGCCCTGGCGACGGTCCCGCCGGGCGCCGCCCTGCTGCGATGGCTGATCGACTGGGCGCCGGGTGCCGGGCTGCTGCGGGACGGCCAGAAGTTCGTCCTCCCCTATGCCCTGCTGCTCGCCCTCTGCGTGGCCCTCGGCGCGGAGCGGCTCGCCGCGCGCATCGGCGAGCTGCCGGGACGGGTGGCGCTCGCCGGGGTGCTGCTGCTGCCGGTGGTCGGGATGGCGGACCTGGCCTACGGCGCCTCGGGTGCCCTGCGACCGGTGCACTACCCGGCCGACTGGGCGGCGGTCGAGTCGATCCTCGATGCGCAGAGCGGCGAGGTGCTGTCCCTGCCGCTGTCGGAGTACCGCCGCTACCCGTGGAACCGGGGCCGGGTGGTGATCGACCCCGCGCCGCGGTACCTGCCCCTGCCGGTGCTCACCGACGACGTGCTGGTCGTCGGCCCGATCGTGGTCGCCGGGGAGAATCCGCGGCTGGCCGAGGTCCGCCGCTCCATCGGCGCCGGGGAGCCGCTCGCCGCGACCGGCATCCGCTGGCTGCTGGTGCAGCACCGCCCCGCCGGCGACACCGGTGTCGCCGGCTCGGTGCTGTCCGGTCTGGAGCTGCGCTACGCGGGCGAATACCTCACCCTCTACCGCAATCCGCAGGGCGGCGCGGCGGCGTCGGGGCCCGGCGCGGGTCTGCCGGTCATCGCCGCCGAAGCCGCCGCGCTGGCGGTGCTGGCGATCTCGGCCGCCGCGCTCGCGTGGCCCGGGCGTCGGCGGCGGACGGCCGAAGAGCGGCGGGCGTGACGGTACGGTTGGCCATTTTCCACGGGCCTACCAAGTGGTAACGTGCGCCGCACGCACGAAACCATCGAGGGGAGACATTGGCATGGGCCGCTGGATACCTACTCTGCTGTTGACTGCCGTCGTCGCCGTCGCGCTGGGGGTCGTCGGGCTCACCGCTGTCCCCGGACTGGTCGCCGCGACATCTGCCGACGCGGCGAACTCGGCCGACGCGAAGGACGCCGCTGCGCCGGAAGGCTACGGCGTCCGCTGAGAGAACCGGCCCGGTGCGCAAGCGCCGGGCCGGTCATCAGCACTGCCACGTTGTGCAGCAAAGCGTGGCTATTTAGCTGCGCGAAGCCACGCTTTGCTGCACAACGTGACTCAGGCGCTCGTGACGGGCGCCGTCTCCGTGAGGCGCCTCGGCTCGGCCTGCGGGGCGAGGAGCGCCGCGAACCGGGTTCCCGATGTCTGCCAGGTGAACGACTTCGCGTGCAGCTCCGCGTCGGCACCCATGGCGAGCCGGCGGTCGTCGTCGGTCATCAGCTGCCGCACCAGCTCGATGAAGTGCGCCTCGTCTGTGGCGAGCAGGCCGGTGGAGCGGTCGACGAGCGCCTCGGTGACTCCCCCGGCGTCGGCGAAGGCGACGGTCGGCGTACGCCGTGCGCCGGCCTCGACGATGGTGAGCCCCCAGCCCTCCTTCAACGACGGGGTCAGCGCCACCCAGGCCTCGCTGAGGAGCCGGTGCTTCTCGTCCTCGGTGATGAACCCGGCGAACCGCACCGCGTCCGCGATGCCCAGCTCCACCGCGAGCTGCCGCAGGTTCGGCTCCCACCAGCCCTTGCCCGCCACGGTCAGCCGCAACCCGGGCAGACCGGGGCGCAGCGCGGCGACCGTCCGCAGGGCGATCTCGACCCGCTTGTGCGGCACGAGCCGGCCCAGCACCACCAGGTGGGGCTCGGGGTCGCGGTCGTGGACGGCATCCGGCACCGGCGGCGTGCCGTTGTGGACGATCGAGATCCGGTCCGCGTCCACCCCGAGCTCGGTGAGCTCGCCAGCGGTCGCCGCCGAGACGGTGACGTAGCGGCAGTCCCGGTAGACCCTGATCGCCAGCTTCGACTCGACCCACCAGCCGAACTTCGCGCCGAGGCGGCCGAGCACGACCGGCCACTGCTCCCGGTGGACGTGGTGGACCAGCGCCACGACGGGCCTGCGCGCGTAGGCGGCCGACAGGAAGGGCAGGCCGTTGCCCACGTCGACGATGGCGTCCGGCCGTCCCAGCGCGCGCCGGGAGAGCGGACCGACGCCGAGTGCGCCCGCGAGGTAGGTCAGGGCGGCCATGGCGTAGACGGTCTTGCGGCCGCCGCGGCGCACGATCTCAACCCCCTCGGGGGTACGCTGCCGCGCCGGAGCGGCATCGTGCGCGGCACACAGAATCGTGACCCGGTGACCCCTCGCCACGAGCTCTCCGGCGATCCGCTCGACGTAGACCTCAGACCCGCCACCCTCCGGATTGAGCGTGTCTCTCCAGTTGAGAAACAATATGTGGCGATCGATGCGACCCGTGGTCTGCACGCGCACCCCTACTCGTGAGTACGGCGGATGGTTGAGTCACCTTATGGCAGGTGAGAATGGCTCGCAATGGTCCGAGCGATCCCTGGCCGAAACGGTGGTTTTACACGATCCTTACAGGGGGTCGCGCAGAAGTTAACCGGGTAGTAACCTGCCGCCATCCTTTGTTTTCGATGGACCAGATCAAGTGGGCTACAGGTGTGGGGAGGACTACCGTGAAGCACCGCGTCATCGGCGTCGTATTGTTCGGTTTCGGCGTCCTGCTATTGGTTCTGGCGGTGGGACTGCCGGTGTACGTCGCGCCCGCCGTCGCAAAGCTTCCGTACGATTTGGACAAATCGACTTCGGTGGCCGAGGCGCAGAACGCGACGTTTCCGAAGGTGACCGCAGGCAAGATGGAGCTGCGGACCGGCCTGCTCCGCTCGACCACCAACGTCGTGCCGCAGGCCAAGCTGACCGAGGAGCGGTCCGACCAGCTCAAGGGCGACGCGGTCATCTGGGACGTCTACGGCATCGCCGTGGCCGGCTCCGACGGTGCGAAGGTCACCGAGTCCACGACCGAGCTGGCACTGGACCGGGTCTCGGGTGCCGCCTATGACTGGCCCGACGCCTGGGTCGACGAGGACAACCTCGGCAAGGGCAACGCCGAGAAGATCAAGTTCGTCGGGCACAGCTACAAGCTCCCGTTCGGCACCGAGAAGAAGGACTACCCCTTCTGGGACGCCGAGCTGCGCGCCGCCAACCCGATCAAGTTCAAGGGTGTCGAGGCGGTCGGCGGCCTGGAGGTCTACCGCTTCGAGCAGACGATCGACCTGCAGAAGATCTCCATGTCCGACGCCGCGAAGGGCCTGGTCATCAGCACCTTCACCCCCGGCGCCACCGGCGGCGACCTGTATTACAGCAACACCCGCACGATCTGGGTGGAGCCGGTCACCGGCCAGTTCCTGAACGTGCGGGAGGTACGCCACCAGGAGTTCCGGTCCGACACGGGTGTCACCAAGACCCTCCTGGACGCGGACTTCAACTACACGCAGGCGACGATCGACAAGGCCGTCGAAGGTGCGGGCGCCAACAGCTCGAAGATCAACCTGTTGAAGGTCTACGCGCCCATCGGCCTCGGCATCCTCGGACTGCTGCTGCTCGGCTTCGGACTGCTGCTCGTCGCGCGGACCCCACGGACGTCGCGGCACGGCGTCGACGCCGCCTGAGTACATACCGCGGAAGGGGGCGGTGTGCCGTGCGCACACCGCCCCCTTTCCTCGCTCAGTAGATCGGGTTCCAGCCGTCGTTCCCGGCCAGGTACGCCTGCGGGGTCAACGCCGCCGCCTGCGCCGAGCTGAGCTGGGGCCGGTCGACGCCGATCACGGAACCGGGACCGGTGTTGGCGTGTTCGAAGAAGCGCGCGTCCCGCCACGAGAAGCCGGACATGTCCGTCCACGGCGCGTCGAGGATGTGCGCGCCCAGCGTCGAGTCGCGGAAGACGACCTGCGCGATGGCGTTGACGTCGCCGCCGGGGTGCCACGGCCGGCCGAGGTAGACCGACTTCGCCGCTGCGGGGCTCGTCAGCGTGCAGTGCGTGAAGAGGTAGCCGTAGGGATTCGCGATCGAGGTCGAGGCGGCCGTCACGTAGCCGTTGTTCGACGACGATCCCCGGTCCAGTGACTTGATCTCGCACCGGTCGAAGACCCCGGTGCCGCGGCCGAAGATGAAGTCGACATCACCCTCCACATAGCACTGCCGGAAGTATGCCCGGCCGACGACATCCACGCTGGAGCTGTTGTGGTAGAGCGTGTCCTGGTTGCCGAGGAAGCGCACGTTGTCGAAGACGAGCCGGTCCGCCCTGGTCAGCACCGCGACCGCCTGCTTGTTGGCGATCTCCGGATGCCCGGCCTCGTCGAAGGTGTTGGCGAAGGTCAGGTTCCTGGCGGTGAAGCCGTCGCCGTCGATCGTCACCGAGGCGCTGCCCGACGTGCCGTAGGTCCCGCCCTCGGGCTTCGTGGTGCCGTTGGCCCGGTCGTAGCTGATCACCACGTCCGCCGGGCCCGCACCGAGGCCGAGGAAGGTGAGGTAGGTGCGGTCCGACGGGATCGTCACCGGCTCGTGATAGGTGCCGGGCTTGATCGCGATGACCCACGGCGTCGTCCGGTTCGCCGGTGCGGAGTCGACCGCGGCCTGGACCGTGGTGTGCGTACCCGAGCCGTCCTTCGCGACCACGGCCGACGACGCGGGCGGGACGCTCGGTGACGGGCTCGGCGGGATCGAGGCCGAGGCCGAAGGCGAGGCGGGGGGCGACGGCGAGGCCGAGCCGGAGGCCGGCGCGGAGGGTGAGGGTGTGACGCCCGTCGTCACGATGACGTCGTCGAATCTGGCTGTGGCATAACCGGTCTGTACTCCGATCCGTCCGGACGCGGCCGCGGTGCTGGTGCCCGTGGCGAAGAGGGTGCCGTTGAGGTAGCCCCGCACGGTGGTGCCGGAGACCTCGACCCCGACCTGGTACCACTCGCCGAGGGTGATGCTGCGGCTCAGGCTGCCGAGCACGGTGACGGTGCCGCTGCGCACGGCCTGCAGCTCCACGAGATTGCCCGAGCGCAGCGCGACCCGGTAGAAGGTGGTCGAACCCGCCGCGCGGGCGAGCACGGCCACGAACCCGCCGGAGCCGAAGCTGAGCGGCTTGACCCGGGCCTGGACCGTGTAGGCGGTCCAGCTCGCCGTGCCCGCGAAGAGCCGGGCGCTGTCGGTGTCCACCTTGGACTGGGTGAGCGCGTTGGAGCCGTCGGCGACGACGCTCCAGGCGCCGCCGGACTTCGACCAGCCGGCGGTGTCGCCGTCGGTGAAGTCGTCGCCGAAGAGCGTCGCGGCGTAAGCCGAGCGGCCGGTGAGGAGGCCGATCGCGGCGATCAGCACGACGGTGAGGACGGTCGCGAGCAGCGCGGCGATCGCCGGGCGATGGCGGCCCGGCGTGGGCGCGCCGGGGCGGGGAGCGGGGACGGTGTCCATGGGCGAAGACCCTCCGTTGGGTATGGACCACTGATGCGGAAAGCGCTTTCCGCATCAGGACGCTAGCCAGGTCAGCCATCCTTGTCAATATGAGGAGCCGCATGTGACCGGCGGATCCGCCGGCTCGGCACCCGACGGCGGAAGGCACGCAATTTAGGCCCGCACCAGGTGTCGGGCCGGAAGGTCGGCTGACGCCAAACCGTCATGATGCCGAAAGACGATCCTGCAACCGCTGTCGATCAGGGTGCGTGTATAGGCCAGATCGCCCGAGACCTCGGGCCCGACAGCTGGGAGCAAGCACAATGTTCAAGCACGGTTCGCGGCGCATCGGTGTCGCCGTCCTGGCGCTGGCCGCCGCAGGTGCTCTCAGCGCCTGCGACCCGGCGGCGGACCCGGCCCCCGCCGCGAGCACCCCACCGTCGGCGGCCTCGACGGCGAGCCCCGCGAAGACGTCGACACCGCAGGTGCTCGGCCCCGACGGCTACGGTGCCCTGAAGCTCGGGATGACACCGGCACAGGCCGACGCGACGGGGCTCGCGGCACCGTTCACCGGGATCTCCGACGGCTGCGGTCGTGTCTCCCACCTGATCGGTTCGCCGACGGCCGACGGCACCGCGGGCTCCGTCTACCACTCCGGCAAGCTCGGCGTCGCCGCGATCTACGCCGTCCCCGGAGTCAAGACGCCCGAGGGGGTCCAGCTCGGCACGACCTTCGCGGAGCTGAAGAAGGCCTACCCCTCGTGGAAGGCGGTCGACGGCGACACCGAGGACGGCCGGGGCTACGTCAAGGTGCCGGGCAGCACCAACGCCAACTACCGGATCGTCGTCTCCGGCGGCACGGTGAGCGAGCTCGACATCCAGTTCGTGAACCAGGACTGCTACGAGTAAGCGGTGATCACCCAGATCCCCGTGGGCAGATGATAGGCGGTCCCGTCGGCTCGGAAGCGTTCGAGCAGGCGGGACGTGCCGTTTCTCGCCGCTGCCCGGGCGGCCGGATCACCGGACCGGTAAGCCGCTCCGGCCGGACCGAGCTCGATCAGCCACTCGGCGACCACCTCCGCGGGCTCCGTGGCGATCAGGGTGACGTCGTGTGCGCGTACCCCCGGGTCGGCGAAGCCGGAGGCGGCCAGGACGCGGCGCACCCGGCTCTCGTCGGCGAAGGCGAACGGGCCGGGCTCGTCGCCGAGCGGGAGCGGCGGCAGCGGCCCGACGTGCGGCGCCGCACCGAGCAGCGCTGCCGCGAGCCACGGGGTCGACGCGCTGTCGCGGAAGACCGTCGCGGCGAGCCGGCCGCCCGGTCGCAGCGAGCGCCGGATGGTGGCGCACCCCGCGACCGGGTCGGCGAGCAGCATCAGCGCCATCCGTGAGAAGGCACCGTCGAAGGGCGCACCCGGAACCGCACCGACCGTCTCGATGTCGGCGGCGTGGAAGGTGAGGCCCGGGAAACGGCCCCGGGCCGCGCCGATCAGCGCCGCCGACAGGTCCAGGCCGACCGCCTCCCCGGTCGGCGAAACGGCGAGTGCGAGCTCGGCCGTGGTGCCACCGGCCGCGCAGCCGACATCGAGGATCCGCTCGCCGGGCACCGGATTCAGCGCCGCCATCGCGGCGGCGCCGAGCGGGCGCCCGGCGCTGTCGTGCCGCTCGGCGTGCCGGATCCACCCCGGCGCCGCCGCGTCCCAGAACTCGGCGTTGCGGGCCCGCAGGGCGTCGGTGGCGGCCATCAGAACGGCATCTCCGCGCCGTCCACGGTGTAGGACCGGAATCCGGCGGCCTTGCTCGCGTCGAAGCCGTCGCCCTGAGCGGCGAGCCCGGCGGCCCGCATCAGGCGCTCGCTCTGGAAGCGGCGGAAGGCGGCCTCGTTCTCCCAGACGTTGATGATGCGCCAGCCCTCCTCGGACGGGCCGGAGACGTGCGCCAGGAGACCCGGCGGCCGATCGGGGCCGAGGTGCTGCTCGACCAGGCGGTACTCCCCTTCGCTGACGTTGGGCATCTCCTGCATGACGGCGAACGGCATGGCAACCACCTTTTTCATTAGAGCACTACTCTATCTAATAGAGCACTACACTCCTGCCATGGTTGTCAAGCGGCAGTACGACGCGACGCGACGCCAGGAACAGGCGAGACTGACCAGACGCGCGATCCTCTCGGCAGCCGGGAAGCTCTTCGTCGACCCCGGCTACGCGGCCACTCCCCTGACCGCCGTCGCCGCCGAGGCGGGAGTCTCGGTGCAGACCGTCTACGCGATCTTCGGCAACAAGCGGCAGCTCCTCTCCGACCTCGTCGACGTGACGATCGCCGGGGACGACGAGGCGGTGGCGCTGCCCGACCGGGCGTTCGTCGTCGAGATCAACGCACTCGCCGACCCGGTGGCGAAGCTGACCCGCTACGCCGAGCACCTCGCCGAGATCCACGCCCGGCAGGCCGACATGATGATCGCGCTCGCGGGTGCGGCGACCGCCGAGCCGGACGCGGCGGCGATCTTCCAGAAGAACGCCGACGACCGGCGGCGCGGGATGACGATGTTCGCCGCGGAGCTCGCGTCGACCGGCCGGCTGCGCGCCGATCACGACGTCGAGAGCGCCGCCGACGTGCTCTGGCTCGCCATGGACGTGATCAATTACGACTGGCTGGTGCGGCAGCGGGGCTGGCCCGTCGAGCGCTACCGGCGGTGGTATGTCGAGACCGTCGCCGCCGCACTTCTGAATGCGGGTTGAGCGCGGCTCTGCGCGGTGGGGATGCGCAAGCTTGGAGGATGGCGCACCCCCACCGAGTCTCACCAATGTCCGTCGCTTTCACGCGATATCGGCGAGGCTATTCACCTCATGAATATCACGCCGCGACGGCATCGTGCCTCGCTGACTGGACAGTCTGCGAGAACCGTCCGGCCAGCCCCTGCGTCGGGGAGAACACAGGCATTGCCGCCTGGGAATGCAGCATTTCCATGGCCATTGCGCACCACGGTGAAGTCAGCCTATGGACGGCCACTCCCCGCGACAAGATCAATGACGGAACTGTCATTTTTGAGAGCCTCGGCCACGATCTCCTCGTCGGCCGAAGAGCGCATTATCGGGAACCGAAGAGTGACAATTGTTCCGGCACCCGGACGACCACGGAAGTGGAGCGATCCGCCCCACGCGCCCACGACGGTGCGGACCATCACCAGGCCCAGCCCGGTGCCCGACAGCTCCTGGCGCGATGTCGGCATCGCCGCTGTCAGCGCCTCCGCGTCCCGAGCCGTCAGGCCCACGCCCGTGTCGGCGATCTCGATCGTCCACGTCGTCTCGTCGACCGTACCGGTGATCCGAATGGCGTCGCCCGGCTCGGTGAAGCGGACCGCGTTGTCCAGCAGGCAGTCCAGCATCGCCTCGAGGCGGTCGCGGTTGGCGAGCACCTCGCCGCCGTCGCAGGTCACACTCCAGCGCCGGTCCGCGGCGGGGGTCCATCGGCGTACGACCCGGGTCAGCTCGGCGTCGAGGTGGACGGGCTGCCGGGCGTACTCCGCGTCGAGCTGGATCAGCGTGACGAGGCGCTGGGTGATCTGGGCCAGCTTGTCGAGCTCCTCCAGCACGATCGCGGTGTCCTCGGCGACCGTCTCGTCGTCGATCCGGTTGCGCACCAACTCGGTGTAGCCCCGGGCGATGGTGATCGGCGTACGCAGCTCGTGGGACACCTGGCGCACCATCACCTGACGGCTCTCGCTGCGCCGCCGGTCGTTCTCGGCGATCGCCGCCAGCTCCGCCAAGGCCATGTGCCGCCGCCGGAGATAGGCGGCGATGACCGCGGTGAGCGCCACGCTGAGCGGCACCTCGGCGAGCTCGGGCCAGTCGATCCAGCCGTTCGAGGCGTGGTGCACCATGATCGCGCCGGTGACGGCGGCGGTGACGCCGACCATCACCACCATCTCGACCGGCCGCCAGACGGTGAAGCCGTAGACGAGGGAGATGCCGATCCAGATCAGGTGGAACGGAATCGTCTCGCGGCCGGGCAGCAGGTACATCGCGATGGCGCAGACCGTCGCACCGGTCGCCCAGACGGCGCGGATGATCCAGCTAGTCAACGTTGAAGCGGTAGCCAACATTTCGCACCGTCTCGATCCGATCGGGGTGGTCGAGCTTGGCGCGCAGCCGCCGGACGGAGACGTCCACGACGTTGCTGCCCGGGTCGAAGCTCATCTCCCACACGTCCTCGAGCAGCTCCGCCCGGCTGCACGGGCGCCCCGCGCGCTGCATCAGGTGGCACAGGAGCATGAACTCGCGGTAGGAGAGGTTGACGAGCCGACCGCCGACCTCGGCGCGGTGCAGCCGCAGGTCGAGCCGGACCGGTCCGACGATGAGCACGTCGTTGGCGGGGCCGGGCGCGCGGACCCGGATGCGGGACCGGACCCGGGCGATCAGCTCGGCGATGGCGAAGGGCTTGCCGAGGAAGTCGGCGGCGCCCGCCTCCAGGCAGGCGACCCGGGTGGCGATCTCCGGCACCGCCGAGAGCACCAGGACGCGCTGCTCGGGCCGCTGCTCCAGCAGCCGCTGCAGAACGACGGTGCCGTCCATGCCCGGCAGCATCAGATCCAGGATGACCAGGTCGAACCCGCCCGCGAGCGCCGCGTCCAGCCCGCTCGGACCGGTCGCGGCCCGATCGAGGTGGTAGCCCTCGTCGGAGAGGGTGCGCGCGATGAGCCGGGCGATCCGGTCGTCGTCCTCGATCAGGAGGAGGCGGGCGGTCCGGGTCGTCTCGGCACGGGGCTCGGTCATGGTCTCGATCAGCCCATGATTGCCCGGCGATCGGGCAAACGGAAGGGCCGGGACCCTGTGATCCAGGATCCCGGCCCGCCAGTGCCGTCGAGCAGTGGTCAGCAGTCCGTCGGCTGAGGCCGGCGAACCACGATGCCGCTGTTCACCACGGTGACACCCGGCACGGTGGAGGCGACCATCTCACTGGTCACGGTGCCGGCGCCCGGAAGGATCCCGCGCAGCTTGACCGTGTAGGAGACGCTCGCACCCGGCGTCGGGTCGGTGCTGGTGACGACGAGGTCCTCCGTGGGGAGCACACCCGCCGGCAGCTGGGCACCGCCGCCGCCGTTCTCGTTCTCCGCGCCGACCAGGAACGGGTAACCCGAGGGGTCAGCCGGCAGGTTGGACGGGTCGTAGGTGAAGGAGATGTCCTGCACCCCGTTGGTCCCGATCCAGATCTGGAAGGTACGCGCGTCGGTCGCGCCGCAGCAGACGTTGACGTCCCACTGCAGAACGAGCCAGGTGTTGACGCCGTCAGTCAGCGTCGCCGCCCGGATGCCGTCCGCACCGTCACCGGTGAGGTCGGTCCAGAACGGCGCGAGGACGTTGTTCGGCCGGGCCGTGTCCGGGATCGTCGTCAGCGAACAGCAGTTGTTGTCCTCGGCCGTACCGCCACCGACCACGGCGTAGCCGTTGGAGTCGATGCCGATCGTGTCATAGGACTTGCCGTTGAAGACGAAGGACGGAACGGTGTAGTTGACGATGTCCTCGTCGCCGATCGGGTCCGGCGCGATGCCGAACAACTGCAGCGGCAGATAGCCCGCCGGAGTGACTCCGGGTGCGATCGACGGGACACCGGCGGTTGCACCGGCGAGGGCGACGTTGGACTTCTTCACCGTCCACGGGTTCTGCACGGTCGCCCCGGTCGCCCCGGTGACCAGCAGGTTGGCGTCAACCGTGGTCTTCAGGTCGGCCGTGGCGTCACCGAACGAGTTGTTCGTCGCGGTGACCGTGCAGGTGGCCTGGCCCAGCCAGGCAACGCTGGCGGGGGCACAGTCCTGGGCGAGGCTGACGCTGCCCTGCTTGGGCACGAAGGCGACCGGCAGGTGCAGCTTCGGCAGGCCGGCCCGCGACGGGGTCAGCTTGATCTCACCGAAGTACTGGCCCGTCGTCGCCGTCGAGCTGACGGTGATCTTCAGCGCCACGGAGGCACCCGGCGCCAGCGTGAAGCTGGTCGGGGACACCGTGATCTTGCTGTTCGCCGGCGCGGTCGTCGTCACCTTGTAGGTCTGCGACTTCGTGGTGACGTTCTTCGCCGTGCGGACCGTGGCGACGCGACCCGGCAGGACCGGGATGTTCACCGACGGCAGGTTGAGGTTGACGGCGTTCAGCGGGTCGTTGCCGAGCGCGAACATGCGCGCGGCGGACTCGTCGAACGTCAGACCCGGGTCATCGGCCACCGTCAGGTCGACCCGGCCGGAGCCGTAGTCGAACGGGTCGGCGGGGGTGACCGTGTCCTCCTTGACGACCGACTGCTTCGCAGTGGTCATCAGGGCGGACTTGATCTGGCCGGGCGTCCACGTCGGGTGCAGCGCCTTGAGCAGCGCGGCGGAGCCCGTGATGTGCGGCGCCGACATCGAGGTTCCGGCGATCGCCTGGAAGTACTCGCCGCTCGGGCCGGAGGTGTTGTCCTCGGGCGTCGGCGTCAGACCCGCGAGGATCTGCACACCGGGACCGGTGATGTCCGGCTTGATGCCGAACCCGCCGGGTCCGCGAGACGAGAACGACGCCATCACGTCAGCCTGCCCGTTGTGCTTGACGCCCGCGGTGAAGCTGGCGGTGAAGCTCGGGTGGGCCGTCGCGAAGGCCTTGAACGCCGTGCCGTCGGCGAGGTGCACCGTCGGCACCCAGTGGTTGTCGGTCTCCGTGTCGGCGAGGGTCGGGTTGTACAGGATCATGCCTGCCGCGCCGCCCTGCTTGACGTTGAAGCCCTTCTCCACGCGACCGTTGCCGCCACGCTGGCAGGCGACGATCTTGCCGGCGAAGATGCCCGGCGCTGCGGGTGCGTTGCACAGGTTGTTGCTGTACGGCGCAGCCGAGGAGAGAACCACGGGCAGCGGGCCTGCACCCGCGGTGATCGACGCGCCGGTGAGCACCAGCGAGTCGGCACCGCTGTTGAGCGTGAGCGTCGAGAGGAACTCACGCGTCTGGGTCGACGCGGCCACGGTGGTCACCCAGGGCGACACGTGGTCGGTCGTGGCCGCACCGGGGCCGGAGTTGCCGGCCGAGGCCGAGACGAACACGCCGGCGGCGTACGCGTCCAGGAAGGCCAACTCGGTCGAGTCGGTGTAGGGGTTGCTACCGCCCGAGATCGAGTAGTTGATGACGGAGACGCCGTCCTTGACCGCCTGCTGAACAGCAGCCGTCAGGTCCGACGCGTAACCGCCGTTGGCGCCCAGGGCCTTGTAGACCGAGACCCAGGCTCCGGGGGCGATGCCGTTCAGCGGCCCCCGCTCCACGCCGAAGACGGGCGCCGTCGCCAGGACGTTGCCGGCCGACGTCGACGCGGTGTGCGTGCCGTGGCCGTTGCTGTCGCGGGCGGTGGTGCCGTACATGTCCGGCGGGTTGATGATGTTGTAGGTGTTCAGGAACGCCGCACCGCCGATGAGCTTCTTGCCGCAGACGAAGACGTCGGCGGCGGGAGTCAGCGGGTTGTCACCGAAGTCGCAGGTGCGGGGCGTTCCGTCGGCCTTCGCCGGCGGCGTCGACAGGTTCCCCAGGTCCTTGAACGAGGGGTGCTCCGGCCAGGCGCCGCTGTCGATGATGCCGACGATGACGCCCTTGCCCGCGTTGGACTTGCCGCCCAGCACGGGGTAGAGCGTGTCGGCACCGATGAAGGAGCTGCTGGAGTCCGTGAGGGGCTTGCGGACGTCGTCCTTCTGGATCGCCGTCACCCCCGGGATCTTCAGCAGGTCAGCGATCTTGTTGGCCGGGACCACGGTGGCGACGCCGCCGTAGACCGTCCGAAGCCGCTGGGACACCTTCGCGTTCGGCACCTGCTTGGTCAACGCCTTGATGAAGGCGTCTTCCTTCTGCGCGAGGTACCCCTCGTACTTCTTCTCAGCCGTGTCGCCCGAGAGCTTGCGTCCCGTCACCGTCGGGCTCGTCGCGGCGTAGCCGCTGATCCCGCCGGCGTAAGTGGCAACCGAGTCGACGTCGAGCTTGACGACGATGGCCACGGATGTGGAGTCGGAACGTCCCAGGAGCGAGGGGTCGGTCTGCGCGAGCCTGCTGCTCGGCGTCTTGTCCCCCGTGTAGCGGCTGGTCGCCGCCACCTTGTTGGCCTTGAAGGGCGTGGCCGATGGTGCCGCTGAGCTCGGACTCACGAGCGTCGCGCTCGCCAGCGGCGTGACTAGGGCTACCGCGAAGGCAGCACCCAGCCATCTGGTTGGTCTCATCCGGACCCCTTTCTAGGGTATGAAAGGGCCGAAATGCGGCGTCGTAAGGCCTAATCCTCCACAGTAGACCCCACGGGATGGCAGTCGGCTTGGCCTGATCGTTACATGAGTCGATAGCCGCGCACCAGGGCCGAAGCGGACCGGATCCCTGGTCGAACATCTGATTGACCATTGGCCGGAAACGATCTCAGGACCCATCCGGTATTAGATCTATACATCTAAATTAGGTCGCACTAACCTCAGGGCCATCCCCACCTGAGGAGGCACCCCTTGAACCGACTCCACCGAGCCATCGTGGCCGGTGCCACCGGAATCGCCGCCGTCGTCGCGACCGTCACGGTCAGCGGCATCGGCGGCGCGCACGCCGAGACGACACTGCGCCTGCTCGCCCTGCCGGGCGAGTCCGAGCAGGTCCGGCTCACCACCACCGGCACGTTCCAGCTCAGCGCCGACAGCGGCCGCACCTGGAGCCGCGCACTCCCCGCGCCCACCCACATCCAGCTCCGGTCCCGCACCTTCGACCCGCTCTCCGCGTCCGGCGCCGGGCTCGCGGGCACCCTCACGGGTGCGAAGAGCGCATACATAGTCCAGTTCGCCGCCGCACCGCTCGACAGCCAGCGGCGCGACCTGGCGCGGTTGGGCGTACGCCTCGGGGCCTATCTGCCCGACGCGGCCTATGTCGCGCGGATGTCCACCGCGACCCGGGAAAAGGTCGCGGCCCTGCCCTACATCCGCTGGGTCGGCGGCTATGAGCCGACCGACCGGCTCGCCCCCGAGGCGAAGCCCGGCCGGCTGCGGATCTCGCTCGTCAATCGGGACCTCGCCGACCAGGCCGCGGTCATCAACCGGATCGAGGCGCTCGGCGGCACGGTGCACCTCGCCTCGGCGAGCAAGGGCCTGATCGAGGCGACGCTCACCGCGAAGCAGCTCGCGGCGGTCGCCGACTTCGGCGAGGTGCTCGCGATCGACGCGTGGTCGGCGCCGCAGACCGACATGAACCTCGCCCGGCAGGACGGCGGCGCCGACGCCATCGAGGCCGCACGCGGCTATCGCGGCCAGGGCGTCCGCGGCGAGGTGATGGACGGCGGCCTGCGCGTCACGCACCAGGAGTTCGCCGCCCGGCCGCCGCTGGTGCACGGCGGCAACAGCACCGACACCAGCCACGGCACCTCGACATACGGCCAGATCTTCGCGCAGGGCGTGGTCGCGCTCAACCGGGGCATGCTGCCCGAGGCGCAGGGCATGATCGCGGCCTACAGCGTCGTGACCGACCGCTACGCGCACACCGCGCAGCTCGTCAACCCGAGCCTCAACTACCGGGCCGTCTTCCAGAGCAACAGCTGGGGCGACGCGCTCACCACGAGCTACACCACCGTCTCCGCCAACCTCGACGACATCGTCTTCGACCACGACATCCTGATCTGCCAGTCCCAGAGCAACAACGGCAACCGCAGCTCGCGGCCGCAGGCGTGGTCCAAGAACGTCGTCTCCGTCGGCGGGCAGTACCACAAGAACACGCTGTCGCGTACCGACGACGCCTGGAGCGCGGGCGCCAGCATCGGTCCGGCGGCCGACGGCCGCCTCAAGCCCGACCTCTCCAACTACTACGACCAGATCAACACCACGTCGAGCACCAGCAACACGTCCTACACCAGCACTTTCGGGGGTACGAGCGGCGCCACCCCGATCACGTGCGGCAACTTCGGCCTGCTCTTCCAGATGTGGGCCGACGGCGTCTTCGCCGGCGCACCGGGGCAGAACCGCGACGTCTTCACCACCCGCCCGCACGCCGCCACCGCGAAGGCCTTGATGATCAATCAGGCCAACCAGTACACGTTCAGCGGCACCGCCGCCGACCTGACCCGGGTGCACCAGGGCTGGGGCACGGCGAGCGTCGGCAACCTCTACACCCAGGCCCAGGCGAACGGCTGGAGCCTGCCGATCCTGGTCAACGAGACCGATCTGCTGACGGTCGGCCAGAAGAAGACCTACACCGTCACCACCGACGGCACCCAGCCGTTGAAGGCCACCCTCGTCTACACCGACCCGGCCGGTTCGCCCTCGGCGGCGAAGGCTCAGGTCAACGACCTGACGCTGAAGGCGACCGCGCCCAACGGAACCGTCTACTGGGGCAACAACGGCCTCAACGCGGGCAACTGGTCGACCTCGGGCGGTGTCGCCAACACCGTCGACACGGTGGAGAACGTCTTCGTCCAGAGCCCCACCCCGGGCACCTGGACGATCGAGGTCTCCGCCGACACGGTCGGCAGCGACGGGCACGTCGAGACCACCGCCAGCGACGTCGACTACGCGCTGGTCGTCACCGCCAAGGTGGGTACGCCGCCGAGCACCTCGCCGAGCCCGACGGCCTCCACCAGCCCGTCCCCCGCACCCAAGAAGTTCACCAACGACACGGACTTCGCGATCGCCGACAACGCGACGATCGAGAGCCCGATCACGGTGACCGGCGTCGCGGGCAACGCACCCGCCACCCTGAAGGTGGACGTCAACATCACCCACACCTACATCGGTGACCTCGTGGTGACCCTGGTGGCTCCGGACGGCAGCCTCTACGTGCTGCACAACCGCACCGGGGGCAGCGCCGACAACATCGTCACGAGCTACACCGTCAACGCCTCCACCGAAGTCGCCAACGGGACGTGGAAGCTCCGCGTCGCCGATGCGGCATCAGCCGACACCGGAACGCTCAACACCTGGTCATTGACCTTCTGACCGGGCGGGCCGCTCGCGACACACCCGGGGTCGCGAGCGGTCCACAATGGACTTGACCATGCTCCGCAAGCGCAGCGCGTGACCGCACGAGACGAGAAATAATCGGGGCAAATCGTCGATAGCATCATGCACAGCGCAATCTAAAAGGAGCTGGGTATGACGTATGACCCGTCGACACCGACGACACCGGAGCTTCTGCGGTTCACCGCAACGACTGTCGACGGGACTCCCTTCGACGCCGCGACTCTGGTGGGCAAGCCCGCTGTGCTGTGGTTCTGGGCAGCCTGGTGCCCCAAGTGCCGAGCCGCCGCAGACGAGGTAGTCGCCGTCGCACACGACTATGCGGGCAAAGTCAATGTGATCGGAGTGGCCGGACTCGGCAGCGGCAACGCCGGTATGCAGAAGTTCATCGCCGACATGGGCCTCATCGAGCTCACCCACGTCGCCGACGACCTCGGCATGGTGCGCACCCGGTTCGGGATGACGCCGCAGGTGGACTTCGTCCTCCTCGACGCCGAAGGCGTTCTCGTCCACAAGAGCGCCTTCGTCCCGGCCGAGTTCCGCGCCCTCGTCGCAGCGCTCGCCAACTGACGATGCCGTCCGACCCTTCCTACCCGATGGCGGTGGCGGCCGGGGCGCTGGCGACGGTCAACCCGTGCGGCTTCGCGTTGCTTGCGGCGTACGCGTCGCTGGTCGTCCTCGGCGACGACGCGACGGCGCGCCCCGCGCCGCTCACCGCGGTCGCTCGCGCCCTGACCATGACCACGGCGATGACGCTCGGCTTCGTCACCGCGTTCGGCGCTTTCGCGCTGCTCGCCGAGCCGGTGGCGACGTGGATCGCCGAGCGGCTGCCGTGGCTGACCATCGGCACCGGGGTGGTCCTGGTGCTGCTCGGCGCCTGGGTGATAAGCGGTCGTGACCTGCCCTCTCCTGCCCCGCGACGGCGACACGCACCGCCGCTGCGGGGCAGGTTCGGACCCATGTACGCCTTCGGGCTCACCTATGCCATCGCATCGGTGAGCTGCGCGGTCAACCCATTCCTGGGGATGGTCAGGGACCGGCCGGCAGTGACCGGGTTCGGCCTGTTCCTGGCCTATGCGGCGGGGATCTCGCTGGTCGCGGCGACGATCTCCGTCGGGGTGGGCCTCATCCGGCACTCCACGGTGCCGCTGGTGCGGCGTCTCGCACCCACGCTGTTTCGGGCGGCGGGGGTCATGCTGATCGTGCCGGGCGGATACGTCGCCTGGTTCGGCTGGTACGAGATCCGGGTCGGCGGCGGGACCGTCGCCGACCCGGTCATCAACCTCGGGACCGCCGCCCAATCATGGCTCGCCACCGGTATCGACACGCTGGGACCGCTCGCCCTCGTCGCCACCTGCACATTGATGATCTCCATCGCCCTCGCGGCCCACCACCTTCGCCGCGCCACCTGACGTTCTCCTCTCCCCGCTTCGTGGTCCGGGCGTCCCTCTCCGACGCCCGGGCCACGAAGTCCATGCTCCGATAGGGTCGTGGGGTGCTGAGAGCTGCAGACGACACCGACCGCGACCTCGTCCTCGGGTGGCGCAACCACCCCCAGGTCCGCGGGGTCAGCCTGACCACCCACGAGATCACCCCCACCGAGCACGCGGCCTGGTGGAGCGCGGTCGCCGCCGACAGCCTGCGCCAGCTGCTGATCTTCGAGTGGGAGGGCGCGCCCGCAGGCGTCGTCATCTTCGACCGGCGCCGGGAGGCCGAGCGCGGCGTGATCTGGGGCTTCTACCTCGACATCGACGGGCTGACGGCACGCGAAGCGCTCATGCCGGCGTGGATCGGGCTGGAGCGCGACGCCATCGATTACGCGTTCGACGTGCTCGGTGCACAGACGCTCGGTGGCGAGACGCTGGCTTCCAATGTGCCGGTGCTGCAGCTGCACAAGCGGTTCGGGTTCACGGTGACGGAGAGCTACCCGACGACGATCAACGGCGAGGCGACCGAGGTCCTGTGGACCAGCCTGAACGTCGCCAACCGCAAGCCTTCGCGCCGCTGAATCGCGGCTCCTGCGGCTTCACGCTCGCAAGATCACGTCCGGTTCGGGGAAGTAGACGTGATCCAGGCTCATGATCACGTCTGCTTCCCCGAACCAGACGTGATCACTCCCGGTGCCCGCGCCCAGCGCGAGCGAAGCGAGGCGCGTGCGATCTCACGCAACCCTCGAGCCGCCTCTCCGCGCGCACATCGATTCAAGATCGCACCATCTTTGGGGAAGAAGGCCTGATCAAGGTGCTTGATCAGGCCTTCTTCCCCAAAGATGGTGCGATCACTGTGCGGGTGCCGCACCTCGTGCCATTCGTCCGCTCGCGGGTCCGCGCATCAGCGCGGGCTCGGCGGTGATCGCGCACGTTCCGGGAAATTAGCCCTACCACCGCGCAAGGTCGTGCTGATTCCCGGAAGTAAGCCCTACCGACACACCCCAAGGGGACTATTTCCCGGAAATAGAACGATCTTGCGCGATTTCGGGAGCCCTGGCCGGCAGCGGGAGCCCACTTCTAGCCCTCAGGGCTAGCGGCGGGGCGCGGCCACCACCCCGGCGCAGTCACCGCCGCGGCGCAGCCACTCCCCCGAGGCCCAGCCACCACCTGGGCCAAGCCACTATCCGGCCCAGCCACTACCGGAGCGCAGCCACCGCCGGGGGCGCAGTCACCGCCGGGAACGCAGCTACCGCTGGATTCGCAGCCACCGCCGGGGGCGCAGCCACCGCCGAGGACGCAGCCACCGCCGGATTCGCCGTAGCGCAAGCGCGTTAAGCCGCGAAACGCGCACCTCGGACCGTCATGCGTGTGATGATCGCGGATCTAGGCGGCGAGAGACCACCAGGGCGAGCCCGCTGCGCCATGATCTGCGATCAACCAGCCGGGTACGCGAGATCCTGGCATCAAGGGCACCGATGTCGAGCGGCGCTCCGTCAGGTGGTGATCGTTACCAGGCGGGTGAACTCGCGGGAGAGGTCGTAGCCGTCCCAGATACCCGCGAAGGCCAACGCCTGCCCGAACGGCACCATCCGGTCGACGCCCCGCCCGGCCACCGCACGCGCGAACCCCGTCAGCTCCTGCGCGTCGAAACCGAAGTGGCTCAGCGTCTGGTCCTTGCGCCGGATCAGCGGCACCAGGTCTGCCAACTGGGCGACGTTCGCGAACGCGAAGACCCCGGTCCCGAGCCAGTGCCGGGGCATCGCACCCGGACCGGTCAGCTCGACATCGGTGACCTCGTTGCCGTGGAAGGTGATCCGATCGGCGGCGCCGTCAGCGGCGAGCCCATAGACGCCGACCCGCTTCTCCACGGCCATCGCCGCGTCGAGCGCGGGCTCCGACCGGTCCCGCAGCGTCTTCTCGACGAGCGAGACCAGCTCGACCCGCACCGCGTCGGCGCCCGCCGGGTCACCCACGAGGAACACGGCCCGAGGCGACGCGCAGGCGGCCTGGTCGAACCAGTAGACGTCGTTGACGAGCCCTTCCGCAGCCAGCGCCCGGGTCCGGGCATCGGCAGCCTGCCATCCGGCGATGGAGACGACGGCGAACGAGGTCCGGTCGGGGAAGGTGACATCACGCGCGGCGGCGGCGAGCGGATGGCGGCGGATCTCGTGCACGGTCCGGTCGCCGCCCCAGATGACCCGCAGGTCGCAGGCGCGGCTGAGGGCTGCGGTGATCTCGTCGTCTCGCCCGTACGTGATCATGCGCTGGGTCTGGGCGATCGCCGGGTGCGCATCGGTGTCGTTGAGCGCGTCGAGGATCGCCGTCGCGGCACCGGCCGAGCGGGCGGAGACCCGGATGACGTTGGCGTTGCCCGCGAGCGCCGAGAGCGCCCAGGAGTAGACGAAGATCGTGTCGACGTTGGCCGGGGGCACGTGGAAGACGAGGCCGCGGGGCATGACGAGGGCGTCGGGGGTCGCCGCCTGCAGTCGCTCGACGGTCCGCCGCAGCTCCGCCTTGCGCAGGAAGAAGCCCAGCGAGGCGAGCTCGGGGAAGCGCCGGGCGAGCGACGGAGCGAGCAGCTTGCGGGACATGCCGAGCAGGAACTCGACGACCCGCTCGTCGCCGACGGTGAGGCGACCGTCGACGGGTTCGTCGGTGAGCGAGGCGAGCAGCGAATCGATCTCGACCGGCTCGCCGACCGGGTAGCGGAGGTCTACCTTCATGCGGCACCGCCGGTGAACGTGTCGCTGCAGCCGCGTGCCTCGGCGCGGGGCAGACGGCCGAGGATGCGCAGGCGCTTGCCCGGCCAGGGTCCGTCGTCGATCCCGTCGATCACGCCGAGGTCCTCGGTGAGCAGCACGTGCCCCGGGTACGAGGTCGGCAGCGTGCTGATCACCTCGATCAGACCGGGCGTGCCGATCGGCTGCTCCTCCCAGGTCACGGGGTCGCGGATGATGACATCGGCGAAGTCGGGGCAGTAGAGCGAGCCGCCCTCGGGGCCCTCCAGGAAGACCGTGCCGATCTGCTCGACCATGCCGTAGAAGTTGTAGACCTGGGTCAGGCCGGTGTCCTCGGCCAGGCGGCGGCGGAACTCCGCGTTGTCGACGGCCCGGTCGATCAGCTTCTTCCAGCCGCCGGAGTGGATCAGCAGGCCGTTGCTGAGGTCGAGCCCGTTGTCGCGAGCGGCTTCGTAAAGGTAGAGCCAGACCATGAACGTGAAGCCGAAGACGAGGAAGGGCGCGTCACCGTGCTTGGCGAGGAAGGTCTTGAGCGCCTCGACATCCGGCTCGCCGTTCTCATCGAGCAGGTAGACGTGGTCGCGACCGAAGTTGATCAGCCCGAGCATGCCCGCGCCCCGGGCGCTGAACTCGCGGCGGTTGCTCACCACGGCCCGGCTGTCGACGATCAGCATCGGCAGCCGCTTGGGGCCGAGCACGGTCTGCAGCGTGTTGGACAGGGCCTTGGTCTGCGCGGCGGCGGCGGTGCGGTCCAGGTAGATCCGGCTCACGTCACCCGTGGTGCCGCTCGACGTGAGGGTCTTGACCACCTCGTCGTCGGGGATGCTCTTGAGCGAGTGCGTCTTGAACATGCGCACCGGCAGCCAGGGCAGGTCGCGCAGGTCGGCATAGGGTCCGCCGGTGGCGTCGACGGCGCCGACGATGCGGTCGTAGGGAGCGCAGGCGGCCCGGTGGTGCGTGACGAGGTCGTTGAGGGCCGGCAGGAGCTGTGCTTCCTTCTCCGACTGGCTGAGCGTGAAGACACTCATCGCATTTCCTCCAACGCCCGATAATCGATCTTGCCGCTCGACATCAGTGGTAGCTCGGCGATGCCCCGCACGTCCAGCCCCGAGGAGTGGATGCCGAGCTGTTCGGCCAGGTCACGCTTGACCGCCGCCGGGTGATCTGTGTCGAGGGTCTCCACGAAGACGATGAGGCGGTCGTCCCCGGCGATCGCCGCGACCGGCACGTCACCGGCGAGCATCCGCTCCACGTCGTCGAGGTTGACCCGGACGCCGAAGACCTTGCCGAGCCGCTTCACCCGGCCGGTGATCCACAGGTAGCCGTCGTCGTCGAGGCGCCCGAGGTCGCCGGTGCGCAGCACGCCGCCGAGTTCGTCCGGCTTGGCGAGATCCTCGGCCTGCTCCGCGTAGCCCATCATCACGTTGGGCCCCTCGAAGACGACCTCGTCGTCGTCTATCCGCAGCTTGCCGCCGGGCAGCGCCGGTCCGGCCGAACCGAGCTTCTCCGCGAGCATCTCCGACGGCAGGATCGTCATCCGCGCGGTCGCCTCGGTCTGCCCGTACATGACGAACATCTTGCCGCCCACCTCCGCCATCCGCTGGCGGAAATCAGCCACAAGCTCCGTACGCAGCCGCCCGCCGGCCTGGGTGAGCGTCCGCAGCGTCGGGTGCTTCGCCGGGGTGAAGCGGAGCCGCTTGAGCATCTCGTACTGGTAGGGCACGGCGGCGAGGCTCGTGACACCGAAGCGGCCGAGGTCGGTCCAGAACTCGCGCTCCATGAAGGTGCGCTCGGTCAGCACGACCGTCGCCCCGCTCACCAGGTGCGAATTGAGCACCGAGAGGCCATAGGTGTAGAAGAGCGGCAGCGTCGTCATCGCCACGTCATCGGGGCCGAGCCCGAGTCCCTCGGCGATGGCGCGGGCATTGGCGTCGACCGCCGACGAGGAGAGCCGGACCAGCTTGGGGCTGCCCGTCGAGCCCGACGTGGTCAGCAGCAGCGCCAGCTCCGGGTCGGGCATCACGGTCGCCGGGCGGTGCCAGGCCGGCAGGCCGAGGTGCGTGCCGGCGGCGTACCCCGATGGGGGTGGGGCATCGACCCCGACGACGAGTGACGGCGCGAAGCGCTCGATGATCTCGGCGCGCGCGACATCGGCCTGCGGGTCGATGAGCGCGACCGGCCGCCGCGCCGCGAGCGCGCCCAGGTAGGCGAGGACCGCGTCGACCGTGGTCGGCATCGGCAGCAGGATCAGTCCGGCCTCGCCGCGCGTCGCGTCGGCGGCGGCTTCGATCCGCGCGCGCAGCCCGTCCCCGCCCAGCTCAGCGCCGCTCGCTGCGTCGATCAACTTCGCATTCGGGTGTACGCCGAGAGTCACCGCACCACGCCCCCGTCGACCCCGAGCACCTGCCCGGTGATGAAGGACGCCTGGTCGGAGAGGAGGAACGCGACGGCGCTCGCCACGTCACCGGCGTCCCCGAGGCGCCGCAGCGGTGTCGCCGCGACCGTCTCGGCCTGGCCCGCCTCGTCGAGGCTGCCCAGCATGTCGGTGGCGATGAAGCCCGGCGCGACGGCGTTGACCCGGATGCCCGCGGGCCCGAGCTCCTTCGCCGCCGAGAGGGTCAGCCCGATCACGGCGGCTTTCGTCGCGGCGTAAACGGCCTGACCGGCGCCGCCGACCCGGCCCATCACCGAGGCGGTGAGCACGACGGCCGGGCGCTCGCCGCGGCGCAGCAGCTTCACCGAGTGCTGCAGGGTGTGCACGGCACCGACCGCGTTGACGTCGAAGAGGCGCTGGGTGACGGCGTCCGAGGTCATCCCGAGCATGCCCGCCTCATGCTGCCCGGCATTGACGACCAGGGCGTCGAGGCGGCGGTAGGCGTCAAAGACCGCTCGCGCGAGAGCCTTCGCCGTCGCGGGGTCGCCGATGTCGCCGCCGAGGGCGAGGGTCGGCACGCCGTGCCGGTCCGCGAGCTCAGCCGCGACGGGCTCGGCCCGCTCGGCGGTGCTGGCGTGCACGGCGACCGCGTAACCGTCGGCCGCGAGGCGCTCGGCGATGGCCCGGCCGATGCCCCGGGAGGCACCCGTCACCAGGGCGACGCGGCGCGTCTCAGGCGACTGCGACACCGTACTTGCCCACGATCTCCCGAGCCTTGGCGAACGAGCTCATGTCGATCACGTCGTCGGTGTCGATCATGATGTCGAACTCGTCCTCGATCGCAGCGATCAGGGACATGTGTGCCAGGGAGTCCCACTTCTCGATGCCGCGGTATTCCAGCGTGTCCACGTCGGCATCGGCGGGCAGCTCCAGCGCGGTGCGGAAAACACCGCGTAGACGGTCGAGCTCCATGATCGAATGCCCCTTCTCGGCAGATCACAGCCTGTTGACGGCTGGCCGGTGGCCGAGTCTATCCGAGTATGTAAGCTGCCAAACCATGCGGATGCTCGGTGTGATCCAGGCCCGAATGGGCTCGACCCGCCTCCCCGGCAAGGTGCTGCACCCACTGGCCGGACGTACTGTGCTGTCGCGCGTCGTCCGCGCCGCACAGGAGAGCGGCGCGGTGGATGAGCTGGTCGTGGCCACCACCACCGAGATCACCGATGATCCGGTTGTCGCCGAGTGCGACGCCCTCGGCATCGCGGTGCACCGGGGTCCCGTCGACGACGTGCTGAGCCGCTTCCTCGGCGCGCTGGACAAGCACCCCGCCGATGCTGTGATGCGCTTCACCGCCGACTGCCCGTGGCTCGACCCCGAGATCATCAGCCTCGTGGCGCAGGTCTTCCGCAGCGTCCCCGGGCTCGACTACATCACCACCTCGATCACCCGGACGCTGCCGCGCGGGCTCGATGTCGAGGTGATCCGGGCCGACACGCTGCGCTCGCTCGACGGCCGCGCCAACGAATACCACCGCACCCACGTGACCTCGTATGTCTACACCCACCCGGAGGAGTTCCGGCTCTTCGGCATGACGCTGCTGCCGGACCGCTCGCACCTGCGCCTCACGCTGGACACGCCGGAGGACTGGGAGGTCATGCACGCGATCGCGGCCAACTTCGGCGACACGACCATGGCGATCTCGAAGCTCACCGAGTGGCTCGACGAGCACCCGGAGATCGCCTCCATCAACGCCGAGGTGGAGCAGAAACCCCTCCACGTCGGCTGAGCGCGGTGGTCAGCGCCCTAGCCGGCGCCGTTGAGCCACTTCCAGGCGTCGACGATCCACTGGACGCGCTGCAGGAAGCCGAAGCCCACCACCGCGAAGTAGCCACCGATGATCGCGTGCGACACCCAGGCCGAACGCCGCACCCGGTTGAACGTGCGCTCCAGCACCACCAGCCCGAGCAACCGGCACAGCGCGAAGAGGAAGACGCCCACCACCAGGGCGACCACCAGCGCGAGCGCGGCCACCGCGAGGTCGCCGTCGATCCCGGAGACGGCCCAGATCAGCCAGCAGAACGACAGGATCCCGGCGCCGATCGCGCTCCACCGGCTGCCCTTGCGGAGCTGGCGCAGGCGGGAGCGGAGCGGGATCTCCGGCTGCTTGAGGCCGCTGCGGCTCTGGATCGCCGAGCCGCCGATGTCGGTCGCGGTGGAATCACCGGCCTCGAAGGTCAGGGTGGGCTCGCGCTCGGCGCCGACCTGGGCCTTGCCCGGCTGGAACTCCCGCCGACCCTGCGCGGGGATCGGCGGCCCGGCCGATCCGTCGTGACGAACGGTCGCCTGGTCCTGCGGGCGATAGCCGGAGATGTCGAGGGTCTTGTCAGGCCACTGATTCTCGGTCACATCGGACAGCGTAGTGCGTGACTGCGACACCCCTGTCCGCATACCCTCGGAGCATGGAGCCTCATCACCGCCTCGGCGACGAGCGCGACGCCGAGCGCGGACTGCGCGGGCTGGTCGGTGCCGGATCGACGCAGGTCAGCGTCTCGGCCGCCATGCGCGCCCGCGATGCGGCGCGTCCCACGGCGGAGGACCTGGCCAGGGCCGAGGAGGAGCTGGTCATCGTCCGCCGCCACTGGGTCCCCCGCGAGGAGCTGCCGCGGCGGTGATCGCGCACCTTCCCGGAGGCTGAGCCTCCGCAGGCACCCTGAGGGGACTGTTTGCGGGAAGGTGCGCGATCACACCGCAAGCACTACGGCAGCTCGGGCAGCTCGCCCGACTTCTCGTAAGCGGTGACCTGGTTGATGCGGCGGGCATGGCGCTCGCTGCCGGAGAACGGGGTGACCAGGAAGGCCTCCACGATCGCCGTCGCCTCGTCGATCGTGTGCTGGCGAGCACCGATCCCGACCACGTTGGCGTCGTTGTGCTGGCGGCAGAGCTGGGCGATCTCCGTCGACCAGGCGAGCGCCGCCCGCACCCCGGCCACCTTGTTGGCGGCGATCTGCTCACCGTTGCCGGAGCCGCCGATCACGATGCCGAGGCTGCCGGGATCGGCGACGACGCGGGCGCCGGTGTGCAGGCAGAAGGACGGGTAGTCGTCCTCCGGGTCGAAGGCGTGCGGACCGACGTCGGTCACCTCATAACCGAGGTTGGCCAAATGCCCCGCGAGGTGCACCTTCAGCTCATAACCGGCGTGGTCGGATCCCAGGTAGACGCGCATGGTCGCCAGTCTCGCAGCCCGCTACAGCTCGACCGCGACCAGGCCCGCCCGGGCCTTCGGCGTGAACCAGGTGCTCTTGCGCGGCAGCTTCAACCGGGCCAGGTTGACCGCGACGAAGTCGTCGACGGTGACCGGCGCGATGAGGATGGCGAGCTCGGCCCGGCCCGCGTCGACCTCGCCCGCGAGCCAGCTCGCCGGGTAGTCGCCGCCGACATAGGTGATCCGCTTGTCGCCCGGGTCGAGGCCGAGCTGCTCACCGAAGAGCTGCTTCTCCACGAGCGCGTGGTCGAGGTTCTCCACCGACGAGGCGCCCTCGACCCGGGGCAGCTCGACGGTCCAGTAGCCGCGGTCACCGGCGTACACCCCGATGGAGCCGCCGGTGGCGGGGACCGTGACGGGGCCGCTCGCCTCGGCCACGACGGCGCCGGCCTGCTGGAGGCCTTCGATCAGGTCCGCGACGGGCGTGGTCAGCTCGTGCACCAGGCGGTTGTAGGGCTGGATCGCGACCGACCCGGGGGTGGTCACGACCGCGAGGAAGCGCGGCAGGTCGCCGGTCTGCGCGGCGAGGCTGCGGTGGTTGCCGTCGGCGACGACCAGGTCGCCCCCGCCGGCCAGCGCGCGCAGCTCGGCGCCGTCGGTCACGGGCCAGATCTCGTGGGTACGCCCAGCCGGGTCCACGTCCACCGAGAAGGGCGCACCGGCGCCGGCGCAGGCGGCGTCGAGGGCCGCGTGCAGCTCGTCACCGCGACCGGTCTGCAGCAGCAGCACGGGCGAGAGCAGGTGTCCGGTCGCCTGGAACAGCGCGACGCGCTCGCGCACCTTGGCGATGAAGACATCCTCGTTGCGGATGACGAGACCGGGCTCGTCGGCGCTGGTGGAGATCTGGTCGGTGTCGACGAGGCACCACAGGCCGAAGCCCTGCGCGCCGTCCGGACCGGTGATGCGGTAGAGCACCACCACGTCGTCGGACTCGGCGTAGGCACCGGCGGCCTTGGCGGCGGCGAGACGCTCCACGGCGGCGGGAAGCGCATCGGTGAAGCTCAGCCCCAACGAATCGGGTGCCTTGTGCGGCATCTCCACGCCGAGTGCGCTGAGCGGGCTCTCGGCGATGAGAGCGGTGATCTCGGCGTCGTCGGCGAACTCGTCGTAGTTCTGCGCGCCGGTGACGCTGCGACCAGTGCGCGGGTCAACCGTGGAGAGCCAGGCCTTGGGGATCGGATGCACGACCGTCATGGGTGCTGACGCTACGAGATCGCCGTCAGACCGACGCAAGCACCCTGTCCGGAGTCCGCCACGTGGGCTGGGCGGGGATCTCCATCCGCAGAGCCGGGCGCTCGTGGCGGTGCCGTCCCTCACGGAGCGAGACCGCGCTGACGGCGGGCCCGAGATATTCGTTGTCGTCGGCGGCCCGGGAGACGGTGAAGCGCGCGGTGCCCACACACTCCACCGTCATCTCGATCGGTGCCACCATCAACCAGGGTGCGTTGTTCGTCTCAGCCACGTCTGGTGCAACGATCCGGAGGCCTCGACGGCTGTGCACCTACTCGAAGATGGGTCCGAGAGTCCTGGAGCGCTTGAGTTCATAGAAGCCGGGCGTCGCCGCCACCAGCAGAACACCGTCCCAGAGCAGCCCGGCGGCCTCACCCTTGGGCGCCGGGGTAACGACCGGCCCGAAGAAGGCGACGGGCGAGCCGTCGGGGCCGGGCGCGTGGATGACCGGGGTGCCGACATCGGTGCCGACCGGCTTCATCCCGGCGTCGTGGCTGGCCCGCAGCGCCTGGTCGTAATCGGTGGAGTCCGCGGCCTCGGCGAGCGACGGGTCGAGCCCGACCTCCTCCAGCGCGCTGCGCAGCAGCGCGTCGCTGGTCTTCTCCTTGCCGAGGTGGATGCGGGTGCCGATCGCGGTGTAAAGGTCGCGGAGCACCTCGTCACCGTGCTTCTCGGCGGCGGCGATGCAGACCCGGACCGGACCCCACGCGGTGTCCAGCAGCGCGCGGTAGCTCTCCGGCAGGTCCCGACCCTCGTTGAGCACGGCGAGACTCATGACGCGGTAGTTCACCTGGACGGGTCGAACCTTCTCGACTTCAAGCAACCATCGGGACGTCATCCAAGCCCAAGGGCACAACGGATCGAAATACATATCGACAGAATTCACGATTGCCTCCGGAGCTGCGGGTGCTAACGTCCGAAGTCAACGTCGGGCCTTACCGATCTCATCGCAAAACGTGAGGCTGGCCACAACAACATATCCGCACAGAGCGTGGCACACTGCGCCTGAAGCGACACAGATGACAAAGGAGTTACTCCGTGGCTGGAGTGCGCAATCTAACCCAGGCCGAGGCGGCTGAGCGGGCTCGCCTGCTCGACGTGCGGTCCTACGACATCACTGTCGACCTGACCGACGGCTCCGGGAACCCCGGCGACGGCACGTTTCGAACGGTGACCGAAGTCATCTTCGACTGCACCGAACCCGGTGCGAGCACGTTCATCGAGGTCGCGGCACACGGCATCCGCTCAGCGGTGCTGAACGGCTCGCCCGTGGATCTCAGCGAGTGGGCCGCCGACCGCGGGCTCCCGCTGACCGGGCTGGCCGAGCACAACACCCTCGTCGTCGACGCGGACTACGACTTCTCCAACTCCGGCCAGGGCCTGCATCGCGCGGTCGACCCGGTGGACAAGGAGGTCTACCTCTACAGCCAGTTCGAGACGCAGGACGCGCAGAAGGTCTACGCCTGCTTCGACCAGCCCGACCTCAAGTCGCTCTACACGTGGCACGTGACCGCTCCGGGCCACTGGCGGGTCGTCTCCAACTCGGAGATCGAGCGCACGGAGAAGACCGAGAGCAGCGCGCAGGTCGTGCACTTCGCGCAGTCGGTGCGGATGAGCACCTACATCACCGCGCTCTGCGCCGGGCCCTACCACGAGGTCCGCGAAACCCACGACGGCATCGACCTCGGCCTCTTCGTGCGGCAGAGCATGGCGAAGTACCTCGACGCCGACGACATCTTCCTCATCACCAAGCAGGGCTTCGACTTCTTCCACGCCCAGTTCGGCGTGCGCTACCCCCTGCCGAAGTACGACCAGCTCTTCGTACCGGAGTTCAACGCGGGCGCGATGGAGAACTTCGGCTGCGTCACCAACGCCGAGCAGCACTACATCTTCCGCTCCCCGGTGACCGACTTCGAGTACGAGCAGCGCGCCAACACCATCCTCCACGAGATGGCGCACATGTGGTTCGGCGACCTCGTGACGATGACCTGGTGGGACGACCTCTGGCTCAACGAGAGCTTCGCCGAGTGGGCGTCGCACTGGGCCAACACCGAGGCCACCCGCTTCGGCGACGCGTGGACGACCTTCCTCTCGGTACGCAAGAACTGGGGCTACCGCCAGGACCAGCTCTCCAGCACCCACCCCGTCTACTGCGAAATGGAGGACGTGGCGGCGGTCGAGGTCAACTTCGACGGCATCACCTACGCCAAGGGCGCCAGCGTCATCAAGCAGCTCGTGGCGTACGTCGGCATCGACGCCTTCGTCCAGGGCCTGCGGCAGTATTTCGCGAAGCACGCCTTCAGCAACGCGACCTTCGGCGACCTGCTCACCGAGCTCTCCGCCGCCTCCGGGCGCGAACTGTCCGACTACGCCAACCAGTGGCTCTCCACCGCACAGGTCAACACGCTGCGCCCGGTGATCGAGATCGGCGAGGACGGCACCTACTCCTCCGTCGTCGTCGAGCAGACCGCACCCGAGAGCCACCCGACCCTGCGGCGCCACCGCATCGGCGTCGGCCTCTACGACCTGGTCGGCTCCGAGCTGATCCGCCGCGAGGTCCACTTCGTCGACATCGCCGGTCCCTCGACGGTGCTCTCGGAGTTGGCCGGATCCCGCGCCGCCGATGTACTGCTCCTCAACGACGAGGACCACTCCTACACCAAGCTGCGGCTCGACGAGCGGTCCATGGCGACCGTCATCGACCACATCGACGGCTTCGACTCCTCGCTCGCCCGGGCCCTGTGCTGGTCCGCCGCGTGGGACATGGTCCGCGACGGCGAGCTGTCGGCCCGGGACTACGTCGCGCTGATCGTCTCCGGCCTGCCCGCCGAGACCGACATCAACCTCGTCACCGCCACGCTGATCCAGGCCCGGTTCGCCGTCAGCACCTTCGCCGAGCCGAGCTGGCAGCCGACCGGTTGGAAGCTGCTCGCCGAGGCCGCCAAGCGGACCATGGAGGCGGCGCCGCCCGCGAGCGGCTTCCAGCTCGCCTGGGCCCGGACCTTCGCCTCGGCCGCCCGCAGCGACGAGGAGCTCGCGGTCGTCCGGGGCTGGCTCGACGGCGTCGGCGTACCCGAGGGCCTCTCGGTGATCAGCGACTTCCGCTGGCACCTCGTCGAGGTGCTCGCCGCCGAGGGCAAGATCGACGGTGAGTTCATCGCCGCCGAACACGCGAGCGACCAGACCGCCGCCGGTGACCGCGAGGCGGCGCTGGCGACCGCGCTGCTGCCGACCGCCGAGGGCAAGGCCGCCGTCTGGGCCGAGATCACCAACTCGGACCAAACCCCCAACTGGCGGCTGCGGGCCCTGCTGATGGGCTTCCACCACTCGTCTCAGCTCGAGGTGACCGAGCCTTATGTGGACCGGTTCTTCGAGGTGGCGGCCCGGATCTGGGCGGAGCAGGACAGCGAGCCGGCACAGGAGTTCATGGTGCTCGGGTACCCCCGCTTCCACATCTCCGACGAGCGGATCGCGCTCGCCGACGCGTGGCTGGCGCAGGAGGGGCACCCTGCCTCGCTGCGGCGCCTGATCGCCGAGGGCCGCGACGCCGTGGTCCGAGCAGTAGCCGCCCGCGCCTGCGACACCGCAGCGGCCTGATCTGTTCATAGGGCGGGCGCCTTTCGGGGTGCCCGCCCTTTCCCGTGTGCGCTGCTAGCTGCGCGCCGCGGGCTGCGCGCCGCGGGCGGCGGGCGGCGGGCGGCGGGCGGCGGGCATGATCGCGTTATTTCCCGGAAACCGGCCTCTCAACAGGTCCGCGAGGGGACTACTTCCCGGAAACAACGCGATCATGCGCCACATGAAGGGGCAGTGCGCGCCCGGCACGGACAGGAAGCTGGCGGTCCGATGTACCCACAGGGCGCGCCCAACCCACCCAACCCGGCCATGATCGCGCCGCTTCCCGGAAACCGGCCCCTCAACAGGTCCACGAGGGGACTACTTCCCGGAAACTGCGCGATCACACGCCGCATGAGCCATGATGCACGCGCAGCACGGACGCCCAGCGTGCGGTCTGGCATACCCCCGCAGGGCACACCAAGCCTGCCCAGCCCGACCATGATCGCGTTCCTTCCCGGAAGCCGGCCCCTCAACAGGTGCCCGAGGGGACAATTTCCCGGAACAACGCGATCATGCGCCGCACGAAGGGCGGCGCACGCCCGGCACGGACAGGAAACGGGCGGCCTGACGCACCCCGCAGAGCTCGCCCAACCCGGCCATGATCGCGCCGCTTCCCGGAAACCGGCCCCTCAACAGGCCCGCGAGGGGACTACTTCCCGGAAACAACGCGATCACGCGCGGCATAGCGAGCAGCGCACCGGCACCAGCGCGGAAGAGCGCACCGTCCGCGTACATGCCCAGGGAGCGCCCACCCACCTGGGGCGAACTTGCAAGCGGCCCCCTCCGGAAATACCCGGAGGGGGCCGCTTTCACGATGTCTGAGCGACGTGGCGCGCTCAGTCCTGGTGTTTGCCGGCGAAGTTGGTGAGCTGCGCGATGCCCGAGATGAGCCCGCCCGCCAGGTCGCCCCCGGCGAAAGCCGCCGCCATGGAGAGCGCGGCGAGCTTGCTGTCGCGGTCGCGGATGCGGCGCCGTGCGTGGTCGCCGGTCACGATCTCCAGCTGGCGCTGGTTGGGCGAGACCGCGATGAGCACGGAGTCGTCCGGGGAGGCCAGGTCGGCGTGGAGCTTCTCGGCGTCGGCGCGGACCTGCTCGGTGAGGTCACCGACGTAGACACTGAAGGTGAGGCCGGTGCTGCTGTCGGCGAGGCGGAGGGCCTCGTCGAGACGGAGCAGCTGCCGGGTGGTGAAGGGACTGTCCGGGGTGTCGTCACCAGCGGTCACTTGCGCCTCCCGTCCTGCCCTCGACGACCACGGCGGTCGGCGTCTCTGCCGTCGCCGCCCCGGTCACGGCCGCGTGGTCGTGGTCGTGCCCCGCGGTCAGCTCATGTGCACCGGCGGTGGCCGGTGCCGCGGTGAACCACACCGGCTTGAAGTCATACGGCCGTCCTGGCCGGTAACGCTTTGCTCGCCGACTTCCGCCGACGAGGATCAGTCCCGCCACGATGATGATCACCGCGGCCGGTATCCCCGCATAAACGAGGACCGTCTGTGCAATAGACAACGTCAACGCCCCCAAGGCGTCTCGCCCGACTCGGAACAACTAAACGCTAACGCCATCGTCGGTCACCCCAGGTCGCGGGGTGCTGAGTTTCACCAATTGCCACGCGGAAGCGGTGCACTCTGAGAGGATCCCAACAGGACGGTATGCGTCATTTAAGACGATACGTCCACAGGATCGAACTGAAGGGGTACCCATGCGGGCGTACAAGATCGCAACCAGGATCGCCGCCGCCGCCCTCGCGGCGGGAGGCTCCACGTTGCTCTTCGGGGCCGCTCCGGCCCGCGCCGACACCGTCTTTATCGAGGTCAACCCCTCGACGATCAACGCGGGCTTCTCCGTATCCCTCCGGGCGAGCTGCGGCTCCACCGTGAATCCCGCCACGGCCAAATCGGACGCGTTCGGCGTGATCACCCTTATGGCCGAGAAGAACTTCCTGATCGGTACGGCGACCATCCCCTCGGATACCAAGCCGCACGGCTATCCGGTCAAGCTGACCTGTGCGAGCGGGAGTACTGCGATCACCACGCTCTGGGTGATCAACCCGACCAAGCCCACCAAGGGGCCCAACACCGGTGGCGGCGCGCTCGCCCACCAGGGCAACGGACCGCTCGTGCTCGGCGGCAGCATCGCGGCGATCTGCGCGGGGCTGGGACTCGGAATCGTCACGCTGCGGCGCAGGCGCTCGGCGTACGAGGCATAAATGCCCCGCGACGAGCCGCCGCTCGGGGTGGCCCCCGTGCTGCGCGGGCCGCGCCGGGGCGGATTCACCGGGGTCCTCGCGGCGGTGCTGCTCATCGCCGGGATCTTCGGCGCCGGGATCGGCCTCGGCCAGGCGACCGGGACGCTGCACCTGCCGTCGTTCTTCGGCGGATCCGGCTCGAAGGCGCCGCCCGGGAAGTTCCCGGTGCTCGGGCCGAGCAAGCCGCTGCGCATCATCATCCCGTCGATCGGCGTCCGCGCGCCGATCCACAGCGTCGGGCTCGATGCCGCGGGAACGATCGCGGTCCCGGCGGTCACGCTCCGCAACGAAGCAGGTTGGTACGAGCAGGGCCCCACTCCGGGACAGTACGGACCGGCGATCATGGTGGGCCACGTCGACACGAAGGACAAGCCGGCCGTCTTCGCCCGTCTCGGGGAGCTGAAGGCCGGCGCCCGGATCGAGATCACCCGCCGGGATCGACAGGTGACGGTCTTCGAGGTCAACTCGGTCGAGTGGTTCGGCAAGACCAACATCCCGACCAAGCGCATCTACGACGACTACAGCCGCCCCGGCCTGCGCCTCATCACCTGCGGTGGCAGATGGGTAGGCGGCGAACTCGGCTACGCCAGCAACGTCGTCGTCTTCGCCAGCCTCGTCTCCACCCACAAGGCCTGATTTCAAGATCGGCGCAACTCTTCAAGAGTTGGTCCTAAACGGCGGCGGCCAACCAGTCGGACCAGCGGGGGTCGGGGGTCCGGTGACCGAGGACCCGCCAGGCGGCGCCCTTCGGTGCGGCCGGCTGGACGGGCAGGCGCCAGCCCATCTCGGCGACGCTCTTGTCACCCTTGCTGTGATTGCACCGGGCACAGGCTGCGACGACGTTCTCCCAGTGGTGCGGGCCGCCCTTGGACCGGGGAATGACGTGGTCGATCGTCTCGGCTGGCCCGGAGCAGTAGACACAGCGTCCGCCGTCGCGGGCGAAGATGGCCCGGCGGGACAGGCCGACGTGCCCCCGGTAGGGGACGCGGACATAGCGGGAGAGCCGGATGACGAGGGGAACGGCGATCTCCCGGCGGGAGCTGTGCAGGACGCCTTCGCCGTCGGCGACGCAGACGGCCTTCCCCGACAGGATCAGGATGGCGGCTCGGCGCACCGAGACGACACACAACGGCTCGTAGGTCGTGTTGAGAATGAGAGCGACCGAGCTGGTCGTGTGTCGTATGTCAGGCATCGCCGTTATCCTCTCTCGCAGCTCCACCTAAAGTGGGGCCCTGTGACAATCGTGGCCGACAGATGTGCTAAACGCACTAGCTTTTCGGTCCTTGAGCGCAAAAATTCACCAAGAGCCCTTGCAGTCGGGTATTCGCCCTGCTATATCCGTTCGTGCGGCAAAAGCGCCGAATGATCCGCTCGACTAGTCAAAACGCCACCCGATGGGGTAGTAACGACCGGTGATCACCGCACTCCTCGCCCTCGCACCAGATCCCGCCCCGTCGACGACCGCCGGTGCCGCCTGTCTCGACGACAAGGTCTGCAGCTGGTTCGACCAGGTCACCGGCATCACCTGGCTCGCCGAGAGCAGCCTCTACGTGGTGATCAAGCCGCTGCGGGTGGCGCTCATCGTGATCCTGGCGCTCGTCGTCCGGCACCTGCTCATCCGCACGATCAATCGGATGATCAACGGGGCGGCCGAGGGTCGCGTACCCACGATGCTCCGGCCTTTGAAGGAGCGCGTGCCTCGCGCGGTCACGCAGAGCGGGACCGCGATCTACCCGGAGCGCCGCCGCCAGCGGGCGGAGGCGATCGGCTCGGTGCTGCGCAGCATCACCACCGTCATGGTCTTCACCATCGCCGGCCTGCTCGTCGTCGGCGAGTTCGGTGTCAACCTGACCCCGCTCATCGCGGGCCTCGGCATCTTCGGCGCGGCGCTCGGCTTCGGCGCGCAGTCGCTCGTGAAGGACCTGCTGGCGGGCCTGTTCATGCTGCTGGAAGACCAGTACGGCGTGGGCGACTCCATCGACGTCGGTGAGGCGAGCGGCGTGGTCGAGGCGGTGGGCCTGCGTACGGTGACGGTCCGCGACTCCCGCGGCGTCATCTGGTATGTCCGCAATGGCGAGATCATCCGGGTCGGCAACAAGAGCCAGGGCTGGGCGGTCGTCAACGTCGACATCCCGGTCGGCTTCGCCGGGGTCGAAGAGGTGACCCGGGTGCTGCGGGGCGCGGCCGAGACCTTCGCCGCGGACACCGATTACCACGACGACTTCCTGGACCCGCCGCACGTCGTGGGCGTGGAGGAGATCACCGTCGACGGCGCCATCGTCCGGGTGACCGCACGGACCACGACCGAGGCTCAGCCCAGGGTCGCCCGCGAACTGCGGCGGCGCCTCACCGACGCGCTGGAGTCCTCGGGAGCGGCCGACGGCATGGGCGGAGCCAAGCGCGGTCTGCGTACGGCGAGGCCGCCGGCGGACGAGGACACGATCTAGGCCATCCGCCCGTCGGGCAACCGGGGTTATCCACAGGGACTAGCGATAACTCCGCCGATCGGGCAGAATTCTCCAACGAGCATCACGGCATTGCCGTCGTTTGTCGCAATGCGACAGGATGACGGGTCAACGACACCGATGTCGCGAACACATGGAGGACCCGGCGGTGTCCCACTCCCCCCATCCCGACCAGGGGAAACTCTCTGGTCAGAGTGGCACCAAGGAGCGTCCGGCAACATTTGGCGAAGTCTTCGCCAGTAGGGAGTTTCGCGCGCTTTTCGCGGCGAACCTCATCTCCTGGGTGGGTGATTACATC
This sequence comes from Allocatelliglobosispora scoriae, assembly GCF_014204945.1. Classification (NCBI taxonomy): domain Bacteria; kingdom Bacillati; phylum Actinomycetota; class Actinomycetes; order Micromonosporales; family Micromonosporaceae; genus Allocatelliglobosispora; species Allocatelliglobosispora scoriae. Next base: position 2,311,989 of record NZ_JACHMN010000002.1, read on the forward strand.
GCCAAGGTCGCCGTCAGCGCCCTCGTGTTTCAGCAGACCAATTCGGCCGCACTCGCCGCGGCCGCATTCGCGCTGACCTACCTGCCTTGGTTGGTCGCAGGACCGCTGCTGGCAACGCTTGCCGAGCGCTATCCATATCGCAATGTGATGATCATTTGCGACCTCGCGCGGATGGCGATGATCGGCATTGTCGCGATCCCCGGAATCCCGCTGCCGATCATGCTCGTGCTGCTGTTCCTGACCGCCCTGGCCAACCCGCCGGCTCAGGCCGCCAAGTCGGCCCTGATCCCCCAGGTGCTCACCGGGGACAAGCTCGTCGTGGGACTCTCGCTGCAGCTCACCGCCGGGCAGGCGGCCCAGGTCCTCGGCTACCTGAGCGGCGGCCTCGCCGCGGCCTACAGCCTGCGCGGCGGGCTGGTCTTCGACGCCGGGACGTTCGCGCTCTCGGCCCTGCTGCTCTGGCGCTTCGTCAAGCTGCGCCCCGCCGCCAACACCGAGCGCCGCAACCTGATCCGCGAGACCGGCGACGGTTTCCGGCTCGTCTTCGGCACGCCCGCCCTGCGGGCCATCGCCATCCTGGTCTTCTCCGCGATGCTCTTCGCGACGCTGCCGGAGGGCCTGGCCGCACCGTGGTCGAGCATGCTCTACCCGGGTGAGCAGCAGACGCAGAGCTTCGCGCAGGGCTTGATCATGCTCGCCAACCCGCTGGGCTACGTGGCGGGCGGCCTCATCGTCGGCCGGCTCGTCCCGCCCACGGTGCGGCGGCGGCTCATCCGGCCCTTCGCGGTGGCGGTTCCGCTGGCGCTCGTGCCCGGCCTGCTCGAGCCCGAACTCGTCGGGGTCTGCGTGATGGCGTTCGCCTGCGGGTTCGCCGTCGCGGCGATGGTGCCGGCCGCGAGCGGCTTCTTCGCCCAGGTGGTTCCCGACGGCTACCGGGCCCGCGCGTTCGGCGTGATGCAGATGGGCCTGCAGCTCAGCCAGGGCGCCGGGATCTTCGTCGTCGGCGTCCTCGCCGATCAGGCGTCGCTGCCCCGGGTCGTCGGCTGGTGGAGCATCTTCGGCGTCGGCCTGACCCTGATCGCGGTGGCCCTCTGGCCTCGCCGGGAGCGGTTCGAGGACGCTGTGGCGTCCGTCGCCTCACGCTCAGGCGTCCCCACCCACGCATAGTGGCAGAATTGGTCGGGTGACTAACCCCGATCCGACCACGCTCTTCGAACGCTTCGGCGGCGAGCCGACCTTTCGCAAGATCGTCGAGGTCTTCTACGCGGGGGTCGCCGACGATCCGCTGCTCCGCCCGATGTACCCGGAGGCCGACCTCGGCCCGGCGGCCGAGCGGTTCACCCTCTTCCTCATTCAGTACTGGGGCGGCCCCAAGACCTATTCGGAGGAGCGCGGTCACCCGCGGCTGCGGATGCGTCACGCGCCCTTCCAGGTCGACGTAGCGGCCCGGGACGCGTGGCTGAAGCACATGAGGGTGGCTGTCGACTCGGTCGACCTCACCGACGAGATGCGCACGATGCTCTGGGACTACCTCGTCAACGCGGCGGATTTCATGGTCAACAGCTAGCTCCGGCCGGTTCGAGCCCAGCGGGCCGCGTTCGTCGTTGAGCATGACGTGACCCGTCGCATCATGCTCGCGATCGCTCTCGCCGCGACGCTCGTCGTCGGCATCAGCCCGGCCGGTGCCGCGCCCGCGCTGGGGCGTGTCGTCAGCGAGAACCCCGTCGACTGGACGCCGCACATTCTCGACGGCTCGGTCTGGGCGATGACGGTCGTCGGCGACACCGTCGTCGTGGGCGGCGACTTCACGACGGTGAGCTCCAGCGACGGCTACACCGAGTTCGACCGGTGGTTCCTGATGGCGTTCAGCCTCTCCACCGGCGCGGTCACCAGGTTCGCGCCGTGGATCGACGGCCCCGTCTACGCCCTCACCCCCGGACCGGACGGCACGGTGCTCGTCGGCGGCGACTTCACCGAGGTCGAGGGGGTCCCCGCCCGCAGCCTCGCCCGGCTCGATGTCGCCACCGGCCGCGTCGTACCCGGCTTCACCGCGTCGCTGCGCGATGGAGATGTCCGCGCCCTGGCGGCGGGCGGCCAGTGGCTCTATGTGGGCGGGAGATTCGACACCATCGGGGGTACGCCGAGAGCAGCCCTCGCCCGCGTCGACATCCGGACCGGCGCGGTGGACCGGGGCTTCGATGCCGAACTCGACGCACCGGAGCTGGACCGGGTGAAGGTCGAGGACGTGGCGGTCTCCCCCGACGGCAAGCGGATGATCGCGGCCGGGGCACTGATGGACGCGATGGGCGAATACCGCCCGCAGCTGGCGATGTTCGACATCTCGGCGCCGACGGTGAAGCTCGCCGATTGGTACAGCTACGTCTACGAGCCGAAGTGCCGCAAGGGTTTCGACACCTACCTGCGGGCGGTGGACTTCTCCCCCGACGGCAGCTACTTCGTGGCGGTCTCGACGGGCCGGATGTCGAAGAGTGGGCTGCTCTGCGACACGGCCGCCCGCTTCGAGACCTACGGCAGCAACCCGCACCGCCCGACCTGGGTCAACTACACCGGCGGCGATTCGCTCTACGCCGTGGCGGTGACCGGCTCGGCGGTCTATGTCGGGGGCCACCAGCGCTGGCTGGACAACCCTTACGGGCACGAGTCGGCCGGGCCCGGCGCGGTCTCCCGCCCCGGCATCTCCGCGATCGATCCGAAGTCGGGTCGCGCCCTGGACTGGAACCCCACCCGCAGCCGGGGTCAGGGCCTACGCGCCTTCGCGGTCACCCCGAGAGGCCTCCTGGTCGGTTCCGACACCGACCGCCTGGCCACCGAATACCACGGCCGCGTAGGCCTCTTCCCGCCCGCATGACTCGCGTTCCGACAACAATTCCCGTTGATCAAGGGAAGACTCGCCATATCGACTGCCCGATATGCGGCGAGTCTTCCCTTGATCAACGGTCCGAGAAGGTTTACAGGAGAGCTGCTTCGCTGTGGAGCCATTCGACGAAGGCGGTCGCCACCGCTGCACCGCAGTCGACGAGTTCGACGACGAGCGCATCGTGAGCACCGGCTCGGAGCGGGACCTGCGTCTCGGCGTAGATCGGCAACTCACCGCGGAGGGTGGGGTCGCCGACATATGCCTTGGCGAATCTGTGCAGGTGGTTCCACTCGTTGACGGCCCGGTAGGCCCGATCGGCGAACTCGAACGCCACCGTGGCATGGGGCCTTGCGCGGATGACGAGGATCTCGTCCTCCGGCCCCTCCATCGTGAAGAGCACCGCATGGCGCTCCCACATGGCGAGCAGGTTGCCGTCTCCGTCGGAAAGGTAGCGGATGTCGAGCATATCCAGCGCCGTCCCGATCCGATCAAGCGTGACTCCGGCCGGCTCGTAGCCTCGGGACGCCATCGGAATTTTGTCTAATGTGGATAAATCATCGGGAACGCGAAGCCCTCCCAGTGTCGATCCCGAGCCATGATTTCGCGACTTGATGCCGTCCGCCTGCCCCTGCCCCCCCGGACGCCATGACCACCACGCCATCGCACTTCCCCTCGCTGACTGAACGTCTGCGCTGCCTTGAGGTCTTCGCACCGGGCGTATCGCTGCTCTACGGATCCGGGCGACTACCTTCCGTGTGACCTGAGGCTGAACGTTACCTTTACGGATGGATTCTGGCAGCCCCCAAATGGCCTCGTCCAGCCGTTTGGTCAATCTGCCGTCAGCCGAAAAGATTAGCCCTATAGCTCAGCTAGGGGAAGAGATGGGAAGCAAACTCGGCGCAGAAGGCCTGTACCAGGCAGTTCCGTTGCCGGTTGCGAGGCCGATCCAGCTGCCGACGGCGAGCACAGCAACCTCACCAATGTCATTAACCGGTAGAAATCCCATCCGAACCACCGCCTGAACCAACCGCTGCGGCACCTCGACCACTTTCCCGTCCACTGTAGAGGTTACGTAGACGGCGACGTGATCGAGGAGGGCGTCGCGCAGGGCACGGGCCCCGACGGCCTTGCCGTCCACACCGGACTCCGTCGCCTGGCGCAGCGTCGCGGCTGCCGCGTCGGCGAGACGGCGTACCAGCGAGGCGGGCAGGACCTCGACGGCGGCCGCACGCGCGGGCGGAAGCTGCCACCGCCACTCGTGGTCGCGCCGGGGGCCCTCGACGCGGGACAGGAGGTCCTCAGCGCGCACCGTGAGGTCCTGGGGCTCGTCGCTGTCGACGTCGCGGCAGACGAGCGTGCCCCACGGCAGCATCGCGTAGACGGTGACGCGGCCCGGCTCACCCGGCCGCAGCCGGACCAGCGCCTGCCGGTCCAGCCGGGTGAGACGGGCGAGGAAGACCTCGGCGTTGGCGTCGCTCAGCTGGACCACAGCGACAGGAACCTCTGCTCCTCGGCCGTCAGGCGCCTCGGCCGGCCCTTCGCGAGGTCGAACGGGACGAGAATCGACCGGGCCCGGCTCGCGAGCACGTCGCCGTCGAACATCTCGTAGGCGACCGTGAAGCGGCTGACCCGCATCTCCTCGACCCACAGCTCGATCCGGACCGGATCGCCGTAGTCGATCGGGCGGAGGTAGTCGATCTCGTGGCGGGAGATGACGACCCCCTCCTCGAAGGAGTCGAAGCCCGCCTCCTTCGCCCCGACGAAGATCAGGGCAACGCGCGCCTCCTCATAGAGCGTGAGGAAGCGCGCGTTGTTGACGTGCCCGTAAGCATCGAGATCCGACCAGCGGAGCCCGCAGTTGTAGACGAACCGACTAGTCACGCGTCAATTTCCGGTAGGTCACGCTGTGCGGACGGGCGGCCTCCTGGCCGAGCCGATCGATCTTGTTCTTCTCGTACGAGTCGAAGTTGCCCTCGAACCAGAACCACTTCGACGGCTCCTCCTCGGTGCCCTCCCAGGCGAGGATGTGCGTCGACACCCGGTCGAGGAACATCCGGTCGTGGGAGATGACCACGGCGCAGCCGGGGAACTCCAGCAGGGCGTTCTCCAGGCTGGAGAGGGTCTCCACGTCGAGGTCGTTGGTGGGCTCGTCGAGCAGCAGCACGTTGCCGCCGATCTTGAGCGTCAGCGCCAGGTTGAGGCGGTTGCGCTCACCGCCGGAGAGCACGTTGACCGGCTTCTGCTGGTCCGGCCCGCGGAAGCCGAAGGCCGCCACGTAGGCGCGCGACGGCATCTCGACCTTGCCGACCATCAGGTAGTCGAGGCCGTCGGAGACGACCTCCCAGACCGTCTTGGAGCTCTGCAGACCGGCCCGGGACTGGTCGACGTAGGAGAGCGTCACCGTCTCGCCGACCCGGACCGCACCGGCGTCCGGCTTCTCCAGCCCGACGATCGTCTTGAAGAGGGTGGTCTTGCCGACGCCGTTGGGGCCGATGATGCCGACGATGCCGTTGCGCGGGAGGCTGAAGCTCAGGTTGTCGATGAGCACCCGGTCGCCGAAGCCCTTGCGCAGGTCCTTCGCCTCGATCACCGTGTTGCCCAGGCGCGGGCCCGGCGGGATCTGGATCTCGTCGAAGTCGAGCTTGCGGGTCTTCTCCGCCTCGGCCGCCATCTCCTCGTAGCGCTCCAGACGCGAGCGGGACTTGGTCTGGCGGGCCTTGGCGTTGGAGCGCACCCACTCGAGCTCGTCGGTGAGGCGCTTCTTCATCTTGGCGTCCTTGCGGCCCTCGACCGCGAGGCGGGCGGCCTTCTTCTCCAGGTAGGTGGAGTAGTTGCCCTCGTAGGGGTAGGCGCGGCCGCGGTCGAGCTCGAGGATCCACTCGGCGACGTTGTCGAGGAAGTACCGGTCGTGGGTGATCGCGATCACCGTGCCGGGGTACTTCGCGAGGTGCTGCTCCAGCCAGAGCACGCTCTCGGCGTCGAGGTGGTTGGTGGGCTCGTCGAGCAGGAGCAGGTCGGGCTGCTCGAGCAGCAGCTTGCAGAGCGCGACGCGGCGCTTCTCGCCACCGGAGAGCGGTGCGGTCTCGGCGTCCGCCGGCGGGCAGCGCAGCGCGTCCATCGCCTGGAAGAGCTTCGAGTCGAGGTCCCACGCGTCGGCGTGGTCGAGCTCCTCCTGGAGCTGACCCATCTCGTTCATCAGCTCGTCGGAGTAGTCGGTCGCCATCAGCTCGGCGATCTCGTTGAACCGGGCGAGCTTCGCCTTGGTCCCCGCGACGGCGAGCTCGATGTTCTCCAGAACGGTCTTCGTCTCGTCCAGCCGGGGCTCCTGAGCCACCATGCCGACGGTGTAGCCGGGCATGAGGCGGGCCTCGCCGTTGCTGACCATGTCGAGCCCGGCCATGATCTTCAGCAGGCTGGACTTACCGGCGCCGTTCGGGCCCACCACACCGATCTTGACTCCGGGCAGGAACGACAGGGTCACATTGTCAAGAACGACCTTGTCGCCGTGCGCCTTGCGCGCCTTCTCCAGGGTGTAGATGTACTGAGCCACGCAGGTCCCCATCTCGGTGTAGTGAAGCTTCAATTCTCCCAGGTGCCCTCGGCGCGGCTGCGCGGGGGCAGCCTGTGAACTTTCGCACGAAATGCTGACGCTTGGCCTGCCCGTGGTGGGAGGCTGGCGTCATCAACGCCGTCGTACGGGCGCCACGCGGCCCGCGACGGACAACCGGGGACCGCATCCGAGCGGCCTCGAGTCAACCGAATGGGAGACAGCGATGTCCCTGCCATCCGACACCGTGACCAGCCTCTACGGCGGCCCGGCGACCAAGCGGGTCCGCGCGCACCATCTGCTCGCCGCCAAGGAGCGCGGCGAGCGCTGGGCGATGCTCACCTCTTATGACCAGTACACGGCGGCCCTCTTCGATCAGGCCGGGATCCCGGTGCTGCTCGTGGGCGACTCCGCCGCCAACAACGTCTTCGGCTACGAGACGACCCTGCCGGTCACCGTCGACGAGCTGCTGCCGCTCGTCCGGGCCGTCACGAAGGCCACTCAGCGCGCGCTCGTCGTCGGCGACCTGCCCTTCGGCTCCTACGAGGAGTCGCCGACGCAGGCGCTGCGCACCGCCGTCCGCTTCCTCAAGGAGGGCGGCTGCCACGCGGTGAAGCTGGAGGGCGGCAAGCGCAGTGCCGCCGCGATCGAGGCGATCACCAACGCCGGCATCCCGGTCATGGCCCACATCGGCTTCACCCCGCAGAGCGAGCACCAGCTCGGCGGTTACCGCGTGCAGGGCCGCGGCGACGCAGCACAGTCGATTGTGGACGACGCGATCGCCGTCGCCGAGGCGGGCGCCTTCTCCGTCGTGCTGGAGATGGTCCCGGGCGAGGTCGCCAAGAAGATCACCCACGATCTGGCGATCCCCACGATCGGCATCGGCGCCGGCGTCGACTGCGACGCCCAGGTGCTCGTCTGGCAGGACATGGCCGGGCTCCGGCAGGGCGCCGCGCCGCGCTTCGTCAAGCGCTACGCCGACCTCGCGGGCACCTTGACGGCGGCGGCTCAAAGCTTCGCCGAAGAGGTACGCGACGGAGCCTTCCCGGCCGCCGAGCACACCTTCTAGAGCGGTTTGATCGCGTCTGATTCGGTGCAGCAGACGTAATCACACTTCATGATTACGTCTGCTGCACCGAATCACGTGTGATCTCTAAGCTGCGACGACCTCGAAACGCACCGTTCGCTTCAGCGGATCCGCCTCCGTCAAGCGCACCTGGACCCGCTCCCCGATCGCCTTCGCGCCCGTGCACCGCGCCCGCACCGGCGGTGCGTCGATGGCGATCTGACCCTCGTCGAGGATGACGGCGTCGAAGACCTCCCCGATCCGGTCGTGCAGCAGCACGGCCTCGGTGAGGTCCACGGCGCCCCGCTCGGCTGCCGAGACGGCGCGACCGGTCTCCGCCATCACCTCCGGCAGCTTCGGCAGCGCCTCGCGGCACCACGGGGGCACCTCGCGCCCCTCGTAGAGCGCCAGGGCGGCCTCGGTGGCGTACCGGTCGGCGAGACGGCGCAGCGGGGCCGTGACGTGCGCGTAGGAGGATGCCACCCCGCCGTGGTCGGGCTGTTCCGGCGGAGCGCCGTCGAAGGCGGTGTAGCCCGCGCCCCGCATCGTCTCCTGGGCCTGGTCGACGAAGGCTGCCCCCTGCGGCGTGCCGGGGTCGAGCGCGGCGATGACCTGCCCGACGGTCGCACCCTGCGGCCACGCGATCCCCAGCCCGACGGCCGCCTTGCGCAGCTCCTCGACCGCCTCGGCTGCCGGGTAGGGCATCGTCCGCAGCAGGCCGATCCCGCCGTCGAGCATGATCCGAGCCGCCGAGACCCCGGTGAGCAGGGAGATCTGGGCGTTCCACTCCTCGACCGGCACGGGTGCGCGGAGCACGAGCTGCCAGCCGTCGCCGTCGGGCTCGACCTCCTGCTCGGGCGAGGGCAGGCTGATCGCGCCCCGGGCGAGGCCGCGGGCGACGAGCAGCGGGCCGATCGTCGGCAGCAGGGCGATGGAGTCGTGGACCTTGCCGGCGTCGACATCCGCCTGAACGCCGACATAGCTGAGCTTGGCGCGGCTGCGGACCCGGGCCCGCTCGACGTGCACGGCTGTGGTGGCACCGTCGGCGCCGAGGTCGATGGTCCAGACGACGGCGGCTCGCTCCTGGTCCGGCAGGAGGCTGACGGCGCCCTCGCTGAGGGTCGTCGGGTGCAGCGGCACGTTGCCGTCGGGCAGGTAGACGGTCTGACCGCGCTGCCAGGTGTCGGCCTCCAGCGGTCCGCCGGGGCGGACGAAGGCCGCCACGTCGGCGATGGCGTAGTGGACCCGGAATCCGCCGCCGGGGCGGGCCAGGAGCAGCACCGCCTGGTCGAGGTCCATCGAGCCGGCCGGGTCGATCGTGACGAACGGGAGGTCCGTGCGATCGAGCTTCGGCAGGGGGAGCTTGGCCGCCTCGTCGGCTTCCCGCTGCGCCGCGGGTGAGAACTGCTCGGGCAGTCTCAGCTCGCGGCGCAGCGGTCCAAAGTCGATGGCGGGGGCGAGTACGCGTCGGGTCACCACGGGTCCATTCCTACCAGTCGGCGGCTCCGACGCGTACTGCTACGCCTTTCGGGTGGTCGCCTTCTTCATGGCGGTCTTCTTCATCGTCGCCTTCTTGGCCGGGGCGCTCTTCGCCGCGGTCTTCTTGGCTGCGGTGACCTTGCTGGTGGCGGCCTTGCGGCTCGGAGCCTTGGTGGCGGCCTTCTTGGCGGCGACCTTCTTCGCGGCGGTCTTCTTGACCGCCGTCGACTTCGCCGCTGTCGTCTTCTTGGCAGCCGTGGCGAGGGTCTTCTTGGCCGGAGCCTTCTTGGCCACGGTCTTCTTCGCCGCAGTCGCCGTCGTCTTCTTCGCCGCGGTGGTGGTCTTCTTGACCGCCGCCGTGGTGGTGGCCTTGCGCGTCGTCGACTTCGTGGCCGCGGCCACCGTCTTCTTCGCCGGGGCCTTCTTCGCGACCGTCGTCGTCTTCTTCGCCGCCGTCTTCTTCACCGCCGAGGCACGGCTCGCGGGAGCCTTCTTCGCCGCGCTCTTCTTGGCGGGAGCGGTCTTGGTGGCCGTCGCGGTCTTCCTGGCCGTGGTGGTCTTCTTCGCTGCCACGGTCTTCTTCGCCGCGACGGTCTTCTTGACTGCGGCCTTCTTCGCCGGGGTCGCCTTGCTGGCGGCCTTTGTGGCCGTCCGGGTGGTGGCCTTCTTGGTAACGGCCATCGTCTCCTCCTTCAAGGATGTGTCCGACAGGCCCTTCGCCCGGTACGGACGCCGCGCAGCTTCGGCACTGTTGGACATACCGCTGCTGCTCATGACATCACTCTGCACCATAGAGAAGGATTTGTGCGACTAATTCGTCAAAAAGGGAGATGACTTCCATAATAGACCCCCCACACCTCCCGGCCCCTAAGGCGTTCAAACACGCTTGCGGCACCCTCTGCGGACCGCGTAGCGTTCGCACGCCTGAAGGGGGAGAAGAGTGGCAAAGCTCAACCAGATCATCGCCGTGGAGAAGGGCGTCAAGAGCAGGTCTTTTCAGGATCTGACCGATGCGCATCACACGGTGCAGAAGACCGCTCTGCTCACCGGAATCTCGCGCGTCTATCAGCCCAAGGACGAGGAGGGCGAGCAGCTGCCGCCCGAGTCGACCAAGGTGCAGATCCGCGCCGAGGACGTGCTGCGGCAGATGGCGACCACCCTCACCCGGCTCTTCGACGTGACCGCCACCAAGGACTCGGCCAACTGCACGGCCAAGGCGGACGTCACGATCGACGGCACCGTGCTCCTGCGCGATGTGCCCGTGACCTACCTGCTCTTCCTGGAGAAGCAGCTCACCGATCTGCGTACCTTCGTCAAGAAGCTGCCGGTGCTCGACGCCGCGGAGAGCTGGACCTTCAACGACTCGGCGGACTGCTGGTCGACGGAGCCGGTGCGCACCATCCGCACCAAGAAGGTGCCGCGCAACCACGTCAAGGCCGAGGCGACGGAGAAGCACCCGGCGCAGGTCGAGGTCTATTACGAGGACATCCCCGTCGGCTACTGGACGACGCTGAAGTTCTCCGGCTCCCTGCCCGCCAAGCGGGTCACGGAGCTGCTGGACCGCATCGAGAAGCTCCAGGCGGCGGTGAAGTTCTCCCGCGAGGAGGCCAATAACGCCGAGGTCACCGACGTCCACGTCGGGGACAAGGTTTTCGGCTATCTGTTCGGATAGCCGGGCAATGCCACCCCGCGGATCTCCATAGGGAGACCGTCGGGGCGGACAAGAGCACCAAGCTGAAACTGAGGTTCAGCCTGACTCACGCGGTCCAGTGGAGGTTCGAGCCCTCCTCCCGTCACTTTCCCGGCGGGGTAGCCCAATTGGCAGAGGCGCCGCGGTAAGACTCAGACTCTCGCTCCAGCTTCAGTATTCGCCACCGAACGCCAGGTCGACCGAGCGCTGACGGGGACGGTCGGATGCCAGTTCGAATCTGGTCAGCCGCTCCATCATGCGGCCGTAGTTTAACGGTAAAACCCGACGTCATAAGGGATGATCGGCGCTCTTCAAATGTGCTGGCGTGCGCAATTGGGTGGCAAAATGGGGCCCGGGGAATGGATACTTCCCCGGGTCCCACCAAGCTTCGTTTCCGGCGCGCTCAGCCCATCCAGGAGAACGTCGCCGGGTCCGGGCCGATCCGGCCGCCCGAGTCGAGGCCGTCGATCGCGGCGATCTGGTCCGCGCTGAGCTCGAAGTCGAAGACGTCGAAGTTCTCCGCGATCCGCGACGGGGTGACCGACTTCGGGATGACGATGTTGCCGATCTGCAGGTGCCAGCGCACGGTCACCTGTGCCGGCGTACGCCCCACGGCCGCCGCGATCTCCGCCAGCACCGGGTCGTTGAGCAGGCCCTTGCCCTGCCCCAGCGGGCTCCACGCCTCGGTGTGGATGCCATGCTCGGCGTGGAACACCCGCAGCTCACGCTGGGCGAACCGCGGGTGCAGCTCGATCTGGTTGACCGCCGGCACGATCCCGGTCTCGCCGATGAGCCGCTGCAGCGCCTCGACCGTGAAGTTGGAGACGCCGATCGCGCGCACCCTGCCGTCGGCGTAGAGCTTCTCCAGCGCCTTCCACGCCTCCACGTAGCGGTCCTGGCTCGGCACCGGCCAGTGGATCAGGTAGAGGTCGAGCACGTCGAGGCCCAGCTTGCCCAGGCTCGTGTCGAAGGCGCGCAGGGCGTCGTCGTAGGCGTGCTCGTTGTTCCAGAGCTTCGTGGTGATGAAGAGCTCCTCGCGCGGCACACCGCTCTTCGCGATGGCCCGCCCGACGCCGTCCTCGTTGAAGTAGAGCTTCGCGGTGTCGATGCTGCGGTAACCGACCTCGATCGCGGTCGTCACCGCCTGCTCGGCGATGTCGTCCTCGACCTGCCAGACACCGAAGCCGAGCTGCGGCATCGAGACCCCGTTGTTCAGGGTGACGTTCATTTTCATCCCCATCTTGTCGACTGACGGGCTCAACCGCGCTTGCGCCGCCGAAGTAGCGCTACGGCGAGCCCGATTATCAGCAACCCCGCAGCGGCGATGCCCATTCCGGCCAGCCCGCTCCGATTCGCCGCCCGCACCGCCACGACCTCTCCAGAAGCTGCCGGGCCGTCGCCGGTCCGACTGGGTGAAGGCCTGGGGGGTACGCCATAACGCGCGATCACGGTCCCCCCGGCCGGTTGGTCGCTGACGGTGAGGAAGCCGTCCCCGTCGACCGGGTAGGCGATCGACTCCCCCTGCGCCTCGTTGGGCAGCGCGGTGATCCGGGGCTTCCCCGTGGTGATCGCGGTCAGCACGTCGGTGGTCACATCCCACTCGAACGCGTCGGCATAGGTACGCAGGGCCACCCGGCTCCCGTCGGCGGTCTGGGCGGCTCCGGTGACGGTTCTGCGGCCGATCGAGTCGAAGGGGTTCGGGGTGAGGGTGGACGGGAGGCGTACCTCCCCGATCTTGTGAAGCGGGACGCCCTGCGCGGTCTTGGCCCGCGGCTTCTCGGCCGGAGCGTAGAGCGAGGCCGGACCGCCGAGCTCCTTCGTGACGATGATCGGGGAGCCGTCCCGCTCCAGCAGCAGCGCCTCGGCGTCGTGCGGCCCGTCGGGGTAGGTGAAGCGGTAGATGACCGGGGTCCTGCCGCCCGGGGCGAGCCGCCACAGCGCGATCGTGGTCCGCCGGGTGGCCGCGTTGAAGTTGTCCCCCACGTCGGCGATCCAGAGGGTTCCGTCTGCCGCCATGGCGAGGTCCTCGGGGTCCCGCGCCGAGGTGGGGTAGCCGACGGTCCGGGTGACCTTGCACGCCCGGTCCAGGAAGAAGATCTTGATGTCGCTCGGGTCCCAGTTGCTGTCGTTGATCGCGACATAGCCCGTGGCCGTGGCGACGAGCCCGGACAGTTCGCTCACCCGGCTGTCCTTCACGGTGCAGACGGCGACGGGTACCTCGTCTCCCTCAGCCGCGCCCGCAGGTGCTCCCGCCAGCACGAACGCGCTCACCACAGCCACAAACCGCACCAGACCCCACACGCCGCCCAGCATATGGCGCACCCCATCCCGCCGTGGGATTCACGCCACAGATCGCCAAGATCGCCGCAACTCTTCAAGAGTTGGTCCTAACGCGTTAGGACCAACTCTTGAAGAGTTGCGGCGATCTTGGACAGCGAACGGACGAAGAGCTAGGCGATCGACTGCCACCAGCCGTCGATCGGGGGTGGATCCGCGGCGTCGACGCGCTCGCCGGGCTTCGGCACCGCCATCGTCACGCCCCGGGCCTTCGCCTCGGCCCACAGCCGGTCCGGCGGCTCGCTCCACGAGTGCAGGGCCAGGTTGAAGGTCGCCCAGTGAACCGGGATCAGCAGCCCGCCGACGAGCTCCAGGTGCGCCTGGATCGCCTCCTCGGGGAACATGTGGATGTCCGGCCACGCCTTGTCATAGGCACCGATCTGCATCAGCGTCACGTCGAACGGGCCGTACTTGGCGCCGATCTCGGCGTAACCGGCGAAATACCCCGAGTCGCCCGTGTAGAAGACCCGGCGGTTCTTGCCGGCGATCACCCACGAGCTCCACAGCGTGCCGTTGCGGGTCAGCCCCCGACCCGAGAAGTGCTGCGCCTCGGTCGCGACCAGGTGCAGTCCGGCGATGTCGACGCTCTCGGCCCAGTCCAGCTCGATGATCCGGTGTGCCGGAACGCCCCAGCGGTGCAGGTGCGCACCGACGCCCAGCGGCACCAGGAACGGCGCGGTCTGGTTGACCGTGAGCGCCTTCACCGTCGCCATGTCCAGGTGGTCGTAGTGGTCGTGCGAGATGAGGATCGCGTCGAGCGGCGGGATCTCCTCCAGCGCCACCGGGACCGGGTGCAGCCGTTTCGGGCCGACCTTCCCCGACGGGGAGCACCGATCGCTCCAGATGGGGTCGATCAGGACCCGGGCACCCTCCAGCTCGACGAGGACCGACGCGTGCCCGTACCAGGTGATGTGCAGCGAGTCGGGCGACTGGCCGGCACCGAACCGGGGCGGAACGACCGGGACCCGGCCGGTGGGCTCGCGCCGCTGCCCGCCGAGGAGGAACTCCCGCATCGTCTTGGCGTCGGGCATCGCCACGCGCGTGGTGGCGGTGTTGTGGAAGGTGCCGTCCCGGTATTGGGGAGATCGGCGAACCCGGTCCGGGCTGGGACGGGCGCCCATGGCGGCGGGGATGTCACGGAAGGCCCATGCCGCCGCACCGACCGCCGCGGCCGCCACCGCCAGGAGGCCGACAGTTTTTGCCTGCATGATGGAGAGTATGTATGCCGTAACGGACCGAGGCGACTCATGACCGGTATTCGCCATTTCACGGCCGGCGCAATCGTCCTCGACGACCGTGATCGGGTACTGCTCATCCACCACAACCGGATCGACCAGTGGCTCTACCCCGGCGGTCACCTGGAGCCCGACGAGGACCCGGCCGAGGCGGCGCTGCGCGAAGTGCGCGAGGAGACCGGCATCGAGGCGGAGATCATCGGGCCGGAGCCGTTCCGTCACCCGTCCGTGCGCTCCATCCCGGTCCCGTTCGCGATCATCGAGATGCCGATCCCCAGCCATCGCGGCGGCCCGCAGAACCACATCGACTTCGTCTTCGTCTGCCGACCGGTCGGCGGGAGCCTGCACGCCCAGCTCGAAGAGGTGGGCGCCGCCCGCTGGACCCCGATCGCCGAGCTGCCCTCCCTCGACGCGGTCGACGACCTGGTGGCGATCGTCACCGCCGCCACCAGGTGGTCCGCCCGGTACGCCTGACCCGCCCTGGGCCACGTTTTGCAGCAAAGCGTGGCCATTTCGCGCCGCGAGGCCACGCTTTGCTGCGAAGCGTGGCGGGCCTCGGGTGCGTGCCCGACGAGGGCCTGACGCCGGGCACGGCGCGAGCGCGGGCCGCCAGGGCTGGGATGGCGGGGGCGCTAAGCTCGGCGGATGCTCATCCTGCTGCCGCCGTCGGAGGGTAAGGCCGCTCCCGGCGAGGGTTCGCCGATCAAGCTGGGCGACCTCTCCCTTCCGAAGCTGCGGCCCGCGCGGCGGCAGGTCTTCGACGCGCTGATCGCGCTCTGCCGCCCCCGCGACGACGAGCCCGCCCGCGCGGTCCTCGGACTCAGCCCCGGCCAGCGCGACGAGGTCCGGCTCAACGCGGGCCTGCGCAAGGCCGCCGCGATGCCGGCCGGCTCGGTCTACACGGGGGTCGTCTACGACGCGCTGGAGCTGAGCTCGCTGCCACCGGCGGCGCTGGCGCAGGCCGAGCGCTCGATCCTGATCTCCTCCGGCCTCTGGGGCGCGGTCCGGATCACCGATCTGATCCCGCCCTACCGCTGCCCGATCGGCGTCAACCTCCCCGGCGTCGGGCCGCTGGGGTCCTTCTGGCGCCAGGCCATGTCGGGGGTCATGGCGAAGACCGCGGCCGCCGGGCTGGTCCTCGATCTGCGATCCAGCGGGTACGCCACCATGTGGCAACCCGTACCCGCGGCCGCCGCCCAGGTCGCCGCTGTCCGGGTGCTGCACGAGCGGACGGTCGACGGCGTGACGAAGCGGTCGGTGGTGAGCCACTTCAACAAGGCGACCAAGGGCAGGCTCGTCCGGGACCTGCTCATCGCCGGTGTCGAGCCGACGACACCGCAGGACCTGATCGCGGCGCTCCGCGACCTCAAGCACACGGTCGAGGCCACGACACCGTCTGCCGGCAAGCCCTGGCTGATCGACCTCGTCGTCCCCGAGCTGTAGCCGCCCACCCCAAGATCGCCGCAACTCTTCAAGAGTTGCGGCGATCTTGGGGTCAGACCGAGAGCGGGAGGCTGCTCTGGAAGGTGACGCTGACCTGGCCGTAGGTGAAGCCGAGGTGCTCGTTGAGGCGCCGCATGTCGTCGTTGCCCCGCTGGGTCCAGGTGTAGATCTCGCGGATGCCGTGCTCGGCGGCCCACCACAGCGTCTGCCGCTTCAGCGTCGAGGCGACGCCGCGTCCGCGCCACGACCGCAGGCAGGCGGTGAAGCCCTGCTCGGCCCGGTCGGGTGCGTCCTCGTCGAGCATGAGCGAGGCGAGCCCGATCACCGCGCCGTCCACGACGGCGACGAAGGTCGCCTCCGGCGCGTTGATCCAGTCCCGCTCCCACTCGTCCAGCGAGACCTGCATCGGCGAGGTGACGGCCATGTCCTGCACCGCCTCGACGGCGACCTGGTGATAGGCCTGCGGCCACAGCTCGGGCCGGTCGGCGATGCTGACGATCTCGAAGCCGGGGTGCGGCAGCGGCGCGGGCTCGACGCCGACGGCTCTCACCTGCTCGACCTGCCGATCGACCTCGACGAAGCCGAACCTGACGGCGAACCCGGCCGACTCCGGCTCGTCGACGAGCGCCGCGACCGCCGGGTAGCCGAGCCCGCCGACGTGGTCGACGAGCGCGCGGAGCAGCGCCGTCCCGACTCCCCGCCGCCGGAATCCGGGCAGCACGCGGGGCGCGATCGAGGCCCGTCCGGCGAGGTCGGAACGGGCGGCGATGCCGTGCCCGGCGACGACGCCGTCGATCTCGGCGAGGATCATCAGCCGGTCCGGCCGGTTCATGGATCTGATCTCGGCGACGCTCGGCACCCGCTCGCCGGGGAGCAGAGTCAGCTTCACCTGCCGCCACTGCTCGATGTCTTCGTCGGTCCCGACGGTTCGCAAGGTCACCACGCGCCCACCGTAACCAGGCTCGCAACCAGTTTTAGCGGTCGCTCTCCACGTTGACGGCGGCCGCGAGCGCATACATCGAGGAGGTGAAGAGCCGCCGGGAAATGCCCTCGTACTCCGCCCGCACCGCCTCGTCGTCGAACCCCGCGTCGTTCCACGAACCCATCCCGCCGAAGACATTCGCGCGCGTCGCGAGCGCCAGCAGCCGTCGGCGCTCCAGGCTCACGCCGTGGTCCGGCACCATGTCCGGGTACGCCAGCAACGGCCGCTCCGCCACCCCCTGCGCGAGTGCCTCGGCGAAGACGCAGCCCCAGGGATTCATGCCGTGCGCACCCGCGAACGCCGCCGCCTCCTCGACAGCGGACCTCAGCTCCAACCACGTCGCACCGAACGGCGGGCAGTAGGCCCACATCGCCGTCGGCTCGCCCGAGTAGGTCACCAGCCACGGCGTGGCACTCGTCCGGTCGCCGACCTCCCAACCGGCCCGCCACAGCTCGCTGCCCCGCTGGGTCTGCACGAGGAGCCCGATCGGCAGCCCGCCGACGAACCCGATCCGGTGATGCCACGGCAGGCTCGGGTCCTCCGGTGGATCGGCGAAGTCCGGCATGACCACCTGGATCCGGCTCGCACCGTCGCGCGACAGGTAGGAAAGCCACGAAGCCACATCGCCGCAGGCCTCGGTGACCCCGTCGAACCGGACCGCGCCGACGTGCTGGAAGGTCGAATTGCCGTGCAGCGTCGGCGGCTCGACGCGATCTGCCTCGGCCAACCACACCGAGCCGTGCAGGGCGAGGGCGATCAGTTGCGCAAGCGTCCCGTCCATCGCCCGCAGCCTACCGCCGCTCCCGAACCCCGTCCGCCCCGATATTTCGGCCCCCGCTCTCCCCCTCCCCCTCACGTTGTGCAGCAAAGCGTGGCCATTCTCGCGTCGGAGGCCACGCTTTGCTGCAAAACGTGACGAGGGGGTGCTGGTCAGACTTGGAGCAACGGTTCACTGTGGAGGGTCACTGCTCGCATCGCGCCGTCGGCGAATCGATAGCGGACCAGCTCGACGGCGTTCAGGGTCGTCTCGCCGAGGACCAGATCGCGTCGTTCGTCACACCACGTCACCAGGGCGGCGATGTCGACGGGGGCGGCGAAGTGGAGGACGTTGCAGTACCAGATGTCGCGGTAACGGTCCTCGACATCCGTCAAGCCCCGCCGGGACAGGGCCTCGCCGACACGGCGGTAGAGGTCATCGAGCGCCCCGCCGACCGGGTGCACGTGGACGGCGATTCCCTGCGGGTGCGGGCTTACCGTCCTGACCGTCGCCCGGAACGCCGGGACCTGCGAGGCGGCCTCGTGGAGCGATTCGGCGTACCCGTCGAGGTCGGGGTTGTCGCGGTAGGGCTGCAGCGCGCGGAGCGAGACGTGCAGGAGGGCCGGACCGTGTGCCCAGTGACCGCCGCCGGCGACGATGCCGGCCGCGGCGGCGAAGGATGCGAGGGTGTCGAGCATCGCCGGGTCGGGGCGGAGCAGCATCGAGACACCCCAGCGGGGCCGCCCTTCGGCGGGTGGGAGCTCCACCGCCGTGTCGCCCGTGAGCAGCGCGGCGCGGCCCTTCTCGACCACGGCCAGGTGATCAACCATCCGGACATCATGCCGGGCTGGTCGGCTCCTCGCCGACCCTGCGCCAGTACTGCCGCTTCTTCTCGTCGCGGACCACGACACCCAGCCTGATCAGCTCGCGGCGCAGCTCGGCGGCATCGCCCGGCTTGTCCTTCTCGATCGCGGCCGCCCGTGCACTGAGGACCGCGTTGGCATTGCCGGGCAGGTCAGGGGTGCCCTCCACCCAGAGGCGATAATCCCCCGCATGCGGGTCGGCGTCGAGCCACGGGTAACCGTGCGCGACCAGGGCGGCCCTGATCCGCTGAGCGCTGAGGTCGCCGCTGGCGGAGGCCAGCTCCTCGCCCTCGCGGCCGAGCAGGCTGAGGCGCTTGCCGTCGACGAAGACCGCCGCGATGCGCGATCGCGGAACGGTGCTGGACTCGTCGCCGCGCTTGACAATGAGCTGCTCGCGGTCGGCCGAGACGATGACGTAGTCGTCCTCGGCGAGGAAGATGAAGACGACGCCCACGATGGCGCCGAGGATGAGGCTGACGATCGTGGCCTGCGGCTCGGCGAGCGAGTCGAGGAGCTTGAGCGGCCCCTGGAAGGGGAACCACGGCAGGTCGGCCGCCCACCCCGCGAGCGCCTTGAGCAGCCAGCCCGCACCGGCTCCCACCAGCGGAAAGCCGATCCAGACGAAGGCTCGCTCGGCGGCGCTCGGCCCGACGATGGTCCTGTCTCCCGGCTGCATCAAGCCTCCCCTGAGCTCGTGACGACGCTCAGCCTAATGCCGGGGTGCGACAGGAGAGAGCGACGGACGAGTCGATCTCTACGCCGGATTCTGTCCGCCGCGGGCCGAAGCCCACGACGAGGCGGTCATCCATCTCGGCGAGCCGTCGCCGACTCGCTCTAGCGACCTACCCGCAGGCTCGGGCGGGCAGCCCTCCTCCCGCGCCTTTTCGGCACGGGTGCACCTGCGCAGAGCCCGAAGGCCCCTTTTGGTCTTGCTCCGGGCGGGGTTTACCTAGCCATCCCGGTCACCCGGGATGCTGGTGGGCTCTTACCCCACCGTTTCACCCTTACCAGGACTACCAGCCTGGCGGTCTGTTCTCTGTGGCACTGTCCCGCGGGTCGCCCCGGGTTGCCGTTAACAACCACCCTGCCCTGTGGAGTCCGGACGTTCCTCGGCAGCGGCCGAGACCGCTGACGCGACCGCCCGATCCACTCGTCCGTCGCGCCCGAAATGCTACCGGTAGCGCCGCGCCCCGCCCGCGCCGCACACGGTGATCACACCTTCTTTGCGGAAAACGGGCTGATCAAGCCCCAAGATCACACCATCTTCAGCAAAAACGGTGTGATCACTGCCGCGCGGCGGCGCGAGGTCCGCGCGAGCACGGGCGAAACCCCTCGGCGGTACGATCAGCCGCGATGGACCTCTCCGGCGCAGCACTCCTGGTGGCGGCAGGTGTCGGGGCCGGCACGGTCAACGCCATCGCGGGCGGTGGCTCCCTGATGACCTTCCCCGCCCTGGTCGCGGTGGGCCTGCCACCGGTCGCCGCCAACGTCACCAACTCGATCGCGATCAGCCCCGGCTACCTCGCCAGCGTGGCGGGCAGCCACCGGGACCTCGCCGAGGAACGCACCCGCACCCTGCGGCTCATCCCGACCGTCATCGTCGGGACCGGCATCGGCTGTGCCCTGCTCCTGCTCACCCCGGCCGAGGCCTTCGAGAAGGTCGTTCCCTTCCTCGTCATCGGCGCCGCGGTCCTCCTCGCGCTCCAGGAGAAGATCAAGGCGAGGGTCGGCCATCCGCATCAGCTGTCCCACCGGACCCTCGCGACACACGCGATGGTGGGAGTTAGTTGTATCTATGGGGGGTACTTCGGCGCCGCGCTCGGCGTGATCCTGATGGCGCTCCTCGGTCTCGTCGTGGCGGCGCCGCTGCGGCGGATCAATGCCATGAAATATGTGATCACCGCAGTGTCCGGATTGACTACTGTGGCGATATTCGCGGTCGGCGGACCGGTGGACTGGGTGGCCGTCGCGGTGCTCGCACCGGCGGCGATGCTGGGCGGTTTCCTGGGTGCCAGGGTGGCCCGCAGGCTGCCCGCACGGGTCCTCCGAGTGGCCATAGTGATCTTTGCGATCATGATCGGGATAATCCTTTTCATAAAAGCCAACTAAGCTGGCAAGATGCCGACCTTCGCCTCGTACGACGGAACCCAGCTCGCCTACCGGATTGAGGGCGAGGGGGAACCACTCATCTGTGTCCCCGGCGGACCCGGACGGGCGGGTGTTTATCTGGGCAACCTCGGCGGCCTGGACGCCCATCGCCAACTCATCATCCTGGACAATCGGGGCACCGGTGACTCCGAGGTGCCGGCCGACCCCAGCACCTACCGCTGCGACAAGCTGCCGCTGGACATCGAGGCGCTCCGCGAGCACCTGGGCCTGGAGACGATCGACCTCCTCGGCCACTCCGCCGGCGCCCAGGTCGCGGTGCTCTACGCCACGGCGTACCCGGAGCGGGTTTCCCGGCTCGTGCTCGTGACCGGCGCGCACCGGACCGTGGGCGTCGCGATCGACGGTGCCTACCTCGCCACCTGCCAGGCGCGCGCCACGGCCGACACCGGCTATGTGCGCGCGTTCAAGTCGCTGCTCTCGTGGCGCGACGCCAAGACCTACGACGAGGGCACGCCGTTCCGCAAGGCGGCCACCCCGCTGCTCTACGGACCGTGGACCGAGGCGGCGAAGGCGCACTTCGCCGGTGAGGACGCGGAGTTCAGCCGCGCCGCCAACTTCGGCTACGGCAACGGCATCGCGCTCAACACGGTCGCGATCCGGCTGGCGCTGTCGAAGTTCGGAGTGCCGACGCTGGTCTACGCCGGTGAGCTCGACCCGGGCCCCACGGTGTCCGAGGCGACCTCGGTCGGCAAGTGCTTCCCCAACTCCCGTCTCGTCGTCCAGCCGGGCGCCGGGCATTTCCCCTGGGTCGACGACCCCGAGTTCTTCGCGGCCTCGGTCTCCCAGTTCCTCGCGGCCAAGTCGGCCTCGCTGCAGTCCAGCCGCCCGTAAGGCGGCCCGCCGACCGCCAGCCGGTCGGCAGGCCACCCGGAGTCCGCGCCCTTGCGGCTCAAGCGTGCACCGAGCCGCGCGGGGTGTCGGAGTCGACGAAGTAGTCGGCGGTCGTCGTGGCATCACGACCGTCGGCGATTTTCGCTGCCCGCAGCACTACGGTGGCGAGCGCGGCGACGACCAGGTTGACCACGACGGCGATCAGCCCAGCATAGACGGTCATCTTCGTGTCGAAGCCCAGTTCCGACAACGGGAAGGCCGAGCCGGCGAAGTGCGCCTTGCCGGTGACGGGGTTGGCGACCTGGTAGAGCATCCACATCCCGAAGCCCATGCCCGCGATCCACCCGGCGATGAGCGCGCCCCGGTGGAACCACCGGGTGAAGAGCCCCAGCGCGACCGACGGCAGCGTCTGCAGGATGATCACACCGCCGATGAGCTGCAGGTCGATGGAGAACTGCGGGTCGAGCAGGATGATGCAGGCGAGCGCGCCGACCTTCACCACGAGCGAAGCGATCTTGCTGACCTTCGCCTCCTGCGCGGGCGTGGCGTCCTTGCGGAGGTATTCGCGGTAGATGTTGCGGGTGAAGAGGTTCGCCGCCGCGATCGACATGATCGCCGCCGGGACCAGCGCGCCGATGCCGATCGCCGCGAACGCGACCCCGGCGAACCAGTCCGGGAACTGCCCGTCGAAGAGCTGCGGCACGATCGTGTTGGTGTCGACCGAGCCCGGCGTCGCGCCCGGCAGCGGCTTGACCTTCGCCGCGACCGCGGCATAGCCCAGCAGCGCGAGCAGGCCCAGGAGCAGGGAGTACGCGGGCAGCGCCGACATGTTGCGCTTGAGCACGTCCCGGTTGCGGGAGGCGAGCACGCCGGTGACCGAGTGCGGGTAGAGGAAGAGGGCGAGTGCCGATCCGAGCGCCAGTGAGACGTACTGGAGCTGGTTGTTGGCGTTGAGCAGCAGCCCGTCGGAGGGTGACGGCGACGCGGCGAACTTCGCCTCGGCGGCACCGAAGATCGAGCCCCAGCCGCCGAGCTTCGCCGGGAGCCAGAAGATCGCCACCAGGATCACGACGTAGATCAGCCCGTCCTTGACGAAGGCGATCAGCGCCGGTGCCCGCAGCCCGGACTGGTAGGTGTATGCGGCGAGGATGGCGAAGGCGATGATGATCGGCGCGTGCCGGGCGAGCGTCGAGGTGCCGGTGACGCCCATCGTCTTGAGCACCGCCTCGATGCCGACGAGCTGCAGCGCGATGTAGGGCATCGTCGCCACTATCCCGGTGATCGCGACGATCAGCGCGAGCGTGGGCGAGCCGAAGCGGGCCCGGACGAAGTCGGCGGGCGTGACGAGCCCGTGCTTGTGCGAGACCGACCAGAGCCGGATCAGCACGAGGAAGACCATCGGATAGATGATCACCGTGTACGGCACGGCGAAGAAGCCCATCGCGCCCGCCCCGAAGATCAGCGCGGGTACGGCGACGAACGTGTACGCCGTGTAGAGGTCGCCGCCGATGAGGAACCAGGTCACCCACGAGCCGAAGTTGCGCCCACCCAGACCCCATTCGTCCAGGTGAGCCATGGTCTGCGGGCGCCGCCACCGGGACGCGACGAAGCCCATCGCGCTGACACCCGCGAAGAGCACGGTGAAGATGATGATCTCGGTGAGATGATCGCGCCACATGGCCTACCCCCGCCGCTTCGTGACCTGGTAGACGAGGGTGGTGACCGAGACGCCGAGCACGATGTAGGCGAGCTGCAGCCAGTAGAAGCGCGGGAAGCCGAACAGGTCCGGCGGGATGGAGTTGAAGAGGATCGGGATCAGCGGCACGACGATCGGGATCACCAGCAGCCAGTGCCACGGGCTGCGATCAGTCCTGAGCGTGGGATCAACCATGGCGCGCAGGATATGCACGATTAGTCCACCTGATCGGCTGATCGGCGGCTATACGCGCTTAACGGTCTGCTTACTGCGCCAAACGGCTGATATGAGCGGTGTCATTGACGGTGCGGACCGCCACGCCGCCGTCGGCGTAGAGATCCACAATGGAGATTCCGGCGGGCTCCAGGTAGAGCCGGTGCAGCAGCGCGTCACCGGCCGCCAGCGCATCGCGCAGGATCAGCTTGATCGGCGACACGTGCGAAACCACCACCACGACCTTCCCCGGGTACGCGCTGCGCAGGCTCGCCACGGCACCCCGCACCCGCTTGCCCACCTGCTGAAACGACTCCCCCTTGGGCGGCGCGACAGCGGTGGAGTCGAGCCACTTCTGCAACTCCACCGGGAAGTCGGACCGCACCTCGGCGAAGGTCAGCCCCTCCCAGGCACCGAAGTCGCACTCGATCAGGTGCGGCTCGACCGTCACCTCGACGCCACCGCAGGCTGCCGCGATCGCCTCGGCGGTCTGCCGGCAGCGCCCCAGCGGCGAGGAGACCACGGCGGCCACCTCGCCGAAGGTGGAGATACGGGCGGCGGCCGCACCCGCCTGGGCTTCGCCCGCCTCGCTCAGCGGTACGTCACCGCGCCCGCTGTAGCGCTTCTGCGCGGTCAGCGGCGTCTCGCCGTGGCGGACCAGGATCAGCCGGGTCGGCGCGTCCGTACGCGGCTCCCAGGACGATCCGGGACGCGGGGCCGGGTGCTGCACGGCCGGGGCCGTCGTCACCGCGGTGCCCGCATCCATCGCCCGGTTGGCGAGCGCGTCCGCGTGCCGGTTCTCCTCCCTGGGGATCCACTGGTAGCGGACGGAGTCGAATCTGCGTACCAACGCTGCCGCCTGAGCCGCGAGCGGCCGCAAGCCGGGGTGCTTGATCTGCCACCGACCGGCCATCTGCTCCACCACGAGCTTGGAGTCCATCCGCACCTCGACCCGGCTGGCGCCGAGCTCCGCCGCGGCCTCCAGCCCGGCGATGAGCCCGGAGTACTCCGCGACGTTGTTCGTCGCGAACCCGAGTGCCTGGGACCGCTCCGCGAGCACCGTGCCGGTGGTCGCGTCCTTGACCACGGCGCCGTAGCCCGCCATCCCCGGATTCCCCCGCGCACCGCCGTCGGCCTCGATGACGACGTTGAGTCCGGGCACTACAGGCCGCTCTCGCTGGTGCGGATCATGATCCGGCTGCACTCCTCGCAGCGCACGATCTCGTCGGGCGCGGCGGCCCGGAGCCGGGCCTTCTCCGAGCCGGAGACATCGAGGCGGCAGCCACCACAGCGGCCGCCCTGCAGCAGGGCGGCACCGATGCCGCCGGACGAGTCCCGGATCCGGGTGTAGAGCGCGACCAGGTCGGCCGGGAGGTCCGCCGCGAGGGGTCCCCGGCCGGCGGCCTTGAACTCCTCCTCCTTGGCGATCTCGGCGAGCGTCTGGTCCCGCTTGAGCTCGGTCGCCTCCCGCTTGGCGAGGGTGGCGTCGCGGCGAGCGGTGATCTCCTCGAACGTCGCCTGCGCCGCCTCCCGCTTCTCCATCAGCTCCAGCTCGCTGTCCTCCAGGTCGGACTGGCGACGCTTGAGGCTGACCACCTCGTGCTGGAGCGCGGTGAGCTCGCGGGCTGGGCCGGTGCCCGCGTCGATGCGCTGCTGGTCCTTGGCGAGGCGCATGCGCACGGTGTCGACATCGCGCTCGATCCGGGTGATGTCGCGGTCCAGGTCGTCGACGTCCACCTGCGCGCGGACCCGCTCGTCGGAGAGGGCGGAGATCTCCCGCGCGAGTGCGGCGAGCTCGGCGAGCTCGGGCAGGTTCTTGCGGCGGTGCGCGAGCTGTGCCAGCGCGGTGTCCAACGCCTGCAGGTCGAGCAGGCGACGCTGAGCTTCTGGTTCGGCCTTCACGCTGGTATCCCCTCCGAAATAGCGGTTGTGCTGGGCTCGTGGAGCGTCCACGCGTCGGTGCACTGCCGCGAGACGATCGTCTCAACTCCGAGCCGCTCGTGCAGCATCGCCCCGAGCCGGGGCAGCCAGGGCCACTCGGTGGCCCAGTGCGCCGCCTCGACGAGGGCCGGGCCGCCGTCGGCGATGTGCTCGCTCGCGTAGTGGTGCTTGATGTCGCTGGTGATCACGGCGTCGGCGCCGGCACTCGCCGCCGCGGCGAGCTCGTCCGAGCCCGAACCGCCCAACACCGCCACCCTGCTGATGATTTTGTCCGGATCGCCGGCCGTGCGCACTCCCCACGCGGTCGCGGGCAGGACCCGTGCGGCGAGCCGGGTCAGCTCGGCCAGGGTCATCGGCACGGGCAGCATGCCAACCCTACCGAGCCCGATGTCGGGACGGCCCGGCCGGGGCGCCACGGGAACGGTCCCGATCAGCCCGAAGCACTCCGCGAGGGCCTCGTTGACCCCGTCGGCCGCGATGTCGGCGTTGGTGTGCGCCACGTGCAACGCGATCCCGGCCCGGATCAATTCCTGCACCACCCGCCCCTTGTAGGAGGTGGCAGCGACGGAGGTCACCCCGCCGAAGAGCAGCGGATGGTGCGCGATCATCAGCTGAGCGCCGCACTCGACGGCCTCGGCGACCGTCTCCGGCACCACGTCCATCACGCAGAGCACCCGCTGCACGGGCGCCGAAGGCTCGCCCACCACCAGCCCCACGGCGTCCCAGGAGGCAGCCCACTGCGGCGGGTACCACTCGTCCATCACACCGACGACATCACCGACCGTCCACGTCACGCGCAGACCTTACCGGTCGTGCTCGCCCAAATTCGCGTTGATCAAGGGAAGACTCGCCATCTCGGGGATCCGATTTGCGGCGAGTCTTCCCTTGATCAACGCGAATTTTCTGGGTGGGTCAGGCGGCCTGGCGTTTGCGGAGGGTCTCGATCGCGAGGTGCCAGGGGAAGAGGCTCAGGTGTCGGTCACCGGTCGTGGGGGCGAAGGGAGGCATGATGTCGTCGCCCCACAGCACGTCCACGCCCCAGGTGCGCAGCTTCGCCAGGTTTTCGCCGAAGGCCGGGTGGGCCGCCATGGCGCTGTTGGTGAAGGGCATCACCACCACCGGCGTACCCTTGCCGATCGCCTCGACCACCAGGCCCAGCGCCAGGGTGTCGGCGATGCCCGCACCCAGCTTGTTGACCGTGTTGACCGTCGCCGGTGCCACGATCATCGCGTCGGCGGGTGGCAGCACGTCCGGGTCGCCGGGGTTCTTGTACTGGCTGCGGACCGGGTGGCCGGTCTGCGCGGCGAGGCGGGGCAGGTCGATGAACTTGCGGCCGTCGGGGCTCGCCACGACGCAGACGGTCCACTGCTGCTCGTGCGCGAGGTCGACGAGGGTGCCGACATCACGGGCGAGCGGTGAACCGCAGACGATCACGTAGACGACCATCCGTCACACCCCGACACCCATCTGCTCGGCGAGTTCCGAGATCGAGTTGGAGGGCGTGCCGTTCGTACGCCGGAGCACGTCACTGAGGACCTCGTGCGCGATGGGCCGGCAGCGGATCTCGGCGGGTGCCAGCCGATCGCCCTCCAGCAGCATCTCCCCCGCGCGCTCCAGGTCGCCGACCTGGGCGAAACCGCGGGCCATGTCGAGGAAGTGGTGTGCCCGCCGCTCGGGCATCAGCCCGGCGAATCCGGCCGGGTCGATGTGCTGCTCATGGGTGAGGATCGCGACGCCGCCCTCGCCCAGCTCGACCGCGGCGGCGGCCCGGTGGAGCTGCACGTTGGTCGGGCCGAAGCAGGTCCAGTAGTGGTTCTTGTCCTCGCCGACCTGCTCGGCCGCCTCGGAGGCGCCGCTGAGCAGGTCGCGCATCGTGGCGCTGTCACCGATCCGGGACGCGGCCATCGCGCCCTGGAGCAGCAGCAGGCCGTAGACGGAGAGCTGCTCCGGCGTGGTGGTGCCGGTGCCGGGGGCGAGCCGGTTGGCGATGTTGACGGTCACCTCCAGCGCGGGGCGGGCCCGGCCGAGCGCGAGCAGCGAGGTGCCGATGCGGTGCGTGGCGATGCCAGCGAGGAGCTGGTCGCCGGCGCGCTGCGAGACGGCGATCGACCGGTCGGCGGCGAGCCAGGCGAGTTCGAGCTCGCCGAGCTTGCGCAGCACCGACGAGGAGATCTGGTAGACCTGCCCGAGCAGGTGCGCCGCGTCGCGCGCGTCGTCGCCCGCGGAGTAGGCCGCGTCGGCCGCCTGTGCGTCGCGCAGCAGCTTCGGCAGGGCACGCGCGAGCATGCCGTAGCGCGCGTGCTGGAAGGTCTGCCAGGCGTGCCCGACGGACTTGCGCATCTCGTCCATGGGCGGCGGCTCGGGCGGGGCGTAGAAGAAGGCGGAGATCTGGTCGTAGCGTTCCAGCGCCGCCCGGATCTCGGCCACCTCGATCTGGTCGATGCAGTTGACGCTCTCGACGCGCCGGTCCGGGTCCTTGCCCATGAGCAGTTGCACGTCGAGCGAGAGCACGTCGGCGATCTCATAGACCACGGAAAATTTGTCGAGGCGGCGGACTCCGCGCTCGACCTTGTCGACCCAGCTCTTCGACTTGCCCAGGCGGTCGGCGAAAACCTGCTGGGACATCTTCCGCCGGTTGCGCCAGTAGGCGACCCGGCGGCCGATAGGCAGCTCATCCATGCGCTCGACCTCCCCTGGGGGTGAAGGTTTGGGATCGTCGCACAATCTGTGCGCTGACCCTACCTCCGAGAATCGATATTTTCGATGCAAGTTGCACAGCCGTTGTCCTGAGCAACGACATCACCCCGTCGGGGTAACGGGTGATGTCGATGCCTTATATCGACCGTGGCAACAAGGGGGTTCGATCGTCATGCATTGGGGCTTTGACCGACAACTGACCAGGCTACGTCTGAGGACGGCCGCGCTGCGATTCGCAGACCACGGCTGGAGCGTGACACCCGGTGCCTGGCTGGCCGGTGATCGCTTCGACTGCATGCGCGCCGACTGTGCGACCCAGGCCTGCCATCCCGCACGTGCCGATTGGGCCGAATCGGCGACCACGAACGAGGCACACATCCACACCTGGTGGCGCGACGAGCCGCACAGCGTCCTGCTCGCGACCGGCGAGAGCGTCGACGTCATCGAGGTCTCCGCCCTGCTCGGGTCGCGCGCGGTGCGCGGCCCGGCGGCCGGGCCCGGTGAGGCCTCCGCGGTGGGCATGGCCCGCGGGCCCGTCGCGGTGACGCCGACCGGACGCTGGATGTTCCTGGTACGCCCGGGAGCCACCCTCCGACCGTCGCTGGAGCGGGAGTGCGACATCCTGCTGCACCAGGCGGGTTCCTGGGTGCCGCTGCCGCCGACGAGGCTGCGCCGGGGTCCCGTGCGGTGGGAGGTGGCGCCCACGGCGGTGGAGTGGATGCTGCCCGACCCCGAGGCGGTGCAGAGCGCGCTCGTCACCGCGATGATCTCGCTGGATGCGGCGGTCCTGGACGCCGGCGGCTTCGCCGAGCCGACCCCGCTGCACGCGGCACGAGTCGTCGCCCGCGTCCGCCCGATGCCGGTCTCGCGCATCTCCACAGTGGAAGGGCTGCGGCAGGCTGCCTGATTGTCGGGATTCATCACATACGCCAATATCCGACCGTCTCTGCGGTCGTTTGTCGGAGTATCGAAGGAGTCCATCATGACACCACACACCGTATGGCCCCGTTCGTGCAGCGTCGATTCCCTGATCGAGGTAGTTCTGTCCGCCCGGGCAGGCACCAGACCGATCGGTTCCCGGCCCGCGGGCTCCCGCCCGACCGGCTCCCGCCCACCGGCCACCCAGCGCCCGATCCGCTTCCTGTAGAAGAAGCCGCAACTCTTCAAGAGTTGGTGCTAAGGCCTGGCGGCCTGAAGCACCAACTCTTGAAGAGTTGCGGCTTTGGGGTCAGTTCATCGGAGCGGGACGTCGAGCCAGGAGGGACCGCTGAAGGTGGCGGCGCTGAGCAGCGAGTTCTCGTCGAGGTAGTAGCCGTCCTCGCCGTCGATGACGAGGGCGAGCTTGTGTCCGGCCGGAACGTCCCAGCTCACCGCGGGCAGCTTCAGGTCCAGCGTGCGCGCCGAGCCCGGTGTCGCGTCGAGCCACGAGATCGGCGCCTGGGTGATCAGCTCACCCGTACCGGCCCAGTCCACGTCGTAGAGGTAGGCGACCACGGTCCCCTTCGACTGGTTGGGCGTGAGCCGCAGGTGCAGGCTCGGGATACCCCGGACCTTCTGCGTGCTGCCGTAGCCGCCCGAGATCCAGACCCCCGCGTCGAGCCGGTTGACGGCCGGGATCCACGCCGTCGGGGCGATCCCGGTCAGTGCCTGCAAGCCGTTGGAGAGCAGGATGACGCCGCCCTTGGCGACGGTGTCCGAGCTGAGCCCGGTCCGCCGGGACCAGCCGGTCGCCGGGGTGCCACCGAGGTCACCCGTACCGTCCCACCAGTGGACCTCGCCGAGCCCCAGCCGGGAGGTGCTGGTCGCGGCCGCGGACCACGTCGGGTAGGACTCGGTGGCGCCGCCGGTCATCGAGCGGAGCACGACCGGCGCCTCGGTGTCGATGCCGTTGGCGACGCCCTGCAGGTAGCGGTCGAACCAGCGCCGGGTGGAGGTCCAGACGTGGTTGTCGAGCCCGATCAGGCCGGTCAGCTCCGGGATCGCGTGATCGCCGGGCGCGAACTCCAGCCGCTTCGGCCCGGTGAGGCCGCCGTAGAAGTCGACGAGCTGGTTGGGCGGGAAGATCGAGTCGCCGTACCCGTTGGCGAGCAGGACCGCCGGGGCGCTGGCGTTGAGCCCGGCGAGGTAGGTCCCGGCGGAGCGGATCCGGGCGAAGTCCTTGACCGCGCCGATGTTGCGGTTGGCGAAGAAGTCGCCGATCCGGGCGTCGAACTCGGGGCTCGTGTCGCCGAGCAGGGCGGCCGAGCCGACGAGCAGGCCGGACGACTGCAACCGCCGGGTGTCGCCGCCGTAGAGCGAGCCGACCAGATCGGACCAGCCGGAGAGCGCGGCGACGGCCCGGACCCGGCTGTCCTTGGCGGCGGTGATCAGGCTGATCCCGGCCCCGTAGGAGACACCGGCCATGCCGACGCGGGCGGCGTCGGCGGTGGTGTTGGCGATGGCCCAGTCGATCACGCGGGAGGCGTCCGCGATGTCCTTCGGGCCGGCGGTGTCGATCTCGCCACCGGAGCTCCACCAGCCGCGCGGGGTGTAGGAGACGACGGTGTAGCCGCCCTCGGCGAGCTTCGTCGCCTGGACGACGTACTCCAGGTCGTTGAGGGCCCAGCTGGACGGGAAGACGATCGCGGGGTGGCGGCCGGGGGTGGTCGGCTCGATGACGTTCGCCTTCAGGACGACGCTGTCGCTGGTGGTGATGTCGATGAAGCGGAAGCCGGTGGTGGGAGCGGCGTGAGCGGGTCCACTCAGGAACGTCGCGCCGAGCACGAGCCCGGCAGCGAGCGCCAGGGATCTGCGCATGGAAACCTCGTTTCAGGACGGTAACCGAAGTTACTGAGAGGTAACCATGCAGTGAGTCAGATCACAATACCCACAAGTAACATTTGTCACACCGAATACACCGAGGCGCAACTCTTCAAGAGTTGGTGCTTCAGGCCGCCGGGCCTTGACACCAACTCTTGAAGAGTTGCGCCGGTCGTGGACGACGTGATGGCGGGCCCCGAAACGCGGGCCCGCCATCACAGGGTCGTGCAGGAGCTAGACCCGGACGGTCCAGCCGAACGGGTCTTCGGCGCGTCCCCACTGGATGTCCATCAGGGACTGACGCAGCTCAGCAGTGATCGGGCCGGTGCCGCCATCACCGACGGTGAACTCCCCGTCGTGCGAGCGCACCGTGCCGATCGGCGTCAGCACCGCGGCCGTGCCGCACGCGAACGCCTCCACGATCCGGCCGCTGAGCGAACCGACCCGCCACTCGTCGATGCTGACCGGGCGCTCGGTGACCGTGCGCCCGCTCGCCTCGGCGAGCTTGATGAGCGAGTCCCGGGTGATGCCAGGCAGGATCGATCCATTGAGCGCCGGCGTCACCAGCGAGCCGTCGTCGAGGACGAAGAAGATGTTCATCCCGCCGAGCTCGTCGATGTATTTCCGCTCCACGGCATCGAGGAACACCGACTGATCGCAGCCGTGCTCGGTCGCCTGGGCCTGCGCGGCGAGCGACGCGGCGTAGTTGCCGCCGCACTTCGCCGCACCCGTGCCGCCCGGTGCCGCCCGGGTGAAGTCGCTCGACACCCAGATCGTCACGGGCTTGACGCCCTTGGCGAAGTAGGCGCCGACCGGCGAGGCGATCACCACGAAGAGGTACTCCTGGGACGGGCGCACACCGAGGAAGGCCTCGCTGGCGTACTGGAAGGGCCGCAGGTAGAGGCTGCCCTCCGTGCTCGTCGGGATCCACTGCCGATCGGCCTTGACCAGCTCTTTGACAGCGCCCAGGAAGAGCCCTTCGGGCAGTGTGGCCATCGACATCCGCTCCGCCGACGTGACGAAGCGCTGTGCGTTGGCCTGGGGGCGGAAGAGGCCCACCCCGCCGTCGGCCAACGCGTACGCCTTCAAGCCCTCGAAGATCTCCTGGCCGTAGTGCAGCACCGCAGACGCCGGGTCCATCGGGATCGGGCCCCTGGCCTCGACCCTCGCGTCATACCAGCCCTTACCCTCGGCGTATCGAATTGTGACCATATGGTCGGTGAAGATCCGTCCAAAACCGGGGTTGGCCATGAGCGCGGAGCGCTCGGCCTCTGATACCGGCGAGGGATTTTGACGAATCTCGAAGTCGAGGTTGTCACCGCCGCTCATCGCGCAGCCTCCATCGTTCGCTGGGTCTCGCTGAAACTTACCGCTAACGGTCGTTCAATAGCAGACCCGGGCGGCGGGAGATCGTCCCGGCCGCGGCCGGGACCGCGAACTACGACAGGGCTACAGCTACCCGGTCGCCCACCTCGTGAGTGACGATCTGCTGGCCGGGGGCACGGTTGGCCAGCTCGTGGGCCACCGCCTCCTCCACGCGCGCAGCGGCCTCGGGGTGACCGAGGTGGTCCAGGCAGAGTGCGACCGAGAGAATCGCCGCCACGGGGTCGGCGATGCCCTTTCCGGCGATGTCCGGCGCCGAGCCGTGCACGGGCTCGAACATCGACGGGTACGCCCGCGTCGGGTTGATGCAGCCGCTCGCCGCCAGCCCGATGCCACCGGTGACGGCGGCGGCGATATCGGTCAGGATGTCGCCGAACAGGTTGTCCGTGACGATCACGTCGTACCGCTGGGGGTTGGTGACGAGGAACATCGACGCGGCGTCGACGTGCTGGTACTCGGTTTCGACGTCGGGGAACTCGGCCGCGACGTCGGCGAAGGTGCGGGCCCAGAGGCCGCCCGCGTGGGTCAGCACATTGGTCTTGTGGACCATGGTGACCTTGCGGCGGGGACGCGCCGTCGCCCGGGTGAAGGCGTCGCGGATGACCCGCTCCACGCCGTGCCGGGTGTTGAGGCTCTCCTCGGTGGCGATCTCCGCCGGGGTGCCCCGGTGCAGCCCGCCGCCGGCACCGGCGTAGAGGCCCTCGGTGCCCTCGCGGACCACGACGAAGTCGATCTCGCCGGGCTTGATGTTGGCGAGCGGGCCGACGGTGCCGGGCCACAGCTTCGACGGGCGCAGGTTGACGAACTGGTCGAAGTCGAAGCGCAGCTTCAGCAGCAGGCCCCGCTCGAGCACGCCCGGCGGCACGGTCGGGTCGCCGACGGCACCGAGCAGGATCGCGTCGTGACCGGCGAGCTCGTCGCGCACGCTGTCGGGGAAGACCTCCCCGGTCCGGTGGTAACGTGCCGCACCCAGGTCGTAGTGCTCGGTCTCAACGCCCGGAAGCACCGCGTCCAGGACCTTCAGGCCCTCCGCGACGACCTCGGTCCCGATCCCGTCTCCTGCGACTACGGCGATGCGCGTCACGTCACGTCCCTTCGTCAAACCGTGTTTCCTGTCTACCGAACGTTAAGGCATCGTCCTAGCTAGCGGTACGCCCGGTCCACATAATGGAATGCCAACCGGGACAGCGCGGCTTGCCAGGATGAAGCACACTTGCTGACCATGAAGATCCCCGCAGGCCGCTCCGCAGCACGCGCCTGGAGAGCCCTGCCCGCCGACGTCCGTGAGCAGGCGATCGCTCTGGGGCGCGCCGGGCAACCCCACCCCGATCCGGCGATCCGGCGCATCATCGTCGACCACCTGGCCCACGGAGCCGCACCGAAGCGCGCCCTGGGCAGCACGATGGGCCTCGTCTTCAGCCTCAGCAGCCTCAGCATCATCGCGCCGTTCCGGTACAGCGCGCTCCGCCTCGTGGTCATCGCGGTGATGCTCATCGCCGTCGTGGCCATCATCGTCGTGGTCACCCGCTGGGGTCGGCTGCGCTACCTGGGCCCGAACGTCAGGGCGGTGGCGCTGGCGACACCCGCGCCCGCAGGACCGCTGATCCTGGTCCGGTCGACCGACTCCCTGGTCCAGGGCGCGGTCTTCCTCATCCTCCCGCTGGTGGCGTTCTGGCCGCCGGTGCTGGTCATGGGCCGGGAGGCGGCCCATGACGACGACGCCGCCACCTGGGTGGTCCACGCCGTCTTCACAGCGCTGGTCGCCGCCGTCGTCGTCACGATGATCGCCGGGGTCGTCGGCTACTTCGCGCTCGCGCTCGGCCCCGCAGGCGCGCGGCGCCAGCTCGGCGTGATCGACGCCGACGGCATCCGCATCCACCACCTGCGGCTCACCGTGCCGTGGCGGGACGTACGGAAGATCAACGGCAACGACGAGGACGGCGTGACCGGGCTCGGGATCTGGCTGGCCGATCCGGCGAGGACGCTGGCGACGGCCGAGCTGAGCCCGCTGCGACGCCGGATCTTCCTGCGCAGCGCGCCGGAGACTGGCTGGCTGCGGCTGCCCGCCGCACCCGTGACCGGCCCGGAAGGCACATCGACCGTCGTCCTGGCGATCGCGATGCACCGGGACCACCTCAACCAGCACGTGGAGGTTGCCGTATGACTGCTACCTGGCGGTCCCTGCCCGCCGCGACGCGCGCCGAGGCCCGGTCGCTCGCCGCGCGCGGTCTCCCCCACCCGGACCCCGCCGTCCAGGCCGCCGTCGCCGCACGGCACGCCCGCCTGGCCGACTCCTTCGCGCGCACCCGGCTGATCGCGTCGTTCTCCACACTGCTGGTGCTGCCCTGGTCCTTCCTGATCGAGGTCAGCACCACGACGCTCCTCATCATGCTGGGCCAGTTCCTGGTGGTGCTCGCGCTGACGATCGCCCAGCCCATCGGGCAGCTGCGATACCTGGCATCCGGACGGCTCTCGGCACCCAACATCTACGCCCTGGCCTGGGCCGCCGCCGCGGACCGACCGGCACAACCGCGGGAGTTCGGCCGGCCGCGGCGGCGGTTCGTCATGTGGCTCACGATCTCGGGTTCCCCGGTGATCATCGGCGCCGCGCTCACCGTCGCCATCGTGGTCGGCCTGGTCAGGGGCGACTGGCCGGGATGGCTCCTCGGTGCGTTGGCGCTGGTGCTCGTACTCATCGCGATGTTGATTTTGTGGGGCTGGCG
Organism: Allocatelliglobosispora scoriae; assembly: GCF_014204945.1. Taxonomy (NCBI): domain Bacteria; kingdom Bacillati; phylum Actinomycetota; class Actinomycetes; order Micromonosporales; family Micromonosporaceae; genus Allocatelliglobosispora; species Allocatelliglobosispora scoriae. The sequence continues at coordinate 2,346,718 of NZ_JACHMN010000002.1, forward strand.
GCTGACCCGGCGGATGGACCCGCGCGTCGCCGTGCGTCTCACCGCGAGCGGCATCCACCTGCCGGACAACCCGCTCACGCTGGCGTGGTCGGAGGTGGTCCGAGTGCACGCGGCACCGCAGGCGCCCGCACCGTGGCGCGGCATCGCCGGGCTCGCGATCCTGCTGCGCGATCCGGAGGCGGTCGGCGCGCGGCTGCCCGGCCGGCTGGTGCGCGGCGTCTCCCGGTGGGCGATGCGCCGGCAGCACGGCTGGGTCGTCGTCCAGGACACGATGCTCGGCGCGCCGGTGGCGGAGGTCGTCGCCGCGGCGATGGCGCTGCACCGAGCGGCGCTGGCCGAACAGCAGACAGCCGGGACTCGGCAAGCCCCGGCTGTCTGATCATGCTGGAGAAATGAGGTGAGTCACCCGAAGACGCACCTGATGTCCACTCGGGACACTATCCGGATACGACACGGAGCGCAAGCGTTAGATCACCCTGCGAAGTCGCGCCTCGGTAGGGCAACGCTCAATGCGAGCATGGCTCATGATGTCGGGCGTGACCTTGCCCAGCAGCCTGCACGCGGAGCGCACCTGGCTGCGCCGGTACCCGACCTGGCTCTTCTTCGTCTGCTTCATCATCGCCTACTGGTTGAACCGGCAGGATTCGTCGCTGAGCTTCCCGGTCCTGCTCGCCGGCGTCGGTGTCGCCGTCGGTCAGGCGGTGCTGGAGTTGCGCTACGACCGGCACGTCCGCGACGCCGCGCCCCAGCTCATCGCGCACGTCCTGGCCGCGCCGATCACCACCCCGCTCCGGGTACGCCGTTCCGCGCCCTCGGTCATCGCCAACCTCTTCCAGATCAGCCTCGCCGGCTGGATCGGCCTGGGCATCCCCGAGGTCGTCGCCGAGCTGAGGACGCACCGGTCGGCGGGCGCGGCCGGCATCCTGATGACCGCGACCATGGTGATCGTCCTCGTCGCGATGACCCTCATCGTGCTGGGGCTGGCCTGGTCGGCGCTGCGCCGGATCGTCCGGACGGTCACCGGCCGGGCACTGCTGGAGATCGACGAGGCGGGTATCCGCATCGACGACCTCGACCTCACCGTGGCCTGGACGGAGATCGACGGGATCTACTGCTTCCGCCTGGATCGGCTCAACCCCGGCCTCGCCCTGCGCCTGATCGACCCGGTCACGACGCTGGCGCGGAGCACGCGGTGGCCGCTGCCGCGACGCACCCGGCCGAGGCTCAGGACCGACTCGAACGGCTGGCTCCTCATCCCCGACAACGAGCTGCGCGAACCGCTCGCCGACGTGCTCGGCGCCGCGATCACCCAGCACCGGGCCGCGACCTCGTGACGCGAAGCGGCCCGGGAGAGGATCTCCCGGGCCGCTTCGCGTCACTTCGATGATCAGTCGTCGGTGAGGTCGACCGTCGCGGCGGCCGTGGCACCGATCGAGGCGGCGGCCTGCTGGAGCAGCTCGGCCGAGATGCCGGTGTCGACGGTGAGCGTCATCAGCGCCTCGCCGCCCGCGGCCCGCCGGGCCACCTGCATGGCACCGATGTTGACGCCGGCCTGGCCGAGGAAGGTGCCGACGGTGCCGACGATGCCCGGACGATCCGCGTAGCGGAAGAAGATCAGCACGCCCACGGCCTCGATCTCGAGGTCGAAGTCGTCCACAGAGGTCAGCTTGACGTGGTCACGGCCGCCGCTGTTGACGACCGTGCCGGCGACGGTGACGACGCGGCCGCTGGGCTTGGCGCCCCGGACCGTGACGAGGTTCTGGTGGACGCCCACCTCGGCGGAGGTGATCAGCTCGACCTCGACGCCGCGGTCGGCGGCGATGAGCGGCGCGTTGACATAGGTCACCTGCTCCTCGACGATCGAGGCGAAGAGCCCCTTCGTCGCGGCGAGCTTCAGAACCGAGACGTCGTGAGCGACGATGTCGCCCTTGACCTCGACCGTCACCGAGGCGGCGACGCCACCGGCGACACCGGTGAAGACCTTGCCCAGCTTCTCCGCGAGCGGGAGCAGCGGGCGCACCTCCTCGGCGACGACGCCACCGGCCTGCACGTTGACCGCGTCGGGCACGAACTCGCCCTGCAGGGCGAGCTTGACGCTCTTGGCGACCGCGAGACCGGCCTTGTCCTGCGCCTCGTGGGTCGAGGCGCCCAGGTGCGGTGTGGCGACGACGTTGTCGAACTTGAACAGCGGCGAGTCGGTGCACGGCTCCTTGAGGTAGACGTCGATGCCGGCACCGCCGACCCGGCCGTCTTCCAGCGCGTCGGCGAGCGCCTGCTCGTCGATGAGGCCGCCGCGGGCGGCGTTGACGATCCGCACACCCGGCTTGACGATCTTCAGCTCGTTGGCGCCGATCAGGCCCACGGTCTCCGGGGTCTTCGGCAGGTGGATCGAGATGAAGTCCGACTCGCGGAGCAGCTCCTCCAGCCCGACCAGGCGAACGCCGAGCTGGGCCGCACGGGCCGGCTGCACATAGGGGTCGTAGGCGATCAGGCGCGTGCCGAACGCCGCGATGCGCTGCGCGAAGAGCACGCCGATGCGGCCGAGGCCGACCACGCCGACCGTCTTGCCCTGCAGCTCGACACCCGTGTATTTCGAGCGCTTCCACTCGCCGTTCTTCAGCGCGGACGAGGCGCTCGCCGTGTTGCGGGCGACGGCGAGGAGCAGCGCGATCGCCTGCTCGGCGGCGGAGACGATGTTGGAGGTCGGCGCGTTGACGACCATGACGCCCTTGGCCGTGGCGGCTGCGGCGTCGACGTTGTCCAGGCCGACTCCGGCCCGAGCGACCACCTTGAGACGTGGCGCGGCGGCGATGGCCTCCGCGTCGATCTGCGTGGCGCTCCGAACGATCACCGCGTCGGCCTCGGCGAGCGCCGCGAGGAGCGCGGGCCGGTCGGTGCCGTCGACGTGACGCACATCGAAGTCATTGGCGAGAACGTCGAGCGCGGCCGGAGCGAGCTCTTCTGCGATCAGTACGACGGGAGTCACTGCTTGCCTCACGGATGGGTGTGGGATCCTCGCCGATCGCGAACGCGAACGGCGCGAGTGGGGTGAGTCCGCCCGGTCCGCCGCATCGCGCTCGGGCTCTCCCGGCGATCCTACGACTGCGGGTGCCAAAACGGACGTCCGGCCGCACCGTGACCGTGCTCACGTTATTGCTGGTCATCGCACCCAACGCGCAAGGTTGATCGACTCGTTGTTGCAGGTGCTCAGGCCCCCTCCGCCCGGGGTCACGTCGTGCTGCGAAGCGTGCCCTCGCCCCGTGAGATGGGCACGCTCTGCAGCACGATCGAGCCGTCATCCGGTGACCGGCGAGGCGCCCGGCGACGCCCGGTGCGGCCTTGGCGCGAGGCGGCGAGCGACGGCCTCCATACAGAGCCGGGCCGTGCGCGGGGGGTCACCCCGGCACGGCCCGGCGAACCTGACCGCCGTTGTCAGCGGATCAGGCGTTTTCTATGGGAGGAGAGGAATCAGGCGGTTTCGGTGATCGGCCGGTCGACCCAGCTCATCATGCCCCGCAGCTGACGGCCCACCTGCTCGATCGGGTGGTCCTCGCCCTGCTGCTGCAGCTTGGTGAAGTTGGGGCGGCCCGCGTCGTCCTCGGCGATCCACTCACGAGCGAATTCGCCGGACTGGATCTCCGACAGGATCTTGCGCATCTCGTCCTTGACCCGGGCGTCGATGACGCGGGGGCCGCGGGTGACATCGCCGTATTCGGCGGTGTCGGAGACGCTGTAGCGCATGCGGGCGATGCCGCCCTCGTACATGAGGTCGACGATGAGCTTCAGCTCGTGCAGGCACTCGAAGTAGGCGACCTCGGGGGTGTAACCCGCCTCGGTCAGCACCTCGAAACCGGTCTGGACCAGCGCCGCGGCGCCGCCGCAGAGGACGGCCTGCTCGCCGAAGAGGTCGGTCTCCGTCTCCTCCTTGAAGGTGGTCCGGATGACACCCGCGCGGGTGCCGCCGATCGCCTTCGCGTAGGACAGGGCCAGGGCGAGGGCGCCACCGGTGGCGTCCTGCTCGACGGCGACGAGGGCGGGCACGCCCTTGCCGTCGACATACTGCCGGCGCACCAGGTGACCCGGGCCCTTCGGCGCGACCATCGCCACGTCGACATCGGCCGGCGGCTTGATGAGCTCGAAGCGGATGTTGAGACCGTGCCCGAAGAAGAGCGCCTTGCCGGCGGTCAGGTTGGGCTCGATCGACTCGGCGTAGATCTTCCGCTGTGCGGTGTCCGGCGCGAGGATCATGATGACGTCGGCCTCAGCCGCCGCCTCGAAGGGGGTGACGACCCGCAGGCCCTGCTCGGCGGCCTTGGGCCGGCTCTTCGAGCCCTCGGGCAGACCGACCCGCACGTCGACGCCGGAGTCCCGCAGGCTCAGCGCGTGCGCGTGCCCCTGGCTGCCATAACCGATCACCGCGACCTTGCGGCCCGCGATCACCGAAAGGTCGGCGTCGTCGTCGTAGTAAACCTCGGTCACTTCATCTTTCCTTCCAACAAGGCGGCGCGGGGCCACGCCGGTAAGTCTGGCGAATATACGTAGGGGCTACCGCACCCTGGGATAAACTGTCCCAGGATGTGGAAACTAGGCGGCAACCCGGAGGGCCGGGACGGCGGTGATGGAGCGGGAGCCTCGACCGATCGCGACCATGCCCGACTGCACCATCTCCTTGATGCCGTAAGGCTCCAGATCGCGGATCAGCGCGTCCAGCTTCTCCGGCGTACCCGTGGCCTCGATCGTCAGGGCGTCCGGTGCCACGTCGACGACGCGAGCGCGGAAGAGCTGCACGGTCTCCAGCACCTGCGACCGGATCGCCCGATCGGCACGCACCTTGACCAGCAGCAACTCGCGCTGCACCGCCGCGCTCTGCTCCAGCTCGACGATCTTCAGTACGTTGATCAGCTTGTTGAGCTGCTTGGTCACCTGCTCCAGTGGCTGATCGTCGGCGTTGACGACGATCGTGATGCGCGACACCTCGGGGTGCTCGGTCTCGCCCACCGCCAGCGAATCTATGTTGAAGCCGCGCCGGGAGAAGAGTCCCGAGACCCGGGCCAGGACACCCGGCTTGTTCTCCACCAGGACAGACAGGGTGTGCTTCGCCATCACAGGTCATCCTCGTCAAAGATCGGGCGCACGTTGCGCGCGAACATGATCTCGTCGTTGCTCGTCCCGGCAGCGACCATCGGCCACACCATCGCGTCCGGGCCGACGACGAACTCGACGACCACCGGGGCGTCGTTGATCGCCATCGCCGCCTCGATCACGCCGTCGACGTCGGCGGCCGACTCGCAGCGCATGCCCACGCAGCCCAGCGCCTCGGCGAGCTTGACGAAGTCGGGGATGCGGTGCTTGTGCGTACCCAGGTCGGTGTTGGAGTAGCGCTCCTGGTAGAAGAGCGTCTGCCACTGCCGGACCATGCCCAGGTTGCCGTTGTTGATGATCGCGACCTTGATCGGGATGCCCTCCAGGGCGCAGGTGGCGAGCTCCTGGTTGGTCATCTGGAAACAGCCGTCGCCGTCGATCGCCCAGACCACCGTGTCGGGCCGGCCGACCTTGGCGCCCATCGCGGCCGGCACCGCGTAGCCCATCGTGCCGAGCCCGCCCGAGTTGAGCCAGGTGTTGGGCTTCTCGAACTTGATGAACTGGCTCGCCCACATCTGGTGCTGGCCGACGCCCGCGACATAGATCGAGTCGGGACCGGCGATCGCGCCGATCCGCGAGATCACGTAATGCGGGGAGAGGGTGCCGTCGGCCGACTCGTCCCAGCCCAGCGGGTAGGTCGTGCGCAGCTCGTCGAGCTGGGACCACCACTCGGCGAGGCGGGCGCGGGCAGTGTCGTCGAAGGCGGCGAGCGCGGTCACCAGCTCCTCGATGACGTGCTTGGCGTCGCCGACGATCGGCACGTCGGCCGCGCGGTTCTTGCCGATCTCGGCCGGGTCGATGTCGGCGTGGACGATCTGCGCCTCGGGGGCGAAGGACTCGAGCTTGCCGGTCACCCGGTCGTCGAAGCGGGCGCCGAGCGCCACGATCAGGTCCGCCTTCTGCAGCCCGTAGACCGCGGCGACCGTGCCGTGCATGCCGGGCATCCCGAGGTGCTGCGGGTGCGAGTCGGGGAAGGCGCCGAGGGCCATCAGCGTGGTGACGACGGGCGCTCCGGTCAGCTCGGCGAGCTGCTTGAGCGCCTCGGTCGCACCGGCCTTCAGCACGCCGCCGCCGACATAGAGCACCGGGCGCTTCGCGGCGGTGATCAGCCGGGCGGCCTCGCGGATCTGCTTGCCGTGCGGGTGCAGCGTGGGCCGGTAGCCCGGCAGCTCCAGCGTCGGCGGCCAGGAGAAGGTCGTCTGCGCGGTCAGCACGTCCTTGGGGATGTCGACGAGCACCGGCCCGGGACGCCCGGTGCCGGCGAGGTGGAAGGCCTCGGCCAGGATGCGCGGGATCTCCTCCGGCGTCTGCACCAGGTAGTTGTGCTTCGTGATCGGCAGGGTGATGCCCTGGATGTCCGCCTCCTGGAAGGCGTCCGTGCCGATCGACGGCCGGGGCACCTGGCCGGTGATGGCGACGAGCGGGACCGAGTCCATGTAGGCGTCGGCGATCGGCGTGACGAGGTTGGTCGCACCCGGACCGGAGGTGGCGAGGCACACACCGACCCGGCCGGTCGCCTGTGCGTAACCGGTCGCGGCGTGGCCGGCGCCCTGCTCGTGGCGGACCAGGATGTGGCGGACGGTCGAATCGAAGATCGGGTCGTAGGCCGGGAGGATCGCGCCACCCGGAATGCCGAACATCACGTCTACGCCGAGAGCCTCCAGCGACTTGACCAGGCTCTGAGCGCCGGTCACCGGAATCGGTGCGGCCTGAGGCGTGGTAGCCGCAGCTGTGGCGGGTCGGTGGGCTGGCGAGCGCTGTGCGAGCGTCTCGGGTGTGGGCCTGGTCATTGTTGGGTCACGCCTCCCGGTGTGGCGGCTTCATCAGGACAATAAAAAAGCCCTCGTGCAGGATGCACGGGGCCAGCGCACTCTCAACTGCGGAGAGTGCGCTCAGGTAAGTACTCGGTGAAGCCGGGTCGACATGTTCCTAAGCCTTGCGCATCTCACGCGCTGAGTCAACTTCTCTCACTGTTTGAGACGGCGGAGTCTTGATCGCAGCTCGGGGCACTGCGTCCAGGCCACGACCGGGCGGGCACGCCGCGAGCATCGCCTCGAAGTGCTCGGCCGGGACGCCCCAGCCGAAGAGGCTCCCCTGCCCGAGGTGGCACCCGGCCCGCTCCACCGTCGCCCGCTGCGCGGGGTCGCCGATGCCCTCGGCGATGACCTCCAGGCCGAGCCGCTGACCGAGGCGGACGACGACGTCGACCATCGGGCCGACGTGGCCCTGGGAGTTGACGGCCGGCTCGGCGACGAGGGCGTGGTCGATCTTGAGGATGTCGACCGGCAGGTGCCGGAGCTGGCCCAGCGAGGAGTAACCGGCGCCGAAGTCGTCGAGCGCGATCCGCGTACCCATGGCTCGCAGCGCGACGAGACGGGCCTTCAGCTCGTCGAGGTCTTCCGCCACGGCCTGCTCGGTGACCTCGAGGACCAGCCGCGACGCCGGTACGCGATGGGCGCGCAGGATCTCCGCGACGCGCGTCACGTACTCCTGGGGGTGCAGCTCCCGTGGCGATACGTTGACGGAGACCCAGACGTCGTGGCCCTCCTGGAGCCAGGCGCCGAGCTGCCGGCAGGCCTGGTGCAGCACCCAGGTGCCGAGCTGCTCGATGAGGCCGGTCTCCTCGGCGATCGGGATGAACTCGTCCGGGTTGATCTTGCCGAGGGTGCGGTTGTGCCAGCGCAGCAGCGCCTCCGCGCCGACCGGGCGCACCAGCGGGAAGGCGACCACCGGCTGGAAGACGAGGGTCAGCTCGTCGCGCTCGATGGCACCGCGCAGCTCGTGCTCGACATCGGTCCGCCGCCGCAGCCAGGTGTCGTATGCCTCGTCGTACTCCTCGACCCGGCTCTTGCCCCGCTGCTTGGCGAAGCGCAGTGCCAGGTCGGCGTTGCGCATGAGCTGCGGCACGTCGCTCGCGGACGCGCACCCGGCGAGGCCGAGGCTGGCGGTGAGGAAGACCTCGCCCTGGCGGGCCTGGTAGGGCTTGGAGAGCACGCCGAGCAGCCGGTCCGCGATCGCCTGCGACTCCGGCGGGCGGGCCCACATCAGCACCGCGAACTCGTCGCCGCCGAGCCGGGCCGCGAGGTCGCCGGGGCGCACGTTGGCCCGCAGCCGGTGCGCGACCTCCACCAGGACGTCGTCGCCGACATCGTGGCCGCGCATGTCGTTGATGTTCTTGAACCCGTCGAGGTCGATCGCGAGCAGCGTGCACGGCGGCCCGCCCACAGCGTCCTCGTAGAGGGTGCGCAGCAGGCCGCGGCGGTTGGCGAGGCCGGTGAGCGGGTCGGTGTGCGCGAGCTCCCGGAAGTGGCGCTCGCTCTCCTCCAGCCGGTCGGCATAGCGCTTGATGTCGATGAAGCCCAGGTACTGCCGGCTCACCAGCAGCAGACCGGTGATCATGCCCGCGGCGATCGTCGGCAGGTCGAGGCTGCCCTCATTGCCCGCCTGGTAGGCCACGGCCGCCAGGATCGCGAGCACCGGCGCGAGACCGGTGGCGAGGCCCGAGCCGGGCGTCGGCAGGCTCACCTCGGCCGGGCGCTCCCGGAACCGCGGCCGGAAGGCGAGCAGCCCGACGCCGAGCGGCAGCCCGATGCCACCCGCGACGACGGCCCACAGCTCGCCGTAGCAGATTCCGGCGGCGAGCCCGGCGTCGGCGAGCGCGATGACCGCGATCGCGACGGAGGCCCGGCGGATCGGCCCACGCGGCGCCGGAACCCGGAAGAAGAGGACGAGAGTCAGGCCGACCAGCAGCGGTGTCGCGGCACTCGCGAACGCGACCGGCCAGCATCCCGGCGGCGCGGGCGGGCTCTGGAACATCGGCGCGGGATGGATCAGCAGGACCCACGAGGCGATGAAGATCGCCATGCCGCCGGTCAGCCCGTCGATGAGGTGGCGGGGCTTGGTGCCGGGAGCGTCGCCGACGCCGGGCAGGTTGAGCAGGCCGATGGCGAACAGCGGCAGGCTCGCCAGGACGCTCAGCGCGATCGGCCCGGCGACGAACATGCGCAGGTGGGCGTCGTCGTCCCAGCCCGACGGCCGACCGGCCGCGACGAGGAGTCCGAGGAGCGGTCCGGCCAGGGCCACCACGACTCCGACTGCGAGCAGCCGGGGACCGCGGGAGGACCGGCCACTGGCGCGGACCGCCCACCAGAGGGACCAGGCGCTGGGTAGCGCGACAACACCACTCACCGTTGCGGCGATAGCGAGTCCCGAGGGGAGGAGCACGTTGAACACTTTGCCCTACCAGGGAGATCGTTTGCGGACACGAAGTGCGATCTCGGACAACAAGTCAGAGACAGTTAGCTGACAGTTCAATCACACGAGGTCCGATCACCTTAGTCCCGAGCAGTGGACGTGGCGCCTGTCTGATGCAGGGTTTTCACCGGGCGGTGGCAGACTTGGCACATGCCTGAGCTGCGATCGAGGACCTCCACTCACGGTCGGACGATGGCCGGGGCCCGCGCGCTGTGGCGCGCGACCGGCATGACCGACAACGACTTCGGTAAGCCGATCATCGCGATCGCCAACAGCTTCACCCAGTTCGTGCCTGGTCACGTGCACCTCAAAGACCTGGGCGGGCTCGTGGCGGAGTCGATTTTCGAGGCGGGCGGGATCGGCCGCGAGTTCAACACGATCGCCGTCGACGACGGCATCGCGATGGGCCACGGCGGCATGCTCTACTCCCTGCCGAGCCGCGAGCTCATCGCCGACGCCGTCGAGTACATGGTCAACGCGCACTGCGCCGACGCGCTCGTCTGCATCTCCAACTGCGACAAGATCACGCCGGGCATGCTGCTCGCCGCGCTGCGCCTCAACATCCCCACGGTCTTCGTCTCCGGCGGCCCGATGGAGGCCGGCAAGACCATCGCGGTCGACGGCGTCGTGCACGCGAAGCTCGACCTGATCGACGCGATGATCGCCGCCTCCGACGAGAGCGTCTCCGACGCCAAGCTCGGCGAGATCGAGCGGTCGGCCTGCCCGACCTGCGGCTCGTGTTCGGGCATGTTCACCGCCAACTCGATGAACTGCCTCACCGAGGCGATCGGCCTGGCCCTGCCCGGCAACGGCTCCACGCTCGCGACGCACGCCGCCCGCAAGCAGCTCTTCGAGCGCGCGGGCACGATCATCGTGGACCTGTGCAAGCGCTACTACGAGGGCGATGACGCATCCGTGCTGCCCCGGGCGATCGCCTCCCGCGAGGCCTTCGCCAACGCGGTCGCGCTCGATGTCGCGATGGGCGGCTCCACCAACACCGTGCTGCACCTGCTCGCCGCCGCCCGCGAGGCGGAGCTCGACTTCACCGTCTCCGACATCGACGCGATCTCGCGCAAGGTGCCGTGCCTGGCGAAGGTCGCGCCCAACTCGCCGAAATACCACATGGAGGACGTGCACCGGGCCGGCGGCATCCCCGCCCTGCTCGGCGAGCTCGACCGCGGCGGCCTGCTGCACCGCGACGTGCACTCCATCCACTCCCCCGACCTCACGTCGTGGCTCGCGGACTGGGACGTGCGCAGCGGCCGGTCCCTGCCGGAGGCGGCCGAGCTCTTCCACGCCGCGCCCGGCGGTGTCCGCACGACGCAGCCCTTCTCCACCGAGAACCGCTGGTCCACACTGGACCTCGACGGTGCCGAGGGCTGCATCCGCGACGTCGCCCACGCCTACTCCGCCGACGGCGGGCTCGCCGTGCTGCACGGCAACCTCGCCGAGGACGGCTGCGTGGTCAAGACCGCCGGCGTCAGCGACGACAACCTCGTCTTCACCGGCCCCGCGAAGGTCTTCGAGTCGCAGGACACCGCGGTCGAGGGCATCCTCGCCGGCAAGATCGTCGCCGGTGACGTGGTGGTCATCCGCTACGAGGGCCCCAAGGGCGGGCCGGGCATGCAGGAGATGCTCTACCCCACGTCGTTCCTCAAGGGACGCGGCCTCGGCAAGCTCTGCGCGCTCATCACCGACGGCCGCTTCTCCGGCGGCACCTCGGGCCTCTCCATCGGGCACGTCTCCCCCGAGGCGGCCGGTGGCGGGCTCATCGCGCTCGTCGAGGAGGGCGACCTGATCGCCATCGACATCCCGAAGCGCTCCATCGTGCTGCAGGTCTCCCCCGAGGAGCTGGAGGCCCGGCGGATCGCGCAGGAGAAGCGCGACAAGCCCTACACCCCGGTGGATCGCGAGCGGGTCGTCAGCGCAGCGCTGCGCGCTTACGCCTCCATGACCACCTCGGCCAGCGACGGCGCCTACCGCCGCGTCCCCGAATAACCCCTCAGCGGGTACGCCGAAGCATGATCGCGCTGTTTCCCGCAAACCTGGCGTTCCCGTCGGTGGGGAGGCCGTTGTTCCCCGGAAACAGCGCGATCACGATCTCGGCTACTCGGCGCGGATGTAATCCACGTCGAAGTCGCCGGGGCTGATGTAGATGAGCAGCCCGTGCACCTCGGCCAGGTCCGCCTGGGTGCACGACACGTCGTTGAAGAGATCGATCTGCAGCGTCGCGGCGGTGCCCTGGTTGACCCAGGTCCAGCTGCCCTGGCACCAGGCCCAGCCGGGTCCGACCTGCAGGGCCACCGTCGACGACGTTCCCGCCGCCGGTCCGGCGCTCACGTCGTACTTCAGATAGGTCTTGCCCGAGAGATTGAGCGGCTCGGTGAAGGTCGTGCCGAACCAGCCGCCGTCCGCCGCCGCGACATGCAGTCCGGCCGTGCCGTGGGTGTGGAAGCCGGTGGTCGGGGTGAGGGTGCCCGCGTTCTGCTGCCAGTTGCCGGGCGCCCAGGAACCGATGCCCGCCTCGAAGGAGTCGACGACGATCGCGGCGGTCGGATCGGGCTTGACCGTGACGACGAGGTCGGCGACGTTGGAGGTGCGTCCCGCGGCATCCCGGACCGTGTAGTGCGCGACAGCCTTGCCAACGAAACCGCTGGTCGGGGTGAAGGCGACGGAGCCGTTCGCCGCGACGGCGAAGGTGCCGCCGGTCGCCCCGGTGACCGCGAGCGTGGCGGGTTGGAGATGGGTGCGGTAGGCGATGTCGTTGGCGAGCGGCGTCAACGTCACCGCGGTGTCGAACTTGGTGACCGCCGTGTCGTGGTCGGCGACGGGCGGGCGGCTGGACTGGCCGTGCCGCAATTCGTCACCGGCGTTGCCGATGGTGAGGCAGACGGGGCTCGGGCAGTAGACGGTGAATCCGTCGTAGTCCGGGTAGAGGGCGCCGTCGTCCTGCACCCCGGAGAGGATCCAGTAGAGGAACCCGTTGCCGCCGGCCTTGCGGACCGCCTCGGTCCAGTCGCGGTAGATGACGTTGCGCTGCGCCTTGTCCTTGATGCCGAACTCGCCGACGACGACCGCCTTGCCGAGCCGGCGGGCCTTCTGGATGTGCGAGGTGATCCACTCGGTGCCCCAGGCCGGGGTCTTGCCCCAGCCGTCGGGGTAGAGGTGCAGCGAGGCGATGTCGACCGCCGGGAGCCGGGTGAGCGCCTCGTAGTCCATGCCCGGGCCGCAGTTGGTGGTCCAGTCGTCGGTGCCGGGGTTGTCGCAGGTGAAGCCCTCGTCGCCGACGCCGACCAGGTGCTTGGAGTCGATCGACTTGACGTGGCGGGTCAGCTGGTCGGCCCAGGCGGTGGTGACGGCGGGCGTGCACGACGCCGAGGTCGGGTAGACGCCGGAGCCCTGGCAGCGCGGCTCGTTGGCGAGTTCCCAGGCCATGATGGTCGGGTCGTCCTTGTACTTCACGCCGGTCAGGGTGTTGACGCGGTTGAGCAGGTGGGTGATCCAGTCGGCGTACCAGCCCTTGATCACGGGGTCGGCGTAGAAGTCGTCGTGGTGGGAGCCGCCGCGCCAGCGTACGTACTGGTCCATGCCGCCGAAGTCGCTCCAGTTGTTGGTGAAGGGGATGACGAGCTTCACCCCCGCCCGGCGCGCGGCGTAGAGGACGTAGTCGAGGCGCTCCAGGCCGTCCGCTCCATCGTTGTACGCCGGCGAGCTGCCGTTCCAGTACTGGAAGTAGACGCCCTCCTGCTTGCCCGCGATCGAGTTGCTGCCGTCGGCGTTGCCGATGTCGAGCCAGCCCCAGGTGCGGATGACGTTGAAGTCAGCCGCCGCGGCGTCGGCGAAGACGTCGTCGACCATCGCGCGCGACTTGTACATCAGGTAGTAGTTGTTGCTCCCGGCGACGCGGAACTCCTCGCTGCCGAGCTTGAGGTGGGTGCCGGTGCGGGTGACGAAGCCGTGCGCCCCGCCAGCCTGAGCCGGTGCCGCCGGGACCGCGAGGATGCCGAGCATCGCTGCCACGATCGCTGCGATCGTGGAGGGGCGTCGATGACGGTTCATGACTGCCTTTCGTAAGGGGCTTAACCGATTAAGCCCCTCACGCTATGAAGCAGTTTCAAATCTGTCAATGGGCGTCCCGTGAGCACCAACTGTTGAAGAGTTGCGGCGATCTCGGTCTCACGGCCCAGCCACCTGTCACGTTTTGCAGCAAAGCGTGGCCTCCGACGCGAGGATGGCCACGCTTTGCTGCAAAACGTGACCGGGCCGGAAGCACGGCGCGGCGGGGCGGATGGGGCCGGCGCGAGCAGGCCGGGGCTAGCCGAGCAGGGCGTAGACGGTGGTGGCATGGGCGGCGAGGCGGCCGTCGGCATGCATCGTGATGTCGGCGAAGGCGAGCGTGCGGCCGACCTTGCTGACCGTGGCGGTGATCAGCACGTCGGACTCCATCACCGGACGCTGGAAGGTCGTCGCGAGCTGGACCGTGGTCATGTCCACATAGGAACCACGGACGGCGCAGATCGCGAGCACCGTCGCGGTGTCGGCGGCGGCCATCAGGGCCTGGCCGCTGATCGCGCCGCCGTGCCGGGTCAGCCGGTCCGACCAGGGCAACCGCAGCACCGCCGAGGGCGCCTCGATCTCCTCGACGACCAGGCCCAGCTCCTGCACCCACGGCGCGAAGTTGGTGGTCAGCAGCTTCTTACCGTCAGCGGCAGAGAACGTCACGCCCCGTAGCGTAACGCCCGCCCCCGCTATTGGCTGGAAGTTGGACCTCCATAGGGGACTCCCCTCCCCGATATCGCGCAAGATCGTGTTGTTTCACGGAAACAGGCCCCTCGGAGTGCGCCGGTAGGGCTTGTTTCCGGGAAACAGCTCGATCTTGAGCGATTACCACCGAGCCCGCGACCCGCAGCAGCTCAGCCGAAGCGGCCGTTGACGTAGTCGGCGGTGCGGGAGTCGCGGGGGGCGTCGAAGATCTCCGTCGTCGGGCCGTGCTCGACGATGAAGCCGGGCGTACCCTGCTCGGCCAGGAAGAACGCGCAGCGGTCCGAGACGCGGGCGGCCTGCTGCATGTTGTGGGTCACGATCACGATGGTGACCTCGGCCTTCAGCTCCGCCATCGTCTCCTCGATGCGCCGGGTGGAGGTCGGGTCGAGCGCCGAGCAGGGCTCGTCCATCAGCAGCACCCGGGGCCGGACCGCCAGCGACCTGGCGATGCAGAGCCGCTGCTGCTGGCCGCCGGAGAGCGCGCCACCGGGCTTGCGCAGCCGGTCCTTGACCTCCTTCCAGAGGCCCGCCTTGGTGAGGCACTCCTCCACGAGGCCGTCCTTCTGGTCGCGGCCCGCGCGCAGGCCGGTGAGCTTGAGACCGGCCACGACGTTGTCGTAGATCGACATCGCCGGGAACGGGTTGGGCTTCTGGAAGACCATCCCGATCTGCCGCCGCGCGTCGGTGAGGCGGCGGCGGGCGGCGTAGATGTCCTCGCCGTCGAGGAGCACCTCGCCCGCGAGGCTCGCCGATCCGACCAGCTCGTGCATCCGGTTGAGGATGCGCAGGAAGGTCGACTTGCCGCAGCCCGACGGTCCGATCAGGGCGGTGACCCGCCCGGCCGGCATCTGCAGCCAGACCCGGTCGAGCACCTTGTGCTCGCCGAACCACGCGGAGACGGCTCGGGCTTCGAGCCCGCCGGGCAGGGTCGATCCCTCGGTGAACGCCACCGGCAGCGCGTCGATCGTCACGGTCTCATCCCTTCGACATCACATCAGGTTGGGGAGCAGGTAGGCGGCCCGGTCGGCGACGGCGATGCCCAGGCCGATCAGGATCGGCGCGCCCGCCAGCCAGGCCTGCCGGCGGCCCCAGCGCATCCGGGCCCACATCATCGCCCCGGCGATGAGCAGCAGCGCCTGTCCGAAAAGGACGATGCCGATCCACTCGTCGGGGTCGCCCGCGAGCGCCTTCTCCGAGCCGGCCAGCATCGCCGGGGTGACCGCGCGGCGCGGCGTCGGCTGGACCCTGCTGATCAGCTCGGCGTCGACCCGGACCAAGCCGGACGGGAAGAAGGCGGGTCCGTCGGCGGTGAGCAGGGTCAGCCGCCCCTGACCGGCGGTGAGTGCCGGTGGCGCCGGATCACCGGCGAAGCGGACGCCGAGGACCCGGTAGTCGTGCGCCGTCGGCCCCTGCCCCGTGTAGACCTGGAAGACATCGCCCCGGATCAGTCCGGTGAGGTCCGCGAAGGGACCGCCGAAGGCGGCGCGGCGGCCCATGATGACGCTCGTACCCGACTGGCCGGGCAGGACCGTGTCACGCCGGTGGCCGGGGCCGGAGGCGAGCACCCCGGCCGTCGTGCCCTCGAAGACCACCTCGCGCAGGCCGAGCTGCGGAATCTGCAGCACCGCGACCGGGCGGCCGAGCGCGAGCAGCCGGCCGCCCTCGTCGACCGGGCCAACGGGGGCGGTGGCGTTGGCGAACTCCTTGCGCACGTCGGCGTAGGCGACCTTCTGATCGCGGGCGTGCTGCAACCGGCCCATCAGGACGAGGTTGGCGAGAAAGCCCAGCAGCAGCGCGGCGACGATCGTCAGCGCGAGCCCGGGCAGGTAGCTCCACCTAGTCAAAGGTCAGCCCGCCCGGCTTGCGGCGGTAGAGCACTACCCCGCCGAGCAGCGCCACCAGCGCGGTCACGCCGATGACGATGATCCATACGTTCGCCGTGCTGATCGCCGCACCGGCCGCCTGCTTCGGGTCGCCCGAGGCCGCGGGCGCCACCGGCACCTCGGGCAGGGCCGCGGCGCCGTCGTCGGTCGCGGTCGGGTCCGGCGTCGGCGGCAGCGAGGGCCGCACACCCAGGAAGGTGTACGCCGTGGGCGACCCGAACCGCACCCTCCCGCTGAAGTCGCCGAGGCTCGTGCCCGGCAGCAGCCGTTGCACACAGCTGACCCGGAGTTCGTACTCCCCCGTCAGGCGTACGGGTGGGTTCTGGCGGCCCGCGAAGGACTGGAAGGTGTCGAGCAGCGGCACGATGAGCCCGCCGGACGAGGTCTTCGAATACTGCGTGATCGGGCTGTTGATCTGCACGGTCTGCCCTGCCGCCGGGAAGCCCTTCCCGAACATCCGGGTGATGATGTTGGTGCCGCCGGGGCAGGGTCCCGAGGTCACCACGTTGTTGCGGCTGGTGTCGACGCCGTCGAAGGGGTCGACGTAGAGGGAGCCGACCGTCGCGGCGGAGGCGGGGCTCGGCAGGGTGATCACGAGTACCGCGGCGGCGAACAGCACCCGCAGAATCGTCCTGGTCATGCGGTGCGCTCCTTCAGCTTCGTGACACGGCGGTTGCCCCGGCGCACGACGATGGTGACGCCGAGCGCGATGAGCAGCGCGAGGATCAGTGCGAGCAGGGTCCACGGGATCGCCCAGAAGGTCGCCTTGGCGCTCACCGGGAAGAGCTTGGGGTCCTTGTCGCCGGGCATCGCCACCGGATCGACGGTGATCGTCGCGCTCGTCCGCAGGGCCGGGAGGATGCCCTTGACCGGCACGACCACGTCGTAGGAGTTGCCCGGCAGCAGCTCGGGCAGCGGCTTGTCGCCGGGGCGCAGCGAGGTGCCGAAGAGGTTGCCGAGGCGGACGGCCTGCTTGCCCGCGAGGCGGACGTTGCCGACGTTGCGGACCGTATACCGGATCGTCAGGCCGCCCCGGCCGAACGGGTTGAGCGTGCCGAGGTAGTCCATCGAGACGTTCTCCAGCTTGAGCTCCGGCTTCAGCTCGCCCGCGACCCGCAGGTAGACGCGGATGCCGGTGCGCTGGTCGACCGTGATCACGTTGCCGGAGGCGTCCTTGACCTGGGTGGAGACCGAGGCGACGATGCCGCCGACGTGGTCGCCGGGCGTGACGATCGTCGGCACCGCGAGCGAGAAGGGCACGATCGCCGTGCCGCGCGCGGGAACCGTGATCTCGTTGCGGGCCAGCTTGATCCAGGAACCGGCGTCCTTCGGCGTCTCCGAGCGCGCCAGCAGGTCGAAACCGCCGGTCGCGGTGTTGAAGGCGTCCGAGGCGTAGAGCTTGAACGCGACCGGCTTCTCGCTGTAGTTGAGCACCGCGACGAAATCGGCGACACCGGCACCGGGCGTCGCGCTGTAAGCCAGGTAGGGGCGCTGATCCGGCTTCTTCGCCGTCGCGGCCTGCACACCGAAGGTCAGCTTGTCGTCGGCGAGGGCGGACCCCGCGAGCGTGCCGGCGGCGTACCCCCCGATGGTTGTGGCGGGCGCGCCCAGCGCGGGCGCTGCGGGAGTCAACGCGGTGAGCAGGCAGAGGGCCGCGGCCGCGCGGAGGATCGTGCGTGTCATGGGACTGCCGTTTCCGAGTCGTGGGATGAGAGGAGGTGGTGGAGCGGCCTGGCCTGCCGCCCCACCACCGGTGTGCTCGGCTAGATGACGGTGAGCGTCAGCGTCGCCGTGTAGGTGCCGGGCAGCGTCGAGGTCGGGGCGTTGAGCGCCAGCGACGCACCGAGGTGCGCCGTGCCCAGGCCGAGGCCGACGGCGAGGGTCCGAGAGACCTTGAGGCCCTCGGTGGAGGCGGCGCCGGGGGCGACACCGTGAGCGGCGGCGACCGTGGCACCGGGCGTCACCGTCTGAGCTGTGGCCTTGTCGATCAGGGTCGGACCCCAGCCCAGGTTGGCTCCGTTGATCGTGTTGGAGCCGCTGGAGAGGAAGTCCGTGACCTGGCCCGAGACGTTCCAGCCGAAGTTGCCCGCGCGGGTGTCCGTGATGGTTACCGGCTTGAGCTGGCCCGAGGTCACGAGCAGGTCACCCGCGGTGTTGAGCGTCGGCGACGCGAGCACCACGGAGCTGTCGGCCACGCTGATCACCAGGGCACCGGCTTCGACCGTCGTGGTGATGGTCTCCGAGGCCGTGGCCCCGGTGAAGGCGGTGATGGTGTAGTCGATCGCGGCCGACGTCGACGCCGTGAACGACGCCGGGTTGGCCGGGGTGAATGCCGCCACCAGCGAGTGCGAACCCAGCGCCAGCGTGCTGACGGTGAGGGTCGCGGTGCCGCCGGAGACGGCGACGGTGCCGAGCGCGGTCGCGCCGTCCAGGAACTGCACGGAGCCGGCCGCGGTCGGGGAGACCGTCACGGTGAGGGCCACGTTGCCGTACTGCTGGGAGGAGCTGGCCGGGCTGACCGCCAGAGCGGTCGTGGTCGGGGTGGCCGGACCGTTGACGACGAAGGTCTTGGGAGCCGAGGTCGAAGCCTCGAAGTTCCCGGTTCCCGTGAAGACCGCCGTCAGCGAGTGGCTGCCCGCCGTGAGCGCCGAGGTGGAGATCGACGCGGTGCCACCCGAAACCGGGCTGGTGCCCAGCGAGGCGGCGCCGTCGAAGAACTGCACCGAACCCGTCGCGGCGGCCGGAGCGACCGTCGCGGTGAGGGTCACGGACGTGCCGACGCTGACCGGACCGGCGGGCGTGGTGGCCAGCGTGGTCGTGGTCGGCGTGGTGGTCGGGTCGGTCGACTGGTAAGCGGTGTTGGAGGTGAACCACACCGAACCGACGAAGTCGCCCAGGCTCGTGCCCGGGGCCAGCGGCGCGATGCAGCTGATCACGATGTCGTACTTGCCGGCGAAGACGACCGGGGGGCTCTGCAGGTTGCCAAAGGCCCGGAACGTGTCAGCCAGCGGTACGACCAGCCCACCGGCGGCGTTCACCGAGTAGCTGGAGATCGGGGAGTTGTTGCGGACGGTCTGGGCGGTGGTGAACCCAGCGCCGGTGATCCGTCCGATGATGTTGGTCCCGGCCGGGCATGCGGCCGAGGTGTTCACCGTCGCCGGCGTGTTGTCGGTGCCCGTCGCCGGAGTCACCGTCAGGGTGCCGACCACGGCCGCACTCGCCGGAGCGGCGCTGAGGAGCAGGGAGCCGGTCATGGCCATCCCTGCTACGACAGCGACCCCGAGGGAACGCTTGAACGTCGAGAACATGAGCGCTCCTTAGGAGTGTGCGGACGTGTCGCCGCAGTTGGGGTTCGGCGCGAAGCCGTACTGCTGGATGATCGCGGACTGCTGGCAGATGAGAGATCCAGAGCCCACGAAGACCGTCGAGTAGGGCGCGTTGCCGATCTGCGACGTCGGGATGACGTTGTAGACGTTGCGGGTGAGCGGCACCGAGGTGTTCATGGTCAGCGGCGTGATGCCGTTGATGACACCGAGGACCGCGCGACCGCGGATGTCGGTCAGGGTTCCGGACGCCTGCGCGACGTACTGCGCGATGGAGAACGGGACGAGCGACGAACCGGTGAGAACCCGGCCGTCGTGCTCCTGGATCGGCTGGCCGCTCAGCGTCCCGTTCACGATGCACGGGTAGACGCCGCTGTTGACCTGGGCATCGGTGATGCCGATGATCCCCAGCCAGAACGACCGGGTGCCCGAACCAGCCTGGGGCAGAACCGGGGTGATGCCGCCGATCTCGCACTTGTAGATCGACTTCAGCTCGTCGAGCGTCAGGTTGCGCGGGATGGCGCTGTCGCCGGTGATGGCGAAGGTGACAGCGTCGACCGCGAACGGAACGTAGGTGATGCTCGGCGTGCTGGCGGTGAGGGTCAGGCTGGACGACCGTGCGTACTGCAGGCAGCCGTTGCCCGCCCCACCGTTGGCCTGCAGGGACGTGAGCAGGGCGGTCCGCCCGGCACCCGACCCGTTGGGGCGGTTGATGGTGCAGCCCGGCGTGGTGGCCGGGTCCTTCGTGGTGACCTGCGCGGAACCGTTGGCGTCGTAAGACCCGAGGACCTTGGTGCCACCGATGGTGACGTTGTTGGCGATCGCGTTCATGACGCCTTCGGTGGTGTCGGATCCGACACCCGCGAGCTGGCGGTACTGTGGCGCACCCGACGGGTCCGCCGAAGCGGGAGCTGCCGCGAGGATCGCGACGAGGCTCACGCCGAGCGCCATGATGACGCGCGCCCGCTTGGTAGCCCGTAGGTCTCGACGGAGGGCTTCAGGCCAGCGTTCGGTGGTGTGGACGTTCACGGTGTTGTACCCTCCACGTTGGTTGGGTGACATACATCCGGGACGGTCATCCCGGATCTGACCACCGAAGACGTGCCAGTCGACGGTGGGCCTTGCTTCACTGCTCTCCCCTCCCCGATTGCCGGAGGAGAATCGGCCCGGCACATGCCGCCAGGCCCCCGAGGACGAGCAACCACAGGACGATGCTTCTGATCGAGCCGACAGGCTCGTCGGGCGTCGTCTGTGCGACCACCACGGACTCGGTGCTCAGGTTCGGGCTCGGCAGCGCGAAGGGCGGGGAGAACCCCGGCGTCGCGGACTGGTTGCCCGATGTGTTGCCGTTGTTGCCGTTGCCGCCGTTCGGTCCCGGACTCGCCGACGGTCCCCCGGCCAGCGCCGACGCCACCGCCCTCGTCCTGGCCCGCAACGCCTCCGGCAGCGGCGCGTAACCGAGCGGAAGCTGCCCGATCGAGAAGCCCGGCGTCTGCCCGGCCCCCGCCGCGAAGCGCAGGAAGGTCGCGTAGTCGCGCTTCTGCTTCGCGGTCAGCGCCGCGGGCGCGGTCGCCGCATAGGTCACGGTTGTCAGGGGGTACGCCGCCGCGAC
This sequence comes from Allocatelliglobosispora scoriae, assembly GCF_014204945.1. Taxonomy (NCBI): domain Bacteria; kingdom Bacillati; phylum Actinomycetota; class Actinomycetes; order Micromonosporales; family Micromonosporaceae; genus Allocatelliglobosispora; species Allocatelliglobosispora scoriae. Next base: position 2,367,696 of record NZ_JACHMN010000002.1, read on the forward strand.
GCGCCTGGGCGGATCGGGCTCCAGCACCCCGCCGACGGGGTTCGTCCGCATCGCCTCGACCCCGGCCAGGAGTGCCGCCGTCGTCGGTCCGACGAACTGGCCGGCCGCGTTGCGCAGCTTCGCCGTCGGCATGCCGTAGCGGGTCGCCGTCGCGGCGTCCATCAGCGCCATGAGCTGCCGGGAGCCGCTGGGCTGCGTCGGGTTCTTACGCCACACCGGCGGGAACGCCTCGGTGTCGGACTGCGCGTGGCCCAGCGGTTCACCACGGCTCGCCGCCCTGGCCGCATCGTGCATGTCGTCGGCGTAGGGGTAGGCGTCGAGTGTGCACAGTGGAGAGAGCCGCTCGTCGAGGATCACGCAGGCCAGGTCGGCCTTGGGGTAGTCGTCGACCGGCGGCGTGGGGATGACGAAGTTGGAGTTGATCCGCATCCCCCACTCGTCCGGGTGCCCGGTGAGGAAGGCGCTCGCCTCCTCGTCGGCCATGAGCCAGGCCCAGAGCTGCCCGTTGGCGTCGGAGAGCCCGATCGGCAGCACGATGTCGGCGATACCCGGCAGGGACAGGTTGGCGAAGGTCGGGTTGAGCGCCTTGAAGTCGGGGTCCCGCGTCATGTCCGACGGGTTGTTCGCCACCTGGGTCGCGCGCGGGTCGACCACGGCCTGCCGGTAGGACTGGGTGATCAGCTTCGCCACCAGGCGCGGCGTCAGGTTCAGCTCGTTGATCCGCTGGCCGTTGCGCGCCTTCACCTCCGGCGGCGCGTCGCCCCGGGACTGGCTGTCGATGTTGAAAGCGATCGTCAACCCGGTGAGCGCGATCGGCGCGTAGACGGGCGGCCGGGCGCTCGGCACGTCGGCGGTCGGCAGCGGACGGGTGAGGAAGACGAGCCCGGGGTCGGCGGTGACGAGCCGGGCCCGGGCGATGTCGTCCGAGGTCTGCGAGTAACCGAAGATCGCGCCACCGGCCTGCTGGCACAGGGAGGGCTGCCAGCGGCTGACCGCCTCGGCCGCGATCTCCTGCCCCATCACCGGGCGCTCGGCGGCGCCGAGCGGGCAGACCAGACCCAGCGGCAGGAAGGTGAGCGGCACGACGATCCGGTTGTTCCAGTTGGTCTGTGACAGCGGCGACGACTCCTGCCGGCTCGTGTTGGAGCCGGAACGCGCCGAGCCGTCGACCTCCGTGCGACCGCGCGGCACGATGACGAGCCAGCACGGGCGGCCGACCGTCTTGCCGCCGCGCACCACCGCCTCGCCGCAGCCCAGGCCCGGTGCCTCGCGGCCGGTCTGCATCTCGAAGAACTCCTGGCCGGTGCCGTCGGCCCGGGTCAGTCCGAAGGGCGCCTCGTTGGTCGTGTTGCCGTCGAAGAGGTCGTTGGACTGCCGGTCACCGGCGACGACCTTGCCCGTCACGGACCGGAACGGCACATACTCGGCGGTGATCGTCTCGGCCGGGTCGACGAGGCCGCGGCCATAGCGGACCTGCCGCGACGCCACCCAGGGACCGCCCCGGCCGTCGCCGGCGAGCCCGCCGAACTGGCACTGCTCCCGCGTCGGCCCGCTCGGGGCGTCGCCCCAGCACTGCATGATCTGGATGAAGTCGACGCCGAAGAGGCCGCTGCCGGGTGCGGTGGTCGCCGCGCCGCTCCACGAGACGGCGACCACCTGGTTCGTGAGGTTCTTCGTCTGGGCCACGGTGATCGAGAGGTCCGCGGCGGCACCTCGGCCGCGCACGACCAGCGGGGACGGGCCGCCATCGGCGGGCACCGGATCCGTCGGAGGCGGGATCGCGCCGACGGCGGCGGCTGTGGGCAGGGCCAGCACGAGCATGGATACCGCCACGGCAAGCAGGCTGTTACGACGCTTCGACATGTCAGAACCGCCGATCCGTGTTGTTGCGGTTGGCGAGGGCGCGGCCGATCAGCGGCGGGCCGAGGATGATCCCGAGCAGCAGGAAGACCGCGACGAGCATCAGCGTGTTCGTCTCGTCCCAGCCCGTCTCGGCGGGCAGCGCGACGGGTACGCCGAGGACCTCACCGTCGCCGCCGCCGTTGTCACCGCCGACGGGCAGACCCGTGTCGGGGTCGATCTGCGGTGCGCCGGTCGTCGTTCCGGGGACCGGCGAGGCGGTGCCGGTCGGTGCCGTGGAGGCGGTCGGGTTCGCCGTACCAGTGGGGACGGGCTGCTGGGGGACGGTGCCACCCGTACCCGTCGCGCATTGGCTTGATCCGACCTTGTCGCACGCGGCCGGTTGCGGCGTGTCCCGCGCGAGCACGTTGGTGCCGTCGGAGGAGAAGGTCGGGTTGTTGCACTTGGAGATGTCGATGGTCTTGGTGCTCGTGCCGGGGATGCGCGCGACCTGGGTGAGACCCGCCTGGACCAGGTTCTTCGGCAGCGGCGAGTAGCCGATGACCGAGACGTTGCGCTGCCCCTCGCAGAGGAAGTAGTAGGCGAAGTCGCGCAGCGTCTGACCCTTCGCCGTGTTGAAGGAGCCCTCGACCGCCCTCGGTACGATCATGTAGCTGTAGCTGGACAGCGGGTAGGCGCGGGCGTCGTTGCTGCGGTAGACGCCCTCCAGCCGCTGCGTCAGGTCGGTCGAGTCGATCGTCGCCCCGAGCAGCCCGACGGCGACGTTGCGGGCCGTCGGCTCGATGAAGTAGTCGCTCTTGTTGCGCAGCTTGACGACCGGGAAGCGGCTCTCCACGGCGTAGGAGTACTCGACATAGGTGATCGCGCCCTCGCTCTGCGCCTGCTTCACATAGGACGCGACACCGATCGAGCCGGAGGACGCGACGAAGGCGCCCTGCGGGGTCGGCAGCGGGTAGTAGGAGGTCAGCCCGCACGGCACCGACCGGCCCACCTGGCCGCAGTAGTCGTTCCAGAGGGAGCCGTATTCGCTGCTCATCCACTTGGTGAACTGCGCGGTCGTGCCCGAGCCGTCGGAGCGGACCACCGGCACGATCTTCTTGGCGGGCAGCGTCAGGTTGGGGTTGTCGGCCGCGATCGCCGGGTCGTCCCACTTCGTGATCTTGCCAGTGAAGATCTTCACGACGACGTCGCCGGACAGGCGCAGGTTCGTCACCCGCTTCGTGCCGATCTTCAGGTTGTACATGAACGCGGTGCCGCCGGCGACGATCGGCATGTACGCGTACTGGCGGGCCGGCGGCGGGTCCTGCACGTTGCGGTCGGCGAGGCCGTAGGGGATCTCCGAGACCGCGAAGTCGACGGTGCCGTTGCGGAACTGGGAGCGCCCGTCCGAGGAGCCGGTCGGCGCGTAGCTGATCGTCATGCCGTACTGGCGGACGTTGGTGCGCCACTGGTCCAGCGCGTTGAAGCTCCACGTCGAGCCGGCACCGCTGATCGCCACGTAGGCCGCCGCGTGCGCGGGGACCGGCAGCCCGGCGACGAGGAAGAGCACGGCCACCAGCGCGGCGACCCTTCTCAGGATGAACATCAGACGTGCTCCTTGATCTCGGCTGCCGGCTCGGCCCGTGCGGCGTCGCTGTCGGTGTGAGCGGCCGGCGCGGCTCCGGTGCGGTCGGCGCGGTCGGCGCGGTCGGCGAAACGCTCGGCGTCGCGCAGGGATCGCAGCACCCGGCGGTGCTCCTGGCGGCGGGTGAGCTGACCCGGTGCCCGGCCGCCGAGCATGCGGGCGACGACGAAGAGCACCAGCACCACGACCATCAGCAGCGCCGCGGCACCGAAGGCCCGCGCGTGCATCACTTCCTGCGGAAACTTGATGTAGTTGAACGTCGCCAGCGGCAGCGAGGTCATCGGCTGGTCCAGCGGGTTGAGGTTGAGGCTGGACGCGAAGCCCGCCGTCAGCAGCACCGGTGAGGTCTCGCCCACCCCGCGTGCCGTACCGAGGATGATCGCGGTCGTGAGCCCCGAGCGCGCCGTCGGCAGCGTCACGTGCCACACCGTGCGCCACTGCCCCGACCCCAGCGCGTAAGACGCCTCCTTCAACGTCCCCGGCACCAGCCGCAGCACCACGTCCGAGGCGCGGATGATGATCGGCAGCATCATCAGGCCGATCGCGAGCGCCGCGGCGAGACCAGATTTCGGGATGCCGAGGCCGATGATGAGGGTGGCGTAGATGAACAGGCCCGCCACGATCGACGGCAGTGCGGTCATCGCCTCGACGATGGTGCGGACGAACCGGCTGAACCGGCCCGGGATCTCGTTGAGGAAGACCGCGCAGAGCAGGCCCAGCGGCACGGTGATCGCGAGCGCGATGCCGGCCTGGATCAGCGTGCCCGCCACCGCGTGCAGCATGCCGCCCTCGTCGAGGCCCTGCTCGGAGGAGGCCCGGCTCATGTCCTCGGTGAAGAAGTTGAGGTGCGCCAGGGCGTGCCAGCCGTTGATGAAGGTGTATACGACCACGAAGCCCAGCGCCAGCAGCACCGTCGCGGCGAGCCCGTGCACCGCCACCGAGGCGATCCGGTCCCGGACGGCCGGGCCGCGCTCGTCGAAGAAGACGAGCGTGGCGTAGAAGCCGAGGAAGATCACCCAGGCGATCACGACGAACCCGACCACCCCGGTGAAGGGCGCGAACTCGGTGTAGATCAGCCAGCTCAGGCTCAGCGCACCCGTGATCGCGCCGAGCAGCGCCCAGATGTCGGACGAGCGCAGGGTGGTGGTGTTGCGGCGTACCTCGGGGACGGCGTGCTGCTGCGACATCACTCGCTCACCGCCCCGGAGCGGCTGCGGGCCACGATCGTCGAGGCGAGGAAGTTGACGACGAGCGTCATCAGGAACAGCGCCAGACCGGCCGCCATCAGCGCCGAGATCCCCATCTCGGTGGAGTCGCCGTAGCGCAGGGCGATCAGCGCGGAGACCGAGTTGGCGCCCTTCTCCAGGATGTGCGGCTGGATCGAGAAGACCGGCGAGATGATCAGGACGACCGCGATCGTCTCGCCCAGCGCCCGGCCGAGGCCGAGCATCGTGCCACCGATCATGGCGCCCCGACCGAAGGGCAGCACCACCGTGCGGATCATGCCCCAGCGGGTCGCACCCAGCGCGAACGCGCCCTCGCGCTCGCCGAGCGGTGCCTGGGTGAACGCCTCCCGCATCACCGAGCAGGCGATCGGCGTCACCATCATCGCCACCACGATCCCGGCGATGAAGGTCGACGAGGTGAAGACCGTGTCGGTCTCCAGCGGATTGCCGAACTCGTAGTTGTCGACGTGCAGGAACGGGATCCAGCCCAGGTAGGTCGCGATCCAGCGGGAGAGGTCGAGGACCTTCCACTGTAGAAAGATCATCCCCCAGATGCCGTAGACGACGCTCGGCACCGCCGCCATCAGGTCGACCATGCTGATCAGCCAGCCCTTGACCCGGCGGGGGGCGTACTCGGAGATGTAGAGGGCCGTGCCCACCGAGAGCGGCAGCGCGAACGCGATCGCGACCGCCGCGATCATCACGGAGCCCGCGAGGACCGCCGCGATGCCGAAGCCGCCGCCGTCCGGCTCCCACGACTGCGTGGTGATGAACGACCAGCCCTGCTTGCCCAGCGCCTGCCAGGCGCGGTAGAGCAGGAAGGCGCCGACGAGCAGCATCAGCACCAGCACCGTCGTGCCACCGGCCCGGGCGAGACCGCGGAAGCCGCGATCGCCGGGATTGAGCCCGGCACTGGGGCGCCACGGCGCATCGGACGGCTCCGGGCGGTCGATCACGGCTGCGGCGTGCCGTCCGACCTTGGGCTCGGGATCGGTCATCGGAGTGCCCGCCGGGTCAGAACGGAGGTCATCGCGGAGTGCGACCGGGCCGAGCGGGTCTCCATCGTGATCGCCTGGTCGCCGACCTGCGCGGTCGGCACGGCCATCAGGAAGGTCTTCAGGCTCGACTGGCACTCCCGCTCGCGCTGGTAGTGCCGCCCCCGGATCGCGAGGGTCACCGAATCCAGGCTGACCCGCCAGGTCCACTGGCCGCGCTCCGGGTCGACACCCGCCTCCGGCCTTATCCGTTCGAAACCGCTTCGCAACAGCTCCACGGCGGCCCGACAGGCCACAAATGTGGGGTACGCACCAGCGCCCCGCCCGATCTCACGATTGTTGGACCAGATGAGCCGCCAAATAAACTGTTCGGCGGATCGCGCATAGACCTTTTCGTCGAGCGAATCATCTGATACAAATGCATCACTAGCGGATCGGGCCATGAAGAGAAACCGCGGCGTCGACACTCGTCCCTCCCTGGATGCAGCGAGTGGTTCGCCGTAACCAGGCAGTAATTTCCAGGGCCCACGCAAAGCAGCGGACATGCGCACGCTAAGGCGAGACTGCGCCGAAGTGAATAATTCGAAGCCTATAAATAGTGCGTGGCAGTCCCGGATGTATCAGATCCCGTTAACACCGGCGTAATCGTCAAACTAGACGTACCGGTTGCTTATGCTCCGCCCGCAACGGACGGCAGCACCTGAATCTCCGCATCAGCCCCGACGGCTGTCGTGAGCCCGCCCGTGTAACGGCACTCCTCACCGTCCACATAGATGTTGACGAAGCGACGGAGCTCCCCGCGCTCGTCACGCAATCGACGGCCGAGCTTCGGCCACTGCTCATCCACGGCGTCGAGCACCTCGGCGAGCGTGCCCGATGCGTCGAGGCTCAGCGTCGCGGCGTCACCGGCCTCCGCCCGCAGCGCACCCGGCACCAGCAGGGTGACCGTCACAGCCGGACCGCCTTGACGTTGAAGACGGTCGGCAGGTGCGCCGCGACGAGGTGCCAGCTGTCGCCACCGTCGCCGCTGGCGAAGACCTCGCCCGCCTTGGAGCCGACGAAGAGCCCGTCACCCCCGTCGTGGCAGAGCGCATCGCGCAGCACCACCGGGTAGTAGGGGTCGGCCGGCAGACCGCCGGTCAACGCCGCCCAGGAGGCACCGGCGTCCTCGGAGCGGAAGACCCGGAACCGCCGGTCGACCGGCACCCGCCGGCTCTCCGACTGCAACGGGAAGCTGTAGATCACGCCGGGCCTCGTCGGGTGCGCCACGATGGCGAAGCCGAAGTCGCTGGGCAAGCCCGCGGCGATCGAGGTCCAGGTGACGCCCCCGTCGTCGGAGCGGTAGACGCCGTTGTGGTTCTGCAGGTAGAGCCGCTCCGGATCGCCGCAGTCGCGGGCGACCTTGTGCACGCACTGGCCGAACTCGGGGAACCGGTCCGGGGAGAAGGTCACCTGCACGCCGGTGTTGGTCGGGCGCCAGGAGCCGCCGCCGTCGTCGGTCTGATAGACGCCGCCCGTGGACATCGCCACCAGCACCCGCTGCGGATCGACCGGGTGCGGCAGGATCGTGTGGATCGCCTGGCCGCCGAAACCCTCGCCCCACTGGGTCCGGTGCGGGTGCTCCCACAGCGGCTTGACCAGCTCGAACGACTCGCCGCCATCGGCCGAGCGGAAGAGCGCGGAGGGCTGGGTGCCCGCATAGACCGTCGTGCCCGCCGAGGCGAACTGCCACACCTGGCGCAGGGCGGTGTCGGCGTCGGCCGGGAAGCGAATCGGCGCGTGCTCCGGCTCGTGCCAGCTCGCACCCAGGTCGTCGCTGCTCGCGACGCTCGGGCCGAAGTGGGAGCTGGTGATGTCGGCGAGCAGGCGGAGGCCCTGCGGCTGCTGGTGCACGCCGATCCCGTAGACCGTGCACTCCGGGAAGTGCGGGGCGCTCACGTGCCACGTCGCGTAGTCGTCGGAACGCGCCAGGAAGAGCCCTTTAGCGGTGCCGATCATCAGCAGAACGGACATGTCCACCTCCATCGCCTCTCAGTGGGGAGTATGCCGCTCCCCCCTGACAATGCAACCGCAAACGGCGGCCTGGCGGCGGGTTATGGGAGGATGGGCGGCGTGCAGAGCTCCGCGGTCATCCACTTCCGCCACAACACCGCCATGGCGATCGCCGGCCTGATCGTCGCGCTCGCCGCGATCTACCCGGCCGCCGATCTGGGCTGGGCGGGCTTGCCGCTCATTCTCGTGCCGCTCGCGTTCGCCGTCTGGGCCTGGCGTTCCGGCACCGACGCCGACGCCGACGGGCTGCGGGTGCGCGCGCTCCTCGGCAGCCGCGCCATCACGTGGTCCCAGGTCGCCGCCCTCGTCCCCGACGAGCGGGGCCGGGTGCTCGCGGCGCTCACCAACGGCAGCGCCGTGCCGCTCACCGCCGTCGTCGTGACCGACCTGCCGCGCCTCGTCGCCGCGAGCGGTCAGCCGCTGGCCGACACCGACACCGACACCGACGCGGTCCCCGCCCGCTAGCCCTCTTAGGGGCAACTCTTGAAGAGTTGCGACGATCTTGGGTTCATGATCCGGCCATCTCTGCTGAAGACGGCCGGATCATGGCGTTATCAAGCGGCTCAGTAGTCGCCGACGACCTGATTGATCAGCGGCTCGCCCGCGATGTGGCGGCGGAGTTGGACGCCGGCCAGGCGATAGGCCCGGCCGAAGAGGCCGTGGACCGAGCCGGCCGTGTGCGGGGTGATCAGCGTGTTCGGGGTGGTCCAGAGGGGGTGGCCCGGCGGGAGCGGCTCGGGGTCGGTCACATCCATCGCCGCGCGCAGGCGACCGCTCGACAGCTCCGCCACCAGGGCATCCGTCTGGACGACCGGTCCGCGGGCGGCGTTGACGAGCAGTGCTCCGTCGGGCATCGCGGCGAGGAACTTCTCGTCGACGAGGCCGCGCGTCTCCGAGGTGAGCGGGACGATGAGGATGACGATGTCGGCCGACGGGAGCAGATGGGGCAGGTCGTCGACGCCGTGTACGCCAGGGCGGGCCGACCGGGCCACCTCGGTGATCGTCACCTCGAAGGGCGCCAGCCGGGCTGCCGTGGCCCGACCGATCGAGCCCGCGCCGACGATGAGGACCCGCTTGCCTGCGAGCTCGTCCGTCGGGAGCAGCTCGGCACTGGCCCAGCGACCCTCGCCCTGTGCCCGGGCGGCGTCGTCGAAACGGCGCAGCGACGACAGGACCGCGGTGAGGATCCACTCGGAGGTCGGCGAGTCGTGCACGCCCCGGGCGTCGTGCAGGGTCACCCCGGCCGGAATCCGTCCCAGCCACGCGTCGGCACCGGCCGACAGCAGCTGGATGACCCGCAGATCCGGCATACCGGCGGCGAGGCCGACGACATCGCCCGAACCCAGGAACGGCGGGACCCAGAAGGTCACCCCGGCGGGGTCCGACGGTGGTGGGGCGGCCGGGTCGGCGTACACCTCGATATCGATCTCGGCCGGCAGCGGGCCGATATGCGCGAGTCCCTGCTCATGGGCTATCCAGACCTTCACGATCAATGACGATATCCCGTCGCGGGCGCGAAGGCGCTAGCGTGTGTCGGGTGCGACGCAGCCTCCCCCTCATCCTGACCGCGCTGATGGCCACCACGGCGGCCTGTTCGGCGACCGACACGCCGGCCCCGGCAGTCACCTCCGCGCCCGCGCCGACCACTCCGGCGGCAATCCCCTCCGCCAGTGGCGCGCGCGGGATCACGACCGTCGCGGAAGGGCTCGCGGTGCCGTGGGCCATCGGCTTCCTGCCCGATGGTTCGGCGCTCGTCACCGAGCGGGACAGCAAGCGGCTGCTGCAGATCGCGCCGGGCGGGAAGCCCACCGAGGTCGCGGTGATCGACGAGGCGGACGCCAACGGCGAGGGCGGCCTGATGGGCGTCGCGGTGTCGCCGAAGTACGCCGAGGACAAGTCGATCTTCCTTTACTACACGACCGGCACGGACAACCGCGTCTCCCGGCTGCGCCTCGGTGAGCGGCCGCAGCCGATCGTCACCGGCATCCCGATCTCGGGCATCCACAACGGCGGACGGCTCGCCTTCGGACCGGACGGCTACCTCTACGCCACCACCGGCGACGCCTCGCAGCGCGGCAACTCCCAGAACCTGAAGAGCCTCGGCGGCAAGATCCTGCGGATGACGCCGGACGGCAAGCCCGCGCCCGGCAACCCCTTCCCCGACTCGCTGGTCTGGTCCTACGGCCACCGCAACGTGCAGGGCATCGCCTGGAGCCCCGAGGGGCAGCTCTTCGCCACCGAGTTCGGCCAGAACACCTGGGACGAGGTCAACCGGATCGAGCCCGGCAAGAACTACGGCTGGCCGGTCGTCGAGGGCATCAGCAAGGACAGCCGCTACGTCAACCCGATCGCGCAGTGGACCACCGCCGAGGCCTCCTGCTCCGGCGCCGCGATGGTCGGGCACACCTTCGTCGCCGCCTGCCTGCGCGGCTCCCGGCTGTGGCTGCTGGACATCTCCACCACCGGCGAGCTCGTCGGCAAGCCGCGCGCCATCCTCACCGGCACCTACGGACGGATCCGTTCCGCCGCCACGGCTCCCGACGGATCGCTCTGGATCGGCACCTCGAACCAGGACGGCCGCGGCAAGCCCGCCGCCACCGACGACCGGATCCTGCGTCTCAACAACTACCTGTGACCGCGATTTGAGTGGTAGGACGCCGTGACAGCAGGACATGATGGGCCTATGCGAGTCCGTTGGCTGAGCTCTGCGGTCTGGACCGGCCACCCGAGGATCGGCCGCGCGCTGGCGCTGCTCGCCGTGACCATCGCGGGCGTCGTCATCGGCGTGCTGCTCGGCGGCCACACCTCGTCCGACGTGGGGCCGTTCCGCGCGACGATGACGATCACACCGACCCTCACCGGGGACACGGAGGTCGACATCCCGCCGCTCGGCGCGCTACTGCTCGACAGCCACGACGGTCCGGCGCACCTCACCGTGCGGCTCGACGCCCTCGACCGGGCCCGGACCCAGGCACTCATCACCGACCCGGCGGGCATCAGCCGGGCCAGCCAGAACGCCGTCACCGACGTCAGTTCGGGGCTGGTCCGGCTCGTCCTGAAGACGACCGGCATGGCGGTCGTCTGCACGATGATCCTGGCCGCTCTGATCTTCCGGCGGATCCGGCAGGTGGCGATCACGGGCCTCCTCGCGGTCGCGGTCGTCGGGGCCACCGTCGGCTCGGCAGCGCTCACGCTGCATCGCGACGCGCTCTCCCAACCCCGCTATGACGGCCTGCTCGCCTACGCACCGACCGTCGTGGGCGACGCCAAGAAGATCGCGGACAACTACGGCGCGTACGCCGATCAGCTCCAGAAGATGGTCGGCAACGTCTCCAAGCTCTACGCCAGCGTCTCCCGCCTGCCCGTCTTCGAGCCCGCGCCAGGCACCACCCGGGTGCTCCACATCTCCGACATGCACCTCAACCCGACCGCGTGGGAGGTCGTCCGCACCGTCGTCGAACAGTTCCAGATCGACGTCGTCGTCGACACCGGCGACATCACCGACTGGGGCAGCCAACCCGAGCGCAACTACGTCGCCTCGATCGCCCTGCTCGGCGTGCCCTACGTCTTCGTCCGCGGCAACCACGACTCGGAGGCGACCGCGCTCGCCGTGGCGGGCCAGCCCAACGCGATCGTCCTGGAGAACGGCATCGTCACCGTCGGCGGCATCACCTTCGCCGGCATCGGTGATCCGCGCTTCACCCCGGACAAGCAGTCCAACGCGAGCGACTCGATCGACTCCGAGGAGACGATCGACGAGGTCACCGGCGTGGGCAAGCAGCTGGCCGAGACGATCGACAAGCAGCTGACGAAGATCAATGTGGCGCTGGTGCACGACCCGCTCTCGGCCGAACCGCTGATCGGTCACTGCCCGCTGATCCTCGCCGGGCACCGGCACGAGCGTTCGGTGACGACGAAGACGAATGCCGACGGCAAGACCTCGATGGTGATGGTCCAGGGCTCGACGGGCGGTGCCGGGCTACGCGGTCTGGAATCCGCCGAGCCGCTGCCGCTGGCGATGTCGGTGCTCTACTTCGACGACCAGCACACCCTCCAGGCATACGACGACATCCGCGTCGGCGGCACCGGCCTGGCCCAGGTGAGCCTGGAACGAAAGCTCGTCCTCCCCCCGGTCCTAGCCACTCCCACTCCCACCGCCACCCGCTAAATTCGCGTTGATCAAGGGAAGACTCGCCGCATATCGGACACCCCCGATGGTGAGTCTTCCCTTGATCAACGCGAATTTTCAGCGGCGGTGGGTCAGGTCAGTGGTCTCGGCGGGCTCTCGATAGGGAGATGAGGAAGGCGCCTGCGGCCAGCAGCAGTCCGGCCAGCAGCAGCCAGCGGGCGATCGGGCCGCCGGTGACGGGCAGCGGCGGCGCGGGCGGCGGCATCGTCGGCGGCGCTGGCGCCACGGAGGGCGGCGGACCGGTCGGGCTGGGCGTCGCGGATGCGCTGGACGAGGGAGCGAGCGAGCCGTTCATCGATCGTGACGGGCTGGGTGATGCGCTCGCGGAGACCGATGCGCTCGGGGAAGGGGGCGCGGTGGCCGAGCTGCTCGGCGACGCCGAGGGACTCACGGAAGAGCTCGGTGACGCCGAAACAGACGGCGAAACTGACGGCGAGACAGACGCCGAAACAGACGGCGAGACGGACGGCGAGACAGACGGCGACGGGCTCGCCGAAGCGGAGGGCGACGCTGACGGGCTCACCAGCGGCGGTCCGCAGGTCACCGACGTGATGATCACCTCACCCACCCCGGGCGGGTCAGCGGTGAAGGTGAAGTGGACCGCGTTCACCGTCATCCCGCCCCCGGCCAGCGGAGTCTGCTCGTTGAGGATCAGCGTCCCGATCGGACTGCCGCCGAGCATCAGGTTGATCGTCGTGTTCGGCGCGGGATTCGCCGGAATGGGCACGCCGACACCGCCGATCGTCACATCGAGCGACGCGATGGCGACCTGCGGCGTGACCTGGCCGGCCGCGTAGGAGCAGACCGCCTGCGTCGAGCCGTTGGTGATGAGGACCGGCCCGGGGAAGGACGCGTTCACGTTGGCCGCGTTGGCCTGGGCCAGCGACGACTGGCTGATCGGGTCGCTCTGGGTGATCGACTGCATCGCACCGGTCGATCCGCCCGCGAAGATCAGCGACTGGGTCGACTCGTTGCCGGCGGCACCGCTGGCATAAGGCACCGGGCCGACGGCGGCCCCGCCGACCGTGATGAGCAGTCCGTAGGCTTCCGGTACTGCGGGCGCGGCCCAGGCGGGCCCGGTGAGCGTCATGGCGGTCATGCCGAGGGCGACGGCGGAAACGAGCGCGGCCCCTGCGGCCACAGCGATCTTGCGCAGCATGCACGCACGTTATTGCACCGACATACCAGACAAACAAGACACGCCCGGCGTACCTCGCTCAAGACGAGGACACCGGGCGCGCTGTGAGCGGGTTACTGCAGGCGAGAGATGATCAGCTCGCGCACGGCTGCGGCATCCGCCTGGCCGCGCGTGGCCTTCATGACAGCCCCGATGAGTACGCCGGCCGCCTCCACCTTGCCGTCGCGGATCTTGTCGGCGATCGCCGGGTTGGCGGCGATGGCGTCGTCGACGGCCTTGGTCAGCGCGCCGGTGTCGGAGACGACCTCGATGCCCCGAGCCGCCATGACCTGGATCGGACCGCCCTCACCCGCGATGACGCCCTCCAGCACCTGGCGGGCGAGCTTGTCGGTGAGCTTGCCGTCGTCGACCAGCTTCTGCAGCTCGGCGACGTGTGCCGGGGTCACGCCGACCTCGGCGAGCTCGCCGCCGGTCTCGTTGGTACGCCGGGACAGCTCACCGAGCCACCACTTGCGGGCGGCGTCGGGGGTGGTGCCCGCGGCGATGGTCGCCTCGATCAGCTCGACGGCACCGGCGTTGACGACGGACTGCATCTCCAGGTCGCTGATGTCCCAGGCGGCGCGCAGGCGCTCGCGGTGCACCCGGGGCGGCTCGGGGAGGGCCGCCTTGAGCTGCGCGACCCACTCGGCGTCGGGCGCGAGCGGCACCAGGTCGGGCTCGGGGAAGTAGCGGTAGTCCGTCGCCTCCTCCTTGGACCGTCCCGACGTGGTGTCGCCGGTGTCCTCGTGGAAGTGGCGCGTCTCCTGCGTGATCCGGCCGCCCGAGGAGAGGACGGAGGCCTGGCGGATCACCTCGGACCGCACGGCGCGCTCGACGCTGCGCAGGCTGTTGACGTTCTTCGTCTCGGTGCGGGTGCCCCACTCGGCGCCGGGCCGGTTGAGCGAGGTGTTGACGTCGCAGCGCATCGAGCCCTGCTCCATCCGCACGTCGGAGACGCCGAGGGTGCGGATCACGTCGCGCAGCTCCGCGACGTATGCCTTCGCCACCGCCGGTGCCAGCGCACCGGTGCCGACGACCGGGCGGGTCACGATCTCGACCAGAGGGATGCCGGCCCGGTTGTAGTCAACGAGGGACTGCGTCGCGCCGTGGATGCGACCGGTCGCGCCGCCGAGGTGCAGCGTCTTGCCGGTGTCCTCCTCCAGGTGCACCCGCTCGATCTCGACGCGCACCGTCTTGCCGTCGACCTCGACATCGAGGTAGCCGTCGACACAGAGGGGCTCGTCATACTGCGAGGTCTGGAAGTTCTTCGGCATGTCCGGGTAGAAGTAGTTCTTCCGGGCGAAGCGGCACCAGCTCGCGATGGAGCAGTTGAGCGCGAGGCCGATCCGGATCGTCGCCTCGATCGCCGCCTTGTTGGCGACCGGCAGCGCACCCGGCAGGCCCAGGCAGACCGGGCAGACCTGGGTGTTGGGCTCGGCGCCGAACTCGGTGGGGCAACCGCAGAACATCTTGGTATTGGTGCCCAGCTCGACGTGCGTCTCCAGGCCGATCACCGGCTCGAACACGGCGATGGCGTCCTCGTATGCGGGCAGCACGGCGGTGCTCATCGGGCACTCCTTCGTCAGAACAGACTTCAAATTGTGTCAAAAGCCGAGACGGCGCAGGAGCTTGGGGTCGCGCTGCCACTCCTTGGCGACGCGGACGTGGAGATCCAGGTAGACCTTGGTGCCGACGAGCTGCTCGATGTCGACCCGCGCCTTGGAGCCGACATCGCGCAGCCGCGACGCACCCGCCCCGATGACGATCGCCTTCTGGCTCGTGCGCTCCACGTAGATGTCGGCGAAGATCTTGGTCAGGTTGCCCTCGGGAATGATCTCCTCGACGAGCACCGCGATCGAGTGCGGCAGCTCGTCGCGGACGCCCTCGAGCGCCGCCTCCCGGATCATCTCCGCGATCAGCACGTGCTCGGGCTCGTCGGTGAGCATGTCGTCCGGGTAGAGCTGCGGCGAGCGCGGCAGATATTTCAGCATCACATCGACGAGCATGTCGAGCTGGTCGCCCGCGACGGCGCTCACCGGCACGATGTCGGCGAAGTCGCCGAGCCGGCTCACCGCGAGCAGCTGCTCCGCGAGGGCCTGCTTGCCGACGAGGTCGGTCTTGGTCACGACCGCGATCACCTTCGCCTTGAGCTCGGAGATCTCGGCGGTGATGAACTTGTCACCCTTGCCGACCGGCTCGTCGGCCGGGATGCAGAGGCCGATGACGTCGACCTCGCTCCAGGTCGAGCGGACGAGGTCGTTGAGGCGCTCGCCGAGCAGCGTCTTGGGCCGGTGCATTCCCGGCGTGTCGACGAGCACGAGCTGGGAGTCGGGCTTGTGCAGCACACCTCGGATGACGTGCCGGGTGGTCTGCGGTTTGCTCGACGTGATCGCGATCTTCTGTCCGATGATCGCGTTGGTCAGGGTGGACTTGCCGGCATTGGGTCGCCCGACGAAGCAGGCGAATCCGGCACGGTACGGCAGATCAGGCACGCACTCACGCTACTCGGCGGTGATGGTGGCGAACGGGCGGCCTGCTGGGGTGGCGAGATGCACGGGTGCCGAGGGGGCGATATCGCGTACCGCCGAATGGCCTGAAGCGTCCAGGGCCGACGCCTCGGTGACCACCGCCGCGGCCTCGAGCGTCGTCGCGCCGGCGGCGACCGCGGCCGCGACCGCGAGCTGCAGCGCGCCGATGCCGAAGGACGGCTGCGCGATCGTCACGCCCGTGTAGGTGCGGCCGTCGCCGTCACGCACGGCCGCGCCCTCCAGCGCGCCGATCCGGGCGCGGGCCTGGCGGGCCATCGTCACCAGCTTCGCGTCCTCGGCGACCAGCTCAATCTCGGACATCGGCGAGCTCCTTCTGCGGCGGCTCCACGAGCACGGTGTCAATGCGATTGCGCCGTCCGGTGGCGCCCTCCGCGGTCAGCGTCAGGCCGCCGACGGTCGCGGTCGCACCCGGGATGGGTACGCGACCGAGCGCCTGCGCCAGCAGTCCGGCGACCGTCTCCACCTCGTCGGCGGGGAGCTCCACGTCGAAGATCTCACCGAGGTCCTCGATCGGCAGCCGCGCCGAGACCCGGACCCGGCCCTGCTCCAGGTGCTCGATCGGCGGTCGTTCCACGTCGTATTCGTCGGTGATCTCGCCGACGATCTCCTCGAGGATGTCCTCGATCGCGATCAGGCCGGCCGTGCCGCCGTATTCGTCGATGACCACGGCGATGTGGGTGCGCGCGGCCTGCATCTCCGAGAGCAGGTCGTCGACCGGCTTGGACTCGGGCACGAAGACCGCCTCGCGCATGACCCTCGTCACCACGACCTTGTCGTCATAACCGCCGGTCAGCGAGCGTGCGATGTCCTTGAGATAGACGATGCCGAGCACGTCGTCGATCGACTCGCCGACGACCGGGATGCGGGAGAAGCCGGACTTCAACGCGAGCGCCAACGCGTGGCGAACCGTCTTGTCGGCCTCGATCCACACCATCTCCGTCCGCGGCACCATCACCTCGCGGGCGATCGTGTCGCCGAGCGCGAAGACCGAGTTGATCATCTGACGCTCGCCGTGCTCGACGACGCCGCGCTGCTCGGCGAGGTCGACGAGCTCGCGCAGCTCCACCTGGGAGGCGAAGGGCCCCTCACGGAAGCCCTTGCCGGGGGTGAGCGCGTTGCCGAGCAGGATCAGCAGCCGGGCCAGCGGGCCGAGCGCCTTGCCCAGCCACCGCACGATCGGCGCGGCGAACCGCCCCACCGAGTAGGCATGCTGGCGACCCAGCGTCCTCGGCGCGACACCGACCACGACGAAGCAGATCAGGGTCATCGCACCGGCGGCGATCAGCGCCGAGCCCCAGCCGGCGCCGAAGGTGTCGACGGCGACGAGCGCGACCAGCACCGTCGCGGTCAGCTCGCACGCCATCCGCAGCAGGAGCAGCAGGTTGAGGTGGCGCACCACGTCGGAGGCGACGGACTGCAGCGCGGTCGCGCCGCGAGCACCCTCCTTCGCCATCTCACCGGCGCGGGCGGCCGAGACCGCGCCGAGTGCCGCCTCGGTCATCGCCACCAGCCCGGCGAGGATCACCAGCCCCGCCGCGGTCCACAACAGGGTCCCGTCAGGAAGTCCGGCCGAGGCCATCAGCTGGCTCGCCCCCGCCAACTGGAGAGGAGCTTGGCCTGCAGGCCGAACATCTCGCGCTCCTCCTCCGGCTCGGCGTGATCGAAGCCGAGCAGGTGCAGCACGCCGTGCACGGTGAGCATCTGCAGCTCGTTGCCGGTCGTGTAGTCGGGAGAGGGGACGGGTGCGGGTGCTCCGGGGAGCCGCATCCGCGGATCGTCGCTGCCGAACTGGACGGCCTGCTTCTCGGCGATCTCGGGACAGAGCACGATGTCGCCGAGGAGCGCGGGCTCGGCCCGGCCGTCGGCGGGACCGTGGTCGATCGTCTCCTCGTCCATCGGGAAGGCGAGGACGTCCGTGGGACCCTCCCCGCCCATCCAGCGATGGTTGAGCTCCGTCATGTAGTCGACGTCGACGAGCAGGACCGACAGCTCGGCGAGCGGGTTGACCCCCATCTCGTCGAGGGCGTGGCGCGCGACGGCGACGATCTCATCGGCGTCGACCTGGAAGCCCGACTCGTTGGCGATCTCTATGGACACTGGTTCCCCTGATGAAGTTAGCGACGCCGTCCGGCACGGCGCTGCGGCACGGCGTGCACGCTAGCGCCGTTGGCCTGCTCCTGCTCGTCGTCCCAGCGAGCGTACGCGTCCACGATGGCCCCGACCAAGCTGTGCCGCACCACATCGGCGCTGCTCAACTGTGAGAAGTGGACGTCCTCGACGCCCTTGAGGATCTCGCGGACGATCCGCAGCCCGCTCATCGTGCCGCCGGGCAGGTCGACCTGGGTGACGTCACCCGTGACAACGATCTTCGAGCCGAAGCCGAGCCGGGTCAGGAACATCTTCATCTGCTCGGGCGTGGTGTTCTGCGCCTCGTCGAGAATGATGAACGCGTCGTTGAGCGTGCGGCCGCGCATGTAGGCGAGCGGGGCGACCTCGATGGTGCCCTGCGTCATCAACCGGGGGATCGACTCGGGGTCGATCATGTCGTGCAGCGCGTCGTAGAGCGGCCGGAGGTAAGGATCGATCTTCTCGTTGAGTGTGCCGGGCAGGAAGCCCAGCCGCTCACCCGCCTCGACGGCGGGCCGGGTCAGGATGATCCGGGTGACCTCCTTGGCCTGCAGCGCCTGGACCGCCTTCGCCATGGCGAGGTAGGTCTTGCCGGTGCCGGCCGGGCCGATGCCGAAGTTGATCGTGTGCGCGTCGATCGCGTCCACATATCGCTTCTGGCCGATCGTCTTGGGGCGGATGGTGCGCCCGCGACGGGAGAGGATGTTGAGCGTCAACACCTCGGCCGGACGCTCGTTCTCACCGGACGTAAGCATGCCCATGCTGCGCTTCACCACATCCTCAGTCAGTGCCTCACCCTTTTGGACCAGCTCGAGCAGCTCCATGAAGAGCCTCTCGGCGAGGGCGTTGTCGGCCGGGAATCCGGAGATGATGATCTCGTTGCCGCGCACCAGGATGTCGCTGACCAGCGCCTTTTCCAACAGTCGCAGCAGCTCGTCGCGAGGACCGAGCAGGTTGACCATGTGACGCGGGTCGGGGACCGTGAGCTTGGTCTTGACCCGCTGCGGAGTGATCTCTGAAGCTGGAACCGTGTCGGTCATGGGCTGGCCCGAGGGCCTATCGCCACCTGCTCTCCACCTCGTCGCGGCGCTGACCACCACATCGTATCCGCCCGGAGACACCATGCGCGATCACGTTCTTGCCCGCCCCTTACCGCGCCGTCGCCGCGCTACCGCCCGCCGAGGTCGCCGATCAGGGATTTTCGTGCAGGCCGGCCCTCATGGCGAGCGCCGAGATCCGCTATCCGCGGTCCCGCCAAGCGGGACAAATGGGCACACCGGCGCCGGATCGTGTGCGTTCTCCGTCGCCGGGACGACGGAGAACGCACACGATCGGGAAGCCGAACACCTAGCGCGCGAGCATCGGGCCGAGCGGAGCACCGCCGACGACGTGGGCGTGCACATGGGCGACCTCCTGGCCGCCGTGCTCGCCGGTGTTGAAGATCGTCCGGAAACCGCCCTTGAGCAGGCCCTCCGCCTCGGCCACCGCCGCGACGGCCGCGAGCACCTCGCCCGCGAGCCCGGGATCGGCCACGGCGAGCTCGGCCACGTCGGCGTAGTGCGCCTTCGGGATCACCAGCACGTGCGACGAGGCCTGCGGCCGGATGTCGCGGAACGCGAGCGTGGTGGCCGTCTCGTGCACCACGGTCGAGGGGATCTCACCGGCAACGATCCGGCAGAAGAGGCAATCGGTCACCGAAGCATCTTATGGGCAGATTCCCCGGCAGCCCTACCAGCGGTCGAGCCGGGTGGCGAGCAGGGAGAGGGCCGCGACACCCGCGGTCGACGTGCGCAGAACCGTCTCCCCGAGCCGCACCGGCGTCGCTCCGGCGGCGACGAAAGCAGCCAGCTCCCGGTCGTCGATGCCACCCTCGGGGCCCACGACCAGCACGATCTCTCCCGAGTTCGGCAGGTCGACCCGGCTGAGCCGCTCGGTCGCCTCCTCGTGCAGCACGAACCCGCCGGCGAGCCGCCCGGCCGCCTGAGCTGTCGAGACATCCGGCGCACCGCCGATCACCGGTACGAAGACCCGGCGCGCCTGCTTGGCCGCCTCCCGTGCCGTTGCGACCCACTTCTCCCGGGCCTTGGCACCCCGCTCGGCCCGCCACTGCGCCACGGACCGCGACGCCGCCCAGGGCACGATCTCGTCGACGCCGACCTCGGTCATCGCCTGCACGGCGAGTTCACCGCGATCACCCTTGGCGATGCCCTGGATGACGACGAGCCGTGGATCGGGTGCCGCGACCGTCTGCCGGGTGAGGATCTGCAGCTCCAGGCTCGCCTTCGCGGTGGCGGTGGCCCGGGCCGTGGCCGAACCGCCGCGCCCGTCGGCAAGGATCAGCTCCTCACCGACCCGCAGCCGCTGGACGCTCGCGGCGTGATGCCCCTCGGGCCCGTCGAGCGTGCAGGTGTCCCCGCCGGGCAGCGCATCGACCAGGAAGAGCGGTGCACTCACCGACTCAGTGGCCGTTGAACGCGTTGCGGATGCTGGTGAAGAAGCCGCCCTGCTTGGACAGCTCGGCCATCTCCTCGCCCCTGGCCTTGGCGAAGTCCCTCAGCATGCGTTCCTGGTCGGCGTCGAGCTTCGTGGGAGTCCGCACATCCAGGTGGACGAAGAGGTCGCCCCGGCCGGTGCCGCGCAGGTGCGGAACGCCCCGGCCCTTGACGCGCAGCGTGGAGCCCGGCTGGGTGCCCGACTTCACGTCGAGCGCCTCCTCGTTGTCGAGCGTCTTGATGGTGAGCCGGGTGCCGAGGGCTGCGGCGGTCATCGGGACCGTCACCTTGCAGTGCAGGTCGTCGCCCTTGCGGGCGTACACGTCGTGGGGTCGCTCGTGGATCTCGACGTACAGGTCGCCGGGCTGGCCGCCGCCGGGGCCGACCTCGCCCTGCTGGGCCAGGCGGATGCGCATGCCGTCCTCGACCCCGGACGGGATCTTGACGGTGAGCGAGCGGCGGGTGCGGACCCGGCCGTCACCGGCACAGGTGGCGCAGGGGTGCGGGATCGTCGTGCCGTAGCCCTGGCAGGCGGCGCAGGGGCGGGAGGAGACGACCTGGCCGAGGAAGGTGCGCTGCACCGACTGCACCTCGCCCTTGCCGTGGCAGATGTCGCACTGGGCCAGGTGGGTGCCGGCGGCGGTGCCCGCACCGGCGCAGGTGGCGCAGAGCACGGCGGTGTCGACGGTGATCGGCGCCTCGACGCCGAAGGCGGTCTCGTGCAGGTCGAGGTCGAGCCGGATGATCGCGTCGGCGCCGGGGCGGGTCCGCGGGCGCGGCCCGCGCGACGAGGTGCCGCCGAAGAAGGCGTCCATGATGTCCTGGAAGCCGACGAAGGGCCCACCGGGACCGCCGGGGCCGCCCATGCCGCCGCCGCCCGGGGCGAGCGGGTCGCCGCCGAGGTCGACCATCTGCCGCTTCTGGTCGTCGGAGAGGACCTCGTAGGCCGCGTTGATCTCCTTGAACTTCTCCTGCGAGGAGGGGTCCGGGTTGACGTCCGGATGGTACTGCCGGGCGAGCTTGCGGTAAGCGCGCTTGATGTCATCGGCCGTGGCGTCTTTGGGGACGCCGAGAATGCCGTAGTAGTCCTTAGCCACGAAGATCCTCTGTCGCAATATCGCAGGTCGCAGGTCGCTGTCGTTAGTGCTGTGCCAGCAGATCGCCGACGTAGCGTGCCACGGCGCGAACCGTGGCGATGGTGCCCGGATAGTCCATGCGGGTCGGGCCGAGCACGCCCAGGCCCCCGACGACGGTGTCCCCAGGACCGTAGCCGGTGCTGACTATCGAGGTGGCACGGAGATCGACGAACTCGTTCTCGTCGCCGATCCGCACGCGTGGTGCCATCTCCTGCTCGCCGATGAGCTTGAGCAGGATGACCTCCTCCTCCAGCGCCTCGAGCACGGGGCGCAGGGAGCCGGCGAAGTCCAGGATGCCACCCCGGGTGAGGTTGGCGGTGCCGGCGAGCGCGATGCGCTCCTCGCCGCGCTCGACCAATGTCTCCAGCAGCACCGTGGCGAGCACGGTCATGCTCGCCGAGAGGTGCGCGGGCACCTCGTCCAGGAGGGCCTGGACCAGCGGCGGCGCCGCCGAGAGCTGCTTGCCGCCGAGCTTGGCGTTGACCAGCCCGCGCAGCTCGGAGACGTCCTCGGGCGGGATCGGTGTGGGCAGCTCGAGCTGGCGCTGCTCCACCCGGCCGGTATCGGTGATCATGACGACCATCACCCGGGTGGTGCTGATCGGCACCAGCTCCAGGTGCCGGACGCTCGACCGGGAGAGTGACGGATATTGCACGACGGCGACCTGACGGGTGAGCTGCGCGAGCAGCCGGACCGTCCGATGCACGACATCATCGAGGTCGAGGGCGCCCATCAGGAATCGCTCGATCGCCCGGCGCTCGGCCGGCGAGAGCGGCTTGACCCGGGAGAGTCGATCGACGAAGAGGCGGTAGCCGCGGTCGGTCGGAACCCGGCCGGCGCTGGTGTGGGGCTGGCGGATATAGCCCTCCTCCTCCAGCACGGCCATGTCGTTTCGCACGGTCGCGGGAGAAACGCCCAGGCTGTGGCGCTCGACCAGGGACTTGCTGCCGACCGGCTCCTGCGTGGCGACGTAGTCCTCCACGATGGCGCGCAGGACGTCCAGCTTGCGATCGTCTAGACCCACACCGACTCCCTCCGCACGGATGACTGGCACTCTCGCTGAGCGAGTGCCAGTCTACTGGGGCGACGGTTCAGTGGCGACGGCAGGATTTTGATCACCATTCAACTCGGAAATGTCGGCTTTCCGTCAAGAGTGTTGTGTGGCGCTGGATGATCCATCGTCCTACCCTGACCGGCATGAGTGATACCCCCACCCCTCCGGGGCAGCCGGACCCGAATTCGCAGCCGCCGTCGGCGCCGTCGTTCGAAACCCCCCCGGCATACTCGGCGCCCTCCGCGCCGTTGGGCAACGCCGCCCCGTCGGGCTACGCCAACAGCGATGAGAAGACGTGGGCTCTCGTGGCCCACTTCGGCGGTGCCGCCGGCGCCGTCATCGGCAGTGGTGCGGGCGGCTGGGTCGCCCCGCTGATCGCGCTGCTCGCCAAGGGCAACGAGTCCCCCACGGTCCGCGCGCACGCGGTCGCCGCGCTGAACTTCCAGATCCTGGTCAGCATCATCGCGATCGTGAGCTGGATCCTGGTCTGCATCGTGATCGGCTTCGTCGGCGTCATCGCCGCCGTCATCGGTGGCGCGCTCTTCGGCATCCTCGCGGGTGTCAAGGCCAACGAAGGCGCGTTCTACAAGTACCCGATGTCCATCTCCCTGGTGAAGTGACTTACGCCAGAACCTCGCGGATAACCGCGTCGGCAAGGAGTCGGCCGCGCAGCGTCAGAGCTGCGCGGCCGTTCTTGTGCGCGGTCTCGTCGAGCAGGCCGTCGGCGAGCGCCTGTGCCACGGCGGCCGCGTCACGGATGGCGGTCAGGGGCATCCCCTCGGCCAGGCGCAGGCGCAGCATCACGTCCTCGACATAGCGGTCCTCGTCGGTGAGCAGCTCCCGGGCGTGGCCGGGCGAGACGCCGTCGTTGATGCGGTCGGCGTACGCGGCGGGGCGCTTCACGTTCCACCACCGGACGCCGCCGACGTGGCTGTGCGCGCCCGGCCCGATCCCCCACCAGTCGCCGCCGCGCCAGTAGAGCAGGTTGTGCTTGCACTGCCCGGCGGGTGTGGTCGCCCAGTTGGAGACCTCGTACCAGGAGAAGCCGGCGGCGCTGAGAGCCCGGTCGGCGGCGAGGTATCGGTCGGCCGCGACATCGTCGCTCGGCATCGGCAGGTCGCCCCGGCGCACCTGCTTCGCCAGGCGGGTGCCGTCCTCCACGATCAGGGAATAGGCACTCACGTGGTCGACTCCGGCGGCGATCGCGGAGGCGAGGGAGGCGGCGAAGTCGGCGGGGGTCTCGGTCGGCGTACCGTAGATCAAATCAAGATTGACATGCGCGAACCCGGCTTCGCGCGCCTCGGCCGCCGCGGCCCGCGCCCGGCCCGGCGTGTGGTTTCGCTCCAATATCTTGAGTACGCCCACCGCCGTCGACTGCATCCCCAGCGAGATCCGGGTGAACCCGGCCTGCCGCAGCCGCCGCAGCGAGGTGGCGTTGACCGACTCCGGATTCGCCTCCGTCGTGATCTCGGCGCCCCGAGCCAGCCCGAAGGCGTCCCCGACCGCGTCGAGCATCCGGGCGAGATCGTCGGCCGGGAGCAGGGTCGGCGTGCCGCCGCCGATGAAGACCGTCTGCACCTCGGGTGCCGAGCCGCCCAGCACCCGCTTGGCGAACGCGATCTCCTTCAGCGCCGCGCTCACATAGTCGCTCTGATCGAGCCCGCTCTCGCTCGGCGTGTAGGTGTTGAAGTCGCAGTAGCCGCAGCGGCTGGCGCAGAACGGCACGTGCAGATAGAAGCCGAAGCCCTTCCGACCCACGTCGGCGAGCGCGGCGTCGGGCAGCGCGCCGTCGGCCGGAACGGGCTCGCCCTCGGGAAGGTCTCCTGGCATACCACTAGTCTGCCCTGGTGACCTCAAATAGCGACCAGGCGGCCCGATTCGTTACGGTGACCAGCGCCCACGGCGTGACGACGATCACCCTCGACAGCCCGGCGAACCGCAACGCGCTCTCCATCGCGCTCATGACGCAACTGCTGGCGGCGCTCGACGAGGCGACCGCCGACGAGGCCTGCCGAGTGATCCAGCTCGATCACACGGGCCCGGTCTTCTGCTCCGGCGCGGACCTCAAGGAGACCCTCGCGTCGACCTCGGGTGGCGTACCGGTGCCGGTGTCGATGCTCGGCGATGTGCTCCTCGCTGTCGCCCAGTGCCCCAAGCCGGTGCTCGCGGTCGTCCGCGGACCGGCTCGCGCGGGCGGGCTGGGCCTGATCGCCGCCGCCGACCTCGCGATCTGCACCGATGAGGCGACCTTCGCCTTCTCCGAGGTGCGCCTGGGCGTCGTACCAGCGGTGATCTCAGCCACCGTCCTCCCCCGCCTGACTCCGCGCGCGGCGGCGGAGCTCTTCCTCACCGGCGACGTCTTCACCGGCCGCCGGGCCGCCGAGATCGGGCTGGTCACCGCATCCGTGCCGGGAGCTGAGCTGGACGAGGCGGCCGAGCGGCTGCGCGACTCGCTGCGGCGCGGCGGGCCGCAGGCGTTGCGCGCCACCAAGGAACTGCTGCGCGTCGACGGGCTGGCGGAGCGACTCGCCGCGCTGACCGAGCTCTCGGTCGCGTTCTTCGGCTCCGACGAGGGCCGGGAGGGCGTCGCTGCGATCCGCGAGAAGCGCAATCCGGCATGGGTGAGCCAAGGCCACTAAACTGACGCCGTGGTGGCGAAACGGCGCAAGGGTGCGGGCACGGTCTTCCTCGTGGTGGTCGCCCTCCTCGTCGCCGGTGGTTTCGCCGCCTATCTCGCCGGCCGCGATGGTGCCAAGCTGCCATTCCCACTGCCCAAGCTGTCCGGGTGCGTCGTCACGGCGGCCAACGACACGGGTCGCGACTCCTGGGCGCTCGACGTGACCCAGATGGCCAACGCGGCCACGATCGCCGCCGTCGGCATCCGCAAGAAGGTCCCCGACAAGGCGATCATCGTGGCGCTCGCCACCGCCCTGCAGGAGTCCAAGCTCGAAAACCTCGGCGGCGGCGACCGCGACTCCGTCGGTCTCTTCCAGCAGCGGCCCAGCCAGGGCTGGGGGACGGCGCAGCAGATCAGCGATCCGCGTTACGCCTCGACGAAGTTCTACAACGCGCTCGCCAAGGTGAAGGGCTGGGAGAAGCTCCGGGTCACCGAGGCGGCGCAGAAGGTGCAGCGCTCGGCCTTCCCCGAGGCGTACCAGAAGTGGGAGGACGAGGCCTCCGTTCTCGCCATGGCCCTGCTCGGCGGTGCCAAGGGTGCCGTGAGCTGCAACCTCCCGGACGACGATCCGGTCGTCAAGGGCTCCGCCGCCGTCGACCACGTCCTCACCGCGCTCGCGGCCGACTGGGCCGGCACAGCCACCACCTCCGCCGAGCCGGGCCTGCAGGGTGTCCGCATCGCCGCCGCCGACAACAAGCGCGGCTGGCAGCTCGCCCACTGGACCGTGGCCCAGGCCGCGGAGAACGGCGTGACCCGGGTCGCCTTCGACGGCCGGGAGTGGAGTACGGAATCAGGCGAATGGCGCGAATCCCAAGCCGTTGCGTCACATGTCCTCGTCGAGGTGTTTGCCTGATCGTGCCCTGGTGGGGCCAGGGCGGCATGCTCCGGAAACGCGAGATACCATCGGCTCTCGCGTGCCTGCACCCTCTTATTGTCGTGGGCTCGACCGGACACACCCCTAGGGGAGGACATGTCGAATTCGTCTTACTACGGCGACCTGACCGGTTATGAGCCGATCAGTGAAGTCGACCGCAAGGAGTTCCACGAGCAGGGCTTCCTGCTGCTGCGCAACGTTCTGACCGAGGAGCACCGGGCGGCCCTGGAGACAGCGGTCGACCGCGTCTACGCCGAGGAGGTGGCGGCCGGCAACGACAAGAACGGCACCGTCCACCTGCTGGGCTTCCTCAACCGTGACGAGCTCTTCGGCGAGCTGCTGACGCACCCGAAGGTGCTGCCCTACATGTGGGGCCTGGCGGGGTGGAACATCTACTCCCACCACAACCACCTCGACGTCACGCCCCCGGCCAAGGAGCCGGAGAAGCCCTACTGGGGCTGGCACCAGGACGGTTACCGGCAGAACTCCGACCCCGAGACCATGGACCCCAACCTGCCTCGGCCGATGTTCTCGCTGAAGATCGCCTATGTCCTCTCCGACCTGTCGGAGAACGGCCGCGGCGCCACCAAGGTCATCCCCGGCAGCCACCTGAAGAACTCGCTGCCGCGCCCGGCCGACCTGAGCGTGCACAACCCCGACCCCGAGGGCACCGTGGAGATCACGGCGAACCCGGGTGACGCGTTCATCTTCGACCGCCGCCAGTGGCACTCCCGCTCGACGAACCTGTCGACGATCACGCGCAAGATGCTCTTCGTCGGCTACACCTACCGCTGGATCCGTCACCTGGACGCGATCGATTTCGACCCCAACGGCGAGTGGTACGCCAACCGCACCCCCGTCCAGCGCCAACTCCTGGGCGAGGCCCCCCACAGCGCGAACTACTGGGGCATCAACTGGGACGGCTACGTGGACGACGAAATCCCCCTCCGCAAGGAACTTAAGACCAGAGGCCTACTAGACCGCAACATCCCCTGGCTGAGGTAAGCCCCCAAAATTCGCGTTGATCAAGGGAAGACTCGCCGCATATCGGGCACCCGGGATGGTGAGTCTTCCCTTGATCAACGCGAATTGATACGACGGCCCCCGCGCACCGGTAGGTGTGCGGGGGCCGTCGCGGTGTTCAGGTCAGCTGCCGTTGGTGATCAGCGAACCCTTGTCACAGCCACCGAAGACGTTGGCGGGGCTGTTGATGGCCGGAGACAGACCGACGATGCCGAGGAGCGAGTCCGACGCGCAGACCTGGATCGGCACCAGGTTGACGCCGGTGTTGCTGAGCAGCGGGATGACCGCCTGCTGCTCCCGGTCCTCGATGGTGGTCATGGCGTCCGTGCAGCTGCCGACGACGGTCGTCGGCGAGTTGAAGCCGGCCGCGGCGCCCACGCCCATCACCGCGGTCGAACCGCAGGTCTGCCAGGCGAGCGCGTCGAGCGAGGAGCCGCTGAAGAGCGAGAGCAGGCTCTTCGGCCCGTGCTCGTGATCCGGCGCCGTGATCTTGGTGCTGGCGTTGTCGCAGTCACCGGTGACGGTGTTGGGGGAGTTCAGCGCCACGGTGGCACCGACGCCGCCGACGACCGTCGAACCGCAGACCTGCCACGGCGCGAGGTTGACCGAGCTGTCGTCGAAGAGCGAGATCAGGGCCGGTGCCGTGTCCTGCTTGAGCTTCACGTTGGCGTTGGTGCAGTCGCCGAGGACGGTGTTGGGCGACGAAGCGGCGACGGCCGCACCGACCCCCGCCGTCGCGGTCGAGCCGCAGAACTGCCACGGCGCCACCAGCAGCGAAGACCCGCCGAAGACGGAGAGCAGCGGCTGCACCGTGTCGTTGGCGCCCAGACCGAACGCGTTCTTGGTGACCGCCTTCGTGATCGCCTGCGCACTCGAGTTCGGCGCGGTGAGCACCGACGCGGAGCCGAGCTGGGCCGGACCGGTGGTGGGCGAGGCAGCGGCCGAGGTACCCATCGCGGCTACCGTCGCGATCGCACCGACGGCGACAGCCCCCGCCTTCTTTATCTGCATACTCACTCCTATTTGGACAGGCCGCCCCGGCTGAGCACGCGCGGATAGCCAGAGCGGTGAACACTGCACACTGCGTAACGATGCTTGATCGTTGGAGTTACTCAACGTTGTGAAATGCAGTACGGGGCGAGTCCACAAGGGACTCGCCCCGTACGGGCGTTGCCACAGACCCCGAACTAGTCGATCGTCACGTTGGCGTTGTTGCAGTTGCCGAAGACGGTGTTCGGCGACTGCAGCGAAACGCCGGCCGCGATGACTCCGCCACCGATGGTGGAGCCACAGACCTGCCACGGCGCGATGTTGACCGAGGAGTTGTCGAGCACCGAGATGAGTGCCGTCGGGTCGTCCTGGTCGATCCACACGTTGGCGTTGTTGCAGTCCGAGAGGACCGTGTTCGGCGAGCTGGCCGAGGCCGCGACGGCGATGACGCCCATGCCGGCGGTCGAGGCGCAGACCTGCCAGCTCAGCGCCTGAGCCGCACTGCCGGTGCCGACCGACAGGAAGGTCATCGGCTCGACGTCCCACGGCGCGTCCCAGCCGCCGTGACGCGAGGCAGCCGCCGGAGCGGCCTTCGTCGCACCCCAGGTGTTGTAGCCACGGGTGGTCGCCGCCTTGACGGCCGGAACCTTCCGCAGTGCGGTCGCGTTCGCGACCTCCTCGAGGCTGGCGCTCTCCTCGTGGTGGGTGTTGTAGCCGTGGTCGTGCGTGATCACGATGTTGCTGTTGTCGCAAGAGCCCAGCACCGTGTTGGGCGACTGCAGCGCGGCACCAACGGCGATGACGCCGCCACCGATGACCGAGCCACAGGACTGCCACGACGCGACGGAGACCGCCGTGTCGCTGAGAACGCTGACGACGCCCGGGATGGTGTCCTGGCTCAGCTTGATGTTGGCGTTGGCGCAGTCACCAACGACCGTGTTCGGCGAGCTGGCTGCCACGCCTGCGGCGATGACGCCCCAGCCGCCGACGCCGCCACAGGCCTGCCACGAGGCTGCGGTCAGAGCGCTGCCCGTGCCGACCGAGAGCAGCGCCTGCTGCTCCTGGTCCCACGGCGCGTCCCAGCCGCCACGAGCGGTGCCGCCGCCGAGGAACTGGCTGCCCAGCGCCCGCATGGCCTGCGCCTTGTCCGCGGTGGGGGCGTGGCCATAGGTAGTGGCGGCGGCGGGCGCACCCATTGCCGCAACGGTCGCGAGCGCGCCAACGGCGACGGCCCCGGCCTTCTTGATCTGCATTGTCACTCCTTGTGCACATAGGACCGCCCTCGACCCGGTCATATCGGACGAAAGCGGCAAACACTGCACTTTGGGTAACGATGAGTTCAGAACCCCGTTACTCTCTGCGTGATCCTTTTTTGACCGTCGCACCGGCGACCATCGCCGCCGCGTCGCGCAGGGCGCGGTCCATGGTGCGGAAGGCCATCGCGGGCGGAGCGGCGAGCGGCAGCCACGACATCTCCGACGCCTCATCCGGGTCCAGCGTGATCGTCTCCCCCGGTGCCAGGGTCGCCAGCCAGAACGAGTCCAGCACCGGCAGCAGCTCGTCCTGGTAGAGGTACTCCCCCACGTACATGCCGACGAAGTCATGCAGGACCACCGCGGCGCCGAGCTCCTCGCGGCCCTCGCGCATCGCGGCGTCGAAGGGGGCTTCGAAGCCGTCGCAGAAGCCGCCGGGCAGCTCCCAGAGGCCCCGCTGAGGCTCGCGGGCGCGCAGCAACGACAGGAAGCACCCGGCGCCGTCCAGCAGGATCAGCGAGCCCGTGGGCCTGGCGTTGAGAAACATCCAGTAACCGCAGAGCGCGCAGGAGGCCGGCAGCTCAGCCCCGACCGACCCGCCGCACCGCGAGCAGAAGTTGACCCTCACACCAACCCTATTTCTTCTTGCCCTCCGACGAGGGCGCGTCCGACGTGGAGAGAGCTGCGATGAAGGCTTCCTGCGGCACCTCGACCCGGCCGACCATCTTCATGCGCTTCTTGCCCTCTTTCTGCTTCTCGAGCAGCTTGCGCTTGCGGGAGATGTCACCGCCGTAGCACTTGGCGAGCACGTCCTTGCGGATGGCGCGGACCGTCTCGCGGGCGATCACCCGGCTGCCGATCGCGGCCTGGATCGGCACCTCGAACTGCTGCCTCGGGATGAGCTTCTGCAGCTTGGCCGCCATCGACGTGCCGTAGGCATAGGCCTTGTCCTTGTGCACGATCGCGCTGAACGCGTCGACCGCGTCGCCGTGCAGCAGGATGTCGACCTTGACCAGATCGGCCTGCTGCTCGCCGCCGACCTCGTAGTCGAGCGATGCGTAGCCCTTGGTACGGCTCTTGAGCTGGTCGAAGAAGTCGAAGATGATCTCGCCGAGGGGCATCGTGTAGCGCAGCTCCACCCGGTCGGCGGAGAGGTAGTCCATGCCGAGCAGGACGCCGCGGCGGCCCTGGCAGAGCTCCATGATCGCGCCGACGTAGTCGTTGGGCGTGAGCACCGTGGCGCGGACGGTCGGTTCGTGCACCTCGGCGATCTTGCCAACCGGGTACTCGCTCGGGTTGGTGACCGTCGCCTCCTTGCCGTCCTCCATCACCACGCGGTAGACGACGTTGGGTGCGGTGGCGATCAGGTCGAGGCCGAACTCGCGCTCCAGCCGCTCCTGGATGATCTCCAGGTGGAGCAGGCCGAGGAAGCCGACGCGGAAGCCGAAGCCGAGCGCCGCCGAGGTCTCCGGCTCATAGGTGAGCGCCGCGTCGTTGAGCTTGAGCTTGTCGAGCGCGTCGCGCAGCTCGGGATAGTCGGAGCCGTCGATCGGATAGAGCCCCGAGTAGACCATCGGCTTGGGGTCCTTGTATCCCCCCAGCGCCTCCTTGGCCGGCCGCGCGTTGATCGTCACGGTGTCGCCGACGCGGGACTGGCGCACGTCCTTCACGCCGGTGATCAGGTATCCCACCTCGCCGACGCTGATCCCCTTCGCCGACTTGACCGGCTCCGGCGAGCTCACGCCGAGTTCGAGCAGCTCGTGCACGGCGCCCGTCGACATCATCTTGATCTTGTCGCGGGGCTCGATCCGCCCGTCGATGACCCGGACATAGGTGACGACGCCGCGATAGGTGTCGTACACGGAGTCGAAGATCATCGCCCGGGTGGGGGCGTCCACGTCGCCGACCGGCGCGGGAAGCTGGCGGACGATCACGTCCAGCAGCGCATCCACGCCCATCCCGGTCTTGCCGGAGACACGCAGGCAGTCGTCGGGCTCGCAGCCGATCAGGTGGGCGAGCTCCTCGGCGTACTTCTCCGGCTGGGCGGCCGGGAGGTCGATCTTGTTGAGCACCGGGATGACGGTGAGATTGTTCTCCATCGCCAGGTAGAGGTTGGCGAGCGTCTGCGCCTCGATCCCCTGCGCGGCGTCGACGAGCAGCACGGCACCCTCGCACGCGGCGAGCGAGCGCGACACCTCATAGGTGAAGTCGACGTGGCCCGGTGTATCGATCATGTTGAGCACGGCCTGCTCGCCGGCACGTTCGCCCTCACGGATCGTCCACGGCATGCGAACGGCCTGGCTCTTGATCGTGATGCCGCGCTCGCGCTCGATGTCCATCCGGTCGAGGTACTGCGCCCGCATCTGCCGGGGGTCGACCACCCCGGTGAGCTGCAACATGCGGTCGGCCAGCGTAGATTTTCCGTGGTCGATGTGCGCGATGATGCAGAAGTTGCGGATGGCACCGGGAAAGGTGTCACCGGGCGCATACGTACCGGGCGTCGGAGGCACGGGGTGTCCGTTTCGTCGTCTTCTAACTCGTCAGGCGCGCCGTCGGCGCGACCTACATCGTCCCATAGTCTCCGGCGCGCCCTGCGGGGCTTCGGTCGCTGCGCTCCCTGCACTCCTCGTGCCAGCGCCACAGTCCCCGGCGCGTCCTGCGGGGCTTACTCCCGATATCGGTTGCCACGGCATCACCCGGTCGTCGACCCTTTCAGGCATGACGGGGATCCCTTACACGCGTACCGCCCAGCGCCCCTCGTGGGAGTCCCTGCCGCAGGCGCTGCGCGATGCCGTCACCGCGCGGCTCGGCGCCCCGGTGGTCACCGCCCGCTCGGCGGGCGGCGGCTTCACCCCCGGCTTCGCCGCAACCCTGACCACCGCGGATGGTCGCGCTCATTTCGTCAAGGCAGCGCCGCTCGACTCCGACATCTCCGGCTGGTACGCCACCGAAGCCCGCATCACCGCCGCGCTCCCGGCGAGCATCCCCACCGCCCGGCTCCGCTGGACCGCCGAGCTCGCCGATCACCGGGTCCTCTGCCTCGACGCCATCGACGGCGCGATGCCCTCGCTGCCGTGGCAGCCCGCCCAGCTCGCCGCCGCCCTCGACGCCCAAGCGGTGATCGCCGAGGCTTTCGCGGCGGTCCCGGCCGAGCTGGAGCCGCTGGTGACGACCTCGTGGGCGGAGCGGATGACCGGCACGCTGGACCGCTGGCGCGACCCGGCCGGACCACCCGCCGCCGCGCCCGCCTGGGCGCTCGCCCGAGCCGACGAGCTGGCCGAGTTGGAGGGCGTGTTCTGGAACTTCGCCACGACCGCCGCCGGGCTGATCCACTGTGATCTGCGACTCGACAATGTCGTCATCGACGCGGCCGGGAAGGCCTGGGTCTGCGACTGGAACTTCCTCACCCGCGGCCCGGCGCTCCTGGACGCGATCTCCCTGCTTCTGACCGCGGTCCCCGACCACGACGTCGACGCCCTGGTCGCCGGGGAGGATCCGGTTCTGGTGGACGGTGCACTGGTCGCGTTCTCCGGGTACTACCTGACGGCAGGCGCCCGCGAGGAGATCCCCACGTCGCCGCACGTCCGTTCCCACCAGCGCTACTACGCGGAGCTGGCGCTGAGGTGGTTGTCCGCGCGGCGCCCCTGAACTTTAATGCCGGACACGCCGCCGCAGCCTCTCGCGCTGCGCATGATCGCGTTGTTTCCGCGAAACTGTCCCCTCAACACCGAGCGGAGGGCGTTGTTTCCGGGAAGCAACGCGATCAAGCGTTCCACGCTCACCCCACCGCAGCCGCCGCGACAGGCTCGCCTACCCGGACTGCCCCCGCTGGCTTGCGCCACGGGCGGAGCGCAGCGTGCTTGATCGCGCTGTTTCCCGGAAGCAAGCCCTTCAACGCCGGGGTGAAGGGGCTGTTCCGGCAAGCAGCGCGATCAAGCACGCAAGGAGAGCGCCCCGCCACGCTCACCTGATCTGAGCGCAGCGAGCATGATCGCGTTACTTCCCGGAAGCTGGCCGGTCGGCGACGGGGTGAGGGGACTGTTTCCCGGAAACACTGTGATCATGCGCGCCGAGTAGGGTGGCCACAGGGCGGGCGCGGGGGCCGTTTTGGCTGTCCGGGGCCCGGCCTGGTAATCTGGCACGTCGCGGCTGGTGGTCAAACGCCGGCCCATTCCTAGCAATCACCCGAAACGAGCAGGACGAGGCTGTCGCGTGGCGAACATCAAGTCCCAGATCAAGCGCAACCGGCAGAACGAAAAGGCCCGGCTGCGCAACAAGTCGGTCAAGTCGTCGCTGAAGACCGCCATCCGCAAGTTCAACGAGGCTTTCGCGGCGGGCGACGCCGAGCTGGCCAACACGCTTCAGCGTGATGCCGCTCGTGCACTCGACAAGGCCGCGAGCAAGGGCGTCATTCACAAGAACCAGGCGGCCAACCGTAAGTCGGCCATCGCCAAGAAGGTCGCCACTCCCGCCTGAACAGGCATTTCGATGCCCGGGCCACGCTCAGCGTGATCCCGGGCATCGGCGTTTCCCGACGCGCCCCCGGACGGGGAGGGCTCACTCGTAGCGGTACATCGCCGACTGGCGTGCCCGCTGTGCGGGATCGAGCGCCTCCAGCGGCTCATTGCGCTGGCGGGTGGGGCGCGAGGACTCCTCGTACTCGAAGGAGTCAGGATCGGCCTCGTCCTCCCGGTAGTCGGTGACTCCGCGATCGTCGTAGGCTGCCGCGCCGTTGTCGTGCTCTCCAGCACCGCCGTCAAAGTCGTCAGCAGCATTGTCGTAGTCGGGGACGACTCGGGAGGTGACGACGACCGCACGACCGGTCGCCGAGCGGTTACGCGGAGCGCGGACCTTCGGCACCGAGGGAGTCGACGTCGAGGGAGCACCCGCACCGGCTATCACGTCGTTGATCTTCACCATCACGGCGATCGCCAGCGGCAGCACTCCCACCGCGATCCAGTCGACGAGCTCCGCCAACGCGAGCAGCACCGCGAGCGCCACCGAGCCCTCGAAGAAGAAGAAGCACATCACGCCGCTGGGCCGGATGTGCTTGAGCTTCAACACCCGAGCGTAGAGCGGCTGCTGGCGCACCGCACCGGCATTGCCCGCCGCTCGCCGTGCTGCTCGTGCCTGGGATGATCGAATCTCGCTCATCGCCCGCCTCCCGCCTTCGCTGAGGCCACCGCCACAACCGCCCGCTCCAGCGCGTATCCCCGGTCGTCCGAGGCGCCCTTGACCGCCGCGTTGCATTCGGCCGCCGCCGTCATCGCATCCACCAGGCCCTCCGGACTCCAGCCCCGGGCGACCCTCTGCGCCTTCTCCACCTTCCAGGCGGGCATGCCGAGCCCGCTGGCCAGTTGATAAGCGTTGCCTCGCCCGGCCGACGCGACCCGCGCGATCGTCCGAACACCGTCGGCCAGCGCGTCCGCGATCGGCACTGGATCGACCCCCGTCGCCAGCGCCCAACGCAAAGCTTCCAACGCTGCGGGGACGTCTCCGGCAACGGCTGCGTCGGCAACGGCGAATCCGCTCACCTCCGCGCGACCCCGGTAGTAACGCTGGACCGTCGCGATCTCGATGTGGCCATCGGTGTCCGCCATGAGCTGCGCGGCGGCTGCGGCCAGCTCGCGGAGGTCGTTGCCGACCGCGTCGAGCAGGGCTTCAGCGGCATCGCCGGAGCATTTGCCGCCGAGTCGCCGGATCTCACCGCGGATGAACTCGACCTTGTCGCCGTGGCGGGACAGCTTCGCGGCGGGCAGGACGGTGACACCGGCCTTCTGCAGTCCGTCGGCGAACGCCTTTCCCTTGACGCCGCCGGCATGGCAGACGACCAGGGTCACCTCGGGGTCCGGCGCCGCGACATAGGCCATGACGGCCGTGACCAGCTCCTTCTTGGCGTCCTGGGCGCTGCGGAGAACCGCGACCCGGCGCCCGCCGAACAGCGACGGGCTCAGCATCTCGGCCAGCTCGCCAGGGTGCGTGCTGCTCGCCTCGAACTCACGAACGTCAGCGACCGGGTCGGCGGCGCGAGCAGCGGCTGCCGTCTCCGCCACCGCACGGGCGACCAGCAGCTCCTCATCGCCGAGCACGAGGAGTAAAGCGGGGGGATTCACTGAGTAATCGTCGCACGAGGACCCGACACACCACGAGCGGTCACTCCTATGGGTCGCTGAGACCTATCCATGGGTCACCACGCCCAGTTGCCCGGTGACCAGCCGGACCACCGCGATGTCTCCGTCGAGGTCGGTCCGGACGACGCGCGCACCGGCCCTGGTGAGACGGGTGAGCAGTGCCACGTTCGGGTGCCCGTAGTCGTTGCCGGTGCCGACGCTGACCAGCGCCACTCGGGGCGCCGAGGCGTCGAGCAGCTCCGGTGACTGGAATGCCGACCCGTGATGTGCCGTCTTCAACACGTCCACCCGGCCGACCACGCCGACCAGCTCCTCCTGCTCCTCGGTCTCGGCGTCCCCGGTGAGCAGGATGCCCACCCCGGCGACCGTGGCGTGCACGACGAGGGAGTTGTTGTTGGGGTCCGATCTGGTCCCGTGCAGCGGGACGACCGGGCCGACGACCCGCAGCGTCACCTCGCCGACGGTCAGCACCTCCCCCGCCACCCCGACGCGCAGGGCGGCCCCGCCGGCCGCAGCGGCACGGGCCACCGACTCCCGGCCCTCGACCGGTTCCGGCCAGCCGGTGGTGAGCACGGCACTCACTCGGCGACCGGCGAAGACACCGGCGATGCCACCGATGTGATCGAGGTGGAAATGGCTGACTATCAGCAGCGGGACTTCGGTGATGTCGAGCGCGTCGAGGCAGCTCTCGACGGCGGCCCGGTCCGGTCCGGCGTCGATCACGATCGCCCGGCCGGGTCCGGCGGGCAGCACCAGTGCGTCACCCTGACCGACGTCACACGCGACGACCACCCATCCCTCGGGTGGCCAACCGGGTGCCAGCAACCGGATCGGCAGCGCGCCCACGACACCGGCGAGGAGCACCACAACGGCGAGGCGGCGCAGGATCCGGTGCCGGAAGCCCAGCATCGCCAGGACCGTGACACCGGCGAGGAGCAGCGCGCCCGGCGTACCGTCGGGCCACGGCACGAGGCCGCCGGGCACGTCCGCGCCGGTGCCCGCCACCAGCACCAGCCCCCAGCACGGCCACCCGCCCAGCCAGGCGACGAAGGCCGCGCCCGTCGGCCAGACCGTCGAGAGCGCCGCCGCGGCGACACCGAGCACCGTGGCCGGTGCGATCGCCATCGTGGCGATCAGGTTGGCGGGAATCGCGACGAGGCTGACCGAGGCGGAGATCGCGGCGACCACCGGCGCGCACGCCACCTGGGCCGCGGCGGGCACGGCGACCGCCTCTGCGACGGCTCGCGGCCAGCGCCGTGCCACGAGGGCATCCCGCCAGCCCGGCGCGATCAGCAGGATTCCCGCCGTCGCGCAGACACTCAGGGCGAATCCGGCATCGGCCGCGAGCTCCGGGTCGGCCACGATCAGCAGGGTGATCGTGGCGGCCAGGGCCGGTAACGCCGCCCTGTTGCGCCCGCTGGAGAGCGCTATCAGCGCCAGGCCGCCCATCACGGCAGCTCGCAGCACACTCGGTGACGGCCGAGCGAGGATGACGAAGCCGACGACACCGATGGCGCAGATCATCGCGGTCAGCGCCGGACCGGCTCGGCACCAGCGGGCGAGCAGGAGCAGCGCGCCCACCACGATCGCGACGTTGCTGCCGCTGACTGCGGTGAGGTGGGTCATTCCGGTGTCGACGAAGTCCTGCGCGACCTCCGGGGAGAGCCGCGAGACGTCACCGACCACGAGCCCGGGAAGCAGGCCGCCCGGCCGCGGATCCAGCCCCGCACAGGCCTGGCGGAGCCCTTCCCGCAACCCTCCTGCCGCCCGCTGCACCCATGGCGCCGCGCCCATCAGCATCGGTTCGGCGGAGACGGTCACGACGGCGGCGCGCAGGTCGCCTCCGCGTGCGGCACCGAGGCGACCGGTGGTACGCACCCGCTGGCCGGGCAGCAGGCCCTCCCAGCGCGGATCCGTCGCCAGCAGCAGGACACTGGCTGCGATCCGCAGCGGCGGACGGTCCGGTGGCTCGACGACGACCAGGCGCGCGGGAACGGCCCAGCTCGCCTGCCGACCCGCCGTGAGATGCGGATCGTCGGAGACGACGAGCTCCAGACCGACCGTCGCCCGGGTCGAGATCAGCTCGTGGAGCGCGGGCGAGTCGCGGGTGACGAGTCGCGCACCGGTCGCGACGGCGCCGATCACCAGACCCAACAGCGCGGCCGCGGCGATGGAATGCCAGCCGCCCGGACCCGCACCGACGGCGGGCTCCGCGCTCTCGAGTCCGCTCGGGGCGTCCGCCAACGAGCGCTCGGCGGCGTTGCTCGTCGCCGTGGGTGCAGAACGCGCACGCGGCGGCACCGGGCGCCCTGCCGGCCACCCGCCGACGGACCTTCTCCCTCTCCGCGAGGTCGTCGGCCGAGCCGCGAAGCGCCACTGCCACCAGCCGATGACGCCTGCCGAGGCACCCGCGACCCCCGCACCGGCGAAGGCGGCCCACGCGGTGCCGTGCAGCGCCGCGTAGCCGCCGATCCACGCACCCAGCGCGATCGGTGCGAGCCGCAGATCGAGCCCGCCCGTCACACCGTCACCAGCTCTTTGAGGTCGTCGAACTTGGCCTCGCCGATGCCCTCGACCTGGCGGAGATCGGTGACGCTGCGGAAGCCGCCGCGTTTGTCGCGCCAGTCGATGATCCGCTGGGCGAGGACCGGCCCGACGCCGGGCAGCCCGTCGAGCTGCGCCAGGGTGGCGAGGTTGAGGTTGACCTTGCCACCACCAGCCACACCGCCGCCTCCACCGGCCACGCCACCGCCCCCGGCGGCACCGCCCGCCGGAGCTCCCACGGTGATGAGCTCGCCGTCGACGACCTTGCGGGCGAGGTTGAGGCCGGTCAGATCGGTCCCGGGCAGCACACCACCGGCGGCGGTGATCGCGTCGGCGACCCGCGAACCGGGGGTCAGGCGAACCAGACCCGGCGTCTTGACCTTGCCGCCGACCGCGACGACGAGCGCCACGCCGACATCGGCGGGAGCGGAGGCGGCGGTCGAGAAGGAGGGTGCCGGCGCGACCGGCTGCGCCGTCGGCCTGGTCCACCAGACGAAGGCCGCCGCGCCCACCACCACGACGGCAGCCACCGCAGCCAGTGCCTTCAGCCCAGGCCTGCCCGGATCGAAAGCGCCCGGCAGCGTTGTGGCGCCGGCCGTCCCATCGGCCCCTCTCCCATGGGACGGCCGGCCGCCGTGCGGAGATCCATCGCGATCGGGGACTCCTGCTTGGCCCTGAGCACCGCGGATGCCAGAGGCACCGCCGACCACGGCGTCGAGCCGGCGGCTCACCCAGTCATCGCGTTCCACCGAATCCCGCACACCGAGGACGCTAGGCGGGGCTACCCGATGGGCGACAGCGGAGAAACACGCCGCCTGTGGACAACGGAGCTATGTGGACAACGCGAAAGATCAGGCGCTGCGGCGGTGTATCACTATTCCTGCGACGCCCGGTCCGACGTGAGCGGCGATCGTCGCGCTGATCTCCGTCACGTGCAGGTCGCGGATGCGATCGCCGAGGCGGGCGCGGATGGCGTCGACGAGGAGGGAGGCACGATCGGGTGAGTCGAGATGCTGCACGGCGACATCGACCGGAGAGTCCTTCGCCGCCAGGGCGGCGAGGTCGACGAGGCGGTCGAGGGCCTTGGCCGTGGTGCGGACCCGGTCGCAGGAGACGATCGTGCCGTCCTCCACGTGCAGGATGGGCTTGACGGCGAGCGCGGTGCCGACGAGCTTCGACGCGGCGCCGATGCGCCCGCCCTGGCGCAGGTGCTCCAGGGTGTCGACATAGAAGTAGACATCGGTCTCCGAGGCCGCGAGCTCGGCGGCCCGACGGACGGCGGCGATCTCCTGCCCGAGGGCGGCTGCCGCCTGCGCCTCGATCGCGGCGAAGCCGAGACCCATGCCCGTCGACCCCGAGTCGACCACCTCGATCGCACCGCCGACCTCCGCCGCGGCGAGGTGTGCGGCCTCGATGGTGCCGGAGAGCCGGGCGGAGATGTGCACGGAGACGATCCCGGTCGCACCGGCCTCGAAGGCTGCGCGATAGGCGGCGGCGAACTCGCCCGGGGTCGGGCGCGAGGTGGTTATCTTCGTACGCCTGTCGGCGAGTGCCTTCGCCACCCCGACAGGCGTGACGTCGATCCCCTCCCGACCGGCCTGATCGTTGATGACCACCGAGAGCGGGACGACCGTTATCGACCCATTAGCCCCGGCAGGCAGCGCAGACGTGGAGTCAGTGACCACCGCGACCGTCATGGACGACAACGTAGCCGATCAAGCCGCCCTTGCCGAGAGCACCTCCAGCGGCGTCCCAATCTGGCATATCGTCGCGAGGTCGCTGCGGACCACACCGCGCACGACGACATCGGCGCCGTCACTGAGGATCGCGCGGTCGCCGCCGAGCAATTCATAGGTCTTGGTGCCGACCTTGAGCCCCCAGCAGCCGCCCTCGACCCCGGAGAAGACCACGGTGCCGGTGAGCGTGACCTCGCCGGCCACCGGCGAAGCGGCCGAAGGCGCTGCGGTCGGCGACGACATGGAAGGCTGCGAGCTGGGTGGACCGGTCACGATGCCTCCGGTGGGGGAGGGTGATCCCGTGGCCGACGGCGATGCCTGCTGGCAGGCCGCGACCGCGAGACCGGTGATCAGGAGAGCGACGGTGCTCCGACCGAGCTTCATACCTCGCAGACTACCTCGCGGAACCGGCAAGGGCAGCGGACGGACAGCGGGGAGGCCGGCACCGGAGAGCGCCGACCTCCCGCCGACAGGAACCCTTACCGCGTCACGACGAGCTGACGGATCTGGCGCAGCAGCACCGACAGCGCCGCCAGGTCCGCCCGAATGCCGTCGAGTTCACCGATGGCGTTCCGCGTACGCTGGATCGCCGAGTCGTTGAGCTGCTCCCACTTGTCCACCCTGGTGTGCGGGTCGTCCTCCGCCGAGCCGACCGCGAGCACCTCCGTGGTGAGCGCGGCGAGTGCGGCGTAGAGGTCGTAGCGCAGCGCCATCCGGGCCAGTGTCTGCCACCGGTCCTGCCGCGGCAGCATCGAGATCTTGGTGAGCAGGTCGTCGACCCGGAACCGCTCCGACAGGACGAA
This sequence comes from Allocatelliglobosispora scoriae, assembly GCF_014204945.1. Taxonomy (NCBI): domain Bacteria; kingdom Bacillati; phylum Actinomycetota; class Actinomycetes; order Micromonosporales; family Micromonosporaceae; genus Allocatelliglobosispora; species Allocatelliglobosispora scoriae. The sequence continues at coordinate 2,408,208 of NZ_JACHMN010000002.1, forward strand.
GTAGACACCCGCCACCTCCTCGACCGCGCGACCGGTGGCGATCGACACCTCGACGACATCGAGCAGGCAGAAGCTGTGCAGGATCCGGGTGCCCCAGTCGGCGAGCTTCACCGGCACACCACCCTCGACGAGCCGGGCCGCGTGGGCGACGATCGCCTCCCGCTCGGCACCGAGGAAGAGGGTGTCGAGGCGTGGCATGAGCGCCGCGACGCCGGGGTGGAGCCGCTCGACCTCGCCGGGCACGTCCATCGGCGAGCGCCGGGACTGGACGAGCCACCGCGAGGCGCGGTCCATCAGCCGTCGGGCTTCCAGGTAGATCGAGGTCTGCGCCTCGGTCGGCACCTGGTTGTCGAGCTTCTCGACCTCGTGCCACAGCGCGGGCAGGTCGTAGACGTCGCGGACCACGGCGTACGAGCGCAGCACGTCGGCGGCGGTTGCTCCGGTCTCCTCGACCGTCCGGAAGACCCAGGAGATGCCGCCCCGGTTGACCGCTTCGTTGACCATGACCGTGGTGACGATCTCCCGGCGCAGCGGGTGGTTCGCCATCGCACCGGCGTAGCGTTCCCGCAGCGGCGTGGGGAAGTAGTCCCGCAGCAGGTCGAAGGTCCACGCGTCGTCGGGCAGGCTGGAGTGCAGGATCTCCTCTTCGAGGGCGATCTTGACGTATGCCATGAGGACGGCGAACTCGGGACCGGTGAGCCCCTGCCCGGCCGCACCGCGGGCGGCGAGTTCCTCGTCGGTGGGGAGCGCCTCGAGTGCCCGGTTGAGCTTGCCGGACTGCTCCAGCGAGGTGATGAGCCGCCGGTGCACGGGGAGCAGAGAGTGCGCCTGCGCGTGCGCGTTGCCGAGTGCCGTGGCCTGCAGGTAGTTGTCCCGCAGCACCAGCGCCGCGACCTCGTCGGTCATCTCGGCGAGCAGCGCGTTGCGGTCCTCGGTCGCGAGGGAGGTGTCCGACGCGAGCAGGATCTTGATGTTGACCTCGTGGTCGGAGCAGTCGACACCCGCCGAGTTGTCGATGAAGTCGGCGAAGACGTGGCCGCCCGCCTGGGCGTACTCGATGCGGCCTTTTTGGGTGAGGCCGAGGTTGCCGCCCTCGCCGACCACCCGGGCGCGCAGATGCGCGCCGTTGACGCGGATGGCGTCGTTGGCCTTGTCGCCCACGTCGGCGTGCGACTCGGCGGCGGCCTTGACGTAGGTGCCGATGCCGCCGTTCCAGAGCAGGTCGACGGGGGCGAGCAGGATCGCCTTCATCAATTCGGGCGGGCTCATCGCGTCGACCCCGGCGCCGAGGCCGAGCGCGGCCCGGACCTCGGGGCTGATCGGGATCGATTTGGCCGTCCGCGGGAAGATGCCGCCGCCGGCCGAGATGAGCGTCTTGTCGTAGTCGTCCCACGAGGAGCGGGACAGCGCGAACATGCGGCGCCGCTCGGCGATCGAGGTCGCCGCGTCGGGGGTGGGGTCGAGGAAGATGTGCCGGTGGTCGAAGGCCGCGACGAGGCGGATGTGCTCGGAGAGCAGCATGCCGTTGCCGAAGACGTCGCCGGACATGTCGCCGACGCCGACCACGGTGAAGTCCTGCGTCTGGATGTCGGTGCCGAGGTCGCGGAAGTGCCGCTTCACCGACTCCCAGGCACCCTTCGCGGTGATCCCCATCCCCTTGTGGTCATAACCGGCCGAGCCTCCGGAAGCGAACGCGTCACCGAGCCAGTGGCCGTAGGCGACGGAGATCTCGTTGGCGATGTCGCTGAAGGTCGCCGTGCCCTTGTCGGCCGCGACGACCAGGTAGGCGTCGTCGCCGTCGTGGCGCACGACATCCTTGGGCGGCACGATCTCGCCGCCGACCAGGTTGTCGGTCACGTCGAGCAGCGCCGCGATGAAGAGCCGATAGCAGGTCACGCCCTCGGCCATGAACGCGTCGCGGTCCGACGACGGCGGCGCCTGCTTGAGCACGAAACCGCCCTTCGCGCCGACCGGCACGATCACCGCGTTCTTCACCATCTGGGCCTTGACCAGGCCCAAGACCTCGGTCCGGAAGTCGTCGCGCCGGTCGGACCAGCGCAGGCCGCCGCGCGCCACCGAACCGAACCGGAGGTGTACGCCTTCGAAGCGCGGCGAATACACGAAGATCTCGTACTTCGGCCGGGGTGCGGGCAGCTCCGGGATCGCCTGCGGGTCCAGCTTGAAGGCGACGTAGGACTTGGGCCGCGAGTCGTTGCCCTTCTGATAGAAGCTGGTCCGCAGCGTCGCTTGGATCAGGGTGAGGTAGTTGCGCAGGATCCGGTCCTGGTCGAGGCTGGTCACGGCGTCGAGCTGCCGACCGATCGCCGCGACGAGCTCCTTGCTCTGCACCGACCGGTCCTCGGGCGTGAGGTCGAGACCGGGATCGAAGCGGGTCTCGAAGAGCGCGACGAGCTGCGCCGCGATCACCGGGTAGGTGACGAAGGTCGTCTCCATCGACTCCTGCGTGAAGACCGTGCCGGTCTGCCGGAGATATTTCGCGTAGGCGCGCAGCACCACGACCTGCCGCCATGTCAGACCGGCCCGGACGAGCAGCTCGTTGAAGCCGTCGACCTCCGCCTCGTCGCGCCAGGCGGCGCCGAACGCGTTCTCCACGTGCGCCCGGACACCGGTCAGCTCCCGTGCCCCCTCGGGCAGCCGCAGCCCGAAGTCGTAGAGGAAGACCCGGCCGTCGGAGCGGGACACCTCGTAGGGGCGCTCGTCGATCACCTTCACGCCGAGCGAGTGGAGCACGGGCAGGACGGAGGAGAGCATCATCGGCTCGCCGTACCGGAAGATCTTGAAACGGACGTCGGAGTCGTCCTTGCGGCGCCGGAACAGGTGCAGTTCCAGCTGTCCAGGTTCCTCCAGCAGTTCGAGTTTCGCCAGGTCCTGGACGGCCTCGTAGGCGTTGTAACCGTCCTTGTAGGTTTCCGGCAGCGCGTCGGCGTAGCGGTGGAACAGCGCCTTGCCGTGCTCGTCGCCGAGCTTGTGCGACAGCACGATCTTGAAGTCGTCGTCCCAGGAGCGGGTGGCGTCGGCGAGCAGCTCGGCGAGGCGGTCGGTGTCGATCTCCCCCGGCGGCTCGTTGGGGTCGACCCGCACGATGAAGTGTGCTCTGGCCAGCGCGGACTCGCTCACCCGGGTGGTGTAGTCGAGCCCGACGCCGTTGAGCTCGCGCAGCAGGATGTCCTGCATCGCGAGGCGGTGCGCGGTGGTGAACCGGTCGCGCGGCAGGTAGACCAGGCACGAGATGAACCGGCCGTAGGCGTCCTTGCGCAGGAACAGCCGCAGCTGCCGGCGCCCGGCCATCCGCAGCACGCCCACCGAGGCCTGGAAGAGGTCGTCGGTGCCGATCTGGAAGAGCTCGTCGCGCGGGTAGCTCTCCAGGATCTCCAGCAGGTCCTTGCCGGAGTGGCTGCGCGGGCTGAGCCCCGACCGGTCCAGGACCGCCGCGACCTTCCGCTTCACCACGGGCAGGTCCCGCACGCTGGTGCGATATGCCGCCGACGAGAAGAGTCCCAGGAAGCGGCGCTCCCCCACGACCTCGCCGTTGCCGTCGAAGATCTTGAAGCCGATGTAGTCGAGGTAGGCGGATCGGTGCACGGTGGCCCGGGAATTGGCCTTCGTGATGATCAGCAGCCGCTTCTCCAGCGCCTTGCGATAGGCCTCCGGCGTCATCGAGTCCAGCTCGCGCGGCGCGAGCTGGTCCGCCCGCAGGATCCCCAACCCCGTGCCGGGTACGGCGGTGAGCAGGTGCTCGTCGACGAGCTTGTACTCCCGGTACCCCAGGAAGGTGAAGTGGTTGTCGGCGAGCCACCGCAGCAGCTCCACCGAGTCGGTGATGTCCTTGTCCGGCACCGGCAGCACTGCGGCGGTCAGCTCGTCGGCGAGCCCCAGCGCCTGTGCGCGCATCTTCGGCCAGTCCTCGACCGCGTCGCGCACGTCGCCCAGCACCCGGCGCAGCTCGCGCTCCAGGTGCTCCGCCTCGTCGGGATCGCGGACCGGATCCACCTCCAGGCGCATCCAGCTCTCGACGAGGTCGCCGTGGATCGCGTCGTCGGGCTCGACATCGGCGCAGACCTCGGTCAGCTCGCCGCCCGCCTCGCGACGGACCACGATCACCGGGTGCACCAGCAGGTGCACGTCGAGGTTGCGCGCGCTGAGCGCGGCGGTGATCGAGTCGACCAGGAACGGCATGTCGTCGACGACGACCTCGATCGCCGTGTGGTGCCCGTCGGAGGTGAGTCCCGTGCGCAGCTTCAGCTCACCGGCGACCCGCTGCCGGGCCAGCTCACGGTGCCCGCGCGCGGCCGAGAGCAGCTCGGACGGCGAGAGGCCGACCATCTCCTCGTCGGGGGCGAAGCGCCAGAACCGGCCCACCAGGTTGGCGTCGTCGAGATTGTCCCCGGCCAGGGCGACCGCGTCCGCGACGAGCCGCTCGGTACTGGGCATCTCCTCGCCGAGGTCATCGTCGCCGTCCGCCTCGTCCATCAGCGGTTCGACGCCGTCCCACTCCGGAGAGTCCTCGCTCGTGCCCGTATGCACGACTTCGGCTCGCTCCGTCAGCTCGTCCGCACCGTTCGGTGCCATCGCTCGCGCTCCCCTCACCCACCACGCTGTGGGCTAACTGATCCGACCCCAGCCTATGACAGTCTTCCCCAGCCGCCATTGCGACCATGCGCTCATACCCTGTCGGGTCTAGGCGCCACTAACGATCGAGGGCCGAACGGGGTCGCGGTCACGCGTACCCGTGCAGCAGAATCAAAACGTGTTGAAGCGAGCAGCCGCCCTGGCGTGCACCCTGATCCTGTCCACAGCAACCCTGGTGGGGTGCTCGGACGACCCCAGCCCGGACGACCCGCTGGCGCTCTTCGCCGCAGGCTGGTCGGCGGGGCAGTTCGACAGCAAGCTCGCCTTCGCCTCGCCGACGGGCCAGGCGGTCAACCCGAGCACGGTCGCTGACGAGCTCAAGGCGTACGGCGGGACGCTGGGCAAACCTGTGGTCAAGGTCACCGGCAAGGCGACCGGCTCCGAGACCGCGGTCACCGGCCCGATCACCGTCGACTGGGCGCTGCCCGGTGGTCAGCACTGGACCTACCCCTCGCAGGTACGCCTGACGAAAGCCGGCGAGAACTGGCAGGTCGTGTGGGAGCCGAAGATCGTGCACGAGAAGCTGAACCCCGGTGACTCCTTCGCCACCCGCAGCCTCACCGCCCTGCGCGGCGACGTGATCGACGCCAAGGGCCAGCCGATCGTCAGCAAGCAGCCCGTCGTCACCGTGGGCATCGAGCCCCGGAAGGTGAAGGACCTCCCCACCCTGCTCCTGGTCCTCGACGGCGAGTTCAAGAAGGTCGGCATCACCCTCGACTTCGCCGACGTGCCGGCCCGGGTCAAGGCGGCCAAGCCGGACGGCTTCGTCGAGCTGGTGACCCTGCGCCGCCCCGCCTACATGACGATCCGCGACATCATCCAGCCGCTGGAGGGCACCGCCTTCATCGAGGGCGAGCTGCCGCTGGCGCCGAGCCGGGTCTACGCCCGCGCGCTGCTCGGCTCCGTCGGCGACGTGACCAAGGAGATGATGGACGCCGCCCCCGGCAAGTACGAGATCGGTGACCAGGTCGGCATGGGCGGCCTGCAGAAGAAGTACGACGACAGGCTGCGCGGCACCGAGGGAGCCCGGGTCGTCATCAGCCACAAGGGTGCCGACGGCGGCGTCGTCGACATCACCGCGCACGAGGTCGCGGCGGTCAACGGGAGCCCGCTGAAGCTCACCCTCGACGCGAAGACCCAGAACGCGGCCGACAAGGCGCTCGCGGGCAAGAAGGACCGGCGTACCTCCATCGTCGCGATCCGGATCAGCGACGGCCAGGTGCTGGCCGCGGCGAACGGGCCCGACGGCGGCGGGGAGAACCTGGCCTTCACCGCGCAGGTCCCGCCGGGCTCGACCTTCAAGGTCGTCTCCGCGTTCGGGCTGGTCGACAACGGATCCGTCACTCCCGACACGATCGTGGCATGCCCCAAGGAGTTCAGCGTCTCCGGCCGCGTCTTCCACAACGCGCACGACTTCGAGCTCGGTGACGTGGCCTTCCGCCTGGACATGGCGAAGTCCTGCAACACCGCCTTCGCCTCGCTCGCCCCCAAGCTCGGCCCCGACGGCCTCGCCTCTGCGGGCATGGCGCTGGGCCTGGGGACGCCGTGGGATCTGGGCGCCGATGCGTTCAGCGGCGCGGTCTCGACCGGCGGCTCCGACGTCGAGCGGGCTGCCGCGTCGTTCGGGCAGGGTACGACCGTGGTCTCGCCGATCGCGATGGCCGGTGCGGTCGCCGGGATCGCTCGGGGACAGTGGAAGCAGCCGACGCTCGTGCTCGATCCGGCTCCGGCCAAGCCCGCGCCGGATGGTGCGGCGTTGAAGCCGGCGACGGTGGACGCGCTGAAGCTGATGCTGCGCGAGGTCGTGACGATGGGGACCGGCAAGACGCTCTCGGATGTGCCGGGCGGCCCGGTGTACGGCAAGACCGGGACGGCCGAGTTCGACGGTGACCCTTCGCATACGCACGCCTGGTTCGTGGGGTGGCAGGGTGACGTGGCGTTTGCGGTGTTCGTGGAGAACGGCGGGGACAGCACGTCCAGCGCTGTGCCGTTGACCGAGGCGTTTTTGCGGGCGTTGCGCTGAGGCGTTTTTGGTCGCGCTTAGCGGTTTCTGGGGCGGCGTCACCCACTCTGGGCGGTCAGGCTTGATCCCGACGTGGGTGACGCCGCCCAGAAACCGCGTTGTGGTGGCGCACGGCTGGGAGGGTTGCGGCTTGACGGCTGATATGGACCGTTAGGAACTTCTCGTTGGTGCTGTGTTACTGCACGGCGGGGAGGGTGGCGGCTTGACTGTTGAGGAAGATCGGTAGGACCTCTTTGAGGTGGAAGAGGAGCTCTACGCCGTGGACCGAGGTGCCGGGCAGCCTTAGTGTCTTGTGGCTGGACGGGCACAGGTCGTAGAGGGTTTTGGCGTCCTCGGTGAATCCGCCCTCGCGGATGCCTGCTGCTATGAGGACTGGCATCGTGAGCGTTTTTGCTGCTGCCCTGCCGTCAACGCCTGAGTAGGTTGCCGGGGCGGAGAGGGTCACCACGCCGTCCACCGGGGGTTGGATCTGGCTGGCTGCCTGGAGGGCCATCGTTCCGCCGCGGGAGGCGCCGATGATAATCAGCTTCTTGGCGCCGGTGTTTCTGAGGTAGGTGGCGGCGGCCACGGCGTAACGCCAGGAGGTGCTGTCGCCGATGTCGATGGGGAGGGACCGGATGTTCTGGGTGGCCAGGTCCTGGGCGTAGGGGACCCATTGGCAGAGTCCTGCCTCGGCCTCGTGGAGGAGGATGACCGCAGTGTCGCCCTGGCCGATGGGGTAACCGACCGTGAGCTCGTGGTCGGGGGTTTCGAGGGTGATGAGGGTCTTCTCGCGGTCGGGACCGGCGCAATCGGCGTTGGCGGAGGCTAGCTTGGCCGTGCGGGCCTGGGCTGCGGCGTCGAAGGACGGCTCCGGGGCCGGGTTGCCGCCGCAGGCGGAGAGCGCGAGGGCGCCGAGCATCGCGGTGAGCTGGATGATCCGCTTCATATGGAGTCGACGCGTCGGGGCGGGCCGAGCGTTGTCGCTCATTAAGGCTTCTTTACTGTAACGGCTGAGAGTGTCGAGCGTTTTGTTCATACTTGTGGCGCTTACTCTGACCAACTGTGATCCATCGCCGTCGAGTTCTGGCCGCCGTGTCCGCGCTGACCGCCGCATTCACCTCTCTGCTGGCGGGGGTGCCCGCGGTGGCGGCCGAGCGGGCTTTCACGCTGCGATACAGCCACAACGCCTGGGGCAATGTGGAGCAGGCGGGCAACACGCTGATGACCTGCCCGCCGGGGCCGGCCTGCGACGCAGCGCATACCGGGACGGCCAACAACAACGGCTTCGCGATGCAGTGGGTCGATGTGGACGGCGATCCGTCGACCTTCAACTCCAGTTCGGCTCGGATCCAGGTGCCGCCGGGCGCCGAGATCGACTGGGTGGGGCTCTACTGGGGCGGCGACACCGGGACGCCCAACTCCTCCGGCCGGGCGGGCTGCGTGGACCTCACCTCCACCGGCAAGGTCACCCTGCCGCCAGATCGCACCAAGGCCAACATCGCCCGGGTGAAGGTCGGGACCGCCGCCTATGTCGACGTGACGGCCGACAGCTTCGATCTGGTGCCGAGCAGCATCGGCGGCGACGGTTTCCAGGGGTTCGCCGAGATCACCGAGCTGTTCGCGCCCTATGAGGCACCGGCGGCGCTGACCTCCGTCGACATCACCGTCGCCGATGTGCAGCTCGCGCGGGGGCTCAACTGCGGCGGCGGATGGTCGGCCGTCCTCTCCTACGAATACCCGGTCGGCCCGGATCCGCTGGTGTCGCCGAACCCGACCTACGCGCCGGACTACCGGAACATCTCGATCTTCGACGGTTTCACGCTGATCAACGGGACCACCTCGCGGTCGGTCACGCTGAGCGGCTTCGAGACCGCCTCGACGGGCCCGGTCGACGCCTGGGTGGGTGTCGTCGGCTACGAGGGCGACCGCTCCACCACCGGCGACAAGCTCCTGCTCAACGATGTGGCGATCGCCACGAACGCGGGCAGCGCCAACAACTTCTTCGACTCGGCGATCCGCGGCAAGACCTACGCCGTCCCCAGCGCCACCCTGCCCGGCGTCGGCCAGGTGGACCCGGTCTTCGAGAACAACCTGGGCGTGGACGCGGAGGCCGTGCCGGTCCCGGCGGCGATCGTGCCCAACAGCGCGACCTCGGTGAAGGCCACCTTCACCACCAACGGCGACACCTACTACCCCGGCGCCTTCATCTTCACGGCGCGGATCGTGCCGCGGCACAACTTCGTCAAGTCGGTGCAGCGGGCCGACGGGTCCGACGGCGAGTTCGACCCGGTCGGCTCGGGCGAGAAGCTGACCATGACGCTCACGCTCAAGGCGATCGGCGATCAACCCCTCAGCGGTGCGGTCGTGACCGATCCCGTCCCCGCCGGGTTCACCCCCGTGCCCAACTCGTCGACCGTCGACGGGGCACCGCAGACCGACGCGGGTGACGGCGACAAGGCCACCCTCACCGGCAAGAACTACCGCTGGACGCTGGGCGATGTGCCCGACGGCAACACCGTGATCATCAAGTTCCAGGTCATCGTGAACCCGACCGCCCCGACCGGCGAGCCGATCGTCAACCGGGCCGACCTCGCCTATCAGATCGGCGGCAACACCTTCACCGGCCAATCCCGGACGGAGGTGACGCCCGGCCCCGTCGACGTGGCGATCGCCAAGACCGCAGCACCCGTCGTCGTGCACGTCAACGGCGAGACGACCTTCACGCTGACGGTCACCAACACCGGCAAGGGCACCGCGACCGGCATCGTCGTCACCGACAAGCTGCCGGCCGGGCTCTCCCCGCTGGAGAACACACCCAGCCAGGGCACCTATGCCAAGGCGACCGGCGTGTGGACCGTCGGCACGCTCGCCGAGGGTGCGACCGCGACGCTGACGATGCAGGCCCGCGTCGACGCGCTCGGCGGGACCGGCAACACCGCGCGGATCACCGCGACCGACCAGACCGACGCCGATCCCGGCAACGACACGGCGACGGCGAGCGTGACCGGGATCAACGCCGCGCTCGTCACCGACCTGACGATCACGGAGACCGATCCGGCGCCGCCGCAGCAGCAGGGCGACACGATCACCATCACCCTCGACCCGGGCAACAACGGCCCCACCGACGCGACCGATGTCCGGGTGGTCGACACTCCCCCGGCGGGTTGGGTGCCGGTCTCGGCGACCGGTGCCGGCTGGACCTGCACGGTCAAACCCAAGCAGCTCGAGTGCCTGACCCAGCGAATCCCGGCCGGCCAGCAGGGCGAGCCGATCACGATCACGCTGCGGATCCCGGCCGACGCACCGGCGGGCACGGCCGTCAACCGCGCGGTCGTGAGCAGCGGTGTCGACGAGTCCGATCCGGACAACAACACGGCCGCGGGCAGCTTCACCCTGCCGGAGCTCCCACCGCCGCCGCCCTCGCCGTCGGGCTCGGCCGGCCCGGACATGCCCGACACCGGGCAGCCGAATGTGCCGCTCATCGCTCTCGGCGGTGCCGCCGCCCTCGTCGCGGGTGCGCTGCTCATCACGGTGACGGCGATCCGGCTACCGGGCAGGAGCCGCTGACCGGGCGTACAGTGGGGCGGGTGCGATTGATCAAATACACCCACGCCTGCGTACGCGTCGAGCACGAGGGACGCCATCTCGTCATCGATCCCGGCGTCTGGGCGGAGCCCGCAGCGCTGCAGGGGGTGAGCGACGTGCTCGTCACCCACGAGCACTTCGATCACGTCAACGCCGACACCCTCGCCGCCGCGATCAAGCTCAACCCGGTGCTGAAGGTCTACACCCATCAATCGGTCGCCGAGCAGCTCGCCGTGCTCGGGGATGCCATCGTCGCGGTGGCGCCCGGCGAGACCTTCACCGCGGCCGGATTCACCGTCCGGGTCGTCGGCGGCGAGCACGCCGAGATCTACGACGGGCTGCCCGGCTGCGCCAACATCGGGTTCATCATCGACGAGAACGTCTACCACCCCGGCGATTCGTTCTTCGTCCCGCAGGGGCAGGTGCAGACTCTGCTCGTACCCGCGAGTGCCCCTTGGTTGAAGCTCTCGGAGGCGCTGGACTTCGCGCGCGCGGTGAAGCCGGCGCGCGCGATCCCGATCCATGACGCGATGCTCAGCCAGCTCGGTCTGGACAATTTCGACCGCTGGATGGGGATGAAGGCCGACACCGAATACTCCCGGGTGCCGATCGGCGGATCCATCGAGATCTGACACGGCGGCGGCGGGGTGCACCGCACCCCGCCGCCGCTGTGGTTGTCGCGTCAGTGCAGGACCGGGCCCAGCGCGGTGATCAGCGCGTGGTCGTTGGAGTCCTGGCTGATCTCCCACACCATCGCGCCACGCAGCCCGAGCAGCTTGATGAGCGTGGTGCGCTCAGCGATCGACTTCGGGTCGGAGTAGACGATGGTGGTGGCCGTGGTGAGCGGGCCACCGTCGAGCTGGTGCGGCGCGGCCGGGTTGAAGAGCCACGGCTCACCGGCGAGGACGTTCCAGCTCTTCGTGTAGCCGAGCTTGCCCTTGCCGTCCGAGCCCAGGATCCCGGCCACATCGACCAGGTCGTGATAGGACGGCTGCGGCTTCTGATCCCACTGGATCGAGTCCGCGTTGAGGCCCGCGTTGTTGAACGGCCCGTAGAGGCCCGCGTCGGAGCGGATGTACTGGTTGCCGTAGAACGGCACCCCGACGACGATCTTCTTGGCGGGTACGCCCTGAAGCAGGTAATAGCCGACCGTGCCGAGCGTGTTCCAGGTCGGGTCACTCGCACCCGCGTCGCGCGGGTCCCACGAGAACAGCGTGTTCGGCGCGGCCTTCGTGCCGCCGGGCACGTTGTAGTCGTAGGTCATGATGTTGGCCCAGTCGAGCTGCTTCACGAAGTCCGCGAGCTCGAAGTACTTCGTGGAGCTCTTCGCCGCCGGCAGCGCCGCGGTGAGCAGGTAGTGCTTGCCCTTCTCCGCGCCGATCTGGTCCAGCTGCCTACGGAACTCCTTCGCCAGCAGCGTGGCGTTGTGCCGGTCCTCGGGACCGTAGTTGATGTTGCCGTCGGCCTTCTGGGTCGGGTACTCCCAGTCCAGGTCGATGCCGTCGAAGACACCCTCGGCGACGCCGAGGCCACCCGCGTTCTCCGGCCAGCCGCCCGTCGGGAGGTTGCCCCGGATGAAGGTGTCGATGCAGGACTTCACGAACGCCTTGCGGCGCACGTCGGTCCTCGCCACCTCGGCGAACCAGGTGGACTTGGTCCAGCCGCCGAGCGAGATCTCCACGCGGAGGTTGGGGTTGGCCGCCTTCAACTTCTTGAGCTGGTTGAAGTTGCCGTAGAGCTTCTGGTCCGGGTAGTTGTCCCCGAGCCCGTCCACCGAGTTGGTGCCGTCCCAGTAGACCTGCTGAAAATCAGCCCACGGGTCGAGCACGCTGCAACCGGGCGTCTCGGTCGCGGCATCGAAGGTGGGTACGCCGAAGGCGTACTGGATGACGTTGAGCTTGTCGACGGGGATGTCCTTGACGAAGTAACCCCGTCCGTAGACGTCCCAGTCGGCGAAGTAGGCCGAGATGACCTTCTGCGGCGCCTGGTTGGCCGAGTTCTGCGTAGCAGCGGGCGCGGCCATAGCCGGTGTCGCCGCGAACACGGTGGCTGTGGCGGCCACGGCGAGCAGAGAACGGAACATGCACGCTCCCCTTGATTGGGTGTGGGGCGGCACAGACTTGCATGCCGCAATCTGGTGTCACGGTGTCGCAGGCCACACCTATCTGTCAAGAGTCCTTACAGTTCGTTTCGTCGTTGGACACCGGTAAGCGCGTCCGCCAATCGGCGGCTGGCAAGGCGTACGGCGCCGACGTGTGCGCATTTTGCACACGAGGTGACGAGCAGCGCCGCCAGCGGTCGATCGGCGAACGCGCGAAGAAGATCGGCACCGACCTGACGGATGTGACATGGCACTTGGTAAAGGCACTCGCTCGCTGTTGGCGGCAGCGGCGATCGCGGCGGCGATCCTCGGCAGCGGTCACGTGATGGGCCGGCTGACCGCGCCGGATCCGGAGAAGAAGGTCGCTGCTCCAACGCAGTCACCCGGCAACGACTCGCCGGGATCCGGCCCCGGCCGCACGGTCACGCGGCCCAACCTTTCGCAGGTCGCCCGGATCAGCCCGATCACCGGCCCCAACCGGCCACCGCTCCCGGCGGAGCGCGGTGGCCCGTTCGGCAGCCGGAAGTCGACCGGCTTCGCCGATGTGGCGCTCACCTTCGACGACGGCCCCGATCCGGACTGGACGCCGAAGGTCCTGGAGCTGCTGCGGAAATACCAGATCAAGGCGACCTTCTGCGTCATCGGCGTCAACGTCGACGAGTTCCCGCAGGTTCTGCGCCAGATCGTGGCGGAGGGCCACACGCTCTGCAACCACTCCTACAACCACGACATCGGGCTCGGCATGCTCAGCGCGGAGTCGATCCGGGCCAACCTGGTGCGTACCAACAACGCGATCCAGCGCGCCGCACCGGGGACCCGGGTCTCCTACTACCGCCAGCCCGGCGGGGCCTGGACGCCGACGGTCGTCGCGGTCGCCAAGCAGTTGGGGATGAGTTCACTGCACTGGCGGGTCGATCCGCAGGACTGGCGCAAGCCCGGCTCGACCTATATCTCCAGCTACATCGCGGCCGATGTGACGGCGGGGGCGATCGTGCTGATGCACGACGGCGGCGGTGACCGCCGGGGCACGGTCGACGCGCTCCGCTCGCTGCTGCCCAACCTCGTCTCGCGCTTCATCCTCAGCGCCCTGCCCCCGGGCGTCGACCCGCCGCGGCTCTTCGGCATCGACCGCCCCCTCCACCCCGGCCAGGAGTAGCCCAAGATCGCCGCAACTCTTCAAGAGTTGGTCCTAACGGGGTTTTAGGACCAACTCTTGAAGAGTTGCGGCGATCTTGGCGCAAGCGCCACCGAGCGCGGATTGAAGCGCAAGCAAGGTGCGTGAGCGCAGCGAAGCGACCCAGAAACTCAGAAGAAGGCGTTGACGATCGTCGTGGCGCGGGACTCGTGCTTGGCGTAGGCGTCGGGGTACGCCGAGACCTGCACGGTCTGCGCGGCCCGGGTGACCGACATGTTCTGCCAGTCGATCTCCTTCAGTGCGTTGAAGAAGTTCCGGGCCTGGTAACGCGGGTTCATCAGGTTCTTGATCGAGCCCCAGCCGGAGCTGGTCCGCTGCTGGAAGACGCCGACGGAGTCATAGTCGACACTCGATCCCTCGTGCGGGTAGTTCAGCGACTCCGGCACCGCCTCGCTGGCGTTGTTGTAGAGGTCGCTCTCCTGCATCCCGGTCGCGACCGCGATGATCATCGCGCGCTTGGGCATGCTCATCGCGCGAGCCACCTCGACGATGATCGCCGCATTGTTCATCTGCGTCTTGTCGAGCCCGGCCACCGGCGCCGGGTTGGTCTTGACGGTCGCCTTCGGTTTGGCGGTCGGGCTCGCCGACGGGCTCACCTTCGGCGCCACCGACGCGCTCGCGGAGGGCGCGGCCGACCGGTCCAGGGACCGGTTGGCGGCGTCCGCCGCGTCCGCGCGGTCGGCCGAGACGGCCGCCAGCTCCGTGGGGGCGGGGGATCCCGACCGGGCCATCGAGGTGCCCGCTCCGGCGATCGCCAGCGCGCCCGCGAGGCCGGCCGTGACCAGTGCCTTGCGGGATGTGAGGACTTTGAAGGAGACCCGGGGGAGAGTCTGGCCTTCGGCTCGATGACGGGGGACGTCGTTCGCTTCGTGTGCTCCGTTGCCACGCATTCGCCGACTCTAGGCAGGTCAAACATGGTGTGCCCACCCCCTAGGGGTGACGGCCGTCACTATTTAGTACCACAAAAGCCACCTATCATTTCAAGCCCGGCTCATCACTAACGGTCGGCACCCCAAGATCGCCGCAACTCTTCCAGAGTTGGTCCCAAAACCCGCTAGGACCAACTCTGGAAGAGTTGCGGCGATCTTGGGTTAGCGGATGTTGCTCGTGTGGCCCAGGGAGTAGCGGCCGGGCTGGGGCCAGATCGTCAGGCCGTGCGGCCCGTCGCCGACCGGGATCCGGGCCAGCAGCTTGCCGGTCTCCGTGCTGATCGCGTAGACCTCGCCGTGGTAGCGCCCGGTCAGCCACAGGGTCTTGCCGTCGGCGGAGACGCCGCCCATGTCCGGGCTGCCGCCGCCCGGGATCCACCACTTGGTCCGGGGCTTGCGGGTCGCCAGGTCCAGCACGGTGATGCTGCCCTCGCCCCGGTTGGAGACGTAGGCGACCGAGGCGTCCCGGCTGAAGTAGATGCCGTGCGTACCCCGGCCGGTCTTGATGAAGCCGGTACGCCTCGTCGCCGTGCCGTCGAAGACGTAGACCCCGTCGGCGTGCATGTCGGCGACGAGGAACGACGTGCCGTCCGGGGTGAGCCGGGTGTCCTGGGGCATCCCGTTGATCGACGGATCCAGGTCGAACTGGCGCAGCTTCTTGCCGGTCACCGCGTCGATCGCGAGCATCCGGTTGGCGAACTCGCAGCTGAACAGCATCGTCTTGCCGTCGACCGTGTAGTCCATGTGGTTGATGCCCTCGCACTCGGGATAGTGGAAGGACTTGACCCGCTTCCACGTCACCGGGTCGTAGTAGTCGAGCCGCTGGTAGGCCTCGGCCACGACGATGGCATAGCGGCCGTCGGGGGTGAAGTAGAGGTTGTAGACGTCCTCGACGGGGATCACCTTGCGCGCCTTGCCCGTACGCGGGTCGATCGGCAGGATCGTGCCGCCCGGGATCCGGCTGCCGGTGACGAAGAGCGTGCGCATGTCGTAGGCGGGCACCACGTGCTGCGGCTCGTCCCCGCCCGGGAACCTCGCGACGATCTTGTAGGTCACCGGATCGATGACGAAGACCTCGTCGCTGTTGGTGTTGGGCACGTAGACGAGTTCCCGGTCGCTCGCCACGTCGGCACGCAGCATGCCGGCCCCGGCAGCCGCGTAGACGTTGGTCGCGGAGACGTAGGCCGGCATACCCGGATAGAGCGCCACCGGCACGGGCTGCGCGGAGGCAGCAGGAGGCACGGCCTCGGCCGCCGTGATCGACGCGGGCTGCCGGGCGCACCCGGCGAGCACCGCGCAGGCGACGGCGAACGACACCAGACCAGCTCTGACCATGCTGGCAGTCTATGAAGCAAAAGCGGATAAATAATCGCTTTCGCCGCAAAAGCAATATCTAGGCGAGGGCCTTCTCGATCGCCTCGGTGATCATCGGGTCGGCCGGGGTGACCGCCGGGTTGAACCTGGTGATGACCTCGCCGTCGCGTCCGATGAGGAACTTCTCGAAGTTCCACCGGATGTCGCCGCTGTGGCCGGTCACGTCGGCGGTGCCGACGAGCAGGTCGTAGAGCGGGTGTCGGCCGGGGCCGTTGACGTCGACCTTCTCGGTGATCGGGAAGGTCACGCCGTAGTTCACCGAGCAGAACTCGGCGATCTCGGCGTCGGTGCCGGGCTCCTGCATGCCGAACTGGTTGCACGGCACGCCGAGCACGACGAGGCCACGCTCGGCGTAGGTGTCGGCGAGCTCCTGCAGGCCCGCGTACTGCGGGGTGAGGCCGCACTGGGAGGCCACGTTGACGATCAGCACCACGCTGCCGCGGTAGGCGTCGAGGTTGGCCGGTCCGCCACCGAGGGCGTTGATCTGCACGTCGAAGACTGTCACGACGCCAACCTACCTCGCCGCAGGCCCTTGACCATCCCTTGCAGGGGTGGCGAACCCTTCAGCTCGATGCGTTTCCCGTTCTAGCGTGAGCGATGGCAACCGCCACACAAGATCTTTCGCGGCGAACGGCGCGCCGAGGCACCCCCTTGGCTGGCCAGGGCACCAACCACGAGTCGAGCCAACCGTCCGTCTCCGCTCCCATGGCGGGCCGTCCGCACAGACAGCCCGCCATGGTCTTTCTCTCCGGCGGTTTTGTCGGCACACTTCACCGGATGAGGCCTGCACCTTCCGTCCTGGGACGCGAGGAGGAGCGAGACCGTGCTCGGGAGCGCCTGCGCTCCGGTGGCGGCGTGCTCTTCTGCGGTCCCGGCGGCATCGGCAAGTCGACCCTGATGGAGTCGCTCGCCGCCGAGGCTGCCGAGGCCGGTGAGCTCGTGCTGCGCACGTGCCCCAACGCGGCCGAGGCCGGTCTGCCCTATCTCGCCCTCATCGACCTCTTCGGCGCGGTGCTGCCGGAGATCTCGGCCGGCCTCCCCGACCACCTGCGCACCGCGCTGGAGAGCGCGCTGCTGCACGCCGCGCCACCGCCCGGCACCGCCACCGACCAGCTCGCGATCCGGGTCGCCGTGGTCGAGATGCTGCGCGGGCTCGCCGCCGTGCGCCCCGTCCTGCTCGTGCTCGACGACGCCCACTGGATCGACCCGCCGAGCGCCGAGGTGCTCGCCTTCGCCGCCCGCCGCCTCGCCGGGACCCGGGTCCGGGTCCTCGCCGCCGAGCGGATGGACGAGCACGGCACGCCACGGCATGCTCAGCTCAGCCCGACGCCGGTCGCGGAGATCATGCTCTCGGCGCTGCCCGCCCCGCTCCTCAAGGAGCTGGTGCACCGCCGGATGCCGGAGACGCCGACCGGCTCGACGCTCGACCGGATCTGCGCGGCGAGCGGCGGCAACCCGCTCTACGCGCTGGAGCTGGCCCGCACGCTCGCCCATGCCGGGCCCGCCGACCGGCCCGACGACCCCCTCCCCGTCCCCGAGCGGCTGCGGCACCTGCTCGCCGACCGGCTCAGCGCCCTGCCCCCGGTGGCGGGTCCGGTGCTGCTGCTCGTCGCGGCCTCCGCCCGCCCCGGTCGCGAGCTCCTGCCGGAGAACGACCCCGGCCTCACCGCCGCCCTGCACGCGGGCATCCTGCTCGCCGAGGCCGACGGTTCGCTGCGCTTCAGCCACCCGCTCCTGGCCGAGCTGGTCTACGGCGACGCGGCACCGAGGGCTCGGCGAGCTGCGCATACGCGGCTCGCCACGCTCGTGGACGACCCGGTCGAGCGCTCCCGGCACCGGGCGCTCGCGACCACCCGCCCGGACGCGGGCCTCGCCGACGAGCTCGTCGCCGCCGCCGGGCTCGCCCGCAGCCGGGGCGCCCCCGCCATCGCGGCCGCCCTGTGCCGGTTGGCGGCGGCAAGGACACCGGACCCGACGCTCGCCGCGCGGCGGCTGCTGGAGGCGGCCGAGCACGCCTGGGCGGCCGGACTGCACGAGCAGGCCCGCGCGACCTGTGCAGCCGTGCTGCGGCGCAGCGACCCCGCCGCCCGGGTCGGTGCCAGGATGCTCCTCGTCGACCTCTCCTCGGGCCCGCTCAGCTCGATCCACTCCCTGCTCGACGCGGCCGCCGACGACGCGCAGGGCGATGTCCTGCTGATGGCCCGGGCGCACTGCATGCGCGCCGATGTCACGTTCCGGGCGATCGGCGTCGTCGGCGCGATGGACGAGGTGCGGGAGGCCGAGCGGCTGGCCCGGCTCGCGGGCGACGACGACGTGCTCATCGAGGTGCTCGCGCAGCGGGTCCAGATCGAGATCCAGGACGACACCGGCGGCGAGCTGCCCGCCCTCGCGGAGGCCCTGGAGCTGGCCGAACGCCGTCCGCTCAGCGGCGCGTCGGCGTGGATCCGGCAGGGCCACGCCGTGGTGCAGATGCGCCGGGGCGAGACGGCGGCAGCGGTCGAGACGGTCCGCCGGCTCGTCGCCGATGTGGAGCGCGCCGGACGCACCCGTGACCTGGCCCGGGTGCTCTACACGGCGAGCTCCGCATACAACCGGGCGGGCCGCTGCCGGGACTCGGCCGAGGCCGGTCGGCTCTGCGCGCTGCTCTGGAACGAGGTGGGGCTGCCACCCACCGGCAGCCTCGCCATGCGCGGCTCGGCGGAGCTCAACGCGGGCACGGTGGAGGCGGCCGTCGAGACGCTCGAAGCCGCCGTCGCGATGGGCGAGTCCTCCAAGGACCCCGAGTGGGAGGCCTACTCACTGATCTTCCTCGGCCGCGCCGAGCTGCTGCGCCGCAACTCCGCCGCCGCCGCCCGGCACCTCGGCCGGGGCCGGGAGATGCTGCACGAGCTGGGCTACTTCGACCCGACGATGATCCTGCTCCACGCCGACCTCGCCGAGGCGCTGGCGATGGAGGGCGACGTCGAGGCGGCTCGCGAGGTGATCAACGAGGCGCACTCCGCGGTGCAGCGCCAGCACCGGCACGTCATCCTGCTCGGGCTCGACCGGGTGTCGGCCCTGATCGACGGGTTCGTCGACGATCCCCGGCTCGCCGCCGACCGGCTGCGGGAGGCGATGAGCGTGGAGCACGCGTACCCCCTGGAGCTCGCGAGGTGCGCGCTCACCCTGGCCACGCTGGAGCGACGGGCCCGGCGGCGGGCGGCGGCCAGGTCCGCGCTCGCCGAGGCGATCCGGCGGTACGCCGACGCCGGCTGCACGCCCTACCTCCGCCACGCGCAGGAGGAGCTGACGAGGCTGGACGCCGCCGACAGCGGAGTCAGCGATCTGGACCGCCGCCTGGTGGAGCTGGTCCGCGACGGTGCCACCAACCGGGCGATAGCCGGTGCCCTGCACCTGTCGGTGAAGGCGGTCGAGGCCAACCTGACCAGGCTCTACCGCCGATTCGGCGTGACGAGCCGAGCCGAACTCGCCCGCGCCACCAGCACCCTCGACGCGTGACGCAGAAGGCGCAACTCTTCAAGAGTTGGTGCTAAGCGACCAGGCTTCAGCACCAACTCTTGAAGAGGTGCGCCGATCATCGACCAGCTAGGCGGCGGCGATGGCGCAGGTCACGCCGTTGAGCTTGTATCCGGTCGGTGCCGTGGTGGACGGACCGTTGCCCGTGTAGGCGGGACTCCACGACGCACCCGGCGCGAGGTTGGGCGCCCAGCCCGGTGCCTTCACCGTGAAGGTCGGTGCCGCGAAGGTCCAGGTGGCGTTCCAGCCGTTGCCGAGCGAGACCCCGGTCGGTGCCGTGAAGGTGAGCGTCCAGTTGTTGACGGCGGTCGTGCCGGTGTTGCGGACGGTGACGGTGGCGTTGAAGCCCGTCCCCCACGAGTTGTCCACCTTGTAGACGACCTGGCAGGCCCCGGTCCCGCCGGGAGACGGCGAGGTCGAGGGCGACGTGGACGCCGACGGGGAGGGTGACGGCGAGGTGGAGCGCGACGGTGACGGGGAGGCCGACGGCGAGCGGGTCACCGAGGGCGAGACCGACGGCGGGATGCCCGTCGACTTGGCAGCCATCGCCGCCGAGTGGGCACGGAAGATCGAGAGCTGCGCCGCGCCGTAGACCGTGTCGTGGCCACCGCCGCCGCTACCGTCCTTGTACCACCAGAAGCCGCTGCCGTCGCCGCCCGCCGCCTCGAACTCGGCGTAGATCTGGGTCCACCAGTTGGACCAGTCCGACTTGACGTTCCACTCGCCCATGTAGAACGGCTTGCCGACGACGTCGTGCGAGTCGCTGATCCAGGCCCGGATCAGCGTCTTCGTCTTCGGGATGTCGAGCGCCGCCCAGCTCTCGTCCGGGTATGGATGCGCCGAGGTGAAGTCGATGTACGGCGACTGGTGGATGTAGACGAACGGGTTGCCCTCGTTGCCGCCGAAACCGTAACGCGCCTCGTGCCCCTCCAGTCCCGTACCCAGAAGGTGGTTGGGGTCGATGCTCTTGACGTATGCGCCCATCTCGTCGACCCAGGCCCGCAGCGTGGCGCCGGAGGCGTTCTCCGCCGTGCTCACATCCTGGTAGCGGGGCTCGTTCATGAGCTCCCAGGCGAAGATCGTCGGGTCGTCCTTGTACTTGACCCCGCTGTAGTGGTTGGTGCGGTTGAGCGCGTAGTTCACGTAGTTCTTGTAGGAGGTGAAGCAGCCCGGGCACTGCGTCTTGTTGAAGAACTTCGCGCGGCCGGGGTGCCCGCCGGAGAGTCCCTCCCAGGCGAGCCGGGTGTCGATGCCGCCGTAGGCCTCCCAGTAGTTCTCGAAGACCGGGATGAGCATCAGGTTGTGGGCCTTCGCCGACACGATGGCGTAGTCGAAGAGCGCGAACTGCTGGTCGTTGTAGACACCCTTCGCGGTCTCGAAGCCGTGCCAGCTCTCGTGGCTGAACATCCACAGCCGCAGCACGGAGACCTTGTCGGCCTGCAGGTGGGCGAAGTGCGCGTCGATCCGCGCCTTGTCCATGTACTGCGTCTCGGTGTCGCCGTAGCTGCCACCGTAGGTGAAGACGTCGTAGGTGTTGGCACCCGCGAAGTAGTAGGGCTTGCCGTCGAAGCAGAAGTGGATGCCGCACCGCTGGGCGAACGGCGACACCGCCGCTCCGGCACGGGTGATCAGGGTCAGGCTGGCGAGCACCAGCGTGACGACGATGGCGAGGACTATCGCGACCGGGCGGAGCCCGGATCGCAGGGTCGGAGCCAGAGGGGCGTTCATAGCTCTCCTAGGTGGACGCTGAGCCGAACCGGTTAAGCATTGTGGGAGCGCTTCCAAGCTAGCCCCCAGGGCGCAACTCTTCAAGAGTCGGTGCTTCAGGCCGCCGACCCTTGACACCAACTCTTGAAGAGTTGCGTCGAAACCGGTCAGAGAACGTCGGACCGCAGCTGCGGGAACACCTTGCCGACCTTGCCGAGCAGGTAGTCGCCGTAGGTACCGGTGAAGGCCTGCAGGTCCTGGCCGTCCCAGCGGTCCCGGCCGTCGTCGCCCACCCTGGCGGCGCCCGGCAGCGGCGGCACCTCGGCGGTGAAGTCGGGGTCGAAGAAGAAGGGGAACGAGAGGCGGTCGTTGCCGCTGACGTTGCGTACGCGGTGCGGGGTCGACCGGTAGTAACCGCCCGTCAACCGGTCCAGCATGTCGCCGATGTTGCAGACGAACGTGCCCGGGATCGGCGGCGCGTCGATCCAGCCGCCCGCCGTGCGTACCTGGAGGCCGCCGTTGTCGTCCTGGGCGAGCAGGGTGAGCAGCCCGTAGTCGGTGTGCTCCCCCACGCCCCAGCCGTCGTCACCCGCGGGCGCCGGCGGGTAGTGGAAGATCCGGAACAGCACCGTCGGATCGGCGGTGTATCCGGCCGAGAAGTAGTCCGCGGGCAGGTCGAGGCTGACCGCGACTCCGCTCAGGACCGTCTGCGCCACGGCGGTCAGCCGGTCGAGGTAGTCGAGCACCGCCGGACCGAGGTCGGGCACGTCGGCCGGGAAGAGGTTGGCGCCCTGCAGCGGTCGGGTGCTCACCGCCGACTCGGTGCCGAAGTAGAGCCCCTCCTTGAGGTCCGGCCGCCCCGAGGTCAGCTCGCCGCCGACCGGGAACCAGCCCCGCCAGGCCCGGCCGCCGCGCGCCATCGAGATCTCCGCCTTGCGCTCCTCGGGCAGGGCGAAGAACTCCCGCGCGGCCTGGTCGACCCGCTTGAGCACCTCATCGGGTACGCCATGCCCGCTCACGTAGAAGAACCCGGACTCCCGGCAGGCGGCCCGAATCCCGTCAGCCGCCCCACTGGATGAGATATCGATAACCGGCAAGCTCATGCCGCCACCTCCCGCTTCCCGAGATCACCCGGTCCAAGATCGTCGCAACTCTTGAAGAGTTGGTGTTTTGCAGCGACGCCCGGCTCCGAGATGCCTAGCTCCATCGGATGGTACCGAGCCCGTTCGGACCAACTCTTCAAGAGTTGCGGCGGTCGACAAAGGGGCAGGCGACCCCTAGGGGTTACCGACCGGGATAAGGCCGGGGAAAGTCCCGATGCGGACATGGCGGACATCGCCTAACGTTGATCGCATGACGAACCTCAACCGCCCCATCAACGGCCGCATGATCGCCGGTGTCTGTGCCGGGCTCGCCCAGCGCTTCGGCTGGTCGCCTGGTCTCGTCCGGCTCCTCTTCGTCCTGTCCTGTCTGCTTCCGGGTCCCCAGGTCGTCATCTACCTGGCGCTCTGGATCATCGTGCCGAGCGAGACCAAGGTCATCAGCGGCTACGGCACCCACTGATCTCGCCGGAGCGGTGGCGGCGGCACCCAACTGCGGGCAGAGTGAATCCATGAGCTACTACTGGTGCCTGAAGCACACCCGGGTCGAGACCGATGCCGACAAGTGTCCGGAGGATCGGCTACTCGGCCCATATCCCACCCATGCCGACGCCGCCGCAGGCCTCCAGCGGGTGCACGAACGCAACGATAAGTACGACGCGGACGACGCCAGGTGGTCAAATGGATCACCGTAGGACAGCCATGTCTATTACGAGTTTGTTGCCATAGTGTGGCGGGATGCGAGTACGAGGCTACGCGCCGGCCACCCCCTGCTGGTCGGAGTATGTTGCGGCTGATCAAGGTGCCGCTACGGCGTTCTACTGTGGCCTGTTCGGCTGGTCCGCCGACGCCACCTTCACCATGAACGGGCGCGCGGTTGCCGGGCTGCGGCCCGGTGCACCCGGCCAGCCCTCCGCGTGGTTGACCTACATCGCCACCGACGATGCAGCCGCCACCGCCGACGCCGTGCAGGACGCCGGCGGTGGCGTGCTCATGCCGCCCACCGACCTCGGCCCCGCCGGCCGGGCCGCGCTGCTGCGGGACTCCGCCGGTGCCGTCTTCGGTGCCTGGCAGCACGGCACCCTCGCCGGCGCCGAGCTCAACAGCGAGCCCAACACCGTCTGCTGGTCCGAGGTCGTCACCCGCGACGGCACCCAGGCCACCGAGTTCTACGGCAAGGCGTTCGGCTGGGTCGACCGGCAGAGCGAGCTCGCGCCGGGCCTGGAGTACACGGAGTGGGTGCACGGCAGCCGGGTCGTCGGCGGGCTGAGCATCATGGACGAGCGTTACCCCGCCGATGTGCCGTCGCACTGGCGCACGACCTTCGAGGTCTCCGACTGCGCCGAGACGATGACCCGCGCGGCCGCGCTGGGCGCCACGATCCTGATGCCGCCGATGGACGTGGGTGTCGGCACCTATGCCCAGCTCCTCGACTCCCTGGGTGGCACCTTCAGCATCATCGAGGTCGTCCCGGAGCTCCGGTCCTGGTAGCAGCGATCTCCTTGACTTTTATTGGAAATCTCCTTAACTATTAAGAATCTAAATAGTTAAGGAGATTTCTATGAAGACTCTCCGCACGGCGTTAACCGCGCTCCTGGTCGGCACCGTCGCCGCCACCGCCGCGCTCGTCGCCAGCCCCGCTTACGCCGGGACCGTCACGGCCGCGTTCAGCAAGGACTCCGACTGGGGTACGGCCTACCAGGCGAAATACACGATCACCAACGGTTCCGCCGTCGCCATCTCCAGCTGGACGATCATCTTCGACCTGCCCGCCGGGCACACGATCGGCAGCTTCTGGGACGTCGCGATCACCACCAGCGGACAGCGCGTCACCGCGAAGAACAAGGGCTACAACGGCACCGTCGCGCCCAACGCGAGCGTCTCCTTCGGCTTCATCGTCAACGGCGGCTCCGGTGTGCCCACCGGCTGCACCATCAACGGCGTCGCCTGCGCAGGTGGCCCGAGCAGCCCGTCACCCAGCTCGCCCCAGTCGCCCAGCCCGACGCCGTCCGTGCCGCCGCTGCCGGTCAGCCTGCCCGTGGCGCCCTATGTGGACATGGGATCGTGGCCGACACCGTCGCTCACCGCGATGGCGAGCGCCGGCAACCTCAAGAGCTTCACGCTCGCCTTCATCACCGCCTCGGCCTGCAAGGCGATGTGGTTCAACGCCTACGACCCGCGCCAGGCATGGGCCAAGGACCAGATCGACGCGATCCGGGCGGGCGGCGGGGACGTGAAGATCTCCTTCGGGGGCGCCTCCGGTGCGGAGCTCGCGCAGGCATGCACCTCGGTCAGCGCGCTGCAGGCGGAGTACCAGGCGGTTGTCACGGCGTACAACCTGCGGTATTTGGACATGGACATCGAGGGAGCCGCAGCGGCCGAACCGGCCTCGATCGCGCGGCGCTCGGCCGCCCTGAAGGGTCTGCAGACCGCGAACCCCAACCTGAAGATCTCGCTGACCCTGCCGGTGCTGCCGGAGGGTCTCACCGCCGACGGGCTCAACGTGGTGCGCTCCGCCCGTGACGCCGGGGTCAACCTGGACCTCGTCAACATCATGGCGATGGACTACTACCGCGCCGGCGACTACGGCGACCTCGCCGTGCAGGCGGCGAACTCCACCTTCGCCCAGCTCAAGACGCTCTACCCGGGCAAGACCGACGCGCAGGTCTGGCGGATGGTCGGCATCACGCCGATGCTCGGCACCAACGACGACCAGCACATCTACAACCAGGACGACGCACGGCAGCTCGTCACCTTCGCCAAGGGCAAGCACCTGGGCCTGCTCGCCTTCTGGGAGATGACCCGCGACCGCAACGCCTGCAACGGCGCGCTCTACATGTGCACCAACATCCCGCAGACGCCCTACGAGTTCAGCAAGATCTTCGCCGGTTACACCGGCTGATCGACGGGGTGGCCGGGGTCGCTTCGGCGGATCCGGCCACCCCTGGAACCCGCTAGCTGCGCAGGCTGGTCGCGGGGGCCACCCGGCTCGCCGCCCAGGCGGGGTAGAGCCCGGCGAGCGCGCCCACGGCCAGGCCGACCAGCGGGCCGGCGGCGATGAGCGGCGGCTCCAGCACGATCAACCAGCCCTTGACGAGGGCGACGGCGACGGTGATGTTCACTCCGATGATCGTGCCCAGGACGCCGCCGGCCAGGCCGAGCAGCACGCTCTCGAAGAGGAATTGGCCGCCGACCGCCCGCCGGGACGCGCCGACCGCCCGGCGCAGGCCGATCTCCGCCCGGCGCTCCAGCACCGAGATGAGCGTGGTGTTCGAGACACCGAGAGCGCCGATGATCAGGGAGACCACCGCGAGGCCGAGGAAGAGCGCCCGGGTGTCCCCCTCCACGCCGGTCCGGAAGGTACGCAGATCCGGCGGCACGAGGGCGATCACGGCATCCGGGTCCTGCGGCGACAGGGCCAGTGGCGCCTCGTCGGCCACCTGATCGGCGGCGCCGAGACTGGTCCGGATCACCATCTCCGGCGGAGCCATCACGTCGGCCGCGCCGGGGGCGAGACACGTCTCGTAGGGCAGGATCACCGCCCCGGTCAGCCGCGTCTCCCCGGGCGGCGCCGCGTAGACACCCAGCACCGCGACCGATCGGCCGTCGATGAAGATCAGCATCGGCGCGGCCGGTCCGGCAGCGGTCTCCACGCCGAGCTCCTCAGCGGCGACGGTGTCGAGCAACGCCACCGGTTCCCGCCGCGCGCCGTGACCGTCGTCGAAGAAACGGCCGCTGACCAGGGTCGCCCCCAGCGCGGTCAGCGCACCGGGCTGCGCCGCCGCCACGGTGACCCGCTTGTTCTCGCCGCCGACCCTGACCCGGCTCGCCGACCGGTCCTGGCGGCCCGGGCAGAAGAGTCCGGCGGCGACGACGCCGTTGAGGCGGGCCACCCGCTGAGCGGTGTCGGTGACCGGCCGTGCCGCGTCCTCGCCATAGCGCATCGTCACCAGCGTCGCCCGGACCGCGTCGAACTTGTCGGAGATCGCGGCGCTGGCACTGGCGGTGACGCCGACCGTGGCCACGGTCGCCGCGATGCCGAGGCCGATGCCCGCTGCCGTCAGCATCGACCTGCTCCGACGGCCGATGACCGCGCGAGCGGCGTGGGCGAGAACGTCGATCACCGCCGTCCTCGGTCGGCGGGGCGGTTGCTCACCGGGCTTCGAGCGCACGGTCGGGAACTCGGCCGTGGGCAGATCAGCCGTAGACATGGCCGTCCACCACCTCCACCGCACGATCGGCGCGGTCCCTGACATATGACTCATGGGTCACCACGACCACGGCCCGGGAGCCGGTGACCATGCGGCGCAGCAGGTCCAGGATCGCCTCGGTGTTCTCGCTGTCCAGGTTGCCGGTCGGCTCGTCGCAGAGGAGCAGCGCGGGCTCGTGCACGATCGCCCGGGCGATCGCCACCCGCTGCTGCTCGCCCCCGGAGAGGGTGGCCGGTCGAGCACTCAGCCGGTGCCCGAGCCCGACCGTCGTCAACGCGGTGACGGCGAGGTCGCGGCGGAGCTGCCGGGGGAAGCCCTGATGGGTCAGCGGCAGCGTCACATTGGCGACGCAGTCCAGGTAGGGCACGAGGTGGAACGACTGGAAGACGAAGCCGAGCCGGGTGGCCCGCAGTGCCGTCCGGTCGCGGTCGGACAGGACGGAGGTGTCGACACCGGCGAGCATCCGGACCCCGCTGGTCGGCTCGTCGAGCAGCCCGAGGATGTTGAGCAGGGTCGACTTGCCGGAGCCGGAGGGTCCGACGATCGCCACCATCTCACCGCCGTGGATCGTCAGGTTGGCGTCTCGCAACGCCGTGACAGCCGGTGGCCCCGGGTAGGTCCGGGTCACCGACGCCAGTGCCAGCAGTGGCTCAGCCACGCGGACCGCCGGTGGCGGAGACGAGCACCTGGTCTCCTGCTGCGAGGGCGCCGCCGACCGGGCTGACCGCGACCTGCCCGACGACTGTGACCAGCACATTCACCGTCACCTCCCGGCGTTGCCCGCCGTTGGTGACCACGGTGACGGTGACGGTGCCGTCCGCAGCGGTCCACAGCGCGGAGACCGGGACGACGAGGGCACCGTCCGGGCTCTTCGCCTTCTCCACGACCACCTGCTGCGGGTCGCCGGGCGGTGCGCCGACGGAGCCGCCGACCTCGAAGATCGCGACCCGCTGACCGGCCTGTCCGAGCGGCCCCGCCGCACCGTCCGTGCCGCCGGTCGGGGGCGGGCTGTCGCGTACCTCCACCAGGCGGGTGCCCCGCTGTGACAGGGGGCCCTCGCCGAAACGCAGCGCCGTGGTCGGCGGCAACGCGCTCAGCGCTCGCTCCGTCGCGTCGTCGACCGTGACGTGCACCTGCCACGCCCCCGAGGCGAGCACGACCAGCGAGGCACCGGCGGTCGCGCCGACCGAGGCCGGGACGCTGGTCACCATCGCCGGCAGCGTCGGGACGAAGGCGATCTCGCCCGCCGGGACGACCATCCGGGTCGTCGGTGTCGTCGGCGGAGGGCTGGCCGGCGTGGTGCTCGCGCTCGCCTCGACCGGTCTGCGCACCGGTTGGTACCCGGCCGCGGTGTAGAGCTTGCGCAGGTCGGACTCGGTGCGGCCGTCGAAGACACCGGTGATCGGCGTGTTGTATCTCGCGCGCAGACCGCGCTGCAACTGCGTCACGTCCGGGCCGCGATCCCCCCGAGCGATATCCCGGTACGCCGGGAAGGCCCCCGCCAGCGCGATCACCGGTCGACCGGAGACCACGGCCAGCACCTTGCCCGCATTGACGGTGTCGCCCGCCTTGACCGGCACCTTGGTGATCACGAGCTTCGTGGCCCCCTCGACGGCCGTCGGCCCGGGAACCACCACGGTGGCGGACCGGGCCAGAACGCCGTCGAGAAGCAGCTGGTCGACGATGCGGTCGCTGGTGACGGGAGCTGTGATCATCGACCGGCTGGGCGGTGCGGCCTGCGCGGCTCGCTGGCCCGGCGTCCGAGCGGTGGTGGCGGCGATCCATGCCACGACGGTGGCGGCGACGAGCACGGCCGCTCCCCCACCGAGAGCGATCATCCTGGCTCGCGGTCGCATGGTCCTCCTTCAATCGGCGTTGGCGGGAAACCGGCGGAGCTGAGCCGCATCAGGACGCTAGCAACTGCTGAGCCTTGCCGAGTGCCGCACGCAGGGTCTCCTGATCCGCCACGAGCTGGACTTCGTGGTCGGCGAGGTACTTGTCGACCTGGGCACGGTAGGCCTGCTGCTGCGCGTCGTGGATCTTCGCCTCGCCCGAGCACGCGACATCGGCGACGGCGAGCTGGATCTCCTTGGTCAGCGCCTCGGCCTTGGGCAGGGCGGGGCCGCTGCGGGGCCAGTAGTAGCGCAGTGCCCGCTCCGTCGCCTCCTCGGGCTTGGCGAGATCGGCGGCTCCCTTGCCCTTCATACACGACGACCAGGACTTGTAGGCCTTGACCAGGGCGGGGTCCTCCTCGATCGCGGCGGCCACGGCGTTGGCGGCGTCCGGTCCGACCGTCAGCAGGCGGACATAGGTCTCCCGGTCGCCGAAGACGGTGACGATCGACTTCTCATAGCAGCCGCCGACATAGAAGCGCGCCTTCTCGCCGCTGCCCAGCGTGACGACGGTCAGCTTGCCCAGGGCCTGCTGGTACTTCTCGACATCGGCTGCGGCCATGCCGGCCTGCGGGTTCGGCTTGTTCGCGGGCCCGCTCGGGGTGGGCCGCACCGTCTCCCTGCCGAATCCGTAGCCGAAGTTCTTCGCCTCGTCGGCGGTGAGGGTGTCGTCGGAGGGGGCCACCGGGAGCGAGGAGCTCTGCTCCCAGACGAGCCCGGGCAGGTGGCGGGTGAAGCCCTTCGCCTCCATGCACTTGACGATCGCCTTGTTGGTGGCGTTGATCGCCTGGTCGGCGAGGGCGACGGTCTGCGCCAGCACGGCGGAGCCCGAGGCGGCCGCGCGAGACTGCTCGGGTCCAGCCGTGCCGCCGGGCTCGGCGGAGGTGCCGGGGTCGGTCGTGCATGCCGACACCAGGAGCAGCAGAGACAACCCTATGAGGTGCTGGGCCTTCATGACATGCCTTTCCGTCACGGAGTTGGGTTAGACGTGCGTATGGTGGTGCCACCGATCGGCGGCACCACCACCTAGCTAGTCATAACGCAGGCGAACCCGGGCGGGTTGCATTGCGAGTGGACCCTAAAGGACGACGTACCCGTTGCAGGAGTTCTTCCAGACATGGCCCTCGACATCGTTGTCGATGTCGATGTTCCCACCCAGGGTGTAGCCCTTCTTGAGGCAGCGGAAGATCGCGTTGCCCGGGGCGCCGTTGATCGTGAAGAAGACGACGTTGCCGTAGGTGCTCGTGCCGTGGTTCTCCCACGACTCCGAGCGGTTGTCCATGTAGCGGAACTGCGATGCGACCGAGCCGCCGAGGTAGTCCCACTCGTCGTCGAAGTAGCCGACGCCGCTGCCACCCCAGTTGATGTAGTCGAAGTCGCAGACGTAACCCGCGTTGCAGTCCAGGTCACCGGTGGCGTCGTACTCGCCGGCCTGGGCCGGCTGTCCGCTGATCGCCAGGACGACTGCCGCGGCGGTGCCGGCGATGGCGGCTGCGAGCTTAGTGCGCATGAACATCACTTCCCTTTCTCTATAAGGGCATTTACCATCGACCGCGCGCGTTGGACGGCGCCTGTCCGCAACGTGCGGTAGCTCTCTATCTCCCCCGCGCTGTCGCGGAGCAGGCCCTTGAGGTGTCGGGCCTGAAGTCGATCTCCAATGGTGCGCAATCGCGATTGGACGACACAGGTGGCATCGGCGGTCGCCATCGCTCGCTCGGCAGCCCATGCGGGCTCGAATTCCATCGCCGAATAGAGGGCTCTCGCCTTGTCCCGGGCATCGGTCGGATTCTCGACGGAATGACCCGCCCGCCCCATGCAGGCCCGCCATTCGGCGAGACTCGC
The DNA here is from genome assembly GCF_014204945.1 of Allocatelliglobosispora scoriae. Classification (NCBI taxonomy): domain Bacteria; kingdom Bacillati; phylum Actinomycetota; class Actinomycetes; order Micromonosporales; family Micromonosporaceae; genus Allocatelliglobosispora; species Allocatelliglobosispora scoriae. The sequence continues at coordinate 2,438,315 of NZ_JACHMN010000002.1, forward strand.
CTTGACCTCGGGCTCGGCGAGAACCAGGGGGATCACCTCCCCGTCGATGCCGCTGAACCGGACATCGAGCGGAACCCAGCGCGCCAGGTCGCCGAAGAGCGTGCGGCGGGCGTCGGCGAGACAGCCGGTGCTGCTGGTGCTCACCTCCGCGCCATCGGCTCGCTTCACCGTCACCACGGTCTGGCGGTCGCCGAAGAAGTCCTGCGTGTAGCGCTGCTCCTGCGGCTTGGTCAGGGTCTTGGTGTATGCCTGGTTGGCGTCCGCGTAGGAGCCCTTTCCACCGGCCCGCCGTGCCGGACCCCAGCCGTATCCATCGCGCTGAGCTGCGGCGATGTCGCTGCTGCCGTAGGGCACCACCATCGGAATCCGCGCCGACGGGTCGTTGACCCAGTCCACGGTGAACTCGTGGCCGTGTGCCGCCATGCACTCGCCGGCGAGCAGCAGCTCGGCCCAGTCGATGAGCTCGCTCTCCGTGGCCCCCGCGTCGGGCAGCGTGCCGATGTGCAGCGCTCCGGACTTCGCCGCCGACGGCTGGGCTCCGCTGAACAGGTAGGCGGCGCTGCCCGCCGCCACCACCAGGACCACCGCGCAGATCGCGGTCCAGCGCCACCGGCGACTGCCCCCGCGCTGCTCGTTGTCGCCCACCGTGCCCCCTCACCAGCCGTCGACAGCCGCATCGCTGCGAACTCGATGGGCTTGGTCGAAAGCTTGCCTCCGGTGGTGCGGCCACGTAACTGGAAGGTTCCAGGGGAGGCGGGGTGGACAGTCAGATGGCGTCGTGATATGCAAATAAATACACAGACCAGCTTACGCAGCCACGGGGGAACAAGGTGCGCGATGCGGTTACGGTGGAGATTGCTGTCCAACAACTACCAGGGGGGCCCGGAAGACCGTCCACGGTCATTGGTTTGCGGAGCGGTCAATCGGCCGTTCTCGGTTGGTGCGGTTGCGGTCGTTGCCAGGGCATCCACCGCATTCCACAGGAGCACGGCATTACCGTTCGGATCACGGCGGAGCAGGACCAATGGCGACTGTGCAACCTGTCGACCATGCCCATCGTCGTCGAAGACATGGAAGATCCCGACCTCGTCATCACCATCCCGGCCGATCGGCGACTGGTCGCCGTGACGATCGAGCTGGCGCAGGTGCGGGCCCTGCATCGCGGTTTCGCCCAGCCCGCACTGAAGATCTTCGGACCGGCCCAGAGATCAGTCGATGAACCGACAGTCTGTGCCGCGCCGACACATCACTCGCCCCAACTCAACGAGGACACCCGCTACTTCGCCACGCTGGTCGCCCTGTGCGCACCACGGCTGCGGGAGAGCCCGGTCGCGACGCTGCCCACCGCGCGGGAGATCGCCGAGATGTTCACGGCGATCGGCCAGCCGACCACGCAGCGAGCGGTCGATTCACACCTGGACGCGATCCGGGCGCGGTTGAAATTGATCGGCGAGCCTCGGGAAGCGCTCGCCACCGAGGCGATCCGCTGCGGCATCGTCCGCCGCGATCACCTCGACATCTTGCCCACTCCCTGACGGCCGCCGCATCGGAGGCGAGGGGTCGACACCGCTCAGTCGAGATCCGGACCGGGCTCCACGGAGTCCGGTCCGGCGACCGGCAGCCAGAATCGGATCAGCGTGCCGTCCGACCCCGTCTGCACCCGCACCAGGTCGCAGAGCCCGTTGAGCAGCAGCAGACCCCGCCCGCTGAGGCTGTGCGGGTCGGCGAGCAGGCGCCCGGCGAGCACGTTGTGCAGCAGGCGCGGCGATTCCACCTCGCCGACGACGTAGCTCTCCTCGCGCCAGACCCGCAGCACACCGGAGCCGCCACCGTGCTCGATGGCGTTGATCGAGAGCTCGCTCACCGCTATCTGCAGCATCGCGAGGTTGTCGGCGGCGATGCCCAGATCCGTGATGAGCCGGCGGACCTCGCGCAGCCCGTCACCGTCGAAGGCGAGTGAGATCGCCACCGCGGGCGGCTTGGGCAGCTGCTGGTCGAAGAGGAGCGAGGCCTCGTCGTCGTGCGGGTACCGCGCGCTGCGGCGGACCACACCGCGCGCGTCGAGCAGTGTCGGGTGGGTCAGCTCCGCGTCGGCGATCCGGTCGGGCTGCAGGCTGTCGAGGTCATAGGGGCAGAGCACGGTCACGTCCTGCCCGGTCAGGGCCAGGTTGATCAGCATCTCGTGCTCGAAGCAGGCCGGGTACTCCAGGTCGGTGCGGTCGGCCCAGATCGGCTCGCCGATGATCCGGGCGCGTCGATCCCCCGCCTCCTGCACGAAGGCGTCCAGAACCAGCGGCAGGATGCGGCCGGGATTGCGCCCCGCGACGCTCATGTCGGCGAATCGCAGACCGGGGATCTCCTCCGGGCCCATCGCCAGGCGCAGCGCGGCGAGATTCGCCGGGGGCAGGGCGGCGAGGACGGGTTCGCCCTCGGCGAGACCCGCTTTGATGAACGGGATCAGGGAAGCGACCAGCGCATCCCGGCCCCGGTAGAAGAGGGCGGGATGGTCCAGCGTGCCTCGCACGCGAGGGTGCTTGGTCAACATGGCGTTCTTCCTCAGCCGCAAGAGGAGTTGCCTAATCCTTCCAGGCACCCGGCGCGGCGTCAGTCAGACAGGCGGCCAAGCACCCGATCGAGGTAGTCGTTGGCGAACAGGTGATCGGGATCGAGACGCTTCCGAGCGGCGAGGAAGTCTCCGAACCGGGGGTAGCGAAGGCTCAGCGACTCGGCGTCCTGATAGTGAATCTTACCCCAATGAGGACGACCCTCATATGACCGGAAAATTCGCTCAACTGCCTGAAAGTACTCATGGTGATTCTCCCGGAAATAGCGGTGAATAGCTATATATCCGGTGTCGCGACCGTGGCCGGTGGAGAGCCAGATGTCGTCGGGGGCGGCGACCCGGACCTCCAGGGGGAAGGAGATGCGCCAGCCGCGCGCGGTGATGAGCTTGTCGATCTCCCGCAAGGCATCGGTGATCGCGGCCCTGGGCAGGGCGTACTCCATCTCGCGGAAGCGTACCCGGCGCTCGGTGGTGAAGACGCCGGTCGAGATGTCGGTGAATTCGCGGTTGCCGGTGAGCCGCTGCGCCAACCGGTTGACCGGCGGGATGAGCGGCGGCACGGCACGGCCGAGGCCGCAGACGCCGGCGAAGACCCGGTTGGACATCAGGTCGTCGTCGATCCAGCGCTTCACCTTGCCCAGCGGCCGGCTCTCCGCCGAGAGCGGCAGCCGGGTGTTCGTCTTCGTCAGCGCGGTCGTCGTGTGCGGGAACCAGTAGAACTCGAAGTGGTCGGCGGCCGCGGCCCGCTCCAGGAACGATTCGAGTACGCCGTCGAGCCGCTCCGGCCGCTCCACCGCGTGCAGCTTGAACGCCGGTACGCAGCGCAGGGTGATCTCGACGAGCACCCCGAGCGCACCCAGCCCGAGCCGCGCCGCGTTGAAGAGCTCGTGATCGGCGTCGATCCGCAGCACGGACCCGTCGGCGGTCACCAGGGTCACCGCGGCGACCTGGTTGGCGAGCCCGGCGAATCTGGCGCCCGTGCCGTGCGTTCCGGTCGAGGTGGCGCCCGCGAGGGTCTGCGCGTCGATGTCGCCGAGGTTCTCCATCGCCAGCTCATAGGGTGCGAGCAGGGCCGGGACCTGGTGCAGCGCCGTGCCCGCCGCGAAGGTGGCGAGGTTGCCGTCGACCGAGATCAGACCGGAGAGCCGGGCCAACCCCAGCTGTACGCCGGGCGCGACCGCGATGCCGGTGAAGCTGTGACCGGCGCCGATCGGCTTGACCCGCAACCCGTCCCGGCGCGCGCCCGCGACCGCGGCCACCACCGCGTCCACTGTCGACGGATGCTCCACCCGGGCCGGGGTGACGCTCTCGCTGCGACCCCAGTTCTGCCACGTGCCGCTCACAGGAACGCCTTTCCCTCGCCGCGATAGGTGGCGACCGTGCCGACCACCGCATCGCCGTCCACCACATGGAGCTCGTTGGCGTGCTCGCTCAGCTCGCCCGCCTTCGTGTGCCGCAGCCACACCCGGTCACCGATGCGCAGCTTCCCTGCCGCCGCGCCGACGACGGGGGTCTGCACCTCGCCCGCCATCTCCCGGTCGACCATCGTCAGCCCCTGCGGCCAGGCGATCTGCGGCAGCCGGTCCCTCCCCGGCGGGCCCGACGCGATCCAGCCGCCGCCGAGGAGCGTCACTCGATCGGGGGCCGGGCGGCGTACCACCGGAAGGGCGAAAGCGGCGGCCGGAGCGGGAGTGAAGTGCTGGTAGTTGTCGAACAGATGCGGGCCGAACAGGCCCGAACCGGCCGCGACCTCGGTGACCGACGGGTCGGCGCTGGTGCGTTCGATGCTGCCGGTGCCGCCGCCGTTGACGAACTCCAGCGTCGTGAGCTGCGAGACCGCGTGGACGGCGGCGGTTCGCCGCTCGACCAGCTCCGCCATCGAGGAGCGCTGGATCGCCCGCACCACGCGCGCCATCAGCGGTTTCCCGGCAGGAGCGTTGCCGAGCCCGGCGATCTGCGCCTCGTAGCCCATCATGCCGACGAGTGTGAACCCCGGCCGCCCCACGATCGCCTCGGCGAGCTTGCGGGCCTGGTCGGCGGTGTGGATCGGCGAGCGCCAGACGCCGATGTGGCCCAGGACGCGGGCGTTCCAGGAGGCGTCGAGCTCGATGCAGACCCGGATCGGCTCCCGCTTGCCCGGTGCGATCGCCGCGTCGACGAGGTCGAGCTGGTCGACGGAGTCGATCATCACGGTGACCCGCTCCGCCAGCATGCCGCTGCGGCCGAGCTGCGCGTATGCGGCCCGATCGGCGCTGGGGTAACCGACCACGACGTCGTCGATCGTCCGGGCCAGCCAGATCGCCTCCGGCAGCGTGTAGGCGAGCACTCCCCGGTAACCGGGCAGCTCGAGCACCGCGTCCATCACCTCGCGGACGCGAACCGACTTGCTCGCGATCCGGATCGGGATGCCGTCGGCCCGCCGCTGCATGTCGAGCGCGTTGTGCGTCAGCGCGCCCAGGTGCAGCGCGGCGAAGACCGGGTCGAGGTGCGCGGTCGCCGCGTCCATCGCGGCCCAGTGGGCCTCGCGCCAGGGCGCTCCGCCCGGGGTGGTCAGCCTCATGCCTACCTCACCTGCTTGATGGGGAGTACGCAGGCCGCGCCCACGATCGACGTCAGCCCCGCGACGATGTAGAGCACGCCGAAGCCGCCCGCGTAGGCGACGATCAGCGCGCCGAGCAGTGGTGCCATGGCCTGCGGAAACGCCGTCGCAATGTTCATGATGCCCAGATCCTTGCCCCGCGCGGCGGGATCCGGCAGGACCTGCGTGGCGAGCGCCTGGTCGACGGAGAGGAAGCAGCCGTAACCGAGGCCGAGCAGCCCCGCGCCGACCATCGCGACGGTGAGGTCGGGGAAGAAGGCGAGCAGGATCGCGGCGGCACCCTGGCAGGCGGCGGCGATCAGCACGAAGACCTTGCGGCGACCGAGCTTGTCGGAGAGCCGGCCGAGGATGAGCGAGGCGAGCACCACGAACCCCATGTAGACCAGGGAGAGGTTGATGATCGCGGCATCCGCGTCGGCGACCTTGACGTGGTATTTCAGGAAGTAGAGCAGCAGCGTCGTGCCGAAGGCGTTGCCGAAGTTGACGAGGATGCGGCTGAGCAGGGTCCAGCCGAAGTCGGGGTACTGCCTGGGGCTGATCCACAGCGTCTGGCGTTCGGCCCGGGTGCCCTTCGGCAGGACCGCGTCGGGTGCCCAGATCACGAAGGGCGCCACGAGCACCAGCAGCAGGATCGCCATCGACCAGTAGCCGTACCGCTGGCCGATGAAGACCTCGGTGACGAGGACCAGCCCGGCGATGGTGCCCACCGCCTGCGGCGCGGAGATCCAGCCGGAGACGAAGCCGCGCTGGCCCACCGGCACCTGGTCGGAGATGGTCGCGGTGAGCGCCGCGGTCAGCACGCAGAAGCCGATCAGCGCGACGGTCCAGCAGATGCCGATCCCGATGATGCCGCTCTGCTCGCCGAGCAGGGCCAGGGCGCCCGCGAAGAGCAGCGCGCCGATGATGATCCACGGTCGCCGCCGACCGAGCCGGGACGTGGTGCGGTCGGAGAGCGCACCGGTCATCGGGTAGGCGACCAGCGCGAACATGCCCGCGATGCCGGAGACCACCCCGAACGCGATGACGTTGTCGACCCAGTCGGCCGCCTGGAGCTGCGCCTCGATCTGCTCGGGCAGCAGGAGCTGGATCGGGGTGAGCTGAGCCATCCAGATGCCGAGCCAGGCGAAGGCGAACGCGCTGATCCAACCGCCACCGACCCGCCGGACCGGCTCCGCGAAGGCGCCGCTGGGGGCTTCCTGGGGTTGCGCGACAGTGCTCATCGGGCCTCTTCGAGAGTTGTGGCGGGGTGGGGGACGGCCATGGCCGCTAGTGCTTCGGTGGCGAACTCGATCACGCTCTCGGCCTGGGCGCTGTCCCGGTCGACGAGCCAGCCCAGGGTCAGGCCGTCGCTGAGGGTGATCAGGATCCGGGCCATCTCGTCGATCGGCCGCCGCCAGGTGATCCGGTTCTGCTCGGCGACGTGCACGAGCAGACCCGCGGCGGCACGGTAGTAGGCGTCGTACTGCTGGCGGGCGGCGGCACCCAGCTCGGGGGTACGCATGGCGTACTGCACCAGCTCGAACATGGCGAGCTCCCGAAGCGGATCCTGCTCGACGAGCCGCAGGTAGGCATGGAGCCCGTCGCGGATCGTGGTGCGCAGGTCGGCACCGGTCGCCAACCCCTGGGTCGCGGCGAGGATCTCGTGGTCGATGACGAACGTGATCAGCTCGGAGATCAGCTCGTCACGCGACTTGAACGCGTAGTGGAAGCTCGCCAGCGACATCCCCGCCTCGGCGACGATCGCCCGGGTCGTGGCGGCCGCGACGCCGTGGGTGGCGATCACCCGCAGCGCGGCCTGGACCAGGGCGGATCGACGCTCCGCAGCCGGGATTCTCGCCACTCGTTCACCCCACGTTCGTAAAGTGGGTCAACTGTCCCAGTCTCTCCCCCGCCTGTCTACCCCCTTGCCGTCCAAGATCGTCGCAACTCTTGAAGAGTTGGTCCTAAAACCCCGTTAGGACCAACTCTTCAAGAGTTGCGACGATCTTGGGGCGGGCTAGAAGATCTTGGGGTGCGGGTGCCAGGGGAAGCTTGGCGGGCGGCGGGCCAGGAACGCGTCGGCGCCCTCGCGGGCCTCGCCGCTCTCGCGTACCTCGCGCATCCAGTGGGCCACCCGGTCGGCGTCGATCGAGGTGGCCGCCGCCATCGCGATGATCTCCTTGGACGCGGCCTGGCTCAGGGCCGATCGCGAGGCGAGCACCCCGGCGAACTCGTCCACCCGGGCCTCGCCCGCGATCTCGTCGATCAGGCCCCAGCGCAGCGCCCGGTCGACGCCGACGAGCTCCGCCGAGAGCAGCAGGAACCGAGCCGCCGCCGGTCCGACCGACTGGACCAGCCGGGCGGTGCTCGACGCGGGGTAGACGATGCCCAGCTTCGCGGGGGTGATGCCGAAACGCGCATCCGCCGTGGCGAAGCGGAAATCGCAGGCGAGCGCGAGCTGGCAGCCGCCGCCGACGCAGAACCCCTCGATCCGGGCGATCGTCGGCTTCGGGAAGCGGGCCAGCGCCTCCTCGGCCGCGACGGCGAGGTTGGCGTCCGGCGTATCGGCCCCGACATCGGCGAGGTTGGCGATATCCGCACCGGCGCAGAAGGTGTTGCCGTCGCCGCGCAGCACGACCACGCGTACGGCGTCCTCGACGATCAGTCCATCCAGGACTGTCGGCAGCTCGCGCCACATGTCGGCGGTCATCGCGTTGCGCTTGGCCGGGTTGGCGATGCGGACCGTCGCCACCGCACCCGCGATCTCCACATCCAGCCGCCCGGTCACGCCCACACGATAACCCGCGGTTGATCACCCCGGTCCGCGGTCACGTTTTGCAGCAAAGCGTGGCATCGCTTCGCGATATGGCCACGCTTTGCTGCAAAACGTGACCGCGGCGGGTGCGGCGGTGGGCGTACCCGGAAAAGGGGGTTTGATCTTTGGCCCGGGCGTAATCTGTCAAGGTCATCTTCGATGGACTGGGGGAGCCATGAAGCGCTTGGTTTTGACGGCCGCGTGCGCGGTCGCGCTGGTGGGAGGGGCCGCGCCGGCGTTGGCGGCGGACCCGACACCGACGCCGTTTCCGACCACATCAGCAGCAGAGGCGACACCGGCGCCCGAACCGTCCATCACGATGGATCAGAACACACGCGAGGTCTGCGCCAAGTCAGCCGCGACCGTGACCGCGGGCGTCTCGGATTTCACGACGGAGCTGGGCAAGGTCAGCTCCTCCGCGACGAACGGCGACCTGACCGGCGCCGAGCAGTCCGTCAAGAAGTCCGGCACCATCCTGATCACCCTCGCCGGCAACCTGCGCACCGACGCGCAGCAGGCACAGAACCCGCAGGTCAAGACCGCACTGGAGGATGTCGCGGCGGAGTTCCAGTCGCTCGGCGGCTCGCTCAACAGCCTGACCTCGCTGCAGACCTTCGACACCGCGCGGCTGGAGGCGCTCGCCGACCGGATGTCGAGCCTGTGCGGCAGCAAGTGAAGCACGCGTGTATCCCGCGAACCTAACCTGAACGGGTTCGCGGGAGGTGGGAGTTGGCTGTTCATGCCTGGTCGGGCGCTGCTGCGGCGATCGGCCTGGTGCTGCGTGCGGCACCGGTTCGGCTGATCACCTCGATCACGCTCGGGTTCGCCGCCGGGGCCGCGCCGATCGCCGCCTCCTGGTGCCTGAAGCGGCTGCTCGACCGGCTCGCCGCCGGGGAGACCGGCCTCGGTTGGCTGGTCGCGGGGCTCGCGGTCGCGGGACTGGGCACGGCGGCGCTGCCGCACCTCGCGTCCTTCGTGCGCAACGCGGCCAACCGGGCGACGGCGGTGCTCGCGCTCGACCGGCTCTACGCCTCGGTGGACCGCTTTCCCGGACTGGCCCGGTTCGAGACACCCTCCTTTCTGGACACGTTGCGGCTGGCGCAGTTCGCCGGCGGGGTGGCGCCCGGCCGGATCGTCGATGGCGGATTGGCGCTGCTCACGGCCGTGGTCACGGTGGTCGGCTTCCTCGGTTCGCTGCTGGTGCTGCACCCGGTCTCGGCGCTGCTCGTGCTCGCGGCGGCCGTTCCGGTGCTCCTCGCCGAGCTGGCGCTGGCTCGCCGTCGAGCGGGGATGTACTGGCGGATCGGCCCGGCGCAGCGCCGCGAGGCGTTCTATGCCTCGCTGCTCGGCGAGGTGCGGGCCGCGAAGGAGATCCGGCTCTTCGGCATCGGCGCGCTGCTGCGGTCCCGCATGATCGCCGAGCGCCGCTCCGCCGATGCCGAGCAGCACCGGCTCGACCGCCGCGAAGCCCTCACCCAGGGCGGGCTCGGCCTGACGGCCGTCGCCGTCGCCGCACTCTGCCTACTGTGGACGGTGCAGCGAGCGGCCGCCGGTTCGCTCACGGTCGGTGATGTCACGCTGGTGGTCGCGGCGATCGCGGGCGTCCAGGCGAGCCTCGCCTCCATGGCGGCCAATCTCGCGGGTACGCACGAGCAGCTCCTCCTCTTCGCCCACTACCGAGCGGTGCTGGGCGCCGAGCCCGAGCTGCCCGTCGCCGCCGAACCCCGACCGCTGCCGCCGCTGGGCCACGGGATCGAGCTGCGCGACGTGTGGTTCCGATACGACGACGACCATCCGTGGATCCTGCGCGGGGTCGACCTGACGATCCCGGCCGGTGCGAGCGTCGCCCTCGTCGGCGCCAACGGTGCGGGCAAGAGCACCCTGGTCAAGCTGCTCTGCCGCTTCTATGACCCGACCCGCGGAGCGGTGCTCTGGGACGGCGTCGACATCCGTGACGTGGACCCGGCGGAGCTGCGGCGGCGGATCGCGGCCGTCTTCCAGGACTACATGGCCTATGACCTCACCGGGGCCGAGAACATCGGGCTGGGCGAGACCGCTGCGCTCGACGACCGGCCACGGCTGGTGCTCGCCGCGCAGCGGGCGGGGGTGCACGACGCGCTCGCCGGGCTCCCGGCCGGCTACGACACGCTGCTGAGCCGGGCGTTCGATGAGGAGGGCGGGGTGGGCGTACCCCTCTCGGGTGGTCAGTGGCAGCGCGTGGCGCTGGCTCGCGCGCTGCTGCGCGACGGCGCGGAGCTGCTGATCCTCGACGAGCCCTCATCCGGGCTGGACCCCGAGTCGGAGCACGACGTGCACTCCCGGCTGCGCCGTTACCGGGCGGGACGGACCAGTCTGGACATCTCGCACCGGCTCGGTACGGCACGGGACGCCGACCTGATCGCCGTGCTCGACGACGGGGTCATCACCGAGCGGGGCGGCCACGAGGCGTTGATGGCGGCGGACGGCGCCTATGCCCGGCTCTTCCGGCTGCAGGCGGCGGGGTACCAGCTGTCGTAGAGCACCCGTCCTGGACGGACGCTCTTAGCACCAACTCTTCAAGAGTTGCGCGGATCTCGGTCTTCGGCGGGGGCGGACCCAGGTTCGGTCCGCCCCCGCCGTTGGAGCGATTTACGTGTAGCGACGGCCGCAGCCGCCGGCCCGCAGGATGCCACCGCTGCGGCAGTCGTAGTAGTAACAGCCGCCGCCGCAGAGCGTGCTGGTCCACTGGATGCTGTAGCCGCTCGGGCACACCGGCCAGTTGCACGCCGCACTCGCCTTGGCCTTCGGCACGACCAGGCTCAGGGCCTTCTCGCCCAGCGTTTCCACGAAACGGATCATGTCAGGTCACCTCCCTCGATGGGTCTTTCGCCTCGACGCTAGGGAAGGCGGGTCCAGCGGGCGTACACAAGACATTCACACACGCTGAAGGATCTGTTGAAAGAGGTGGTGCAGCCGGGGTGCCGGGTCGACGCCGAGCCCGTCGCGCAGCGCCGCCTGCGCATCGCCGAAGCAGCGCAGCGCGGCGTCGATGTCGCCGGACCGGTCGAGCGCCGTCATCAGCAGCTCCCAGGAGCGTTCCCGCGCCGGATTCTCCGTGAGCACCGCTCGCAGTGTCGCGATGGCGGCGGTGGTCCGGCCGCTGAGCAGCGCCGCCTCGGCGAGGTCCTCGACGGCGTGCAGCCGCTGCTCCTCCAGCGCGGCGAGCCAGCCCGCGAGCGGTCCGAGCCGCTCCACACCGTGCGCGGCGTCGCCGCGCCAGAGCTGCTCGGCCGCACTGAGCAGTTGGTACGCCTCGTCCGGCACATCGTCCGCCAGCGCCCGGCCGCCCCGCTCGACGAGGTCCGCCCAGATGAGATGGTCCATCGCGGTCGGCGGCGCCTGGATCGAGTAGCCGGCATCGTGGGTGACGAGCCCGATCCCCTCGTGCTCGCCGATCAGCCCGCGCAGCAGGCAGGCGTAGGTGCGCAGGTTGCCGATCGCGGAGACCGGCGGCGACTCGTCCCAGAGTGCCCGGGTGAGCCGGTCGTAGGAGAGCACGTGCCCCGGGTGCAGGAGCAGCACCGCGAGCAGCGCTCTGGCCTTGCCGCGCCGGATCGAGACGGTGCCGTGTGGATGGAGAAGATCGACGGGTCCGAGTATCCGAAACAGCAAAGCAAGCCCCCATGCCAGTTGTAAACTTTCTAAACAGAATAGGTCGACCGGGCGTCATATCCATCCACCGGTGGATGTAAATCAACGGTGAATGTCGCCTCCATACGGTGCTGTTGAGCCGTTGTGGAGGAGAAGAGCCGTGCCTTACCTGATCGCCGCCGTCGTGCTCGTCGGACTGCTCGGCCTGCTGAACCTCGTGCTCAGCGCCGGGATCATCCGGCGGCTGCGCGAGCACACCGAGCTGCTCTCGGTCCGCCTCGACGTGGCCAATGTCTTCACCCGCGCCGTCGGCGACCGGATCACACCCGCCACCGCCACCGCGACGGACGGCACGACGGTCGCCATCGGCTCGGCGGATGCCCTGGTGCTCGGGTTCTTCACCACCGACTGCGAGACGTGCCACGAGCGGTTGCCCGAGTTCGTGGCCTACGCGAAGGACTTCCCACCCGGGCGGGACGGGATCACCGCCGTCGTCGTGGGTGCGCCCGAGGAGGTCTGGGAGATGGTGGACCGGCTGGAACCGGTGGCACGGGTCATCGTCGAACCGGAGTTCGGAGCGGTGCAGACTGCGGTCGGCGTACGGGGGTTTCCGGCTCTGTGCCTCATCGGGCCGGACGGGACGATCGTGACGGCTGGCGTACGCATCTCGTCCCTTCCCGTCGGCGCGGCCGCCTGACCGGTCCGGATGGCCCGTTCGCCGGAAATTGTCGGCCGTCGGCGCGAGGATGGCCGTTATGACGACGACATTCCCGCCAGGCGCACCCAACTGGCTCGACCTCGGCACCACCGATGTCGACGGCGCCCGGGACTTCTACGGTGAGATCTTCGGCTGGACCCTGGTCGACCTCGGCCCCGAGGCGGGCGGCTACGGGTTCTTCCTGAAGGACGGCAAGCAGGTGGCGGGCATCGGCCCGGCCACCGACGCGGACCGGGGCACCTCCTGGTCGACCTACTTCGCCACCGACGACGTCGATGCGGTCGCGGCCCGGGTCGAGACCCACGGCGGCAAGGTCATCGTGCCGCCGGAGGACGTGATGGACCAGGGTCGAATGGCGGTCTTCACGGACCCGGCCGGGGCGTTCTTCTCCAGTTGGCAGCCGGCCGCGCACCACGGCGCCGAGCTCGTCGCCGCGGTCGGCGCGATGGCGTGGGTCGAGCTCTCCACGACCGACGCCGCGGCGGCAGCCGCCTTCTATCCCGCGGTCCTGCCGGCGTCGGCCCGCGACATCGAGATGGGGCCGGGCATGACATACACCCTGCTCAACGTCGATGACCACGCCGTGGCCGGGATCATGCAGGTGGAGTCGGAGGCGCCTCGCTGGGGCGTCTACTTCGACGTCGCCGACTGTGACGCCGTGGCGGACCGGGCAATCTCGCTCGGCGCGACCGAGATGCTGCGCGAGGACTCCCCCGCCGGGCGGATGGCGACCCTCGTCGACCCGCAGGGCGGCATCTTCAGCATCATCAAGAGCAATCCGGACTTCGCGCCCTAATCACAAGATCGTCGCAACTCTTCAAGAGTTGTGCTTAAGGCCTGGCGGCCTGAAGCGACAACTCTTGAAGAGTTGCGACGATCTTGGGCGCTTTAGCGCTGGTCGAGGGGGATGAAGTCGCGCACCGGGGCACCGGTGTAGACCTGCCGCGGACGGCCGATCTTGGTCGCGGAGTCACCGATCATCTCGCGCCACTGCGCGATCCAGCCGGGGAGCCGGCCGAGCGCGAAGAGCACGGTGAACATCTTGGGCGGGAAGCCCATCGCCTTGTAGATGAGGCCGGTGTAGAAGTCGACGTTCGGGTAGAGCTTGCGCGAGACGAAGAAGTCGTCGGCGAGCGCGATCTCCTCGAGCTGCATCGCGATGTCGAGCAGCGGATCGGGCTTGGCCATCCGGCCGAGGACCTCCTGCGCCATGCCCTTCACGATGGCGGCGCGCGGGTCGTAGTTCTTGTAGACCCGGTGCCCGAAGCCCATCAGCTTGATGCCGTCCTCGCGGGCCTTGACCTTGCGGACGAAGGCCGCCACGTCACCGCCGTCGAGCCGGATCTTCTCCAGCATCTCCAGCACCGCCTCGTTGGCGCCGCCGTGCAGCGGGCCGGAGAGGGCGTTGACGCCGGAGGAGACCGAGGCGAAGAGGCTGGCGTGCGCCGAGCCGACCAGGCGGACGGCGGAGGTGGAACAGTTCTGCTCATGGTCGGCGTGCAGCACGAGCAGCAGGTCCAGTGCCTTCGCCATGACCGGGTCGATCTCATAGGCAGTGGCGGGCACGCCGAAGGTCATCCGGAGGTAGTTCTCGACATAGCCGAGCGAGTTGTCCGGGTAGAGCAGCGGCTGACCGATCGACTTCTTGTACGCATACGACGCGATCGTCGGCAGCTTCGCCAGGAGCCGGACCGTGGAGATCTCGACCTGGTCGTGGTCGAACGGGTCGAGGCTGTCCTGGTAGAAGGTGCCGAGCGCGCTCACCGAGGCGGAGAGCACCGACATCGGGTGCGCGTCGCGCGGGAAGCCCTCGAAGAACCGGCGCATGTCCTCGTGCAGCAGCGTGTGCACGCGAAGCCGGTCACTGAACTCGGTGAGCTGGGCCGCGGTCGGCAGCTCGCCGTACATCAGCAGGTAGGAGACCTCGATGAACGAGGACTTCTCCGCAAGCTGCTCGATGGGGTAACCCCTGTACCGCAGGATGCCCGCGTCACCGTCGATATAGGTGATCGCGGACGTGCAGGCGGCGGTGTTGACGAAACCGGGATCATAGGTGACGAAACCGGTGTCGCTCAAGACCTTGCTGATGTCGATTCCGCCCGGGCCGTCGACCGCGGGGCGCACCGACATCGACAGGTGTGAACCAGGGGTTTCCAGGCTTACATCCGCCACGACTTCCCTCACTTTGTCGGAAGATTGATTGGGCCCAAGACTTGAGCCAACATCACGGTACGCGGAGAATCGCGGCAAGGGTCCCCGAGATCAGTGAGGTGAGCATCACCTCGGCGATCATCGGTCCGCTCGGCGACTGCCTGCGGTCCAAGGCGATCAACATGGCCTGACGTCGATGTCTGGCCCGTATCTGATGCGATTCGGCCGAGCCTCCCACACTTTCAGCGCGGCGAACCACGCCGCCGTCATCATCTCCCGTGAACGAGCGTTCGCGCACCCCACTCGGGGATGTGTCGCATACCACGTCTGCAACGTTACGTTTCGCACACGGCAGATCCCGCCAAGATCGTCGCAACTCTTGAAGAGTTGGTCCTAAAAACCCGTTAGGACCAACTCTTCAAGAGTTGCGACGATCTTGGCGGTGGCCGCCTTCGCTAGGAGGTCAGCTTGGGGAGGACGTCGCGGCCGAAGACCTCGATCCACTCGGTCTGGTTGCGGCCGACGTTGTGCAGGTAGACCCGGTCGATCCCGGCGTCGAAGAACTTCTGGATCTCCGCCCGGTGCCGGTCCGGGTCGCTGGAGATCAGCATCCGGCCCTCGAAGTCCTCCGGGCGGACCAGCTTCGCCATCTGCTCGAAGTCGAATGGCGACCGGATGTCCTGCTTCGGGAATTTCATCCCGCCGGTCGGCCACTCCGTCACCGCGTTGGCGAGGGCTTCCTCGTCCGTCGGCGCCCACGACAGGTGCAGCTGCAGGATCTTCAGACCCGGTTCGCGACCCGCCTCCTTCACGCCCGCGTCGAAACGCTTCAGCAGCCCGGTCACCTTCTCGATCGGCGCGCCCGGGGTGATGATGCCGTCGACGGTCGCACCGGCCTTCTTCGCCGTGATCGGGCCGGCCGTCGCGACGTAGATCGGCGGCGGGGTCGCCGGGAGCGTCCAGAGCCGGCACGTCTCCAGCTGGAAGAACTGCCCCCTGTGCTTCACGTCCTTGCCGGTGAAGAGCTTCTGGATGACCTCGATCGCCTCCCACATCCGGGTCAGCCGCTCGTGCGCCTCCGGCCAGTAGCCGCCGACGATGTGCTCGTTGAGCGCCTCGCCCGACCCGAGCCCCAGCCAGTGCCGGTCCGGGTACATCGCGGCGAGCGTCGCCGAGGCCTGCGCCACCATCGCCGGGTGGAACCGGAACGACGGGCAGGTCACCCCCGGCCCGAGGTCGCCTCGGGTGCGCTCCCCCATCGCCGTGAGCACGTTCCACACGAAGGGCGCGTTGCCCTGCTGCGGCACCCACGGCTGGAAGTGGTCGGCGGCCATCACGCCCTGGAACCCGGCCGCCTCCGCCTGCACCGTGTAGTCGGTGACCTCCATCGGTCCGAACTGCTCCAACATCGCGGCGTAGCCGACGTGTGCCTGACTCATCCGGTTCTCCTACCCATGTCCGTTGTTCGGATGCTATCCGTGCAGGCCCGTCCGCCGGGATGGTCTGCGACGAATTACATGAGAACCAATCGGTGATGGGACGCACAAACAAGATCGTCGCAACTCTGGAAGAGTTGCGACGATCTCGGCGTAGGCGATCCTGGCGTTACCGGCCGCAGGTGTAGGTGGGTTCGGGGTCGTAGGTCCAGGTGAACCGGTCCCGCTGGACCACCTTCCCGTCCTTGCGCAGCACCCGCCACGCGTCCTGCGTGAAGCCCTCGCTGCCCGCCGTCGCGATGCAGTCCGGTCCGGCCTTCAGCGTCTTCTCCTCGGGCTGGCGGATGTCGCGCTTGGCGCCATATTCCGTGGTCACGCTGTCGTAGACCTTCGTCGACCACATGCTCACCGTGATCGAGTCCTTGGTGTAGGACGTGTCGATCAGGATCCCGTGGTCCGTCGTGTTCTGGAACTTCAGATCCAGGTCCGGGTAGAAGATCGTCGACTCGATGACGGCCGGGTAGCGCGAGAAGTAGTAGGAGTGCGGCTTGTGCTCGATGTCCTTGAGCCCGGCGTAGTAGGCCGCGTTGAACAGCGTCGTGGTGAACTGCGATGCCCCGCCGCCCACGCCCGGTACCAGCTTGCCCTCCATGATCACCGGTGCGTCGGAGTAGCCCTCGTCATAGCCGCGTACGCCGGTGCGGCCGTTGAGGGAGAAGGTCTCGCCGGGCTGCACGATCGCGCCGTCGACCTCCTTCGCGATCTGCACGATGTTCTTGCTCCGCGCCGTGCCGAGGCCGCCGCTGAAGCGGGTGGTGAAGCTGGAGACCTGCTCACGGATGCCGAGCTTGGCCAGCTCACCGTCGGTGGTGCCCGGCTCGACGGTCTTCATCGCCGCGCGGACGGACCGAGCCGTGCCGAGCGGCAGCACCGGCAGCAGATCCTTGGCGAGCTGCGCCGCGTCGACCAGGACGCCGCCGGTGCTCGCCACCACCTTAGGCGCGCCACCGTCGGCGGAGACGCTCGCGTTCTTCGGCTGGGTCTCGACCTTCGCCAGCTCCGTGCTCAGGGCCGCGCGCAGCTTCTTCTCGTCGACGTGCGGGGTGAGCCGCCCCTCGGCATCGGCGTCGATCACGAGGCTCGCCGCGATCGCCTTCGGCGTCGCGGTCAGGGTGCCCTTGTCGGTGGTGACCGTCACCGGCCCGGCGACGGCGGGAGTGGCGAGTTCGGCGAGCAGCCGGTCCACGTCGGCGGTGGTGCTGACCGGCGCGATCTCGGTGAGCGGCACGGTCACGTCGTCGGCGCGCAGCCAGGCCGCGCGAACGGCGTCGGCGGTGCTCGCGGGATCGAGCCCGCGCCCCGCCTTCGGGTGCACGGCCGTGGGCGTGGTGCCGGCGAAGGTGATCGCGGGCATCGTCATCGCGGTGCCGACCTTGGCGGCGGCCGGCGTGAGCGCGGCCATCAGGCGGGTGCCGTCGACCCCGACGACCGGCTCGACCTCGGCGTCCCGGCCGAAGATCGAGGCGAGCGCCGTGAGCGGGTTGCGGGCCGTCGCGGCGGCCGCGTCGATCGTGGCGTCGACGTCGACGGTGAGGCCGACATCCTCGGGCTGCACCGTGGCGTTCTCGTCGGCGATGTGCACGGTCAGCGGCTTGGCGAGCCGCTCCGAGCGGGCGGCGAGCCCGGCCCGCAGCGCGTCGGCCGCCTCGGCCCGGGTCCGGCCGCC
Organism: Allocatelliglobosispora scoriae; assembly: GCF_014204945.1. Lineage (NCBI taxonomy): Bacteria > Bacillati > Actinomycetota > Actinomycetes > Micromonosporales > Micromonosporaceae > Allocatelliglobosispora > Allocatelliglobosispora scoriae. Next base: position 2,455,932 of record NZ_JACHMN010000002.1, read on the forward strand.
GATCTGGATGCCGAGCACGGTGACACCCCGGGGCACGTCGGCGACGTTGGCATAACCGACGGCGGCGATGCCGAGCACGAGCACGGCGGCGACACCGGCGGCCAGCCAGCGCCTGCGCGAGGAGACCGAGCGGAGCGTGGGGGCGGAGAGCAAGACGGGCACCTCATCATCGAGCGGACGGACGGCGCCCCACGCTAGCCCGACATACCCTATGAGCCCAGATTTGAGTGGCTAATGAGATATGCCTGATATTTCTGGTCCCACTGCTCCGCCCGGCTGTGGCCGATCTCTCGCCGATAGGCGACCGCCGCCGCCAGCAGCGGTAATGCGCGTTGGCGGTCGTCGCCGAGCAGGCTGAGGCCCAGCTGCCACTGGCACTCGGCCTCGCCGCCCCGGTCGCCGAGGGTCCGCAGCCCGGCCAGCGCCCGCTCCAGCGAGATCCGAGCCCGCTCCGGCTCACCCGCCGCGGCGAGGCAGGCACCCCGCGCGCGCAGCCCGGTCGCCTCGGCATGCGGAGCACCGATCTCCCGCGCGATCGCCACCGCCGCCTCGCCGTGCTTGAGCCCCTCCTGCTGCTGCCCGAGCGCCGCTGCGGCGAGCGCCAGATCGGCGAGCACCCGGGACTCCCCGTGCCGGTCGCCGAGGGCGCGGATGATGGCGAGCGAACGTTCGAGCAGGGCACCGGCGGGGAGCGGATCACCGGCCGCGAGGTGGGCGGCGCCGATGTCGGCGAGCACCGCGGCCTCGCCATAGGCGTCGCCGAGCCGTCGGGCGATGGCGAGCGCCGGCTGCAGCTCGGCCAGGCCCAGGTCCGTCTCGCCCAGGCTCACGCGGGCCCGCCCCAGGTTGCAGCGTGCCATCGCTTCACCCCGAAGATCATCCATCTGGTGTACGAGCACCAGCTGCTCCTCGTGCAGACGCAGCGCCCGGTGCGGGTCCCCGAGGAGCAGGTGGGCGTTGCCGAGATTGTTGAGCGCCCGCGCCTGCCCGGCGATGTCCCCGGCGGCACGGAGCAGGTCGAGCTGCTCGCCGAACGCGGCGATGGCCCGGCCCGCGTCGCCCAGGTCGAGGTGGAGCTGGCCGAGCCGGTTGAGCACGACACCCTGGCCCCGATCGTCGCCGAGCCGTCGGGCGGCCTCCAGCGCCCGCTCGGCGAAGGGTGCGATCTCGTGGCGCCGGTCGTAGCGCATGAACCCGATGTGGTGGTAACTCGCCGTGGCGTCCGCGACGAGCAGCCGATCCCCCTGCTCGGCACCGGCGTGCTCCGCAGCCCAGGCCCGGGCGGCGTCGAGGTGCGGGCGCTCGGTGTCGAAGGAGGCGAGCGCCGTGCCAACCGCATCCCCGCCGGACAGGTAGTCCCGCTGGATGGATTCCGCGGTCCGCAGGCACGCCTCGGCGTACCGCCACATCGCGGCCTCGACCTCCCCCGCAGCCGCCAGGTGCCCGGCCGCCAGCTCACGGACCAGGTCGTGCAGCCGCCACCGCCGCCGGATCGGGTCATAGCCGACGAGGCTGCGGCGCAGCAACAGGCGGCACGCCTCGCCGACATCACCCGGCGCCCGCACCACCTCGGCCGCGAGCTCGGAGCCGAAGTCCGCGACGAAGACGCTGAGCTGCCGGAAGACGGCCCGGGCCGGATCGTCGAGCCGGTCGTAGCTCAGGCTGAGCGAGGCCTCGATGTCGAGGTGCGCGTCGTCGGGGTCGCGCAGACGGGCCAGCGGGCGGCACCGGTCGAGCAGGGCCGCGATGTGCTCGGCGACCGGCAGCGCGGGGTCGTTGGCGAGCAGGCCGCCGCTGATCCGCAGCGCGAGCGGCAGGTAACCGCAGGCCCGGGCGATGGTGCGGGCCTGCGCATCGGAGACGCGGTCGCAGATGGTCCGCAGCATCCGGACCGCCTCGACCTCGGCGAACTGCTCCAGGTCGACCGCCCGCATGCCGGGCAGGGTGAAGCGCTGCCGGCTCGTCACCAGCAGGGCGCTGCCGGCGGGCGGGAGCAGATGGCGTACCTGGCCGGCGTCGCACGCGTCGTCGGCGACGATGAGCACCCGCTGCCCGCCCAGCACCGAGCAGTAGCGCCGCTGCAGCGTGTCGAGGTCGTCGTCGAGCCGGGCGTCCGGGGTGAGGGCGTGGATGATCTGCCGCAGCGCCTGCGCCGGTGGCAGCGGTTCGGCGCCCACCCCGTGCAGGTGCACGACGAGCTGGGCATCGGGATAGGTGTCGCGGACCCGGTTGGCGGCGAGGAGGGCGAGCTCGGTCTTGCCGATGCCCGCCATGCCGCGCAGGCCGATGATCGGCGCGTCCCGGGTGCTGCGCAGCGCCGCCAGCACGGCCTCCAGCTCCGCGGACCGCCCGACGAAGTCACCGGCGGGAGCTCGGAGCTGGCAGCGGGAGGGTGCGGGCGGCTCCGGCTGGGGCGTCAGCCACGGGCAGAGGTGCTCCCGATCGGGGTGGTAGGGCGGCAGCTCGCCGCCGAGCACCGCGAGCCGGGGATAGCCGGCCGCCACGAGCAGCTCGTCGGTCTCGTCGCGGGAGAGTGAGAGCACCCTGGCGATCTGCAGCATCGGCCGCCAGTGGCGCGGGCGGCGGACGGTCCCGTCGCGCCAGTTGTCGATCGCCGTCCGCGGGATGCCGGTGAGCTTGCTCAGGGTCTTGGAACCGACGCCGGAGCGGCGCATCACCCCGCCGAGAGCCTCACTGAGAGCCATCGGCGCCTCCCCCCGCAGCAGCGCCGAACCCGGCACGAACACCGGCATGATATCCAACTCGAACGATTTGTCGATCAACGCCGAGTTCACCACGGCAGAAGACCGCCACAACCACAAGATCGTCGCAACTCTTGAAGAGTTGGTCCTAAAACCCCCTGAGGACCAACTCTTCAAGAGTTGCGACGATCTTGTGGTGCTGGATCGGGGGCCGAGCAGGCAAGGCGCCCGGCCCCCGATCCTCCGCACCCGCCCACACCGCGGGCTATTACTGCGGTGAGCGAGGACATTCGACCGCGGCGTCCTCCTGCGTCAGGCGCCGCAATCCGGCGAGCAGGTTGTCCCCGACGATCGTGCCGATGACCACGCCGTAGACGAGGTCGGCGGGGTCGTGGATCCGGCCGCGGACCAGGCTCATGTCGACCTGGGCGATGAGTTCGGCCGCCTCGGCGTACCCGTCGATGTAGGTGATCGGCTCCTCGACCCCGAGCTGGCGCAGGGTCGCGACGACCTCGGCCACCGCGCGCCTCGCCGGGGCCGTTTCGCTGATCCGCCAGCCGCGCCGGGCGACGAGGTCGTCGACCTCCCGTTCGGCTGCGGCGATCCGCTCCTCGCTCGGGTGGTGCTCGCGCGGGCCCATGCTCATCAGCGCGTGGCCCAGGACGTTGGGCAGGTCGGGCTCGGGCTGGTCGGCCCGGGCGAGCAGCTCGCGGATCGCGGCGATCGGCAGGCGGCCGACCTCGACGAGCGCACGCACCAGCCGCAGCCGCCGCAGGTGCTCGGTGCCGTAGCGCGCCTGGTTGGCGCTGGTCAGCTCACCCGGCGGGAGCAGGTGCTCGCGCAGGTAGTACTTGATGGTCGGGACCCGGACGCCGGAGCGCTTGCTGAGTTCGGCGATGCGCATCAGCGCTTCCCCGACGCCATGGTCAGTCCGATAACGACGGCACCTATTTCGATCTTGCGTGTCGCGTTCACCGCGCCACCACCTTCCTCGGCTTTTTCGTGCCGGTACGCCGCTGGTCGCTGCGGCGCGCCGCCGATCCGGTGCCGTCGTCGGGCGACGGACCGGTCGTGCTGTCGGTGCCGGGCACCATTCCCGGCGGGACGGGCAGCGGCGGCTCGCCCATCCGGGGCCACTCCACGGTGGCGAGGAGCTGGGCGGCGTGCGCGCGCATCGCCGCGAGGTCCTGGTGCACGGCGACCCGCTTCGCGGCCAGCTCGTCGGCGACCTCGAAACCCGGCCGGTAGTCGTCGTCGCCGATCTCCCAGCTGGGCCGTTCCGGTGCGATGAGCTGGAGCGCCTCGGTCTGGCAGTCGTCGTTGTAGTAGATCGCCGCGATGTCGACGGGCATGAAGACCCGGCCGACGAAGCGCTCGCTGGGGTCATAGGGACCGTCGGCCTTCGCCACCGCGGCGGCTGCGGCGACCGGCTCGGCCACGGGCGCGGCATCGGCTTCGGAGACCGCCTCGGCGGGGTCGCCGAGCTGGTTGATCCAGGCGAGGAGGTCCTGGTCGCCGACGTTGGCGAGCTTGCCGAGGTCGGCACCCTTCGGCGTCCTGGCCGACTGCGCGGACCTGCCGGGTGCGGCGGGCTTGGCCGAACCGGTCTTCGCCGTCGCGGACCTGGCCGTCGCCTTGGCCGGCGGGGTGGCCTTGGACGTCGCCGCCCTCGCGGCGCCGGTGCTCTTGGCAGCTCCGGCGCCCTTGGACCGGGTCGCCGGCCGGCGCGGCGGCGCTTGCGCCACGGAGTCCCCGGCAGGGTCGGCCCCATCGGGCGCGGCGGACTCCGCGATGCTCTCGCGCTCGGCCACCGCCGAGATCTCCGGCCCGGTCGGGACATCGGGCACGAGCACCGGCGCCGCCACGTCGCTCGCCTCGGCGACGGCCTCCGGCCGGACCGCCTCGGCGGGCACCTCGGGCAGAGCCCGGGCGGTCTTCGCCGCGGCCTTCACCGCCTTCGCATCAGCCCCGGCTGCGGCCTTCTCTGCCTTCGCCTCAGCCTTCGCCGCGAACGCCTTGGCCTTCGCATCGGTCTTGGCAGCGACCTCCTCGGCCTTCGCGGCGACCTTCGCAGCCCTGGCTGCGGCCTTGGCCTCCGCTCTCGCGGCACGCCTGGCCCGGCGCGTCGGGGCCGCGGGCCCGACCTCTGCATCCACATCGGACGCTGCTGCGGCGCGGCGCAGTTCGAGCCAGCGCCGACGCGGCGCCTTCCCCTCGGACGCGGCCGCCGACGCCTCGTCGTCGCCGTCCGCTTCGTCGTCCACATCGGATTCGGCGTCGTACGTCTCGGGCAGGTCATCGGCCGGGGGCGACACGATCACCACATCGGCGACCTCGCCCTCGATGACCGTCTCGACAACCGTCTCGATGACCGGGGCACCGTCGCGGACCCCGGCCGGTACGCCGACGAGCTCGACGACGCCGACCACCGACCTCGACTGCTTCGCCTTCGCCTTCGCGGCCTTGACCATCTTCAGCTCGGCCCGCAGGTTGGCGGGCTCTATCCCGAGTTCGAGCTGCCGCCGGTCGATCTGCACCCGTCGCTTCCTGATGCCCAGCTCGACCAGCCAGCCCATCCGGTGCTGCCCCGGCCGCAGGTGGGTGGGGACCGCCGCCTCAGCCCACGACGTGCGCTTGAGCCGCCACACCTTCACCTTGTTGATCTCATATGCCGCCCGCAGCGCGAGGCGTTGCAGCACGCCGACGACGATGGCACCGGCACCGAAGGCCGCACCGAGTTCGGCGATGTTGAACAGGTCGGTCATGTGTGCTCAAGCTCCCTGAGTGACGACATTCGGCGCCGCGACGGGCTGCTGGGTCACGCCTGCACGCCCCGCTCGGCCGGCCGCCCGTAGAGGGCTGCTCCGACCGAGAGGAGCTGCGGCTCCTGTGACGCCCAGTAGCCCAGCGGCGCGCGCAGCAGCACAGCCTGGCGGGTAACGACCTGGTCGTTGGCCCACAGGGCGGTGACACCGTGTTCGCGGAGATAGGCGACCACGTCGGCGTGAATGCTCTCTGCCTCGGTGGCGAGCCGCTCCAGTTGCGCGATGGTCAGCACGGGAATCGCCTCCTTGATGATCGGCTGAGAGACCGGATCGTGATTGGTTCCATCGTCACTGCATCGACACCTCTGCACATCTCGGATGTTGCTCACCATGCGCATCGGATCGCTCCGCAGGAGACAGGCGAAGTCGCTGGTCACGTTCTGCAGCAAAGCGTGGCCATCTCGCTGCGCGAGGCCACGCTTTGCTGCAGAACGTGCCGGGCGCGACGCAAAACGTGCCAGGGGCGCGACCCGGGGCGCGGGCGGCGGTCAGCCGTGGGTGACCACTGCCACCGCGACCGGCTCGGGTACGCCGCGCAGCATCGTCACGAACGTCGCCACCCGCCACGGCCCGGCGCCGAGCAGCACCCAGCGCCCCGGCCCGTACGCGGCCGGCGTGATCGGGGTGGCCGGGAGCTGACCGGCCTTCTGCAACGCCTCCAGCGCGGACCAGATCCGGGTGGCCGCCACCGACAGCGACTCACCCGCCTCCGACGCGACGAGGTCGGCGAGACCGAGGTGGCGCCCGAGCAGCCCGGACCAGGCCTCGCGCCCCCGATCGATGACGGCTTCGAGATCGCAGCCGGTGGCGTGCGGTGCCGCGACGGCGAGGGTGACCCCGGCGCCGTGCGACGCGGAGACCGCCCAGCCGCCGTCGACCTCGGGCCGCCCGTCGGGGCGGTAGCGCACCGTCACCGGCCGGTCGAAGACGCGCGACAGGGCGAGCGCGGTGTTCTGCCGACGCCGGGTCGGGTCGGCGTCGGGCTCGATCGCGACCGCGCCGCCGAAGCCGATCAGCTCGGCGAGTACGCGTTGCAGATAGGGACCGAGGAGCTGCGGCACCCACGGACCGGTGCCGCTGAGCGGGCGGACCGCCTGCAGCCGCAGCCCTTCCCAGCGCTCCACGACGGTCTGTCCGGAGCGGACCTCGACGTCGTAGCGGTAGCTGTCACCGTCGCGGTGCCGCTCGACGGCGCGGAAGGTCACGAATCCGGCCCGCGCACCGGCCGGGGCCAGCCAGATCCGGTCGACCGCGGTGGGCAGCAGCGTCGCGTCGGGTACGCAGACCTGGATGCCGTGCATCACCGCGTCGCGCTGACCGGGGTCGCCGAGGAGCAGGGTCGGCGGCAGGAAGGGGCCGAACCAGTCGTCGGTGCCCTCGGGCGGCCCGGCGACGTCGGCGGCGCAGTCCCGGGCCGAGACCCGGTGGTAGCGGACCAGCCGTTGGAAGCGCCTGCCCTGGAAGAGCAGGTCGTCGTAGAGGTCCTCGGCGGGCTCCAGCGGTACCGGCGGCAGCGTGCCCGGCCCGGGCGGGATGATCGGCAGCGAGACCGGGACGGGGACCGTCGCCATCGCCGGTACGCCGGAGCGGTCGGGCAGGCGGGCCGGGGAGCCGGAGAGCCCGTAGCGCAGTCGAGCCCGGAAGTGGTCGGCCGCGAAGCCCGTCTCCTCGCTGCGGATCACCAGCTCCGCCTCGGTGCCGGTCCGGTCGACCACGGCGGCGATCCGGATCGTGGTCGAGCCGCGCCGCTTCACGATGATGGGCCGCAGGAACTCGGCGCCCTCGATGACGGGCGGGCCGGGCAGCCCGGTCACGGCGGCGCCGACCTGGGCCATCGCCTCCATCCCGAGCACGGCGGGGAAGAGCAGGTCGCCGTCGAGCAGGTGGTCGGCGAGGTAGGGGTCGGCGTCGGGGGTGAGGACCGCCTCGACGACGAGCTCCACGCCCGGGTAGTCGACGAGCACCCGGTCGAGGAAGCGCATCAGCGGCAGCTCCCGGGCCGGGAAGCGCAGCGTGGGCAGCCCCTGCGCCCGGCCGGTGACGAGCAGGACCGGTGGTACGTCGGGTGCGTCGACGATCATGCGGAGCACCTCGATGGCGTCGTCGATCGCGAGCGGCACGATGCCGTCGCGGAGCAGGGTCTCGACGACGCCGAGGCGCTCGCCCATCCCCGCGCCGGACCAGACCGACCACTCCAGGCAGACCGTGCGGCAGTCCGGGTGCGCGGCGGCGAAGCGGGTCGTCGCGTCGGCGAGCCAGTCGTTGGCGACGGCGTAGTGCGCCTCGCCGCGCAGCCCCGCCCGACCGATGATCGAACCGAACGTGACCAGCAGTTTCAGCCGGTCCGGCCGGACCGAGTCGAGCACTGCCGCGAGCCCGTCGACCTTCGGCGCCAGCGCGGCGCGGAACGCCTCGGCGGTGAGTCCCGGCAGCGTCGCCGGGATGTTGTGGCCGGCGCCGTGCAGGATCGCCGTCACCGGTCCCAGCACCGACTCGACCTCCGTCAGCGCCGCGAGCACGGCGGCCGGGTCGGTGAGGTCGGCCCGGACATAGTGGACGGTCGCACCGGCGGCCGCGAACCGCTCCAGGTTGGCGGCGAGCTCCGCGTCGGTCGCCGGGTCCGATCGGCCGAGCAGCGCCAGCCGGGCTCCGCCGCGGACGGCGAGCGCCAGCGCGCACTCGGCCGTGATCCCCTTGCCGCCACCGGTGGCGAGGAGCACGTCGGCAGCTCCGAGCCTGGCCTTCGGTCGGCGGTCCGGGCTCACCGGTCGCCAGAGCCGATGCACGGGGGTACGCCGTGAGCCGTCCCCGGCGTACCCGACATCGGCGAAGCCGGCCGTGGCCGCGACGTCGGCGACCAGTTCGGCCACGACGGCGTCGGCCGGCGCGACGTCGATGACGGTGGTCCGCACGGCGGGCGCCTCGTGGTGGAGGGTCTTGGCGAGCCCGGCGAGACCCCGCCCGTGCTGGACCAGGACGAACCGCTCGACGCCGTCCTCGAGGGCCGCGTGCGCCGCGGCGAGGGCGAGCCCCACCTGCTCCTCCCCCGCGTCGGACGGCAGGCAGAGCAGCACACCGCCGCCGAGTCCGGCGAGCGTCAGCGCCTCGTGCAGCGGAGCGGCGAGCGGGTGACCGGCGTCGGCGAAGAGCCGCCAGGCGCCCCCGGTCGGACCTTTACGCGGGGTGGGCCGGGTGGCGGGAGCGGACTCGGCGGCGAAGGCGCGCACCCAGCGGGCGGCACCGGCGACGTCGGCCCGGCCGGTGGCGCTCTCCCGCTCGTCCCGGCCGATCGCCGCGAGCGCCTCGACGAGCTCGGCCACGGTCGCGGTGGCGTAGCTCGACGTGACCTCGGGAGCGCCGAAGCCGAGCTGGGCCGCCGCCTGCGCCATCAGCTGCCCCACGGTGATGGAGCTCAGGTGCAGGTCGGCGACGAGGCGCAGGTCGGGCTGGACGACCGACAGCGGCAGCTCCACCCGCTCGGCGATGAGTCGGGAGAGCAGTTCGAGCGTGTCCCCGGCCGACGACTCCGGCCCCGTGCTGTCCATGAACGTATCCCTCCAGCGTCGCCCGCCTCGGCGCCCACCGCCCGTCGGTGACATTGAATGATCCCAATGAAACGCCCGCCCCTCGTCGCCGACAAGGCGCAGGGGCGGGCAATACCTCAGAAGTGTGACTGGATGCGCTGCCGCCAGATCTCGAACGCGGGCTCGTCGCCGTCGTCCGGGAGGGCAGCCTTCTCCATCTCCGTGATCTTGCCGGCCTCCTCCGGCGTCATGCCGCAGAGGATCCCCGTCGCGACCGGGGTGTGCTCGGTGACGAGCCCGGCATAGACCCTGGCCTGGGCACCGAAGGTGGAACCCTGCGCGAGCTGCGGCCGGTACTGCCCGGCGACGCGGCGCAACTCCGTCAGCTCCTCCTCGGTGACGCCACCGGCGTAGGTGGCGGCGAGGCCGATGCCCGCCCACAGGTCGGGCTGGCGGTCCGGCGCGAAGCGGCCGATCAGCGACGCGGCGAGGCCGGGGTTGGCGCCGGCGACGAACCACATCGCCCGGCCGATCCCCTGGTCGATCCCGCGCTGGGCGTAGTTGCCGGTGACACCGGCCGGCCAGCGCAGCGGCGGGCCGACGAGCTGCTGGTGCACGTACTGGTTGGTCTTGAAGTAGGCGTGGTAGAAGCCGTACCCGTCCATCACCAGCCAGCGCAGCAGGGGATCCGGGGCGTCCACGTTGGACCAGCAGAACCTCGGCAGCTTCGCCAGGGCCCAGCCGATCCCGACATACGCCATGTAGATGTGCGGCTCGCCGGGGCCCTCGAGGAACTGGCGTACCCGGCCGCCCCGGTTGCCCGGCATCCCGTCCAGCACCGCGAAGCCCATGCCCGCGCCCTCGAAGGCGAAGCCGCGGAACGGCCGGTCGACCGCGTCCAGCACGGCGGTCGCGGACTGCACGTCCTTCGACCGCAGGGCCGCCTCGAACCCGTCCAGGAAGGTCGCGCCGACATTCTCCAGCCGCAACCGGGTCGCCTCGTCCTTGGCGAAGAACCCGCGACGCGCCAGCGTCGTCTCGATCCTGTTAGGAGTGAAAAGACGCGTGCGCGCCTCTCGCAACAAGCTAGCCACCGCAAAACCCCCAAGCACCGCACCCAACGACCACAACCGATACACCCACGCTAAACATCGCCCAAGAGTGGATCTTCTCCGCAATTGCTCAACCAGCGCTATTCGCCCTACCGGGCGACGATGATCGACCCTTCGACCGGACCGGTGAGATTTGTCATATATTTCTCCCTGGTGCATCAGACGACCAACTACTCATTTCGTGCGCCGCACCCCCTCGTCCGGTCGGCGCCCGCAGCCCGCTCACCCGCCAATGTGGACCGTCGAACGGTCTTCGGCGCCTCATCCGTACCGTCAGGTAACCATCGACGTGTTTCTCATTCGTTATCCCCACGGACAACCATGATGACCTAGTATTGAATCAACCATTGCCGATGGAAGGTCGGGTGACGGCACGAACGGAGAAGTACTCGGACATGCACTGATGCACAATCGACTAGCTCATCGAACCAAGTTGATATTCGAACTAACGGTTCACTAGAGACAGGACAGACGGTGACTCAAGTGCCCGACGTTATCTCCGACCTGACCGCCGACGGCGACGAGATCGATCAGCTCGTCGCCAATCTGGACGACGCCGAATGGGCGCTGGAAACCCCGGCGGTCGGATGGACGATCGCCCATCAAATCGCGCATCTCGCCGCGACTTTTCGATTGGCCGGAATGGCCGCTGGACAGCCGGAGACCTTTCGTGCTGTGACCTCCCGGATGAGCGGTGACTTCGACGCCAACGTCAACGCCGCGCTCGCGGAGTTCCTCGCGGAGCCGAAGCCGGTGCTGCTCTCCCGCTTCCGGGCCGAGCGCGCCACGGCGGAGAAGGCCCTCGCCGCCGTCCCCGCGGGCGAGGTCGTCCCCTGGCTGGTCCGGCCGCTGCCGGGCCCGGTGCTCGCCGCAGCCGGGATGATGGAGCTCTTCGGGCACGGCCAGGACATCGCCGACGCGCTCGGCGTCGAGCGGACCCGCACCGACCGGCTGGGGCACCTCGTCGGCTTCGCCGTGCGGACCTGGGACTTCGGTTACCAGGCGCGCGGCATCGCCACTCCGGAGCTCGAACTCCGCTTCGAGATCACCTCGCCGTCGGGCACGCTGTGGGAGTTCGGCCCGGCCGACTCCACGCAGCGGATCAGCGGCCCCGCCGCCGACTTCTGCCTGCTCGTGACGCGCCGCCGCCACCGCGACGACCTGGCGCTCACCGCGGTCGGCGCCGAGGCCGACCGCTGGCTCGACATCGCCCAGGCCTACCGGGGACCGGCCGGACCCGGCCGCACGCCCGGCCAATTCGCCAGTCCGGGGCCGCGATAGGACAGGTCCACGACGGGAGATGACAGCCGGCGGTGGTGTCCGCGAAACACCATCGGGCCGGACCTACGAGTTCCATTCGCGACGAGTGCGGATCGACCAATACAGCAGATCTCGATTCGCATCGATCGCCGCACAACGTATCGAGCCTGGGGAATGCTATGGAAGACACCATAAAGAAGGCCGTCGGCCGAGTCATCGAGGCCATCCAGAAGGATCTCGGTGAACAGCACAGCGTGGACGAGATGGCTCGCACCGCGATGTTCAGCAAGTTCCACTTCTCTCGGATCTTTCAGCGCATCACCGGGATATCCCCCGGGCGTTTCCTGATGGTCATGCGGCTGCACCGCGCCAAGCAGTTGCTCCTGTCCACCTCGCTGAGCGTCACCGAGATCACCCATGAGGTCGGCTACACCAGCATCGGCACCTTCAGCTCGCGCTTCAGCAGCAGCGTCGGCGTCTCGCCGAGCACCTACCGGCGGCTCGGCGGCGTCACCCCGCGGGTCCCGGTCGATCACCGCTGGACGGTTCTGGAGCCCCCGGCCGCGACGATCCACGGAGAGGTACGCGCGGCCGACACGATCACGGACACCATCGGCTACGTCTTCGTGGGCCTCTTCCGCGACCCCGTGCCGCTGGGCCTGCCGGTGCGCTGCGTGATCCTGGACAGCGTCGGCCAGTTCACCCTGGAGAACGCGCCCACGGGCAGCTGGTACGTGCTCGCCTACTCCTCCATCGACGGCAACGACGCGCTCGCCGTCCCCGCGGAGCAGAACGCGTTGGTGGGTTCCTTCGGTCCGCTGACGATTCGCAATGACACCGTCTCCGTCAAAGCGGACATCCGGCTCCGGCCGATGAACGCGTTCGACCCGCCCGTCCTGCTCGCATTGCCCGATCTGTAGGAGTTTTGTTTCGCTACTGACCGTTCTGGCACTGGCCAAACCATTCCTTTTACGGGCCACCCGCATAAGATGGTTCAGTGTCGATACGAACGTACGGCCAGGACTGCTCGGTGGCCCGCTCGCTGGAGATAGTCGGCGAGCGGTGGACCATCCTCATCATCAGGAACGCGCTGCTCGGCGAATGCCGGTTCGACACGTTCCTCAACAATCTGGGACTTGCCCGCAACATCCTCACGGAGCGACTGAACACCCTGGTCGAGAGCGGCATCTTCGAGCGAGTGCCCTACCAGCAGCGACCGCTGCGGCATGAGTACAAGCTCACCCCCAAGGGTCAGGAGTTCGGCTCCGTCGTCCTGTCACTGATGCAGTGGGGCGACAAGTACCTCGCCGGCAAGGCGGGCCCACCGCGGACCACGGAGCACGTGAACTGCGGTGGGTCCACCGAGGTGCACGTCATGTGCACCAAGTGCGGCGAGTCCGTGCACCCCGGCGACGTGATCACCCACCTCGTCACCCCGCCGCCGATCACCCGGGCGGTGCGGGTCGCCACTCGCACGCGGCAACCGGCCACTCGTACCCGCCGGCGGTCGCCATAGGGATAGTTGCAGATCGATACTAATAAATTAATAGATTCGTAAGAACTTCGCAATTGACAAGAGGCAATAGGAAACGGTCGGACCAGACAATGGCGGGGCATATCCTTCTAGGAGGTCCCGATCATGGTCATTGCGGCTCCCATATCTCCACTGGCGCCCCATCCCCTACTCGTTTTCCTCGTCGGTCTCGTCGTTCTGCTCCTCCTCGCCAAGCTGCTCGGTCGGCTGGCGGAGCGCCTCGGGATGCCCGCGATCGTCGGTGAGCTCATCACCGGACTGCTGATCGGGCCGTCCCTGCTCGGCCACTTCGCCCCGCAGATCTCGGGTTGGCTGCTCCCCGCCGTGCCGGAGCAGATCCACCTCCTCGACGCGGTCGGCCAGCTCGGCGTCCTGCTCCTCGTCGGCATCACCGGTACCCACCTCGACCTCGGCATGCTGCGCCGCCAGGGCGGGACGGCGGCGCTGGTGAGCCTCTGCGGCCTGATCATCCCCCTCGGGCTCGGCATCCTGCTCGGCGCCAACCTGCCCGCCTCGGTCACGAAGGGCGGCTGGGTCTTCGCGCTCTTCCTCGGCGTCGCGATGTGCGTCTCCGCGATCCCGGTCATCGCCAAGACCCTGTCGGACATGAAGCTGCTGCACCGCAACATCGGCCAGCTCACCCTCGCGGCGGGCATGATCGACGACGCGGTCGGCTGGCTGCTGCTCTCCGTCGTCGCCGCCGCCGCCACGGTCGGCGTCAGCATGGGCAACGTGACGCTCTCGGTCGTCTACCTCGTCGGCTTCGTCATCCTCGCCGCGACGCTGGGCCGGGTGCTCGTCCGCAAGGTCATGACGGCCGCCTCGAAGTCCGAGGAGTCCGGCCCGGCCGTCGCCGCAGCCGTCATCATCGTGCTGCTCGGCGCGGTGACCACCCACTCCCTCGGCATGGAGCCGGTCTTCGGCGCCTTCGTGGCGGGCATCCTGATCACGACCTCGCCCGCCGCCCAGGTACGCCTCGCGCCGCTGCGGACCGTGGTGCTCTCCGTGCTCGCCCCGCTCTTCCTCGCCACCGCCGGCCTGCGGATGGACCTGACCGCCCTCTTCGACCCGACGATCGCCCTCACCGGTCTCGCCGTGCTCGCCGTCGCGATCATCGGCAAGTTCGCCGGCGCCTACCTGGGTGCCCGGTTGAGCAAGCTCAGCCCCTGGGAGGGGATCGCCCTCGGGGCCGGCATGAACGCGCGGGGCGTCATCGAGGTCATCGTCGCCCTCACCGGTCTGCGCCTCGGCGTCCTCAACACCGCGACCTACACGATCATCGTGCTCGTCGCCATCGTCACCTCGCTGATGGCACCGCCGCTGCTGCGCCTGTCGATGAAGCGGGTGGCGCACACCGAGGACGAGCGCCTGCGCAAGATCGATCACGACACGTGGCACGGCGTACGCGGAGGTCGCACCGAGTCGGCCACCGACGGCCCGGACCTCGTCGCACACCAGGCAGCGGCGTAGGCACAGGTGAACTCCGCCGCTCCTGGCCCGGCCGGCCAGGTGCGGCGAGTCACTTCTGCGGGTTGCGCGGATAGGTCCGGGGCAGCCCGGCCCCGAGGGGGTAGCGGTACTCGGACTCGGGCTCCGGCTCGGCGAAGTCGAACTCCTCGATCCGGCCCGGGTCGATGTTGGGGGCGTACTCGGCGGCGAGCTGGATCGCCTTGCGGGGGGAGAGATCCAGCGGGGCGAGGTCGAAGGGGCGCAGGCTCACCTGGTCCACCCCTCCGGCAGCTGGCGGGCGAGGTTGCGGACGGCGCGGTACTGCAGGGCCTTGACGGCGGACTCGTTCTTGCCCATCACACCGGCCGTCTCGGCGAGGGAGAGGCCGCGCAGGAAGCGCAGGACCATGACGTCGTGCTGGTCGGGGGCGAGGTCGTTGAGCAGACGCAGCACGGCCACGTTGTTGAGGTGCTCGGTGACCGTCTCCTCCGGCCGGGCCTCCAGGTCGCTGGAGGCGCGGGTGTCGTCGCGGCCGTCACCGCTGGCGATCTCGAAGCGGCACCGGCCCGACTTGTAGTAGTCGGCCACGATGTTGCGGGTGATGGCGAGCAGCCAGGCGCCGATGTCGGTGCCCTGCCAGGTGAAGGTGTTGATCCGCCGGAGAACGCGCACGAAAACGTCGGCCGCCAGGTCCTCCGCGATAGTAGGGTTGCCTACGCGCCGGTAGATGAACCTGAAGACCAGGCCGTGGTACTGCTCATAGAGGCCGGCGAAGGCGTTGGAGTCGCCCGCAATCGCTCGCGTCACCACATCGGGTGCGTCGAGGACGGGCGCCGTCATGACGCGGCCCGGCTGACCCGGTCGGGACCGGCTATTGACGACCGTAGCGGGCCGTCCGCGTCGAGCTCTTTCAAAGCCGCTGCCCGCGGGCCGTGCAGCCCGCTCGGCAATGCGGATCTGCTGTCGAAATCGCACATGCCGCAAGGGTCACACCCGCTGTGATACGCGGCATCTTCAATGTTGCGGTGCGGCACAACGTATTTCGTCACCCCCGCCGGGCAGGCTTCGCACGTTCGAAGATGCCCAGTGGCGACGGTCGATGTCATTGTCTGGTAGCTGGCACCGAACTATCCATTCGGGTCGCCGGCGAAATCGTCGTGCATTCAATTCATCCGTGGTGTGGCGGTTGGTGCGACGCATTGCTAGCTGACGTGAACAGGAAGGAATGGTATTGGACACCAATGCTCCGACGCGCGAACAACTGGTTCGTCGCGCCGCCGACCTCGTGCCGGTGCTCCGCAAGAACTCGGCCTGGTCCGAGGAGAACCGCCGCGTGCACGACGACGCGATCGAGGCGCTGGCCGAGGCCGGCATCTTCAAGATGCGGGCACCGAAGCGCTACGGCGGCTTCGAGTCGGACACCCGGACGCTGGTGGAGGTCGCGGCCGAGCTCGGCCGCGCCGACGGTTCCACCTCCTGGACCGCCTCGGTCTACTGGATCCCGACCTGGATGACCGGCCACTTCCCGGACCACGTCCAGGACGAGGTCTTCTCGACGCCGGACGTCCGGGTCTGCGGCACGCTGAGCCCGACGGCGATGGCGACCCCGGTCCCCGGTGGCGTCGTCGTCAACGGCAAGTGGGGCTTCATCAGCGGTGCGCTGCACGCGCACTGGCAGGAGATCGTCGCGATCCAGGTCGGGCCGGACAGCGAGCCGATGCCGATCCTGGCACTGGTCCCCATGTCGGACCTGCAGATCGTGGACGACTGGTACACCTCCGGTCTCAAGGGCACCGGCAGCGTGAGCACCGTCGCCAACGAGGTCTTCGTACCGAGCGACCGCATCCTGCCGCTCGGCGCGATCATCCAGGGCCAGGGCGCGTCGCAGGCGAACGCCGACGCGGCGATCTACCGGGCCCCGCTGCTGCCGGTCGCCTCGGCATCGTCCGTCGGGACCATGGTCGGGCTGGGCCGGGCAGCCCTGGAGGCGTTCCTGGAGCGGCTGCCGGACCGCAAGATCAGCTACACCAACTACGCGAGCCAGGGTGAGGCTCCGCTGACCCACCTGCAGGTCGCCGACGCCGCCACGAAGATCGACGAGGCGGAGTTCCACGCGTTCAGCCTGGCCGACCTCGTCGACACCAAGACGAGCACCGGCGCGCAGTGGACGCTGCAGGAGCGGGTCAAGGCCCGGGCCAGCATGGGTGCGGTGGGCCGTCGGGTGAAGGAGGCGGTCGACATCCTCGCCTCCGCCAGCGGCGGCTCGTCGATCTACAGCGACGTGCCGATCCAGCGCATCGCGCGGGACATCCAGGCGGTCAGCCTGCACGCCCTGATGCACCCGAACACCAACGCCGAGCTCTACGGCCGCGTCCTGTGCGGCCTCGAGCCGAACACGCTCTATATCTGACCTCCGCCCGATCCATCGACGGGAAGATGAACGATCATGACTGAGACCAGCACCGCCACCACCTCTGCCGACCAGCTCGCCGTCACGGCGCTCACCCAGCGGGTCATCGCCGCCTGGGCCGAGCACGACGCGAAGTCCTTCGCCGACGTCTTCACCGAGGACGGCACGATGATCCTGTCGGGCCTGTTCAAGAAGGGGCGCGACGACATCCGCCAGCACATGGCGGAGGCGTTCGCCGGGCCCTACCAGGGCACCCGGGTCACCGGCCAGCCCATCGACATCAAGTTCTTCTGCGAGGACTCCGGCGTCCTGATCACCCAGGGCGGCGTACTGGCCCCGGGTGAGTCCGAGGTCGCCGCCGAGCACGCGATCCGCGCGTCGTGGGTCGTCGTCAAGCAGGAGGGCCAGTGGCGGCTCGCCGCCTACCAGAACAGCCCGAAGGGCACCGCCGCGTAAGCGACGGGAGTCCTGAGAACGGCGACGGCGGCGGTCTGCTGGGGTGGGCCGCCGCCGTCGCGCATTCGGCGAACAGGCTTGGGGGCAGGCGCTATGGCACTCGTTTTCGTGACCGGTGGCACCGGTTTCATCGGCTCGCACTCCGTCGCGGCGCTGCACCGCGCGGGGCACCGGATCCGGCTGCTGGCCCGCCGGGAGTCGGCGGTCCGCCCGGCTCTGGAACCGCTCGGCCTCCACCCGGCCGACGTCGACGTGGTGCTCGGCGACATCACCGACGCCACGACGGTCACCCGGGCGATGACCGGCTGCGACGCGGTCCTGCACGCGGCCTCGATCTACTCCTTCGACAGCCGGGCGCACCGCCGCATGCAGTCGGTCAACGTCGACGGCACCGAGAACGTCCTCGCGGCGGCCCGCTGGATCGGCGCCGATCCCATCGTGCACGTCTCCTCCTTCGCCGCGCTGATCCCGACCCGGGGCCGCCCGCTCGACGGGAATCTGCCCGTCGGCAAGCCGCGCGAGCGCTACATGGCGACGAAGGCCGAGGCCGAGCTGATCGCCAGGCAGCACCAGAGCGACGGGGCGCCGGTGACGATCACCTACCCGATGGCGACGCTCGGGCCGCACGATCCGCACCTCGGCGACCAGTCCGCCCGGCTCCGCTCGCTGCTGCTCGGCCGACTGCCGATCTGGCCGACCGGCGGTTACCCCCTCGGCGACGTACGCGATGTCGCCGAGCTGCACGCCGACGCCATGCGACCCGGCCAGGGACCCCGCCGCCTGCTCGCGCCGGGCCGCTATGTCTCCACCTCGGACTACCTGCGCACGGCTCGATTCGTCACCGGGCACCGGCTCCCGGCGGTCTTCCTGCCGACCCCGGCGGTCCTGCCGGTCGGCCTGCTCACCCTCGCGCTCCAGCGGATCTGCCCCTGGCACATCCCCGTCGAGTACGGCGCGATCTACGCCTGCCACTGCGACGCACGCCTCGACGAGCGAACCGCACCGGCACCGTCCCGCCCGTTCGCCGAGACGATGCTCGACACGGTCCGGTGGCTCCACGAATCCGGCCACCTCACCCGCCGCGCCGCCGGCCGCGCCGCTCCCGCCTGACACCGGTCCGCCGCCCACCCGCTCGCTCCAAGATCGCCGCAACTCTTCAAGAGTTGGTCCTACAACCCCGTTAGGACCAACTCTTGAAGAGCTGCGGCGATCTTGGATGTTCATGCGCTACGGAGGGTCAGGGTGCATCTCCCCTGGACGCGGGAGGCCGGGTCGTAGTCGATCAAGGTGACCTGTTCGGCGCCCTCGCCACGCCAGCGGTCCAGTCCGTCGTGCAGGGCGGACCAGGTGCCCGTACCCGGAAGGTGTGCGGAAGCCACGACGGCGCTGGGCAGCGGCGGGTTGGTGGCCGCGAGCCGACCGCCGACCACGAGCACCGACGACCCGTCGACCGCGGGGAGCTCCGGCTCCGTGTCGGCGGTGACGGCCACGGCGACCGTGCCGAGCGTGCCCGCCCGGTCGAAGACGAGCGCGACCAGCCGGTTCTCGGCCGGCATCGGCGCCTGGCCGACCAGGGCGGGGTCGCAGAAGAACTCCTCCTGCTCCAGGATCACCACGGCGGCGCGGCCGAGGTCGTCGGCGCGGATGTACTCCGCGGCGATGCGCAGGGCGAGGAAAGGCGTCGTCACGCCGTGGTCGGCGACCGCGAAGGTGAACGGGTCGCCCGGCAGCATGTGGGCGAGGAAGCAGGCCGGCCAGTGCGGCTCCGAATCCGGCGTGCCGTGCGCGAGCACCACCAG
This sequence comes from Allocatelliglobosispora scoriae, assembly GCF_014204945.1. Classification (NCBI taxonomy): domain Bacteria; kingdom Bacillati; phylum Actinomycetota; class Actinomycetes; order Micromonosporales; family Micromonosporaceae; genus Allocatelliglobosispora; species Allocatelliglobosispora scoriae. Next base: position 2,475,003 of record NZ_JACHMN010000002.1, read on the forward strand.
CCCGATCGGATCGTCCGGATCGGTGAGCTCGGCGACGAGGCTCTCCACCATCGTGGTGAAGGTCGTACGCCGTCGGCCGACGAACCCCGCCGCCTGCTCCGGCATGCCGTAGGCGACCCCCAGATCGTTGAAGATCCGCAGCGCGTCGGGCCCGAAGGCCTCGTCGGCGTCGAAGCTCCTGGTGATGATCCGGGCCAGCGGCAGCGGGAATCGCCCCACCGGCACGGGATCGGTGCGAGCGGGTGCCGGTGGAACGCTTCGGTACACGGCTACTCGCCCAGCTGCTTGGCGACGTATGCGGACAGCGATCCGACCGACTCCAGGTGGTGCGGCTCCATCTCCACGACGTCGAGGCGGATGCCGAGCTCGCGTTCGATCAGGATCAGCAGCTCCAGCACGTTCGCCGAGTTGAGGCCGAGACCTGCGAAGAGCAGGGTGCGGTCGGTGAGCGTCGCGGGGTCCCGGCGCGCCATCTCGGCGATGATGCGCTTGCTGCTCTGTGCTGCGGTCTCACGGTCTGCCTGCATGCGGTCAAGCTCCATTCGAATGAACTAGTGCTGGAAGACCATCGCGGCCGTGGTGGAGCCCAGGCCCGACGCGGTCATGACGTAGTAGTCGCCCTCGCGCAGCCGGCCGGCGGCGGTCGCGGCCTGCAGCGAGAGGAAGGGGTCGGCGCCGAAGCAGTGGCCCAGGGTCCGCTGGTTGTCGAGGAAGAGCCGGTCCTTGGGCAGGCCCGACTGGAGCAGCACCCGCATCCACGACATCCGGTTGACGTTGTGCGCGAGCACCAGCGTGACGTCGTCCGCGGTCAGCCCCGCGTGCGCCAGCGCCGCGTGGATCACCTCGGCGAAGGTGGTGGTGTAGCTGCGCTGGAACTCGGCGTCCAGCTCCGGGGTGAGGAACGGGCCCTCGTGGAACTCGCCGAGCGTGCGGCTGGCGTAGCTGAGCATCCGGTCGCGTTCGCCGCCCGCGCGGACCAGGACGGCGGCGATGCCCTCCCCCATCACCGCGGAGTTCTCCACCACCTGCGCGACCGGGGTGAAGGTCTTCTCCCCGGTCAGGATCAGCGCCAGCGCGTCCGGCTCGCCGTCGGAGGCGAGCAGTCTGCCGCACGTGTCGATCGCGAGCAGCGCCGACGCGCAGGCGTGCTGCGAGAGCGAGAAGGGCAGCGCGCGTTCCAGGCCGAGCGCGAGGCACGTCTCCAGGACCGGGTTGCCCGGGTAGGGCGCGCTGCTCTGGATCGTCGGCGCGTAGACGACGTAGCGGACCAGGTGCTCGCGTCCGCGCAGCCAGGTCAGCCTGCTCGCCGCGGCGCAGAGCTGCTCGGCGAGGTTGCCGCCGGGGTCCTGGCGGATCTGCTGGAAGCCGAAGTAGCGCTCGTAGACGTCGGCGTTGTAGTCCAGGCTCAGCTTCTCGAAGAGCTCGGTGAGCGAGATGCTCCTCGGTGGGAGGTAGCTGGCGACCTCGACGACGGATGTCATGGAACCTCCCTGTGTCGGACCGCCTCGTCGGCGATCCACGTCTGGTGCGTCACGGCGAAGGGGCGGTCCCCGTCGAGGGCGACGCAAGCGGCGTGCCCCTCCGGTGCGGGCAGGTCCCGCAGCAGCCAGGTGCCGGGCAGCAGGCCCGAGGAGTCGCGTACCCGGCGGAGGTCACCGGGACCGGCGACGGCCAGGGACAGGCCGAGGGCTGCCCGGGCGCCCGCGGCCTTGACGCAGGCCTCCTTGCGCGACCACAGGCGGCGCCAGACCGCCGGCGCCTCGGGGCCGGCCGCCGCGACCAGCTCGCGCTCGGCGGGCGGGAAGTAGCGGTCGGCGAAGGCCACGGCGGGGAAGTCCGGCCGGCTGCCCTCCACGTCGACTCCGACCGGCCGCTGCGCCGAAACGGCGAGCAGCGCCAGGTCGCCGGTGTGGGAGAGGTTGAACTCGAGCCCCGCCAGGCGCGGTTTGCCCCACCGGCCGTAGCCGAAGCGCAGGCTCGACGGTTCCCGGTCCAGGTAGCCGCCGAGAATCGCCCGCACCGCCGCGTGTGACACGACGTGGCGGCGCCACCAGTCGGCCGGGGCGCGGTCCGCGGCGCGCAGCCGCTCGCGCAGACCCAGCAGGCCGTGCAGGCGCGAGACCGTCGCCGCGGTCGCGGTGAGCGGCACGGTCCAGATGTGTACGACGTCCGCAGGCGGCAACTGCACCGGCGCTCCCATCTCCCTGGACGACGTTGGACGGCGCCGGACGACGCTGACGGCACCCGGACGGTGCCGTGCCGGTGGACCAGTCTCGGCCCTGGCCCACCGGCACGGCGCCGTGCGGCGATCAGCTCGCGGTCGGGCTCGTCTGGCGCACGACGAGGCGCCACTCGCCGTCCTGCTTGGTGGTGACCCAGAGGGTGCGGGTCTGCCTGCTCGGCGCCACCTCGTCCTCGCCCTCCAGCAGGATCCCGCCCTGCGTGATGGCGACCGCCACGTCGTCCGCGATGAGGCGGATCTCGACCGGCCGGTCGGCGAGGCGGGTGCCCTTCCACCCTCCGGCGAAGGCGCCGGCCATGTAGTCGCGGATCTGGTCCCGCGTGGTGAGCTGCTCGTCGCCGACGAGCATGCTGCCGTTCTCCGTGAAGACACCGGCGAACGCGTCGGCGTCGTTGCTGTCCCAGGCCGCCGTGACCCGCAGCGGTACGGTCAGCACGGCACCCTCGACACCGTTGCTGAACTTGCCGTAGCGGCCGGCCCATTCCTTGGCCTTGGTGACGAGCTGCGCTGCATCGTTGGACATTGCGTTCTCCTCCGAGTAGGAGCCGGATTCGGGCGAACCGGCACGCGAGCCGGTCGGTCCCGCGATGGGGCTGCTGTGGTGGGACAGGAGCTTCCACACCCCGTCCTCGGCGACGATGATCCAGGTGGCACGGATCTGCCGGTCCGGTGCGATCTCCGTCTCCCCGGGCAGGATGATCCCGCCCTGGGTGACGACCATCGCGCAGTCGGCGCTGAGGAACCTGACGGCGAGCGGCCAGCCCGTGACCCGCGCGCCCTTGTAACCACCGCGGTAGCCCGCGGACATGTGGTCGTAGATCTGGCCTCGGCTGGTGAGCTGCTCGTCCCGCATCAGGAGGCTGCCGTTGTCCAGGAACACCCTGGCGAAGGCCTCCGCGTCGTTCGCCGCCCAGGCGGCTTGGATCATCTGCGGGACGGTCAGCGCCGCCTTCTCGCCACGGCTCTGGAAGGGGCCGTAGAAGTCCCGGTCCTCCTTGACGCCCGCCTTCGCGAGGAGCTGTTTGGCCGTAGCCTTGACGTTCGTTGACTTAGCCACATCTACCTCATTCGACAGTCGTTTGCGGAAGGTCCGAGGGGGCGTTACCAGCGCAGGGTGGCGCCTTCGCCCCGAGGGCTGTTCTGGTAAGCGGCGAGCTGCCACTGGCCGTCGCGCTTCACGCAGACCCAGGTCGACCGGACGGCGAGCTCCGGCTCGATCGTGGTCTCGCCCGGCGCGAGGATGCCGCCGTGGGTACGCAGCAGCGCCACGTCCTCGCCGACGAAGCGCACGTCGACGGGCTGGCCGGTGACGCCGGTGCCCTTGAAGGGGCCGGCGTAGGCGGCGGCCATGAACGACTGGATCTCGTCACGGCCCTGCTTGAACACGTCGCCCGGCAGGATCAGGATGCCGTCGTCGCTGAAGACGCTCGCGACGCCGGCCGCGTCGTTGCGCTTCCACGCGCCGACGAGCCGCAGCGGCACGCTGAGTGCCTCCTTCTCCCGCTCGGTGGTGAAGCCGCCGTAGTAGGCGTCGAGCTGTTCCTGGCTCGGTGCGGTGGTGGGCGTTGCCGTAGCGGTGGACATGGATACTGCCTCCCTTGTGAAGTGGCGAGCAGCCGAAACGTTGTCTGCCAGCCAATTCGTAGACTGATTCCATCGTCGTCCGCCGATGTCGACAGCGCCCACTCAGTACGTGCTATGCATCGATGAATATCGCTTCCGGGGGCGTCGCGCCCCGGATCAGGTCGGCCGCCTTCTCACCGATCGCGATCGCCGTGGCGTTGGGGTTGCCGCTGCCGATCGTCGGCATCACCGACGTGTCGACCACGCGCAGGCCCTCCACGCCGAAGACGCGCAGGCTCGAATCGACCACGGCACCCATGGCGCAGGTGCCCGCCGGGTGGAAGATCGAGTGGGCGTACTGGCGTACGTAGTCGCGCAGATCCGCCTCCGACTCCGAGACCGGCGGCCGGTGCAGCTCCTCGGCGTATGTCGCCATCGCGGGCTGCCGCGCGATCTCCAGGCCGATCCGGACCGCGGCGACGGCGGTCCGCAGGTCGGCCGGGTCGGCGAAGTAGTTGTGCTGGATACGCGGCTTGGCGGTCGGATCCTCCGAGCCGAGCGCCACCGAACCCCGGCTGCGCAACGTGAGCAGCACCGGCCCGGTCGAGATGGCGTGCGCGGTCGGGAAACCCAGCCCGCTGTCGACGAACATCACCGGCGCGGCGAAGAACTCGACGTCCGGCGCGGGCAGCCGGGCATCCGTGCGCAGGAATCCGCCCGCCTCGGGACCGTTGGAGGTGAGCGGCCCGCGCCCCTGCGTCATGAACTGCTCGACATACTCCGGCTGGGCCGCCGCGAGCATGCTGATCGGCTGCGAGTGCATGTAGTTCAGCGGCACCAGCACGTGGTCGGAGAGGTTCTGGCCGACCTTCGGCAGGTCCACGTGGACCGTGATGCCGAGGATGCCGAGCTCCGCCGCCGGGCCGATGCCCGAGAGCATCAGCAGCTGCGGCGAGTTGTAGACACCGGCGGCGAGGATCACCTCGCGCTCCGCCCGGATGGTGACCTCCTCCCCCAACTGCCGGCCGACGATGCCGGTGGCCCGGCCCCGCTCCAGCACCACCCGGTGCACCTGCAGGTCCGTCTCGACCGTCAGGTTGGGGCGGCCCATCGCGGGGTGCAGGAACGCGGTGGCGCTGCTCTCGCGCTTCCCGTCGCGCTGGGTGACCTGGAAAAAGCCGAATCCGTCCTGTACGGGGCCGTTGAAGTCCTCGTTGCGCGCGTAGCCCGCCTCGACCGCCGCCTCGACGAAGGCAGCCGCGGACGGGTTGTGCGCCCGCCCGTCGGCGACCGACAGCGGCCCGCCGACCCCGTGGTAGTCCGACTCCCCGCGCTCGTTGTCCTCGGAGCGCTTGAAGTAGGGCAGCAGCTCGGCGTAGCTCCACCCCGGCTGCTTCCAATTGTCGTAGTCCACGGGATTGGCCCTGGTGTAGGCCATCGCGTTCATCGAGCTCGATCCACCGAGCATCCGGCCGCGCGGCAGGAAGATCCGCCGCCGGTGCAGGAAGGGCTCCTCTGCCGTGTTGTAGTCCCAGTCGAGCTGGGTGCGGAAGAGCTTCGGGAAGGCCGCGGGTACGTGCACGTTGGGCTCGGTGTCGGCCGGACCCGCCTCGACGAGGCAGACGGTCACACCCGGGTCCTCGCTGAGCCGGGCGGCGAGCGCGCAGCCCGCCGAACCCGCGCCGACGATGACGTAGTCGTACATGTCTGCTGCTCCCTTTACACGTAGAGCGAGTTGGGCTCGAGTCCGCTGAGCACCCGGCCGTATGTCTCGAAGCCGGTCTCCGGGTGGATCAGCGCGTGCATCCCGATCACGTGGATGTCGCGGGCGATCCGCTGGATCGGTACGTCGGAGTAGATCGACGAACCGCCGCTCGCGCGGGCCAGCACGTCGATCGCCTCGGTGGCGAGCTGGCAGACCGCGCCGACGTCGAGGCGGGACCGGACGCGCTCCAGCATCGACCACTCGGCGCCGGAGGCACCCTTCTCGTCGACGAGCCTCGCCACCCGGTAGGCGTGGAACTCGGCCTCGTCGGTCTTCATCGCCGCCTCCGCCACGCGCAGGTGGGTGACGGGTGCCTCGGCCTGGCTGTCGTACGCCGTGTAGGTGATCTTCCGAGACGGGAGGCGCTCGAAGAAGGTCTCCGACGCGGCCCTCGCCAGCCCCAGCATCGTGCCGACCGAGGCGGCGGCGGCGTAGGCGGGCAGCGGCACCCGCCACACCGGCGACGCGGCGTTGAGCTCGGAGGCGTACTGCCCGGTCATGACGGCGGTCATCGACAGCACCCGCTCGGCGGGGACGAAGAGGTCGTCGGCGACGGTGGAGACGCTGCCCGACCCGCGTACGCCGGCGGTGAACCAGTCGTCGATGATCTGGAGCTGCGACATCGGCACCAGTGCCATGATCGGCTCCATGCCGCCGTCCGGGGTCGGCCGCAGCGCGAGCACCTCCTGCCACTGCGCGTGCCAGGCACCGCTGATGAAGCTCCACCGGCCGGAGAGCTTGATGCCGCCGGGAACCGGTGTCGCCATGCCGCTCGGCGTGAGGGTGCCGCAGACCCGGACATCCGGCGTCGCGAAGACCTCGTCCTGCACGTGGTCCGGGAAGAGCCCCGCCATCCAGGTCGGGATCCAGTAGACCGACGCGGTCCAGGCGGCGGAGCCGTCGCCCCGGCCGAGCTCGGCGGCGACGTCGACGAGCGTTTCGTTCGGCGACTCGTGGCCGCCGTAGCGCTTCGGCGTCCGCATCTTGAAGATGCCGGCGTCGGCGAGGCCCTCGATCACCTCGTCGTGCAGCCGCCGGTTCTCCTCCGACCACGCCGCGTGCTTCTTCAGCAGCGGAATGAGCCGGCCCGCGCTGTGTGTGAGCTTCTCACAGGTGTTCACGAGATCTCCTCGATGTCGATGGGCTTGCTGCCTGCGGCCGGGCTCATTGCGCGAAGGTGCCGTCGGGGCGCAGGCGGGAGACGATGTCGATGACCGCCGCGGTCGCCTGGCGTACCTGCTCCTCGCTGATGATCAGCGGCGGTGCCAGCACGAGGTTGTGTCCGTAGGGCCGGACGATCACCTTGTGCACGCCCCGGACCATCCCGGCGAGGGCGCCGACCTGGGTCCAGCCCATCGGCTCGCGGGTGGTCCGGCTCGTCACGATCTCCAGCGCCGCCATCGAGCCTTCGACGCGGATGTCGCCGACGGTCGGCAGGGCCGCCGCACCGGCGAGCCCGTCGCGCAGCCAGCCGGCGATCTGACCGGCCCGCTCCAGCAGCCCTTCGCGCTCGATGATGTCGATCGTGGCGAGACCGATCGCGCAGGCGACCGGGTGGCTCTGGAAGGTGTAGCCGTGGAAGAAGCCCTCCTCGCTCGCGATCACCTCGCCGATCTCGTCGCGCAGCAGCAGCGCGCCGAGCGGGGTGTAACCGCCGCCGATGCCCTTCGCCACGGTGATCATGTCCGGGTCCATGCCGCGGGTCGGTGCGTCGAACCACTGACCGGTACGCCCGAAGGCCGTCACGACCTCGTCGGCGATGAGCAGGATGCCGTTCTTGCGCAGCACCTCGCCGATGCGCGGCCAGTAATCGGCGGGCGGGGCGAGTACGCCGCCGCCGGCCATGATCGGCTCACCGATGAGGGCGGCGATGTTGCCCGCACCGATCCGCTCGATCGTCTCCTCCAGCTCGCGGACGAGGTAGTCGGTCGGGTCCGCGTCGCCGTAGAGCTCCGCTGCCCGGTAGAGGTAGGGCGGGGAGATCTTGTCGATGTCGGGCAGGTGCGGGCCGACGCCGAAGTGCATCGACGGGAAGCCGGTCAGCGTGCCGCTGCCGTAGGTGGAGCCGTGAAAGGAAGCGTGCCTGGCCAGCACCCACGTGCGGCTCGGCTCGCCCTTGCGGGTGTGGTAGAGCCGAGCCGCCTTGATCGCCGACTCGACCGCCTCGGACCCGCCGTTGGTGAAGAAGACCTTGTTGATGTCGCCGGGAGCGAGCTCCGCCAGGCGTACGGCGAGCTTGATCGCCTGGTCGTTGGAGAACTCCAGCAGGCCGGTGAAGTACTCCAGCTCCGCCATCTGCTTCGCGGCGACATCGGCGATCTCCTGGCGGCCGTGGCCGATCTGCGAGTGCCACACGCCGCCGCCGGACGCGTCGAGCAGCTCGTTGCCGCGGGCGTCCCAGACGAGGCAGCCCTTGCCCTTGACGATCACGGTGCGGTCGTGGATGTCCGACCGGTGCATCTGGTGGATGATGTGGCGCCGGTCGAGGTCTTCCAGCTCGGACGCGGTCAGATTGGTGGTGTTCAACGCTTTTCTCGTTTCTTGGGGTAGGTGGCGGAGCCGGGCTCAGATCTCGTGCGTCTGCTCGATCCGCTTCGAGAAGCCGTGCACGACGACGATCAGGCCGGCCAGCAGGTACCAGAAGTTCGTGGCGTAGAGCGACGGGATCCACCACGGGCTCACCATCGGGCCGGGGCTGTAGCTCCCCGCCGCGACCGCGACGAAGGACCAGACGCCGAAGAAGACGCCGGTGACCGCGGTCAGGTAGGCGACGAGCTTCAGCAGCCCCCGGTAGGTGCGGGCGGCGGCCCACACCCCGATGGACAGGCACGCGGTCGAGAAGGCGAGCAGCAGCCAGCCCGGCAGGCTGATCTTGATGGTGACCCACTGCAGTGCCGCGAAGGTCTGCGTGATCGCCGCCGCGAGGGTGACGTCGCCCTTGTCCGTCGCGGCGATCAGCGCCTCGCCGATGTGCGGCGAGACGAAGCCGTCGTTGATGTAGGTCACGACGTAGAGCACGGCGCCGACGGTGAGGCTGACGAAGCCGAGCAGGGTCCACCGGCGTTCACCGGCCGCACGGGCGATGATGACGAGCGACAGGGCGCCCGCGAACCACAGGACCGGTCCGACGAGGATCTGCCAGTGCGCATTCTGCCAGTTGGGGTCGTCGACCATCAGGTGCGCGAACTTGTAGAAGAACTCGTCGCTGCCGTATTTGCCCATGTGCGGGCCGATCAGCGGGTGGTGCTCACCCCCGTACATGCCGATCAGGGTCCCGGCGATCATCAACAGACCGCTGAAGACCATGAAGATCCGTTCATTGAGCCGCGACATTGGCGCTCCTTCGATTGCTGCCAGAACTGGCGTGCCGATGAAGGACAGTCCGGGTCGCGCGTTTTCAGCGAGTTGAGGCTGTGCTGAGCGAAACGGTTCGCTCCACTTCACCGATCCGTATTGAGGATTTCGGAGCGGGCCTGCCTACAGCCACTCTCTGATTGCTCAAGCTGAATGCGTCGATATTTTGGCGCGCGCCATCGCCGTACCCACTGCTTGGGCTTGATCGTGCTGTTTCCCGGAAGCTGGCCTCTCAGAGTCGTTGCGAGGGGCCAGCTTCCGGGAAACAACGCGATCAAGCCGTGCGAAGCGGTACGTGGGCGCGCGCGACTCAGCGCGCGCGGAAACACGGCGTGGGGCGGGTCCGCAGAACCCGCCGCCCCACCCGTCAAGGAGAAGCGCTAGGCCGCGCGGACGATCCGCTCCAGGATCGGCACGATGTCGGTCGGGCTCGGCGAGAGCGCGAGGTCCTGGTAGAGGCGCTGCGCGCCGCGCTGGATCGCCGGATCGGCGAGCACCCGGCTGACCTGGGCGCGGATCGTCTCCACATCGGGACGGCTCAGGTCGAGGATCTCACCGGCGCCGTGGCCCAGGACGAAGCCGCCGGTGACCGGGGCGAGGGGGTAGCGAGCGCTGCTGATCGTGCCGTCGGCGGCGGTCGACGCACCCATCTCCAGCTCGAGGAAGTCGACCACGAGCTGCGGCACACCGGCGTTGCCCGCCGTGATCATCGAGCCGAAGCCGCCGTGGTGGATGATGAGGGAGCACGTCGCCGCGAGCTGGTCGAGCGGGAAGTAGTCGACGAGGCGCACGTTGTCGGGCACCTTGTCGACGTGCTCGAGCTGCACGGCGTTGAGGGTCGCGACCACGTCGATGTCGAGCCCGCCGAGCGCCTCCAGCAGGATCGCGAGATGGCTCCAGTCGGCCGCGATGTAGGCCCGCGTCGAGACGCCGAGGGAGACCGCGACCCGGGGCCGCTCCACGGGGTAGAGCCACTCCGGCATCGGCTCCTGGGTGACGTGCGGGATCCAGCGGGTGGCGAGCATCCGCGTCTCCACCGGGAAGTTGATCGCCGGTGGCATCGGATTGATCGTCCACTCGCCGTAGAGCGTCTCCTGGGTGATCGTCACGCCATATTTCTCGGCCATCGGCCGGATCGTCTCGACGAGCGGGTTGTCCACATCGTCGCCGTCCGGGCGGCTGCCGCGCGCGGCGATCGTGTCGAGGCTCCAGCCCATGAAGTCCGGACCGGTGAAGCGGCAGTGACGCGCGCCGACGGCCTGCGCCGCGACGGCGGCACCCGGCATGCAGGGATCCCAGATGACCAGGTCCGGCTGCCAGTCCTGGAAGAACGAGACGAGGCCGTCCATCGCCGGCATCGGCGACTCGGCCGTCCCCCGGTAGGGCAGGAAGTCCCACGCCGCGACGAGCAGGAACTGGCTGAAGGTGATCCACAGCCCCAGGTCCTGCGGCGGGATGGCGAGCTCGTGGGTGATGCGGCCGACGTCGGCGCGCTCCTGCGCCCAGACCCCGCCGGGGCCGAGCGGGTAGGGCATCGCGGAGATGTCACAGAAGGGCGCGAAGGGCAGGCCCTGGCCGGTGACGGCCTCGCCGATGGAGGGGTGGGAGACGAGGTAGACCTCATGCCCGGCGGCGCGCAGCGCCCAGGCCGTGGGCACTATCGGGTAGAGGTGCGCGGCGGCGGGCCAGAGAACGAATGCAACTCGCATGAGGGCTCCTCACTAGCGGCTGTGCCGGCGCACGGCGATGACAACGAAGCACGTCGATCAGTGTAGCCAGGACCTGTAACGTTGAACATCTTCAATATTGCTGGAGGGTTTGACCAGATCAGCGGTCACATGGTCGGTCATTTGGCGCTCATTTGGGCATGGCCGCAGCGGGCTTCCCGATCCAGTGCCCGGGTCGGAAGACGCCGACGAACCGGTCCGCCGCGACCACGTCGCCCTCGACGACGAGCTCGCCCGAGGCTCGCGCGTCGGCCGGATCGCGGCTGCCGAAGATCACCGATCGCAGGGTCGGCGGCTCGGTGGTGATGACCGCGGCGGGACGCAGGCCGTCGCCCCGCGCGAGATAGAGGCAGCCGTCGGCGACCTCGGCGTGAAACCGGTCCGAGCCGAACCGCAGGTCCACCCGCACCCGCAGCTCCGGATCGGCGGCCGGGTCGAAGGTCGTCTTCAGCGCGAACATCAGGGCGTCGATGCTGAGCTCGACGAGCTTGGCCGGCATCGGCAGGCCGCTGCCCCAGCGGGCGAGGTGGATCAGCACCGGTTCGAGGCCGCGGCCGCGCTCGGTCAGCTCGTACTCGAAGGAGCCGGGCGAGGTCCGCCGGACGATCCCGGCGGTCAGCAACTCGCGAAGGCGGTGGGACAGCACGTTCTGGCTGGCGGTGGGGAGTCCGTGGTGGAGGTCGGTGAAGCGCTTCGGCCCGAAGACCAGCTCTCGCACGACCAGCAGCGCCCACCGCTCACCGATCAGATCCAGGGCGCGCGCGACCCCGCAGGGGTCGTCGTAGCTGCGCTTGCCCGACACGAAAATCCCTCATCTCGCTGAAGTACTCCTATATTAGGAGTGACCAATGTTAGTTTAGGAGAAACCGATACGAGGGGGAATCGTGAAAATGGATGATCGTGCCGCGGCAACCACGCCGCCGCAGGGCGCCATCAGCGACAACCCCCGGCTACGCACCATGTGGAAGGGATGACCCATGGCAACCTACGTGCTGATCCACGGATCCGGTGGCGACTCGGGCTACTGGCAGTTCGTGGTCCCCGAGCTCAAGGCACGCGGCCACGAGGTGGTCGCGCCGGACCTGCCGGTCGAGGACGACTCCGCCGTCCTCCAGGACTATGCCGACCACGTCGTGAAGGAGATCGGCGACCGGACCGGCCTGATCGTCGTCGCCCAGTCGCTGGCCGGCTTCATCGCGCCGATCGTCTGCGACCAGGTCCGCGCCGACCTGCTCGTCTTCGTCAACGCGATGATCCCGGCACCGGGTGAGACCGCCGGCGCCTGGTGGGGCGACACGGGAGTCGACCAGGCGCGCCACGAGGCCGATGTCGCGGCGGGGCGCGACCCCAACGCCGACTTCGACCCGGTGGCGATGTTCCTGCACGACCTCTCGCCGGAGCGGCTCGCCGTGGCGATGGCCGAGCAGCCGAAGCCCCAGTCCGACACCATCTTCGGGCAGCCCTATCCGTTGACGGAGTGGCCGGACGTGCCGACGAAGATCCTCTCCGGCACCCTGGACCGGTTCTTCCCGATCGACTTCCAGCGCCGGGTGGCGAAGGAGCGGCTCGGCATCACGCCGGACACGATCGAGAGCGGCCACCTGCCCGCGCTGGGCCACCCGGTGGAGCTCGTCGAGCAGCTGGAGAAGTACCGCGTGGAGCTCGGCAAGTAACCATCGAGCCACGTCTCCGCACGACCGCACGGGGGCCGGTCTCACCAGCAAGGTGAGGCTGGCCCCCCGGTCACAGCGCTCAATCGACTAGGTAGCCACTCCGCGCATCCTGGAGGTCGCCAATTCGGCGGCCACCTATGGACCATGGTGAGACACGGGAAGAACACATGTGCGAACGAGCAGCGTAGGTCCACTCTCATCGCCGCTGCCGCGCATCTCCTCAAGGAGGTAACGTGACGTGCTCACCACGGATGAGCCCAGCCCCACGGATCCGGTCATGAACCCCACGGCGACGGAGCGCACCGGTCTGACGACCGCGGTGGTGGCGGGCAACGAATTGCTGCGGCGGGGCATCGACGGGATGCTCCAGTCGATGCCGGAGGTCGACGGCGTCCGCGAGTGCGGTCGCGCGGAAGACCTGTGCCGCATGGTCCAGCGCGAGCGGATCGACATCGTCATCGTCGCCGCGGTGGACGCACCATGGCTGACGACCTGCCCGGATCTCGCCACCTCGGGCGCGATCGTGCTGATCCTGGTGGATCAGGCGTCCATCGAGGACCTCTCCAACTACCCCGCCGTCGCGGGCGGATTCCTCTGGCAGCCCGACCTCACCGCCGAGAGCCTGCGCGAGGCGCTGCGCCGGTGTCGCAACGGCGACGCACCGATGCCGCCCGACCTGGTCCGCGCGCTGATCGGGCGGGCCGACGCACCTTACCGCCGGTCCCGGAGCCGACCGGTCAACCTCACCAACCGCGAACAGGAGACCTTGACGCTTCTCGTCCGAGGCCTCAGCAACAAGCAGATCGCCAAGCGCCTGCAGATCTCGAGCCACGGCGCCAAGCGACTGGTGGCAAGCATCATGCTCAAGCTGGACGCTCCAAATCGGACACTCGCCGCGGTGACGGCGGTCCGCGCCGGGATCGTCGAAGCACAGTGATGTGCGGAAACGGGTTGCGATAGGACTCGTCCACAACGCTTAGGAGGACAACTGTGTCCGTAACGAACCAAGCGCAACAGACACTCGTGCGACCACCGTCCGGCGGCGGCCCCGCCATCGAGGCCGTCGATCTGGTCAAGACCTATGGCAAGGGCGACGGTGCGGTCCAGGCCGTGCGCGGCGTCAGCTTCGCCGCGCAGCCCGGGACGATCCTCGGCCTGCTCGGCCCCAACGGCGCGGGCAAGAGCACCACGGTCAAGATCCTGACGACCCTCTCGGTCGCCGACTCCGGCACGGCCACGGTCGCCGGCATCGACGTCGCCAAAAACCCCGCGGGGGTACGCCGAGCCATCGGCTACGTGCCGCAGAAGCCCTGTTTCGACCGCAACCTGACCGCGCGGGAGAACCTGACCCTGCAGGGCAAGATCTACGGCATGGGCCGGGCCGACCTGCGCCAGCGGGTCGGCGACATCCTGGAGCAGTTCAGCCTGACCGAGGCGGCCGGCCGGGTGACGACGAAGCTCTCGGGCGGCCAGCAGCGCAAGCTCGATGTCGCGCTGGCACTGATCCACCGCCCGCCGGTGCTCTTCCTCGACGAGCCCACCACGGGCCTGGACCCCGAGGCCCGGACCGAGCTGTGGGCCGCGATCGCCGGGCTCGCGAGCTCCGGCGAGCTGACGGTGCTGCTCACCACGCACTACCTGGAGGAGGCCGACCACCTCGCCGACCAGCTCGTCATCGTCGACCGGGGTGTCGTGGTCGCATCGGGTACGCCGGACGAGCTCAAGGACAGCCTCGACGGCGACACGATCCAGGTGCGGCTCGCCTCGCCGGAGAGTGCCAAGCAGGCGCACGACATCCTCACCGCGATCCCCGGCATCGACCACGGACTCGTCGACGGCACCGAGGTCCGCGCCCGCGTCGCCAACGGCGGGGCCGCCCTGCCCGGCGCGATCGCCGCCCTGGACGGTGCCGGCGTGCAGCTCGTCTCCTTCAGCGTGGCCCGCCCGTCGCTCGACCAGGTCTACCTGCGCTACGCCGGCCGTTCCTTCCAGTCCACCGACACCGACCGCAAGGAGGGGGCAGCCTGATGCTCACCACGATCGCGCACTCGACCCACCTCGCCGGCCGGTCGATGCGCATCCTGATCCGCCAGCCCGTCTACCTGTTCTTCACCCTCTTCCAGCCGATGGTCTGGCTGCTGCTCTTCAGCCAGATCTTCCAGCGGGTCACCGAGGTCCCGGGCTTCGGCGACACCGCCTACATCACGTTCCTCACCCCCGGCGTGATCGTGATGACCGCGATCATGTCGGCGAACTTCGCCGGCAACCTGTTCATCGAGGAGATGCGGACCGGCATCATGGACCGCAACCTCACCTCGCCGGTGAGCCAGGTCGGCCTGGTCAACGGCGCGCTCTCCTACTGGGCCGTCGTCATCGCGATCCAGGCGCTCATCGTCTTCGGGGTCGGCTTCCTGATGGGGGCCCGGTTCGACGGCGGGGCCCTCAGCATCGTCCTGGCGATCGTCTCAGCGATCCTGCTGGCGCTCGTCTTCGCGTCGATGTCGCTGGCGGTGGCGCTGCTCACCAAGTCGGGGGAGGCGATGATCGGCATGTCGATGTTCCTGATCCTCCCGCTCACCTTCCTCTCGTCGGTGCTGATGGCGCCGGGCCTGCTGCCCGGTTGGGTGGGCACTGTACGCAAGTTCAACCCGGTCGACTGGTCGGTGGTGGCCAGCCGCGAGGCGCTCGCCGCCAACCCGGACTGGGGGCTGGTCTTCTCCCGCATCGGCCTGCTCGCCGCGCTCGTCGTCGTGATGGCGGCGCTCGCGGTCAAGGCGTTCGGCCCCTACCGGCGTTCGGTCTGATCGGCGACACGAATTACGGCCTGCCCCGCTGTGTCGGGGCAGGCCGTAATCGTTCATACGCGGGTCACAGCACCTCGACGTGCCCCTTGGAGAGGTCGGCGAGCAGCCCCCGCGCGTCGAAGAGCAGGCTCGCCTCGGCGGCGAGCTGCTCCGGCTCGTACGCCGTGTGCTTCTGCAGCAGGATCGCCATGTCCGCCTGGCGCAGCGCGGTGCTGAGATCCTCGTGGCGCGGGACCTTCCGGCGGTCCACCGTCCACTCGTCCACGAACGGGTCGTGGAAGCTCACCGACGCCCCGTAACCGCGCAGCTCGCGGGCGACGGCGTACGCCGGTGACATGCGCAGGTCCCGGATGTCCGCCTTGTAGGTGACCCCGAGCAGCACCAGTTCACTGCCCGCGAGTTCCCGGCCCTGCGTCTGCAGCAGGTCGGCGGCGCGGTGCACCACATACCGCGGCATGTTGGCGTTGACCTGGTCGGCGGCGTCGATCAGCTTGGAGACGAAACCCGCCTCCCGCGCCTTGTAGGCGAGGTAGAGCGGATCCACCGGGATGCAGTGCCCGCCGACGCCGGGGCCCGGCTGGAAGGCCTGGAACCCGAAGGGCTTCGTGCCCGCGCACTCGATGACGTCCCAGATGTCGATGCCGAGCCGGTGGCAGAGCATCGCCATCTCGTTGACGAGTCCGATGTTGACATAGCGGTAGGTGTTCTCCAGCAGCTTCGCCATCTCCGCCTCGCGGGTGCCGCGCGCGCGGACCACCGTGTCGGTGAAGCGGCCGTAGAACTCCTCCGCCCGCTCCGTGCACGCGGGCGTGAAGCCGCCGACGATCTTCGGTGTCGTGGACATCGTGTGGACCGCGTTGCCGGGATCGATCCGCTCGGGCGAGAAGGCGAGGTTGAAGTCGACCCCCGCCTTGAGCCCGGAGACCCGCTCCAGGATCGGCAGCACGACCTCCTCGGTCGTCCCGGGATAGGAGGTGGACTCCAGCACGACGAGCATGCCGGGCAGCAGCCGGTTGGCCACGCCGGTGATCGCGCCGTAGACCGCGCCCAGGTCCGGGCCGCCGCTGCGGTCCAGCGGTGTGGGAACGCAGACCACGACCACCGGCGCCAACCCGAGTGCGGCGGGGTCCGCGCTCGGGGTGAACCCGGTCGCGAGCATCATCGCCAGGTCCTCGTCGAGCACGTCGTCGATGTGCGACCGACCGGCGATCAGATCGGCCACGACGGATTCATCGATGTCGTAGCCGACCACGGTCAGACCAGCAGCGGTCGCGTCGCGCGCGAGCGCCAGTCCTACATAGCCGAGGCCACACACTGCCATATCAGGTGTCACGTGTTACGCCCTTCCCTGCGCTCGTGGCGAGCCGCCGGCACATCCGGGCCCGCCGACTTCTCACGGGGCCGACTGCCGCCGCATGCTCACGACCTGGCCGCGTTTCTCGTCGATCTCGAACTCGGTGCCGTCCCAGACATCGGCCGGGTCGACCCGGGGCGGCAGCTCGGTGAGCCCGTTGCGGGACTCGGGCAGCCCGTCGAGCAGCCACTCGTAGTGCTCAGGAGAGACCCGGTGCGCGGCGAAGAAGCTCCGCAGGGTGGACCGGTAGAAGATCATGATCTCCGGGTAGTGCGCGAGCATGATCTCCTCGGCCAGCTTCTCGGCGAGGGTCGCGCTGTCGCTGTACGGCGCCTCGGCCATGGCGCGCAGCTTCTCGTCGGTGAGGATCTCGTCCTGGATGCTCCGGCTGGTCGCGGCCGAGAAGATCGCGCCGAGGAACCGGTCCTGGACGATCTGCCGCTCCTGCGGTCCGTGGGCGTAGAAGCGCACGGCGTTCTGGAGCATCCATCGCAACGGGAAGATCACCCGCTCCGGGAAGACGGTCTCGGCGAAGATGTCGTCGGCGTACTCCCGGAGCTCCTGCTCGATCTGGCCCTGGATGCGGGTCATGTGCACGTAGAGCCCGGTCGCCCGCTCCAGCGACGAGCTGCGCGTCTCGCCGTAGAAGACCGACTGCCGCCGCACGAAGTTGCGCACCATCTTGATGAGCCGGTCGGTCTCGGTCTCCGCGAACGCCTCCGCGGGGCCGAGCCGCAGCGTGCAGCCGACCGCCTGGAGGACACGGCCGGACTGGTAGTCGCTTCCCGTCGCGATCCGCAGTCCGGTCCGCTTGAGCTGGTGCTGGCCGCCGATGGCGAAGCTCCAGACCCGGAAGGTCTTCATCGCGTCGCTGCTGTCGGGGAAGATGACGCTCTCCGGCAGGCCCATCCCCCGGAACGACCAGTAGAGAAACAGGTCGTGCCCGATCACCGAGTGCCAGCGCCACTTCTCCTCGCGCCGCACGCCGCCGTTCTCCAGGAAGACCAGTGCGGCGTCGAAGCCCGCCACCGGCGCCTCGGCGAGCACGACGGTGCGGTCGGCGAACGCGTACGCCAGCCGCCCGGACGGATCGGCCAGCACGCCGAAGCGCCGGCCGTGCTCGTCGACCTGCGACAGCGGTACCCGCACCTCGACGCCCGCCCGGGTCGTGAGCAGCAGTTCGTCACCGAGGAGCTGCCGCTCCCAGCGGGGCAGCTCGTCGTGGCCCCGGATGCTGGACAGGTCCACCGGCACCGCCGTCACCTGCGCACCCTCGGCGTGCTGCGACAGCGCCTGCGGGTATGCGGGGGTGTAGTCCCCGAGCAGCCGCAGCGCAGCGGTGAACTTGTAGGTAAGGAAAGGCATCACGCCGTCGACCGTCGGCTGGTCGTCGAGGATGCTCGCGACGCTGCTCATCATCGCCGGGTGATAGACGGTGTCGCCGTCGGAGACCGCGATCGTCGCCGACTGCAGGCGTTCCCACCGGCGGTCACGGCGACACATCTCGTAGACGGTGGCGATGCAGGTGTCGACACCGAGCCGGGCGGCGTTGCCCGCCCCGGCCATCGCCTGGTTCATGTAGACGATGCGAGCGGCGGTGCGGTTCGCCGCGATGGCGGCCCGGACGATCTCGTCGGTGCCGTCGGTGGAGTTGTTGTCGACGGCGAGGATCACCACCCGGCCGAGCTCCACGTCCTGGTTGAGCAGCGAGTCCAGGGTCGCGGCCATGTGCGGAGCCTCGTCCATGAACTTGATGACGACGAAGATGTCCCGGCCCTCGCGGATGAGCTCGGTCACCTCCGGGAGCGGGCGGCTCTGCTCCTCGCCGAAGTAGGCCCGCCGACCGGCGAGGAACCGCTCCACGATCCGCCGCTGACCGGCGAGCACCTCCGCCCGCAGTTCGGTGCGGCCGTCATCGACGAGGCCGCGCCGCCACCGCAGCACCTGGCGCGCGTCGGCGACCTGGTCGGGCAGGAGCGGGTTGACGTCAGAGCTGTGCCCCAGGTCCAGCAGCGGGCTCTGCGTCGCCGTCTCCGGCGGCTGGCTCTGGTTGAGCTGGGTCCACCTGTAGTGGTATGGCTCCCGGCGCACTCTGTTTTCGAACGGATCCACGAGACCTTCTTCCTCAAGCGTCGGGTCACGACCGCCTCGGCCACGAGGGGAGCGCAGGAGCGGCCACCAAGAATTCTTGTGCCAATCCATCGAGGAATTGACTCCCGTATTGCCCACCGGGCGGCCAAGGGCGAGGACGTTCGGGCAGGCCAGAGCGGTCGTCGCCAGCGGACCGCCCGTTGTACCGCCGCGCTGGGCACTGTGCTGCCGCCCCCGGAACGCCAGTCTTGGTCGCGGGAGGTGTCTGATGGCGCTGGACGCGTTTACCGCAGGGGTGCTGCGGCTGATGGCGGCCGCCTACCCCGATCTCGGCGGGACGGTGACCGACGCGGTCGAGGCGCGCGAGCGTTACGGCAGCGCCCGCTACCCGGCGGGACCGGCGGTGGCGAGCGTCGTCGACCAGGTGATCCCCGGACCGCAGCGGATTCCGGTCCGGATCTACCGGCCGCTCGGCGCGGCGGCGACCGGATTGCCGGTCGTGACCTACCTGCACGGCGGCGGTTTCGTCATGTGCGACCTGGACACCCACGACAACGCCTGCCGGGCCGTCGCCGCCGGGCTACCGGCGATCGTCGTCTCGGTGGACTACCGGCTCGCGCCGGAACACCCCTTCCCGGCCGGGCCCGACGACGCCTACGCCGCCACGTGCTGGGTCGCCGATCAGGCCGCGTCGTGGGGCGGTGATCCGGCCAGGCTTATCGTGGCCGGTGACAGCGCGGGCGGCGCGCTCGCGGCGGCGACCTGCCTGCGCGCCCGCGACCTCGGCGGCCCGCCGATCAGCGCTCAGCTGCTCATCTACCCGGTGACGGACTGCCTCGCGCCCCGGCTCGACGTGGGCGACTCGCTGCTCACCTCGGCGCACATGCGCTGGTACACCGAGCAGTACCTGGCCCGGCCTGCCGATGCCGAGCACCCCTATGCGTCGCCGCTGCGGGCACCCGACCTGACCGGCCTGCCCCCGGCGGTGATCGTGACGGCCGAGCACGACCCGCTCCGGGTGGAGGGCGAGGCGTTCGCCGACGCGCTGCGCCAGGCCGGCGTCGCGGTCGTCGAGCACCACATTCCCGGACTCTTCCACGGCCTGTTCGGGCTGGGCGCGCTGGTTCCAGTCGCCCGCCAGGCGGAGGTGCTCGCCTGCACCGCCCTGCGACAGGTCATCCAACCGACCGGCAACTCGACACACCACGATTGGAAGCTCATGGAACTGCAGCCAACCACCCTCTCCGCGACGATCGGCGAAGTCATGGGAGCGGTGCTCGTGCGCAAGCCGCTCGACGCGGACGAGGACTTCTTCAACTGCGGCGGTGACTCCCTGCGCGCGATCGAGGTCCTGCAGCGCCTCGCCACCCACGAGGAGCTCGCCGATCGCCTCGGCAGCACCGACATGCAGGCGTTCCTGCTGGAGTCGATCTTCGAACACTCCTCGCCGGCCGGGCTGGCGTCGGTAGTGGCCGCGCGCGCGTGATGGCGGCCGCCCGGCCGGGATTCCCGTCGACCCCTGCGGAGGAGCCACGATGTTGACCGAGCTGTCCCGCGCCCGGGAACGCTCCCCCAAGGGCCTCGCGGTCCGCTCCATCACGCCCGACGGCGGGTGGATCGAGACCACCTGGGCGGAGCTGCACGCGGAGGCCACCGCCGCGGCTGCTCGCGCTCGGCGGGTCCCCGCCGGGCGGCCGGTGGTGGTGATCGTCGATGGTACGGCCGCCAGCATCGCCACGATCTTCGGTGTGATGGCGGCCGGAGTCGACGTCCTGCTACTTGAGGAACGCAGCTCCTATCTCAGCGACCCCGCATCGCCCGTGCACGCGCTCGACGCCCCGGTGCTCGTGGGCCCGGCCGACGCGGGCGACGGGATCGCGCGATTCGAGTCCTACGCGGACTTCCGTGAACACGGGGCCACGGCGGTGGCGGCAGGCCCGCGTACCAGCGAGATCTTGCAGTTGACCTCGGGCTCGACCGGCGTGCCGCGGATCGCGCGGCAGACCGTGCCCAACGTCCTCGTCGGCGGGGTTCTCTACCGCGAGCTGTTCGAGATGACCCCGGACGACCGGGTGCTCATCGCGGTCCCGCTGGCCCACTCCTACGGGCTCGCGGGGCTCTGCTCGGCGCTGCTCGCCGCGGCGACCGTCGTCACGATCCCCCGGTTCAGCCTGTCATCGCTGGTCACCGGTATCCGGGACGGCGCGACGATGCTGCTCGGCACGCCGCTGCTCTACCGCCTGCTGACCCCGGTGCTGGCGGCCCGGGGCCCGGCCGGACTGCGGACGGCGCTGTCGGCGGGCGGACCGATGCCCACCGACAACGTCGACGCGATCACGGCCGCGCTCGGCACCCCGGTCCGCCAGATCTACGGCACCACCGAGGCCGGACTGATCTCGTGCGTGCCCCAGGCGGCGAGCTCGTGGCCGACCGGGGCGGCGGGCTGGGCCTCACCGGGAGTCGAGCTGCGCATCGACGGCGATCCCGGCTCCGACACCGGGCGGCTGTTCGTGCGGACGCCGATGATGTTCACCGGCTACCGGGGCAGCGACGAACCCGGTGTGACCGAGGACGGGTTCTACGACACCGGCGACAACGCCAGGGTCACCGCCGACGGGCACGTCTTCGTGCTCGGACGCCGGGACAACATCGTCAACATCGGCGGGCGGAAGGTCAGCCCGCAGCGGATCGAAACGGTCCTCGCCACCCACCCGGCGGTGCGCGAGTCCTTTGTGTACGGCGTCGAACGCTCGGACCACGAGCAGGAGATGCACGCGGCGGTCGTGCTGTCGGCGCCCGTCGGCGTGGACGACCTGCTCGACCACTGCCGGACGGCGCTGGCGGCATACGAGGTGCCGCACCGCGTACACGTGCTGGATCGGTTGCCCCGCAACAGCATGGGCAAGGTCGACCGCCAGCAGCTCCTCGCCGCGACCCCATATCCCCAGCACACAGAACCTAGGAGCCTGCACATGAGCACCACAGCTGTGCCCAACACCTACGGACTCGGCGGCGTCGGCGAGACCGCCCGCTGGATGGCGGCCTCGCGGGCGCGGGAGAACCGTCGGCCGGACCGGCTGTTCGAGGACCCCTTCGCGGAGCCGCTCGCCGGACCGGACGGCCCCGGCCTGCTCACTTACTTCCACCCGCGGCACGCGTCCGAGACCGGGCAGCCCTACCTGCCGATCCGGACCCGGTGGTTCGACGACTTCCTGATGTCCAACGTCGGCGAGGGCCACCAGGTGGTCGGCCTCGCCGCCGGGCTCGACACGAGGGCCTTCCGGCTCGCCTGGCCCGCGCGGGTCACGCTGCACGAGGTCGACCAGCCGGCCGTGCTGGCATACAAGGCCGAGCGGCTGCCGAAGGCCGTCGAGCGCTGCGAGAAGCGCATCGTGGTGCCGATCAACCTGGCCGAGGACTGGGTGACGGCGCTGACCGAGTCGGGCTTCGACCCGTCGAAGCCGACGGTGTGGTTCGTCGAGGGGCTGCTCTTCTACCTGCCGGAGGAGCTCGCCGCCGAGGTGCTGCGCAAGGCGGCGTCGCTCTCGGCGCCCGGCAGCAAGATCGCTGCAGACCTGATCGGTACGGGGATCTTCAACTTCCCCTACATGCGGGAGTTCCTGCGGCGGCTGCAGGAGGCCGACAGCCCGTGGGTCTTCGGTACCGACGACCCGGCCGGATTCCTGCGCTCGACCGGGTGGAGCAACGTCCACGTCTCCGAGCCCGGCGATGCGGGGGCCAACTTCGGGCGCTGGCCGCAGGCCGCTTCGTCGAAGACGATCCCGAACCTGCCGCGGATCTTCCTGGTCAGCGCGGAGCAGGCGGGCTGACCTGCAGCACAGCACGCGGGCCCGGAAGCGTTCCTCACGCTCCCGGGCCCACCCACGTCCCCCCACCCCCCGCGCCTGCTGCCTCGCGCGGCCCCCGCCTCGCGGCCCCCTGCCCCGCGGCCCCCTGCCTCGCGCGGCCTGCGGCGAGGCTCGGCGCCCTGCCCCGCGGCCCCCTGCCCCGCGCCCCCTGCCCCGCGCGGCCTTCCCCGCGCGGCCTGCGGCGAGGCTCGGCGCCAAGATCGGCGCAACTCTTGAAGAGTTGGTCCTAAAGGCGGCGGGTGGCGGTGGGTTGAAGAGCTCGCCGACGACGAGGTGGCTGCCGGGCGGTGTGGTTTGCTCGGCGCGGCGTCCGCTTCCCCTGAAGATCACGTCAAATTCGGGGAAGCAGACGTGATCACGGCCCATGATCACGTCTGCTTCAGGGAATCCGACGCAATCACCGAGCGTGCCGCCCGCCCTCTCCGCGGTGATCAGCCCGTTTTCCCCGAAGAAGGTGTGATCAAGGGCCTTGATCACACCTTCTTCGGGGAAAACGGGCTGATCACCACCGCGAAATACCAACTCTTCAAGAGTTGGTGTAAAGGGCTAGGGCTGGTGGCGGAGGGCGTCGCGGGTCAGTTCGCGAAGGCGGGTGTAGCCGGACAGGCCCATCGTCAGCTCCAGGTCGGCGAGGAGGCTGCGCAGCACATGGGTGACGCCGAGCTGCCCGGCGTGCCCGAGGCCATAGGCGAACGGCCGCCCGATCAGCACCGCCTCCGCGCCGATCGCGAGTGCCTTGAGCGCGTCCGCGCCGGTACGGATGCCCGAGTCGAAGAGCACCGACATGCGATCGCCGACCGCGTCCACGATCTCCGGCAGCACGTCGAGGGCCGCGATCGCCCCGTCGACCTGCCGTCCGCCGTGGTTGGAGACGATGACGCCGTCGAGCCCGCACGCCGCCGCCTGCCGCGCGTCGTCGACGTGCGTCACTCCCTTGATGACGATCGGCCCGTCCCAGTGTTCGCGCAGGAAGCCGAGCTCGTCCCAGGCCCGGCCGGCGCTGCCGAGCATCCGGTCCCACTGGGCGACAGCGGCGTCGAGGTCCTCCTCGGGCGACCGGGCGAGCTGCGACCGGAAGACGGGGTCGGTGAAGAAGACCCCGATTCCGGTACCGCGCAGCATCGGCAGGTACGCCTTGTCGAGAATGGACGGCCGCCACGCCACCGACATCGTGTCCAGCGTGACCACGAGCACGGTGTAGCCGGCCGCCTTGGCACGGTTGAGCAGGCTGATCGTGAGGTCGTCGTCGTTGGGCCAGTAGAGCTGGAACCAGCGCGGTCCGGCACCGCTCGCCTCGGCGACCTCCTCGATGCCGAAGGACGACATCGTCGAGAGCACCATCGTGAGGCCGAGTTCGGCGGCGGCCCTCGCGGTCGCGAGCTCCCCTTCGGGGTGCAGGATCGACTGCACCCCGAGGGGTGCGACGAGGACGGGGGCGGGCATCGGCGTGCCCAGCACGGTCGTGGCGAGGTAGCGGGTGGTCGACTTCGTCAGCATCCGGGGCACGATGCGCCACCGGTCGAACGCCTCCCGGTTGGCGCGCATCGTCGTTCCGGCACCGGCGGGGCCGTAGACGTAGGCGAAGGGGCCGGGTCCGAGCCGCCGGCGCGCGGACTCCTCCAGCCCTTCCGGCTCCACCGTGAAGGGTGGCAACTCGCCCGCGAGACCGCGACGGAAGATCTGCTGCTGGTAGCTGGCGTATCGAGATGGCTCCATGCTCGCCATGCAACCACGACCACCAATGCATCGACCCCCGCTGACGTGCTCAAAGAGTGCCCGTCAATGGGCGCCTCGCGGCGTTGCTCGTCACCTTGTGTGCAGAGAGCGCACACGGCGGCGCCGTGCGCCTTGCCGGCCACCCATTGCCGGTCACTCTCGGCAGTCAGGACTCCTTGCGCAGCGCGTCGAGCAGCTCCCCGTAGGTCGGGCCGAGCTCCCGGAAGACGGAGGCGGTGGCGGCGTCGTCGTGCTTCATCAGCAGGAGCTGCAGCGAGCCGACGAGCTTCGCCTGCTGCTCCAGGATCGCGCCGGAGGCGGTGGCACCGGCGTCGTGGAAGAGCACCGCCGCGTCGGCGAGGCGGCGGGCACCGGCCTGCACCTGGAACTCGACGAGGTACTTGTACTGCATGTTGGTCAGCCCCGCCTCGACGAGCTCGGCGGCCCGCTGCGCGGCGGGGGCGATCTCCGGCGCCTCCAGCAGGTGGATCGCGGTCTCCATCGACCGGCGGACGGCCTCCTCCGTGGCGACCGGGCGCGCCTGGCGGAAGCCGGCCCGCACCTGGTAGGCCTCGGTCTCGTAGGCGAACGTGTCCCCCTGCCAGGCGGCGAGCAGGTCGTCGAGGGAGATCGTGACGAACGGCCAGCCGATGACGTCGTGCGCCCGCAGCAGGTCGCCCTCGACGCCGAGGCCGACGAGGACGTGGTCGGCGCCGACCGCCTGGCCCAGACCGGGGAAGTAGGGCAGCAGGCCCATCTCCAGGGGACCGACCAGCACCGGGGCGTCGTGCGAGGCCCGGCGCAGCGCGGCGACCGCCTCCTCCGCCGAGCTGTGGATGCGATCGCAGTCCCAGCCCAGCACGTCGAGGCTGCGGGCCAGGCCGAAGTCCGGGCTCCACCGCGGCGACGAGAAGAAGACGATCTCCTCGATCTCGTGGTCGGGGAAGCCGCGGCGGTGACCGCCGTCGACCTGCCCGATCGAGAATCCGAACGGCGAGCCACTCGCCACCTCGATCATCGGAGCGCCCGGCCCGGCCTCGCCGAAGATGACGGACAGCGAGTTGGCGGCGCAGTAGGGGCTGTTGCCAAGATAGCGCAGGGTCATGGTTCAAGCCTGCCATCCTAGACGTTGATCGTCACCTATATATGCAGGACAGAGCAGTTGAGAGGTAGCGCAAACAGCGAGATGTGGCGGGCGGCGGGCACACCCACAATAGGGAGCGGGGACCATTTCCTTGGCCCGGCGAGCTATGCGGAAGAGGTGGGCTAGATGGCTGGCGCTGTCGAGCGATCGGGTGTCACGACGTTTCGGGGACAGCCCGTCACGCTGCTCGGCGGTGAGGTGAAGGTCGGGACCACGGCACCGGAGTTCGCGGTCATCGGCGGGGACATGTCGACGGTCACGCTCGCCTCGTCGCGGGGCACGGTGCGCCTCATCACCAGCGTTCCCTCGCTCGACACCGAGGTGTGCAGTGTGGAGACCCGCCGCTTCAACACCGAGGCCGCGAGCCTGCCGGGCGTGACGATGCTGACCGTCTCGGTCGACCTGCCGTTCGCCCAGCGCCGCTGGTGCGACGAGGCGGCAGCCGACGCCGTGCAGGTCACCTCCGACCACCGCGACCTCTCCTTCGGCCTCGCCTACGGCGTCGCGATCAAGGAGTTGCGGCTGCTCGCCCGCGCGGTCTTCGTCGTCGACGCCGACGACACCGTGGTCTGGACCGAGTATGTCCCGGAGCTCGGCCACCACCCCGATTACACCGGCGCGCTCGCCGCCGCGCGGGCTGCGCTGCCCGGAGCCTGATCCTGATCGCTTCACGCCGCCCGGCCGACCACGACGGAAGGACGGTGCGCATGATCTCGCCGCTCGGCACCGCAGCTCAGAGCAGCTCCCTGGAGGCACTGCGCGCGCTGGGAACGGCCCGCCGCAGCGCCGTCGCGCAGCGCGTCGAGGTGCGGGGCCGGATGCAGGTACTCATCCTCACCGCACCCGAACCGCTGCGGTCGGCGCTGCGCCGCCACGACGACGGGGAGCTCATCGCCGCCTGCGCCGCGGGTCCGCCCGGCGCCGTGGCGGTGGGGACGGCGGCCGGTGCGACGCGGGTCGCCCTGCGCTTCCTCGCCCGCCGCCACCAGCAGCTCTCCGCCGAGATCACCCAGCTCGACACGCTGCTCGCGCTCTGCACCGACGGCGCCGGCTCACCCCGAAAAGCACACGCATGTGGGTACGCCGGTCGGCGTACCCACATGGTCTGTTGAATGTCGGCGCTCTCTCAGCACCAACTCTTCAAGAGTTGCGGGGATCTTGGCGGCGGCGGGGCTTGAACCAGAGGAAGGCGAAGAAGGCGAGCAGAGCCGCGCCGTCGATGACGAGCAGCGTGGCGCCGAGCGGATCGACGCCGTGCGAGTGCAGGTCCTCCGCCACGACCGCCACCTCACCGGGCGCCGCACCGGTGCCGACGCTGAAGCGCATCGAACCGGTCAGCTCCTCGCCGTCGGCGAGGGTGACGTGATAGGTCGCGGAGAAGTCGCCGCTGCCGTTGACCGTGACGGGCTGGCGCAGCAGGTCGCCGTCGCGACCCAGCTCACCGGTGTTGACCACGGTTCCTCCGCGGTCGCGGACGGTGATGTGCGACAGCCCCGGATCCGGTACGGCGGAGAGCAGCAGCTCCACCGTGGCCGGCGGGGCGGCGAGCACCGCACCGTCGGCCGGGCTGACCGAGGTGACCGTGGCCTCGACCCGGGCCTGTGGTGCGTCGGGTGCCAGGAGCAGAGTAGTCGCGACCAGGGCGGCCACCGCGGCACCAGCCACGATCACCGCCGTGAGGGTGCGTGGAGCGCGCCTCATCTCGTTCGGCCACTCACCCGAGGGCGAGCGCGCGCCGCTTGCCGTCGTAGCCGGCGCAGGTGCACGCCGCAGCGTCCTGCTCGGCCTCGTTGGGCCGCAGGTGGAAGTACATCGCGACCAGCATCGGCAGGAAGACCACCGAGTTGTAGAACAGGTGCAGCTCGACGCGCGGGAAGGCGAGCTGCAGGAAGCTCGTCGGCACCGTCGTGCCGGGGAGCAGGAAGCCGAACTGAACCTGGAGCAGCAGGAACAGGTGCTCGATGTGGTGCCAGAACTGGATGGCGAGCGCGATGGTCCACCAGGTCTTGGCCCGGCCGGTGAAGCCGGGGCGCAGCAGGAAGAGCCCGATCAGCATGATCGCCGCGTAGCCGTAGTGCATCCACTCCGACGTGACGAGCCACGGGAAGTAGAAGCCGAGCACGCCCTTGGCCTTGGGCCGGGCCCAGCCGAGCCCCCAGATCTGATAGGCCTGCACCAGGTGCTCGGCCCAGTGGGCCAGCACGATGAAGATGTAGACGCCGAGTGCCGCTCGGTGATACTTGCCGTTGAGCGATGCGATGAATCCGCCCTCGGCCTGGCGCTGTGCAGCGACCGACATGATTGCCTCCGTCCGAAAAGATGAGTTGACGACCCGGTTACCACGCTAGGTGGCGGGGCGGCCGGCCCCTTCTTGCGACGTGCTCCGCTCCGGCGGGGGCTCCGGGGGCATGCGCGACATATAGATCGATGCTAGGATGGCGACTCGCTAGATCGTAATATATAGATGGTCTACTGTGGAAGCAATCTTCCGGCGAACAAACCGTTACGCCACAACGTTTTCACTGGTGGGTCACGCGCCGATGGGAGCCCCGAGTGGCAGCGACGATCACGCAGGATCAATGGCTCGCGGTCCGCAGCTCCCTCGCCGACGCGGGCGAGCGATTCGCCAGTCTCGTCGAGACGGCACCCGATCCCAGCACCCTTGCGACAGATCGCTGGACGATCGCTGAGACCGCCGCGCACACCGCCTCCGTCGCCTGGATGTACGCCTCGGTCCTCACCACCGCCGATGCCCGCTTCCCGATGCCGGAGCTGAAGGAGCAGGTCGACCGGACCTCCGTCGACACCGTCGCGCACCTCAACGTCGCGGTGATGGAGGGCTATTACACCGAGCGCGACCAGCACGCCATCGCCGAGCGGCTCCGCTCCGACCTGGCCGTCGTGCTGAAGCAGTGCGAGCAGCTCGACCCGGCCAAGCCGATGCGCTGGATCGGCTCGGCCAACGTCCCGCTCGCCGGCATGCTCGCCCACCTGCTCAACGAGATCCTCGTGCACGGGCTCGACATCGCGAAGGCCATGGGGACCACCTGGGCGATCGACTCCGCCCAGACCGCGCACTTCTTCGAATTCTTCGTCATGAACATCGCGGGCGCCGACGCCGGGCACCTGCTCGACAACGACGAGCCGCCGAGCGACCGGCGGATCGCGGTCGAGTTCCGCTCGAAGTACACGACGGCGGTGACGCTCGTCCTCCAGCACGGGCAGCTCTCCCGGGAGGAGCCCGGCGGCCCCACCGACGTCAAGATCTCATTCGACCCGACCACCCTCGACCTGATGATGTTCGGCCGGGTCAGCCAGGCGAGCTCCGTCCTGAGCGGGAAGGTCAAGGTCTGGGGGCGCCGCCCGTGGCTGCTGCCGGTCTTCCTCAAGACCGTCCGCATGCCCAGCTGATACGCAATCTGAGAGATGTCCGGTTCTGCCCAAGGTGCCATTGTTTCTCCGAAACAGGAAACAGCATCCAGGAGTAGACACGTGACGATATCCCTTTCCGCCACCGAGCTCGAGAACCTCGACCGGCGGCATGTCATCCACCCCCACCAGCGCCCCGACCGCCAGGACCGGCGCGTCATGGTCCGCGGCCAGGGCTCGACGGTGTGGGACGCGGCCGGCCGTGACTTCCTCGACGCCCTCGGCGGCGGGATCTGGGTCGCCCAGGTCGGCCACGGCCGCACCGAGCTCGCCGAGGCGGCGAAGGAGCAGTCCCTCAGCCTCGCCCACTTCACGACGTTCTTCGAGTACACCAACGACAAGGCGGCCCGCCTCGCCGGACGCCTCGCCGCCCTGGCACCGGACCACATCAACCGGATGTACTTCACCAACTCCGGCTCCGAGGGTGTCGACACCGCGATCAAGCTGGCCCGGCTCTACCACCACCACCGGGGCGAGTCGAGCCGCACCTGGATCCTCGCCCGGCACTACGGCTACCACGGCTCCTCCTACGGCAGCGGTACGGCGACCGGCATCCCGGACATGCAGGCCGCGGTCGGCCCCAACCTGCCCAACGTCGAGAAGCTCATGCCGCCCTACGCCTACCGGGCCGAGTTCTACGGCGGGCAGGACGTCACCGACTTCCTCATCGCGGAGCTGACCGCGACGATCGAGCGCATCGGCGCCGAGAACATCGCCGCGATGATCGGCGAGCCCGTCCTCGGCGGCGGCGGCGTCATCGCTCCCCCGGCCGACTACTGGCCCCGCGTACGCGAGGTGCTCAGCAAGCACGGGATCCTGCTCATCGCCGACGAGGTCATCACGGCGTTCGGGCGGACCGGTGCCTGGTTCGACTCGGCGCAGCGGGGTATGCAGCCGGACCTCATCGTCACCGCCAAGGGCCTGACCAGCGGATACCAGCCGCTCGGCGCCGTACTCATGAGCGACGCGATCGGCGAGACCGTCCCCGCGATCGGCGGCAGCTTCTTCCACGGCCACACCTACGCCGGCCACCCGGTCGCCTGCGCCGTGGCCCTGGCCAACCTCGACATCATCGAGAGCGAGGGCCTGCTGGACCGGTCGCTGAAGATCGGTGCGGGGTTCCGCTCCGGCCTCGCCGCGGCGGCGGACCTGCCCACCGTCGGCGACGTACGCGTCGAGGGCGCCACCGTCGGCATCGAGCTCGTCACCGACAAGGCGACCCGCGAGTCGCTGCCGCCGGACCTGGCCCTCGCGGTCGCCGACGAGCTCTACTACAACCACGGCATCCTGACCCGCAACTACGGCGCGACGCTGGTCCTCTCGCCGCCGCTGGTCTTCACCGACGAGGAGACCGCCCGCACGTCGGCGGCGCTCACCGAGGTGCTGGCCCGCGTCGACATCGAGGGCTGCCGGATCGCCCCCTGCTAGGCGGCGCTTCCACCTCCGGGCGCCCGGGACGACTCGTCCCGGGCGCCCGCGCCGTCCCACCCCCTGTCACGTTGTGCAGCAAAGCGTGACGGCTACCGCTCGCCGGACAGAATCGTGAGCAGGGCGACGAGGGTGGTGGACTCGGTGATGTGGCCCTTGTCGATGAGGCGGGGCACGTCGGCGAGCGGGACCCACTCGATCCGCTCGGCCTCGAAGCCGTGCGCGGGTGGCCCGGAGTAACCGGCGGGCTCACCGCGGAAGAGGTGGTGCCGGGCGGCGAAGAGGCCGGGCATCGGCTGCATCCGCAGGATCGGGCGCATCGGCAGCCGGGGCAGCCAGCCGGTCTCCTCCTCCACCTCGCGCGCGGCCGCGGCGGCCGGGTCCTCGCCCGGCTCGACCGCGCCGCCGGGAACCTCCCAGCCCCACGTGTCGGTGATGAAGCGGTGCCGCCACAGCAGCAGCGCCCGGCCGCCCTCGACGAGGACGGCGTGGGCGCCATCGGCCGCCTCGATCAGCCGGTGGTCCAGCCGCCTGCCGTCGGGCAGTTCGACGTCGGCGGTGCGCAGACGCACCCATTGATCCTGATAGAGCGTTCGCGCCGACCGGACGGTCCACCGCATGCCTGCTCCTGTCGACCGTGGGGCGCACGGCACGCACCAGCTCCACGATCGCGTGCCATGGTTGCCCGTTGCAACCTCGATATTGTCGTCTCGATCAGCTGAGTTTCAAAATACTACTGACCTGTGCGTCTATAAATAAATATTGACCAGCCTCGCAAGACTGCCTATCGTCGTGCGTATTGGCAGCAGAAAAGCTCAGTCCCTCAAGGACATCGCTCAGCACGATCGACACCACGGCCGGGGGGCCGGCCGCGGTTGTCGTGATTCACCCGGAGATCACCGGGCGCGCCCTTCGGGGCCGACCGGGTGTCGCCTCAGATCGCACGTGCGAAGGTGCGGCGCGGCGGCACGGATGCCACGGTCTTGGGGAGCGTTGACGCGTACCACCTGATGATCTTGATTTGGTGGCGCGACTGCCGCGTGACGGCGGCAGCTCAACGCGCTCCCGGACCTGGTCGGCGGCTTTTTTTCGCCGAAACCGGGTGATGGTGATGAGTTTTGAGCCGGATCGCCGTCATACCTAATGAGTCGCACTGACGCCGTGCGGCCCGACGACGAGAGGACCGTAACAATGACGATGGTTGACGCGCCGCCCAAGGCCGGGCGGCGGGAGTGGATCGCGCTGGCCATCCTGTGCCTGCCCACTCTGCTCACGACGGTTGACATCAGCATCCTTTTCCTGGCCCTGCCGCACATCAGCGCGGACCTGGGCACCGGACCGACCGCGCAGCTCTGGGTCACGGACATCTACGGCTTCATGATCGCCGGCTTCCTGATCACGATGGGCACCCTGGGCGACCGCATCGGTCACCGCACGGTGCTCCTGTCGGGTGCCGCCGGATTCATCGTCGCGTCGCTGCTCGCGGCGTACTCGACCTCGACGCCGATGCTGTTCGTCGCCCGGGCCCTGCTCGGCATCGCCGCGGCCACGGTCATGCCGTCGGTGCTGGCGCTGATCAGCCGGATGTTCAAGGACCCGAAGCAGATGGGTGCCGCCTTCGGCATCTGGGGCTCGTCGATCATGCTCGGCGTCATCCTCGGCCCGGTCTTCGGTGGCCTGCTGCTGAACTCGTTCTGGTGGGGCTCCATGTTCCTCATGGGCATCCCGATCATGGCGCTGCTGCTCATCACGGGCCCGAAGCTGCTCCCGAGCTCGCGTAACCCGCAGGCCGCCAAGCTCGACGTGCTGAGCCTGGTGCTGTCCCTCACCGCGATCCTGCCCTTCATCTACGGACTGAAGGAGATCGCCCGCAGCGGCTGGGCCATCACGCCGCTGATCGGGATCGCGGTCGGCATCGCCTCCACCGTGCTCTTCCTGTCGCGCCAGCGCAGCCTGGCCAACCCGATGCTGGACCTGAAGCTGTTCGGCAACCCCGCCGTCAGCGCGGTCGTGATCTTCGGCCTGCTCGTCGGATTCATCCTCGGTGGCCAGGGCCTCGTGATCGCGCTCTACCTGCAGATGGTCGAGGGCCTGTCCCCGCTGCAGGTCGGTCTCTGGCTGCTGGTCCCCGCGATCGGCATGATCGTGGGCGGCAACGCCGGCCCGGCGATCGCCCGCAACGTGCGGCCCGCTTACGTCATGGCGGGCGGCGTGACGATCTCGGCGATCGGCTGCCTGCTGCTCACCCAGGTCGACCCGGCCTCCAGCATCGCGCTGGTCCTGATCGGCATGGGCATCACCTTCCTGGGCAACACCCCCGGTGGCACGCTCGGCAACTTCCTGATGATGTCGTCGGTGCCGCCGGAGAAGGCCGGCACCGCCGGTTCGCTCTCCTCGACGGGCGGTGAGCTCGGCATCGCGCTGGGCGTCGCCATCACCGGCAGCATCGCCACCGCCGTCTACCAGGGCGCCGTGACCGTTCCGGCCGGTGTCCCGGCCGAGGCGGGCGACAGCATCGCCGAGGCCACCGTCGCCGCGTCGAAGGTCGACCCGGCCCTCGCCGGACAGCTGCTCGACTCGGCGAAGGACGCCTTCACCAGCGCGCTGCACACGGTCGGCGTGGTCAACGCGGTGCTCTTCCTCGCCCTCGCCGGGCTGGTGCTGGCGAAGCTCCGCTTCGCCCCGCCGATGGGCGGCGGCGCGCCGGGCATGCCGCCGGCGGAGACGCCGATGGACGACGCCATCGAGCCGGAGAAGGTCGCGGCCAGCTAATCCCCACCAGGGCCATCACCCCCGATCGCGGACGCCGCGGTCGGGGGTGATGTGTTTCCGGGAATCGAGCTATTCGGACATACAGGGTGTTTATGGCATAATGCTCTTGTCATGGCATAGCCCGCTGTATGGAAGGACTCCACCATGGATTGGAAGCTCGAACTGGTGCCGATTCCGGTCGCCGACGTCGACCGCGCGAAGGCGTTCTACGCCGATCAGGTCGGCTTCACCGTGGACCACGACCACAACATCAACGACGAGCTGCGCATCGTCCAGCTCACGCCGCCGGGATCGGGCTGCTCGATCCTGCTGAGCAAGGGTGTCATCGACACGAAGCCCGGCTCGATCCAGAACGTGCACATCGTCGTCAACGACATCGAAACGGCCCGCGCCTCGCTCATCGAGCGAGGCGTGGACGTCAGCGAGGTGAAGAAGATGAGCCCCGAGGACGGCGGCACCTTCGTCTTCTTCAGCGACCCGGACGGCAACAGCTGGGCCGTCCAGGAGATGCGCAACCGGGTCTGACCCCGGCGGGGAGATCAGGCGGCGCCGCTGTCGGGCAGCGCCAGCCACCACGGGTTGGCCCGGGCCCACTCGATCGTCTTGGCGAGACCCTGCTCCAAGGACGTGTCGCAGCTCCAGCCGAGCTTCTCGCGGGCCTTGGTGTTGTCGGGGATGCGCCGCAGCAGGTCCTGGTACGCCGGACCGAGCTTCTCGGCCGTGTTGACCGCCACCAGGGCCTCGTCGAAACCGGTGAGCTTGGCGATCATGTTGACCGCCTCACCGACCGTGGTCTCCTGCATGTTGCCGATATTGAAGACGTCACCGACGGCATCCGGGCTCGCCGCTGCGAGCAGGGTGCCGTCGATGGCGTCGGCGATGTAGGTGAAGCTGCGGGTCTGCTGCCCCTCGTCGTAGACGACCGGTGCGAGCCCGTTGAGCGCCCGGTGCACCGTGCGACTGACCACATAGGCCGGCCGCTGCCGGGGGCCGTACGCGTTGAAGTAGCGCACCACCGTGGCGGCGAGCCCGTGCTGCCGGGCGAAGGCGAAGGTGAGGTGCTCGCTCAGCGCCTTGCTCGACGAGTAGGTCCAGCGGTCCGCCGTCGTCGGCCCGAGGACCCGGTCGTCCTCCTCCCGCCACGGCACGGCCGGGTTCTTGCCGAAGACCTCGCTCGTGCTCGCCACCACGACCCGGGTGCCGGCGACGGTGGCGAGGTCGAGCACGTTGCGGGTCCCGGTGAAGTTGATGTCGATGACGTCGAGCGGGCGGGCCAGGTACTGATCCACCCCGACGACGGCGGCGAGGTGGTAGACGACATCCACCCCGGACCGGATCACCTCGGCGAGGCGGACGGTGTCGCGGATGTCGCCCGAGACGAAGCGCGCGTGCTCGCGAGCGAGCGCCTGATCCGCCGGTGGCGCCACGCCATCGAAGATGGTCACCTCGTCGCCCTGGGCGATGAGCCGTTCCACCAGGTGGCTGCCGATGAAACCGCAGCCGCCGGTGACCACTACTCGGGAC
The DNA here is from genome assembly GCF_014204945.1 of Allocatelliglobosispora scoriae. Classification (NCBI taxonomy): domain Bacteria; kingdom Bacillati; phylum Actinomycetota; class Actinomycetes; order Micromonosporales; family Micromonosporaceae; genus Allocatelliglobosispora; species Allocatelliglobosispora scoriae. Next base: position 2,509,458 of record NZ_JACHMN010000002.1, read on the forward strand.
ACGCTCACCGTCCGATTCCTCGATAGTTGTAACCCAGCCCGCGCAGCATCGAGATCTTCTCCTTGGAGTAGTAGGCCCGCCCGTCGAGGATCGAACACGAGTCGGCGACGGGCAGCGCGGCGAAGTCGATGGCCTCGAACTCCCGATGGTGGGCCAGGATGGCGAGGCAATCGGCACCCTTCACCGCCTCGTCGAGGGTGGCCGCGGGCAGGATGCCCAGCAGCGCCTTCGCCTGATCCGGGTCGACGAGCGGGTCGTGCGCGCGTACGGTGACGCCCGCCTTGACCAGCGCCGCGATGACACCGAGCGTCGGGGTGGCCCGCAGGTCGCCCGTGTTGTTCTTGAAGGCCAGGCCCAGCACCGCGACCGTCGCCGTGGCGGGGTCCTTTCCGGCCTCGGCGAGCTGGTCGAGGATGAGCTGCGCCGTGTAGTCGGGCATCCCCGCGTTGACCTCGCGGCCGACCCGGGTGGTGTGGATCTCCAGGCCCTTACGGCCCGCCGACTGCCAGACCATCCACGGATCCTTGGTGAGGCAGGAGCCGCCCACCCCGACGCTCGGCGTGAGGATGTTGACGTTGCCCTTGCCCTTGGGGATGGAGTTCGCCGCCGAGATGACGTCGAGCACGTCCACGTCGAAGAGCGCGCAGAACTTCGCGAGCTCGTTGGCGAGCGCGATGTTCAGGTCGATCCACCAGTTGTCGGCGAGCTTGATGATCTCGGCGGCCTCCGAGGAGTCCTGCGGGATCACGCGGACGTTGAGGGCCTGCTTCCAGAACTCCGCCGCGATCGCGGTGCACTCGGGAGTCAGGCCGCCCACGACGATGGGGAAGGTGCGCAGCTCGGCCAGGGCGGTGCCCTCGGCGAGCCGCTCCGGCGTGAAAGCCAGGTGGAAGTCGGTGCCGGCGGTCAGCCCGCTCGCCTCCAGCAGCTCGCGGACCAGGCCCTTGGTCGTCCCGGGCGGCACGGTGCTCTTCAGCACGATGAGCTGCCCGGCCCGGATGTACCTCGCCAGCGACTCCGACGCGCCCCGCAACTGGCGGTCGGCGAGTGATCCGTCGTCGTTCACCGGCGTACCGACGGCGATCAGGACCACATCGGCGGCCGAGATCGCCGCGTAGTCGGTGGTGACGCGCAGCTTGCCGCTGGCGATCACGGGAAGGATCGTCTCGCTCAGCTCGGCCTCGCGGAATCGACAGTAGCCGTTGTTCAATTCATCGATCAGGCGGGAATCGGCATCGACGCCGACGACATCCAGCCCTCGGTCGGCGAGCGTCGCGGCTATGCACGACCCGACGTATCCCAGGCCGATCACGGCGACGGTCCTGAACTCCTGCACGATTGGCTCCATTGGCTCGTCGGGGTCGTGTCGTGAGCGCTCGATCGACGTTTGCGGGCGGCGTTGGGAACGGGCCGTCATCGCCCGCCGGAGCCCAGGCGGTCAGCGACCCGCTCCATGCCCGTCGTCGCCAGGCGCAGCCGCGCGCTCCTGACACGACATCTGCGTCCATCGTTGATCTCGGCCCATCCGGTCGCATCTCCCACGTTGCGGATGGGCTGACTCACGAATCGGTTTCTCGCGAGTTGCCACAGGTCACAAGCCTCTCGGTTGCGCATTCGAGGAGGTGCGCCGGGCAATTGACGTGATCATGCTTGGCGATGTCGTCGCGTCAGGAGCGACGGCTCGCGAGCGGTAGAGGGCTGGATCATCCAAGGGCCGCAGTCATCGACGGCAGCGCCCACCGGTAGCGGCCAGGGTCGTGGACGCAGGTGGAACATCCGGTCCTTCGCTCGCCTTCCACCTGCGGAGGAGATCCATGGCCACCAGCGGCAATGTCACCGTCACGGACGCCGACTACCTGCGGCTCATCATTCACGGTACGACCGCCTTCGAGCTGCTGCGGACAGGGCTGGAGTTCGACCTCTTCGAGCGCCTGGAGAAGGCCGGCGGGATGGACCTCGCCGAGGTCGCCGCGGCGATCGGCGTCGAGGAGCAGCCCGCGCGCGTACTCCTGCTCGGGTTGACCTCCATCCTGCTGTTGGAGAAGCAGGGCGACAAGTACGTCAACAGCGCCATGGCGAAGCGGAAGCTGCTGCGCGAGGGCGAGCGCTTCCTCGGACCGCTGATCGACATCCAGGCGAAGATCATCAATGCCAGCCTCGTCGACTTCGCCGAGTCCATGCGCCAGAACACCAACGTCGGCCTGCGCCACGTCCAGGGCGAGGGCACCACCCTCTACGAGCGGCTCGTCTCCACCCCGGATCTGCAGAAGGTCTTCTACGACAACATGGGCGACGCGTCGGCACGGGCCTTCGCGCAGATCCTGGACCGCTACGACTTCTCCGGATCCCGCCGGGCGATCGACATCGGCGGCGGTGACGGGACCAACAGCCTGGAGCTGGCCCGCCGTTACCCCGAGCTGTCGGTGACCGTCTTCGACCAGGAGAGTGTCACCCGCCTCGCAGCCGACCGCATCGAGGACCCAGATCTGCGCCGCCGCGTCACCTTCCACCCCGGTGACCTCTTCGAGACCCCTCTGCCGACCGGTGCCGACACGATCCTCTTCTTCCACATCTTCGAGATCTGGTCGCTGGAGCGCAACACCGAGCTGCTGCGCAAGTGCTACGAGGCGCTGGAGCCCGGCGGGGTCTGCCTCGTCTACAACTTCGTCTCCAACGACGAGGGCACCGGCTCGATGAGCGCCGGGCTCGTCTCGCCGTACTTCCTGGCGCTCGCCTCCGGTGAGGGCATGACCTACTCCCCCAACGACATGGAGAAGTCGGTCCGCGACGCCGGGTTCACCGAGGTCGAGCGTTATCAGGACATGGGCTTCAGCCACACCCTCGTCGTCGGCCGCAAGACCGCCGCTCCGTCCGGGCGGTAACGGCGATGACCAACCCCGAACCCATCGCCATCATCGGGATGGCCTGCCGCTTCGCCGGCGGCATCGACTCTCCGGCACAGTTCTGGGAGTTGCTGCGGTCCGGCCGCGACACCATCGGCGTCCTGCCCGACCAGCGCTGGGACTGGTACGCCACCCAGGGCCGCGAGCACGCAGCCGCCGTCCGCGACGTGACCAGGAGCGGTGCCTTCCTCGACGACGTCAAGGGCTTCGACGCGGACTTCTTCGACATCACCCCGCGCGAGGCGGCCCTGATGGACCCCCAGCAGCGGATCATCCTCGAACTCTCCTGGGAGGCGTTGGAGCACGCCGGCATCCCGCCCCGCGATCTCGGCGGGACCGATACCGGCGTCTTCATCGGGGTTGGCTCGGACGACTACGGACGGCGGCTCCTGGAAGACCTGCCGTCCATCGAGGCGTGGACGGGGATCGGCGGCGCCTACTGTGCCGTCGCCAACCGCGTCTCCTACGCGCTGGACCTGCACGGGCCGAGCGTCGCGGTCGACACCGCCTGCTCGTCGTCGCTCGTCTCGATTCACCTTGCGGCACAGGCGCTGCGGGCCGGCGAGTGCCCGGTGGCGCTCGCCGGCGGCATCCTGGTGATGACCGCACCGGGACTCTCGCTCGTGCTCGACTCGGCGGGGGCCACCTCGCCCGACGGGCGCAGCAAGTCCTTCGACGCGAGCGCCGACGGCTACGGCCGGGGCGAGGGCGGCGGCGTGGTCGTGCTCAAGCGGCTCGCCGACGCCCGCCGCGACGGGGACCCCGTTCTCGCGGTGCTGCGGGGCAGCGCGGTGCACCAGGACGGGCGTACCAACGGGATCATGGCGCCCAACGGCGAGGCGCAAGCGCACCTGATGCGCCGGGCCTACGCCGCGGCCGGGATCGACCCGGCCACGGTCGGCTACGTCGAGGCGCACGGCACCGGCACCCGCGTCGGGGACCCGCTGGAGGCGGGGGCGATGACCGCGGTCTTCGCCCCCGGCCGGGCCGCCGACCAGCCGTGCCTCATCGGCTCGGTCAAGCCCAACATCGGTCACCTGGAAGCGGGTGCGGGCATCGCCGGTGTCATCAAGACGGTGCTCGCGCTGCGGCACCGGGAGATCCCGCCCAGCCTCAACTTCACCACCCCCAACCCGGCGATCCCGTGGGACACCGCCGGGTTGAAGGTCGTCACCGAGGTCACCCCGTGGCCGGAGCTCTCCGGCACCCGGCGGGCCGGTGTCTCCGGCTACGGCTACGGCGGCACCATCGCGCACGTCATCCTGGAGCAGGGCGACCCGATCCGGGTGGTCGCCGACGCGGAGGAGCCCCGATCGGCGCTCTACCCGCTCTCCGGTGCCACGCCCGCCGCGATCTCCGATTACGCGGGGAGCCTGGCGGATCTGCTCGACGCCGACGACAGCATCCGCACCTCGGACGTGGGGCACACGCTGGCGCACCGGCGTACCCACCTGGCTCATCGGGCCGCCGTCTTCGCCGCGGACCGCGACCAGCTCGTCGCGGGCCTGCGGGAGCTGGCCGCGAGCGGCGGTGCCGCGGCGACCGGCAGCGTCGTCCCGGCCGGGAAAGGGCTGGTCTGGCTCTTCTCCGGACATGGATCACAGTGGACGGGGATGGCCCGCGAGCTGCTCGCGACCGACCCGGTCTTCGCCGGGGTGATCGACGATCTGGAACCGATCTTCCTCGGGGAGCTCGGCATCTCGCCCCGGACGACGATCGGTGACGACGCGCCGCAGCCGGTCGACGTCATCCAGCCGATGATCTTCGCGGTGCAGGTGGGGCTCGCCGCCGTCTGGCGCTCCGTCGGCCTGCGGCCCGACGCGGTGATCGGCCACTCCGTTGGCGAGATCGCGGCGGCCGTCACCGGCGGCATCCTCACCCTGGAGCAGGGTGCCCGGCTCGTCTGCCGCCGGTCGCTGCTGCTGCGCGAGGTCGCCGGTCGGGGCGCCATGGCGATGGTCAGCCTGCCTCCGGCCGAGGCCGAGCAGCGCCTCGGCGACCGGCGGGACGTGGTCGTGGCGGTCGCCGCGTCGACCAGCTCCGCGGTGCTCTCCGGCGACATCGAGGCGATCCGCACGGTGAGCGAGAAGTGGGCGGCCGACGGCATCGGCGTCCGCGCGGTCGACTCGGACGTCGCCTTCCACAGCCCGCAGATGGACCCGCTCCTCGATGCTCTCGCCACCGCCGTGGCGGACCTGACACCGAGCGCCGCGGCCATCCCCGTCTACACCAGCGCGCTCCCGGATCCCCGGTCCACGGCACCGCGCGACGGCGCCTACTGGGCCACCAACCTCGGCGGGCAGGTGCGCTTCGCGCAGGCGATCACCGCCGCGGCCGAGGACGGTTACCGGCTCTTCCTGGAGGTCTCGCCGCACCCCGTCGTGGAGCACTCGGTCAACGAGACTCTCGACGAGCTCGGCATCGGCGGCACTTACGCCACGCACTCGCTGCGGCGCCGCAAGCCCGAGCGGGAGACCCTGCTCGGCAACCTCGGCCTGCTGCACTGCCACGGCGCGACGGTCGACTGGTCGGCGATCTGGCCCGAGGGCCGACTCGCCGAGCTGCCGAGGACGGCGTGGCAGCACAAGCCGCACTGGGCCGACGAGCCGGTGGGACGCTCCTTCCTCACCGAGCAGCACGATGTCGAGAGCAACACCCTGCTCGGCGGTCGGATCAACGTCCACGGCACCACCCCGGCACAGGCCTGGCTCACCTATCTGGACCGGGATTCCCGGCCCTACCCGGGCGACCACCCGGTCCGCGAGGTGGAGATCATCCCGGCGGCGGTGCTGCTCAACACCTTCGTCTCGGCCGCCGCTCGGGCCACGTCCTGGCCCGACCTGACCGATGTCACGCTGCGGGTGCCGGTCAGCGTCATGACCCCTCGATATCTGCAGGTCGTGCTCCAGGACGGCACGATCCGGCTCTCCTCCCGGATCGCCGACGACGAGGCCGACGACAAGGGCTGGGTCACCAACACCCTCGCCGCCGTCGAGCCGCACACCGGGGTGGAGTCGCTGCGGCGCATGGAGCTCGGCGCCGACGAGGAGCTCCCCGTGGACCACGTCGTGTCCCGGCTCGCCACCCTCGGCGTCGCCGCGATGGGGTTCCCCTGGACGGTGGAGCGCATCCAGCGCGGTGCGGACACACTGCTCGCGACGGTCCGCGCCGACCCGCACGCCGACGGCGAGCCCGCCAACTGGGCCTCGATCCTCGATGCCGCGCTCTCCGCGGCGTCGGTCGTCTTCCCCGGTCCGCCGATCCTGCGGATGCCCGCGCACATCCAGCGCGTCACGCTGTCGCCGGTGCCACCGGCGAGGGCCCGGATCGGCGTACGCATCGCGGGCGACGACACCGTCGACGTCGAGATCACGGACCTCTCCGGCGCTGTCGTGGGTGTGCTGTCGCGGCTTCGGTACGGCGTGCTCGACAGCGATGTCGGTGCGGTCACCAGCCCGCGCCGACTCGTCCACGAGCTCGTCTGGCGCCCCGCCGATCGGGTCGAGGCGGCACCGCCCGCGGGCATCGTGCTCGTCGGCCCGGACACCGGGCTCCTCGGCAGGCTCGCCGAACGGCTCGGCGGCGGCGGGATCGCCCATCGTGTCGTCAGGGACCCGGCCGAGCTGCAGGCGGACGAGCTCCGCAGCGACCACGCGATCGTGGTGGTGCCGAGCCTCGCCGGTGCCGCCGACGAGGCCGCCACCGCGGCGTCCTGGCTGCTGGCCCGGACCGCGCAGCGGCTCGCCGGTGCCGGGCTCGCCAACCCGGCCCGGCTCTGGTGCGTCACCCAGGGGGTGCGGGAGAGCGCCGAGGAGCGCTCGCTCGGCCACGCGGCGCTCTGGGGACTGGGCCGGATCGTCGGCGGTGAGCACCCCGAGTTCTGGGGCGGCACCGTCGACATCGGAGAGTCTCCGCTCGACGTGCCGGCGCTCATCGGGGTGCTGAGCTCCGTACGCGGCGAGGATGTCATCACCGTCCGCGAGGGCGAGCCGAGCGTGGCCCGCCTGCACCACCTCACCGGCGATCCGGTCCGGCCGCCGATGACCTGCCAGCCCGACGGCACCTATCTGATCACCGGCGGGCGGGGCGTCCTCGGTTTCGCGGTGGCGCACTGGCTGGCGGACCGGGGGGCGCGGCGGATCGTGCTCGCCGGGCGCCGGGCGCTGCCGTCCCGCGATGTCTGGGACGAGGTCACCGACCCCGGTGAGCTGGCCCAGATCTCCTCGATCCGCTCGCTGGAGCGGCTCGGCGTCACGGTCGTGACCGTCGCGGTGGACATCGCCGACGCGGCCGAGGCGAAACGGGTGCTCTCCGCCGCCGCGCTGGGACTGCCACCGATCCGGGGTGTCGTGCACGCCGCCGGCGTCCTTGACAACCGTACGCTGCAGACGCTCGACGAGGAGTCGCTGCGGACGGTGTTGCGGCCCAAGGTGACCGGCGCGCTCGTGCTGCACCGGCTCTTCCCGCCCGGCAGCCTCGACTTCCTGGTGCTCTTCTCCTCCAGCGGCCAGCTCCTGGGCCTGCCGGGCCAGGCGAGCTACGCGGCCGGGAACGCCTTCCTCGACGCGCTCGCCGCACATCGGCGGGCGGCCGGGGACACCGGCACGACGAGCTTCGGCTGGACATCGTGGCGCGGGCTGGGCATGTCCACCTCGTCGGCGGTGATCGACGCGGAGCTGGCGGCACGGGGCACCGCCGACATCAGCCTCACCGAGGCGTTCGGCGCCTGGGAGCTGGCCGAGCGCCACGACCTGAGCTACGCCGCGGTGCTGCGGGTCCTCCCGCTGGAGCCCGGCGACCGGCGCCCGCCACTGCTCAGCGAGGTGCCGGCGGATGCACCCACCGGTGCTGTCGTGACCGAATCGGCGTCCTCGCCGTGGCTCGGGCTGGACCCGCACGAGCAGCACGCCTACCTCGCCGGGGAGATCAGCAGCCAGGTCGCGGCCGAGACGAGGCTCGCCGCGGCCGAGGTCGACCCGCGACGGCCCCTGGTCGAGATGGGGATCGACTCGGTCATGACGGTCCGGATCCGGCTCGGGCTGGAGCGGCGCTTCCGGCTGCGGCTGCCCGCGACGCTCTTCTGGGACCGGCCCACGATCGAGGCGATCGCGTCACTCCTCGCGGAGCGGCTCGCCCTCAGCGCGGAGGCCGATCTCGCCGGGCAGGGAGCTTCCCGATGATCATCGACGGCGTGGTGCCCTGGCCGGAGGAGGTCGCCGACGGATACCGGAAGGCGGGCTGCTGGCAGGGCAAGCCGCTCGGCTCGCTCCTGTGGGAGTGGGCGCAGCGGTGGGGGGACCGGGTCGCCGTCGTCGACGGCGAGCACCGGCTCACCTACCTCGACCTGGCGCTGCGCGCCGACAGCCTCGCCGAGCGGTTCGCCGCTCGGGGGCTCGGCCACGGTGACACGGTCCTCGTGCAGCTCCCCAACTGCTGGGAGTTCGTCGCCGTCACGATGGCGTGCTTCCGCATCGGCGTCGTGCCGGTGATGATGCTGCCGCCGCACCGGGAGTACGAGCTGGGCTCCATCGGGACCCATGTCCGGGCGAAGGCGATCATCGTGCCCGACACCTGGAAGGGCTACGACCACCAGGACCTGGCGCACCGGGTCGCGGCGACGCTGCCCGACCCGGCCCTGGTGCTCGTGGTCGGCGACGAGGTGCACGGCGAGAGCATCGACGTGCGGGGGCTCATCGACCACGACGGCGACCCCGGTCCGCGGCGGCGGCTGCTCGACGAGTGGGCACCGGCCGGGTCGGATGTCGCGCTCTTCCTCCTGTCCGGGGGGACCACCGGCGTACCGAAGGTGATCAGCCGGACGCACGACGACTACGCGTACAACATCCGGCGGGTCGTGCGGGCGTGCGACTTCGACCTGGACACGGTCTACCTCGCCGTGCTCCCGGCCGGGCACAACTTCCCGCTCGCCAACCCCGGCATCCTCGGCGCGCTGCACGCCGGGGGCCGGGCGGTCCTGCTCCCCTCGCCCCGGCCGGAGCCCGTCTTCGCCGCGATCGAGGCTGAGCGGGTCACCGCCACGTCGGCGGTCCCGGCCGTGGCGATCACCTGGGCCGAGGCCGCCGCGAACAGCACGCGCGACCTGAGCAGCCTGCAATATGTCCACATCGGAGGATCAACGCTCGCGCCCGAGACCGCCGCGCGCATCGGTCCGGCCCTCAACTGCAAGATCCAGCAGGTGTACGGGATGGCTGAGGGCCTGATCTGCTACACCCGGACCGACGCGCCGGACGAGATCGCCCACTCGACCCAGGGCACCCCGATCAGCCCCCTCGACGAGCTGCTCGTCGTCGGGCCGGACGGCCTGGCGGTGGCCCCCGGCGAGATCGGGGAGCTGCTCACCCGGGGCCCCTACACGCCGCGCGGATATGTCGGCGTTCCGGCCCAGAACAGCGTCTCCTTCACTCCCGACGGCTGGTTCCGCACCGGTGACCTGGTGCGGATCACCGCCGAGGGCAACGTCGTCGTCAGCGGCCGGGTGAAGGACCTGATCAACCGAGGTGGCGAGAAGATCTCGGCCGGCGAGATCGAGACCCTGGTCCAGGAGCTGCCCGAGGTGGCGGAGGTGGCCGCGGTGCCGCTGCCCGATCCGATCGTCGGCGAGCGGGTCTGCGTCTTCGTCAGCCTGCACCCCGGCCGAGAGCTGACGCTGGCCGGAGTCGCCGCCGCCCTCACCGACCGGGGCGTGGCGGCATTCAAGATCCCGGAACGCCTGGAGGTACTGCCCGACCTCCCGCACACCCCCATCGGCAAGCCCGACAAGAAGGTGCTGAGCCTGCTGCTGACCGGAGGTGAGGGTCCGGCGGCAGCCCCCGGGTCGCCCTAACCGGCCGACCCCCGGAGGGCCGCCGCCGCTCTACCGCCGGCGGCCCTCCGCCCACTCCCTTCCCTCTCCATCTCCATATTCGCGTTGATCAAGGGAAGACTCACCATCCCGGGTGTCCGGTATGCGGCGAGTCTTCCCTTGATCAACGCGAATATGGAGGGGCTAACCGCGGGCGGTGAGGACTTTCGTCAGGAGACTTATGAACTCCTCGGGGTGGGTGACGTAACCTACGTGGCCGCCGGGGAAGTCCAGGATCTCGGTGCCCACCCACTCGGCCAGGACCTGGTTGGGCCAGTACGGGAAGTCGCCGCGCGAGGTGGTGCCACCGGCGAGGACGAGCTTCTCCGCCGCCGCGCACAACCGTTCCCGGTCGGGCAGGTAGGCGGGGTAGGTCCGGATCTCGTGCTCGAACCAGAACGGCTGGTTGCCACGGATCCGCTCCAGCATCTCGGCGAGCTGGTGCGGCGACTGCGCGGTGTTCTCCGGCGCCTTCGTCGGGGTGCCCATCCCCATCTTGTTGCGGAACATCTGCCGCCCCGCCTCGATCCCGGCGGCCCGGTAGACGATGTAGAGGTCCTCGTAGAAGCGCAGCCACTCCTGCGCGTCGGGCAGGATCGAGGCGAGCGGCGGCTCGTGCGCGATGAGCGTACGCAGCCGCTGCGGCGCCCGTTCCAGCATCGCCAGCGCGACGATCGCCCCGGAGCTGCTGCCGAAGGCGTGCGCCGTCGCCGCGCCCACGTGGTCGAGGAGCCGGACGGCGTCGTCGGCGTCCATCGCGACGCGGTCGGCGTCCACGAACGGCTCGTGCTGCGGGCTGCGGGAGAAGCCGCGCCGGTCATAGGTGACCACGGTGTAAGAATCGGCGAGCGCGTTCGCCACCGGCCCGAAGGGCGCCGCGTCCCCGTTACCGGTGGGGATGATCAGAAACGTGGGGCCGGACCCGCGTACCTCGAAATAGAGGCTGGCGCCCGGGACATCGAGCATGTCGGTGTTGATTCTGTGCATCGGTCCTCCAGGTCACTGCGCACGCCGTCGCATCGTCACAGCCGCAGGCGGCCACGGCACCTCTTCGATTGCCGAGGGCCGCAGCGGCCCTGCCCGGAGCGGGTGCCGCGGTGGCGAACCGGCATCCGGGGAGAAGCGGGACCCGAGTGCCAGTCAATAGGCTCCGACCCATGTTCAGATGTCGGGTTTGTGGCGGCAAGGTGCAGGAATTCGTCGACCTGGGGCGCCAACCCACGGCGAATGGATTCCTCCTGCCGGAGGAGGTCGACCGGGAGTTCTTCTTCCGGCTCGCGGTGGGCGTGTGCGAGCTCTGCACGATGGTGCAGCTCCTGGAGGAGGTGCCGCAGGACCTCCGCTACCACGGGAGTTACCGCTACCACGCGTCCGGCTCGGCGAGCCACCGCGAGCACTTCGCGGCGAACGCGCGGCGCTTCATGGCGACCGAGCTCACCGGTGCGGACCCCTTCATCGTGGAGATCGGCTGCAACGACGGCGTGATGCTCTCCACGATCGCCGCGGCGGGCGTCCGCCACCTCGGTGTCGAACCGTCGGCCAACGTGGCGGAGCTGGCCCGCGCCAAGGGCGTGACGGTGCTGAGCGAGTTCTTCGACCAGGCGACCGCGACCGCGATCCGGGCCGAGCACGGCCCCGCCGATGTCATCTTCGGTGCCAACACGATCTGCCACATCGCCCACATCGGCTCGGTCTTCCAGGGCATCGACGCGCTGCTCGGCCCGAACGGCGTCTTCATTTTCGAGGAGCCCTACCTCGGCACGATCGTCGAGGGCAACGCCTTCGACCAGATCTATGACGAGCACGTCTTCTACTTCAGCGTCACCTCGGTGCAGGCGATGGCGGAGCACTTCGGCTTCGATCTGGTCAACGCCGAGCACATCGCGATGCACGGCGGCGAGATCCGCTACACGCTGGCCCGCAAGGGTGCCCGCAAGCCGGCCGCCGCCGTCAACGAGCTGCTCGCCGACGAGCTGACCCGCAACCTCTCGGAGCCCGAGACCTTCGCCCAGTTCGGCCGCAACGTCGAGCGCATCCGGCACGACCTGCTCGCGGTCCTCAACAAGATCAAGAGCGATGGCAAAACCGTCGTCGGGTACGGCGCACCGGGCAAGAGCTCGACCGTGACGAATTACTGCGGGATCGGCACCGACCTGGTGCCCTTCGTCTGCGATTCCACCCCGGCGAAGCAGGGACACCTGGTGCCCGGCTCGCACCTGCCGGTCCGCCCGCCGACCGCCTTCGCCGACCCCTACCCCGACTACGCCCTGCTCTTCGCGTGGAACCACGCCGAGGAGATCATGGCGAAGGAGCAGGCGTTCCGCGACGCGGGCGGCGAGTGGATCCTCTTCGTCCCCGAGGTCCGCGTCCTCTGATCCCCGCGGAACGGGTGCCCCGCGGTCCTGGCGGGGCACCCGTTCGGTCAGCAGGTCTGGAGTCGGCAGGGATACCGACCACTCTGGATTTCGCGCTAGCGTTCTCGCCGTGGCCGGGCATGTCTTCATCAGCTACAGCCGGAGAGACGGCACCTACGTGCGTCGGCTCGTGGACCATCTGCGGTCCGCCGGGGTCGAGGTCTGGCTGGACGGCGACGGGATCGACTACGGCGATCGCTGGGCCACCGTCATCTCCGAGCGGGTCGACACCAGCGCGGTGTTCGTCCCGGTGATGAGCCCGGCGAGCGAGGGCTCCGAGTGGGTCGAGCGGGAGCTGGTCCGCGCTCAGGACGGCGGCCGTCCGATCATGCCGATCCTGCTGTCCGGCCGCCCGTTCTTCCGGCTCAACGCCACCCAGTTCGAAGACGTCACCGGCGACCGCATGCCGCAGGACCGGTTCGTCGCGAAGCTGCGAACGCTGGCTCCGGCGGCCGACAGCGCCCCGCAGGTGCCGGCTCGGCCGGCACCTGCGGTGACGCCGCGCCGGAGCCGGCCGAGCACCCCGACGACCACTGCCGCCCCGACCGCCGGCCGGCTCGGTGCTCGGCTGGTGTGCGGCCTCGCGCTGGCGCTGAATCTCGCCGCCGCGATCGGGCTCGGCGTCGGTCACATCCCGGTCGGCCTCAGCACGGCCTGGCTCGGTGCGGTGCTCCTCGGCGGCACGATTCTCGCGCTGACGGGCCTCCGGCATTTCGATCATGTATTTCCAGGTGTGTGGGCCGTGGCCCTCGGCCTCGTCATCCTGCTCGTGACCATCGTCCCGCCGGCGCCGTGGCCCGCGCCGACCAGCACCGGCGACATCATCGCGCGGGTCATCGGCGGGCTCGTGGCGCTGCTCGGCCTCGTCAGCGTGTGGGCGGAAGGCTTACCGCTGTGGGTGGTCTTCGACGGCGACGACCTCATCGGCCTGTGCCTCGGCGGCATCAGCGTGGCGGCCGCCGTCGCCGTGTTCATGCCGCGAGGCACCACCGAGGCGACGGTGCTCGTCCTGTTCGGCATGGTGCTGACGGTCAACCTGCGCGCCACCGGACGGACCCGGCTGCTGGTCGGATCTGCCGCACTCGTCGCAGCCGCAGGCCTGCTGACGGACCTGCTGATCGGCGGCTGGCCCGGACTCTCGGTACTGTGGCCCGGCATCGGCACCACCCTGCTGGCAACGGCTGCCATCACCCGGATGATCACCGCGCCGCTTGGAAGCGGAAGATCCGACCCTTCCCAGCCATCACGATAGGTTCTGCCGATCGATATGGCGTCAGGCGACGGCGGCGATGTCACCGTTGTCGAAGTAGATGGCCTGATGGAGGCGTCCGCCGAGCGCGGCGGCGAAGCGTGCGAGGACGTCCTGGCCGGAGATCGAACCTTGCTCGATCTGGGAGACACGGCCCTTCGTGACACCCATGCGCTCAGCAACCTGCTGCTGAGTCAGCCCACGAGCGCGGCGCAGCTCGGCCAGGCGGCGCCCGGTGACCTCGTTCAGCAGTTCCTCTTTGCCGGCTTTGACGGCTTCCTCTCCACCGGCACGCTCGACATGTTCGGCCCGGATGTCGCTCCAGCGGCTATAGCTGCTCATGGATGTCCACCTTCCTCCTCAGCACGTTCTTTCACGTAAAGCTCATAGCGCCGGTCGCAGTTCCTTGAGATTGGCCAGGACCGAGCCGCGAATGGTATCAACGAGAGGTCGCCCAAGTCCCGGCCCGGCTTCGGCGAGGGCGTCGATGGCTTGCACCACCCGCGCGTGCGAAGCGTCGTCGAGATCGGTAATCCAGTCCCGCACCTCATCGACGACGTAGATCTCCCACTGGCCACTGTCCACGAGAGCAGTATAGCGAATACTATACCTCCAGGCCTCCAGGCCTCCCGGCCTGGCGCTCACGTTGAACGCGCAAGGCGCCCCGCCGAAATCCGACGGAGCGCCTTCATCGTCCAGGCGGTTCAGATGCTGCGCTGGGCCACCCGCATCCGGGGGACCGTCGCCTCGGAAAGACGCGCGGTCACGCACTCGTGCAGCGCGTCGATGGTCCGCTCCACGTCGGCGTCCGTGAGCGCCTGGTGCATCGGGAGCAGCAGCGTACGCGCAGCAGCCTCCTCGGCCTGCGGCAACGACGCCGAGGAGCCGTATGCCGGGACCTGGTGCAGCAGCGGGTACCGGAAGGTGGTGTAGATGCCCCGTTCGTAGAGGTCACGAGCCACCTCGTCGCGAATGCCGCCCTCGAACTGCACCCAGTACATGTAGTAGGACGACTCGTGTCCGGCAGGCAGCGGCGGCGGGGTGAGCAGCCCCTCCAGCCCTTTCAGCCCCGCGTCGTAACACCCGGCGATCTCCCGTCGCCGCGCGATGAAGCCGGGCAGTCGGGAGAGCTGCACGTTGCCGATCGCGGCGAGCACGTCGTTGGTGACCGAGCGCCGGGAGAAGGACGAAACATCAAAGTCCCACCATCGGGTACGCGCCCGCATCGCCTGGTCGTAGCCGCTCTTCTGCTCCAGCCCGAAATACGCCAGCTTGGGTGCCCGGGTCGCCAGCTCGGGATCGCGGACGTAGAGCATGCCGCCGTCGACGGTGCAGAGCGTCTTGCCGTGGTCGAAGCTCCAGACGCCCATGTCCCCGAAGGTCCCGCAGGCCCTGCCATCCACGGTGGAGGCGACCGCGACGGCGGCATCCTCGATCAGCAGCACCCCCCGCGACCGGCACAGCTCGGCGATGAGCGCCACCTCCCCCGGCGAGCCCCCGTAGTGCAGGATCACCACGGCCTTCGTCCGCGGCGTGATGACCGCCTCGATGTCGGCGACGGTCGGGTTCAGCGTCCGGGGATCGACGTCGCAGAAGACGAGCCGCGCACCCCGTGACGCCACCGCGTTGCCGACGCCGACGAAGCTCGGGGTCGGCACGATCACCTCGTGCCCCGGGCCGACTCCCGCCAGCTCCATCGCGATGAAGGTCGCCTCGGTGCACGAGTTGACCGACGTCACGTGGTCGCGCCCGACGCCGATGTGCGCGGCGAACCCGGCCTCGAAGGTGCTGGTCTGCTCGCCTTTGCCGATCCAGTTGCTCGCGAAGACCTTGCCAACGGCGGCCAGCTCGCGCTCGCCGAGCGATGGTTGCATTACATTGATCATGTCGGCCATCAGGCCCTCCTTCAAAGAGCGCGGGCGTCAGCGAAGTAGCGACCGGTACGAGTGGTAGTGCAGCTGGCGTCGACCGCACGCGACGACCGAGCCGGTCCGCAGCGTCGTCGAGCCGCCCTTGGCGAGCGGACTCCACGAGGCCTCGCCCGCACCCCGGACGAAGACACCGCTCGCCTCGGCGATCACCTTGACGTCCCAGCCGTCGATCACCAGCCGGGTGTGTACCGGGGAGAGCAGCGGATCCTGCAGGCGGACCGGGCTCGCGAGATCGGCGAGGACCATCGGGTCCCGGTCCGGCAGGCTGCCCACGACGTGGTCGCGATCGAGCGGCGAGACCGTACCGTCGTCGAGCACGAGCACCCCGAGCTGCGGGCGCAGGCCCCACACCAGGGTGGCGTGGGAGTCCAGCATGGAGAGTCCGCACGCCGCGCAGTAGGCGACCCGGGGGTCGTTGAAGTGGTTCTTCTTGCAGTAGACCCCGATCACATAGCCCGGCGCGGGCGGGGTGTTCCCCAACCGGTCGACCGCGGCCTGCGCCATCGGCTCCATCATCGGCTCGGCCGCCGGGGCTGCCATCGGATCCGCGGCCGGCATCGCACGCTCCGGCATGGTCGCGGGCGGCATCCGCAGGGTCATCACGATCTGCTCCGGCCGGGCCGGGGTCGCCGTGGTCGGTTCCGCCGCCATGACCGAGTCCATCATGGACGCACTCGCCACCGGCTCGACCATCATGGGCTCAGCCATCATGGGCTCAGCCGTCATCGGCGCGGCCATCGCGACCATCGGCTCCGCCATGGTGTGCATGGGCTCCGCCATGGTGTGCATGGGCTCCACCGATAGCTCCACCGTCGTGCCCATCGAGTGGGCAGCCTCGGCGACCGCCATCGCGGAGAGCTCGGCCGAGCTGGGCATCGGGCCGAACTCCGACGCCATCGGCACGGCCGTCATGACCTGCGCCGCAGGCATCGCCGCAGGCATCGCCGCAGGCATCGCCGCGCGGGCCGGTGAGCCGTGGTCCATCCCCGCCGCCATCGAACCGTGCACCATCGCCGCGTGCACCATCGGCTCGGCCATCATCGGTGCGTGGCCGAGCGCCTCGGCCGCCATCGACGCCACCGAACCGGCATCACCCATCGCGGGCACGCCCGACATCGGCTCGCCCATCGCGGGCTCGGCCATCATCGGCTCGTGCGGCATCGAGGCGGCGGTCGGCGTACCCCCGGAAGTGCTGGACCACGTGACCTGCAGGCCGTCGCCGGCGTTGCCGAGGACCGCGCGGATCGCGTCGACCTGCTCGGTGATGTAGCGGTCGACCAGCGTCAGCGAACCGCGGCCGTCGACGCGCAGTTCGCGCCCGCCGACAGTGAGGATCAATTCCGCCGGGCCGTAGACGATCGCCGCGAAGCCGTTGCCGGTCGGGCCGAAGGCGGCGAGCGCCGGGAAGTCGGTGGTGTCACCCGAGGTGAGTACGCCGCCCAGCAGCTCGCTCCACCGCCGCCCGCCCGCCGGGGCCGACATGGCGGCCGTGGCGAGCGTGCCGACCAGCGCGCCGATGCTGGCGTGCTGGCCGGGAGTGGGTGCGCAGAGCAGGGTGAGGCCGCCGAGGCTGACCATCACCCCGTCGCCCTGGAGCCGGCTCGTCCCATCGTTTCCTGCCGTCACAGCAACCGCCCTCCGTAGAAGCGCCAACGAATGAACGGCACCCGCATCGGGCCGTTCGCGGCCAGCCAGACGACCAGCCAGACCGCCAGGAAGTGCAGGGCGAACGGGATGACCGGCGCCTCAGCGGGCAGCCCCGGCAGGAGCCCGAGATGGAGCAGCCCCCAGATGAGCAGGCCCTCGGGGAGGAAGGTGATCAGCCCGAAGAGGGTCGGCCAGTCCTTCTCCCAGCGCCACTGCATCAGGAAGTGGTAGATCGCCTCCCAGACGATGCCGAGGACCGCGACCGCGAGCAGCACGGTGAAGGTCACCTGGTAGCGGCCGGACAGCGGCCCGTCGAGCCCCAGGAAGGGGGTGATGATGAAGGTCAGCGGCGCACCGAGAATCGCGAGCAGGAATAGTCGTGTCTGGATGCGACCGGGCAACGTGGGCACCATGGCTGGCTCCCCTCCTCGTTGGTCAGATCTGGCGGCCGGTGGCCCATTTGAACCACTCGACGGTCGAACGGACGGGCCCCATGAAGTCACAGTGCCCGCGGTTGGCGAGGTCGTAGACGACCTCCTGGGCGGCGATCTGCAGCCCGAGGAAGGTGTCGACGCCCGGGAAGTAGCCGCCGTAGGTCGCCGCGCCCGAGGCGTAGATCCGGCCCTCGCCGCTCTCGGAACCCCGGAGCCGGAAGGACTGGTCCACGTCGAGGCGTCCGAGCGGATTGCGCTGCGCGCCACCGTGCTTGAGCAGGTCGCGCAGGACCGGGTGGTCCTCGATGTCGCCGTCGAGGCCGGTGCAGTCGATGACGTAGTCGACGTTCAGCTCGACCGAGTCGTGCGGCGGGCTCATCCGGGCGACGACGGAGTCGTTCTCCAGGCGGAGATCGCGGATCGTGCCGGTGTGCGCGCGGTACCACCCCGCGTTGCGGCCCTCCTCGAGCTGCTGCTGCCACTGCTCACGCCACGGTGTGGTGGTGCCGCCGATCTCGTCGTAGACGTCGATGCGGTCCTGGCCCTCCAGGTCGCCCATCCGGGCGCGCAGCTGGCCGCCCCAGACCGACTTCGGGTAGTTGAACCCCTGGTAGGCGAAGCCGTCACCGCCGGGGCGCCGGGCCCACGCGTGCGGACCGTGCGCCTGTTCGACGTAGGTGCGGAACAGGTGCAGGATCCGGGTCTGCGCGCCGCCGCGCATCCGGTCCTGGATCAGCCGGTCGAGCACCTGCGAGGCCGCGATGCCGCCACCCCGGACGAGTACGGTGCCCGGCCGCAACCGCAGCGCCTGGTAGACGTGCTCGTGCTCCTCGTAGGCGTTGACGACGTGGTGGAAGTCGTAGCGCTCGCGGAATTCCTGCAGGTCCGGCAGGAAGCGCAGACCGGGGTAACCGACGGCGAGGTGCACGTCGCGGCTGAGGTAGGCGATCGGGGCCGGTGCCGGCCGGCTCGCCGTGATCGGACCCTCGACCTGCGGCGTGATCACGGTGAAGTAGCCGCCGCCGACCCGCTTGCGCACCGCCTGGACATTGCCCTGGACGAGCATCTCCTGGTAGCGGATGCGAGCGGCCTCGCGGGCGACGCTCTCGACCACCTTGCTCAGCCGCGGCGTGTAGAAGTCGGCGAGCACCGGCTCGACGAGCACCTGCAGCAGCGGTCCGATCCGGTTCTCCTGTAGCGCCTCCTGCAGGGCGTAGGACGGGAAGCCCCACAGGTTGTCCGGACGCGACGAGGAGTCGGAGCGGATCCGGCCGTGCTCGGCGATCTGGGAGACCCGCGCCAGGTGGTGATAGACCTGCAGCGGGTGGGTCTGCCGGGACAGGACCCTGACCTCGGAGACGTCCAGCCCGCCCGCGACGCGCAGGTAGTCCGCCATCACGAACGAGCCGATTCCGCCGCCCACCGAGACGAAGGGAACCTGGCGGACCTCGATCCCCGCACCCGCGACCACACTGTCGAACCAGAGGTCCGCGTGCTCCAGCTCCGGCGGCAGTGGCAGCGAACTCTCGGCCGGCCGGTTGTCGACCGAGCCGTCCAGGTCGCTCATCTTCATCACGTCACTCACCGATCCTGAATTGGGCGCTTATCTACGGCCTTTAGATTGTCTGCCGACGGCTCCCGAGACGCTTCTTCACCGATGCGCTGAAGCCCTGGTCGACATCGTTCGCGATGCATTATCAAGCGCCGTTGAATGCGATTTCTCATTGCGCAATTGAATGTGCCCGGACCGTTTCCGGGCCGGGCACATTCAATGAGCCGATGCCTTACTTGTCCAGCTCCGCCTTGACCCGCTTGAACATCTCCTTGGCCAGCGAGTCGGAGAGGCCCCGGTCCGCCTCCATGACGAAGATCAGCGTGTCGCCGATCGCCACGAAGTTGGAGTTCTCGATTCCGGTCAGCTCGTCGTCGAGCAGCAGCTGAGCGTCCGGCGGCATCTCGAACCGGCGGACCAGCTCAGCCTCGCGGGAGCCCTCCTTGTAGGGGAACTTGCTATTGGCCTGGATGGCGTAGGTCTCGGCACCCTCGATGTCGAGGGGCTTGGTCTCGGTGAGCGACAGGTTGCCCGTCGCCTCACCCAGCAGCGTCAGCGTGCCGGTGCGGCACTTGGCTGCCTCAGCCGCGATCCGGTCCAGCAGTGCCCGGTCGGCACCGCCGGGAATGGTGACGACAACCTGGATGAAGTTGTCGTTGCGGGTCGGGTTGATCCGGCTTCCGTACTGGAGCCATCCATCAAGCGATCCCAGCGCACCCAGTGCGTCTTCCACATAGGATACGCAGCTCTTGGGCTTGAAGACCATGGTCGGAGGTGCACCGAAGGCGTTCTCCGCCGCGGCCTGCTTCAGGGTCTGCGGTCCCCGGACAAACCGCGTCTCGGGCTGGTCCGAGATCGAGACCAACACCGCCCGCTGCTGCTCCGAGGTGAGCCCACGGCCCTTCTTCTCGGTGGCGGCGGTGGCCGTGTCCGAGTTGTTGGCCGTATACACAATGGCTGCCGCGATGACGGCCACCACAGCGACCAGGGCCACACCCCAGCCGGCGAGATTGCGTCGCTTACGTCGCATGCTCCTGCTCCGATCGTCGTTGCCCACGAGGGGACTTCACTTGGTGGTGGTGTGCATCAGCACCTCCGTCAGGAGGGGTGGGTTTCAGCTGCGGAGAGCAGCCGAGACCCGGCTGTGCATCTGCTCGGTCAGCTTGTTGGCCAGGCTGAGGTCAGCCTCCTGAACGAGGATCAGGGTCTGGCCCTGCGCCACGTAGTTGGCCTGGGAGACGCACTCGATCTGGTTGTCGACGAGAAGCTGCGCGTCCGGCGGCATCTCGAAGCGGCGGACCAGGTCGTACTGCCACGAACCGGGCTCGACGTCGAAGGTCGTCCGGCCGTTGAAGGCGAGGGTCTTGGCGCCCTGAAGCTCAAGGCCCTTGCGCTCGGTGTAGGTGATGTCGCCGGAGACCCGACCGTCGAGGGTCAGGACGCCGGTCTTGCAGGTGTTGACCCGCTCACGGATCTTGTTGAGCAGGGCCTCATCGGCACCGGTCGGGATGTGGACGACAACCTGGATGAAGTTGTCGAGCCGGTTCGGACTGACCCGGCTGCCGTACTGCAGCCAGCCGTCGAGGTCACCTAGTTCGCCGACGACCTCTTCCAGGTAGGTCGCGCACGACTTCGGCTTGAAGACCATGTTGGCGGGAGCGCCGAACGCGTTGTTCGCCGCCGCCTCCTTCAGGGTCAGCGGTCCGCGGACGAACCGCGTCTCGGGCTGATCCGCCAGGTTGACGAGCACGCTTCGCATCTCCTGCGAGTTGAGCGCGCTCTTCACCACGGCCTCGGTGGTGAAGGTGTCGCCTGCCGCGTAGACGGTGCCTGCCGAGATGACGGCGGCCATCGCCACGAGCGCTATCCCCCAGCCAGCCAGCTTGCGCTGTTTGCGCATGCTTCTGTCTCCTTACTTCGCGCCCCGGTGGGGCAGCAATTCCATTGACGTGCGGTCGCACCTCAATGGCGACGCTTTATCCGAATCCGAAAGAGTGGCTCGTGGCCTATCCGGCTCCGGATACGAGAATCGTCGCCCCAGCCACTCGGACGTGCATCCTCCTGAATGCGAGCAGGGTGCATCACCGGCCCAGGCAGGGGCAACGGCGAGTAAGGGCCTTATTGCGAATGGACTATGTGCATTCAATTCCATCATTGGAATGTCGCCTGAGGCCTGGTACCGCCATCGATCGATGCGGTGATTAGATTTACTCCAGGGCACCGTGAATGGCGCCGGACGCACGCAGAACCGGCCTCTCGAGTCGCCGTCCAGCGATACGAGAGGCCGGTTGGGGAGGGTGCCGCGGGCGGGGCGCGCCCCGATGAGGATGACCGCACGATGGGAGGCGGGTGGGCGTACCCGGATGGCGCCAGGAAAACAGCCGTGGGCGGACACCCGGAGGTGCCCGCCCACGGTGACCCCCGGTCAGCTCGTGGCCGACCGGTTGCGTGACGTGCGGTTACTTGAGCGCGACCGCCCGGTCGAAGAGGGACTTCGCCAGCTTGTCGGCCTGCTCCTCGGTGCTGCCCTCGTGGACCCAGACGAAGAGGTTGTCCTTCGAGATCATCGAGTCGAAGGACTTGCACGGGGCGTCCGGGCACTGCCAGGCGCTGCGGATGAACTTCACGAGCCCGTTCTTCGGGTCGTTGAAGGTGATGAGCTGGGTGACGCCGAACGCGGTGGCGTTGGCGACGTCCGGAACCTTGCGCTCGTTGAACGCGAGCGTGCTGGAGACGATCTCACCCTTGTCCGTCGCGCTCGGCGGCCAGCCCTGGATCGTCTGGTAACCCTTGTTGCAGACCGCGACCCGGTCCCGGATCAGCTCGACCGCGTTCGGCCGGGGCGACCTCGTGACGAACATGATGAAGAGGGCGCCGTTGGCACGGGTCCCCCACTGGTACCAGCCGTCGAGCTTGTCCAGGCCACCCAGGGCCGCGAAGTAGCTGACGCAGCGCGGCATGACGACGACACCCGAGGGCTCGCCGGTGCCGGGCATCGCCCGCGCCACCGCCTCGTACATCGGCATGGTGGCGAGGACCTGGCTGCCCTCGGGGTGCTCGGTCGCCGGCGGCAGGGCGGCCTTCAGGTCCGGGAGCGCCGCGCTCGCGTGGCCCGCGTCGTCGCTGCACCCGGTGGTGAGTGCGGCCACTGCCACCATGGCCGCCATCAGGGCGACCAGCTTGTTCCGACTTGGCGTCACTCTTGCTTCTCCATTCAGTACTACGGTTCGTGCTCCTGGGCGACGCGCCCAATACATTGACGAATAGCCATGCCGAATGAGGGCAGCAGCCATCGTCAGGGGTGCGATGGGTGACGTGTTCCAGGAGCCTTACGCAGGCAACTTCGGCCTCGAATCGGCAGCTAGGGTGCCGAGGCAGAAGTCAACGTAACAGCCGCGTCCGTGCGATGGTTCTCGCCGAATGCGGTCCACAATGCCGTCGTCCCATAGAAATCTTGATGAATGTCGACGGCTTCCGGCGGGTCGGCGCATCGACGTTGGCTACGATGAGCGGGCAAAACGCCATGTAAGGCGCTGGAGTGAGGAGCGACTGAGCCCCGCCACCCGCGCCCGGAAACAGAGTGGAGCGATTCGATGACCACGACAGACGACAGCGTCGCCCTGCTGCACCGCGCACTCGATCAGACCGGCACCATCATCGCCGCGATCAAGCCCGACCAGAAGCACCTGCCGACGCCCTGCAACTCCTGGGATGTGGAGGAGCTCGTCACGCACGTCGTCGACGAGGTCCAGCGGCTCGCCGAGATGGCGGAGACCGGCAAGCGCGGCAGCGGCGACGGCGCGCCGCTGGGTGACGACTGGAGCGCGGAGTTCACCGCCGCGGCCGACTCGCTGAAGGCCGCCTGGGCCTCCCCGGGCGCCCTCGACCGCATGCACGAGCTGCCCGGCGTCGAGGTTCCGGCGGCCTGGGCCGTCGGCCAGCACCTCACCGAGATCGTCATCCACGGCTGGGACATCGCCAAGGCGACCGGCCAGTCCACCGACGACCTCGACCCGGAGGTCGGCGAGGCCGCCTTCGACTGGGGCCGGGCCAACCTGATCCCCGACTTCCGCGGTGACGAGGCCGACGGCGCGATGATCGGCCACGAGGTGCCGGTCAGCCCCGACGCCCCGCTCTACACCCGGCTCGCCGCCTTCGGCGGACGCCAGCCCTGATCCACCCATCGATGGCGCGGCGCAGGGCAAGGTGTGCCGCGCCATCCGGGTATGGCCAGGCACTCGAAGAGATGCGGCCGCATGGGCGGTCGCAGACGATGGAATCCGAATAGATCAACTTGATCGTCTTCGGGAGATCCCATGCGAGTGCTCCACACCGTTTACCCGTCGCACGCGCATTTCTGGCCGGCCGTGCCGATCCTCCAGGCGCTCCAGAGCGCGGGGCACGACGTGCGCGTCGCCTCGCACGCCCGCTTCGCCGGCTCCATCCGGGCCGCCGGGCTGACCCCGATCGCGCTCGGCGATCCCGAGGCCGAGGAGGCCCGCAGCCGCCCGGACGCCATGGCACCGGCCCGCCCCGAGCAGGTCCTCCGCTTCGCCGAAGCGCTCGGGCTCGACGACGAGGAGCGCGAGCACTGGATCGCGTACTACCAGATGCTGCTCAACGCGATCTCCGACTACATCCGCACCGACCTGCCCTACGCCGACGAGCTGATCTCCTTCGCCCGGGCATGGCAGCCCGACCTGGTGCTCTGGGACCCCATCTTCGCCTGCGGTCCGATCGTCGCGAAGCTCTGCGGCGCCGCGCACGCCCGGATGGTGCTCGGCCCCGACATCCTCACCTTCAGCTTCGACAAGCTCGCCGCCCGCAAGGCCGAGGTCGTCGCCGCCGGATTCCCGGAGAACCCGCAGCTCGACCTGCTCCGCCCGCTCGCCGAGAAGTACGGCGTGGCGGTCGACGACGAGCTCCTGTTCGGACAGTGGAGTGTGGACCCCATGCCGCGCGGGATGACCCTGCCGAGCAGCGGTGTCCGCCTGCCCGTGCGGTACGTCCCCTTCAACGGCGCCGAGACCGTGCCGGAGTGGCTCTACACCAAACCCGACCGGCCCCGCGTCGCGCTCACCCTGGGCGAGTCGGTCCGGCGTTACATCAAGGGCGACTGGGGGCGTACGCCGAAGATCTTCGAAGCCGTCGCCGACCTCGACATCGAAGTCGTCGCCACCCTCAACGAGCTGCAGATGCTGGGCATCGAGAAGATCCCGCACAACGTCAAGCCCATCGAGTGGGTGACCCTCAACCACCTCCTGCCGACCTGTGACGTCGCGATCCACCACGGCGGCATCGGTACCTGGGCGGCAGCGGTCGCGGCGAACATCCCGCAGATCGTCTGCGACACCGATGAGAGCCTGATGCTGCTGCCGGTCGAGGTCGACCCGCGCACGATGGAGGACGGGACCTACCGCATCGGTTTCGAGTTCGGCGTCAGCGAGGAGGTCGTCGCGACGGTGACGACGTGGGAGCTGCCCGGCAAGAAGCTGGAGGCGACGCCGACGTCGTCCTACATCGTCAGCAAGGGTGCCGGGGCGCGTCTCGATCACCAGAAGCAGTCGGTCGAGGAGATCCGGAAGATGATCCTCGACGTGGTGACGGAGCCTTCGTACAAGGTGGGCGCGCAGGCCGTCTACGACGACTGGCTCGCCATGCCCAGCCCGGCGGACATCATCCCGTCCCTGGAACGCCTGGTCCGCGAGCACCGCGTGGCATAGCCGGCGGGGCACGGCTTGATCGCGTTGTTTCCGGGAAACAACGCGATCAAGCCGCTCTTTAGCACCAACTCTTCAAGAGTTGCGGCGATCTTGGCGCGCGGCGTGTTCTGAGGGGTAGGGGGTGTGGAGCATCTTGAGCGCCAGCACCGCTATTGCGGCGCAGATCAGCGCGTTCACCGCCGACACCACCGTGAGGGACGCGGTGAACGCCTCCCGGGCGGCCGTGAGCAACTCCAGCGCGGCCGGACCGGGCAGACCTCCCGCCACGGAACCCGCCGCCACGAGGCCCTCCTGCACCGGACCGGCCGACACGCCGGGCGGGACGTGCAGCTCCCTGCGGTAGACGAGCATCGCGATGCTGCCCATCGCCGCTATACCGAGTGCCACCCCGAGTTCCCCGCCCGTCGAGGGCAGCGATGCCGCTGAGGCGGACCTGCCCGGGGGCACGTTGGCGAGGACCAGGCCGTTGACGAGTGGTCCTACCGGGCTCACCCCCAGGTAGGCCACGCAGAGACCGCAGACGACCACCCCCGTCGAACCCGTAGCCGGGACCCTGGTCAGCACCAACTGCCCGATCAGCGCGATCACCGCTCCACCGGCGAGGATCCGGGCCGGGTGCACCCGGCGGGCCAGCAGCGGGGTGAGGTTCATCCCGATGACGAGCGCGATCGCCGGTGGCAGCAGCCACAGTCCGGCCCGGGCCGGGGAGAGCCCCTCCACCAGCTGGAGGTGCTGCACGGCGAGGAGGCTCGTCCCGCTCTGCACACCGGCGACGAGCAGCCCGATCAGCAGTGCTCCGCTGACCAGCGGGCTGGCGAGCAGGCGCAGGTCGAGCAGGGGGAAACGGAGGCGGCGCTGGCGGCGTACAAACGTGAGGGCGAAAGCGGCGCCCAGCATGAGGGCCACGACCGGGCCGGGACGCCACCCGGCGCGGGCGAGTTCTTTGAGCCCCCACACCGCGGGCAGGATCGTCGCGAGCGAGAGCACGACGCTGGCCGGATCGAGGCGGTCCTGGCCGGCGCCGCGCACCTCGGGCAGCAGGCGCGGTCCGGTGGCGAGCAGCAGGCCGACGACCGGGAGTCCGATGAGGAAGACTGCGCCCCACCACAGGTGGCTGATCAGCACACCGCCGATGACCGGCCCGAACGCCACCCCGGCCATCATCGCCGTGGTCCACAGCGCGATCGCCGTGCTCAGCCGTCGGGAGTCGCGGAAGAGCGTCGTGATCAGCGCCAGCGTCGACGGCAGGATCGCCGCACCGGCGACGCCGAGCACCCCGCGCGCGACGATCAGCAGCTCCGGGCTCGGCGCGAAGGCGGCGAGCAGCGACGCGACGCCGAAGGTACCGGCGCCCCACAGCAGCACCCGGCGGCGGCCGAACCGGTCCCCGATCCGCCCCATCGTGATCAGCGACCCGGCCATCAGGAACGCGTAGCTGTCGGTGATCCAGAGCTGCTGCGTACCGCTCGCGCCGAGATCCGCGCTGAGGTGCGGCAACGCGAGGTAGAGCACCGTGATGTCGAGGAAGATCAGCATGGTCGGCAGCGCCAGCACGGCGAGCGCGAGGTAGGCCCGCCGATCGTCACGGCTCACGTCGTGGTCCCTCCATCACCGAAGTCCCGGCCGGAATGCCCGGCCGGGCTCCCCGCATCGTCGCTGCCGTCGCCGCCTGCGGCATCTCGTCCCGTGCGCACCCGTCCCGTGCGGCCGCGGCTGAATATTCGCGTTGATCAAGGGAAGACTCACCATCTCGGGTGTCCGATCTGCGGCGAGTCTTCCCTTGATCAACGCGAATATTCAGCCGCGCATTCGACGAGATGTCCCGGAGACCGGCTAGCGCGACCATGCATAGGCGGGATCGGCGGGCGCCACTATCGGCGGCTGACCCGCACTTCGACCGCGCCTGCCGTGCGCGGCACCCGGACCACCGGGATTCAACAGAGAAGGTGAAGCTAGTGAAGGCTGCCGTCATCCCCTCGATCAACGGTTCGTGGGAGCTGCGCGAGGTACCGACCCCGGTCCCCGGACCGGGCGAGGTCCTGATCAAGATCCACGCCTGCGGGATCTGCTTCAACGACGTGCTGGCGACGATGGGCGCGATCCCGATCGGCACCTCCCCGGCGATCACCGGCCACGAGCCGGTCGGCGAGATCGTCGAGGTCGGGCCGGGTGTCACCACCCGGCAGACCGGTGACCGCGTCGGTACGACATGGGTGCGCTCCGGCTGCGGCCGCTGCGACTACTGCCGCCTCAACCTGCCGGTGACCGGGCAGACCGGCATCAACTGCCCCGGTGCGGTGTCGACGGGCTTCTCGCACCAGGGCGGCCACGCGGAGTACCTGGTCGTCGGCGCCAACGAGACCGTACTGATCCCGAGCGGCCTCGCCTTCGACCTCGCGGCGCCGGTGCTCTGCGCGGGCTACACGGCGTGGTCGGCGCTGCGTACGGCGGCGCCGAAGCCGCACGAGCGGGTGGCGGTGCTCGGCATCGGCGGCCTCGGTCACATGGCCGTGCAGTACGCCCAGGCCTGCGGCTATGAGACCGTCGCGATCACCAGCAAGCCTGAGAAGCACGTGCTCGCCAAGGAGCTCGGCGCCGACATCGTCGTCAGCAACGGCGAGGAGCTGCGCGAGGTCGGCGGCGCCGACGTGATCCTGGTGACCGGACCGTCCTACCCGGCGGCGGCGGACTGCCTGCAGGGCCTGCGGGTCAACGGCCGGATGGTGCTCGCGGGCATCGACGGCCGGGAGGGGTTCCTGATCCCGCCGGCGCTCGCCTACCCGTTCTTCGCGCAGGGGCAGTCGATCATGGGTGCGACGCACAACGGGCTGCCGCTGCTCCAGGAGGCGCTGGAGCTGGTCGCGGACGGCAAGGTCACCCCGATGATCGAGACGTTCCCGGCCGAGCAGGTCAACGAGGCCGTCCAGAAGGTCGCCGCGGGCGAGGTCCGCTTCCGCGCGGTGGTCATCTACTGAACCGGCCGGCGCGCCCGCCGGCGTGGCGGGCGCGCTCCCGCACCCCGCCGGGCACGTTTTGCAGCAAAGCGTGGCCAAATCGCTGGGCGAGGCCACGCTTCGCTGCAAAACGTGCCCGGGGTCGCGTCCCGCCCGTGCCTGGTGGCGCACCGCGCAGCGCGGCTCAAGGCCAAGATCGCCGCAACTCTTCAAGAGTTGGTCCTAAAACCCGTTAGGACCAACTCTTGAAGAGTTGCGGCGATCTTGGGTTCGGTGATCTTGCCTAGGCGAAGGTGACCGGGAGGCTGGACAGGCGGTGCAGGACGAAGCTGGGCTTCCAGGTCAGCTCCGACACCGGCACCGCCAGCGTCACGTCCTTCAGCCTGCTGAAGAGCGTCCCGAAGGCGATCTCACCCTCCAACCGCGCGAGCGGTGCACCGAGGCAGAAGTGGATGCCGTGGCTGAAGCTCAGCAGCTGCCCGGTCGTCTCCCGGCGGATGTCGAGCCGGTGCGGGTCGGTGAAGACCGCCGGGTCGTGGTTCGCCGCCGCCGCCGAGATCACCACGTGCTCGCCCGGCTGGATCTCGAAGTCGCCGATCGTGACGGCCTCGCGGGCGAAGTGATAGGTGATGCTGGAGACCGGGCTGTCGAAGCGCAGCACCTCGTCGACCGCGCCCGGCATCAGGCTCGGATCCGCCTGCAGCGAAGCGACCGCCGCGGGGTTGCGCAGCAGCGCCAGTACGCCGTTGGCGACGAGGTTGACCGTCGTCTCGAACCCGGCGCTGAGCAGCAGCAACGCGTTGGACCGGATCTCCAGGTCGGTGAGCCGGTCGTCCTGCTCCTGCGCGGCGATCATGGCCGAGATGAGGTCGTCGCGTGGCTCGACCGTACGCCGTGCCACCAGCTCGGCGAGGTATCCGTCGAACCAGTGCCCCGCCTCGATGATCGCGTCGAAGCCGGCCGAGGCGTTGATGCCGGTGAGCGTCTCGGCGTGCCGCTCGAAGTCGACCCGGTCCTCGAAGGGCACCCCGAGCATCTCGCTGATGACCGCGATCGGCAGCGGCAGCGCGAGCGCCTGGACCAGGTCGGCCGAGCCGAGCGGGGCGATCGCGTCGATCAGCCCGTCGGTGATCTCCTGGACCCGCGGCCGCATCTTCTCCACCCGGCGGCGGGTGAACGCCTTCGAGACGAGCCGCCGCGCCCGCGCGTGGTCCGGCGGATCGGTGAAGAGCATGTGCCGCGAGAGCGGATAGGCGTCACTGGCGAGCGGGTGGTATTTGTGCAGCTCCGGCGCGGCGGCGGTGATGCTGCGGACCAGCCGGGGATCGGCGAGCGCCTCGCGCGCCTCCCGGTTGCCCGTGATCAGCACCGACGGCATGCCGTCCGGCAGCTCCACCCGGTGGATGGGAGCGGTTCCCAGCTTCTCGGCGAGGGCGAGCGGGTCGGCGTAGACCTCGCTCGTCAGTGCAACTCGATCTGCCATCAGGGAGTCCTCGCTTACCAGGAGACGGGGAGGCAGGCGACGCGCTGGACGTCGCCGTCGACATACGTCGGGATCTGGCTGGCGGGCATCGCGAGCCGCAGCGTCGGGAAACGCGTGACCAGCCCGCGGAAGGCGATCTCCAGCTCCAGCCGGGCCAGGTTGCGGCCCAGGCAGTGGTGGATGCCGTGGCTGAAGGCGAGGTGGTGCGTGGGCGGGCGGGTCACGTCGAGCTCCTGCGGGTGCGTGGTGACGCTCGGGTCGAGGTTGGCGCCCGCGAAGCTGATCAGCATGCCGTCACCGGCCTTGATCACCTCGCCGGCGATCTCGATGTCCTCGGTGGCGACCCGGGCGAGCTGCTCGACGAGGGAGACGTAGCGCAGGATCTCCTCCACGGCACCCGGGATCAGGTCGGGGTCCTCGACGAGGGTGGCGTACTGGCCGGGGTTGTCGAGGAGCGCGATCGTGCCCAGCGCGAGGAGGCTGGAGGTGGTGACCGTGCCCGCGACGAGGATCGCCTGGGCGAAGGCGATGAGCTCGGTGTGGTCCAGCTCCCCGGCGGTGACGTGCTTGGCGATCAGGTCGTCGATCAGTCCGCCGCTGCCGGGGTTCTGCTCCTTCGAGATCACGAGCTTGCCCAGGTACGCGTTGAGGCGCTCCACCGCGACGTCTGCCATCGCCGGGTCGAAGAGCTGCCGCACGATCGGCTCGAACTCCTCCCGCTCGGCGTAGGGCACACCGAGGTAGGCGCAGACCGCCCGCATCGGCACCGGTGCGGAGAACGCCGAGACGAGGTCGCCCGGCGAGCCCTGGGCCAGCAGCACGTCGAGCTGTTCGTCCACGATGGACTCCAGCTCCGGCCGCAGCACGGCGACCCGGCGGACGGTGAACTTCGGCACGAGCATCTGCCGCTGCCGGGTGTGCTCCGGCGGGTCGATGCCGAAGAGGGCACCGGCGAAACCGCCCTCCTCCACCTCGCGGGCCATCTCCCGGGTCGCCCGCATCTGGAGCAGCTTCGGGTCCATGACCGGGTAGTCCGGGAAGTCCGAGCGGTTGGAGACCCGGGGGTCCGCGAGCAGCGCCCTCGCCTCGGCCGGCCCGGTCACCATCCAGGTGCTGCGGCCGTCATAGAGGCGTACGCGGGAGATCGGACCCGCCTCCCGCAGCTGCGCGGTCCGCGCCGACGGCCGGTAGTAGCACTCCCGGGCCAGCGGGTAGTCCATCAGCTCCTCGGTCATCGGGCAGCCGCCTGGAACCCGACGTGCGCGTAGTAGTCCGCGATCGCGTGGAACGATTCCTTCGGCTCGAACCGGTAGGTCGAGTCGGGGTTGTCGAAGTCGTCCCGGATCGTCTTCACGATCGCCATGCTCGCGGTGTCGATGTCGAGCCGGGGGTCGTCGGAGTGCGGGTGGGTCGGGTGGATGAACTCCGAGACCGCGACCCCGGCCACCCCGGCCCGCTCGAAGATGTCGAACATCTTCAGGTGGTAGGCGGCCTGCGCGCTCTCGTCCCGGACGTACCCGTCGAGCACCAGCGGGACCGGCCCCGACCGGTCGACGATGTCGTAGAACCGGAACGCCCGCGACTCCGCCTCGGCATCGGTCGCCGTGCCGAACTCCGCGATGTGGATCGGCTTGCCCCACTTGCGGTAACGCCCGATCTCGGCGATGTGCTCGTCGGCCGTACGCGGCCGGTCGGCGTACTGGTACATGATCCCGATGGCGTCGAAGAGCGCCCAGTCCACCTCCTCGAAGGGTGCCGCGGAGTAGCCGAGCTGCCCGCCGAACAGGGCGCGTGCCACCGTGGCCGCCTGCTGGAGGAAGGCGTTGAGCCGGGGCGCGGCCTCCTTGAAGTCGAGGCGGCCGGTCGGCTGCAGGAGCCGGTGCGGCAGGTCGGGGTAGGCGTTCGCCATCCGCAGGTGGTACTGCTCGCCGGGGGCGATGCCGGGGGTGAAGATGAGGTGCACGGCGCCGACGGTCAGGCTGATCTTGGCACCGTCGCGGCGCAGCGACTCGGCGAGCCGGGCCGTCTCGGCGAGGTGGTCCAGGATCTCGTCCTGCGCCTGGTCGACCAGGCGGGGCTGGAGCCAGATGTGCAGGTCGGAGTCGATCGCGACGGTCGCCGCCTGCTCCAGCCGGTCCAGGTCGCTGCCGTAGAGCGTGATCGAGTTGCAGTTGAGCTGGTCGGCGATGGCCGCGATCTCCTGCTTCATCCCGCGCTTGGTCCACACGGTCCGGGAGAGCTCGCCCTGCCCGGTCGCGAAGTTGGTGCCGGTGTCATAGGCGACACCCCGGTAGGCGAGGCCCTCGGTAGCCTGCTCCATGCTTGCCCTTCTTCCTTTCTGCTGGGTACGCCTGGCGGCGTGCCCGATGGACGTGCCGGTCGGCTCGGTGGCCGTTGGCGACGGGAGAGCCGACCGCTACCAGGTCACCGGGAACTCGAAGAGCCGCTGCAGCGTCCCGTCGTTGTTGTTGCTCGGCAGCTCGTCGATCGGGAGCGCCGAACGCAGGTTGGGCATGCGCTCGACGAGCGACTTGAAGGCGATCTCCAGCTCCAGCCGGGCCAGGTTGTCCCCGGGGCAGCGGTGGATGCCGTGGCTGAAGGAGAAGCTCGGCTTCGCCGGGCGCCGGATGTCGAAGGTGTTGGGCTCCGCCGCCGAGGCCGGGTCGAAGTTGACCCCGGCACAGCTGATCAGGATGCCCTCGCCCGCCTTGATGACCTGGCCGCCGAGGTCGATGTCCTCGACCGCGACGCGGGCGAAGGCCTCGACGAGGGAGACGTACCGCAGGATCTCCTCGACCGCCTGCGGCACCAGGCCCGGGTCGGCGCGCAGCGCCTCCCACTGCTCCGGGTTGTCGAGCAGGGCGAGTGTGCCGAGGGAGATGACGTTGGTCGTGGTGTCGGTGCCCGCGACGAGCATCGCCATCGCGATGTGCACCAGCTCCAGCCGGGTCACCTCGCCCTCGTGCAGGTGCTCGGTGATGAGCAGGTCGATCAGGCCGGTCGTACCCTTGCCCGGGTTCTTCTCCTTCTTCTCGATCAGCTTCTTGAGGTAGGCGCCGAGCTCGGTCGTCGCCTCGTCGGCGAGCTCCGGGATGAAGAGCTTGTGCGCGGGGGTCTCGAACTCCTCGTGGTCCTCATAGGGGACGCCGAGCAGCAGGCTCATCACCATCGAGGGCACGGGCTGGGCGAACTGGGTGACGAGGTCGCCCGAGCGGCTGCCGTTCGCCATCATCGCGTCGAGCTTCTCGTCGACGATCCGCTGGATGTCGCCGCGCAGCAGAGCCGTCTTGCGTACGGTGAAGGGCGGCATGATCATCGAGCGCTGGCGGGTGTGCTCCGGCGGGTCGACCCCGAAGAGGACATCGGCGTAACCGCTGTCGACGACCTTCTCGAACTCCTCGTTGAGCAGCGGGTAGTTGCCGTGATACGGCCGGATCGAGACACGGCGGTAGTCGGAGAGCACGGCGCGGGCCTGCGCCGCTCCGGTCACCAGCCAGGCGGTCCGCCCGTTGTAGAGCTTCACCTTCGTCATCGGGCCGGTCTCGCCGAGCCCGACGTGCTGCGCGGAGGGCCGGTAGGGGCACTCGCGCGGGATCGGGAAGTCCGGCAGATCCGCCAGATCGGGCGGTGAAATGGTCATGGTCACCCCTTGCTCGGGAATGGGAGGCCGCTTCTGCGATCGGCACGGCACCGTTCGTCGACGCGAGGGCCGAGGACATCCTGTGGCAGCACGCCCGGCAGCTGCACCTTCTCGATTGCGGATCAACCCCGCCGACCCGGAAAACCCCAGCTGAAACACAAGATCGTCGCAACTCTTGAAGAGTTGTGGCTTCAGGCCGCCAGGCCTTGAGCACAACTCTTCAAGAGTTGCGACGATCTTGGATCGGGCAGCGCTACAGCGTGTCGGGCAGCCCGAACGCCGGGAAGAGCTTCGCGCCGAACGCCGTGATCTCGACGATCCGGCCCTCCTCGACCCGCAGCACGTCGATGTTCCACGGCCGGTAGTCGTCGTCGCCCGCGGCCCGGATGTAGTGCGCGACGGCCGGCTGCCGGTTGGCCCGGCACGGCACGCTGCGCCAGGCGCCGTGATAGGCGGGCGACTCCGGGTCGAGCACCCGGGCGAGCTGGGCGGCGACCGCGTCGCGGCCGACGAACCAGGTCGGGTTGGGCGGCATCGTGATCCGCACGTCCTCGTGCAGCAGCTCGGCGACGATGGTGGCGTCGAAGCGCTCCAGCACCGTCATGTAGCGCTGCAGCAGCGCACGCTCGGCGGTGGTCGGGTCGTCGGTCGCCGGCCACTCCAGCCGCCGCTCGGGCAGGCGCTCCTTGAGTCGGGCGCGAGCGCGCAGCGTGGCGTTGTTGACCGTGGCGACGGTGACCTCGAGCAGCTGCGCGGTCTCCAGCGCCGGCCAGCCGAGCACGTCACGCAGGATCAGCACGGCCCGTTGCTGAGGCGGCAGGTACTGGATCGCGGCGAGGAAGGCGAGCTCGATCGTCTCCTTGGCGACGACGACCACGTCCGGGTCGGCCTCGCTCGGCGCCGCCATCTCCAGCAGCTGATCCGGGTAGGGCTGCAGCCACGGGATCTCGTCCGGGACCGTCGTGGAGCTGCCACCCTGAGCGGGGATCGTGCGGTCGCTCGGCTTGCGCGGGTTGCGCTCCAGGAAGTCCAGGCAGGCGTTGGTCGCGATGCGGTAGAGCCAGGCCCGGAAGGTCGATCGGCCCTGGTAGGTCTCACGTTTGCGCCACGCGCGCAGGAAGGTCTCCTGAACCAGGTCCTCCGAGTCCTCATAGGACCCGAGCATCCGGTAGCAGTGGATCTGAAGCTCCCGGCGGTGTGCCTCGACGAGCCGGGCGAACCCCACCTCGTCAACTGTCTGCTCAACCACGCTCGGCTCGGCGCTGGCCCCGCTGCCGGTGTTGGCTTTGCTCACGAACACGCCCCACTTTCGGATGGTCACCCGCTGTGAGAGATCGATTGACGCTATCACGCTCGATGCCCCAAACAGTGTCAACTACTACCGGACACAAGGGGCGCATTCCGGGAGATGCGTCATTTCCGGTGCACCGCCACGCTGGCTGGAGTTGCCGCCCCCTCCGGGCGACGGCGACGTCACGCCGTCGCGACGCCCGCTCCATTGTGGATTTCGACCCGGGCCCGCCACGGCGTCTCGACCACACGCCATCGAATCGGGTCTCCCTGTGGTGACCCTCGTGTCAGGGAGGTAGCGGTAATGAGCCTTATCGGGGACCGCGCTGTGGTCCTTGGCGGGAGCATGGCCGGCATTCTGGCCGCCAGAGTGCTCGCCGAGTCCTATCGGGAGGTCGTGGTCATCGACCGCGACAAGGTGCTCGGGGTGCACGAGCCGCGCCGCGGCGCGCCGCACACCGTCCACGCGCACGGCCTGCACGCCCGCGGCCACCTGCTGATGGAGGAGCTCTTCCCGGGCTTCACCGACGAGCTGCGGGCCAAGGGTGTGCCCACCGGCGACCTCGGCGAGATGCGGTGGTTCTTCAACGGCCGCAAGCTCCAGCCCGCGCACACCGGCCTCATCTCGGTGACCGCGCCGCGACCGGTTCTCGAGGGGCACATCCGGACCCGGGTCGCCGCGATCGAGAATGTGCGATTCCTCGAGGAGACCGACATCAACGGGCTCGTCGCCACCGCCGACCAGTCCCGGATCGTCGGTGTCCGGATCCAGGGCCGGGACGAGGGCTCCGCCGAGGAGGTGCTCGACGCCGACCTCGTCGTCGACACGACCGGGCGCGGTTCGCGTACCCCCGCGTGGTTGGAGGAGTTCGGCTACGCGCGGCCGTTCGAGGAGCGGATCAAGGTCGGCCTCGCCTACACGACCCGGCACTACCGGATGCGGCCGGAGATGTTCAACGGCGTGCAGTCGATCAACCCGGTCGCCTCCCCCGCCCACCCGCGCGGCGCCTTCTTCGGCCACGTCGGCCCGGAGCTGGCGATCCTCTCGCTCACCGGCATCCTCGGCGACTACCCGCCGACCGACCCCGAGGGCTTCCTGGAGTTCGTCCGGTCGCTGCCCGTCCCCGACGTCTACGAGGCGGTCCGCGACGCCGAGGCGCTCGACGAGCCGGTCTCCTTCCGCTTCCCGGCGAGCGTGCGCCGCCGTTACGAGCGGCTCACCCGCTTCCCCGACCGGCTGCTCGTCATGGGCGACGCCGCGTGCAGCTTCAACCCCGTCTACGGCCAGGGCATGAGCGTCTCGGCGATCGAGGCGATGGCGCTGCGGGACCGGCTGCGGCTCGGTACCCCGCCCGCTCCGCTGGACTTCCTCGCCGACATCGCCCGGGTGATCGACGTGCCGTGGGAGATCTCGGCCGGCGGCGACCTGGACTTCCCCGGTGTCGAGGGCCGCCGCACGCTCAAGGTCCGGATGGGCAACGCCTACATCGCCCGCCTGCAGTACGCGGCGACGAAGGACCCGAAGATCACCGACGGCTACATGCGCGTCGCCGGGCTCATCGACCCGCCCACCGACCTGATGCGCCCGGCCATGCTGGTCCGGGTCCTGCGCCACGCCGTCCGCCGCCCGGCCCCGGGCGAGTCCTGGCTCGCCGCACCGCCCTCCAACAACTAAACCCCATCTGGGTACGCCAGGCACGGTCGCCCCGGACACGGGAGGCCTGCGCTCGGCGTACCCACATCGTTTTTGAAGGGCTTGCCATGACCCAACCCGAGCCGACGCGACGGAAGACCAGGCCGCTGACCGGCGACGAATACATCGAGTCGCTGCGCGACGGCCGCGAGGTCTTCCTCTACGGCGACCGCGTCAAGGACGTGACCGCGCACCCCGCCTTCCGCAACCCGGTCCGGATGACCGCGCGGCTCTACGACGCGCTGCACGACCCGGCGCAGCAGGGCGTGCTCACCGCGCCCACCGACACCGGCAGCGACGGCTTCACCCACCGCTTCTTCACCACGCCGAAGACCGTCGAGGACATGGTCGCCGACCAGCGGGCGATCGCGGCCTGGGCCCGGCTGAGCTACGGCTGGATGGGGCGCAGCCCCGACTACAAGGCGTCCTTCCTCGGCACGCTCGGCGCCAACGCCGACTTCTACGCGCCGTTCCAGGACAACGCCCGCCGGTGGTACGCCGAGTCCCAGGAGAAGGTCCTCTACTGGAACCACGCGATCGTGCACCCGCCCGTCGACCGCAACCGGCCACCGGACGAGGTCGCCGACGTCTTCATCCACGTCGAGAAGGAGACCGACGCCGGGCTCGTCGTGAGCGGGGCGAAGGTCGTCGCGACCGCCTCGGCGCTGACCCACTACAACTTCCTCGCGCACTACGGCCTGCCGGTGCGGAAGAAGGAGTTCGCGCTGGTCGCGACGGTGCCGATGGACGCGCCGGGGATGAAGCTGATCTGCCGGCAGTCCTTCACGGCGTCGGCCGCGGTGATGGGGAGCCCGTTCGACTACCCGCTCTCGTCGCGGCTGGACGAGAACGACACGATCCTCATCCTCGACAAGGTCCTCATCCCCTGGGAGAACGTCTTCATCTACGGCGACCTGGCCAAGGTGCAGTTCTTCGCCGGGCAGTCCGGGTTCACCGAGCGGTTCACCTTCCACGGGTGCACGCGCCTCGCGGTGAAACTGGAGTTCATCGCCGGGCTGCTCGCCAAGGCGCTGGAGCTGACCGGGACGGCCGACTTCCGGGGCGTCCAGAGCAGGCTGGGCGAGGTGCTCGCCTGGCGCAACCTCTTCTGGGGCCTGTCCGACGCCGCCGCGCGCAACCCGGTGCCGTGGAAGAACGGCGCGCTGCTGCCCAACCCGCAGTACGGCATGGCCTACCGCTGGTTCATGCAGGTCGGGTACCCCCGCGTCCGCGAGATCGTGATGCAGGACGTCGCGAGCGGGCTGATCTATGTGAACTCCAGCGCGGAGGACTTCGGCAACCCGGAGATCCGCCCCTACCTCGACAAGTACGTCCGGGGCTCCGGCGGCGCCGACTCGGTGCAGCGGATGAAGGTGATGAAGCTGCTCTGGGACGCGGTGGGCTCGGAGTTCGGCGGGCGGCACGAGTTGTATGAGCGCAACTACGCCGGCAACCACGAGAACACCCGGGTGGACCTGCTCAACGCGCAGATCATGGGCGGCAAGCTCGACGGTTACAAGGCGTTCGTCGACCAGTGCCTGTCCGAGTACGACCTGGACGGCTGGCGGGTCCCCGACCTCGACTCGTTCACGGCTCTCCGCCACACCACCCGAGCCAACCTCACCAACCCCTGACGCCCGCCCCTGGCACGTTTTGCAGCAAAGCGTGCCCATCTCCGCGCCGAAGGCCACGTTTTGCTGCAAAGCGTGACGGGGTGCACCCAAGATCGGCGCAACTCTTCAAGAGTTGGTCCCATCTCAGCGGCTCGTCGTTGGCGGGCCGCATCTTGTGTCACCTTATGGCTGTCTCAACGGCCGCGAGGCAGCCATAAGGTGACACAAGATGAGCGCGGATCCCTGA
The DNA here is from genome assembly GCF_014204945.1 of Allocatelliglobosispora scoriae. Lineage (NCBI taxonomy): Bacteria > Bacillati > Actinomycetota > Actinomycetes > Micromonosporales > Micromonosporaceae > Allocatelliglobosispora > Allocatelliglobosispora scoriae. The sequence goes on from NZ_JACHMN010000002.1 coordinate 2,547,093, forward strand.
CGCAGACAAGGACCGCCCCAACTCTTCAAGAGTTGGGGCGGTCTTGGCGCAACGCGCAACGACCTCCGGGGCGGTAGAGACTTCGCCGGCTCTACCGCTCTCCCGGAGGTCGTCACCCCGTCCATGCCCAGCACGACCAGCCCCGGCACCCCCCTGGTACGCCGAGGCGGCGGCAGCTAGGCGCGCAGCGAGCTGGACTCCGGCTCGGGACGGGAGTTCTTGAAGACCTTGCGCATGAAGCTCGGGGTCATCAGGGCGTGGATTGGGTCGACCAGACCGGCCGAGCGCATGAACGCCTCGGTGATGCTGGCGTCGTGGTGCGTCGCCATCTGCACCCGCTTCATGTAGGCGAGCAGCATCTTGAGCTTGAGCGACCGGTGGCCCTCGACATCGGGGAAGCTGAGGTTGATGCTCTCGGTCATCTCCCACGCCGGGTCGATGACGGCGGAGACGGCGGCCGCGAAGTCGACGGCCTTCGGCGCCGAACCGGTCCGCAGGGCGTCGCGCAGCCGGAGCGCCTGCAGCGCGGCGAGCGTCTGGGCCTGGGCGAAGACCGGGTTCGGGGTGCAGACCGCGTCGCCCATGATGAGCAGGCCCTCGGGCAGCTTGGTGAGCCGCTCGTAACGCCGCCGCATCGTGGTCGGGAAGCGGAAGAGCACCACGTCGTTGAGCGGCTCGGCGGCGACGATCGCCTCGTGCACCTCGGGCGCGACCAGGGTCTTCACGAAGGCGTTGAAGCCCTCCGGGTCGACCGGCGGGTGGTCGCCGAGGATGCCGTACGTGGTGAGCTCGACAGTGCCGCCGTCGGTCTTGGTGAAGATGCAGCCACGGGGGACGACCGGGTTGGCGACGCAGACGATCGAGTGGTCCGTGCCGAACGGATCGACCGAGCCGAGCTTGTAGTGGCGCGTAGCGTAGCCGAGCCCCATCTTGGTGCCCTCTTCGGCGACCCGCTCGTAGCCCAGCTCCTCCAGCCACACCGGCGAGCGCGAACCGCGGCCGGTGCAGTCGACGATGAGGTCCGCCGAGACAATCTCCTCCGAGGCGCCCTCGTCACCGTGCTTGGAGACCTTGACGCCGGTGATCCGGGTCTTGTCGGCGTTGCTGACGACGCCGGTGATGTCGAACTGCTCCATGAAGGTCACGTTGCCGAGTGCCTGGACCCGCTCGCGGAGGTGCAGCTCCATGATCGGGCGGCGGGCGGCGACGTTGGTGAGGCCGGCGCGGACCTGCTTGGCCCGCTTGCCGAGGAAATACCACCGCACGGTGCCCGAGAGGTCGGTCTGGGGACAGCCGGCGGTGATCATCTGCGCGGTGATCTCGGGGAAGAGCTCCTCCTGCGCCCGCGCGCCGGCCGCCAGCAGGCCGTTGATGTGCCGCGCCTGCGGTGCTCCGCGCCGCGCCTCGCGGACCCCGATCAGCTCATCGCGGTCGATGATGACGACATCGCGATAGAACGGCGAGAGGGCAGCGGCTGCGTACATTCCGCTGACGCTCCCACCGAGCACCACGACCCGTTCTCCAACAAGCTTGTCCACGACTATTCATCTCCTTGTGCGCGCATCAGCGTCGGCAATCAAAATTGAGGGGGGAAATAAACTCGCCCGACGCATCGTCCCAGGCAAACACGCATCTCAGCTTCTTCTGCAATGCGGGGAGATGCGTTGGTGGAAGGCGTCGTGCCCGCGCCGGAATGACGCGGGCACGACTATTTATCTGCGGCGCCGGCTCAGCTGATGAGTTCGCTGAAGAGCAGCGCCCGGAGCAGGGTCCCCCGGAAGTCATCCGCCATCGCGGCCACCGATTCTTCGACGAAGAGGTTGGTGGTGTAACCGATGCTGCCGACGATCCCGCCGTCGGGGTGCACCTCCAGGCCCCAGAGCAGGCCGTCGGGGATCTGCGACCCCATCGGTGCCGAGACCACCCGGCGCCGGATCGCGGTGAACCGCAGGTCGGCTGCGGGCTGGTCGTGCATCATGAACGGCGACTGCGTCACCTGGAAGGCGCACGCCGCGGCGTTGGCACCGAGGGCGTCGGTCATGACGTCCGGCGCCTCCTCCAGGAGCTGGCCGAACGGGATCTCGTGGGCGTAGGCCGAGAGGCACGTCTTGCGTACCCGGGAGATCACCTCGGTGAGGCCCGACGCACCCGCCACGTCGACGCGCAGCGGGACGAAGTTGTAGAACGACCCGACCGTCTCCTCCACCCAGGACGGCTGGCGGCCGGGCATGAAGGTGGGCACCACGAGGTCGGTGCGGCCCGTGGTCTCGTTGAGGTACATCAGGTAGACGGCGAGCAGCACCATGAAGGGCGAGCTGCGGGTCTCGACGGCGACCGCGTTCACCGAGCCGAGGTACTCGTCCTCGATGAGGAAGCGGTGCCAGCCGGTGACGAACGGCTCCTCGCTGCGGGTCAGGTCGGAGCGGATCGGGGTCACCTGCGCACCCCGCAGGTTGTCCCGCCAGTAGTCGCGCGAGGCCTGCAGCGCCGGGCTCTCGGCCGTGCCCTGCTGCCACTCGACGTACTCGCGGTACTGGTGCACCTCGGGCAGGACGGGCTCGGTGCCCTTGCGGCGCGCCACGTAGTAGGCGGCCACGTCGCGGATGATCCGGTGGATCGACCAGCCGTCGACGGCGGTGTGGTGCGCGATGAGGGCGAGGACGGCGCTCTCCTCGTCGAACCGGCCGAGGACGGCCTGGAGCAGCGGCATCTCGTGGATGCTGAAGCCCTCGGCCTCGATCGCGTTGAGGAAGTCCTCCTCGGCGACCTCACGGTCGCCGTCCCAGTCCAGGTCACGCACGGTCAGCGTCGGCGAGCTCGCAGGCAGGACCGTCTGGTACGGGATGCCGTCGTCGCGAACGATCACCGTGCGGAGCGACTCGTGGCGGACGACCACATCGTCGAGCGCACCCTGGAGCGCGTCGACGTCGATGGGGCCGAGGATTCGCCAGCCGCCGACGATGGTGTAACGGGAGCCGAACGGTCCCGTCTCGTCGCCGTGATCGATCATCCGCAGGAACTCCTGTTGGAGCGAGAGCGGGATGCGGCCCGAGTCCCCGAGACTCGGCGCCAGTGCTGCATCGGCCATGGTGGGTTGTCAGTTCCTTTCAGCTAGGTGCCGGGAGGGCAGCGACCAGTGCATGCCGTCAGTGGACGGCACCAGGCCGCCCTCGCGGACGGGTAGGTGTTCGTCCGCGTTCTCGCCCATCGCGGCCTGGATCTGGATCCGGGAGCCGGTCTTGACGACGGACTTGACCAGCTCGGACTGGAGCAGGTCGCGGTCCTCGCCCTCGACCAGGACGGGCTGCTCGACGAGGCCCGCGAGCTCACGGAAGGCGGGTGCTTTTTTCTCCACATAGGACTCCGGTGCGACGAGGGCATCCTCGCGGGAGGCGCCGCCGCCGACCAGCTCCACGAAGGATTCGAGCTCGGTCGCCACGTTGTTGGTGACCTTCTTCGCCTTCCAGAAGTAGGAGTCCTCGTTGTCGTGCATGTCGTAGAAGGCGACCAGGAAGTCGTGGAAGTTGGCGTACTCCCGGCGGTAGCGCGCCTCGAACTCGTCGAAGCACACCGCCTCGTCGGTGTCGCCCCGCAGCGCGGTGTTGATCGACCGCGCGGCGAGGAGGCCGCTGTAGGTGGCGAGGTGCACGCCGGAGGAGAAGACCGGGTCGATGAAGCACGCGGCGTCGCCGACGAGCATCATTCCCGGCCGCCAGAACCGGTCCTGGATGTAGGAGTAGTCCTTGCGGACGCGGATCTCGCCGTAGGGTCCGGTGCGGACCCGGCGGGCGTCGGCGAGGTATTCGGCGATGAGCGGGCACTCCTCGATGAGGCCGAGCAGCGCCTTCTCCCGATCGCCCTGCACCTTCTCCAGCGCCTCCGGCAGCACCACCACGCCGACGCTGGTCAGGTCGTCGGTGAGCGGGATGTACCAGAACCAGCCCGAGTCGAAGGCGGCCGCCAGGATGTTGCCCTGGTTCGGCGGGGCCAGCCGCTTCCCGCCGGTGAAGTAGCCGAAGAGGGCGAGGTTGCGGAAATACTCCGAGTAGTGCCGCTTGCCCACCTTGGTCTGCAGGCGGCTGTTGTTGCCGGAGGCGTCGACGACGTACGCGCTCGACACCTCCTGCTGCACGCCGTGGGCGTCCACGTAGCGCACCCCGGTCACCCGGTCGTCGGCGTCGGTCAGGACGTCGAGGACGGAGCACTGCTCGCGTACCTCGACGCCCTTTCGACGGGCGTTGTCCAGGAGGATCTGATCGAACTTCATCCGCTCCACCTGGTACGCCGTCGACGACCCACCGGAGAACTTCGGCGAGATCGAGAACGAGAACGTCCACGGCTCCGGGTTGGCCCCCCAGCGGAACGTGCCACCCCGCTTGATCATGAAGGCGGCCTTCTCCAGCTCCTCGGTGACACCGAGGAGCCGGCAGATCCCGTGCACGGTCGCCGGCAGCAGGGATTCCCCGATCTGATAGCGCGGGAACTCCTCCTTCTCCAGCAGCAGGACCCGGTGGCCCTGCATCGCCACGAGGGTGGACACGGTCGAACCGCACGGTCCCCCACCGACGACCACGAGGTCATACTCGTTCTTCACGTTGCTCTCCTACTCAGCTAGCGGAGCTCGACATCGGTCTGCGCGACCGCCCGCACCAGGTCGCCCCGGGTCAGGGCGGCGGCGATCGTCTCGATGTCGTCGGCCATGTAGCGGTCCCGGTCCAGCGTCGGTACGAGTGAGCGCACCAGCTCGTACGCGCACTTCGCGGGTGCGCTGAGCCCGTCGTAGCGACCCGAGATGTCGACCGCCTGCGCCGCGGCGAGCAGCTCCACCGCGAGGATCTTCTGGTTGTTGCCGAGAATGGTCCGGGCGTTGCGGGCGGCGATCAGGCCCATGCTGACGATGTCCTGGTTGTCGCCGTTGGAGGGGATGCTCTGCGTGCTGGCCGGGCCGATGGTCCGGTTCTCGGCGACGAGCGCGGTCGCCGGGTACTGCGCTCCCGCGAAGCCGCTGTTGAGGCCGACATCGCCGGCGACGAGGAACTCCGGCAGCCCGTAGCTGAGGTGCCGGTTGAGCAGGCGGTTGGTCCGCCGCTCGGAGATGACGCCGAGCTGGGTCAGCGCGATCATCACGAAGTCCATCGCGAACGCGATCGGCTGTCCGTGGAAGTTGGCGCCGTGGAAGATCTCCTGGCCCTCGAAGAACAGCGGGTTGTCGTTCGCCGAGTTCAGCTCGATGTTGATCTTCTCGCTGGCGTGGTAGAGGGTGTCCCTGACCGCGCCGAGCACCTGCGGGATGGCGCGCAGCGAGTACGCCTTCTGCATGTAGATGTTGGTGCGCTGGACATCCGTACCAGCCTGCTTGTCGTCCTGGATCTGCTGGCGCAGCTGCGCGTGCTCGACGGTGAGGCCGCTGCCCCGCATCAGTGCCCGCATGTTGAACGCCGTGTCGATCTGACCCGCGTGCGGACGAGCGATGTTGTGCCCCTCCGGCAGGAACGGGCTCATCGATCCGCGCAGGGTCTCGATCACCAGAGCGGTGATGATCTCCGCCTGGCGTACCTGGTCCATGGCCCGCCCGACGACGAGAGCCCCGAGGCCCGTCATCGCGGACGTGCCGTTGATGAGAGCCAGCCCCTCCTTGAACTTCAGCTCCATCGGCTCGATGCCGATCTCGCGCAGCACCGGCCCGGTCGGCGTCTTCACACCGCCACGCAGCACGTAGCCCTCGCCGATCACCGTGCTGGCGATGTGGGACAGGGGTGCCAGGTCACCGCTCGCACCCAGCGAACCCACCTCGGGGATCGCCGGCGTGATGCCGACGTTGAGGTAGAGAGCCAGGCGCTCCAGCAGCTCCGGGCGGACGGCGGAGTGGCCCTTGGCGAGCGCGTTCAGACGGGCGGCGAGAATCGCGCGCGCCTCGTCCTCGGCGAACATCGGGCCGACACCGGCACTGTGGCTGCGGACCAGGTTGGTCTGCAGCTCGGTCTCCTTCGAGGGGTCGACCAGCATGTAGATCATCTCGCCGTAGCCGGTGGTGACACCGTAGACGGGGATGCCCTGCCGAACGACCTCCTCGAACTGGATCCGGCTCGACGCGGCTTTCGCCAACGCGGTTGAGGAGACCCAGCACGGCGCACGATCCTCGGCAACCCGGCGTACGCCGGCGATGTCCAGGGTCTCGCCGTTGAAAACGACCAACTTCTCGGTCTCGTCCAGATCCAACTCACTCACTCCATGCCTTGAGTAGCAGCTCTCATGCCTGCAGGGCCTGTCTTGTGGATCATGGCGAGGCGAGCCGGAGTCCAGGCGGCGATCCGGCAAGGTCGCGAAGCGCCTGAATACCGGTGTTGTATTCAGGCGCTTCGCGGACGCCGCCGGTCGTCGGCTGGGGCCGGCGTAGCCCGTCATGATCCATGAGACAGGCCCTAGTTCCGACGTGCTGTGGTGCTGTCCCGCGCGCCCGCCGCGAGGCGTCGCCGATCCACCTTGCCGCCGACATTGCGCGGCAAGCTGCTGCTCGACGTCTGAAAGGAGACGAGCAGCATCGATGTGCCGAAACGTTTGCGCAGGTGTGTGCGCCACGCGTCGGCACCGGCCGCGTCCGCTCCGGACGGCGTGCGCCGAGGGACGACGAAGGCCACCAGTTGGATCACCAACCCGTCCGAGTCGGTGAGCGGCACCACGGCGCACTCCGCGACCGAGTCGTGCTCGGCCAGGGCCGCCTCGACATCGGCGAGCTCGACCCTGGTGCCGTAGAGCTTGACCTGCAGATCCCGCCGCCCGCGGAACTCCAGCAGGCCATCGGCCCGCCGACGGGCGAGATCCCCGGTCCGGTAGCACCGCATGCGCTCCGGATCGTTCTCGATCCGGCCCGACGACCCGCCGTCGACCGGCCGGAAGGCCCCTCCGCCCGACTCGTCGCCGATGTAGCCGCGGGCGACGAACGGGCTGCGGATGACGATCTCGCCGGTGACCCCCACCGGGCACGGTCGATCCGCTTCGTCGAGCACCAGCACCTGGCGGCCCGGGATGGACCGGCCGATCGGGACGGTCGCCGCCACGTCGCCGGTGACCTCGTGCCAGGTCGCCGCGATCGTCTCGGTCGGGCCGTAAACGTTTGCCAGCGCGATCCCCGGCAGCGCCGCCCGGAAGCCGTTGACCAGCTCCGGCGGGAGCGCCTCGCCCATCAGGACCAGGCGGCGCAGGCTGTCGGTGCGGGCCGCCGGGTCGCGGCGCTTGAACACCTTCAGCAGCTCCCGGCCGAAGCTCGGCACGGTCTGCAGGAAGGTGATCCGGCTCTCGACCAGCCAGTCGACGAACTTCTCCGGGTGCGCCCGGATCTTCTCCGGCACCGGGCAGAGCGTCGCGCCGGTGGTGAGCGCCGCGAAGACCTCGCAGAGGCTGGGGTCGTGCTCGGGCGCCGCCCACTGCGCGATCCGCGTCCCGGGGCCGACATCCAGCGAGTCGGCGAGCCACGCCACGAACTGCGTGAACGCGCCGTGCGTCTGGGCGATCCCCTTCGGCTTGCCGGTCGACCCCGACGTGTAGGCGACGTAGGCGAGCTCCTCCAGCGAGACCGGCTCGGTCGGCGGCGGCACGGGTACGGCGTCCAGCGTGGCGAGGTCGATGACGCGCCCGCCCAGCTCCTCGCCGAACCAGCGGGCCAGCTCGTCACCGGCCGGGTCGCCCTCGCGCAGCAGGCAGGCCGGGCGCAGCTCGTCGAGGACGACCCGGCCCCGCTCACCGGCGTCACCCGTGCCGAACCAGACCATGTGCGCACCGGCCCGCAGCACGCCGAGCGACGCGGCGAGCTGGCTCGGCCCCGGTGTCAGCCGGATCGCGACCGCCTTGCCGCGGGCGCCGAGCGCCGCGAGGTGACCGGCGAGCAGGGCCGCTCGGCGGTCCAGCTCGCCATAGGTGAGCTCGCCGTCGTGCCAGGAGACCGCGACCGCATCCGGCGTGACCTGCGCGATCCGGCGGAAGAGCTCATGCACCGGCTCCTCGGCGGCCGCGCCGACACCGATCTGGTTGGACGCGAGCTCCAGCGCCCGGGACCGCTCCACGCCGTCGAGCGGCAGGTCGCCGACCCTGGTGTCGGGTGCGGCGAGGGCCGCGATCAGCAGGGTGCCGAGCTGGTCGAGGAGGACCTCCGCCGCATCGGGACCGAAGTGGTCGTCGCGGAAGGCGAGCGACCCGGCGATCGAGGCGGTGAACCGCTCCACGGTCAGCGTCAGGTCGGCTGCGGCCGTACCGGTGCGCAGCTCCGCCCGGGTCACCGCGGCACCGGTGAGGCGCAGCTCGGCCTCGGGCTCGGTCGCGACGATCAGCATCGCGTCGCAGAGGGCGCCCTGCCGCGGGTCGCCGTCGCCGTTGAGTGCCCGGACGAGGTGGGTGAAGGGCAGCGCCCGGTTGTCGAAGGCCTCCCGCAGCGACTCCTCGGCCCGGCCCACCAGCTCGCGGAAGGTCGGCCCGTCGGAGAGGTCGCCGGAGATGACGAGCAGGTTGTCGAAGGGGCCGACGACCTCGGCGAAGGCCTGCGGCCGCACCGGGTAGGCGACCCCGATCGCCACCCGGTCCTCGCCGGCGAAGCGCTGCAGCAGCCCCTGGTACCCCGCGAGCAGCACCGCGAGCGGCGTCGCGCCGGAGTCGTCGCAGAGATCGGTGAGGAGATCCGCCGCGTCGGTGCCCCAGTCGAAGCGCAGCGTGCCGCAACCGCCGGTGACCGGGCGCGACGAGCGGGGACGGTCGGCGGTGAGGGCAGAGGGTGACGAGGTGAGCGCGGTGCTCCACCAGTCCCGGCGGACCGGCCGGTCGGCGTCGGCGTCGCGGCGCCAGCGGGCGTAGTCGGCGTACTGGAGGCTCGCGGGTTGGACCGTGACGCTGCTGAGCGCGACCGCCTCGGCGTAGTCGGCCGAGAGCTGAGCCAGGATGATCGAGAGCGACCGCTCGTCGGCGACGGCGCGGTGCGCGACGAGGACGAGCCGCTGCTCGGCGGTGTCGAGCCGGAGCACCGTCAGGCGCGCCAGCGGCCCGCCCGCCAGGTCCATCGGTTCGGCGGCGAGCTCGGCGCAGAGCCGGTCCGCCTGCTCGTCCCGATCGGGCCGGGCCAGGTGGCGCAGGTCGGTGACGACGAAGGACTCGACCGCCGCCTTGCCGATCTGCTGCACCGGACGGCCGTCGACCTCGACGAGCGTGCTCCGCAGGACCTCGTGCCGTTCGAGGACGGCGTCCCACGCCGCGGCGAGCGACTCCAGATCCAGGTAACCCGATGCATCGAAGCGACGGGCGATCCGATGCGCGCCCGTCTGGGTCCCGACCCGGTCCAGCAGCCACAGCCCGTCCTGCGCGCAGGAGGTAACGGCCTGACCTGCTCGAATGAGCGCCGTATCAGTCATAGTCATCTTGTCTCCCCTGCCACCGTGGCATCGTGGCACGGTCTCGACGGGGGGTGCTTCTCACGAAATGCGGTCGCCGCGTCACAGCCCGCTGCCGACGATTCGTCCACATTGGCCTGATCGCATTCGCAAGGATGCGCCCGGTGCGGCCGCTGCCGACCATTGATCGCGGGGTGCGCTGGACCGCCCGGCCACTGGGGCGGCCGGGCGGTCTGGCGGGCGGCCCCACAGTCACTTGCGGAAGGAGCACATCGCATGGCGGAGAGCGGGCTGAGCCGGTCGGCGGTCGAGCAGCATGTCGAGGGGATCTGGCGCGACATCCTGGGTATGCCGGAGGGGCGCGCCGACGCGACCTTCTTCGAGCTTCAGGGTCAGTCGATCTCAGCGGTTCGCATCGTGAACCGGATCGAGGACGAGCTCGGCATCGGCGTGGACGTGGGCCTCCTCTTCGAGGACCCCGACCTGCCCACCTTTGCGCGGGCGGTCGTCGCGATGAGCGGCACGGAGTAGGGCTGATCGATCACACACGAAGGGCGCCGGCTCGACCGGCGCCCTTCGCGGTGTCTCACGAGTCCTTCAGACCCAGGTAGTGCTGCCTGCGCTGCGGCGTCAGGTGCTCGATCGCATAGCGCAGCTCGACCCGCGGCATCGTCTTGGCGTAGTGGTCGAGGAAGTCCAGCAGCCGCTTCTGGTCGGTCTTGCCGGCCTCGCGCAGCAGCCCGCCGACCGCCTTCTGGACCAGGTCGTGGTCGTCGTGGACGAGGATCTCGGCGATCTCGAACGTGTCGTCCAGATCGCCCTTGCGGACGAAGTAGAGCGTCGCGAAGATCGCGATGCGCCGCTCCCACCAGTCCTTGGACCGCGCCAGGTCGTAGAGGACATCCCGCGGCTGGTCGTAGTCGTAGAGGTAGCCCCCGACCACGTGATGGCCGCTGAGGTCGACGAGATCCCAGCTGTTGATCCGGTCGGTCCGCCGGATGTAGAGGTCGAAGAGCTCCTTGCGGCGCGCCGCGGTCGTCTTCTTCTTGTTGAACTGCTTGCCCATGATGCTGAGGGCGCCGACCCGCACATCGTGGATCGGGCTGTCGAGCATCTTCTCGATCTCGTCGAGGTCCATGTCGACGAACTCCTTCGCCAAGGCGAAGTTGGAGCCCATCCGGACGCCCATGAAGATGTTGTCCTCGGCGTACTCGCCTTCGCCGGTCTTGAAGTATCGATGGATCTTCTCGAGTTCGACCAGCGAGGTCAGAGCTTCCAGCCGTTGTATGTACTGCTCGGCGGTGACATCCACCAACGCAAGTTACCATCCTGACTCATCGAAGATTGAGATGTTCCCGGGAGAGGCCCACTACTTCTTCCGGGCGATCGTCAGCCCGTCGGCGATCGGGAGCATCACCGCTTCCAGGCGGTCGTCGGCGGCGATCGAGGCGTTGACATCGCGGACCGTCTCGGCGCAGCGGCGCGGCAGGCCGGCCTCGGCGAGCTCCGGATCGAGCACGAAGCCGTCCTGCAGGACGTTGTCGACGATGAGCAGCCCGCCCGGGCGCAGCAGCTCCATCGCGAGCGAGCAGTAGACGGGGTAGTTCATCTTGTCGGCGTCGATGAAGACCAGGTCCGCGATCGTGTGGTCGGCGAGTTCCCGCAGCGTGCGGGCTGCTCCGCCGAGCCGGAAGTCGATGCGGTCCGCCATGCCGGCGAGCTCCCAGTGCTCCCGGGCCAGGGGGTGCCAGCGGTCGGTGACATCGCAGGTGATCACCCGGCCGCCGGGCGCCATGCCCTGCGCGAGCGCCAGCGCCGAGACCCCGGTGAAGGTGCCCACGTCGATCGCGGTGGTCGCGCCGAGGAGCCGGACCAGGATCGTCAGCAGGGTGGCCTGCTCGACCGGGACCATCATCCCGGCCGCGTCGCCGACCGCCGCGGTGCGCTCCGCCAGCATGCTGATCACCGGATCGGCCGGTGTTGACGACCGCACGAGATAGTCGCGCACGGCCGCGTCGACAGGAACGTACTTGACCTCGGTGAGTCCCGGGCTGCTCATGACCCCTCCATCGTGGCCGGCATGCGTCGCCCGTCGCGGACAGCGCCCACACCGGCCCCGCCGGACCGTGAACATCGTCGCGCCCGTTGCGACGGACGGGCATCCTCCACAGTGCTGTCCGCCGCCCACTCGCCGTCTTCCGGTCAGCACGCGGCCATCAGGGCCGCATGAACCAGTAAAAGCATTGCGGGAGATGCACCCGCAGCTCACGGTAGCGAACGCTCTGGTTCCTGGGGACGGCCTGAGAGCAACCGTCAGTCGGCCGCGCGCCCGGCCACGTTGTGCAGCAGAACGTGGCCTCGCGCAGTGAGACGGCCACGTCCTGCTGCACAACGTGACGGTCGGGCGCACGCAGCTGACGGTCGCTCTCGCAGAGAAGGAAGCGTGATAGCCGGGATGGACATGCCCACCGTGAGCACAGAGGAGAAGCCGTTGCCGGAGCAGGAGCGGGAGGCGGAGATCAGACCGCTCAACCCGGCCACCCTGGATCCGCTCGGCCGGATCTCGGCGAGCAGCGCAGCGGAGATCGGCGACGCCGCCGAGCGCGCCGCGGCGGCACTGCCCGGCTGGTCCGCCGACGCGCGGCGCCGGCACCGGGTGCTGGCGGGCTGGGCAGAGGCGATCATCGCGTACGCCGATCAGCTCGCCGCGGCCCTCGTCGCCGAGACCGGCAAGACGATCACCGAAGCCCACCGGGAGGTACGCGACAGCGCCGCCGCCCTGACCTACGCGGCGAGGATCGCGCACCGCCTCGACCGGGGCGGCGACCCCCTCGTGGCCCACCTGATCCGCGAACCGGTCGGCGTCACCTCGCTCGTCGTGTCGTGGGACTGGCCGCTCCTGCTGCTGCTGCGCGACCTGGCACCCGCCCTCGCCGCCGGTGCCACCGCGCTGATCAAACCGGCACCGCAGACGACCAACATCACCCACCGGGTGCTCGCCCTCGGCCGGGCCGCCGGGCTCCCCGAGGAGGCGGCGCAGGTGCTGGCCGGTCCCGCGAGCGCGGGGCGGGCCGCGATCGGCCACCCGGCGATCCGGACCGTGGCGTTCACCGGGTCGGCCCGGTCCGGGGCGCAGATCCTCCGCAGCGCCGGGCAGGGTGTCCGGCGGCCCGTCTTCGAGCTGGGCAGCAAGGGCACGATCATCGTCTGCGCCGACGCCGACCTGGCGGGTGCGGCACGGTCCGCCGCGGCGGGTGCGACGGTCACCGCCGGGCAGATGATGATGACCTGCATGCGGGTCCTCGTCGACCGGCGCCATCACCGGGAGATGCTGGACCGACTCACCGAGGCCTTCCGGGCGCTGCCGGTCGGGGACCCCGCGGACCCGCGGAACCGGATCGGCCCGATCGTCACGCCCGGCGCCGGTGAACTGCTCGCCGCCTACCTCTCGTCGGTCGCGATGTCGGCGACGCTCTACTCCGGCGGGCAGCGGATCCACCCCGACGCGCTGCCGGGCTATTTCCTCAGTCCGGCCGTCGTCACCGACCTGACGCTCGACTCACCGCTGATCCAGCGCGGGCTCTTCGGCCCGATCATCGCGGTGATGCCGTTCGACACGGAGCCGGACGCCGTACGCCTCGCCAACGCCACACCGTTCGGCCTGGGGCTGGGGGTGTGGACGCGCGATCCGGCCCGGGCCTGGCGATTGACCCGAGCGGTGCCTGCGGGCACCACCCGGGTCAATGGATACCGGACCGCCTATCAGTGGCTCCCCAGCAGCGGCTTCAAGGCGTCCGGCATCGGGGACGGCGCCCGGCGGTGACACCGGGGGCGTGAGGCCGCGCTTCGCGGCTGGGCCTCACGCCGCCGTCCCCCGACACGTTTTGCAGCGAAGCGTGGCCTGGGGAAGTGAGATGGCCACGCTTCGCTGCAAAACGTCACTAAAGCGCGATGGACTTGACGTGCATCGGGAGACCGCCGCGGATGCGCAGGGAGAGCATCGGCTCGGGGACCACGTGATGCGTCGGCACCGTGGTGAGCCGCAACTCCCGGGCGACCATCGCGGTCACGAAAGCGGCCTCCATCATTCCCAGGTTGTTGCCGACGCAGAAGCGCGGTCCGGCACCGAAGGGCAGGTAGGCGTACCGGGCGCGGTTGGCGGTGTTGGCGGGGTTGAACCGCTCCGGGTCGAACCGTTCGGGGTCGGGCCAGAACTTCGGGTGCCGGTGCAGCGTGTAGGAGCAGATCAAGACATCAACCCCGGCCGGTACGCGATAACCCGCGATCTCGTCGTCGGCCTGCGCCACCCGCGACAGCATCCACACCGGCGGGAAGAGCCGCATCACCTCGTTGAGCACCTGCGTCGTGTAGGGCAGCCGCAGCAGATCCTCATAGACCGGCAGCCGGTTCCCCAGGACCGTCACCGCCTCCTGGTGCAGCTTCTCCCAGACCTCCGGGTGCCGGTCGAGCATGTGGAAGGTCCAGCCCAGCGTGCTCGCCGTCGTCTCGTGCCCGGCGAGCAGCAGGGTGACCAGCTCGTCGCGCATCCGCTCCTTGGCGACCCGGGGGTCGGTCTCCTCCCGGGTGGAGAGGATGAGCCGCGACAGCGCGTCGTCGCCGAGCTCACCGGCGGCGACCCGCTCCGCCACGAGCTCGTCGACGATCCCCTGGAGCTCGGTCCGCGCCTTGCGGAAGCGGAGCTGTTTGGGCAGCGGCACCCACATCGGCACCGTACTCATCGACGACAGCTCGAACATCGCCTGGTCCTGCATCGCCTCGAAGGCGTGCCCGACCGATTCGTGCCCGCTGAGGTCGGCGTCGAGCAGGGTCCGGCCGAGGATGCCGAGGGTGAGTCCGGTCATCTCCTGGACCACGTCGATCGGTGCGCCGCCCTGGTGCGCCCGGAGCCGCTCGACCAGCCGGGCCGCCTCCTCGGCGACGGCACCGGCCTGTGCGGCGATGCGCTTGGCCTGGAAGACCGGCTGGATCACCTTGCGCTGCTTGCGCCACAGATCACCCTCGCTCGTCAGCAGGCCGTCGCCGAGGGCTCGCCGGGCGTGCACGAGCCCGATCCCCTTGTGGTAGTTCTGGCTGTTGTCGCTGAGCACGTGCTTGGCGTAGTCGGGGTGGTTGAAGAAGTAGAACGGCTTCGGGTTCATGCCGATCTTGACGGCGTCCCCGTAGGTCGCCGCCGACGTCATCATGCCCAGCCGATCGCTGTTGAGCTGCATGAGCGCGCGCAGCAGCTTCATGCCCTTGGGACCCGGCGGGTTCCGCCGGATCGTCATCTCGCTAGTCATCTCGCCACCTATCGTTGCGCGGGGAGGTCCGGGCTGAGCTGCCGGAACCGCCCGCGGAAAAAGACCACAGCGTCGGAGTCGGCTTGTTTCTCCACCGACAGCAGGGTGCCGACGAAGATGGTGTGGTCGCCGCCGTCGTAGCTGCGCCACAGGCCGCACTCGAGGTGCGCGAGCGCGCCCTCGATCAGCGGTGCGCCGGTGAGCCGACCGGGCCGCCAGTCGACGGCGTCGAACTGGGCGAGGCCCAGCGGACGCAGTCGACTGGCGAATTGCCGGGCCACCGGCTCCTGGTGCGCGGCCAGGACGGAGACGCCGAAGGTGCCGCGGGCCAGGAGGCTCGAGTGCATGACCGCGCTGTGCTCCACGCAGACCAGCACCAGCGGCGGATCGAGCGACACCGATGTGAACGAGTTGGCCGTCATGGCGTGCGGGGTCTCACCCCCCACGGTCACCACGGTCACCCCCGTCGCGAAGGTCCCGAGGGCCCGTCGCAACAGATCGGTGTCGGCCGCCGCATCGGACGGTCCGGAGTGCTCCTTCACGCGTACCTCCCTGCCGTTTTCTTTGAGCTACGCCGGCCGCGCCGCGTACGGTGCCAGCGCCCGGGCCAGCGGTTCCGGTACGCGGGCCGGAGTGGTGAGCCCGTTGGGCCCCCGCATGCAGGCGACCCGCTGCCGGCCCCGGGCGACGAGCGTCTCGCCGCCGCCCGGGTCCAGCCGGACATACTCGAAGCTGAACTCCACCTGCGTCTGCACCAGCTCGACCAGCCGCATCCGGATGGAGAGCTCGTCGAAGGCGGTGATCTCGGCGTAGAACTCGCAGTCGACCTTCAGCGTGAAGAGCTTCAGGTCGGCCTGGATGTCGGCGAGCACCTCGGGGGCCTCGTTCTTGAGGAACATCTCCCGGCAACGTCCCTGCCAGCGCAGGTAGTTGACGTAATAGACGTTGCCCACGATGTTGGTCTCCTCGAAACCGACCGTGTGCAGGTATTCGTAGTAGTTCTCCATCACGACCACCCGTCCGTGAGGATCGCGAAGACGACCTGCTCCTCGACATCGCGCAGCGTCGTCATGAGCGTCGCGATCCGCAGGGTGCCCGAGGCGAAGACCTGCCACGCGTCCTTCTGCTCCGGCACGAGCGTGACCGGCAGGTGGGACGGCAGGTCCAGCTGCTGGAGGCACTGCAGGACGGCGTCCACCCGGCTGCCCGCGGTGTCCATCTCCTCGCCGCGTTCCGCGACGATCTGCTTGAGCAGCGACGAGTGCTCGCTGAGCAGGATGTCCCAGGTCTCCGCCGGGAGCGGCGTGACCGGCCCGACGTGGCAGCCGAGCGTGCCGACCGCCGCGACGCCCAGGGTCACCCCGACCGCCTGCGACACCGCCACCGACCGGTCACCGGCGATGCCGGGCTGCCCGTCGGTGCGGTACTGCAGCTCCTGCTGACCGCCGAGTGCCCGGTGCACCGCCAGCTCGCTGCGGGCGTGGCAGTCGGCGTGGTCGTCGCTGTCCGGCTCGACCGCGACCGCGATCGAAGCACCGATCAGGTCGCCGAGCGAACGCTCCAGATAGGACCCGAGCAGTGGCGCCACCCAGGGGCCGCGCCCGTCCTTCTTGCGGACCGCCCGCAGCTGCAGGCCGTCCCAGCGCTCGACCACCTCGCCGGTCCGGGTGCGCACCGCGATGTCGTAGACATAGGTGTCACCGTCCCGGCTGCGCTCGACCGCGCAGTAGCGCAGCTCGCCCTCGGCGGCCAGTCGCGCACCGCCGGGGTGGACCCGCTCGATCCCGATCGGCAGCAGCGTCCCCTCCGGGACGCAGACCTGGTTGCCGTGCATCAGCGCGTCGCGCATGCCGGGGTCACCGAGCAGGAGCTCACCCGGCAGGTACGCCGCGAACCAGTTCCTCGCGTCGAGCGCCGCGACATCGGCGTCCACGTGTCGAGCCGCCGCCCGGTGGTAGCCCCGCAGCCGCTGGAACCGGGCACCCTGGAAGAGGGTGTCCCCGTAGAGGTCACGGGCCGGATCGAGGGCGACCATCGGCAGGTCGTCCCCGGACTGCTCCGGCGATCCCGCCGCGGGCGCACCGAGGTCGAAGCGGATCCGGGCCCGGAAGTGGTCGGCCGCGAAGCCGGTCTCCGAGCTGCGGATCACCACGTCCACGAGGTCGTCCTCGGTGACGACCGCGGCGATACGGATCGTGGTCGCGCCGTCCGGCGGGATCACGACGGGCCGGGCGAACTCGGCCCCCTCGATCACCGGCGTGTCGGTCCGCCCGGTCAGGGCGGATGCCACCTGCGTCATCGCCTCCATGCCCAGCACCGCCGGGAAGAGGAGGTTGCCGTCGAGCAGGTGGTCGGCGAGGTAGGGGTCGCTGCCGGCCGTCAGTT
Organism: Allocatelliglobosispora scoriae; assembly: GCF_014204945.1. Taxonomy (NCBI): domain Bacteria; kingdom Bacillati; phylum Actinomycetota; class Actinomycetes; order Micromonosporales; family Micromonosporaceae; genus Allocatelliglobosispora; species Allocatelliglobosispora scoriae. Next base: position 2,564,149 of record NZ_JACHMN010000002.1, read on the forward strand.
CGACATCGGTGACGAGCTCCACCCCGTGGTAGCGGATCAGCGGCTTGTCCACGAACCGCAGCAGCGGCAGCTCCGGCAGGTCGTGCCGCAGCGTGTCGATGCCCTGCGTGCGACCGCAGATCACCACCGCCGACGGCGCGTCCGGATCGCCGACGAGCCGGTGCAGGAGGCGTACGCCCTGGTCGAGCGTGATCGGGGTGATCCCCTCCCGCTCCAGCGACTCGACGACGGACAGGCGCTCGCCCATGCCGGCGCCGGACCAGACCGACCACTCCAGGCAGATCGCCCGGCACTCCGGGTGCTCCGCACCGAAGCGGGCCGTCGCGTCGGCCATCCAGTCGTTGGCGGTCGCGTAGTGCGCCTCGCCGCGCAGCCCCGCCCGGCCGATGATGCTGCCGAACGTGACGAGCAGCTTGAGCCGGTCGGCATCGACCGCCGCCAGCACCGCCGCGAGACCGTCGATCTTCGGGGCGAGGGCCCCGCGGAATGCCTCCATGTCGAGGCTGGTCAGCGCGGCCGGGTCGTTGCGCCCGGCACCGTGCAGCACCGCCGTGACCGGTCCGAGCTGCGCCGTCACCGAGGAGACGGCCGCCTTGATCGCCGCCGCGCTGGTGACGTCGGCCCGCAGGTAGCGGTAGTCGACCCCGGCGGCGCTGAAGCGCTCCAGGTTCGCCGCGAGCTCCGGGTCGGCGGCCGGGTCCGAGCGGCCGAGCAGGGCCAGTCGGGCACCGCTCTGCGTCGCCAGGGCCAGCGCGCACTCGGCGGTGATCCCCTTGCCGCCGCCGGTCACGAGAAGCACGTCACCGGGGTCGAGCGGTTGGCTGGTGCGGGCCGAGGTGACCGGCATCGCCCGGACCACCGGCACCCGCCGCCCACCGGCGACGTCGTAATGCGCCTCCTGGTATGCGGTGGTCGCGGCCACCTCGGCCACGACCCACGCGACCGCTTCGGGCGCCATCGGCACGTCCACCACGGTCACCCGGACCGACGGCAGCTCCAGCCGCAGCGTCTTCGCGAGCGCCGTGGCACCGCGCCCCTGCTGCACGACGACGAACCGGTCACCGGCGATGCCCGCGATCGCCGCCTTCGCACCGAGCAGCGCCAGTTCGAGCTGGGCCTCGGTGCACTCCGGCGGCAGGCAGACCAGCACGCCGGTGCCGACCTTGCCGCGTTCGAGCGCCACCCGCAGCGGCTCGGCGAGCGGGTGGTCACCGGCGGCGTAGACCCGCCAGATGCCGTTGCTCTCCGTGCCGACGACCGTCGGCAGCGGTGCCGCGTCCAGGTCGACGGCGAAGGCCCGGATGAAGGGCGCGGCACCGGCCGGGAGCAGCGGGCGGTCCATGTCGGCCGCCTGCCCCGTCCCGGCGAGCAGGTCGAGGGCGTCGGCCACCTCGCGCACCGTGGCGGTGGCGAGGCTGGTGGGCAGCCGCGAGGGCGCGACGCCGAGGCGCTGCGCCGCCTGGTTGACGACCTGCCCCACCGTGATCGAGCTCAGGTGCAGGTCGTCGAGGAGGCGGCTCTCCCCGAGCACCATGTCGAGCGGCAGCTCGGCCCGCTCGGCGGCGAGTCGGCGCAGCAGCTCCAGCGCGGGCTCGGTCGACGGCTCGCGGTTGGGTCCGGTCGCCGCCGGTCCCGCCTTCGGCTCCGCGTCCGGGATGTTGATCGACGACACCTGCTCGCACGGGCTCGCGAAGAACGAGAACTCCGCGTCGAGCTCCAGCACGCGGGAGAGTCGCGCTTCAAAAAGCGACGGGTGTACGCCCGCCGCGCCGACGACGAACGCCGCCGCCACGACGCGCAGCAGGCCGCCGATGGACTCCTCGTCGGTGTCGAGCGCCACGACGGGCACCTCCACCGACGCGCTCGCCAGGCCGCTGAGCACCTTGCCCGGCCCCACCTCGATGAAGAGGTCGGCCTCCTTCGCCGCGAGCCCCACCGCCTGCACGAAGAGGACCGGGTCGAGGATCTGCCGGTGCAGCAACTCCGCCAGGTTGGTCTGCGGAGTCAGCGCCTCGGCCGTGACCGTGGAGATGACCCGCTTGCCGACCGCCTGGAAGGGCTCCGTCATCAGGTAGGCGCCGAACGCGTCGGCGGCCTGCGAGACGAGCGGCGAGTGGAAGGCGTGCGAGACCCGCAGCAGGGTCCAGGTGAGCCCCGCCGCCTCCGCCCGGGCGCCGACCGCGCGGATCGCGTCGACCGGACCGGCGAGAACCGTCTGGTCCGGGCCGTTGTATCCGGCGATGACGACGGGGAGGTCCCCGATCAGCGTGCTCGCCGTCTCGGCGGGCCCGCCGATGCTCGCCATCGTGCCCGAGGCGCTGTGCTCGGCCATGGTCCGGCCCCGGGTGGCGGCGATGCGGAGCAGGTCCTGCCGCCCCATCGCACCCGCCCAGTGCAGCGCGGTGAGCTCGCCGAGGCTGTGGCCCACGGCCACGTCGCCGTGGATGCCGAGCCGGCCGAGGACCGCGAGGCCCGCCATCGAGCCCGTCACGATGCGCGGCTGCGCCACCTCGGTGGCGACGACATCGCCGCCGGTGGGGAGGGCCGCGGTGGCGTACACCTCGTCTGCTTCCGCGAAGCGGCGACGCAGCGCGCCGCCACCGGTACGCCGACCCGAACCCTGGCCGGGGAAGAGCAGGCCGACGCGGACCGCGTCGCCCGCGCGGCCGAAGAGCGCGCGCCCGTCGGCGGGGAAGAGCTTCGTCTCCCCGGCGGCGATCGCGGTGTCGATGCGCTGGAGCTGCCGTTCGGCGTCCTCGGGTGAGGAGGCGACGACGGCGGCCCGGTAGGGGCGACCGCCGAGCGCCCGGTGCAGCGTCGCGGCGAGGTCGCCGATCTGGGCGTAGGAGAGCTGCGGCACGAAGGCGAGCAGCTCCTGTACGCGTTCGCGCAGCTCACCGATCGTGTCGGCGTCGACCGTCAGCAGCTCGGCGTCCTGCAGCGACAGCGCGAGGGACTTGACGGGCGCGCTCATCGCGGTCCGCCTCGGCTCCCCCGGTCCCTCGATGACGATGTGCGTGTTGATGCCGCCGAAGCCCATCGCGGTGACGGCGGCCCGGACCGGGACGCCCTCCGGCCACGACTCCGCCGTCGCGAGCACCCGCAGCGCGGGGTCCTCGCCGGTGAGGAAGTCGTGCGGGTCCGGGCAGCCGATCGTGGGCGGGAGCACCTGGTGGTGCACCGCGAGGACCGCCTTGATGAGACCGGCGATGCCGGCCGCGGCCTTCGTGTGCCCGATCATCGCCTTGATGGAGCCGATGGCCGCCTTCGGGCCGTAGGGGTCCGCGGCCTTGCGGGAGAGCGTGAGCGCCTCCAGCTCGGTCGCGTCGCCGACGGCCGTGCCGGTGCCGTGGCCCTCGAAGAGGCCGACGGTCTCGATGCCGAAGCCCGCCTTGGCATAGGCCCGCTTCAGCGCGAGGCGGTAGCCGTCGACCTCGGGACGGGTGATGCCGCCCTTGCCGTCCGACGACATGCCCCAGCCAGCGACGACGGCGTAGATCTTGCGGTCCTGCGCCCGGGCGTCCTCCTCGCGCATGAGGACGACCATGCCGCAGCCCTCGCCCGGCCAGAAGCCGTTGGAGCCCCGGTCGTAGACCTTCATCTCGCCCTTGGCGAGCGCTCCGGTCTTGGCGAATCCGATGATCTCGAACGGGTCGATCGAGAGGTCGACACCGCCCGCGATCGCCACGTCCAGGTCGCCGTCGACCAGGGCGCGGCAGGCCGTGGAGACCGACAGCAGCGACGAGGAGCACGCGCCGTCGACGGTGTATCCGCCGCCCTTGAGGTCGAAGTAGTTGCAGATCCGGCCCGCGATGGTGTTGGAGAGGCCACCGGCGAGGCTGTCCTCGTCGATCGCCGGGAAGGGCGACTTGTAGGACTGCTCCAGCCCGCCGAGGAAGGTGGAGAGCTGCTCGTCGCTCCAGCCCTCCTCCCGCAGCGCAGCGGCGACGGTACGCCGGACGTACGGCCAGCGCAGCCGCATGATGTTGGCGCGGGCGAACTCACCGGTGAGGGTGTTGCCGACGACGACACCGGTCTTCTCCCGGGGCAGGTCGGCGCCCATCGGGAACCCGGCGTCGGCGAGCGCCTGTGCCGCCACGTCCAGCGCGAGCCAGTGCGTCAGGTCGGTGGAGCGGTAGGTGCTGCCGGCGACGCGGTAGCCCACCCGGTCGAACTCGTATCCCTCGATGACCGCTGCATTGCGGGCGTAGAACCGGTCGGGCGCGGCCGAGTCCGGGGAGTAGTAGTCCGACAGGCGCATCCGGACGTCCGGCAACCGCCGGAACGCCCGCCGCCCGGCGACGACGTTCTCCCAGAGCCGATCCGGCGAGTCTGCATCCGGATATCGGCACGACACACCGACGACGGCGATCCTTGTCATGCTGGCACCACCTCTCGACCACCGTTCTGCGCCACCGGGTTGCCGAGGGCAGCAGAAGACATGACGTGCAACGCCTCGCGCTCTTTACGTGCCTTCTCCGTGAAGTGCAGGGACCACAGGAAGATGCCGCGGACGAGGCAGACCGAGGCGGTGGCGAAGAAGAGGCCGTAGGGGATGCTCATACCGGTCAGGACGCCGTAGAGCCCGGCGACGCCGGCACCGAAGAGGAACTGCGAGGACGGCTTCGACGGGCTGGTGCCCGGGTCGGTGACCATGTAGTTCGAGAAGAGGACGAACGCGACGCTCGTCATCATGCCGAGGGCACCGATGATGTTGACGTCGAGCAGGATGCCGCGGACCACCGCCTGGACGACGAAGGTGAGCAGCCAGCCGAAGATCAGCCACATCCGGCCGGTCAGCTTGGCGTTGAGCAGCGTGCCCGTGGCGATGATGATCAGCGGGATCAGCCAGTCGATGACGCCGTCGACGTTCTCCGTGAAGTGGTAGGGCGGGGCGATGCTCGCCCACGGGAAGAGCACCAGGATCACGGTGATGCCGAAGTTCGACGGGTTCATGTAGTGGCGCATCCGGCCCTTGACCGGCGCCCGCAGGATCCACTTCGCGGCGATCGCGACGGTGACGCCGAACATCATGACCAGGACCCGGTCGTTGACGTAGGTCAGCATGTTCATCGCGAGGCTGGTGATGTGCGCGGGGAAGAGGAACTCGATGAAGCCCCGCTTGCCGTTGCCGAGGAAGCGCGGCGCGCGGCCCTCGGACCGGGCACCGAGGATCTCCAGGCCGATCTCGACGGTGTAGCCCGTGGCGAGGGCGATGAAGGGCCAGAGCCACGGCTGCTCGAAGCCGAGCACGGTGTAGCCGATGATGTTGAAGATCGTGATCGAGATGGCGAAACGACGCAGTGCTGTCGTGATCTTGGCGTCGTGGCGGACGGGGGTGGCGGTCTGAGTCTCGGCCATCTCCATCACCTTTCGTTGGTCGGCGTGTTTTTGGTCAGGAAGTCGAGATTCAGGTCGTGCCAGCCCGTGGTCATCGTCAGCTCCTCCTTGCGGAGCTGGCCGCCGCGTTCCCGCCAGCAGATGACGACCTTCAGCGGGCCGCTGACATCGGCACCGAGTCCGATGTGGACATCGGTGCTGCGCTTGCCCGAGTGGCCGCTGCCGCCGTCGACGCGGGAGATGAAGCGGCGTCCGTCCGCCGTCGTGACGGTGACCTGCGCGCCCACGGCGGGCGAGCCGACGACCGGCAGGGTGCCGCGCTGGACCGGGTTCGAGACCGCGGTCGGCTGGTGCGTCAGCCGCAGGCCGATGAAGGCGCCGGTGTCGGGGCTGTCGTTGTGGTAGAAGACCGGCTCGGCCCACTGCCGGGCCAGCGCGAAGTCCAGCTTGCCGTCGCCGTCCGCGTCGCCGGTGGCGATGCCCCGGGTCGGGGTGGGGATGGCGAGGCCGAGCTGATCGGCGATGTCGACGTAGGAACCGTCCGGCGACTTGGCGAAGAAGTGCATCCGCTGGCTGCCGCCGACGTCGTCACCGGCGCCCACGTTGGGCCACCAGATCGGGTGCTTGAGCAGGCCGTCGTTGGAGGTGGCGAGCTCCTGGAGCTGGGGCCAGCGGTTGACCTCGCCCTTGACGAAGCCGGTGGCCTGCGCGACGACGAGGTTGCCGCTGTTGTTGAAGTCGCCCATCTTGGCGTCCCAGCCCCAGCCGGACCAGGCGAGGTTGAGTGGCGCGCTCTCGTCGGAGAACGGGGCGTCACCCTCGGCGAACTTCGACTTCAGGTCCGCCTGGCTCTTCGCCTCGTTCATGAACATGAAGTGGCTTTCCTCGATGCCGAACGAGGTGGTGATGTTGCTGACGAACATGTCGTACATGCCGTCCTGGTTGAGGTCGCCGAAGTCGACGCCCATCCCCTTGAACGAGTCGTGGCCGATCACCTTGGACTTCGGGACGACCGCCGAGCGGCTCCCCTCGACCAGGGCGAACTCCAGGTGGCCCGGCGAGGAGCGGTTGTAGAGCAGCCGGTCCGGACCGAAGTCGTGCGCGAGGTAGAGCTCGGGCAGCAGGTCGCCGTCGAGGTCGTTGGCGGCGGCACCGAGGGCCCAGCCCTTGGAGGCCTTCTCCGGCAGCGCGTTGTCGATCAGCTTGAACTTGGCGCTCGGGCGGGCACCGGCGGTGCCGTCCTCCCAGCAGAAGAAGTAGTCCTCGCCACCGTTGAGTCCGTTGGACATGGAGTCGTTCATCGCGACGCCGGTGTCGACCGAGTCGTCGAGGACCGGGCCGTGCGGGAAGTAGTTGCCGATGAAGATGTCGACGTGGCCGTCACCGTCGAAGTCGTCGATCGCGACGGCGTTGGTGTTCCACAGCGGACCGTTGTAGGTCGCGCCGGGCGAACTCGGCACCAGCTCCACGGCCCGGTAGGTCGCGGCGGTGAGCCCGAAGGAGTTGGCCCGCGCGAGGTAGAGGATCGGCGTGCGACCCCACATGTAGACGAGCAGGTCCATCCGGCCGTCTTCGTTGAAGTCACCCGGCGCGCAGCCCATCGGGGCCATCTTGGTGCCGCTCATCGGCAGGTCGCCCGGGTTGAGTGCGAAGGATCGGTACCGGGCCTGCCCCTTGCCCGGCGCCGGCGCCACGATGGCCTGGTCGGTCCGGGGATCGGTGAGGCACAGGTCGTTGGCGAGACCGTCGCCGTCGAGGTCGTTCATCGCGATGCCGGCGCCGACCGAGGAGATCCAGGCATCGATGTGCTTGTACTCCTGGTTGACCCGGCGAATGGTCTGTTGCGGGTACCCGCCGGGCAGGTCGATGGACATCGGCGTGAACGCGTAGTGGCTCGCGATGTCCGCCCGCTCCGAGGCGGAGGCACTCGGCAGCCTGACGACGAAGAACAGACCAACGACCAGCGCTAGGCCGATGATCCCGGGTAGCTGCCTACGCAGCCAGCCATGTGTCGCTGACATGTACTCCAGACCTCCATGGGAAAACGAACTCGGCGGGGATGTCCCCGCCGCACGGTGAAGTGGGCACGCGGCCCGGGAGCCGGCTGGCTCGAGCAAGGGAGCTGTCAGTAACAGCGGTGCGGCGCCCTGTCCTGGACGATCCCGGGAGGCGAGCCAGTCGTTGAGTGGCTCGGCAACCTGGGAGACCGTTCTAGAAGATCCTTACAGGACGGTTAATGTCCGACCTACCTCTAGGATGCCTATTTAGTAGGACATATAGCGGGCAGGCGCCATCGACACGAGAGCCCTGGGCGCATGAAGGACCCTGGTCTTCGCGGTGTCGAAAACGGGTTACGGGACTCTGCGGCGGGGCTGGTGCCCGGCCAGGTCCGATGCCGGTCCGGTCAGCAGGTGCCGGTGTTGTCGGCGGCGCTGTGCTGTCCTTGAAAATGCCGGCGGATGTTGGCCCGCCAGGTCTCGTAGGTGGGGACTGCGCCGACCGTTCCGATCGGCGGCTCGGTGTCGTCGGCGAGCGCGTTCGCGGCCCGGACCGAGAGCCCGGTCAGCGCGGCGGTGGCGAGCGCGGAGTGCGGCGGCACGAACCCGCCGTGCACCCTCGCCTTCGTCGCGAAGACCGAGCCGAGGGCGAGCTCGTCGGAGTGCTCACCGGCGTGGCGCCGCAGCACCGCGAGGTCGTCGCTGCCGCCGCCGCCGGCGAAGGTCGCGGCGAGCCCCACGCCCGCCCACAGGTCCGGCTGTCTCTCCGGGGCGAATCGGCGAACCGCCGCCGCCACGTCGTCCACCGCGGCGGCATGCATAAACCACAGCGCACGGCCGATCCCCTGATCGACCGCGCGCTGGAAGTAATCGGACCGGCCCTCCCAGGCATAGGGCTCCGGGCGGCGCTGCTGCTCGATCCACCGGCTGTAGTGGAAATAGGCGAGGTCGAAGCCGTAGCCGTCGACCGCGAGCCAGCTCATCGCCGGATAATAGGGCGAGCCGGTGAGGTCCGGCATGATCTTCTTCCAGAGCACGCGGGGCAGCTTCGCCATCGCGAATCCGATGCCGATATAGGCGAGGAAGATGTGCGGCGCGCCCGGGCCGAGCAGGAGGTTGCGCGTGCGCTGGCGGCGTCCGCTGCCCATCGCGTCCAGGACCGTGAAGGCCATGGTCGCGCCCTCGTAGGCGAAGCCGCGCATGCCGACCTCCACCAGTTCGAGGCGGCGCTCGACCTCCCACTGGTCGCGGGCGTCGATCCCCCATTCGAAGCCGCAGACGACCGCCTGCGGGATCGCTTCGAGCCGTCGGGAAACCTCCGTCGGCGCAGCTGGGAAGCTGCGCCGGTCGAAGGTGACCGAGTCCAGCGATGGCGTCAGAATGAGCCTTCTCAGCGACCCGATGGCGGTGGGCATGGTTCCTCCCCGATGAGAATATTGACGACCGCCTCATCGTTATACGTTGCTCGCGGCAAAGCTTCCTTCATGCTGCGATATGGCCCGCCGACTGGGAATCGTTGCGCTCCTGCGACATCGAGACCGATCACAATGGAGCGATGTCGTCGGCGGTACCCGTCGATCCGGCCCGGTCGATCCTCGCCCAGGCGCCCACCTGGCGCGCGGCGGTGAGGCTGGACCAGGCGGCGAGCTCTATCAGCGTCCGATCGTCACGCCCGTCGCGCCGGAACTCCTCGATCACCGAGTCGTCCACCTGGTACGAGGCGAGCGCGGCGAGGAGCGCGAGCCGCCCGGCCGCCCGATCGGCCACCGGCAGCCCGGCGACCGCGTCGGCAGCCCACCCCCGGCTGATCCCCGGCGGTTGGCCGTCCCACCGGCCGAGCTCCGCGACGACGAGCTCGCGGACGGAGTCCGGGACCGAGCGCCGGCCGGCCGCATCCACAGCGGCGGCCGCCCTGGCGTACGCCGTGGCGATGTTCGCGTTGCCCGCCGCCCACCCGAGGTCGACCGGCAGCGGCGCTTCGGGCAGCAGGTCCAGCGAATCCCCGGGCTCCCGGTGGCGGCTCACGACGCCCGACATGACCTTGCCGACCACCCGCCAGATCCGGGGCCGGGCTCCGGCCGGCACCTTCGGCGGCAGCGGCGACGACTCCAGGAAGATGTTGACCATGCGGTTGATGTACTGGAAGGTCACCGCGACGCCGACGAGCTCCGGCACCTCGGCGGCGGGAGCGGGCACCGGGGTGCTGCGAGCCAGGTCGCGCTGCCCGCTGGTGCGCGCCCACCCGGCGACCCGGTGCAGGTCGGGGTCGGCGATGGCGGCCATCCTGTCGTTGATGATCGCTTCGGCGTCCCTGCTCGCGGCGAGCCCGTGCATCGTGGCACCGTGCACGTCGACGCAGTAGGGGCAGCGGTTGCCGAGCGAGACGGCGGCGGCGACCGCCTCCCGGGCACCTCGGCCGACCGCGCCGGTGGCGATGAGGGTCTCGCGCAGGATCATCCAGCAGGCGGCGAGCGCCTCGGGCGACGGCGAGTGCAGGCTGACCGGGGGTGCGAGCAGGCCGAAGTCGCGTTCGACCTGGTCGTAGACGGTGCCGACCAGCCCCGGGGCGCCCTTGATCCGGACGGGGGTGACGTGGCGGATGTGCGTCTGGGAGTTCTGGCGGGATACGCGGGCGAGCAGACCGGGCATGTGACTCTCCTTTGTCGACACTCCACCATCGCGACCGCTCGGAGTGCTTGTCAACGGCGGCGGGGGCGTGCGGACATCGAAACCGGTGACGGCCGCCGCCACACCTGCGACGGCCGTCTGCTACTCCGGTGGAGCGTTCGAGCGGGCCTCAAGGCTTGTCTTAGCTGGGCCCCCGTTGAGCCAGCTTGAGAGCCACCGGCATCGCGGCGTCCCGGGTGCTCGTACCCCCGGATGGGGTGGGGGCACCGTAGGTGACCTTGATGCCGCGCGCCTGGGCGGCGGCGACGATGCCCGGCATCGACCGCTCGGCCAGCGCCGCGATCGTCATCGCCGGGTTGACGGTGAGCGCGCCCGGCACGGCGGAGCCGTCGGTGACGAAGATGCCCGGGTGACCGCGCAGCTCGTGCCGGTCGTCGAGGGCGGAGGTGTTCGGGTCGTCACCGATGCGGCACGACGCGAGCGGGTGCACGGTGTATGCACCGACCACGTCGTTGGTCCACGGCATGACCCGCGACAGCCCGTCCTTCTCCATGATCTCGCGGACGGCGTCGTCGGAGACCTTCCAGCCGTGCAGCGTGTTCGGCGTGGGGTCGTAGCGCAGGGCGCCCCGGGCCAGCATCTGCTGCGAGATGCGGATGGCGTTGCCGGTCGGCGGCGGCGGCCCGAAGACCCCCTCGTTGTCGTCCTCGCTCATCGTGAAGGTCGTCAGCCACGACTTCCACTTCTTGAGGATCTCCTTCTTCTCGACGCCGAACCAGCTCGGGCCGACCGCATCGGGCACCTGCGCCAGGATGGTGCCGAGCCCGGGCGGGAAGTAGAGCTGCTCCAGCGAGAACCGCTCGTACTCCGGCAGCGAGCCGTCGAGGTTGTCCCAGCTCGCCACGACCGGTCCGCGACCGATCTGGTTCGCCTCGTACGCCTTCCCGTCGGCCCGGCTGAGGCCGAAGAGCTCGCGTACCTTGTCCTCGTTGACGATCGCCGTGTTGAGCCGCTCGCCGTTGCCGGAGAAGTAGCGCCCGACGGCGTGTGGCATCTTGCCGAGGAACTCCTCCGAGCGCTGCAGGATGACCGGGGTGGCCCCGGCACCGGCCGCAAGGATGATCATCTTTGCGTCGATCACGCCGCTGCCGGTGATCTCCCGGTAGTCGACGTCGTGCAGCGTGTTGTAGTGCGCCCGGTAGCTGCCGTCGGAATGCCGGGTCAGGTACTGCACCTCGGTGAGCGGCTTGATCTGCGCGCCGTGCGCCAGTGCGCCCGGCAGGTAGTTGAGCAGCAGCGACCGCTTCGCGTCGAAGCGGCAACCGGCCATCATCCAGTTGCAGTTGGTGCACTTGGCGTGCTCGACCGCGACCGGAACCGGATTCGAGGTACGCCCGGCCGCCTTGCACGCCGCCGCGAAGAGCCCGCCGGCGTAAGGAACGGTGTCCCAGTCCTGCTGCGAGATCGGCATCGACTCGGCGACCCGGTCGTACCAGGGCTCGAGCGTGTCCCGACTGATCGCTGCGGGCCACATCCGGCGGCCGATGCTGCCGTGCCGCTCGAAGACGAACCTCGGCGCCCGCGGCAGCGCGGCGAAATAGACCATGCTGCCGCCGCCGACGCAGTTTCCACTGAGGATGCTCATCCCGTCGCCGACGACGAAGTCGAACATCCGGGTATAGGTGCCGAACTTGTAGTCGTGGGTGAAGTCCTCGCCGGTCAGCCACGGTCCCCGCTCGAGCACCGTGACCTTCGCACCACCGGACGCGAGGTGGTAAGCGGCGATGGCACCGCCGAACCCGCTGCCGATGATGAGGACGTCGGTGCTCTCCACGGCGCTCATGCCGGGCTCCCCGAGGGTGTGGTGTCGGGATGCCGATCGTTGAGCTTGATGCCGTAGGAGTGCTCCGGGAAGCGCCACAGGAAGTCGGCGTCGGGCAGGGTGATGCCGAGCGCCAGCAGGCCGGGGTGGCCGGCCGCGAGCGCGTCGTGGGTGCTGATGTGAGCGGCCGTGTCATAGGCCATGTTGCTGAGCATCGTCATGCTGACCCACAGGTCCTTCTCCGGGTGGCCGGGTCCGGTGAGGATCGAGACGAGGATGGTGCGGTCCGCGAAGGGCAGCGCGACGAAGGGCGGCACGCCGCCGTCGAGGGCGATGTCCCGCTCGGCCGCGTACTCCTCCGCGTGCGCGTTGAGCGCGTCGGCGAGGTTGTCCAGCGCCGGGGCCAGGCCGCCCTCGGGTCCTCGGAGCAACTCGACGGCGCCGCAGGCGACCGCACCGCCGCCCTCCGAGGCACCCGCGACCGCGCGATCGTCGGGGCTCCGCTTCTCGCCCGGCACGATGGTGTCCGCGAACGCTTCGAGCGTCATCGTCTGCGCCCGTTCGTCGTCGGTTTCGAGTTGCACGAGCATCGCCTCCGTTGATAGACAGTAAAAATGGCCGGATATCACGGTGTTGACGCCTCGACTGCGCGAGTTTGACGCGGGTCGCGGACCGCAATTCGATATCCGACTCCGATTGATTTCCATAGTCATATAGGCGCGCTACCAGCACATCTCTGCGCATGCTTTCTGTCTTACGGCACTCGCACAGGACAGTAAAAAGCGCAAGAAAAACGCGCCTACTCGCATTTGGCAACAATTGGATTATCGCGTCATGCGATTCGCCGTCAATTCAACTCAATCGATTGATGAGTCGGTTGCGCGCCACCGCCGACGACGGACAGGCGGTGCGATCGAGGGTCGAGCAGGGGTAGCACAGCGCGCCGAACGTGCGCTCAGGTGCTAACTTGTCCGCTACCCGCGCCGGTCGACTCCCCACACCGGCAATCAGCAACAGGTTGATAGAAATATGTTGATTTCCAAGATAGGCTCGTCTATTTTCAGAGGTCAGTCATAGGTTTTGATTCAGCACTAACGCATCGCCATGGAGCTAGGGACGTTTGATGGTGAACCAGTTCAGCGATGTGTCAACGATGACGCCGACACCGCCGAGGGCACGACACCGGCTGGCGCTCGGCGTTCTCTGCGCATCGTTCCTGATGGTGATGCTGGACAGCACGATCGTCTACGTCGCGCTGCCCTCGATCCAGCAGCGACTCGTTCTCCCCACCGGTGCCGCACACTGGGTGATGTCGGCCTACCTGATCAGCTTCGGCGGACTGCTGCTGCTCGGCGGACGCCTCGCCGAACAGCTCGGACGGCGCCGCATGCTCATCACCGGAATCGCCCTCTTCACGCTCGCCTCCCTCGTCGCCGGGCTCGCCACCGCCGGTGAGGTGCTGGTGGGCGCCCGGATCGTGCAGGGCATGGGCGCGGCACTCATCGCGCCGTCGGCCCTGCCGCTGCTCGCGATGACCTTCGACGTCGGCCCCGCCCGCAACCGCGCCCTGAGCGTCTGGATGTATGTCGGCGCCTTCGGCGGCACCGCCGGGCTGCTCCTCGGCGGGCCGATCGCCGACCACCTCGGCTACCGGTGGATCTTCCTGATGAACGTGCCGGTCGGCCTCGTGCTGATGGCGCTCGCGTGGCTGCTCCTGCCGCTCGGTCGCGGCCGTCCGGGCACGCGCAGCTTCGACGTCGCGGGCGCGCTCACCGGGACCGCCGCGGCCGCGGTCCTCGTTCAAGCAGTCGCGGGTACGCCGTCAGCCGGCTGGGGCTGCCCGCAGACGATCGGGCTCCTCATCACCGGTGCCGCACTGCTCGGCGCCTTCGGGTTCATCGAGTCCCGGGCGGAGCGGCCACTCCTCCCGCTGCACATGCTGCGTACGCGGCGGCGGCTCGGCGGCATCGTCGTGCTCTTCATCGCCGGAATGGCGATCGACGGCCTGCTCTTCATCCTGACCTTCTTCGGCCAGGGCGTGCTCGGGATGTCCGCCACGAGGTACGGACTGACGATGGCGGTGGCGACGCTGGCATCGGTGGTCGGCTCCTTCGCCGGGCAGACGATCGTGCTGCGCTACGGCCTGCGTACCGTCGCCGCCACCGGCATGGCGCTCACCTGTGCCGGCTTCGTGCTGCTCACCACGATCTCCATCAACGGCACGCTGATCAGCAACTACTTCATCGGCATGGTCATCTTCGGCCTCGGGCTCGGCGCCGCCTTCGTCGCGGCACAGATCGCGATCTCGCTCGGCGCCACGGAGCCGGAGTCCGCCGCCGCCGGCGGGCTGACGGATGCGGCGTTCAGCATCGGTGCCGCCGTCGGTCTCGCGTTCGCCGCGACGGCCTTCGCCCAGCCCGACAACATCATCGCCACCGCCAACCACCTGCCCCGGCTCGGCGCCGATCACGGCCTGCACCTGACGATGGTGGTCGCGACCGGGTTCGCCCTGTTCGGTGTGGTCGCGGCCCTGGTGCTGCTGGAGCCACCCACCCGCCGCCGAAAGCTCTGACGCCGTTTCGGGTTCCGCTGCCGGATGTGGCGCGTGATCGCGTTGCTTCCGGGAAGTAGCCCCCTCGGAGGGTCTCGGTAGGGCTTGTTTCCGGGAAACAGCACGATCATGGGATGTGATGACGTCTGCTTCTCTGAATGTGACGTGATCTCCAGAGCCAGGGGGTGATGTGTTGTCGGCTCTTGGGGCTACTACAAGCTTGTAGATCTACTGATTGATACCTTAGAATCCTCGCATGTGGGTGCCCCGCAAAGCTGATCTCGTCACAGTCGCGGTCTCCGTTCTCATGGCAACCATCGGGCTCGCCGTCTCGCCGAGCCCGGCCCAGGCCGCCGCCACCACCTGCTCCCCATCCGGCGGCGGCAACTATTTCGACGGCTTCTACCACAACAATGCGACCTGGCCGCAGCACAACTGGGAAGGCGCGTCCGCCTACATCAAGGTTGCTTATCCGGGGACATGTTCCGGCGGCTTCCGACCCTGGTCAAACGCCTGGGTGATGATCGCACCCAACACCAGGCAGCCAGGAGACCCCGGATACGGGCAGGTGGGCTACGTCCGCGATGTGCGCGATCCCGGCGCGATCGAGCAGTTCCGGATCTTCGCGGAGTTCGCCAATGACCTCGATGGCGACGGAGTCGTGGACACTTCCGCAGGCAGCCTCGAATGGAAACGCGACTATTGGCAGGACGCCGTCTCGGGCACAGCCCCGGCGTTTCGGGTCCTGTGGAATCCGTCCACCGGCAACCTCGACGCGAGTTACAACGGCACCGTCTTCTCCAGCAGCCGGTTCAATCCGTTCCACTCGGCCTGGCAGCAACCGTTCTCACCGCAGTTCATGGGCGAGACCAAATATCAGACCGGCAACATGCCGGGTGTCCCGGCCGCTCGGGCCAGCTTCACGGCCCTCGGCGCGCAGCGCGTCTCCGACAACGCGTTGGTGAGCATGTCGTGCAGCATGACCGCATCCAACCAGAACACAGCGCTGTGGGGTTTGCAGGCCTTCGGCTGTACTGCGTTCGACATCTGGCAGAAGTGAGGACCGACGTGAGAAGACCATTGCTGCGGATCGCACCGCTGACGCTGCTCGCAGCCGGATTGCTGCTGGCGCCGGCCGCCGGTGTCATCGCCAGCGACATCGACAGCGTCGTCTCCTACCGCGCACCGAGCCGGTTCACCCCCGGTTGGGGCCCGGCCGACATCCCTCGGGAGGTCGTTTATCTCGACGGCGGAGCCGAAGTCCACTCCGGGCCACCGAGTGCGGACGCGCACCCGGCCATCGATGCCCTGGCAGCGGTGCGAGTGGTCGATGCCAATAGCAGCGGACACAGCTATGAGCAGCACGCCGAGGTGGCGTTGCGGATCGTGTGGTTCACGAAGGAGTACCTCTCGGGGACCCCCACTGCGTACCGTATCCAGCCCGACGAGAAGCGACTCATGTATGTCGTCCTGATACATGATCACATAGCCGGGGGTGGCGGGCGTTACCGACCAGGCCAAGCTCCTCAGGCACCCCGGCAACCCGGCGGAATAATCACCTTCGTCGACGCTCTCACCGGCGAGCTGGTCTACAGCGGAGGTCAGGTCGTCGGAGTGAAGAAGGGCACCTATCCCGGGCAGTGAGTTCGTCGGCCCCGGGCAGCAGGTGCCCGGGGCGTTTCGCAGAGCGCCCTAGGGGCGGGGCGCCGCGGAGGAGCGGACGATGTCGCCGAGCGGACGCCGGATCCGCACGTGCGTGTCGAAGCCCTTGTCGGAGTTGAGGATCGCCTGGTGCAGCCGCTGCATCGGCAGGCTCGGCTCCAGACCCAGCTCGGCGACGAGGCTCCCCCGCACCCGGTGGAACACCTCCAGCGCCTGCGCACGACGGCCGCTGAGGTGCAGCGCCCGCATGTACTGCGCGTGCAGGCCCTCGTGCAGCGGGTTCTCCACCGTGAGCGCGGCGAGTTCCGTCAACACCTCGCGGTACATTCCGAGCCGCAACTCCACGTCGACGAGGTACTCCAGGACCACGAGCCGGGACTCCTCGAACTGGCGGCGCTTCGACTCCAGCAGCCGGCCGACCGAGATGTCGACCAGTGCCGGCCCGCTCCACTGCCGCAGTGCCTCACTGAGCAGCCGGACCGCCTGCTCGTCCTCGCCCGACGAGAGCGCCTGCCGGCCCTGTGCGACGAGTGCGTGGTAACGGTGCACGTCGAGCGAGGCACCGCCCAGGCGCAGCGCGTACCCACCGGCTCTTGTCACCAGGAAGTCGCCCGAGATCTCGGCCATCGTCCGACCCGTCGCCCCGGCGAAGAGCTTCCGCAGGTTCAGGATGTAGGTCTGCATCGTCGTCATCCCGCTGGCGGGTGGGTTGTCACCCCAGAGCTCCTTCATGAGCGACGTCACGGGTACGACCTGGTCGGCGTGGACCAGCAACGCCGCGAGCACGTTGCGTACCTTGGGCGCCGTCGGCGTGCAGGACGTCGCACCGATCTGCACGGACAACGGCCCGAGCACGCTCATCTCCATCAACAATCCATCCTCGTTCTCGTTCACGGCCCTGAGCTGCTGAGCGCCGAGGGGGGTCATCGACGACATCGTCGCTGCGGGCGGAGAGGGGGCGCATCCTTCCGATTGCGGATCACTCGGACTCCCCATCGGCTGGAGTGGAATTCGACCCCGTACCGAGCCGGTGGCTCCACACTGGACGGCGATACTGGACGGCGTGCCCTTCCGCCGTCTGCGCACCCGGCGTAGCCGAGCAGACGCGACTGCTCGCACTCCGCTACACCGGGCGTTTGCCCCGCTCAGCGGGCCGCCGCTCTCCCCGGCGGAACGTTGGCGCCGGTGGCGTCGTTACTCCCGCGACGACACCGGCGCCGCCGTTGCAAGGTCCTCCACAGCCGTCACGTTTTGCAGCAAAGCGTGGCCATTTCACCGCGCGAGACCACGCTTTGCTGCAAAAAGTGACGGGGGGCGCCCGGGCCGAGCTGCATGGCGACGCGGGTGTTTGCGCAGCTCTTTGATTGTGCGGTAACAGGTGTCGGGCATTGAGCCGGATGGTCACTAGCCGCAAGACTGCTCGCATGGTTGGCAGAGGGAGAGCGGCGGTCGTCGGCGTCACGGCGGCCGCGGTCGCGCTGGGCGCCGGTGAGCTGATCGCCGTGCTCACGGATCCGAGCAGCGGTCCGGTGGTCGCGGTCGGCGGCTGGATCATCGACCACGTACCGGAGAGCGGCAAGGAACTGGCGATCACGCTGTTCGGGACCTACGACAAGGTCGCGTTGCAGATCGGGACCGTGCTCATCCTCGGTGCGATCGCGGCGGTGCTCGGCATCGCCGCCCGGCGCCGCATCGCGGTCGGGCTCGGCGGGGTCGCGGTCTTCGGCGCGGTCGGGGCACTGGCCGCCGTCAACCGGCCCAACGCCACCGGGGTCTGGGCCGTCCCGTCGCTGGTCGGGGCGGCGCTCGCGATGCTCCTGCTGCACCGGGCGCTCGCCGTGATCGCGGCGGCGCCGCAGCCGCAGGACCGGCGCCGCTTCCTCTGGATCACCGGGGTCGGCCTCGCCGCCGCCGGGCTCGCGGGCGGGCTGGGGCGCGTGCTCACCCAGCGGCCCGGGACCACCGAGGTGGCACGGAAGGCCGTCGACCTGCCGATGCCGATCAGCTCGGCCGGGCCGGTGCCGGAGAACGCGATGCCGGGCTACGTGACGCCCAACGACACGTTCTACCGGGTCGACACCGCGCTCGTCGTGCCGAAGCTCGATCCGAAGCAGTGGCGGCTGCGGGTCTTCGGGATGGTGGAGCAGGAGTTCAGCATCAGCTATGCCGAGCTGCTCGCCATGCCGATGATCGAGCGCTATGTCACGCTCTCCTGCGTCTCCAACGACGTGGGCGGGAAGCTGGTGGGCAATGCGCGCTGGCTCGGCGTACCCGTCAAGGATGTTTTGGCGCGGGCGAAGCCGCGCAAGGGCGCGGACCAGGTGGTGAGCCGGTCGTCGGACGGTTGGACCTGCGGAACGCCGACCGCCGCGCTGATGGACGGCCGCGACGCGCTGCTGGCGATCGCGATGAACGGCGAGCCGCTGCCGCTGGAGCACGGCTTCCCGGTGCGGATGGTCGTGCCGGGACTCTACGGCTATGTCAGCGCCTGCAAATGGGTGGTCGAGTGGGAGGTGACGACCTTCAAGGCGTTCGACGCCTACTGGATCCCGCGCGGCTGGGCGCAGCAGGCGCCGATCAAGACGATGTCGCGGATCGACACCCCGGACGGCCGCAAGAAGCAGAAGCCCGGCGAGATCATGATCGCGGGCGTCGCCTGGGCGCAGCAGCGCGGGATCGACAAGGTCGAGGTGAAGATCGACGACGAGCCGTGGCGCGAGGCGGAGCTGCTCGGCGTGGTCTCGATCGACACCTGGCGGCAGTGGAAGCTGAGCTGGCAGGCGACGCCGGGTGAGCACACCCTGGTCGTGCGCGCCACCGACCGCAGCGGCAAGCTGCAGATCGAGAAGGTCGAATACCTCGCCGACGACGGCGCCACCGGCTGGCACACGGTCAAGGTGTCGGTCGTCTGATCGTCCATTTACTTACTTCGAGGCAATCCCGGCGCCCTCCCGCGCGCAGACTCATGGTCATGGGAGAGAGCTGGCGCTGGGCGGCGGGGAGCTTCATGGCCGGGCTCACGCCTGCGACCAGGACCGCGCTGCTCGCGCTGGGCACACGGCGCAGCTTCCCGCGCGGTCGGCAGCTGCTGCGGGAGGGCGAGCGCACCGACCACGTCGAGGTGCTGCTGCACGGCATCGTCAAGGTGAGCGTGATCGCCGACGGCATCGACGTGCTGCTCTCGATTCGCAGCGCGGGCGACGTGATCGGCGAGATGGCCTCGCTCACCGGCCGGTCCCGGACGGCGACGGTCACCACCTGCGGTGAAGTGGTCGCGAGCTCGATCACCCACGTCAACTTCAACCGCTTCCTCGGCCGTCACCCGGACGCGGCGCTGCGGATGGCCGCCGTGATGAGCGAGCGGCTGGAGTGGGCCAACGCCCGGCGGACGGATTTCGCGGCCTACCCGGCAGAGGTGCGGCTCGGGCGGGTGCTCGCCTCGCTCGCGGGGAGCTGCGGTCGCGCCACCAGCGGCGGAACGCTGATCGACGTTCCGCTGAGCCAGCGCGAGCTCGCCACCATGGTCGGCATCGCGCAGCCGACGATGCAGAAGGCGATCCGCGAGCTCCGCGAACGCCGCCTGATCAGCACCGGCTATCGCCAGATCACCGTCGTCGACCTGCCCGGACTCGCCGCGCTCGGCCCGGACTAGCACCGGCCTGGACCAGCACCGGACCGGACCAGCGCCCGGGCTCGGACTAGCGCTCGGACCGGATCAGGAAGAGCTCGCGCTCGCGGGTGTTGCGGGTCAGGGCGGCGGCCCGCGCGAACTCGCTGCGCGCCTCCGCGTCCCGGCCGAGTCGTTCCAGCAGATCGGCGCGAACGGCGGGGAGCTGCGGATAGTTGTCGAGCGCCCCCGATGCGGCGATCGTGTCGGCGAGCTGAAGACCCTTCGCGGGCCCCTCGGCCATGCCCACCGCGACGGCGAGGTTGAGCTCGGCGACCGGCGACGGCCAGATGTAGACCAGCACCCGATAGAGCGCGACGATCCTCGGCCAGTCGGTCTCCGCCGTCGAGCGGGCCCGCGCATGGCAGGCGGCGATCTCGGCCTGGAGGACGAAGGGCCCGACGACACCCCCGATCTCCGCGGCGCGCGCCACGGCGGCGAGCCCGCGCCGGATCAGCAGCCGGTCCCAGCGGCCCCGGTCCTGGTCGCCGAGGAGGATCGGCTCGCCACCCGGGCCCTCCCGGGCTCCGAGCCGGGACGCCTGCAGCTCCATCAGCGCCACCAGCCCGATCACCTCGGACTCGGTCGGCATCAGCCCGGCGAGCAGGCGCCCCAGCCGCAGCGCCTCCTCGCAGAGGCTCGGCCGCATCCAGTCGTCCCCGGCGGTCGCCGAGTAGCCCTCGTTGAAGATCAGGTAGATGACCTCCAGGACCGAGGAGAGCCGCTGCGGCAGCTCGCCCGGCGGCGGCAGTTCGAAGGGGACCCGCTTCGCCGCGAGGGTCCGCTTGGCCCGGACGATCCGCTGCCCCGCCGTGGTGTCGGCGATGAGGAACGCCCGGGCGATCTCCTCGGTGCTGAGTCCGCCGAGCAGGCGCAGGGTGAGCGCGGTCCGCCCCTCGGTCGGCAGCACCGGGTGGCAGGCGATGAAGATCAGCCGCAGTACGTCGTCACCGACATGATCGTCGAGCGCCTCATCGATCGCGTCCTGCTCGGACTCCGGCACGATCTCCAGCTCCCGCCCCATCTCGGCGAGCTTCTCCTGATAGCGAACCCGGCGGCGGACCAGGTCGATCGCCCGGTGCTTGGCGGTCGCCATCAGCCACGGGCCGGGATCGTCGGGAATCCCGCGTGCGGGCCACTGCTCCAGCGCGATCACGAGGGTGTCCTGTGCGAGTTCCTCGGCGAGCCCGACGTCGCGGACGATCCTGGTCAGGGCCGCGATGATCCGCGGTGCCTCGATGCGCCAGACCGTCTCGACGGCTGTCGTGACGGCTCGCTGGACCGCGTGGTCAGGATCGGTAGCCGCCATGGCTACCGATCCAACCACGGCCGCCCTACTGCTGGGGAGCGAAGTCCTCCGGTCCGAAGACCTTGGAGATCACCGAGTCGCCCTCCCAGCCGGGCCAGTTGTCGCGGTGGACCTTCATGAACCGGCTGGCCCACTCGACCACCTCGTCCTTGGACCGGACCTGGTAGACCGCATAGCTGATCATCTCCTTCGCCTCGGCGAACGGGCCGTCGACGACGTTGAGCCTGCCCCCGCTGAGCTCGACCCTGGCTCCGGCCGCGCTGGGGGCGAGGCCGCCGACGTCGAGCAGGACACCGGCATTGGTCGCCTCGACGCCGAGCGCCTCGATCGCCGCCATGAGCTCGGCGGGCGGCGGACCGTCCGGCTGCTGCGCCTTGAGAATGACGAGATAACGCATGATCTGACTCCTTCTTCGGGTAGACGAACTCTATGTAGGACCAACTCTTCAAGAGTTGCGCCGATCTTGGCCGGTCCCTCGTCACGGTTTGCAGCACAGCGTGGCCATTTCGCTTCGCGAAGCCACGCTCTGCTGCAAACCGTGACGGGAGAGGCTAGAGCTGGGGGGCGGCCTGGCGGTAGGTGTGGAGGGCCACGGCTGCCAGCCAGGCGCAGACCATGATCACGGCTGCGGTGAAGGCGAGGATGCTCCAGGACGCGCCGCCGCCCGCGGCCACCGCGATGAAACCGAGGCCGAACAGGACGCCGACGATCCAAGCACTCCACGCCCAGCGGGTCTCGCCGTCGGCGGCGAAGCGCCGGGCCAGGACGAAGCAGGCCACGATCAGGCTGGTGAAACCGATGAACCCGGCGAGGAAGTGCCCCGTGCCGTGCCAGCTCATCGGTCCCGGACCCGCCGGGGTGCCGGCCGGGAAACCGTTGCCGGGGTCTGCCCGCAGGGCGCCGGCGGCGATGAGGCTGATGGCGTACACCGCGATGAGGCGGGGGGCCCACGTGCTTGCCGCGCCCGTGCCGAGCGCGCGGCGCAGGCCGATCGCGAAGGCCAGCGTCATCAGGCCGGTCAGGACGAAGTTGGCGATGTGGATCCAGCCGAGGCTGCCGTTGCTGAGCATGCTCCAGGCGTGGCGGGTGGGGTCGAAGCCCGACCGCGTGAGTGCCTCCGTGACGGAGACGACGACGTAGAACGGGCCGGCGAGGATGCCGTAGCCGAGCAGCGAGCGGGTGACCGCGATCGCGGGATCGCAGGTGGCGGTGGGTGCGGTGGTGGTCGTCATGATCGTGCCCTTCGCGCGGGAGCCGCCGTTCGCGGCCCTTCACCTCTTCCTCGAACGGCGCGACGCGGTTTCGACAGGCGATCTCAAGATTTTTTCTACGGTGCCCGAACGGCGCGCCGGGCCAGACCGGAGTCGGGCGATAAATACCGTGTATACCGATTATCAACCAGCCTGAGGATGAGCCGTGGCACGCACGCACCGATACGCCGCCGGATGGGTGGCCGCCACCCTCGTCACCGGCATCGCGCTCGTGCTGGCGCTGCCTGGCGCCGCCGCACCGCTGCCCGGCGGGCTCGGGCCCTGCATCCCGGGTGTCCTGCCCTGCCCCGCCACCGACAACGATCCCAACAACGGTCCCATCGTCGGCAACGACAACAACATCAACATTTATGTCGGCGGCGACTACTCGGTCACGGGGTCGGCGGCCGAGGCCGAGGGCAAGATCGTGGTGGTCGGCGACTTCGACCAGAACCGGACGAGCGGCGGCGGCATCTACAACGTCGGCGTGGTTGGGGTCGGTTCCCGCGTACCACCCGACCCCGGCTCGGACTACCTCACGATCGGCGGCGACGTGACGGTCGCCGGCGGGCAGACGCTCGCCGCCGACGGTGGAGTCGTCGCCTACGGCGGCACGAAGACCGGCACGATCACCGACACGTCCCGCCCGGACCCGGCGGCGATCACGCCCTATCTGGGCCTCAACACGTCGCTCCAGACCTCCTCGACCTGCTACGCCAACCCGGCCACCACGCCCGCGACCGGCACGGTCACCAACGAGTTCGGCACCGTGACCTTCACCGGCGACGGCGCCTCCGCACTCCAGGTCTTCAACGTCACCGGCGACGTCGCCGGGGCCGGTGGCGCGCAGGTCTTCATCGACTTCGCGGGCATCCCGGCCGGTGCGACCGTGCTGGTCAACCTCGTGAAGACCGGCTCGCTGACGATCGCGATCAATAACGGCTCCGCCTCGTGGAGCGCGATGCGCCGCATGATCCTGTGGAACATCCCCCGTGCGACCACGGTCAGCTTCCAGGGCACGGCGCAGTTCCAGGGCAGCGTGCTGATCGGCGACCCGGCGAGCCAGACCACGATGGGCATCCCCGGCATGAACGGCCGGTTCTTCACCACCGGCGACCTGACCCACGCCGGCACCGCCGGGACCGAGTTCCACAGCTACCCCTTCGACGGCGACCTGCCGACCTGCGCGCAGCCGACCAACTCACCCAACGCCAGCCCGACCCCACCCACGTCGCCCTCGGCGAGTGCGTCGGCTTCGGCAAGCGCTTCAGCTTCGGCAAGCGCTTCAGCTTCAGCTTCAGCTTCAGCTTCAGCTTCAGCTTCGGCTTCGGCTTCGACGAGTGCGTCGGCTTCGGCGAGCGCGGTTCCGTCCGCGAGCGGGTCGAGCCCGGCTCCGTCGTTCAACGGCTCGACGCTCGCCTCGCCGAGCGGTGGTGGTGATGGTGGTGGCGGGCTGCCGCTCACCGGGACCAGCATCGCCTGGCTCGCGGCCGTCGCCGCCGTCCTGCTCGGCGCCGGTGCCGCGCTCCTGCTGCTGGTACGCGTCCGCACCGACCGCTGACCCACAGCCCTTGCACACACTTGCACATTCAGTCGCGTTTCTTGCGTGGCCGATTACCCGCTCCGGCTGGACACAGCACGGATGCAACCGGTCACCGCCGCGCCTCGACCAGCCTGAGGACACCATCCCAAGCCGCGCCACCTGCGATGACTCAGCAACGCCGCCAGTCATAGAATTGCCACACAGCGCAAGCTGAACCAAAACTTTTGTCCAAAAATTGCGCCAGCGTATGGACTCGGCACCCGGCGCGGTCTTACTGTTCCGTGACGCCCTTCCGGAACGTCGTGGCAACACGATCGAAACTCAGCCCCCTCCCCTAGGAGCTTTCCCATGCTGCTCCGCACCGCGTTGCTGGCCGTCACGGTCGCCGCCGCGAGCGTCGCCTCGGCGGCCCCGGCCGTCGCCGCGCCAACGATCCCCACCATCCCCAGCCTGCCCGGCACCGCCCTGCCCCTGCCCAGCCTCCCGGGCGGGCCCGGCGCGGCCGTTCCCTTCACCGAGTACGAGGCGGAGAACGCCCGCACCAACGGTCAGGTGCTCGCCGCCGACCGTGCCTACACCCATCTCGCCGCCGAGGCGTCGGGCCGCCGCGCGGTCGCCCTCGACGCCGGGGAGTATGTCGAGTTCGTGCTGGCCAAGCCCGCCAACGCCGTCGACGTGCGCTTCTCCGTCGCCGACGGCACGAGCACGGTCCTCAGCATCACCGCAGCGGGCAGCCCGGCCGGTTCCCTGCCGCTGACCTCGGCGTACTCGCACGCCTACGGCAACTACCCCTTCACGAACAACCCGGCCGACGGCGGCCAGCACCACTACTTCGACGACGTGCGGACCACCTTGGGCCGCACGCTCGCCACGGGCACCAGGGTGCGCTTCACCGCCGCTGCCGCCGCCGTGGTGGACCTCGCCGACTTCGAGGCGGTCGCCCCGGCACCGCAGGCACCGGCCGGCTACCTCAGCGCCACCGACTTCGGCGCCGACCCGACCGGCGCGGCCGATGCGAGCCAGGCGCTCCAGGACGCGATCGACGCGGCGCAGGCGCAGCAGCGCGGCCTGTGGATCCCGGCGGGCACCTTCAAGGTCACCCGACACCTCGTCGTCGACCAGGTCACCGTCCGTGGCGCCGGTCCGTGGCACACGGTGCTGCACGGCTCCGGCGTCGGTGTCTTCGGCAAGGGCGCGCCCACGCCGAGCAGTGCCGTCCACCTCGCCGACTTCGCGATCTTCGGCGAGACCGCCGTCCGCGACGACTCCATCCCGGACAGCGGCCTCGGCGGCTCGCTCGGCGGCGGTTCGACGGTCGACAACCTCTGGATCGAGCACGTCAAGGTCGGCATGTGGTTCGACGGTCCGGCCGACGGCCTCACCATCGACCGGGTCCGGGTGCAGAACGTCTGGGCCGACGGCCTCAACCTGCACAACGGCGTCAGCAACACCACGGTCAAGAACACGTTCATGCGCAACACCGGTGACGACGGCATGGCGATGTGGTCCGACCAGAACGCCGACCACCACAACACCTTCACCCACAACACGGTCTCCGTACCGCTGCTCGCCAACAGCTTCGCGATCTACGGCGGGCACGACAACACGGTCAGCGACAACATCGCCGCCGACTCCGTGACCCAGGGCGGCGGCGTGCACGTCGGCAACCGCTTCGGCTCGGTGCCGCTCGCGGGGACCACGACGATCAGCGGCAACCTGCTGATCCGCGCGGGCAACCTCGTCCCCAACGAACCGACCGAGATCGCGGCGCTGTGGTTCAACGCCGCCGACGCGCCGATGACCGGGGCGATCAACGTCCGCGACACGACCATCCTGGACAGCTCGTTCGCCGCGATCCAGTTCGTCGGCAAGTCGATCACCAACGTCAGCGTGGACCGGGTCACGATCATCGGGGCGGGGACGGTAGCCGTACAACTCCAGGGACCTGGCTCGGCGACCTTCAGCCGCGTGACGGCGCTGGGGCTGCGCGGCGCCGGCGTGCACGACTGCGCCAGCGGCTTCGCCATCACCCGGGGCGCGGGCAACCTCGGCTGGTCGACGACGAAGTGCGGCTTCGCACCCGCCGGGCAGCTGGAGATCGCCCAGGCGACCGGGATCTCCTTCGGCTTCCAGCCCCTGAACACCTCGGCCACCCTGCCGATCGCGATCAGGAACCCGGGCCCGAAGCCGATCACGCTGACCGCGGTCGTCCCGCCGCGCGGCTACTCCGTCGCGAGCGGCTGCACCACGATCGCCGTCGGCGCCACCTGCACGCTGCAGATCCGGTTCGCACCGGTGACCTCGGGCAACTACGCCGGGCTGCTGACGATCCAGAGCACCTCGCCCGCCGGTCCCTACGTCGTGGGGCTCAACGGCATCGGCTACGACCCGGACGGCAACCTGGCGCTGGGCCGCGACATCACGTCGAGCTCCGAGGCGGGCTGGTGGATCTCGGCGAAGAACCTCGTCGACGGCGACGCCGGGACCTATTTCGAGAGCCTCAACGGCGCCTTCCCGCAGACCGTCACGCTCGACCTGGGCCAGACGATCTCGGTGCGGCGGGTCGTGCTGAAGCTGCCCTTCAACTGGGGCGGCCGCACCGAGACGATCGCGGTCTCGGCCGACGGCACCACGCTCGCCGGTGCCGCCGACCACTCCTTCGACCCGGACACCGGCAACGCCGTCACCATCACCTTCCCGGCCACCTCGGCCCGGAAGCTCACGCTGACCTTCACCGGCAACACCGGCTGGCCGGCGGCGCAGATCTCCGAGTTCGAGGTCTATGCCAACTGAGGAAAGGGATCGCCGCGGCTCCCACCGGAGTCGCGGCGATCCCTTTTCGCCTAGGGGAATCCCTAGTTAAACGGCCGTGGCGCTATCGGGAAATCGACTAGCCATCGATCTGCATGGTTCCTGCTGCCACCGTCATCTCCATGTTGAACGCTCACCCCCTCCCCCACCGGTCGGGCACTCCCGCCCTGCGCCGGTTCTCCCTGGTCATCGGCACCGGCGTTCTGCTCGCCGCCGGGCTCTGCGCTCCCGCCGCGGCGCAGGAGGAGCCCCCGCGGCGCAACCACGACACGGTGCGCCTCTGTGACCCGACCGGCTGCTACACGGCCTGGGGCGTGGTCGACTCCGACCATGACGGCGTCTGCGACGCCGACGAGCTGATGGCGGGCTCCGACCCGTTCGATCCCGACAGCCGCCCGCTGCTCAAGCCGGTCCTCGATCTCGCGGTCGAGCACAAGCTGCCGTCGTTCGAGAACGGCCGCGGCGTCTTCGTCGCCATGCCGGTCGAGATCGTCAAGGCGCGCGAGGAAGCCGGCCAGGACCCGCTCGGCGCCTTCCCGCTCGGCGGACGCAAGGATGCGATGACCCGGCTGGGCCTCACCATGGGCGACATCGAGACGGCAGGTCTCGACCTCGACCGGGACGGCTTCACCGTCGGCCTCGGCTCGGTCCGCGTCGACGGCGTCGCGGCCGCCCGCCGGACCCACGGCATGAACGCCTCGCTGCTCAGCGCGGGCTACACCGGCGAGGTCGCCATCGGCGCCGAGCACGGCGGAATCAAGTCCACCAAACCCATCGACGGGGGTACGGGCACCCGCACCACCTTCAACGACGGCTTCGTCAAGGAGGTCCGGCAGGACGCCGAGACGGGTGACGTCACCACCACCCGTACCAACGGCGACGGTTCGGCGGGCCCGACCACCGTCGGCCAGCACCGGGAGTCGACGGACGGCAACACGACCACTCACGAGGAGAAGAACACGACGACGGACCCGAAGACGGGCGACGTCACGAACGTCACCTACGTCAAGGATGAGACCACCCGGGGCGGCGGGACGAGCAGCACCTCGAAGAGCATCGACATCATCCGCGACGGCGACGGCAAGCAGATCGGCACCGTGACGACCACGACCGTCACCTACATCTCCCGCGACGGGGACTACGGCTCGACCACCACGGTCGTCGAGGCGTGCAGCACGGGTGGATCCTGCGAGGTGGTCGCCGCCGAGTACGAGGACTCCGACGAGTCGGTCGACGACGAGGAGTACGTCAACCCGGACGCGGACACCGCGATCGTCACCTATGACGTCGTGGAGCAGAAGCTGAAGCTGCGGGGCGCCGCCGTCAACGTCGTCCGGGGCTGGACCGCGCCGGGCTACGAGGAGCAGCCGACCAACCCGCACAACCCGGGGCTGATCGCCCTGATCGACTCCGACCTCGTCGACACCTTCCTGCTCGCCGAGCCTGCTCGGACCACGAAGGCCCAGCCGGAGACCTACCCCGGACTGCCCAGCCCGATCCTCGCGGCGCCCGGCGGTCCCGGGGGCGGGGGCTGCTCCTCCTGCAAGGGGTGACAGCCGGCCGGGATGACATCGTCGGCCCCCGCTGATGCGACACAGCGGGGGCCGACGATCGCCGCTAATGCTCCGAGCCGGAGAAGGGTTCGGTGGGCTCGCGGGGCTCCCGGGGGTCCGGCTCCGACACCTCGGTGTCCTGCTCCTGCCGGGCGGCCAGCCGCTCCTGCTCGTCACTGGCCCGCTCGGTCGCCGGGTCACTCGTGGGCGCTGCGATCTTGCCGTCTGGGCTGCTCATGGCCCCAGCCTGGCACGACCCCACCAAGATCACGAACGGAAGCGGGGATTTCCGCCGCTCACGCCCGGGCCCGGCCCGTTCGCCCGATGCCCCTCCGCACGGAGATCACATAGATTCCGGCCTCGACAGTGTTACTCACGAGGAACGGGGAATTCCTTGCGCCACCTTCGTGGTGCGGTCGTGGGAGCGCTCGCGCTCGCACTCACCGCCCTGTCTCCAGTGCCCGCGGCCCAGGCCGCGGCATCCGACACCCACGATGTCATCACCGCCGGAACACCCGGCTGGGTGCACGTCGTGGACCACTCCAACGGCAACCTGCAGTTCTCCATGCGGGGCGACGGTGGATTCTCGCTGCTGGGCTTCCCGACGGACTCGTCGGCACCCTTCCTGATGGCGGTCATCTCGCCGCCGACGGGCAGCACCCTCACCACCGGCACCTACCAGGGGCTGCGGTCGCCGGACGCGACCCACGCCGGAGTAGATGTCACGGCCGGCACCGGCTGCAACGAGTCCACGGGTTCGATGACCGTGCACGAGATCAGCCGCGACGCCGGTACGAACGCGATCACCTCGGTCGCGATCAGCTATCAGACCTCGTGCTCAGATCTGCGGGGTGAGCTGCGCTGGCACTCGACCTACGGCTTCCAGGCCGTGAGCATCAGCCCGCAATCCCTGGTCTGGGACTCGGTCAACGTCGGTGAGTCCGCCGACCGGACCGTCACCATCACGAGCATGGGAACCGAGCCGTTCGTCTTCGGCGTGTCGCACATCGTCGGCGCGGACGCGGCGTCCTTCTCGCTTCCCGGCTCCGTGTGCTTCATCGTCACGCTCAACTATGGCGAGTCCTGCAGCATCACGGTGCGGGCGAAACCGCTGAAGATCGGCGCGCAGAGCGCGTCGCTCGTCATCGATGACAACACGGCCGTGGGTCACCAGACCATCCCCATGGGCGTCTCCGGGCTCAACGGGGCCAAGGGCACCTACTACGCCGCGTTCCCGGCTCGTCTGCTGGACACGCGGACCGGCAAGGGTGCACCGAAGGCGATGGTGCAGCCGGGAGCCACCGTACGACTGCAGGTGACGGGCCGCGAGAGCGTCCCGGCGGCCGGCGTCGGTGCCGTGGTGCTCAACGTGACCGTGGTCGGCCCGACCAGCTCGGGTTACCTCACGGTCTTCCCCACCGGGGCGAGCAAGCCCACGGCGTCGTCGCTGAACTTCGCCAAGGGCAAGACCCGCGCCAACTCGGTGACGGTCGCCGTCGGGACCGACGGCAAGATCGACATCTTCAACTCGGCGGGGTCGACGCACATCCTGGTCGATGTCGCGGGCTATTACGCGAGTGACAACACGCCGCTGGTCAACGGTGCGGGCGGGCAGTTCCAGCCGACCCAGCCGCAGCGGCTCTTCGACTCGCGTTCGGCCTGGCACTCCATGCTGCCCGGCGATGCCTACGTGCTGCTGCCGGTCAACTACGGTGCCGCGATCAACTCCCACATCCGGGCGCTGGTCGTCAACATCACCGCGGTCACGCCGAAGGCCGACGGGTTCATCACGGCGTGGAGCGGGAGCTGGGGCGAGCCTCCGGCGACCTCGACGCTCAATTACGCCAAGGGCTCGGTCGTGCCGAACCAGGCGATCGTGGAGACGATCCCCTGCGACACGCTCCACTGCGGTAGCGGGGCGGGGCTTCCGTCGATCGCCGTCTACTCGCAGAAGGACACGCACCTGCTCGTCGACATCGTCGGGTTCATCGACGACGGCACGCTCGCGGACGGGCTGCGGTTCCAACCGCGTACGCCCACCCGCATCGTCGACACCCGCACGGGCCTCGGCTGGCCGTTCGCGCTCACGTCCAACGACACCGCCCTGGTGGAGACCCCGACGTCGCTCCTGCCGCCGGGGACCGAGGCGCTCGCGGTCAACGCCACCGCGGTCGCACCGACCGGCAACACCTATGTGACGCTCTGGCCGCAGTTGCCGGGCCAGAACCTTCGGCCGAACGTCAGCAACCTCAACGCCGCACCCGGGCAGACGGTCGCCAACGCGGCGATCACCCTGATCGGGCCGGACAACGGCGCGATGAGCCCACCGCGCAACGCCTTCCTGATCTACAACTTCGTGGGCACCACCCACGTCCTGGTGGATCTGGTTGGCACGTTCTGGCTCTACCCCGGAACGGCGAGTTCGCCGGCACCGGGCGCCGGAGCGGCGAAGCCGTCCCGGCCGACCCACTCGTTCGTCGCACCGCCCGCGGTGCTGCGCACGCGCTAGTGAGCAACGAAGGCGGCGGTCCGGAACGATCCGGGCCGCCGCCTTCACCGTTCGGGCGCGGTGGTCAGCCGGGCGAGGTTAGGCTGGCAGCGACGATGGCAGGCGGTGGTTCCGATGCCGGCTCCCCTTCCGACGCTGGAGCTCATACGCCGCTTCGAGCCGGTGCTGCACTTCACCGCGGGTGAGATGTTCTTCCCGATGCCCGTCGACGACTACCTGCGCCGGGCCGCCCTGTGGTCCGCCGCGCCCGGCGAGCGCCACGCCACCCTCCTCGCCGACCACGGGCAGCTCAGCACCGAGACCCTGGCGCAGCTCGCCCTCGCCCACCCGGACTCCGCGCTCTCGCTCCGCTATGCCAGGGGCGAGCTGGACCGTCGCGAGCTGCGGGCCTGGCGCCGCCACCCGGACCGGCCGACCTTCACCGGTGTCTCCCGGCTCGCCGCCGTCGGGCTGCTCGGCCGGTTCATCGACTCGGGGATGCGGCTCTCGCTGACCCTGCGCGGCAAGGTACCCGGCGGGCTCACCGCCGCGGCCCAGCAGCAGTATTCGGCGACCGTCCCGGCCCGCGACACCTATCACGCGCACGTCACCGTCGACGGCGGATACGTCGCGATCCAGTACTGGTTCCTTTACGCCATGAACGACTGGCGGTCCAGTTTCAGCGGCGTCAACGACCACGAATCCGATTGGGAGCAGGTCACCGTCTTCCTGGTCCCGCCCGACGAACCGGGTGCGCCGGTTTCGGCGTACACCCTGGCCTGGGTTGCCTTTTCGTCGCACGACGACGTCGGCGACGAGCTGCGCCGCCGGGCCGACGACCCGGACATCACCTGGGTCGACGGCACCCACCCCGTCGTCAACACGGGCGCGGGCTCGCACTCCGGGGCCTACCTGCCCGGCGATTACCTGGTCCGGGCCCAGCCACCGGCCCTGGCCAGGGTCTTCAGCACCGTGACCAGGGTCCGGTCGATCTTCTTCCCGTGGACCCGCGACCAGCCCTCCGCCGGTGTCGGCATCCCCTATGTCGACTACCGGCGCGGCGACGGCGTCCGGATCGGCCCCGGCACGGACCGGCCGTGGAACGCCGTCGTCATCGATTCGCAGACGCCCTGGGTGTGCGACTTCCGCGGCCTGTGGGGGCTGGACACCGCCGACCCCTTCGGCGGCGAGCGCGCTCCGGCCGGTCCCCGATACGAACGCACCGGCACGATCCGCGCGTCCTGGGCCGACCCGGTCGGCTGGGCGGGCCTCGACAAGGTCCCCGCCACCGCGACCGCCCGGGCCGCCGCCTCCCGGGGCCCGGATCGCCGAGCTGGACGAGACGATCGCGGACCTGGACGCGCAGATCACGGCCGCGCGCGAGGAGCTGCGCGGCACCGCTGCGGGCATCGAGGTCCTCCCGGGCACGGTCACCGCGCCCCGGCGCGGCCGCGACACCGCGGGCTCGCGCATCGCCGCGCAGGAGCAGGCGATCGCCGCGCTGCGGGCCCGACGCCGCGACACGATCAACGAGCGAGATCAACTCCGACTGGTACGCCCGGAGTCGCTCGACCGCGCACCCCACGCCCACCTGCGCCACCGGGTGGTGCCGGACGAGACGATGTCGACGGGGACGCTGCTCAAGTTCTGGGCCGGGGCGTCGCTCTCGGTGCTGCTGCTCCTGCTGGGGCTGGCGATGCTGCTGGAGCAGGGTTCGCTGCTCCTGATCTGCGTGCTGGCGGTGCTGATCGTCATGGCGGTGGAGGCACTGCTGCGGCGGCGGCTGATGGTCTTCCTGCTCGGGCTCGCCATCGTCGCCGGGGCGGGCACGCTGATCTGGCTGTTCGTCACGCACCTGCGGGTGGCGTTCGGGGTGCTCGCACTGATCGGCGCGGCGGCGATCGGGATCGCCAACCTGCGTACGCTGACCCGCCGCTAGCGCTGGTCAGGGCCGTCCGGTCAGGAGGCACGGCCGCCCCGCCAACCAGCCTGATTCGCCCGAAAAGCACGCTCGGTAGCATCTGCACCATGCGTCTTCACGTGGGCTGCGCGATGTGGAATCTCAAGTCGTGGCAGGGCCGTTTCCTGCCGCCGACGATCCCGCAGAACGAGCGGCTGCGCGCCTACGCCGACTGGTGCAACGCGGTCGAGGGCAACACGACCTTCTACGCGACGCCCGCGCGGCACACCGTGGAGTCGTGGGCCCAGCAGACCGACGACGACTTCCGGTTCGTGGTCAAGCTGCCGAAGACGATCACGCACGAGCGCCGCCTGACCGACATCGAGGGTGAGCTGCGGTCGTTCCTCTACGCCATGGAGCCGCTCGGCCACCGCGCGCAGCTCTGGGTGCAGCTGCCGGGCTCGTTCTCCCCCGCCGACACCGGCGCCCTGCCGGACTTCCTGCGTAAGCTGCCGGGCTCGCAGCGGACCGCCGTCGAGGTTCGCCACCGCGGCTTCTTCGACGATCCGGGCTCGGCGGCGCGGCTGCGGGAGGCCCTCGCCGAGACCGGGGCGGAGTGGGTCACATTCGACACCACGGCGATCTTCGCCAGCCCGCCGACCACCGATGCCGAGCGGGAGGCGTGGGAGAAGAAGCCCCGGATGCCGCGCCTGGCTGTCGCGCTGACCGACCGGCCCATCGTTCGCTACATCGGTCGCGGCGACGCGGTGGAGGCGGCCGAGGGGTGGCGGTTCTGGCTCGACACGGTCGAGGGGTGGCTGGTCGAGGGCCGCTCCCCCACGGTCTTCATCCACACCCCCGACAACACCGAGTCGCTGGGTCTCGCCCGCCGTTTCCACGAGGAGCTCCGCACCCGCCTCCCCGCCCTGGAGGAGCTCCCCGACACCACCCGCAACGAACCCCTCACCCTCTTCTGAGCATCGGCTAGCAGAGGATGAGGAGGCAGGGCTTGTAGGTGGCGGTGTACGTCGTGCTCGCCGTGGGGGCCACGATCACGTGGGTCTGCGCGCCGCCGTCCGACCAGCTCTCGAACAGGTATTTCTGCAGCACCGCCGTATACGAGCTCGGCGCGCTCACCGTGTTCGTCGAGCCCTGGATGACCTCCCGCGTGAACGGTGCCACCCCGGTGAAGGACCCCACGGTCAGGCTGACCCCGGCCGGGTTGGCGGAGAAGGTGAGCAGCACGGTCCGCGGATCCAGCCGCCGGACCACGGTGTGCGTCAGCCCCTGCGCATCGGTCGCGGTCAGCGCCAGCTCCAGATAGGACGGGAACTCGTGATCCGGCGCGAGGAACGACCCGCTCGCGACACCGGACCAGCTCTGCAGCACGTGGGTGTGGCAGGCGGACGGCGTCGAGCAGTGCTGCATCCGCAGCTGCCAGCTCAACGCCGACGCGGGCAGGTTGCCCTGCTGCGGATCGGTGGCGTGGCCGGTGAAGGTCAGCGAGTCACCGACCTTCCATGTCGTACCCGCGATGGGGGTGTCGATCGTCGCGGTCGGCGCGGCGTTGCCCGGCTGGATCGTGACGGTCTCCTCGTCGAAGGCGCCGAGCGTGTCGGTGACCCGCAGCCGAGCGGTGAAGGCACCGATCGTCGAGTAGGTGAAGCTGGGCGCGACGGCCGTGGAGTCCCAGGACCCGTTGTCGGTGAAGTCCCACTGATAGGTGAGCCGTCCCTGGTCGGCCGGGTCCGCGTCGGTGGAGGCCGAGCCGCTGAAGTTCACGGTCAGCGGCACCTGGCCGGTGACCGGGGCGGCCGCGATCTGCGCGACGGGCGGCTGGTTGGCCGGGTAGTAGCGGATCCGCCGCACCGTGCCGCCGAGGTCGACGTAGTAGAGCTCGCCGCCGGGCCCGACCGTGAGGTCCACCGGGCTCGCCGCCTGCTGCACGAAGGCCTCGATGTTGGCGGATGAGGGCAGGCCGCCGGGGGTGGCGGGCTTCATCGCCCAGATGCAGCCGCGCGAGCTGTCGGCGAAGAACAGAGCTCCCGCGTACGCCGGCGGATAGGGCCCGCCCGCGCCGGGATAGAAGGCGAGGCCGGAGACCGAGTCGCCGCCCGTCCCGCAGTTCTCGCCGGCGACGACCGCGCCGGTGTGGTTGTAGGTGAAGTAGGGCGCGGTCTGACCGGCGCCGGTGTAGAGCGTCTCGCACAGCGGCAGGTTGGCGTTGTCGTAGCTCGCCATCCGGGCGGCACCCTCGTAGCAGGGCCATCCGAAGTTGGCCGGGGTGCCGGTGGGCGTGGTGAGGCGCTCGATGTCCTCCCAGGTGTTCCAGCCGACGTCGCCGGCCCAGATCTCGCTGGTGCCGGGGCGCACGGTGAACCGGAACGGGTTGCGCAGCCCCGACGCGACGATCCGGCGGGTGTTCAGGTCGGCCGAGCCGATGTTGGCGTTGCCCGCCGCCGCCGCGCCGGTGACCGGGTCGAGGCGCAGCACGGAACCGTTGAGCTGGGTGGCGTCGCCGGTGGAGCGGGAGTCCTGGGAGCGCAGGGCGCCGCCCTCGTTCGCCGGATCCCCGCACGGGTTGGCGGGGCTGCCGAGCTGCCCGTAGTCGGTGGCGCTGAAGCTGGCGCCGTCACCGGCGGTGGCGTAGAGCTTGCCGTCGGCACCGAAGTGCAGGTCGCCGATCGAGTGCGACGGGAACTGCTGGCACCAGTCG
Source organism: Allocatelliglobosispora scoriae (assembly GCF_014204945.1). Classification (NCBI taxonomy): domain Bacteria; kingdom Bacillati; phylum Actinomycetota; class Actinomycetes; order Micromonosporales; family Micromonosporaceae; genus Allocatelliglobosispora; species Allocatelliglobosispora scoriae. The sequence continues at coordinate 2,599,386 of NZ_JACHMN010000002.1, forward strand.
TGGATGAGGACCTGCTCGGTGCCGGTCATGACGTTGCCGCTGGCCTGGAGCTTGGAGAGCCGTCCGGTGACGATGCAGTTGCCGCCGTTGGCACCGCCGCTGACGGTGTCGCAGTTGTCGTGCCAGTAGGGCGCGGTCTGCCCGGGCGGGGCGTCGTAGGCGTAGAGGACGTAGACCCAGGGGTCGGTCGGGAAGTTCGGAGCGAGCGCCAGGCCCAGCATGCCCCGGTCCCAGATGTTGTGGGTGTTGGCGGAGAGGTCGGCGAAGACGGTGGGGGTGGGGTCGGCGATGCTGTCGAAGACCTTGATCACACCGCCCTTCTCGGCCACGAAGACCCGCCCGTCCGCGGCGATCTCGAGGTTGGTGGGCTGGCTGAGCCCGCTGAAGACGATCTGCTCCTGGAATCCGCTGGGCACGGTCGCGGCCTGTGCGGGGGCATCCGGCCAGCTCGGCGCGGTCACGCCCAACAGCAGCAGGACGAGGAAGCCGCAGGCGGTCCGGGTGCTCCAGCGCATTGCTTCTCCTTGCTCGGCGAAGCACGCATTCTATTTATAAAGTTAAATACTTTGCTGTCAAATATCTGACACGGGTACGCGCGCTGTCACCCTTTCGAGGCGTTTGACTCCGACTGGATGAGGTATGAAATACATATTCGACCCAATTTAATAAATACTTCAATATCAACAGAATGGATGATCTAGTAATCAAGATTCATTTGCAATGACCCGATGGCCGCAAAACCGCGCAATTTCATTGATATATGTAAAGTTGTGTATATTAGACGCACGTTTTCCCGCGCATCTCGCCCTGGAAGGTTGAAATGATACGCATCGTGTTGGGCCAGAATGGTGGCCTGATGAGTGGCGCTCTGGCCAATCTCCTCTCCCTGCAGGACGGCATGAATGTGATCGCGGAGGCGTTCACGCGCGAGGACGTGGTGGCGGAAGTGAGCCGTACCCGCCCACGAATGGTGGTGCTGGACCACGACCTGCCGGGCTCGATAGATGTCGCCGACGTCTGCTATGAGGTCTGTCAGGAATCGCCGTCGAGCAGTGTGTTGATCGTCATCAAACCGCTGTTGTGCTCATCCATCCGCCGCACGCTCACCCGGCTGTCCCCACGGATCGGCATGATCGTGGCCGACTCGACACCGGCCGAACTGGTCTCGGCGGTTCGGGCGCTCGCCGACGGCCGACCGGTGATCTCCCCCGAGCTGGCCATCGCGGCGCTGGCGGCGAACGCGAACCCACTGACCCGCCGCGAGCAGGAGGTGCTGCGAGAGGCGGGGCACGGCGCGCAGTCCCGGGAGATCGCCGCGAAGCTATTTCTCAGCCCTGGCACCGTGGACAACCACGTGTCCCGGGCCATCGCCAAGACGGGGGCGCGGACGCGGTTGCAGGCCGTCCGCATCGCCGAACAGCAGGGCTGGATCTGAGCCCGGATCCGACCAGTGGCCCAGCAGCTCCCGATAGAGGGGTGAGCTGAGGAGCAGCGCATCGTGCTCTCCGGCGATCGCTCGACCGCCGTCGAGCACGAGGATCTGCCGGGCACGCAGCGCCGAGCTCATGCGGTGGGCGATGACGACGAGGGTGCCTCCCCGCCGGGCGAACGCCTCCTCGGCCTGGCGTTCGGCCCTCGGATCGAGGTGGCAGGTGGCTTCGTCGAGGATGGCGAAATCGGCGGGGCTCAGATATGCCCTGGTGAGCGCGACGAGCTGGCCTTCGCCGGCGGAGAGCCGAGCCGGTTCGAGCACGGCCGAGAGCCCGCCCAGCCGGGTGATGAGATCGGCGGCGCCGACGGCCGCGGCCGCGTGCAGGATCGTGTCGTCCTCAGCGTCCGGGCGGAGATAGGACAGGTTCTCGCTGACGGTGCCGGTGAACAGGAAGGCCTCCTGCGGGATCAGTACCCGGTCGGACGGCACCTGAACGGACCCGGTGGCGGTCTGCAGCCCGCAGAGGATGCTCGCCAGGGTCGACTTGCCGACCCCGCTCGGGCCGACGACGGCGAGGTGCCCCCCGGCGGGGACGGTGAGGTCGAGGTCGCGCAGCACCGGGTCCGCATGCGGGCCGTAGCGGAAGTTCACGGCGCGCAGCCGGATGTGATCGGCCGGCGTGGTGGGGGCCGGAGGCTTCATCGGCTCGTCCGCGTCGAGGATGCGCCGCAGCGTGATGATGAACCGCAGCCCGCTCCCGCCCAACCCGTTGATCAGCGTGCCCAGCGCCGACCGCAACCCGGACTGGACGTAGATGAGCCCGCCCAGCACCGCGCCCGCGCTCAACCCTCGGGAGATCAGCCACGGTGCCGCTGCGAGCAGGATCAGCAACGGTCCCGAACCCCCCACGGCGAACGAGAGCGAGCGCAGAATGCTCACGCGGGCGAGCGCGACCTCCGCCGCCGCCTGCGCGTCGATCGAGCGGCCGACGAACTCGGCCGCACTCGGCTCCGTCCCACCGACGAGGATGTCCCGCGCGCCGGCCAGCACCGATCCGCTGACGACGGAGAGCTCCTCGTCGCACCGCAGGTAGTCCTGCTGGCGCGCGACCGCCATGGCGAGGGTGGCGACGAAGGCGAGCAGGCCGACGAGGAAGGCCGGCATGATCAGCAGCACGATGACCGGCGCGAGCGACAGCAGGCCGATCACGGCACCGATGGTGGTGATGAGGAACGTCCGGATCACCATGACCTGGCCGGCGTAGGTGTCGCGGACCACCTCGATCTGGTGGGTGAGTCGGGCGATCGCCCCGTCGTCCGGCCGGCCGGCGATCCCCCGGCGCAGGGCACCGGAGACGACCCTGCGGACGAGGTCGTCACGGACCGGCTCGACCACGAGGCCGAGGCGGCGGTAGATCGCGCGGGTTCCCGCCGCCCCCACCGCGGAGACCGCCAGCAGCGCCAGCAGCCAGCCGACGCCGATCAGGGGGCGGTGGGCGAGGAACCCGGTGTCCACCGCCCTGGCGACGGCGAGGCCGCCGAAGACGCTGGGGAGGGCCTCGGGAATCGACCATCCGAGCAGCGGCAGCACATGCTCGCGGCGCAGCCCGCCGGCCGCGTAGCGCAGCTCCCGCCTCACCGGAAGACCTCCCGGTATGCCGGGTCCTCCCAGAGCACCCGGTGGGTGCCGGTGGCGCGTACGCGGCCGCCGTCGAGCCAGACGACCAGGTCGGCACGCGCGGCCGTGCTCAGTCGATGCGTCATGATCAGGCGGGTACGCCGCATGGCATCGTCGGTGAGCGTGTTGCTGATCTGCATCTCGGTCACCATGTCCAGGCTGGAGGTGGCATCGTCGAGGACGAGCAGCCGTTCGGCGTGCCAGGCCCGGGCGAGCCCGAGCCGCTGCCGCTCACCACCGGACATCGGTGCTTCGGCTAGCAGGGTGTCGTATGCGTGTGGCAGCTTGCCGATGAAGTCGTGCGCCCGGGTCGCCACGGCGGCCGCCGGGCCGGACGGCGCGATGGCGTCGCGGATGGTGCGGCCGACGAGCACCGGGCGGGCGAAGGCACAGCCGACCGCGGACCGCAGGTCGTCATGGGTGAGCTCGCTCAGGTCCACGCCGTCGAGCAGGATCGCCCCGCTCGACGGTTCGCGGAGCCGGGTGGCGAGTTCGGCCACGACCGACTTCCCCGCCCCTGACACACCGACGAAGGCGACCGCGGCACCGCCGGGAATGGCCAGGTCCACCTCGACCCGCACCTCGCCGACGTCCGCGGTGACGGCACGGAACTCCAGGCGTCCGGGGCCGGCCGGCAGCGGGGTCCGCCCGTAGGCGACGGCCGACCGGTCGAGAACCTCCCGCCCGCGCTGCGCACCGGCACGCGCCCGGGCGTACTGGTTGAGCAGACCGGCCACTCCGCCGAGCCCGAGGCCCATGGCGGCGTACTGGCCGGCGGCGAGGAGGTCGCCGGGGCTGATCCGGCCGTGCACCATGGCTATGCCGCCGACGATCAGGACGGCCACCTGCACGGTCGGGCCGACGACGGCGACCTGGCCGGCGCTTCTCGCCAGCACGCGCCAGCTGATCGCGCCCTGCTCGTGGAGTTCGGGGAGGGTACGCAGGATCCGGTGTTCCTCGACCGAGGCCGTTCCGGCTGCTGCCACGGTCCGCGCCCCGGCCAGGGACTCGGTGAGCCGCGCGGCGATGCCGCCCTGGATCCGCTGGTAGGCGGCGACCGCTTCACCGGTCTGGCGGGTGAAGACACGGAGCATGACGACCACGAGGGCGAGTCCGGTGAGGAAGGCGAGCACCAGCCACGGGTAGATGACGGCGAGCAGGACGACGCTGGCGATCGGCGTGATGGCGGCGAGTCCGACCAGCATCACGCTCAGCCCCAACCGGGCCGCATCGGCGGTGTTGCCGACGAGGCGGGTCACCAGGTCCCCGCTGTCGAAGGGCCGCAGCCCGGCCGGACCGATGGCGAGCAGGTGACGGATGAGCCGGTGGCGCAGCCGGGCCGTCGTCGCGGCGACGACGGCGGTGTTCGCGAAGGTGTCGATCACTCCGACGGCGACGTCGACGGCGATGATGATCGCGGTCAGGCCGAGCCAGCGGGCGGTGTCGGCACCGGTGATGACGGCGTCGACGGCACGGCCTAGGACGAGCGGAAGAGCGAGGTTGCAGGCGACGCCGACAAGCGCGGTCACCCCGAGCAGCGGAAGCCAGCCCGCCCGCCGAACGTCGTACCCCACGTAAACTCCTCATCATCCTTGCGGTCCCGGGCGCTTCGATCGCCCGGGACCGCAAGGTCTACTCACTTGTCAGTGGCAGCTGATGTCAGTGGCAGCTGACGAGGCTCAGCGAGCTGGCCGCACAGATCAGCAGGCTCGCGCTGCTCTCCACGCCGCAGCCGGTGCTGCTGCTGCTTCCGCCGCCGCCGCCACCGGTCTGGGGCAGTTCCATGCCTTGCAGGTCGAGAAGCGCCATGATTGGCTCCTTAACTCGTTGCGGTCCGCCTACGCCGGTCGGCGCGGGGGGTCTGTGAGGTGGGGTGCGAGCAGCGGCAGGTGCATGGGTCCGCTGAGCACCGATCCGGTTGCGAGCAGCACGCCGGCGGTGCCGGTCGCCACGTCCATGGAGAGCCGCATCAGCGCGTCGCCGGGGAAGGCGATTCCGCCCTGATAGGACAGTCGGTGCCAGGACAGCGCCCGCAGCTGTGCCAGGATCTCGGGGTCCTCGCTCGGCCGCGATGCGCGCGCGGCCAGGTAGAGCAGCATTCCCGCGCGGCCGCCGAAGACGCCCGGCTGCACGTAGAACCGCAGCAGTGCCGCTCCCCGGATCTGAGCGCTGGCCAGGGTGAACTGGTCGTCGTGGCGCCGGGCGAGGTAGTCGTCGAGGGCGAGGCCGACACCGACGCTGCCCATGGCGAGGTAGGGCAGGCTGCGCCAGCTCTCGTTGACCTCCAGCGTGCCGTTGTCCCGCAGGATGCATCGGCGCAGGTCCTGCCGCAGCGCCACGGCGGCGGAGTCGAGGAAGGCCGGGTCGCCGGTGCGGTCATATGCTCGCATCAGCAGCCAGGCCGGTCCCGACGAGCCGCGCATCAATCCGGCGTACGGGTTGTCGCCGCCACTCGTCTCGGGCACCGACATCTCGTCGCCGAGCCGCTCCGCGACGAGTTCTGCGGCACGTTGAGCCGCCTGTGCCAGCGCCGCATCGCCGGTGCGATCGGCGAAGTACTGAAGGTTGAGTCCGATCCCGGCGAGGCCGCCGAGCAGCTCGGAGTTGAGCTGGGCCCAGTCGTCGGACAGGCACATGTCGAGCAGGTTCAGCGCCTCCTGCCGGTGGCCCAGGTGCTCCAGGGTGAAGGCGACACCGTGCATTCCGTCATAGAGGCCGAGCATGGATCCGGACTTCGGGTCCTTCGCCCGGTCCAGCAGCCACTGCTCCCACTCCGGGAACCTCCCCGCGCCGGTGACGTCGAGCGCGTAGAGGACCCCTGCTGCGCCGTACGCCAGCCCGAGGCCGCCGCCGGTGCGGAACTGCTCGATGTCACCGGGGAATAGCCGGTCCTCGCGGTCCGGGGTGGCGGACGCGGTGATCGCCTTCACCATGCCGTCGCGCAGTTCGGTCCAGTCCGGCTCGTCCGCCGGGACGGTGGCGTCCGGCGCGATGACGGACACCGCCTTCTCCAGGTAGTCGGGTGGCACCGGGAAGTGTTCGGCGATGATGGCGCTGAAGTGGGCCGCCTTCTCCCGGGAGAGCCAGAACAGCTGGGTGATCGGGAAGAAGAGGGCCAGGCGCAGGCAGGCGAGCGCGTAGAGGTCGAGGTCGAAGCCGGTCGTGCCGCGGGGGGCGGTGAATCCCTGGTTGCCCAGCGCCGGCCGCTTCAGGTTCTCCACCGGGCTCGCGACCTCGTAGTCGAGCAGCGCGATCGTGTCGTCCGGACGGATCAGGATGTTGTAGAGGTGCAGGTCGCCGTAGACGACGCCGCGTTCGTGCATCGCCAGGATCGCCGCCTCCACCTGTCCGTAGACGTCGAGTGCCCACGCGGTGTAGTCGGCGAACTCCGCCGGGCCGGCGGCAAAGTCGATCATCGGATACTGCCGCACTATCGCCCGGTACAGCGGGCGGCCGTCGACGAACTCCATCGCCATGAACCGGTGATCGCCGACGGTGAACAGGTCGTGGGCCACCGGTACGCCGGGCACCCCGGCGAGCCGCCGGAGCATCTCGAATTCGATGTCGAGCCGGGCCACGGCGTCGGTGTTGGCACCGTCGAGGCCGGCGAAGGGGCGCCCCTCCTTGAGGACGACCTCCGCACCGGTCCTGGTGTCGCTGCCGCGGTAGACACCGCCGCCGTTGGAGAAGTGCAGAACGCTGTCGATCCGGTACGGGATGTCCGTGACGGTCACCGCGTTGCGGGCGGCGAGGTGCGGTGCGAGGAAGTCGGGCACCGTGACCCACGGCGGGATGTAGAAGACCGGGTCGCGCCGGTCGGGCACCAACTGGCCGGTGTCATCCGCGATGCCCGGTACGACCTGCCCGGACTCGGTGACGCAGTACTGGAAGGCGAAGCCGCCGTAGCGCACGTAGAGCGGACCCGAGCCCCAGCGCAGATCGCTCAGGATGTAGGGCCCCTGCTCGCCCTCGAGGAGGTCGCCGAGTTCGACCAGGATCTTCTCGCAGGTCGCCTCGTCCGGCGGGTAAATGGTGACGAGCTTTCCGCTGTAGCCGCGGTGCGCGTACTTGGAACTGCGCAACCACAACACCTGCATGGAGCGCAGGAATTTGAATTCGATACCGCGCGGAATGCAGTAGTCCCAGATTGCTTCGAGGACTCGATCCGCATTCTCCAGCGTTGCCGAGACGTGGATCTTCCAGCCCTGAAGCGGCAGGTCGAGGTCGGTCGGAGCGTAGACCAGCCAGTCATCCTGATCGCGGCGCTCCCATCCGGCCGGGGTGTCCCGGGAGTCGACCGCGAATGCCGACTTCTCAGCGGTCGCGGCATAGAGGGTGTCGTAGAAAAGCGGATCGGCCATGGCGAAGGCTTCATACCGACCATCCACTGGTACCCCATCCTCTACATCCGGTTGACCACTCGGACATATTGTTTCGGCAATGGGTCAGAATTGAGAAGTGGTGATTACCACGATAAATGGATGAGGAACCTCATCCCCTGGCCACGGGCCGTCGGCGGTCAGCACTCGCAGCCGAAGATCGGCGCCGCTGATCGCCCGGAACCTCCGGAGGATTGCGCACCTCGATACACGTGCCACGTCGGCCGGAGGTTCCCGCCGTCGATGTCGGCCCGGACGTGGTCCGTCAGGGATGGCCGACTCCGCGAGTCACGGACACGGACGGGGCCAACGGTAAGGGGACGTCGAATGACCAGCGAATGCGGGTGGCGGCCGCCACCAGCCGGGCAGCATTCACCATGCGGCCTGCCGTGACGGCCCCCGGCAGCCCGGTGGATCCGAGCGAACCGATCCTCGGCCGGCAGATCGACCGGGCCATGCGCCACCGCCTGCTCGAAGTCCTCCTGGCGGAGCTCCAACGCAGCGGTGCCGAGGCGCTGGCCGCCGGGGTGTCTCCGGAGCAGCTCTCAGCCCAGCTCGACGAGCGCATCGCCCGGCTCCGGGCACACCTCAACGACCTGCACGTGAAGTCCGCCCCCACCAGGCCCACCCGGCCGATCGGCTGCCGCATCCCGGCACAGCGTCGACCCCGGTGGTGATGGGGTCGAAGGTCCGCTGACCCTCGACCCCGCCCCGGCTAATACTTGTGGTGGAAGAACGATCCGTTCTGCGCGATCCGGCCCGGGTTCGGACCGGTGAGGTGTCCCCAGGTGCCGTAGTCGTTGCGGTTGCGGCGATCGCCCTCGTTCCACAGGTAGGAGCGCCAACCGCCGTACCCCACTGTCTGGATCTTGTCGTGCCCCAGCTTGCCGCCCGCCTTGGGGAACCAGACCAGGTGCGGCGCGAGCTTCATCCCGTAGATCGAAGACGACATCGGGACGATCTTGTCATCGGCCGAGCCGACGAGCGTCCAGTCCGTGCCCATCCGCGACTGCGGCACATACTGCAGCCACTTCAGCAGGGTGCTGCGGGGACGCATGTCCTTGCACTGCGTCGTGGCGCAGCCCAGCGCCCACTTCGTACCGGCGTGCGGTGTCGCGATCGTGACGGCGTCCTCGATGTAGAGGTAGGGCGGGAAGCCCGGCTCGCGATTGGCCGTGCCGGTCAGCGCGGCCCGCACGATGAGCCCGCCCATCGAGTGCCCCACCACGTCGACCGCGCGGCCCGGCTTGGAGAAGTTCTTGTAGACATACTGCGCGAACTCGCGGCCCAGCATCTTGACGCTGGTGTTCTTGGTGCCCTTGAAGACGGCGCTGCAGTTGTGGTCGCCGCCGTAGAAGCCCCAGGTGCGGGTGGTGTAACCGCGATCCTTGAACTCGGGGATCGTGTCACCCCAGTAGCCGACGCAGTCGCGGCCCGCGCCCGTGCGGTTGAAACCGTGGATGAAGATGACCGGCCGGTGGTTGCCGTCCGCTCGCTGCGGGCCTGCCGCCTGCGCTGCAGCGGCCGGCTTCGGCGCCGTCGGCTTGGCCGCCGCGTGGGCGGCACTCGCGCCGGCCGTGGCAGTTCCGATGCTCAGCAGGGCCGCCGTGGCGGCTGCTGTGATGAGCTTGGACCACATTCGCATGACATTGCTCCCGTGCATCAGAAGGAAGGGGGAGCGGGAGCCCCGGGTGTCCCGCCGGGCTCCATGTCACCTGTTCGAAAGCCGTGCGGCCAGGGGTGACGCCGTCCGGGACAGTCCCGGACAGGCCATGTCCGGTACGCGAACAGGGAGCCGGCGTTCGCGCCCGGCTCCCTGTCGTGGTGCTGTGTTCCAGCGGATCCGATCAGCCTGTCAGTCCCATGGCGCCCGCCGATCGATCAGCGCTCAACCGATGGCGTACGCACGGTGGATCGTCGTGGTGCCGATGTTGCCGGCGCCGTCCGCGACCTGAGCCCGCAGGCTCACGTAGCCGGAAGCCGGGTTGGTCACCGATATCGACCATTTCCCCGAGGAGTTCGTCACCGGAACCGCCTGCCAGGTCGCTCCGTCGTCAGACGATGCCCAGGCTGTCACGGTCTTCGCCGTGGCCGTCGGGTACGCCAGGTCCGACAACCACCGCTGACGGTCGAAGAAGAGCGGAATCGCTGTCGTGCTCGACGGCGCAGCACGGTTGCTCATGTCGAGCCCATCGGGACGGAACCTGGTCAGCAGCACCGGTGCGATCGTCGACATGCCCGGCTTCGCGTAGAACCGGAAGCTCGTCGTCGCCTTCGGTGACAGCAGGTCAGCCGGGTAGGTGACGTTGGGGTTGTAACGGGTCGCGGTCGACGTCAGGGTGTACCACCCCGCAGTCGCGACGGGGAAGGACTGCTGGGGATTGTCGTCGCCCCAGGACGTGCTCGTCCGGGTCGCGACGGTGGTGCCGTTCAAGCTGAGCGTGGAGACCGTCTTCACGCTCGCTTGCGCGCCCAGCTGGTACCAATCGGTGAACATGCGCTCGCCGCTGAAGATCACATTCTTGCCGGCGATGGCGGGCACGATCTGAGCCGGTCCCCAGGCTGCCCGGTTGAAGACATCGGTGACCTGTTGCCCTGTGGTGAAGGTACGCCGGTCCCACCAGAAGTCGATGCCGGACTCGCTGCGGACGAGCCAGGTGCCCGGTGTGATGTGCGCCTTGACCGTGTATGGCGGCGCGGCATTCACCAGCCCGGTATAGAGGCTGTCGGCACAGCCGACGCCGTTGCTCTGCTCCGGCTGCACGGCGAGCGTGTTGTAGGCGGCCCCGGACGGACCCTTGCGGACCTGCGCGGTGACCGTCGCGAGGCTGGAGCGGAACTTCATGATCCCGTACCTGGGCAGGCCGACCGCCTCGCCGTTGACGACGTACGCCTCCGAGTCGTCCCAGCGGCGCCAGGTGGACATGTACGCGAAGCGCAGCTCACTCGAGGTGTTGGGGATGACGAAGAACGACCCCGGCCGGTTCCACCCACCGGCGCCCATGCCGGTCCCGTTGACGCAGACCTGCCCGCTGAGCTGCTGGGTGAAGGCGGCGTCCGGGTTGTCGTCCAGCCGCACCTTCAGTGAAACGCCCGCCCGCGCGTCGATGGTGATCGCCTTGGGCGCGGTCACCGACACGATGGTGGCGGCCACGGTGTCCGTGGAGTCCCGCGAGTTCCAGATGTCCACCAGGGCCGCGTAACGCCCGGAGGGCAGCACCTTCGCCGTGCCGCTGGCGACTCGGTACTGCGCGTGGCTGCTCATGTGGACGAGCGTCACCGTCGTCGCCACCACGGCACCGTCGCGCCCCAGCGTGGTCACCTTCAGCGACGGGCTTGCAGCGGCCGACGCGGCGACGCCCATCGGAAGCAGGGCCGCCACCGCGGTGATGAGGGCGGCCGCCTGACGAAATGGATACCCCATGTGTCTCAATCCCCGAGCTTCGCTGACCATGAAGAATGCTCGGATCGTAACAACAGGAAGCCATTCACACGCTCCCGCAATGGTGCGTTCAGGCTTAGCCGAGCACCCAATAGCAGAAGAGCCGGTCGAAATCGACCGGCTCTGTTCTGTGCGCCGCCAGGGACTCGAACCCCGAACCCGCGGATTAAGAGTCCGCTGCTCTGCCAGTTGAGCTAGCGGCGCTCATTGGCAACGGAAGAAACCCTAGCATGCAGTCCCGGTGGATCTCCAATCGGTTACCCCAGCCGAACAAATAGCCATAAAAGTAGCAATTTGCCCGCACGGGCTGTCGGCCCAAGGCCACCTCACCCGCGTCGCCACGGCAGCCACGACCGCTTCCCCGTCGGTCCGGACGGACCGACCACCGAAGGCATCGAAGCCGCCAGGAACACCTCGCCCCCGATGACGTTCCCCGCCTCGGGCACCCCGGCACCCGCCACCGCCGGCATACACAGGTCGGCTTCGAACCCGGCGGTCCGCACCCGAGCAACGATGAACGACTGCCCGGTGGCGGTCACCGTCCGCAGCGAAGCCCCGAGCACGGTCCCGTTCAGCCGGGCATGCGCCTGCGCCTGATCCGGTGAGCCGAACATCCCGTAGGAGATGAAGGACTCACTCGCCATCCGCGGCGGCCACGGCATCCCCGACGACACAGCGTGCGGCGGCGGCTCCCGGTCGCTCCCGCCCGGGCTCAGCAGGCTGTCGTCCGAGGCGGCGAATGCCTCCTCGGAGGCGTACACACCGACCTGGACGCCGAGCGCGACGATGGACGCCTCGCCGGAGACCGGCCCACGCGCCTTGGCGAGGAAGGTCCGCTGCTCCAGCTCGACGGCGAGCTTCGTCATGAGCTCACCGGAGCCGTCGACCACGTCGGCGGTCGCGACCTCGTCGTTGGCGGCCCGTAGCCCGTCGAGCCGGGCACCGGGCGTACCGGCGAAGGTGGGCAGGAAGTCCACGACCTTCCTGCCCACGGTCGCGATCATCAGTCGGGCGCCGCTCGGATCCGTCCAGCGGACGACCGAGACGCCGTCCACGGTTCCCACGGGCTCGGCGGCGGCGATGGCGGACTCGACGAGCTCGGCGAATTTCTCACGATCGGGGACGGCGAGCCCCACACACTCCAGGTTCGATGCCATCCGGCGACCTTAACGATCTCCGTCCGGCTCCGCGCACTGATTTCCGAGTTCGGCGCCGACCTCCGGTCAGCGCCGCGAAGCCAGCACCGCGAACGCCAGCGCCGAAAAGCCAGCACCGCGAAGCCAGCGCAACGACGCCAGCACCGCGAAGCCAGCGCCGCGAGGGACTAGCAGGCGTTGCCGTTGGTCGCGGACGGGTTGCCGATGTAGTAGGCGCTGATCCACCCCTGCTGCTGGGTGTTGTCCTTACGCGCATGCCACCACTTGTCGTTGATACCGATTCTGCTACCCGTACGCCAGCAGTGCAGGTAGAGCTTGGACCCGGCCTGCCAGGATCCGATCGGGGAGCAGTCGAGCCACGCACCGGTCCGGTAGTTCACCCAGTCACCGGCGACCGTGGCGGTCGCGGCGCTGTAGTTGCCCCAACTCGGGTCGCAGGCGGAGGCGGAGGCCGGAGCGGCGGTGGTCGCGACGAGGGTGCCGGCGGCGAGGACGACAGCCGCGACGGCGGAGCCCATTCGAAGACGCATGACCTAGGTTCCTTTCGCAGGAGCGCAGAGAAAGCGCAGGAAGCAGGAGAAGAACGGTCGGCCGGGCCCGGCTTCGTCGCAGCCAATCACGGGGCCCAATGAATACACAAGATCATTCACAATAGATACCGCGAGGGTTTCGGGCAGCCTGCACCTGCGGGTTGACTTCCCCGCCCGACTAAGCCCAGCGATCTAAAGCCTCAGAACGAGCAGTTGACGAGGTCGCACTCCGGGGTCAGCGTCACGCCGAAGCGGTCCTGCACTCCCTCGCGAATATGCGCCGCGAACGCCATGATGTCGGCGGCCGTGGCACCACCCCGGTTGGTGATGGCGAGCGTGTGGCGGCTGGAGAGCGTGACGGCCCCGTTGCCCCACTCCGCGCCGTAACCCGGCGCGAACCCGGCCCGGTGGATGAGCCACGCGGCCGACAGCTTCGTGCCGTTGACGTCCGGGTACTGCGGGCTCTCCGCAGCCTGCGCAGGCACCTCGGCCAGCACCGGGTTGACGAAGAACGAGCCGACGCTCCAGGTGTCGTGGTCGGCCGGGTCGAGCACCATCCCCTTAGAGCGGCGCAGCTGGAGCACGTTGTCGCGGACCTCGGCCGCGTCGGCCGTCCCGCCGACCTCGACGCCGAGCCGGTTGGCGAGCTCGGCGTATTTGACGGGCGACGAACGCGTGCTGCGCCGCAGCCGATAGGTCACCTGCAGCACGACCCAGCGGTCGCTGTGCTTGAAGACCGAGTCCCGGTGCTTGCCGAAGCCGCAGCGCTCGATCGGCCAGGTCTCGATCTCCCCGGTCTCGCGGTCGAAGACGACGAGCGATTCGAGCACGTCGGAGGTGACCGTGCCGTAGGCGCCGACGTTCTGCACGGGGGTGCCGCCGACGGAGCCCGGGATGCCCGAGAGCGCCTCCAGCCCGGCCAGCCCTTCACCGAGGGTGGTCGTGACCAGGCGGTCCCAGTCCATCCCGGCGGCGGCGGTGACCCGCTCGCCGTCGATGTCGAGCTCCGCCGACGTCATCCGCAGCACCGAGCCGGCCCAGCCGACGTCACCGACGACGAGGTTGGAGCCGCCGCCGATCACCAGCAGCGGATCACCGGCGCTGCGCGTCTCGCGCAGGAGCTCGATCGCGTGCGGGGTGGTCTCGGCGGCGAGCAGTCGGCCCACCGGACCGCCCACCCGGATCGTGGTGAGGTCGGCAAAGGTGATCGTCACAGCTCGCCAGCCTACTCACGCTGCGACTCCGACCACCTGTCGGACGGTGGCAGGGTCGCTGATCATGGCGAGCATCGCGGTCGCCACGTCGCTGCGCGAGATCGACCGCCCGCGCGGCACGTTGGCGCCGACGACTCGGCGGTACCGGCCGGTCACCGGGGCGTCGAGCAGCCTCGGCGGGCGCACGATGGTCCACTCGGCGGCGCTGGCGCGGATCTCCGCCTCCATGACCGCGAGGTCGGCGTAGATGCCGCGCAGGACGGTCCGGATGAGGGGCAGCAGCAGCCATCGGTTGGCGAAGCTGTCCCCGGGCGGGGTGGGCCCGACGGGAACCGCGCTGACCACGGCGAACCGCCGCACGCCGGTCGCCTCCAGCGCCTGCAGGATCCCGTGGGTGGCGGTCGACGCCACGGTGAGGTCCTTCCGGCTGCGCGGTCCGACACCGGAGATCACCGCGTCGGCGCCGGTCAGGGCCGGTTGCAGGGCGACCGGGTCGGTGAGGCCGGCCACGGTCACGACCGTCAGGGCCGGGTGGTGGAGATCGAGTCGAGCCGCGTCGCGCACGACCGCGGTCACCGTGTGCCCGGCCTCGAGGGCCTGGGTCACGACGTGGCGGCCGATGCCGCCGGTTGCTCCGAACACCGTCAACTTCATACGAAAACCATATCGTATGAGTTTCATATTATCCAGTGGGACCGGTCCCCACGAGGCCTCCCCCATGAGGCACGATGTCGGCAGTTCCTCACGTCTTGGAGGTCTGGGGCATGCGTCGTCATCGGATACTGGCCGCACTGGTCTGCGTACCCCTCCTGATGGTCGGCGGGTGCAGCGCGGACGGCGACGCGCCGACGGCCGCGCCGACCTGGGCGGCTCCGGGCGGTTCCACCGCGCCGAGCGCGACGCCGCCCGCGCCGTTCACCCTCACGGTCTCCCCCAACGACAAGACCACCAACCTCCCGATCAGTACGGAGATCGGCACCCTCGTCACCGGCGGCTCGGTGACCTCGGTGACCCTGACCGACGCGGCGGGCAAGAAGGTGAGCGGCAAGTCGCGCGCCGACGGCACCACCTGGGTGCCGAGCAAGCCGCTGAAGTTCAACACGCGTTATTCGGCGACCGTGGTCGGGACCGGCGCCGGTGGCGAGACCGAGACGAAGACGACCTCCTTCACCACGATGAAATCGGCCGGGAGCAGGGCCGGGACCGGCCTCTACATGTTCGACGACCACGTCTACGGCGTGGCGATGCCGGTCGCGGTGGAGATCCTCAAGGATGTGCCGGTCGCGGCGCGGGCGAGCGTGCAGAAGCGCTTCTTCGTCGAGACGGACCCGCCGCAGCCCGGCGCCTGGTACTGGTTCAACGGCCGCGAGGTGCAGTACCGGCCGGTCGACTACTGGCAGCCCGGCACGAAGATCACCGTACGCATCGCGCTCGACGGCCACCCGCTCGGCAACGGCCGCTACGGCGACCGGGACCGCAGCGCCACGGCGTTCATCGCCAAGGACAAGATCGAGCTGAAGGTGACGAACAGCCCGAAGCAGATGCAGGTCTTCAAGAACGACGCGCTCATCAAGACACTGAAGGTGAGCCTCGGCAAGAAGAGCACCCCGTCGTCGAGCGGACACCTCGTGATCATGGACAAGGCCGAGTCCACGGTCTTCGACACCTTCGCCGAGCTGGGCCCGAGCGCCGGATACCGCACCACCATCAAGTACGCCCAGCGCCTCACCTGGGGTGGCGAGTTCATCCATTCGGCCCCGTGGTCGGTGGGCGATCAGGGTGTTCGCAACGTCTCACACGGCTGCGTCAATGTCTCCCCGGCCAACGCGGCCTGGCTGTACGCCCTTACCCGGATCGGCGATCCGGTGACCGTGACCGGCACCGAACGCGTGCTCAAGCCCGGCAACGGCTTCACGGTATGGGACCTGAGCTGGGCAGACATCGTCAAGGGCAGCCCGATCCCGCTCTCGGCCGACCTCGCGTCGGCGACATCGGAACTCGACACCGAGCCGTCGATCTCGCCGTCCCCGTCGGCTACGGTGGAGCCTAGCCCGGCGGCCACCCCCTCACCGCAGGCGAGCTAGGCCGCACCGGCCGCCGCTGGGGTGCAACCCGGTCTTGCCGTTAAGCGTGTTTACGGCACGATAGTTGTCCGGAGATAATCCGGACGAGACCGGGAGGGGACACATGAGCGACGACCGCCGCACACCGTCCATCAGCCGCCGCGCCGCACTGGCCGGAGCAGGCCTGGTCGGCGTTGCCAGCGTGGCGGGGCTCGCCGCGTGCTCCCCGGACGCCCCGAAGTGGGCCGAGCCGGGCAGCGGCAACTCCGACACGCCCGCGCCGCCCGCGGACCCGACCGCGGCGAGCGCGACGATCACCGCGCCCAAGCACGAGGCGAAGGACGTCCACGCCGCGATCGAGGTCGCCTTCACCCTCGCCAACGCCAGCACCGCGACGGTCGAGCTCCAGGACGCGGCGGGCACCCGCGTCTCGGGCGCGCTGCGCGCCGACGGCACGAGCTGGGTCCCCAACGCGCCGCTGAAATACAACACCACCTACACAGTCACCGTCACCGCCAACGGGGCCGACGGCAAGACCGGCACCGCCACCAGCAGCTTCACCACGATGGCGAAGCCGAGCAAGACCATCTCCGCGTCGAGCTACAGCGGCGACAAGGCGAAGGTCGGCATCGGCATGCCGCTGATGGTGAAGTTCAGCCGGTCCGTGCCGAAGGCCAAGCGCGCCGAGGTGCAGAAGCGCCTCTTCGTCGACGCGACCCCCGAGCAGGACGGCATCTGGCACTGGTTCTCCGGCAGCGAGGTGCACTTCCGGCCGAAGGAGTACTGGAAGGCCGGCACGAAGATCTCCTTCCGGGTCGCGGTCGGCGGGCTCGACATGGGCGGCGGCTACTTCGGCAAGGCCGACATCACCATCGACGACATGCTGATCGGCCCGGCGATCGTGCTCACCGCCGACAACGCGACGAAGAAGATGACCGCCACCAAGGACGGTGTCGTGCTGCGCACCATGCCGATCAGCCTCGGCAAGGCGAGCACCCCCTCGTCCAGCGGCAAGACGGTGATCATCGAGAAGTTCGTGCACACGATCTTCGACACCTTCGACGAGCTCGGCCCGGAGCTGGGCTACCGCACCCCCATCGACTACGCCCAGCGCATCACGTGGGGCGGCGAGTACATCCACTCCGCGCCCTGGTCGGTCGGCTCCCAGGGGCACCGCAACGTCTCGCACGGCTGCGTCAACGTCTCGCCGAGCAACGCGAAGTGGCTCTTCGACCTGACCCAGGTCGGCACCCCGATGATCACCAAGGGCACGGAGCGCAAGCTCAAGGCCGGCAACGGGTGGACCCACTGGAACCTGACCTGGGACGAGTACGTGAAGGGCAGCGCACTGCCGTTCAAGCCCGTCGACACCACGGCCGGCGTCGAGCCCTCCACGGAGCCCTCGACCAGCCCGTCCGCGTCGCCGAGCGCCGTCCCGAGCACCTCGCCGACGAGCGCGCCGTAAGGCGTACCCACAGGACAGGCGAAAGGCCCCGGTCAGCGTGACTGACCGGGGCCTTTCGTTTGGGGTGATCGACGGGACTTGAACCCGCGACATCCCGGACCACAACCGGGTGCTCTACCAGCTGAGCTACGACCACCATGCGCACCGTCACCGGTGCGACGACCAATGATAGCCACACCACCCGGGTCCGTGTCGACCGGGTATGCGGCTCGCCGTCTAGAGCGTCGCGGCGATCTGCCTCGCGGCGTCGATGTCGAGGCCGGGCTGCGGCACGAAGATCGTCTGGCGGTAGTAGGCCAGCTCCCGGATGCTCTCCTTGATGTCCGCGAGCGCCCGGTGGGCGAGGCCCTTCTGCGGCTGCCCGAAATAGACCCGGGGGTACCACCGGCGGCACAGCTCCTTGATCGACGAGACATCGATCATGCGGTAGTGCAGGTGGGTGTCGAGGATCTGCATGTCGCGGGCGAGGAAGCCCCGGTCGGTCGCGATGGAGTTGCCGCAGAGCGGCGCCGACTTCGGGTCCTTGACGAACTGTGTGATGTAGGCCATCACCATCTCCTCGGCCTCCGCGACGGAGACCGTGCTGGCGCGGACCTCCTCGGTGAGGCCGGACTTCTCGTGCATCGTCCGCACGACGTCGGCCATCCCGTCGAGCACCGCGTCGTCGGCGTGGATGACGACGTCGACGCCGTCACCGAGCACGTTCAAGTCGGGGTCGGTGACGAGTGCCGCCACCTCGATGAGGGCGTCGGAGGTCAGGTCCAGCCCCGTCATCTCGCAATCGACCCATACCAGGAGATCAGCCATCCGGACAGCGTACGCTCTTGCGGATGCATCCAGCGCGCCTGAAGCTCATCCAGATCGGGGCAGTCGCGGGAGTCGCCGTCGCGGCAGCCGTCGCGTTCTGGCTGCTCTTCACGTCGCAGCACTTCTTCGACCTGAAGATCTACATCTCGGCCGAGAAGTGGTGGCTCGACGGGCACGAGCTCTACGACTTCGCCCAGCCGGATGCGTTGCAGGGCGCGCTCTACTTCACCTATCCGCCGTTCGCGGCGATGCTGATGCTGCCGCTGGGGCTGCTCCCGCTGGGCGTCGCGCAGACGCTGATCACGGTCGGCACCGTCGCCGCCGTGGCGCTCACCACGTGGTGGCTGATCGTGCCGCTCGCCGATCGGCAGGGCTGGCCACGATGGACCGCCGTCGGCATCGCGATCCCGCTCGTCGTGCTGATCGAGCCGACCCGGGCGACGCTCTCCTTCGGACAGATCAACATGTGGCTCGCGGTGCTCGTCGTCGCCGACCTGCTCGTCCTGCTGCCGCGCGGTTCGCGCTTCGCCGGCGTCGGCATCGGCATCGCCACCGCGATCAAGCTCACCCCGGGCCTGTTCATCGTCTACCTGCTCGTCTCGCGCCGCTACCGCGCGGCGGCGGTCGCGGCGGGCACGACGGCCGGGGTCACGCTGCTGGCGGCCCTGATCTCGCCGAGCTCGTCGCGGGACTTCTGGTTCTCGGCGATCCTCGACCCGAGCCGGGTCGGCCGCTACGACTACACGGCCAACCAGTCGCTGATGGGCCTGCTCTCCCGGCTGATGCTGCCCGAGCAGGCGGACCGGCGGCTCTGGCTGCTCATCGCCGCCGCGGTGCTCGCCTTCGGCATGTGGCGGGCGGCGGTCGCGGGCCGGTCCGGCGACGAGGTGGCCGGGCTCGCGCTCACCGGCCTCACCGCGGGCCTGATCAGCCCGATCAGCTGGCTGCACCACCTCTACTGGTTCGTCCCCGCGCTCGTCGCGGTGCTCGGCGCCGCCGTCGTGGCGCGCGGCCGTCGCCGCGTCGCGCTCTTCGCGCTTCTCATCGGTGGGTACGCCATCACGGTGCTCGGCGTCGACACGCTCGTCGACTGGGGCTCGGAGCTGCGCCCGACCCGCGATGCCGGTGAGTTCCTGGTGCGCAACGCGTTCACGCTGCTCTCGCTGTTGCTGCTGGTCCTGCTGCCGATCCGGCGACCGTCGAATCATACGGAGATAGCGCCCGAATAGACACTCTTGTCCAATTAGTCCAACTTAGGTAAACTTTTGGACATAAGGGACGTAAGCACACCGCGCAGCTGGGTCCCGCAACACCGTTCCCCCGGTGAGGGGTGGGCCTGTCGCTCCCGTCAGGCCCACCCACTGCTATCTCGTCAGCCGCATCCGAACCGGCGCCCCCACCAGCGGCATCTCCGATGTAGGCACCTCCAGCGGCGACAGCACGACAACCACCGGCAGCTCCTCCGTCGGCGCACTCACCGCCCGCTCAGTCCGCCGCGCGACCTCCCGTACCGGCCACCCCGGCAGCCCTTCCCCCCCAAATTCGCGTTGATCAAGGGAAGACTCACCATCCCGGGTGTCCGATATGCGGCGAGTCTTCCCTTGATCAACGCGAATTAGGGGGGTGTGGGGCGGCTGGACGGTGGGGTACGCGTTGGGGGAGGCGTTGGCGGCCTTCGTCGGCCTCGTGAAGGGCTCGCGGCCGGCGTAGGGCATGTTGCCGTGGGCGGCGGCGAGGACCGGCATGCGTTCCAGCGGGGGGCCGCTCACCGCTGCGGTACCCCGGGGCGGGGCAGCCACCGCAGCCGCGGCGATGGCGACGGCCTTCGTCGGCTGGGCCGGCACCGGGGTCGGCGTGGGCGGCACGGTCTCCAGGACGTAGAGGACCGGACGGGCGCGGGGCGGCCAGGCCAGCACCGCGAAGCCGAGCAGGAGCAGCAGCGGGCCGACGACGAGCAGGCCCCACGTCGCCGAGCCGAGCCACTTCGGATCCAGCGCCGCGACGAGGGTGATGTCGCCGAGCGGCTCACCGTCAGCGGCGGTCACGACGAGCGCGACGATCTTTCCGCGCCACGATGCCGGATCGAGCCGGAGCATGTTGGAGCCCGCGCTCTTCCAGATCCCCTGCATCGACACGGGGGCCTGCGGCCGACCCGTCCCGGCGAGCGCGGTGGCGTGCAGCTCCAGCGGGCCGCGACCGAGGCGTACCTGGTCGATGCGGGTGTAACCCGCGCCGCCGAGCACCTCCGCCACGTCGGCGGGTGCCGCCACACCGACGAAGAGCTGGCGGTCGCCGGGTGCGGAGACGGTCAGCCTGGTCCGGCCGGCGCGGACGAACGGCGCGTCCCGGCGCAGCAGGGCATCGAGATCGGGCACCACCACCGCATAACCGGGTGACGCGATGGCCTGCAACGAAGCCCGGAACTCACCTTCGGAATCCCGATGCTCCATCGCATACCAACCACCGGCACCGAGGATCAATGTCGGCACTGCGATCAGCAACAGCAGCACCCCGACCAGTACGCGCAGGACTCGCATACCAGGACAACGGAGGTCCTAACGGATGGGTACGGTCGCCGTCACCGTCTCCTGATCGATCTCCGTCGTCCGAAGGGTGAACTTGAAGACCCAGTCACCGGCGACCGGCAGCGAGATCGAGCCACTGGCGTGGTTGTCCGTGATCCCGAGCATCGGTACGTCGACTCCCTCAATCCCTTGCGCCGCCTGGGTTGCGGTGACCTTCCACTCCAGCACCTTCTGCGGTCTGCCGTCGGCGGTGTATGCGTAGAGGTGGATCGTGTTCTCGCCGATCGCGGCCGGTTCGACCTGCACCTGGAGCGAGTAGAGCTTGCCGGTGATCGCTGTATTGAATCCGACTGTCACCGGAGCGGCGGAATCCGTTCGGGCGACACGAGCAGGTGTGGTCTGCACGAGCGCCGACGTGATACCGATGATGACCGCCGCGACGGCGACCTCGATCAAGACGTTGCGCCGCAGCGTCGACGGGCTGCCGGAGCGCACGACGAGGGTCCGCGATGCGAACGCCACCGCGAGCACGATCGCGACGAGACCGGCCTTGACGAGCAGCAACCGGCCGTATGTCGTGTCGACGAGCGCGCTGACCGTGCCGACCTCGATCAGCGCCTGCACGACACCGGCGAGCAGCAGCGAGCTCACCGCGAGCCCGGCCCAGCGGGACCAGACGGGCAGGATCGCGCCGAGCTCGCGATCGTCGGCGCCCCTGTTGCGCGGCAACAGGAAGAAGCCCAGCATCACCAGCCCGCCGATCCACAGCGCCATCGAGGCGAGGTGGATCGCGTCGACGACGATCGTGATGGTCGGCACCGGCGAGGCGGCCGGGTGCCCGACCAGCGGCCAGGTCGCGGCGCCCACCGCACCGAGGATGGCGAGGATCATCAGGTCGCTGCGGGCGGGTGCGTCGCGCTTGAGTGTCGCGTTCAGCACGATCGCCGAGATGACGAGTACGCCGAGGCGCAGCAGCAGCACCGTGCCGAACGTCTCCCCCAGCACGTCGGTGAGGTCCCCCGTGGTGACGCCGCCGAGCGAGGTGCCGTTCGTGTAGGGCGCCTGCAGGAAGAGCGCCGCGAGACTGGAGAACCCGACCAGGCCGAACCCGGTCCAGAGCAGCCGTCGCGGTCCCCGGCGGGACAGTCGGGCGGGCCACAGCAGGAGCAGCACGAGGGCCGGACCGGCGATGAGGGTGAGGCCGGCGTACCCGATGAATTTGTTGATCCCGATCGCCTTGGTGACGGTCGGATCGGTGCCCTGGTCGGCGGCCTTGTCCGTCGGCGGCGTCGCCGACGGCGCGCCGACCGAGAAGGTGAAGCCGCCCGCGACCGGGTGGCTGTCGGCCGAGATCACGCGGTAGGTGACGAGGTAGGTGCCGATCGGCGGGCTGTCCCGCAGGCCGATCTTGAGCACGGTGCCGTCGGCGCTGGGCGTGCCGCGATCGGCGCGCTCCCCGTCCGGACCGATGATCCTGATCTTGTCCGAGACCGGGCTGACCGGCTCGGAGAAGGTCAGGGTCACGTCGCTCGGCGCGGTCTGCACGATCGAGCCCTGCCCCGGGTTGGTCCCGAGCAGCGCGGCATGCGCAAACGCCGGTGCGGCGGGCACCAGGAGAAACGCGGAAATAAGCAGCGCGGCGACAGCTAAGAATTTCTTCACGTTCACGCCGCGACTGTACGTGGCGAACGCAGAACAGTCCCGCGTCCGAGCGCCCACAGCAGTCCCGCCTGCACCAGGGCGGCGATGTGACCGGCCTCATGGCGGAGCTGGACCTCGGCGCTGGCGATGTCGAACCCGCTGGTCAGCGTCAGGCAGGCGGCGAGCACGAAGGCGACCGGCACGAAGGCCCTGGCCCGCTCGGGCCGCCAGGCGGCGAGGGCGAAGCCGACCGCGAGCGCGATGTCGAAGGAGGCCATCTCGCGGGTGGCGTGCGGGCCGACACCCCCGTTGAAGAGCACGGGTACGGCGAGCGCGAGCTGCACGAAGGCGGCGACGCCGACCGCTATCCGCAGGATCTGCCGCCGGTTGCGGGCGGCGTCGTCGACCCGCTGCCGCCGATCGGCGTTGACCGCCGCGAGGATCGACAGGGTGAGGTCCGGGACGGCGACGGGGTGCGCACGGGCCTGCCTGGTGACCCGCTCGGCACCGGCGAGCCAGCCTCGGCACTCGGCGCAGCCGCTCAGGTGATGATCAAGCGTATCGACCGAGGTGCCGGGGTCCTCGCCGTCCAGCCGCGCGGAGAGGCCGATGCGGATCGCGTCACAGTCGTTCATGTTCCCATAGTCGCCCCCGCTCCTTGAGAAGTTCCAGCGGCCCTGGTGGAGATAGTGTGTTGACTCGTGAACGGCGGGCCGGACGACCTCGACGAGGTGACTCGTTGGGCGCTGCGCGCTCGCGACGGCGACCCGCTGGCCCAGTCCGCGTTTGTCCGGGCGACCCAGGCCGACGTCTGGCGGCTCGCCGCCGCGCTCGTCGATCCGGGCGCCGCCGACGACCTCACCCAGGACACCTACCTACGGGCATTTCGGGCACTCGATACGTTCGAGGCCCGGTCCAGCGCTCGGACCTGGCTGCTCGGGATCGCCCGGCGTACCTGCGCGGACCACCTCCGCCAGGTGATCCGGCGGCGACGGCTGGAGAACCGGCTCGCCGAGGCGGCGGCCGTCACGGGCGGCTTCGAGACCGACGCGGTCGGCCTGCACGGCGCGGCCGACCTGGTCCGGCGGCTGCCCGACGAGCGCCGCAGCGCCTTCGTGCTGACCCAGCTGCTGGGCCTGTCGTACGAGGAGGCGGCGGCCGTCGAGGACGTGCCGATCGGCACCATCCGGTCCCGCGTTGCCCGAGCACGCTCCGAACTCGTTACAGAAGTGACCAAGGCCCTGGCTGTCTGACCTGCGCATCCCCATATGCACAGGAAAGGCACAGGAACCTCGCGTGCACGACGGACGACAAAGAGAGCGTGATGCGGACCGAAAGCTCATGGTCGCGGCTTCAGCCGTGGCTCTCCACCATCATCCGGCTCGGCCTGGCGGCGGTCTTCCTGGTCGCCGGCGGGCTGAAGGTCACCGACCTGGACGGATCGGCCCGGGCGGTCAACGCCTATGAGCTGATGCCGTGGGAGGTGGCGAAGATCGTCGGTGCGGTCCAGCCGGTGCTCGAGATCGGCATCGGCCTGCTCCTGCTCCTCGGCCTCGCCACCCGGCTCGCGGCCTGGCTGGCGGCGATCTCGATGGTCGTCTTCATCGCCGGCATCAGCTCGGCCTGGGCGCGGGGCCTGTCGATCGACTGCGGCTGCTTCAGCAAGGGCGGCGCGCTGCCGGTCGGGACCAGCCCCAACTACACCTGGGACATCGTGCGCGATGTCGCATTCCTGGCCCTCGCCGTCTTCCTGATCCTGTTCCCCTCCAGCAGGTTCTCGATCGACGGCGGGTCGAAAAACACATCCACCATGGAGGAGAGCGAACGTGAGTAAGCGGGTAGAACAGCAGCGGAACGCGGCGAAGCTGATCAGGGAGCAGAAGGCCCAGGAGGCGCGCCGCAAGCGCATCGTCGCGATCTCGGCCGTCTCCGCCCTGGTCCTCGTCATCGGCGGCATGATCGGTTACGCGCTCTATCAGAGCCAGAAGCCGATCACGCACGCCACACCGGCCGGGGCGAACGCGGCGGGGACCGGCATCGTCGTCGGCAACGGCCCGGTGACGGTCGAGGTCTACCAGGACTATCTCTGCCCGGCGTGCAAGGCGTTCCACGACAGCGCCGACGACACGCTGGAGGAGATGGCGAAGTCGGACAAGATCAAGCTGGTCACGCACCCGATCGCGATCCTGGACCGGCTCTCCACCAACCAGTATTCGACCCGCAGCGCGGCGGCCTCCGGCTGCGCGTCCGACGGCGGCAAGTTCCCCGAATACTCCGACGTGCTCTACGCCAACCAGCCCGCCGAGGGCGGTGCCGGTCACACGAATGACCAGCTCATCACCTACGGCAAGGGGATCGGGCTGGGTGACGCGTTCGCCGAGTGCGTGACGAGCGAGAAGTACGAGACGTGGCCGGCCTTCACGACCGACGAGTCGGGCAGCCGGGGCGTCAACAGCACGCCATCGATCTTCGTCAACGACAAGAAGGTCACTCCGGCCAACGGGCAGAGCATCTCCGACGCCGTCTACGCGGCGATCGCGGCGGCGGGCGGACCCACCGTCAACCCCGCGTCGAGCTGACGGCAGGCTAAGGGCATGCGTTCGACACCCCTCGCCCGCCTGCTGGCCGTCCTCGCGTCAGCGGGCATCGCGCTCGGTGCCGCCGCCACACCGGCGGCGGCACACGGCGCGGACGCCCCCGACGCGACGAACTACCGCACCACCATGACCTCGATGAGTCCGGTCACGCCCGGCCTCGAGGTCAAGGTGATCGAGGCGGGGGCTCGGCTCCAGCTCACCAGTACGCTGCCCGCCAAGGTCGAGGTCCTCGGCTATGAGGGCGAGCCCTACCTGGAGGTGCGGCCGGACGGGGTCTACGAGAACGTCAACTCCCCCGCCGTCTACATCAACGCCAACCTCACCGGTGGCGTCGAGCCGCCCGCCAACGCCAACCCCACCTCGCCGCCGCAGTGGCGCAAGCTCAGCGACGACCGGGTCGCCCGCTGGCACGACCGCCGCACGCACTGGGCCTCCTTCACCCCGCCGCCCGCCGTCGCCGCCGACCCGACCGAGCCGCACCTGATCTCCGAGTGGACCGTGCCGCTGCGGATCGAACTCGCGACGATCGAGGTCAAGGGCACCCTGGCCTGGGCTCCGCCGCCCTCGCCCGTCCTCTGGTGGGCGTTGTGCGCCGTCGTCGCGCTCATCCTGGTGCCGCTGGGGCTGGTGCGGCGGCGGGTCGGCGTACCGGCGATGGGATTGATTTTGATCGTGGGTGGGGTCTCCGCGCTCGCCTATATCGGCGCGCGCGAGCTCGACGCGGGCAACAACACCTTCGGCGCCATGGTCGCCGGGATCTGGGCGACCGAGCTGTGGCCCGCGGTCGCCGGGCTCGCCGCGATCGCGGCCGGGATCTTCGCGCTGACCCGGCGGCCCGCCGCGGAGTTCGCGCTGGCCCTGGCCGGTGCGGGGCTGGCGATGTTCGGCGGTATCGTCAACGCGGCGGTCTATTTCCGCTCCGTGGCACCCGTGCCGTGGACGGACACGACGGCGCGACTCGTCGTCACCGCCGCCATCGGCATCGGCGCGGGCATCGCGGGTGCGGCGTCGCTGACGCTGCGCCGCCAGCGGCCCGCCGCAGCAGAGAAGGAAGAGGCATCCGCATGAGGCTCTCCCCAGGTGACCGGGCCCCGGAGTTCACGCTGTCCACCGCGGACGGCGGGCAACTCTCGCTCAGCGACCTCAAGGGCAAGAAGGTCATCCTGTACGCCTACCCGGCCGCCATGACACCCGGATGCACGACGCAGGCCTGCGATTTCCGCGACTCCCTCGCGTCGCTGACGGCACACGGCTACGCCGTCGTCGGCATCTCCCCCGACAAGCCCGCCAAGCTGGCGAAGTTCGTCGAGCACGACGCGATCACGTTTCCGCTCGTCTCGGACCCGGACAAGTCGGTGCTCGACGCCTATGGCGCGTTCGGCGAGAAGCAGAACTACGGCAAGACGATCATGGGTGTGATCCGGTCGACGTTCGTCATCGACGAGAACGGCGTGATCGTCGAGGCGCGCTACAACGTCAAGGCCACCGGCCACGTCGCCAAGCTCCGCCGCGAGCTCGGCATCGACTAGCTGTCACGGTGTGCGGCAGAGCGTGCCCATTCCCCCGTGGATGGGCACGCTTTGCTGCACGTTCCCGGCTCGCCCGGCTGCTCGCGGCGGCGCGGAGCTCACATGGGGCGGACCGCGGAGGACGGCATCTTCTTCTTGGCGGTGGAGGACTTCACACCGGCCGGCATGTCCGTGTGGTCGACGGTCGGCGCCGACGCCGCGTCCCGCTTGACGGCCTCGATGCCGTTCTCGGCACCGGCGCGGGCCTTGAAGCCCTCACCGCTGCTCGCGATGATCTCTCCGTTGCCGGAGCGCAGCCGCCACCGGAACTCGCCACGTACGTCCTTGAACAGCTCGAACTTCGCCATCTGGAGTCGCCACCTCTCGCGTACCGCCCATGGGCGGCTTATTCCGACCTTCTACGCAAAGGCTAGCTTTGACGGCGTAGACGGGACGGCGAAACGTGAAAGTCCATCGGGCACCCTCTCGGCGACAGGGGCGGTCAGGTAGTACAGAATGGGTTCGCAAGATTCGGGGCCGTAGCCCAATTGGCAGAGGCCTACGGTTTAGGTCCGTACCAGTGAGGGTTCGAGTCCCTCCGGCCCCACCACATGAGCAGACGTCGCCTCCAAGCTGGAGAGCCAGCACCTGCTCATCCCTTCGGATCCTTCCGTCGGCGCACGCTTGTTCACTTGATCAAGTCCCCCGTAGCGTGACCTTCTCCTGCGCACCCAGCCACCCATCGGGGGATCCTCTTGCGCGTCTTCCTTCGCGGCATGCTTGCCGTCGTCATCGTCGCGAGCTTGACGGGCTTCGTCCCCGCCGCCGCTAACGCTGCCGGACCCCCTGCCCCCTTTACCGCCCTCGTGGTGGACGGCAACGTGAACTACCCGAGCCGTCCGACACTGTCTTTCGACACCGTCAACAGTTCGATCGAGACGACCTATTACCCCGCCGCTGACGGGTTGATGATGTCGGTGGAGAGCGGCAGCCGCAGATGGAGCGCCACGGTGCGCCCTCCGGTGGGAACCACCTGGACCACCAAGACATATTCGGTGAAGCGCGCGTTCATCACGCCCGCCGATGCCTGGTTCGACGTGACCGGCGACAGTCAGGGCTGCAACGAGCAGAACGGCACGATGACCGTCCATGAGGTCGTGCGGGACGCGGAGTCCCAGCTGGTCGGCTTCGCCGCGTCGTTCGACGTGTCCTGCGAGTCGTTCCCGCACGTGGTGGTCGGTGAGATCCGCTGGAACTCCAGCGTCGGCTACATCGCGCCGGAGGTCAGCGGCGGTTTCTACTTCGCCACGCAGTCCATCGGGATCGACACGCCGCCGAAGACGGTGACCTTCACCAACCGGGGCAGCCTGCCCCTGGTCTTCGGCGCCTCCACGATGACCGGCACCGGCACCGAGGCATTCCGGATCACGACGAACACGTGCTCTCGTCGCAGCCTCGCCTATGCCGAGAGTTGCGAGGTGACCGTCATCGCGCACCCGACCTCGATGATCGACCAGACCGCCACTCTCACCATGGCGGACAACACCGTCGACGGCGACAAGCAGCTCAGCCTGATGGTCCAGGGCGCCAATACCCGCTCGTTCACGGCCAGCCCGACCTCGCTGGATTTCGGCACGGTCGTCGCATTCGAGGAGTCGCCCGAGCAGACGATCACCGTCACCGGCACGGACGTCCTGCCGGTGACCCTGACCACCGTCACGCTGGGATCGACGAAGCCCTACTCCATCACGGCGAACACCTGCGCGAACGTGACGCTCGCCAAGTTCCAGACCTGCACGATCAGGGTACGCGTCAGGGCGACGACCAGCGGCGTCCAAGACGGCTACCTGCGGATCGAGGCGAGCAACGCACCACAGAGGTATGTCCAGCTCACGGCTGTCGCCGTCGCCACGAACCCGCTGACGTTCTCCCCGCCATCCCTCGCCTTCGGCTTCGTCACCGTCGGTTCGCAGCCGGCGAAGGTGATCACCATGAAGGCGGCCGGACCCACTCCCGTCGTCGTCGGCACGGTCGCCCTCGCCGGGGCGGCGCCGTCGGCGTTCACCGTCAGCGCGGACACCTGCTCGGGCCAGACGCTCGCCGTCGGGGCGTCGTGCACCGTCACCGTCATCGCCCACCCCCCGGTCGGAGACCACAACGCGGAGCTCCGATTCCCCAACAACAGCATCGCCAATCCACGCGTCGCGGTCCTCACCGCGCAGGGGATCCCGACCACCGAGGGAACATACAAGCAGGTGAGTCCCCAGCGGATCCTGGACACCCGAACGGGATCCGGCGCACCGAAGAAGCCGATCGGCGCGGGCGCGACGCTCGGTCTGCAGGTCACCGGCCGTGGTGGAGTTCCGGCGAGCGGCGTCTCGGCGGTGGTTCTCAACGTGACCGTGGCCGCGCCGACCGCCGCGGGCTACCTCACCGTCTTCCCGTCGGGTCAGAGCCGGCCGACCGCGTCGTCGATCAATTTCGCCCGGAACTGGACCGGCGCGAACCTGGTCACCGTCGGTGTCGGGCCAGACGGCAAGGTCAACATCTTCAACTCCACCGGAGCGACGCACGTCATCGCCGACGTCCTCGGCTACTACCTCGCCAACGGTTCGACGCTCACCTCCGGTGGCGAATACCACCCCATGCTGCCGGCACGCATCTTCGATTCGCGATCGGCCTGGCAGGCGAAGCTCGCGGCGGGAGAGACGTTCGGGCTGGCGCTCAACTTCGGTGGCGACAACTGGCGGGTCCGCTCCTGGGCGGTCAACATCACCGCCGTCGCACCGGGCAAGAGCGGCTACCTCACCGCCTGGAACGGCCTGGGCAGCCCGCCACCGACCTCCTCGGTGAACTTCGGCGCCGGCAAGGTCGTGCCCAACATGGCGATCGTGCCCACGGCGGACTGCACCTTCAGCCCGGCCTGCGCGGGCATGCCCATGATCGGCATCTACAACGGATCCCCGGCCGGTGTCCACGTCATCGTCGACATCGTGGGCTACTACGACGACGGCACCGCGTACGACGGACTGCGGTTCCGGCCGCGCGCGCCGGCACGCATCGTCGACACCCGGACCGGGATCGGTACGACGAAGCTGGGCAAGGGCCAGACGAAGCAGGTGACCGCACCGGGGCAGGTCGCCGCCGACGACGCGGTCGCCCTGGTGACGAACCTGACGGCGGTCGCGCCGACCCGGGACACCTATCTCACGGTCTGGCCGAGTGGCGTGGAGCGCCCGACGGTCTCCAACATCAACCCGTCCACCGGGCAGACGGTGGCCAACTCGGCGTACGTGCTGCTCAACAATGCGAACGCATTCAGCGTCTACAACGCCGACGGCACCACCAACGCGCTGGTCGACGTGGTGGGCGAGTTCGTGGTGTGGTCGCCGCCGCCGTCACCTGCGGCAGCCGGCCTGCAACGCGGGCCACGTTTCCACCAGCCGGTGCTGCTCGGCGTACTGAACAGCCGGGGATAGTGCTCGAACGCGGTTCGCCCGGCACCGGGCGAACCGCGTCGGGGTCCTTCATCTCCACGGTGAACGAACTTGGCTCCGACGGATTTACCGAATTTTCAGCTAGCGGTTCTAGGCTCGGTTGATGCTGACCCGATTGAGAAGCGTCTGATGGCCGAGCAGACCGACATCGCGGTCGAGGCAGCCGGGCATCGCCGCTGGTGGACCGGCCGGGTCTTCATCGCATCGATCGTCGCGGCGGCGCTGGTGGCGACCGCGGTGGTCGCCTTCCGCTGGGGCTCTGCGGGCGAGCCCGACAAGGCTCCCGTCGCACAGCCCGCCGCCTCGCCGTCGGCGCCCGCGAGCCTGACCCCGGCCGAGATCTATCAGGTCCTCCTGCCGTCCGTCGTCTACATCAAGGCGACCGGCACCGAGACCGCCACCGGCAC
This sequence comes from Allocatelliglobosispora scoriae, assembly GCF_014204945.1. NCBI lineage: Bacteria > Bacillati > Actinomycetota > Actinomycetes > Micromonosporales > Micromonosporaceae > Allocatelliglobosispora > Allocatelliglobosispora scoriae. The sequence continues at coordinate 2,629,727 of NZ_JACHMN010000002.1, forward strand.
CGGCCTCGTCGTCAACGCGCAGGGCATGGTCCTGACCGCGCTGCACGTCGTCGAGGGCGCCACGACGATCGAGCTGACCTTCGCCGACGGCACCACCGCCGCCGCGACCGTCGCCGCGAAGGAGCCCGCCTCCGACATCGCCGCCCTCACCCCCGCGAAGTTCCCCGCCGTGATCGTGCCGGCGGTGCTCGGCGGCGGCGCTGCCGTCGGCGACGACGTGGTGGCGATCGGCAATCAGCTCGGCCTCGTCAACTCCACCACGAGCGGCGTCGTCTCCGGGCTGGAGCGCACCATCCCCACCGAGAGCGGCGTCGAGCTCAAGGGCCTGATCCAGTTCGACGCCGCGGTCAACCCGGGCAGTTCGGGTGGGCCGCTCGTCAACGACAAGGGCGAGACGATCGGCATCGTGGTGGCGATCGCCAATCCGTCCAAGGCAGGCACCTTCGTCGGTGTCGGCTTCGCCATGCCGATCGGCGCGGCGGTGCAGGTCGGCGCCGATCGCCCACCGCAGCTCTGACCTCGCCGACGCCAGCCCGACACTGACTATCCCCTAAGGACGGACAATGCAGCCCAACGCTCCCGCAGCGCCCGGATCGAACCCCGTGGAGCAGGTGTTCTACGAGGTCAAGAAGACCATCGTCGGGCAGGACATGCTCCTGGAGCGCCTCGTGGTCGCCCTCCTCGCGCGGGGGCACATCCTCGTCGAGGGCGTCCCCGGGCTGGCGAAGACGCTCGCCGTGAAGAGTCTCGCCGAGGCGATCGGCGGTCAGTTCCACCGGGTGCAGTTCACCCCGGACCTGGTCCCCGCCGACATCGTCGGGACCCGGATCTATCACCAGCACAGCGGTGAGTTCCAGGTCTCGCTCGGGCCGGTCTTCACCAACCTGCTGCTCGCCGACGAGATCAACCGCGCACCGGCCAAGGTGCAGAGCGCGCTGCTGGAGGTGATGCAGGAGCGCCAGGTGACGATCGGCCGGGAGACCCATAAGGTCCCCAACCCGTTCCTGGTCATGGCGACGCAGAACCCGATCGAGTCCGACGGCACCTATCCGCTGCCGGAGGCGCAGGTCGACCGCTTCATGATGAAGGTCGTCGTGGGCTATCCGAGCGCCACGGAGGAGTTCGTCGTCGTCGAGCGGGCGCTGACGCGGACCGCGGCGATCCAGGCGATCATCGATCCCGAGCACCTCATCGGGCTGCAGGGCCAGGTCGACAACGTCTACGTCGATCCGTCGCTGATCGAGTATTCGGTGCGGCTGACGACGGCCACCCGGCACCCGGAGGTCGTCGGGCTGGGCAAGCTGTCGCGCTACATCACCTACGGCGCGAGCCCGCGGGCCTCGATCAACCTGGTGCTCGCCGCCCGGGCTCTCGCGTTCGTCCGCGGACGCGACTACGCCGTGCCGCAGGACCTGACCAACCTCGTGCTCGACGTCTTCCGGCACCGGCTGGTCCTCTCCTATGAGGCGCTCGCCGACGAGGTGAGCGCCGACTCGATCCTCAGCGAGATCCTCGCCGTCACGCCCATTCCGGTTCCGGACCCCGCCCGCCGGGGCCGCTGAGCCATGACCGCGGCCTCCGACCGGTTACTGCGGCGCCTGGAGTGGCAGGTCGTCCGCCGCCTCGACGGGCGGTTGCAGGGCGCCTACCGCACGGCGTGGCGCGGTGTCGGGATCGACTTCACCGACCTGCGGGCCTATACGCCCGAGGACGACGTACGCCATATCGACTGGAACGTCTCCGCCCGGATGGACGAGACCTTCGTCCGGCAGTACACGGAGGAGCGTGATCTCACCGCCTGGCTGGTCCTGGACCGGTCGGCCTCGATGCGGGGCGGCACCGCCCGCCAGGGCAAGGACTCCGCACTCAGCGAGCTCGCCATCGTGCTGGCCAGGCTGCTGTCCCAGAACGGCAACCGGGTCGGCGCGGTCCTCTTCGACAACGACCGGCAGCGGGTGATCTCGCCGCGGACGGGACGCAGTCAGGCGCTGCGGCTCGCCCACGAGCTCGACCGGCCGGAGCCCGCCGGCGGTCCGGGGACGACCACCGACCTCGCGGCGATGCTGCGGCTCGCCGCCACCACCGCGAGCCGCCGAGGGCTCGTCTTCGTGCTCTCGGACTTCATCGGCGATCCCGGCTGGGAGCGGGCGCTGGCGATGCTGGCCCATCGCCATGAGGTGGTCACGGTCCGGATCGTCGACCCGGCCGAGCTCGACCTGCCCGACATGGGCCTCGTCTTCGTCGAGGACGCCGAGACCGGGGAGCAGATCCTCGTCGACACGAGCGATCCGCTGCTGCGGCAACGGCTGCGCGCGGAGGTCTGGTCACGCGAGGTGGCACTGACGGAGACGATGCGCCAGGCGGGGGTCACCGCGCACCGGATCACCACGGATCAGGACCTGGTGGCGGCCCTGGTCGGCATGGTCCGGCAATCGGGACGGAGATCCAGATGACGATGCTCCAACCCCTCATGGTGCTGGTCGCCGTCGTGGTCACCGGGGGCGCCGTGGTGGCGTACCTGATGTATCAGCGGCGGCGGACCGAGGTGCTGCAGGCCGCCGGGTTGCGGCTCGCCGCGCCGGGGCAGCGGGCCGCGGCCCGTCAGCACGTGCCCTACGCGCTGTTCCTGACGGCGCTGTTCCTGCTGCTGCTGGGCCTGGCCCGGCCGCAGGCGGAGCTCGATGTGCCACGGGCCGCCGGCACCGTGGTCCTCGTCTTCGACGTCTCCAACAGCATGGCCGCCGACGATGTGAAGCCGAGCCGGCTCGCCGCCGCCAAGGCCGCCGGGACCAGCTTCGTCGACGCCCAGCCCGACACGGTCGACATCGGCATCGTCATGTTCGGCCAGGACGGTCTCACGACCCAGCGGCCCACCGACGACCACACGGTCGTCAACGCCGCGATCGGTCGGCTCGCGACGAGCGGCGGCACCTCGCTGCGGCAGGCGATCATCGCCGCGCTCTCCACGATCACCGGGAAGCCGGTGAGCATGCCCAACCCCGACGGCTCCGGTCCGAAGGCGGACCTCGGTTACTGGGGCTCGGCCACGATCGTGATCTTCTCGGACGGCGGGGACACGCAGGGCGCGCAGGCGGAGATCGCCGCCGGGCTCGCGGCAGACGCGGGGGTACGCATCGAGACGGTCGGCATCGGCACGACGCGCGGCGCCACCGTGGAGGTCGACGGCTACCAGGTCGCGACGGCGCTGGACGAAGAGCTGCTGACGACCCTCGCCGAGACGACCGGCGGCTCCTACCACGCGGCGCAGGACGCGGCCGCGCTCAATGACATCCACAAGTCGATCGACCTGCGCATCACGACCCAGCCGGAGACCGTCGAGCTGACCGCGATCCTCGCGGCGGTGGCGCTGCTCCTGCTGACCATCGGTGGACTGCTGATGATTCGCTGGCACGGAAGGATCGTCTGATGTCCCTGACCTGGCCGTTGGCGCTGATCGCCCTGCTCGCCGTCCCGGCACTGCTGGCCCTGTGGTGGTGGATGAGCCGACGGCGGCGCCGGGTCGCGATCCGGGTCTCCAGCATCGCCCTGATCCGGGCCGCCCTGCCCGGCCGGTCGCTGTGGCGGCGGCGGATTCCGGTCGCCCTGTTCGTGCTGGGGCTGCTGCTGGTGGCGTTCAGCATCACCCGGCCGCAGGCGTCGATCCGGGTGCCGTCCAACTCGACGTCGGTGCTGCTCGCCTTCGACGTCTCCAGCTCGATGTGCTCGACCGACGTCGACCCCAACCGGCTCACCGTCGCCCGCGCGGCGGCCCGGGAGTTCGTCGAGGCGCAGGAGGAGGGTACGCGGATCGGGCTCGTCACCTTCTCGGGCATCGCCGGGTTGATGGTCGCGCCGACCACCGACAAGAAGGCCCTCCTCGCCGCGATCGACACCCTGCGCACGTCCCGCGGCACCGCCATCGGCCAGGGCATCCTCACCTCTATCGATGCCATCGCCGAGAGCAACACCAACGTCGCGCCGACGGGTGTCGTGCTCGACGCCCCCGAAGGCGGGCCGCCCGGCGCCATCGTCGGGTACGAGGCCGACACCATCGTGGTGCTGACCGACGGCGCCAACACGCAGGGCGTCGACCCGATCATCGCCGCCGAGCAGGCCGGTGCCCGTCGCGTCCGCATCTACACGATCGGCTTCGGCACCACCACTCCGGCGCCGATGGCCTGCTCCCCCGACCAGATCAGCGGCGGCGGCAACGGATTCCGCGGCGACCCGGGCCGGTTCGGTGGCGGTGGCAACGCCCGCAACCTGGAGATCGACGAGCCGACCCTGCAGGAGGTCGCCAAGCTCACCGGCGGCGAGTACTACCGCGCCGAGGACGCCGAGCAGCTCGTCGACGTGCTGACCGACCTGCCGAGCAACATCGTCACGCAGGAGCAGGAGGTCGAGCTCACCGTCTGGTTCGTGCTCGGCGCGGCCCTGCTGGTGCTGCTCGCGATCGTCCTGTCCCTGCGCTGGAACCGGCCCACCGCCTATCGGGTTCCCCGGCCGAGCTGATCGGAGGTCCGGTCACTCGCGGGCGGTCTCCCGCAGTGGCCGGACCCGGTCCGGCACGTCGGTCGTGCTGACGAACTCCGGGAGGAAGCTGCCCCGGTAACCGAAGATCGGGCCGAACCGGCGGTTGGCCACCGTCACCTCGATGCGCAGGCGCTCGGCGCGCTCGTCCCACCACTCGTGCACGTCGGCCGAGCCGGAGAAGGCCTGCGGCAGCGGAAAGCCGAGCAGCGCTCCGCAGATGCGCTGGCTGCCGGTGGTGATGTGGAGGCCGCCGTGGTCGTCGACACGCAGATCGAGGTCGACGGCGACGTGCTGATGCGTACCGATGAAGTCGACGACCTTGCCCCGCGCGGCGCTGTAGATCATCGTGGCGTCGAATCGGCGGGTGATGCCGCTCTGGAACGCGAAGCTCCGCACGAAGGTGACGGTCTCCCGGCCGAAGCCGTCGCGGTAGGCGTAGTTCTCGATCCGGAACGGGACATCGTCGCCCTGCTCGGGGAAGAGGATGTGCCGTGCCGTCCCGGCGTGCAGAATCGGCACCGTGTATGCCTTGCCGCGCCAGATCCGGTCCATCGTGCCGGTGCCGATGCAGGCGATGCCGTCGGCACTGTTGAAGCCGAAGCGGCGGCGCAGCAGCGGGTGCAGCCGGGCGAAGTCGGGGCCGAGCGCGCGCTCGAAGATCGAGGTCATGGTGTCTCCAGGGTGGCGAGGGCGGCCGGTGCGGTGGCCGCTCGTCGATCGAGTGGGCGGCGCAGGCAGCGCCGGGCGGCCGGTGTCACCGGCGAAGGAGGGATGAGCAGGCCCGCAGCGGCGGCGACCAGCATCGGGAGGAATCCGCCGACCAGCGCGGCGAGCACGACGGCGAGCAGCCGGACGGCCACCTCCGCGAGCGCGATGAGCAGGGTGCGCTCGGGCGGGACGCCGTGGTCGAGCCAGATCCGCAGCCGGTCGAAGGACCAGGCGGTCGCCCAGCCCATCAGCGGTCGGAACACCCGATCCGCCGACGGGCCGAGGCGACCCCAGCCCGGCGCGTAGTCGTAGCCGGTGAGGAAGCGCAGCCCGTCGGCGGTGGGCACGTAGCGCCACCACCCCGAGCCGCTGCGGATCAGCGAGAGCGGGTGGTCGCTGGCGAACCGGAGCACCGAGATCCGCGTGCCGTCCGGCCGCACCCGCTCACCGGCGGTGGTGCCGGTGCCGCGAATGGTGAGGCCGGGCAGCACGCCGGTCGCGTACTCGAAGACCTGCTGTCCCCCGTTGAACGGCAGGTAATCGATCCGCGTGAACCGGGCGTCCCAGCGCTGGTGCTGAGCCGGATCCTGGGTGGCCCGCCAGCAGTCGTCGAGCGACGCTCGCAGGGTTGTTTCCACATAAAGCACGACACACCTCCCGTTTGAGCACTCGCTCAAACGGAACTGTAGCGGCATTTAAGCGTTCGCTCAAGTCCCAACGGTTAAGGTCTTGACATGGCACAACGCGGACGATGGCTCCTGCTCCCCGCCGCAATGCTCACGCTGGCACTGATCGGCTACCGGTTCATCCCCAACGTGCAGGGGATCGGCAGCTTCATCGACACGTTCGCACCGTGGCTCGGGGTCGGCGTACCCCTGCTGGTGCTTCTCGCCCTGATCCGGCGCGCGCCGGTCGCGCTCGCCGCGGCCTGCGTGCCCGCGCTGCTCTGGGCGGTGCTCTTCGGCGGCGCGTGGCTGCCGCACGGCGGCGGCACGCCGCGGCTCACCGTCGCGACGCAGAACCTGCTCGCCGGGAACCCCGATCCGGCCGCCACCATCCGTGAGCTGGGCCGGCCCGATCTGCTCGCGCTGCAGGAGGTCACCCCCGAGGCGCGCGACGAGGTGGTCGGGGAGCTCGATGAGCGGTACCCCTACCACGCGATCACGTCGACGGTCTCGCTCTGGAGCCGTTTCCCGATCATCAGCTCGCGGCCCGTCGACACCGGTCTGGGCTGGCGGCGGGCGCTGCGGGCCGAGGTCAAGCTGCCCGGGGGGACCGCGGCGATCTACGTCGTGCACCTCGGCTCGCTGCGGCCGGGCCAGACCGAGGTCCGCGACCGCACCATCGCCGAGCTCGCCGAACGGGTCCGAGCCGACAAGGCGCAGCGGCTGCTCATCCTCGGCGACTTCAACACCGCCAGCACCGACCGGGCCTTCCGCCCGCTCACCGACCTGCTCACGGACGCGCAGTCACGGGCGGGCACGGGTCCGGGCTTCACCTGGCCCGCGGCTCTTCCGCTGGTACGCCTGGACCACATCCTCTATCGCGGCATGGACCCGGTCACGGCCGACACCCCGCGCACCCCCGGCAGCGACCACCGAGCCGCCACGGCAGCTTTCGCCTGACCCGGGTCACGTTTTGCAGCAAAGCGTGGTCATTTCGCGAATCGAGGCCACGCTTTGCTGCAAAACGTGACGGGGGTGGTCAGCGCCAGGCGGCACCGATGCCGTCGCCCGGGTACCAGTGGCGGGCCGGCTGCTCCTTGAAGGCGAGGAACCGGCGCCCGGTCGCCTCGGCGTGGCGCAGCAGGACATCGGTCTTGGTGACGTTGTCCGTGAGAACGATCGCGTCCTTCGCCAGCCGCGGCTCGACCGCCGCGAACTCGCGCCGCTCGTGTCCGGAGCTGTGGTCGCTGTCGTGCAGGAAGATGTCGACCGGCTCGGGCAGCGCGGCGAGCGCCGTCACCGAGTCGCCGATGAGCAGCTCGATCACCGACGCCCATGGCTCGGCCTTGGTGAGATAGCCGGCCTCGGGGTTGATGTCGAGCGACGTGACCCGCCCCGGATGCCCCTCGGCCGTGTTGCGCAGCAGCGCCGCGGCGATCACGCAGGTGCCGAGCCCCTTGTCGGTGCCGGTCTCCACGACGTGAGCGGGTTTGAGGGCGCGGACCATGGCATACCAGCCGGCTCTGCGCGCGTAGCGGACGCGGCGGTCGGCGAGCCCGCGCCGCGCGGACGCCGCCGTGGTGTTCTCGATGTGCTTGCGGAGCTGGTCGTCGGCTTCGAGCTCGGCCATCCACTCGCGCACGTGGCCCACCGGCACGTTGCAGACGTCGCTGACGAACCAGGCGAGGTGCTCGCGGTTGAGGGCCGTCAGGTCGTAGGTGTAGTTGTGGTGCTCGCGCGACGTGACGAGCCACCGGACCGAGGATCGGAACACCCGCAGGTCGTAGCGGGCCACCTTGATCATCCGGTACGGGAACGCGGCGAAGGGCGCCAGCCGGCTCCGTGAGATCGCCCGGCGAAACCGAAGAGCGCGTCCTGCCATATGTGTGCCTCCCCAAGCGCAGCCCCGTGTGCTGTGGCGCGATTTCTATCACGGTTGGGCGGCTTTGGGGAGTGCTGGGCGTGAATATCAGGCGAGCACGACCGGGTCGCCCAGGCTGATCACGGCCGCGGCCTGGGGATCGTCCGGAATCAGGTTGGTCGCGAAGACGAGATCGGAGTTCAGGTGGCGGTATTTGGCGAGCGTACGCAGCGGCTGCCGGGTGCGCTCGGCGCTCTCCTGATCGATCGTCGTCACGACGCAGCGCCCGCACGGCTTCGGCACCCGGAAGGTCGTGCCACCGATGCGTACCCGTCGGCCGGTGAAGCCGTCCTCGGCCCAGGCGGGGCCGCCGCTGATCACCACGTTGGGCCGGAAGCGGGTCATCGGCAGCGGGCCGAGCAGCGCCGCGTCGTCGGGGAAGTCCTGCGCGATCCAGTCGTTGAGCTGCGCGAGCGACGAAACGCTTGCGAGCAGCACGGGGTATCCGTCGGCGAAGCTGACCCGGTCGCCGGGCTCGCTGAAGGCGGGGTTGCTGGCCCGCCGGGTGGGGTCGTCGAGCCAGAACAGGCGCAGGTCGCGGCCCAGGAAGTCGGAGAGCCACCCCGAGGCGGACTTGTCGGCGAGGGCGGCGTCGAACGTGGATTTCCACACGGTGACGGCGGCGAGCTCACCGCCGATCGGGTGCGGCACCTCGATCGACTCCATCCCGGGAGCGTCGAGGACCAGCCCGTCCATCGTCAGCGAGGGCCGGACCAGCGCCAGCCGGGCCTCCTCGCGCTGGCTGACGAAGTGGTGGTCCGGGTCCGTGATGAGCCACCGCCGGTCCCCGGCGAAACCCCACGGTTCGACGGCGACCACGTCGTGGTCCAGCCGATAGCAGCCCTTGACGGGGTACGTGTGCAGCGAGCTGACGAACATGCGTTGGATCTTACGACTTGCCTGTTGAATGAAAACTTGCATACAGTCGCCGGGTGAATGTTGCGGACCTGGTACACGGAGTCAGGCTGACGCCCACCCAGCGCCGCATCGCCCGGTGCCTCGTCGAGCACGCCGGGCAGGCGGCGCACCTCACCGCTGCCGAGATCGCCGAGCTCGCGGGCGTCAGCCAGCCCTCGGTGACCCGTTTCGCGACGGCTCTCGGTTACGACGGCTTCCCCGCCCTGCGCCGCCGCCTGCGCGAGCTCGCCACCGCGGCACCGGTCCAGAACCCGGAGAACGATCTGCAGGGTGCGGTGCACACCGAGATCGCCAACCTGACCCGGCTCGCCGCCCAGCTCGGCGATCGCGGGCCGATCCTGACGGCCGCCGGGCTGCTCGCCGGGAGTCGGCCGCTGCCGGTGCTGGGGCTCCGGTCGGCCGCCCCGATCGCGTCCTACTTCGGCTACTTCGCCGCGAAGGTGCACCCTGACGTGCGCGTACTCGACGATGGGGGAAGCATGCTCGGCGACCGGCTGGAGCAGGCGCGCGGCGCCGGAGCCACCGCGCTGCTCGCCTTCGTCCTGCCCCGCTACCCGCGCGAGACGCTCGACGCGCTGCGCGACGCGCGCGACCTGGGGCTCGGGATCGTCGCGATCACCGACTCCCCGGTGAGCCCGGTGACCGAGCTCGCCGACGTCGTGCTGCCCGCTTCGGTGGGCTCAGATCTCGTGTTTGACCTGCACACCGCCCCGATGGTGCTGACGATGGTCTTGTTGCAGGCGATCTGCGACGCGATGCCGGCCGGTGTTCAGCACCGGCTGGAGGAGTTCGAGACCAGCGCGGCCCGCCGACAGATCTTTACGGAGTGAACGCATGGACATCAGAGCTGCTCGTGGCTCCACCCGCACCGCGCTCGGCTGGGGCCAGGAGGCCGCCAAGCGGATGCTGATGAACAACCTCGACCCCGAGGTCGCCGAGGCGCCCCAGGACCTCGTCGTCTACGGCGGCACCGGCAAGGCTGCGCGCGACTGGCCGAGCTTCCACGCGCTGGTCCGGACCCTGGACACGCTCGCCGACGACGAGACGATGCTGGTCCAGTCGGGCCGTCCCGTCGGCGTCTTCCGCACCCACGAGTGGGCGCCGCGCGTGCTGCTCGCCAACTCCAACCTCGTCGGCGACTGGGCCACCTGGCCCGAGTTCCGCCGGTTGGAGAAGCTCGGCCTCACCATGTACGGCCAGATGACCGCCGGGTCCTGGATCTACATCGGGACGCAGGGCATCCTGCAGGGCACCTACGAGACGTTCTCGGCCGTCGCGCAGAAGCGGTTCGGGGGGACGCTGCGGGGCACGCTGACGCTCACCGGGGGCTGCGGCGGCATGGGTGGCGCGCAGCCGCTCGCCGTCACGATGAACGAGGGCGTCTGCCTCATCGTCGACGTCTCCGAGCGCAGCCTGCGGCGCCGGGTCGAGACCCGCTACCTCGACGAGATCGCCGACGACCTCGACGACGCCGTTCGCCGGGTGACCGCCGCCAAGCGCGAGGGCCGGGCGCTCTCCGTCGGCGTCGTCGGCAACGCGGCGACGGTCTTCCCGGAGCTGCTCCGGCGCGGCGTGGAGATCGACATCGTCACCGACCAGACGAGCGCGCACGACCCGCTCGCCTACCTCCCCGAGGGGATCGACCTCGCCGACGGGCCGGATTACGCGGCGAAGAAGCCCGAGGAGTTCACCGACCGGTCCCGGGCCAGCATGGCGAAGCACGTCGAGGCGATGGTCGGCTTCCAGGACGCGGGCGCCGAGGTCTTCGACTACGGCAACTCGATCCGGGGTGAGGCGAAGCTCGGCGGGTTCGACAACGCGTTCGCGTTCCCCGGGTTCGTGCCCGCCTATATCCGGCCGCTCTTCTGCGAGGGCAAGGGGCCCTTCCGCTGGGCCGCGCTCTCCGGCGACCCCGCCGACATCCACGCCACCGACCGGGCGATCCTCGAACTCTTCCCGGAGAACGAATCCCTGCACCGCTGGATCAAGATGGCCGGGGAGCGGGTCGCCTTCCAGGGCCTGCCCGCGCGGATCTGCTGGCTGGGTTACGGCGAGCGCGACAAGGCGGGTGTCCGCTTCAACGAGATGGTCGCCGACGGCACGCTCAAGGCCCCGGTGGTGATCGGGCGCGACCACCTCGACTGCGGCAGCGTGGCGTCGCCCTACCGGGAGACGGAGTCGATGCTCGACGGCTCCGACGCGATCGCGGACTGGCCGCTGCTCAACGCACTCGTCAACACCGCTTCGGGTGCCTCGTGGGTGAGCATCCACCACGGCGGCGGCGTCGGGATCGGGCGGTCGATCCACGCCGGGCAGGTCTGCGTCGCCGACGGTACGCCGCTGGCCGGACAGAAGATCGAACGCGTGCTCACCAACGATCCCGGTATGGGCGTCATCCGGCACGTCGACGCCGGATACGACCTCGCCGAGACGGTCGCTGCGGACCTCGGCGTCCGCGTACCCATGCAGGAATCATGATCTTCCGGGAGCTGTGGGACGAGATCGCGCCGATCGGGCGCGATCCCGAGACCGGCGGCTACCTGCGCTACGCCTGGACCGAGCCGGAGCTGGAGCTGCGCTCCTGGTTCCGGTCGCAGGCGCTCGCGCGCGGCCTCACCCTGGAGGAGGACGGCAACGGCAACATCTTCGCCTGGTGGGGCGACCCGTCGGCGGGCGACGCCGTGCTCACCGGCAGCCACTTCGACTCCGTGCCGCACGGCGGTGCCTATGACGGTCCGCTCGGCATCGTCACCGCGCTGCTCGCCATCGACGACCTGCGGGCTCGCGGCAAGACGCCGTCCCGGCCGATCGGCATCGCCGCCTTCGCCGAGGAGGAGGGCTCCCGGTTCGGGCTCGCCTGCCTCGGTTCGCGGCTGCTCACCGGCGCGGTCACGCCCGAACGGGCGCTCGCGCTCACCGATCGCGACGGGCACACCCTCGCCGAGTCGCTGCTCAAGTCCGGCCACGATCCCGCCACCCTCGGCCCGCGCCCGGAGCTGCTGGGGCGCATCGGCTGCTTCGTCGAGCTCCACGTCGAGCAGGGCCGCGCGCTGATCGAGGGCGAGTGCCCGGTCGGCGTCGCGAGCGCGATCTGGCCGCACGGCCGCTGGCGCCTCGACTTCACCGGCGAGGGCAACCACGCGGGCACGACGCTCATGTCCGATCGGCACGACCCGATGCTCACCTTCGCGTTCACGGTGCTCGCCGCCAACAAGGAGGCCCGGCTGCGCGACGCGCACGCCACGATCGGCCGGGTCGAGGTGGCTCCCAACGCCACCAACGCCATCCCGCGCGAGGTCCGCGCCTGGCTCGACGCCCGCGCGGGCGAGAGCGAGGTCGTGGACGCGCTGGTCGCCGCCGTCACGGCCAAGGCTCACGAGCGGGCGACCCGGGATGGTACGCGGGTAGCCGTCACCCCCGAGTCCGTCTCCGGTGCCACGGAGTTCGACGTGGTGCTCCGCGACCGGATCGCCGCTCTCCTCGACGACGCGCCGATCCTGCCGACGGGAGCCGGGCACGATGCCGGTGTCCTCAGCGGGCACGTGCCGACGGCGATGCTCTTCGTCCGCAACCCCACCGGCATCTCCCACTCCCCCGCCGAGTCGGCCACCGACGCCGACTGCGAGGCGGGCGTGGTGAGCCTCTCCGACGTGCTGGCGGACCTCGCATGCTGATCTGGTGCGAGGCCGCCTGGCTGCCCGACGGGATCGCCCGCGAGGTGCTGATCGAGTTCGATTCGACGATCACCCGGATCGCCGTCGACGTCGTCGCGCCGCCCGGGGTCCCGCGCCGGGCCGGGTTGACGATCCCCGGTCTCGCCAACGTGCACTCGCACGCGTTCCACCGGGCGCTGCGGGGGCGTACCCACGCCGAACGCGGATCATTCTGGACGTGGCGCGAGCTGATGTACAAGGTGGCCGCCCGGCTCGACCCGGACTCGTATTTCCAGCTCGCCCGGGCCACCTACGCCGAGATGGCGCTCGCCGGGATCACCTCGGTCGGCGAGTTCCACTACCTGCACCGGGCCCCCGGCGGGGTTGCTTACCGCGACCCCAACGCGATGGCCGAGGCCCTGATCGCGGCGGCCGCCGAGGCGGGAATCCGCATCACCCTCCTGGACACGCTCTATCTCACGGCCTCCGTCGACGGAGAGCCCCTGGCGGGCCCCCAGCTCCGCTTCAGCGACGGCAGCCTCGACGCCTGGTCCGCCCGCCACGACCTCCTGCCACGTTTTGCAGCAAACGGTGGCCTCGGCGCGCGAAATGACCACGCTTTGCTGCAAAACGTGGCGGGGGACGTGGGCGGCGACCAAGATCGCCGCAACTCTTCAAGAGGTGGTCCTCAGCACCTCCGGGTCGGGGCCGCGCTGCACTCCGTGCGAGCGGTTCCGGCGGAGCTCATGCGGCCCTTCGCCGAGCGGACGGCCGGGCAGCCCGTCCACGTCCACCTCTCCGAGCAGCGCGCCGAGAACGAGGCCTGCCTCGTCGTTCACGGCTGTACGCCGACCGAGCTGCTCGACCGGCACGGCGTACTGAGCCCGCAGCTCACCGCCGTCCACGCCACCCATCTCACCCCCGCGGACATCAAGCTGCTGAGCAGCGGATATGCCTGCTTCTGCCCGACCACCGAACGGGATCTCGGCGACGGGATCGGTCCCGCCGGGGCGCTCGCCGAGGCCGGTGTCCGGCTCAACCTCGGCAGCGACAGCCACGCGGTGATCGACCTGCTGGAGGAGGCCCGCGCCCTCGAACTCCACGAGCGCCTCGCCACCGAGCGACGTGGCCACTTCGCCGCCGCCGACCTGCTCGCCGCCGCCACGGTCACCGGCCACGCCGCTCTCGGCTGGGACGACGCGGGTCACCTCGCCGTCGGTCAGCGCGCCGACCTCGTCACGCTCTCCCTGGAGTCGCCCCGGACCGCCGGGATCGACCCCGAGGGCGTCCTCTTCGCGGCGTCGGCCGCCGACATCACCCACGTCGTCGCGGACGGGCGGGAGATCGTCGCCGACGGCCGCCACGCCACGGTCGACGTACCACGCGAGCTGCGGGAGGCGATCACATGTCTCTTCTGATCACGAACATCGGCGAGCTCACCACCCATGATCCCGAGCTGGGTACGCTGCACGACGCGGCGATCGTCGTCGGCGACACGGTCCGCTGGGCCGGGCCCGCCGCGAAGGCCCCCGACGCCGACCGGGTGATCGACGCCCGGGGCGCCGCGGTGATCCCCGGGTTCGTCGACAGCCACGCCCACCTCGTCTTCGCCGGGGACCGGGCGCCTGAGTTCGCGGCCCGGATGGCGGGCGAGCCCTACACGGGTGGTGGTATCCGCACGACGATGGCCGCGACCAGGGCCGCGAGCGACGAGACGCTCCGAGCCAATGTGGAACGCCTGGTCCAGGAGTCGCTGCGCCAGGGCACCACGACAATGGAGATCAAGTCCGGCTACGGCCTCAACGTCCCCGACGAGGCCCGCTCGCTGCGGATCGCGGCGGAGTTCACGACGGAGACGACGTACCTGGGCGCGCACGTGACACCGCCCGGCATCGAGCCCGACGACTACGTGCGGCTCGTCACCGGGGAGATGCTCGATCACTGTGCGGCGCACGCGAAGTGGGTCGACGTCTTCTGCGAACGGGGCGCCTTCGACGTGGACCAGGCCAGAGCGGTGCTCACGGCCGGGATCGCGCGGGGATTGCAGCCGCGCATCCACGCCAACCAGCTCACCGAGGGGGGCGGGATCCGGCTCGCGGTCGAGCTGGGCTGCGCCAGCGCGGATCACTGCACCCACCTCAGTGCCTCCGATGTGGACGCTCTCGCCGGATCCGACACAGTGGCGACGCTGCTGCCGGGGGCGGAGTTCTCCACCCGGTCGCCCTATCCCGACGCCAGGACGTTGCTCGATGCGGGGGCCACGGTGGCGCTCGCGACGGACTGCAACCCCGGGTCGTCGTACACCTCATCGATGTCCTTCTGTCTTGCCCTCGCCGTGCGCGAGATGCGGATGACCCCGGCCGAGGCGCTCTGGGCCGCGACCGCGGGCGGCGCGCGGGCCCTGCGCCGCCCGGACATCGGCCACCTCGGCGTCGGCGCGCGGGCCGACCTCGTGATCCTCGACGCGCCCTCCGCGGTGCACCTCGCCTACCGGCCGGGGGTGCCGCTCGCTCACACGGTTCTGCACAAGGGAGTGCCGCAATGAACGTCATCGTCCAGCCCACCGGGGTCACCACCGCCGACGTGCTCGCCGTCGCACGCGGCACCGCGCAGGTGTCGATCGCCGAACAGACCGTCGCGGCGATGGCGACGAGCCGGGCCATCGTCGACGGGATCGAGCGCGACGGCCGGCCCGTCTACGGCGTCTCCACCGGCTTCGGCGCCCTCGCCAACACCTTCATCGCCCCCGAGCGCCGCGCGGAGCTCCAGCACGCGCTGATCCGCTCGCACGCGGCCGGCGCGGGCGCGCCGATGCCGCGCGAGGTGGTCCGGGCCATGATGCTGCTGCGGGTCCGCTCGCTGGCCCTGGGCTATTCGGGGGTACGCCCGATCGTCGCCCAAGCACTCGTCGACCTGCTCAACCACGACATCACGCCGTGGGTGCCCGAGCACGGCTCGCTCGGCGCCTCCGGTGACCTGGCACCGCTCGCCCACTGCGCGATGGTGATCCTCGGTGAGGGCTGGGTGCTCGGCAAGGACGGGCACCGCATGATGGGCGCCGACGCCCTGCACGCGGCCGGCCTGACGCCGATCACGCTCTCCTCCAAGGAGGGCCTCGCGTTGATCAACGGTACCGACGGCATGCTCGGCATGCTCCTGCTCGCCGTCGACGACTTCGCCCACCTGCTCGCCATGGCCGACGTGACCGCGGCGCTCTCGATCGAGGCGATGCTCGGCACCGACCGGCCCTTCCAACCCGAGTTGCACGCGATCCGCCCGCACCCGGGCCAGATGACCAGCGCCGCCAACCTGCACCGGCTGCTGCAGGGTTCGTCCATCATGGACTCGCACCGGGACGACCACGAGCACGCCGTGCAGGACGCCTACTCGATGCGGTGCGCGCCGCAGGTCGCCGGTGCCGCCCGGGACACGCTCGACTTCGCCCGGCAGGTCGCCGCCCGTGAGCTGGTCAGCCTCGCCGACAACCCGGTCGTACTCCCCGACGGCCGGGTCGAGTCGACCGGCAACTTCCACGGCGCCCCGCTCGGTTTCGCCGCCGACTTCCTCGCCATCGCCGCCGCCGAGGTCGGTGCGATCGCCGAACGCCGCGTCGACCGGCTGCTCGACGTGACCCGCTCCCGGGACCTGCCCGCCTTCCTCACGCCGGACCCGGGCGTGAACTCCGGCCTGATGATCGCGCAGTACACGGCCGCCGGCATCGTCGCCGAGAACCGCCGCCTCGCGTCACCGGCGAGCGTGGACTCGCTGCCGACGAGCGGCATGCAGGAGGACCACGTCTCGATGGGCTGGTCGGCGACGAAGAAGCTGCGCACGGTCCTGGACAACCTGACCAGCATCCTCGCCGTCGAGTTGCTGGCCGGGGTACGGGGCCTGCAGCTCCGGGCTCCGCTGGTGCCGTCGCCGTCGGGCCGCGCCTGCGTGGCGGCGGTGGCTGCCTATACGGGCGAGCCGGGACCGGACGTGTTCATGGCCCCGATCATGGAGGCCGCCCGCGCCACGATCGCCACTCCCGCCCTCCGCACCGACATCGAGTCCACCATCGGCCCCCTGTCCTGACACCCCCACCACCCGGACCCCCACGCCCACCCCGCCATCCGCTTCGCCGCCCCGCCGGCCTGGGTCGCCGGCCTGGGTCGCCTGGCTCGCCCGCCTGGCTCGCCGCACGACCCAAGATCGCCGCAACTCTTGAAGAGTTGGTGTTATCCCGTCACGTTTTGCAGCAAAGCGTGGTCATCTCCACGCCGGAGGCCACGCTTTGCTGCAAAGCGTGACCGTGAGCGGGTTGCTTCGCCGCACAGCGCCCGCTGCCGCCGCCGCCGGCGCTCGGCGCTCGGCGCTCGGCGCTCGGCGCTCGGCGCTCGGCGCTCCAAGATCACACCTTCTTCAGGGAAGTTGGCGTGATCATGGACCTTGATCACGCCAACTTTGGGGAAGATGGCGTGATCTCCACTCTCCCGACCGCAGCCAGAAACCCCTCCGCCCGCCCGCTTAGCACCAACTCTTCAAGAGTTGCGGCGATCTTGGGCGGCGCGGCGCGGACGCGGGCTACGGTCGGGTGGGCGGTACTCGTTCGGCGAGGAACTCCTCCCACGTACGCGTGCCCACCGCCGCACCGTCGAGCACCAGGTTGTGGCCCGCCCGATAGGCCCGGCCGACGGCACCCGGCAACCGGACCGGCACTGTCAACCGGCGCTTACCGCTCGCCCGCAGATAGCCGTCGAGCAGCTCACCGAAGGTGTAGATCTTCGGCCCGACGAGGTCCGGCACGAAACCGGCCGGTTCACCAAGGGCCAGCTCGACCAGGCGGGCCGCGACCTCGCTCGTCTCGACGGGCTGGAGCCGGATACCGCTCGGGACCGGCACGATCGGCGACTTCGCGAGCGCGCGTACGCCGGTGAACGCGAAGTCGTGGAACTGCGCGGCCCGCAGCGTCGTCCACGGCACACCCGATTCGGACACGATCACCTCGGCGGCCGTCTTGGCCCGGTAGTAGCCCAGGGGCAGCCGATCAGCAGCGGCGACCGAGATGAAGACGACGTGCTGCACACCCGCCCCGACCGCCGCCCGCATCAGGTTGCGGGTCGCCTCGTCGTCGCCCTTGGGGCCGCCCGCGAGGTGCAGGACGGTCTCGATCCCGTCGAGCGCGGCCTCGATCCCTTCACCCTTGAGCAGGTCGGCGGTCACATGATCGGCACCGCTACCGTGGCGGCTCAGCACTCGCACCGACCGGCCGGCGTCGCGCAGCAGCGGTACGACGAGGCGGCCGAGCTGTCCCGTGCCGCCGGTGACCAGGATGGATGTCGTCATGGCTGTCTCCCTCTCGTGTGTCTGCAGTGTTGACAGCGCGCGAGGGGGAAACGTGACACGGAGCGATGCCCGTCACACGTGCTCGGGGCGTACGCCGTAGCCGATCACCTTCGCCGGCTTGGCCTGCAGCGACGGGAACCGCTTGAGCAGCTTCACCGGCGCCGGTGCGTGCACGGCCTGATCGGTACCGAGGACGGCACCGATCACGAAGCCCTGGATCATCCGCTGGACGCGCTGCGTCACGTCGGTCGGGAAGCTCCGCCGCTTCTCCACCAGCGCCAGGTCGTCCGTGGTGATCGAGCCGTCGAGCAGCTTCGGCCCGAGCAGCCGGGCAGTCGCCACCGCGTCCTGCACCGCGAGGTTGACGCCGACCCCGCCGACCGGCGACATCGCGTGTGCGGCGTCACCGATGAGGAGGTAGCCGGGCCCGTGCCACTGCTTGAGCCGATTGACCCGGACGGTGAGCAGCTTGACGTCGTCCCAGCTCGCGATCGCGTCGACCCGATCGGCGAGCGGCGGCACGAGCTGGGCGACCTTGGCCCGGAACTCGTCGAGCCCGCCCGCCCGAACCGTCTCGAAGCCGCCCTTCGGAATGACGTAGGCGCACTGGAAGTAGTCGCCGCGATCGATGACGATCATCAGTGCACCGGCACCGACGTGCATGTCGAGCCCGGCCGGGTCCGCCTCGCCCCGCGGGACACGGAACCACAGCACGTCCATCGGCGCACCATGCTCGACGGGGGTGAGGTGCAGCGCGTTGCGTACCGCCGAGAATCGACCGTCGCACGCGACCGTGAGCGACGCGCGGACCTCGACCACGGCTCCGGCCTGGTCTTTCGCCTGGACACCGGTGACCGTGCCGTCGGCGGCGCGCAACACATCGACGACCTCGATCGAGCGCAGCAGCGTGAAGTTGGGCAGCTTCGCGGCCTCGGCGGCGAGCAGGTTGAGGAAGTCCCACTGTGGCAGAAGCATGATGTAGGGGTGCGCGCCCTTAAGCTGGGAGAAGTCCGCCACCGTGTAGGCGCCGTCGGCGAAGGTCATCCGCAGTTGGGAGGCCTTGCGACCGGGCAGCCGGGACACCTCGTCGCCGAGCCCGAGCTCATCGAGGAGGTCCAGCGTCGACGAGTGGATCGTGTCACCGCGGAAGTCGCGCAGGAAGTCGGCGTGCTTCTCCAGCACCACCACCTCGACCCCCTGACGAGCGAGGAGCAGACCGAGCACCAGCCCGGCCGGGCCGCCGCCCACGACGCAGACCTGTGCCTCCATGTGAACCTCCCCTTAATGCAACCCAAGTTGCTTTACGATGAGCATAGAGGAGTTGATGCATGAAGACCAGCATTCGACCCGGCGGCCGCAGCGCCCGGGTGCGCGCCGCCGTCATGGCCGCCACCCTGGATGAGCTGGCCAGAAACGGCTATGCCGACCTCACCGTGGAGAAGATCGCCGACCGGGCGGGTGTCAACAAGACGACCATCTATCGCCGCTGGTCCGACCTCGACGGGGTGCTCGCGGAGGTGCTCGCGGAGCTCGGCGCGACCGTGGTCGTCATCCCCGACACCGGCAGCTTCGACGGCGATCTGCGCACGCTCGGCGCGATGGTCCAGGCCGCACTCACCGACCCGCCCGTCGCCGCGCTGCTCACCGGCCTCGCGGCCGCCGCTCCCCGCAGCGCCCGCGCCGCGGCGGTCCTGCGCGACTTCTTCACCGAGCGCTACCGGCTCGCGGCCGAGATCGTGGACCGGGCAGTCGCGCGCGGCGAGCTTCCCCCCGACACCGATGGGTACGCCGTGATCGAAGCCGTCAGCGCCCCCTTCTATCACCGGTTACTGCTGACCAGGCAGCCTCTCGACGATCGCCTGACCACCCAGACGGTGCTGGCCGCGACCGCAGCCGCCCGTTCCGGCGCTTTCATCCCGCACCTCTGACTGCCGCGTTCCCTGTCACGTTTTGCAGCAAACCGTGCCCATTTTCGTGCTTGAGGCCACGCTTTGCAGCAAACCGTGCCGGCGTACCCAAGATCGCCGCAACTCTTCAAGAGTTGGTCCTATCCCCGCGCCCCGCGCCCCGCGCCCCGCGCCCCGCGCCCCGCGCCCCGCGCCCCGCGCCCCGCGCCCCGCGCCCCGCGCCCGAAGATCACACCATCTTCAGGGAAATAGGCGTGATCATGAACCAAGATCACACCTTCTTCGGGAAAGACGGCGTGATCTCCACACGCAGTGCGCAGCCCAAGCCCGACACCGCAGACCCCATAGCACCAACTCTTGAAGAGTTGCGGCGATCTTGGGCGCAGCCCGCCCACGCTTGCCCGCAGCCCGCAGCCCGCCCACGCTTGCGCGCAGTCCGTCCCACGCTTTGCAGCAAAGCGTGGCCTCAAACACGGAAATGGGCACGCTTTGCTGCAAAGCGTGCCCCGGAATCCGCCGGCTACAGAGCCTTGGCGATCACAGCCGCCAGCGCACGGAACGCCTTGCCCCGGTGGCTGATCGCGTCCTTCTCGGCCGGCTCCAGCTCGGCATTGGTCCTGGTCTGGCCCTCGGCGATGAAGATCGGGTCGTACCCGAAGCCGCCCGTGCCTCGACCGGATCGCAGCACCCGACCCGGCATCTTGCCGTGCACCAGGTGCTCGCGCAGGTCCGTGGACCCGGATGTCGGCGGCAGCACCAGCGCAGCCGCGCAGATGAACGCGCCGCCCCGGTGCTCATCCGGCACATCGCCGATCTGCCCGAGCAGCAGATCGAGATTCGCCTGGTCATCGCCGTGCCGGCCGGACCAGCGGGCGCTGAAGACACCCGGCATCCCGCTCAGCGCGTCGACGGCGAGACCGGAGTCGTCAGCGACCGTCGGCAGCCCCGTGTATCGGACTCCCTCCCGGGCCTTCATCAGCGCGTTCTCCGCGAAGGTGAGCCCCACCTCGGGCGCCTCCGGGTAGGTCTCGACATCGTCGAGCCCGACGAGTTCGACCGTGTGCAGCTCCGGTGAGGACGCCAGGATGCGGCGCAGCTCGTCGAGCTTCTTGACGTTGCGGGTGGCGAGCAGCAGACGCATCGTGATCACCTCTTCAGGTCGGTGGCGAGTGCCAGGGCCTGAGCGGTGGCGAGCTGCTGACAGCCCGCGATCCCCAGGTCCAGCAGCGCGTTTAGCTGGTCACGGTTGAAGACACCGTCCTCGCCGGTGCCCTGGACCTCGACGAACTCGCCGGTGCCCGTACAAACGATGTTCATGTCGACCTCGGCCGCGACGTCCTCGTCGTAGCAGAGGTCCAGGCGGGGTTCGCCCGCGATGATGCCGACGCTGACCGCGGCGACCGAGCGGTGCAGGGTCGTCGCGACGGTCTGCTTGCGGGTGAGCGCGTTCTTGGCGGCGAGCCACGACACGGCGTCGTGCAGCGCGACGTAGGCGCCGGTGATCGCGGCGGTCCGCGTCCCACCGTCGGCCTGGAGCACATCGCAGTCGAGCACGATGGAGTTCTCCCCCAAAGCCTTCAGATCTATGCATGCGCGCAGGCTTCGACCGATCAACCGCGAGATCTCATGGGTACGCCCGCCGACCTTGCCCTTCACCGCCTCGCGATCGTTACGCGTGGTGGTGGCCCGGGGCAGCATGGCGTATTCGCTCGTCAGCCAGCCGAGCCCCGATCCCTTGCGCCACCGCGGCACGCCCTCGGTGACGCTGGCGGTGCACAGGACCTTGGTGTTGCCGAACTCGACGAGGACCGACCCTTCGGCGTGCATCGTCCAGTTCCGAGTGATCTTCACGGGGCGCAGCTGATTCGCTTTGCGGCCATCGGGTCGGGTCATGAAGACACCTTATGTGCCGGATGTGTCAGACCTCGTAGCGGGCACCCGGACGGGCTATTTCAACCGGTCCGGCGAACGCCGAAGCTGCCGCCTCGAACGTCTCCACCTCGCTGCCCCACGCGGTGACGAGGTGCGTGAGCAGCAGCTTGCCGACGCTCGCCTTCGTCGCGACCTCGCCCGCCTCGCGACCGGTGAGGTGCAGGCCCGGCGGGTTGTCGACACCGTCGAGGTAGGAGGCCTCGCAGAGGAAGAGGTCCGCGCCGTGCGCCAGCCGCAGCAGCGAGTCGCACATCGCGGTGTCGGCGGAGTAGGTGAGCACCTTGCCCTCGTGCTCCAGCCGGACGCCGTAGGTCTCGACGGGGTGGTTGACCCGGTCGACGCTGACGGTGAAGGGCCCGATCGGGAAGCTGCCCGGCTGCAGGCCGTAGAAGGTGTAGACGTCGTCGAGCGGCCCTTCCTCGTGGCTGTAGGCCGCGGCGAGCCGCTCGGGGGCACCGGCCGGTGCGTAGACCGGCAGCGCCGGGTAGGGCCCGTCCGGTGCGTACCGCCGGACCACCACATAGGAAACCGCGTCCAGCATGTGGTCACAGTGCAGGTGGCTGAGCAGGATCGCGTCGACCGCCTTGATCCCCGCGTAGCGCTGCAGCGCCGACAGCGAGCCGGAGCCGAAGTCGATCAGCAGGCGGAACCCGTCCGCCTCGACGAGGTATGCGGAGCATGCGGCCTCCGGACCAGGAAAGCTCCCCGCACACCCCAGAACAGTGAGCCTCACGCCGTCGCCCCCACAGACATCGTGTTACCTAGCTCTCCCAGGCTGAGTTCCCCGACAAAACGCTTCGCCAGCTTGTCGAACGGTCCGACATCGCCGGTGACGCGCAGTTCGTGCCGCGGCGGCGGGGCATCGTCCGGCCTGACGATGTCCTGCTGCACCAACACGCGATAAACGTCCTTCGCCGTCTCGTCGGCGCTGGAGACCAGGGTGACCTGATCACCCATCACCAGGCTGAGCACTCCCGAGAGCAACGGGTAGTGCGTGCACCCGAGGACAAGCGTATCCACGTCGGCTCGCTGCAGGGGCTCAAGATATCCACTGGCCAGGCCCAACAGGGCGCGGCCGGAGGTGATCCCCCGCTCGACGAAGTCGACGAACTGCGGGCAGGCCACCGAGGTGATCGTGGCCTGCGGTGCAGCGGCGAAGGCGTCCTCGTAGGCGCCGCTCGCGATGGTTCCGGCCGTGCCGATCACACCGATCCTGCCGTTGCGGGTCGCCGCCACGGCCCGCCGGACGGCCGGGCGGATGACCTCCACGACCGGGATGTCATAGCGCTCCCGCACGTCCGCGAGGCACGCGGCGATCGCCGTGTTGCACGCGATCACCAGCAGCTTGACATCCTGCGCGGCGAGCTCGTCCAGGCACGCGAGCGCGTATTTGCGCACGTCAGCGAGCGGCTTGGGCCCGTAGGGCACATGCGCGGTGTCCCCGAGGTAGAGCAGGCGCTCATGCGGGAGCTGATCCAGGATTGCCCGAGCAACCGTCAGCCCGCCGACTCCCGAGTCGAAGATGCCGATCGGCGCGTCCGTCACGGAGGGCAGCCTACGCTCAAGGTGCTCGGTCCCTGAAAGGTCTGATCGAACTTGTCGCGAAAGTGACATCGCCACCTGCGAGGACGTCACCACATAGCGTTACGTGGGCCACATCCGGGCGTTGGACAGGCGTGGCTGAGACAACGTCAACCAGTGCGGTCTCGGTGGCAGAGCCCGAGCCCGGCACCACCAGGACCCTGGGCGCGCTCCCGATCGAACCGCGGACCGAACCCCGCATGACCCCCATGCCCACCGGTTCGATCGGCATTCCCGGTGAGCACGACCCCGCGCCCCAGCACGGCCGGATGCTCCTGCTCAGCGCCTGGACCGCCGTCCTGGTGCTGATCGGGCTGGTCGCCGCGGCTCGGATCTTCGCCGCCATCCTGCTCAACTCGGGGCCGAACTGGCTGGTCCCGACGAGCATCGCGATCGGGTCGTTCGGCGTGGTCGCGGCGGTCGTCGCGTTCGCCTCGATCCACCGCGCGATCTGGGCCTACTCCGCGCTGGGCGTCTCGACGGCGGCACTCGCCGCCAACCTCGCCCTCCTGCTCAACTACCTCTAGCCGCGCTCAGCTCTGGGTCGTCAGGCCCAGAGCTGGCCCTCGAGGGCGGTCTCCGCGTCGGCGAGCGTGCCGCCGTAGGCACCGGTCGACAGGTATTTCCAGCCGCCGTCGGCGACGAGGAACGCCACGTCGGCCTTGCGACCGGCCTTCACCGCCTCGTGCGCCACGGCGAGCGCCGCGTGGAAGACCGCGCCGGTCGAGAACCCCACGAACAAACCCTCAACCTCGACAAGCTGCCTGGTACGCAGAACCGCGTCCCTCGTGCCCACCGAGAACCGCCGGCTCAGCACCGACGCGTCGTAGAGCTCCGGTACGTAACCCTCATCGATGTTGCGCAGCCCGTAGACGATCTCCCCGTAGCGGGGCTCAGCAGCGATGATGTTGATGTCGGGGTTCTTCTCCCGCAGGTAGCGACCGGTGCCCATGAGCGTGCCCGTCGTACCGAGACCGGCCACGAAGTGCGTGATCGACGGCAGGTCGCGCAGCAGCTCCGGCCCGGTGGTCTCGTAGTGCGCCTGGGCGTTGGCGGCGTTGCCGTACTGGTAGAGCATCACCCAGTCGGGGTGCTCGGCGGCGATCTGCTTGGCCGTCGCGACCGCCTGGTTGGAGCCGCCGGCTGCGGGCGAGAAGATGATCTCGGCACCGTACATCCGGAGCATCTGGATCCGCTCCGACGAGACGTTCTCCGGCATCACGCAGACCAGGCGGTAACCGCGCAGCTTCGCCGCCATGGCGAGCGCGATGCCGGTGTTTCCGCTGGTGGGCTCCAGGATCGTCGCGCCGGGACGCAGGGTGCCGTCGGCCTCGGCGGCCCGGACCATGAAGAGCGCGGCCCGGTCCTTGACGCTGCCGGTGGGGTTGCGGTCCTCGAGCTTGGCCCAGATCCGCACGTCCTCGCTGGGCGAGAGCCGGGGCAGCCCGATCAGCGGGGTGTTGCCACACGTATCGAGAAGTGAATCAAACCGCGCCACGAGTTCCTCCGGCATCGAAGAAGGTCGAAGAGAGTGCGGGCCCCGATACCAGTGAACTGGCGTCGGGGCCCGCGGAAGATCAGCGACCGAGCAGCGCGGCGGCTGCGAGCAGCCCGAGCGCGCCACCGGCGACGGCCGGCAGGATGGTGACGGTGTCACCGTCGGCGAGCTTGGCGTCGAGCGAGCCGAGGAAACGCACGTCCTCGTCGTTGACGTAGATGTTGACGAACCGGTGCAGGCCGCCGTCGTCGGTGATGAGGCGGCCCCGGATGCCGGCGTAGGTGCCGTCGAGGTTGGTCAGCAGGTCGGCGAGGGTGTCGCCGGCGCCCTGGACGGCCTTGGCGCCGCCGGTGTAGGTGCGCAGGATGGTGGGGATGCGGACGTCGATAGCCATGGAAGTCTCCTAGAGGTCGAGCAGAGCGAACAGAACGATGGTCAGCTCTGGCTGCGACACTCGTAATCAACCGTGGAAGGGCTCTGCCCGAACATGTAGGACTGAACTGCGTGCTCATCGGCGGTCGCTCCCACGACCTTCACCGGCTCCTCAGTCACCACGCCGTCAAGGATACGAAATGAGCGAACTTCCGTCACATCCGGCTCGCGTGTTGAGACGAGGAGATAGTGCGCTCCCGGCTCGCCCGCGAAGGAGACGTCGGTCCGCGACGGGTACGCCTCGGTGGCGGTGTGCGAGTGATAGATGATCACCGGCTCCTCGTCCCGATCGTCCATCTCGCGCCAGACCCGGAGCTGCTCGGTCGGGTCGAAACGGTAGAACGTGGTCGAGCGCTCGATGTTGTCCATCGGAATGTGCCTGGTGGGAGCGTCGGCGCCGATCGGACCCGCGACCACGCCGCAGGCCTCGTCCGGGTGATCCCGGCGGGCATGCGCGGCGATCGCGTCCAGCATCGCGCGGTCAATGGTCAGCACGTGAGCCAGCCTATCCGTCGCGGGTGCGTGCATTTCTCAGGTGTGATTCACTCCATAACCGCGTCGAGGAGAGCTTCCTGGAGGTAACCCAGGTAGGCGTAGACGCTCAACTGGAACACGCGGGAAGAACCCGGGTCACGCAGCACGGCGTCGTCGACCTCCTCCTCCACGTCGGTGTCGTCGGTGATCTCCAGCCGCACGCCGAGCGCGAGCCGGGCGTCGTTGATCGCCCGCAGCCACGCCTCGGCCGACTCCGGATCGAGGCGAACCTCGCCGGCACCGTCGGTCGGGAGTGTCGCGAGGACCGCGCCCGCCTGATCGATCTTGCCGGTCTTGAGGTCGCCCTCGGTGAACCGCCGGTACTCGGCGGCCTCCAGCGGATCGTCGGGGTAGACGTCCGGGAAGAGGCGCCCGACCACCGGATCCTCGTGATCGAAGCCCTCGGTGAGCAGCGACACCACTTCGGAGGCGACCTTGCGCAGCACTCTGACCTCGTCGGCGGTCAGGTCGGCCACGCACTCGGCGCCCTCTCGCCGAAACATCGTCACTGGCGCGCCACCGTGGCCCAGAGGCCGTAATTGTGCAGGCGGGAAGCGTCGTACTCCATCCGCTCGCGGGCACCGCTGGTCACGACGACCCGACCCTTCGTATGCATGTCCCACATCATGATCTCGGCCTCGTCACGGCTGTAGCCGAACTCTTTCTGGAAGACAAAAACGACATACGTCATCAAATTAATCGGGTCATTATGCGCGATCGTGACCCAGGGCCGGGCGGATTCCGGCGCTTCGTCAGTCTCCTGCCGCTCAACCGGCTGGACCTGGGGAGTGGCCATGCCCCCAATCCTGCCACGGACTTCCGGAAACACAGACCCCTTGGTTACCTGTCCGTGCCCGCGAACCTCACTCGCCGCTCCTGACGCATATGGTGAGCGAGTGAAAGGATCACCAGCGCTCCTGACCGATCAGTACGAGTTGACGATGATCGGCGCCGCCCTCCGCGACGGCACGGCCCATCGGCCCTGCGTATTCGAGGCCTTCGCGCGGCGGCTGCCGCACGGGCGGCGCTACGGCGTGGTCGCCGGGACGGGCCGGCTCCTCGAAATGATCATGGACTTCCGCTTCCGCGCCGACGAGGTCGCGTGGCTGCAGGAGCAGGGCATCGTCGACGCCGAGGCCGCGCAGTGGCTCACGGCCTACCGATTCACGGGCGACATCGACGGGTACGCCGAGGGCGAACTCTTCTTCCCCGGCTCCCCGATCCTCACCGTCTCGGGCACCTTCGCCGAGTGCGTGGTCCTGGAGACGCTCATCCTCTCCGTCCTCAACCACGACGCAGCCGTGGCCGCGGCAGCCGCCCGCATGGTCACCGCCGCCCGGGGACGTCCGATCATCGAGATGGGCTCACGGCGTACCCACGAGGAAGCAGCAGTGGCCGCGGCCCGCGCGGCCTATCTCGCGGGGTTCGCCTCGACCTCCAACCTGGCGGCGGGCCTGCGCCACGGCGTGCCCACGGCGGGCACGGCGGCGCACGCCTTCACCCTGCTCCACGACGACGAGCCGACCGCCTTCGCGTCGCAGCTCGCCGCGTCGGGCACCCAGACCACCATGCTCGTCGACACCTATGACATCAGCCAGGGCATCCGCAACGCCATCGCCGCCGCCGGGCCCGGGCTGCGCGCGATCCGGATCGACTCCGGCGACCTGTCGGTGCTGGCCGCGCAGTCGCGAGCCCTCCTCGACGAGCTCGGCGCGCCCGACGTGAAGATCGTCGTCAGCGGCGATCTCGACGAGTACGCCATCGCGGCGCTCGCCGCCGAGCCCGTGGACGCCTACGGCGCCGGAACGGCCGTGGTGGTCGGATCGGGAGCACCGACCGCCGGACTCGTCTACAAGCTCGTCGAGGTGGCCGGACGGCCCGTCGTGAAGCGCTCCGAGAACAAGGCGACCGTCGGCGGGCGCAAGACCGCCGTACGCCGCCACAAACCCACCGGCACCGCGACCGAGGAGATCGTCTTCGTCCGCTCCGCCCCGACACCGGAGCCCGGCGACCGGACGCTGTCCCGCCCGCTGATCCGGGCCGGTGCCCTCGTCGACGGCCTGCCCACGCTGGAGGAGTCCCGCGAGCACCTGCGCGCCGCGCTCGTCTCCATCCCCTGGGAGGGCCTGAAGCTCTCCGTGGGCGACCCCGCCATCCCGGTGACGGTCCTCACCACCTGACCCTGCGTCACCCAAGATCGCCGCAACTCTTCAAGAGTTGGTCCTGAGGACCGCCGCCTGCTGCATACGGCGCCCGGTTCCTCTAGCACCAACTCTTGAAGAGTTGGTGCTAAACGACCGCATCAGGCGGGCGCGGGGGCGAGTGCCGGAGCCCTGCGGTAGGCGGGGAGTGCGGCGAGCACCGCGACCGCGCCGACCAGCCCGGCCACCGCGAACGCCCAACCCGGACCCGTGTGGTCGACCACGAACCCCGCGAACGGCGCCCCGATCGTCGTCCCCGCCGTCATCGCGGAGCCGAGCAGCCCGGTCGCCTCGCCCCGGGACGCGGGCGGGACCACGCGCGAGAGCGTGTCGTTCGCCGCGACCATCGCCGGTGCGCAGAGCACGCCGGACGGGATCAGCAGGAGCAGCAGCCACTGCCAGGTCGGCGCCATCCCGGCCGGGATGGTGAGCAGCCCCATCACCGCGACCAGCGTGAGCACGGAGATCGGCTTGCGGATCGCGCCGAAGACCAGCCCGCCGATGAGCGAATAGGCGCACCAGAGGGCGATCGCGACGCCGGTCCAGGTGATCGCACCGGCCTCGCGCATCATCGCGACGATCGCCAGGTCGGTGGCGCTGAGGATGAAGGTCGCCGCCGCCGAGGCGATCAGCACCGCGACGAGGCGCGGGCCGAACCAGCTCCGGCGCGGCGGCGCCACCTCGGGGATCTCCTGGCCCTCGGGCCGGGTCGCCGGGTTCATGACGAACAGCGTCGCGCCCGAGACGACCAGGCCGACCGCGAGCAGGTAGATCCCGGTGCCGGTCGAGAGCGTCGTGGCGAGCAGCACCGCGAGGGCCGGCCCGACCATGAAGGAGAGCTCGACGATCATGGAATCCAGCGCGTACGCCGGGCGTCGCTGCTCGCCGGGGACCATCGCCGCGAGCGCGATCCTGATCGTGCCGAAGATGGGGATGCAGAGGAGCCCGCCGACGAGGGCGGCCGGCACGAGCAGCTGGTAGCTCAGGTGCGGCGCCGTCGACCAGACCACGAGCTGGACGAGTGTCGTCAGCAGCATCGCCGGTCGCATGCCCCGCCGGTCGATGAGGCGGCCCATCAGCGGCGAACCGATGGCGACGCCGATGGTGTATGCGGCGGTGACGAGACCGGCCTCCGCCCACGACCGGTGCAGACCGGTGGCGACGTGCAGGGTCAGCGTCATGCCGATGGCCGTGGAGGGGATGCGCGCCAGCATCCCGATCAGCAGCAACGCGCGGACACCGGGTACGGCGAGGACCTGACGGTAAGGTGCGAGACTCATAGCACCCCTATCATGCCGGTCGGGTCCGACATCGTGGCAAGTGAATTACGATCACCGGATGACCTATGGTGTTCGCTCCTCCGTGGCCCCCCTTCGCCGTGCCGCCCTGCGCCGCCCCGCCGTCACCGGCGACTGGGCCGAGGCCGGCTGGCGGAGGCCGGACACCGAGCTCCTCCTCGCGCAGCACGAGGCGTTCGCCGAGAAGCTCACCGAGCTGGGCGTCTCCGTCGAGGTGGCGCCCGCGACGGAGGGGGAGGTCGATGCGGTCTTCGCCTACGACTCGGTCTTCGTCATCGGCGGCGGCACCGTGGTCTTCCGGTCCGCGAAGCCGTGCCGGCAGGGCGAGGCTGCGAAGCTCGCCGCCGCACTGGAGGGCTTCGGCGTGCCGACCATGGCGAGTCTCACCGCGCCGTCGGTGATGGACGGCGGCGACGTCTGCTGGATCGGCGACAACGTGGCGGTCGCCGGGCGGGGCTACCGCACCAACCAGGCGGCCCACGAGGAGCTGCGGGCCCTTCTCGCCGCCGAGGGCCAGCAGCTCTTCTCCTATGACATGCCGCATGACCAGGGGCCCGCGCACGTGCTGCACCTGATGTCGGGCATCTCCCCCGTCGCCGACGACCTCGCCGTCGTCTTCGAGCCGATCATGCCGGTGGCGCTGCTCCAGGAGCTCGCCGCACGCGAGATCACGACGATCCCCGTCGACCCCGACGAGTACGCGACGCTCGGCAGCAACGTGCTCGCCGTACACCCCGGGGTGGTTGTGATCTTCGAGGGCAACCCGAAGACGGCGGCCGCGCTCGCGAAGCACGGCGTCGAGGTGCACGAGGTCGCGGCGAGCGAGCTCGCCAAGGGCGACGGCGGCCCCACCTGCCTGACCCGCCCTCTCTGGCGCGCGTAGCCGCCAGATCGCGTTGTTTCCCGGAAAGTGGGCGAATCGCCGGGTCGGGAAGGGCCTGTTTCCGGGAAGCAACGTGATCATGCCTGGGAGCGCCCGCGCGCCTACCATGAGGGCATGGCACGAGCGCTGATCATCGTGGACGTTCAGAACGACTTCTGTGAGGGCGGTTCGCTGCCCGTCGACGGGGGGTCCGCCGTCGCGGCGGGCATCTCGGCAGCCCTGGCCAGGCCGGACGCGGGCTGGGATCATGTCGTCGCGACCCAGGATCACCACATCGATCCCGGCTCCCACTTCCAGGAGTGGCCGGTGCACTGTGTGGCGGAGACCTTCGGCGCGGAGTTCCACCCCGGGCTGGACACGGACCGCATCGAGGCGGTCTTCCGCAAGGGCGCGCACGCCGCGGCCTACTCCGGCTTCGAGGGCACCAGCGCCGGGATCGGCCTCGCCGCCTGGCTGCGCACCCACGATGTCACCGAGGTCGACGTCGTCGGCATCGCGACGGACTACTGCGTGCGCGCCACCGCGCTGGACGCGGCGGCCGAGGGCTTCACCACGACGGTCCTGACCGGGCTGACCGCCGGAGTGGCACCGGAGACCACGGCGACCGCCCTGGACGATCTCCGCACGGCCGGTGTCGCCATCGCCTGAGCCCTCGGCCCCGGCCCGGCGGCCGGCCACGCCGAACGCCCGGCCGCGGCAGCCACGCCGGCGACCTGACCGGCGCAGGCAGTCACACGGACAACAGAAAGCGGGCCTCCCGACAGTGGGAGGCCCGCTTCCGTGACGGCGTCGTCAGTGTTTCGAGCCGGAGACGGCCTTCGGTGCGGGACTGGTGTCCACCGCCAGGTGCGGGAACTTCGCGTCGAACGCGGGCCGCTCGGAGCGGATCCGCGGCATCGTGTCGAAGTTGCGCAGCGGCGGCGGGCAGCTCGTCGCCCACTCCAGCGAGGCGCCGAAGCCCCACGGGTCGTCCACCGTGACGAGGCGACCCGCCCGGTAGGACTTCCACACGTTGTAGAGGAACGGCAGCGTGGAGGCGCCCAGGATGAAGGCGCCGATCGTCGAGAACGTGTTCAGGAAGGTGAACCCGTCCTCCTTCAGGTAGTCGGCGTAGCGGCGCGGCATGCCCTGGGTGCCCAGCCAGTGCTGGACCAGGAAGGTGCCGTGGAAGCCGATCGTCGTCAGCCAGAAGTGGACCTTGCCGAGGCGCTCGTCGAGCATCCGGCCGAACATCTTCGGGAACCAGAAGTAGACCCCGGAGTAGACGGCGAAGACGATCGTGCCGAAGAGCACGTAGTGGAAGTGCGCGACCACGAAGTACGAGTCCGACACGTGGAAGTCGATCGGCGGGCTCGCGAGCAGCACGCCGGAGAGGCCGCCGAAGAGGAAGGTCACGAGGAAGCCGATGGCGAAGAGCATCGGTGTCTCGAACGTGATCTGGCCCCGCCACATCGTGCCGATCCAGTTGAAGAACTTCATGCCTGTCGGTACGGCGATGAGGAAGCTCAGGAACGAGAAGAACGGCAGCAGCACCTGGCCGGTGGCGAACATGTGGTGCGCCCAGACGCTCATCGACAGTGCCGCGATCATCAGCGTGGCGGCGACGAGGCCCTTGTAGCCGAAGATCGGCTTGCGGCTGAAGACCGGGATGACCTCGGAGATGATGCCGAAGAACGGCAACGCGACGATGTAGACCTCAGGGTGTCCGAAGAACCAGAAGAGGTGCTGCCAGAGCATCGGCCCGTTGGTCGAGGAGTCGAAGACGTGCGCCCCGAGCTTCCGGTCGGCGAGCAGCGCGAAGAGCGCGGCGGCGAGCAGCGGGAAGACCATCAGCACGAGCAGGCTGGTGACGAGGATGTTCCAGGTGAAGATCGACATCCGGAACATCGTCATACCCGGCGCGCGCAGGGTGATGATCGTGGTCACCATGTTGACGGCGCCGAGGATGGTGCCCAGACCGGAGATCGCGAGACCCGTGATCCAGAGGTCGCCACCGGGGCCGGGCGAGTTGACCGCGCTGTTCAGCGGGGCGTAGGCGAACCAGCCGAAGTCGGCGGCGCCGCCCGGCGTGATGAAACCGGTGATCGCGATCGTGCCGCCGAAGGCGTAGAGCCAGTAGGCGAAGGCGTTCAGGCGCGGGAAGCTGACGTCCGGCGCGCCGATCTGCAGCGGCACGATGAAGTTCGCGAACGCGAAGACGATCGGCGTCGCGAAGAACAGCAGCATGATCGTGCCGTGCATCGTGAAGAGCTGGTTGTACTGCTCCGGCGACAGGAACTGCATGCCCGGCTGCGCCAGCTCGCCACGCATGAGCAGCGCCATCAGGCCGCCGATCATGAAGAACACGAACGACGTGACCAGGTACATGAGCCCGATCTGCTTCGCGTCCGTGGTGCGCAGCAGCCGAGCGATCGCTGAACCCTTGGTGTTCTGGCGAACCGGCCAGGGCCGGGTCACGATCGGCTTCGGTGCGACGGTTGTCACGAGCGGCCTCCTGGGGCTGTTTGCCAGCTGCTCGGTACGCCCCCGACCCTCTCGGGCGAGTTGATCAGTCCAGGCGTACCTCGGACGCAGAATAATCCCCCGGTGGTCGACCATGACCGTGGGGTGGTGTGACTCGCCGTAGAGAGACGAGTCGGCTACTCAGAGTGCCCCTACTTGTTGCCGACACCGAGCTGGACGTTGAACCCGATCGCACCCGCGGCGAGCGCAGCCAGCACGAGCAGCACAATCCCCCAGGCGATGAGGCGATCCGCCGAGTCGAGAGCCTGCGCCGAACGCCACACCCGACGGAAGAAGCTGGCGGTCCGGGCGGGCTTGGAACCCACCGGAGCGGTCGGCTCGGTGTCGAGGTCGATGCCGACCGGCTCCTCCGGTGTGGCGGACGACACGGTCTTGAGCGCCCGGAACAGGATGACGCCCGCGCCACCGACGACCATCGCAGCGCCGAGCACGGCCATGATGAAAGCGATCCAGTTCTGGATGTCGCGCATCAGGAACTTCCTCCCCAAGATCATTCCATGAGCCACTGTCGATGCCCGACAGCCCGCACAGGCTATGCCTCAGGTCGAAATCCCGCACCCCCAGCGCACCTCCAGGCCGCGCCCCCTCCAGCGCCCCATCGTGGGTACGCCAGGAGCACGCGCCCGCAGCACCCACACCCATGATCGCGTTGTTTCCGGGAAGTAGTCCCCTCGCCTAGTGCTTGAGGGGACTACTTCCCGGAAACAACGCGATCAACGCGCCTTATTCGACCTCGTGCCATGGCATGAAGGGTGGCCCGGTCCTCCCACCGGGCCACCCTTCACCGTGCCGACCGCCCGAGGCCCTGTTGAGGAGGCGGCCGGCACGGGTCCTACAGCTCGAACCCGGCCGGGAAGGGGTCCTCGGGGTCGAGCAGGTACTGAGCGGTCCCGGTGATCCACGCCCGCCCGGTCACGGTCGGCACCACGGCAGGCCGATCACCGACCATCGTGGCTTCGACGAGGCGGCCGGTGAATCGCGTACCCAGGACGCTCTCGTTGATGAAGGGCGTGTCCAGCGGGAGGTGCCCGCGGAAGTGGAGTTGCGCCATGCGGGCGCTCGTACCCGTGCCGCAGGGCGACCGGTCCACCCAGCCCGGGTGGATGAGCGTGACCGCCCGGGCGTCGGCGCCGTCGCGACCGGGCTCGTAGGCCACGACGTGCCGGCAGTCGTCGATCGCCGGGTCGGTCGGGTGGATCGGGCGGGCCTGCTCGTTGATCGCGTCGATGATCTTCAGGCCGCGGTCGAGCAGCGCGGGCACGTTCGCCGGGGTCACCGGATGGCCGAGCGCGGCTGCGGGGAGGAAGGCGTAGAAGTTGCCGCCGTAGGCGATGTCCACGGTGAGATCGCCGACACCGGGCACGCTGAGCGGCACGTCCGTGGCGTGCAGGAACGACGGCACGTTGCGGAGCGTGACCGAGGTGGCCCGGCCGTCGGTGACCGCGACGGACGCGACGACGAGCCCGGCCGGCGTGTCGAGCCGGATCGTCGTGACCGGCTCCACGACCTCGACCATCCCGGTCTCGACCAGCACCGTCGCGACACCGATCGTGCCGTGGCCGCACATCGGCAGCCAGCCGGAGACCTCGATGAAGAGCACTCCCCAGTCGGCGTCCGGCCGGATCGGCGGCTGCAGGATCGCACCCGACATCGCCGAGTGCCCGCGCGGCTCGAACATCAGCAGCCTGCGCAGGTCATCGCGTTCGTTGACGCCGTGCAGCCGCCGCTGCGCCATCGTCTCGCCGGGGAACACGCCGATCCCACCGGTGATCACCCGCGTCGGCATGCCCTCGGTGTGCGAGTTGACCGCGTGATAGACGGCGCGGCTACGCACCCAGGGCTCGCTTCATGTCGGCCGTGACCTGCGCCGCGACGTCGTCGGGCAGGGGCAGCCTGGGCGGGCGGCAGGGTCCGCCATAGCGTCCGGCGAGGTCCATCCCCAGCTTGATCGCCTGTACGAACACCGGCCGCGAATCCCACCGATAGGCAGCGTGGACAGCGGTGTAGAGCGGGAGTGCCCGATCGAGGTCCCCGGCCCGGCACAGCTCGAAGAGCTCCACCGACTGCGTGGGCAGCGCGTTCGGGAACCCGGCGATCCAGCCGACGGCACCCTGCATGACCAGCTCCAGGAGTACGTCGTCGGCACCGGCGAGCACGTCGAGGCCGGGTGCGAGTTCACGGATCTGGTGCAGTCGGCGTACGTCGCCGGAGAACTCCTTGACCGCCACGATCAGGTCCCGGTCGTAAAGCTCGGCGAGCAGCCCCGGGACCAGGTCGACCTTCGTGTCGAAGGGGTTGTTGTAGGCGACGACGGGCAGCCCGGCAGCCGCCACGGCCTCGTAGTGCGCGATCACCTCGGGGCGGCCGGCGGCGTACCCGTTGGGGGGTAGTGACATGACCGCGTGCGCGCCTGCCGCAGCCGCCTGCTCCGCCCACCGCCTGCCCTGGTGACCGCCGTAGGCACCGACTCCCGGCACCACCGACACCCCCTCGGGCGCGGCCTCGACGACGGCGGTGACGATCCGGGCGCGCTCGTCGTCGGTGAGGGTCTGGTATTCGCCGAGCGAGCCGTTGGGCACGATGCCGTGGCAGCCGTTGCCGGCGAGCCAGGCGACGTGCTCCTGCAGCCTGTCGAAGTCGATCGAGAGGTCGTCGCGGAACGGCGTGGTGATGGCGACGAGTACGCCGTGCCAGGGCTGATGGCTCATTCGTGTCCTCCTGAGGCGAAGAGTGCGAGCGGGACCGGGACCGCGACGGGCCGGTGCTGATAAGGGGTCGGATCGGCGCCGAGCAGGTCGGCGGCGGCACCGCCGCAGAGCCGCCCCTGGCAGGCGCCCATGCCGACGCGGGTCACGAGCTTGAGCGAGCGGGGATCGTCGACACCGAGGTCCGCGACAGCCGCTCTGGCCTCGCCGAACGTCACGCCCTCGCAGCGGCAGAGGATGGTGGAGTCGGCGACGCCTGCCGTGAAGCCCGGATCGATGCGGGTGACATCGTGCAGCGCGTCGGCGAACCGGCGCAGGCTCGCGACCCTGCGGCGCAGCCGGGCCGGGATCTGAACCTCGACGCCGAGGTGGCGAGCTGCGGCGAGCCCGGCGAGGATGCCCATCGCTGCGGCCTGGTCCGCCCCACCGACCCCGGCCGCCTCGCCCGCGACGAAGACGCCCGGTGCCGTGGTGCGCTGGTCTCGTTCTACGACGACCACGCTGCCGTCGCGGGGGTCGATTCTCGTGGCGGCGCCGAGTGCGATCGCCAGCTCCACCTGCGGCGTGAAGCCGTCGCCGACGGCGAGGAGATCGACGTCGAAGGTTTTCGTCAGACCCTTCGGGGAGGATCCGACTGTCACGCGGAGGGCCCCTCCCGCCGCGTCGGCGGCGATGAGTTCATGGGAGGGGAGCAGCGTGAGGCCGTGGCGGAGCAGCAGAAACCGCAGCCAGGCGGCCTGGAGCAGGCGGCGCGGCGAGCGCGCGACGACGGGCCAGTGCCCAAACCACTTCCTGAGGGGTACGCCGTCGGCCACCGCCACGACGTGCGCACCTCCGGCGGCGAGCCCGGCAGCCGCGACCTGGAGCAGCGGGCCCCGACCGGCGACGAGGATGCGCTGGCCGCGTGGCACACCGTGCTGCTTGAGCTGGGCCTGCGCGCCGCCGACGGTGATGACGCCGGGGAGTTCCCAGCCGGGGAAGGGCACGACGCGGTCATATGCACCGGTCGCCAGGATCAGCGCGGCCGGGCGGAGCTCGGCGCCGTCCGTGAGGTGCAGGGTTCGGTCGGGCAGCGCTCGCCAGACGTCGACCCCGAGCCGGAGGTGGATGCGTTCGTGCTGCTCAGCGCGCTTGATCAGGGCTGCCGGGCGCCTGGCTCCGCCGGGGCGGGCGCCTCGGTCGACGACGACCACGTCGAGCCCCGCGTCGGCGGCGGCGATGGCGGCGCTGAGCCCGGCCGGGCCGGCACCGATGACGACGAGCCGGGCCTGCCTCTCAAGCGCATGCGGGTCGCTTCCGACTGCACCGGACCGCCGGGAGAGGCAGGGGCGCTCGCCGTCGACGACGCAGGCCTGGCAGACGCCGATGCCGCAGAAGACGCTCATGCGAAACGCCGGGGGTCGAAGGGAGCGGCGTCCATCGCCAGCGGCGCACCAGTGATCATCTGCGCGATCAGCTCGGCGGTCGCGGGCGCGAGACCGATCCCGGCGCCCTCGTGGCCGTGCGCGTGATAGAGCCCCGGCACCTCTGGATCGGGTCCGATCACCGGCAGGTGGTCGGCGGCGAAGGGACGGAACCCGTGATAGGACCTGATGATCCGCACCCCGGAGAGGAAGGGGAAGAGGGCCGCCGCGCCCCGGGCCAGCGCCGCGAGCGCGACCGGATTGGGGGCCGTGTCGAAGCCGACCCGTTCGCGGGTCGCCCCGATCAGCACCGGGCCGGCCGGGGTCGCCTCGACGACCGTCGAGGACTGGAGGTCGGCGTCGTCACTCGCGACATTCTCCAGATAGTCCGCGGAGTAGACCTTGTGCCGGATCAGCGGCGGCATCGCCTCGGTGACGAGGATGAAGCCGCGCCTGGGCGCGATCTCCTGGCCTGGGGAGAAGGGCAGTGCCCAGGCACCGGTCGCGTTGACGATCGCCCCGGCGCTCACCGGCTCACCGCTGGTGATGACACGTCCGGGTTCGATGCGCAGCGCCTCGGTCCGGGCGCGCACCACGGCACCGAGCGCTCGGGCAGCCGCGAGCATCGCCACGGTGGCACGAGCGGGCTGCACCTGCATGTCCTGGGGGTAGAAGACGCCACCGGCGAAATCCCGGGCGATCTCCGGCTCCAGCTCCGGCAGCGCGTCGGCGCCGATCAGCTCCGCGGCCACCCCGGCAGCGGCCTGCTCCCGTGCCGCCTGCGCCAGCATCGCCAGCGCGGCGTCGCTTCGCGCCACAATGAGCCCGCCCTTGAACTCCAGCTCGATGTTGATCCTCGAACCGAGTTCTTCCCCGAGGCTTCGCCACAGCTCGTTGCTGCGCAGGGCCAGTGTCAGTTCGGGACCGGGCGACTTGTCGGAGACGAGGAGGTTGCCCTCACCCGAGCCTGTCGTCCCGGCGACGAGTCCACCGCGTTCCAGCACCGTCACCCGGAGCCCCCGGCTGGCGCAGGCGAGGGCGCAGGCGGCGCCGACGATTCCCGCGCCGATCACGGCGACCTCCGTCGTGGTGGTGGACATGCCTGCGACCGTAGACGTCACGGTCAGCGCGGTCTTCGAGCTGATGTCGGATTCTGCGGGCACGATCTCCTACATTTGTCGAATGCAGCAGCTCGTGGACCAGATCGCAGACCGGATCGGCCGACCCGTGCTCGTGGAGGACCGCCGCCAGCGCGTGATCAGTTACAGCGCTCACGTCGAGCCGTTCGACGACGTGCGCCGGGACTCCATCCTGCGCCGCAGCACCACGCCGGAGGTGATCACGTTCTTCCAGTCACACTCCATCGCCCGGAGCCGGGTGCCGATCCGCACCCCGGCCGCTCCCGACCTGGGGTTGCTGCCACGGGTGTGCGTACCGGTGTGGCACGCCGAGCTGCTCCTGGGCTTCGTCTGGCTGATCGACTCGACGTCGGACCCGATCAGCGACGCGGTGATCGGCCGCCTCGGCGAGTGGGTCCAGGAGCTCGCGCTCGCCCTCTACCGGGAGAACCTGCTCGGCGAGCTGGCGGCCCGTCGGGAGGCCGACGCGTTCCGGGGCCTGATCGACCCGGCCGGGGAGGTTCGGGCACACGCCGTGGCGGCCCTCGTCGCCGACGGGTACGCGGACACCACGGTCACCGCCCTCGTCGCCGAGCACCCCGACCCGGCCGAGCTGGAGCACGCGCTCGTTGCGACCCGCCGGTGGACCGGTCAGCGGCAAGCTCTGCACCACGCCTTCCCCACCTTCGGCGTCCTGCTCCTCTTCGGCGCCACGGACCGCGGCCACGGCCGGGTCGGGTCGGGGGCCGCCGAGGTGGCGCAGCAGCTCGCCGCGCAGCTGGGTTCACGGGTCGGGGTCGGCGACCCGCGACCGACCCTGCTACTGGCTCATGAGTCAGTCAACGAAGCCCGCCAGGCCCTCGCCACCGCCGATCGGCTGCCGGGGTCCGCACCCGTCGCGCGCTGGTCGGAGCTCGGCATCTATCGAGTTCTGGCCACAGTGGACCTGTCCAATGCGCACCCCGGTGCCGCCACGCTGTTGGCCGCTCCGGTGCTGGCGGAGACGCTGGAGACCTACCTCGACCTGGCCGGCGACGCCGCCGCCACCGCAGGCCGTCTCAACCTGCACCGCACCACGCTCTACTACCGCCTGCGCCGCATCGAGGAGCTGACCGGGGCTGATCTGCGAGACGGCCTGCAGCGCCTTGGACTGCACCTTTCCCTGAAGTCAGCACGATTCCTTGTTGACTGATGATTCAGTCAACGAGTAGCCTTGGCTCTCGTGGGCATGCCGACTTGACTGACAACGGACGACGGGATCCGTCTGTCCGCGGTGCTCCGCCTGCCCGATTCCACCGTGCCTGATGCGCCCGGCACGCTCGAT
The DNA here is from genome assembly GCF_014204945.1 of Allocatelliglobosispora scoriae. NCBI lineage: Bacteria > Bacillati > Actinomycetota > Actinomycetes > Micromonosporales > Micromonosporaceae > Allocatelliglobosispora > Allocatelliglobosispora scoriae. The sequence continues at coordinate 2,668,792 of NZ_JACHMN010000002.1, forward strand.
GATCACGTTACCTTCGGGGAAGCAGACGTGATCACGCACCAAGATCTGGTCGCTTTCCCCGAAACAGCCGTGATCACTGCGCGCACAAGCGTGATCGCTCGACGTGCCTGGACGCGAAGCATCTCCGGGCACCTGGCTTGACGACCGACGTCAACCGTCGTCTCGCCCATCGCTGAACCCAGAAGAGAGACAGTCATGTCCGGCCTCGCGGTCGTCACCGCTGCCCGCCGTTACCGCGCCCTGCTTGTCATGCCCGGCGTGGTCCGGGTGGCGCTCCCCTCCTTCATCGGTCGCATGCCCTATGGCATGACGACCCTGCTCTTCGTGCTCGCCGTCGAGCACGGCACCGGCTCCTTCACGGTCGCCGGGCTCGCGACGGGTGCTCACGCGGCGCTCACCGCCGTCACCGCGCCGTGGCTGGGCCGCCTCGCCGATCGCGGTCACGCGGCGGTGGTCCTGGCGAGTACCGGCATCGCCTACGCCGCCATGCTCACCGCGCTCATCGGCGCCCTCTGGCTGCACGCGCCCGTCGCGGTGATCCTGCTGATCGCGGGTGTCTCCGGTGCACTGAACCCGCCGATCGGCGCCGTGACCAGGGTGGTCCTGCCGGGGCTGGCGCCCAAGCAGGCGGACACGGCGTACGCATTGGACACGATCTTCGTGGAACTGACCTTTGTGGTCGGCCCGATGCTGATCGCGCTGATCACGTGGCTGAGCGGACCCTACGCCGCGGTGATCTTCACCGGCATGCTGTCGGCCGGCGGTGCCGTCGCTCTCGCCACCGCCCCCGGCCTGCGGGATCGTTACCGCGGCATCGTCACCGTGCCACTGGCCCGGGGCGAGCGCCGGGCCAAGCTCCTCACGGCGAGCATCGTCACCGTGCTGATCGTCGGTGCGCTGGAGTCCGCTGCCTACGGCGTGATCGAGGTGGCGATCCCCGCCTACGCCAGCGAGTTGGGATCGCCGTCGGCCTCGGGCGCGATCGTCGCCGCGTGGTCGTCCGGCTCGATCATCGGCGGGATCTGGTTCTCCGGACTCAATCCCACCATGCGCAAGGCGAAGCTCTTCGCGCTGCTGATGACCCTCAACACTGTCGGTTTCGCCTCGATCATGCTCGCCTCGGGCGTGACGAGTCTCGCCGCGCTGCTGCTGCTCGGCGGCCTGGTGATCGCGCCGACGACGACGATCGAGTGTGCCCTCGTCACCGCGCTCGCCCCGCACGGCCGCACGACGGAGGCCTTCACCTGGACGGGTACGGGGATCTTCGTCGGCTTCGCCGCCGGCACCTCGGTCTCCGGTTTCGTGGTCGGCCAGGGCGGCGGCCTCCTCACCACGGCGATCATCGCGACGGCACTCGTCGGGGTGGGCGCCCTGCTCGCCACCGTCATGAGCCGCCGCATCAGTGGTGACTGTGCCGTCAGTCAGCCGGTTGAGGACATCGGAGCCGTTGATGGCATACCGTATGCCGGGTGACTCGCCGCTCGGCTGAACTGCGCCTGGACGCGCTGCTGCGTACCGCCGTCGATGTGATCGTGGAACGCGGCCTCGCGCGTACCCGGACCGCCGACGTCGCCGCGGCGGCCGGCGTCAGCCCATCCCTCGTCTTCTACCACTTCGCCAACAAGGAAGCGCTGCTCGCGCAGGCGTTCGCCTACGTCGCCGAGCAGGACCTGGCCCGGATGCAGACCGTCATCGACTCGAAGGCGTCGCCGACGGAGAAGCTCGCCAAGCTGCTCAAGCAGCTCGCGCCGACCGGCCGCAGCGTCTCCTGGGCGATCTGGATCGACGGCTGGTCCGAGGCGATGCGCGTACCCGAATTGGAGAAGGTCTCCCGCCGGATGGACCTCCGCTGGAAGGAGGCCCTCACCGGGGTGATCGCCGCCGGCGTCGCCGACGGCTCCTTCACCTGCGACGACCCGGTCGGTGCGGCCTGGCGGATCAACGCGCTCATCGACGGCCTGGCGGTCCAGCTCACCGTCCACGACAAGGTCATCTCCCGCAAGCAGACCACCGAGTGGGTACGCCTCGCCACCGCCCGCGAGATCGGCATCTCCCCCAACGCCCTCGCCTAGCACCCAAGATCGCCGCAACTCTTGAAGAGTTGGTGCTATCCGGCGCGCCCAAAGCACCAACTCTTCAAGAGTTGTGCCGATCTTGGAGGCCGGTGAGAGTCGCCACCGTGAGGGCACCGAGGGTGGGGAGGTGGTAGCCGCCCTCGTGGACCGCTACCGTCGGCACTCCCAACGCCGCGATGAGCGCGCCCGTCGCCCGGTAACCATCCGACGAGACCCGCAGCGGGCTCTCCGGGTCGAGCTCAGCGGCGTCGACGCCGAGCGAGACGACCACCGCGTCCACCCCCGACGCGAAGCGGCACAGCTCCTCGACACCGGCCAACCATGCGGCGTCTCCACTGCCGGGGTCCAGGGGCAGATTCAGGTTGGCACCCGCTCCGGCACCCACCCCGGTCTCGTCGGCGAAGCCCGCGTAGTGCGGGAACCACCCGGCGCCCGGATCGACGTGCACCGACGCGTAACGTACCTCGGCCGACGAGTAAAAGATCGCCTGGGTGCCGTTGCCATGATGTGCGTCGATGTCGATGATCGCGACCCGGCGGGCTCCGGCGGCACGGAGTCCGGCCACGGCCACGGCCGCGTTGTTGAGGTAGCAGGACCCGCCGTACCCACCGGGGGTTGCGTGGTGACCGGGAGGTCGGGTGATGGCGTAGGTGACCGGTGTGCCCGCGGCGGCGAGGTCGGCGGCGGTCGCCGCGGCATCGGCCGCAGCACGGGCGGCGGCCCAGGTGTCGGGGCCGATCAGCGTCATCGTGTCGTAGCAGAAGGCACCGGCACGGGCGTGGATCGCGGTGGGCCGCCGCGCGGGAAGGCCGTCGAGCATCGCCGGGGTCGGGAAGACATAGGGTACGACGCGGTCCTGGCCCGGGTAGTCCAGGAAGCCCGCCGCCACCCACTCGTCGTAGACGCTCTCCAGATGCGTGAGCAGCTCAGGAGTGTGCACCTCCGCGAGCAGCGAGGCGCCACGGGAGGCGACGGCCGGGACCAGCGTCGCCCCGGCGGCGACCACGGCGTCGCGGATGACGGTGGCACGCTCGGGGACTTCCGTGCCGGGCGTCGAGACGCCGACCCAGATCTCCGCGCCGGGTTCGTGCCGCAGCACCTCGTCGCTCCACACCACCGGAAGATCAAGTCGCGTCATACGCCCAGCCTAGAACCCTTATGCTGCCTCCATGCCTCGCGCTGCCGATCTCGGAATCACCATAGGTACGCTGCCCAGCGGCCCGACCGGCTCCATCCTCGACGTGCCCGGAGTGGGCGTCGGCCACGCGACGGTGTGGCGCGACGAGCCCTCCCCGCCGCTGGGCCGGGGCGTCGCACGAACCGGTGTCACCGTGATCGATCCGGGCGGCAACCCGTTCCGCTCACCGATCCCGGCCGGTGGTGCCGTGCTCAACGGCGCGGGCGAGTGCACCGGCTTCCTCTCCGCGCAGGAGTGGGGCCTCGCCGAGACGCCGATCTTCCTCACCTCGACGATGCAGCTCGGCCGGGTCTATGACGCGGCCTGCGAGCTGCTCGCCGAGGAGGAGCCGGGGATCGGCGACGAGGACGTGATCATCCCGATCGTCGCCGAGTGCGACGACAGCTTCCTCAGCGAATCCCGCCGGATGCAGGTGACCAGGGACGATGTCGCCGCCGCGCTCGCTGCCGCGCGAGCGAGCGTCGGTTCGACGAGCGCTCCGGCGGAGGGGGCGGTCGGTTCGGGTACGGGCATGAGCTGCCTCGGGTTCAAGGGCGGCATCGGCACCGCGTCACGCGTCGTGCCGACCGGGCACACCGTGGGAGTGCTGCTGATGGCGAACTACGGCGAGCGGGAGCGGCTCACGATCGCCGGGCGCCCCGTCGGGCGGCTGCTCCCTCTGGCTGGGCAGCCGACGGCACCACCCGCCGGGTCGTGCATCGTGGTCGTCATCACCGACGCACCGATCGACGCAGCCGGATGTCAGCGACTCGCCCGGCGGGCCGGACTGGGCCTGGCGAGGACGGGTTCGACGGCGCACCACGCGAGCGGCGAGATCTTCGTGGCGCTCGCGACCGGCTTGCGGGCCGAGCGCGGCACGGTCTCGGCGGCGGTGGCGTTGCAGGGACGGGAGCTGGATCCGTTCTTCGCCGCCGTGGTCGAGGCGACCGAGGAGGCCGTCCTCAACTGCCTCTTCGCCGCGCCGACGGTGGTCGGCCGCTCCGGCAACACCGCCGAGGGACTGCCGGTCGACCAGGTGATCCCGCTTCTCCGCTGACGGCGGTCAGGCCACGCCCGGCCCAGATCACGCGCGGCCCAGGTCACGTTTTGCAGCAAAGCGTGGCCTCCCGCAGGGAAATGGCCACGCTTTGCTGCAAAACGGGACGACGAGCATCAGCCGGGGATCTCCCACGCGGTGAGCTTGATCGTCGGCCGACCGGCGGTGGTGAGGCTGACGACGGTGAGCACGACCATGCGCTGCTTGATCCCCTCCCGTGAGGCCTGGCTCCGCGAGGTGGCGATGCACATGACGAGATTGCGCTGGGCCGGCACCGATGCGGAGGCCGAGACCGGTGCGGTCCGGATCAGCTCCGCGCATCCGGCCGCGTCGGGTGCGGTCCCCGCCGGCACGATCGCACCGTCGACATTGTCGCCGAGATCGATATAGGGCACGCTGCTGTCGTAGCTCTGCCCCACCACGATGTCGATGGTGTCGGTGCTGCGTGGATAGGCCCGCGGTTCGTCGAGATCGATATAGGCGTCGGAGCTCTGGTTGACCGGCGGAATGAGCTGCTGGTCGGTGTATTTCGAGCTGTATACGGCGCCCGGCGCCAGGACGTCGAGCGCCGGAGCGGGGCTGGTCGGCGCGGGCGGCGACGGCGGGACCAGCACGGATGCCTTCGCGCTGGGCGAGGCGGGCGGCCCGCCCGGTGATTGCGACGCGGCCGCCGGGGTTCCGGCACCGGACCGGCTCAGCGCGATCACGGCCAGCCCGGAAGCGATCACGGCGAGCAGGAGGCTCGCCGCCGCGACGACCAGGGCCAGGCGAGCGAGTCCGTTGCCCGGCCTCGGCAGGTTCAGCGGCTGGGTCGGCGGGCTGGCGGGATTCGGCGGCTGCGCGGGGGTATCGGCCATAGCAGGAATTCTGGCGATGACGTGACGCCGAGGACATCCACCGGCTTGTCGGATATTTGCAGAACGATCGTCGATTCTGCTCACCGCCTCGGTGATGGAAAAATCTCCATGGCTCTACCACCTCCCCTTCCGCAGGAGCACTGTGTCCAGTCAACCGCTTGAGCAGGCCGCGAAGTCCCGATCTGCCCGGTGGCGCATCGCCGGTGGCGTCGTCGTCGGAGTCGCGACCGTCATCGGCACCATCGGCCAGGTCTGGCCGCTGCTCTTCCCACCGCGGCCGGAGCCCTCATCGGTGCCGAGCGGAACGGTCTCCCAGGCGGCCGCGCCGGTGAACTCGACCACGCCGACGGGGACATCCGCAGCTGCGTCCGCGCCGACCGACGGCCGCACCTACCTCAGCGATCTGCGGGCCGCCATCGGGCGCGAACGGATCGTCGCGGTGCCGAAGTCCCTGGCCGGGCAGCCCGGATTCGAGCACGCGTTCGCGGTCCGCTGTCCCTCCAACAACACCGGCGACATGATGGTCGAGGTCAGCTACGAGCTGCCGCGCGGCTCGACAAAGGTCGGCGTGACCCTCATCGGTTACCAGGACAAACCGCCGATCAACCAGCTGATCCAGCTCACCGTCTTCCCCGACGCCGCCGATCGGCTGCCGGGCGCCCCGTTCGAGGGCGAGAAGGCAGCGGTTCAGGCGGCCGTCGGAGCGTCGTCGAGCATCACGGCGAATGTCACGGACGCCTTCTACGTGCGGCTGCGGATCGAGTGCCGCCGACCTGGGGGGACTGCCGTGGTCAGCGACGCCTACGCGCTGCCCTGACCTGCCGCAGCCGACGCGAGCAGGCACGCCGCCGCGTGCTCGCCGTGCGGTGACAGCATCGGCAGCGTCGCCGTGGCGCATCGGTCCGCCACCCCCGCGCGAGCGGCAGTGCCGTCCGCGAGCGCAGGGCACCGCGGATGGAAGCGGCACCCGCTCGGGATCCGTGACGGATCCGGCGCCTCCCCACGCAGGATCACCGCAGGCCGTCCCGACTCCGGCAGCACCGAGAGCAGCGCAGCCGTGTAGGGGTGCCGAGGCGCGGCGAGCACCTCCTCGGTCAGGCCGGACTCGACGATGCGGCCGAGGTACATGACCGCGATCCGATCCGCGATGTTCCAGGCCAGCCCGAGATCATGGGTCACCACGAGCACCGAGAGCCCCAGCTCGTCGCGCAGCGAGAGCAGCAGCGCCAGGATCTCGCCCCGGACGGACGCGTCCAGCGACGAGACCGGCTCGTCCGCGATGATCATCTCCGGCTTGAGCACCAGCGCACCGGCGATGACGACGCGCTGGCGCTGCCCGCCGGAGAGCTCGTGCGGATACCTGTCGAAGAACCGCTCAGCCGGGCGCAGTCCGGCGAGCGAGAGCGCCTCGGCGACGAGCGCACGATGATCGCCGGGCACCCGGTGGATCTGCAATCCCTCGGCCACCGCCTGGTAGACGGTCCGGCGCGGGTTGAGCGCCCCGGCCGGGTCCTGCAGCACGAGCTGCGCCCGGCGCCGGAAGGCCTTGAGGTCCCGCCCGGCGTAGGAGAGCGGCTTGCCGTCAGACATGACCTGCCCCTCGACGGGCCGCGCGAGCCCGAGCAGCGCCCTGGCCAGCGTCGTCTTGCCGCTGCCGGACTCGCCGACGAGCGCCAGGATCTCGCCCCGGCCGAGGGCGAGGTCGACTCCGTCGACAGCGCGCACGGCACCGAAGCGGACGTGCAGGTTGCGCGCTTCCAGCACCGGGTTCATGCCCCTCCTCCGAGAATCAGCGGCACGTGGACGCAGGCGGCACGGCGATCGGGGCCGACCGCCCGCAGCGCGATGTCCTCGGTCGCGCACTCCGGCAGCGCCACCGCGCAGCGCGGGTGGAACGGGCAGCCGCCGGGCAGCTCACGCGGGTCGGGCGGGTCACCCGGCAGTCCCCGGGGGGCGAGCCGCGACGCCGGGTCGCCGATCACGGGGAAGGCTCCGGCGAGCGCCTTCGCATAGGGGTGCGCCGCGTCGGCGAAGAGGCGGTGGCCGGGTCCCGTCTCGACGATGCGGCCGGCGTACATGACGGCGACCGTGTCACACGACGCCGCGAGCACGGAGAGGTCGTGGCTGATCAGGAGCAGGCCCACGCCGCGCTCGCGGACGAGCTCCGCGAGCAGCGCCATCACCTGCGCCTGCACCATCACGTCCAGCGCCGTCGTGGGCTCGTCCGCGATGATCAGATCGGGTCCGCACGCCAGGGCCATCGCGATCATCACGCGCTGGCGCTGTCCCCCGGACAGTTCATGGGGGTACGCCGACCGCCGCGCCCCCGGCACCCCCACCTGTTCGAGCAGCTCCGATGCCCGCCGAAGCGCCTCGTCGCGGCGGACAGCAGGCGTGTGCAGCATGATCGGCTCGGCGATCTGCTGCCCGACGGTCCGGACGGGGTTCATCGCGTGCATCGCGCCCTGGAAGACGATCGAGGCGCCCTGCCACCGGACGGCGCGCAGCCGCCCGAAGGTCATGCCCTGCACGTCCTCCCCGCCCAGCAGGATCTCCCCGCTGATCCGGGTCGACGCGGGCAGCAGCCGCAGCACGGAGGTGGCCAGCGTCGACTTCCCGCAGCCGGACTCCCCCGCGATCCCCACGGTCTGCCCCGCCGCCACGGTGAGGCTGACTCCCCGCACCGCGGGCAGGTCCGTTCCCCGCGCCCGGTAGGTGACGTGCAGATCCTTGATCTCCAGCAGCGTCATGACAACTCCCCGCGAGGGTCGAGAACCCGTTCCAGCGCCCGGCCGCACATGTTGAAGGCGCGGACGACGAGCACCACGGCGAGGCCCGGGAACGCCACCCACCACCACGCACCGGCGCTGATCACGCCGCCGGAGTAGGCGTCGTCGAGGATGCGGCCCCACGAGACCCGCAGCGGATCGCCGAGGCCGAGGAACGAGAGCGTCGTCTCGGCGATGATCGCGATCGAGACGGTGAGGGTCGTGTTCGCGAGGACCAGCGGCATCACGTTGGGCAGGACGTGCCGGGTCATCTGGTGCCAGTGCCCGGCGCCCAGCGCTCGCGACCGTTCGAGATAGGGGCGGGCGGAGATGGCGAGCGCCTGTGCGCGTACCAATCTGGCCGTGCTGGACCACGACGTGACGCCGATGACGACGATGACCGCGACCAGGCGCGGGACCTGGGGTGGAAAGACCGTGGCCAGGACGATCGCGAGCGGGAGGTAGGGGATGATCAGGAACCACTCGGTGAGCCGGTTGAGCGCGCCGCCGGTGAAGCCGCCGAAGTGCCCGGCGCAGATGCCGATCAGCGTGCCGAGCAGCATCGACACGACCGTCGCGGCGAGACCGACGAGCAGCGTGGTCTGCGCGCCGTGGATGACCAGGGTCAGCAGCGAGCGGCCCCGGTTGTCGGTGCCGAAGAGGTAATCCAGCGACGGCGCCCCGGTCTGCGGTCCGGTCGCCTTGGTGACGCTGAGCCCGTCGGGGTCGGCGAGCAGCGGCGCGAAGATCGCGACGAGGCCGAAGAAGACCAGGATGATCAGGCCGGTGAGCCCTTCGCGGTCCTTGAGAAAAGCCCTCATGAGCGGCCCACCCTCGGGTCGAGGATGGGCACGAGCAGGTCGGCGACGAGGTTCATCAGGATCACTCCGGCCGAGAAGACGAGGAAGAGGCCCTGGAGCAGCGGCACGTCCGGCCCGCGCAGCGCGTCATAGGTGAGCCGCCCGAGGCCGGGCCAGGAGAAGACCGTCTCCACGGTGATCGCGCCGGAGATGACGAAGCCGAGGCTGAGGAAGAAGAGCGTCATCGACGGCAGCAGCGCGTTGGGCAGCGCGTGCCGCCGCAGCACCAGGGCGTCCCGCAGCCCCTTGGCCCGCGCGGTGGTGAGGTAGTCGGCGTGCCGCTCGTCCAGAATGGACGACCGCATGATCATCGAGTATTCGGCGATGTAGACGACCGTCAGCACCAGGACCGGCAGTGCCATGTGCCGCAGCAGATCGATCCAGTAGGGCAGCTCGGTCCGGCTGCTCGACATGCCGCCGTCGGCGGGCACGAAGTCGGCCTTGGCGAGCACGACGAGCAGGACCAACCCCAGCAGCCATTCGGGTACGGAGTAGAGGCTGAGCGCCGTACTCGACGTGATCTTGTCGAACCGGCTGCCGCGCCGCCACCCCTGCCGTGCGCCGAGCCAGAAGCCGATCCCCGCCGCGAGCAGCAGCGATGTGCCGGAGAGCAGCACGGTCGGCCAGATCCGGCCCGCGATGACCTCGGTGACCGGGGCATGCTGGCTCCACGAGACACCGAGGTCGCCCTGGACCAGCGATTTCACATACTTGCCGAACTGGACCCAGAGCGACTCGTCGAGCCCCATCCGCTCCCGGATCTCCCGCAGCGCACCCGGGTCGGAGTTGCGCCCCCGCGGGGCGAACGCCTTCGCCGGGTCGCCCGGGAGCATCCGGAAGAGGAAGAAGTTGACGACGACGGCGAAGAGGAGCGTGCCGAGCGCCATCCCGATCTTCGCGGCGACGCTCCTCGCAGCCTTGGTGCCTCTCATTCCACGTCGTCCAGCGAGGTGCCCCGCTTGCGCCGCATGAAGATCACGACGAACACGCCACCCGCGAGGAGCAGCACGCCGCCGACGATCGCGATCGTCACCAGGACATCCAGGCCGTCGCTCGCGTCGTCGCCACCGGTCGCGGGCTCGATGTTGCGGTAACTCCACGTGCCGAACTGGAACGCGAGCAGGCCGCCGGCCGAGGGCTGCGGGCGGAACCCGGTGAACCGGTCCGACCGGTATGCCTCGAACTGGTTGTAGTAGTAGAGCATCGAGTAGGCGACATCGTCGTAGAGCAGCTTCTGCGCCTTCTTGACGACCTCGGCGCGGGCGATCGGGTCGATGATCGTCTTCTGCTCGTCGTAGAGCTTGTCGAACTCCGGGTTGCAGTAGAAGCTGTCCGACCAGCCGGCCGAGATGTTGCCCTTGTCGATCGTCGAGCGCTGGTCGCAGGTCATCACGGAGAGCTGGAAGTCGGGGTCGGGCTCGACGACCCAGCCCCAGTCGAAGAGGTCGAACTCGCCCTTGCCGAGGACCGTGGTGAGGTTGTCCTCGCTCATGATCGAGACGTTCACCTCGATGCCGATCTCCTTGAGCCACTCGCGGATGTATTCGGCGTCCTGCTTCGAGTTCTCCGAGCTGTCGCGGGCGAAGAAGCGCAGCTTGAGCTGCTTGCCGTTCTTGGCCCGGATGCCGTCGGAACCCTTCGCCCAACCGGCCGCGTCGAGCAGCGAGTTGGCCTTGGCGAGGTCGAAGGCGCGCTCGGCGGAGCCCGGGTTCCAGTGGAACTGGCTGTAGATCGGCGGGATGACACCCGTGGCCGCCGTGCCGTGGCCGCGCAGCACCTTGTCGACGAGCACCTTGCGGTCGATCGCGGTGTCGATGGCGATCCGGACCTGCTTGTCGGTGAGGGCGGGGTGGCCGTCGCCGATCTTCTTGCCGTCGACGGTCTGCGCGCCGAGGTTGTAGCCCAGCTCCGAGAAGCCGTAGTAGGTGGCGTCGTTGACGGTCACGCCGTCGACGCCCTTGAGCGACTCGAAGACCGCGGAGCTGAGGTCCTCAGCCATGTCGATCTCGCCCTTGACCAGCGCCTGCTTCATCGGCTCGTCGTCGGCGAAGACCCGGAAGATCAGCTCGTCGAACTTCGGCGCGCCCGCCCAGTAGGACTTGTTGGCGGCGAAGCGGTACTCCACGCCCTTGCTCGCCTTGCTCAGGATGAAGGGTCCCGAGCCGACGACCTTCGTGTCGTTGGGGAAGGTGGCGACCGCCTTCGCGTCGACCTTCTCCCAGATGTGCTTGGGCAGGATCGGGATGGCGAGGCGCAGCATGATCGGCGTCGGCTCGGAGGTGGTGATGACGACGGTGTTGTCGTCGGTCTTGGAGACCTTCGTGGCTTTCGTCAGGTAGTTGCCGTACTGGCCGTTCTCCGTCTCACCGTTGATGACCCGGTTGAAGGTGTAGACGACATCCTCGGCGGTGAGGTCCCTACCGTCCGACCACTTCACACCCTTGCGCAGGTGGTAGGTCCAGGTCTTGCCGTCCGCGGAGGTGTCCCAGCTCTCGGCGAGCCCCGGCACCGGGGAGAAGTCGTTGTCGCTGCTGAAGGTGAGCGCGTCGTAGTTGAGCTGGTAGGACTCGAAGGCCGCCGCGACGACACCGACATAGGGGTTGAGCGAGTCGATGTCCTGCTTGATCCCGACGATGAAGGTCTTCTTGGCCGGTTCACCCGACGGCGTCGGTTCGGCCTGGGCGGGCAGCGCCAGCGCACCGAGCGCGGCCATCGCCACGGCGACCACCGCCGCCAGGCGTTTGACCATGCTGTTTGACTGACCAGTCAGCTTGGCAGGAGGGGTGCTGCTCATCTGCTCTCCCTTGGTGTCGGCGGACCCGGCCGGTAGGGTTCCCGTCCATGCCGCACGATCATGACTACTCCGCTAGCGCCCCACCCGTCGCCCCGGTGGAGATCACGCAGCGCGAACTGCATGGACGCCGATGGGACGACGAGTACGGGTGGATGCGCGACCACACCGATCCGCGCCTGCTCGCGTACCTCCGCGCGGAGCGCGAATACTACGACGCAGCGGCGGTCGGGCGGGAACGCCTCCGGGACGAACTGTTCCACGAGGTGGAGCAACGCCTCCTCCCGACTGATGACTCAGTCAGTTGGCGGCATGGTTCAGTTTTCTACTACACCAGGACCGTTACCGGAAGTGAGTACGGCCAGTTCTTGCGGAGACGTAACCACAGCGACTCAGGGGATGTCATCACCGACGTCGTCCTCGACGAGGCGGAGCTGGCCGGTTCGGAGGGTTATGCGGCTATCGGCGTACGCGAGCCGAGCCCGGACAACACGCTGCTCGCCTACTCGGTGGACACGACCGGCGACGAGGTCTACCGGCTGCGGTTCCGGGACCTGTCGACGCTCCACGATCTGCCGGAGGAGCTGCCCCGCACCTACTACACGGGTGCCTGGAGCGCCGACTCGCGGACGTTCTTCTACACGGTTCACGACCGGCTCTTCCGGCCCTACCAGGTGTGGCGGCACACGATCGGCACGCCGGTCGCCGCCGATGTGCTGGTCCGGCAGGAGGACGACGCCCGTTTCGAGCTCACGGTGGCGGCGACCCGCGACGGCGAGTGGATCGTGATCGAGGCGCGCAGCCGTACGACGACCGAGCACCACCTCGTACCCACGTCGGATGCCGCGGCGGACCCGATCCTGGCGCTCCCCCGGGTCGACGGCGTCGAGGCCCGCGTCGAGCACGCCGACGGCCGGCTGCTGATCACGACCAACGCCACCACCCCCGAGTTCGCGGTCTCCCTCGTGATGGCACCAACTCTTCAAGAGTTGCGGCGATCAGGGCCGGCCGCCCCGGACACCGCAGCCCCCCTCGGCCCGGCCAGCACCTCCGGCGCAACTCTTGAAGAGTTGGTGTTATCGGGGGACGGCGAGCGGGTGATCCGGTGCCATCCGCTGCGCGGCTTCGTCCTGGTGGAGCTGCGGCGGGACGGCTTTCCGCTGCTGCGGGCCGTGGACCGGCACAGCGGCACGGCGCTGGAGATCGACGCCGGGATCGCGGCCGGGACGGTCACGCTGCTGCCGCACTTCGACTGCGCGGACACGGCCGTCACGATCCGGGTCGAGTCGCTGATCGAGCCGCCGAGCTGGTGGTCCGTCGACCTCGCGACCGGCGGGCGGACGCTGCTCAAGCGCACCGAGGTCATCGGGTACGACCCGGCCGGCTATCGGACCGAGCGCCGGCACGCGACCGCACCCGACGGCACGCAGGTCCCGGTCACGCTCGCCTGGCATGCGGCCACCCCGCACGACGGTACGGCTCCGGCGCTGCTCTGGGGCTACGGCGCCTATGAGTCCTGCGACGATCCGGCCTTCGACGAGCTGCTCCCGAGCCTGCTCGACCGGGGTGTCGTCTACGCGCTGACGCATCCGCGCGGCGGCGGCGAGAACGGGCGCGGATGGTGGCTCGACGGGCACCTCGCCGCCAAGGCCAACACCTTCACCGATCACATCGCGGTCGCCGACTGGCTCGCCGAGACCGGCATCGCCGACGGGGCCCGGATCGCGTCGCGCGGGCTCTCGGCGGGCGGGCTGCTCCAGGGCGTCATCGTCAACCGTCGACCGGATCGGTGGGCTGCGATCGTCGCCGAGGTGCCGTTCGTCGACGTGGTGACCTCGATGCTCGATCCGGACATCCCGCTCACCGTCAACGAGTGGGAGGAGTGGGGCGACCCGAGGAGGCCGGACGAGTTCGCGTGGCTCTGGGCGTACTCCCCCTATGAGAACGAGCCCGACGGGCCGCGACCGGCGCTGCTGGTGACCGCGGCCCTGCACGACCCCCGCGTGATGGTCCACGAACCGGCGAAGTGGGTGGCCCGCCTCCGCGCGAGGGCGAAGCCGAGCGACGCCCCCCTCTACCTGCGCACCGAGCTGGGCGCCGGTGCCCACACCGGCCCGGCAGGCCGCTACGCCCACTTCCGCTACGAGGCGGAGATAGCCGCATTCGTCCTGACGGCGATCACCCACGCCTGACCTAAAATTCGCGTTGATCAAGGGAAGACTCGCCGCATATCGGACACCCGGGATGGTGAGTCTTCCCTTGATCAACGCGAATTAAGTCGGTCGGACGGCCGCGCGGTCAGGCCGGGCGGGGGGTGGTGCGGCGTGGGGGCGTGCGGACGGACTGGGCGGCCTTCTCGACCAGGTCCTCGCCGTCCTTCGACTCCGAGCGGAGGCGGAACGCCGTGACGATCTCCGTGATGCCGCGGAACATCGCCGCCACCGATGCCCAGACCAGCAGCAGGATCGCCTTGCGGCCGAACCCGCCGGCCGCCCAGAAGGCGATCATGATCTCGAGGATGCCGGCGATCAGGCCGAGCCACCACAGCTCGTTGACCTTGCGCGTCAGCACCGAGGTGACGATGTCGAAGGTGCCCTTGAAGAGCAGGAACCAGCCCATCAGCGAGGCGAGCGCCCAGAACGTGTTGCCCGGGTTGAAGAGGCAGATCACGCCGGTGATGACGAAGAGCACGCCGAGCGCGATGTGCAGCCAGCGCCACGAGGTGGTCACCGAGGCGATGACGAACTCGTTGACGCCCGCCGCGATGGCGACGCAGCCGAAGAGCGTCGCGACGGTCGCGATGGAGGCCGCGTTGAAACGCAAGATGATCAGCGACAGGATCAGCCACAGCACCCCGGTGATGAGAAAGACCCACCACCACTTGCCCGCCTGCCTGCCGGTTGCGGCGTCAGACATCTCATCCCCCTATCCCCGGAGCTCCACTTTGTCCGGAATATGAGTCATCCTCTCACCGAGCTGCCCCTAACAAACGATTTACGGCAACTTTCGTAATTGCCCTCTGCTGAGTTAATTATCCTCGGACACTGTTCGGGTGAAGCTTGGCCAGATCCGCGCCCTCGCACACCGGCATGCAGTGATGGCGGTGCTGCTCGCCGCCGGTGTGGCGCTGCGGGTCGCGGCGCACCTGGCCTACCCCCACGCCTTCTTCTTCCCCGACTCGCGCGGCTACGTCATGGAGTCGATGACCTGGACGCCGAGCCCGATCCGGCCCTTCGGCTACTCGGCGTTCCTCAAGCCTTTCGTGCCCGGTGACCTGATCCACGTCGCAGCCGCCCAGCACCTGCTGGCGCTGGCGCTCGCCGTCGGGATCTACGCCTACCTGATCCGGCGCTGCGTCCGGCCGTGGATCGCCGCGCTCGGCGTCGCACCGCTGCTCATCGGCCCGAGCGAGCTGATCCTGGAGCACTTCGTGCTCGCCGAGACGCTCTTCACCGCGCTGCTCGCCGCCGGGCTGATCGCCGTGACGCTGGCCCGTCGCGGTCGCGTCCTCGCCGCGGCGAGCGCCGGACTGCTGCTCGCCCTGGCGGCGCTGACCCGCAGCGTGGGGCTGCCGATCTGCCTGGTCGGCGGCGCTTACCTGCTGCTGGGACTGCGGCGGCTCGGCTGGCGTCCACTGCTCGCCTACGGGGCGGCGCTCGCGATCCCGCTCGCCGGATACCTCGCCTGGTACCACCACGAGCGCGGCGTCTACGCATTCGGCGAGTATCAGGGCCGCTTCCTCTATGCCCGGGTGATGACGATCGCCGACTGCGAGCGCCTCACCCTGCCCGAACCCGAACGCCGCCTCTGCACGCCCGACGACCCGACCCAGCGCCCCACCCGCATCGACTCCTATGTCTGGTCGCCGGACAGCCCGGCCCGCCGCTTCTACCCCGGCGTCGCGGACGACGGCACGCTCGGCTCGTTCGCCCGCCAGGTGATCACAAACCAACCAGCCGGGTACGCCGCCATGGTGCTCCGGGAGACCCTCTGGCACTTCGCCCCGGTCTGGCGCCCGCAGGATCCCGCGAACACCTGCCACGACCAGCGCTGGCTCCCCGCGATCCGGGCCGGTGTCGGCTGCGCACCGCCGTACTACCCGCCGACGGCGAACCCGGCCGACCGACCGGCGCAGCTGCCCGGGCACGCCACCGTCGCGAGCACTGCGCTGACCGGTTACGGCCGCAGCCAGCTCGCCTACGGCCCGCTCGCCGGGATGGCGCTGGTCTGGATCGTCGTCGCCACCGTGATCGGCCGCCGCCGGGGCAGCCGCGAGGCGCTGCTCTTCGGAACGGCCGGTCTCGTCCTCATCATCACCTCGGTCGCCACCAGCATGTTCGAGGTCCGTTACGCCCTGCCGGCCCTGCCGCTGATCGCCATGGGCGCCGCCCTCGCCACGCGCTTCCTCACCAGTCGAGCCGTGCCCGCACAGGTGTCACGGGCCGCACAACCCGCCGGATCGGAATCGCTGCATGGATGACCAGATCGAAGTCACCGTCCTGCTGCCCTGTCTCAACGAGGCCGAGACGCTGGAGGTCTGCGTACGAAAGGCGCTGGGCAGCCTCGCCGAGCTCGGCGTCCGGGGTGAGGTACTCGTCAGCGACAACGGCTCGACCGACGGCTCGCAGGCGATCGCCGTGGCGGCCGGGGCCCGGGTGGTGCACGCGCCGATCCCCGGCTATGGCGGCGCACTGCTCAACGGCGTCGAGCACGCCCGGGGCCGATACGTGATCATGGCGGATGCGGACGACTCCTACGACCTGGGCAACCTCGGCCCCTTCATCACCGAGCTGCGAGCGGGGCACGACGTCGTGATGGGCAACCGGTTCCGCGGCGGCATCGCCCCCGGTGCCATGCCGGCGCTGCACCGGTACCTCGGCAACCCCGTCCTCTCCTGGCTGGGCCGGGTGCTCTTCGGTCTGCGCGACGTGCGCGACTTCCACTGCGGCATGCGGGGCTTCCGGACCGATCGGCTCCGGGAGCTGCACCTGTGCATGCCGGGGATGGAGTTCGCGTCCGAGATGGTCGTGCGGGCGTCGCTCAACGGCTACGACCTGGTCGAGGTGCCGACGACGCTGCGCCCCGACGGCAGGAGCCGTCCGCCGCACCTGCGTACGTGGCGCGACGGCTGGCGGCACCTGCGCTTCCTGCTCGTCTTCGCACCCCAGCGCATCGTGGTCTGGCCCGGACTGTTCCTGCTGCTCCTGGGGCTGGCCGGGGCGGTGGCCCTGGTGCCGGGTCCGGTCCGGCTCGGTGCCGTGCGCACCGACATCAACACGCTCGTCTACGCCTGCCTGGCGATCCTCGTCGGTGCGCAGCTCGTCCTCTTCGGCGGGCTGGCGCAGCTCTACGGTCGGCATGAGGGGATCACCCGGGGTGTGCGGCTGCAGCGCTGGGTGAAGGCGCTGCGCTTCGAGCGGTGCCTGCTGACGGGACTGGGCCTGATCGCCGCGGGTGCGGTCGGCACGGCCCTGGCGCTGGGCCAGTGGGGCAGCGCGGGCTTCGGCGATCTCGATCCGACGGGGACGATCCGCATCGTGCTGCCGAGCGCGACGGCGATCGCGGTCGGCGTACTCGTCATCTTCGCCGGACTCCTCGCGAGCCTGCTCACCCTGCGCGGCATCGCCCCCGAGCACGCCGCGGCCTCCCGTCACGTTTTGCAGCAAAGCGTGGTGTAGATCGCGACCTACACCACGCTTTGCTGCAAAACGTGACGAGGGGTGGCCCCGGGCCCGACGGAGCGGTTTTCATGTTTTGGCCGGCTGGGAGCGAGCGGGCGGACATGATGGGCGAGAGGGAAAGGCCCGCGACGAAGGGAATGACCATGACTACCGCACGTGACATGATGCACCTGGGTGCCGAGTGCGTGCCCATGCACGAGAGCCTCGACCGCGCGGCGCAGATCATGCGCGACAAGCAGGTGGGCTCGCTGCCGATCTGCGGCGAGGACAACAAGCTCAAGGGCATCCTGACCGACCGCGACATCGTGATCAAGTGCATCGCCGCAGGCCACGACCCGTCCAAGATGACCGCCGGCGACCTGGCCCAGGGCAAGGCGATCTACGTCTCGGCCGACGCCGACGAGGACGAGGTCCTCGCGCTGATGGAGAAGAACAAGATCCGTCGCGTACCGGTGATCGAGGAGCACATGCTGATCGGCATGATCAGCGAGGCCGACCTGGCCCAGCACCTCACCGAGGAGAAGCTGGCCCACTTCGTCAGCGCGATAACGAAGGCGCCGCCGTCGAAGTGAGGCTGGGTGACGGCGCCCTGGTCAGCAGCGGTGGCGGATCGCTCGTCGGTGGCGGCGACGGGTCCACCGGGTCGAAGAGCGCGAGCCGGGGGTCGAGCGCCAGCAGCGTGGTCTGCGCGCCGAGCGGTGCCCGGGGCCGCGTCGCCGGCAGGGCTCCGCGTACGTCGGGCGTGTTGGTGATGTTGACCGAGATCATCGTGTATCCGGTGTAGACGACCACCGACCACAGCTCGGCGTCGGCGCCCATGAGGAATCCGGCCGCCGTGGTGGCCGGCATCTCGCGCAGGCCGTACTGCTCCATCACCTCGCCCCGATTGCCCAGGCTGCTGAGCTTGCAGAACGACAGCCGATCGCAGTGGTCGCGGTCGGGCAGCCGGGTCGAGGGCGCGATGGTGATGGTGATCGTGCCGATCCAGTTGCCGTTGAAGGTCCGGACGCTCACCGTCATCGCACCCGGTGCGACCTCGGGGTCCGGCAGCGCGGCGAGCGGCCGCGCGTCGCCCTTGTCGGCGAGCCCGAGGTTGACCCGCTGCAGGCCGACCGGGTTGACGAGGGTCAGGAAGCGCTCGGCGATCGCGCAGGAGACCTTCTCCGCGGCGATCGTCGGCAGCGGCACCGGCTGCGGCAGCGGCAGGTCGAGCACGGCGAGCCGGTCGAGGCCGTAATCGGCGAGGATCGGCAGGCTCGGCTCCGCGATGGCGGTGGGTGCCGGAGCGCCGTCCATGCAGCCGGGGACGGGCGGCACGACACCGCCCCCGCCACCCGGTCGCAGCAGCAGCAGCGCCCAGCCGATGGTCATGGTGAGGACCACCGACATCGTCGCGCCGATGATCCTGGTGCGCCGCCGCAGCCGCCGGCCGGCCACGATCAGCTCGTCGGACGCGACGCCCAGCGGCGGCTCCAGCTCCTCGGGCGGTGCGGCCCGGTGGTGGCGTCGAAGAGCGAAGAGCAAGGTCCGCTGGGTGTACGCCTCCGGCGGCTCGATGCCGATCTGCGGCCAGTGCCGGTAGAGGCGGACGAGGGTGCGCTGGACGATCCGCTCGGCGAGCTCCCAGTCCCCGCACCTCTCGTAGGCCTGCCTGCGCAGCGCCCACGCCGAGGCCGTGACGAACTCGGCGTAGTCGTCCTCCCACTGGCGCATGCGCACACATTGGCAAGTAGGACTCTATTAATCAAGCAGCTCCCAGATCGGCCGACCGGCGATCCAATCAAAGTTGGCCCCTCATGGACTTGCACGCAGGCACACCTTCGTACTCCTACCATCGCTCATGGGCACCGGTCTGGTATTCCTGATGCTCGCCGGTCTCGCCGTCGGGCCGACCTCAGCGGTGGCCGCAGCGAGCTGCTCGGGCGACTACTACCTGGTCCGCGGGACCGCCTTCATCAAGGTCGACGGCGGGTCGCGTTCCACCGTCGCGCACCTGCCGGGGCTCGTCAACGCCCTCGGATACGCCCGTGACCAGGGACTCTTCTACGGAATCTCGGGCAGCCGGATCGTCACGGTCGATCCGTCGGGCCACCTCGTCAACCGCGGCCCGGCACCGCAGGGGCTGCAGAGCGCCTATGTCGGCACGGTCGCGGGCCACAGCTGGTACCTGCGCCGCACCTATGACCTCTTCGTCGTGGAGGTGGACCCGCAGGCACCGGGCTACCTCTCGGTCACCCGCAGGGTGCAGCTCCAATCCAACCCGTCGCTCGGCGACTGGGACCGCAACCCCGGCGACGGCGACCTCTACGGCGTCGACGGCTCGGGTGGGACGGCCAAGCTGACCAGGGTGGATCCGGGCAGCGGCGCGGTCACCACGACACCGCTGCCGAGTTCGGTGTGGCACGGGACCTATGGCGCGGTCGCGATCGACAACGGGGTGCTGCACGCGCTGCTCAACCAGACCGGCCGCCTCTACCACATACCGCTGAGCAATCCGACCGCCGTGACCTGGACCGACATCGGCTTCTTCCCGGTCAACTCCGACGCCGCGAGGTGCCTGCCCGCTTCTCCGCCACCGCCGCCTCCCCCACCGCCGCCACCCAGCCCGTCCCCGTCGCCGAGCCCGTCGCGCTCACCGGCCCCGGCGCCCGCGCCGCTGCCCCCGCGCGCCGACCCGCCCGCACCCAGCCCCTCACCGAAACCCACCCCCTCACCGGTACGCCTGGAGAAGTCCACCCCTCCTCCAGCCTTTCGACCGCTGCCCAAGCCGTCGCCGAAGTTGCCGGTGACGCTGACCTTCCTCACCGCGGCGCTGATTCCGGCGATCATCGCGGCGGGGCGGGGAGCGGTCCGGATCCGCCGCCGCTGAACATCCACATAGGAGGATTTCGATGACCGGACTCATGGGGTGGATGGTCGTGGTGCTCGGCGCCGCCGCCCTCTCCACGATCGGTTTCCTGCTGGTCACCAAGTACGTGCCGGAGCGATGGCTGCTCGCGGACGCCGATGCCGCGGGCGCGCTCTACGCCACGATCGGCATGGTCTACGCGATCCTGATCGCGATCGCGGCCATCGCCGTCTGGGAGCCGCACACCGAGGCGAGCCAGACCACCGAACGGGAGGCCGCCGACATGACGGAGGCCTACTGGTCGGCGCGCGGGTTGCCGGAGCCGGCCCAGTCGGCCGTGCGGATGCTGATCACGCGCTACGTCCACGAGGTGATCGACTCGGAGTGGGCCGCGATGAAGCAGCACCACACGTCGAGCCCGGCCGCCGAGGCCGCCTTCGCGGACCTGCGCAGCCACGTCGAGTCGCTCACGCCGGTCGGCGATCGCGAGGAGGCGGCCTATGAGCAGGTCGCGGGGCGGATCGCCGACGCGGCGGACGCCCGGCGGACGAGGATCACCGTCGCCGACAAGGGCATGCTCGCGCTGCTCTGGCCGATCCTGATCGGCG
Organism: Allocatelliglobosispora scoriae; assembly: GCF_014204945.1. Taxonomy (NCBI): domain Bacteria; kingdom Bacillati; phylum Actinomycetota; class Actinomycetes; order Micromonosporales; family Micromonosporaceae; genus Allocatelliglobosispora; species Allocatelliglobosispora scoriae. The sequence goes on from NZ_JACHMN010000002.1 coordinate 2,689,514, forward strand.
GCGGGCTGATCAGCGTCGCCTTCCTCTACCTCTTCGGGATGCGGCCCAACTTCCCCAACGGACTGATGATGGCGACCGTAGGCGGAATGCTGGCATTGGTCATCCTCGTTATATACCAACTTGAATACCCGTTCAGCCGAGGTCTGAGCATCGGGCCTGAGTCGTTTCACACCATGCTGACGCAGGTCGGAGGCATGACGTAGCGCTATGTACATCCGGGCCCGCGGTCCCTACGATGGGGGCTATCGCCGCTTTTGTGGCGATTTGCCCGGAGGTGCGTTGTGGTCGTTGACCTACCCCTAGGCCGACGAATAGAGCTGGCCCGTCGGCGGCGCGGGCTCTCGCGACAAACTCTCGGCGGCCTCATCGGCCGCAGCTCCGAATGGATACGCCAGGTCGAGCGGGAGGAGCGTTCGGTGGACCGGCTCTCCGTCCTGCTCGCCCTGGCCCGCGTTCTCCGCGTCGGCGACATCGGCGGCTTCCTCGGCAGCGCCCTGCCGCAGGCGGCACCGCTGCCGCCGCCCGACACCCGAGTGGGGCCGCTCCGCGACCTGCTCTACGCACCCGCGCCCCTGCCGGTCACCGCGGCGGACCAGGACCGCCGGGCACTCGACTCGGCCACGGCAGCGTGGACGGGGTCCGAGCGCCCCTACTATGAGGCGCTGCGGCAGCTCCCGCCGATCCTCATCGAGGTGCCCGGCGACGAGCTGGCGGCGGGGGCCTACCGGCTCGCGGCGGAGGTGCTCCGCCACCTCGACGAGCTGCCGCTCTCGCTGCTCGCCGCCGAGCGGGCCGTCGCCGCCGCCCGCCGGCACGGTGAACCGCTCGGGGAGGCCGAGTCCATCCGCGGCTTCGCCGAGACGCTGCTGCGGCTGCGCCATCCCGCTCAGGCGCAGCGCCTCTGCCTCGACGCGGTCACGGCTCTGCGGGCCCGGCGACCGGAGTCCGACGCAGCCGGGGGCGATGCGCTCGGCGGGCTCTACCTGACCGCCGCCGAGGGGGCCATTGTGGACGGCGATCACGCGGCCGGCGTACACCTCATGGGAACAGCGCGACTCGCGGCCCGGCGGCCGGAGACGGAGGCCCAGGTCGTGCGGCTGACCCTGCTCCTGGGCCGGACGCGGCCCGCACTGCGGCTCGCCGAGACCGTGGATGCGGAGGCGATCGCGGGGCGGTCGGCGCGAGCGCGCCACTACATCACCGTGGCGCGCGCGCACGCCGGCGAGGACAGCCCGGAGGCGGTGGTCTTCGCGCTCGGCAAGGCGGAGATCGCGTGCGCGGAGGAGCTGCGCTTCAACACCGACGCCCGCAGCACGATCCGTGACCTGCTGGAACGACCCAATGCGCTCATCCGCGCCGACGTCCTGGCGCTCGCCGAGCGATGCGGTCTGCTGTGATATTCCACATAGGAATAAGAAGGAAAGTCCACTCTATAGAGTGCTTTTCTTGGCAATGAAACGTAAACCTGGTGAAATTTCCACCAAGTAGGGCAAGTCGTCTTACCGAGAATGGGTGGTGTTGGGCAATGTCCATCGCGGAATCTGTGGAACCGGCCGTCGAGACCGAGGCCGAGCAGGCACGGCTGAGCCTCGGCACGGCGGCGGCGCGCAACCTGGCAACGACGACGAAGTCGGTGCCGCAGATGCAGGAGATCTCGTCGCGCTGGCTGCTGCGGGTGCTCCCATGGGTGCAGGTCCAGGGCGGCGCCTACCGGGTCAACCGGCGGCTGAGCTACGCCGTCGGCGACGGCCGAGTCAGCTTCACCAGCGTCGGCGCGTCCGTCCGCGTCGTGCCGATGGAGCTCGCCGAGGTGCCCGCGCTGCGCGGGTTCAACGACGAGGGCGGCGTGCTCTCCGCACTCGCCGACCGCTTCGTCCAGCAGGAGTACGAGCCGGGACAGGTGATCGTCGAGTTCGGACACGCCGCCGACCAGCTCTACCTCATCGCCCACGGCAAGGTCAACAAGCTCGGCCAGGGTGCCTATGGCGGGCAGCACATCCTCGGCGTCCTCGCCGACGGTGACTACCTCGGCGAGCAGAGCCTCATCGACTCCGAGGGGATCTGGGAGTTCACCGTCACCGCCGTCACGGGCTGCACCGTCCTCACCCTCCCCCGCCGGGAGCTCGAGGAGATCCTGGACCGCGCGCCCGAACTGCAGGCCCACCTCGACCGCTTCCGGGCGAGCGCGGCGATCCCGCAGAACAAGCACGGCGAGGCACCGATCGAGGTCGCCGCCGGCCACATCGGCGAGCCGCACCTGCCCGGCACTTTCGTCGACTATGAGCTAGCCCCCCGGGAGTACGAGCTGAGCGTCGCGCAGACCGTGCTGCGGATCCACAGCCGCATCTCCGACCTCTACAACCACCCGATGAACCAGACGGAGCAGCAGGTCCGGCTGACCATCGAGGCGCTGCGCGAGCGCCAGGAACACGAGATGATCAACAACAAGGAGTACGGGCTGCTCCACAACGCCGACCTCAAGCAGCGCATCCACACCCGCTCCGGCCCGCCCACCCCCGACGACCTCGACGAGCTGCTCAGCCGCCGCCGCAGCACCCACGCGCTCTTCGCCCACCCGAAGGCGATCGCCGCCTTCGCCCGGGAGTGCAACCGCCGCGGGCTCTACCCCCTCGGTGCCGAGGCCAACGGCCACCACGTGCCAGCCTGGCGGGGCGTCCCGATCTACCCGTGCAACAAGATCCCGATCAGCAAGGCCGGTGAGACCTCCATCCTCGCGATGCGGATGGGCGAGACGGAGCAGGGCGTCATCGGCCTGCACCAGATCGGCCTCCCCGACGAGTACGAGCCCGGCCTCTCGGTCCGCTTCATGGGCATCAGCGAGCAGGCGATCATCTCCTACCTGGTCAGCGCGTACTTCTCGGTTGCGGTGATGGTCCCCGACGCGCTCGGCATCCTGGAAAACGTCGAGATTGGACATTACTGATGAGCTCGGGTGTCGCCGAACGGGCCGATGAGCGGACCGGACCCGCGCTGATCGCGTCGAGCCGGGCCGTCGTCGACCCGGCCCTGCGCGCCGCAGTCGACACCCTGCCGGGACCGATCCGGCTCATCTCGGGCTACCACCTCGGCTGGTGGGAGCCCGACGGCAGCGAGTGCACGGCGGGAGCGGGCAAGGCCATCCGGCCCGCCCTCGCCCTCGCCGCAGCCGAGGCGACCGGCGGCGATCCCGCAGCAGCCGTCCCGGCGGCGGTCGCCGTCGAGCTGGTGCACAACTTCTCGCTGCTGCACGACGACGTGATGGACGGTGACGCCACCCGGCGTCACCGCCCCACGGCCTGGCGGGTCTTCGGCGTCAACTCGGCGATCCTCGCCGGGGACGCGCTGCTCGGCCTCGCCATGGACATCGTCGCCGACCGCCCGGCCGCCGTGCGCAACCTCTCCCGGACCGTGCAGGACCTGCTCGCCGGGCAGGCCGAGGACCTCGCGTTCGAGCAGCGGGCCGAGGTCACCGTCGCCGAATGCGCGACCATGGCCGGACAGAAGACCGGTGCCCTGCTCGGCAGCGCCTGCTCCCTCGGCGCCCTCTTCGGAGGTGCCGAACCGGAGCTGATCCCCGCGATGCAGGCCTTCGGCAACCGCCTGGGCCTCGCCTTCCAGCACATCGACGACCTGCTCGGCATCTGGGGCGACCCCGCCCTCACCGGCAAGCCGGTCCACTCGGACCTCAGCAGCCGCAAGAAGTCGCTCCCCGTCGTCGCGGCGCTCGCCTCCGGCACCGTCTGGGCCACCCGGCTGCGGGACATCTACAGCCGGTCAGGCCCGCTCAACGCGAACGATCTCGCGCTGGCGGCGAGCCTGGTCGACCTGGCCGGGGCGCGGCGGTGGAGCCAGGAGGAGGCCGACCGCCTCTTCACCGAGGCGATCACCGAGCTGGAGCAGGTCTGCCCGGGCGACACGACCGGGCTGGCGGCGCTGGCGACCCTCATCACCCACCGGGATCACTGAGCTCCCTCCCTGAGCGCCTCGCGAGCGCGCAGGTTCCGACTCCCCCCGGCGCGCTTCGCGGGCGCGCGGCAATGCGCGGTGATCACGTCGACTTCCCTGACCAGGACGTGATCACCGCGCATTCTCGTTACGCCGCATCGCCGCATCGCCGCATCGCCGCGGCGCCGTGCCGCTGGGCCGCTGGGCAAGATCACGCCTTCTTTGGGGAAGTAGGCGTGATCAAGGGCCTTGATCACGCCTACTTCCCCAAAGAAGGCGTGATCACCAGGAGCGAGGGAGCGGCCGCCGCGATCGCTGCAATCGGCTAGCCTCAGGCTTTCCCAGACCTCTCGTCGTTAGGAAAGCGTGTGAAGCTCGGACGGGGCACACGCCTCACCGCTCTCGGAGTTCTCCCCCTGCTCGCGGTCGCGACCGCCGCCAGCGCCGGTGGAACGCCGCTCCCAGCCGCCACAACCACCACGGCCACCACAGCCATCGCAGCCACCACAGGACCCGGTCCGCTGATCGCCACCGCGCCGCCTCAGCGCACCGCGTCGCGGCCCGCGCCGAGCACCGCTTCCGTGGCGCGGGCCGAGCAGCCGGCGGCGGCTGCGCAGCCCGTGACCCGCGCCGCGGCACGGTTCGATGTGGACGGTGACGGCAGGGACGAGCTGATCCGCGGGGTCAGCCCCAGAACGCTCGGCGTGGTAGTGGTCGTGCACTACTCCAGGACGGGTCGGGACCAGGTCGTCACCGTTCCCGGCTACAGCGTCGGCCACGGCTTCACCACCGGCGACTTCAACGGCGACGGGATACAGGACCTCGCCGTCCCCGCTCAACGGATGCCCGCGCCCGGCACCTTCGAGTACGCCATCGTCGTCTTCGACGGCACCACCGGCGGTCTCGACACGGCGCACCCGCACGTCCTCGCCGATCTGCACGCGGGCAGGCTCGCCACCGGCGACCTGGACGGCGACGGCAGGGACGAACTGGTCCTCACCGACGGCGGCACCGACCCCAACCCCTCCGACGCCGTTCGCGGCTCCGTCACCGTGCTGCGCGGGTCGGCCGACGGCCCGACCAGGACCGGAGCCGTCGAGATCCAGCAGCCGGTGCCCGCTTGGCCGGGGCTCGTCGACGACTACTTCGGCGAGTCGATCGCCGTCGGCGACTACACCGGCGACGGGTACGCCGACCTCGCCGTCACCGGTTTCCGCCGAGGCACCGGTGAGCATGACCGGCACGGGCTCGTCGTGCTCATCCCCGGCTCGGCGACCGGCCCCGATCAGGCACACGCGTCGAAGATCGAGGGTGCGCTGGACGTACCCGACTCCTTGCAGATCGACCTGCTCGTGATGGCGGACCTCAACCAGGACGGGCGCGACGACCTGCTGCTCGGCCTGCCGCGACACACCGTCGGGCAGGTCGTCTACCTGCCCGGCTCGGCGACCGGGCTCGCCGTCGACGGCTGGCGGATCCTCACCCAGAACACCCCGGGCCTGCCCGGCAACCCCGACTCCGACCCGAGCAGCGACGGGTTCGGCTCCGCCATCGCGACCGGCGATGCCACCGGCGACGGGCTGCCCGATCTGCTGGTCGGGGCGATCCAGCAGAGTGCCGGGTCGGCGGAGGACGCGGGAGCCGTCTTCCTCATCCCCGGTACGCCGCAGGGGCCGACCGGCGCCGGGTCGTGGCGCTACCAGCAGCGTGCCCCGTCCAGTGGCCGACCGGACCCGCGCAACCCGGAGCCCGCCGAGAAGTTCGACTACCTCGGCTCGGCCGTCGCGTTGCTGGACCTGGACCGGACCGGGCCGCTGGAGATCCTCGCCGAGGCGAAGTTCGAGGACTTCTTCCCGACCCCCGTCGAGCTCAATGTCGGCATCTTCGTCCAGTTGGAGCTGCAGAGCACGGGCACGAGGCGCGGCGACGCCGTCCCGCCCAGCGTGGCGCTGCTGCCGGTGCGGTTCGAGCGGCCCGCCGACGTCGTCGTACCGGGGTACGAGTTCGGCTTCTTCGGTCACGGCGTGGTCAGCGGCTGACTCTCGCCCGCCCGGCAGCGTGATCACGTCGGAGTCGGGGAATCCGACGTGATCACCGCCCGCTCGTGGCGCATAGCTGATAGATCGTCAGCCTTAAATTCGTCGCTGAAAGTGGCGTCGGCGGGGTATGTATTAAAGGAGCCGATAACGGGAGGTGCATCGTGACGACGCTTCGGTTCCCCGATGAGGTGCCAGTCTCAGGTGATGTCCTGAGGAGGATCGCCGCGACCCTCGGCATCCCTGTCACGCATGTAATGATCGACTCCGACGAGCCGCAGGCCGCCAGGAGCGGCTGGGACTACGAGCGCACCGAGCAGATCGACGACCGGCGGCTGCCGGACGACGGCATCACCGGTTACGCCCTGGGCAGCCGCTGGCGAATCAGCGTGGCCTAAGCGCGCAAGATCGCGCAGCTTCCCGGAAGCAAGCCCTAACGGCACGCCCCGAAGGGACTACTTCCGCGAATAAGCACGATCTTGCGTAGTGCCAGGCGCGGCGCTGAGAGACAGAAACGCCCCGGTCGACTCGCACGAGTCCGACCAGGGCGTTATCTGTATTTCTACGGGGTGGAGACGAGGGGATTCGAACCCCTGACCCCCACACTGCCAGTGTGGTGCGCTACCAGCTGCGCCACGTCCCCGCGCACCCGGTCGCCCGGGCACTCGCAGAATATTACACCGCCCCCCACCGGGGCCCAAACTGGGTTCCTCAGTTCATCGCCGGGTCGGCCGGATAGTGCGCCACCGCCGCGAGCAGCCCGCCCTGCCGACGCCACACCATCTGCCACAGCTCCTCGGGACGCACGGCGAAGGCGTCGGACGGCAGCGACTGGCAGACGTGCCACGACCCCGCCTCGATCTCGCCCTCCAACTGCCCGGCGGTCCACCCGGCATAGCCGGCGAAGACCCGCACGGTCTCCAGCCGCTCCGTCAGCGCAGCCGGGTCCTTGGAGAGATCCACCGTACCGATCTGCCCCACCACCCGGCTGAATCCGAGGAACCCCGCCACCCCCTGCCGAGCCCGGGCGACGCAGATCGCCGAGTCCGGCTGCACAGGCCCGCCCTCGAACAGCACGGCCGGCTCGCGAGCCAGCGCGTCCCAGCCGGGCAGCACCTCGCCGACAGCGGTCCCGGTGGCCCGGTTGAGCACGACGCCGAGGGCGCCCGACTGCTCGTGCCCGAGGACCAGAACGACGCTGCGGTCGAAATTGGGGTCGCGCAGGGCCGGCGTGGCCACCAAGAGCTGTCCGGTCAGCTCCATGCGTTCGACTCCCGAGGTCATGTCTCGCACCATATCGGTCCAGACCCGCTGCCGATAAGTCCCAGTGCACGCGGCCTTTGAGCAAAAATTCGACACTCCTCCAATCCGGGCGTAATCGTTACGGCGTGGCGAACCGGGAAACAGGGATCACCTACACTGCCGCCATGCTGCTCACCGGGGCGGTCCGTGCTGATCGGCCGCTGATCGTCGTCGCGTTGCCCGAGGAAGCCGCCCACCTGCGGACGGATCTGCCGATCCTCCTGACGGGGGTCGGCAAGGTCGAGGCGGCGACGGCCGTCGCGAGCCTCCTGGCCTCGGGTCCACGCCCCAAGGAGATCATCAATCTGGGTACGGCGGGAGCGCTCCGCGCGGGTCTGACCGGCACCTTCGAGGTGAGCAAGGTCATCCAGCACGACTTCAACTCGGCGGCGCTGCTCGCCGTGACCGGACACCTCTTCGGCACCCCTCTCGAACTGGTCGGACCCGGTCTGGTGCTGGCGACCGGTGATGTCTTCGTCTCGGATCCGGTGCTGAAGGATGCCCTGGCCGAGCAGGCCGACCTGGTCGACATGGAGGGCTACGCGGTCGCCTCCGCGGCGGCGGCGCACGGGGTGCCCGTACGCATGATCAAGCATGTGAGTGACGACGCGGGCGAGGGCGCGGGCGCAAGCTGGCCCACGACGGTGGACGCGTGCGCCCGCGAACTCGCGGCGTGGCTAGCCGGTCACCCAGAGAGCGCGGCCTGAGGCGACCTCGACGATGGGTCGAGCTCCGATCGGCTTGGTGAGCGCGACGCTGGCCGGGTGGAGCTTCAGGATGGCGATGCACACTTCCCCGCTGGTCCGGACGGTGCCGCCGAGGACGATGAGGTCGTCGTACTCCTGAACCCTGGGGGTGATCTCGGAGTCGCAGGCGCCGACACCCAGGTTGAAGTCGATCGCCGTGTCGGTGGTCTTGATCAGGTCCTGCGCGGTGGCGAGGCCGCCGGGCATCCCGCCCGGCCCGAGCGGCACCTCGGGCACGGGCGTGACGGCGCCGGGGTCGACCGCCACGCGCGCGATCAGGCCCGGGTCCTCCTTCACGGTGAAGACCCAGGTGGGCACGGTTGCGATGCCCCGGCTGGTCCGCAGCTTCGCGGTGCCCGGCCGCACGGCGGTCACGGTGAGCCCGCACGTCTCGCAGCTCGGTTCACCACGATCGATCTGCTGGTACGCCGCCTCGGCGCTCACCACCGTCACCGGCAGTGTCGAGCCGTCCGGGAAGGTCACCGCGCCCTTGGCGGTCGCCGTCGGCAGCTTGATCGCCGTGCGGAATTGACCGTCCATGAAGGCGGCCTTCGCGTTGCCCGCGCCGAAGCCGGCCTCCGGTGCCAGGGTCAGCTCGCTGAGCGGGATGAACCCGGTCTTCCAGGCCGTGGCGGCGGCCGACCCGCGCCAGGCACCGGCGACGGCGTCGGCGCGGGCGGCGAAGTCGCCGGGCGGGACGGGCTCGCCCGCGTCGCCGTTCTCGACGGCGCAGGCGGAGAGGAGAAGGACTGCCATGACGAGGGGAAGGAGTCTTCGCATGGCGGTCCGACGCATCGGAGCCCGCTCAGGTTTCCCCTCCGACGTCGATGCTGTACGCCTCGTAGATCAGATCCGCCCCGTGCTGGCGGTGCCGGCCCAGGCGGTCCACGAGCCCGGTCACGGCTTCGTGCAGCCGTTGCGGGTCGTCGTCCGGCCGGGCGTCGTCGAGCGCGGCGATGAGTTCGGCGTGCTCGGTGACGAGTTCGTGGATCCCCGGCGCGAGCCGAGGCGCATCACGCAGCAGTTGGGCGTAACGCCCGGTTGGTCCCTCGGTGACCCTGATGTGGTCGAGGAGGGCTGTTCTCACATCGGCGAGCTGTGCCGCGACATCGCGGACCCAGCCCGGTCGACCTGCTGTCTGCGAGAGCGAACGGGCCAACCCGGTCGTCGCGCTAGGCAGCTCCACGGACATTGTCATGGGCACCTCCCCGGTCGCTGGGGGTTCCTCCGATGGTCCTCGCCAGCGGCCCCCCTGTCCACCCCGGCACGTTTTGCGGCAAAGCGTGGCCAAATCGCGAAGCGATGCCACGCTTTGCTGCAAAACGTGCCGGGGCTACGGGGCGGTGAGGCGTTCGGTGGCCCGGCGCTGGCGGGTGGCGGACTCGCCGAGGAAGTCGACGATCGCCGCCAGCTCGTCATCGGTGTAGCGCTCGGTGAGCTCGTGGAGTTCGCGTACCCAATCGTCGAAGAGCGGGGCGAGCTCGGCCGTGCGCCCGGCGACGAGCTCGACCAGCACGCTGCGGCCGTCGTCGGGGTTGGGGACCCGCCGGGCGAATCCCTTGCGCTCGAGCCGGTCGATCAGGCCGGTGACCGAGGCGGGCGCGAGCCCGGAACGCTCGGCGAGCTGCCGCGCGGTGAGCGGGCCGAAGCGGTCGATGAGGTCGACCGCCTTCTCCTCGGTGGCACTCATCCCCTTCAGGTCCGCGAGGGCGGTGTGGAACATCACCGCAGCGGCACTGATCTCGCGCCCCGCGACGTGCAGCCGTCCCAGCAGCTCTTCCCGCCTCGATGTCACACCGCGACAGTAGCAATCCGCTTGCCGATCGCAGCAGCCTCGAATATATTTAGTTCGTCCGAACGAAATAAATCTGGAGGTTGTCATGCGAGCACTGGTCATGGGGGCGGGGGTGGCCGGCTCGGTCGCCGCGATGGCGCTGCAGAAGGCGGGGTGGGAGCCGGTCATCTTCGAGGCGTACGCCGAGAGCGCCGGACTCGGCCACGGCGTCTTCCTCACGGTCGCGGTCAACGGGCTGGACGCGCTGCGGGCGATCGACGCGCACCACATCGTCACCTCGGCGGGCTTCCCGAGCGAGCGGATCGACTTCAGCAACGGCAGGGGCCGACGGCTGGGCAGCATCCCCCTCGGCCCGAAGCTCACCGACGGCACCGTCACACACACGATCCGGCGCTCCGACCTCTATCACGGGCTCTACCGCGAGGCAGCCGCCCGGGGCATCCCGATCGAGCACGGCAAGCGCCTCGTCCGCGCCGAGGAGCTGCCCGGCGGCGGTGTCACCGCCCACTTCGCCGACGGCACCAGCGCCACCGGCGACCTGCTGATCGGTGCCGACGGCGTCCATTCCGCCACTCGGAAGATCATCGATCCCGGAGCCCCCGACCCGCGCTACACGGGCCTCGGCAACACCGGCGGCTTCGCCCGCGTGCCCGACATCGATGCCACCCCCGGTGAGTACTCGATGATCTGGGGGCGGGAGTGCTTCTTCGGCTACACCGTCAGCCCGGACGGCGAGGTGTGGTGGTTCGCCAACCCGCCCCGGCGGCAGGAGCGCGACCGTGCCGAGTTGCGTACGCAATCGCAGGCGGAACTTCGCGCCCTGCTCCTCGACCTGCTCGCCGAGGATTCCACTCCCGGCGCCGCGATCGTCCGCGCCACGACCGACGACTTCCGCCTCACCAATCAATATGACCTGCCCCGGGTCGCCACCTGGCACAACTCGTCGATGGTGATCATCGGAGACGCCGCTCACGCGGTCTCCCCCGCCAGCGGACAGGGCTGCTCCCTCGCCGCCGAGGACGCCGTCGTGCTGGCCCAGTGCCTCCGCGACGCTCCGACCGTCGCCGCAGCCCTCGCCGGTTACGAGCAGCAGCGCCGGGACCGGGTCGAACGGGTCGTCACGTGGGGGTCCAGCATGAACAACACCAAGAAGCAGGGCCTGATCGGTCGTGCCCTCCGCGATCTGGTCCTGCCGTTGATCCTGCGCTCGGCGGACTCACCCCGCGAGATGCAGAAGATGTCCTGGCTCTTCAACCACCACATCGAGTGGGAGGCGAACCGGCTCACCCAACGGCGACCGGCCGCCAGCTGAAGCGCTCCCGCCAGGCGGTCTCCCCCGCCGCGTGCTCCCGGAACGCCGAGATCACCGCGTCGGCGTCGGCCACCTCGGTCTGCAGGTGCTCGTCGCCGTCGCGAACCTCCAGCATGTAGGCCCCGGGTGCCGCGCCGGCACGCTCACCCAACCCACCCTGCACATAGTGATCGTCGTCGAAATCCAGGATCACGAACCAGAAGTCCCCGTCCAGCTCCCGCACGGCCCGCTCGATGTGGTCCGCCGACGGATCCTCGATCGGCAGGTCCCCCGCCGAGGTCAGCTCAGGTGCGTCGATCCGCCGCAGCAACGGCGGGTTCACCACGGCCCGCAGCCGCACGTCGAAACAGGCCAGCCGATGCTTCGCCGCCAGATAGCGGACGACCGGCACCACCTTCGCGACCGGCGCGTCCCCCAACGTCACCAGCACGAACGACTTGCGATCCCCCTTGACGCCCACGCCCGGGAAATTCCGCGTCAGCTCCTCCATGAAGGCCGGCACGGAATCCGCCGCCGCACCCCCGGCGGCCCGCTTGGCCATGAAACCGGCGGCCTTCTCAGCCGCCTCCTCATGCCCGACCCGCACCGTCTCGTGCCACACAACCAGGTCCGCCACCATGCCGCCGAGTATGTCAGCCCACCCCGACACCCCACCCGAACCCCAGCAATAACACCAACTCTTCAAGAGTTGCGCCGATCTTGCCCAGCCCAGCCCAGCCCAGCCCGGCGCGGAGCGGAGCGGCCCGAGACCTACGACCGCAGGTAGGTCAGGACAGCCAGCACCCGCCGATGCTGGGAATCGTCCTCGGCATGCAGCCCCAGCTTGGAGAAGATGCTCCGCACGTGCTTCTCCACCGCCCCGTCACTGACCACGAGCGAGCGAGCGATGGCCGGATTGGACCGCCCGGCAGCCATCAACCCCAACACCTCCCGTTCCCGAGGGGTCAGCACGGCCAGCGGATCGTCCCGACGGCGCCGGACCATCAGCTGCGAAACCACCTGCGGATCGAATACCGTCCCCCCGGCCGCCACCGTCCGCAGTCCGGTAAAGAACTCATCGACATCGATGACCCGATCCTTCAGCAGGTACCCCACCCCGCCCCGGGCATCCGCCAGCAGGTCGTCCGCGTACGACACCTCGACGTACTGCGACAGGATCAGCACCGGCGCCCCCGGCACCAGGCGACGCAGCTCGACGGCGGCCCGCAACCCCTCGTCGGTGAACGACGGCGGCATCCGCACATCCACGATCGAGACGTCCGGCCGCAGAAAGGTGACGGCCTGGATCAGGCCGTCACCATCCCCCACAGCCGCGACGACCTCGCACCCGAACTCCTCCAGGAGCCGCACGAGGCCGGTCCGGATGAGGACCGCATCGTCGGCGACGACTACGCGCAAGGGATCTCCGCTCCGATGACGGTGGGCCCGCCGACCGCGGACCGCACGATGAGCTGCCCGTCGACCGCCCGCAGCCGGTCGGCGAGCCCGGCGAGGCCGTGGCCCTTGGCGACATGGGCACCGCCGACACCGTCGTCGGCGATGGTGAGCGTGAGCATGTCGCCGTTACGGGTCAGCGAGATCGTGCAGGTCTGCGCCTGGCTGTGCTTGGCGACGTTGGTGAGCGACTCGGCGACCACGAAGTAGGCGGTGTTCTCCACCGCGGCGGGGAAGCGCTCGGTGGTGCCGATGACGAGCTCGACCGGGATGGTGCAGCGTCCGGCGAGAGCGGTGAGGGCCGGGCCGAGACCGCGGTCGGTGAGGATCGGCGGCGCGATGCCCCGCGAGAGCGTACGCAGCTCGTCCAGCGTCTCCCGCGTCTGCTCGATGGCGGCGGCGAGCGTCTCCTCGGCGGCTGCCGGATCCTTCGCCACCTGCCGCTGTGCCCGCGACAGCTCCATCGCCAGGTGCACCAGGCGCTGCTGCGGCCCGTCGTGGATGTCGCGCTCGAGCCGGCGCAGCGCGTTGGCCTCGGCGGAGACGGCGGCGGCCCGGCCCTCGGCGAGATCGTCGATGCGCTCGTGCAGCTCGCCCATGCCGGTGAGCAGCGCCCGGGAGAGCCCGGCCTTGAGCAGCGCGACGAAGCGGAGCACGAAGGGCAGCGCGGCGGCGAAGGCGAGCCCGATGGCGAAGTAGAAGACGCTCGCCGCTTCGACGCTGTCGCCGAAGCCGAGGAGTTCGGGCAGGTTGTCGTTGTTGCCGGGGATGCGGTCCAGGATCCAGCCGTAGAGGGGCCAGAGCAGCCCTGCGACCGTGACCGACCACCAGACGACGGTGACGACGAAGCCGAGGATGGCGAAGGGGAAGATCAGGATGCCGTGCAGCAGGTCGAGCCACGACTGGCCGTTGGTGAGGGGGTTCACCGCCCGGCGCAGCGCGCTCGCACCGGCGGGTGCGGGTGCGTAGCGGGGACGGGCGATCGGGCGCCCCAGCACCTCCGGCAGCATCCGCCGCTCGACGTCGGCGAGGACGCGGGCGGTGAGGAGCGTGACGGCGAGGACGAAGACGCCGACGAAGATCACGAGGGTGCCGAGGCCCAGGGAGAGCCCCGTCACCATCAGGACGAACGAGATGATCCCGGTGGGGAAGCCGACGAGGAGGTAAACGCTGTCGGCACCGGCCTGGCGGAGCTGGTTTCTCATGACATCGACGCTATGGATCGCGGCGCTCGGATTCGATCCCGCGCGCTGGCATCTTCCGGTAGGGCCAGCCCTACCATCACAGCTCCCCGCGCCGGTACGCCTCGAACCGGCGCTCGGCGGCGTCCTCGTCGGCGAGGAGGTACGCGGGGGCCACGGCATCGGTCGGTGTCTCGGCCTCGACCGCGGCGACGAGCTCGGCGAGCTGCTCCGCACCGAGGTCGTGTCGGCGGAATTCGCGCAGCCCGGCGAAGCGGAAGAGCATCACGTCGGTGAAGCGGTACTCCAGCTCGTCGAAGGCGACGACGGCACCGCCGAGGCCGCGCTTGTCGCCCTTGGCCGCCACGAGGTCGGCGGCGACCGTGTCCTGCCCTCGTCGAGCCGTGGGGCGGGCGAGGTAGGGGCAGACGACGGCGGCGTAGAGCATGCAGGCCCGGTGCCCGGGTGCCTCGACGGTGGCGGCGGCGTTGCGGTAGGCGACCCCGGCATCGATCGCGTCGGCGATCGCATCGGCCTCGGCACCGCTGACGACCCGCCACACCGGGCCCTCGGCCATCGGCGTACCGCAGACGGAGCAGCGCCGCTCCACCGCGCAGAGATAGGTGCGCGCGGTGCCGGTGGCGGCGAACCTGGGCTGGTCGTCCTCCCAGGGGGTGATCGCGAGCACCGGGTAGCCGCGCTCGTCGCGCGGACGCGCGGCGACCGCGGCGGGCATCGGGATCTCGGAGACTCGCATCATCGTGAATCTAGTAGACACCGCCGGGCGCGGTTGGTCCCCACCCATGGGGTGGGGACCAACCGACATCACTTGCCGTACGCCGGGTTGACGCTGCTCAAGGCACCCAGCGGGCCCGACATCAGGGTCCCGAGAGCGCCGATCTCAGCAGCACCGACCGACTCGGCCGAGGCGATGACCGCGGTGACGTCGATCGCCGGGGCCGACTCGGCCAGCCACTGCTCGGCGACCGGGTCGAGCCGGCCGTCGGCACCGAGGACCAGCACCGTCGAGTCGAGGGTGAGCGAGATGAGGGCATCCACCGGCGAGCCGGGCTTGAGCACGACGATCCGGAAGGGCGCGCCGCCGAACGACTTCGCCAGCAGGGCGGAGGAGGCGGAGGCGTTCGCACCCGCGAGGGCGGTGACGTTGAGCTTCGGCTTGCCCGGCCAGGACGATTCGATCGCGGCCTTCGCGTCGGCGCCGACGGCGTAGACCTTCGCCTTCGCGGGCATCTTGGCCAGGATCTCCCGGGTCGCGGGCGGCATCGTCGCGCCGTCGGTGTAGAGCACCTGCTGCCCCGTGCCGAGCACGGCCGCCACGAGTTCGGAGTCCTTCGCCGAGACGACCAGAACCTGGTCGACATACTGGATCTGGGTGGCGTTGAGCCTCGCAGCCGCGCTGGCGGGGAGGTCTGTGGCGAGGATCCGTTCGGTGTCGGCGCCGAGCTTGCGAACCGCCTGCTCCGTGGCGGCGGAGATGCGGTCGGTGCCGCCGAAGATGCGGACGATGGGCTTGCCGGCATTGGTGATCTTGCCGAAGATGCGCTTCAGCTCGGCCGCCGTCCGGGGATCGAGCGCGTCCTTGCCCGTGAAGAGCACGGGTCCGTTGTCGTTGCCCGCACCGAGGGCAGCGGCGGCGTCGGTCGAGACCGCGAGGAGCGCCCCGGTCGCCTGCCCGCCCTCGCACATGCAGAAGTTCGGCGGTGCGAAGTAGGCGTGGCGGGAGACGGCGATCGCGGTCTCGATCGCGTCGGCGCCGGCGAACCGGACGATCCGGTCCCGGGGCGGCGCCAGGAAGGTCACGACGCCGGGCTTCGCCGCGACCTGCTTCGGCGGGTTGGCCTTGGTCCCGGCCGGGACCTTGGCGTCGACGGACTCGATGCCGGTCGCCGTGGAGTAGGCGACCCGCGCGCCGTCCGGCGTCCAGACCAGGTGGGTCGGCTTCGCCGTACCGAAGCTGACCTGCACGGTCTTGCCCTTGTTGGTGGTGACCGCGATCTGGCCCGCGGTGTTCACATAGGCCACGGCGGTGCCGTCGGGTGAGAGCGCCGGCTCCGAGCCCACGGCCCGCTTGCTGCTGTAGGGCTCCCGCTGGTTGCCGTCGACGACCCAGACCTCGGGACCTTTCGCCCCCTGGTGCTGGAAGGCGAGCTCACCCAGGCCGTAGCGGCCGACCGGGGTGGCGCTGGCGCTCGGCGCGGAGTTGACGTCATCCTCCTCGCCCGAGCCCACATAGGCCGCGAACTCGCCGTCGCTCTCGAAGGCGACCGAGGTGTAACCGCTCGACGGCACCGTCATCAGCCGGGACTTCTTGCCCTCCTGCGCGGCGAAGACGATGTTCTGGTCGTCCCAGACCGGCCGGGACCGCTTCACACCGCTCTTGGCCTTCTTGGTGAGCACCTTCAGGGCGCTGCCGTCGGGCTTCGCGGTGCTGACGTTGCCGTCACCGTCCACAAAGGCGATCCGGCTGCCGTCGGGCGACCAGGAGGCGTCGGTCACCGTCGTGGGGAACGTCACCTCGACCCCGCCGATCAGCACCGTCTTCGTTCCGTTGCTGACGAGCTCCGTGCCCGCCGCGAGGGTGACGCCCGGGACCGTCACCGGTCCGCTGGGCGAGCCGTCCGCCGTCGTGGGCGCGGTGTCGGTCGGCCCGCAAGCTGCGAGCACGGCCAAAGACGCGGTGAGTACGCCGGCAGTGGCGAACCGCTGCCGCGAAAGGATGCTGCGCATGTGTTTCTCCCCTGGATGTCGCTGTCGACACGACCACGCGAAGTCCTGGAGTGTAGTTGCAGAGTGCTTGGTAACGCTTAGGTCTCGGTGACAGGGAGGGGACATCTCCGATGGCACCTGTCGATGCCCGGTGACAACCACGACGCTGAATTCATGAATCTGCCGGACCTTCACGGGCTCTGTCGGCGGCGCTGGTGGCGAGCCGATCGTTGCCTCTGCGGCGTCACGTGGCCCTGCTCCTACCTGGTGCGCTGGGCGCTCGACGCGCCACCTGCCCCGACCTGTCAGCCGATGTACGGGCTGGGCATGCCCGCCAACGCGTGGTCGATGCGCAGCCGCATCGACTGATGGATCGCGAGCTCGTCCAGGCGCTCCGGGTCGACCCAGTCCACCTCGCTCGACTCCGGTGACGTGGTGAGCTCGCCACCCGTCGGCCGGGCCGCGAAACAGATCGAGAACTGCTGGCGTACCTCGCCGTCGTCGTAGCCGATCACGTGCCGGGGGTTGGTGTAGAGCCCGACGAGGCCGGTGATCTCGACCTCGATGCCGGTCTCCTCGCGTACCTCCCGGACGACCGTCTGCGCGATCGACTCTCCAATGTCGAGTCCACCGCCCGGCAGCGCCCAGAGGTCGTTGTCGGTGCGGTGGATCAGGAGCAGCTCCCCGCGCTCGTTCATGACGGCGGCGGCCGCTGCCGGGACGACACTGTTGGCCGGTGGCGCAGCCGGGTCGTTGTAGTAGTCGCGGCGGGCCATGGGCATCACTCCTTTGTCTAGTGCGGCAATCACTGCTTCAACGGCGGAAGCGACCTTGACGTTGGCACCCGTTCGGGCGTACCGGATGGCGGTCCGGGCAGATAAGAACGGCGTCAGCCCGAGAGCCGACGCCGTTTCGCCATCAATCAGCGGAGAACTACCACCTGTACCACCAGTAGGCGGCATTCTGAGCAGTTCGCACGGGGTGTGCGCCGTTGTTGACGGTGTGCCACTTCTTGTCGGTGTAGTTCCAGTAGCGCACCTTGAAGACCCCCGAAGTGATCTTGTGGATCGACTGGTGGTTCACCGGAATCGCCTTGTTCTTGTAGAAGACCACCATGTGGCCGACGTTGCGCATCGCGATCGCCGACCAGGCCGGGACCACGTAGTCGTTGTCGGCGCCGATCAGCGTCCAGTCCGTACCGATGCTCGACTGCGGGCTCGGGTAGTAGTCCATCTGCCGCAGGAAGGGCGAGTTGCGCCGCATCTCGAAGCACTGCTCGATGTTGTTGGAGCAGAAGCCGATCAGCGGTACGCCGCCGTGCGGGGTGCTCAGCGTCACGACGTCCTCGACGTAGAGCGTCCTCGGGAAGTAGGGCCACCCCTGGGAGGTGCCCGTCAGCGCAGCCCGGGCCACGAGTCCGCCCATCGAGTGAGCGATGATGTCGGCCGACCGCCCGTACCTCGTGTCCCGCTTGTAGATCGCGTTGGCGAGCTCCTCACCGATCCGGGTGATGCTGGTGTTCCGGGTCCCCTTGAAGGTGACATCGCAGTTGCGGTCGTTGGCGTAGTAGCCGAACGTGATGATCGGTCCCTTCCAGCCACCCGCCCGCAGGCCGGCCTTCGCCCGCCACCAGTAGCCCTCGCAATCCCAGCCCTTGCCGTCGACGGAGTAGCCGTGCACCAGGTAGATCGGGCGGTTGACACTGTTGGCCCGCTTGGGCTTCGCCACCGCCGCGGCGACGAGCGCGTCGATGTCGGCACCACCGGCCACCTGAACCGCGCTGCTCGCCGCTGCGGCACCGGCGGGTGCCGGGCTGCCGGGTGCGGCGCCGGCGGGGGCCGCCAGGGGCACGGTCAGGGCTGCGGTGACCACGACACCGAGCAGCCACGTCTTTCGGGACATTGAGGTTCTCCTTCGTCCGGATCGATTTCCGGACTCCAGGAGAGCCGTCACCGCACCTGTCCGACAAGGCAGAACACCGTCCGGGACAGTCCCGACCGCCCCCGAACAGCGACCGCACACCCGCACGAACGGCGGCGGGGCCGGCATCCGTGGATGCCGGCCCCGCATGTGGTGGAGGTGCCGGGAATCGAACCCGGGTCCCTCGCCGCCTTGACAGGACTTCTCCGAGCGCAGCTCACTGTGCCTCTACTCGGCCCTACCGATCACGTAAGCAAGTCGGTATGACAGGCCCAGCCGGGATTGATCTCGCCGCCGCAGCCCCCCGACAGGACCGCTTTGGCCAGCCTACTAACTGATGCCGGCGATTAGGACGTAGGCACTCCTAGGCCGACATGACTTGCCCTAGCCTCAGGCGGCGAGAGCGAAGTCAGCGCGGGTGTTAACCTTGGCGCTTATAATTTTTCGACGATGATTAACGAGACAGCGTCGACTATCCTCGGCTCGCTTCCCCTGCCGCAACGTACGCGGTCGAAACCTGTCACCCCCGAAGGGACCCACGACTTCCGTGGGCTCCCCAAGAGTATCGCCCGCCGCAGGCAGTGTCATCTCGGTATCCCCTACGACGTCGAACAGGTCTTTCCGTCGACGGTGCAGGTCTTGACGGAACCCGTACCCAGACCGAGCAGCGAGCCGCCCGAGAAGTGATAGGTGAACGCGATCTGGCCGCCCGCGGCGATCGTCTTGCTCTGTGCGTTCGGGGTGATCGTGACCGTTCCGCCGCTGATCGCGACGTTGACCAGTGCCGACGACTTGTTGCTCACCTCGGCGCCGTCGGGGATGGTCATGACGACCCGCCAGCCCTCCCGCGCCTCGGTGCCGGGGTTCTTCACCGTCGTGGTGACCTTCGCGACATAGCCGATGCCGAGCACCCCGTGCTCGGTCACGGTCGAGTAGCCCGCGGTGAGCACGATCGGCTCGCTCGGCCCCCGGGTCGGCTCCACGCTGGGAGAGGGCACCGGCCCGCCGGAGGGACCGGTCGTCGGGACCGTCCCCGAGGAGACGCCGGGCGCGGGTGAGCCGCTGACACCGGGCGCGGCCGCCGCGCCGGAGACCCACGGCGTGGGGGTGGCGCTCGGCTCGTCGCCCGGCTGCTGCGCGACGGCGGGCACCCGGGTCACGTCGACCTCGGGGATCCCGGCGATCGGGTCACCGGCCCGCGGGCGGGTCGCCCACAGGAAACCCACGAGTGCCGCGATCATCAGCCCGGTGACCAGCACGGCGAGCACGCGCCGCCCCCGGCGCCGCTCGGGCTGCTCGGGAAGCGGCTGCCGCTGCGGCAGAGCGCTCGGCTCGGCCACCACCGCTGCGGGCGGGGCATCGGGCAGGTGCCGCCGGGTCGGCAGCTTCGCGGCGCCGACGAGCTGCTGCGGGCCGCGCTGGCGGGGCATGCCCGTGTGCAGGGCCTCCACCGAACCGCCCAGGTCGACCTCACCGGCCGCGATCCGCGCCAGCATCACCGGCAAGGCCTCGGCGAAGAGCCGCTGGTAGGTCCGGCGAAGCTCCCGCCTGCGCAGGGTGCCGTTGACGCCGAGGAAGCCGGTCTGTCGCACCGAGAGACGGCACCCCTCGGGCCGCTCCTCCAGCTCCCAGGTCATGTCGGCGTGGAGCTGGTCGCCGCGCATGCGCAGGTGGAGCCGACGCGGTGCGGCGACCTCGATCAGATCCACCTCGAAGGGCCCGGTGAAACCGGCGACGCCCACGGGGTAGGCGGTGAAGGTCGCACCCTCCCGCGGCTCCATGTCCGACTGCATGAACCACTCGTCGAGGAGGCGGCGGTCCGTCAGCGAACGCCAGACCCGCTCACGCGGATGGGCCAGGTCGACATCGAGGCTGATCTCACTCACGGCCGGACTATAAGCGAGATTCTTTCCGTGTCGCGTCCTGTCTACGGCCCCTATGTGTTAGGACACCCGGATGGTTCTTTACTGACCGTAAGCACGTTGGGCTGCACACTTCCGCTCGTGAAGGTCGCCAGGAAACCGACCTTGATCGTTTGACCGGCGCCCAGCGAGCGGACCGAGACGGCGACGAGCTGGTTCGTGACCCGCTCGGCACAGCTGCGCGCCTCCCACAGTCCGTAGATGTCGAGGCCGGACGGGAAGGTCGCCCGCAGCACCCAGGTGTCGACGCTCTGCCCGCCGGTGTTGGTCACGGTGAACTCGCCCTGGAAGGCGCCGTTCCACGCGTTCTGCACCCGGAAGGCGACCGTGAGCGCGCCGGTGGAGCCCGCTTCGGTCGGCTTCGGCGAGGGTGACGGTGATGCCGCCGCCGAGGCCGACATCGAGCTCTGCGGCGTCGGCGACACCGAGGGCGAGCTCGAAGCCTCCGGCCGGGACGACCGGCGGCTCGCCGAGGGCGACGGTGCGGCCGGGCCCTGCGTGGTCGGGGGGACCGTCACCATGACATCGATCGGCACCGGTGCGCCGGTCGTCCAGGGATAGACCATCGGGCTGCCCCTGTCGCGGCCCACCAGAACCCAACCGCCGAAGACGAGGCCGATGGCGACGATCAGTCCGATCGCCGCGAGCGGCACGGGGTTGGCCCAGATCCGAGACCTCTGTGGTGCCTTCGCCGGATCGGGCGCCGACGCGGCGTCCTCCAGCTCGGCGCGATGCCGGCCCACGGCGCACTACCTCCCAGGCATGACTGTGTGTCCGTTTGACACGCGAACCATACCGGCAGGAAACAAGCCTCGACGTCAGCCGACCGACTGATACCTACCCTTGCCCTACTCGCGAATACCCTTGCTGCGACGGCCCAGTTCCCGGTTGATCTCGCGGTTGGCGTCCCGCGTGGCGAGGTCCTGCCGCTTGTCGTAGGCCTTCTTGCCCTTGGCGAGACCGATCTCGACCTTGGCCCAGCCGTCCTTGAAGTAGAGCGCGACCGGGATCATCGTCAGCCCGGACTCCCGGGTCTTGCTGATCAGCTTGACGATCTCGACGTGCTTGAGCAGCAGCTTGCGGGTCCGCCGGGGCTCGTGGTTGGTCCAGGTGCCCTGTGTGTACTCCGGGATGTGCATCGCGTGCAGGTAGATCTCGCCGTCGCGCTCCTGGGCGAACGCGTCGACCAGCGACGCCCGCCCCATCCGCAGCGACTTGACCTCGGTGCCGGTGAGGACGAGGCCGGCCTCGACCGTCTCAAGGATGGCGTAGTCGTGATAAGCCTTACGGTTCGACGAGACGACCTTGCGGCCCTTCTCCCGTGGCATGGCCACCCTCCTTCTGCTGCGGTCCGAGCCAAGGCGCACGGCGGGGCTCGATGTGCCGGCGCGCGCCTGACCGAGCAATGCTACCCATCCGGGCCGACCAGGGCGACTGAGATCAGCAGAGGCAGCCGGGCAGCCAGTTGAGCGGCTGCACCGGGTCGCCGTCGAGGCGTACCTCGAAGTGCAGGTGATCGCCGGTGGAGGCGCCCGTCGTGCCGACGCGGCCGATGAGCTGACCCCGGCGTACGCGTTGGCCGGTCTCGACGAGGATGCGCGACTGGTGGCCGTAGCACGTGCTCAGCGACTTGCCCTTGGTCGACCTGCCGTGCCGGATGCAGGTGTAGTTGCCGTAGCCGCCCATCCAGTCGGCGTAGTTGACGACACCGTCGGCCGCGGCATAGATCGGCGTACCGCCGGGTGCGGCGAGATCCGTGCCGGCGTGGAGCTGCCACACGTGGTAATAGGGGTCGTAGCGCATGCCGTAGTCGCTGGACTTCCAGGCACCCCGCACCGGCATCAGCAGGCGGGCACCGGGCTGCATCACCGGTCCCTTGGGCGGTGCGTTGGGCTTCGGCTTCTGCTTCGCCTCCCAGGCACGCAGCGCGGCAGCCACCCGGTCGGATTCGGCCTTGAGCGTGTCGTACCTGGCGAGGGTTGCCGCCCGCTCCTGATCCGCGACGGCCGCGGCCTCCTTGCGCTGCGCCACGAGCGCGACCACCTCGGCGGTCGCCGCGACGACCTCGGCCTCGGCCGCCTTCGCCTCGGCGACCCGGTTCTCCGCCTCGGCGAGGGCCTTCTCGGACCGGTCCCGGGCGAGCGTGGCCTCGTTGCTGGCGGCCTTCGCCGCGTGCCGGGCCACGATGGTCTTGTCGATCGCCTCGCGCTGCGTCTCGGCGATGCGCTGCATGTAGCCGAGCCGGCTCGCCACGTCGGTCGGGCCCCGCGCGCTCAGCAGCGAGTTGAGCTCGGCGAGCGCGCTGCCCTGGTAGACCGCCGAGGCGAAGTCGCCCACCCGGTCCCGAGCGGCGTCCACCTTGGCGGATGCGGCGTCGTAGGCGCTGTCCGCCCTCGCGAGCTCCCGGCGTGCCTCATCGACGGCCCGGTCGGCGGTCGCGGCCTGGACGCGGGCCGCGGTCACCGTGCCGTGGGCGTCGGCGACCCTGATCTCGGCGGCGGGCAGGGCGGCATTCGCGGCTCGGAACTGCGCCTGCGCCTGAACGGCCCGGGCGGTGGCGCCCTCCAGCGCGGTCCCGGCCTTCGCGAGCTGCTCCTTGACCCGCTCGTAGGCGTCCCGGGGATCCTCGGGACCCGCCCACGTCGGCTGGGCCGTGACGATCAGCGACACTGCGGCCAGAAGGGCTATTAAGCGACGCATAGCAAGACACTACCGCAATGAATGCAATAGCGGACATAAGTAACCCCAGGTCACAGACCGAAGGGCCGCATCCTCGACAGGAGGGTGCGGCCCTTCGGTGAAGCTCTGCTGCTACTTCTTGATGTAGAAGCGGAGGGTGATCCAGCCGGTGATGGCGCTGACCACGGCACCGATGCCCGCGAGCACCGGCAGCATCAGCCAGACGCTGCTCCACTTGAGCGGCGTCAGGATCTGGTTGAGGTCCTTGAGCTGCCCGTCCATCAGGAAGATCTTGCCCGCGACGAGTACGCCGAAGGCCATCAGCGCGCCGAGCACCGCGGCGAAGACCGCCTCCAGCACGAAGGGTGCCTGGATGAACCAGTTCGAGGCGCCGACGAGCTTCATCACCGACACTTCTCGGCGCTTGCTGTAAGCCGCGACCTGGATCGTGTTCGCCACGAGCAGCAGCGCCGCGATGCCCTGGATCAGCGACACGATCAGTGCCATGTTCTGGATCGACCCGAGGATGCCGAAGATCTTCTTCAGCAGTTCCTTCTGGTCGACGATCGTCGCGATGCCCGGCGAACCCTCGTAGGTCGCCTGGATCTCCTTGAACTGCTCCGGGTCCTTCAGGGTCAACCGGAACGAGCTCGGCAGCGACTCCGGGCCGATCGACTTCACCAGGTCCGGCACGTCCTGGAACTGCTCCTGGAAGCGCTGGTAGGCGATTTCCTTGCTCTCATAGAAGTAGCTCTTGACGAGGGGATCGTTCTTGATCTTGGTGTCAAGATCGGCCCGCTCCAGGTCAGGGATGTCCTTCTTGAGGAAGATCGAAACCTCGACCTTCTCGTAATAGAACGCCTTCATGTCGCCGGCCTGCTTGTAGAGGAGCAGGCTCGCGCCAAGCATGGTGAGCGACACCGCCATGGTGATGATCATGGCGACGGTCATCGTGACGTTGCGCCACAGACCGACGAACACTTCAGACAGGACATACTTCGCGCGCATCGGGGGTTTCTTTCCTTCCGGATCTCCGCGGGATTCTGACGGCCACCTCGTCGGCACGCATCAGCGCGGGGGCGCCGGGCGTGCGGGGACGATCAGCCGTAGACGCCCCGGGTCTGGTCACGCACGATCCGACCGCCCTCGATCTCGACGACGCGGCGGCGCATCTGGTTCACGATGTTGGAGTCGTGCGTCACCATCACGACCGTCGTGCCGGTCCGGTTGATCCGGTCCAGCAACCGCATGATCTCGATCGACGTGTCGGGGTCGAGGTTGCCGGTCGGCTCGTCCGCGAGCAGGATCAGCGGCCGGTTGACGAAGGCGCGCGCCACCGCCACCCGCTGCTGCTCACCACCCGAGAGCTCGTGCGGGTAACGGTGCTCCTTGCCGCCGAGGCCGACGAGCTCGAGGACCTCGGGCACGACTCGGCGGGCGACCGCCTTGGACTTGCCGATCACCTCGAGGGCGAAGGCCACGTTTTCATATGCCGTGCGGTTAGGCAGCAGCCGGAAGTCTTGGAAGACACAGCCGATGGATCGACGGAAGCTGGGGATCTTCCAGCCGCGCATCGAGCCGACGTCCTTGCCGTTCACGAGGACCTTGCCCTTGTTGGGGGCGATCTCGTGGAGCAGCAGCTTGATGATGCTGGACTTTCCCGAGCCGGACGGTCCGATGAAAAAGACGAAGTCGCCCTTCTCGATCGCGACCGACACGTCATCCAGCGACGGGCGGGACGCCTTGGGGTAGGTCTTGGTCACATGCTCAAGCCGAATCACGCGGGAGAGTCTAGCCGGTCGAACTCGATCGCCAAGTCCCCCTACTCGTCCGGGTGGCCGGGACCAGCCGCTAAGCAGCCATTTGTTGCTGCTTACGCCACCGGATGCCCGCCTCGATGAAGGGATCGAGGTCGCCGTCGAAGACCGCGGTGGGGTTCCCGGTCTCGTGCTCGGTGCGAAGATCCTTCACCATCTGGTACGGGTGGAGCACGTAGCTGCGCATCTGGTCGCCCCAGGAGCCGGACGAGTCCGTCTTCAGCCCGTCGAGCTTGGCCTGCTCCTCCTGGCGCTTGCGTTCGAGCAGCCGGGCCTGGAGCACCCGCAGCGCCGACGCCTTGTTCTGCAGCTGCGACTTCTCGTTCTGGCAGGTGACGACGATGCCGGTCGGGATGTGGGTCAGCCGCACCGCGGAGTCGGTCGTGTTGACCGACTGCCCGCCCGGACCGCTGGACCGGTAGACGTCGACCCGCATGTCGTTCTCGGGGATCTCGATGTGGTCGGTCTGCTCCACCACGGGCAGCACCTCGACACCGGCGAAGCTCGTCTGCCGACGGCCCTGGTTGTCGAAGGGGCTGATCCGGACCAGCCGGTGCGTGCCCGACTCGACCGAGAGCGTGCCGTAGGCGTAGGGAGCCTTCACCGCGAAGGTGGCGGACTTCAGACCGGCCTCCTCCGCGTAGGAGGTCTCGTAGACCTCCGTCGAGTAGCCGTGCCGCTCCGCCCATCGCAGGTACATCCGGAGCAGCATCTCGGCGAAGTCCGCGGCGTCGACGCCACCGGCACCCGCGCGGATGCTCACCACGGCCTCGCGAGGGTCGTACTCCCCCGAGAGCAGCGTGCGGACCTCGAGCTCCTCGATCGCCTTGTGCAAGATCGTGATCTCGGAGCCGACCTCGGTCAGCGAGCCGGCGTCACCCTCGGCCTCGGCGAGCTCGAGCAGGATGTGCGCGTCGTCGAGGCGGCCGCGCAGCTTCTCCAGCCTGTTGATCTCGCCGCTCGCGTAGGCGAGGCGCGAGGTGACCTCCTGAGCCCTCGCCTGATCGTCCCAGAGATCCGGCGCGGACGCCTGCTCTTCCAGTTCGGCTTTGAGTCGACGAAGGTTGTCGACGTCGAGAACACCCTCGATGTTGCGAAGGGTGGCATCGAGCTGCTTGAGCTGGTCGGCATATTCCGCAGTGGTCACGAGCCCTATTATGGCCCCACCTCCGGTGAGGCTGGCGGCGTCCCTCGGGACCCGCTGGTTCGCGACCCTCTGCGCCGTCGGCACAGCAGAATCCCGGACAGCGGCGGGACGCCGCGACGTGGGCGCCGCCCTTGATGGGCGTGGCCATAGGAGGCCTGCACCCGGATGGGTGTCGACCGGTCAAGGCGGGCGCTGGCCAGGGCGCCCGGCTTCGTCAGGCTATTTGGCCGGAGCTGTCTTGAGCCAGCTCAGGGCCGCCTTGTGATAGGAGACGGCGAACTCGAGCGCAGCCGCTCCATATTCGTCACCCTCCTTCTTCGCTTCCTTGACCTGCTCCTTCGCGAGCGCGAGGGCCTCGGCGTGGTAGTCGCCGGCCCCGGCGATCAGCTCCTTGAGCTGGGTGCCGCCGTGCTGAGCGCCGAAGGCGACGCGCAGCGCGGTGGGGTTGCGCACCAGGTCGCGGCCAGGCTCCTCGCCCAACCAGCGGCTGAACGCGCGCTTGCCCGCGGCGGTGATCGAGTAGGGCTGGCTGGCGCGGGGGCCAGGCTTGCCCATCTTGACGTAGCCCAGATCGGCCAGTGCGGGAAGCTCCCGGTAAACCTGACTCCGAGTCATGGACCAGTAGGGTCCGAGGCGCCGGTCGGCAGCAGCCATCAGCTGTCCGCCCGTCATGGGACCCTCGTGCAGCAGGCCGAGAACGGCTGCCGCGGTTGCGTTGATTCCTGCATCCGCCATGCCTCTACGCTGCCACTTTGTCGGTCCAGTGTCCACTATTTCGCATAATCCACTGTGCACTGTCTTGCAAAGACAGTCCAGGAGAGACGCGCGGAGCGTCGGCGGCCGTGGTCAGGTGTCCGTTTTATCCTCTTGACG
This sequence comes from Allocatelliglobosispora scoriae, assembly GCF_014204945.1. Lineage (NCBI taxonomy): Bacteria > Bacillati > Actinomycetota > Actinomycetes > Micromonosporales > Micromonosporaceae > Allocatelliglobosispora > Allocatelliglobosispora scoriae. Next base: position 2,716,350 of record NZ_JACHMN010000002.1, read on the forward strand.
GCGCGGAACTGGCACTCTACCCTCCGGAGTTAGTTAGTCAGTTTGCCTAACAGTTCGCCAAGATCACAGCGAGGAGGCGGAGGGGATGACCCGACTTGCCGGATCGTCGAAGCTTCTGCGCGCCATGAACGAAAGCGCCACCCTGGCCCATCTCCTGGACCGGGGCACCCTCACTCGTGGCGATCTCCGCGAGCTTACCGGCTTGAGCAAACCGACCACCTCAGACGTTCTGCGGAGACTTACCGACGCGGGGTTGGCAAAAGTCATCGGACACACCTCCGGCGGCCCCGGACCCAACGCCGAGATCTACGCGGCGAACCCGGCGGCGGGCTATGCCGTGGCGGTCTCGGTACGCGAGGTGTCCGAGATCCCCGGGCCGTCGCTCACCGCCGCGCTGGTCGACCTCGCCGGCACCGTGCACGCCCGGATCGAGGACTCGATCGACCTGACCAGCCTGGATCCCGTCGATGCGATCACCAGGACCGTCGCGCACGTGATCGAACGGGCCGGGATCGACGCGAGCGCCGTCCGCCACGTGCAGCTCGGCGTACCCGGCTCCTACGACCCCGGTACGGGTGTCATCCATCACATCGACGTCCCCGGCTTCACCCGGCCCGGACTGGTCGATCAGATCTCCGAACGCCTCGGTGCCACCGTCGAGGTGGAGAACGACGTCAACCTCGCCGCGATCGCCGAGCGCGAACGCGGCGTCGCCGTCGGCGGGGGCAGCTTCACCCTCTTCTGGTTCGACGAGGGCCTCGGTCTCGCCATCGACCTCGGCGGCACGCTGCTGCGCGGCGCCCGGGGCGGCGCGGGTGAGATCGGCTATGTGCCGGTGGGCCTGCCCTCGGCCGACTCGCCCCGGTCCGACCTGCAGGATCTGATCGGCGGCGCGGCGGTGATCGCGCTCGGCGCGAAGCACGGCTTCGTCGCCACGACCCCCGGCACCGTCATCAGCCAGGCGCTCGCCTCTCCCGGCCCGCAGGCCGAGAGCTTCCTCACCGCCGTCGCGGCCCGGATCGCCCTCGGGCTGGCCGCCGTCGCCGGCGTGCTCGACCCACCCCTGATCGTGCTGGCGGGCGAGGTTGCCCAGGCCGGCGGCGAGGAGCTCGCTCAGCGTGTCCGAGCGGCTCTGCACAGCACCACCCCGCTCGACATCACCATCGCCGTCACCGGGATCACCGATGACGCCGTCCTGCTCGGCGCTCTCGACGCCGGGCTGCGCGCCGTGCGGGAGGGACTCATCAACGCGCTGCGCGCCAACGTGCCCGTCGACTGACGACACTCGCCTATCGGCCGACAGAGCCTGAAACGGGCACATAACCCCAGATAACTCACGGTGGCTGGACCGGCCGCCTCCTTCGGCGTACCCGTTGGACGGCCCGGGTCGAGTCGTGATCAAACACATCCATTTCCGGGTTCCCATTGAGAGGAGAACCTTCGATGCATCGTGCCCTGAATCGGCGGGCGACCGTCCTTTACGGCCTGACCGCAGCACTGATGACCGCCGCGGCCTGCACCCCCGCCCCGGCACCCGCACCGATCGCGACGCCTGGTGTCGAGCCGACCGGTACGGTCGAGCTCTGGCACTTCTTCACCGATCGTGAGGCGAAGACGCTCGACGAGACGCTCGCGAAGTTCAAGGCGAAATATCCGAAGGTGACGCTGACGGTCAAGGGCGGTCAGGACGACGCCAAGGTGACGACCGCGATCGGCGCGGGCACCGGCCCGGACGTCGCGATCAGCTACTCCACCGACATCGTCGGCAAGTTCTGCGCCGCCGGTGCCTGGGTGGACCTGAACCCCTACCTCCAGCGCGACGGCGTCGACCTGAACGCGATTCCGGCGGTGGCCCGGTCCTACACGGAGTTCCGGGGCAAGCGCTGCTCGATGCCGTTCCTCGCCGACGCCTACGGCTTCTACGTCAACAAGAAGCTGCTCGCCGAGGCGGGGATCGCGGAGGCGCCCAAGACGCTCGCCGAGCTCTCCGACGCCGCCAAGAAGCTCACCAAGCGCAAGCCCGACGGCACCATCGAGCGGGCGGGCTTCCTGCCGCTGTGGGGCTTCTACGAGAACTCCCCCGCGCACATGGCACCGATGGTCGGCGCGAAGTGGCTCAACGAGGACGGGACCTCGGCCGTCGGCTCCGACCCGAAGTGGCAGGAGCTGCTCAAGTGGCAGAAAGAGCTGGTCGACTGGTACGGATACGACAAGCTGGAGAAGTTCCGGGCGAGCCTCGGTGACGAGTGGTCCGCCGACAACGCCTTCCACAAGGGACAGGTCGCGATGGCGATCGACGGCGAGTGGCGGATGGCGTTCCTCAAGGACCAGGCGCCGACCGTCGAGTTCGGGGTGGCTCCGCTGCCCGTCCTGGACGCGAGCCGGGCCGGGGCCGGCTACATCTCCGGCAACGTCATCGGCGTCTCGCGGACGGCGAAGAACCCCGAGGCGGCCTGGGCGCTGATCAAGTTCCTCACCACCGAGACCGACCCGATCGTGGAGCTCTCCAACGGCATCCGCAACGTGCCGACCACGACCGCCGCGCTGAACTCGCCGCAGCTCACGCCGGATCCCAACTTCAAGATCTTCCTGGACATCTTCGCCAACCCGAACTCGGGCACCACCCCGCCGAGCGCGATCGGCCCCGCCTACCAGGAGACGCTCCAGGAGTTCCTGCAGGCCTACCAGTCCGGATCGAAGAAGGATCTCGCCGCCGGGCTCACCGACGTGGACACCCGGGTCGACAAGATGATCAAGTTGGCCGGCTAGCCACCATGGCATCCGCTGTCCTGAAGGGGGGCGCCGGTCGCATCCGGCGCTCCCTCGTCACCCTCACCTTCATCGGTCCGGCGCTGCTCGGGCTGGCGATCTTCCTGATCTATCCGCTGATCGCCGCGATCTACTTCTCGTTCACCCGGTTCGACATGTTCAACCCGCCGGTCTGGGTCGGGCTGGACTTCTGGAAGTACGTCCTGTTCGACGACCCGACCGTCCGCATCGCGGCGAAGAACACCCTCGTCTTCGTCGTGCTGATGGTCCCGGCCCGGATGGTCGGCGCCCTGCTCACGGCGATGCTCCTCAACGCCATGAAGCGGTCGCGCAGCATCTACCGGACGCTGTTCTACCTGCCCGCGCTGGCACCGCCGGTGACCGCGACGATCGCCTTCGTCCTGCTCCTCAAGCCGGGCACGGGACCGGTCAACACGCTGCTGGCGAAGCTGGGGATCGAAGGGCCCGGCTGGTTCAACGACCCCAACTGGGCCAAGGCGTCGCTGACGCTGCTCGCCCTCTGGGGCGTCGGCGACCTGATGATCATTTTTGTCGCCGCGCTGCTCGACGTACCGCAGGACCTCTACGAGGCCGCATCGCTGGACGGGGCGAACCGGTGGCAGAAGTTCCGGTTCGTCACGCTGCCGACGATCTCGCCGGTGCTGCTCTTCGCGACGATCACCGGGGTCATCGGCACGCTGAACTACTTCACCCAGGCGGCGGTCGCCGGGAGCGTCGCGTCCGGTCAGGTCACCTCGGGGTCGGGCATCGCCGGGACCTTCGGCTACCCGGAGAACTCGACGCTCACCTATCCGATGCGGCTCTACTCGATCGGTTTCAGCAACAACCTCTTCGGCGCGGCCAACGTGATGGCCGTGATCCTCTTCGTGGTCTCGATGGGCGCGACGCTCATCCTGCTCCGCAGGTTCAAGGCATTCACGGGAGGTGGCAGGTGAACCGCAAGCAGAACTTCCTCGGCTTCGTCGCACGGCACGCGATCGGCATCGCGCTCGCGGTGATGTTCCTCGCGCCGATCGTCTTCCTCTTCCTCACGTCCTTCATGACCAGCAACCAGACGCTCACGTCGAATTTCTGGCCGCAGACGTGGCACCCGGGCAACTATGCCGAGGCATTCCAGAAGGCACCGCTGCTGCGCTATATCGGCAACACCTTCCTCTATGCGATTCTCGCCACAGTTTTCATGGTGGTGTCGAGCGTGCCGGCGGCGTACGCGCTGAGCAAGCTGAAGTGGCGCGGCCGCAACCTGACGATGATTTTGATCATCTGCATGATGATGCTCCCGCCGCAGGTCACGACCGTTCCGCTCTACATGATGTGGGCCAACGCCGGCCTCACCGGGTCGCTGTGGCCGCTCATCCTGCCGATGCTGCTCGGCGACGCTTTCTCGATCTTCCTGCTGCGCCAGTTCCTCGTCACGATCCCCGACGAATACCTCGACGCCGCCCGCGTCGATGGCGCAGGTGAATGGCGTACGCTGCTGCGCGTCATCGTGCCGATGGCCCGTCCGGGCATCGCCGCGGCGGCGATGTTCCAGTTCTTCTACGCCTGGAACGACTATTACGGACCATTTCTGTATACGAGCGAGAACCAGGAGTCATGGACCATCTCACTGGGTCTGGCCTCGTTCCGCTCGCTGCATCACGTCGAGTGGCACCTCGTCAGTGCGGCCACTCTGCTCACCATGGTGCCGGTCATCGTGCTCTTCTTCTTTGCCCAGAAGGCATTCGTCGAAGGCGTCACGCTCACCGGTGTGAAGGGATAACAACGAAATGAAGATCGCGGTGGTCGGCGGTGGGTCGACCTATACCCCGGAGCTGATCGACGGGTTCGCTCGCCTCAACGCAGAGGTGACCGAATTGACGCTGGTCGACCCGGCAGCCGACCGGCTGTCCGTCGTCGGCCCGTTCGCCGAGCGGATCTTCCGCCGTTACGGCCATGCCGGGCGGATCAGCTGGACCACCGATCTGGACGAGGGCCTGACCGGCGCCGACGTCGTGATCATCCAGCTCCGGGTCGGCGGCCAGAACGCCCGCATCAGCGACGAGACATTCCCCCTGGAGTGCGGCTGCATCGGTCAGGAGACGACCGGCGCCGGCGGCCTCGCCAAGGCGATGCGGACCATTCCGGTCGTGCTCGACGTGGCCGACCGGGCTCGCCGGCTCGCCAAGCCCGGTGCCTGGATCGTCAACTTCACCAACCCGACGGGCCTCGTCACCCGGGCTCTGCTCGACGCCGGGCACAGGGCGGTCGGCCTCTGCAACGTCGCCATCGGCTTCCAGCGGCGCTTCGCCGCGATGCTCGGCGTCGAACCCGAGGCGGTCACCCTCGACCACGTCGGCCTCAACCACCTGACCTGGGAGCGCGCCGCCTACGTCGACGGCGTGGACCGGCTGCCCGAGCTGATGGCGGCCCACCTCGACGAACTCGCCGAGACAGTCGTGCTGCCGTCGCGGATCCTGGAGTCGCTCGGCTCGGTGCCGTCCTATTACCTGCGCTACTTCTACTCCCACGACGTGGTCGTCGAAGAGGAGCGGGGAGCGCCGACGCGCGGGCAGAAGGTCGCCGAGATGGAGGCGACGCTGCTGGAGATGTATGCCGACCCGGCGCTGGACACCAAGCCGGAGCTGCTCGCCAAGCGCGGCGGCGCGTTCTACTCCGAGGCGGCGGTCGGGCTGATCGGCTCGCTGCTCAGCGGCGACGGCGCGGTCCACTCGGTCAACGTGCGCAACAACGGCACGCTGCCGTTCCTCAGCGACGAGGCGGTCATCGAGGTCAGCTGCCGGGTGGACGGGTCCGGCGCCACGCCGCTGCCGGTCACCCCGGTCGGGCCGCACCTGGCCGGACTCATCGCCCACGTCAGCGGGTACGAGGAGCTCGCCATCCTCGCCGCGACCCTCGGTGGACGGGAGCGCGTCTATCAGGCGCTGCTCGCCCACCCGCTCGTCGGACAGCACGACCTCGCCGAGGGCCTCACCGACCTGCTGCTCGCCGAGAACGCAGCGCACTTCAAGTGGGTGTCATGAGCATCGAGGGGATCGTCGTCGGGGTCGACGGGGGCAACTCCAAGACCGACGTCGTGCTGGCGGACACGACCGGCCGCGTACTGGCCCGGACCCGGGGTCCGGCGAGCTCGCCGCACATCATCGGCGTACCGGCGGCGATGGAACTCATCGGCGGCCTGGTCGCGCGGGCGAAGAGTGAGGCCGGCCTCGCCGCGGACCTGGTGCTGGACCGGACCGAGATCTACCTCGCCGGGGCGGACCTGCCGATCGAGGTGCAGATCCTCACCGACGCGGTCACCGCGAAGGGCTGGGCACGGGAGAATCGCGTCGACAACGACACATTCGCGCTGATGCGGGCGGGCACCGACGCCGTACGGGCGATCGCTGTCGTCTGCGGTGCCGGGATCAACTGCGTCGGGCGGGACGAGACCGGGCGGACCGCCCGCTTCCCCGCGCTGGGGCAGCTCACCGGCGACTGGGGCGGCGGGCATCACCTCGCTACCCTGGCGCTGTGGCACGCCGCTCGCGGCGAGGACGGGCGCGGTCCGGCGACGAAGCTCGTCGACGCCGTGATCGACCACTTCGGGGTCGATTCGGTCGAGGCGCTCGGCATCGCCGTGCACCTCGGCGAGATCGACGCCGACCGGATCAACGAGCTGACGCCGGTGCTCTTCACCGTCGCCGACATCGGCGACCCGATCGCCCTGCGGGTCGTCTCCAAGCAGGCCAACGAGGTGATCGCCCTGGCGAGCGTCGCCGCCGACCGGCTCGACATGCGCGAGCAGGACCTCTCGGTGGTGCTCGGCGGCGGCGTGCTCGCGGCCCGGCACCCGATCCTGCACGAGGCGATCGTCAGCGGCATCACGGCGGTCATGCCGCTCGCCGAGGTGACGGTCCTGGCCCAGGCACCGGTGACCGGCGCCGTGCTCTTCGGACTCGACGCCCTCGGCGCCGGCTCAGCCGCGAAGGCCCGCCTCCGCACGGCTCTATAACCCGGTCGGCGCCCTCGGCGCGGTCGCGCCCCTCGGCGCGGTCCAAGATCGCCGCAACTCTTCAAGAGTTGGTCCTAACGGGTTTTAGGACCAACTCTTGAAGAGTTGCGGCGATCTTGTCACTGACTAGCGCATGTGGGGGTACGTGTGGTCGGTCGGCGGGACGAAGGTCTCCTTGATCGTCCGCGGCGACATCCAGCGCACCAGGTTCTGCCAGGAGCCGGCCTTGTCGTTCGTGCCCGACGCCCGAGCGCCGCCGAAGGGCTGCTGGCCGACGACGGCACCGGTCGGCTTGTCGTTGATGTAGAAGTTGCCCGCCGCGAAGCGCAGCGTCCGCGAGAGCTGCTCGATGACCCGCCGGTCCTGGGCGAAGATCGCGCCCGTCAGCGCGTAGGGCGCCACGTTCTCCGCCTGCGCCACCACCTCGTCGAACCTGTCGTCGTCATAGACGAAGACCGAGAGGATCGGGCCGAAATACTCCGTGGTGAAGACCTCGTGGGTCGGGTCGTCGCAGACGATCACCGTCGGCCGGACGAAGTAGCCCTCGCTGTCGTCGCAGGTCCCGCCCGCGATCACGGTGCACGCCGGGTCCTTCGCCGCCATCTCCAGCGCCGCGCGGTGCTTCTCGAACGCTCGCGCGTCGATCACGGCGCCGCCGAAGTTGGTGAAGTCGGTCACATCGCCGTAGGTGAGCGAGTCGGCGGTCGCGGCGAGCTTGTCCCGCACGCCGGAATCCCAGAGCGAACGCGGCACGTACGCCCGGGAAGCCGCCGAGCACTTCTGCCCCTGGAACTCGAAAGCACCCCGGACCATGGCGGTCACCAGGGCATCGGCGTGGGCACTCGGGTGCGCCACGATGAAGTCCTTGCCGCCCGTCTCCCCCACGAGCCGCGGGTAGGAACGGTACTTGTCGATGTTGGCACCGACCGTGCGCCACAGGTGGTGGAAGACCCGGGTCGACCCGGTGAAGTGGATGCCCGCGAGATCGGGATCGGCGAGTGCCACGTCCGAGACCGCGATGCCGTCGCCCGTCACCATGTTGATGACGCCGGGCGGCAGGCCCGCCTCCTCGAACAGGCGCATGATGAAGTGCGCCGAGAACTGCTGCGTCGTGGCCGGCTTCCAGACGATCGTGTTGCCCATCAGGGCCGGGGTCGACGGCAGGTTGCCCGCGATCGCCGTGAAGTTGAACGGCGTCACCGCGTAGACGAACCCCTCCAGCGGCCGGTGGTCGATCCGGTTCCAGATGCCCGGCGACGAGATCGGCTGCTCCGCCAGGAGCTTGCGGCCGAAGGCCACGTTGAAGCGCAGGAAGTCGATCAGCTCACAGGCCGCGTCGATCTCCGCCTGGTACGCCGTCTTCGACTGGCCCAGCATCGTCGCGCCGTTGAGCGTGTCCCGCCACGGCCCGGCGAGCAGCTCCGCCGCCTTGAGGAAGATCGCCGCCCGATCCTCGAAGGAAAGCTCGCGCCACATCGGAGCCGCCGCCTTCGCGGCCGTTACCGCCGCCACGGCATCGGCGTTAGTGGCATTGTGGGTGACTCCGAGCACATGTGCGTGCCGGTGCGGCTGGACGACGTTGATCGCCTCGCCGCCACCCGGGCGCCGCTGCCCGTCGATCGTCATCGTCAGGTCGAGCCGCTCCGATGCGAGCTCACCCAGGCGACGCGAAAGACCGGCCCGCTCCGGGCTTCCCGGCGCGTAGTCGCGGACCGGCTCATTGCGCGGATCAGGCGTGACGAAGACAGCATCCATCGAAAACTCCCAGAGGTTGACGGCATTGGCAGGGCCTCGACCTCATCCTCCCACGCACCCCCTCGCCCTGCGCTCGGTCCTGGCCAGCCAGGTGATCGCGGACATACACGTAACATCCCTGTTGCCCCCTCATCAAGGAGTCCCCGTCATGTCTAAGCCCGGCATCGTCGCGCCCGCTCAGGTAGCCATCGACCGGCACATGGACACCCCCGAACCGGCCGCACCGGCCCGAGGCGGATTCTGGCTCGCCTTCGCCGCGATCGCCTGGCTCGCGGTGACCCTCTGGTCCACCCGGGCCGGCCTCGCCGACGACGCCGACGAATCGGTGGCGCTCAACGAGGCGGCGCTGCGCCTGCCCAGCGTGGTCCAGGCCAGCCTGCTCGCCGGTGCCGCAGTCGGCTACGCCATCGCCGGGCGGCTCTCCACCACGTCCCGGCGTGCGGTCGGCGGCCTCATCGTCGGGCTGCTCATCGGGGTCCTCGCGAGCGGCGCCGTGCTCCTCGCCCACGGCATGCCCGCCCGGGCCGCCGGGGTGGCCGCCGTCTGCGTCGGCCTCGGCGGTGCCGTCGGTGGTGCGCTCGGTTCGCTGCGCCCCACCGAGCTCATCGGTGCCGCGCTGCCGGCCGCGATCGCCGTCACCGGCGTCGACTTCGTCCTCAACCTGCTGCGGTCGTCCATCATCGGGATCTTCGGCGACGCCACGACCCAGGCCGAGATCGTCAGCCGGGACGGGCTCTTCCTCGGCTCCAAAGCGCTGCTCGTCGGGCTCGTCGCCGGCACCATCGCCTACGCACTGCTGCGCCGGACGTCGGTGAAGTGGCCGGTCTACGTCGCCGCTGGCGGTGGTGCCGGAATCATCATCGGCCTCTCCGAGCTGCTCACGCGTACGGTAGGGGCGCAGATCTTCTCGCTCGCCAGTGACGTCTCGGACGCCGATCGCACCGTGCAGGCATGGGTCGGCGGCGCCCGGCTCAACCACGCGCTCGTCGTGCTCTTCGTCGGGGCGCTGCTCGCGATGATCCTGCACGGGCGGACGCTGGGAAAGGGTCGCGCCTGATCGCGCGCTCCTACGTGGTGCCGAGGACGTCGTCGATCTCGGTGGGGGCGAACCAGAGCAGCTCCATGTCCTCGGCACCGTCGACCGTGAACTGGGCATCCGGGTCACCGGCCGCCGCCTCCTCGACCACGTCGGAGGCGGCAGCCACCACGGTCTCGGCGTCGTCCTCGTCCACGTGCAGCGCCGCTATGGTCCGTAGCTCGATCGGGGCGGTGAGGCGGACTGTGCTCGTACCCAACTCCTGGTCCGTCGACTTGACCGAGGACGACGGGACGTCGGCCGAGACCACGACGCGGCGGCGAGGTGCCGACGGATCGGCGCGCAGCAGGCGCAGGGCGTCCTGCGCGGCGCGGGTGAAGGCCACGTATTCGAGCTCCTCCTCGTCACCCTCCACATACCACTCCCGCAGTGCCGGTGTGACCGCGTGCGCGGTCACCGGCGCGGGTCCGAACTCCCCGGCCGCACGCGCCGCCGCCAGGGACGGCAACGTCGCGGGCAGGTAGACCCGCACCAAGCTCTCGGACACGATCGCTCCCCTCTACTTCGCTACTCAGTACATCACTTCGGCTCTCGGAGTGTTTGCGTGCGACGGTTCGCATGGCAAACTGAGGCAAACATAGCCTGACGAAAGATAAACGATGGAGCAGAGCCGCTTCCTAGAGCTCAACGATGTCGCCGCCGAGTTGAACATCTCGTTCGCGCAGGTCTATGCCCTGGTGCGGCGCGGCGACCTGCCCGCCATCAAGATCGGTGGGCGGGGGCAGTGGCGGGTCGAGCGGGTCAAGCTCGAGGAGTTCATCGCCAGGCTCTACACCGAGACGGCCGACTTCATCCGCGAAAATCCGTTCCTCGGGGACTCTTGACAGGCGCAGCCACGGTGACGACAGTCTATCCATAGGCAAACGTAGGCAAACGGAAGCTGAGCACACGATGACCGCACCGATCCGACTCCGGCCGGCACCGTCGCACGAGCCGCCCTATGTCGACGAGCCCGAAGACACCCGTCGACCCGCGCCCGCGGTGGTCGAGGAAGCGGCCCCGGAACCCCTGCTCCTCGCTCTCGCCGACGCGAGCCCGGAGTGCCACCAGGCCGCCCGGCGCTTCGTCATGCTCTGCATCGAGATCTGCCACGGCTTCCGGCCGCCAGCGCAGGTCTCGAAGATCTCCCGGCCACGGGAGGCACAGGACATCGTCGACGAGATCGCGCGGATGGCCCGCGAGGTGACGCGGCGGAAGCCGAGCGGGATGACCCGGCTCGACGCGATCAAACCGCGCCGGATTCGGGTCTGTGAGCCACGACCCGGGGTCAGCGAGGCCGCGGTGGTCCTGGCGGTGCACGGCAGCATTCTGGCGCTGGCGTTCCGCCTGGAGCGCCAGGGGGCTACCGGGCCTTGGCTCTGCACGGCTGCGGTAATGCTGTGACCGCTCTCCCGGCGCTCTCTCTGGCATGGGCCGCGGGCAAGATCGCGTTACTTCCCGGAAATTGGCCCCTCCTGGCGTCATGATTCGCGCAGTTTCCGACTTTCAACACGATCACGCGTGGATTGCCACGCCGGTGGCTTCCACGGGTGCGGCGAGCGCTGGGGCTTGGCAGCGTGGGGTGGACGGCGAGATCGCGCTGGTTCCGGGAAACCTGCCCTTCCCAGCGTCATGATTCGCGTTATTTCCGGGTTCCCACGCGATCATGCACCCCGTCGCCCCAGCTACGACGCCCTAGCGCAACTGCAGCAGGGTGCCGCAGTCGGCGCGACATGATCGCGCTATTTCCGGGAATCAGCGCGATCGACGGGCATGATCACGCTATTTCCCGGAAATTGGCCCCTCCTGGCGTCATGATTCGCGCAGTTTCCGACTTTTAACGCGATCATGCGCCCCACGCCGCACCAGCACCCAGCACCCAGCACTGCAGCACGCGGCCTCGCAGCACGCGGCCTCGCAGCACGCGGCCTCGCAGCACGCGGCCTCGCAGCACGCGGCCTCGCAGCACGCGGCCTCGCAGCACGCGGCCTCGCAGCACGCGGCCTCGCAGCACGCGGCCTCGCAGCACGCGGCCTCGCAGCACGCGGCCTCGCAGCACGCGGCCTCGCAGCACGCGGCCTCGCAGCACGCGGCCTCGCAGCACGCGGCCTCGCAGCACGCGGCCTCGCAGCACGCGGCCTCGCAGCACGCGGCCTCGCAGCACGCGGCCTCGCAGCACGCGGCCTCGCAGCACGCGGCCTCGCAGCACGCGGCCTCGCAGCACGCGGCCTCGCAGCACGCGGCCTCGCAGCACGCGGCCTCGCAGCACGCGGCCTCGCAGCACGCGGCCTCGCAGCACGCGGCCTCGCAGCACGCGGCCTCGCAGCACGCGGCCTCGCAGCACGCGGCCTCGCAGCACGCGGCCTCGCAGCACGCGGCCTCGCAGCACGCGGCCTCGCAGCACGCGGCCTCGCAGCACGCGGCCTCGCAGCGTGCGGCCTCGCAGCGTGCGGCGTCGCGGCGGCGCGGCACGTGCGTATGCGGAAGCCCAGCCCCGCCCGTGGGCGAGCGGAGCCGGGCTTCGGCAGTGCTATGCGGAGTTAGGCGGTCGCTCCGTGGCAGCGCTTGTACTTCTTGCCCGAGCCACAGGGGCACGGTGCGTTCCGCGACGCGGGCTCGGAGACGGCGCCGGTGTTGGCCGTCCGCACGCCCCCGCCACGCGGGGACGGCTTGCGACCCTGCGACTGCGCGGTGCCCAGGCCCAGTGCCGGGGCCTGCTCGATCTTGGCCCCGCCCTGCTCGGACGGGGACGTGTACTGCAGGCCGCTGCGGGGCTGCGACTGCGCACCGAGGCCCTTGGCTCGGATCTCCACCCCGGAGTCCGAGTTGGGCAGCGCGACTCCGGCGACGGGTGCGGGTGCCGGTGCCTCTTCGACCTGGACCTCCAGGTTGAACAGGAAGCCGACCGCCTCCTCCTTGATGCCGTCCATCATCTGGGCGAACATGTCGAAGCCTTCGCGCTGGTACTCCACGAGCGGGTCGCGCTGGGCGTATGCCCGCAGGCCGACGCCTTCCTGCAGGTAGTCCATCTCGTAGAGGTGCTCGCGCCACTTGCGGTCGATGACCGCGAGCAGCACCTGACGCTCGAGCTCACGAACCGCCTCGGCGCCGAGGGTCTCTTCACGCTTGTCGTACGCCGCGTTGATGTCCTCGGTCAGCTTGGCGAGGAGGAGGTCGGCGTCGAGGTTGCCCTTCTCGCCACCCACCTCCTCGATCAGCTCGTCGACGGTGATGCCGACCGGGTAGAGCTGCTTGAGGCTGGTCCAGAGCTGGTCGAGGTCCCAGTCATCGCCGTAGCCGTCGGCGGTCGCGCCCAGGACGTAGGCCTTGACCGTGTCGTCGAGCATGTGCCGGACCTGGTCGTTGAGGTCTTCACCGGCGAGGACGCGGCGGCGCTCGGCGTAGACGACCTGGCGCTGCTTGTTCATGACCTCGTCGTACTTGAGGACGTTCTTGCGGATCTCGGCGTTCTGGCCCTCGATCTGCGTCTGCGCGCCCTTGATCTGGCGGCTGACCATCTTCGACTCGATCGGCACGTCGTCGGGGAGGCCCATCCGCTCCATGACCGCCTCGACGGCACCGGTCCGGAAGCGGCGCATCAGCTCGTCCTGGAGGGAGAGGTAGAAGCGCGACTCACCGGGGTCGCCCTGACGGCCGGCTCGACCACGGAGCTGGTTGTCGATGCGGCGGGACTCGTGCCGCTCGGTGCCGAGGACGTAGAGACCGCCGGCTGCCGTGACCACCTCGGCCTCGGCCGCGCAGGCTGCCTCGATCTCAGGCAGCGCGTCCTCCACGATCTTGTGGAAGTCCTCGCCGTGCTCCTCCTCGGTGTATCCGAGCTGGCGCGCCTTGGCGGCGGCCATGAACTCGGGGTTGCCGCCGAGCAGGATGTCGGTGCCTCGACCCGCCATGTTGGTCGCGACGGTGACGCCGCCCTTGCGACCGGCCTGGGCGATGATCTCGGCCTCACGCGCGTGGAACTTGGCGTTGAGGACGTTGTGCGGGATGCCCCGCATCTTGAGCATCTTGGACAGGACCTCGGAGTTCTCCACCGAGACCGTGCCGACGAGCACCGGCTGGCCGGTGGCGTGGCGCTCGGCGATGTCCTCGACGACGGCGGAGAACTTGGCCTTCTCCGTCTTGTAGATCACGTCGGCCTGGTCCTTGCGGACCATGGCGCGGTGCGTCGGGATGCTGACGACGCCGACACCGTAGACCTTGTTGAACTCGGCCGCCTCGGTCTGCGCCGTACCGGTCATGCCGGAGAGCTTCTCGTAGAGGCGGAAGTAGTTCTGCAGGGTGACCGTGGCGAGGGTCTGGTTCTCCTGCTTGATCTCCACGCCCTCCTTGGCCTCGATCGCCTGGTGCATGCCCTCGTTGTAGCGACGGCCGTGCAGGATGCGACCGGTGAACTCGTCGACGATCAGCACCTCGCCGTCGGAGACGATGTAGTCCTTGTCGAGCTTGTAGAGCTCCTTGGCCTTGATGGCGTTGTTGAGGTAGCCGACGAGCGGCGTGTTGACCGACTCGTAGAGGTTGTCGATGCCGAGCCGGTCCTCGACCCGGCTGACGCCGCGCTCGGTGACCGAGACGGTGCGCTTGGACTCGTCGACCTCGTAGTCGCCCTCGCCGTCCTTGCCCCGCTCCAGCCTGGCGATGATCTTCGCGAACTCCGAATACCACCGCGCCGACTGCTCGGCCGGGCCGGAGATGATCAGCGGGGTGCGGGCCTCGTCGATGAGGATCGAGTCGACCTCGTCGACGATCGCGAAGCCGTGGCCACGCTGGACCATCTCGTCCTGCGACCACGCCATGTTGTCGCGCAGGTAGTCGAAGCCGAACTCGTTGTTGGTGCCGTAGGTGATGTCGCACGCGTACGCCGCGCGGTGCTCGGATGCGGGCCGGTTCGGCAGCACGACGCCGACGGTGAGCCCGAGGAAGCGGTGAACCCGCCCCATCCACTCGGAGTCACGCTGGGCGAGGTAGTCGTTGACGGTGATGACATGCACACCGTTGCCCGACAGGGCGTTGAGGTAGGCCGGCAGGGTCGAGACGAGGGTCTTGCCCTCACCGGTCTTCATCTCGGCGATGTTGCCGAAGTGCAGCGCGGCGCCGCCCATGATCTGGACGTCGTAGTGACGCTTGTGCAGCACGCGCTTGGCCGCCTCGCGGACCGTGGCGAAAGCCTCGGGCAGCAGGTCGTCGAGCGTCTCACCGTCGGCGAGGCGCTCACGGTACTGATCGGTCAGCGCGCGCAGCTCCGCGTCCGTCAAGTCGGTGTAGTTCTCCTCGATCGAGCCGACGGCAGCCGCGATCGCCGATAGACGGCGCAACATACGACCTTCGCCAGCGCGGAGGATCTTCTCAAAAATAGACACGGGTCAGCGCTCCCCTAAACACCAGATCTGCCGACCCATCCTAGGCGGAGTTCGGCGTATCACCCACCCCAGGCCGGAACCGCTCGACCAAAACGAGATTAATCACCTAAATAACCCACAGTGAAATGGGGTTGTCCGAGCCCAGGCAAGGTGTGAAAGGATCCCTTCATGAAACCCTTCGACGCGCCTCAGCCCACGCTGACCGCTCAGACGCCGGGTGGAGAGAAGGTCACGCTGCGCGTGCCGGCCCTCCGCGACGCGGCCGCGCTTGTCGTGGCTTGCTCTGATCCCGAGTCCCTTCGGTGGACCACCATCAAGCCCGGCTACGACCATGAGCGGGCGCTGGGGTTCATCAATGACTACGCCCCCGGCTGGTGGCAGCGCGAGCAGGGCGGATGCTGGGTGATCGCGGACGCCGAGGATGCCTACGCGGGCCAGATCGACCTGCGGTTCCTCGACGGGCACCCGGGCGTCGCCGACATCGGCTTCCTCACCGCCCCGCACGCCCGGGGCCGCGGCTACATGACCGCCGCGCTGCGGACCGTCGCCGAGTTCGGCATCACGGAGCTGGGCCTGAAGCGGGTCGAGTGGAAGGCGAACGTCGGAAACATCGGCAGCAGGCTCGTCGCCGAGCGGGCGGGTTTCACGTTCGAGGGCACCCTGCGCAACGCGCTCGTCCACCACGGCGAGCACATCGACACCTGGATCGCCTCCCTCATCCCTGGAGACCTGTCATGACCGACCTTCCCGAGATCATCAAGGGTGACGGCGTCGTCCTGCGCGCTCCCCGCCCGACCGACGCACCCGACGTGGCGCGCGCCCTCGGCGACGAGGAGACCTCGCGCTATCTGGCGAGCGTGCCGCACCCGGTGACGCTGGAGTGGGCCGAGGGCTGGGTTGGCGCGAGCAGCCTCGCGATCTGGGAGCACGGCGTGACCCGCTACGTGGTGACCGATCCGGCATCGGGCGAGCTGCTCGGCGGCGTCGGCCTCCGGCGGGTCCAGCACGACCGGCTGCAGGCCGAGACGGGCTACTGGACCGCACCGTGGGCTCGCGGCCGGGGCGTCGCCACCGCCGCGACGACGGCGCTCGCCGGTGCCGCCTTCGAGGCCGGCTTCGCCCGGCTCGAGGCGCTGGCCGAGTGGTCCAACATCTCGTCGCAGCGCGTCGCGCTCGCCGCGGGTTTCAAGCGCGAGGGGGTACGCCGTGGAGCCGGCACGGCACCCGACGGCTCCCGTTACGACCTGATCGCCTTCGCGAGGCTGCGCAACGATCCGGCCGGGCCGATCCGCCGCGTCATCCCGGACCTCCCCGGCGGCTTCCTCACCGACGGCGTCATCAAGATCCGCCCGCTCTACACCGCCGACGCCGACCACATGTACGACCTGCACACCCTCCCCGAGGTTCTGGAGACGAGCGTGGGAGCGGTCACCACCCGCGAGGAGTTCAAGCAGCGCGCCGAGCGCTCCTTCCCCATGTGGCTGGCGGGCGAGCGCGCCGACATGCTCATCTTCGACGCCGTCACGGGCGACTTCGCCGGCGACATCGGCTTCTGGTACGGCGAGCCCATGACCGGCCAGGGCATGATCGGTTACGCCCTCATGCCGGCCCACCGCGGCAGGGGCTTCGCCACCAGAGCCGCCAACCTCGTGGCGACCTGGCTCTTCGAAACCGTGGGCGTGGAGCGCCTCATCGCCGGCACCGAACCCAACAACACCAACTCCCAGAAGGTCCTCGAGAGAGCCGGCTTCACCAGGGAGGCCTTCCTGAAGAGCCGCCTCCCCGGCAACAACGACGGCGAAAGAATAGACGACATCCAATTCGTCCGCTTCCCCGGCGACAAGTAGGAGAACCCAACGGTCCATTCCAGCCGTCAAGCTGCAGCAACCCCAGCCGCTGGAGCCCAACGGCAATTTTGGGGCCGGGTGACTCACGTCGGGATCAAGCCTGACCGCCCAGAGTGAGTCACCCGGCCCCAAAATTACTCACACAGCAAGCACAAGAAGCCCGTAGTCATAAGCCTTACGCCGATAGACGACGCTAGGCCGACCACTCTCCTTGTCATGGAACAAGAAGAAATCGTGCCCCACCAACTCCATCTGATAGAGCGCGTCGTCCACCGACATCGGCTCCCCGGAGAACTCCTTCTCCCGGACCACATGCCACGGTTCGTCGTCGGAGACATCCTCGGAGAACCCGTTGGACGCGGACACGCCGTTCAGCGACGGCGGCTCGAAGAGTGGCAGGCCCGCCGTGGCTTCGGCGACCGAGACCGGTGACCGGCGTCCCCGGTGGACGCGGCGGCGGTCGGCTGCACGGCGCAGGCGCTGCTCAAGCTTGGCCGACGCGACGTCGAGGGCGCTGTAGAAGTCGCCGGCGACGGCCTCGGCCCGGACGGCCGGACCCTTACTTACGCAGCTGAGCTCGACGTGTTGGCACCGCTCAGCTTGGCGAGGATTCCGCTCGTGGAATAGTTCGACATCAATTCGCTGGATCTTCTGGTCATAACGTTCCACCTTGGAGAGCTTGTCCGCGACGTGCACGCGGTAGTGCTCAGGTACCTCGACATTACGACCTTTGACGACGATCTCCACGCCTGACCTCCCACGGTCTATCTGTGGTGTATAGCCCCGGCGTTTTCCGCTCGGGGCGCGAAGTCCCCGGTCCCCCTTCCAGTGTGACCCTCGCGGGTCCTGAAGTGGTCTGGACTCTGACGCTAGCCCCTCAACGCCTGTTCGTCATCCTCTGTGCCAAGACCGTTTTACTGGGATTCGCCCGTTCGACACACAGCTCCAGTATCCGGACTAAACCGAAGGAAATTCGCCCTGACCTGGTGATCTTCGAACGGTGGCGGCGAGCGTCGCGCATGCGTTGGGGCGTACCCCCGCTGCCTGTAAATGTTCTGTGACAGCGGCGAGGGTCACGCCTGTCGTGACCACGTCGTCGAGGATGACCACCGCGCGCCCGGCGGCCTTGCGACGCAGCGATTCGACCCGCCCCCGGCGTGTCGCGAAGGCGTGGGCCGCCGCGGCGGCACGCTCCGCCGCGTTGAGATGCGCGGAGTCGGCCTTGGGCCGGGCGATCAAGGGGTAGGCGACCTCGGCCGGGTGACCGGCCGTGCTGAGCGTCCGGGCGGCCTGCCGGGCGAGCCTCGCCATGTGATCGCCGTGCCGTTCGCGCGCCGCCTTCGCCGTGTCCGGCACCGGGACGAGCAGCACCGGCGTGTCGGCGACCGCGAGCACCACTCCGGCGAGCAGCGTGCCGAGCGGCCGGGCGAGGCCGTGCCGACCGCGGTCCTTGTAGGAAAGCACGAGTTCCCGCAGCTCACCGCCGTAGGGCCCGAGTGCGGCGCACGGCGGCAGGCCCGGCGGAGCGGGCGTGGGGCGCACCGCGTGCGGGGTCAGCGCACCGATCGCGGCGGCACAGGCGGCGCAGACTCCCCGGCGGCGCGGCGTGCCCTGGGCACCGCAGCCCGCGCAACCCGTCGGCAGGACCAGGTCGGCGAGGGCGGCGAGCACCATCCCGGGTCAGCTCGTGAAGAAGGGGCTCGACACGATCGGTGCCTTCGGGGTCGCGCTCGTGCTCGCGCTCGGCGAGCCGCTGGGGGCGACCTGCGGCAGCTGGCCCTTGAAGGACAGCTGCTCATTGGGGGTGATCCGGAATGAGCCCTTGACCGTGCTGTAGACGGCGACCAGCGATAGCGGGTCGGTCGGCGAGATCGGGGAGGCCGAGAGGGAGAGCACCCGGATGCCGGACGGGCCCACTTCTTCGAGGATCATCCGGAAGTCCCCGCCGAAGACGTTGCACTCGCCGATATAGGGCCGGCCGAGATCTCCGGTCCAGCCGAGGATCAGGCGGTCCTCCGCGCCGAAGGCGACGGCGGTGACATGGGAAGGGCTCTCGAGGGGCAGCTCGAGGGGCAGGTAACGGCCCTCGGACGCGAGTTCGATCGGCTTCTTCATCCCCTGGATCGCCACCATGTAGACGCGGCCGTTGACGAGCAGGGCGAGCCGCCGGCCATCGGGCGCGACCGCGACGGAGGTGATCCTTTTACCGTTGGGCTGACCGGAGACGCTCTCCCCCGCGCCCTGCTTCCCTCCGGCACGCGAAAACTGCATCAGCTCGCCACCGACGACGAGCAGGACGCTCTCACCGCCGAGCCAGACCGGCCGCGAAACGGAGGCACCCGCCGTGAGCGAATACTGCAGCGGATCGGCCTTGGGGTCGCTCTCGGAGCCGATGACGAGGTAGCGCTGCCCCTCGGCGTCGCGCCGGACCGCCGCGACGGTCTGCCCGTCGGCGGTGATCGCCGCAGACTCGATCAGAAGCTTCGGATCGGTCTCCTTGGACTCCTTCGGCGTCAGCACCGACATCAGCGACGAGACCTGGTGCGAGTCGAGGCTCACGAGCTGCGACTCCACGATGGCGAAGAGCCCTCGGTCGGGGGCGTTGGGTGACCGCCACGCCCGATTGTCGGAGAGGTAATCGCGCACCGTGGCCCGCGGCTCGCTCTCGATCTGCAGGGCGACGTCGAGAGCACCCGAGGCGAGCTCGCGGTGCAGCGTCCAGCGGAGCTGCGAACCCACCTTGTTGGTGTCGCGGATCGCGGTGGTGCCGGAGCTCAGGTTGACGATGAGGTTGCCCTCCTTCTGCACGACATTGCCGATCTTGGTGGAGTTCTGCGGGAACCGCAGCACCGCCGGCGCCACCCACGGAGCCGGACCGTCCTCCACCAGGAGCTTCACCATCGCGTCCCGGCGCCGCGCATCGTCGTAGGCGCGGCTGATGTAGCGCAGATCCGGGACGAGAGCGGTGTTCTCGGTGTTCCAGTAGTAGAGGCTGCGCGGTTGGTAGAACTGGCCGAGCGCGGCCTCGCTGAGCAGGATCTCGTCCAGCGGCTCCTCGTCGCCTGCCTCGTCGGTGATGATGTAGAAGCCGCCCACCGACTCGTCCACGGCTGCGGAGACCCGGAGGGTGATCTTCCGGGATCCGGGCCTCGTCGGCGGCGCGAGCATGCCCCCGGGTAACAGAACGCCGATGGGGAGGATGGTTATCTGCTGCGACCACTTGTTACTGGAACTGTCGGGTTTGAGCTCGCCAGCAACCGCACGCACCACGTTGATGCTGTTGTTGCGGGGCGACCAGTCCTTGGCGGCCGGCGCCAGGAAGGCCCGCACCCGCGCGAGCATCGCCTTCTCGTCTTCGATGCCGGCGGGGGCGGCCAGGAAATACTGGATGAGCTGGGCCGCCGACACCGCATCCCGGCGCAGCTTCGGGACGACCGGCAATCCGCCGCCGACCCCGGACCCGCCGGATGGGCCCGGTCCGTCGATGACCACGCCGCCGTCGTTGTCGATGCCGCAGGCCGCGAGGCCCCCGCTCATCCCGGCCAGGACCGCCATCCGCATCAGCTGCCGCCGGTTCACGCGGTCACCGCCTCGGGCTCGGCGTGCTCCGACTCCTCGCGCTGCGCGGGAAGGGCGGGCTGGGGCGCGAGCGGCAGCGGGGCTTCCCTGATCCGGTCACCAGCGCGGACGGGAAGGGTGAGCCGGAACTGGGCGCCCTCGCCGGGCTTGCCCCAGGCCTCCAGCCAGCCGCCGTGCAGCTTGGCGTCCTCGGCCGCGATGGAGAGGCCGAGGCCGGTGCCGCCGGTCTGCCGGGCCCGGGACGGGTCGGCCCGCCAGAACCGGTTGAAGACCAGCTTCTCCTCGCCCGGCTTCAAGCCGACGCCGAGGTCGCGAACCGTGATGGCGACCGCCCCCTCCGAGGCACCGAGGGTCACCACGACGGGGCGGCCCTCACCGTGCTCGACGGCGTTGCCGACGAGGTTGCGCAGCACCCGCTCGACCCGCCGCGGGTCGATCTCGGCGATCACCGGGGGCTCGGGAGTGACGATCTCGACCTGGATCCCGGCGCGGGCGGCGACGGAACCCAACCGGTCGACGACCCGGGCGACGATCGGAACGAGGTCGGTGGGCTCCAGGTCGAGCATGGCGAAGCCCGCATCGAAGCGGCTGATCTCCAGCAGATCGGTGAGGAGGCTCTCGAAGCGGTCCAGCTCGTGCTGGAGCAGCTCGGCGCTTCTGGCGAGGGCGGGATCGAGCTCGTCGCGCTCGCCGTAGATCAGGTCGGCGGCCATCCGGACGGTGGTGAGCGGCGTCCGCAGCTCGTGCGACACGTCCGAGGTGAACCGCCGCTGCAGGCGGGACATCTCCTCCAGCCGCACGATCTGCCGCTGGAGGTTGGCGGCCATCTGGTTGAAGGCCGTGGCGAGCAACGCGAGATCGTCCTCACCGTTCACCTCCATCCGCTGGTCGAGCAGGCCGGCGGAGAGGCGCTGGGCGGTGCGGGCGGCGATCCGAACGGGATTGACGACCAGCCGGATCACGAGCGAGACGACGAGGGTCAGGACCAGCACCAGCAGCACGGCGAAGGCGGCGATCGTGGTGCGGAACGTGTCGGCGATCCGCTCCTGGGTCGTCAGCGGCACCAGGTAGTAGATCTGGACCTTCGCCTCGTCGGGACCCCAGCGGGTCTCGACGCCCCGCCCGAAGACGAGATAGGTGGTGAGCGAGTGATCGTTGTCGTCGGGGGTGATGTCCGCGGAGACGATCTCGTGGGCGAGCTGCCCGGCCGTGACGGCCTCGCGCAGCTCGGTGGAGATCGCGTTGCCGCTGTTGACGTCGACCGCGGCCGTCGACTTGAAGATGCCGGCCATCGGGTCCTGGGCGACCATCATCGCCACGACCACGCCGCCGCCCTGCTCGGGAGTGACCCGGAGCCGGCCGAGGATGTCGTCGACGGTCTGGTTCACCCCTGGATCGCCCCAGCGGCTGTAGTTGTTGAGCTGGTCCTGCGCATAGCCCGCTCCGCTTTCGAGCTGTGCCTTGACGCTGCTGGTGGTGCCCGCGACGAGCGCGGTGGTGGAACGCTCGGCGATGAGGAAGCTGAAGCCGCCGACGAGCACGCCCGAGGTGATCACGGTAATGGTGATCATCCGAATCTGCAGCGAGCGGCGCCAGGAGCGGTGCGCGACGGTGAGCGCCGGCGCGATCCGGCTGCCGAGCGGGCCGGACGCCGCCACCACCCGCTTGACCGCCTGAATCGTGCCCCGCCTGGCGCGGCGGCCCAGCTCGCCGACGGCGACACCGGCTCGCCGCCCCAGGTGGCTCAGCGAGCCGTCGGGAGCGTGCGCATCGACCGGAGGGACAGCCGCCGCAGCGGTCTCGTCGCTCTCCGGTGAGCTGGGGGTGGCGGGGGTCTGGGTCATCAGCGGGACCAAGACTAGCTGGTGCCGGCCTTGTAACCCACCCCTCGAACAGTCAAGATGATCTCTGGACGCTCCGGATCGGGCTCGATCTTGGCGCGGAGGCGCTGCACGTGGACATTGACCAGTCGCGTGTCCGCCGCATGCCGATAACCCCAGACCTGCTCCAGCAGGACCTCGCGGGTGAAAACCTGGCGCGGTTTGCGGGCGAGCGCCACGAGCAGGTCGAACTCCAGCGGCGTGAGCTTCACCTCCTCGCTGTCACGGGTGACCGTGTGCGCAGGCACGTCGATGGTGATCTGGTTGCCGGGCGGGCCGATCGTGAGCAGCTCGGGGGCGGCGTCCTCGCCTCGGCGCAGCCGGGCCCGGACCCGGGCGACCAGCTCCTTGGGCTTGAACGGCTTGACCACATAGTCGTCGGCGCCCGACTCGAGCCCCAGCACGATGTCGACCGTGTCGCTCTTCGCGGTGAGCATGACGATCGGGATGCCGGACTCCGCGCGGATCGCCCGGCAGACGTCGATGCCGCTCATCCCCGGCAGCATCAGGTCGAGCAGCACGATGTCGGGTCGGGCCTCGCGGAACGCGGCGAGGGCGCGCTCACCGTCGGCCACGAAGGCGGGCAGGAATCCCTCGCTGCGCAGCACGATGCCGAGCATCTCTGCCAGCGCGGGATCATCATCGACAACCAGGACCCGGGGTCTCATGCGGTCCAATATTCCACCTCCGCGATGTTCGCGTGCCCCACGGGGTCCCCAGTTTGGCACCGCCCATCGATAAATCAGGGCAATAGCCGCTTGAACGTCCCCTTACCAGCCCTCCGGAGGATCCTCGGGTCCCCGAAGCGTGCGTTCGCATGCCAGGATGGCGCGCGTCCCCCTCGACAGCAGACCCCGGAGTCCACGTGCGCCCCGAGCCGTTGCCGCTGCGTCCACTCACCGTGGGCGAGCTGCTCGACGCCTCGGTCGGCCTCGCCCGCTCCGCAGCGCCGGTGCTGCTGCCCTTCGCGTTCGTCCTCGCCGTCCTGGAGCAGCTCGCGCTGACGCCGCTGCGGCTCGCCTACTTCGGCGACGCCTCACCGCTGCCCGCATTCGAGGACCTCTTCGGCGAGCCGTGGCTCGTCATCGCGATCGGCGCGGGGACCGAGACGCTCATCATCGCGCTGCTCGGCGGCTTCGCCGGTCGGGCGGCGGCCCACGGCACGACCCACCTGCGGCCCTCGGTCGGCTCGCTGATCAGGGGCAGCCGGATGTGGCTGGTCGTGCCGGTCGCCCTTCTCGCGGGTGCGATCACCATGGTGCTGACCCTGGTCGCTCCGGGCTGGCTGATCGGCTATCCGCTGCTGGGGCTCGTGGTGCCCGTACTCGTCATCGACCGGTTGGGGTTGTTCCCCTCGTTCTGGCGGGGCTTCCGCCTCGGCACCAGGCTCGCCGGCCGGGGGGCCTCGATCCGGCTCCTGGGTTACATCGCCTGGTTCACGGCCCGCTTCGGCTTCGGCCTGGGCGTGCTCGCGGCGACCAGCTTCGGGCAGAGCTTCGGTCTGCCGGAGTTCGGCCCGATCGTGGTCGTCGCGGCGTTCACGCTGGTCAACACCATCGCCTACCCCGCGCTCGCCTGCCTCGACGCGGTGCTGCACGTCGAGACCCGGATGCGCACCGAAGGGCTCGACATCGCCCTCGCGCGTGCCACCTCGCAGGGCCGGTTGGAGACGACCTCCCTGGTGGTGAATCGATGACGCGCTGGTGGACCGAGTTCGTCGGCGCCTTCGGTGAGATCTTCCCCCTCGGCTGGGCCGCCGTCATCCTCGTCGCCCTGTCTGTCGTGATCGCCCTGCTCTGGTACTACTACCCCCGCTGGGTGCCGCGCCGCCGCCCGTTCTTCCTGCGCGGCTCGTTCTGGCGGCGCTTCAAACCCCGTCGCCCGCGCTTCCGCCTGCCGCGGCCGCACCTGCCGCGGCTGCGCTGGCCCCGGCTGCGGCTGGCGCTGCTCACCCGCCTGTTCAAGCGGCGCAACCGCAAGTCGGCCGAGAAGGCCAAGGTCACCGAGAAGCAGATGGACGACCTGCTCGCGGCTCCGGAGGAGCTGCCGGAGGTGCCCATCGAGGTCTACGAGTCGCTCGCCGACCGGCTCGCCCGCGAGGGCCGCTTCGCCGAAGCCGTCCGGGAGCGGCTCCGCGCCGCCGTGCGCGACCTCGTCGTCCACGGCGTGGTCGAGAACCGCCCCGGCTGGACGGTGAGCGAGCTGGCCCGGGCCGCTGCGGCCGCGCGCCCCACGATCGACGGCCCGCTGCGGGCCGCGGGTGCCATCTTCAGCACCGTCTGGTACGCCGAAGAGCCCGCCACGCAGAGCCACGACCAGGAGATGCGCACCGTGACCGCCGAGGTACACGAGCACCTGATCGGCGGTGCGCGGTGAAGCGGCGGCGCTGGCTGAGACTGGTGCTCCCGATCACGGCGGCGCTGGTCGCGATCGCGGTCACGGGCGCCTTCCACGCGATCGAGGAGCCCAGCCGGACCGATCCGGCATACCTCTCGCCGAGCGCGGACGATCCGACCGGCGCCGACACCCTGGCGAGCAGGCTGCGCGCCCGGGGCGTGACGATCAGCCGCGAGACGCGAACCTCGGACGCCCTGCTCAAGGCCACCCGGGGCGACGCCACGCTGGTGATCACCACGCCGGGGCTGATGCACTGGCGCTACCTCGGGATGCTCCGCCTGCTGCCGAGCTCGACGAGGGTGGTCCTGGTCGAGCCGAGCGAGCTGGACCTGCGCAACGGTCGCGTACCGATGGAGCTCACCGGTGTCGCCTGGTCGACCGTCGCGACCGCACCGGGCGGCGGCGGCTGCCCCATCGCGGGCACCGCCGACGCCGGTCCGGCCGCCGTGACGCGCTCCCGCTACACCGGCCCGGACGTGGTCACCTGCTATGACCAGGGCCTGGTCCAGGCATTCTCCGGCAACACCGAGGTGATCGCGGTCGGCAGCGCCGACATCTTCCGCAACGACCGGATCGCCGAGCACGACAACGCGACGCTCGCGGTCGGCCTGCTCGCGACGAAGTCGACCGTGATCTGGCTCGACCTGCACGAGGCCGAACCCGGCCCGCTCGTCGACGAGAACGCGCCCAGCAACGGCCCGGTCGTGCCGCCGTCCCTGCGTCCGGGCGACGACGAGCCCGAGGACGATCGCGGCGACGGGCAGGGCGGAAAGCCCACGCCGCAGTCCGGACCGTCGAGGGAGGCGTCCGGGGGCGGTGGCGAGGAGCCGCCGAACATCTGGGACGTGTTCCCGCCGGCCCTCTGGGCGATCCTCGTCGGGCTCCTGCTGATGCTGCTGCTCCTGGCCCTGTGGCGGGCGCGGCGGCTCGGCCGGCCCGTGCACGAGCCGCTGCCGGTCTCCGTCCGCGGCTCGGAGACCCTGCTCGGCCGGGCCAGGCTCTATCAGCGGGCCAAGGCGACCGCGACGAGCCTGGAGACGCTCCGGCAGGTGCTGCGCCCCCGGATCACCGAAGCGCTCGGCCTGCCGCCCCTGACGGATACGGACACGCTCGCCGACGCCGTGGTGGCGCGGATCGGCGGCGACCGGGAGCTGACCGCGGCGGCGCTCGGCGACGACCGGCCCTCCACCGAGCGGGAGATGCTCAAGCTCGCCCGCCTCCTGAGCAGCATCAGCGACGCGGTCCGCGGCGCGGATTCCAGCGCTGACGATCAGAGCAACGACGACCAAGGAGACGACCGGTGACCGAAGTGGTGTCGAGAGACCCGGCGCACGTGATCGAGGCCGAGCAGGCGCGCGCGGCGCTCGGCCGACTGCGCGGCGAGGTCGGCAAGGCCGTCGTCGGGCAGGACGGCACGATCGCCGGACTGGTGATCGCCCTGCTCTGCCGTGGCCACGTGCTGCTGGAGGGGCCGCCCGGTGTCGCGAAGACGCTGCTCGTCCGGGCCTTCTCGGCGTCGCTGTCGCTGAGCATGAAGCGGGTGCAGTTCACGCCCGACCTCATGCCCGGCGACGTGACGGGCTCGCTCATCTACGACCCGAAGAGCGCCAACTTCCTCTTCCGTGAAGGGCCGGTCTTCACCAACCTGCTCCTCGCCGACGAGATCAACCGGACGCCGCCGAAGACCCAGTCGGCGCTGCTGGAGGTCATGGAGGAGCGGCAGGTCTCGGTCGACGGCTCCGCCCGGCCGCTGCCGGACCCGTTCATGGTCGCCGCGACGCAGAACCCGATCGAGCACGAGGGCACCTATCCGCTGCCGGAGGCACAGCTCGACCGCTTCCTGCTGAAGCTGACGGTGCCGCTGCCCACCCGCGACGAGGAGCTCGGCGTCGTACGCAGCCACCACAACGGCTTCGACCCGCGCGATCTCGCCGCGGCCGGGCTGAAGCCGGTCGCCGACGCCGCCGACCTCGCCGCGGCGCGGGCCGCTGTCGGCCGGGTGACGGTCGCCGACGGGGTGATGGCATACGTCGTGGACCTGTGCCGGGCGACCCGGACCATGCCGAGCGTCGAGCTGGGCGCCTCGCCCCGTGGCGCGACGAGCCTGCTCAACACCGCCAAGGCGTGGGCCTGGCTGCACGGCAGGGACTTCGTGACCCCCGACGACGTCAAGATCATGGCGGGGCCGACCCTGCGGCACCGGCTGCGGCTGCGTCCGGAGGCGGAGCTGGAGGGCGTCACCCAGGACGCCGTGCTCGACACCGTTCTCGCGACCGTGCCGACCCCCCGGTGAGCAGCCCATGGTGACGTGGCGGGCCGCTGCCCTCCTCGGCGTCGGCGTCTCGACCCTGTGGCTCTGGCCCGACCCGTGGATGGGGCTGGCCGGAGTGATCATCGCGGTTGCCCTGCTCTGCCTGCTCGATCGCTGGAGCACCCCCAACCCGACCACCATGAAGCTGGAGCGCTCGGGTGACCGGATCTGCCGCCTCGGCGAGCAGGCGACCACCGAACTGGCAGTCACCAACCCGCACTCCACCGCGTGCCGGGTGGAGATCCGGGACGCCTGGGTGCCGTCGGCGCAGGCCATGCCCCTGTCGCACCGCCTGGTCATCGAGGGCGAGCGCACCGAGAAGCTCGTCACCACGCTGCGCCCGACCCGGCGCGGCGATCGCGAGGCGGTCCGGGTGACCGTGCGCTGCTACGGCTTCCTCGGGCTCACCTTCCGCCAGGCCGGGCAGGCGAAGGCGGACCGGATGACCCCGCCGTGGAAGCTGCGGGTCCTGCCCCGCTTCGAGTCCCGGCGGCACCTGCCCGAGAAGCTGGCGAAGCTGCGCACCCTCGACGGTGTCACGACGATCCGGGGACGCGGCCAGGGCTCCGAGTTCGACACCCTCCGCGAGTACGTGGTCGGCGACGATGTCCGCTCGATCGACTGGCGGGGGACGGCACGCCGCAACGACGTCGTGGTCCGCACCTGGCGCCCCGAACGCTCCCGGCGGGTCGTCTGCGTGCTCGACACGGGGCGTACGAGTGCCGTCCGGGTCGGCGACGAGCCACGGCTGGACGCCGCCATCGACGCCGCCCTGCTGCTCGCCGCCGTCGCCGAGCACGCCGGTGACCAGGTCGACCTGATCGCCGCCGATGAGCGGGTCCGGGCCGCCGTGACCCGGGTCGCCGGACGCGGCCTGCTGCCCCGGCTCGTCAACGCGCTCGCGCCGCTGCAGCCGTCGCTGACGGAGACCGACTTCGAGCTGGTCACGAGCGAGATCCTGCGGCGCGAGCGCAAACGCAGCCTGGTGGTGCTCTTCACCGCGCTGGAGCCCGGTGCGCTCGGCGAGGGCCTGCTGCCGGTGCTGCCCCGGCTCGCCGCCAAGCACCGCGTCCTCATCGCCGCCGTGCACGACCCGGTCCTCAACGGGCTCGCCGACACCCCGATCACCGATGCGACCTCGGTCTATCGCAAGGTGGCGGGGCTGCGGGCCAGGGCCGAGCGGGACCGGGTGGTGGCGGCGCTGAGCCGGCACGGTGTCCGCGTACTCGATGCTCCGGCGTCCACCTTCGCCTCCGAGGTCACCGACGCCTACCTGGCCCTCAAAGCCGCCGGCCAGCTCTAGAACGAGCTCAGTTCTCGATGTCGCCGGTGAGGCCGAGGCGCTGCGCTCGGCGGCCCAGCGTCCAGACATAGGCGAGGAAGGCGAGCCACACGATCGCGCCGAGGCTGTCCTTGAGCAGGTACGGCATCGGCGACGGCGTGAGGAACGCCTCCAGCAGCGCCGAGACGAAGAACGCCGCGAAGAGGCCGAGCGCGCCGACCATGCCCGTCCGCGCCGCCCGGGCGACCGCCCTGCCCCGGCTGAGCTCCGGACCCGGTGCGATCCAGGCGAAGCCGATCCGCAGCCCCAGGCCGGCGGCGATGAACAGGCTCGTCAGCTCCAGCAGCCCGTGCGGCGTGATCAGCCCGAAGAACGCGTCGGCCCGGCCGTGGCCGATCATCAGCCCGCCCATCACGCCGAGGTTCATCGCGTTGGTGAAGAGCAGGTAGAGCACCGGCAGCAGCAGCACCCCGCCCGCGAAGCACTGCGCGGCGAGCCAGGCGTTGTGCGTCCAGAGGCTCGCGGCGAAGTTGGGCGCGAAGAACTCGCTGTAATAGCCCTCGAAATCCTGGTGCACGATCTGGTCGATCTGCTTCTCGTCGAAGAACGCGGCGGCGATGTCGGGATCGGCCACCACCAGGGTGCCCATGACCGCGGCGAGGAGGAGCGAGACCACCGCCGAGCCGATCCACCAGGCTCGGGCCTGATAGACGACGAGCGGGAAGTCTCGGACGAAGAAGCGCTGCACCGACCGCCACGAGAAGCCCTCGCTGCCGGTGACGGCGCCCCGGGCGGTGAGCACGAGCCGGGTGAGCCGCGCCTGCAGCGAGGGGTCGGGCATCCGGGTCCGGACCGCCGAGAGATGGGTGGCCGCGCGCTGATAGAGAACGACCAGCTCGTCCACCTCGCGGGCGTTGAGCCTGCGGCGGCGGCTGAGCTGCTCGAGACGGCGCCACTCGCCCTGGTGTTCCGCGACGAAGGCATCCAGATCCACGTGCGCACTGTAGCGTCGGCCCGCTCACCGCGGGACCCCGCGATTGGCTTCGGTGGTGTTGGATGGGCGGATGTCCGTCACCAGCTCCGAGCCCGACCATCGACTGGTCAGCGGCGAGGCCGTTCAGCTTGAGGTACGCGTGGCGCGGGTCGGCTCCCGCGCGCTCGCCCTCATGATCGACGTCGTCGGGCAGCTCGTGATGCTGATCATCCTGCTCCCCGTCGCCATGCTCAGCATGGGCGTCCTCGCCGCCGACGCCGCGCTCGCCAGCGCGGTGCAGGTGATCACGGTCATCCTCGTCTTCGTCGCCTATCAGACGGCGTGGGAGACGCTCTCCGGCGGCCGGACACCGGGCAAGTTCGTGCTGGGCCTGCGCGTGGTCCGCGACGACGGCGGCCCGATCCGCTTCCGGCACGCGATCACCCGCGCCCTGGTCGGCGCGACACTGGAATGGCCAGGGCTGCTCCTACCGGTGATCACCTGGTTCGCCAGCATCACCACGATGCTCACCAACGCGCAGGGCAAGCGCCTCGGCGATCTCGCGGCGGGCACGATCGTCATCCACGACCGGACGCCGATGACCTGGGGCTGGGTCCCCGGCATCCCGCCGCACCTGGTGCCGTGGGCGTCGACGCTGGACCTGACGGCCCTCGACGACGATCTCGCCCTGGCCTGCCGGCACTTCCTGGCCCGCAGCCGCAGTCTCAGCGAGCCTTTCCGCAGCAGGCTCGGCGAGCGGCTCGCCGGTGAGGTGATGGCGCTGACCACTCCCAGGCCGCCGATGGGGACTCCCGGGTGGGCGTACCTGGCTGCGGTTGTGGGTGAAAGGCACCGCCGGGCCGCGACGCGCCTGGCGACCGCGCGCCGCGCTCAGGCCACGCTCTGGCCGGAACTCTTCCCCACTCCCCCGCCGATCCCCGCCCCCCGAGCAGCGGCACCCCTGCCCCTGTCCCTCCCCGCGGCAGACCCCCTCAATTCGCGTTGATCAAGGGAAGACTCGCCGCATATCGGACACCCGAGATGGTGAGTCTTCCCTTGATCAACGCGAATTATGGCTACGTGAAGAGGGTGCGGCCCCAGAAGTCCTCGGGGCCCGACACGCCTGGGGGGATCGCCCAGACCGCGCTGGAGACGTGGCGGATGTATTCGTTGAGGATGTCGGCCTTGGCCAGGCTGCGCTGGACCGGGACGAACTGCTTTCGGGGATCGCGCTGGTAGGCCATGAAGAACAGGCCGGCGTCGAGGCGGCCCAGGCTGTCCGAGCCGTCGACGAAGTTGTAGCCGCGCCGGAGCAGCCTGGCGTTGCCGTTGAAGTCGGGGTGGGCCAGGCGGACGTGCGCCTCCATCGGCATCACCTTCTCGCCGTCCTTACCGACCGCGGTGAAGTCCGGCTCGTCGAACTCCTTCGCCTTGCCCAGCGGCGCACCCTCGCCCTTGTCGCGGCCGATGATCGCCTCCTGCTCCCCGAGCGAGGTGCGGTCCCAGGTCTCGATCAGCATCCGGATCCGCCGGGTGACGAGGTAGCTGCCGCCCGTCATCCAGGCCGCGCCGTCGGGGGCGTCGGCCCACAGGTGCTCCTTGAGCAGCTCCGTGTCCTCGGCCTTGAGGTTGGCGGTGCCGTCCTTGAAGCCCATCAGGTTGCGCGGGGTGGCCTGCGCGCGCGATGTCGAGGAGGTACGCCCGAAGCCGAGCTGCGAGTAGCGCATCGTGACCCGGCCGAACCCGATCCTGGCGAGATTGCGGATCGCGTGCACCGCGACCTGCGGATCGTTGGCGCAGGCCTGGATGCAGATGTCGCCACCGGAGATCTCCGGACGCAGCGCGTCGCCCCTGAAGGCGGGCAGGTCCGCGAGCGCGGCGGGCCGCTTGTCGGCGATGCCGAACCGGTCCCGGCCGTCCGCGTCGCGGAACAGGGTCGGGCCGAAGCCGATCGTGAGGGTGAGGCCGCTCGCGGGCAGGCCGAGCGCCTCGCCGGTGTCGTCCGGCGGCGCCTCCGGGATGCCGCCGACCGCGCCGAAGTGGCCGGCGTCGTGCCCGGCCGTCAATCGCGCCGCAGCGGCCGTCCACTCGCGGAGCAGCTCGATCAGCTCCGCCCGGTCCTTCGCGATCACGTCGAACGCCGCGAAGTGCAGCCGGTCCTGCGCCGGCGTGACGATCCCAGCCTGGTGCGGTCCGAAGAACGCGACCGCGTCGGCGGCACCGGAGAGGGCGTTGGCCGTGCCATCCCCGGTGCCACCGTCGATCAGTGCCATGGCACCCGCCCCGGCGAGCCCGGCGGCGCCAACTCCGGCGAGGGTGATCGCCGTACGACGAGTGACCATGGTTGTCCCCTGACTACTTCGCGATGACCGCGGCGATCTTACTGATCGGCTCGGCGAGGGCGTTGATGACATCGGTGAGCTCCTTGAGCTCGCCGGTGGTCAGTGCGGTGTGCAGCTTCCAGCCGTCGCCGTCGCGGTGCTTGGCGAGCGTGGTCTCGGCGTTCTTGAAAGCGGTGTCGAGCTTCGCGACGAGGTCCGGCGCACGGTCCTCCAGCGCCGGGCGGAGCGCGGCGACGGAGGCCTTGGAACCCTCGAGGTTGGCGGCGAAGTCCCACAGGTCGGTGTGCGAGTAGCGGTCCTCCTCGCCGGTGATCTTGCCGCTGGCGACCTCGTCGAGCAGCTCCTTGGCGCCGTTGGCGAGCTGCAGCGGGGAGAGCTTCTCCGCCGTGGCCTTGGCGACGATCTCCTTGACGTCGACGAGCAGCTGGTCGGCGATCGCGCCGGACTTGCTCACGTCGCCCTTGACCCAGAGGTCCTGCTCCAGCTTGTGGAAGCCGGTGAAGGCCATGCCCTCGGCGATGACGTCCTCGCGGCCGTCGATCTTCGGGTCCAGGTCGCCGAAGATCTCGGCGACCGGCTCGATCCGCTCCCAGTAGGTCCGGGCGATCGGGAAGAGCGCCTTCGCCTTGGCGATGTCACCGGCCTTGACCGCGGTGACGAACTCCTCGGTCTTGGCGAGCAGCGGCACGGTCTGGCTCTGCACGTAGCGCTGGTAGTTGGCGGTCGCGTCGGCGAGCTTCGCGTCGGCGGTCAGCGGCGCGGCCGAGCCGCTGACCGTGAAGGCCGCCCGGATGCCGCTGCCGATCATGCCCGGCTTGCAGGCGGTCTCATAGGTGCCGGCCGGCAGCTCGGCCTTGAGCTCGCGGGTGATGCCCGGCGGGATGTTCTCCACCTCGGCCATGACCCGGTCACCGGCGGCGTAGACGTAGAACTCGGTGATCTTCCCGCCCTTGTTGCTGATCGCGAAGGTCACGACACCCGAAGCCGCCTCCTTCTTGGCGACATCGCACGCGGTGTCGGTGGCGCTGACGGCGATCGGGCCACCGGCGTCGGCGGACTTCGGCTCGTCCTTGCTGCACGCCGTCAGGCCGAGGCCCAACAGGGCCGCTCCGGTCAGGACCAGGGTCTTACGCATCATCACTCCGCGGGGGTTGGCACGGCCGCCGCAGGGCGCGGGGTCCGATTCGGCATCAGGAACAGGATGAGTACGGGCACCGCATAGGCGCCCCAGGCGACCATCTCCAGCACGCTGGGCTGGACGGTGAGGTTGAACATCCCGGCGATCAGCTGGGCGCCCCAGCTCGTCGGGTCGATGACGTTCGACAGGTCGAAGGCGTGGTCGTTGAGGCCCGGGAGCACGTCGGCCTCCTGGAGGTCGTGCACGCCGTATTTCAGGATCCCGGCGGCGACGAGGACCAGCAGCGCGCCCGTCCAGGTGAAGAACTTCGTCAGGTTGATCCGCACGGCGCTGATGTAGAGGAAATACCCGATCACGACCGAGGTCAGGATCCCGGCGAGGATCGCCACGACATACCAGGGCGAGTCGCTGCCCTCGATGGTGGCGAAGAAGAGGACCGCGGTCTCCAGGCCCTCGCGGGCGACGGCGAGGAACGACATGCCGACCACGGCGACCGAGCCGATGCCGATCGCCTCGCTGAGCTTGTCGCGCAGCTCGCCGCCGATGGACCGGGCGGCCCGGCGCATCCAGAAGATCATCCAGGTGACGAAGCAGACCGCGACGATCGAGGTGATCGCGTCGAAGAGCTCCTGCTGCTCGTGGGTGAGGTGGGCGGCCGTGTACTCCAGCAGCGCTGCGGCTCCGACGGAGAGCGCGACGGCGAGCCCGACGCCGAGCCAGACCAGGGGCAGCTTGCCGCGCCGGTCGGACTTGACGAGGTAGGCGACGAGGATGCTCACGACCAGCGTCGCCTCCAGCCCTTCGCGCAGGCCGATGAGGAACGTGGGGAAGACGTTGCCGATCATTGGCTCGCTCCCGGGGGTCGTGGGCGAAATGGATCGACTCAAGTTAGCTGAGGCGGTCCTAAGTAAGGGCAGCCATACCTTAATGCTAGGCCCGTCCCCCAGGTCAAGTCGAGTGACAAAAAGCGACGCCGACCACAGTCGTGGACGGCGTCGCCGATGGAGCTATAACGAGCTATATGGATCAGTAACGGTAGTGGTCAGCCTTGTACGGGCCCTCGATCGGCAGACCCATGTAGGAGGCCTGCTCCTTCGTGAGCTCCGTCAGCTTCACGCCCAGGGCGCCCAGGTGCAGGCGGGCGACCTTCTCGTCGAGCGCCTTCGACAGCGTGTAGACGCCGATCGGGTACTCCGAGGTCTTCGTGAAGAGCTCGATCTGAGCGATCGTCTGATTGGCGAAGCTGTTGCTCATGACGAACGACGGGTGGCCGGTCGCGTTGCCCAGGTTCAGCAGGCGGCCCTCGCTCAGGATGATGACCGAGTGGCCGTCCTCGAACGCGAACTCGTCGACCTGCGGCTTGATGTTGATCCGCTTGACCTTGGGGTCCTTGAAGAGCCCGGCCATGTCGATCTCGTTGTCGAAGTGACCGATGTTGCCGACGATCGCGTTGTGCTTCATCCGCGACATGTGGTCGGCCGTGATGACATCCTTGCAGCCCGTGGCCGTGATGAAGATGTCGCCGGTCTCGACGACGTCCTCGATCGTGGTCACCTGGTAGCCGTCCATCGCCGCCTGCAGCGCGCAGATCGGGTCGATCTCGGTGATGATGACGCGCGCGCCCTGGCCACGCAGCGACTCCGCGCAGCCCTTGCCGACGTCGCCGTAGCCGAAGACCACGGCCACCTTGCCACCGATGAGCACGTCGGTCGCCCGGTTGATGCCGTCGATGAGCGAGTGGCGGCAACCGTACTTGTTGTCGAACTTGCTCTTCGTCACCGAGTCGTTGACGTTGATCGCCGGGAAGATCAGCTTGCCGGCCGCCTGCATCTCGTAGAGACGGTGCACGCCGGTGGTGGTCTCCTCGGTGACGCCCTTGATGCCGGCCGCCACGCCGGTCCAGCGCTTGTCGTCCTCGGTCAGCGACCGCGCGAGGACACCCAGGATCACCGCGTACTCCTCGGAGTCGTCGGCGGTGGGGGCCGGCACGGCACCCGCGGCCTCGAACTCGGCGCCCTTGTGCACGAGCAGCGTCGCATCGCCGCCGTCGTCAAGGATCATGTTGGGACCCTGGCCATCGGGCCAGAGCAGGATGCGCTCGGTGCACCACCAGTACTCCTCGAGCGTCTCGCCCTTCCAGGCGTAGACCGGCACGCCGGACGGCGCCTCGGGCGTGCCCTCGGGGCCGACGACGATCGCGGCGGCGGCGTGGTCCTGGGTGGAGAAGATGTTGCAGCTTGCCCAGCGGACCTCGGCACCGAGAGCCGTGAGGGTCTCGATCAGGACCGCGGTCTGGATGGTCATGTGCAGGGATCCGGTGATCCGAGCGCCGGTGAGCGGCTTGGTGTCGGCGTACTCCCGGCGGATTGCCATCAGGCCGGGCATTTCGTGCTCGGCGAGTTGGATCTCCTTGCGCCCGAAGGCGGCGAGGGAGAGATCGGCGACTTTATAGTCACCAGCGGTCAGGATGCGGGTCATGAAAGAACTCCTGTCGGTCGGCTGACCTAGTGCGACCCTTCACTCTACGCGGGGCCCTTAGGGCAGGTTTACTCTCCCCAGGCGCCCTATTTTTCCCGTATTGCTTGACATGGAACACACTGAGTGTGACTCTTTAACCACGCAGCGTTATCGCGACGAAAGTCCGAGGAACGCGCGGGGGAACCAAACCGGGGGGAAGTACGGGGCGGTTGACCACTGGCGGACGGTCCGTGAGTGGTCAACCGTCCCGTACGCTATTTCGCGTCCCATTCGTCACCCGGCAACTACTCGATCGATCACCGGAACTACTCGGTCAGTGCACCGACCGTGGCGAGATAAAGGTCACCGTCACCGGTGACGTGCAGATCACCGTCGGCCGCTCCGCTGAACGCCGCCCGACCACCGGTGAGGGTCACCGAGCCCGCGTCGTCCGCCACCGTCACCGTGCCGCCGAGGCAGAGCAGCGTGCGCGGCCCGGCCACGGTCAGCGTCACCGGGTCACCGGCGACCGCGATCCGGTGCAGCGCGAAATCGGGGACCGGCACCGCCCAGACGGCCTGTCCTGGTTCCGACTCGACCGCCGGGAAGAGCGGCGAGTCCAGCACCTCGAAGCGCACGACCCGCAGCAGCTCCGCGACGTCGACCCGCTTGGGCGTCAGTCCGCCGCGCAGCACGTTGTCGCTCGCCGCCATGATCTCGACGCCGGCACCGTGCAGGTAGGCGTGCAGGTTGCCGGCCGGCATCCAGATCGCCTCGCCGGGCTGGAGCGTCACGTGGTTGAGCAGCAACGACACCAGGACACCCAGGTCCTGCGGGTATTTCGCGGCGAGCAGCTCGACCACGTCCGCGTCGGGCCCGGGCAGCAGCCGGGCGCCCTTGGCGACAGTGCCGATGAGCTCGTGGCGCTGGTCCTCCGGCCAGCTCAGCAGCGTGCCGACGGCCTCCCGCAGATCGCCCCGGCGCAGCAGCGCCACGACCGGTGCGAGATCCGGGATCGCCAGCGCGGCGATCCGGTCGGCGGAGACCAGCGGGTCGCGGAAGCCGCAGAGTGCCGCCATCGGCTCGATCGCGACGAGGAGCTCGGGCTTGTGGTTGGCGTCGACGTAATTGGGGTCGCCCGCCGCGAACCCGGCCCGCGCCTGGGCGAGCGTCGGGTGCGCCTGCAACGACAGCGGCTCCGCCGCCGCGAGCACCTTGAGCAGGAAGGGCAGCCGGGGGCCGAACCTCGCCACGGTCGGCGCGCCGAGGACGCGCTCGGGCGCGGCGGCGATGACGTCGGCGAGCGAGGAGCCGTCGGGGAGCCGGGACGGTGCCGACGGGTGGGCACCGATCCACAGCTCCGCCTCGGGCTCCTCCGTCGGCGTGGGGCGCCCCTGCAGGTGAGCGATCACCGTGTGGGAGCCCCACGCGTACCCCCGGATGGGGTTGTCGAGGGCGAGCATCAGCTTGCCGCCGGCGTCCGATCGAGATCGGGCTCCAGGTAGATCACGCGGGCGATCGGCACGGCGGCGCGGATGCGCGCCTCCGCGGCGTCGATTCCCCTGGCGATCTCGGCGGCCGAATCGCCGGCGTGGATCGCGATCTTCGCGGCCACGAGCAGCTCCTCCGGACCGAGGTGCAGGGTACGCATGTGGATCACGCGCTCGACCTCGTCACCGGCCGTGATCGCCTCGGCGATCTGAGCCACGTGCTCCGGCGTGGCGGACTCGCCGAGCAGCAGGCTCTTCGTCTCGATGGCGAGGATGACCGCGATCGCGACGAGCAGGATGCCGATCATCGCGGTGCCCGCCGCGTCCCAGCGGCCGTCGTCGGTGAGCAGCGTCATGCTCACGCCGAAGAGCGCGAAGACGAGACCGACGAGGGCACCGAGGTCCTCCAGCAGCACCACCGGCAGCTCGGGAGCCTTGGCCCGGCGGATGAAGTCCGTCCAGGAGGCCTTGCCCCGCACCGCGTTGGACTCGACGATCGCCGTGCGGAAGGAGTAGGACTCCAGGGCGATCGCGACCAGCAGCACCGCGATCGGCACCCACTTGAAGTTGACGATCGGCTCCGGGTGCGAGAACTTGTGCCACGCCTCGTAGAGGGCGAAGAGGCCACCGACGCTGAAGAGCACGATCGAGACGATGAACGCGTAGATGTAGCGCTCACGGCCGTAGCCGAACGGGTGCCGCGGCGTTGCGGCCCGCTGAGCTCGGCGCCCGCCCACGAGGAGCAGGGCCTGGTTGCCCGAGTCGGCGACCGAGTGGATCGCCTCTGCCAGCATCGACGATGAGCCGGTCAGGGCAAAGGCGATGAACTTGGTCACCGCGATGCCGAGGTTGGCCCCCAGCGCAGCAATGATCGCTTTCGTTCCGCCACTAGCGCTCACGCCGCTGCTCCCATTTTTCCTTCGCTCCGCTCGATCACGCGCGCAGCCGCTCCTTGAGTTCCGTCACGGCCGGGACGGCCATCGGGTCGAGTCCGTGGGCGAGGCCCAGGTAGATGGAGGCGAAGTCGGGGATGGTGACCAGCGAGGCGAGGCGCTCCAGCGCCGAACCACCCTGCGCGGTCAGCAACGTCCACCGGATGCCCCTGCGGTCGCAGATCTCCTGCACCGCTTCGATGCGTCGCTGCTCGACCTCGGGCGCCTCACTGATCTCGTCATCGGCGAGGCCGCCGTCCTGCAGCAGCACCACCGAGAGGCGGGCCAGCATCGAGTCGGTCTCGTCCGGGTCGGCGAAGATGTCCGCGCCGCCGGCGAGCCCGCCGAAGACCCCGTCCAGCAGGCCGACACGGCCGCGACCGGCCTCGCCGAGCGCGCCGGTCACCACGGGGTAGCGGGCGTTGGCGGAGAGCGTGTCACCGAAACGCCGGGCGGCCATCGCGGCGAGCGACGACGAACCCCAGACGACCGGGATGGAGCCGGCGAGCGAGAGCGCCATGCCCTTGGCCGGGTTGACGAAGCTCTCGGCGGTCGCGCGGCAGCGGTCGGCGTCGGCGTCGAGCCTGGCGGCGGTCTCGGCGAGGTCGGCCTCGTTGACCTTGACCAGCCCGATCGAACGCGCGGCGAGCAGCACCGGCACCGTCAGGGCCCAGATGCTGGCCCGCGCCGGAGCACGCCTCGGGACCGGGATGAAGGGTGCCCGGGCCCGCTCGGCGACCGACTGCAGCGGCGAATCGGGAGCACCGATCGCGACCAGGCGGGCACCGCGGCGCGCGGCTGCCTCGGCGGCACCGAGCGCCTCCGGGGAGCGCCCGCTCGCCGAGACGGCGATGACCACGTCGGCGGCACCGACCCAGCCCGGGATGCCGACGCTGCGGTGTGCCAGCACCGGCACCGGGCAGCGGGGACCGGCGACCGTGGCGAGCACGTCACCCGTACGCGCGGCCGTGCCCGCACCGGCGATGACGACGGCACGCGGCCGGCCCTCGTCGGCGAGCATGGCCAGATTGGACTCGGCGGTCAGCGCGGCGGCTTCGCGTACCTGAGCACCGGCGGACGCCGTGGCCCGGAGCATGCCGCCGGGATCGTTGGCGGCGAGCCTCGGCGCGTCGTCGAGCAGCGCCTCGTCGATCGTGCGATGCCCCCGCAGGGAGAGTTCCTCGCTCATGCCGCTCCCTCCGAACGCGCTTCATCAAGGAGCAGCACCGGCAGGCCGTCCCTGATCTCGAAAATCCGGCCGCACTCTGTGCAGGTCAAGGTCTGCGCGGACTCGTCGTGGCGTAGAGGGGCATGGTCCTCGGCCGGGCAGGCGAGGATCTCCAACAGCATCGGATCGAGCGACATTGCCTGAGCCTATCCCCGCGACAC
The DNA here is from genome assembly GCF_014204945.1 of Allocatelliglobosispora scoriae. Taxonomy (NCBI): domain Bacteria; kingdom Bacillati; phylum Actinomycetota; class Actinomycetes; order Micromonosporales; family Micromonosporaceae; genus Allocatelliglobosispora; species Allocatelliglobosispora scoriae. The sequence goes on from NZ_JACHMN010000002.1 coordinate 2,755,359, forward strand.
CGGTCGGCTCACCGCAGGCACGACGGAGACTCGCCACCATCGGTCCACAGGATGCCTCCGTACTGGTTCCAACTCGATCTTCGGCAGCTTAGCGATCGGCCGCCACTGCGCAATGCGGGAGCCCGACAGCGGTGGGCCGGAACGGCATTGCGGCTGCTCGCGCTCATCGATCCGGTAGAGTGGCGCCGCGACCACGGCATGAGCCGTTGCGCGGGAGGCTGGAGAATATGGGCACCGGATTTCGCGTCGTCGCCTTCGACCTGGACGACACTCTTGCGGTCTCCAAATCGCAGATCGACCCCCGGATGGCGAAGCTGCTGTCGCAACTGCTCGATGCGACCACGGTGTGCATCATCTCCGGCGGACGTTACGAGCAGTTCACCGCGCAGGTCCTCGACCACCTCGAGCTCTCCCCCGCGGCGCTGCGGCGGCTGCACCTCATGCCAACCTGTGGCACCCGCTACTACCGCTGGGACACGCGGTGGGTGGAGATCTACGCCGAGGACTTCTCGGACGCCGACAAGGCACGGGTGATCGCCGCCCTGCGTGAGGGCGCCACCGCGCTGGGGCTGTGGGAGGAGAAGCCCTGGGGCGAGATCATCGAGGACCGTGGCAGCCAGATCACCTTCTCCGCGCTCGGCCAGCAGGCTCCGCCGGCGGCGAAATACGCATGGGACCCCGACGGATCCAAGAAGCAGCGCCTGCGTGCCTATGTCGCGGAGCGGCTGCCGGATCTCGAGGTCCGGGCCGGTGGCTCCACCTCCGTCGACATCACCCGCAAGGGCATCGACAAGGCGTACGGCATGCGCAAGCTGATGGACTTCCTCGACCTGACCCCGGCCGACGTCGTCTTCGTCGGCGACCGGTTGGACGAGGGCGGCAACGATTACCCGGTCCGCAGCACGGGTATCGAGTGCGTGCCGGTCGAGGGCTGGCCGGAGACGGCCGACTACGTCGAGAAGCTGCTCGCAACGCCGGGAGCGCTGGCTCCGCTGGCTGACACGCACTCCTGAGGGGCACCGGGATGTCGACACCGCAAACGCACGACCGTGCCGGGCAGCTCGCCGGAGCGCAGGACCTCATCGACGTGCCGAGGCTCGTCTCGGCCTATTACACCGAGCACCCCGATCCGAGCGTGCCCGGCCACCGGGTCGCCTTCGGTACGTCGGGGCACCGCGGATCGAGCCTGCGCCTGTCGTTCAACGAGGACCACATCCTCGCGACCAGCCAGGCGATCTGCGAATACCGCGTCGCCAACGCGATCACCGGCCCGCTCTTCCTCGGCCGGGACACCCACGCCCTCTCCGAGCCCGCGCTCCTCTCCGCGCTCGAGGTCTTCGCGGCCAACGGCGTCGAGGTCCGGCTCGACTCCCGGGACCGGTTCGTGCCCACCCCGGCGATCTCCCGGGCGATCCTGGCCTATAACCGGGGTCGCACCACCGGCCTCGCCGACGGTGTCGTCGTGACGCCCTCGCACAATCCTCCGGCCGACGGCGGCTTCAAGTACAACCCGCCGGACGGCGGTCCGGCCGCGAGCGGGATCACCAACTGGATCCAGGACCGCGCCAACGCCATCCTCGAGGCCGGGCTCAAGGACGTGCAGCGGATCCCGGCGACGCGCGCCCGCACGCTCGACTCGGTCTCGGGCTATGACTTCCTCGACCACTACATCGCCGACCTGCCCAGCGTCATCGACCTCGACGCGATCCGCAGCGCGGGCGTGCGCATCGGCGCCGACCCCCTCGGCGGCGCGGCGGTCGACTACTGGGGCGAGATCGGCGACCGATACGGTCTGGACCTGACCGTCGTCAACTCCGGTGTGGACCCGACCTGGCGTTTCATGACGCTCGACTGGGACGGCAAGATCCGGATGGACTGCTCGTCCCCCTACGCGATGGCCTCGCTGATCGCGCGGCGCGACGAGTTCCAGGTCGCGACCGGCAACGACGCGGACGCCGACCGCCACGGGATCGTCACCGCCGACGCGGGCCTGATGAACCCCAACCACTACCTGACGGTCGCGATCGACTACCTCTTCCGGCACCGGCCGCAGTGGTCCGCGAACGCCGCCGTCGGCAAGACGCTCGTCTCCTCCGCCATGATCGACCGGGTCTCGGCCGACCTGGGCCGCCGCCTGCTGGAGGTGCCGGTCGGCTTCAAGTGGTTCGTCGACGGGCTCGTCGAGGGCAGCATCGGTTTCGGCGGCGAGGAGAGCGCGGGCGCCTCCTTCCTGCAGCGCGACGGCGGCGTCTGGACCACGGACAAGGACGGCATCCTGCTCTGCCTCCTGGCGAGCGAGATCACCGCCGTCACGGGCAGCACGCCGAGCCAGGCCTACAGCACCCTGACCGAACGCCTGGGCGACCCCGTCTACCAGCGCATAGACGCACCCGCCGACACCCGTCAGAAGGCGGCCCTGTCGAAGCTCTCCGCGACCAACGTCACCGCCACCACCCTGGCCGGCGAGGAGATCACCGGCATCTTCACCGAGGCCCCCGGCAACAACGCCGGAATCGGCGGCATCAAGGTCACGACGAAGTCCGGCTGGTTCGCCGCCAGGCCGTCCGGCACGGAAGACGTCTACAAGATCTACGCCGAGTCCTTCCAGGACCAGGACCACCTGAGCGCAATCCAACAAGCGGCCCGAGCGATGGTCGACGCCGCGATCGCCTGACGCCAAAATTCGCGTTGATCAAGGGAAGACTCGCCGCATATCGGACACCCGACATGGTGAGTCTTCCCTTGATCAACGCGAATTAAAGGCCGGGCGGGGCGGGGCGGGGGGCTACAGGGCCAGGTTTGTCAGGACTAGGACTCGGGGGTCGGTGTAGTCCTGCATGGCGCTCGCCACGCCTTCGCGACCGGTGCCGCTGCCTTTTTGGCCGCCGTAGGGCATCTGGTCGGCGCGGAAGCTCGGCACGTCACCGATGATCACGCCACCTACCTGCAGTGTTGCGTGGGCACTGAAGGCGGTCTGGATCGACGTGGTGAAGACGCCCGCCTGCAGACCGAAGGCCGACCTGTTGACCGCGGCGAACGCCTCCTCGTCCGAGTCGACCACCTGGACGACCAGGACCGGGCCGAAGACCTCCTCGGCGCAGACCTTCGCGTCGGCGGGCGCGTCCACGATCACCGTCGGGGCATAGCTCGCACCGTCGCGCACGCCGCCGACCAGCACCTTTGCTCCCGCCTCGACGGCCTCGGCGACCCAGGACTCGACGCGCTCGGCCGCCGCCTCATTGATCAGCGGCCCGACCTGGGTGGCGTCTGCCGACGGGTCGCCCACGACGAGGCCGCCGACGGCGTTGACCAGCTTGTCGAGGAAGTCGTCCACCTTCGACGAGTGCACGATCACGCGCTGCACCGCGATGCAGCTCTGCCCGGCCTGGTAGTTGCTGAACAGCGCCACCCGCGCCGCCGCCCAGTCGAGGTCGGCGTAGTCCTCGCAGATCACCGCGGCCGCGTTGCCGCCGAGCTCCAGCGTCACGTGCTTGTGCGGCACGGCGGCGCGGATCTGCGCGCCGACCGGCCCCGACCCGGTGAAGGAGACGACCGGCAGTCGCGGGTCCGCGACAAGATCAGGAGCCACCGCGTTGGGTACGGGCACCACCGAGAACATCCCCACCGGCAGCTCCGTCTCCGCGATCAGCGACCCCAGGAGCAGCGCCGACAGCGGCGTGGCCGGAGCCGGCTTGATCACGATCGGCGCCCCCACGGCGATCGCCGGAGCCACCTTGTGCGCGACGAGGTTGAGCGGGAAGTTGAACGGCGTGATGCCGAGCACCGGCCCCTTCGGGAAGCGGCGGACCAGCGCCAACCGGCCCTTCGCGGCGGGATCGGTGTCGAGCCGTTGCAGGTCGCCGGAGAAGCGGCGCGCCTCCTCGGCCGCCCAGCGGAAGGTCGAGACGGCCCGGCCGAGTTCCGCCCGCGCCCACATGATCGGCTTGCCGTTCTCGGCGCTGATGAGTCGGGCCACCTCCTCACCCCGCTCGGCGAGCCGCTTGGAGATGTGGTCGAGCGCGGCTGCGCGTACCGACGCGGGTAGTGAAGCGGCCTCGGCCGCGACGTCGGCGGCGGCCTGGACCGCCCGATCGACCTGCGACGGGGTTGCCTGTGAGGTGGTCGCGACCAGTCGGCCGTCATAGGGGCTGCGCACCTCGATGAGGTCTGCGCTGCTCTCGGGGCTCCCCGCGATCCAGAATGGCACAACCGGCTCAGTCATGGCCGCAGCGTAAACGACGACCAGGGCGACCGCCAGCGCTACCCTCCACGGAAACTATCGTCGTTGCTCTTGCTTACGACGAAATCAGTCGCAAGGATGGCTCGAAGCGACGATAAGCAGCAGCCGGGCCCAGGAGAGAAGATCATGAGCGATAACGTTCTGCGGAACTTCATAAACGGCGAACACGTGGCCCCCACCGACGGCCGCCACGCCGATCTGATCGACCCCTGCTCCGGCGAGGTCTTCGCCTCGACCCCCGTCTCCGGCGGCGAGGATGTCGACCGGGCCATGGCCGCCGCCGCGAGCGCCTTCGAGACCTGGCGCGACACGACGCCTTCGGAGCGGCAGCGCGCCCTGCTGAAGATCGCCGACGCGCTGGAGTCGCGGGCCGACGAGTTCGTCCGCGCCGAGAGCCAGAACACGGGCAAGCCGCTCGGCCTCACCACCACCGAGGAGCTGCCGCCCGCCATCGACCAGCTGCGCTTCTTCGCCGGTGCCGCCCGGGTCCTGGAGGGCCGCGCCGCCGCCGAATACCTGGCCGGGCACACGAGCTATGTCCGGCGCGAGCCGATCGGGGTCTGCGCCCAGGTCACGCCGTGGAACTACCCGCTGCTGATGGCGATCTGGAAGATCGCGCCCGCGCTGGCGGCCGGCAACACGGTCGTGCTCAAGCCGTCGGACACCACCCCGGTCTCGACGCTGCTCCTCGCCGAACTGGCAGCCGAGTTCCTGCCGCCGGGCGTCTTCAACGTGGTCGCGGGCGACCGGGACACCGGCCGGGCGCTGGTCACGCACCGCACGCCGCAGTTCGTCTCGATCACCGGTTCCACCCGGGCAGGCATGGAGGTCGCCTCGGCCGCCGCGCCGGACCTCAAGCGCACCCACCTGGAGCTCGGCGGCAAGGCCCCGGTGCTGGTCTTCGACGACGCAGATATCGCAGCAGCGGTCGAGGGCATCTCGGTGGCCGGCTTCTTCAACGCCGGGCAGGACTGCACGGCGGCGACTCGCGTACTCGTCACGCCCGGCGCCTATGAGGACTTCCTCGCCGCGCTGACCGAGGCCGCCGCCGCGACGAAGACCGGCCAGCCAGACGACGAGGACGTGCTCTACGGCCCGGTCAACAACGCCAACCAGCTGGCTCGCGTACGCGGGTTCATCGACCGCCTGCCCAGCCACGCGGTGCTCACCACCGGTGGCGAGCGCGTCGGCAACCGGGGCTACTTCTTCGCGCCGACCGTCGTCGGCGGGCTGCAGCAGACCGACGAGATCATCCAGGACGAGGTCTTCGGGCCGGTCATCACCGTGCAGCTCGTCGACGACGAGGAGGCTGCGGTCCGCGCCGCCAACGACGTGCGCTACGGCCTCGCCTCGTCGGTGTGGACCAAGGACCACGGGCGCGCGATGCGGGTCAGCAACCGGCTCGACTTCGGCTGCGTCTGGGTCAACACGCACATCCCGCTCGTCGCGGAGATGCCGCACGGCGGGTTCAAGCACTCCGGCCACGGCAAGGACCTCTCCATGTACGGCCTGGAGGACTACACCCGGGTCAAGCACGTCATGCACAACCTGAACGGCTGAGGGACATGTCCAACTCCGAGAAGCTGCACGCCCGCCGGTCCGCCGCCGTGGCCCGGGGCATCGGCTCCACCATCACGTCCTACGTCGAGCGGGCGAGCGGCGGCACGATCACCGACGTCGACGGCCGGGAGTGGATCGACTTCGCGGCCGGGATCGCCGTCACCAGTGTCGGCAACGCAGCGCCGATGGTCGTCGCGGCCGTCCGGGAGCAGGTCGAACGCTTCACCCACACCTGCTTCATGGTCGCGCCTTATGAGTCCTATGTGGCGGTCTGCGAGCAGCTCAACGAGCTGACCCCGGGATCGTTCGAGAAGCGGTCCGCGCTCTTCAACTCCGGTGCCGAGGCGGTCGAGAACGCCGTGAAGATCGCCCGCTACGCCACCGGGCGGTCCGCGGTCGTCGTCTTCGATCACGGCTACCACGGGCGTACCAACCTGACGATGGCGCTCACCGCCAAGGTCATGCCCTATAAGCAGGGGTTCGGTCCGTTCGCCCCGGAGATCTACCGGGCGCCGATGTCCTACGCCCTGCGCGACGGCGGGCTCGACGGCAAGACCGCCGCGAGCCGCGCCATCGACATGATCAGCTCACAGATCGGGGCGGCGAACGTCGCGGCGATCGTGATCGAGCCGATCCAGGGCGAGGGCGGCTTCATCGTGCCCGCTCCCGGGTTCCTCAGCGCGCTTGCCGAGTGGGCCCGGGCCAACGGGGTCGTCTTCATCGCCGACGAGATCCAGACCGGTTTCTGCCGCACCGGCGACTGGTTCGCCAGTGAGCACGAGCGCATCGAGCCGGACCTGATCACCACGGCGAAGGGCATCGCGGGCGGCCTGCCGCTCGCCGGGGTCACCGGCCGGGCCGAGCTGATGGACTCGGTGCACGTCGGCGGGCTCGGCGGCACCTACGGCGGCAACCCGATCGCCTGCGCGGCCGCACTCGCCTCGATCGACACGATGCGTGCGCACAACCTGGCCGGGGCGGCCCGGCGCATCGGCTCCGTGATCACCGACCGCCTGTCACTGCTCGCGGCCCGCCACCCCGAGATCGCGGAAGTACGCGGCCGCGGCGCCATGATCGCCGTCGAGCTGGTCGAGCCCGGCACGATCAACCCGAACCCGACGGTGACGGCGGCGATCAACCGGGCCTGCCACGAGGCGGGGCTGTTGACGCTGACCTGCGGCACCTACGGCAACGTGTTCCGCTTCCTGCCGCCGCTCGTCATGGACGACGAGACCCTGAACCGGGGCCTCGACATCCTCGACTCCGCGTTTGCGAGGGTGCTCGCCTAGCCCGTCATGCAAGATCGTCGCAACTCTTCAAGAGTTGTCGCTTCAGGCCGCCAGGCCTTAAGCACAACTCTTGAAGAGTTGCGACGATCTTGGGGCTAGAACGGCCAGGTGCCGGACTCGCCTGCCTCCAGGAGCGGGATCATGCCGAACGCCGCATCCGTGAGACCGCCGAACGTGTAGCGGTTGCCCCCACCCGTCGGCGCGTGCCCGATCCGGTAGCCCGCCAGGTTCCAGGTGTAACCCGGCACGCCCTCCGGAACAGCCGCGTAAACACTGCTCGCGCCGTGCCACGCCGCCTGCTCGTCGGTGAGGATCACCACCCGGTCATGCCCCCGGAAGTGCGCCCGCACCGCCTGCTCGGTCGAGGTGCCGTTGCCGATGAAGTAGCCGTCCGCCTTGAACCGCGCCACCCCCTTCAGCACCGACTCCCCCGCCACCTGCGGAAACACCTTCGACTTGTCGGAGAACGAGACGACCGTGGCATCCTGCGCCCGGGCCGCCAGCGCCAGTCCGAAGACCACCGCCGCATCCCAGCACTTCAGCGTGCCGTCCTTGCTGAACGTCGAGTTCATCGAGCCCGACGTGTCGATCAGGACCAGCGTCCGTCCCGGCAGCGCGGGCACGTTGCCCAGCGCGTGCTGAAGGGCAACCTCCAGGGGGTACGCCCACCGCAGGCTCGGTGCCGCGTTGAACGCCGACAGGAACCGCATCGGGAGCACGCGCGACTGGCGTACCGCCGAGGCGTCGGCGAGCTTGGCCACGACGGAGGCCGCCGCCGCATCGCTCACCCCGGCCTGGTCGAAGTTGCGCAGGTTGCGCAGGAGCGCCAGGTAACCCATCGACGGGATGAGTGCCTCCCACGCCGCGGCGTCCATCGGACCCTGGCGCCAGCCGGCGACAGACTCCCACGTCATGCCCGCTTCGCGCAGCCGGTCAGCGTCGACCTCGGTGGACCGCTCGGCGAGCAGCTCCGTCCGGGCGCGCAGCACCGTCAGCGACTCCGGCACCGGGTTGCCCCGCTTGTGCCGGCGCGCCAGCGCATGCTGGAAGAGGTCACCCTGCCGGGCGTCCTTCGCGGTCGGGTGGGTCAGCTCGATGACGTCGCCGAAGCGCACCGCGGTGCCGTCGGAGTCGTACTTCGCGAGGCTGCGCTCGTGGTAGAGCCGGACCGCCGCGTCGGCGATGCCCCGCTTCACCGGCTTGGGCAGTGCGCGACCGTGCCGACCCAGCCAGTAGGCGAGGGCCTCACCGGGCTCGTCGGCCCGCTGAAGTGCCGAGTCGACGATGGCACGCGAACCGGTGATCCCGGCCGCGACCTGCGCCTTCGCACCCTCCACCGCAGCCACGACCGAGGCGGTCCGCATGTTGGCGCCCAGGCGCAGCCACGGCACGAACCGGCCGAACCACTCCGGATCGCTGACGGCGACCTTCGCGACCAGGGCGCGGAACCGATCATCGCGCTCGCTCGCGCCCTCGTAGAAGGTCTGCTCCCCCACCATGTTGGAGACGGCGAGCAGGAAGAGCTCGGTCTTGCGGTCTCGGGTGAAGCCCCTGCCGCCCTGGTGGGTCGTGACGGCGTTGGTCGGCTTGCGGAGATTGAACTTGGCCATGGTGGTGCCTCCTTCGACGGCCAGCCCGGAGGCGCAACCAGACAGCACACGTGAGATCGAGTCGGCGACGGTACGAAGCTGCTCTGCCGCTGAGCTACGCCGCCAGGAGTGGCAGCGGCGGGATTCGAACCCGCGACCAGCCCATGAGAAGTGGGAAGTAACCGTTGCCTGCGCACCACGTGTGCTGTGTGGGTGCGCCTCCCGAGATCAAGGCAGCGACGGCATTGGTTGTCTTTGCAAGAGAAGTAGCCGTCGCCTGCGCACCGGGAGGTGCGAGAGGAACGGTAACCCGGGAGAGATCCTCGGCTCCACGGGTTTTCCGTCGGTCTGTTCGGAATCCCGCCGTCGGCGCGGCTGATCGCCTGGGGGTGAGCGCGTTCGGGCGGCGCTTTGCTCTGCTTACATCCGCGCAACACACCGGGCTATCCGGCAGCGTGCTCTCGCGCGGGGCTTTGCTCTGCTTACACCTGCGCAACACACCGGTCCGACCCGGCAGCCGGCACTCGCGCGGCGGCCTTGCTCTGCTTACACCCACGCAACACACCGGCCCCACCCGGCAGCCGGCACTCGCACGGCGGCCTTGCTCTGCTCACACCCACGCAACACCGAAAAAATCCAGATATGCCGGGTGATGCGCAGGTGTAAGCAGAGCAAAGCTCCGCGCGCACCATCCAATCCGGCTCCCCGGACCAACCGCCGGGCGACCAACATCGCGGTCATATGGCGGTGCGGGCCCGCACCGCCGAAGACACCGCGAGCCCGAAATGGATCGTGGCCGACGACACCGACCCGCTACAGTTCGCGGCGGGCGTGTTCGGTGCGCAGGCAACGGATACTTCAGGGACCATGTGCCCGGCAGGGCGTGCGGGTTCGAACCCCGTCGTCGAGCGAAAGCCCGACGTGGCGAAACTGGCAGACGCGCACGGTGATAAGCCCGTCGCCGACCTCGATCTCGAGCACGCCCCCCAAACACCGAGGCGGCCCGCCGTCCGGTGAGGACAGCGGGCCGCACGCCGGAACGGTTAGGCGACGGCGAGCTGCGAGCTGCCCACCCGCATACCCCAGGGGCTGCCGTAACCGGAGAGCAGCTCGAGGAACGGGCTGGGCGCGAACGCCTCCGCGCCCAGCACCCCGGCGCCCGACCAGACACCGCTCGCGAGCAGCTCCAGGGCGACGATCGGGTTCACCGCGGTCTGCCAGACGACGGCCTGGTGGCCGTACTCGCGCATGGACCACTCGTTGTCGACCACGTGGTAGAGGTAGACCTCGTGCGGCAGCCCGTCCAGGCCCGTCCCCCGGACCAGGGTGCCCGCGCAGGTCTTGCCACGCATCCGATCGCCGAGGGTCGCCGGGTCGGGCAGGCTGGCGGCGAGCACGTCCCGAGGCGACACGGAGACGCCACCGACCATGACCGGCGCGGTCTTGTCCATGCCCAGCTTGTGCAGGGTCTTGAGCACCTCGATGAACTCGGTGCCGAGGCCGTACTTGAAGGTGACCCGCTTGGCGTCGACCCAGCGCGGGATCAGCAGGACCTCCTCGTGCTCCACGTTGACGCACTCGACCGGTCCGATGCCCTCGGGGAAGTCGAAGACCTCCGGTTCGCTGAAGGGCTCGGTGGTGAACCAGCCACGACCGGCCTCCCAGATCACCGGGGGGTTGAGGCACTCCTCGATCGTGGTCCAGATCGAGAACGAGGGTGCGAAGTCGAACCCGTCGACGGTGATGTTGGAGCCGTCGCGTACGCCGATCTCGTCGATCTCGCTGAAGAGGTGGTCGGCGGCGTAGCGGGCGAAGACATCGGAGAGGCCGGGTTCGACCCCGATGCCGACGAGGGCGAGCCGACCCCGCGCGGCCCAGGAGTCGGCGACGGCGAACTGCTCGTCCCCGAGCATCACCCCGGTCTGTGCGTAGGGTTCGGTCGGGTGGGGGTGGGACAGCGACATCGCCATGTCGAGATAGTCGGCCCCGGCCGCGAACGCCCCGTTGAAGATGGGCATCACGAATCGGGGGTCGACCGCGTTGAGGACGTGCGTGATGGAGTGCTCCCGGCAGAGCGCCGCCACCGCCTCGGCCGACGAGGCGTCGAGCTGGGCCGCGAGGAACCGGTGGTCACGGCCGGTGATCGCACGACCCGCCCGCTCCGCCGAGTAGTCGGCGACCACCATGAGGTCGAAGAAGTTTCGGCGAGCCGCGATGGCCACCGCCGCGCTGCCGACGCCGCCAGCGCCGACGAGCAGGATACGCATGAGAGTCCTTTCTCAGGCCGCTCGGCCACGCCAAGTGATCGAGCGGAACAAACGGGGGAACGAGAATCAGGAGTCGAAGCCCAGACCGGCACGGTCGAGCGTGCGCAGCCAGAGGTTGCGCCGTCCGCCCTGCTGGTCGGCCTTGGCCAGGGACCATCGCGTGACGTTGATGCCGATGGAGCGCAGTGGCTCCGGCGGGAACGGCAGCGGTTTGCGCCGCACGAAGGACAGCTCCGTACGCTCGGTGCGCTCACCCGCGAGCAGGTCGAGCATCACGTTCGCGCCGAACCGGGTCGCACCCACACCGAGGCCTGTGTAACCGGCGGCGTACGCCAACCGGCCGCCATAGGCCTTGCCGAAGAACGGGCAGAACCTGGTGCAGGTGTCGATGACCCCGCCCCAGGAGTGCGTGAACCGGACGGAGCCTGCCAGCTGCGGAAACGTGTTGAAGAAGTGCTCGGCCAGCTTGTCGAAGGTGGCCTGGCGCTGCTCCAGACTCGACGAGATCTTGTTACCGAAGTGGTAGATCGCGTCGTATCCGCCGAAGAGGATCCGGTTGTCCGGGGTGATCCGGTAATAGTGGAACTGGTTCGCCAGGTCACCGAGGCCCTGCCGGTTCTGCCAGCCGATCTCGGCGAGCTGCGCCGCGCTCAACGGCTCGGTCATCAACGCGTAGTCGTAGACCGGGACGAGGTAGCGCTTCAACTTCTTCAGCAGCGGGAACGCGTTGGTGGCGAGAGCGCCCCTTCGTGCGCGTACCAACCCGTGGGTGGTGTGGACCACGAGGCCGGCGCCTTCGGTCGCGACCGAGACCGCCGGTGAGTTCTCGAAGATCCGCACCCCGAGTGACAGGCACGCGCCGCGCAACCCCCAGGCCAGCCTGGCCGGGTCGACCATCGCGACCCGGTCGTGGTCCCAGAGCCCGCCCAGGTAGGTGGGCGAGTTGACCTCGGTCCGAACCCCGTCGGCATCGAAGAGGGTCACCCGGTGCCCGAAGTCCAGCGCGGTCCGCGCCTGTTCCGCCAAACCATCCACCTGGTACGCCTTGACGGCGACCGACAGCTCCCCGGTGCGTTCCCAGTCGCAGTCGATGCCGTAGCGCTCGATGGTCGATTGAATCTCGTTCAGGTTCTGCCTGCCGAGGCGTTCGAGTCGATTGACCTCGACCCCGAAGCGATCGGCACCGTTGGCGAGCCCATGCGTGAGGCTCGCCGAGCAGAATCCCCCGTTACGGCCGGAGGCTGCGTCGCCGCAGAGTCCGGCCTCGATGAGGACCACATCCCGTTGCGGGTCCTGCTCCTTGGCGAGCAGGGCGGTCCAGAGCCCGCTGTAGCCGCCACCGATGACCACGAGCTCCGTGGTCACCGCGCCGGTCAGCGGTGCGGTCGGGGTCGGCCGGTCCGGCCGATCCGTCCAGTACGGCGTCGGGGCTGCATCTCGCAGGGCCGACGCCCACAGTTTTGATCCTTTGGCTCGCATGAGCCGATCACCAGCTTCTTCTCTCGCACGGGCCCGCGCCCGTGGTTCTTTTCTCGCCCGTCCAGATCCCCCGGACGGGTTGTGCCCACCGGGCCCGAGGCCCAGTCCCGGCGAGGCGGCTACCCGCCGGGTCCGCGTCTTGTCCTCGACCAGCGCATCCGGGTGGATGTTCGGCAGTTGAGGCGCGGAAGTCTTTGTATGCCAAGAGCCGTCGGTGACCCTGCGTCAACGCGCAACGGGACCGACGGCTCGTGGGATGGAGCTAGCTTGCTGCGGCTCGCTTCGCGCGGCGCAGATTGTTGAGCTGGCCGACGAGGACGATGACGAAGGCGACGAGGAACATCCCGGTGGCGATGGCGTTCACCTCGGGGGGAATTCCCCGCTGGTTGGCTCCCCAAACGAAGAGCGGGAACGTCACGACGCTGCCGGAGCCGGAGCTGAAGGCCGTGATGATGTAGTCGTCGAACGACAGCGAGAAGGAGAGCAGCGCTGCCGAGGCGATGCCGGGGGCCACGAGCGGCAGGGTGACCTGCCGGAACGTGGCAAACGGGGTCGCGTAGAGGTCGGTTGCCGCCTCTTGCAGCCGGGGATCCAACCCGGCTAGCCGCGCCTTCACGGTCACCACCACGAATGAGATACAGAACATCACGTGCGCTATGACTATAGTCCCGAATCCGGTCGGGACTTGCAAGGCTACGAACAGCGCAAGCAGGGACGATCCCATGACGATCTCGGGTGTCGCCATCGGCAGGAAGATCAACAGGTTGACCGAGGAGCGCCCCAGGAATCGGTGCCGCACGAGCGCGAAGGCGATCATCGTGCCGAGGATGGTGGCGATCGCCGTCGAGATCGCACCGATCAGCAGGCTGTTGACGAGTGCGCCCTTGATGTCCGGATCGTCGAGCATCCCGGTCCAGTTCGACAGCGACCAGTTGATCCCGCCGTCGAGCTGGTAGGTGGTCCGCTTGCTGGACGGCTCGTTGAACGACAGCAGCATGATGACGAGCACCGGCGTGGCCATGTAGGCGAGCACCAGCAGCCCGACCGCCATGACCCAGCGATCGGCCACAAATCTGATAACCCGGTGCATCAGACCACCTCGTCCGTGCCGGCCTTGCGCACATACGCGAAGACCATGACCAGGATGCCCGCCATCAGCATGAACGACAGCGAAGCGGCGAGCGGCTGGTCGTTGACGACCAGGAACCGGGACTGGATGACGTTGCCGATCATCGTCGTCGACGGGTTGCCGAGCAGCTCGGCGTTGACATAGTCGCCCGCCGCCGGGATGAAGGTCATCAGCGTGCCCGCGATGACGCCCGGCAACGACAGCGGCAGGGTCACCTTCCGGAAGGTCTGCACCGGGCCCGCGTAGAGGTCCCGGGAGGCTTCCAGCAGCCGCGGGTCGAGCTTCTCCAGCGAGGCGTAGAGCGGCAGCACCATGAAGGGCAGGAAGTTGTAGGAGAGGCCGGCAATCACCGCGAACGGCGTGGCGAGCAGCCGGTCGTCCGGACCCAGGATGTGCAGCCACTTCAGGAACTCCACCACGTAACCGTGGTCCGACAGGATCGTCTTCCACGCCAGCGTACGCACGAGGAAGCTGGTGAAGAACGGTGCGATCACGCCGACGAGCAGCAGGTTCTTCCACTTGCCGCCCTTCTGCGCGATGGCGTAGGCGAGCGGGTAGCCGATCACGAGGCAGATCGCGGTCGCGATGAGCGCATAGGTCAGCGACCGCAGGAACTGCGGGCCGTAGATGTCGAGTCCGTCGGCGTAGTTGGACCACTGCCAGGTGAAGGCGTAGCCCTCCTCGATCGACCCCGACGGGTCGTAGAGGCTGGTCTGGATGAGCTGGATCATCGGGTAGACGAAGAAGACCAGCAGGTAGAGCCCGCCCGGCAGCAGCAGGAGATAGGGCACCCAGCGGCGCTTCTTCATCCCGGCGGGCGGCTCCGCCGGCGGTTCGTAACCGGCCGACCCCGAACCGACCCCGCCGTGAGCGAGAGCGGTCACAGCAGGCTCCCGCCGTCGGGAGCGGCTGTTTCCGGCGCGCCCTGCGAAGCAACGGCACCAGCACCCGCCAGCAGGAACGAGTGCTGCGGGTGCCAGTGCACCACGACGTTCGCGCCCGGCCGCAGCGGCGACGACGTACCCGAGTTCGGGGCGAAGATCGAGAGCTCCTCACCCCAGGGCGCGCTCACCAGGTACTGCGTGGAGACGCCGACGTAGGACGAGTCGGTGATGACGCCGGGGACGGCGTTGTGGCCGTCCGGCACCTGCAGCGCCGACTCGACCAGGTGCAGCTTCTCCGGGCGTACCCCCAGGAATGCCGGACCGGCGGTGACCCGGCTGCGGTCCCGGGGGACCGCGAAGCGCGAGCCGTAGGCCTCGACCAGGACGTCGTCGCCGCTCGTGCCCGAGCAGGCCGAGGTGAGCAGGTTGGACTGGCCGAGGAAGTTGGCGACGAAGACCGTCGCCGGGAACTCGTAGATCTCCGTCGGGCTGCCGAGCTGCTCGATCTTGCCCGCGTTCATCACGGCGACCGTGTCGGCCATCGTCATGGCCTCCTCCTGGTCGTGCGTGACGTGCACGAAGGTGATCCCGACCTCGGTCTGGATCCGCTTGAGCTCGATCTGCATCTGCCGCCGCAGCTTCAGGTCGAGCGCGCCGAGCGGCTCGTCGAGCAGGAGCACCTGCGGGTGGTTGATGAGGGCTCGCGCCAGCGCGACGCGCTGCTGCTGACCTCCCGAGAGCTGGGCCGGGCGGCGCGAAGCGAGGCTGCCCAGCTGCACCAGGTCCAGCATCTCGGCGACCTTGACACCGATCTCCTTGCGCGGGGTCTTGCGCTGCTTGAGGCCGAAGCCGACGTTGTCGGCGACGGACATGTGCGGGAAGAGCGCGTAGCTCTGGAAGACGGTGTTGACCGGCCGGTTGTAGGGGCGCAGGCGGGTGATGTCCTTGCCGCCCAGCGTGATCTGACCGGTGGTCGGCTCCTCCAGCCCGGCGACCATGCGCAGGGTGGTGGTCTTCCCGCAGCCCGACGCGCCGAGCAGCGCGAAGAACGAACCCTGCGGCACGGTGAGGGTGAGATCGTCCACCGCGGTGAAGGCGCCGAAGCTCTTCGTCACGTTGGTGATCTGGAGGTCGCCGGTCGTGGCGTTCTTGGGGGGCACGACCGGGGAAGTCAATACAGACATGGCTTAATTTACCTATGCTCCGATGACGGCCTGGAACTTGGCCTCATAGTTCTTGCGCTCGGCCTCGGTGAGCTCCTTGAAGACCTTCGTCTTGCCGAGGGTCTCCGCCGTCGGGAAGATCGCCTGGTTCTCGACGAGCTCGGGATCGATGTCCTTCATCGCCTCCTGCGCACCGACGACGGGGCAGATGTAGTTGATGTAGGCGGCGAGCTCGGCGGCGATCTTCGGGTCGTAGTAGTAGTCGATCAGCGCCATCGCGTTGGAGGCGCGGCCCGAGGTCACCGGGATCAGCATGTTGTCCGACCAGCGCATCAGGCCCTCGTCCGGCGTGACGAACTTGATGTTCTCGTTCTCGCCGCTCAGGCCGATCACGTCACCGGACCAGCCGATCGCCGCCACGACATCGCCCTTGGCGAGGTCCTCGAGGTAGTCGTTGCCCGCGGCCCGCCGGATCTGGCCCGAGTCGACCGCCTTCTTCAGCTTGTCGAGGGCGGCGTCGAAGTCGGCCTCGGTGAAGTTGTCGGGGTCCTTGCCGAGCGAGAGCAGCAGCAGTCCCATCGTGTCGTTGAGCTCCTTGAGCACCGACACCTTGCCCTTGAGGTCGGCCCGGGTCAGCAGCTCGTCGATGTTGCGGACCTCCTTGGCGAACTTCGCGTTGTAACCGATGCCCGTCGTGCCCGAAGTCCACGGCGCGGCATAGAGCTGCTCCGAGTCGAAGGAGCGGCCCTTCAGGGTCGGCAGCAGGTTCTTCTGGAAGGTCGCCACCTTGCTCGGGTCGAACTTCTGCGCGAAGCCGAGCTTGATGAACTTGCCCGCCATCCAGTCGGTGAAGACGACGATGTCGCGGTCGATCGTCTGGCAGGCGTTGAGCTGGGTGCGGACCTTGCCCAGGAACTCGTTGTTGTCGTTGACATCTTCCTGGTAGGTCACCGCGATGCCGGTCTTGGCGGCGAAGGCGTCCAGGGTGGGGTGCTTCTTCTCGTCCTTCTCGTCGGTGTCCATGTACTCGACCCAGTTCGAGAAGACCAGCTTGCGGTCGGCCGCCGAGACATCCGGGGTCGCGCAGGCCGGGCCCGCGCTCGCGCCGGGGCTCTTGGTCGGCTTGGTGCCGCACCCGGCGAGCGAGGCGCCGGCCGCGACGAGCGCGCCACCGGCGACTGCGCCACGCATCAGGTTGCGCCGGCTGGTGCCGCCACTCGCGGCGAGGATGGCTCGGGCTTCAGGAGAGAGGGGGGTACGCGAACGCGAAGGCATCGAGGGGGGTCCTTTGTCTTAGCGGTTAGTGAAGATCGTTCTGTGCCAGGGTTTTGCTGCGACTCCGGTGGCGTCCAGCATGACGTGTTTCATCTGGGTGTACTCATCGAACGAATAGGTGGACATGTCTTTGCCGAAGCCAGACCGCTTGAACCCACCGTGGGGCATCTCGCTGATGATCGGGATGTGGTCGTTGACCCAGACACAGCCGGCCTTGATCTCCCGCGATCCGCGCAGGGCACGGTGGACATCGCGGGTCCAGACGCTCGCGGCGAGACCGTAGGGGGTGTCGTTGGCGAGCTCGATCGCCTCGGCATCCGTGTCGAAGGGCAGCGCCACCAGCACCGGTCCGAAGATCTCCGACTGCACGACCTCGGCGTCCTGGCTCACCCCGGTGATGAGGGTCGGCAGGTAGTAGGCACCGGGTCCGGCGGGCGCCTCGCCGCCGGTGACGATCTTCGCGCCCGCCTGCCGAGCCCGGTCGACGAATCCGGCGACCCGGTCGCGCTGCGCGAAGCTCACCAGCGGGCCGAGGTCGGTGGCGGGGTCCATCGGATCGCCGAGGATGACGCCGGCCATCAGCTCGGCCACCCGCTCGACGAAGGCGTCGAAGATGCTCCGGTGAACGTATGCCCTGGTCGCGGCGGTGCAGTCCTGGCCAGAGTTGATCAGGGAGCCGGCGACCGCGCCCTGGGCCGCCGCCTCGATGTCGGCGTCGGCGAAGACGACGAAGGGCGCCTTGCCGCCGAGCTCCAGATGCACCCGCTTCACCGCACCGGCGGCCGTGGCGCCGATCTGGCGGCCGACGGCGGTCGAGCCGGTGAAGCTCACCATGTCGACGCCGTCGTGCGCGACGAGCGCGGCACCGGCGATCGCTCCCCGACCGGTGATCACGTTGACGACACCGGCCGGGATGCCCGCGTCGAGCGCCGCCTGCGCCAGCATCACGCTGGTCAGCGGGGTCAGCTCGGCGGGCTTGAGCACGATGGTGTTGCCCGCCGCGATGGCGGGCAGGATCTTCCAGGCCGCCATCTGCAGCGGGTAGTTCCACGGCGAGATGGAGCCGACGACCCCGATCGACTCGCGCCGGACGAAGCTCGTGTGGTCGCCCGAATACTCCCCCGCCGCCTTGCCCTCCAGGTTGCGGGCGGCCCCGGCGAAGAACGCGGTGTTGTCGATCGTCCCCGGCACGTCGAACTCGGTGGCGAGGCGGATCGGCTTGCCCGTCTGCGCGACCTCGACCCGGGCGAACTCGTCGGCGCGCTCGGTGAGGACCGCCGCGAGGGCGACCAGCTTCCCCGACCGCTCGGCAGGTGTCGCACCGGACCACCCCGGGTAGGCCGCCCGCGCGGCGGCGACCGCAGCGTCCACGTCACCGGCGTCGGCGAGGTTGATCTCGGTGACCGTCGTACCGTCAGCCGGGTTGATCACCGCGAAGTGGTCACCGGAGCTGCCCGCGACGACCTCTCCGCCGACCAGGTGGTGTGCGAGCTCACCCATGATCAACTGCCTCCCGGTAGGCTCGTGGTCTGTCGGATCTTCGACGCAGCCTTGTGACGACAGATACTTGCACTTCGGTGCCGCACATCACAAGGGATTCCGTTGTCGATCTAGCCTTGGACCACGGATTACGCCACACTTGAGCTCCGAAGATGACGTACTCGTTACGGGCGGCCACCTCGGAGCCATCGCGCTATCCTGTTTCCCCCATCTCTCACCAAGATCTCCAGTGACTTTCAGGAGGCCCCGTGCCCCAGCAGGTCGTGCGCACGACGAGGGTTCATCCCCATCTCGACAACGCCCACCATGCGCTCCTCGACGATGTCGCGAAGCAGATCATCGAGCAGCTGCAGGAGGACGGTCGGCGGCCGTACGCCACGATCGGCCGAGCCGTGGGCCTCTCCGAGGCTGCGGTGCGGCAACGCGTACAGCGGCTCATCGACGCGGGCGTCATGCAGATCGTCGCCGTCACCGACCCGCTCCAGCTCGGCCTCGGCCGCCAGGCGATGGTCGGGGTGAAGACATCGGGCAACCTGGAGCTGATCGCCGACCAGCTGTCCCTGATCGACGAGATCGACTACGTGGTGATCACAGGCGGATCTTTTGACCTGCTGCTGGAGGTGGTCGCCCGCAACGACGACCATCTGCTGGAGGTGATCCAGGAGGTCCGCGCGGTGGAGGGTGTCAACGGCACCGAGGTCTTCGTCTACCTCAAGCTCCGCAAACAAACCTACTCCTGGGGCGCCTAACCCCTCCCGCTCGCCTTTCCTCGCCACGTGGGCCGCTGCGCGCCCAAGATCGTCGTCACGTTTTGCAGCAAAGCGTGGCCTCGGCGCGGATTTTGGCCACGCTTTGCTGCAAAACGTGACGATCTTGAGCGGGCTCGGTTGTCCACACAGCGGCACTGTCCACAGGACGGGGGTGCTTGAGCGGGCGTCCACGCGGTGGAGGGCTGAGCCTGGTCCGGTGCCCAAGCCTCCATACCGGCCTCGGGAACTCGCCTGGCAGATGTTCAGGGGATCCCAGGCCACCCGAATCGGCGTCCTCACCGAAAACCAGCTTCGCACCTCGGCCTGGATCCGGGTGCGTCATGACGTCTACGCCGACTCCCGCCTCGAACGCGATCACGCGCTCGCCTGTCAGGCCGCCATGCTCAGGCTGCCGAGGGAGGTGGTGATCGGCGGGGCTTCCGCGGCGTACCTGCTGGGTGTTGCTCATGCCGCGTCCTTCCGCGACCCGGTCAGCGTGATCGCGCCAGCCTCGATGCATGTCGGAACGCAGGCCCGCCTCGTGACCCACCACCTCACGGTCGACCCGCAAGACATCAGCGGTCGGATGACCACGGCGGAGCGGACCGCGTGGGATGTCGCCCGGTGGTACGAGGTGACACGAGCAGTGGCGATCATCGACACTCTGCTCAGCGGCGGTCTCGTCACCGCCGAGAGCCTCGCCGCGACAGCGGAGCGCCTGGGCAGCGAGCGAGCGGTCACGACGTTCGACCTGGCCGACGGCCGATCGCAGTCACCTCCGGAGTCCGCGCTGCGAGTGCGCCTGGTGCTTGCCGACCTGCCCAAACCCACGCCCCAACTCGCGGTCCGTGTCGCCGACGGAATCGTGCTCCATCCCGATCTCGCCTGGGCGGAGTACAAGGTGGCGATCGAGTACGACGGCGAATGGCACGACGAGACCGACCAGTTCCATCGTGATCGCCAACGCCTGAATCTCCTCGTTGCCGATGGCTGGATCGTCCTGCATGTGACCAAGCGCCAGCTCACAGCCGACTTCCCCCGGCTGGTCAGGCAGGTCAAGGCCGCACTCCGCTCCCGAGGCTGGCGCCCGGCCTAACGCTGGTCACGTTTTGCAGCAAAGCGTGGCCTCGGCGCGGATTTTGGCCACGCTTTGCTGCAAAACGTGACGATCTTGAGCGGGCGGACCGGCCGCCGCCGGGTGGTCCCGTCGCATCGGGAGCGGGGTACGGATTTCGTTGCGAAAGCTTGAAAGGGCGACGGTTAGGGTTGCGGTGGGCCGCAGCACTGTGCGATAACCGTAGGCACCTGCTTTTGAGACCCCCAAGATGAGGCGACAATGGGCAATCCAACCGACAACCTCTGGATGCACTTCACCCGCATGGGTGCCTACCGTGACGGCAACGTGCCGACGATCGTGCGGGGGGACGGAAGCTACATCTGGGACGCCGATGGCAAGCGCTACCTCGACGGCCTCGCCGGCCTCTTCGTCGTCAACGCGGGCCACGGTCGGCAGGAGCTGGCGCAGGCGGCGTTCAAGCAGGCGAGCGAGCTGGCCTACTTCCCGCTGTGGTCGTACGCGCACCCCAAGGCGGTGGAGCTGGCGGAGCGGATCGCGACCCTGACCCCCGGCGACCTCAACCGGGTCTTCTTCACGACGGGCGGCTCCGAGGCGGTCGAGACCGCGTGGAAGCTGGCACGGGCCTACTTCAAGCGCGTCGGCCAACCGCTGCGGCACAAGGCGGTCAGCCGCTACATCGCCTACCACGGCACCTCGATGGGAGCCCTGTCGATCACGGGCATCCCGCCGTTCAAGGTGGACTTCGAGCCGCTGGTGCCGGGCGGGATCAAGGTCCCCAACGCCAACTTCTACCGGGCGCCGGAGTTCTGCCGGGAGGACGAGGCGGCGTTCGGCCTCTGGGCCGCCGACGAGATCGAGCGCGCGATCCTCCGCGAGGGCCCCGAGACGGTGGCCTGCGTCTTCCTGGAGCCGGTGCAGAACGCGGGCGGCTGCCTGCCGCCGCCGGTCGGCTACTTCCAGCGGGTCCGCGAGATCTGCGACCGCTATGGCGTCCTGCTCGTCTCCGATGAGGTGATCTGCTCGTGGGGTCGGCTCGGTGAGTATTTCGGCGCCCAGCGCTACGGCTACCAGCCCGACATCATCACCACCGCCAAGGGCCTGACCTCTGGTTATTCACCGCTCGGCGCGATGATCGCATCGGACCGGCTGATCGAGCCGTTCCTCGCCGACGGCCAGATGTTCGCCCACGGCGTCACCTTCGGCGGCCACCCGGTGAGCTGCGCGGTGGCCCTGGCCAACCTCGACATCTTCGAGCGCGAGGACCTCATCGGTCACGTGCAGCGCCACACGGCTGCGTTCCGGGCGACGCTGGAGAAGCTCTACGACCTGCCGATCGTCGGTGACGTTCGCGGTGACGGCTTCTTCTTCGGCATCGAGCTCGTCAAGGACACGACGACGCGGGAGACCTTCACCGACGCCGAGTCCGAGCGGATCCTGCGCGGATTCCTGTCGCACGCGCTCTTCGACGCGGGGCTCTACTGCCGCGCCGACGACCGGGGCGACCCCGTCATCCAGCTGTCGCCGCCCCTCATCGCCGAGCAGCAGCAGTTCGACGAGATCGAGCAGATCCTCCGCGATGTCCTGACAAAGGCGTGGACGCTCCTGTGACCTCGTTCTGGTCAGAGTCCGTGAATGCCGCGAAGCCGACTTCGTCGACCGCGACCGAGGGCCGCTCCCCGATCGGGGGGCGGCCCGCCCTGACTGGCGACACGACCGCCGACGTGGCGATCGTCGGCGCCGGCTACACGGGCCTCTGGTCGGCCTACTATCTCAGCAGACAACGCCCTGACCTGCGCATCATCGTGATCGAGAAGGAGCACGCGGGCTTCGGCGCCTCCGGTCGCAACGGCGGCTGGTGCTCGGCGCTGCTGCCGACGCCGATCTCCACGCTGGCCCGCCGCCACGGTCGCGACGCCGCGATCGCGATGCAGCGCGCGATGTTCGCGACGGTCGCGGAGGTGGAGCGCGTCACGGTCGCCGAGGGCATCGACTGCGATCTGGCCGTCGGGGGCACTCTCCACTTGGCGCGTACGCCGACCCAGCTCACCAGGGCCGTCCACGAGGCCGCCGAGGCCGCGGAGTTCGGGCTCGCCGACGATGTCAGGCTGCTCAGCGCGGCCGAGGCGAGTGATCGCTGCTCCGCCACCGGGGTCCTCGGCGCGACCTTCTCACCGCACTGCGCCGCGATCCACCCGGCGAAGCTGGTCCACGGCCTCGCCGCGCTGGTCGAGCGGCTCGGCGTGACGATCGTCGAGGGCACCAGCGCGCTCCGCCTCACCGCCCACCAGGTGATCACGGACCGGGGCACGGTGACGGCGGGCCACGTCATCCGGGCCACCGAGGGCTATACCCACACGATCCCCGGCAACCGGCGCGAGCTCGCCCCGGTCTATTCGCTGATGGTGGCGACCCCGCAGCTCGACGCGGCGACCTGGGACCGGATCGGGCTGCGCGAGCGGGAGACCTTCGCCGACCACCGCCACCTGATCATCTACGGCCAGCGGACCGCGGACGACCGGCTCGTCTTCGGTGGACGGGGCGCGCCCTACCACTTCGGTTCGGCGATCCGGCCCGAGTTCGACACCGATGCCCGCGTCGCCGCCAAGCTGCGCCGGACGCTCGGCGAGCTCTTCCCGGTGCTGGGTGACGTACCCATCACGCACGCATGGGGCGGACCACTCGGGATCGCCCGGGACTGGCACGCCGCCGTGGGACGGGATCCGCGTCGGGGGTTCTACCACGCCGGAGGCTATGTCGGGGACGGGGTGGCGACGAGCAACCTCGCCGGGCGTACCCTCCGGGATTTGATCTTGGGGGTGGAGAGTGAGCTGACCGCGCTGCCGTGGGTGGGGCACCGCTCGCCGAGGTGGGAACCGGAGCCGCTGCGCTGGATCGGGATCAACGCCGCATTGCGGCTGGTCTCGGGCGCGGACGCCGAGGAGGCGCGCACCGGCAGGCCGTCCCGCCGAGCCGCCCTCACATCGCGCCTGCTCGGCTGACCGCCTGCCACGTTTTGCAGCAAAGCGTGGCATCGCGGCGCGAAATAGCCACGCTTTGCTGCAAAACCTGGCAGGGGCGGCGCTACCCGGCGCGGGAGCTACTGGGGTGGGGGGACGCTGCGGAGGTGGCCTCGGCGGCCGGGGGTGGGCGGCGTGCCCTCCTCGCGTCGCTGCACCGGGCGGGCGGCCTCGCGGACCGCCTCCGCGAGCGCGACCAGGTCGTCCGTGGTGGGCGGTGGCGCCTCGAACTCACCGTCGTGGCGCACGAGCTGCCAGCCGCGGGGCGCGGTGAGGCTCCGCGCGTGCGTTTCACACAGGTCATAGGTGTGCGGCTCGGGGTAGGCCGCGAGGGGCCCGACAACGGCCGTCGAGTCCGAATAGACATAGGTCAACGTCGCAACCGCCTGGCGGGGGCAGCCGTTGCGGGAGCAGCGTCTTGGTGACCTCACGGCCGCTGACGTTATCGCGACACGCCCTGGCTGATCCCACCGACACGCCCTATTGACGTGCGCGATCTCCCAGCGGCACCCGGGAAGCGCCCGGGATGCCGGCAGGGGAGGCCCGCAAGGCGCGCCCGGATAGTTGCCGCGCGCCGGTCGCCGGGCGATACATTGTCAGACGTGACCAGCCCTGAGCGCCGCCGCCCGAGCCAACGTCGTGACCGGCACGGCCGCGGCCTGCGGGGGCGCCTGGTGCCGGCGACGGTCCCGATGTCCCGGACCAAGGCCGAGGTCTTCGACGACCTGGTGCTCGACACGGTCGAGTCGCTGGAGCGGCGTTACACGACGGAGCTGGCGGGTGTCGAGTTCGCGGTCGAGGATGTGCCGCCGGACCTCAACGTCTACGACTCGGATGTGCTGGAGGACGGCTCCGTGCCGCTGGCGCGCCTGCTGCCGGGCCGACCGGGCAAGCACGGCGTCCCGCCGCGGATCGTGGTCTACCGCCGACCGCTGGAGTTCCGGGCAGCCGATCGTGACGAGCTGGCGGAGCTGGTCCGCGACGTGGTCGTCGAGCAGGTGGCGAACCTGCTCGGCATGAGCCCCGACGACGTATAGAAAAGCGCACAGTAAAGGGCGCCCCACCGCGGGGCGCCCTTTACCGAAGTCAGGCAGCTCGACGCTTCAACTTGCGTCGTTCTCTTTCGGACAGTCCACCCCAGATGCCAAAACGTTCGTCATGGCCAAGGGCGTACTCCAGGCATTCGGCCTTCACGTCACACCGCGAGCAGATGCGCTTCGCCTCCCGGGTGGAGCCACCCTTCTCCGGGAAGAACGCCTCCGGGTCAGTCTGCGAGCAGAGAGCCCTCTCCTGCCACTCCGGCGCGTTGCCGAGCAGATCGGCCACGACGGGACCGTCCATCGCACCAGCCTCCTTATTCTGCGCCGACCGTGTCGACGCAACCCCCCTTGTCCAGTTTGGCAGCGTTCCCCAAACGCCCTCCGGACAACCCCGCCAAAATTACACGTGTGTCACGCGTGCATCGTCAAGGCGAACCTGATAAATGGGCCGTTCGTTCGGGGTACCCCGCCACTGCCCTATCGTTTGGAACGCCCAATTGGTTACGGCCTTTCGGCGTGTCGTCGCGGATTTTCCTTGGGGGCACTAAACAATGGCGCGCGCCATCGCCGGACCCACCCTGCCGTAGGTCGTCGTCCGCTGCGCTGCCGGGCGTCCCGCCGCCGCCGCGATCGCATGGAGTTGTTCCACCGTACGGGCGGATCCAAACTCAGATCCGGCCATTCGGGAAATTGTCTCCTCCATCAGCGTCCCGCCGAGATCGTTGCAGCCGCCCTGGAGCATCATCCGGGTGCCCTCGTCGCCGAGCTTCACCCACGAGCACTGAATGTTGTCGATCCGCCCGTGCAGCAGGATCCGCGCCATCGCGTGGATCACCCGGTTCTCCCGCCAACTGGCTCCCGCCCGGGCGATCCCGGCGAGGTAGATCGGCGCGTTGGTGTGCACAAAGGGCAGTGCCACGAACTCGGTGAACCCACCCGTCCGGTCCTGGATCCCGGCGAGCACCCGGAAGTGCGTCAGCCAGTGCCCCGGATTGTCCACATGCCCGAACATCATCGTCGCGCTGGACCGGATCCCCAGCTCGTGCGCGGTCGAGACGACGTCGATCCACTGTGCTGTCGGCAGCTTGCCCTTGGTCAGCACCCAGCGCACCTCGTCGTCGAGGATCTCCGCCGCGGTCCCGGGGATCGTGCTCAACCCCGCGTCACGCAGGCCGGTCAGCCACTCCCGCACCGAGACGCCGGCTTTCGCCGCCGCAGTCACGACCTCCATCGGCGAGTACGCATGAACGTGCATCTCCGGCAACCGCGACTTGATCGCCCGGACCAGGTCGGGGTAGACGCTCACGGGCAGCTTGGGATCGATGCCGCTCTGGATGCAGACCTCGGTGGCGCCGAGATCCCAGGCCTCCACGGCCCGCTCGACGACCTGGTCGACGCTGAGCCGGTAGGCGTCCGCGTCCCGTTCCCGCTGCGCGAAGGCACAGAACCGGCAGCCGACATAGCAGACGTTCGAGAAGTTGATGTTGCGATTGACCACGTAGGTCACCTCATCGCCCACCACCTTGGCCCGCAGCACGTCGGCGATGCCCGCGAGCCGGTCGAGGACCTCCCCGTCGCTGGCGAGCAGCGCGAGCGCCTGCTCCTCGTACTCGGGAAGCAGCAACGACGCCGGGTCGTCAGCGGCCCGGGCCAGCGCGGCCTCGATGAGCGCGCTGGAGATCGCACCGTTTTCCCCGAAGATGGCCTGATCATGACCCTTGATCACACCGTTATCCCCGAGGAAGGTGTGATCTTGCTCGGTAACGCCGCGCGAGGAGCCCGCAGCGGGCCGCGAGAGCAGCGAAGCGCTGGAGATCACGTCGCTTTGCCCGAACCAGACGTGATCATGGGATGTGATCACGTCTGGTTCCCCGAACTTGACGTGATCTCCAGAAGGGAAGCCCGCGGCGAGCGGCCCCGCAGGGACCCGCGCACCCCGAGCAGCACCCAGCTCCTCGTCGTCGAGCTCTCCCCCCAGCGACACATCCGCGCCCGTCGACCCACCCGCAGCAGCCGAAGCCCCAGCAACCGGAGTCCCAGCCGCAGCAGCCGACGCCACCGCAGACCAGTCCCCATAGATCGTGTCGAAATCGGCCCGCCGATCCCCCGTCCGCCCCACCGTGTCGATCTCCGCGTGCAGCGAGGTCCGCCCGATCGCGACGAGCTCCTCCGGCTCCTGCCAGGCCATCCCCACCGGCTTGGCCGACTCGTCCGCCAGCCCGGACGGCAGCGCGAGCGCCGACACGAACGAGAACAGCCGCGGGTCGATCCACCGCTCCGCGTCCTGCACATAGGACGGGTAGACCGTCAACCGCTCGCGCAGCTCGAACCCGGCCTCGGCCGAGTGCGCCGCGAGCTGCTCGATCACCGGCCAGGGCCGCTCCGGGTTCACGTGGTCCGGCGTCACCGGCGACACGCCGCCCCAGTCGTCGATCCCCGCCGCCAGCAGCAGCGCGAAATCCCCGCCGATCAGGTTGGGCGGCGCCTGGATCCGGGCCTTGGGCCCGAGCACCAGCCGGGCCACGGCGACGGTGGCCGCAAGCTCGGTCACGAGTGCGTCCGGCGCGGACCGCATCGCCGTGTCCGGCTTCGCCCGGAAGTTCTGAATGATGGTCTCCTGGATGTGGCCGTACTCCCTGGCCACCCGGCGGATCGCGAAGATCGACTCGGCCCGCTCCTCCAGCGTCTCACCGATCCCGATCAGGATGCCGGTCGTGAAGGGCACGCCGACCCGCCCGGCGTCCTCCAGCACCCGCAGCCGCAGCGCGGGCTCCTTGTCGGGCGAGCCGTAGTGCGGGCCGCCCGGCTCGGACCACAGCCGGGTCGCGGTCGTCTCCAGCATCATGCCCATGCTCGGCGCGACCGGGCGCAGCCGCTGCAGCTCTTCCCAGCTCAGCACGCCCGGGTTGAGGTGCGGCAGCAGACCGGTCTCCTCCAGCACCGCGATCGCGCAGGCCCGGACGTAGTCCAGGGTCGTGCCGTAGCCCCGCTCATTGAGCCACTGAGCCGCCTGGGGCCATCGGTCCTCAGGTCGGTCACCAAGGGTGAAGAGAGCTTCCTTGCAGCCCTGTGCAGCCCCCTCGCGGGCGATCGCCACCACCTCGTCACGCTCCAGGAACAGCGATTCGAGCCGGTGCGGCACGGTGGCGAAGGTGCAGTAGTGGCATCGGTCCCGGCAGAGCCTGGTCAGCGGGATGAACACCTTCTTCGAGAAGGTGACGACGCCTGGGCGGCCGGCTGCGAGCAGGCCCGCATCGCGTACCGCCGAGGAAATCTCAAGAAGCGCGGCCAGGTCGTCACCGCGTGCAGCGAGCAGCGTCGCAGCCTCGGTCTGGTCCAGAGTCCGGCCGTCGCGAGCGCGACGCAGCGCCCGCCTCATCGCATCCGCCACTCGCGCACTCTAGCGCCGTTGAAGGGTGGAACAGAGCATGGGAGAGGATAAGGAAATGCACATCACGGTGATCGCCGGCGGCATCGGCGGGGCGAAGTTCCTCCAGGGGGTCCGTGCGCACGCTCGCACGATCGGCGCCGAGGTCACGGCCATCATCAACGTCGGCGACGACGTGACCATGCACGGGCTGCGAATCTGTCCCGATCTCGACTCGGTGATGTATACGCTGGGCGGGGGCAACGATGTCGAGCGCGGCTGGGGCCGGGCCAAGGAGACCTTCGTCGTCAAGGAGGAGCTCAACGCCTACGGCATGGCGCCGGAGTGGTTCGGGCTCGGCGATCGTGACATCGCCACGCACCTGACCAGGACCGTCATGCTCAACGCGGGCTACCCGCTCTCGGCGGTCACGGAGGCGCTGTGCCGGCGCTGGCAGCCGGGCGTGCGCATGATCCCCGCGACCGACGAGCGGATGGAGACCCACGTCGCGCTGCGCCGCGACGAGGCCGAGGCCGCGGGGGTCGATGTCTCGACCGCTCCCGCCGAGTCCGAGCAGGTCGTGGTCCATTTCCAAGAGTGGTGGGTACGCCTGCGCGGCCGCGTCGACGCCCAGCGCTTCATCTTCATCGGCGCCGATCAGGCGAAGCCCGCGCCGGGGACGCTGGAGGCGATCGCCGGGGCCGACATCGTGCTCCTCGCCCCGAGCAACCCCATCGTCTCGATCGCTCCGGTCTTCGCCGTGCCGGGCATGCGCGACGCGCTCCGATCGACGCCTGCCCCTGTCGTCGGCGTGTCGCCGATCATCGGCGGCTCCCCGGTCCGGGGCATGGCCGACCGCTGCCTCGCCTCCGTCGGGATCGAGTGCTCCGCCACCGGTGTCGGTGCCCTCTACGGCGCCAGGGCGACCGACGGCCTGCTCACCGGCTGGCTCGTCGACCCGGTCGACGCGCAGACCACCGTGCCCGGCGTGACCGTCCGGGACACCCCGTTGTGGATGACGGACGACGAGGCGACCGCCTCGATGGTCCGCGCCGCCCTGTCGCTCGGAGGCGTGTGATGGAACTGCCCGATGGTGCCCTCTCGGTGATCCCGGTGCGGGGCATCCCGTCCGTGCAGCCCGGGGACGACCTCGCCTCGTTGATCATGACGGCCGCGCCGTGGCTGCGGGACCACGACATCCTCGTCGTCACCAGCAAGATCGTGTCGAAGGCCGAGGGCGCGCTCGTCGACGTGCCGGAGAGCGGCTCCGAACGCGAGGAGGCCCGCGAGTCGGTCCTGCGCTCGCAGACCGCCCGGGTGGTCGCCACACGCGGGCATACCCGGATCGTGCAGACCCACCACGGCTTCGTGATGGCCAACGCCGGCATCGACGCCTCCAACGTGGACCGCGCGCAGCTCGTCCTCCTGCCCAAGGACCCCGACGCCTCCGCCCGGGCACTCCGCGCCGAGCTGCTCGCCCGAGGGCTCGACGTGGCGATCGTCGTCTCCGACACCGCCGGGCGGCCGTGGCGCAACGGGCTCACCGACGTGGCGCTCGGCTGCGCGGGGATCTCACCGCTGCGCGACCACCGGGGCGAGACCGATCCCTACGGCAACGAGCTGCACATCACCCAGATGTCGATCGTCGACGAGCTGGCGGCCGCGGCGGAGCTGGTCAAGGGCAAGATCGACCAGGTGCCGGTCGCGGTCGTCCGCGGCCTGATCACGTCGACGACCGACGAGGAGCCAGGCGTCGTACCCACCCTGGTCCGCGACGCGGGCAGCGACCTGTTCTCCCTGGGCACGGCCGAGGCGATGGAGCTCGGCCGCACCCTCCTGTAATGCGGGCGTACTGCCGACGACCGTCACGTTCCCTGTCACGTTTTGCAGCAAAGCGTGGCCATTTCGCGCCGCGAAGCCACGCTTTGCTGCAAAACGTGACAGGGGGCACGGGTCAGCCGAGCAGGGCGAGGCCCAGCGGAGTCAGGGAGTGCATCACCCGGTTGGCGTCGCGGACGCTGACGAGCAGGCCGGAGTCGCGCAGCACGGCGGCGTGCTCGCTCGCCGCCGACATCGAGATGTTGAGCCGTCGCGCGAGCTCGGTCGTGGTGCACCCCTCGGCCACCACCTCCAGGACCGACGCCCGCGTCCGCCCGACCAGCGACGCGAGCGCCTCCTTGCGTACGCCGGCGGGCAGCACCGGGGTCTTCTTCACCGGATAGACCAGCACCGGCGGCAGGTCGTGATCGGCGAGCTTCAGCGGCATCTCGTTGGACTTGAAGTAGCTCGGCACCAGCACGAGGCCGCGGCCGTCGAGGTGCAGATCCGGCTCGCCGCGGTAGCCGTCGATCTCCAGCACCCCACCCGACCAGCGCATCGCCGGGTGGATCGCGCCGAGCATCGCCTCGACGCCACGCTCGACCATCATCCGGCCGCGCAGTGCCCGGTCGGCGTCGATGGCAGCCCGGACCCGGTCCCAGATGGGGTCGAGTGCGGTCTTCTGATAGCTGCGCATCGCGGTGCCGAGCGCCTCCGCCGATGACGCGTCGCCCCGGCGCAGGCCGTCGAGCGCGGACGAGCGGGTTTCGAGCAGGCCGACCTCGCGCTCCAGCACCTCGCGGGGAGTCCGGACGACCTGCTCGATCGCCGCCTCGAAATCGCGGTCGGCGACAGCCGGGGTCAGGAAGTCCGGAAAGTAACCGAGTGGGGGGTTCAGCTTGACCAGCATGTCGACCTCGGCGCGCACGGGACTGCCCGGACGGAGCGCCGCCGTGACGGTGCGCTTCCAGGGGTCCAGGACCGGGTCGGCATTCCGCGTACGCAGAACGTGCATGCTCAGCACGAGTTCCCAGAGTGGCTCGGGGCCGGGCGCCACCCTGGTACGAGCGAGATCCTCACCGGTGAAGTGAATCCGCAGCATGTTGAGGGCTCCGTACTAGGGAACCCCAGACATTACAGAACCCTTATCACCTGCGTCTTTCGTCCCTGGCCGAAACTCCTCGACCCGAACGGCCCATATGCAGCATGCTCATCTGGCGCCACACGGGGAGGCGCACCGCACGGGGGATTTACTTGCGGGGGCGTGGCGCGCTCCTGCTGCGCTTGGCACCAAGCAGCAGCAGAGCGCGCCACGCTGTTTTTCCTGCCCGGGTGGCTCAGCACCCGAAATAACACCAACTCTTCAAGAGTTGCGGCGATCGGGGAGCCGAACCGCCCGGCCGCCCGCCGAAGCGGGCAGGCCGGCGTTACAGGTAGGCGGTTTCGCCCCGGTCCTTGAGCTCGTCGACCAGCTTCTTCACATCCTGGGCCCGGTCACGCGGGCAGACCAGCACCGCGTCCGGCGTATCCACGATGATCACATCGCGCAGGCCGACGGCGGCGACGAGCCGGCCCGAGCCGGGCACGATCACCGAGTCGTGCACGTCGACGAGGAGCACCTCGTCCTTGGACCCGCCGAGGATCACGTTGCCCTCGTCGGTCGCGGGCAGCACCGTGCCGACCGTGTGGAAGTCGCCGATGTCGTGCCAGCCGAAGTCACCCGGAACGGTCCCGACGATGCCCTTCGCCGACGCGCCCTCCATCACGGCGTAGTCCACCGAGATCTTGGTCAGGGTCGGCCACAGGTCGCCGATGGCGGCGTCCCGGTCGTCGGTGTCCCAGACCGCGGCGATGGCACGCAGCCCCTCGTGCAGAGACGGCTGCTGCTCGGCGAGCTCGGCGAGGAAGACGTCGGTCTTCCAGACGAACATGCCGGCGTTCCACAGGTAGTTGCCGGACTCGACATACGCCCTCGCCACCTCGGCGTTGGGCTTCTCCTTGAACTCCGTGACCTCGCGGATGCCACCGGCGACGAGATCACCGGTGTGCAGGTAGCCGTATCCGGTCTCGGGGTGCGTCGGGGTGATGCCGACCGTCATCAGCAGCCCGCGCTCGGCGCCCGCCACGGCCTCGCGCACGACGGTGACGAAGGCGGCCGGATCGCGTACCAGATGGTCGGCGGAGAAGGACCCCATCACCGCGCCGGGCGAGCGGTGCTCGATCACCGCGGCGGCCAGCCCGATCGCGGCGCAGGAGTCGCGGGGCGACGGCTCGACCAGGATGTTGGACTCGGGCAGGTCGGGCAGCTGGCGCGCGACCGCGACGGCGTGGGACACGCCGGTGACGACGAAGGTCTCCGACAGGCCGGAGAGCGGTGCCAGCCGGGCCATCGTGGCCTGCAGCATTGTCTGTGCGGTGCCGGTGAGCGGGTGAAGGAACTTGGGGTTCGACGACCGGGACAGCGGCCAGAGGCGCGTCCCGCTTCCACCAGCGGGAATTACGGCATGCAACATCCGGCCATTCTGCTCCAGGATGGCCGGAGTTGCCGTGTTCACCACCGATGAAGTTACCGGCGCCACTATCGCTTTACGTCGGTGATGGCCCGTTGCCAGGCGGCGATGTGCGCCTCCGCGCTCGCCGCCCAGGTGAATTCCGTGGCCCTGAGCAGGCCCGCTCGGGCCAGCGTCTTGCGGCGGGGCTCGTCGTCGAGGAGCGCGAGCAGGTCCTTGGCGATCCGTTCCGGGTCCTCGGTGGTGTATGCCACGGCATCGCCACCGACCTCGGGCAGGGAGAGCCGGGGGGTGGTGAGCACCGGAGCACCGCACGCCATCGCCTCCAGCACCGGCAGGCCGAAGCCCTCGCCATAGCTGGGGTAGGCGGCGACGAGCGCACCGCCGAGGAAGCCGGGCAGGTCGGCGTAGCGCAGGTAGCCCGGGCGGATGAGCCGCAGGTGCGCGGGCACCTCGGTCGCGGCCCGGTCGATGTCGTCGTCGTGGCCGGAGCCGCCTGCCACCACGAGCGCGGGCGGATTGGGCAGGTCGCGGACGGCGAGGACCCAGCCCCGGATGAGGTTGGGCACGTTCTTGCGCGGCTCCTTGGCACCGAGGAAGGCGACATAGTCGCCGGTGAGGCCGAGCCGGGCCCGCACCCGCGCCTTCTCCTCGTCGGTGGGTGCGTGGAACGCCGCCGGGTCGACGCCGTGATAGGCGACGTCGATGCGGGTGGGGTCGGCGTCGAGCAGCCGGATCAGCTCGTCGCGGGTCGCCTTGCTCGGCACGATCACTCGCGCGGCGCGCCGCATGGAGGTGCGGATCGCCGAGCGGAAGAAGGTGCGCCGCGAGGCGTCGTAATGCTCCGGCTCGGTGAAGAACGTCGCGTCGTGGACGGTCACGGTCACCGGGCAGGACGCCCGCAGGGGACAGGTGTAGAACGGCGAGTGCAGCACCTCCGCCGAGACCTGCTGGGCGAGGATCGGCAGGCCGGTCTGCTCCCAGGCGAGTCGGGCGGGTCGGTGCGCCGCCGCGGCGGGCGCGGCGATCACTCGGGCTTGCGGCAGCATCTGCTGATAACGCTCCTGGTCGGAACGCTGAGCCACGACGCTCAGATCATCCGAGAGCAGGGTGCCCACCGCACCGAGGAGACCGTCGAGATAACGTCCGACACCGCCCCGGTCGGCTGGGACGCTGGTGGCGTCGACTAGCACGCGGGCCACGGGTCACTCCTTCGCGCTCTGCGGCACGGGTCACGCGCCGCTGATTCGCGTCAGCGCTGCTCGCTCCGGCCGCTGTGCCTTCTTGAGTGTGCGCTGCGTCACAGTTGTCATTACTACCTTACGTCAGCACAGCACGTTCCGGTGGTCGGCGACGCGACAGTTCACTCACTCATCCGGTCTGATTCAGCATCCATCCGGATGGTTACCCGCTCTGACGTCGCTTTACGCGCCAATGTGGACACGTCCGTGTGTGAACAGGCCACAATCGAAGAACCCGCCGCGAGTGGCGCCCAGAGCCACACCGACGGCTCCGGGTGGCGGTCGGTGTCGATCAAAACCCGCCCCGCTGCGGCTTCGCGGGGCTCCAGCTCCATCGGCTGGTACGCCGAGAAGAAGTCCCCGTGCTGCCTCGCCTCCAACGCCCAGTCCCCCACCCCGCCGGGCAGATCCCGCATGGGCAGGGCAAAAGGGTGCAGCGAGACCGCGAGCCGCTCGTCGGCCCCGGCGATCTCGGCCAGCCGCTCCAGGGTCGCGAACCCCACGTCGGCGGTGCCGGTGTCGACCACCCGCACTCCGGCGGCGGCACACCCGAGCAGCACGGCGGCGGTCTGCCAGTGCGGTGGCAGGGCCACCACGGCGGTGCTCCCCGGTCCCAGGCCCAGCCCGTCGACGAGCAGGTTAGCCGTCTTGTTCGTCCAGTTGGCGAGCGTCGCCGTGGAGAGCTCGGTGCGCTCGCCGGTGGCGTCGTCGTACCAGGTGAGGCGGGGTTGGGCGGGGTCGGCGGCGCGGGCGAAGAGGTCCCGGACGGTCGTCATCAGTTGCCTCGCTCGTGGGCGAGCCGCTCGAAGGCGAGCAGCGACTCGGGGTTGGCCAGGGCGCCCTTGGCGGCGGCTGCGTCGACCGGCGTGCCGGTGAGGATGCGCTTCACCGGCACCTCCAGCCTCTTGCCGGACAGGGTCCGGGGTGCCGCCTTGACCTGGTGGATCTCGTCCGGGATGTGGCGCGGTGACAGGGCTGTCCGCAGCTCTCGGGCGATCTTGGCGCGCAGCGCGTCGTCGAGCTCCATCCCGTCGGCGAGCACCACGAAGAGCAGCAGTTCGCCGGCGCCGCCCTCGGCGTCCTCCAGGTGCACGACGACGGAGTCGACGACCTCGTCCAGCCCTTCGACGACGGAGTAGAACTCGCTCGTGCCCAGGCGTACGCCGCCGCGGTTGAGCGTCGCGTCGGAACGCCCGGTGATGATGCAGCTGCCGTGGTCGGTGATCGTGATCCAGTCGCCGTGCCGCCACACCCCGGGGAAGACATCGAAGTAGGCCTCCCGGTAGCGGGCACCCGACTCGTCACCCCAGAAGCCGACCGGCATGCTCGGCATCGGCGCGCTGATCACGAGCTCGCCCAGCTCGCCGAGGACCGGCTTGCCCGTCGGGTCGAAGGCCTCCACCCGGGCACCGAGGCAGCGCGCCGCGATCTCGCCCTCGAAGACCGGGTTGAGCGGGCTCGCGCCGACGAAGCCGGTGCAGACGTCCGTGCCGCCGGACAGCGACTGGAGTTGCAGGGTCGAGGAGACCGACTCGTAGACCCAGCGGAACCCCTCGGGCGGCAGCGGCGCGCCGGTGGACCCGAGCCCGCGCAGCCCGGACAGATCGGCCAGCTCGCTCGGCACGACTCCAGCCTTGCGACAGGCGAGCAGGTAGGGCGCCGATGTCCCGAAGTAGGTCATCCCGGCGGTCTCGGCGAGTCGCCACAGCGCCCCGAAGTCCGGGCTTCCGTCCACCTTGGGCGCGGGGTCGCCGTCGAAGAGGACGATCGCGGCGCCGACGGCCGGGGCCGAGATGAGGAAGTTCCACATCATCCAGCCGGTCGTGCTGAACCAGAAGAAGCGGTCCCCGGGGCCGAGGTCGTGGTGCAGGGCGAGCATCTTCAGGTGCTCAAGCAGGATGCCGCCGTGCCCGTGCACGATCGGCTTGGGCAGCCCGGTCGTCCCGGAGGAGTAGAGGACGTAGAGCGGGTGGTCGAAGGGGACGGCCTCGAAGGTGAGCGGCTCGTCGGTCTCCCGGGTGAGCTCCGCCCAGCCGTCGGTGTCGGACAGTCCCGCGTAGTCGAGGACGACCGTGTGCGCCAGCGACGGCAGGGCGGCCTGGATCCCGGCCACCTCGCCCCGGCGGTCGATCAGCTTGTCGCCGTAGCGGTAGCCGTCGACGGCGACGAGGACCTTCGGCCCGATCTGGGTCCAGCGGTCGGTGACGCTGCGGGTGCCGAACTCCGGGGCGCAGGACGAGAAGATGGCGCCGAGGCTCGTCGTCGCCAGCAGCAGCACGAAGGTCTCAGGGATGTTGGGGGCATAGGCGGCCACCCGGTCGCCCTTCGCCACGCCGAGGCGGCGCAGGCCGGCGGCGGCTCGGCGTACCTGCTCGCGCAGCTCGGCGGCGGTGAGCGTGACCGGCTCGCGGGTCTGCGAATAGCCGATCACCACCGGCGCGTCGTCGGCGATGCCCGGCATCCGCAGCACGTGCTCGGCATAGTTGAGCGTCGCACCGGGGAACCAGCGAGCACCCGGCATGTGCGCGTCGCCCAGGGTCTCGGCGGGTTCGGTGTGCGCGACGACCTCGAAGTAGTCCCAGATCGACCGCCAGAAGCCGGGCAGATCGTCGACCGACCACTGCCACAGCTCGGCATAGCCGCCGAAGGTGCGCCCCCGCTCATCGGCGAGCCACCGCAGGTAGTGGCCGATGCGGGTCGTCTCGAGAACGTCGGCCGGCGGGGTCCACAGGATCGTGGTCATCGTGCTGCTCCTCCCACGGGCACGCCACGGCTGTGTGCCGGCCCACCGTCCCATCCTGCCCGAGTGCCGTACCGGCCGGAGATGGAGGTCGGCCACACGACCAGCCCGAACCTTATGTGCGCCCCTCCTGCTTCTCACTGCGGTGCTTGTTGATGGCCTCCCTCGATGCGAGCCGGTGCGCCCGGCGGATCTGCGCCTCGGCGAATCTGCGCTCGTTCTTGGGGGTGTCCGGGATCACGGGATTGACGGTGCGGGGCTGGCCGTCCTTGTCCACCGCGACGAAGACCAGGTAGGCGGTGCCCACCTTGACCGCGTCGGTGCCGAACTGGTCCCAGCGCTCCGCCCGGACGGTGACGCCGACCTCCATCGAGCTCCGGCCGGTCCAGTTGACCTGCGCATAGACGTGCACAAGATCGCCGACGCGGACCGGTTCCAGGAAGAGGATCTCGTCGATCGCCGCGGTGACCGCGATGCCGCCGGAGTGGCGGGCGGCGGAGGCCCCGGCCACGTCATCGATGAACTTCATGATGACTCCACCGTGGACGGAGCCGTAGAGGTTCACGTCGACCGCGGTCATGATGCGAGACAGGGTGACCTGTGAGTGCGCGGTAGGACGGCCTTCAGTCATGCCGTGACGATACCTATGGACCTGTCGCGCGGAGTGACGAGACGGTACCCTGCCCCGCATGCGTCATCTTTGGAGCCTCCTCGCCGGGCTCACCATCGCACCCCTCACCTGGGTGCTACTCGCGTATGCCAACGGCGGCATCCATGTCACGGCGGACGCCATCGGCACCAACCCGCCGGTCATCGCGACTGCCCTCGTCGCCATCGCGGGTCTCATCGTCGGCTCCATCGCGAGCCTGCGGGTGTCGCCGCTGGGACCGCTCTTCAGCGGGCTGCTGCTGATCAGCGTCTCCGTGCTGGGCCTCGCCATCCCGGGCGAGTTCTACCGGTCGCTGCCGGACCTGCCGGAGATCTCCGACCTCCGCTCCGCGACCCTGTCCGTGCCGGTCGGCAACGGCGAGCTGCTGCTCGTCGGCGCCATCCTGGTCTTCGCGGTCTTCAGCGCGCAGCGCTGGCGGATGTGGCCCACGTCGAAGCTCCACCCGACGGTCGGCCCGGTCAACCCCATGATCGACACCGGCCGGATCGAAGCGATCAAGAGCTGGTCACCGGGCGAGGACACCGGATCGACGCCGACCGCGGCCACGCCCACGGTCGCCACCCCGGTCTACCTCGCCGACGACCCGACGAACCCCATCGTCGCCGGGAAGCACGCCAGCACCGACAAGACTGAAACCGACGGCGCGTCGCCGTGGGCCGCACCGCCCACCGGCCGCTGATCATCGGAGGATTAGGCGCATGCGCCATCTAGGTTCGCTCGCTCTGGCCCTGGTGCTCGCACCGGCGGTCTTCCTGCTCACCGGTGTCGGCCTCGACGCCTTCGCCGCCGCCTCGGCCAAGGGCCCCGACCAGGCGCCGATGGACACCACGCTCGCCCTGGCGGCGCTCGCCGTCGCCGGTGGCATCTACGCCGTGCTGGTCATGGCCCGGCTCTCCCCCATCGGCCCGGCCTTCGCCGGTCTGCTCCTGCTCGGCGTCAGCGCCTGGCCGATGATCGACGCCGAGGGTTACAAGATCGCCCTCACCGACTTCATGGGCCTCTTCTCGGACACCGTGGAGATCCGCGGCTTCAACCTGGTCGGGATCAGCGGCCTCGGCGTCTTCCTCGCCGTCCCGCTGCTCGCCACGGTGGCGAGCCCGCGTCGCTGGAGCCGTTACGCATTCCCCCTCGCCGAGGTGGAGGCATCGAGCGGCGGCGGTTACAGCGGTGGTTCCGCACCGGACGCCACGCGATACATGCCGTCGCAGGGCACCGAGCCGGTCACGACCGGACTGCCGGACATCAAGGCTCCATCGCTCGGCTACCCGCGTGCAGCGGCCGGGCAGGTCTCCGCGCCGCCCGTGCCACCGGCGGTCGTGACGCAGCCGGTCCCGCCGCCCGCCGCGGTGACGCAGCCCGTACCGCCCCCGGTCATCGCACCGCCGGTCGTCTCGGCCCCGCCCGTCATCTCCGCCCCGCCGGTCATCGCGCCGCCGGTGCTCGGTGGCGGCGAGACCGTCAGCCTCATCGACGGCGACCCGGACAAGACCCGCCAGCTCTGACCCGTTGTGCAGCACAGCGTGGCCTTCTCGCCAAGGGAGGCCACGCTGTGCCGCATCACGGGGCTAGACGGCGACGACCTCCCGCTCCACAGCAGGCTCCGCCGCACCCGGTGAGCCCCGACCGGCGTCCATCCGGCGCCACCGCTTGCCGAAGAACGGCACCAGGGTGACGGCGAGGTAGATCAGTCCGGTGATGAGCAGCCCTGCCCGCAGGCTCACCAGGTCGACGAGCAGCCCACCCAGCAGGCTGCCGGCCGGGATGCCCGCCCAGGCCGCCGCGGTGACGAGGCCGAAGACCCGGGCCTGCAACCGTTCCGGAATGACCTCATAGCTCACCGCGCTCAGGATCGGGTTGACCACGGAGATCGCCACCCCGGCGGTGGCGGCCATCGCGACGACCGTCCAGACCGGAGAGTCGAGCGCCATGACGAGGAACCGGGGCGCTCCGCCGATCAGGAAGCCCACGGCGAACGGCCCGAGTCTCGGCCAGCGGGGCGCGACCAGGGTGTACGCCGCGTTGCCCGCGACGGCACCCAGCGCGAAGACCCCGGCGAGCAGGCCGATCCCGGCCGGGGATCCGAAGACGTCCCGGGACCAGACCGGCACGAAGACCGTCGTGTAGGCCTGGTCGAACAGGTTGGTGGCGAAGAGCATCAGCACGATGCCGAGGGTCAAGGGCTCCCGTCGCACGAAGCCCAGCCCGGTCCGCAGAGCGGTGAAGTAGGGCTCGGCGGGCTCGGCCGACCCCGACGGCTCATCGGTCGGCCGGTTGCGGACCAGCCCACCGATGATGAATGCCGCGACCGCGAACGACGCCGCATCGATGAGCAGCACGTCGACCGCGCCGAACGTGGCCGCGAGCACCCCGGCGAGCGGCGCACCGACGAGCGTGGCGGCCCGGGCGATGCCGTCGTAGAGGCTCACCGCGCGGGTCATCTCGACACCGGACTCGGCGATCGCCGCGGGCAGCAGCACCCGCTTGGCCGAGTCGCCGAACCCTCGGACCAGGCCGATCACCCCGACCAGGCCGAGCAGCAGTCCGAAGTCGAGGCGGCCCAGGTGGTGCAGGAGCGGGACGGCGGCGACGAGCGCGGCACTGAGCACGTCGACGACGACCGAGATCCGGCGCGCGCCGAGGCGGTCGATGAGCGGACCACCGGCGGCGGAGGCGATCACATAGGGCAGCATCTCGGTCAGCGCGACGAGCCCGGTCTTCGTGGCGCTGCCGGTGGTGACGAGGACGAGCCAGGGCAGCGCGACCGCGGTCATCCTGCTGCCGAACAGCGAGATCGCCTCGGCGGTGAGCAGCCCGACGAGTCCGGCCAGGCGCCTCATCGGAGGTCACCCCCGTGCCCGGCGACGCGCGGGAAGGGCATCAGCTGGTATTGCAGCATCACGCGCTCGGTGCCGTCGGGCAGCTCGCCCGCCGGTTCGTCCCGGCGGTAGGTGTCGATGAGCGCCTGGAACTCCACGAGAAATCGCGCCGCCTCCTCGGGGCGCAGTCGCAGCAGGGCGTTGGAGAGGGTCATGCCCTCGTGCCACTCCTCGGGGATGGTGGTGAGCTCGCCGAGCCAGCGGTCGACCCGGTCGGCATACTCCGCGGCGACGGCGCGGAGGTATGCCTCGCTGTCGGCCGGCGATGCCCGCGCGTCCTCGGCCTGGAGGGTCGTCGTCTCGTGAGCGGCCCGCCACCAGCGCTCCCGCCCGTCGCCCTGGGTGTCGTCCTCGACGACGAAGCCATAGGCGGCGAGTTGGCGCAGGTGATAGCTGGTGGCTCCACTGGACTGGGCGAGCCGCTCGCCGAGGCGGGTCGCGGTCGACGGCCCGTCCTCGCGCAGCAACGAGAGGAGTCGCACCCGCAACGGGTGCGCGATGCCGCGCAGCGCCTTGCCGCGCAGCTCGACGCGAGTCGGTTCGGTCATATCGCAAAGATAGCTTTGCAAAGAAGTCTTTGCAATCCTCCGACGGAAAAACCTCCCTACAGCGACCTGCGGGTCTACCGTGATTTTGGAAGATCCATCAGTGCCGAGTACGGGGGTTGGTCATGATCGGAACGATCATCTGGGGCATCATCGGCGGTGCCATCGTGGGTTACCTGGGGCGCCTGCTGCTGCCCGGTGCTCAGAACATCTCCGCCGTCGTCACGATCATCGTCGGCATCCTCGCCGCGACGCTGGGCGGCATCCTCGCCGACGCGCTGGGCGTCGGCGACACCAACGGCATCGACTGGATCAGGCACATCATCCAGCTTGCCCTCGCCGTGTTCTTCGTCTGGCTGGCGACCCGGTTCTTCGGGAACAAGACCGCGACCCGCTGATCCGACGAGCACCACGACAGCGCCGGGCGATCCTCGCCCGGCGCTGTCGCGCGCCAAGACCGCCGCAACTCTTCAAGAGTTGGTCCTAAAAGGGTCGGCGCATGCCGAAAGCGGGCATCCTAACCAGCCGATTCACGTTTCGGACAGGGTTGACCAATGTGGCCTCAAGCCGCCGTGGCCCTTCGTAGTGTCGCCAACGGAAGGAGAGAACATGCATCCAATCCTGGGAGCGTTTCTCCTGGCCGGCACCATCACGGCCAGTACGCCGACAGCGCCGCTCGTCCCGCCCGCAGCCCCCGACGTCTCGGTCGCGATAGCGCCCAGCGCCGATGGCACCAGCTTCGATCTGCGGATCGTCAACACCTCCGACAAGGCAGTCCCCACCCTCGTCACGCAGACCCTCCCCGATGGAGCCGGTCCGGCGAAGGCGAGCGAGGGCGGCAAGGTGACCGCGTCGGCGGTGAGCTGGCAGCCGACAGTGCCACCACACGCGACGATCCGGCTGACGACCACGCTCGCCGCCGTACCGACCGCGGTCCGGCAGGTCAGCTCCGTCTGCGCGGCGGACCCGAGGACGGGGCGGATGCACGACTGCGCCTCCGCCGTCACCACGCTCGCCCCGCCTCCCGAGCCGTCGACGCCGTGGTGGCGTAGCGCATGGCTGCTGCTGGGCCTGCCGCTGCTCGGGCTCGGCGCCTGGGGATTCTGGCGCTGGCGCAACCGCACCCGACCCGAGGACGACGACGAGGTGGCACCGGAGCCCGCGCCCGCCGTCGAGGCGAAACCGCGCCGGGACTACCGCCGGTTCGCGCCGCTGGTCTCGATCATCGCGATCTTCGCCGTGGTCGGCGGGGTGATCCTCGTCGCCAAGCCCTACATCCGCGATGGGGTGACGACGGGGCGGGCATTCCTCGGCGAGTCCGGCTGGTACGGCGAGAAGCATCAGGCCCTGCTCGGCGCACCCACGGCGGACGAAGCGGTCGAGTTCACGGTGCATCGCGTGCAGTGCACCACCGGCAAGGCCGGGACCTGCACGGTGACCGCTCAGTTCCGCAACATCAGCGGCACCAGGCAGCCCTGGTACCTCGGCATGCAGCGCCTCTACACCGGCGAGGACCAGTGGGTGCAGCCGGATGTGACCGCGACGCTCGCCGCCAACGGTGGTGTGGACCCCTTCGCGAGGCCGCTGGAGCCGGACGCCGAGGTGCTGGCGACGCTGAAGTTCGCCCTGCCGACGGGCACGAAGCCCATCCGGCTGGAGCTGCGCGAGGGACCGGCCGCCCGCGGCGTCTTCATCAACCTGCCCTGATCCATTCTCGATCGGCGCGGCCCGGCCCGGGTCGCGCCGATCAGTCCGCGTGGCCCCGCAGCAGGATGACCTCCTGCGCGGTGCAGGCCTTCGCGACCTTGCCGTCGTGCTCCACCTCGAAGGTGAGGCCCACGACCACCTCGATGAATCCCTTCGGCCGGGGTCGCGCGTCGACGACGTCGGCGAGCATCCGCACCCGCGCACCCACCGGTACGGGTGCCCGCAGCAGCACGTTGTTGAGCCCTCGGTTGACCGTCATCTCGACGCCCTCGACCCGCCAGATCTCCGCCAGCAGCGCCGGTGTCAGCGCGATGGTGAGGAAGCCGTGCGCGATCGTGCCGCCGTAGGGTCCGGTCGCGGCCCGCTCCGGATCGGTGTGGATCCACTGGTGGTCCCAGGTCGCCTCGGCGAAGAGGTCGACCTGGCGCTGGGTGATCTCGTGCCAGGCGGAGCTGCCGAGGTGTCGGCCGACCATCGTCACCACCTCATCGAGCTTGCTGACGAGCATGCGATCTCCCTCTGTGGCTGGTCGGGGAATCGTAGCGGTCACCGTTGCAGCCGCGCGATGAAGCCGTCGACGAGCGCGATCTGCCGCTGCGCCGGGAATCGCGCCGGATCGAAGATCGCCTGCACCACGATCCCGTGCGCGAATCCGGCCGCGGTGGCGACGATGTCGTCCGGGTCCACATCGTCGGGGTCGCCGGCGAGCTGCCCGAGGCGGATCGCCGCGTCGACGTGCGGGCGCAGCATGCCCCGCCACCGCTCGTACCGCTGCAGCTCCACCTCGGCGAGCTCCGCATCGGAGAGTGCGGCGTCCCAGAAGCTGATCCAGACCCGGTTCATCGCGGTGCTCTGCGGCGTCAGCGGCATGACATCGAGCAGTGCGGCGCGCAGCCCCGGCAGGCCTTCGCCCGCGGAGGTGAAGCGCTCCCGCCCGGCGGTGTGCTGCTGGGCGATCTCCAGCGCATGCCGGACCAGCGCCTGCTTGCTGGGGAAATAGTGCGTCAGCAGCCCGGTCGAGGAGCCCATGTGGGTCGCGACGGCCCGCAGCGTGAGCCCGCCGAAGCCCTTCGCCGCGAGCACCTGCCAGACCGCCTCGGAGACGTCGCGCCGGCGAGCGTCGTGGTCACCGCGTGCGGGCATGTCACCCTCCGTCCGTTCACGAGCTAGAATACATAACAAACGTTTGGTACGCAGACAGGAGCCCCCATGCTCAGCCAGCCCCTTACCCCGAACGCCGACCTGCGCACCCTGGAGCCGTTCCACGCACCGCAGTTCGCGGCGTACATCGACCGCAACCGGGACCACCTCTCCCCCTGGCTGCCCTGGGCGGTCATGCTCACCGACGAGGAGCAGACCCGAGCGTGGCTCCAGCGGTACGCCGACGACACCGCCCGCGACGCCGGCCGGATCTACGGGATCTGGCTCGACGGCGAACTCGTCGGCGGCACGCTCTTCCGCACCTTCAACGCGAGGTTCCGCCTGGCCGAGATCGGCGTCTGGCTCTCCCCCGAGGCCGAGGGCAAGGGTTTGGTCACGACCGCGGCGCGGGCGATGATCGCCTGGGCGATCGGCGAGCGCGGCATCCACCGCGTCGAGTGGCGAACGGTACCGGAGAACAAACGAAGCATCGCTTGCGCAGAACGGCTCGGCATGACCCTGGACGGCACCCTCCGCGAGGCCTTCCACCACAACGGCAGGCCACACGACGTCCACGTCTACTCCCTCCTAGCCCCAGCCTGGACACCCTGACCCCCCGCCAATTCGCGTTGATCAAGGGAAGACTCGCCGCATATCGCGCACCCCCGATGGCGAGTCTTCCCTTGATCAACACGAATATCGGGCCCTTACGCGGCCTATCACCACTACGCTGGATGACGCTCATCGGGTGGTGTGCCATGGCTGGGCAAACACGAACCAAGCTCAGTCTGAGCATTAGTCGGCTGATACCCACCGCGCTGCTTGCGCTTGCAGTCGTCGCGTGCGGGACTGGCGAGGGTGGGCCTGAAGAGTCTCCGGCGGTCTCGGTGACCACCGCGGCATCGACGAAGCCCAGTGCCGCAACGATCACCAAGCACACCGTCACCGAGACCCGGGTTGTGCCGTTCACCAAACGCATCCGCCAGGATCCCCTGCTGAACATCGGCGAACGCCGGGTCAACGCCCATAATTCGCGTTGATCAAGGGAAGACTCGCCATCCGGGGTGTCCGATATGCGGCGAGTCTTCCCTTGATCAACGCGAATTATGGGGCGGACGCCGCCGCAGGGGTGGGGCGGCATCCGCCTGGTGGAGTGGCTAGCAGTAGAGGTTGTTGCCTGCGGTGGTGCCCAGGATCTGGACGAACTGCTGGTATGCCGTCACCCGGCTCTGGACCTGGCCGGGGTTGCCGCCGTTGCACTCGATCGACCCGTTGATGCTGCGGATCGTCTCGCCGAATCCGGCGCCGTTGACCATCGCGTTGTGCGGGGTCATGGTGCCCGGGCCGTTCTGGGTCATCCAGTACCAGATGCCGGTCCGCCAGGCGACCGAGGCATCGGTCTGGACCAGGTTGGGGTTGGTGAGCAGCGGGAGGCCCAGCGCGTCACCGGCGGCCTTGTAGTTGAAGTTCCAGCTGAGCTGGATCGGCCCGCGGCCGTAGTACATCGCCTGCCCGGCCGGGCAGCCGTAGGACTGGCTGAGGTCGCAGTAGTGCGGGTAGTTCGCCGTGTTCTGCTCCACGATGTAGACCAGGCCGCCGGTCTCGTGGTTGACGTTGGCGAGGAAGGCCGCGGCCTCCTGGCGCTTCACGGTGTCGCTGCCGGTCTTGGCGAACGCGGGGTAGGCGCTCAGTGCCGCGACCAGGCCG
This sequence comes from Allocatelliglobosispora scoriae, assembly GCF_014204945.1. NCBI lineage: Bacteria > Bacillati > Actinomycetota > Actinomycetes > Micromonosporales > Micromonosporaceae > Allocatelliglobosispora > Allocatelliglobosispora scoriae. Next base: position 2,799,939 of record NZ_JACHMN010000002.1, read on the forward strand.
GAGTAGGTGTAGAACGAGTTGCGGCCCGGGAACATCTGGTTGAACTGGGCCTCGCTCACCACGAACGCGCCGGGGTTGGTCGGCGGTGGCGAGGAGGGCGGCGTTCCGGTGCAGGTGTAGGGGTCCCAGTACCAGGTGCTGATGATCGGGTCGTAGCCCGGGTTGTCGTGCTCGGCGATGTAGTAGAGCCCGTTGGTGTAGCGGACGATGTTGCCGGTGACGTAGTTGGTGCCCGCCGCCCAGTTGGGGTGGTTGCAGGCGCCGGGGGTCGGCGAGGGCGGGGTGCCGCCGCCGCAGACGCCCTGGTCGGCCCAGACTCCGGTGGTCCCGGGAGGAGCTTCGTTGAGCGTCCACCACTTCGCGAGCCAGTTGTGGCTGTTGCGGGAGGCGACCATGCCGTTGGTGTAGGTGGTGGTGGCGCTCCACGGTGTCGCGCAGGCTGCGGCCGAGGCGACGGTGGAGGGGAGGATGACCGCCATCGCACCGGTGATGACCAGGGCGGCGATCGTGGCTAAGGTTCGCATTCTCGACATGCGTTTTCCCTTCCTGCGGCGCGGGCGCGCCGGGAATTGTCAACGTTTACGAATATGCATCGATGCACATGTACGGTAGCAGTTAACAATTAGGATTCCTAACAGTATTCTGCGGTTAGTCTGCCAACCGTGGCGGATCACGTCTTCATCAGTTACAGCCGGGCCGACGGCGACTACGTGCGGCGGCTCGTGGAACATCTGGGCCGTCACGGCGTACCCGTCTGGGTCGATGACAAGCTGGACTATGGCGATGAGTGGGCCGCGGTCCTGCGCGAGCAGATCGCGAGCTGCGCGGCCCTGGTCGCGGTGATGACGCCGACGGCCGAGGCCTCACCGTGGGTGGAGCGCGAGATCGCCTATGCCGAGCAGCTCGGCAAGCCGATCCGGCCGTTGCTCCTCGCCGGTCAGGGCTTCTTCCGGCTCGGCGATCTCCAGCGGGAGAACGTCACCGGCGGCGAGCTGCCGAGCGACGCCTTCGTCGCCGGACTGCGCGCGCTCACCCGGCCGACGGGCGACCCGGTCGCGGCGACGGCACCGGCGGTCGGCTGGCGGGCGATCGCCGACGGCTTCGCGGAGGTGTCGGCCCTCGTCGCCCGCACGCTCGGACCGCAGCGCCGACGCGCGCTCGTCACCGCTGCGGACGGCCGGACCGTCGAGGCGGTCGACGCCCGCGGCATCGTCGCACACCACGCCACCGGCGGCGGCCATCGCGGCATCGGCGCCGAACTCGCCCGCGACCTCGTCTCCATCATGGACAGACATGCCGGTGACGGCACCGCGAGCGCCGTCGTCTTCACCGCGGCGCTGCTGTCCCACGCCGCGACCGAGCTGGCCGCGGGCGCCAACCCCGCCGTGCTGGACCGGGGCATCGGCGCCCAGCTCGACCGCGTCGGTGCCGAGCTGGGCGACGGACTGCTCGCGATCGAGACCAAGGAGCAGCTCCACGCCGTCGTCGCGACCGCTACCGGCGCCGCCGCCGTCGCGGACCTCGTGACGACCGCCTTCGACAAGGTCGGCCGGGACGGTGCGATCGTCGCCGAGGCCGGGAGCACGCGCGGGTTCGAGCTGTCGCTCGCCGAAGGGCTGCGCCTCGACCAGGGTTACCTCTCCGCGCAGTTCGTCACCGACCCGGTTCGCGACCGCGCCGAGCTGGAGAGCCCCTGCGTGCTGCTCATCGACGGCACCGTGAGCGACGTGCGGGTGCTGCTGCCCGCGCTGGAACGGGTCAAGGAGGCGAACCGATCGATCGCCGTCATCGCCCGTGACCTCGACGGCGACGCCCTCACCACGCTCGTCGTCAACCACGTGCACCACACGCTGCGGTCGGTGGCGGTCCGGGCGCCCGGCTACGGCGACCGACAGGCCGCGATCCTCGGCGACATCGCGGTCCTGACCGGCGCGCGGGTGGTCACCCCGGCCGAGCTGACGGCGGTCACCCTCGCGGACTTCGGCAACCTCCGGCGGATCGTCGCCACCGCCGAGCACACCACCCTCGTCGACACGATGGGCGATCCGCAGGTGATCGGAGCGCGGGTCCACGCGATGCGCGCGGAGATCGAGCGTGCCGGGAGCGCCTACGACGCGGAGATGCTGCAGCGCCGGTTCGCCGCGATCGCGGGCGGCGTGGCGTGCCTGCGCTTCGGTGGACGGACGGCGGCCGAGACGGAGGCCGTCGTCGACTCGCTGAATCGCACGCTGCTCGTCGCGAGCTCCGCCGCGACCGACGGGGTCCTGCCGGGCGGCCTGCTCTGGCTCGCCCGGCGCCCGGCACCGCCGTTCCTCGCGGCCGCGCTGCGAGCGCCCTTCGACCAGGTGGTGCGCAACGCCGGCCACGACCCGGCCCGCGCACTGCGCGCGCTCGAAAAAGCAGGACCCCGTGTCGTGTACGACGTGAGCACCGACCATCAGACCGACGCTCTGAGCAGCGGAATCGTCGACTCGGCCCGGACGATCCGGACGATCCTGGCCGGGGCGAAGGCGACCGTGAGCCGCTTCCTCGCCCTGGCCTGAACGGCGCGGCTCCGGCGCGAGGAGCCCCGCCGGGGCGCCAGAAATACTGCGGGCGGACTCTCGAGTCGTGAAACCCGAGGGCCCGCCCGCAGCCTCTCCTTCTTACCGAGCCGAGCTGACTCGCATCACCAGGCGGAGGGTGCCGGGGGCACCACGACCGGCGGGCGGTCGTCACAGGTGATGGTGTTCGGCAGCTGCCACGATCCGAACCAGGGTCCGGTCGTGCCGCCGCCGTCGTTGCCGCTGCCCGAGAGCGAGAACTCCGAGCCCGACGGCGTGAAGTGGAACGAACCGCAGTTGTTGATGCCGACGGCACCCACGTTGCGGGCGTCGACGTTCTCGAAGGTCGCCGAACCCGCCACGCGACCGCTGACGACCGAGGTGCCCGTACCGTCGACCTTGATGTCCTTGAAGTGGACGTTCGTGATCGTGTAGAGGTCCTTCACCGGCCAGTCGCTGACGAACATGATCGCGTTGTAGGTGTTGTCGAGGAAGTTGTCCCCGACGACCTGGATGTCCGCGTCGATGCTCTTGTCCAGCGCGAAGAACCAGATCGCGCCGAGACCGATGTTCCAGTTGAGCTCGAAGGTGCCCGCCCGGACCGTGGTGTTGTTGGTGATCCACAGGTGTCCGGTGAACGCCACCGCGCCGAAGCGGGAGCCGACCTGGATCGCGCTGCCCTCACGGATCGGGTCCGCGATCAGGTTGTTGGAGACGGTGTTGTCCGCGCCGCCGTAGATGGCGATGCCGTTCGCGAGGACCGGCGTCTGCACGGTGTTGTGGTCGAACGTGTTGTTGGCGTTGGCGGTCGTCTCCGACCACATCGCCAGCGCGTCGTCGCCCGAGTTGCGGATGAAGTTGTTCTTGACCAGCGAGTCCGTCACGCCGATGTGGAAGTTCAGACCATCGGCGATCTGGTCGACGATCACGTTGTTGGTGACCTTGACGTTCGACATCGGACCGTCGAACCAGAGGCCGACCTTGGTGTGGCGGATGTAGAGGCCGTCGATCGTCGAGTTGCTCATCGCGCCACCGATGCCGTTGACCTGGTCGGTGTCGATGCGGTCGCGGACGTCACCCTCGATGGCGAAGCCGGAGAGGTGGACGTTGGTGCTGCCGCCGACCGACGAGTCCTTGCCATAGAAACCGACGCCCGTGTGGACCGAGCCATCGGGGGCGGGGGTGCTCAGCGCGACCTCTTTGCCCTTGATGATGGTCCACCAGCTGCCGGCGCCCTTGATCGTCACGTTGTCGACGATGATGTGGCGGTTGACCTGGTAGGTGCCCGGCGGGACGTAGACGTCGAGGTGGAAGCGCTTCGCGAAGGCGATCGCCTTGTCGAACGCGTCGGCCGAGTCCTTCTTGCCGAACGGGTCGGCACCGAAGAGCAGCACGTTGGACGCGATGAGGTCCACGTAGGGCAGGCCGACGAGCTCGGAGTCGAGCAGGTCGATGACGGTCCACGCCGCGTTGCTGCCGGCCGGGACCGTGAGCCGGACCTTGTCGCCCGCCTTGTACTTCTTGTTGAGCAGCAGGCGCTGCTCGTCGTAGAAGTGGTTGGGGCGGAACGGGGTGGTGATGACGGGCGCCGGCGTCGTGTACGCCGGCACGCAACCGCACTCCGTGATCCACCAGTCGGGGTGCAGCAGACCGGCGTTGGGGTCGTTGGAGAACGGGTACTGGTTGTAGAGCCACGCGTACTGCGAGGTGAGCGTCATGGTCTTGCGCGAACCGCCGTTGACGGTGACGTCGAGCGGAGCGGTGATGCCGCCGCCTTTGGGCGCGTCCGGAATGCTGTAGCGCACGTTGATCGCGTTTGCGGCGCTCGGCAACGTGAACTCGACATACTGTCCCGGCGTGAGCTTGACCGCCGTCCGGCCGGATGCCTCCGCCGGAAGCGTGTAGGCGGCGCGGCTCGGACCGATGATGGTGCCGTTGTGCGTGGCGTTCTCCGCCTCCTGCTCCAGGAAGTTCACGCTGGCGCCCCGGCCGGCGACGAGCGCCGGGTCGAGAGCGGCCCGCGTGACGACGGGAGCCGGTGCGGCGGCGAAGGCTGTGCCCGCGCCGGTCAGCACACTGAGTGTTACTGCGGCCGCTGTCGCCGAGGCGACCCCCGCCGCGGCCCAGCGAGAGGACCCGAGGGACCACCTCGCTGTAGATCCGATGATGTTCCGTGACATCGAATGACTCGATTCTCTCGGGGTGGTGAACGCCTGCCGACGCTCGAGGCGAGAACGTCCTCCGTCGTGGGGTGCACGGTCGTCATGCCTCGTTTACGGGTACGAAACAGTACGCGACTGGTCGTCATGTTATTGCGAAGTTCTGTAGTTATTCAAGCGCAAGTTTGTCCAAAAATTTTGAGCGCAATGTTGGCATTTGAAGCGGGACAGGCGCTTCCCACCTCGGGCTTCACCGTTGCGCCGTTCCTTTGAGCGGACTATCGTTCCGTGTGATGGAACGATTGACAGAAATCCTCGCCCAGGCTCGTGTCGTCCCGGTGATCCGACGCTCCACCCCGGACACCGCCGAGCCCGCTGCACGCACGCTGCTCGACGCGGGCCTGCCGGTCATCGAGCTGACCGCCAACACGCCCGACTGGGCGGAGACGCTGCTGCGCCTGCACGCCGACTATCCGCACGCCGTCATCGGCCTCGGCACCGTGACCTCGACCGGCATCGCCCAGGAAGCGCTCCACGCCGGGGCCCACTTCCTGGTCAGCCCCTGGCCGGTGCCGCAGGTCCGCGGCTTCGCCGATGAGCACGGCCTTCCCCTCTGCGAGGGCGGCTTCACACCCGGCGAGATCGCCTCGGCGGCATCGCGCGGCATCGCCAAGCTCTTCCCGGCGAGCACCGTCGGGCCCGCCTACCTCAAGTCGCTGATCGCCGTGCTCCCGAGCGGCAGCGCGGTGATGCCGACCGGCGGGATCACCCTCGACAGCGTGCCCGCCTGGCTCGCCGCAGGTGCGATCGCCGTCGGCGTCGGCAGCGACCTCGACCGGCTGCCGGAGGTGTGGCGTGCGCTATGACGTCGTCGTGATCGGCGAGCCGCTGATCGAGTTCGTCGCGGACGAGCCGTTGAGCGCGGCCACCGCCTTCACCCTCGGGTTCGCCGGGGACGCGCTCAACGCCGCGGTCGCGGCGGCCGCTGCCGGGGCCCGCACGGCACTCCTCACCCGCCTCGGCTCCGATGAGCTGTCGGACCGGCTGGTGGCGTACCTGTCGGTTCACGGCGTCTCCACCGACCTGGTGCTGCGCGAGTCCGGCCAGTCCGGTGCCTACGTGCTCGGCGCCGATCCCGACGGGACGAGGGCCTTCGCCTACCTGCGCGCGGGGAGTGCCGCGACCCGGCTGACACCGGCGGATGTGGATGCTGCCGGGCTCGGCGACACCCGAGCGGTCCTCTTCAGCGGGATCACCGCCGCGCTCTCCGAGTCGTGCCTGCTCGCCGTCCGCCGGGCGGCCCGGGTCGTCCGCGAATCGGGCGGGCACGTCGTCTACGACCCCAACTTCCGGGCCCGGCTCACCACGGCCGAGGCCGCGAGCGCCGCGTTCACGCAGCTCGCACCCGACCTCACGGTGGCACTGCCGTCGGCACCGAGCGACACCGCCGCGCTCTTCGGCTGCACGAGCGCCGTCGAGGCGGCACGGGCGGTGCACGAGCGCGGCACACCGATCGCCGTCGTCACCCAGGGCCATCGCGGCGTCGCCGTCTCCGAGCGCGGCCACCTCACCGAGCTGCCCGTCGTACCGGCCCCGCACATAGTGGACGCGACCGGCGCCGGTGACAGCTTCGCCGGGACGCTCACCGCCCGACTGGCACTCGGTGACGACCTGCTCGGGGCGGTGCGGCTCGGCACGGCGGCCGCGTCGCTGGCCCTCGGCGGCCGCGGCGGTACGGGCCACGTCGCGTCGCTCGCCGAGTCCCGAGCCCACCTCTCCGGCCATGCCACGGTCTGAGAGCGTCCGCACCAGCGCTGCCGGTGTCACGTTTTGCAGCAAAGCGTGGCCTCGCGCGGCGAAATGGCCACGCTTTGCTGCAAAACGTGACACGCCGCGGACCGCGGGCCGTGACACACCGCGGACCGCGGGCCGTGACGGGCCGCAGGGCGCGCTCAGCTGCCGGAGGTCAGGCGTGGCCGCCCAGCGCCGCAGAGATCTCGACCGCTGCCGCGACCGCCTGCGCGCCCACACCGGGGATCGCCTCCGGACCGAGCTCCAGCGCCAGCGCCGAGACGCTCACCGCGCCGACGACCTCGCCCTGTCCCCCGGTCACCACGGCCGCGACGCAGCGCAGGCCGGGCTCGTTCTCCTCGTCGTCGACGGCGTAGCCGCGTTCCCGCACCTCGGCGAGCACCCGCAGCAGCGCGCCGAGATCGGTGATCGTCCGGGACGCGAGGCGGGGCAGGCCGGTCCGGGCGCAGATGGCACGCACCTGCTCCTCCGGCAGCGCGGCGAGGATCGCCTTGCCGATCGCGGTGGAGTGCAGGTGCAGGCTCTGCCCGACCCGGGACCGCATCTCGTAGGGCCGGTCGGCGGCGAGCTTGTCGGCGTAGACGACCTCGTCGCCCGAGCGCAACCCCAGGTGGACGGTGAAACCGGTGCGGTCCCGCAGCGCCGTGAGCGCCGGGCGGGCGGCCTTGGCCGGGTCGAGCCGTCCCATCACCCGGCCCGCCAGCGCCAGCACCCGGGGACCGGGCAGATAGCCGCCCTCGCCGTCGGTCGTGGCATAGCCTCGCGCCACCAGCGACTGCAGAATGCGGTGCACGGTCGACTTCGGCAGCCCGGTCGCCGCCGTGATCTCGGCGAGCCGCTCGTGGTCCGCGAGTCCGTCCAGCACCGAGAGCACCTTGTCGACAGCGCCGTCCGAGCCGCCACTGGAGTTCATGCGGCCGAGCCTAGCCCCGGGAGCAACTCATGAATCTGAAGGTGGGCGGCGTGACCGTCGCCGACTACGTGATCGAGCCCGACCTCGACGCCACGCTGTCGCCGAGGCCCTATCTGCATCCGGTGCGGACGCTGAGCGGGGTCGTCGTGACGGACACGCTGCCCGAGGACCATCTGTGGCACCTGGGGCTGTCGCTCGCGATGCAGGACGTCAACGGCAACAACCTCTGGGGCGGCAGGACCTATGTCCGCGGTCAGGGCTATACGTGGCTCGACGACCACGGCCGGATCACGCATGAGGGATTCGACTCCGTCGCCGACGACCGGCTGGTGCAGCGGTTGGCGTGGCGCGGTCACGACGGCGGGGTGCTGCTGCACGAGCGGCGCGAGCTGGTCGCGACCCTGGTGGGCGAGAGCGCCTGGCGGCTCGACCTGAGCTGGGACCTGGCGGCGTCCGAGCGGGTCACCCTGGGCAGCCCCGCCACGAACGGCCGTCCCGACGGCGCCGGCTACGGCGGCTGCTTCCTGCGCTTCGCGCCCATCCGGGGGGTACGCGTGACCGCCGGCGAGCTCGTCGGCGAGGAGGAGGTCAACGGCTGCGCCGAGGATGCCGTGGAGTGGGCCGCCCCCGACTACACGGTGACGATGACGGGTGCCGAGCGCTGGTTCGTGCGTACCGGCATCTACCCCGGCGTCTGCGCAGCCTGGGCCTTCGAGCAGGTCCGGGTGATCGAGCCCGGCACCAGTTGGAGCGGTTCCTTCACCGCGACATTCGAGGACGTGGCCCCCGCGTGACCGCACCAGCCAAGATCGCCGCAACTCTTCAAGAGTTGCGGCGATCTTGGGGCTAGCAGGTGGTTGCCGGTCAGATCTTGCCTACACCGGCGCCCGCCGACACCAGGGCCTTGATCGATGCGGGGTCGTCGAGGGTGTAGGAGTAGTACAGGCTCGGCTCCTGGACGGTGCCGGAGCAGTCCGGCTGGCCGGGCTCGTTGCCGGTGTAGATGTTGTTGCGCGCCACGCACCGGCCGGCGGGCCCGGCGTAGCTGTTGGAGATCGGTTCTTCCACGCTCTCGAAGTAGTTGCCCTCGACCATGCAGCCCGCATAGGTCTGGCAGGCGACGCCGACATCGGTGTTGTGGAAGTAGTAGTTGTTGTAGATGTGCACCGGCTCCCCGTAGCGGACCCGCGGGTTGCGCTGCGGGGTCTGGTCGAACCAGTTGTGGTGGTAGCTGACCTTCAACCGGTTGGTGTCCTGCACGTCATCGGCGTCGTCGCGGCCGAGCAGCATGTTCTTGCTGTGGTTGTGCGTGTGCACCCACGAGACGGTGACGTAGGACGAGCCGCGCTTGATGTCGATCAGCCCGTCATAGCCGAGCGCCATGTCGAGGTGGTCGAGCCAGATGTGGTGCGAGAACATCTGCACGTTGATCGAGTCGTCGGTCGCGTTGCGGAACGACAGGTTGCGGATGATGACGTTGTTGACCGCGTCCGCCGGTGGCGAGGTGATCGCGTCCGAGATCGGGATGCCGATGTTGAGGCCGCCGCCGGTGATGAGCGCCGTCGCGCCGATTCCGATGATCGACTTGTTCGAGGTGACCTGGTGCATCTGCGGCGTGGCGGGGAGCGTGATCGTGCCGCGTACGCAGATGTTGAGCGGCCCGGACTGCCCGATCGCCGCGAGGAACTCGGCGGCCGTGTCCACCTCGATCGTCGGTCCGCCCGCGCCGCCGGTGGTGCCGTTGCGGCCCCAGGCGTTGACGGCGGCGAAGCCGGTCGGCGAGCCCGAGGTGTTGCAGGTGCCGGGCGGCAGCGGTGAGCTGGACGGCGATGGCGGAACCGACGCCGAACCGGAGGCCGACGGCGACGGCGGCGGCGCGTTGTCGGTCACCGTCACGTCGTCGAACGACGCACCGGCGTAGTAGGTCGACAGGCCGATCTTGCCGGCGCTGAAGGAGCTGTCGTTCGCGCTGACGAGCTGCTGCCCGTCGACGGAACCGCTGAGCGTGCCTCCGGCGAGCCGTAGCGTCACCGTCCGCCAGACACCGGTTCCGGTGCCGGTGGGTGCCGACGCCAGGCTGGTGAACCCGCCGCCGACCCGCTTGCCGAGCTCCAGTACGCCGGTGGAGCGCAGCGCGAGGTAGTAGTAGCTCGTCGTGCTCTGCAACCGGCCGAGGACCGCGACGGAGCGGTTGGCCCCGTTGTAGGCGAGCGGCTTGATCCGGGCCTGCACCGTGTAGTCGGTCCAGGTCGCCTGGCCCGCCTGCGCCTTGGCGTCGGCACCGGTGCTGGTCTGCTGGTAGACCTGGCCGCCGTCGACCGCGACGGCCCAGCTGCCACCCGACTTGGACCAGCCGTCGGCGTTGCCGTCGTTGAAGTCGTCGGTGAAGAGGGAGGCGGCATAGGCGGTGCCGCCGAAGGGGATCATCCCGGCGGCGACGATCACCGCCATCAATCCGGCCCCAGCGGCCGCGATCAGGCTGAGCTTTCGGTTTCGATGCCGTCCGAGTGGGAGTTCTGAGCGGTTGTTCATCGTTGAACCTCCTCATTAATTGGTCCGCGGCCCGGTGGCCCGGTGCTGGGCGCACACCGGCGGGCGCCCACCGGCCGCGGGGCACTGTGCCGCCTACCAGGCGGGGATCAATCGACCGGCGCCGGAGAGCAGCGTCACGACGGGCACGGTCAGTGCGGGCAGCGGCGGATAGGCGCGCAGCGCGGGCGTCCAGCCCGCATCACCGCCAAAATCAAGATCATGAGTCGCGTTGTACGCCGCCAGCAGGCTCACCGCCGCCGGGCGCCCCGACTCGGGCCGGACCCAGGTGCCGAGCTCGGTGAGCCTGGTGCCCTTCCAGTCCTTGAGCACCTTGTCGGCGGTGATCCCGTCGTTGAGCGCGACGTAGTTGTTCTCCAGGTAGACGGCCGACTGGATGCCGATGCCGACGCTGTAGTCGTAGGTCGGGCCGCCGACGCGGAAGTAGTTGTTGTAGACGTCGACCTGGCCGAACCGCACCCGCGGCGCCCGCTGGCCGACCTCGTCGAAGACGTTGTGGCGCAGCGTCACCCGCAGCTTGCCGACGTCGGGTCCGACCGTGTCGCTCGATCCGATCAGCATCGTCTTGTCGTGGTTGGTGAAGACGTTCGCCGAGACGGTGACGAGGTCCGAGGTGTGGGTGATGTCGAGCGCGCCGTCGTGCACCTGCCACGGCCGTCCGAAGTAGACCGGCTGGGTGGAGTCGGGGTTGCCCTCGTCGGAGAAGGTGTTGTGGTCCACCCAGACGTTGGTCGAGCGGCGGACCGAGACGAGGTCGTACTCCGAGTTCCAGTTGCCCTCGGCGCCGTCGGTGGGCCGCCAGCGGGGGAAGCAGTCGGCGGCGTCGGTGAAGGTCAGGTTGCGGACGATGACGCTCGTGGCGCCGTCGATCATCAGGGTGATGTGCCGCAGCTTCGCGCCGCGCAGGCCGACGATCGTCGTGTTGGAGCCGACCTTGAGCTCCATCAGCGCCCGCTGGGCGGCGACGGAGCGCACCCGTGCCTGCTCGATCGGCCCGCTCGGGTCGGTTGCCCGGCCCCAGACGGCGGGGTCATAGGCGGCGAGGTAGTCGGTGAGGTTGTAGGCGGGGTCGGCGAGGTCGGCGCAGGTGAGCGGTGCACCCGCCGCGCTCGTGAACCCGTCGATCTCACCGGCGACATAGACGATCTTCGGGTCGCTGCCGAGCAGCGCCGCCGCGAGGGCGGCCCGGTCGCGGACCACGAAGGTGTGCGCCTCGTCGGCGGCCGACCCGCCGGCGGTGCCGATGCCCGAGGCGGCCCAGCCGTCCGATGCCGCCAGCGGCTGGTGCGCCACCTGCCTGGCCAGCCAGGTGACCTCGTCCGCCCCGTGGCGGGCTGCCCCGGCCTGCGCCGGGACCGCTCCACCGATCGCGAACAGCGCGGCGACCAATGGGACAACGCCTATCAATGACTTTCTCATCCAGCACTCTCCGCGATTCCGATGTGTTACGTCATCGTGAATTTATGGAAAGCGCTTACCCAAAGTCAATGTCATGAATGTGCAGCTTTGTTGCAGCCATTCGAGTGCACTTCTGGCCGCTCCGGGCCAGCAGGACCGGAGCGCAGCGACTATCTATTCAGACGGCATTCGTCAGGGCGGCGGAATTGCAGGACCACTCCCGGGGGTTGCAATCCACGGCGTGCCAATCTCGGTGAGGAGCGCGAATTCATCGGCGCATCGCCGCAGCGCGTCGTTGACACCGCGCAGGGTTCGGGTGCCGCCGTCGACGTCGTATGCGTTCGGCTCCACCTCGACGGGCATCGGTGCCTGCCGCAGCCGGGCGATCACGTCGGTGAAGCCCGCCGTCCGGGCCAGCGGCGAGAGCAGCTCCGCGGCACCGGCCCGGTGATCGATCAGGTTCTCCAGCAGGGTGACCCGGCCCTCGACGGTGGTCAGCTCGGCCTCCCCCGGCAGCCGGAGCAGGTCCTCGCGGAAGGCGAGTTCCGCGCGGCCCGCGCTGCCGTGGACCACCAGCTCGCCGTCGACGAAGGACTCCGAGACGAGGGTCACCGCGATCAGCACCAGGGCGCCGCCGGAGAGCGTGACCCGCAGCGTCGCGGTGTCCTCGACCTCGATGTCGCGTACCCGGCACCAGGCCACCTCGACCTCGACCGGCTGCTGGTCCAGCACGGCGAGCGCCTGCATCAGGGCGTGCGCGAACGGGTTGGCGAGGGCACCGTCGAGCGACGGCCGACCGGCGACCGACCGCCGGCCCGACCAGCTCGACCGTCGCCAGTAGTCGTCGTCGCGCTGCCACGCCCCGAGCACGGAGACGCCCCTCGGGGTGCCGACCGCACCCGCCGCGACCGCCTCGCGCAGGCGGCCGAGCGCGGGTGAGGCGAGCGCCTGGAATCCGACCTGGACCACCCGGCCCGTCTCCTCCTGCACCGCGACGAGCGCGTGGTGCTCGTCGAGGTCGAGCACGGGCGGCTTCTCCAGCAGCACGTCGGCGCCGGATCGCAGCGCCGCGCTCGCGAGCGCGAGGTGCGTGTGCGGCGGCGTGCAGACGATGACGACATCGGGCTTGATCTCGCTGAGCAGCGCGGCGAGATCGGCGAAGACCGGTACGCCGTCGGGGGCGTCGACGACGGGCGCGGTGTCGGCGAGTGCCACCAGTTCGGCGATGCCCCGCTCGGTCAGCTCCGCGAGCTGCTCCCGATGGCGCATCCCGTGCCCGTTGGCTCCGATCAGTGCCACCCGGACCGGGCGCGCGGGCGGTGTCAGAGGCATCGCCGCACCACCTCGGCGGCGCCGTGGCTCGCGAGTTCGTCGCGCCAGCGCTGCACGGCGACGAGGTGCGCCGGATCGGCGAGCGGCAGGATGCCGCCGGGGCCGAAGAGCGCGGCGGTCGTCGGATCGGCCCGGATCTCCGCCGCCCGCGGGTCGTCGAGCGGCAGCTCGCCGCCGTCGTCGGAGCGGCCGAGGGCGAACTGCGCCCAGGCGGCGAGGATCAGCGTCCCGAGCTGCGGTTCCACGCCGTCGGCGTCGACCACCGAGACCACCCGCTGGGGCAGCTTCTGGCTGCCGTCCATCGCGACCTGCCAGGTCCGGTGCCCGAGCTGCGGGTTGGCGAAGCGCTCCAGCACGGTGTCGCCGTAATCGACGACGCTCACGCCGTCGGGCGGGGCGAGGGAGGCCGCCACCTCACCGGAGACATAGCTGCGCAGCAGCGATCGCATGCCGGGCAGGTCGAGCGCCTCGGCGATCGTCTCCCGCCCGGCGAGCGCGCCGAGGTAGGCCAGCGCGCTGTGCACGCCGTTGAGCCCGCGCAGCTTGAGGTGCTCCCAGTCGGTGACATCGCTGGTGAAGGTGGCACCGGCGGCGGCCCAGTCGGGGCGTCCGGCGGCGAAGTCGTCCTCGATCACCCATTGGCGGAACGGTTCGGCCGCGACCGCCGCGAGATCCGCCGTACCGAGGATCCGCCGGGCCGAGCTGAGCGTGGCGACGGTGCTCGCCGGCACGATCCGGTCGACCATGCTCGACGGGCAGCTCACCTGCTGCTCGAACCACTCGGCGAGGCTGGACTGCTCGGTCGTCGCGAGTTCGCCGATCAACGCAGCGCGCAGCGCTCGGCCGTTGGCCGGAAGGTTGTCGCAGCTCAGCAGCGTGATCGGGCCCGCGTCCGCAGCGGCGCGGGCGGCGAGACCGGTCAGCAGCAGGCGCAGCAGAGCGGCTCCGGGCCGGTAGGCCTTCTCGGTGACGGTGAGCGAGATGATCCGGACCGCCGGATCGGCGATGAGCGCCGTCACGGCCGCCGGATCCGACGCGGCGTGCGCGGTGCCGGTCAGCGCCGCGACCACCCTCGCCCGCTCGCCGTCGGCACCGCCGAGCGTGACCACGCTGAAGAGGTTGTCCTGCGCCGCGAGCGCGTCGACCACGCTCCGCGAGCTCGGCGCGACCCCGACGGTCCCCCAGTCGCCGCCGCTCGCCGCGATCGCCGCCTCGGTGAAGACCGCCTGGTGCGCGCGGTGAAAGGCACCCACACCCAGATGGACCATGCCGGTACGCAGGTCCGCCGGGTCGATCGCGGGGCGGCACTCGGACGGCAGGCTCGACAGTGCGGTGCGGTCGAGGCGCAACTGCTTCACCGCCATGCCGCACCGTCGGGGAAGGAGAACTCCTCGATCGACGCCGCCTTCATCGTCACCGAGTAGCCGGGCTGCTCGGGCAGCCGGTAGCGGCCCTCGACCACGGTGATCGGGTCCTCGAAGTGCTCGTGCAGGTGGTCGACATACTCCACCATCCGGCCGTCGAGCGACCGGCCCACGCGCAGGAAGTCGAAGATCGACAGGTGCTGGACGTACTCGCAGAGGCCGACGCCACCCGCGTGCGGGCAGACCGGTACGCCGAACTTCGCCGCCAGCAGCAGGATCGACAGCACCTCGTTGACACCGCCGACCCGGCACGCGTCGACCTGGCACACCTGAATCGCGTCGGCCTGCATGAGCTGCTTGAAGATGACCCGGTTGGCGGCGACCTCACCCGTGGCGACCCGGATCGGGGCGACGGCGCGGGCGATCGCGGCGTGGCCGAGCACGTCGTCGGCGTGGGTCGGCTCCTCGATCCAGTAGGGGTCGACCTCGGCGAGCACCGCCATGTTGGCGATCGCCTCGTCGACATCCCAGACCTGGTTGGCGTCCATCATCAGCAGCGCGTCGGGACCGATCTCCGCGCGGATCAGCCGGGCCCGGCGCAGGTCGTCGTCGATCGGGCCGCCGACCTTCATCTTCATCGCCCGCCACCCCTGCGCGTAGGCGGCCCGCGTCAGCTCCCGCACCTGCTCGTCGGGGTAACCGAGCCAGCCCACCGAGGTCGTGTAGCTCGGGAAACCGTCGCGGCGGAGCAGGGCCAGGCGGTCGGCGTACCCCTCGTCGGGTTCCAGGATCTTCAACGCCTCGGCGGGCGTGAGCGCGTCGCCGATGTGATGGAAGTCGATGCTGCGCACCAGCTCCTCGGCCGGCATCTCCGCCAGGAGCTGCCACATCGGCTTGCCCTCGGCCTTGGCGCGGAGGTCCCAGACGGCGTTGACGATCGCGCCGGTCGCCATGTGGATGACGCCCTTCTCCGGGCCGAGCCACCGCAGCTGCACGTCGGCGCTGAGCGACCGCCAGAACTCGACCGGCTCCGCGAAGAGCTCCGCGAGCGTGCGGCCCCGCACGTGGTGGCTGAGCGCCTCGATCGCGGCGCAGGCGATCTCGTTGCCCCGGCCGTTGGTGAAGGTGAAGCCGGTGCCGGTGATGCCCTCGTCGGTGTGCAGCTCCACGTAGGCCGCCGAGTAGTCGCCCCGGTTGATCGCGTCGGAGCCGTCCCCGGACGCGGCGGTCGGGTAGCGCACGTCGTGGACGCGGACGTCGATGATTTTCATGGTCACCCTACTTTGAAGATCTTCTTGGGGAGGTGGTAGGCGAGATCGGCGATCGTCTCGCCGGCCTCGTCCAGGCTGAGCCGGTGCTCGGCGACGAGCCGGGCGAGGAATCCGGCGTCGATGCGGCGGGCCACGTCGTGCCGGACGGGGATCGAGCAGTATGCGCGGGTGTCGTCGACGAAGCCGGCCGTGTTGTAGAAGCCCGCCGTCTCGGTGACCGCCTCCCGCCAGCGGCGCAGCGCCTCCGGAGCATCGAGGAACCACCACGGCGCGCCGACGAAGACCGACGGGTAGCCACCCGCCAGCGGCGCCAGCTCCCGGCTGAAGTTCTGCTCGTCGAGCGTGTAGACGACCATCCGGAACCGGGGATCATGCCCGAACTCGTCGAGCAGCGGCCGCAGCGCCCTCGTGTACTCCGTCGCCTCCGGGATGTCGCCGCCGACGTCCCGGCCGTGGGTGCTGTGCAGCCACGTGTTGTGGTTGCGGACCGCGCCGGGGTGCAGCTGCATCACCAGGCCGTCCTCGGTGGACATCCGGGCGAACTCCACGAGCATGTGGCCCCGGAACGCCTCGGCCTCGGCCGCGGTCACCGCCTCGCCGCGCAAACCCCGGGTGAAGATCGACGCGGCGTCGTCGACGCTCGCCGCCCGGGCCGTCGGGTGGCCGTGGTCGGAGCTGGTCGCGCCCGCGGCGATGAAGTCGAGCCGGCGCAGCCGCAGCGCGTCGAGGAACCCCGACAGGGTGTCCGTGTCGCAGCCGGTCATCGCGCCGAGCGCGCGCACCCGGTCGGGCCAGCCGGCCCACTCCAGGTCGACCATGTCGTCCGGCCGGAACGTGGTGATCACCCGGCCGCCCGGACCGCCCCAGCCGTCGGCGGCGAGCTTCGCGTGCCTGGTCAGCGGGTCGAGCGCCGACTCGGTCGTGGCGAGCACCTCGAGGTTGAACCGGGCGAACAGCGCCCGGGGCCGGAACTCCGGCTCGGCGAGGCGGGCGCTGAGCGCGTCGTAGATCTCGTCGGCGGTCTCCGGACGCAGCGGCGTGTGCACGTCGAAGACGCCGGTGAAGGTCCGCTCCAGCCATAGCTTCGACGGCGTGCCGCGGAAGAGGTGCCAGTGCGAGGCGAGGGTACGCCAGATCACCCGGGGGTCGGACTGCACCGGGCCGCCGTCGACGCGGGGTACGCCGAGCGCGTCCGGGCTGATCCCCTGGCTCAGCAGCATCCGGGTCACGTAGTGGTCGGGCACGACGAAGAGCCGCGCCGGATCACCGAAGGGTTCGTCGTCGGCGAGGATGCCCGGGTCGATGTGCCCGTGCGGGCTGATCAGGGGCAGGTCGCGAGCGTGACCGTAGAGCTCGCGGGCGATCTCGCGCACCCTCGGCTCGACCGGCAGCAGCACATCGTCGTCACTGCCGCCGGCTGTCTCCTGCCGAGGTGACCGCACGTCAATCGTCATCGTCAACGCTCCCATTCAGCGAGGTCCAGTAGTTCGCGCACCGGCACCATCCGGCCGGTCGCGATCGACTCGTTGGCCGCGAGCCCGGTCAGCAGCGAGCGCGCGCCATCGAGCACCGTCGCGGACCTGGCCAGCGGGTCGGCGTGCCCGCCGAAGAGCACCCCGGTCATCCGGATGTCGGCGCCGCCGTGACCTTCGCGGTCATAGGCGGGCACGACCACCTCCGTCGGCTGCTGCCAGAAGCGGCGCAGCCGGAGCGAGACACCGCCGGACTCGGCAGCCGCCTCGACGCCGTGCAGCGCGGCGGTGTGGCCCTTGACCGCGCCCGCCACCCCCGGCGCGACGTGATCGGACTCGACGACATCGAGCTCCAGGCGGCCCAGGCTGCCGTTGACGGCGACCCGATAGCCCTCCCAGGGCGCGAAGGCGGTGAGGTGGTAGGACATCGTGGCGCCGGACGCGTACCGGGCCAGCACCGCCATGTCGTCCTCGATCGTCACGCCGGGCGCGAAGACGTTGACGTCGCGGTGGTAGCCGTCGTGCTCCTCGGCGTCGAGGTAGAGCTCGGCGAGGGCCGGGTTGTCCTTGAGGTGCAGGGCGAAGGGGTCGCCGACCGCATCGGGCGCGCCGTGGGCCCGGGCGTAATCGCGGGCGAAACCGTGGCGCGCGCCGGAATCGCCGTAGAAGAACAACCGGCCCTCGGCGGTGACCCGCTCGGGAGTGCTCCCCAGCCACCAGTTGACCAGGTCGAAGTGGTGGGTCGCCTTGTGCACCAGCAGCCCGCCGGAGCTCGCCTTGTCGCGGTGCCAGCGCCGGAAGTAGTCCGCACCGTGCCGCACGTCGAGCAGCCACTCGAAGTGCACCGACGAGACCTCGCCGATCGCACCGCTCGCCAGCAACTCCCGGACCTGTTCGTGCACGGGGTGGAAGCGGTAGTTGAAGGCGACGGTCACGTCACCCCCGGTCCGCCGGGCCGCGTCGAGGATCCGGCGGCATTTCGCCGCATCCGTGGTCATCGGCTTCTCCGTCACCACGGCACAGCCGGCTTCGAGACCGCCGACGATGAACGCGTCGTGGGTGGCGTCGACGGTGCAGACGATGAGGGTGTCGACCCGCTCCTTCGCCAGCATCACGTCCAGCTGGTCGGGGTGGTATTCGGCGGCCCTCGGTGCTCCGTCGGCGAGCAGGCGGCGCTGCTGCGCGGCGACCCGGGCCGGGTTGATGTCGGCCAGCGCCACCAGCTCGCCGTATGCGTGCAGCGAACGGGCGAACATCTGGGCGCGGGCACCCGTGCCGACGATCGCGTACCTGGTCAACTTGTGCTCCCCACGGACTACAAACGTTTGCAGTAGAACTAACCATCGTGCATCGATTGCGTCAATGCCGGAAACAAAAGTGTCGGTTATTTCCATATTCGTCCTGCTGGATAAACACTCAGGACCCCGTTTCGAAGCACTGTCGAAATAACATCCGTTGACATCGGAGCAACCGTTTGCATTAATGGGTCACTACGTGATGGCCGCCACTGTTGCTGCCAAACCTGGGCCGCAAGGCCTTCCACCAGCAAGAAGGAGCGCCACGTGCCGGTCACCATCCGCGACGTCGCCCGTGTCACCGGCGTGCATGTGTCGACGGTGTCGCGTACGTTCAGCGCGCCGCACCAGGTGAACGCAGAGACGCGGCATCGAGTGCTGGCCGCGGCCGAGGAGCTGGGCTACCGGCCCAACCGGGCGGCACGGGCGCTCATCACCGGCCGGACGCACAACATCGGCCTGATCGTCGCCGACATCGCCAACCCGTTCTTCCCGCCGCTGATCAAGGCGGCGGAGAGCCACGCCCGAGGTCGGGACTACCACGTCTTCGTGGCGGACACGAACGAGGACGCGAGCGTCGAGGAGGAGCTCGTCCTGGCGCTGGCGAAGCAGGTCGACGGGATCCTGCTCTGCAGCCCGCGGATGAGCAACGCCCAGATCGAGAAGTTGTCCCGCGATGTGCCACTCGTGATCGTCAACCGCCCGGTGCCGGGCCTGCCGGCCGTGGTGATGGACGTCGGACAGGGCGCGCGGCTCGCGGTCGAGCACCTCGTCGCCCTCGGCCACCACGACATCGCCCTGCTCGGCGGCCCGCGCGGCTCCTGGACCAACCGGGAGATCCGCAAGTCGGCGACGCTCGCGGCCCGCTCCCTCGGCGCGGAGCTCACCATCTTCGGGCCCAACCCGCCCACCGAGGACGGCGGTGCCGCTCAGCTCGACGCGGTGCTGCAGGCCGGTGTGACCGCGGTGCTCGCCTACAACGACCTGATGGCGGTGGGCCTCATCGACGCCCTCGACCATCACGGGGTCAAGGTTCCCGACCAGATCAGCATCGTCGGCATCGACGACACGGCGCTGAGCAGGCGGACCAGACCCACCCTGACGACGGTGGCCACCCCTACGGCGGCTGCCGGCCGAGCGGCTGTCGACATGCTGCTTCAGCATGGCGACGACCGTCGCACCACCGCACTGGTAACGCTTCAGACCGAATTGGTCATCCGCGACTCGTCAGGCCCGGGCCCGCATAGCCCTGCGGGCCCGGGAGGGCGGCTGCAACCGCCACACGACGGTGTCGCGTCCTGAGAGAGCAAGGAGTAGGAGCCATGCACCCTGCGACACCTGCGCCGGCCCATGAGCCGTCGCAGCACAACGTTATCTTGTCCGGCGGCTCGACCGGCTGGAACCGTCGTCAGCTGCTTCGTACCGCTGTCGGCATGGCGGTGGCCCTCCCGGCCGCCGGCCTGCTCGCCGCGTGCGGCGACGATGAGCCCGCCGCCGGTGCGGAGTACCCGACCGGCCCGGTCACCCTGACGTTCTACTGGTGGGGCGGTGAGGCACGCGCCAAGCTCACCGACGACGCGCTCAACCTCTACACCAAGGCGCACCCGAACGTCACGATCACCCGTACCTGGCAGGCCTTCACCGGGTATTACGACAAGCTCGCCACGATCTCCGCAGGCGGCAACGCACCCGACATCTTCCAGATCGACGACAACGGCCTGGCGGAGTACGCCAGCCGCAACGTCACCCTGGACCTGAGCCCCTACACGAAGTCGGGTGCGATCGACGTCTCCAAGCACCCGAAGAGCCTGACCGAGTACGGCCAGCTCAAGGGCAAGCAGGTCGCGATCGCCACCGGCGAGAACACCCCGGCGATCATCTACGACAAGACCATCCTCACCGAGCTGGGTCTCGCCCTGCCGAAGGTCGGCATGACCTACGAGGAGATCATCACCTGGGGTGCCGAGGTGAGCGCCAAGAAGCCCGGCTACTGGGGTCTGATGGACCCGAGCTCCGACTACAAGGCGCTGTGGCTGTGGCTGCGTGCCCAGGGCAAGGAGTTCTACAGCGACAACAAGATCGCCTTCTCCGAGGCGGACCTGATCGCCTGGTTCCAGCTCTGGGTCGACGCCCGCGCCAAGAACGCGGTGCCGCCGGCCGACGTCGTGCACGAGGCGGTCACCGGCAGCGTCGCGACCCAGCTCGTCGTCACGAAGAAGGCAGCCGTCTCCTTCATGTGGTCCAACCAGCTCTCCGAGATGCAGAAGGCCACCAAGAACGACCTCGCGATGACCGCCTACCCCGGCGACCCCAAGGGCCAGTGGGCCCGGGCGTCGACCTACTGGGCGGCGTCGCGGACCACGAAGAACGCCGTCGTCGTCGCCGATCTGATCAACTTCCTGGTCAACAACGTCGAGGCCGGCAAGGTCCAGGGCGTCGACCGCGGTCTGCCGAGCAACCTCGATGTCCGCACCGCCGTCTCCGACTCGCTGACCGACCAGAAGATGAAGGACACCGTCGCCTTCGAGAACGAGATCACTCCGAAGTTCGGGCCGGCTCCGGCTCCGCCGCCCAAGGGACACAGCGGGCTGCGCAACACGCTGCGCGACATCGCCGAGACCGTCACCTACGGCAAGGCGACGCCGGAAGCCGCTGCGAAGCAGTTCTTCACGCAGGCAGCAGCGGCACTCGCCTGACCTGGGTGACCCGGGGCTCGCATGGCGTACCAACGTCGAGCCCTTGATTGTGACCGGCAGCCGCGCGGCGTGAGTCGCGCGGCTGCCGGACCCCTGACTCGATCTCGTGACTCGTTCTCGGAAGGAGACCGCCCGTGGCGATCAGCAACGTCATCTCCGAGCCGGCCTCCCCTGCGGCCACGCCGACGCGTGGCTCACCGCCCTCCCCCAAACGCCGAGCCGGGCAGAGCCCCGGGCGGCGGCAGGAGGGCCGGGCCGGCCTGTTGTTCCTCTCGCCCTGGCTACTGGGGCTGATCGGGATCACCGCGTTCCCGATGCTCTTCTCGCTCTTTCTCAGCTTCACCAACTACGACGTCCTGAGCAGCTGGGAATTCCTCGAGTTCGTCGGCTTCGACAACTACCGGAAGATCTTCACCACCGACCCGATCTTCTGGAAGTCGGTCCGGGTCACCCTCACCTTCGGGCTGATCGCGGTGCCGCTCAAGCTCGCCGCGTCGCTCGGGGTGGCGCTGCTGCTCAACAAGGCCCGCCGCGGCGTCGGCCTCTACCGGAGCATGTTCTACCTGCCGTCACTGCTCGGCGGCTCGGTGGCGCTGGCGCTGGTGTGGCTGGCGATGTTCAACGGCGACGGCGCCTTCAACGACTTCCTCGCGCTCTTCGGCATCGAGGGCAAGTCCTGGATCAACGAACCGGACTGGGCGCTCGCGACCCTCATCGTGCTCTCCGTCTGGCAGTTCGGCGCACCGATGGTGATCTTCCTGGCCGGTCTGAAGCAGGTCCCGACCGAGCTCTACGAGGCGGCCTCGGTCGACGGCGCCAGCAAGCTTCGCCAGTTCTTCCACGTCACACTGCCGATGCTGTCCCCGGTGATCTTCTTCAACCTGGTTCTGGAGACGATCCACGGCTTCCAGGGCTTCACCGCGGCCTTCGTCATCAGCAACGGCACGGGCGGCCCCGTCTATGCCACGAAGCTCTACACCCTGCTCATCTACGACAAGGGCTTCACCGATTTCCAAATGGGGTACGCCTCCGCGCTCGCCTGGATCTTCCTGGCCGTCATCGGCCTGATCACGGTGGTCTTTTTCAGCACCGGACGGTTCTGGGTGCACTACTCGGACGGAGAGAAGTGATGGGCCGACCCACGGCGGTCTCCCGCGTACGCGGGGTCATCGGCGCGATCGTCCTGATCGCCATCCTCGCCGTCGTCCTCTATCCCCTGATCTGGCTGCTCGGCGGGTCCTTCAAGTCGCCGACCGAGGTCGTCAGCAACATGTCGCTGCTGCCGACGGAGCCGACCCTCGGCAACTATCCCGACGGCTGGAGCTACATCCAGGGCGTCCCGTTCGGCACCTTCTTCGTCAACAGCATGGTGATCTCGCTGCTGAGCGTCGTCGCCAACGGGGTCTCGTGCCTGGTGACGGCCTATGCCTTCGCGCGGCTGCGCTTCTTCGGCCGCAAGGTCTTCTTCGCCCTCATGATCGGCACGCTGCTCCTGCCGGGGCACGTGCTGATCATCCCGCAGTACGTCATGTTCAACGAGTTCGGCTGGGTCGACACCCCGCTGCCGCTCGTCATCCCCAAGCTGCTCGCGACGGAGGCGTTCTTCGTCTTCCTGATGGTGCAGTTCATGCGGGGCATCCCTCGCGAACTCGATGACGCCGCCAAGATCGACGGGTGCGACCCCTACCGCACCTTCCGGCACGTGATCCTGCCGCTCTCGCGGCCGGCGCTCATCACGACGGCGATCTTCTCCTTCATCTGGACCTGGAACGACTTCTTCACGCAGCTCGTCTACCTGCCCAGCGTCGAGAAGTACACGGTGCCGATCGCCCTGCGCCTGTTCATCGACTCCAGCGGGCAGACCTCGCTCGGGCCGATGATGGCGATGTCGGTGCTCGCGCTGATGCCGGTGTTCCTCTTCTTCCTCGCCTTCCAGCGGTTCCTCGTCGAGGGCATCAACACCAGCGGTCTGAAGGGCTGAACCCATGACCACCGAGCAGCGCCTGGCACCGGCCCGCGATTGGCGGGACACGTTTCGCGACGGAGCCGATCTGGCGCTGCTCGGGGTGGTGGTGAGCATTGCCTGCCTGCCGCTGGTGACCGCGGGAGGAGTGGTGGCCGTGGCGGCGGAGGCCGTCGCAGTGCGGTACGGGCAGGGGCGGTGGCTGACGCTCGGCGAGCTGTGGGCTGCGCTGCGGCGGCGGTTCCTGCCGGGGCTGGCCGCCGGGGCCGTCGTCCTGATCACCGTCGCGCTGCTCCTCGCGGATCAGGTGCTGCTCGCCGGTGGCGTGGTGCCCGGCGGGACCGCGCTGGCGTGGGTTACCGGGCTGCTGGGGCTGGTGATCCTCGGGATCTACGCGCTGGTCGTGCCCTTCGTGGGGCGCGGGCTGGGGTTCTGGGCGGCGGTGGGGGCTGCTCGGGGGGTGGCGGTGGCTCGACCGGGGGTGCTGGTCGGGGTGGTGGGGGTGCTCGTGCTGAGCGGATTCCTCGCCTGGGTGCTGCCGGTGGCGGGGCCGTTGCTGGTGGGTTACGTGCTGCTGGCCCTGCACGGCATCGTCCAGCGCTCAACCGTTGCGCACTCCTGAAGTAGCCGACTCCGCCGACGGGGAAGCGGATCCGCTTAGTATTCAAGAGTACTATCGAGATGTACTCTCGACCGGTGAGCTTTCGGCTGGAGATGGTCAACGAGGTCCGGGACTGGTTACACCACCTCAGACGGACCGACCGCAACACTGCCGTCCTCATCGGCCAGGCTATCTCCGCCCTCCTTGATGAGGGACCGAACCTCGGGCGCCCACTCGTCGACCGCATCAAAGGCTCGAGGCTCCACCACCTCAAAGAGCTGCGACCCGGTTCGGCGGGGACCACCGAGGTGAGGATTCTGTTCATCTTCGACCCCGAGCGCAAGGCCGTGCTTCTGGTCGCGGGCGACAAGGCCGGAAAGTGGAACGACTGGTACCGCGAGGCGATCCCCACCGCCGAAAACAGGTATGCGACCTACCTGAAGGAGATGGAACAGCCATGAGCAGCACTCACAGCTACGACAAGGACAGCTTCCTCAACGAGTTCTTCCCCGACGAGGCGGACCGCGCGGAGGTCGAGGCAGGCGCGGAGCATCTGATCGATATCAGCCGCGCCACCCGGCTCGTCGAGATGCGCAAGCGCCTCGGGCTCACCCAGGCCGAGGTCGCTGAACGAATGCACGTCCGCCAGGAGCGCGTCTCCGCCATCGAGCGGGCCAAGGTGACGGCCAGTGAGCTGCGGACGCTGGCTTCGTACATCGAGGCGCTGGGCGGGCGCATGGAGATCATCGCCGACTTCGGTGGAGAACGGCTCGTCGTCGGGTGAACCGCCCATCGGAGATCGTTAAATAGTTAAAAATATTGACAGTTATTGCGGCGCGTCATCGTTCCTCACCCTCGGTGTCGTCAGTGGAGGAAACACCTGCGCTCCCCCAGAAGGTGGTTCGCAACCGCGGTCGCGTTGACGCCCGCACTGCTCACGGACTACGTGCGCTGAGTCATCGACGGCTGGGAGCACCCGCCGGATGCTCCCAGCCGCCTACCCACCCGCCTGCTGACGTGTCGGCACCGCGAGGCGGTCGGTGGCGTTGGCGACGGCGATGCTGAGCAGCAGTGCGGCGAGTTCCCGCTGGTCGAAGTGCTTGGCGGCGATGTCCCACACCTCGTCGGGCACCGCGTCGGGGCTGTCGGCGAGCCGGGTGACGGATTCGGTCAGGGCGAGCGCGGCACGTTCCGCTTCGCTGAACCAGCGTGTCTGGCGCCAGACCGCCACGGTGTCGACCTGTTCCACGGCGGCTCCGTGCCGACGCGCCAGATCTGCGCCGTCGGCCACCCCCGTGCTGGAGCCGTTGATCTGGCCGGCGCGCAGTCGGGTCAGCGCCAGCAGTCTGGCGTCGATCCCTTCCCCCATGACGGCGTCGCCGACCGCGATCAGCGCCGCCCTCGCCTCGGGGAACAGGGTCGCCGGATTCGGCATCCGCTCCGTTGCCATGGTTCTCCCCCACCTTCATCGGCGTGTTCCGACGACAGCAATGGGACCACCGGCGTGAGGGAGCCCGCACCGCCCATGGGACACCGTGGGACAAACACAGTGCCTCCTGGCTGCGACAACACACCTCCGAACCGTGCCGCCAGGCTGGGACGGGTAGCGTGACCCGGATGTCGAGCGTCCAGGAGCGGCTGGTCGACCAGCTCGCTCGGATCAAGGAGCTGAGCGGGCTCAGCCTGCGCGCCCTGGCCCGTCAGGCGGGCCTCAGCAGTTCGTCGCTGTCGCGCTATCTCGCGGGTCAGCTGGTGCCGCCGTGGGAGGCCGTGGTCGCCCTGTGCCGGGCCGTGGATCGCGATCCCCGGCCGCTGCGGGCGCTGTGGGTGGAGGCGTCGAAGGCCGGTGCGGCACCCGCTCCGCGCCGCAACGACCTTCCGGCCGACCTCGCCGACTTCACCGGCCGCGAGGCGGAGGCCGCGCAGATCGCGGAGCTGATCAGCAGCGCGGGTGCGGTGGCGATCGACGGGATGGCGGGCGTCGGGAAGACGAGCCTCGCCGTGCACGTGGCCTACCGGCTCGCACCGTCCTTTCCCGACGGTGGGCTCTATCTCGACCTGCGCGGTTTCACCCCCGGCCAGGAGCCGCTGGAGCCGTCGGCCGCGCTCGGGCAGCTGCTGAGCGCCCTGGGTGTCACGCATCCCCCGGCGGGTGCTGCCGAACGCGCGGCGCTGTGGCGATCGGAGCTCTCCCGGCGACAGGCGCTCGTCCTGCTCGACAACGCGGTCGACGCGGACCACGTCCGCCCGCTGCTTCCGGGGGCGGGACGGTCCGCGGCACTGATCACCAGCCGAAACCGGCTCGTGGAGCTGGACGGCGTACCCCCTGTTTCGCTGGAGCCGCTGCCACCCGCCGCCGCCGCGATGCTTTTCGGCCAGGCGGCCGGCGTCGATCTCACCGATGAGGCGGCGGCTGAGCAGGTGCTGCAGCAGTGCGGCGGGCTGCCGCTGGCCCTGCGGATGGCGGGTGCGCGGCTGCGGCACCGTCCCGGTTGGACCGTCGCGGTGCTCGCCGAGCGGTTGCGCGACAGCGCCAACCGTTTCGACGCCGTCTTCGGCATGTCGCTCAAGCAGCTCGACTCGGACCAGCGCCGCACGTTCCGGCTGCTCGGCGTGGTGCCGGGGACCGACTTCGACGCACCGGCGGCGGTCGCGCTCACCGGCATGCCGCCGGGCCGCGTCGACGCGGTCCTGGAAGAGCTGGTCGACGCGCACCTCGCGCAGGAGCCGTCACCCGGGCGCTTCCGGTTGCACGATCTCATCCGCCGGTACGCCGCAGAGCTCGCCGCCGAGGAGGAGCCGCATGCCGACGCCGCCGTGCGCCGCGTGCTGGACCACTATCTGGCACTGGCGATCGCCAATGACGAGGCGCTGCCGCTGCCGAATCGCGGCGGGGCACCGGGTGACCCGGCCCGGGCCATCGCCTGGTTCGACGCCGAATACGCCAACCTGATCGCGTGCTTCGACGCCGCTGTCCGGCTGGGCGCGGACGAGGTCGTGGCGGACCTGCCACCGGCGATGCGCTCCTGGTTCTTCCGGCACCGCGGCACCGACGACCAGGTTCGCCTGCTCGAAGGCGCCGTGGCAGCGGCGGAACGCCTCGGCCGGACCCGGCAGCGGGCCGCGCTGCTCGTCGACCTCGGCTTCGCCCACGCCGCCGCCGGACGCCTCACCGAGGCGCTCGCCGCCTATGAGCAGGCCGAACCATCGGTCTCCGACGATGACGAGCTCGCGGGCGCGCTGGCCCTGCGCAGCGGTTTCGTGCTCCGGGACCTCGGCGAGCTCGAGGCGGCGCAGGCTCGGTTCCGGCGGGCCGGCACCATCTTCGAGAAGCTCGGGCAGCGGGGCGGGCAGTCCCAGGCGCTCGCCTTCGACGGATGGCTCACCCTCCGGCTCGGCCACCGGCACGAGGCTGCCGAGATCGCGCGGGCAGCCCTCGCGCTCGCGGACGGCTCGGCGAGGGTGACCGGCCTCGTCACGCTCGGTGTGGCGCTGGCGTCGCAGGACGCGGCGGAGTCGCGGCGAACGCTGCAGGAGGCGTTGCAGCTGGCCGAGCTTCCGCACACCAGGGCCTGGTGTCACAACTATCTCGGCGTCGCGCTGCGGATCATGGGCTCGCTCGACGAGGCGCTCGATCACCACCGCACCGCCCTCGAACTGCTGGAGCCGCTCGCCGAGACACAACTGGAGATCGACTTCCTGCCCACCTACGCCGAGACCTGCCGGGTCGCGGGCCGGACCGACGAGGCGCTGGCACTGCACGAGCGCACGATCGAGCTGGCACGAAGGCTCGGGCGGCCCGGCGATGAGCGGCTCGCGAACGAGGCCCGGCAACGCCTCATCGATGGAGGCTGAGGGGCCGACCGAAGCCGGCCCCGTCACTCAGGTCCTCAGCTCGCCGCACGCTTGATCAGCTCGGCGATCTTCTTCTCGTCGGCGGCGGTCAGCTTGGGCAGGGCGAAGGAGACCGGCCACATGGTGCCGTCATCGAGGTTCGCCGGGTCGCTGAAGGCCAGCGTCGCGTACCGGGTCTTGAACTTCTGCGCGCTCTGGAAGTGGCAGACGATCTTGCCGTCCCGGGCGTAGGCGGGCATGCCGTACCACAGCTTCGGCTCCAGGTCCGGCGCCGCGGCCTTGATGATGGCGTGGAGCCGCTCGCCGATGACGCGGTCCGACTCCGGCAGCTTGGCGATCTTGGCGAGCACGTCCTTCTCCGCGTCCGCCGCCTTCGCGCCGCGCCGGGCGCTCGCCTTCAGCTCCTTGGCGCGCTCCTTCATCGCGCTGCGCTCGTCGTCGGTGAAGCCGTCGTAGCCGGTGCTCTTGGCCGCCGCGCTCTTCGTGCCGATCATCTCGGTTCTCCTTTGCATCGGTGTCGCTCTGACAGGAGTCATCTGACCACCGACGCGTCAAGGCCCGCACCGTCCATGGGACACCGTGGGACATCCGGAACGCTCCCCAGCAGCAGAAACGATCAGCATGTCTCGCCGCCGGGGCTGGGACAGGGCCGGATGCCGCCCGGGAGCGGCTCCGCGAAGGGCTTCCTTTAAGTTCGTTTAGCAGCCAAACTATCTGGGTCATGTAACTCCCTCGAAGTATTGAAGGAGACGCCCACATGCAAGACGCGCGTATCTCCCGGCGCGGCCTGCTCACCGCCGGTACGGTCGGCGCACTCGCCGGTGTCGGTGCCCTCGCGGCACCGGCGCTCGGCGGACCGGGTTCGTCCTACACCTGGAGCAACGTCGAGATCGTCGGCGGCGGATTCGTCCCGGGAATCATCTTCAACCAGGCCGAACGCCATCTCGTCTACGCCCGTACCGACATCGGCGGCGCCTACCGCTGGCACCGGCCCACCGGGCGCTGGATCCCGCTGCTCGACTGGGTCGGCTGGGAGAAGTGGGGCTGGACCGGCGTCCTCAGCCTCGCCACCGACGCCGTCGACCCCGACCGGGTCTACGCCGCCGTCGGGACCTACACCAACGACTGGGACCCCAACAACGGTGCCATCCTGCGCTCGCGGGACCGGGGCCGCACCTGGAAGGTCACCGAGCTGCCGTTCAAGGTCGGCGGCAACATGCCCGGCCGGGGCATGGCCGAGCGGCTGGCGATCGACCCGCACCGCAACAGCACCCTCTATCTCGGCACCTCCAGCGGCAACGGGCTGTGGCGCAGCACGGACTTCGGCGAACACTGGGCCAAGGTCGCGAACTTCCCGAACGTCGGCACCTACCGGGCCGACCCCGACGACACCAGCGGCTACTCCAGCGACAACCAGGGCGTTGTCTGGGTGACGTTCGACCCGCGGACCGGCAGCCGCCGCAGGGCGACGCAGACCATCTACGTCGGGGTCGCCGACAAGGCCAACCCGCTCTACCGCTCCACCGACGGCGGGGCGACCTGGGCGGCGGTCACCGGGGCACCCACCGGATACCTGCCGCACAAGGGGGTCCTCGACCACGCCGACGGGTACCTCTACCTCGCCACCAGCGACACCGGCGGCCCCTACGACGGCGGCAGCGGGCAGGTCTGGAAGCTGAACACCGCCACCGGCGAGTGGACCGACATCACACCGGAGAACGGCAGCTGGGGGTACTCCGGGCTCACCATCGACCGCCAGAACCCCGGCACGCTCGTGGTCGCCACCCAGATCGCCTGGTGGCCCGACGTGGTCTTCTTCCGCAGCACCGACGGCGGTGCGTCCTGGACCCGGTCCTGGGACTGGGGCGCATGGCCCGACCGGATCAAGCGCTACGACATCGACATCACCGACGCACCGTGGCTGACCTGGAACGCGACCCCCTCGCTGCCGGAGGAGGCACCGAAGCTCGGCTGGATGACCGAGTCGCTGGAGATCGACCCGTTCGACTCCGACCGGCTGCTCTACGGCACCGGTGCGACGATCTACGGCACCGGCAACCTCACCGACTGGGACTCGGGCGGGAGCGTCCACATCGGCGTACAGGCGAGGGGGCTGGAGGAGACCGCGGTGCTGGACCTCGTCAGTCCGCCGGTCGGGGCGCACCTGCTCTCCGCCGTCGGCGACGTCGGCGGGTTCGTCCACCACGACTTCGCCCATCCCGGCCTGATGTTCGACAACCCGACCCACGGCAGCAACACCAGCCTCGACTATGCCGAGCTTGCACCGCAGGTCATCGTCCGGGCGGGCAACGGCGGCAGCTCGCGCTTCGCGATCTCACGGGACGGCGGGAGCACCTGGACACCGGCGGCCACCCAGCCCGACGGGATCTCGGGCGGCGGGCGGGTGGCGGTCAACGCGGACGGCACGAAGGCCGTCTGGTCACCGGACGGCGCCGCCGTCTCCCACTCCGCCGACGGCGGGGCGACCTGGTCCGCGAGCGCCGGACTGCCGGTCGGGGCGCGGATCGAGTCCGACCGGGTCAACCCGGCCGTCTTCTACGCCTTCAGCGCTGGCGTCTTCTACCTCAGCACCGACGGCGGCGCGTCCTTCGCCGCCACGGCAGCCGCCGGGCTGCCGGTCGCGGGGGATGTGCGGTTCAAGGCCCTGCCCGGCGTGGCCGGCGACATCTGGCTGGCCGGCGGCGAGACCGACGGCACCTATGGGATGTGGCACTCGGTCAACTCCGGCGCCTCGTTCGTGCGGGTGACCGGTGTGCAGGAGGCCGACAACGTCGGCTTCGGCAAGGCCGCGCCGCACAGCCGCTATCCGGCGATCTACACCAGTGCGAAGATCCGCGGCGTCCGCGGCATCTACCGCTCCGACAACGCGGGTCGCGGCTGGGTCCGCATCAACGACGACCGCCATCAGTACGCGTGGACGGGCGCCACGATCACCGGCGACCCGAGGGTGTACGGGCGCGTTTACGTCGGCACCAACGGCCGCGGAATCATCCTCGGCGACCTCTGCTGAGCCCCACGGCCCATGATCGCGTTGTTTCCGGGAAATAGCCCCTTCACCACCTATGCGAGGGGATTATTTCCCGGAAACAACGCGATCATGGGCCTCCGGCGCCTAGCTTGCGATGTTCCTGGCGGCATTCCGGATCGCGTCGGCGTGCAGGTAGATGTCGTCGAGTGAGTCGATCAGGTGGCGGGTCTCCACTTTGTTCTCGTCGAAGGTGCCGAGGTATTTCCTGGACTTGCCGTTGAAGTGCAGGCGCGCGATGGGTCGACGGTTGTTGTCGTCGAGCAGAATCGCGAAGTACGACTTGGCGTCGCGTCCCACAACCCGTTGCGGCTTGACCTCACTGCACGCGATCGCCTTGACGATCTGGAAGCCGGTGAGCTCCTCCAGCGTGGTCTCGACTTCGGTTTCCCGATCGCCTTCGCTCACCGCGTCAGCCTCCGGTGTCTCCTCGACAGGCTGTGCGGGAGTGTTCACATATAGCGCGCTCTTGAGCCGGTCATTCACCTGATCCCTGACGAACTGCGCGGCCGCCTTCGCCACGAGTGGCCGGTACTGCTCACGCACCTTCTGCGTAAACGGTCCGTCGTGAAGGCGCACCGCAAAATACCGGACCCAATCGTCGTCGGGTTCCTTGAACTGATCCGCCATCGCCCGCTTGATCTGGCCGAGCAGCTTCATCTCGCCGGCCGCGAAGATGAGGGAGTCGAGATCGAAACCTTCCTTGGAGAGCTTGCGCAGCTCGGCAAGGTTGGCATCGTCGACGTCTTCCAGATCCAGCACGAGGAACGGCTTCTCGTCCATCAGGTTCGGAGCGTCGAGATCGGTGTAGAAGTGGTAGACCTGACCGTTGGTGAGGATGGCGATTCGCGCCTTCGTCACGGAGAAGTACCGGTACAGCTGCGACGCATGCTCGACCTTCAGCGAATCGCGGGGGTGCTTGCATTCGATGAGGATCTGGACATCGTCGCCACGCTTGATCGCATAGTCGACCTTCTCTCCCCGCTTGGTCCCGTAGTCTGCCGTGAACTCGGGCACGACCTCCAACGGATTGAACACGTCATAGCCGAGGATTCGCTCGATGAACGGCATGACGAAAGCGTTCTTGGCAGCCTCTTCCGTCAGAATCACCGCCCGGTGGTTCCGGACCTTCGTGGCGAGCGCGGCGATCTGCTCCTCGATATCCATGTAGCACACACCTCTGCGAATCCTGCGTCGACCACGGCACCCGTGCTTCTTCGGTGCCTCATCAACAGCCGAGTCCCGATCCTGGGACGACCACCGGATGTTATCGAGCGATTGCGGAGCGCGTACCCACGAAAACCGGCCGACTGCCCCCTCCGTTCGTCGAACAAATACAGCAGAAGGAACCGGCCACGGTATCCATATCGCACCGGACGCCCATCAGAATCGTCGTGGGCCATCGCCGGCCGCGACGGCGACGCCCTACAGCGCGGCTGGAACGCCGGCGGGCGTACCCGCTGATGGCGCCCAGCTCCCGCTTCCGCTGTCGGGACGTGGCTACGACGAACTGGTGGACTTCATCATCAGCCCGTGCACCGGCATCACGACTGATCGCCGTCATCAGCCATTGCCGGCCCCGACGGTGATGCGGCCTTTCGCCAGTGTCAGTGCCTGGTCGGATTGGCGGGCCAGGTGGGTGGAGTGGGTGACGACGATGACGCAGGTGCCCTGCTCGTGGGCGAGTTCGCGAAAGATGTCGATGATGCCCTGTGCGGTGTCGGCGTCGAGGTTGCCCGTCGGTTCGTCGGCGAACAGCAGGTCGACCTCGCAGGCCAGGGCACGGGCGATCGCGACTCGCTGCTGCTGCCCGCCGGACAGCTGCATGACGTTGCGGTGCGCGTCGTCCGCGGTGATGCCGACGCGTTCGAGCAGCTCCACCGCCCGGCGGCGGGATGACCGGTGTCCCGTGATCTCCATTGCGGTGCGGATGTTCTGGGCGGCGGTCATATAGGTGAGCAGGTTGTAGGACTGGAAGATGGTCGCGGCGTGCTTACGACGGTAGGCGCCCAGGCCGAGGGTGCGCAGGTCGGTTCCGCGGTAGCGGATGGTGCCTTCGGTGGGCAGGTCCAGTCCGCTGGCGAGGCTGAGCAGGGTGGTCTTACCGCTGCCCGATGGGCCGAGAATGCTGGTGAAGGTGCCCGCTGCGAAGGTGTGGCTGGCCTTCTTCAGCACCCAGCGCTGCTTGCGGGCGCCCTGGTAGGCATGGCTGACGTTGTCGATCTCGAGGATCATCTATTCGCCTTTCGTGAGGATTTCGCGAGGTTGCAGGCCGACGATCCGGAAGGCGGGGACGGCGACGGCGATGAGCGCGATGAGCAGGCCGATCAGGCCGACGCTGACGATGTCGCCGACTCCGAGCAGGACGTCGAGCTTGTCGATGGGGGCCAGGGCCGGTTCGAGGTCGACACCGGCCCGGCCGGGGATCGGCACGGTCGGCGGCGGTACGTCGGCCAGCTGCCGGCCGAGCAGGGCGTCGGTGACGGGTTGGGCGAGTAGTCCGCCCAGCGCGGTGGCACCGGCCAGAGCGACTGTGGCGATCGCGAGGACCTCGGTGATCTGTTGCGCGACCAGGCGCCAACGCCGTTCGCCCATGGCGAGCAGGACACCCAGCTCGCGGCGGCGTTCGCGCAGCCATAATGCGATGAGCAGGCTGACGATGGCGGCTCCGGCGACGCCGACCAGTCCCACGGTCACCCGGGCGAACGATGCGACGTTCTGGATCGGGCCGATGAGCTGCTGGTACTGCTTGTCGTTGACGGTCAGGCCGAACACGTTCATGTCGAGCCCGGCGGCGGTGGCCTGCTTGCGGAGCGCGTCGAGCTGAGCGGGGTCCTTCAGGGTGTAGACGGCCTCGTTGATCCGCATGCCGCCGTCGAGCTTCTCCTCGGGGTTGAGGCGGCCGAGTGCGTCCAGCGGGACGTACATGAGGTTGCCCGGATCGGACTGCGGGGAGGCCCACTGCTTGGGCGACTGCGCCGGATTGCGGTAGACGCCGACGACTTCGAACTCGCGCAGGTTGCCACCGCCGGCGGTGCCGAGCTTGACCTTGCCGCCGACCTTGAGCCGATTGGCCTGTGCCAGCCGCTCCTCGACCACGACGACGTCGCGGTCCTTGTCGGCGCCGGTGAGTCCCCGGCCCTCGACGATCGTGAACTGGCCGTCGCGAAAGTCTCGCAGCTGCTCGGTGTCGCGCACGCCGTGCAGCGGCAGCACCCGATCATCGCGCATATCGGCGGGCAGACCGCTGGGAGGCGGGATGGTCGAGGCCGGTTTCAGATCGGACGCCGAGGCGTTCTCCAATGTGTAGTTGTAGCCCCTGACCAGGTCAGAGGTACCGATTTTGTCGGCGGCGGTCGTGCTGAGCCGAGCGTTGTCGGGCAGCGTCCCGCCGAATCCACCGTTGGCGAAGGCCTTGTCCATGTCCCACTGAAGCGTGGCCTGCGCCCCGACCCGCCCCTTGGCCGCGGTCGCTGCCGCGTCCGCGGCACGCTGCACCAGCAGGCCGCCCATGACCAGGGTGCAGATCGTGACAAACAGGCCAAACATGATCAGAGTACGGCCTCTGCGTGCGAGCAGGCTCAGCCCCGCTCTCTTGACGAAGTTCATGCCGGTCAGCTCACCAGGCAGCGTGTTTTCCCAGCGTCTGGTCGTTTCCATACGCCCGCCATAACCCAGACATGATGGACTTGACCATGTGCGAGTGCTGATCGTGGAAGACGAGCCCATGCTGGCCCAGGCGCTGGCCGCCGGGCTGCGCCACGAAGCCATGGCCGCCGACATCGCCGCCGACGGACAGCAGGCCCTCGACCGGCTCACGGTCAACGACTACGACATCGTGATCCTCGACCGCGACCTGCCCGTCATCCACGGCGACGATGTCTGCCGACGCATCACCACCGACCATCCGCACTGCCGGATCCTCATGCTCACCGCCGCCGTCCGCCTGGGCGACAAGGTGGCCGGACTCACCCTCGGCGCCGACGACTATCTGGCCAAGCCCTTCGACTTTCCCGAGCTGGTCGCCCGGCTGCGCGCGCTCAGCCGCCGCATCACCCCCGCCCAACCACCCGTCCGGCACTTCGCGGATCTCACCGTCGACCCGCACCGGCGCCACGCCTACCGGAAAGGCCGCTACCTCGACCTGACTCGTAAGGAATTCGCCGTGCTGCTCCTGCTCGTGCAGGCCGAAGGCGGTGTCGTCAGCGCAGAGCAGCTGCTGGAGAAGGCCTGGGACGAGCACGCCGACCCGTTCACCAATGCGGTACGCATCACCATCTCGACACTGCGCCGCAAACTCGGCGAGCCCTCGCTGCTGCATACCCGGATCGGCGAGGGCTATTACCTGGAGGAGCCACGATGACCGTCCGAGCGCGGCTGACCCTCATCTATGGCGCGCTCCTCGCCCTGGTCAGTGCCCTGCTGCTGACCATGGTCTATCTCGTCGTCCGCTACGTGCCGCCATACACGATCAGCGCCGTCGACATGCCCGACGTCGGCATGGGCCAGGCGATCGCGGTGACGCGCTCGAACTTCCTCGACGTGCTCGTCTGGGCCTGCATCGCGGGCTTCATCGTCGTCACCGGCCTGGGCCTGCTCGCCGTCTGGGTCGTCGCCGGGCGGGTACTCAGCCCGCTGGACCGGATCACCGCCACCGCGAGCGAACTCGGCAGCGGCAACCTGCATGAACGCATCGCCCTGTCCGGCCCGGACGACGAACTCAAACGCCTCGCCGACACCTTCGACAGCATGCTCGCCCGCCTGGAGCATGACTTCGACGCCCATCAGCGCTTCGCCGCCAACGCGGCGCACGAACTGCGTACCCCGCTGGCCTCGTCCCGGACGCTGTTGCAGGTGGCGCTCGCCAATCCGGCCGGCTACACCGTGGAGGGCCTCTCCGTCCAGCTGCTCGCCGCCAACGAACGCAGCATCCAGACCACCGAGGCGCTACTGGCCCTGGCCGACGCCACCCACGCCCCGCTGGAGCCGGAGGTCGTCGACCTGACCGAACTCGTACGCTCGCTGCTGCCCGCCGTCGGCGTCACCGCCCGGCTCACACCGTCCTGTGTCGACGGCGATCCGGCCCTGCTGCGGCACCTCGCCGGCAACCTGATCAACAATGCCGTCCAGCACAACATCCCCGGCGGCCGCGTCACCGTCACCGTCGCCGACGACACCCTGACCGTCGCCAACGACGGCCCGCTCGTGACCGACGTGGACCGCCTCTTCGAACCGTTCTATCGCGCCTCGGGTCGAAGCCACACCGGCCACGGCCTGGGCCTCGCCATCGTCCGCGCCGTCGTCGACGCCCACCACGCCCGCCTGACGGCCACGCCCAACCCGACCGGCGGCCTCACCGTCGCGGTGAGGTTCACCGGGCAGGCCGAGCGCGGCGAGGCTAGATGACGCCCTTGAGCAGCTGCCGAGCCATGACGATGCGCTGGACCTGGTTGGTGCCCTCGTAGATCTGCGTGATCTTGGCGTCGCGCATCATCCGCTCGGCGGGGAAGTCCTTGGTGTAGCCGTACCCGCCCAGCACCTGCACGGCGTCCGTCGTGATCTCCATCGCCGCGTCCGACGCGAAGCACTTCGCCGCCGCACCGAAGTAGGTCAGGTCGGCGTCCCCGCGCTCCGAGCGCGCCGCCGCCGCGTAGGTCAGCTCCCGGGCCGCCGTCAGCTTCATGCCCATGTCGGCGAGGAGGAACTGCATCCCCTGGAAGTCGGCGATCGGCTTGCCGAACTGCCGGCGCTCCTGGGCGTACGCCAATGCGGCGTCCAGCGCACCCGCCGCGATCCCGACGGCCTGGGCGGCGATCGTGACCCGGGTGTGGTCGAGGGTCTTCATCGCGGTGGCGAACCCGGTCCCCGGCTCGCCGATGATCCGGTCCAGCGGCACCCGCACGTTGTCGAAGTAGACCTCGCGCGTCGGCGATCCCTTGATGCCGAGCTTGCGCTCCGGGGCGCCGAAGCTGACACCCGGATCCGACTTCTCGATCACGAAGGCGGAGATGCCCTTGGGCCCGATGCCGGGGGTCGTCACGGCGAAGACGGTGTAGTACTCGGAGACGCCCGCGTTGGTGATCCAGCGCTTGACACCGTTGAGAATCCAGTGATCTCCATCACGGTCTGCCCGGGTCGTCATGGAGCCCGCGTCACTGCCGGCCTCGGGCTCGGAGAGGCAGTAGGAGAACATCGCTTCGCCCCTGGCCACCGGGGTGAGATAGCGCTCCTTGAGGGCTTGGTCACCGGAGAGGAGGAGGGGCATCGTGCCGAGCTTGTTGACGGCGGGGATGAGGGAGGAGGAGGCGCACGCGCGGGCGACCTCCTCGATCACGATCGCGGTCGCGAGCGCGTCGGCACCGGCACCGCCGAACTCGGCCGGGATGTGCGGGGCGTGGAAGTCGGAGGAGCGCAGAGCGTCATAGCTGGCCTGCGGAAACTCGCCGTTCTCGTCGGCGGCCGCGGCGTTGGGCGCCACCTTGGCGTCGCACAACTCGCGCACAGCCTCGCGCACGGCGATGTGATCCTCGGAGAGCTGGTAGAGATCAAACATGGCGCGGTCCTCCCACGGTCTCGCAATGTACCGACCAGTAGCTTAACGCCGCCTCAGTTCAGCGAATCATCCGAGTCTGACGTAGGCTGCTTCACCAGTTGCCCTGACCGGCGTAGGCTCGGCGTTCTCACGTCTCGACCGGGGTGGGGACCAACAGTTGAGACGCAGCCGATTCAGAGCGGAGACGATGGCGTGACGATTCCGTACCCGACCACGTTCGTACCCAGCGCCTCGGTGACCCCACCCTCCGGCGCGGCCCGTCCCCGGCTGACCTTCCTGGGCTGCGGTTACCTGGGTGCCACCTACGCGATCTGCTACGCGGAGCTCGGCTACGAGGTCATCGGCTACGACGTCGATGTCGCGAAGATCGAGAACCTGTCGCGCGGCGAGGTCCCCTTCCACGAGCCCGGACTCGATGAGCTGCTGCGGCGCAACGTCGCCTCGGGCCGCCTGCGCTTCACCACGTCGATCGAGGAGACGGCCGACTTCGGCGACGTCCACTTCATCTGCGTCGGCACCCCGCAGCGCTCCGACGGCATGGGCGCCGACCTGCGCTATGTCGAGGCCTCGGTCACCGACCTCGCCAAGAACCTGTCCCGCCGCGCGCTCATCGTCGGCAAGTCGACCGTCCCGGTCGGCACCGCCGAGTGGGTCGAGCGCCTCGTCGAGAAGCACACCTCCGAGGAGCTGGGCGTCGAGGTCGCGTGGAGCCCGGAGTTCCTCCAGGAGGGCTTCGCGGTCGAGGACGTGCTGCGGCCCAACCGGATCGTCGTCGGCGTCAAGACCGAGTGGTCCAACGCCCTGCTCTACGCCGCGCACAAGGGCGTCTTCGACCTCGCCTCGACCGAGGACCGCGAGGTCCCCGTCGTCGTCACCGACTTCGCGACCGCCGAGCTGGTCAAGGTCGCGGCGAACGCCTTCCTCGCCACGAAGATCAGCTTCATCAACGCGATGGCCGAGGTCTGCGAGGTCGCCGGCGGCGACGTCACGCAGCTCGCCAAGGCGATCGGCTACGACCCGCGCATCGGCAACCGCTTCCTGCAGGCCGGTGTCGGCTTCGGCGGCGGCTGCCTGCCCAAGGACATCCGCGCCTTCCAGGCCCGCGCCCAGGAGCTCGGCGCCGGTGAGGCGCTGCGCTTCCTGCACGAGGTCGACCTGATCAACCTGCGCCGTCGGGCCCGGGTGCTGCACCTCGCCGCCGAGCTGCTCGACCGCCGCCAGGGCCCCGCGGGTCCCGACCTCGCCGGCGCCCGCGTGGCCGTCCTGGGCGCGACCTTCAAGCCCAACTCCGATGATGTACGCGACGCGCCCGCCCTCGCCGTCGCCGGCATGCTGCACGAGGCGGGCGCCGATGTCCGGGTCTACGACCCGCAGGGCATCGACAACGCCCGCAAGGCACACCCGGAGCTGACCTTCGAGAAGTCCCTGCAGGAGGCCGTCGCCGAGGCGGACCTGGTCTGCGTACTCACCGAGTGGGCCGAGTTCCGCAACGCCGACCCGGCAGCGCTGGCCGCGATCGTCGGCAAGCGCCTGGTCATCGACGGCCGCAACTGCCTCGACGCGTCGGCGTGGTCGGCGGCCGGCTGGACCTACCGCGGCCTCGGCCGCCCGTAATACTGAATTTTAATGCTGGACACACCGCAATAACTGCAACAAAAGTCAGGATCGATTCGGCACGTCGGATCGATCCTGACTTTTGTTCTAGGACATGCGGCGTGTCCAGCATTAAAATTCAGGGTGGGGTGCGGGTTCGTTGATCCGCATCCTATTCGTGCCTAAATGGGGCTGTTCAAACCTTGCCTTGATTAGGCATGCTGAGGCGACGACGTGCGCGCCTCGGAGGTAGCAGATGGAACAGACCCAGTGCTCCATGTGCGGCCGACTCCGCGACCCCGCCCAACGCTGTCCGAGCTGCGGAAACACCGCCGAGGACCTCGCCGCCGAGCTGGACCGGCTCAACCGGGCGATCGCCGACATGAGCGCCGAGGACCTCACCCTCGCCTCCGCCCGCTCCGGCCTCAGCAAGAAGATGCAGGCGGCCCTGCACCAACGGCGTCTCATCCAGCACGCCGAGCAGGAGCGGCTCAAGGCGGCGAATACCCCGAAGCAGCGCCGACTGCGGCGTAACGACCCGCCGCCCACCGGCTCCATCCCCGCCCAGGGCACCGGGCCGGACCGGCCTCGCGTGGCGCCGCTGCTCAATCAGCCGGCGCCCGAGACCTCGGCCCGTTCGGCGCAGAACCTGTTGCTCGCCCTCGGCGGCCTACTGCTCGGCGTCGCGGCGATCGTCTTCGCCGTCGTCGCGATCAGTTCCTTCAGCCCGGCCGCCCGGGTCACCATCCTCACGCTCGTCACGCTGCTGCTGCTCGGCGGCGCACCGTTCCTGATCAAGGCTCGGCTCACCTCGACCGCCGAGACGCTCGCGACGGTCGGCCTGGTGCTGGTGCCGGTGACCGGCTATGTCGTCGGCATGCTGCCCGGTGTCACCGCCTCGATGACGATCGTCTCCGGGTTCGTCTTCGCGGTCACCTCCGCCGTCGCCTACGGCTATCACCGGCTCACCCTGCTCACCTCGGCCCGGTACGCCGTGGTGATCGCCGTGCAGCCTGTCGTGCCGTTGCTCGCCTTCGACCTGATCCGCGGACCGGCCGGCTGGGCGCTCGTCTTCGCGCTGATGGCCGGTGCCAACGCGGTGATCGCACGTGCCGTGGAGCACTCGCACAGCATGCCGCTGCGGGTGGGCGGCAGCCGCAACATCGGCGACTTCGTCCACCGGCCGGTCGTGCTCGAGGGCGCCTGGTCGAGCTACTGGCTGCGCGAGCTGACCTGGGTGCTGCACGGACTCACCGTCATCATCGCCCTCGCCTTCGGCACGTTCGCGATGATGAGCGCCGACGAGCCGTGGGCCGCCGCCCGGGCGGGCGCGACGGTGCTGCTCGCCGCCGGAATCGGCTTCGCCGGTGCGTCGGTCCTGGCGCTGAAGCCGCTGCCCGAGGTCACCGCCGGAATCCTGACGATCGCGGTCATCGCCGTCGTCGGCCGGGTCACCGCGCTCGCCCTGCCGGGTCGCGAGCTGCTCGCCGTCGCGGTCGCGGCGGTGGTGACCGGGCTCGGCGTCCGGCTGCTGCCCCGAGCCGCCCGACGCGGACCGCAGATCGCCGCGAGCGTGGCCCTCGCGATCATCGGATTCTTCGTGCTCAGCGGCGTTCTCCGGGCGGCGATGGCACCGATTCGGGCCGCGTTCCCGGCCTGGCGCGCCGACCTGAGCACCTTCGGTGTGCGGATGTCCGACGCGGCCGGCCCCGACGGCTGGTCCCTCGTGACGACGATCGCCCTGGTCACGATCGCGGCGGCACTCGCGCTGCCGCCGTCCTTCCGACGCGAGGCGGTCGTCGCGGGTGCCACGCTCACCGGGCTCGCCGCTCCCGCGTCGCTGGGGCTGAGCTGGATCGCCACGCAGTGGCTGCTCACCGCGTGGGCCATCGCGATCGCGGCGGCCGGTATCGGTGTCGTGGGGTCGGCGGTGCCGAGCCAGCGGTTGCGCCTGCCCAGCTTCTCCCGCATCCGCAACCAGGACGGGAGCACGATCGGCCTCTCCGACCGGCTCTTCGGCCCGGTCGTCGAGACACCGGTCGCGCCCGGCCTCGGCGCGGGCACCCGGCGTGCCGCCCGGGCCCACGTCGCGGGCGTCACCATCGTCGGGCTCGCCGCGATCCTCGCCTCCGTGGCACGGCCCTGGTCGACCGCGAGCGTTCTCGTCGCGATCAGCGTGGCGGGCGTGCTCCTCGCCGTCGCGCAGCGGCTCCTGCGCACCGCGGCACCCACCGCCGTGATCGGCGACGCCTGCGCCGGTGCGGTCGCCCTCGCCTTCCCCTCGGCCGTCGCGGCCTCCGTCGTCACCCTGGCGCCCGACGCGCCCACCTCGACGGTGCTCGCCTGCGCCTGCCTCGCCGCGAGCGGCACCCTGGGCTATGTCGCGATGCGGCTCGTCGCGCAGCGCCACATCGGCACACCGTTGGCGGTCGGCGCCGGGCTGGGCGCGCTGGCGATCACTCTTGCGACCTTCGGCGTACCCAACGCGACGGTGCTCGACACGCTCGTCGCGACGGTTCTGCTGGTCGGGGCCGTGCTGCTGGGTCTGAGCAGCTCCATCGACGCCGGGCGGCAGCGCGCCGACCGGCTCCTCGACGGGGCCGACTACGCGGCTGCCGCGGTCACCGCCGGTGGTGTCGCCGCGCTGGCCCGGGCCGCGTCGCTGATCGCACCCGGCATCTGGGTGCTCTCCACCGCGATCATGGTGCTCATCGTCTCGGCCTCGGTGCAGTTGATGCCCGAGGAGTGGCGGCGCGGCCCGATCGCCGGTGTCACGATCGCCGGTGCGGTCGTCCTCGTCATCGCCGGCTACCCCGCGCTCACCGGCGGGTTGCAGGCGATCGCCGTACCGGGCGGGTTGTGGGAGGGCGACCTCGGCAGCGTCGCCGC
Source organism: Allocatelliglobosispora scoriae (assembly GCF_014204945.1). Lineage (NCBI taxonomy): Bacteria > Bacillati > Actinomycetota > Actinomycetes > Micromonosporales > Micromonosporaceae > Allocatelliglobosispora > Allocatelliglobosispora scoriae. The sequence goes on from NZ_JACHMN010000002.1 coordinate 2,841,244, forward strand.
CGCGTCGTCGCTGGGCTGGCAGGGACCCGCCGCGCTGGTGGTCCTGGCCTGCGCCGCAGCTCTCGGCCTGCCCAAACCGCTCGGCTATGACGCCGCCGGGCTCGCCGTCGGGCTCGCCACGGTCGGCACCCCGGCCGCGCTCGGCGGGCCGTGGTGGTCACCGATCGTCATCGGCCTGGCGATCTCCACCGGATACGCCATCGCCTCCGTCATCGCCCCGGAACCCCGCGCGGGCTATGCCCGGCTCACGGTCGCGGTCGCCCTCGCGCTCTACGCCTTGGGCTCGTCGCTCGTCCGCGACTGGACGACCGCCGCCGCACTCGGCGTCGTCGCCCTCGTCTGCGTCGTGGTCGCGGCCCTCGTCGCCGGGTACGCCAGGATCCGGCTCGGTGACACCAGCATCGACGAGGAAGGTCCCGAGGGCCCGCACCTCAGCCTCATCGGTGGCACCGCGACGGTCGGCGCCCTGCTCGCCGCGCCCGGTGCCGTCGCAGCGCTCGCCGCCACCATGGACCGCGACCCCCGGACGATCCTCGCCGCCTGTCTCGCCACCACCGCCGTCGGTGTGGCGATCCTCGGCGCGGTTCGCAAGGCGGTCCCGGCGTACCTGGGGTGGGCGACGGTCGGCGTCTCCGCCGGTGGCACCATCGTGGCGCTCGCCGAGCTGACCCTGCCCCACCCCACCGGCGTCTACGCCGCCGCGGCGGCCCTGATGTGCGTGCTCATCGAGCTCATCCGCACCGGTACGCCGATGGTGAAACCGATCCGGCCGACCACGCTGGAGCAGCCCGCCTTCCGGCCCGACGAGGCGGTGCGGTGGCGGATCGCGGGGTGGAGCCCGGAGCTGCCGCAGTGGCGCCGCTGGCCGTCCTACCCCGCCGCCGGTGCGTTCGTCGCCGCAGCCCTGCCCGCGCTCATCGCCGTCATCGCCATCGCGCCGACGATCCGGGAAGCGATCGCCACGCCGTACCGCAGCCTCGACGCGATCTGGGAAGGACCGCCCGCGGGAATCGGATCGGCGGTCAACGCCACCGCCGTGCTCACGGCGCTGCTGCTCACCATCGCCGCCGGGATCGCCGCGATCGGTTTCGGCGGCGGGGTCACCAGGTCGGTCACCCGGGTCACCGCGATGGCCGGGCTGACGCTGCTCATCCTGCCCACGGCACTCAACCTCTCCTGGTCTGCGCGGGTGCTCGCCGGGCTCACCGTCTTCACGGTCTGCGTGCTCAGCGTGGCGCTGACGGAGCCTCCCACCGACTCCGACACGGACCGGCCGCTGCGGACGGGGCGGTTGGGCGTACTCCTCATGGGTCTCATCGCCGGTGGGGCGGGCCTGGCCGGCGCGCTCGCGACTCCCGGCATGACGATCTTCACCTTCGGCGGCGCCGTCGCCGTCGGCGCGGCCGCCGCGCTCGGCGGCCGGAGCCAGACCGCGCGCATCCTGGGCTGGCTCGGCGCCTCGGTCGCGGCGGAGCTCTTCGTCGTCGCCATCAGCATCGACGCCGGGCTCGCGCCGCAGTGGACGGCGTTCGGTGTGCTCGCGATCGGTGCGCTGCTCATGACCGGCGCGACCACCCTGCCCCGGCTCGCCCGAGTGGAGGCCGAGTATGAGGCCGCGACCGTCGAGTGGGCCGGGCACATCGCGGCGATCATCGCCCTCGTCGTGGTCGTGCGGGCACCGCATTACATGGCGCCGCTGCTCGCCGCCTGGGGTTCGGTGATCGGCATCGCCCTGATGCGGGCCGGGCTGCGCCCCAACCGCCGGATTGTGCTGCTCGGTGCGATCGGGCTCACCCAGATCATCGCGTGGTGGCTGATCGGCATGTCCGCCGAGAACGTCTCGCCGGAGGCCTACACGGTGCCGTTCGCCGCCGTGGCGCTCATCGTCGGTGCGATCGAGCTGCGCCGACGCCAGGAGCTGCTCGACAGCTGGACCGCCTTCGGGCCCGGGCTCGTCACCGCCTTCGGACCGACCGTCGTGATCGTGCTGGTCACGGAGGCCGCCCCGATCCGGGAGGTCGGGCTCATCGTCGCCGCCGTGCTGACCCTGATCTACGGCTCGGTCCGGCGCCAGCAGGCACCGCTCGCGATCGGCTCGGTCGTCACCGCGATCGCCGCGCTGCACGCACTCTCGCTGGTGAGCCCCTGGCTGATCCTGGTGCCGCTCGGCATCACGCTGGTCATCCTCGGCGCCAGCAGCGAGCGCCGCCGCCAGTTGAGCGAGGGCTACCGGACGCTCCAGTAACGTGAACATTTAAGCTGCTAGGCGATGGATAACCGGACTGGACTACCCGTGGTCGGCATGGTGGGTGGCGGCCAACTGGCCCGCATGACCCACCAGGCGGCGATCGCCCTTGGGCAGTCACTACGCGTACTCGCCACCTCCGCCGACGACGGTGCCGCCCTGGTCGCGGCCGATGTGCAGCTCGGCTCCCACGACGACCTCGCCGCGCTGCGGACCTTCGCCAAGGGCTGCGACGTGGTCACCTTCGACCACGAGCACGTCCCGGGCGAGCACATCCGGGCGCTCGCCGACGACGGCGTCGCGATCTATCCCGGAGCCGACGCCCTGATCTTCGCCCAGGACAAGCTCGCGATGCGCCGCCGCCTCGGCGAGCTCGGCGCACCGATGCCCCGCTGGCGCGAGGTCCAATCGCTCGACGACATCACCGCCTTCGCCGACGAGACCGGCTGGCCCGTGATCGCGAAGGCGACCCGGGGCGGCTATGACGGCAAGGGCGTCTGGGTGCTCCGTGACCCGGCCGCCGCGCAGGAGCTCGTCGCCACCGGCACGGCCCTGATCGTCGAGGAGCGCGTCGCGCTGCGCCGCGAGCTCGCCGTGCAGGTCGCCCGGTCACCGTTCGGGCAGGTCGCGGCCTATCCCGTCGTGGAGACCGTGCAGCGCGACGGCATCTGCGTCGAGGTGCTCGCCCCGGCTCCCGACCTCGATCCCGACCAGGCCGCGCAGCTCCAGGAGCTCGCGATCCGGCTCGCCACCGAGCTCGGCGTCGTCGGCATGCTCGCCGTGGAGCTCTTCGACGACGGCAAGCAGGTCACCGTCAACGAGCTCGCCATGCGGCCCCACAACTCCGGTCACTGGACCATCGAGGGGGCCAGGACCAGCCAATTCGAGCAGCACCTGCGCGCGGTCCTCGACTACCCGATGGGCGACACGGGCCTGACGGCGCCGGTCGTCGTGATGGCCAACGTCCTCGGCGGACCCGAGGGCGGCATCTCGATCGACGAGCGGGTGCACCACCTCTTCGCCCAGGAACCCGGCGTCAAGATCCATCTTTATGGCAAGCAGATCCGGCCCGGTCGCAAGGTCGGACACGTGACCGCGCTCGGCTCCTCGCTCGCCGACACCCGCGCCCGAGCCGCTCGCGCGGCGCACTGGCTGCAGTTCGGCACCGCACTGCCCGAGAACGAGGGAGACCCCGCATGACCGTCGGCGTGATCATGGGCAGCGACTCGGACTGGCCGGTCATGCAGGCCGCCACCGAGGCGCTCGCCGAGTTCGGCGTGCCCTTCGAGGTCCAGGTCATCTCCGCGCACCGGACCCCGGTCGCGATGATCGAGTACGCCCAGGGCGCCGCATCGCGCGGCCTCAAGGTGATCATCGCGGGCGCGGGTGGGGCCGCACACCTGCCGGGGATGGTCGCGTCGACCACCGCGCTGCCGGTGATCGGGGTGCCGGTGCCGCTGAAATACCTCGACGGGATGGACTCGCTGCTGTCGATCGTGCAGATGCCGGCCGGGGTTCCGGTGGCGACGGTGTCGATCGGCGGGGCTCGGAACGCGGGACTGCTGGCGGTGCGGATTCTTGCTGCCGGGGACGCTTCTCTGCTGGCCGCGATGGAGGCTTACCAGGAGTCGTTGGTCTCGGTGGTCGCCGCCAAGAATGCCGCCCTGCTGGAGTCGCTGTAGCGGTCAGCTCCCATCGGTGCCGAGTTTAGGACCAACTCTTCAAGAGTTGCGGCGATCTTGGCGACCCGCCGCAGGCGTCACCGGCGCAAGCGGCGGCTGCGGGCAGCAGCAGCAGACAGTGGCGGGCAGCGCCGGGGTCGTAGCGAGTGCTGCGACTCGGCGGCGGCGTGGCGGTCAGCGGCGGGACTTGGTGGGCTTGGCCTTGCGGGTGGACGGGGTGGCGTGGACCGTGGCCCGCGGGGCCGCCGCCGGGGCGTGAGCGGCGATCACCATCGGGGTCAGCTCGGTGGACGAGCCGAAGGGATCCCCTGCGGCGAGCGCCAGTGCGATGTCGGGATCGCCCGGACCGGACCAGCCGATCACCCGGCCACCGCTGATGACGGCGCAGCCGCGGAACCCGCCCCACGCGGCCGCGGACAGGTTCTTCTCCAGCACGGCGCTGAGCTGCTCGGCCACGAGATCGGGGCGGTCCGGGCGAGGGACCACGCTCACGTTCGCCGGTGAGACCGCCGACGGCCGGGGCAGGCCGACCGCGCGCATCTCGATCATCCGGGAGGCCCACTTACGCGGGAGCAGGAGGGCACCGGCGGCGCGGAGGGCTCCGCCGTGGTCGATGACGGCCTGGACCTGCCACGGTTCGTGCCGGGCTAACCTCGCGAGGCAACGCGCCAGCCCGCCCGGCCGCAGCCGCCACACGTTGCGAGCGAGCCCCTGCGCGACGGCGACGGGCTTGGCTGCGACAAGGAGGTACCACTGCTGGCGCAGGCGGTCGGCGGCTTCGGTGGCGTGGAACGCGAACCGCTCCACCACGAGATCGTCGGCGCGCAGGGCCTCGGTGGTGATCGCGTGGCGGCTCCACTCCTTGCCGTTGACCCGCAGGGACGGCGACGGTACGCGAGCCGACGCCACCGGCTGCGCCACCAGGGTGAGCCAGCGCTCCACGACGAGCCGGCGGAAGAGTGCCTCGGCATCGATGCGGCGTCCGCTGAAGAGCCCGGTGAGTACGCCGACCTGCGACTTCAGCCGCGCGTGCACGAGCGGGGTGAGCTGATCGTCGGTCATCCCGGCGAGCACCTCGACGACACGCGGGTCCGCAGCCGGGCGTCCGCTCGCGGCGCGGGCGGGAAAGCGCAGCTCGACGCCGTAGCGGCTGGCTACGCGGTCGGCGAGGCGCGGGAGGTGATCGCCGTGGGTGGCGCCGTCGAGGAGCACGTCGACCTCGCCGCCGGTGGCGCGTACGGTGGCCCAGATGAGGTAGCTCTCCAGGTCGGGCATGGGCTCGCCGACATCGTGCAGGAAGCTGTCGAGGTCGAGCTCGTCGGCGAAGCACGGCGTGGCCCGGTGCCGGAAGCTGCCCCTCGGGAGCGAGCCGAGCAGGGCGTGTTCGGGGGTGCCGCTCTCGAAGCCGGGGAAGTGCGTGGAGAAGACGGCCAGCGGCAGCGCCTCCATCTCCTCCCCGTGCCGCAGCGCGGCCTCCAGCGCCGTGGCGGTTCCGGCGGAGAGCGACACGCGGCAGCCGACCCGGCGGCTCACCGAGCGCAGCGGCAGCGGGCGCACCTCGGCGACGCGCCCGGTCGGTTCGTGGACGATCGCCTGCTCGGCGGTGACGACGACGACCTGGCCGGGCAGGACGCGGCGGATCTCGGCGAAGAAGGTGGCGGCCGTGTCGTCGCAGCGCCCGGTGGCGAGGAACCGTTCGACCACGGCGCTGTCGGGGTCGGCGGGCACCCCGGCCGCGATGAGCGCGGCGGGTTCGGAGGCGACGAGCGCGCCGCTGCGGGTCCGCGCGTAGTACAGCGGTGCGCCGTCACCGTTGCGCGCCAGCACCAGGCCGTCGCGCACCGGGTCCGCCAATATCAGCGCGTACGCCGAGGAGCCCCCCACCAGCCCCGACGGTCCCCGCTGGACATACTCCCCGACCAGCGTGCCGACCTCCGCAACGCCGTCGACGACGACCGTGCAGCCGTCGACCTCCTGGATGTGCGGCAGCGCCGCCCGGATCACCACGGTGAGCCGGCCGAGGGTGCGGTGCGCGTGCTCGGTGCCTCTGGCGCTCAGCGCGCGGGAGAGCGCCTCGCTGATCTGCTTCAGCTCTTGCTGAGCTGCTGCTTTGGGAGTGTTGCCTGGTGTGGTGCGCAGGAGTGCGGCAAGCCCGGCCATGTCCGGAAATGCTAGCCGCATATGTCCGAATAGCCAGGACAAAGGATGCTATTGGGTGAGAACTGTCGTAAGGTCGACAGCCGTCGTCACCGGACGATCACAGACAAAGCCCCGGCAGACGTACGCGGTGGGCGTACCCCCCAGCATGGGACGACCCGCGAGGAGCGGGACGCCCGGCTTGTCGGTCTCGCCCACGACGATGACCGCACCCGGCGGTGCCAGCCTGATCGCGGTGGCGACGAGCTCGTGCGCCGGGTCGTCCGTGACTATGGCGATCTCGACCGGACCGCTGAGCAGGGCCTCGGCCGCTGCGGCGGACGCGCCCGCGAAGCGCGGATGCCGTGCGATCAGCGGGGCCACCCGGGCCAGCGCGGCCTCGGCGACCTCACGGTGCAGGCTCGACCCGGCGAGCGCGGAGTAGGTCACCAGCGCGTTGACGACCGAACCGAGCCCGCTCGGCGTCGCGTTGTCGGTCGGATCGGCGGGCCGCGTGACCAGCTTCTCCGCGTCGTCGGCCGTGTCGAAGAAGCCGCCGTCGCCGTCACCGAAACGGGTGATCGCGATCGTCAGCAGCAGCTCCGCGCGGGACAGCCACCTCGGATCGCCGGTGAGCTGGTGCACCGCGCAGAACGCCTCGGCGAGGCAGCCGTAGTCCTCGAGCACCCCGGCGGGCTGGCCGACCGTGCCGCCGAGCGAGACCCGCCGCAGCCGCACGTCGCCGTCGGACTCGACCAGGTGCACCCTCGCCAGCAGGGACGCGGCGCGGACCGGCGCGATCAGCTCCGCCGGCGACCAGCCGTGGTCGACGTCCATCGCACCCTCGACCTGGACGTATTCACACATCGCGGTGATCGCCATCGCCGCCCAGGACGCGATGACCTTGTCGTCGGTGGCCGGCTGCGGGCGCTGCTCGCGGGCGTCGGCGAGCGCCCGGCGAACCTTGCGCCAGCGCTCCTGCACCTCGGGGCTCGCCTCGTCGATGTCACGGGCCAGCCGCAGCACGCTGCTCCCGTGCTCGAAGGTGCCCTCCGCCGTCACCTCGAAGAGGTCGGCCGCGAACGCGCCGTCCTCCTCGCCGAGCACCTCGACGAGCTGCGCGGGCGTCCAGACGTAGGTGGTGCCCTCGACCCCGTCGGTGTCGGCGTCCCACGACGAGAAGAGGCCGCCCTCCGGCGTCGTCATCTCGTGCACCAGGAAGCCATAGGTCTCCCCCGCGATCCGGCCCGCCATCGGATCGCCGGTCAGCCGCCAGAGCTGGGTGTAGACCCGCAGCAGCAGGGCGTTGTCGTAGAGCATCTTCTCGAAGTGCGGCACGGTCCAGTGGCCGTCGACCGCATAGCGGTGGAAACCGCCGCCGACCTGGTCGTAGATGCCGCCACGGGCCATCGCCTCGGCGGTGTGGCGCACCACGTCGAGGACGGATTCGTCCCCGGTGCGCTGGTAGTGCCGCAGCAGGAAGTGCAGCGCCAGGTGCGGCGGGAATTTGGGTCCGCCCTCGCCGAAACCGCCGTACCGTTGATCGTGCGACCGCGTCAGTGCCGCCGCGGCCGCCCCGAGCACCTCCGCCGTCACCGGCTGACCCGGCCCGATCACGCCCGGCGTGATCGCCTCGACGACGGCGGCACCCTGCTTGACGATCTCCTCGCGCTGGTCGCGCCACGCCTCGCCGACCGCCAGCAGCAGCTTGCCGAACTGCTCGCGCGGGAAATAGGTCCCGCAGAGGAACGGCGTGCCCTCGGGGGTCGCGAAGACCGTCATCGGCCAGCCGCCCTGGCCGGTCATCGCCTGCGTCGCGGCCATGTAGACGGCGTCGACATCGGGGCGCTCCTCCCGGTCGACCTTGATCGCCACGTAACCAGCGTTGGCGATCGCGGCGATGCCCTCGTCCTCGAAGGACTCGTGCGCCATGACGTGGCACCAGTGGCAGGCCGCGTATCCGACGGAGATCAGGACCGGGACGTCCCGGCGCTTCGCCTCCTCGAACGCCTCGTCACACCACGGCCACCAGTCGACCGGGTTGTCGGCGTGCTGCAGGAGATAGGGCGAGGTAGCGCTACCGAGCCGATTCACTCGGCCACTCTCCCACACCGCTTCCGGCGGTGCTGCCGGTGTCCCAGCGAACACCGGCAGCACCCACCAGCGGAACTACTGCCAGTACTGCAGGCAGTTGAGGGTCATGCCCGTGTTCACCGACGTACCGTTCGGCCGGGTGTAGGTGACCCCGATCGAGAAGCGCAGGTTCGCCGCGCACTGGCCGTAGAGGCTGCTGTGGCCGTTGCCCGCGGCCACGACCGACCCGTTGTACTTCCAGACCTGGTTGGTCAGCGGACCGGCGTCCAGAATGACGCAGGTGTAGTGGTAGTAGCCGCCGGACTCGCACTCGAGCAGTCCGGCCGGGTTGATGCGGGCGCTCGCGGGCGAGGACATGGCCACGGCACCGACCACGGCGAGTGTGGTGGCCGCCAGCGTGGCCCCGAGACGCGACAACATGCGCATGGTGACTTCTCCTCCGGTGAGACATTGATTGCGGGCCCTGAAATTAGCCAGCCACATGTGTCCTCACCAGGGATTTGACAGGGCAGCAACCGGTCGTTGCCGGTTTGTGCCAGCGGTCAGCCTTCGGCGCGTACCCATCCGCGTCTTGCCGCATGGACGCCGGCCTGGAACCGGCTTTCCGCAGCGAGCCGCTCGACGGCGAGGGAGATGAGCCGGCGCACGGTCCGCACCGAGAGGTCCAGCCGCCGCGCGATGGTCTCGTCCTTGTGGCCCTCGGCGAGCATCGCGACGATCCGGTGCAGCCGGTCCTCCTGCGCGTCCCACGCCTCCCCCTGCCCGTCGAAGGGCTGGGCCGCCTGCCACAGGGTGCGGTGCAGCACGATCAGCGGCTGGACCAGGGCGGGGCTGTGCAGCACGAGCGCGCCGCGGCCGGGCGACTCGGTGTCGACCGGCACCACGGCGGTCTCGCCGTCGATGACGAACAGCAGCACGGGCGGGTCCGGGTGCAGCCGCACCTCGTCACCGGCCGCGACGACCTCGCCGAGGTACTCCCGCATGGCCTCGCTGATCTGCACCGCGGTGGAGAAGATGGATCTGCTGCGCACGCCCCGGGCGCGAGTCAGCTCGTCCATGGACCGGCTGGCGGCCAGGGCGCGACGCGACGGCGCCGGTCCGGGATTGACGGTCCAGACCTCGCGCCGAGCGGCGACGGCGAGCTGATAGAGCCGCGAGCGCACCGCGTCGGCACCGATGACCTGCTCGATCAGGCCGCCGAAGACCTCGCTGCGGCCGTTGACGAATTCGGCCACGAGGTCGGCGACGCCGCCGCGAAGGTCGGCCAGGGCCGCCCGCCGCGCCTCCAGGGCCGCCTCCTCCTGCGCGATGAGGAGCTCCAGCGCCCGCTCCGGGGGCTCCACCCGGAACCTGCGCCCCTTGGCCTGGTGCGGCGTGACGAGGCCGCGCTCGATGAGTTCCGCGACGGCCGCGTCGGCCGGGCCGTCGAGCGCCAGCGTCAGCGCGCTCGGGTCCAGGCCGGGATCGGCCAACAGGAGGGAGTACGCGGACTCGGCCTGAGCCGATATGCCGAACGTCTCGAACATGCCGCCTCGCAGACTTCGACCGGGCACGACGCGGCGCCGCATGATCGTGTCGGCGCCGACACTTTCGCACCATACCCATGGATGGCCACTTATGGACATGGCCCCTTGTGGCAGTCGGTTCCACTGGATCGGAAGGCCCCGAATCCCGATACTCGGATGGCTGGACGCGGAGGAGAAGACGATGGGTGCACCACGACGTACGCCTGGCAGCAAGACCATCCGGCTGATCGCCATCGCGGTCGCCGGGGTGCTCACCGCGGTCATGACTGCGACGCCGGTGCGGGCGGACCCGCCGCAGTGTCCGCCGCTGGCCCAGCGCAACCCGCCACCGCCGCCGCAGCTGTGCATCCAGCCGTGGGTCTGGCCGGACGACGACCGGCCGGCGCCGTGATCCGGTGTCGTCGTCCGTCGACGTCGCCATGCCCCCCCGCGTGACAGCGGCGATGTGCAAGATCGTGCTTCTTCCCGGAAGTAGTCCCCACGGAGCCTGTCCGTAGGGGCTACTTCCGGGAAGAAGCACGATCTTGCAGGCTGGTAGGGGCAGTTTCCTGGAACCTGCGCGATCACCGCCGAGCCTTCGAACCTCGGCGGCGCTTGATCGCACCATCTTCGGGGAAGAAGGTGCGATCAAGGTGCATGATCACACCTTCTTCCCCGAAGATGGCCGGACCTTCCAGCAGCAGCCGCCGCCGTCAGTGGCAGTTGTTGGTGCCGCTGTCGGCGTAGGTCTTGCCCGCCTGCGGCACGAACTGCCAGTCGTAGCTGTTGGCGTGCAGCGTGAACTTCAGAACGCCCCACGTGTCGCTGTTGCGGGCCTCGCTGTTCGCCTGGATCGTCCCGAACCCGTAGAAGCCCGCGCCGCCCATACCCGCCACGAACGACCGGATCCCGCGCGTGTTGTCGAGCCCACCCGACGGGTTCATCGGCGCGAACCGCTCGTACTGGTGGTTGTGCCCGGTCACCACGACGTCGGCGTTGTAGTCGTAGAGCGCCTGGTAGAGCGGCCGGGTCGAGGTCGAGGGGGCGTGGTTGGCACCGGAGGTGAAGAGCGGGTGGTGCCAGTAGGCCAGCGTGCACGACTTCGCCGACGCGGCGAGGTCGGCGCGCAGCCACTGCTCCTGCGCCGAGCCGGCCGACATGCTGATGTTGGAGTTCAGCGAGACGATGTGCCAGTTGCCCAGGTCATAGGAGTAGTAACCCCGTCCCGACGGTCCGGCGACGGAGCCGTAGTAGCTGTAGTACCCGGTCGCGCCCGACGTGTTGTAGTCGTGGTTGCCCGGCGCCGGACGGGTCCGGGCGAGGTGCCTGCCCCAGGTCGGCGCGTAGTAGGAGTTGAACTCCGACAGCGTGCCGTTGGTGTAGACGTTGTCGCCGGCGGTGAAGACGGTGCCCGCGATGTTGTCGAGCAGCGCGGCGGTGGCCGTGTCACCCGAACCGGAGTCGGCGATGTCGCCGGCCCCCACGAGAACCGGGTCACCTGAAGGCGGAGAAACCGACGGGGACGGCGACGGCGTCGTGCCCGTGGTGATCACGAGCTGCGGCGCGTCGGCCCCGCTCTCCCGGGTGTCGTAGTAGGCACCGTCGCTGTTCGACGAGGTCGCGCCGAAGCTGAAGGTGCCGTTGCCGGTGACGTACGAGGTGACCGTCACCTCGTACCAGGCGTCCTTGGTGACCGACCCGAGCGTGCCGAGAGTGGCCCCGAGCGCGGGCTGGTTGTTCCAGTTGGTGCCGGTCTCCGTCCAGGTGTTGCTGGCGACGGCGCGGAAGGTGCCGCCCGCGACGCTGCCATCGTTGCCGCTGATCGTGCGCAGCCGCAGCTTGGCGCTGGTCACCGTGCCGGTGACGCCGGTGACGGTGAAGCGCAGGAAGGAACGCCGGACCGGCGAGTTGTCGACGACGATCTGCGCCGACGTGCCGTAGTTGGTGGTCGCGGTGTCGCTCTGGACGTAGGTGTCCGCGACCGGGGTGAACGTGGCCGTCGCGGCGGCGGCGGGAGCGCTCGTCGTCAGCACGGCGGTGGCGGCGATCAGCACGAGCGCGGAGCCCGTGGTCACTGCCAGTCGAATGTGGCGGTTGCCCATCCGGCAGTCCCTTCATGGTGGGGGTTTGTCGGAAGGAATTTAGGGAACTGGATGAACCACTCGCCCAAGACTGGGTAAACGTTCGGGGGCGACACCGATTGTTCACCTGGTGCATGTCGAGCGATGGTTGTCCGCACATCGATGGTGAACACAGGATGTCCGCGTGTACCTGTCGACGATCAGCCGGCCGACGACGGAGCCGACCGAGGGGCAGCCGCGTCGTCGCAGGCTCATCGCGATCAGCGCCAACGTCTTCGCCCTCGGCGCGGTCAGCCTCGTCACCGACATCTCGTCGGAGATGGTGAGCGCCGTCCTGCCGCTCTACCTCGTCCTCGGCCTGCAGCTCAGCCCGATGGCATACGGCGTGATCGACGGCGTCTACACCGGAGCGACGGCGGTGCTGCGGCTCGTCGGCGGCTACCTCGCCGACCGGTTCCGGGGGCGCAAGGTGATGGCGGGCATCGGTTACGGCATCTCCGCCGTCGCCAAGCTGGGCCTGCTCGCGGCGGGTCGCTCCGTCACCGGCATCGGCCTCGTCATCGCCGCCGACCGGATGGGCAAGGGGCTGCGCACGGCACCGCGCGATGCCCTGATCACGCTCTCCACCCCGCCGGAAGCGCTGGGCCGGGCCTTCGGGGTGCACCGGATGATGGACAGCTTCGGCGCCTTTCTCGGCCCGCTCGTCGCGCTCGGGGTGCTCGCGGCGGCGGGCGGCTCCTATGACGCGGTCTTCGTGACGAGCTTCTGCGTCGCGGTCCTCGGTGTGGTCCTGCTGGTCCTCTTCGTCCGCGACCGCCACGATCCCGGCCCGTCTCCGGTCCGGGCGGTCCGCCCGCGCGAGGCCCTCACACTGCTCCACACCCGGCCGGTACGCCGACTCGCGCTCGCCGCCTGCCTGCTCGGTCTCGCCACGATCGGCGACGGCTTCGTCTTCCTGCTGCTGCAGCGGCGCGAGGAGCTGAGCATCGTCTGGTTCCCCCTCCTCGCCGTCGGCACCAGCCTCGCCTATCTGCTCCTGGCCGCCCCGATGGGCGCCCTCGCCGACCTGGTGGGCCGGGTGCGGGTGCTGATCGGCGGCTACACCGCCCTCGTCCTCGCCTACCTGCTGCTCTTCGGCCCGCTCGGCGGCTGGCCGATGCTGGTGCTGACACTGGGCCTCTACGGGCTCTTCTACGCCGCGACCGACGGGGTGCTGATGGCTCTCGCCGGACCGGTCCTGCCGGAGCGCCTGCGGACGACCGGGATCGCGCTGATCCAGACGGGTCAGGCGCTCGCCTACCTCGTCTCGTCGGTCCTGTTCGGCGCCGCCTGGCAGGTCTGGGGTCCGGCTGTGGCGAGCCGGATCGCCGCGGCAGCCGTCGTCCTGGCGATCATCGCCACCGTGTTCCTGCTGCTCCGCCCCGCCGCCGAGGAGTTGCCCGCGTGACCGCGCTCTCCACTCGCGGCCGGATCGTGATCGCCGCTCTCGCCACCGTGGTGCTCGCCGCGGGTGCGGTCGGCTACATCCGGATCGCCGCGGCGAAGGAGCCCGTGCCGGTGGCGTCGAGCCACGTCACGCTGAGCCCCGGTCCGCGGCTGCTGGTCAGTACGGGTCGGCACCTCGCGGTGATCGACAGCGGGACCGGTGTGCGGACCGTGTCGGCGCTGGAGTGCGTACGCGTATATGCAGCCGCCGGCACCGGCTCCTGCCTGCGCCCGCAGTCGCCCTGGGCCTATGAGCTGGTCGTGCTCGACGCGGACCTGCGCGAGCAGCGGGTGATCCCGCTGCCGGGCCTGCCCAACCGGACCCGGGTCTCGGCGAGCGGCCGGATGGTGGCGTGGACCACCTTCGTCGGGGGCGACTCCTACAACAGCGGCGGATTCTCCACCCGCACCGGCATCCTGGACACCCGGACCGGCGCGCTCACCAGCACGCTGGAGGGGTTCGCGGTCACCATCGACGGGCGGCCGCACCGGGCGGCGGACGTGAACTTCTGGGGCGTCACCTTCACCGCCGACGACAACCGCTTCTATGCCACGCTCGCGACCGGCGGCAAGCGCTACCTGGTCGAGGGCGATCTCGCCGCCCGCACCCTGCGTACGCTCACCGAGAACGTCGAGTGCCCGTCGCTCTCCCCCGACGGGACCCGGATCGCCTTCAAGCACGCCGTCGACGGCGACCCGACGAAGGGGTGGCGCCTGTCGGTGCTGGACCTGGCCTCGATGCGGGTCACCCCGCTCGCGGAGCCGGCGAGCGTCGACGACCAGCCCGCGTGGCTGGACGACGCCACGATCGCCTACACCCTGCGCGGCAGCTCCGGCGACCCGAACGTCTTCAGTGTCCCCGCCGACGGTTCCGGCGCACCGACGCTGCTAGCCGCCGACGCCGAGTCCCCCGCCACCCTGTCCCCCACCCCGCTCCAAGACCGCCGCAACTCTTGAAGAGTTGGTGTCATCGCCCGCCGCCCTTCTCGTTACGCTCCGGCAGTGGCATCACCCGACAGCCCGGCCCTGCGCAGCGTCCACGACCGTGCCGAGCTGGCAGCGATCTTCCTCACCGACCCCGCCCTCTACGCCTATGAGCTGGGCGACCTCGACGACTTCTTCTGGCCCTACACCACCTGGTACAGGCGAGGTGACGACGTCGCCCTCGTCTATCACGGCTCGGGCGAGCCGACGCTGCTCGCCATCGGCCGCCCCGACCAGGTCACAGGCCTGACCGAGCTGCTCGCCGAGCTGCTGCCGCTGCTGCCGCGCCAGGTCTACGCGCACATCACCGCGGGTGCGGAGAAGGCGGTCGAGAGCCGCTTCCGGGTGGAGCCGAGCGGGCTGCACCTGAAGATGGCGCTCACCGACCCGTCCCGCCTCGGTGCGGGCCCGGCCGATGCGGTGCTGCTGACCCGCGTCGACCTGCCCGAGCTGCTGGAGCTCTATGCGACTGCCTACCCGGGCAACGGGTTCGATCCGCGGATGATCGACACGGGGCAGTATGTCGGCATCCGGCGCGGCGGTGCGCTGGTCGCGGTCGCGGGGGTGCACGTGTGGTCGCCCGCCTATCGGGTGGCGGCGCTGGGCAACGTGACCACCCTGCCCGAGCTGCGCGGTCAGGGCGTCGGCAAGGCTGCCGTCACGGCGCTGTGCCATCACCTCGCGGCGACGGTGGACCACGTCGGGCTCAACGTGAAGGCCGACAACGCCGCCGCCGTCGGCCTCTACGCCGGACTCGGATTCACCGTTGTGGGTGAATACCACGAGCTCATGTTGAGCTCATAGGAGTGATCTGCCCGGCGGTGGGGTAAGCGGGGCGGCATGACGCATACACCGCTTTCGATCATCATCGCCCCGGGGCGTGCCGCATGACCGCCTTCCAGACCGTGGTGCTGATCGCCGCCACGATGACCGTCGGCCTCGCGGCCGGGCTCTTCGCCGCCTTCGCCTACTCGGTCATGCCGGGATTGGACAAGGCGGGCGACAAGACCTTCACCGAGGCGATGCAGCAGATCAACAATGCCCTGGTCAACGGGTGGCTCGTGCTCATCTTCGTCGGCGGGGCGGTCTTCACGCTGCTGATCAATGCGCTCTACCTCTTCGGCGACGGCGGGGACGCGACACCGTGGCTCATCGCGGCACTCGTGCTCTACCTCGTCGCGGTGGTCGTGACCTATGCGGTGCACGTACCCCTGAACAAGCAGATCACCGAGGACGGCGGCCCGAGCGAGCGCGCCGCGATGCGCGACCGCGTCGAGGGCCCCTGGGCCGGCTGGAACGTCGTCCGGGCCGTGAGCTCGACCGCCGCCTTCGGCTGCCTCATCTGGGCGACGGTCCTCCACGGCGCGATGATCTTCTAGAACGGCCGGATCGTCATCAGCATCGTGATGATCGCGAAGACGAGCAGGACGAGGAGCCCGGCGCCCGAGACCCGGCCGGTCAGGGCGTCGAGCTCCTCCTTCGTCTTCAGGTCGGTGCCGGTGGCGGTGAGCGAGACCGGCTGCGCCGGGTCCTCCTCCTCGGGGCGGATCAGCACCCCCGCCTCGACCATCCGGGCCGCCTTGCGCAGCGCGGGCACGACGTAGACGAAGACGACACCGAGCGCGACGACATAGAGCGTGGTCGAGACGATGATCCACGGGTCCCGGAAGGAGTACCTCGCCGACGACGACATCGTCGCGAAGCCCAGCAGGGCGGTGAGGATGGAGCCGAGGCCGTAGACGTTCATCTGGTTGGCGGCCACCCGCACGCCGTCGGCGCTGCGGCGCTGGATCGCCCGGCGGCCGACGAACGGCGCCACCATCAACGGCCCCACCAGAAGCACGGCGCTGAGCACATGGAGCGCGTCGAGAAATGTCGTCATGCTTTGGGATGATATGCCCGATGTGCTCGAAGGCGCGGATGGTGGGACGATCAGCGGGTGAACCCGGAGCTGATCACCATCGACGACATCTACCGTGCTCGCGACCTCCTCCAGGGGATCATCCGCTTCACCCCGCTCGAACCGAGCCGCCCGCTCACCGCCATGCTCGGCGGGCCGGTCTGGCTCAAGTGCGAGAACCTCCAGCGCGCCGGGTCATACAAGGTCCGCGGCGCATACACCCGGATCGCCCGGCTCACCGCCGACGAGCGGGCCCGCGGCGTCGTCGCCGCCAGCGCGGGCAACCACGCGCAGGGCGTCGCGCTCGCCGCCGCCGCCAACGGCGCGCGGTCCACGGTCTTCATGCCGGTGGGCGCGCCCCTGCCCAAGGTCGCCGCCACCAAGGGGTACGGCGCAGCCGTCGAGCTGGTCGGCGCCACGGTGGACGAGGCGCTCGTCGCCGCACAGGAGTTCGCCGAGCGGACCGGCGCGGTCTTCATCCACCCCTTCGACCACGCCGACGTCATCGCCGGGCAGGGCACGGTCGGGTTGGAGATCCTCGAACAGTGCCCCGAGGTGCGCACCATCATCACCGGCGTCGGGGGCGGCGGCCTCATCTCCGGCCTCGCCGTGGCGGTCAAGACCCTGCGACCGGACGTTCGCATCATCGGCGTGCAGGCGACCGGTGCGGCGGCCTTCCCGCCGTCACTCGAAGCCGGCCGACCGGTCAAGCTGCCCGGCCTCTCCACGATCGCCGACGGCATCGCCGTCCTGCGCCCCGGCGACCTGACATACGCACACGTCAGCAAGCTGGTGGACGAGGTCGTGACGGTCAGCGACGAGGAGATCTCGCGTACCCTCCTGATGCTTTTGGAACGCGGCAAGCTGGTGGTGGAACCGGCCGGGAGCGTGGGGGTCGCGGCACTGCTCGCCGGAGTGGTGCGGGTGGAGACGCCGGCCGTGGCGATCCTGTCGGGGGGCAACATCGACCCGCTGCTGATGCTGCGCGTCATCGAGCACGGCCTGGCGTCGGCCGGGCGGTTCCTGCGTTTCACGGTGCGCTGCGCCGACCGCCCGGGACAGCTCGCCTCGCTGCTGGCGCTCATCGCCGAGCAGCGGGCCAACGTCGTCGACGTGGCGCACCAACGCCACGACCCGCACCTGCGCCTCGGCGAGGTCGCCGTGGACCTCTCGGTGGAGACGCGCGGCTCGGAGCACTCGGACCGGCTCCTGTCACGTCTGCGCGAGGCGGGCTACACCGTCGCCCTCGCCGCGGCGTAGCCGAGACTGCGGCCCGGCTGAACGAAAAGGCCGCCGGTGTGTCCGGCGGCCTTTCGTAGAACCTGTCTAGCGGCTATGCCGGGTCAGCGGGTCGGCGCGGGACGCCGCGGCTGGAGGCCGTGGGCACCCTTGGCGCCCTTGACACCCTTGGCCTTCATGCCGGTGCTGACGAACTCGTCGTTGAACTGCGAGTAGTAGTCGCTGACGACGAAGCCCACGATGTCGATGATGACGCGAGCGGTGCCGGTGACCTTCACCCGGAGGAGGCGCTCGTAGTCGATCGTCGTCTGGGTGAAGTTGGCGATGCCGACGCCCTTGACGTAGTTGATCGACGAGTTGCCCGGCCAGTCGTCGCCCTCGCCCCACAGCGCGGCGTAACCGGCGGCGGCACCCACGACGGTGAGGTTGGCCTGGACGGCCATGACACCGTAGTTCAGGGTGAAGATCTCGGAGAGGTCGATCACCAGCGACGGGTTGTTACCCGCCACCGGAATGGCGTTGCCGGGGCTGGAGGTGACGTTGCCCGACGCCAGCCGCGCGACGAAGTCGGGGTTGGCGGGAGTGGCGCCGTGGGCCACCGTGAAGTAGGAGTCGAAGTACCGGTACGACTGCATCGGCACCACCATCGTCGCCCAGGTCGGCGAGTAGAGCATGTTGACCTGCTTGGCGCCGGAGACCCCGTCGGCGAAGCCGACCGTGCTGACGTCACCGTACTTGTCGACGACGACGCTGCCGACATCCTCGGCCGACGTGAGCGAGCTGTTGGGGGACGGCGCGATCCGCAGAGCCGGACCATCGGGGCTGGTGACCACCAGCGCGGTCTCGCTGGCGGTGCCCGTGATGATCGTCGGGCCGAGGCTTCCGGCCGCCGCCGCCGGAGCAGCGTTGACCGCGGTCACCACGCCCGCCGCACCGAGGCCGGCAGCGACGGTGCCGGCGCGGCGGAGCAGGCGACGACGGTTCAGCTCGGGAGTTGTTTCTTCTTGCATGAGTGTGGGGTGTCCCTCCGTGTGGATGGCCGTTTCACCGGCCTGAGCCAGCTTGCCAAAACCTGCTGGCACTGACAACCCACCATTTGTGCAGCTTCGCGACAATGAAGCCGACGCAGGACCCACCCGACCAGGTCAGCCCGCGTACGGCTCGAACTTGACGACCGTCACCTTGATCTGCGAACCGCTCGGTGCCGTGTAGCTGACCGAGTCGCCCGGCGAGGTGCCCAGAATGGCCTTGCCCAGGGCGGACTCGGGGCTGTAAACGGTGAGGTCGGTCGTCGCCGAGATCTCCCGCGAGCCGAGCAGGAAGGTCTCGCTGTCGTCCGCGTCGTCGTCGAAGTAGATCGTCACCACGGTGCCCGGTGCGACCACGTCGCTCTCCGCCGCCTCGCCGACCCGCGCGTTGCGCAGCAGAGTCTGGAGGTAGAGGATGCGCGCCTC
Organism: Allocatelliglobosispora scoriae; assembly: GCF_014204945.1. Classification (NCBI taxonomy): domain Bacteria; kingdom Bacillati; phylum Actinomycetota; class Actinomycetes; order Micromonosporales; family Micromonosporaceae; genus Allocatelliglobosispora; species Allocatelliglobosispora scoriae. The sequence continues at coordinate 2,860,049 of NZ_JACHMN010000002.1, forward strand.
GGCCTTGCCCTGCTCCTCGCGGGCGGCGTGGTAGCCGCCGTTCTCCCGGAGGTCGCCCTCCTCGCGACGAGCATTGATCTCCGCCGCGACCGCGCCCCGGTTGGCGATGTGCTCATTCAGCTCAGCCTGAAGTCGGTCGAACGCGTCCTGGGAAAGCCAGGTCTCAGGCGTCGTCGCGGTCACGGCGGGCTCCTTGCGGTTGGTCGGCACTGCGGCCGAGGGCGATAGGCGAAACGTCAAACTTACCAGTGACCTACGCCACTGTGGTTAACGCAGTGTTGCGCCGCTTCCGGCGGGGACGCAACCCTCGACTTCGCCGGTGACCGGTCGGTCACTCGTGACGAGGCGATGCGTCGCCACCGTGCGGGCCGGATCGACCCCAGCATCGACGACTATCATATCCCGGCCCACCTCGACACCCGCCGCATTACGCGCCCGCACGATGCACGAGGCGGACGCACCGGCCGGGATCCGGACGATGAACTCGACCGAGACCTCGCGGTCGGCCAGGGAGAACCTGGTGACGGCGGAGCTGTAGTCGGTGTCGCCGTAGGCCTGGTAGAGGCGCACCCCGATCCACCCGGTCATGGCGAGCATGATCACAGCGAGAACGCCGATGAGCAGCCTGGACGTGGGCTTACCGGAGCGTCGCCGACCGTAACGACCGGGCGGGAAGACCGGCGCGGTGACGGGTGTCTCAGTCATGACAGCGGATCCTCCTTCGCGAGTGTCGGACGGGCCAGCGACAATGTCCTTGAGCATTCTCGCACCCGAGGAGATCCGATGACCCAGCAGCTTCGCCTGATGGCTGTGCACGCCCACCCGGACGACGAGTCGAGCAAGGGGGCCGCGACGATGGCCCGCTATGTCCGCGAGGGTGTCGAGGTGCTGGTCGTGACCTGCACCGGAGGCGAGCGCGGCGACATTCTCAACCCCAAGCTCGCCGACGACCCCGAGGTGCTCGCCAACATCGCGGACATCCGCAAGCAGGAGATGGAGCGCGCCCGGGAGATCCTCGGCGTCGACCAGGCCTGGCTGGGCTTCGTCGACTCCGGCTGGCTCGAGAACTACGACCCCGCCAACGCGTCCGACCTGCCCGAGGGGTGCTTCGCCCGCGAGGAGATCCCGGTCGCGGCCGAGCGGTTGGTCCGGCTCATGCGCGAGTTCCGCCCGCACGTCGTCCTGACCTATGACGAGCACGGCGGCTACCCGCACCCCGACCACATCCAGTGCCACAACATCAGCGTCGCGGCGTTCGACGCGGCCGGCGACCCGGAGCAGTTCCCGCAGGCGGGCGAGGCGTGGCAGCCGCAGAAGCTCTACTACCACATCAGCTTCACCAAGGCACAGTTCCTCGCCATGCACGAGGCGTGCCTGGCGGCCGGCATCGAGAGCCCCTATGGCGAGCGCCTCGAGGACTGGCCGGACGAGTGGGACAAGGGCAAGCGGATCACGACGCGCATCGAGTGCGGGGAGTATTTCGCCCTCCGCGACGAGGCCCTCAAGGCCCACGCCACGCAGATCGACCCCGACGGCCCCTGGTTCCGTGCTCCGCTCAACATCCGCCTGGCGGCCTGGCCCACCGAGGACTACGAGCTCGCCAAGTCGTTTGTGGAGACCGAAAAGCCGGAGTCAGATCTGTTCGCGGGGGTGCGGTCATGATCGCTGAATTCCTCGCCGACCCCAACAACTTCGGTGACACCCGCTCGGGCGGGCTCGCCGGACCGATGGGGCTGCTCATCATCGTGGTGCTCGGCGCGACCACCGCATTGCTGATCCGCAATATGAGCAAGCGCATCAAGCGGCTGCCAGACTCCTTCGACCAGCCCAAAAGCGACCCGGCGAACCCCGACGGATAGTCACGTTCCGGCAGAAACGGCTCCTCGAGACTGTTTTTCGGGAGCCGTTCGTCGTAGCCTTCCACCGGGACGCATGTGACGTCACGAGCACGCATGCGCCCGAATACGAGGATGGCTTCCCTGGCAACGATTCCCGCCAGGACCACCCTCACAACTGAGGGGGTGCGGCGTGGCGCTTGACTCCAAGTCGCCAACGGCCGCCCAGGCACACTCCACCGTGGATGCCTGGGCTCGCCGCGTGTTCCGCATTTCCGGCGCTGCGGACCTGCCACAGGCGGCTCGCTGGCTCGTCCTCATCACCTTCCTCGGCGGTCTCGCCGCTGCGGTCGGCGGATTCGTGATCTCGCCGATCAGCGCGTGGGACGACTTCGCGATCGTGGTCGGCCTCGTCTGCATCTCCCAGCTGGGCCGGCTGCGGATGCCGATCGGGCGCACCACCTTCAGCACCGGCTGGGGCGAGGCCGCGCTGATCGTCTCGCTCTACCTGGTGCCCGCGGGCTGGGTGCCCGCCGCCGTCGGGCTGGGCGTGATCCTCGCCAAGGTGCTGTTGATGATCTCCACCGACGAGCCCCGGTCGCTCGTCGATCTGATCCGCAGCTCCGCCTCGCTGACCCTCGCCTCCGCGCCGGCCGTCGTGGTCGCCGAGTGGCTCTCCAACCCCAGCGGCGCCACGCTCAACAGCGAGGTCGTGGTCGGCCTGGTCGCCGCCGCCCTCGTCTACTTCACGGGCACCGCGATCCTGCTCGGCCTGCATTTCCGCATCCGCGACGGCCTCCCGATCGGTGCCTTCCTCAAGCGGGCCCTCAGCAGCGGCAGCACGCTGATGATGATCGGCAACCTCGTCGTCGGCCTGATCATCTTCGGCCTGCTCGAGAACGACCGGCGCTGGCTCATCTCGCTGCCACCCGTGCTGTGGCTGCTGCAGCAGACCTACACGCACCGGCTGCGCGACTCGCAGGAACGTCAGGGCTGGCAGGAGTTCGCCTCCGTCACCAAGGCCCTGCAGCGGCACTCCGAGGAGCCCCGGATCGCCGAGTCGGGCGTCGAGGGCGCGCTGCGTCTCTTCGACGCGACCGAGGTCGAGCTCGACGTGCTGCAGCTCGAAGGCGGCTTCCTGCGCTATTCGCGCCACCCCGGCGATCCCGCCGCGACCGTGACCAAGCTGCCGATCCGGCCCACCGTCGCGGGCGACCCGATGACCGTCGCGCGTGACCTGGAGTTCGCGGGCGGCCCGGTCGGCACGCTGACACTGCGCTTCGCCAGCCCGGCCGCGATGCGCCCGCGCGACCACTCGGCATTCGCCGCCTTCACCGACGCCCTCGCGGTCGCCCTGCACGACGCCGCGACCCATGCCGCCCTGCGCCGCGCCACCGACCAGGTCGCCGACGACTCCGTGCGCGATCCCCTCACCGGCCTGCTCAACCGGGGCGCGCTGCTCCAGCGGGGTGACGAGACCCTCCGCGGCCTGCCCCGAGGGCTCCCCGTCGCGCTGCTCCTGCTCGATGTCGACAACTTCAAGGAGATCAACAACACGCTCGGCCACCTCGCCGGTGACGAGCTGCTCCAGATCGCCGCCAACCGGCTCAGTGACCTGGTGAGCGACTCCGAGATCCTGGCCCGCCTCGGCGGCGACGAATACGGGCTGCTCCTCACCGACCTGCCGGACGACGAGCCCGGCGGCGGCGCCCCGCTGCGCCAGGCGATGCGGCGGGCCCGCCGGGTCGCGGCTGCGCTCGCCGAGCCGGCCGAGGTCGCCGGGGTGACCGTCTCCACCGAGACCGCGATCGGCGTCGTCGCCGCGGTCGCCGACCGCATCGACATGTCCGAGCTGCTCCGCCGCGCCGACATCGCGCTGCACGAGGCGAAGGAGGGCGGCACCCGGGTCGTCTCCTACGCCGCCTCGCAGGACGAGGCGAGCACCGACCGGCTCGCGCTCGTCGCCGAGCTGCGCAGTGCTCTCGATGTCCACGACCAGATCGTGCTCGCGCTGCAGCCCGCGATCGACCTCGCCACGGGCGCTGCGACCGGCGTCGAGGCGCTCGTGCGCTGGCGTCACCCGAGGCGCGGCAAGCTCAACCCGATCGACTTCGTCCGCACGGTGGAGGCGAGCGAGCTCCTCGGCCCGTTCACCCGCTACGTGATCGACAAGGCGCTCGCCTCGGCCGCCGAGTGGGGCCTCGAAGGCGTCGACGTGCCGGTCTCGGTCAACCTCTCCGCCCGCAGCCTGCTCGACCCCAAGCTGCCCAGCGACGTCGCCGAGCTGCTCAAACGCCATCAGGTGCCGCCGCGCCGACTCGTCCTGGAGATCACCGAGACCGTGGTCATGAGCGACCTGCGGGTCATCGACGAGGTCCTCGGCGAGCTGCGCGAGCTCGGGGTGCAGCTCTCCGTCGACGACTTCGGCACCGGCTACTCCTCGCTGACCTTCCTCACCCGCATCGCGGTCGACGAGGTCAAGGTCGACCGCAGCTTCGTCCGCGCGATGGCCGACTCGCCCGAGGCCGCCGCGATCGTCCGCACCACGGTCGACCTGGGCCGGCAGCTCGGCCTGCGGGTCGTCGCCGAGGGCGTGGAGACCCACGAGCAGCGCCGCGAGCTGACCCGGCTGGGCTGCACGGCGGCGCAGGGCTTCCACTTCTTCCGCCCGATGCCCGCCGACGAGATCACCGCAGCGCTCCGCAGCCTTCCGGAGCAGCCCACACCGGACAAGGCAGCCGAGTCCACCGGGGTCTGATTCGCTTTCGCTTCATGCTTCGCGGCATCCCGCCGGTGCCCGCGATCCGGCTGCGCCGACACCGCGGCAGGATCGCGAACCAGCGGATCGCGGGATGCCGCCCGCGTCGCCGGAGGCGGCGCCGTCAACGCGGCCAGCCCGGGGCGTGGCGCTGCCAGGGGGCCTGGAGTTCGAGCTGTCCGGCGATCGACAGGAGCAGGAGTTCGCTGCCGGGCGGGCCGACGAGCTGGACGGCTGACGGGATGCCGTCCGGGCGCACCCCGACGGGGACCGTCATCGCGGGCAGGCCGGCGATGTTCCAGGGGGCCGCGAAGGGCGCGTACTGCATGCTGGCACGCATGTTGGCGGTCCAGGAGCGGCTGTGCCAGTCGAGGGCCGCGGGCGGCGTGGTGGCGAGCGCAGGCGTCATCAGGACGTCGTAGCCGCCGTCGGTGAAGAACGCGATGCTGCGCTCGCGGAAATCGGTGCGGTCGGTCTCGCGTACATAACCTCTGCGCCAGGACCACTCCCCCAGCGCGATGTGGCGGCGGGTGCGGGCCTGGAGCGTGGCCGGGTCGATCCCGGCCGCGGCCGCGTCGCGCCAGGCCGCGGCGAACCACGTGGCCATGCCACGAAGACCGAGACTGCTCGGGTACGCCGGGTCGGCCCCCACGATGGCGTGGCCCGCGTCGCGCATCATTCCGGCGGCGGTGTCCACGGCTTCCCGGTTGGGTGTGTCGGCGGTGATGCCACGCACGGGTGAGCGCAGCGAGACGGCGACCTTGAGCGCGCTCGGCGGCGTGAGCTTCACGGCGTCCCGACCGGCGAGGACGGCGAACCCGACCGCCGCGTCGGCGACCGTGGTGGTGAGCATCCCGTGCTCCACCAGCCCGAACCAGTCGTCGGCGCCCATCTGCGCGGGCACCACGCCACGGCCGGGCTTGAGCCCGAGCAGCCCGCAGCAGGCGGCGGGGATGCGGATCGAACCGAGCCCGTCGTTGCAGTGCGCGATCGGCACCAGCCCCGCCGCGACCGCTGCGGCGGCACCACCCGATGAGCCGCCGGGAGTCCGGTCGAGCTGCCACGGGTTGCGGGTGACGGCCGTCTCGTCGTCGGTGACCGCCCAGAGCCCGAGCTCCGGCATCCTGGTCAGCCCGACGACGACGGCACCGGCACCGCGCAGCCGCCGGACCACCTCGTGGTCGGCCTCGGCGATTCCGCTCGACGCGGCGGCCGATCCGTTCCAGGTGGCGGAGCCCGCGACGGCGGTGTTCTCCTTCACGGCGATGGGTACGCCGGCGAGCGGCAGGTGGCTCAGCTCCGGCTGGTCGTCGACCTTGGCGGCCTCGGCGGCGGCCTCGGCCGGGCGGAGGACCCGGAAGGCGTTGAGCTCGGCGTCGTGTGCCCGGATCTGGTCCAGGTGATCGGCGACCACCCTGGTCGCGGAGGTGTCACCTCGGCGGACAGCTCGGGCGATCTGCTTCGCGGTCGCGCCGACCCAGGTCTCGGCCATGCCCTGATCCTCCCGAACGGTAAGGGCGCCCATCCATATTGGATGGACGCCCGAAACCGCCAGGATCAGCCTCGCAGTGCCTGATCCAGATCAGCGAGCAGGTCGTCGGCGGTTTCGATGCCGACTGAGAGTCGCACGAGGTCCCCCGGGACTTCAAGCGCAGAGCCCGCAACACTCGCGTGGGTCATCTGTCCAGGGTGCTCGATCAGGGATTCGATGCCGCCCAACGACTCGGCGAGGGTGAAGAGCTTCGTGTTGTTGCAGACCGCGATCGCCCGGTCCGTGTCGCCGAGCCGGAAGCTGATCATGCCGCCGAAGCGGCGCATCTGCTTCACGGCGACCTCGTGCCCGGGGTGGTTCGGCAGCCCCGGGTAGAGGACCTGCGTCACCTTCGGGTGCCCGACCAGGAATTCCGCGATGCGCTCGGCGTTGTCGCAGTGCCGCTCCATGCGTACGGCCAGGGTTTTGAGGCCCCGCAGGGTGAGCCACGCGTCGAACGGACCGTTGATCGCGCCCATCGCGTTCTGGTGGAAGGTGAGCCGCGATGCGAGGTCGCTGTCGTTGACGACGAGCGCACCACCGACCACATCGGAGTGACCGCCGACGTATTTCGTGGTCGAGTGCACGACCACGTCCGCACCGAGCGCGAGCGGCTGCTGGAGGTAGGGCGAGGCGAAGGTGTTGTCGACGACGAGCAGCGCACCCGCGTCACGGGCGACCCCGGCGAGCGCCGCGATGTCGGCGATGCCGAGCAGCGGGTTGGTCGGCGTCTCGACCCAGATCATCTTCGTCTCGGGCGTCACCGCCGCGCGGACCGCCTCGACGTCGGAGAGCTTCGCGGCCGTCCACGAGACCCCCCACACCTGGGCGACCTTGGCGAAGAGCCGATAGGTGCCGCCGTAGGCGTCGTCGGGGATGACCACATGATCGCCCGGGCGGCAGACCGTCCGGATCAGGGTGTCCTCGGCCGCGAGACCGCTGGCGAACGTGAGACCCCTCGAACCTCCCTCGAGGGCGGCGAGGCACTCCTGGAGGGAGTCGCGGGTCGGATTGGCACTTCGGGAGTACTCATAGCCCAAACGGGGAGAACCGACGGCATCCTGCGCAAACGTGGATGTCTGGAAAATGGGCGGGATCACCGCGCCTGTTCGCTCGTCCGGTTCCTGGCCGGCATGGATGGCGAGCGTCTCAAAGCCAAACGTCATGCCCGCCACGCTACCTTTAAGGGATGTTCCTTCGGCGCAAGAAGCTCGACCTGCCCACGTCCGAAGAGGCGCTTGTCGGCCGGTCCGTTCCGATCACCGTCGCTCCGACCCATACCGTCCTCGGCACACCCATGACCGGACCCTGGCCCGACGGCTTCGAGGTCGCCGTCGTCGCCATGGGCTGCTTCTGGGGTGCCGAGCGCATCTACTGGAAGCTCAAGGGCGTCCACTCCACCTCCGTCGGGTACGCCGGGGGTATCACCCCCAATCCGAGCTATGACGAGGTCTGCAGCGGCTACACGGGGCACACCGAGGTCGTGCAGATCGTCTTCGATCCGGCGGTCATCTCGTACGAGCAGATTCTCAAGGTCTTCTGGGAGAACCACGACCCGACGCAGGGGATGCGCCAGGGGAATGACGTGGGGACCCAGTACCGGTCGGGGATCTATACGACCACCGACGAGCAGCTGCGGGTCGCCCTGGCGAGCCGGGACGCGTTCGCGCCGGTGGTGGCCCGGGCCGGCCTCGGCGAGATCACCACGGAGATCGCGCCGCTGGGGACCTACTACTACGCCGAGGACTACCACCAGCAGTACCTCTCGGACAGCAAGAACCCGGACGGCTACTGCAACATCGGGCCCAACGGCATGAGCTGCCCGGTCGGCGTAGCGAAGACGCCCTAACCACCAGATCTTGAGTAGTTTCCGCCGTTATGGCAGCGGAAACTACTCAAGATCTCGACGGCGTGGGGTTCCAGCGCGCCTGCGGTAGCGTGCCGGAGCATGACCGGCCACGTCTTCATCAGCTACAGCCACGGCGGTGACAGCGCCTACGTGAAGCGGCTGGCCGATCATCTGACCAGCGCCGGCATCCCGGTCTGGTTCGACCGCGACATCATCACCGGCACCCGCTGGGAGCGGGTCATCCGCGACCAGATCGACACCTGCGCAGCGCTGATCGTCGTGATGACGCCGCAGGCCGAGGAGTCCGAGTGGATCAGCCTGGAGATCAACCGGGCAGTGCTCAAGCAGCGCCCGATCCTGCCCCTCCTCCTCGCCGGTGACGGCTTCTTCCGCCTCAGCACCGTCCAGCACGAGAACGTCACCGGCGGCCGGATGCCCTCAGCCGCATTCATCAGCCGTTTGCGCGCCCACCAGGGCAGCCACGAGCCGACGGCGTCCGCATCACGGCCGCAATCCCGGCGGCCGAGCCCATTGATCCTGCGGCCCACGCTGCCAAGCCCGCTGGTCCTGCGGCCCGCACAGGGGCACACGAACATGGACTTCTGGAGCACCCTCATCCCGACCCACACCTTCGCGCGCGCCGCAGCGCTGGACGGCGATCATTCCGCAGCGGTCAGGCTCTACCGCATGATCGTCGACCGCTCCGCCGAGCAGGGACAGCAGGATGATCCGCGCCACCTGGACGCGCGCACCCATCTCGCCTATCACCTCGGCGAGAGCGGTGATCGCACCGGAGCGGTCAGGCTCTTCGGCGAACTCATCGCCGATCGCACCCGCCTGCAAGGCGCCGATCGCGCCGACACCCTCTGGGCGCGTCACCACCACGCCCGCAACGTGGGCGAGAGCGGTGATCGCGCAGAAGCGGTCCGGCTGCTCCAGGCGCTCATCGCCGACCGCACCCGACTCGCAGGCTTCCCCGGCCTGCTCGACGCGGCAAAGGAGCTGGACAAGAAGTGGCTGGCCTACTTCTCCGCCTGAACCAGCCAGAACCACCGAACGCGGGAGCAGTCGCACGACCGCTCCCGCGCCGGGTCACACCGTGATGACGACCTTGCCGCGAGCGTGCCCCTCGCCCAGATAGGCCAGAGCAGCAGCGGTCTCCGCCAGCGGATAGACCCGATCCACCACCGGCACCACCTGCCCGGACGAGATCAGCTCCCGCAGCACCACCAGATCGGCCTGCCGGCACGACGACATGAACACCCGGATCCGCTGCCGGGTGAAGCGCGCCAGCACCACCGCCTTCAGCAGCCGGCCCACGCTCCCGATCCAGCGCCCGCCGTGCCCGCTGTTGGGGATGAACGTCCCCGTCGGTGCCAGCACCCGGCGGCACGCGGCCAGCGGATGGTTCTCCACATTGTCGAGGATGACGTCATAGACCCGGCCACCCGCGGTGAAGTCCGCCTGCGTGTAGTCGATGACGTGATCGGCGCCGAGCGACCGCACCAGCTCCACGTTGGGCGTGCTGCAGACCCCGGTCACCTCCGCGCCGAACGCCTTGGCGATCTGCACCGCGAAGGTCCCGATCCCACCGGCCGCACCGTTGATCAGCACGCGCTGGCCGGCCATTACACCGGCCTGGTCGCGCAGCGCCTGCAGCGCGGTGAGGCCCGCCATCGCGACCCCCGCCGCCTGCGGGAAGCCGAGGTCGGCCGGCTTCACGACGAGATCGGCCGGAGCAGCGATCACATACTCCGCGAACGAGCCGTCGCACCGGCCGAAGACCTCGTCGCCCACGCGCAGGGCCGTCACGTTCCTGCCGACCGCTTCGACGAGGCCGGCCACGTCCGTACCCAGGATCTGGTTCTTGGGTTTGCCCAGACCGGCGCCGGCGAGCCGCAGGATGCGCGGCTCACCGCGCAGGAAGCACAGGTCGGCGAAGTTGGCCGCGGCCGCGCGCACGCGCAGCAGCACCTCGTCGTCACCGGGCACCGGCCGGGGAAGCTCCACCAGGTCGAGAACGGCAGGTGGGCCATAGGCTTCGTGGGCCACCGCCCGCATCCGGGCGGTCGCGGTCACATCGTCGACGATCATTCGACGGTACGCAGGATCTGCTCGATCGCCGTCGTCTGCGACCTCAGCTCGGAGACACCGGCCGCGACCCGCTGCTGCGCGTCGAGGGTGTTCTCGGCGAGCTGCTCATACCGGCTGACGAGCTGTCGCAGCCCGTCCGCCTGCGCCGCCGCGAGCTTCGCCTTGCGGAAGTCCATGAATCCGGCGAAGACGAAGAGCACGAGGACCAGGCCGAGGAAGGTGATGCCGAGCAGGAAGATCGTGTTTGGCCACTCCGAGGTGGTGGCGGACTCGGCGGCGATGAGGTCGATCATGACGGCTCCTTACGGGTGAGTGTTGTGACGGCCTCGGCGAGCACCGACGCGGTCAGATGCAGGTCGAACTCCGCGACCTCGAAATACTTCATGGCTTTGCCGTCCTCGGAGAGCTCAAGGCTGCCGACGATCAGGCCGACGGCTTCGAGTCGCTGCAGGTGCATGTGCAGCAGGGGACGGCTCACACCGATCTCGCGGGCGAGATGGCTGACGTAATCGCGGCCCTCCGAGAGCTTCGCCACGATGCGCAGCCGGATCGGATTGGCCAGGGCGGCCAGCATCTCGACCAGTTCGTCACCTGTCGGCTGGGCCATAGTCATCTAGTTCCTTCATGTGTCAGAACTTTCTTACACATGAAAGCGTAGCACAGCATTACAGCCCAGGTAGGGTGAGTGGGTAGCGCACCGTGCCCTGCACCATCAGCCGGAAGGCGGACCATCGGCATGGAGTTCGACGTCACGATCGAGATCCCCAAAGGCAAGCGCAACAAATACAAGATGGACCGGGCCACCGGCCGGATCCGCCTGGACCGCACGCTCTTCACCGCCACGCAGTACCCGGCCGATTACGGCTTCATCGACGACACCCTGGGCGAGGACACCGACCCGCTCGACGCGTTGGTGCTGGTCCAGGAGCCGACCTTCCCCGGTTGCGTGATCCGGTGCCGGACGATCGGCATGTTCCGGATGACCGACGAGAAGGGTCCGGACCCCAAGGTGATCTGCGTGCCGACCTCGGACCTGCGGCTCGCCTACCTGACCGACATCGCCGACATGGAGCACTTCCACCGGCTGGAGATCGAGCACTTCTTCCAGGTCTACAAGGCGCTGGAGCCGAGCAAGAGCATCGACTTCGAGCGGGGCGGCTGGGCCGGGCGGCTGGAGGCCGAGGCCGAGATCAGGAGCTCTCAGCAGCGCGGTCGGGCGATGCCGGTCGATTCAGCCCCGGAGTAGCCTGGAGGCAACGGTTGCCCCGGACCCCGGCGACGCGCCCTTTTCCGCGTCGAACGCCCGGAGGACTCGTGAGCACCATCGACTCGACCATCACGCCTCTGCGCCCGGTGGCGCCCCCTCGCCGAGGCAGCGACTACTCCCTCCTGCTGACGCAGGTGAAACAAGCCGGGCTGCTGGACCGGCGCAGGTCCTACTACGCGGTGCGGATGGCGATCAACGCCGTGCTGCTGATCGGCGGCTGGACCGCTTTCGTGCTGCTCGGCACGTCCTGGTGGCAGGTCGCCACGGCGGCCTTCCTCGCGGTGGTCTTCACCCAGATCGGGTTCGTCGGCCACGACGCCGGCCACCGGCAGATCTTCCGCTCCCGGCGGGCCAACGACCTGGTCGGGATGCTCCACGCCAACCTCGCGATCGGGTTGAGCTACGGCTGGTGGGTGGAGTCGCACAGCCGGCACCACGCCCACCCCAACCAGGAGGGCAAGGATCCCGACATCGCGATCCGGGCGTTGGCGTTCAGCTCCGACCAGGCCGGCGCTCGCGGCCGGATCGCCGGTGCCATCTATCGGTACCAGGCGTTTCTCTTCTTCCCGCTGCTCCTCGGGGAGGGCTTCAGCCTGCACGTCGACAGCGCGCGTGCGGTCGTCCGGGACCGGCTGCCGCACCGGGGCTGGGAGCGGCTCCTGCTCGGCTCCCACCTGGTGGGGTATGCGGGTTTGATCTTCTTCGTGCTGCCGCCGCTGCCCGCGATCGGCTTCATCCTGCTCCAGCAGGGGCTCTTCGGGCTCTACCTGGGCTGCTCGTTCGCGCCCAACCACAAGGGCATGCCGATCCTCGACCGCGCCGACGCGACGGACTTCCTGCGGCGTCAGGTGCTGACGGCTCGCAACGTACGCGGTGGGCCGCTCACCGATCTGCTGCTCGGCGGTCTGAACTACCAGATCGAGCACCACCTCTTCCCGAGCATGCCCCGGCCGACGCTGCGCCGGGCACAGCCGATGATCCGGGCGTACTGCCTGGAGCACGGACTGCCCTATCTGGAGACAGGTCTGGTGGAGTCCTATCGACAGGCCCTCGTCCACCTGCACACGGTGGGGCGCAACCCGACCAGCGGCATCGCGGACAGCCGATGACGGGCGTGTAGCCGGTCGTTCCTGGCCGGAATTCCGGCCGGTCACGACCGGCGGGCACAGCCCGGTCGGCGACCGGGCTCCGCTCAGCTGGACTGGCCGACCAGCTCGGCGACGTCGATGCCGAGCGTCTTGAGCAGGCCGGAGTTGGTCTCGAGATCAACGACATCGGGCAACTGCCGGTCGACGAAGGTCGCCCGGTCATCGAGACCCTTGCGACGCAGCTGCTCGAGGATCTTCGCTTTGTCGACCTTCATGAGTCATCTCGCTTGGTCTTGGCCTTTTTGGCGGCGCGCTTCTCCTTGAGGGTCTTGCCGGGCTTCTTGGTGGTGGATTTCTGGGGAGATTTGTCCGACATGAGTGGCTCCTTCACCGGCGACGGGTCGAGCGGGTGCAACCAGCACGGTCTGCAAGCGAATGCCAGAAACGCCATGGGCGTATGAGAGTGATCGCAACGATCACCCACCACTCTACGCTGCTCGCGCCCTCATCGATGTCGGCCGCTGCGAGCGGTCACGCCCCGTCGCGGTCGGAGTCGGCGTTGAGGACCATGGCGCCGAGGTAGCCCGCTCCGTCGGCGGTGACCTTCATCAGCATCGCGGGCTTGTAGATGCCGTCGTCGTCGTTGAAGGTGTCCCGCCCGGTCCGCGCCGCGTAGGGCTGCTCGGTGAAGACCTTCGTGTTCATCGCCTCGTCGAACATGAGCTGGGTGGTGAGCACCCGGGCGTTGCTGACGTGCACCATCGCGTGGATGTGCACGGTCCGGCCCCTATACCACCCCGGCCAGATCGTGGTGAACTCCACGATTCCCTGTGCGTTGGTCACCTGGGCGCCGCGCAGGTAGCGCTTGTCGTCGGTCGGCGTCAGATCCATGCCGCCACCGGCTTCTCCCCCACCGCCGCCGGGCTGACCGCTCGGAGGCTGACCGCCACCGCCGGGTTGACCGCCGCCGCTGCCGGTCGACGACGACTCGGCGCCGGAGTAGAGCCCGTCGGCATCGCAGTGCCAGATCTCGATGACCGCGTTGGGCAGCGGCTGGCAGGTCTCGCTGTCCTGCAGCTTGAACGCGACCTTGAGCTGCTTGCCCGCCCGATCCTCGCGGATGTCGCTGCGGACCTTGTCCGCGTCGAAGTAGTAGGGCCCCTGGGTCGCGGACGGGCTCAGCGTGCAGGTCCCGGCATCGACGAAGAGCCCGCCGAGGTCGGCCGTCGTGGTGGCCGCGGGCGTGACCGTCTCGCCGGTCGAGGTCGTCACCGCCGTCGCCCCGTCGCTGCCGCAGGCCGCGAGCAGGCTGCCGAGGCCGATCGAGCTGACTCCGGCGAAGATCGCCCGACGGCTGACCCGCTGTCCCTCGTGGTCGTGTCCCATGACTGGATCCCTCCTGTGCCCGGTCGCTGCTGTCGACCCCGAGGCTAGGGAGGACGCGTGGGCGTTTCCTCGGGACGATCTGGGTGCGGCCTGGGTGGGTTATGGCAAGCCGCTGAACTCGCCCGATTCCCCGTGGGATCATTAATTTGATCATGGTTGGGGCGGGACGGGGGCGAAATGTTCACCACGGTGTTCGCATCGTTGCTGCTCACAGCGGCCCTGGTCGCGCCGACACCCGCGCCGCAGGATCAGGTCGACCCGCTCACATTCGGTTCCGAGCACGCCGCGGTCTGGGACGACGGCGTCGAGGCGAGCGTCGTCTCGGCCCGGATCTTCGCGCCGACCGGCAACGCGGTCGGCCTGGCGCCGACCGAGACGGGCATACGGATCACAATCAAGATCACGAATGGTACGCCGGCCCCGCTCGACCTCACCGACGCCACCGTGCGGCTGAAGACCGGACCGGACGGCGTACAGGCGGCACAGATCTTCGACATCGAGAACGGGCTCAGCCTGGGCTTCGAGGGCACCGTCGCACCGGGGCGGTCCGCCACGGCGGCATACGGGTTCTCCGTGCCACCCGACAACACCGACCTGCTGGACGTGGAGATCACGCCCGTCGACGGTTATCTCACTGCACTGTTCGAGGGGCGGGCTTCGTGAAGGCCTCCCGCAGGATCGCCTCGATCCGGGAGGCGAGCTCCAGGTCGAGCGCGGTGACACCACCATCGGAGTGCGTGGTGCAGAAGAACGTGAGCCGGCGCCAGCGGATGTCGATGTCGGGGTGGTGATCGAGCTCCTCCGCCACGACCGCGACCCGATCGACCACCCCGATGGCCTGCGGAAACGTGCCCAGCTCGGCAACGCGCGAGAGCCCTGCGGGGCCACCGGTCCACTCACCGAGGTCGGAGAGGGCGGCATCGATCTCGACACCGGTCAATAGGAGCGCCATACCCAGACGCTACGCCCGATTCTGATAAGCGCGCTCGACCTTGGCGACGTGGATCGCCCATTCGGCGTACCAGTCGGTGCGGCCACGCTCCCGGGCCAGCGTGTGCTCGGCGTTGCGGCGCCAGCCCGTGATCGACTCCTCGTCGCGCCAGTAGGAGACCGTGATGCCCAGCCCGTCGGGGCCGCGGGTCGAGTCCATCCCCAGATAGCCGGGCTGCTCCGCGGCGAGCTCCGCCATCCGGTCGGCCGTCTCGGCGTACCCGTCGTCGGCCGGTTCGCGGCGCGAGGTGAAGACGACGGCGTAGTAGGGCGGTTCGAAGATTGGCATGCCATTGATTGTGGGCGAGGGTGCGGTAGCGCGGTAACTGCGGGGGAACCGAGTTGACGCACCCTCGCCCGGAGCCCGCCCGAACCCACGCGCCTGGCCGGAGGCGCTGGAGATCGACGGAGGCTGTCGACCTGGGTCGACGGGCGGGTTGTGGTGGACCGCCTGCTGGCGGGCGAGCGATCCACCGGGTTGGACGTTGCCCGCATCCCTGGGAGGTGAGGCCGGAACGTCCGAGGAGGCTAGTCGAAGAGGCCGCGGTTGGTGCCGGACCGCCCGCTGCGCCCTACTGACTCAACGGCGGTGTCGAGTCCGAGGTTGCTCGCAGCGGCTGTTCGACCGCCGAGGTCAGCGCGCCAGCTCGGCAGCGCGCGGAGTCCGTTCATGTCGTGCCGTGCGGTCCAGCCCTCGCGCCAGGGCCGGCAGGCGGCCGCCGCCGCTCGCTCGGCCAGCCGACGCGGCGGGCAGGGCCACGCCTGGCCGCACCATGTGCAGTGGTTGTCGCTGTCGGGCGCCGGATGGCGGTCGCACATCTGCTGCGCGTCCCGCCAGAGCAGGCGGTCCTGGACGTCGGTCGGTTCCGCATGATCAACGCTGACCACTAGCTTCCCCCCACTACACATCGGAGTGGCGGCCAGATCGCCGCAAGTTCCTGACATGGGAGTCAACGCGTTGGTCAAGCCAGACGCTCGGACAAACTGTGCGATTTGTCAGTTGCGACGCAACGAGGCACGCAGCAGCAGCGCGCCCATGGCGACGAGCAGCACTCCACCGGCTGTGATCAGCGTCAACGGCATACCGGTGAGCGGCACCGTCCCCATCGCGCCGGTCCCACCGGCCCCGCTGGGCGCCGCGGGCACCGGCGCACCGGAAGGGGACGGCGAGACCGAGCCGGTGGGCCCGGGCGGGGCGAGTGACCCGTCCGATCCGCGCGAGGCCGACGCCGACGGAGACGGTGACGGTGACGCCGTCGTGGGAGAGGCCGAGGGGGACGTGCTCGGCGAGGCGGAGGTCGGCGACGGGGACGGCGCCCCGCACGAGAGCTCGGCGGCGAACGGGAAGTCGTGCACCTCGCCCGAGGTCATCCGGAAGCTCTGCGCGACGATGCCGCCCTCGACATTGCTCGGGTTGTCATCCACGAAAGAGGCGGTCGGCGCGAAGATCGTGCCCTCGATGCTGTCGCCGCTGTCGTGCACGACCGTCGTGGCGCCCGGGAAGTTGATCAGGATGTAGGGCGCCTGCTCGCCGCCGACCCCGGCGAAGTTGGGCGAGTGCCAGCTGAAGTCGCCCTCCACGTCCGCGGTGTCCACGTTGATCAGCAGCGGCGACGTGAGGGTCGGCTGGTTGACGAAGGCCAGCTCCACGATGTTGTCGAGGTCGGTCGCGGAGATGGTGAGAACGTTGGTCATACCCGGGGCGAGGACGATCCGCGCGCTGGTGGCCGGTGGGATCGGCGAGGTGATGGGGATGCCGCGTCCGTCCCGGAGGATCACCGTGTTCGGGCAGGTGGCAAGGGCTGTCGAGCGCTGCCGGTACGCGGTGAAGATCGACGTGAAATCCACCGGCTTGGCGGGGCCGACGGTGGCCGGGCTCTGCCGGACGGTGAGTTCGATCCGGGGCAGCGCGTCGTAGTCGTCCGTCGGCAGGATCCGGGTGTTCACCGGGGTCTGGTTGTTGTCGAGGTCGCGGACGACGGTGCCGGCGAGGGCGCCCACCTTGGCGTACCCACCATGGAGGACCCGGAGTCCGGCGGTGGGTGAGCTGTCGGCGAAGTCAGCGCGACCACCGATGACCAGGGCGGACGCGACCGCATCGCCCGGCGCGACGAAGGTGCCGATCGTCTTGGCCGCGACGCCGAAGGGGCCGCCGAGGGTGAGGTCGCCGCCGACCGCGAGCGGGCCCTCCATCTCGTTGCCGGCGACGAAGGCGTCCTGCTCGACGAGGACCTCGAAGCCCAGGCCGCCGTCGAGGGGGTTGAGCGGACCGACCGGCGCAGCCCTCGCCTGGCCCGTCACCGCAAAAATGATCATCGCGGCGGCCGAGGCGGCCGCCGCGATGATCATTCGACTCTGCGCCATGGGCGCAGGATATCTTAGAAACGGACAAAAGCCACTTACTAGACCAGGTGGGTCAACAGGTCCTGCCGCGTGAGTACGCCGACCGGCTTGCCGTCGACCAGCACCAGCGCGGCGTCGGCCTTGGCGAGCAGCGCCACCGCCTCGGCGACCGGCTGACCGCCACCGATCATCGGCAGCGGCGGACCGATGTGCTTGTCGAGAGCGTCGTGCAGGTGCGCCTGACCGGCGAAGAGCGCGTCGAGCAGATCGCGCTCGGCGATCGACCCGGCGACCTCGCCCGTGACGACGGGCGGCTCGGCCTTGAGCACCGGGAGCTGCGAGACACCGTATTCGCGCATGATGTCGATCGCGTCGCGGACCGTCTCCGTCGGGTGCACGTGCACCAGCTCCGGCATCGAACCCGACTTCGCACCCAGCACATCGGCGACCGTGGGCCCCTCGACGGCGAGGAAGCCGTAGCGCGACATCCAGTCGTCGTTGAAGACCTTCGACAGGTAGCCGCGACCGCCGTCGGGCAGCAGCACGACGACCACGGCGTCCGGACCGGCCGAAGCGGCGACCCGCAGCGCGGCGACGGCCGCCATGCCGCAGGAACCGCCGACAAGCAGGCCCTCCTCGCGGGCGAGGCGGCGGGTGAGCTCGAACGACTCGCGGTCGGTGACCTCGATGATCTCGTCGCAGACCGTCCGGTCGAAGGCGGTCGGCCAGAAGTCCTCGCCGACACCCTCGACGAGGTAGGGCCGCCCCGTGCCACCGGAGTAGACGGAGCCCTCGGGGTCCGCACCGATGATCTTGACTTGGCCGCCGGAGATCTCCTTGAGGTAGCGGCCGACCCCGGAGATGGTGCCACCGGTGCCGACACCGGCGACGAAGTGCGTGACCCGGCCGTCGGTCTGCTCCCAGATCTCCGGCCCCGTCGTCTCGTAGTGCGAGCGCGGGTTGTGCGGGTTCGAGTACTGATCGGGCTTCCAGGCACCGGGGATCTCGCGAACGAGCCGGTCGGAGACGTTGTAGTAGGAGCGCGGGTCCTCGGGCGCGACCGCGGTCGGGCAGACCACCACCTCGGCACCGTAGGCACGCAGGACGTTCTGCTTGTCCTCGCTGACCTTGTCGGGGCAGACGAAGACGCAGCGGTAGCCCTTGGCCTGCGCGACGAGGGCGAGACCGACTCCGGTGTTGCCGCTGGTGGGCTCGACGATCGTGCCGCCGGGCTTGAGGAGTCCCTCCGCCTCGGCCGCCTCGATCATGCGAGTGGCGATGCGGTCCTTCACGGAACCGCCGGGGTTGAGGTACTCCACCTTGGCGAGCACGGTGGCGGACAGACCAGCGGAGACGTTGCGGAACCGGACCAGCGGGGTGTTGCCGATCAGGTCAACAACGTTGTCGACATAGCGCATGACCTCAGCCTACGACGTCGCCTTCGATGACTTCGCCCGGCCGCCCGCTAGCCCTCGGGGCGCTCTTCTGGCGCCGCCCGCCGTCGGGCTGACGTGGCGGATTGCTCCCCGGCTGATTGAGTAGGCCCTGCTCCCAGGCGAGGAACCGGTCGGTCTCGGCGAGGAAGGCACCCGCGATCCAGGTGACGACGAAGAGGTCGTCGATGAGACCGGCAAACGCGAGGAAGAGCTCCGGGATCGCGTCGATCGGCGACACGACGTAGATGGCACCGATCGCCATCAGGAAGAGCCGACCGGCCCCGTCGTATTTCCCGCGCATCGTGGCCCAGATCATCCTCGGCATGGCGCCGAGCCTGACGCCCAGGCCAGGACCGCTCTTGCTCGATGACAACGCGCGCCACAGCGCCCGGAAAGCCGCCGTGCGCCCCAACGTGCGTCCCATAGTCACCCCGCTCGACTACCCTTGCCGACATCCGGACTCTCGGGGACGTTTACCCGGCCCCGAGAAGGTGAATCCTACTCTGGGGGAGGCCATGAGTTCCGATTCTCGCGGACGCCGCATCGCCCGCCTGGCGGCGTTCAGTGGCGGCGCGATCTGCGCCGCCGGGATCGTCACGGCGGGGGTCCTCTTCGGCCAGGTGGAGGTCGCGCGGCGGACGATTCCCCTCGCCGAGGCGCCGCCGCCACGGACGGACGGCCGATACGGCCAGCGCTTCAACGCCCCGCCCGTGACCGTCGCCGTGCTCGGCGACTCCTCCGCGGCGGGATACGGCGTGCGGCGGGCCCGGCAGACACCCGGCGCGCTCATCGCGACCGGCATCTCCCGCCGGCTGAGCCGCCCCGTCGAGCTGCGCAGCTTCGCCGTCGTGGGCTGCACCTCCGCTCGCATGTGGCCGCAGGTCGAGGCCGCGCTGGAGCTGCGACCCGACCTCGTCATCATCATGATCGGCGCCAACGACGTGACCCACTCCGACAGCCGGGCGGCCGCCGTGCGCTACCTCGCCGACGCCGTTCGGGCGCTGCGCGCCTGCGGTGCCGCAGTGGTCGTCGGCACCTGCCCGGATCTCGGCGCGGTGCAGCCGATCCGGCCGCCGCTGCGCTGGCTGGCCCGTCACTGGAGCAGGCAGATGGCGACCGCCCAGACGATCGCCGTCGTCGAGGCGGGCGGCTGGACCGTCTCCCTCGGCGACCTCCTCGGGCCGCGTTTCGCCGCCGAGCCGACCCGCTTCTTCGGCGACGACCGCTACCACCCCTCCGCCGAGGGCTATGCCGCAGCGGGCGCCGCGTTGCTGCCCACGAGCCTCGCCGCACTCGGCGCACGAGAAGTCACACCTGTTGACACGGCCGTCGACGGGGTACGGTCGCTTCCACGGGCCGCAGCAGTCGCGGCCCGCCGTGCTGGCACAGAGGTGAGCGGCGCCCAGGTCGGGGGCCGTGACCGCGGGCCGGCCGGACGCTGGGCCAAACTGAGACATCGCATGCGCTGGCACGAAGAGCTGGGGCGTGCCACCTGACTGGCACGAGGGGTTACACGCTATGACGCTCCTGGGGAAGGTCGGTCGTGCCGCAGCCGTGGCACTCGTCGCGGGCACGGTCGGCGGCGCCGCCGTGCTCACCGCTGAGGCGGTCATCGCGAGCCGTCGTCGCTATGCCCAGCCCGCGCTCGGACTCAACCTGCGCACCTCGATCGGCGAGCCCACCGCTCCCCCGCTCCGCCTGGTGATGCTCGGCGACTCCTCGGCGCTCGGCGTCGGCGTGGACCGCGTCGCCGACACCGTCGGCGGTCAGCTCGCCACCCTGCTCGCGGCCGACCGCAGCGGCACCGGACGCCGGATCGAGCTCGCGAGCGTCGGCGTCTCGGGCTCGCGCTCCAAGGACCTGGCGACCCAGGTGTCGCGGTCGCTGCTGGGCGAGCGCCCGGATGTCGCCGTCATCCTCGTCGGCGCCAACGACGTGATCGGCATGCGCCGGCCCGGTGAGGCCGCCGCCTATCTCGCCTCGGCCGTGCGCCGGCTGCGCGAGGCGGGCGTCGAGGTCGTCGTGGGCACCTGTCCCGATCTGGGCGCCGCGCGGGCCATCGCACCGCCGCTGCGCCAGATCGTCGGCTGGATGGGGCGCAAGACGGCGCGGGCGCAGATGCGCTCGGTCCACGCCGCCGGTGGCGCCGTCGTGGATCTCGGTGCCGAGACCGGTGCGGTCTTCCGGGCCGACCCGGCGACGCTCTGCCATGATCGTTACCACCCCTCCGCCGACGGCTACCGGGTGTGGGCTTACGCCTTGCTACCCGCCGTGGCGCAGGCCGCCGGAGTGTCGCCACGCCTGCCATAGGCGGCGCGCCGAAATCGCAAAACCGCTGGTAAACATGGGTGACAAATGCCACGCTTCATTTTGTTACCTAACAGTCGTTAAGGTCGAGGCATGACCGAAGCCGTGATCGTCGCCACTGCCCGCTCGCCGATCGGGCGGGCCGTCAAGGGATCCCTGAAGGACCTCCGCGCCGACAACCTGACCGCAACCATCATTCAGGCGGCCCTCGCCAAGGTGCCGCAGCTCGACCCCCACCTCATCGACGATCTCTACCTCGGCTGCGGCATGCCCGGCGGGGAGCAGGGCCACAACATGGCCAAGGTCGTCTCGACGCTGATGGGGATGGACTACCTCCCGGGCGCCACCGTGACGCGCTACTGCTCGTCGTCGCTGCAGACCACCCGGATGGCCTTCCACGCCATCAAGGCGGGCGAGGGCGACGTCTTCATCTCGGCCGGTGTCGAGATGGTCTCCCGCTTCGTCCGCGGCAGCGCCGACAGTCTGCCCTCCGAGGCAGCCGCTCTGGTCGGGGGCCCGTGGGACAACCCGCTCTTCGACGCCGCCAACGCGCGGACCAAGGCGCGGGCGCAGGCGGGCACCCCGACCTGGCACGACCCCCGCCAGGACGGCGAGCTGCCCGACATCTACATGACGATGGGCCAGACCGCGGAGAACCTCGCGGACCTCTACGGCATCACCCGGCGCGAGCTGGACGAGTTCGGCGTCCGCAGCCAGAACCTCGCCGAGAAGGCGATCATCGACGGCTTCTGGGCCCGGGAGATCACCCCGGTGACGCTGCCCGACGGCACGGTCGTCTCGAAGGACGACGGCCCCCGCCCCGGCATCAACTACGAGGCGACCTCGCAGCTCAAGCCGGTCTTCCGCCCCGACGGCCTGGTCACCGCGGGCAACTGCTGCCCGCTCAACGACGGCGCCGCCGCTGTGATCATCATGTCCGACACGAAGGCCCGGGAGCTCGGCATCACGCCGCTGGCCCGGATCGTCAGCACCGGCGTCACCGCGATGAGCCCCGAGATCATGGGCATCGGCCCGGTCGGCGCCTCCCAGCAGGCACTCAAGCGGGCCGGCATGACGATCGACGACATCGACCTCGTCGAGATCAACGAGGCGTTCGCCGCGCAGGTCATCCCCTCGCAGCGCGACCTCGGCGTCCCGATGGAGAAGCTCAACATCATGGGCGGCTCGATCGCCGTGGGCCACCCCTTCGGCATGACCGGCGCCCGGATCACCGGCACGCTGATCAACTCGCTCGACTGGAACGACAAGTCGATCGGCCTGGAGACGATGTGTGTCGGCGGCGGCCAGGGCATGGCGATGATCCTGGAGCGCCTGAGCTGATCAGCTGTCACGGAGCGCGTGGCGGAGGGCGGTGACGTCCGCCTCCACGCGCTCCAGCACGTCCGGCGGCGGGTGGGCCGCCATCAGGTCCGCGGCCAGCACCCGCACCTGGTCGGCGAGGGCCGTGTCAGGCAAGGTGGGTACGCCGCGACGCGGCAGCCCCTCGGCATCGGCCCCCGCGTCGGCGAGCACCTGCACGAGCGCCCTGACGGCGTCGGCGTGCCCACGCCAGCGGGCGGGGGTCCAGTGGCTGATCTGGCGCACGAGCAGCTCAACCGAGGATGCGAAGGTCACGTGCCCGGGGCGGGATTCGAACCCGCACGCCTCTCGGCAGCCGGGTTTAAGCCAGCCGTGTCTGCCATTCCACCACCCGGGCCCGGGTAGTTTGCCGGGCATTACCGTAGCTCAGGGGAGATGTGGTGCGCACTCCTTAACCATTCGGCGTTAGGGTCATGTGGTGACGCGCTCGGCCCCCGCACCCCAACTGACGCCGCCAGGACGCCCCACGCCGGACACTGTCGTGGACGGCGCAGCCGATGTGCAGGCCACCGCCGGAAAGCGACGCTGGCGCTCGCCGCGGCTGATCGACGCCGTGGTCATCGCCGGATTCCTCGCCTTCGCGGCCTTCCTCACCCACGGTCTCTGGCCGGACCCCGGTTCCCGAGCACTCGGGCTGAACCCGGCCGATCAGACCCTCTACGAGTGGTTCCTCGCCTACGACACGCGGATCTGGCACGGCGATTTCAGCCTTCTCAGTGACCGGCTCAACTCACCCGTCGGGGTCAACCTGCTGGCGAACACCACGGTGATCGCCCTCGGCGTCATCTTCGCGCCGGTGACCCTGCTCTTCGGGCCCGGGACCACCTTCGCGGTCCTCGTCGTCATCAACCTCGCCGGCACCGCCGCCGCGTGGTATCTGCTCTTTCACCGCACCTTCGGTGTCCGCCGGCTCGCCGCGATCGTCGGCGGCGCCTTCTGCGGCTTCGCGCCCGGCATGATCTCGCAGTCCAACGCGCACCTGCACATCACGGCGCAGTGGCTCGTCCCGCCGATGATCTGGGCGGTGATGCGGCTGTGGCGCGCCTCGGTCGACGACGACCGCCGTCGGCGGGTGACCAGTGGACTCGTCCTCGCCGGGCTCGTCACCGCGCAGCTCTTCGTCGGTGAGGAGACGCTCTTCCTCACCGCCCTGGCGCTGATCTTCTTCGTCCTCACCTACGCGGCGATCACCCGACCGTCCTGGCAGATCATCGGGCGCTTCGCGGGCGGGATGGCGATCGCCACGGGTGCGGCCACCCTGCTGCTCGCCGCACCGCTGTGGATGCAGTTCAAGGGCCCGCAGCATGTGCCGAACGGTCCGTTCAGCCCGCACTACTTCTCGGCCGACCTCGCGAGCTTCTGGGCCTTCTCCCCGCTGTCGATCGCGGGCGGTGAGGAGTCCTACCGGCTCTCCACCGGCGGCACCGAGCTCAACACGTTCCTCGGCTGGCCACTGCTCACCATGATCGCGATCTGCGCGCTGCTGCTGATCCGCAACGCCGTGGCGGCCTCGGCCACCATCGCCGGTCTGATCATGTGCGCCTTCTCGCTCGGCCCCGACATCGTCATCGCGGGCGAGCGCACCGGCCGCCCGGGGCCCTACGCGCTGATCGAGGGTGTGCCGATCATCGACGGCGCGCTGCCGATGCGGTTCGCGCTCGCGGCGATCCCGCTCATCGCCGTCATCCTGGTCCTCTCGATCAACCGGATCCAGCAGATCCCGGACCGGCCGATCCGCTGGGCCTGCATCGGCATGATCCTGATGTCGCTGCTCCCGCTGGTCCCGGGACCGCTGCCGACGGTCGCCCGGCCCGCCATCCCCCGCTTCTACACCGAGGGGCACTGGCGTTCCTGTACGCCGGAGGGCGGGGTGCTCGTACCCGTACCGCTCGCGACGCCACCGGCCCCGGAGCCGATGCGGTACGCCGCCTACAACATGGCGGCTTTCGGCATGCCGGAGGGCTTCTTCATCGGGCCCTACGGCATCCGGCAGCGGGCGTCGATCGGCACCTTCAAGCGCCCCACCTCGGAGCTGCTCGCCAAGGTCGCCAAGACCGGCAAGATCCCCCCGATCACGGAGAACGAGCGGGCCACGGCGACCTACGACATCTACCGCTGGAACGCCGACTGCATCGTGCTCACCGAGACGCCGCACCGCGCCGAGCTCCAGCAGGCGCTGGAGCAGCTCCTCGGCCGTCCCGGCACCCCGGTCGCCGACGCCCTGGTCTGGAAGATCCCCTAGCCGAGCCGGTTCCGCGCCGGTCCGCCGCAACGACAAGATCGCCGCAACTCTTGAAGAGTTGCGGCGATCTTGGTTATTGCCTACTTCGCCGAGCCGACCAGCGGCTTCGTGGCGACCGGCGCGGCCTTGACGACCGGCGGTGCCACGGGGACCATCGGGCCGGCGGCCTCGACGAACGGGTCGAGCGGATCGTGCAGGCCGCCCAGCGAGACGACCTCGCGGCGCAGGAACATCGCGAGCGTCCAGTCCGCGACCACCCGGATCTTGCGGTTCATCGACGGGATCCGGCTCATGTGGTAGGTCCGGTGCATGAACCACGCGGGCCAGCCGCGCAGCTTGATGCCGTAGACCTGGGCCACGCCCTTGTGCAGGCCGAGGCTCGCGACGCTGCCCACGTGCTTGTGGTGGTAGGGCTTGATCGGCCGGCCGCGCAGCAGCGCCAGGATGTTGTCGGAGAGCTGGTTGGCCTGGCGAACGGCGTGCTGGGCGCTCGGCGAGCAGAGCGGCAGCTCACCGTTGACGTCCGGGGTGCCGGTGACGTCCGGGACCGCAGCGCAGTCACCGGCCGACCAGGCGCCGTCGAGGACGTTGCCGTCGGCGTCCACGACCTGCAGCGTGGGCAGGCAGGTGATCGCGCCGCGCTTGTTGCGGGGCAGGTCGGTGTGGTCGAGCATCGGGCTCGGCTTGACGCCGGCGGTCCAGACGATCGTGTCGGCCGGGAACTCCTCGCCGTCGGAGAGCTTGACGACACCCGCGACGCAGCCCTCCAGCCGGGTCTCCAGCCGGATGTCGATCCCCCGGGCCACGAGCTGGCGGACCGTGTAGGCACCCATGTCCGGGCCCACCTCAGGCAGGATCCGGCGAGCGGCCTCGACCAGCACGAACCGGGCGTCGCTCGGCTTCAGCTCCGGGTAGTAGCGGTTGATCGCGTCCCGGACCATGTCCTCCATCTCGGCGAGCGCCTCGATGCCGGCGAATCCACCGCCGACGAAGACAAAGGTGAGCGCGCGGGCACGGGTCGCCGCGTCCTGCGTCGCGGCACCGACGTCGAGCCGGTCCAGCACGTGGTTACGCAGGTAGATGGCCTCGCCGATGGTCTTGAACCCGACGGCGTGCTCGCGCAGGCCCGGGATCGGCAGGGTCCGCGAGACGCTGCCGGGGGCGACGATGATGTGGTCGTACGCAAGCTCCAGGGGCGGACCGATGACCGGAGCCACGGTGGCGACCTTGCGAGCGTGCTCGACCTTCGTCACGGAACCCATGACGATCTTGCAACGCTTCAACTCGCGTCGAACCGGCACCACAGCGTGACGGGGGGAGATGTTGCCGGCTGCCGCCTCGGGCAGGAAGGGCTGGTACGTCATGTGTGGCTGGGGATCGACGATGATCACTTCGGCCTCACGAGCGCTGAGCTTGCGAGACATGCGCAGAGCTGCATAGAGCCCGACATGTCCGGCACCAACGATCAAGATGCGCTTCGGTTTCACATCTATATCTTCGCGGACCATCAGCGGATCACCGAAGCAGATAACGGTCTTTGTGAGCAGGCTTACGACCCCTATGACCTGGGCCACTGCGCCAGCGCACGATCGCCGCAACTCTTCAAGAGTTGGTCCTGAAACCGCTTGGGAACAACTCTTGAAGAGTTGCGGCGATCTTGGGCTGAGCTAGGGCTGGCGGCGGTAGAGGCGGGCCAGGACGCTGATGACGGCGAGAGCGGCCACGAGGCCGACGACCGAGGCGATCCAGGTGGTCTCCCAGCCGGTGACCATGGTCGAGCCGACGAGCAGCACCAGCGCCATCACCGCGGTGAGGCCGACGATGCCGAGGGACTTCGCGTACCACCGGACCAGGACGTCGGGGGCGAGGATCGCGTCGTGCGGGACGATCGCGGCGAGCGCCGCCGAGGAGTGCGCCAGGTAGAGCGCTGCGGAGAAGCCGATCAGCCGCCACAGGGTGAGCGACTCGGTCGCGTTGAGCAGGCCGATGAACCAGCCCACGACTCCGCCGAGCAGCACGAGCGTGACGATCCGCGTCCCCGGCAGCAGGCCGACGAGCACCGCCGCGAGACCGGCGGCGCCGACGGTCCGAGCACCGAGCGCCCAGGTCGGGATCGCCATGACGAGGGCGGTGAGCGTGAAGCCGAAGGCGAGCCCCCGGCAGAGCAGCGCGCCGGGGGTGATCCGGGCGACCTTCTCCAGCGCCTTCATCGCATCACAGCCTTCATCGGGTCACAGCCTGCGGCCGTCCGGAGAGCCGCGCCACGTCGCGCAGCACCAGATCCAGGCTGTTGGCACCGGCCCAGGGCACGACGGGTACGCCGTGCTCACGCAACTGTCCGACGACGTTGGCCCGTTCCAGCAGCCACAGCCGGTAGGACGCCGCCGACCAGGGGTTGCTCGCGTTGCCCGCCGCGATGGAGAAGTCCAGCGGCAGCGTGTCCACCGCCACCACGGACCGGCCGCCCCGGGCCAGCGTGGCGAGCATCCCCGCCGAGCGCGCGTCCACCAGCGGGGTCAGCACGACGACGAGGGCATTGGACGAGATCGCGGTGCTGAGCTGCTGCTCGGGCGTGACGAGGCTGATCCGGCTCGGCTTCACGTCGAGCAGCCACTCCAGGATCGTGAGATATTGCCGCCGCCCGCTCGCCGCCCGCAGCCGCCGCAGGCCGGAGCCGAACTCGACCATCGAGACCCGGTCGCCCAGGGTCAGATAGTGCTCGGCGATCGCGGCGGCGGCCCGAACGGTGATGTCGAAGACGCTGGCCGTCCCGCCGATGCCGCTGGACCGGCCCGCCTCGGCGAGCACGTCGAGCAGCAGCGTCACCTCGGCATCGCGGTCGGAGAGGGTCTGCGCCACGTGGAGCTGACGGGAGCGCAGCGTCGTCCGCCAGTCGATGCGGCGCAGCCGGTCCCCCGGCGCGAACTGCCGCACACCGGCCAGCTCACCGCCCTCGCCGTGGCGGCGGGACCGGTGCTGGCCGACGAGACCGGCCGCGCGGGGCATCGCCTCGTCCGCGGAGAAGGGCTCGGTGACGGGGAAGACCTTCATGCCGAGCGAGCCGGTGACCACGGCGCGGCTCAGCAGCAGCCCGTGCCCGGCGACAGCGGTCGCGGCGGCCGGTCCGATCGAGTGCCGCCCCCAGCGCCGGGCCTGGCCGGTGAGGACCACGTCGGCCACCTCACCGGGGCTCAGCGCCGCGGTGACCGGCCGATCGGGCGCCTTGTCGGCCGTCTCGGCGTGCAGGTTGAGCCACCACGAGTGCTGGGTCCGGGCCACGACCAGGTCATAGCCGATCGCGTCGGCGTTGCCCAGGGAGAGCACCGCCGAGAGCTCGGCGCCCTCGACCGTGTACTCCTCCACCGTCGCCAGCCGCAGCTCGGGCATGGTCGCCGGTCGGCGGCTCAGCCCGAAGGCGAGTGCCAGCACGAACGGTGTCGCCACCACGACGAGGTCGATCCGGCCCAGCATCACGGCGCCGACCAGCAACGAACCGGCGAGCAGCAGCGAGCGGCCGAGGGCCCGGGTGGGCACCCAGTCGGAGCCGGTGACCCGCTCCACCCGCTGTGGCGGCGGAGGCGGCGCCGAGGGACGCAGTTGTGGCGACATGCCGGTGGCGGCTAACGCGGTGCGGGGCTGGGACGCTGACCGGGCGCGATGGAGGCGTACCCCGGGATGGCTCCGCTGGCCGGTGCGGGAGTGGACTCCAGCACCTCGGCCACGACGGCGGCGGGGTCGACCCGCTTGAGCCACATCTCGGGCCGCAGCGTGAGCCGGTGCGCGAGCGCGGGGATCGCGACGCCCTTGACGTCCTCGGGGATGACGAAGTCGCGCCCGTCCAGGGCGGCTCGCGCGCGGGCCAGCAGCAGCAGCGCCAGCGAGCCTCGCGGCGAGGCCCCGACCAGCACGGACGGGTGGTGACGCGTGTTCGAGGCGAGCGAGACGATGTAGCGGCCGATGGAGTCCTCGACCTCGATCTGCTCCAGCGCACCCTGCATCGCGAGCAGCGTGCGGGCGTCGACGACCGGATCGAGGACGACCTCCTCGCGCTGGCGGGCCATCCGGCGGCGCAGCACGTCCCACTCCTCCTCGGCGGTCGGGTAGCCGAAGGAGACGCGCAACAGGAACCGGTCGAGCTGCGCCTCGGGCAGCGGATAGGTGCCCTCGTATTCGATCGGGTTGGCGGTGGCGAGCACGTGGAAGGGCGCCTCCAGCCGGTAGGTCACGCCCTCGACCGAGACCTGCTTCTCCTGCATCGCCTCCAGGAGCGCGGCCTGCGTCTTCGGCGGCGTCCGGTTGATCTCGTCGGCGAGCAGCAGGTTCGTGAAGATCGGTCCGGCCCGGAAGGTGAAGTCGTGGCTGCGCTGGTCGTAGAGGAACGACCCGGTCACGTCGGCGGGGAGCAGGTCCGGCGTGAACTGCAGGCGGCGGAAGTCGAGCCCGAGCGCCTGGGCGAACATCCGCGCGGTCAGCGTCTTGCCGAGTCCCGGCAGATCCTCCAGCAGCACGTGGCCGCCGGCGAGGATGCCCGCGAAGACCAGCTCCAACGAGGCGCGCTTGCCCACCACCACGGTGCCGACCTGGTCGAGGACGCGCTTGGCGACCCGACCGACATCGGCGGGCGACATGATCTCCACCTGCGTCATTTCTAGATCTTCTCCATCTGGTCGATCAGGTTGGCCAGCTCGCGCGGGCTGGGCGGCCGTTTCACCGGCGTGGTCAGGAATGTCCAGAGCGGCTCGCCGACGACCCGGGCCGCCCGGTGTGGTTCCGTCGAACGAATGATGCCGTGTCGCTGGCGCAGGCGCTCGTCGATGATCTCCGCGAGTTGCGGCTGAATTTTACGACTGAACGCCCCGGCGTCCGTTTGGCACCAGTCGAGGCGGGTCTGCCAGCGCTTCATCACGTGCACCACACCGTCGGTCACCACGTCGTCCAGGGGCCCGTGCCGACCGGCGGCCCGCGGTGGCGGCGGCGGACGCACACCCGAGGCATAGGTGCCGAGAAGAACGAGGACCAGCGCGACGAGGAAGAGGAACGGGACCGGCACGGCGTAGCCGCTCATCGTCAGGCCCGCCCAGGCGAACCCGGCGAGGCAGGCGGCGAGCAGCAGCGTGCGGATCGCGACGACCCTGGTCTTCGACGCGGGCCGCGCGGCCGGATCGTCGGCGCCGCCACCGCCGCTGAAGAGGTCGTCGATGCTGGAGTTGGCGTCCTGGCTCACGCCGGCACCTCCGCGGTCAGGTCGGCTCGGAGTTGGCGCAGCGCCGCCCGCGCCTGCGCCCGCATCGTCTCGTCGACGACGTGGTGTCCGTAGCGGGCCTCGCGGTAGACCGCCGCGAAGCCGGTGAGCACCGGGGCGCTGACGCGCTGCCCCTCCAGCAGCCGCACGACGAGGTCGGTCGAGGTGTCGCCGGGCTGCCGCGCCGTGCCCGCCGCGGCGGCGGCCGACTCCAGCCGCACCCAGCAGGCGATCACCGCCCGGCGCGGATCGGCGTCGTCGTCGTCGAGCGCCTGGATGCCCTCGTCCAGCGCGGCGACGACCGAGTCGGCGG
This sequence comes from Allocatelliglobosispora scoriae, assembly GCF_014204945.1. Lineage (NCBI taxonomy): Bacteria > Bacillati > Actinomycetota > Actinomycetes > Micromonosporales > Micromonosporaceae > Allocatelliglobosispora > Allocatelliglobosispora scoriae. The sequence continues at coordinate 2,890,110 of NZ_JACHMN010000002.1, forward strand.
ACAGCGGCTTCGGAGCGCGGCTCGGGGTGCGCATCAGCAGGCGTGCCCAGCGCTTGCGCGGAGCGCCCTGGCGCAGCAGCTGGAAGATGAGCAGGCCGACGACGATCACGACGAGGGTGAGGCAGAGCGCGCCCGCTGCGGTGCCGATCCAGCCCGGCATCTCGACATCCGAGCCGGGATCGCCCGGGCCGCCTTCCGACGCGATCGGCGGCTGCGACAGGGTCGGCCGCGCCGAGGGCGGCGCTCCGCTGCCGAGGTCCGCGGGGCGCACCGGCAGCGAGCCGAGCACCGCACCGAGACCCACGACACCCAGCAGCACCGCGACCGCGGCCAGCGGCAGCCAGCGGCGCAACACCCCCATGGCGCTCCCCGATCTGTCTAATCGAGCCCTGCAAGGCTCCGGGCCTGGGACAACACGCTGTCCAGCATGGCTGGTGTGAGCCGTCCGGTAAAGGTGTTCTGCTGCGAGACGTGATAAGAACCAAGCAGCGACGGTACGCCATCAGCCGCCCACAGACTGCCATGTCCGAAGCGCGGTCGGGGGGATGGCGGCGTCACGGCGTACACCCGGGAGAGGGCGGGCCACCACGCGGCCCAGGCGAAGGCGCCGAGCGCGACCACGACGCGCAGCGTGGGTTTGATCAACTCGACCTCGCTGTGCAGCCAGTGGGCGCAGGTGTCCCGCTCGGCCGGGGTGGGCTTGTTGTCCGGCGGCGCGCAGCGGACCGCGGCGGCGATCCGGGTGTCCACGAGCGCCAGCCCGTCGTCGATCGAGACACTCGTCGACTGGTTGGCGAGGCCGACCCGATGCATCGAGGCGAAGAGCACGTCACCGCTGCGGTCGCCGGTGAAGATCCGGCCGGTGCGGTTGCCGCCGTGCGCGGCGGGTGCGAGCCCCAGGATCAGGATGCGGGCGTCCGCGACACCGAAACCCGGCACGGGGCGGCCCCAGTAGGTCTCGTCGCGGAACGAGGCGCGCTTCTCCACCGCGACGCGCTCGCGCCACTCGACCAGGCGAGGACAGGATCGGCATCCGATCACCGCCTGGTCGAGGGCACGAAGCTCATGCGTCACAGGGGCATGCTGTCACAGGCGGGTGCGGAGGAAATCGATGGTGCGGGCCCAGGAGACCGCTGCGGCATCGCGGTCGAAGACCTCGGGCCGATCGTCGTTGACGAAAGCGTGGTGCGTCCCCGGGTAGTCGTAGACCGTGACCGATGCACCGGCCTCACCGATCGCCTCGGCGGCGAGCGTGATGCCGGGGGCGGCGGAGGTGCCGTCCTCCTCGGAGCAGTGGATCAGAGCGGCCTTGCCCGTGTAGTTGGACCACTCGGGCGACATCCGCTCCCACGGGACCGCCGGGTAGAAGCCCACGGTCGCCTTGATCTCCGGCGACAGCGTGCCCGACCACAGCGCCAGCGAGCCGCCCATGCAGAAGCCGACGGTGCCGACGCCGCCGGTCGTCTCCGGCAGCCCCGCCAGGTAGGCGGCGGCACCCGCGATGTCCTTGGCCGCCTGCGGGATCGCCAGGCCCATCATCAGCTTGCCGGCCTCGTCGGGCTCGGTCGTGGAGGTGCCGTGGTAGAGGTCGGGTGCGAGGGCGACGAATCCGGCCTCAGCAAACCGGTCAGCTAGGGCAGTGATGTGCGGGACCAGGCCCCACCACTCCTGAATGACGACGACGGCCGGGCCGTTGCCCGACGCCGGTAGCGCGAGATATCCCTCGGCTGTGCCGCCGTTGCTCGGGAAGCTCACCAGTTCGCCCATGTGGGGTCCTCCTGTCGGTCAGTCGCCATTGGCTGGTCGCAGTAGACGAGTGGCGTTCCGGGTAGCCAATCATGAAGGTAGCGAGTTCCGGAAGGTAGCGCGTGTAAAAGTCCCGGTCCAGATGGGGTGATCCTGGCCTCAGTGGAGACAGTCGCCACATCCCGGGCATGCAGAAGGTCCCGAACCGATGCAACACACCGGCCCGGGACCTGGGAAAATGCTTACTTGTCGGTCAGGCAGAGCACCAGCACGCTGGCGTCGGTCTTGCCCTCGGTGTAGACGTAGAGGTAGTCCGGAGCGGCAGCCTGGCACGCGGCGTCGGCCTCGGACTTCTTCTTGTTGTCGATCTTGCCGATGATCTTGTACTTCGCGTCGGCCTCGGTGCACTCGACGACGCTGGCGTTGTTCGCCTCCGCCTCGGTCGTGCCGGTGGCGGTGGGGACGTCGGCCAGGCACTTACCGACCTCCGCCTTCAGGCCCGGGGAGTCCGAGAGAGCGAAGTAGGCGATGCCCGCCACGGCCAGGACGACGATGAGGACGACGACGCCCACGATCTTGCCGACGATGCCGGACTTCTTCGGTGCCTCAGCCGGCTGCACGGCCGGGGTGTACGGGTTCTCCGGAGTACCCGGAGTCTCCGGGGTGGCCTGCTCGGTCATGGGGGTTCCTTTTTCGAGGGGATGCTGAGCCTCGACACCCTACCGATCCGACCACCCCGGCGCACCCCCAGCTATCTCACAGTCGGGCTCGGCGCGGGCGCGGGGTCCGCGGTCGGCTTCGGCCTCGACTCCTTCGACGGGTACGGCGTGGGGTCGACCTGCACCGGCGCGCTCGGCATCGGCTGCACCAGCGGCGCCATCTCCGGGCAGAACGGGTAGGTCCGGCTCCCCGGCTCCTCGTACACCGTGACCTGCACGTCGGATCGGGAATCGCCGAGATATGTCGCCGGCCGACCGCAGCGGTCGAAGCCGACCGTGATCTGGTTGCCCCACTGATCGAAGACCCGTACGCCGGTCAGCAGCTTTCCGCCGGCGTCGTAGACGTAAAGGTCCTCGACGCTCTCCAGCGGGCTGCCGCTCGTCTGATAGACGACACTCGGACCGTGACGGAGATCGCTGTCGAGCTCGAAGAAGCCGATCACCGCGCCGAGCGCCACCACGGCACTGCCCACCGCCACCAGCCGCTTCGGCCACGTCCCGAAGCCGCCCGCCCGGCGGCCCAGCCAGATCGAGCCCACGACGGCACCGATCAGCACCAGCAGCCCGACGAACTCGTTGCCCTCCAGGACCGGCAGCAGTCCGTCGCGGGCGTCGACGCTCGCGATCCGGCAGAAGATCATCGCAGCCGCCCAACCCCGGATGATCCACCACGCCGGGCGCAGCAGCCTGGCGTAGTCGCTGAAGCGGGGGTAGCCCAGAACTCTGCCGAGCCTGGCGTCCAGGTGCTGCGCCCGCACCCTGCCCCGGGTGAGGGCGAGGCTCCATCGCTGCTGGGAGGGGCTGACCCCACCGGCCGGGAGGGTGGCGCGGAGCTCTGCGGCGTAATGTGCGGGCGGGCCGAGCCGCTCCAGCAGGGTGCCGCCGTCCTGCTCGGCCGCCACCTCGGTCAGGTGATCGGTGAGGTCCTCCAGCAACTCGTTGCGGGTCTGCTCGGGGAGATCGGCGAGCGCGGTCCGCACCGCGGCGGCATAGCTCTCGATCTCCGTGATCGTCTCGGTGCTCACGCCACACCCCGTTCGGTCAGCAGTGCGTCCATGGTGGAAGAGAAGGCACGCCACGTCTTGCCGGAGAGCGTGAGCTGCGTTCGCCCGGCGGCGTTGAGCGCGTAGTACTTGCGGTGGGGGCCCTCCTCGGAGGGGACCACATAGGTCGTCAGCAGACCCGCTCCGAAGAGCCGGCGCAGGGTGCCGTAGACCGAGGCGTCACCGATCTCGGCGAGGCCTGATTCCCGCAGGCGGCGCAGGATGTCGTAGCCGTAGCCGTCGTCATCCTTGAGGACGGTCAGAACCGCCAGGTCAAGCACACCCTTCAACAACTGTGTAGTGTCCACGCAAAGGACAGTACTGTGCGATGCACACTACTGTCCAGAACGCTGCTGTGATGATCCGGCAGATACGACCCGCAGGAACTCTCCCCGCACGACAAGTGGTTCACGAAACAGCCGGGAACCCGAGAAGCGCACCACCTGGATCCCCAACCCGGCCAACGCGGCATCCCGGCGCAGATCCCGCTCCCGAGCCGCCGGCGCCGAATGCCACTCCGCTCCGTCCAGCTCGACGTCGGTCCGGCTCACCGGCTCGAACAGGTCGAGACAGACGGACCGGCCACCGATCCCGACCTGGACCTGGCGCCGCAGCTCCGGCATTCCCGGACCGGTGAACACCCGCTCGAACCCCCACAGCTCAAGCTCGCTGCGACAACCGGCTTTCAGCAGGCTCGCCAACCGCACAAGCCCGTGCCGTCCTCGGGTCTGCATCAGAACGCCGGCGGCCGCGAGCACCCGGTCAGCTGTGATCATCCGTCGCCCGACCGCCTCGATCACGAGGGCTCTCGCCAGTCGATGGCCGGCGAGGGTGCTCGCGTCGAGCAGGCCCCACGAGTCGGCGAGGGCATGCTCGATCCGCGAGATCGGCATCCCCCGTCGGACCACCGTCGCCACCTCCGCCGACCGTCGATGCACCCGCAGGCTGGTGTCACGCAGCCGCCGGTCCACCGGGACCAGCAGGTGCACCGGCTCCGACGGCGGAACCAGATCGGCGAGTCCCCAGACCGCCAGGGCGCTGAGATGGCTGAGCACAGCACCCGGCCCGGCATAGAGGAGTGCCGCCTGCATCCGCGCCCACCGGTCGTCGGCCGCCTCGGGCAGCGCGAGGACGCCCGGATGCACCCTCAACAGGTCACCCCGGGCGACGGCTCGCTGAACGGTCGCCGAGCCGACGTGGCGCAGCAGGTCCTGTCGGTGGATCACACCGCCGTGTGCCTGAAGGAGATCTCGCACATCGGTGAGCGTCGCCGACCGGCACGGACGCCGCCAGCGCCGTCGGACCGGACCTGTGGACAGCCGCGCTATGTGGACAGCGAGGCGGCGATGCCGTCGAGGATGTCGTGCTCGGAGACGAGGATCGACTCGGCACCGGTCTGCTCCATGATCGTGCGCAGGATCAGCGCGCCGCCGACGATCACATCCGCCCGGCCCGGGTGCATCGACGTGATGCCCAACCGCTGCTCCCGCGTCATCTCGGCGAGCCCGGCGGTCACGTGCCGGACCTCCTCGGCCGTGATCCGCGCCTGGTGGATCCGGCTGCGGTCATAGGCGGTCAGCCCCAGCGCGATCGCCGCCACCGTGGTGATGGTGCCGGCGACGCCGACGAGCGTACGCCCGGGCGGCACCACCGCCAGCGCCCCCGCGACGACGGCGCCGATGTCGGCGGCCGCGGCCTCGATCTCGTCGAGCTCGGGCGGGTCGCTGTGCAGGTGCCGCTCGGTCATCCGGACCGAACCGATGTCGGTGCTGATCGCGTGCTCGACGGAGGTCGAACCGTGGACGAACTCGGTCGACCCGCCGCCGATGTCGACCAGCAGGTAAGGCGGCTCCGACACGTCGAGCCCGGCGAGCGCCCCGGTGAAGGCGAGCCGGGCCTCCTCGTCACCGCTGACGACCTCGGGCGCGACACCGAGCGTGGCGAGCACCATCGCGTGGAACTCGTCGGCGTTGCTCGCGTCCCGGGTGGCGCTGGTCGCGACGACCCTGGTCCGGGCCACTCCGACCGCCTTGATCTCGGCGGCGAACTCCGCGAGCGCGGTCTGGGTACGAGCCAGCGCCGCCGGTGCGAGCCGCCCGGTGGCGTCGACGCCCTCGCCGAGCCGCACGATCTGCATGCGGCGGGTCAGCTCACGTCCGTCGGGCCCGAGAATGAGCACGCGGACGGAGTTGGTGCCACAGTCGATCGCGGCGACGTTCATCAGGTCTCCCGAGTGGCGAGGTGCAGCAGCATGCGCGTGTTGCCGAGGGTGTTGGGCTTGACCCGTTCGAGCGCGAGGAACTCCGCGACACCCTCGTCATAGGAGCGCAGGAGCTGCTCATAGACGGCGGACGGCACCGGCGCGCCGTCGATGGGGACGAAGCCGAAGGAGGCGAAGAACGACGTCTCGAAGGTGAGCGCGAAGACCCGGCGGATGCCGAGGTCCCGGGCGTGATCGAGGAGCGCCGAGACGACCCGGTGACCGATCTTCTGCCCGCGGACGTCCGGGTCGACGGCGACGGTGCGGATCTCGGCGAGGTCCTCCCACATCACGTGCAGCGCGCCGCAGCCGACCACCTCGCCGTCCACACTGGCCACCCAGAACTCCTGGATGTCCTCGTAGAGGGTGACGGTGGCCTTGCTCAGCAGCCGCCGCTGCGGCGAGTAGATGTCGATGAGCCGCCGGATGCCCCGCACGTCCGATGTCCGTCCGCGCCGGACCTCGACCTCACTCATCGAGGGAGTCTGCGGGCACAGCGACACAGGGTCCGGCGAGCCACCACTCGTCGGCGAGCGCGATCACCTCGTCGCCGAACGGGTTGACCCCGGGACCGGCGGCGAGCGCGTGGCCGAGGTGCACGTGCAGGCACTTGACCCGGTCGGGCATGCCGCCCGCCGAGATGCCGCCGATCTCCGGCACGTGCCCGACCGCTTCCCGCTTGGCGAGATAGTCCTCGTGGGCGGCCTGGTAGGCCTCCCGCAGCTCGGGATCGTCGTGCAGCCGGGCGAACTGCTCCTTCATCAGGCCGCCGGACTCCAACCGGCTGCAGATGGCGGTCGCCCGGGGGCAGGTCAGGTAATAGAGCGTCGGGAAGGGGGTGCCGTCGGCGAGGCGCGGCGTCGTCTCGACCACGTCGGGGTTGCCGCAGGGGCAGCGGTGGGCCACGGCCCGCGTCCCGCGAGGGGCACGTCCGAGCTGCTCGGCCACCGCCGCCAGGTCCCGCTCGGTCGCCACGTCACGAGCAGGCGGGGGTACGGCGTCACGCTGCACAGATATCCCTCACAAGAGTCATTCGTTGGCGGCGCCGACGCTGGCCCAGAGCGTCGAATACCACGGTTCGGGTGCCTTCGGCCCGGGCACGATGCCCGCATCGCGATCGGCGCCGGGCTGGTCCCAGAGTGTCACGAGGGGGATCTCCCCCGGCCGCACGTAGAAGAGGCGGCTGCGGGCCTGGATGCGGACATACTCGTCGTCCTGCCACTTGGCGGCCGTCGCCTCCAGATCCCGGATGTGAGCGCGCTGCGCCTCCTGGGCGGCCTGCATCGACTCGATCTCGGACTGCTGGGTGAGATAGACGCGCACCGGGTATGCGTACCCCAGAGCGAGGGCGACCAGGACGACGACCAGGACCGTGGCGCGGCCGGTGAGGCGACGCTCAGCCGGGGCCGAGGTCCTCGCGGCGGCACCGGCGGCGGCGGCGCGACGGGCGGCGGCGGGGCGATTGGCGGAGCGGGACGGGTCGGCGACCCGCGTGCCCGGCAGCGCCCGGCTGCGCACACTCGTGCGCGCGCCGGAACGCCGTGCGGGGCCTTGCCCGCTCGGCGTCCGGCGCTGCGTCATGTGATCAGCCTAGTGATTAAGAAGCCTTGTAGCGAGGGAAAGCAGACGCACCGGCGTAACGCGCCGCGTCGTCCAACTCCTCCTCGATCCGCAGCAGCTGGTTGTACTTGGCGACCCGGTCGGTGCGGGCGGGGGCGCCCGACTTGATCTGGCCACAGCCGAGCGCGACGGCGAGGTCGGCGATCGTCGTGTCCTCGGTCTCTCCCGAGCGGTGGCTCATCATCGTGGTGAAACCGGCCCGGTGGGCCAGCTCGACCGCGTCGAGCGTCTCGGTGAGCGAGCCGATCTGGTTGACCTTGACCAGCACGGAGTTCGCCGACTTCTCGGCGATGCCCCGGGCGATGCGGGTCGGGTTGGTGACGAAGAGGTCGTCGCCGACGATCTGCACCTTGCCGCCGAGAGCGGCGGTCAGCGCGCCCCAGCCGGCCCAGTCGTCCTCGGCCAGCGGGTCCTCGATCGAGACGATCGGGTAGTCGGTGGCGAGCTTGGTGTAATAGGCCAGCATCTCGTCGGACGACTTCGGGTTGCCCTCGAACTGGTAGGCACCGTCGGAGTAGAACTCCGTCGCCGCCACGTCGAGCGCGATCGCGATGTCGGTGCCGAGCCGGTAACCGGCGGCCTCGACCGCCTCCGCGATGAGCTCCAGCGCGGTGACGTTGGCGGGCAGGTTGGGCGCGTAGCCGCCCTCGTCGCCGAGGCCGGTCGCGTAGCCCTTCTTCTTCAGCACCGTCTTGAGCGCGTGGTAGACCTCGGCGCCGGAACGGATCGCCTCCCGGAAGCTCGGCGCGCCGATCGGCGCGATCATGAACTCCTGGATGTCGACGTTGGAGTCGGCGTGCGCTCCACCGTTCATGATGTTGAGCATCGGCACCGGCAGCAGGTGCGCGTTGGGGCCGCCGATGTAGCGGAAGAGCGACAGTCCCGAGCTCTTCGCGGCGGCCTTGGCGACCGCGAGCGAGACGCCGAGGATGGCGTTGGCACCGAGCGCGGACTTGTCCGGGGTGCCGTCGAGGTCGATCATCTTCTGGTCGATGAGGCGCTGCTCGCTCGCCTCGTAGCCGATCAGCTCGTCGACGATCTTGTCGACGATGTTCGCGACCGCCTTCTCGACGCCCTTGCCGTTGTAACGCTTCTTGTCACCGTCGCGCAGCTCGACCGCCTCGAACGCGCCGGTGGAGGCGCCGGACGGGACGATGGCGCTGGCGATGGTGCCGTCGTCGAGACCGATCTCGACCTCGACGGTGGGGTTGCCTCGCGAGTCCAGGACTTCCCGGGCTACGAATCCCTCGATGGTGGCCACAGTGTTACTCCTTGTTGATGAGTCACCGCAGGCCGCGACACTGCGGCCAACACAGTCACACCCTATAGAAGCACCTGCGCGGATCCCCCGCCGGTCCAGGAATCAATGACGTAGCCGGGCGAATCGGACATCGACGTTGCGCCGAGTTGACCTGGTAGGCGAGGCTGACCCCCATGGGTCTGGTCAAAACGTTAGGCGGGCTGCTGGTGGCCGCCTCGGTCGTGGTGCTGACCGGCTGCCAGGGTGGCGGCCCGCCCGCCCTCGACCGAGCCGATCTCGTCAGCGACCTCGCCCTGCGCGTCGACCACTCGACCACGCTCGACTACCTCGCCGAATACCAGGTCGCCGGTGGCGCGGTCGTGAGCGTCTCGCAGAGCTCGACCCCGCGGCGGACGGCGTACCGGTATCCCGGCGGTGCCCTGATCATCACGCCCAACGGCACGACGACCTGCGGCGGACGGCCCACGAGCTGCTCGACCGTCGCCCTGTCCGGAAGCAACGCCGAGCCGACCGGCCTCAGCGACCTGCCCAAGCACGGGCTCGTCTCGGCGAAGCTCGTCAGCTCGCTGCTCACCACGGCGGCGCTGGACCTGAGCGCCAACTACAAGCAGTACGAGAGCACGATCGCCGGCCGGTCCGCGACCTGCGTCGAGGTGACCAACCTGACCAGCCCGGTCACCGACTCCTTCGAGGCCTGCGTGACGACCGAGGGCGTCGTCGCGAGCTTCTCCGGCACCGTCGACGATCTCGTCATCGAGCTGGCACTCGCGCGCTACACCCGCGAGGTGCCCGAGAGCGCCTTCGCGACGGCGAGCCCCAAGCCGAGCCCGGCCGCGAGCCCGACCACGGCCGGTCCTTCGCCGACCAGGTCGCCGGTGCTCCCCGACTTCACCGAGCCGAGCATCGCGCCCAGCAACAAAAGCTAGATCAGACCGCGGCGGGTGGCGATGACCCCGGCCTGGAAGCGGTTGTCGGCCCCGAGCAGCTCGTGCAGCCTGCTGATCCGGCGGCGCATCGTGCGTACCGACCAGCCGAGCTGGCGGGCGATCGCCTCGTCCTTCAGCCCGCTGACGAGCAGCGTGAGCAGGTCGCGGTCGTCGTCGGCGAGCGGGTCGTCGGCCGGGGCCTCCAGCGGGATCGCCTGCTGCCAGCACATCTCCCAGAAGTCGATCAGCCCGTCGAGCAGGGCGGACGGCCGGATGACGGCGGCCCGGACATCGGTGAGGTCCAGCGAGAGCGGCATCAGGGCGAGCCGCCGGTCCGAGATCGCCAGCTTGATCCGCAGGCCGGGCAGCACCCGGGCCTGCTCGCCGTGCTTGACCAGCTCGCGGATGTCGCCGAGGACGCCGGGCCACTCCAGCGCCTCCGGGGCGTAGACGGCCCGGTACTTCACACCCCGGGTCAGCGCGGTCGCCTCGACGGGATTCGACGTCGTCAACGCGTAGGGCGGCCGATCCAGCGTGATCACCTCGTCGCGGGCCTCCTGCTGGAGCCGGACGAACCAGCGGCCCAGCGCCTCGCTGCCGATCGCGATCTCGACCTCGTCGGAGACACCCGCCTGCGCCGAGGCGAAGAGCCGGGAGAGCTCGTCGGCTGCGCCGCGGACCCGGTCGAGCTCCGCAGCCCGGTTGCGGATGAGCGCGCCGAGCGCCGCCTGCGGCTCGATCGCGGCGTAACGGCGCCGGGAACCGGCGAGGCGCCCCACCAATCCGTGGTTCTCCAAGCGGTCGAGCGCGCGGACGACCCGGTCCGGGGTGTGCCCGAGGTCGGCGGCGAGTTCGGCCGGGGCGGCCTGTCGCCGGGACAGTACTGCTCGGTAGACGGTCTCGTCGAAGGGGTCGACACCCGCCGCCGTCAGCTCTGATGTCATCGGGAGATCTTGGCCTACCTGTGCCACCGGCAGCAATGGGCCAGCCCTGGTCATTGTCCCTGAGTGGCACACACCACTAGGAACGGTACCTATGCGAAAGACCCCTCCAAGATCTCTGGCCGCCGGGCTGGCCGTCGCGCTCACCGCGAGCGTGCTCTCGGCGTCCGGCTCCGCGCTCGCCTCCACCACCCCCCAGGCCGAACGCCGCATGATCGTGATGCTCGCCGGTGACGCCGCCGTCACCGCCGCCCCCGGCGGCCTGCTGCGTGACAGTGGCAGCGGTGTCGCTGCGGCCCGGCGCGGCACGGCGGCCCGGCAGGACGACTTCCTCGCCCGGGCCAAGCAGTCCGGCGTGCACACCCGCGGCAACCGCAAGCTGAACCTGCTGGTCAACGCGGTCGCCGTGACCGTGCCCGCCGACGAGGTCGGCAAGCTGTCGGCGCTGCCGGGCGTCGTCGCCGTCTACCCCGACGCGCCGGTCCGGGCATACACCGACGTCAGCGTGCCGCTCATCGGCGCGACCGACGTGTGGAAGAGCAAGGACGCCGCCGGGGCCGACGTACGCGGGGCGGGGGTCACCGTCGCGATCATCGACAGCGGCGTCGACTACACGCACCCGGACCTCGGCGGCGGCTTCGGCGAGGGGCACAAGGTCGTCGGCGGCTGGGACTTCGTCAACAACGACGCCGACCCGATGGACGACAACGGCCACGGCACCCACGTCGCGGGCATCATCGCCGGTCGGGCGGCGGCGCCGGGCGGGATCACCGGCGTGGCGCCGGACGCGAGCATCCTGGCCTACAAGGCGATGAACGAGTGGGGCGAGGGGTCCACCTCCGACATCGTGGCCGCGATCGAGGCCGCGATCGACCCGGCGAACCCGCACCGCGCCGACGTGATCAACATGAGCCTCGGCGGGCCCGGCGACGGAACCGATCCGCTCGGGCAGGCCGCCACCGCAGCCACCCGGGCCGGGGTCGTCGTCGTCGCCTCGGCGGGCAACTCCGGGCCCGGTCGGGACACCGTGGGTTCGCCCGCCGCCGCCGACGGGGTCATCGCGGTCGGTGCCTCGACGAGCAACTTCCGGGTCGCCAAGGCCTACCTCGCCGGGCGCAAGCCGGAGCTGATCCAGACCTTCCGCGGCGCCCTGTCGGCGAACCCGCAGGTCAAGCCGGTCACCGCTGAGGTGGTCGACCTCGGTTACGGGGCACCCGAGGACTGGGACCGGGTCGGGGACGTACGCGGCAAGATCCTGAAATTCGAGGGGTTCGTCGCGCGTACCACCGGCGATCTTTATATCTCGGACCTGGAGCTGGCCCGGGAGGCCGAGCGGCGCGGAGCCGTCGCCCTGCTCGGCGGGCAGTCCGGCGGCGGGCCGGTGCTCGCCTCGGTGGAGCCCGGCGTAGCTCCGGTCGAGCCCGGCAAGGTACGCCTGCACGAGTCGGGCGACCTCTTCCGGATGGACAGCCTGGTGATCCTGGGCATGGACGGCGCGCAATTCGCCGAGCTCGGCACCCGGATGGCCGCCGGTCGGGTCGACATCACGATCACCAGCACGGACTCGACGGACGAGATCGCGTCGTTCTCCTCGCGCGGACCGTCGGGCACCTTCGGCCTCAAGCCCGACCTCGTCGCGCCCGGTGTCGAGATCCGTTCGACGGTGCCGAAGGCGCTGTTCGAGCCGGGCCAGTACCGGATGTCCGGCACCTCCATGGCCGGTCCGCACGTCGCGGGTGCGGCGGCGCTGCTGCGCCAGCTCCACCCCGGCCAGGCACCCGCCGATGTCAAGTCGGTGCTGATGGGGACCTCGAAGTCGCTCCGGGGCACCGGGCCGACGGCGCAGGGCGCGGGGCGGCTCGACATCGCCGCCGCGGCGAAGGCGACCCTGACGGCGCAGCCGCCGAGCATCTCCCTCGGCCTCGCCGACCTCTCCGGCGGCACCGTCGGCGGGACCACCCGGGTCGCGCTGCACAACAGCGGCACCCGGGCGATCTCCGTGCGGCTCGACGCCGACCGGCGCGGGGTCACCGTGCGACCGGACCGGGTCGCCGTGCCCGCCGGCGGCAGCGCCACCGTCACCGTCACGCTGCGGGTGGACCGGCCCGAGGCCGACACCGAGATCGCCGGTGCCATCAACGCGACCGCCGGTACGCAGCGGATCCACCTGCCCTACCTGCTGGTCGTGCGGCCGCTGATCGTGCGGGCGTCGCCCGACCCGAGCGACGGCCACTCGACCGTCTACATCGGTGCGCCGACCGGGCTCGCGGGCGTGCCGACCGTGACGGTCGACCCGCAGCACGGCCGGTCCTTCACCGTTCCGGCGAAGCTCGAATACGGCAACTGGTACCGCGCCGAGATCGACGTCGACCGGGCCGGTGCCTACGCGGTCTCCGTCCGCGGCCGTGCCGCCACCGGCCAGATGCTGGTCGGGGCGAGCGGCTTCGAGGTCACCCCGGAAAGCATCCGGCGCACCCGCTGGGAGCCGATCGGCCCCGACAGCGCGGGCGGTTCGCTCACCCTCTCCCCCGCCGCGCCGCACCAGGCGATGCTCGCGGAGGAGTACAAGGCCGGCCCGTGGCTCACCACCGACGACGGCGCGACGTGGAAGCAGCTCAACCGGCTGCCGATCGCGGTCAGCGGCGGCGAAGGGATGATCGTCGCCGATCCGCGGCACGCCGAGCGGTTCTTCTACGCCGTCAACGGCACCATGAACGGTTCGACGGTCCTGCGTACCGACGACCGGGGCACCACCTGGCGCACCCTGAACCTGCCCAACTCCTTCATCTCCGCCTTCCTCGCCGATCCGGCGGGCGCGGCGCTCATCGCGGTCACCGACGCGGGGCTGCAGGTCAGCCGCGACGCCGGTGACAGCTGGACGGCGTTCGCCACCGGGGTCACCGACAGCATCACCGACACCGCGGTCGCGGGCGGGAACCTCTACCTCGGCACGCCGCGCGGCATCTACGTCGTGCCCGGCATCGTCGCGGGCGCACCGCAGCCCACCCGCAAGATCTACGACTCGGGTACGCGATTCGTCAGCTCGATCGTCGCCGACGGCTCGGTGATCGCCGCCGAGGTCTGGAACGTCGGTGTCGTCGGCTCCCGCGACGGCGGAACCACCTGGTCGACGCTGCTCGCCATGCCGTCCGGCGGCACCGAGCTGCGCTCGTCGGGCGGGGATGTCGTGCTGGAGACCTACCTCGGCACGAGCCACGTCAGCCACGATCACGGTGCGACCTGGGTCGAGGTGCCCGCACCGTCGCGGGACGCGGCACAGCTCGACTACGACCGGTGGGCCGACGGCACCATCACGATGACGAACACCGCCGGGGTCTACCGGGGCTCGGCCGACGGCACGGGTTACCGGCGGATCGGCGTACAGGGGACGACGGCACACGCGCTCGCCGTCAGCGGTGGCGCGCTGCTCGCGGGCACCGAACTCGGCGTCTACCGCACGGCGCTGCCGGTCGCCTCCCGCGAGTGGGGTGCGATCGAGACCGAGGGCTACGTCGGCGTCGACGTCACGTTCCTGGCCGTCTCACCGAAAGACCAGAAGATCGTCTGGCGGGTACGCGAGAGCGCCTTCGGCGAGTTCTACCTCGACCGGAGCACCGATGCGGGCCTGACCTGGGAGGAGAAGGGCCGCGGCACCGAGATTCCCGACTCGCTGCTGATCGATCCGGCGGACCCCAACCGCGTCTCGGTCGGTTTCCGCAGCCTGGAGGGTGCGGGCCTCTTCCGCACCGTCGACGGCGGCACGACGTGGAAGAACCTCTACCACGACATGACCTTCACCGCGCAGGCCGGCGACCCGGCCGACCCGAAGCGGCTGTGGCTCGGCAACGAACTCGGCCTCTTCCGCTCCGACGACGGCGGCGCGACCGTGACCAAGGTCCTCGACGGGCCGGTCCGGGCGATCGACCTGAGCGGGCGGCGCATGGTCGTCGGCGGCGACGGCGTACGGGTCAGCACCGACGGCGGCCGGACCTTCCGTGCCGCCGACACCGGCCCGCTCGACGTGCACGTCTCCAGCCTCCTGCGCTCCGGCACCACGCTCTACGCCGGGACGACGGGCAGCTGGGACTACGGCGTGGCCTCCGGCGGGCGTGGCGTGCTGCGCAGCACCGACGGTGGCATGAGCTGGGAGAACATCTCCAGCGGACTGCAGAACCTGGACGTCGTGTCGCTCGCGGTCACCGGCGGCGCCCTGTATGTCGGCACCGTCAGCGGCGGCGTCCACCGGTTGCCGCTGCACTGAGGCGAGGCTCCGGGCGGCGAGCGTGTGATCGCGCTCGCCGCCCGGGCCGCGGGGCCGGAGCGCGCGTCAGGTGGCGGCCGGCCAGGGCACGGCGCCACCTGACGGGCGTTCTAACTCGAGGTCGGGGCGGTGGGGTCCCCCGCCCAGCTGAACCGGACCGGTCCCACCGCGCCGGACGCCGCGTTGACCAGCGTCGTCCACTCCAGCCGCTCCGGGCGGGTGAGGACTCCATAGGAACGCCCCACGATCCGGTCGGTCGCACCGTCGACCCAGGCCCGCCGCCGAGCGAGCGGGCCGGGCGAGGGGAAGGGCGGCTGCCAGCCGTAGGCGACCGCCGCCGCCTCGCCGGCCCGTCCCGAGATCAGCGCCTCCACCGGGGCGAGGCCACCGACCCGTGCCGCCATCAGGAAGACCCCGGCACCGTATTCACGCAGCAGGAACAGCCCGACGGCGGCGGACTCGGCGGGATCGGCGAGCGGCCGGGAGGCGGCCCGCCAGGCTGCGAAGAGCGGCAGGCCGGCCGGGTCCGCCGCCCGGACCACCCGTTTGGCGAGCTCAGCGAGGCGTTCCACCCGTGGGGTGGTCTGGAGATTCTCCGCTCCCCACCGCCGGACCTGGGTCATCACCTCGGCGGCGACCATCACCGGCGGGATGATCGCGCGAGCCGACTCCCAGCCGGCCTGCACCGCATCCGGCGCGATCAGTCCGAGGGAGGCGGCGACGAGTTCCGGCCGCACCTCGCCCAGGACCCCGCCGCGACCGGCGATGGTGAAGGCCCAGCCACTCAGCCCCAGCTCACGGGCACGCTGAAGGGTCTTGGGGCACGTCGGTGCGGCGCCGCCGAGCGCCTGGACCGAACGCCGGCTCGCCGCGACCGCCTGCTCGGGGGTCATGCCGCGAGGGTGGCGCCGGGTTCCAGTCGGGAATAGTCGCAGCCGGAGAGCATCGTCATGTTGGCGTCACCGACCATGTGCCCCATGTCGTTGAGGAGCCCGTCGTGCAGGGCGATCGCCCGGCGCGGACCGATCGCCCGGACGAAGTCCACCGACTCGGAGATCTTGAGCCAGGGCCCGCTCACCGGCACGAAGAGCGTCTCGACCTCGGCGCCGACCGGCACGTCGAACGAGTCGCCGGGGTGGTAGACCGAGCCCTCGACGAGGAATCCGAGGTTGGGCACCGGCGTCACGTCGGGGTGCACGAGCGCGTGCAGCCCGCCATAAGCCTTGACACCGAAACCCGCGGCGGTGAACTCCTGACCGGAGGAGACCTCGTTGAGAACACCCTTGAGCACGCCGAGCTTCAGCATCACCGAGGCGTGCGCGTGCACGGTCACGGTCGGCCGCCGCGCCAGGGTGTCGGCGAGTTTCTCCACGTCGAGATGGTCGAAGTGCTCGTGGGTGATGAGAACGGCGTCCACGCCGTCGAGCGCTGCGGGGCTGGCCCAGGGCCCGGGATCGATTACGAGCACGGCGCCGTCCCGCTCGACGCGTACGCACGAATGCTCAAACTTCGTCACCTTCACGCTTCACACCCTAGACGGCGCAGTGCACCATGGAGTCCCCTGACGAAGGAGCGGTCACTGTGAGCGATACGTGGGGCATCTCCGGACCCCTCTTCATCACCTTCTATGTCGGCGTACTGGTGCTGGTCGTGCTGGGCACGATCGTGCACCGGCGGTTCGCCTTCGCCGGTCGCGACGACGGCGACCCGGCCCGACTGACGCCGCAGCACATCGCCTTCCTCAACGGCGGGGCCGACAACGCGATCGCGACGTCGCTGGCGTGGCTGCACGGCCACAACGCGATCACGGTCGACGCGAGCGGGGTGGCTCAGCGCAGCGGCGGCGTCCCGATGGGCGCGACGAACCTGGACGCCGCGATCATGCAGGAGACCAGCGCCGGCCTCCGGGCCAGGTCGCTGCTCAACACGCCTCGGGTGCGCGCCGCGCTCGACGAGATCGGTGCGGGCCTGGAGCGCGACGGACTGCTCATCCCGGCCGAGGCGCGCCGCTCGGTCCGGACCGGCGTCTACCTGCTGGTCGGGCTCATCCTGCTCGGCATCTGGCGGGCGATCGACGGCGTCGCCAACGAGCGGCCCATCGGCTTCCTCGTCGCGGCCATGGTGGTCGCGGCCGTCGTCACGCTCCTGTTCCTGCTGGTCCGCCCGACCCGCACGCGGGCGGGCAGCAAGATCCTCTATCAGGTACGCCGGGAGAACCTCCACCTGCACAACCGCAACCGTCCGGCGTACGACACCTATGGGCCGGACAACTCGGCGCTCGCCGTCGGCCTCTTCGGCGGGGCGGCGTTGTGGTCCATCTCGCCGTCGCTCGCCGGGCACGCCGGGATCCCGCGCCAGACCGGCTCCGACGGCGGCTCCTCCTATGTCGGCGGCGACTCCGGCAGCGGCGATTCCGGTGGTGGCGGCGACTCCGGCGGCAGCGGCTGCGGTGGCGGGGGATGTGGCGGCGGCGGGTGCGGCGGGTGAGCTCACCCACGACCACGGGCGTGGCCGGGGTCGGGATCGGATGGCGGCCGGAGATCTCCGGTTTCGTCGAGTCGCTTCCCGGCCTCCGCTTCGTCGAGGTCATCGCGGAGTCGATCGGCTCCGTCGACCTCGGCGGGCTGCGTGACCGCGGCATCGCCGTCGTGCCGCACGGGGTCCGGCTCTCCCTCGGCGGCGCGGACCCGGTCGAGCCGGGGCGGGTGGCGCGTTTCGCCGCCGCGGCCCGGCTCGTCGACGCGAAGCTCGCCAGCGAGCACATCGCCTTCGTCCGGGCCGGCGGGGTGGAGGCGGGTCACCTGCTGCCGCTGCCCCGCAGCCGGGACGCCGTCCGGGCGATGGTCGCCAACACGCGCTGCGTGCAGGCCGAGCTCGACTGCCCGCTGGCGCTGGAGCCGATCGCCACGCTCTTCGACTGGCCGGACGACGAGCTCACCGAGGCCGACTTCATCACCGAGATCCTCGACCAGACCGGCGCGCTGCTGCTGCTCGACATCGCCAACGTCTACGCCAACGCGCGCAACCGGGGTGAGGACCCGGCGGAGCTGCTCGACCGGTTGCCGCTGGAGCGGGTGGCCTACGTACACGTGGCGGGCGGCGCGGAGCACGACGGGCTCTATCACGACACGCACACCGATCCGGTCCCGGTCGAGGTGCTCGAACTGCTCGGGGAGCTCTGCCGCCGGCATCGGCCCCCGGCGCTGCTGCTGGAGCGGGACGGGCACTACCCGGCCGCCGCGGTACTGCGGAGCGAGCTGGACGCGCTGGCGGCCGTTTCGGCGTACCCGGCGATCACATGAATTATGCGCAGCGCCAGGCGGACCTGGTGTCGTCGCTCGTGGCCGGGGCCGACGATCCGGCGGGGTTTGACGCCGCGCGGCTCGCGGCGGCCCGGGCCGCGCTGCTGCGCAAGCGGGCCGGTGAGGTCGCGGCGGCCTGGCCGGAGCTGCGGCTGGCGCTGGGGACGCGGTGGTCGGACCGGTTCGCCGAGTGGGCCCGGGACCGGCGACCGGCCGGTGCGCTGAGTGACGGATGGTCACTGGCGAGGGAACTCGGCGCCGAGCTGCCCCCGGCCGCCCGGGTGGAGCTCGCAGCGCGGGAGTGCACGCACCGCTTCGACGGGCTCGGCCCGCCGATTCCACGACGTGGACCCGCGTTGCGGCTGGTCGCGGGGCACCTCATCGTGCGGTTCGGCGGTCGGATGTGGATCTGGAACCGCAACCGCTCGTCGACCGTCTGAGGGCCACTGAATATCACCCACTCTCCCGGGGGTTCCCGTGCAGAAGGCACCACTCTTCGTCGCCGCGCTGGCGGTCGCGCTCCTCGCGGGCTGCGGCTCCTCGAACGACGGCAAAGCGCCCATGTCGGGTGGCCGTGACACCGCCGCCGAAGCACCGGCGCCCGCCGCGGGCGGCGACGCCAAGGGCTTCTCCTACGACACCGACGCCGGTGGCGAAAACGGCGCCAAGCCGCAGGAGGGGCAGGTCAAGACGGCACTGGGCGACCGGTCCATCGTCTACACCGGCTCGCTCACCGTGCGGGTCACCGATGTCGAGGTCAGCTCCGCCAAGGCCGCGACGATCGCGACGACCGCGGGCGGCTTCGTCGGCAGCGAGAAACGCATCCACACCGCGCCCGACTCGCAGGCCTTCGTGACCCTGCGCATCCCGTCGGCGAAGTTCCAGTCGGTCGTCACGGACCTGGCGGCCCTCGGCACCGAGCTCAACCGCGAGATCGCGACCGACGACGTCACCGAGCAGTCGATCGACCTCGACGCCCGGATCGCCTCGCTGCGCACCAGCGTGGAGAGCCTGCGGCGGCTGCTCTCCAAGTCAGGCAGCCTCGCCGACACCATCCAGCTCGAGCAGCAGCTCACGCAGCGGCTCGGGGAGCTCGCGTCGCTGGAGGGCAAGAAGCGCCGCCTCGACGACCTGGTGACCTATTCGACGATCACGGTCAACCTGGTCGGTCCGGCCGTCGTCATCGATCTGCCGGAGGAGGACGAGCCCGGGTTCCTCGGCGGCCTCAAGGCCGGTTGGCGGGCGTTCATCGACTTCCTGCAGGTCTCGTCGGCGGTGCTCGGCTTCCTGCTGCCGTTCCTGGTGGTGCTGGCGGTCGTGATCGGCATCGTGTGGTACCTCCGCCGCTACCGCCGCCGCGCCAAGGCGGTGACGCCGGCCGTGACCCCGGCCCCGCCCGCCGCCGTCGAGTAGCGCGACCTCAGAGCCGCAACTCTTCAAGAGTTGGTCCTCAGGCCTGGCGGCCTGAGGCACCAACTCTTGAAGAGTTGCGGCTTTGCTACCTGGGGACCTGGGTGAGTTCGGCGAGGGCGGTGTGGACCATGACGCGGATGCCGTAGCCGATGGCGCGCTCGTCCACGTCGAAGCCGGACTGGTGGGTGTCGAGCAGGCGGTCCTCGCCGCTCGGCGAGCCCGTGCCGAGCCGCACCATCGCGCCGGGCACGTGCTCCAGATAGCAGGCGAAGTCCTCGGCACCCATGCTGATCTCGGCCTCGATCACCCGGTTGGAGCCGAGCGCCGTCGCGGCGGCGGCGGCGATCAGCGCGGTCGCCTCGCGGTCATTGATCACCGGGGGTACGCCGCGGATGTAGTCGACCGAGGCGTCCGCGCCCGTCGTCACGGCCACCTCCTTGATCAGCCTGGTGATCAGGGTCGGCGCCTGCTGCCAGGCTTCTCGATTGAGGATGCGTACCGTGGCCCGGGCGAAACCCTCGTGCGGGATCACGTTGACGGCCTCACCGGCGTGGATGCTGCCGAAGACCATGCATACGCCGGCCCGGGGATCGATCCGGCGCTCCAGGAGTGCGGGGACGTCGACGACGAGCCGGGCCAGGGCGTGCACCAGGTCCGCGGTGAGGTGGGGGCGAGCGGTGTGGCCGCCCCGGCCGGAGAGGCGTACCTCGACGGTGTCGGCGGCGGCGGTGAAGGTGCCCGCGCGTACGCCGACGAGACCGGCCTTCACCTGCGGTGCGCAGTGCATGCCGTAGATCGCCGTCACGTCCTTGAGTCCCCCGGCGGAGATGACCTCCTCGGCGCCGAAGGGGAAGCGCTCGGCGGCGGGCTGGAAGAGCAGGCGTACGCGTCCCGGCAGCTCACCCCGCCCCGCCAGCTGCGACAGGGCGAGACCTGCCCCGAGCAGCACCGCGGTGTGCACGTCATGCCCGCACGAGTGCGACACCCCCGGCACCACCGACCGGTAGGCGACGTCCTTCGTGTCGGGCACCGGTAGGGCGTCGAGGTCGGCGCGCAGGGCGACGACCCGTTTCCCGGTGCCGATGTCGCAGATGACGCCGTTGCCCCGGGGCAGCAGGCGCGGCGCGAGCCCGACGGCGGAGAGTTCCCGGGCGATCAGGCCCGCCGTCTCGAACTCGTGGTGCGAGAGCTCGGGATGGGCGTGCAGGTGCCTGCGCAGGCTGACGAGCTCCGCACCGTGGGCTGCGAGCCAGCGGTCGAGCGACCATTCAGCGGTCAACGGATCTCCCATGGGCGACGCTCGATGCGCGCCACGAGTACGAGCATTCAGCGGACCGGACACGCCCGGTACAACGCCCTAAGCGCTAACCCGTCACGTTTTGCAGCAAATCGTGGCATTCGAGCCACGCAAGGGCACGTTTTGCTGCAAAACGTGACGGGGGCGCCGGATCAGAAGCGGTCCGACGGGCGGTAGACGCCCCAGACCGCCCGCAGCGCGTGGGAGACCTCACCGACGGTGGCCCGCGCCCGCAGGGCCTCCTTCATCGGGTAAAGGACGTTCGCCGTACCAGCCGCCGCGTCGCGGAGCTTGGCCAGCGCGGCCTCGACCGCGTCGTTGTCGCGCTCGGCCCGCAGGGTCTGCAGCCGGGCGCACTGCTCGGCCTCGATCGCCGGGTCGACCCGCAGCGGCTCGTAGTGGTCCTCGGTCTCCAGCGTGAACCGGTTGACCCCGACGACGATCCGCTCGGCGTTGTCGATCTCCAGCGCCACCCGGTAGGCCGACGACTCGATCTCGCGCTTCTGGAACCCGGCCTCGATCGCGTCGACCGCCGAGCCGTAACCGAAGACCCGGTCGATCAAGGCGAGCGCCTCGGTCTCGATCTCCGAGGTGAGCGCCTCGACGACATAGGAACCGGCGAACGGGTCCACGACCGCCGTCAGGTCCGTCTCATAGGCGAGGACCTGCTGGGTACGCAGAGCCAGCCGGGCCGCCTTCGCCGTCGGCAGCGCGATCGCCTCGTCGAACGAGTTGGTGTGCAGCGACTGGGTGCCGCCGAGCACCGCACCGAGACCCTGGATCGCGACCCGGACCAGGTTGACCTCGGGCTGCTGCGCGGTGAGCTGCACACCGGCGGTCTGGGTGTGGAAGCGCAGCATCCACGACTTGGGGTCCTTGGCGCCGAAGTCCTCCTTCATCACCCGGGCCCAGATGCGGCGGGCCGCGCGGAACTTCGCGACCTCCTCCAGCAGGGTCGTCCGGGCGACGAAGAAGAACGACAGGCGCGGGGCGAACTCGTCGACGCCGAGGCCGGCCGCGATGGCGGCACGGACGTATTCGATGCCGTTGGCGAGGGTGAAGGCGATCTCCTGCACGGGCGTCGCACCCGCCTCGGCCATGTGATAACCGCTGATGGAGATCGTGTTCCACTTCGGGATCTCGTCCCGGCAGTAGGCGAAGGTGTCCGCGACGAGCCGCAGCGACGGCTTCGGGGGGTAGATGTAGGTCCCCCGCGCGATGTACTCCTTCAGGATGTCGTTCTGGATCGTGCCGTTGAGCGCCTTGCCGGAGACACCCTGCTCCTCGGCGACGAGCTGGTAGAGCAGCAGCAGCACCGCGCCGGGGGCGTTGATCGTCATGCTCGTCGAGACCTTGTCGAGCGGAATCTCGTGGAAGAGCCGCCGCATGTCGTCGATCGAGTCGATCGCCACGCCGACCTTGCCGACCTCGCCCGAGGCGATCGACTCGTCGGAGTCGAATCCCATCTGGGTCGGCAGGTCGAAGGCGACCGAGAGCCCCATGGTGCCGGCATTGAGCAACTGGTGGTAACGGGCATTGGACTCCGCGGCGGTGCCGAAACCGGCATACTGTCGCATCGTCCAGGGGCGCGAGGTGTACATCGTCGGGTAGACGCCGCGGGTGAACGGGTATTCACCGGGCTCCTCGGGAGGGTTCCCGGGCAGGTCATCCGGGCCGTAGACCGGCCGAAGAGGGAAGCCGGACTCGCTCAACCGCTGCTGCGTCATACCGAGGATCGTAGGGGTGAGCACACCTGAACCGGGTGAGGCATTAGCCACATCCGTCGGGTTCACCATTCTCCGGCTTTCGCCAATCCCGGACATCGCGCAGAATAGGACGTTGCATCCCCTACACAGAGCAGCCCCTTTCCTCCCCCACACCCCTCGGCGGCGCAGTGACTTCGCAGATGCCTACCTGGAGCGGCCCACCCAACGGCGGCCGTACGGCGCCAGGCACCATGATCGGCGGGCGGTACGCGCTGCGTACCGCGCTCGGCCATGGCGGAATGGGCACGGTCTGGCGGGCGACCGACACCGTGCTGCGACGTGAGGTCGCGGTCAAGGAGGTCGTCTGCCCGACCGGGATGAGCGCCAGCGAGCGCGACTCGATGTACCAGCGGACACTGCGCGAGGCGCGAGCCGCCGCCGCGCTCGCCCACCCCAGCGTGGTGCAGGTCTACGACGTGGTCACCGAGGGCGAGCGGCCCTGGATCGTGATGGAGCTGCTCGACGCCCGCAGCCTCGCCGACATGGTGATCGAGGGCGGCCCGCTGCACCCGCGTGCCGTCGCGAAGATCGGCATCGCGCTGCTCGGCGCGCTGGAGGTCGCGCACGCCGCCGGCATCCTGCACCGCGATGTGAAACCCGCCAACGTGCTGATCACCCACGACGGCCGGTGCGTCCTCACCGACTTCGGCGTGGCCCGGATGCCGAGCGACGTGCAGCTCACCACGCCCGGCATGGTGCTCGGCTCGCCGCACTTCATCTCGCCCGAGCGCGCCATGGGCGGCCCCTTCGGCCCGCCGAGCGACCTCTTCTCGCTCGGCGTCACGCTCTTCACCGCGGTCGAGGGGCGACCGCCCTTCGACAAGGGCGATCCCCTGCTCACGATGCACGCGGTCGTCGAGGACCAGCCGCTACAGCCGGTGCTCGCCGGGCCGCTGACCGAGGTGCTCTACGGCCTGCTGATCAAGGACCCGGGTCGCCGCTGGGACGTCCAGCGCTCCCGGACCGTGCTGCGCGACCTGCTCGCCGGACCACTCGCCCAGAATGCGACAGCTCAGCACGCGACCGACCCGTGGGCGGTCGTCGCACCCCGCGAGCAGCCCTCCTGGCAGCAGCAGGACCCCGCACCGCTGGCGCCGACCGCCGCGCATCCGCAGGTCGGTGCCGGACAGGTCGGCGGGCGCGCGATGGTCAACACCGACGCGATCGCCGCGCTCACCCAGCAGCAGGCCGCCACCGGCGCGCCCAAGGCCCCGCGAGCCGCCACCGGCGGCCTGCTCGCCTCCGTGCGTGCCTGGCCGCGCAAGGTCCGCCTGGGCGTCGGCGCCGCGGTCGCCGCCGCCGCGCTCGTCACCACGGTCGCCGCGGCCAACGGCGTCTTCGCCGACGATCCCGGCTCGTCGCCCACGGCCACCGGCCCGAGCGGCGCCGCCTCGCCGAGCACCGCTGCGAGCCCGACCGTCGACGGCATCGTCTACAAGGGCAAGGGCATCCAGGTGGTCTTCCCCACCGGGTGGAAGCGCACGGTCAACAACGACTACGTGCAGTACGACGACCCCGCCAACAGCGGCCGCTGGATCCGCCTGCTCGTCAACAACGGCAAGGACGCGCAGAAGACCCTCAACAGCGCCGACAGCCAGCTCAAGAAGCGCGGCTGCGAGAGCGAGTACGAGAAGGTGGAGATCCGGGACGCCCAGCTCGCCGGGCGCCCCGGCAAGGAGCTGGAATACCTCTGCACGCCCGAGGCGAAGAACGACGTCGAGCCGATCGCCCGGCACGGGCTGTGGCGGGCCGTCGTGGTCGAGGGCAAGGTCTACCAGCTCTACCTGTCCACCACCGAAGCCGACTTCACTCTCGCGAAGCCGGTCTTCGAGACGGTGTCCGGGACCTACCAGGTCACGGCGTAGCGCTCACGGGTTCACCGACCAGATGCCGAGTGCTGCGGCGGTCTCGGTGCGCAGGGCGGTGAGGGTGGCCGCCGCGCGCTCCCGGGCCGCCGCCACGTCGCCCTCCGCGACCCCTTCAACCACCTCCAGGTACGCCTTGAGCTTCGGCTCGGTCCCGGACGGCCGGACGACGACCCGGGCGTCCGCCGTGCGCAGGATGATGACGTCGGAGTCGGGCAGCAGGTCCTCGACGGCGAGGACGGGCTCGTCGAGCAGCGTCTTCGGGGTCTTCGCCCGCAGCCGGGCCATCGCCGCGGTGATCTCGGAGAGGTCCTCGACGCGAACGGAGAGCTGATCGGTGGCGTGCAGCCCGTAGGTGATCGCCAGCTCGTCCAGCCGGTCGGCGAGGGTCCGCAGCTCCGTCTTGAGCCCGGCGGCGAGCTCCGCGATGAGGAGCGCGGCGGAGATGCCGTCCTTGTCGCGTACCTGCCCGGGGTCGACGCAGTAGCCCAGCGCCTCCTCGTAGCCGTAGACGAGGTCCTCGGCCGCCCGCACGATCCACTTGAACCCGGTCAGCGTCTCGCCGTAGCCGACCCCCCGGGCAGCCGCGATGCGCTTGAGCAGCGACGACGAGACGATCGTGGTGGCATACGTACCGTGGACGCCACGACGCATCAGGTGGTCGGCGAGGAGTACGCCGACCTCGTCGCCGCGCAGCATCCGCCAGCCCTTCGCGGTCGGCACGGCGACGGCGCAGCGGTCCGCGTCCGGGTCGTTGGCGATGGCGATGTCGGCACCGACCTCGTCCGCGAGCGCCATGACGAGATCCATCGCCCCCGGCTCCTCCGGGTTGGGGAAGGCCACGGTCGGGAAGGTGCCGTCGGGCGCGGACTGCCGGGCGACGACGGCCGGCTCGGCGAACCCCGCCCTGACGAAAGCCCTGCTCGTGACCTCGCCACCGACGCCGTGCATCGGGGTGTAGGCGATCGTGAGCTCCTTGGGCTCGTCGGCGTCGACGACCCGGGCGACCGACTCGATGTAGGCGTCCACGATCGACTCGTCGAGCAGGTCCCCGTCCGGGCCGAGCCGCACCTCGCGCAGCCGGGTGACCCCGGCGATCAGGGCGGCGATCTCCGCGTCGACGGGCGGCACGATCTGCGCACCCGCCCCGAGCGCCCCGCCGAACTGCTCGCCGAGGTAGACCTTGTAGCCGTTGTCCTGGGGCGGGTTGTGCGAGGCGGTCACCATGACACCAGCGCAGCCGCCGAGGTGCTTCACGGCGAAGGCGAGCAGCGGCGTCGGCAGGTGGCGCGGCAGCACGAGCGCACGCAGTCCGGCTCCGGTGGCGACCTTCGCGGTCTCGGCGGCGAACTGTGCCGAACCGCGGCGTGCGTCGTACCCGATGATGAGCGGACCGGTGGCGTCGCGGGCGGTGAGCCAGCCGACCAGCCCGGCCGCTGCCTGGCGGACGACGGCGAGGTTCATCCCGTTGGGGCCGGCCCGCAGCGGGCCGCGCAGGCCGGCGGTGCCGAAGGTGAGTGGTCCGGCGAACCGGTCGGCGAGTTCGCCGGCCGTGTCGGGGAGCTTTTCCAGCAGTCCCGCGAGTTCGTCGCGGGACTGCTGGTCGGGGTCGTCATCGATCCAGGCGCGGACGCGGTCGGCGAGGGCGGCGGGATCTGCGGCGTCGGTCATGCCGGTTTCATAACACAGTGACCGGTTAGAAGCGCGGCATGCCGCCGAATTGGCGGTCTCCCGCGTCTCCGAGACCCGGCACGATGAACTTCTTCTCGTTGAGCTTCTCGTCGATGCTCGCGGTGACGAGGCGGATCGGCAGGCCCGAGTTGCGCAGCCGCTCGATGCCGACGGGCGCAGCGAGCACGCAGAGCACGACGATGTCGGTGCAGCCGCGATCGGCGAGCAGCCGGCAGCAGTGCTCCAGCGAACCGCCGGTGGCGAGCATCGGGTCGAGCACCAGCACGGGCAGGCCGGTCAGGTCGGACGGCAGCGACTCCATGTAGGCGCGCGGCTCGAACGTGTGCTCGTCGCGGGCGAGGCCGACGAAGCCCATCGAGGACTCGGGCAGCAGCGCCAGCGCCGCGTCGGCCATGCCGAGGCCGGCCCGGAGCACCGGCACGATCAGCGGCGGGTTGGCGAGGCGCGTGCCCTGTGCCGTGGCGACCGGCGTCTGCACGGGGTAGGTCAGCGCCGCGAACGACCGGGCCGCCTCGTAGGTCAGCATCGTCGTCAGCTCGTGCAGCGCGGCACGGAAGGTGGCGGAGTCAGTCTTCTCATCCCGCATGGCGGTCAACCGAGACTGGGCAAGCGGGTGATCAATGACGAGTACGTCCACAGACGCACACTCTAGTCGCGCCGACAGCCGGGATGCCTCACTCTGCGCGACGCTTTGCTCTGCTTGCGCGGGGCTTTGCTCTGCTTGCGCGGGGCTTTGCTCTGCTTGCGCGGGGCTTTGCTCTGCTTGCGCGGGGCTTTGCTCTGCTTGCGCGGGGCTTTGCTCTGCTTACACCGACGCATCGGCGGGAATATCCGGACTTTCCTGGTGATGCGCCCGTGTAAGCAGAGCAAAGCCTCCCGCGGCACATCGCACACCCCCGCCCGGAATCCTTCGTTCTCAAGATCACTATCTGGGCCGATGAGTAGAGTGGGCGATATGACAACGGCGTTACAGACCCCTCTCGCCGACGTGACCAGGTCAAACGCCGCATTGCGGACGTTCCTGCACGGGCTGCCCGGAGTGGACAAGGTCGGCGCCGACGCGCGCGCCGCGAGCCTCGGCACCCGGTCGATCAAGACCACGGCCAAGGCGACCGCCATCGACCTCGCCATCCGCATGGTCGATCTGACCACCCTGGAGGGTGCCGACACCCCCGGCAAGGTCCGCGCGCTCGCGACCAAGGCGCTGCGCCCCGATCCGCTCGACCCGAGCTGTCCGGCCGTCGCCGCGGTCTGCGTCTATCCGGCGATGGTCGCCGATGTCGCGGACGTGCTCCGGGGCAGCGGCGTGCACCTCGCCAGCGTCGCCACGGCGTTCCCGTCCGGCCAGGCACCGCTGAGCGTCAAGCTCGACGACACCCGCGCGGCGGTCGCCGCCGGTGCCGACGAGATCGACATGGTGATCAGCCGCGGCGCCTTCCTCTCCGGCCGCTACCTCGACGTGTTCGAGGAGATCGTCGCGATCAAGGAGGCCTGCGGCGACGCCCACCTCAAGGTGATCCTGGAGACCGGCGAGCTCGCGACCTATGACAACGTGCGGCGCGCCTCCTGGCTCGCGATGCTGGCCGGCGGCGATTTCATCAAGACCTCCACCGGCAAGGTGCAGCCCGCGGCGACCATGCCGGTCACGCTGATCATGCTGGAGGCGGTCCGCGACTTCCTCGCCTCGACCGGCCGCAAGGTCGGCGTGAAGCCCGCCGGCGGCATCCGCACCAGCAAGGACGCGATCAAGTACCTGGTCATGGTCAACGAGACGGTCGGCGACGGCTGGCTCGACCCGGACTGGTTCCGCTTCGGCGCCTCGACGCTCCTCAACGACCTGCTGATGCAGCGCACCAAGCTCGCCACCGGCCACTACAGCGGCCCCGACTACGTCACGCTGGACTGAGGCAACCCATGGCCATCTTCGATTACGCCCCCGCACCCGAGTCGCGGGCCATCCTCAACCTGAAGCCGTCCTACGGCCTGTTCATCAACGGCTCGTTCAGCGACGGCGCCGACACCTTCAAGTCGATCTCGCCCGCGAGCGAGGAGGTCCTCGCCGAGGTCGCCCTCGCCGGTGAGGCCGACGTGGACCGGGCCGTCACCGCTGCCCGGACGGCGTTCGAGAAGGTCTGGGGACCGATGCCCGGCGCCGAGCGCGCCAAATACCTCTACCGCATCGCCCGGATCATCGCCGAGCGCAGCCGCGAGCTCGCGGTGCTGGAGTCGCTCGACAACGGCAAGCCGATCCGCGAGTCCCGCGATGTCGACATCCCGCTGGTCGCGGCCCACTTCTTCTACTACGCCGGCTGGGCCGACAAGCTCTCCTACGCCGGTTACGGCACCAAGCCGCTCGGCGTCGCCGGACAGATCATCCCGTGGAACTTCCCGCTGCTCATGCTCGCCTGGAAGATCGCACCGGCGCTGGCTGCGGGCAACACGGTCGTGCTCAAGCCCGCCGAGACGACCCCGCTGACCGCGCTGCTCTTCGCCGAGATCTGCCAGCAGGCCGAGCTGCCGCCGGGCGTCGTCAACATCATCACCGGCGCGGGTCCGACGGGCGTGGCGCTCGTCAACCACCCCGGCGTCGACAAGATCGCCTTCACCGGCTCGACCGAGGTCGGGCGGCTGATCGCCAAGTCCGTCGCGGGCACCGGCAAGCGGCTCACCCTGGAGCTCGGCGGCAAGGCGGCCAACATCGTCTTCGACGACGCCGCGATCGACCAGGCGGTCGAGGGCATCGTCAACGGCATCTTCTTCAACCAGGGCCACGTCTGCTGTGCGGGCTCCCGGCTGCTGGTCCAGGAGTCGGTCGCCGACGAGGTGCTCACCTCGCTCAAGCGCCGGATGGCGACCCTGCGGATGGGCGACCCGCTCGACAAGAACACCGACATCGGCGCGATCAACTCCGCCGAGCAGCTCGGCCGGATCCGCGAGCTCACCGATGTCGGCGACGCCGAGGGTGCCGAACGCTGGTCCGCACCGTGCGAGCTGCCCGCCAAGGGCTTCTGGTTCGCCCCGACGATCTTCACCGGGGTCTCCCAGGCACACCGGATCGCCCGCGAGGAGATCTTCGGACCGGTGCTCTCGGTGCTGACCTTCCGCACTCCGGCCGAGGCGGTCGAGAAGGCGAACAACACGCCCTACGGCCTGTCCGCCGGCATCTGGACCGAGAAGGGCTCCCGGATCCTGCAGATCGCCGACCAGCTCCGCGCCGGTGTGGTGTGGGCCAACACGTTCAACAAGTTCGATCCGACGTCGCCGTTCGGCGGCTACAAGGAGTCCGGTTACGGTCGCGAGGGCGGCCGTCACGGCCTGGAGGCGTACCTTGCCCACTAAGCCCGCACCCCGTCTCGCCGTACGCAAGACCTACAAGCTCTTCATCGGCGGGGCCTTCCCGCGCAGCGAGTCCGGCCGGACCTACCTCGTCTCCGACGCGAAGGGGAACTTCGTGGCCAACGCGGCCCTCGCGTCCCGCAAGGACGCCCGCGACTCGGTGGTCGCCGCCCGCGCCGCCGTCGGCAAGTGGTCCGGCGCGACGGCGTACAACCGCGGTCAGATCCTCTACCGCATCGCCGAGATGCTGGAGGGGCGCCGGGGCGAGTTCACCGCTCTCGGCTGCGCGGAGTCCGAGGTGGACGCGGCGATCGACCGCTGGGTCTGGTACGCGGGCTGGGCCGACAAGATCGCACAGGTCACCGGCTCGGCGAACCCTGTCGCCGGTCCCTACTTCAACCTCTCCGGACCGGAGCCGACCGGCGTCATCGCCATCGTCGCCCCGGCCGACTCGTCGCTGCTCGGTCTGGTCAGCGTGGTCGCACCGGCGATCGTCACCGGCAACACGGTGGTGGTCGTCGCCGCCGAGCAGCACCCGCTGCCGGCGATCACGCTCGCCGAGGTGCTCGCCACCTCCGACCTGCCGGGCGGAGTGATCAACCTGCTCACGGGCTCGGCGGCGGAGATCACGCCGTGGCTCGCGTCGCACTCGGACGTCAACGGGCTGGACCTGACCGGGGTGGCCGACGCGGAGCTGGCGACATCGCTGGAGGTCGCGGCGGCCGACAACCTGAAGCGGGTCCGTCGCCCTGCCCCCGAGGACTGGTCCGCGGATCCCGGCATCGGCCGGATGACCGCGTGGCTGGAGACGAAGACCGTCTGGCACCCCAAGGGCATCTGACAAGCACCACAAGATCGGCGCAACTCTTCAAGAGTTGCGCCGATCTTGTATTTACCCATCAACCCACTGCTAGCGCATATCGCAGTCGCTACCTACTATATGTGAGTGTTTCTAGCCTATGTAGATGAGAGCTACACCAAGGGCAAGTCCTGGTACTACCTGGCAGCCCTGCTGATCCCCGACCGGCAGGCGGTCTCGTTGACCGAGGCACTCGACGAGGTGGTGTCGGTGGCCGCCGCTTCCTACGGAGTGTCAGGAGAAGCCGAACTCCACGGCCACGAGGTGTTTCACGGCAAGGGGGCCTGGTCGGCAATTCCACGAGAGCAGGTCCGCGTCCGGATAAGCATCTTCGCCAGGGTGTTCCGGGCGATCGTCGACCACGACGTCAGCATCGTCCTGCGCGGAGTGAACGGCGAGCAGCTCCAAGAGCGGTATCGGCACCCGATGGATCCACACTCGATCGTCCTGAGCCACACACTGGAGCGCATCAACCACATCTCGGCGACCGCGGATGAGTTCGCCCTTGTCATCTCGGACGAAGTGCCGGAGGCCGCCAGACATCGAGCCGACCTGTCAAGCTATCGAGCTGCGAGCCTGTCCCAGATCGTCGACACTCTTCACTTCGCCCCGTCATCGTCAAGTCGCCTGCTCCAAGCCGCAGACATGGTCATCTTCATGCACCAGCGGATGGAGCGCTACACCACAGACGACTCCCGAGCGCTTCGCGTCAATAAATCACTGTGGGACATATTGGCTCCGAGCATCATCGACAGTCACTGTTGGCTGCCGATGACCGACAGAAAGCACGAGAGCCCCGCATCAGCGGGGCTCAAGGCACACCGGTAAGCCGAAGCTTCCTACGCACAAGGATACCGGCATGACTTGATATGTCAAGCACCTATCGCCGCCTACCCCCGGAGTGACCTGCGCCATCTGCTTCTATGTGAGGTATGCGTCCGTTCGATCATCGGCTGCTGCGCGCCGTCCCGGCCATCCGCCGCGACCTCGTGCTGCTGGCGCTCGGCGGGGCGGGCGTGGCCTTCGCCATCATCGCGGCCGCATACTTCCTGGCCACGGCCCTGACCGCCGCCGCCGACCTTCGATTCGACGGTGAAGCGACAGCCGGATTCGTCATCGCCTTCGCGACCAGAGCGCTGCTCACCAGCGGTTGCGGTGCCGTCGCCGCCCGGATGGCGGCGATCACCAAGGCGAGCCTGCGCGACCAGCTCATCGAGGCGGTCGGCGAGCGCGGCCCGTCCTGGCTCGTCGGCCAGCGCGCCGGTGAGCTCGCCACGCTGACCGGGCGCGGGCTGGACGCGTTGGACGGTTACTTCACCGGCTACCTGCCGCAGCTGGTGCTCGGCGTGACGGTGCCGATCGCGGTCCTCGGTACCCTCGCCGTCACGGATCTGACCAGCGCGATCGTGGTGCTCTGCACGCTGCCGCTGATCCCGGTCTTCGGCATCCTGATCGGCAGGCAGACCGCCGCCGCCACGGAACGGCAGTGGAGCAGGCTCAAGCTGCTCGGCGGTCACTTCCTGGACATGGTCGCCGGTTTGCCGACGCTGCGGGCCTTCGGTCGCGCCGAAGCACAGGTCGAGGCGGTTCGCCGGATGGCCGACGAGCACCGGGTCGCCACGATGCGCACGCTGCGGGTCGCCTTCCTCTCGGCGCTGGTGCTGGAACTGATCGGGACGATCTCGGTGGCGCTGGTGGCCGTACCCGTCGGATTGCGTTTGTTGGACGGCGGCCTCGCGCTGGCGACGGCGCTGCTGGTGCTGCTGCTGACTCCGGAGGCCTACGCGCCGCTGCGCGCGGCCGGGACCCGCTTCCACGCGAGCATGGAGGGGCTGACGGCGCTCGGGCAGGCGTTCACGCTGCTGGAGGGCGCGCGGACCCGCACCGGCAATGCCGCGCCACCGCCGCTGACGACGATCGAGTTCGTCGATGTCTGCGTGGACTACGAGCGCGGACCGGCGTTGCGCGACGTCAACCTGATCATCAACGCGGGTGATCGGATCGCGCTCACCGGACCGAGCGGCGGCGGCAAGAGCACGCTGATCGCGCTGCTGCTGGGGTTCGTGGAGCCGACCAGCGGGCGCGTGCTGATCGACGGTGTCGACCTGGCCGCGCTCGACCTCGCGCAGTGGCGGCGGCGGATCGCCTGGGTACCGCAGCGCGCACACCTCTTCGCCGCGAGCCTCGCGGCCAACATCGCGCTCGGCTCGCCCGACGCCGATCGCGCGTCGATCGAGAGCGCCGCGCACAGCGCCGCATTGACCGAGGTGATCGCCGCGCTCCCCGACGGGCTCGACACGCAGCTCGGCGAACGCGGCCACGGCCTGTCCAGCGGTGAGCGCCAGCGCCTCGCTCTGGCCCGCGCGTTCCTGCGGGCACCGGATGCCTCGCTCTTCCTCCTCGACGAGCCCACGGCCCGTCTCGACGGCCGCAGCGAGGAGGCTGTGCTCACGGCGACCACCGCGCTCGTCGCGGGCCGCACGGCACTGCTCGTGGCGCACCGGCCCGCGCTGCTCGACGTCGCGACGCGGGTGCTGTGCGTCGAGGCCGGTGCCGTCCGCGAGGGGGCGTTCGCATGATCTGGTCACTCGCCCGACCGCACTGGGCCCGGTTGCTCGGTGCGGGCCTGCTCGGTCTGCTCGCCGAGCTCGCCGGTGTCGGCCTGATGGCGACCGCCACCTGGCTGCTCATCACCGCGGCGGGCCAACCCCCGATCACCGCGCTCACCGTCGCGATCGTCGCGGTCCGCGCGCTCGCGATCGGCCGCGGCGGGTTGCGCTACGTCGAGCGCCTCGCGGGTCACGACGCGGTCCTGCGCATGATCACGGGGGTACGCGCACAAGCCTTCTCGTCGTTGTCCACTCAACCGGCCGTGCGCACCGGCGACGCGCTGAGCCGCCTGGTCTCCGACGTCGACGCCGTGCAGGACCTGGTGGTCCGGGTAGCCCTGCCGGCCGCCTCAGCCGCCGTCGTGTGCCTGATCGCCGTCGGAGTCACGGGCCTGATCTCCCCCGCAGCGGCGCTGATGCTCGCCGGTGGCCTGCTGATCACCGGCGTGGCCCTCCCGTGGCTGGCGGCGAGGTTGGCGAGCCGACAGGCGGCACGGCTGGCCCCGCTGCGCGCGGAGATGGCGATCGCCACGGTCGACCTGGCCCACGGCGCGGCCGACCTGGCCGCGTTCGGCGCCCGCGACGCCCACGCCGCAGCCGCGTCCCGCCAGGCGGCCGCCCTCGCGTCCGTGGAGCGCAACCTCTCCCGCCGAGCTTTCGCGATCGACGCACTGGCCGCCATCACCATCGGCGCGACTGCGGCCGCAGTCCTCCTGGCAGCCCAGTCCGACCAGATCAGCGGCACCCTGACCGGCGTCCTGACGGTAGGCACCCTGGCCACAGGAGAGGTCTCCCTAATCCTCCTGTCCGCGGCCAGAAAAAACGCAGAACTAACCACCCCCCTAGCCCGCGTAACGGCCTTAATTCGCGTTGATCAAGGGAAGACTCGCCGCGAATCGGACACCCCGGATGGCGAGTCTTCCCTTGATCAACGCGAATTAAGGGTGACCGACGTCAGCGTTGCCGGGCGCGGGGTTTCGGGGGTCAGCCTCTGCGTTCGAGCGGGGGATCGGATCGTCGTCGTCGGGCCCAGCGGGGTGGGGAAGTCGACGCTGCTCGGAGTGCTCGCCGGGACCGTCGCACCGACCAGCGGTTCCGTCACCTGGGGGGACGGTCCGCTGCCCTCGCCGGCGCATCGGGTGGTCGGCGGGCTCTTCGCCGATGCCGCGGTGTTCCACGCCAGCGTCGAGGAGAACCTGACCCTCGGCCGCCCCTGTACGCCGACCGAGCGCGACGATGCCGCCCGAGCGGCCGGGCTGCTGGAGTGGGTGGCCGAGCAGCCCGACGGATGGCGGACCCTCGTCGGCGAGGACGGCACCGCCCTCTCCGGCGGGCAGCGCCAGCGGCTCACCCTCGCCAGGGCCCTGCTGCACGCACCACCGGTACTCCTGCTCGACGAACCGACCGAGGGCCTCGACCCCGCACACGCCGATGCGGTGCTTCGATCGGTGCTCTCCTTCGCCGGCGACCGAGCGGTGGTCGTAGTGACACATCGCACAGCCGAGCGTGACTCGTCTGCGTTCCAGCAGGTCCTCACGCTGAGCTGACCTTCAGGGCGGGTGGGGCTGACCGAAGGGGCGTACGCCCACTAGGGTGTGCGGAGAGTCACCGACCCGACAAGAGGTTGGTCGCAACGCATTAGGAGGCCGCCGTGGCCGATGAGCCCGCCGAGTTCTGGGGTGAGCTCGGGATCGACCCGGTCGAGATCGCGCTTCCGGGCGGGGTCGGTTACACGTTGCGCGCCTACCGCGCGCCGAGCGTCGTAACCCCGACCGATGTCTCCGAGCGGGCCGAGGAGGAGGACCCCTTCGCCGCGAAGACGCGGGGCGCCCACTCCTTCGACGACGACGAGGACGAGCTGCCGCCGATCGACGAGGCGGAGCTCGCCGCTCAGGCGCTCGCCGCCGAGGCTGCCGACGAGGACTACGTCCGCCACGCGAAGTCCGACGACACCGCGCTCGACCTCGAGCCGATCAAGGACGTCGCCGAGGCTGCCGACGATGACGACGAGGACGAGGACGACGCCGCCGAGCTCGACGAGGTGCCGGTCTTCCTGAGCCACAAGGGCCGCCTGCTGCTCTTCAAGAGCGCCGCGGGCCTCGTCTCCTTCGTGAAGTCCAAGGCTCCCCACGACCTGGCGCAGCTCCCCGAGTGGAAGAACCTCGCCAAGACGATCACGGCCGCGCGCGTCGAGGCGGACGACGACGACTCTTACGAGTTGGACCTCGTCGTGGAGAACCTCCGCGGTGGTCACGACGCATGGGACAGCGACCTGATCCTCTCGGCCGGCGAGATCGCCCGCGACCTGGGTTACGCGTTGCAGCTCGACAGCATCCTCTCGATGCTCTCGCCCGGCGCACCCCTCGACGAGCTCGACGAGGCCCTGCGTGGTGCCGCCAACGGTGGCATCGGCGGATTCATGGCGAAGCGTCGAGTGAAGAAAATCGGGGCACAACAGGCAAGTCTTGGCTGGCGTACCGTGATTGGCAAGATCTCGAGCAACGTGGACTGGCGCGACTGACCCCTCGTCAGGCAGCATCATCCTTTGGCACATGACTCAGTCTCTGGCATTAGCAGGGGCCCGGGAGGAGGACGGCAACCGTGGCGCTCGTGCGGGTGTATTGCGGACTGGCTTCGGCGGATGGCGGCCACACCGGCCAGCTCGGTGACGGCGGATGGCTGACGGCGGCGGTCGTGGACGACTCGGGCAGGCTGCTCGACGTCTGCGCGATCGGTGACGACGCCGCTGGTTACGCGACGCTCGGCTCCCTGCTGGCCGAGCGGTCCAACGGGCTCTCCGGAGTCTCGGTCGCGGCCGACAGCGACGATCACCTCGTCACGATGCTGCTGACGGCAGCCGGTCGCCCCCTCGCGGTCGCAGACGACGATGCCGCCAACGACTTCGCCGAGCGCTTCGCCGACGACGAGTCCCTCGACGAGATCGAGTCCGAGCCGGCCGAGCGCCGTGCGGTCGGGCTCGCCCGCGCCCTGCAAGCCGGTGCCCTCTCCGCCACGACCGGTCCCGCACCGAGGGACCTGGCCGGTCTCAAGCCGGTGCTCACCGCGCACGCCGCCCTGGCGCACGGCCGACACGCCACCGCGGTCGCGCTGCGCGAGGTGCTCCGCGAGCTCTACCCGGCCGCGCTGCGCGCCTATCCCGACCCGGCCGAGCCGATCGCGCTCGCCGTCCTCGACGCGCTGCCCGAGCCGGGCATGCTCGTCGCACCCAGCTCCGCCCGTGGCGCGAGGGACACCGCGGGCACCGCCGACGCGGTCGCCGCCCACCTCGCCGCCGCCGGGATCGTCGACCACTCCGGCGCCGTCGAGGCCGTCACCGCGCTGCGCGTGGCGATCGCCGAGACTCCGCGCCGTGGCGGCGGCGCCAGCAAGCACCTCACCGCCGCCGTCGCCGAGGCGGTCCGGCAGGCGGTCGCCGCCGTGCGCGCTTGCGACGCAGCAGCCGCCGCGCTCGTCAGCACCCTCTCCGAGCGCATCGCGCCGCCGGCCGCCGAGCCGATCAAGCCCTCCCGCCAGCGCACCGCGGCGGCACCCGCTCCGGCGCAGGTGGTCACGCCGTTGCGTCCGGTGCGCGAGCCCTCACCGATCCCGGTCAGCCGTCGCACCCGGACACCGATCACGCCGCTCGTGGCTCCGGTCCCGGTCGCAGCCGCGCCGGTCGCACCGGTCCCGGTCAACACTCCGCCGCTCGTGCACGCCCAGGCCGCTCAGGTGCAGTCGCACCCGGCAGCCGCGCCGCTGCCGCCGGGGTTCGAGCCGACTCCCGCCGTGGGCGTCCCGGTGCTGCGCGCACCGATCGCACCACCGCAGCAGCCGCAGGTCAGCGTGCCGGTGCAGCGGATTCCCGCCGAGCGGCCCGCTCCGACGGTCGCACCCGCCGACGCCGGTGTCCCCTTCGTTCCGTCGGTCACCCAGGCCGCCATGATCCACGCTCGCGCGGAGCGCCGCCAGGAGGAGCCCCGGCCCGTCAACCCGCTCGATGAGCAGGGTCGCGGACCGGGCGCCACCGAGATCGTCCTCCCGCTGTCGCGTCCGGCGCCCGAGCCGGGCGACCGCGCCAACTGGCCGCTCGTCGCCGAGCCCGACGAGCTCGCCGCCGTGGTGCGCGAGGCCTCCACCCGGGTCACCCCGCCGTGGCTCGCCGACGATCTGGTGCTGCCCGAGGGTCCGTCGCTGCGGCTGGTGGACACCCCCGAGCTGCGGATCGACATCCGCGAGGACGACCCGCTGGGTGACGCACGCACTCGCCCCCGGGCCCGGCGCACCGCCGTCGAGCGGATCGGTGCGGAGCTCGCTCCCCCGCCCGTCGAGGACGAGGGCGACGGTGACCTGCTCATCTTCGCGACCGTCCGATCCGCATGGTTCACCGGACCGGTCGAGCCGGAGAAGTTTGACGACGGCGATGAGCCGACCTGGAACTCGCTCGCCGACTCGGGCTGGCGCGCCGCCGAGCAGGCCTCGCACCCGTCCATCGGCGACGAGACCGGCGTCGGCCTGCCGCGCCGCGTCCCGCAGGCCAACCTCGTGCCGGGTTCGCCCATCAACGCCGACCAGGACCGGCCGCTGCGGATCGTCCGCGACGCCGAGCGGATCGCTCAGCACACCTCGGGCTATTTCCGCGGCTGGCGCCGTGGCCAGGAGGTCAACGGCTACGCGGTCGGCGGCCGACCGGGCCGCGAGTCGGCCGGCGGCTGGGAGTTCAGCCGTGACACCGACGACCGCGAGGAATACCGCGACGACTACCGCTCCGCCGGTAATTACGGTCGGTAATACTCCCTGATCAGGGCCTTGTGCCATAGATCAGAATCGCCAGGACCAGGCAATACGTCGCGACAGTGAACTAAGCCACACCCTCCGAGCTTGACCTTGCTCACGGCTGCCCGCGAACATACGCGAGGAAAGTTCTCGCAGTTCGGAGGCACAATATGGGGGATCGTCCGTGGCACGGCCGGATTTCGCGGCGCGGTGCGCTCGCGGCCGGGCTGGGCATCACGATGGGTGGTCTGCTTACTGCGTGTGACGGCGGGAGCAACGAAGACGTCGTCGGCCCCACCAGCGACGGCGAGCTGGTCCTCGGCGTGAGCCTGGAGCTGACCGGACAGGGCTCGGCCCTCGGCAAGCTGCAACAGCGCGCACTCAAGATCACCATGGACGACATCAACGTCACGGGCATCCGGATCGGCGACAAGCACCGGCGGGTGCGACTCATCGTCGAGGACAACAGGGGTGACGCCGCCGTGGCGGCCACGATCGCGGGCAAACTCATCGACGAGCGCGTCTCCGCCATCATCGGCGGCATCACCGCCGAGACCTCCCTTGCGATGATCAAGGTGGCCGAGGCCCGCAACGTACCCATGCTCTCCCTCTCCGGCGCCGATGAGATCGCGCTGCCGCTGATGACGCGGAAATTCACCTACAAGCTCGCGCCCAACGCCTCCGACATCGCTCGGGTCATCGCCCTGGAGATCCAGCGTCAGGGGCTCAAGAAGATCAGCATTCTCGTCTCGACGGACGCGAGCGGCACCGCCGCCACCCGTGCCCTCAGCGTGGCGCTCCGCGCGATCCGCAGCGACGCCAGGAAGGACAACGTCCTCGACACCGTCACGCTGCCCCGCTCCGGCAAGGACCTCGGCGGCGCCGTGGCCCGCGCGATCGACGAGGGTCCTGACGCCGTCATCGTCTGGGCGACAGCCCCCACGAGCGGCGAGGTCGCCAGGGAGCTCCGCGAGGCGGGCTTCACCGGCAAGATCTTCTTCGACCCGGGCGTCATCGCGGACGACATGTTCAGCTCGTCTTATGCCGCCGCGCTCGAGGGCGCCTTCGTCTGCTCCCCCATGGTGCTGGGCGGTGCACCCCTGATC
Source organism: Allocatelliglobosispora scoriae (assembly GCF_014204945.1). Lineage (NCBI taxonomy): Bacteria > Bacillati > Actinomycetota > Actinomycetes > Micromonosporales > Micromonosporaceae > Allocatelliglobosispora > Allocatelliglobosispora scoriae. The sequence goes on from NZ_JACHMN010000002.1 coordinate 2,928,905, forward strand.
GCCAACACGCCGTCGAGCCGCGCCACGCGTACCTTCGTCAACCGCTACAACCAGGAGTTCGGCTCGTTCAGCGGTTTCGCCCCCTACGCCAGCGACGCCGTCTGGCTCGTCGCATCGGCCGCACGGCGCGCGAAGAGCACCGACCCTCGTCGGCTACGGGGTTCGCTCGAAGCGATCCCCTACGAGGGCGTGGCGGGCGCCTACGCGTTCAGCCCGATCGACCACGGCGGTCTCGCACCGGATGTGCTCACCATCTTCACGGTCCACCAGCGGGAGTGGATCCGCCTCTCCTGAGGGCGGTCTCCCCGTCAAGGCGCGAACGTCGAAGGGCCCCCACCGTGGCGGTGGGGGCCCTTCGACGTGGCAACGTGTGTCAGGCGGGGATGCCCGTACGCTGACGACGCATCGTCAGCACGTACTCCACGAGCGAGATCAGCACCTGCTTGGTCGACTCGCGGTTACGCGCGTCGCAGCTCACCACCGGCACATCGCTCGAGATCGCCAGCGCGTCCCGCACGTCCTGAGCCTGGTGGTACTGCATACCGTCGAAGCAGTTGATCGCGACGAGGTAGGGCAGCTTGCGGTGCTCGAAGAAGTCGATCGCGGCGAAGCAGTCCGCCAACCGCCTCGTGTCCACGAGCACAACCGCGCCGATCGCACCCCGGACCAGCTCGTCCCACATGAACCAGAACCGAGTCTGGCCAGGGGTGCCGAACAGATACAGGATGAGGTCACGGTCGATCGAGATGCGACCGAAGTCCATCGCGACCGTCGTCGTCTTGCCCGGCACCTGCCGATTGTCGTCCACGCCGACGCCGGCCGAGGTCATGATCGCCTCGGTCGTCAACGGCGTGATCTCAGATACCGAGCCGACCAGCGTCGTCTTGCCGACGCCGAAGCCCCCAGCGATGACGATCTTCGCCGAGGTCACCCGCCCCGAATTCGGGCGGGCCGCCATGTCAGAGCCTCCGAAGTCCACTCAGCACCCTCTCCAGCAACTCAGTGCCAACCGCGTCATTGGTCTCGAACGAGGTCGGTTCATATACCGCGACCAGGCCGTCTGCGGCCATGTCAGCGATCAGCACGCGGGCCACGCCGAGCGGCAATTGCATTCTCGCCGCAATCTCGGCCAGCGACTGCAGTCTCCCGTCGCAGAGCGACGCGATGTGCTGGTGCTCGCGACCGTGCGAACCTCTATTACCAGTCCCGGCAGACCGGCCACGCATGGTGGTCTCGACCAGAGCTTCGATTGCTATCTCCAGCCGCGGCCTGGTGCGACCACGGGTAACGGCGTAAGGCCTGACCAGCGCGCCGGTCGGCTCATCTCGTTCGGCCATATTCGCCGTTCACCCCCTCCCATTCCCGTGCGGCCAGTCCGCGACGGGTCTAGCCAATTAGCTCAGCGCGCCGGCTGCGGCCCTCGGCGGCGGGGTGAGCGCATCGCCCACCCGGTCCACCAGCAGTGCCATCTCATAGCCGACCTGGCCCACGTCGCAACTGCGCGACGCGAGCACCGCGAACGATGATCCATCCGAGATGGACATCAGGAACAAGAAACCGTTGTCCATCTCGACGACGGTCTGGAGGACTGCGCCACCCTCGAAGCACCGTGCCGCGCCCTGAGTAAGGCTGACCAGCCCGGATGAGATCGCGGCGAGCTGGTCGGCCCGGTCCCGGGGCAGATCGCGCGATGATGCTAGGAGGAGGCCGTCCGCGGACACGGCGATCGCGTGGGCGACGCCCGGTACGCGATCAGCGAAGTTGGCGAGCAGCCAACCGAGATCCTGCGTTGATGTCATGCCTCATGCTCCTTGCCAGCCTGCTGCCCGGCCGGGTTGGCCGATCCGGGGAATGATTCGTCCTGCTGGGTGCGTCCGCGCTGCACGCCGCGGTGGTAGGCGGAGAGGAGTCCCCGCACACCCTCGGGCGTCCGACGCTGCACGGCCGCCGCACCCTTTTCCACTCCGCCCGGGACGAGCTGTGCCATCGGCACACGCTTCGGCAACCCGGTCTCCGTCGTGTCGAGGGGAACCTCGGCGGCACTTGCAGCCGCTGTCGCCGCGGCCCAACCGTCGTCGGCATCTGTCTGCCAGGCCGGCATGTAGGGGGCCGGGACCTGGTATCCCGCCGGAACGGTCGTCGTCTGCGTGCTGCTCGCCATGCCTGCGCCACCCGTCGTCGTGCTCATGGGTCGCTGCTGATCTTCCCCGACGCGGGCCGAGACATCAACCGCCGGGAACTGCGCGGTCTCCGTGATGTCGACTTCGGCTTCTTCCGGGGTGATCGACTCGCCTGCGGCCGGCTTACGAGTCCGGAACCACGCCGACTCCAGTTCCCTGAAGATCGGCAGTTCCATCGTCTCGTCGGCGTACGGCGTGCGTCGATCGGGCATGGCGGGTGCTGGCGGGACGTAAGGGATGGAGCTCGGTCGAGCGGCCGCGGGGTAGCTCTCCTGCGGCGCGTCGTCCACGATCCGGGGGATCTCGGAGGTGCGGCTCATCGTTGCGGCGAGCTGCTCGGACCCGGCGGTGGTGCTCTCCAGGACCTCCTGCTGCACCGGCGGCCACACGGGCGGCGCGGGGGTGGCGCTCACCGGCACGACGCTGACAGGTGCCGCGCTCACCGGAGCGACGCTCACCGGGGCCACGCTGACCGGAACTCCGCTGATCGGCACACCGCTGACCGGGAACTCCGGCGGCATGGATCCGGCGGGCACGTAGGGGGTGCGCGTCTCGGGCGACGAGGAGGTCTGCCGGGGGATGTTGGCCTCGGCCTCGTCCCCCATGATCTCGCCGTCGACCGTCGGCCACGCGTCGGCCGAGCGGCGCTGCGGCAGCGGGTCGACATCCGTGCCGTTGCCGGCGTCCGGGGTCGGGGTGGGAGTCTTGCCGTTGGCGCCGGTCAGGTCCGACCAGGCCGGCATGGACCGGCTGCCGCCACCCTGCAGCGACGTCGGCAGGACCGGGTCGGCCGGAGCCGCCGGCGCGTCGAAGAAGCGGCCCGGCGCTGCCGGTGCGGCACCGTTACCGCTGCCGTTCGTGCTGTTGCGCCCGTTGGCGCCGCCGCCGAAGCTCGATCCCAGGCCGCCACCGATCGGGCTGCCGTTGTTGCCGTTGACCGGGTATTCGCTGCGGGCGACCGGACCGCTCTCGAGTGCGAGCGGCGCGGCGAACGGTGAGCGCGGCGGAACCTGCTGCTGGCGCGGCGGTGCCGGGATGTCCCGGTTGACCGGCTGGCCGCGACCCGCGAGGGCACGCGGCACGAGGACCGCGGTCGGCAGCGTCACGTCGGCGATGGTGCCCCGGTCGGCGGCGGGACGCAGCTCGACCTTGACGCCGTGGCGGGCGCCGAGGCGCGCGACCACGACCAGGCCCATCATGCGCGAGACCGCGACGTCGACCAGCGGCGGCGTGGCGAGACGCTCGTTGATGTCGGAGATCAGGTCCGGCGAGATGCCGATTCCGTGGTCCTCGACGTAGAGCACGGCGCGGTCGCCGACCCGGCGCGCCTCGACCATGACGATCGAGTCGGGCGGGGAGAAGGCGGTCGCGTTGTCGAAGAGCTCGGCGACGAGGTGGACGAGGTCGTTGACCGCGTGCGCGGAGACCTCGATGTCCCGGTCGACGATGCCGAACTCGATGCGGGTGTAGTGCTCGACCTCGGACTGCGCGGCGCGGAGCACGTCGACCAGGGAGGCCGGGTCGCGCTGCACGCGGGTCGAGTCGGCACCGGCGAGCACCAGGAGGTTTTCGTCGTTGCGCCGCATTCGGGTGGCGAGGTGGTCGAGCTGGAACAGCTCACCGAGGCGGTCGGGGTCTTCCTCGCCGCGCTCCAGCCGGTCCAGGTGACCGATGAGCCGGTCGACCAGGATCTGCGAACGGCGGGCCAGGTTGACGAACATCGTCGCGACGGAGGAGCGCAGTGCCGCCTGCTCGGCAGCGGTCCGGACGGCCTCGAGGTGGACCGCGTTGAAGGCCTCGGTCACCTGCCCGAACTCGTCCTTGCTGCGGACCGGCAGTGGCTCGGCGATCTGGTTGGCGACCTGTGCCGGGGAGAGCGAACTGCTCAGCGCCGGATCCCGCAGTCGGGCGACGGCCTGCGGCAGACCGTACTGGGCGACGGCGAGGGCGCCGTGGCGCAGCTCGCGCAGCGACCGGGCCATCGAGCGGGCGACGAGCCAGGCGAAGAGGATCGCCAGGAGCAGCATGCCCAGGAGCAGGCCGGTCTCGACCAGCATTCGCTGGGTGACCTGGTCACGGACCGCGGTCGCCTCGACCTCGATGTCCGCGTCGACCTTCTCCTCGACCTGGCGCATGAGGTCCGAGGCACCACTGGTGGCCTGGTCCCACGCCATGTCGTCGAACTTCAGGGTCTCGAGCGAGTCGCCGTTCAGCGCGCTGAGGTAGCCCTGGTAGACGAGGAACTCACGGACCGCGGTGCCGGAGTATTTCGTCTCGAAATACTCCTTCTCCTCGGTCGTCGCGATCGACGAGAACGACTCCAGTGCCTGCTGCCCACCGACGATGGTGCCGATGTAGTCGTAGCGCAGGAGCGGGGTCATCCCCTTCTGGTCGAACGCCTTGTGGACGAGGATGCGCTCCTTGGACAGGAACTCCTTCGCCGTGGCGATCGCCGCACCGGCACGCATCCGCTCGGACAGCTGGCTGTCGTTGGCGAGCTGGGCGGAGGACTCACGGATGCGGATCAGGTCGCCGATGATCGTCGAGTAGTCGGTGGTGATGTCGCCGGTGCTCGGCGTCCCGCTGCTGGTGCTCTTGGCGGTGATCGAGTCGCGGATGTTCTGCAGCCGGCCGAGGCCGGTGTCGATGTCACCGAGCAGGTCGCTGAAGCTCGCGGGAAGGTCGGCGAGTGCCTGCGCGCCGCGCTGGTATTCGAGCTTGTCGGCGTCGACCTTCTTGTTGATCTCGCCGAAGGCGGCCAGGGAGGTCTCCCACCTGGTCTTGTCCTTGTCCGTCGAGCCGCGCAGGATCATGCCGAGGGCACGCTCCTGCTGCAGGTCGTGCGTGAGTTCGCCGGCGTCCTGCGACAGCCCGGCAAGGATGCGGGCACGATCGGCCGCCTCCGCCGTATCCAATTGACCGACCAGACCGTTGGTCCCGACGACGATTGTTGCGATCGTCGGAACGATCATGATCAAGCCCAGCTTGGACCAGATAGGGAGATCTCGAAGTCGACCCGCCGGCCGACGGAGACGCGAAAGGACAGCATTCGCCGATCCTGGCCGCTTGCTCACGTCACCGCCCTTCCGTGCGGACCGGTGAAAGCCCGCAACCTCAGCGCCCACACATCAGCGCGAGGGCACCGCACAACTGCCGACCACACGGCCGGACCCCCGAGATTCCATCACGCCGCGTGGCAAATCAAAAGTCCAGGCTGCCCTTTATCCGCCAACCGGGCATGGTTCATCGGACAGTTCGCGCAAATCGGACGTCAAACGGGGGATGTCAATCACGCTGTGTACTGGGAAAGCAGCTTCGCGTAGGCCGGTTTGATGATTTCGTTGATGATCTTCAGTCGCTCGTCGAACGGCAGGAAAGAACTCTTCATCGCGTTGACGGTGAACCACTGCAGATCCGCCCAGCCATAGCCGAACGCGTCGACCAGCAAGGACATCTCACGAGACATCGATGTCCGGCTCATCAAACGGTTATCGGTGTTGATGGTCACCCGGAACCGCAGGTCGTGCAAGAGTCCGATCGGGTGTGCCGCAATCGATGCCACCGCGCCGGTCTGCACGTTGGATGACGGACAGAGCTCCAATGGAATGCGCTTATCGCGAACATAGGCGGCGAGCCGACCCAGCACAGCCTTTCCGTCGGCCCCGACGGTGATGTCGTCGATGATGCGTACGCCGTGGCCGAGCCGGTCGGCACCGCACCACTGCAGCGCCTGCCAGATCGACGGAAGACCGAACGCCTCACCCGCGTGGATCGTAAAGTGGGCATTCTCACGTTGCAGATAGGAAAATGCGTCGATGTGCCGGGTGGGCGGGTAACCGGCCTCCGCACCGGCGATGTCGAAGCCGACCACGCCCGCGTCGCGATAGCGCACGGCGAGCTCCGCTATCTCCATCGAGCGCGCGGCGTGGCGCATCGCCGTCAGCAGGCAGACCACCCGGATCGGCCGTCCGGCGGCAGCCGCCCGTGCCGAGCCCTCCGCGAAGCCCGCGAGCACCGCCTCCACCACCTGGGGCAGGGTCAGGCCGCGCTCGAGGTGCTGCTCCGGTGCGTAGCGCACCTCGGCGTAGACGACGCCGTCGGCCGCGAGGTCCTCGGCGCACTCGGCGGCGACCCGCCGCAGCCCGGCCTCCGTCTGCATCACCGCGACCGTGTGCGCGAAGGTCTCCAGATAGCGCACCAGCGAGCCGGAGTCCGCAGCCGCGGCAAACCACTCACCGAGGCGTTCCGGGTCGGTAGCGGGCAGCTGATGCCCGATCTCGGCGGCCAGCTCGACGATGGTGGCCGGGCGGAGCCCGCCATCGAGGTGGTCGTGCAGGAGTGCCTTCGGGGCGTTGATGATCTCGGCGAGACTGGGTGCGACCATGAGCTGACCATATCGGGCGGAGATGGCAAGGTGGAGGAAAGGGCATGAACGACCTGACCCTCGCCGCGCTTCGCTGCCCGGTCTGCGCATCACCGCTGACCGCCGCGGTGGGCGCGCTGCGCTGCGCGGCGCACGGTCACAGCTTCGACATCGCCCGCCAGGGGTACGCCCACCTCGGCGCCGGCAAGCGCCTCCCCGACGGCGACAGTGCCGCGATGGTGGCGGCCCGGATCGCATTCCTCGACTCCGGCCACTACGCCCCGCTCGCGACAACCCTGGCCGAGGCGACCCCGCGTAGGTCGGAGCTGATCGTCGACACCGGCGGCGGCACCGGCTACTACCTCGCCGCCGCGCTGGACCGGGCGATCGGCGCGTTCGGGCTGGTCCTCGACGTCAGCAAGCCCGCGCTGCGCCGGGCGGCCCGCTGCCACCCGAGAGCGAGCGCTGCTCTCGCCGATACCTGGGGCCCGCTGCCGCTCGCGGACGGCGCCGTGGACGTGCTGCTCAACGTCTTCGCCCCGCGCAACGGTCCCGAGTTCGCCCGCGTGCTCGCCCCCGGTGGCCGCCTGATCGTGGTCACCCCGGAGGCCGAGCACCTCGCCGAGCTGCGCCGGGAGCTGGGCCTGATCGAGGTCGACCCGGGCAAGGAGGAGCGCCTCGCCGCGTCGCTGCGCGACTTCGAGCTCGATTCGGAGCGCACGGTCACCTGGCCTCTGCATCTCACCCGCGCCGAGGTGGAGTCCCTGGTCGCGATGGGCCCCACGGCCCGGCACCTGACGCCGGAGACCCTGCACGGCCGGGTGACGACCCTCCCCGAGCAGACCGAGGTCACCGCAACGGTCCGCCTGAGCACCTACCGCCCGCACTAACCCGAGATCGTCGCAACTCTTCAAGAGTTGGTCCTGAAAACCCGTTAGGACCAACTCTTGAAGAGTTGCGACGATCTTGGGGGAACCGGGGTCAGGTGGAGAGGTCGATCTCTTCCCAGCCGAGTTCGGGCTCCTGGTAGGGGCCGTCCAGCACGACCGCCCACTCCAGCCCCCAGCGCCGCTGTCCGATCGCCGACGACCCCAGGTGCCCGGGCGTGTCCACGCCGTAGGTCTCGGATTCGATGAAAGCCCAGTCCAGGCAGTAGTAGAGGTCCAGCACCGCCGCGACGAGGGCGGGATCCCGGGGAGCGGGCAGCGTCCGCGCGCGCCACTCCTCGAACGTCTCGTCCGTCGCGAGGTTGGGCAGCAGCGCCGACTGCGGATCGGGCGGGCCGGTCGGGTCCAGGCGCTTGCCCGTGCCGAGCACCCAGGTCAGCGACGCGACAGCGTCCAGGTGCAGCGCGAACGACCGGTGATCGCCCTCGCTCTTGGTGATGAAGGCCCACTCGGGGTCGGTGACGTCGTCGACGAGCGCGTTGGTGGTGAGCCAGTCGACGGCGAGCTCCGGCGGCATCCCGAAGCAGCGTTCGAGCGTCACGTAGAGGATCGCCGCGCGTGCCTCGATCTCCCGGGTGGGGCGCAGGCTGACCTGGTCGCCCGGCTCCCAGACCAGCGGATAGGTCGGCGGCGGCAGCGGCAGCCCCAGCCGGGTCAGCTCTTCGATATTGGCTGCCCGGGTCAGGACCGGATCGGGTGCGGGGACGGTCGCCACCGGCGTCAGGCTACTCGCTCGATCACCAGCGGCCCGAGCGACGGTGCCGACTCCGCGATCGTGAAGGAACCCCGCGCGTCGCTCAGGGCCGCGGGGATCCGGCTCGCCTCGTCGGTACGCAGCTCAGCCAGCACATCACCCTCGCTGACCCGGTCACCGGGGCGCTTGTGCAGCACCACCCCGGCCGCAGCGCTCACAGGGTCCTCCTTGCGGGCCCGGCCGGCTCCGAGACGCCAGGCCGCCAACCCGATGCCCATGGCGTCGACGGCGGCGACGGTGCCGGCGTGCGGTGCGCGTACCACCTCGGTTTCGGATGCGACAGCGAGCCGTGCGTCGGGGTCGCCACCCTGCGCCGCGATCATCTGGCGCCACTTGTCCATGGCCCGGCCGTCGCGCAGGGCGTCCGCCGGATCGATGCCGGTGATCCCGGCGGCGCTGAGCATCTCGCGAGCCAGCGCCAGGGTGAGCTCGACGATGTCGGCGGGGCCGCCACCGGCGAGCACGTCGAGCGACTCCTGCACCTCGACGGCGTTGCCGATGGCGAGGCCGAGCGGAGTGGACATGTCGGTGAGCAGGGCGACCGTGGTAACGCCGTGCGCCTTGCCGAGTTCGACCATGGTCGCGGCGAGCTCGCGGGCCTGGTCGAGGGACTTCATGAAGGCGCCGGTGCCGACCTTGACATCGAGGACGAGCGCTCCGGTGCCCTCGGCGATCTTCTTGCTCATGATCGAGCTGGCGATGAGCGGGATCGCCTCGACGGTGCCGGTGACGTCGCGCAGGGCGTAGAGCTTGCGGTCGGCCGGGGCGAGACCCTCGCCCGCCTGGCAGATCACGGCGCCGACCTCGCCGAGCTGTCGGATGAACTCGTCGTTGGAGAGCGCTGCTCGCCAGCCCGGAATCGATTCCAGTTTGTCCAGCGTGCCGCCGGTATGCCCGAGGCCGCGGCCGGACAGCTGCGGTACGGCGCCGCCGCACGCGGCGACGAGCGGCGTCAACGGCAGAGTGATCTTGTCGCCGACCCCGCCGGTGGAGTGCTTGTCGACGGTCGGCGCGGCGACACTGCTCAGGTCGAGCCGCTCCCCCGATGCGATCATCGCGCCGGTCCACCGGGCGATCTCGGCTGCGTCCATGCCGCGCAGCAGGATCGCCATGGCGAGCGCCGACATCTGCTCATCGGCGACGACGCCCTTGGTGTAGGCGTCCACCACCCAGTCGATCTGCTCGTCGGAGAGCCGGCCACCGTCCCGCTTGGCCCGGATGATGTCCACCGCCGCGAAGCCCATGCCGTCCCCCATCCTCATCGTCCTGTCACGTTGTGCAGCAAAGCGTGCCCTCGCGCGTCAAGATGGCCACGTTTTGCTGCACAACGTGACCCGGGGCGTGGAGAGCTAGCCGATCATGTCAGGTGGTCCGGGCCGAACGCGCCCGGGAGGAGCTCACCGATGGTCGTCGAACCCTGCTCGGTCTCCACCCGCAGCTCGGCACCGCCGTGCTCGAAGAGGAGCTGCCGGCAGCGCCCGCACGGGGTCAGCGGCAGCCCGCCGCCATCGACGCAGCTGATCGCGACCAGCCTGCCGCCGCCGGTCTGGTGCAACGCGCTGACCAGCCCGCACTCGGCGCACAGGGTCAGGCCGTAGGACGCGTTCTCGACGTTGCAACCGGTGATGATCCGGCCGTCGTCGACGAGCCCGGCGACCCCGACGGGGTATTTGGAGTAGGGCGCGTACGCCTTGCCCATCGCACCGATCGCGGCCGTCCGCAGCACCTTCCAGTCGATCTCCATCAATGCCCCTTGAGATAGGGCTTCCCGTCCGCGGCGGGTGCGCGGACGCGCCCGACGAGGCCGGCCACGGCGATGATCGTCGCGATGTAGGGCAGCATCGCCAGGAACTGGCCCGGGATCGGGCTGGAGATGCCGCCGAGATAGGCGGTGAGCGCGTTGAAGAAGCCGAAGAACAGCGCGGCGAGGAAGGCTCCGATGGGGTGCCACCTACCGAAGATCATGGCGGCGAGCGCGATGAAGCCGAGGCCGGACGACATGTTCTTGTTGAAGCTGTTCGTGGCGAGCAGCGTGAAGTAGGCACCGCCGACGCCCGCGATCAGTCCCGCGCCCAGCACGTTGACGTAACGCAGGCCGAGCACCCGGACACCGACCGTGTCGGCGGCGGTCGGGTGCTCGCCGACGGCCCGCGTACGCAGACCCCAGCGCGTCTTGAACAGCCCGAAGTAGAGCACCGCGACCAGCACGAAGGCGCCGTAGGTGAAGACGTTGCCCTTGAAGAGCGCCGGGCCGATGATCGGGATGCTGCTGAGCCCGGGGATCTCCCACTCCGGCACCCTCGGCGCGAGGTTGTAGGAGGTCGAGTCGGTCCGCATGAACTGCTCGTAGAGGAAGCCCGTCAGGCCCGCCGCGAAGACGTTGAGCACGATGCCGATGACGACCTGGTCGACGAGGTAGCGGATGGCGAAGACCGCCAGGATCAGCGCGATGATCAGACCACCGATCATCGCCGCCGCGAGTCCCAGCCAGACGCTGCCCGCGATCGAGCCGAAGAAGGCGGCCATGAACGCGCCCGCGAGGAACTGACCCTCGATCGCGACGTTGACCACGCCGGAGCGTTCGCAGAGCACACCGCCGAGCGCCCCGAAGATCAGCGGGATCGAGAGGTCCAGCGTGATCTGGGCGACGCTGCCGACCGGCATGAACTGGATGCCCGTCGGGGCCACCGAGATCTGCCAGCAGAGCGAAGAGATCAGGAACGCCGCGAACGAAACCCCGGTGAGTACGCCGAAATGCCGTCCGAGCAGCAGCAGGATCGCCCCGGTGGCGAGCGCGATGAAACCGAAGAGGATCGCGCCGACCTTGCCGTTGATGTTGATGCCCGCACCCTCACCGGTGACACCGAAGGTGAAGCGGACGACGGAGCTGCTGGCGAGGGTGCCGAAGACGAGGATCGCGATCAGGCCCATCGCGGTCAGCACCGCACCGGTCTTGCGTGCTCTGGTCCAGTAGTCGACGGGTACCTCGACCGCGCCGGTCACAGTGGTCGTGGTCATGCTCACCCCTTCGCCAGGCCGGCGTGCGCGGCCACGCTCGGCGACTTCCGCAGCCGGAAGAGGGCCTTGACCAGGATCGGCGCGGCCACAAAGATCACGATTAGTGCCTGAATGACGGTCACGAGCTGCTCGGAGACGCCGGTGGTGGCCTGGAGGGTCTTGCCACCCGCCTGGAGCGCTCCGAAGAGCAGCCCGGCCGCGACGACGCCCCACGGCTTCACCCGGCCGAGCAGTGCGACCAGGATGCCGTTGAAGCCGATCTGGCCGACCACGTCGTTGGTGATGGCGAAGGGGACGCCGCTGCCGAGTGCGGCGACCGTACCGCCGAGCCCGGCGAGCGCCCCCGCGAGTGCCATCGTCAGCGCCAGCGTGGCGCCGACCTTGATGCCGGCCGTCCGCGCCGCGTCGGGGTTGTAGCCCACCGCCCGCAGCTCGAAGCCGAAGGTGCCCCGCTTGAGCAGCCAGGAGATCCCGGCCGCGGCGAGGATCGCCAGGATGATGCCGATGTTGGCGCGCAGCGACGGGTCGAAGATCTGCGGCAGCCGCGCGGACTCCTTCGCCGCCTTGCTGATCGCGTCGGGGATCTTCGGTTCCTTGATGCCCGGCTGGATGATGAACCAGGCCAGGAAGTAGAGCGCGATGTAGTTGAGCATGATCGTCACGATCACCTCGTGCGCCCCGGTGCGGGCCTTGAGCAGGCCGACGAGGTATCCGTAGAGCCCGCCCGCGAGCGCACCCGCGACCACCGCCGTCAGCACGTGCAGAACCGTGGGGAGCGAGAGCGCGAAGCCCACCGCGCCACCGGCGATCGCACCCATGATCGACTGGCCCTGGCCACCGATGTTGAACAGGCCCGCCCGGAACGGGATCGCCACGGCGAGGCCGGTCAGGATCAGCGGCGCGGCGTAGGTCAGCGTCTCCGAGATCGGGTAGAGCGCCGCCTGCCAGGTCGCCAGGTCCCAGTACCACCGGTTGACGACATCCGGGTCCAGGATCGAACCCTTGAACAGCGAGCCGTAGGCGGTGCCGATGAAGTCGAAGGTCGCCGAGAGCGTCTCGCCCGGCTGGTAGAAGAAGTAGCTCCACTGCTGCCGCAGCTCGGCGTTGCCGACGATCATCAGCAGGCCGCCGAAGAGCATCGCCAGCACGATCGCGAGCAGCGTCACCGTCACCGCGTTGTCGGCCCAGAGCTCCTGGCGGACGGCTGCCCAGAAGGTCGGCTTCGGCTCCTCGGGGGCGGCGGCCGGCGTACTCGGAGCATCGCCGGGGTGACCGGCGACGACCTCGGGCTGCACCGCGTCGGGGTGCGGGACGTACTGGTGCTGATCCTCGGGGCGCTGCGCGCGCTCGTCAGGCTCGCGGTCGGTCATGAGGACACCTCGCTGGTTATGCCCGCCATCAGCAGACCGATCTCTTCGCGGGGGGTGTTGGGCGGCACGATGGCGATGACCTGGCCTCTATACATGACCGCGATCCGGTCGGCCAGGGCGAGCACCTCGTCGAGCTCGCTGGAGACGACGAGCACCGCCGCGCCGCCATCGCGCTCGGCGATGATCCGCCGGTGGATGAACTCGATCGAGCCCACGTCGACACCGCGCGTCGGCTGGGCCACGACCAGCAGCTTCACCGGGCGCGACATCTCGCGAGCCACGATCACCTTCTGCTGGTTGCCGCCGGAGAGCGTGCCGACCGCGTGCCCCGACGAGCGGGTACGGATGTCGTACTGCTCGATGCGCTCAGCGGCGCCCGCCTCGATCGCGGCAGGCTTGAGCGAGAAGCGGGAGCCGAAGGGCGCCTCGTCATAAACGTCGAGGACCAGGTTCTCCGCGACGGAGAACTCCTTGACGAGCCCGTCCACGCCGCGGTCCTCGGGTACGTAACCGACCCCGGCCCGCAGGATCTTCCTCGTCGGCCAGCCGGTGATCGGCTCGTCCACGAGGAGGACCTGGCCGGCGAGGACGGGGCGGAGCCCCATGATCGCTTCGACCAGCTCGGTCTGCCCGTTGCCCTGGACGCCGGCGACGCCGAGGACCTCGCCCGCGCGTACCTGCAGATCGACACCCGAGACCGCCTGGTGCAGCCGGTCGTCGGCGACGACGAGGCCGACGACGTCGAGCACCGCAGCACCCGGCTTGGCGTCGTCCTTCTCGACCTGGAGGATCACGTCGCGCCCGACCATGAGCTCGGCGAGCTCGCTCTGCGGCGCGGTGGGCGGCGCGGTGCCGACGGTCTTGCCGCGCCGGATCACCGTGATCCGGTCGGCGACCGCCTTGACCTCGCGCAGCTTGTGGGTGATGAAGACGATGGACTTGCCGGTCGCTTTGAGCGCGCGCATGACCTCGAGCAGCTCGTCGGTCTCCTGCGGCGTCAGCACGGCGGTCGGCTCGTCGAGGATGAGCAGGTCGACATCGCGGGTCAGCGCCTTGACGATCTCGACCCGCTGCTGGATGCCGATCGGCAGGTCCTCGACGATCGCGTTGGGATCGACCGGCAGGTTGTAGCGGCCGGAGACCTCCTCGACCAGCTTGGCCGCTTTGCGCCGGTCCAGCACACCGCCTGCCTGCGTGGGCTCGGCGCCCAGCATGACGTTCTCCGCGACGGTGAAGACGGGGATCAGCATGAAGTGCTGGTGGACCATGCCGATGCCGGCCGCGATCGCGTCGCTCGGTCCCTTGATCTTGATGGGCTTGTCGTCGACGAGGATCTCGCCCTCGTCCGGCTGGAGCAGTCCGTAGAGGACGTTCATCAGCGTGGACTTGCCCGCGCCGTTCTCGCCCAGCAGCGCGTGGATCTCGCCGGGCTCGACGGTGAGGTCGATGTGATCGTTGGCGACGAGGTCACCGAATCGCTTGGTGATGCCGCGCAATTCGAGTTTCAGCGTGACCTCCTGTGTCGCGTCCACACCTCGGGACGACCCGAGGCGCTCTCATTCTGGGCCATCGAGGGGTATGTGCGCTCCCCCGATCGTCGACAAAATCGGCCGCCCCAGGTCGGCTCATGGAACCGTTTCCGGGGCGGCCGGTGGTACATCGGCCTCTAGCGGATGATCTCACCCGTCAGACGACCGCGTGACCCGAATCAGGTCACTTGGGCTGAGAAGGAGACTCAACCTTGATCTTGCCCGAGATGATGTCGGCCTTCAGCGCCTCGACCTCGGCCTTGAGGCCGGCGTCGATCTTGCTGTCGAAGTCGTGGTACGGCGCGAGGGAGACACCCTTGTTGGCGAGCGTGCCCTTGAAGCCGCCGGTCAGCAGCGTGCCCTTCTGGGTGGCGGCCTTGCCCAGCGCCTCCTTGACACCGTCGGTCATGTTCTTGACCACGGTGGTCAGCATGACCGAGCCGTAAGGCGTGGTGGCGAAGCCGTCGGCGTCGACCCAGATCACGGCGTACTTCGTGCCCGCGTTGGCGGCGGTGCCGAGGCCGGTGCCACCGGCGACCGGGAAGATCACGTCGGCGCCCTGGGCGACCAGCGTGTCCGACTGCTTCTTACCAGCGGTCTGGTCGGTGAAGGTGTTGGCGAACAGACCCTTCTGGGTCGCCTTGTCCCAGCCCAGGAGCTGAACGTTCTTGCCCTTGACCTCGTTGTACTTCTTGATGCCGTCGGCGAAGCCATCCATGAAGATCGTCACCGGCGCGATCGGCAGACCGCCGTAGGTGCCGACCTTGCCCGTCTTCGAGAAGCCCGCGGCCAGGTAGCCGGCGAGGTAGGCCGCTTCCTGGGTCTCGAACTCCAGCGGGTAGACGTTGGGCAGACCCGGGTTCGAGTCGACGATCGCGAACTGCTTGGCCGTGTTGGCCTTGGCGACCTTGGCCGTGGCCTCGGTCATCAGACCGCCGACGGCCTGGATGTAGTCACAGTTCTTGTTCACCAGGTTGGTGAGGTTGGGCTCGTAGTCGGTCAGCGCGTTGGAAGCAACGTTGCTGGTCTTGATGGCGCTGTTCGCGGCCTTGGCCGCCTCCATGCCCGCCCAGGTAGAGGCGTTGAAGGAGTGGTCGTCGATGCCACCAGTGTCGGTGACCATGCAAGCGTTGTAGGCAGTGCCGGCGGTCGCTCCCGGCTTCGCTTCCTCAGGCTTGCTACAGGCCGCAGCGGCAAACGCCAGGCCGGCCGTGGCGACAAGCGCCACGATCTTCATCCCACGCACAGGGCGCAAGACGGTCTCCTCTCCCATTAAGACACCGCAAACTTGCGGTGAATCCACGGACGGGAGATTACCGCTCTCCCTGCCCAATAGCGGATCATCGTGCACGGTTGTTGAGCACCCGTTATGCCCGCGTGACCGCCAGGTGTAGTTGGTCACTCAAGCGTTCACACAATCGGCGCTCATTACGTACCAAGATCCTGCACATTCCGGAAAAATACGCCCACCGGCCGCCTTGATCGCGCACTTTCCCGGAAACTGTCCCCTCGTGACCAGCCCGAGGGGCATATTTCGCGGAAACAGCGCGATCTTGAGGGTTATCCACAGGGGGTTGTTCTCGTCCGCGCAGCGGACGAGGGTAGGCGAGTGCCTCGTGTCGCTGTTCGGCCCCGGGAACTCACCGGCCGCATCTTCTCCGCCCGGTCCGCCCTCCAGCGTGGACTGCTCACCCCCGCCGACCTGCACAGCACGGCCTGGCAGCGGCTGTTCCGAGGGGTCTATGCCGACCGGGCGCTCACCATCACGCACCTGCTCCGGGTCCGAGCCGCGGCCAAGCACCTGCTCCCGGCCGACGCCGTCATCGCGGGCCGCTCCGCCGCCTACCTGCACGGCGCCGACGTCATCCCCGACGATGACCCCGTCGAGATCATCTCCCCGAGATCGTTCGGCCCCATGCGCGGGATCCGCAGCCACCTCGGGTCCGTCGCCTCCGACGAGACGGCGATCGGTCCGCTCGGTCTCCCCGTGACCACACCCGTGCGTACCTGCTGGGACCTGGCCCGCTGGCTGGACACTGTCGAAGCCGTCGTGATCATCGACATCCTCGCCGCCAAGCACGTCGTCACCATCGGCGAGCTCAAGGCCCACGCCCTTGCTCAGGCCGGCACCCGCGGTTGGCTGCGCCTGAGCAAGGCCGCCGACCTCGCCGACGCCGGCTCCGAGTCACCCCAGGAGAGCCGCCTGCGAGTCGGCCTCGTCCGGTCCGGCGTCCCCCGACCCGTCACCCAGCACGCGATCTACCAGGACGGGACCTTCATCGCGCGCGTCGACCTGGCCTGGCCCCAATTCAAGATCGCCATCGAGTACGACGGCCAGTGGCACATCGCCACCGCCCAGTTCCACAAGGACCGGCGTCGTCTCAACGCGCTCCAGGCGGCGGGTTGGATAGTGCTCCACGTGACGTCGGAGCGCTTGCGCAACGACCTCCCCGGCGTGGTCGCCGAACTCCGCGCCGCCATCGCCACCCGCAAGCCCTAGCCCTCACATCGACGCACCCGGAAGCGTGGCGAGCAGGGAGGCTGCGCACCGCGGCAAGCTCACGTCCCGCACGTGGACAAGCGGCACGCCAGACAGGCATAACGTATGGACAGCCACTCCAGCAGCCACCACATGTGGACAAGCACCCTGTGCCGGCCCCCACATGTGGACAAGCACCGCGTGTGGACAAGCATCGCATTGCAGCGTGCAACTCACGCCGCACACCCGCACACCCGCACACCCGCACACCCGCACACCCGCACACCCGCACACCCGCACACCCGCACACCCGCACACCCGCACACCCGCACACCCGGCGATGATCGCGTTGTTTCCCGGAAATATCGCGAATCTTGGTCACGCGAAGGGCCCATTTCCGGGAAAGTGCACGATCAAGAGCGCCGCGAGCTGTGTGCAAACCACCCGACGGAAGCGCTCACCCCACCCCACCTCACGCCGCAACGGCATGATCGCGCTGTTTCTCGGAAGCAAGCCCTACCCAGGCAACGCGAGGGGACTACTTCCCGGAAACAACACGATCACGACGCGCGCAGCGACGGCACAACCAGCACCCCGAGCAGCGCACGCACCACCCGCAAGGACCGCCCACCCCACCCCCGCCCACCGCGCCAGAACGGCATGATCGCGCTGTTTCCCGGAAACAAGCCCTACCCAAGCAACGCGAGGGGACTATTTCCCGGAAACAACGCGATCATGAAGCGCACGAGCGGGCGCAGAAAGCGCTGCGGACCTCAGCGCCAGAAGACGGCCACCGCAGCATTGATCAGGGTCATCGCGATGATGCCGATCAGGTGCTGCTTCGCGATCTCGTCCTTCTTCCGCACAGACCACACCGCGCCGAGGATCAGCAGCGCGATCACGGCCTTCACCGCGAGCTTCGCCGGCTCAGGCTCATGCCCGGCAGAACGCAGCGGCGCGGCGAGACCGATCCCGGTGATGACCTGGATCAGCGATCCCCACAGCATCGCCGAATTGATCTTCAACTTGCCGGAGACGAGCTGAACGATCGAGCCGCCCAGGAGCAGGCCGAACCCGATCAGGTGGCAGTAGAGCAGTACCTCACGAATGAACTCCTTCACGCGGGGAGCATACGACGCGTGGAGCCGGCCGGGATCGGCCGACTCCACGCGCAGATACCTACCGCATCGATCAGATGAAGCCCCGCGCGTGCAGTGCCGTGGTGCAGGCGGCTGCGGCGGCAGCGCCGTAGAGGGCCTGCGCAGCAGCCACGATCTTGTTGGACGCGGCCGTGAAGGTGGTGTTGGGCGCGAAGCTGAACTGCGCCTCCAGGATGATCCGGTCGGCCTGGACCCGGCCCAGCGCGTTGAAGATGTCGAACAGGCCGCGCGACCAGATCTCGCCGTCGTCGTGCACCTCACCGGCGACGTCACCGGGGTAGACCTTGGTGCCGTCGACCCGCCGCAGGCAGTGCGGCACGGTGCTGGTGTAGGAGACGGCGTCCCAGTCGGCGATGCAGGCGAGCGGCGTCGTCGCGGTGTTGGCGCTGACCGCGCTCGACATGGAGTACGCCCAGTAGTCGCCGAAGCCTTCGCCGATCGCACCGGACTGCGCACCGGAGCCGAAGCCGGGGACCTGGTCGTCCTGGATGGCGTGGCCGTACTCGTGCCAGATGACCTCGGCGTCCTCGGCGTCGTCGACCCCTCCGGTACCGAAGGTGAGCCGGTCGGTCGACGGGTCGTAGAAGGAGTTGTCATCGGTGAGCCCGGTGGTCTTGTAGACCTGGGCGGAGTTGTTGACGTCGGTGAAGCCGAGGCTCTGGATGTACTCCTGCGAGCGGGTCAGGTGGTAATAGACCATGACCTGCTCGAACCCGGCCTGCGAGCGGTTGTAGTTGAAGACGTTGGTGGTCGAGGTGACGGCACTCGCGCTCGCGTTGCTCGCGTAGGCGCCCTTGAGCTTGCCACCGGCGTTGAGCTGGGTGAGCGTGACCGTCGAGTACGCGGGGGCGAACACCGCCGAGTTGGCATTGCTCGCGTCCTTGAGGGACTCGTTCTGCAGCGTCACGACCGGATTCGGGTTGAAGACCTTGCCGCTGCCGTTGACCTTCTTGATGAGCGACTCGGATCGGATCACGGCACCGGACCGGGCGTCGACGAGCAGTTCGCGGGAGTCGTTGCCGGTGTCGAGGAGGACCCGCCACGCGAGCACCGCCTGCGCGCCGGGGACGACGACGAGCTGCGAACGGGTGACCTGCCCGCCGTCGCGGGTGATCGCGCTGGCCCGGGCCCGGTCGGCACCGACTGCGGCGAGCGGGGTCACGTCGCCGTTGACCGCGAGCCGGCCGTCCTCGGTCGTGACCGCGCCGGAGCGGGTCTCGGTGTGCTTGACGAGGAAGCCGCCGAGCACCGGCAGTCCCCGGTAGGTCTGCTGGAACCACTGGTGGTCGCCGAGGAGGGAGTGCTTGACGGTGACGAGGGTGAGCCCGTCGGGGACGGCCGGGGCTGCGGCGGCCGGCGCGGCGCTGAGACCTGCGGCGATGAGTGTCGCGCCGGAGATCAGCGCGGTGAGACGAGATGCTGGCGTCATGACCGGATCGTAGTGACGCATTTCCATGAATGTAAATAAGAAGATCCGCCTGCCGCCGGATGCGGGAGGCCCACGCCGCCCGCCGAACTCGCGGGTCGCGGGTCGCGGGTCGCGGGTCGCGGGTCGCGGGTCGCGGGTCGCGGACCATGGCCGCCCGGCCACAGCCCGCGAACCGCGACCCACAGCCCGCAACCCGCGACCCCGAACCGCAAACCGCGACCCACAGCCCGCAACCCGCGACCCCGAACCGCGACCCGCGACCGCGAACCGCGACCCGCGACCCGCAAACCGCGACCGCGACCGCGAACCGCGACCCACAGCCCGCGAACCGCAAACCGCGACCCACAGCCCGCGAACCGCGACCCGCAACCCGCGACCGCAAACCGCGACCGCAAACCGCAAACCGCGACCGCAAACCGCAAACCGCGACCGCAAACCGCAAACCTAGACCAGCCGCCAGATCTGCGCCGACGCCTCCGACACCGCCGGCAGCACCCCATCAACCAGGTCGACCCCGCCGAAGAGCGCCGTACCCGAGCCCAACCCCGGCAGCGCCACAGCATCACCCGCACCACGCCGCACCGCGACGAGCACGGTCTCGGTCGCGGTCTCGCGCAGGAACGCCAGCACATCCGCCGAGACGTAGGCCCAGCGCAGCCCGCCCGTCCGCAGCGCTTCGCACGACCGGCGCAGCCCGAGCAGCGCCCTATAGGCGGCGAGAATCGACTCGTCGCGGTCGCCGGGACGGTTCCACGGCATGGGGGTACGCGAGCTCTCCCCGTTCCACCCCGTCAGCCCGAACTCGCTCCCCGCGAAGATCATCGGCGGACCGGGGAGGGTAGCCTGCAACGCCACGGCGGCGATCTGCCGGGCGTTGGAGCCGGTCACGGTCCTGATCCGAGCCGCGTCGTGCGAGTCGAGCAGCAGCCAGGAGTGCTGCAGGGACCGCCACGACACCCGGCCGCCGAAGGCGCGGATCGTCGCGTAGGCCGACTCACCACCGCGGGCCGGGATCCCACCGGGCACTCCCATGAACTCGGCAGGCGTGTCGGGACCGGCGAGCCAGGTCCAGACGGGCCGGGTGAAGCCGCCGTAATTCATCGTGCCCTGCCAGCCGTCCCGGTCCAGGTCACTGGTCGAGTCGTGCATGTGCTCGGCGACGAACATCGCCTCGGGCGCGGTCTCGCTCAGCGCCGCGCGCAGGTTCGCCGCGACCTCGTGGGTCAGATCGTCCGTGCGGTATCGGCCGGTCATGTTGGCCACGTCGACGCGCCAGCCGTCGAACATCGGCAGCCAGCGACGCAGCACGCCGATCATCCGCTCCCGGGTCAGCTCGGCGTTCCAGTTGAGTTTGGGCAGGCTGCGTACGCCGTTCCAGGAGACGTAATCGCCGTCGGGCGACCAGTAGAACATCGCCCGCTCGGGTGCGTCGGGATCGGCGAGCGCGGTCGTGAACCACTCGTGACCGGCGCCGCAGTGGTTGGTGGTGATGTCGCCGACGAGCCGCATCCCGCGAGCGTGCACGGCGTCGGCGAGCCGGCCGAGCGCCTCGTCGCCGCCGAGCAGCGGGTCGACGGCGTCGAAGGTGGACGCGTCGTAGCGGTGGTTGGAACGGGCCGGGAAGATCGGCGTGAGATAGACGGTGTCGGCACCGAGGGACTCGATGTGGTCGAGGTGCTCGATGATGCCGTCGAGGTCGCCGCCGAAGATCTGCTCGGCGGTCCCGGGCCCGCGCCCGATCACCGGCGTCGTGTCCCAGTCGCAGGCGATGGCCCAGTCGGGCAGCTCACGGCCATCAGCGGCGGCGGAGCGGGCGAACCGGTCGGGGAAGATCTGATAGATCACCGCGTCGCGGACCCAGTCGGCCGGCGCTTCATAGGTGGCGATCCGGAAGTCGGTCGCGTCCGGGAGGTCGTGGTCGAGCAGGCCCGCCGCGGTCAGCCACAGCGGCTCGCCGTCGGGCCGCCGCAGGTAGAACCGGTAGTGCGTGACCGGGTTGTGCAGCTCCAGCTCCACCCGCCACCAGGTGTCCGGTTCGCCCGCGGAAGATCCGCGCAACTCTTGAAGAGTTGCGGCGATCGTGGGGTCGGGCACAGCCTCCAGGAATCGCGGTTCGCCGTCGACGGTCGTCCGCGCGTGGACGCTCACGACCAAGAACTCGGCGGGTACGCGTACCCACAGGCTGATCTTGTCGCCGGGCGACGGCCGCGCGTCGGAGACGTAGAGCGAGGAGCCGTCGTGGTGGGGTTCGTGCAGCAGATACATGGGTGCCCCCTCCGGAGCGTGTAGCGACACATTGCCCCGGAGGGGGTTGGTCTTGAGGGATAAACGGTGACTAGCCCTTGACGGCACCAGCCGTCAGGCCGTTGACGATGTATTTCTGCAGCCACAGGAAGACACCGACGGTCGGGACCGCCATCAGCAGCGTTCCGGCGGCGAACATGCCGAAGTTGCCGTTGCGGACGTCCCCGACGAGCATTCCGTACATCCCCACCGCGAGCGTCTTGGACTCGGGTTCGAGCAGGAAGACGTTGGCGATGAGGAACTCGTTCATCGTGCCGATGAAGGCGAGCATCGCGGTGACCGCGAGGATCGGCGCCACCAGCGGCAGGATGATGCGGAAGAAGATCTGGGCGTGCGTGGCGCCGTCCACCGTCGCCGATTCGTCGAGCTCCTTCGGCACCGTGTCGAGGAAGCCCTTCATCAGGTAGGTGTTGACCCCCAGCGCGCCGCCCAGGTAGAGCAGCAGCAGCCCCCACGGGGTGTTGAAGCCGAAGGCCGGGTAGAGCTCGGTCACATTGGTGAAGATGATGAAGATCGCCACGATCGCCAGGAACTGCGGGAACATCTGGATCAGCAGCAGCGCGAGCAGCCCGATCCGGCGGCCGGCGAAGCGCATCCGGCTGAAGGCGTAGGCGGCGCAGAAGCTGAGGAAGATGCTCGCGAAGGACGAGGCGAGCGAGATCACCAGCGAGTTGACGAACCAGCGCTGGTAATGCAGGTCCGGCCGGGTCAGCAGGTTCTCGAAGTTGTCGAGGCTGGCCCCGGTCGGAATCAGCTCCGAGCTGCTCAGGGTGCCGAGCGGATTGAGCGCGGCCGAGAGCACGAAGATGATCGGGAAGAGCGCGAACGCCACGGTGAGCAGCAGCACGAGGTGCCGCCAGCCCACCCGCTTGAGCCAGCGGATCATGAGTAGACCTCCTCCTGCGCCCGGGTCCGGCGGAACGCGACCACCGAGATCGTCGCCACGATCGCGAAGATGAAGACGGAGATCGCCGCGGCGAAGCCGAAGTCGGCCGTGCCCGTGTCGAAGCCCGCCACCCGGTAGGTGTAGCTGATCAGCAGATCCGTCGCGCCGACCGAGGCGTTGTCGATGGCATAGGGCCCGCCGTTGGTGACCAGCCGGATCGCGTTGAAGTTGTTGAAGTTGAACGCGAACGACGAGATCAGCAGCGGGGTCAGCGCCACCAGCAGCAGCGGCAGCGTCACCCGCCGGAAGCCCTGCCACGGCGAGGCGCCGTCGACCGTGGACGCCTCGACGAGCTCCTTGGGGATCGCCTGCAGGGCGCCGGTCGTCACCAGGAACATGTAGGGGAAGCCGAGCCAGAGGTTCATCAGGATCAGGGCGAAGCGAGCCGTGTTGGGCTGCCCGATCCAGTCGATGTCGGTGCCGAGGAGCCGGTTGATCAGCCCGAAGTCGGTGTTGAACATGTCCCGCCAGACCAGCAGCATCGCGAAGGCCGGCATGGCATAGGGCAGCACCAGGAAGGTGCGGTAGGTCTTCTTGCCGCGGACCCGGGGCGAGTGCAGCGCGAGCGCCACGATCATGCCGAGGACGAAGGTCGTCAGCACCGAGGCGAGGGCGAAGACCACGTTCCAGACGAAGACGGCGAGGAAGTGCGCCGAGATCGTGTTGTTGGTGAAGACCCGGGTGAAGTTGGCGAGACCGATGTTGACCTGCCAGCCCTGCGCGAGCGCCTGGCCGTTGTCGTCGACGAACGACCCGATGTCGGCGTCGGCGACCCACTTCTGGCCGGTCTCGGCATCGGTCACGCAGTCGCAGTCCGCGCGGTAGCGCTTGGAGGTCTTGCCCTCGAAGGCGCGGCTCAGGCCGTTGGCCTTGATCGCGCCACCCTCGGTGGGTACGACGAGGTCGGAGATCTCCTTGCCCCGCTCGGCTGCCGTGGCGCCGTTGAGCACCTCGAAGCCGGGTGCGGCGAGCACCTTCCCGGTGATGCCGAGCTCCGCACCGGTGACCTCGCTGAGCCCGTCGGCCGTACCGGCCTGGACGCTCTTGGTGGTCGGGTTCACCAGGAGGAAGACCAACTTCCCGTCGCGCAGCGCGATGGTGAGGTTGTACTCCGGCGAGCCCGCCACCTGGGTGACCGAGCCGGTCTGGATCGCGGTGATCGCGTCTTCCTTGGAGCCGCGGTGCCCGTCACCGAAGTTGGTGAAGGCGGTGCTGACGGTGAGGAGCACCGGCAGGATCTGGAACGCGATCAGGAAGATCGTCCCCGGGATCAGGTACTTCGCCGGGACGTGACGCGTGCTCAGGTAGGCGTAGGTGACGATGAGGGTGGCGACCCCGACGACACCGAGGGCGAGCCAGGACTCGCTCTCGATCAGCGGCGGCACGGCGTAGAGGGCGAGGGCCGCCACGATGCCGAGGACGACCACGCGGCCGACGAGGAAGCCGGTGGTGATCACCCGTGGCTGTGAGCTGCGGGGAGACAGCCCCGGGTCCGGGGAGCCGGAGCTCCCCGAACCCGTCACGCTTGGCTGCGTGGTCATTGACGTGGCAGCCCTACTTCTTGGCGATCGCGTCGACGATCGCCTTCGCCGCTGCCGCGGCTGCGGTGGCGGGGTCGCCGCCCTTGGTCACGGCCGCCTCGGCGTTGCCGAACGGGCCCCAGATCGCGGACATCTCGGGGATGGCCGGCATCGGGAAGCCGCCCTTGCCCGCCTCGAGGAACTTGCCGGCGTCCGGGTCGGTGCCCTTGACCTGGTCGAGCGCGGCGGTCAGCGCCGGCGGGCGCGGGTCGGCGTTGTAGAGGGCCAGGGCCACGTCCTTGTTGGTGACGTAGTTGGCGACGAACTCCTGCGCCAGCGCCTTGCTCTTGCCCTTGCTCGCGACGAAGAACGACTGCACGCCCACGAACGGGGTCGCCGCCTTGCCACCGGCGAAGCCGGGGACCGCCTGGATGTCGTACTTGATGTCGGTCTTCTTGATGTCGACGAGCGACCACGGGCCGGAGACGAGGAAGGCGCACTTCTTCGCCGCGAAGGTCGCGATGGCGTTGTCGTTGCTGATCGACGTCTTGAGCGCGGTCTCGCCCTTCTCACCGAGCTCCTTGAGCTTGGTCCAGGCGGCGACCGACTCGGCGGAGCCCACGGTCACGTTCTTCGGGTCCGGGTCGCCGGTGGCGGTGGTGCCGAAGAGCGAGCCGCCGGCGGCGGAGTAGATCGGGTAGATGTGGTAGGCGTCGCCCTGCTGGCCGATCGGCAAGCACATGATCTCGCTGACCTTCTTGGCGGCCTTGAGCTCCTTGCCGGCCTTGATCGCGTCGTCCAGGGTCGCCGGAGCGGTCGGGACGAGCTCGGTGTTGCGGATCAGCGCGACGTTCTCGATGGCGTAGGGGGCGCCGTAGGTCTGTCCGTTGAAGGAGACGGCCTTCAGCGCGATCTCCGGGAAGGACGCCTTCTGCGCGGCGGTGAGCTGCACCGGGTCGATGGCGCCGTTCTGCACCAGGTTGCCGATCCAGTCGTGCGCGCCGACCATGACGTCGGGGCCGCTGCCCTGCTGGGACGCGGTGAGGAAGGTCTGCTGCTGGTTCTCGCTGATCTCCTTGACCTCGACCGTGACGCCGTTCTCCTTGCCGAACTGGTCGGCGAAGGGCTTCAGCGCGGCGGTCCGCTTCTGGTCGGCCCAGATGACGAGCTTTCCGTTGCCCTTGTCCTTGCTGGGGGTGGCGGTCGGCTCATCGGTGGTGCCGCAGCCGGAGGCGGCGAGCGCCAGGCCCAGTACAGCAATCACACCCACAGTACGGATGCGCATTTTCGCTCCTGATGTCGTGGCCAAAACCGTGCCTGGCCGCGTTTAAATGGCCCTCTGCGAGAGCCTGGGGGAGGTATGTTCCCGGAAGTCCGATTCGCTTGCAGTCGGGGTTTCAGGGAGTTGTCGGTTGGCCGCTCTCGCGGGGCCCCGAGGGGTACGTTTGTGTTGCGGGCACGTTAGCAAGACTTTGCAAGTTGTGGAAGACCTTGCAGTTCGGAAGCAGCAAGATCTTGTTGATTCGGTTACCATGCGGCCATGCGTGCACGTCTGGCAGACATCGCCCAGCAGGCTGAAGTGAGTGAAGCCACCGTCTCCCGGGTCCTGAACGACCGACCCGGAGTCGCGGCCGAGACTCGCCAAGCCGTGCTGACGGCCCTTGATGTCCTCGGCTACGAACGCCCCACCAAGCTGCGCAAGAGAAGCGCCGGCCTGGTCGGGCTCGTCGTACCCGAGCTCGATAACCCGATCTTCCCGGCGTTCGCGCAGATCATCGAGTCCGCGCTGGCCCAGCAGGGCTACACCCCGGTGCTGTGTACGCAGACCCCCGGCGGCGTCAGCGAGGACGAGTATGTCGAGATGCTCCTCGATCGCCAGGTCGCGGGCATCGTCTTCGTCTCCGGCCTGCACGCGGACACCACGGCCGACCCCGAGCGCTATCGCAAGCTGCTCACCCGGCCGCTGCCGATCGTGCTCGTCAACGGCTACATGGAAGGCCTGGAAGCGCCCTTCATCTCCTGTGACGACCGGGCAGCCGGCGACGGTGCCGTCGCCCACCTGGTCGCGCTCGGGCACCGGCGGATCGGCCTGATCTCCGGCCCCGACCGCTACCTGCCCGTCCAGCGCAAGATCGCCGGTTACCGGGACGCGATGCGGCGCCTGCTCGGCCTCGGCGACACCGAGATCAACGACCTCATCTCGCTGACGCTCTTCGGCGTCGAGGGCGGCGAGGCTGCGGCGGGACGCCTGCTCGACAAGGGCGCCACCGCGATCGTCTGCGGCTCGGACCTGATGGCCCTCGGCGCGATCCGGGCCGCCCGGCAGCGCGGACTGAGCGTTCCGGAGCAGGTCAGCGTGGTCGGCTACGACGACTCGCCGCTGATCGCCTTCACCGATCCGCCGCTCACCACGATGCGCCAGCCGGTCCGGGCGATGGCCGTGGCAGCCGTTCGGGCCCTGGTCGACGAGATCCTGGGCCACGCCGCGCCCAACTCGGAGTATGTCTTCCGCCCCGAACTCGTCGTCCGCGCCTCCACCGCCACCGCCCCTGCCGTCTGAGGCCCCCCAAGATCGTCGCAACTCTTCAAGAGTTGTCGCTTCAGGCCGCCAGGCCTTAAGCACAACTCTTGAAGAGTTGCGACGATCTTGCACGTCAGACTGGCTCAGCGCCTTCGCGCACGTCAGGATGACCCGTTCTTAGCACCAACTCTTGAAGAGTTGCGTCATGTGGTGGGCAGGTTGCAATCTTGCTGAAACTTCCTGCTTGACTGTTGCAGCATTTGCGCGCCATCCTTCATGAGTCACCAGCAATCAAGTCGGTGGCGGGTGGAAGGGAGCAGCAGCGTGCGCAGGTCACTCGTGGGTGCCGGTTGCGCGCTGCTGCTCGTACTCACCGGCTGCACGGCGACCGGCGACGGCCCGGCGGCGGCCCCGCACTCCCCCTCGGCGCCCGCGCACCGAGAGAGCGATCCCACGGGCGTCATCGTGCACCTGTTCCAGTGGCCGTGGGCCGACGTGGCACGCGAGTGCCGCGAGACCCTCGGCCCGGC
This sequence comes from Allocatelliglobosispora scoriae, assembly GCF_014204945.1. NCBI lineage: Bacteria > Bacillati > Actinomycetota > Actinomycetes > Micromonosporales > Micromonosporaceae > Allocatelliglobosispora > Allocatelliglobosispora scoriae. The sequence continues at coordinate 2,955,955 of NZ_JACHMN010000002.1, forward strand.
CGGGGTCGCCGCGGTGCAGATCTCCCCGCCGCAGGAGCACGTCGTCCTCGCCGACCAGGGATTTCCCTGGTGGCAGGATTACCAACCGGTCAGCTACGGCCTCACCAGCCGCCGCGGCGACCGGGCGGCGCTGGCGAAGATGGTCGAGACGTGCCATGCGGCCGGGGTCGAGATCTACGCTGATGCGGTAATCAATCACATGACCGCCCAGCTCTTCGGGGTCGGCACGGGCGGCACGAAGTTCAGCCGGACCGGCTACCCCGGCTATGACGGCGCGGCCGACTTCCACCACTGCGGCCACTCGATCGCGCAATGGTCGGACCGCTCCGAGGTGCAGAACTGCGATCTGCTCGACCTCGCCGACCTCGCCACCGAGCGGGCGCCGGTGCGCGAGCGGATCGCCGGATACCTCAACGACCTGCTCTCGATCGGCGTCGACGGGTTCCGCATCGACGCCGCCAAGCACATCCCGGCCGCCGACCTCGCCGCGATCACCGCGCAGCTCGACCGGCCGGCCGTCATCTACTCCGAGGTGCTCTTCGCCCTCGGCGACCCGATCCAGCCCGAGGAGTACCTCCCGTTCGGCGCCGTGCTGGAGCCCCGCTACGGACCCGACGTGACCCGCGCGCTGCGCTTCGGCGGCAGCCTCGGCGCGCTCGCCGAGCTCGGCGTCGCCTCGGACTCCCCCGCGCTCGACTTCAAGCCCAGCGCGCGGTCGGTCGTCTACATCGACAGCCACGACACGCAGCGTGGGACGAGCACGCTCACCTACGCCGACGGCGGCCTGCACGCGCTCGCGACCGAGTTCATGCTGGCCTGGCCCTATGGCACGCCGCTGGTGATGTCGAGCTTCGCCTTCACCGACTTCGACGCCTCCCCGCCGGCCCTGCCCGATGGCACGACCAGGCCCGTCGTCTGCGGTGGGTCGGCCTTCGTCTGCGAGCACCGCGCGGTGCTCCCGATGGTCGCCTTCCGCACCGCGACGGCGGGTGCTCCGGTCACCGAATGGTGGGCAACCGACGACCAGCTCGGCTTCGCCCGCGCGGGCAGGGGCTATTTTGCGCTCAACCGGGCCGCGGCGCCCGTCACGCGGGTGGTCCAGACCGGCCTGCCCGCGGGTCGATACCGCGACCTGCTCCACCCTGCCGCCGTGGTCACCGTGGACTCGGCCGGTACGGCGACACTGACCATTCCACCGGCCAGTGCGATCTCATTCATCAAGGCCTGAAGCAACTCCGAGAGGAACGACTAGTGACGACGACCGCGAGCCCGCAAGCTCACGTCATCGTGGAGAGTGACGCGATGGGGAACGACAACTGGTGGCGCGACGCGGTCGTGTACCAGATCTACCCCCGCAGCTTCGCCGACGCCAACGGTGATGGGACCGGTGACCTGCAGGGTGTCCGGCAGAAGCTCACGTACCTCAAGCGCCTCGGCGTGGACGCTCTCTGGCTGAGCCCCTTCTACAAGTCGCCGCTCGCCGACGGCGGCTACGACGTCTCGGACTACCGCGACGTGGATCCCCGCTTCGGCACCCTCTCCGACTTCGACGAGATGATCGCCGACGCCCACGAGCTGGGCATCCGGGTCATCGCGGACCTCGTACCCAACCACAGCTCCAGCGAGCACGTCTGGTTCCAGCAGGCGCTCGCCGCAGCTCCCGGCTCGGTCGAGCGGGCCCGCTACATGTTCCGCGCCGGGCAGGGCGAGCACGGCGAGCTGCCGCCGAACGACTGGGAGTCGATCTTCGGCGGCCCGGCCTGGACCCGGGTACCGGACGGCGAGTGGTACCTGCACCTCTTCGACCCCGAGCAGCCCGACTTCAACTGGGAGAACGAGGAGGTCCGGGCCGAGTTCCGCGACATCCTGCGCTTCTGGCTGGACCGGGGCGTGGACGGGTTCCGCATCGACGTGGCCCACGGCATGATCAAGGCGGCCGGCCTGCCCTCGGTCGGTCGAACCACCGACGACGGCGGCCGGCAGGTCGAGATGCTCGGCAACGAGGAGCTGCCCTACTTCGACCAGGACGGCGTGCACGACATCTACCGGGAGTGGCGGCCGATCCTCGACTCCTACCCCGGCGGGCGGATGGCGGTCGCCGAGGCGTGGGTCTCCTCGCCCGAGCGGCTCGCGCGGTATATCGGCCCCGACGAGCTGCAGCAGGCCTTCAACTTCGACTTCATGATGGCCGAGTGGGACGCGACGAGCTTCCGCACCATCATCGACAAGTCGCTCGCCGAGGCCGACCTGGTCGGCGCGCCGACGACCTGGGTGCTCTCCAATCACGACAAGCACCGGCACGTCACCCGCTACGGCGACGGTCCGCTGGGGCTGCGCCGGGCACGGGCCGCCACGCTGCTGATGCTCTCGCTGCCCGGCTCCGCATACCTATACAACGGTGAGGAGCTGGGGCTCAACGAGGTTCTCGACCTCCCCGACGAGCTCCGCGAGGACCCGTCCTTCCAGCGCACCGGCGAGAGTCGGGACGGGTGCCGCGTACCCCTGCCCTGGTCGGGTGACGCGGCGGGCGGGTTCGGATTCGGCCCGGCGGGGGCGACCAGCCCGTGGCTGCCGCAACCGGCGGGGTGGGCGGAGCTGACCGCCGAGGCCCAGGACCGCGACCCGGACTCGACGCTCAACCTCTACCGCGAGGCGCTGCGGCTGCGCCACCACCACCCGGCGCTGGGCGGCGGCGGCGTGGAGTGGCTGGAGACGGCGCCCGGCGTGCTCGCCTTCCGGCGCGAGCCCGGCCTCGTCGTCGTGGTCAACGTCAGCGGCGACCCGGTCAACCTGGCCGACTTCGGCGGCGAGGTGCTGATCGCCAGCTCCCCGCTCGCCGACGACGTGCTGCCGGTCGCCACCGCGGCCTGGCTGTCAGTGTGAGCGGGGTTTCTTGGCGCGCTCTGCCGGGCTCGCGCCGGCGCCGAATTTCGAACCCGCTGCCCTGATCTTCTCGGCCCGACGGGCCCTCGCATCGCTGTCCACTTCAGCGTGCTGGGGCTCGTCGGGCAGGTCAGGTTGCGGACCGGCCGCGAGATCGACGAATCGCCCCGCCGTGGAGGTGGCGGCGATCGCCGCTCCGAAGAGCACGAGCTGGTTGTAGAGGTAGAGGTAGACGAGCAGGCCCGCCGCCGTCGCCACCACGGCGTAGGCCGGGTTCGCCGTCGTCCGTCCCACGTAGAACCGACCCACCCAGTTGATGGCGGAGATCCCGAGCCCGACCAGCACCGCCGCGGGCAGCAGCCGCTTGGGCGAGATGTGCAGCCGGGGCAGGACCGTGAGCAGGGCGGCGGCGAAGGCGACGTTGACCAGGATGGTCGTGCCGCTCGTCGCGGCGGTCAGCCAGATCGACTTCGCGCCGCCGGAGATCCAGTCGAAGAGCGACGTGAGCAGGTCGCCGAGGACGAGCGAGACGCCGGTGACGATCGCGAGGCCCAGCAGCATGCCGAGGTCGACGATCCGGCGGATGAAGATGTTGCCCGGATGCTGTTCGAGCTGCCAGATCTCCCGCTGCGAGCTGCGCCACGCGTCCACCCAGCCCAGACCGGCGAGGATCAGACCGATGCCGCCGAAGATGGTGAGCGAGGTGGTCGAGGCCTGGAAGCTCTTGAAGGGCAGCTCCGGGAAGTGCTCGGTGAGGAAGTCGATCAAGGTGCTCTCGATGCTCGGCACCGCCCTGATCAGCACGCCGAAAGCGATCAGCGAGAGTGCGAACGCGGCGAAGAAGCCGTAATAGGCGATGGCCGCCGCGAGCCGGGCCCCGAGCACCTCGGAGTAGCGCTCCTTGGCCTGCCAGAAGTGGTCGAAGAGGCGGGAATGCTTCCGGAGCAGCGCCACCCCTCGCTCATAGCGCGAGATCGCCAGGGTCGCCGTGCGCTGAACCCGCTGGATAATGGCTACCAACCACCTTCGATAGTACGTGCGCCCACGACCCTATCGAAGCGGTGTCGAAGCCTGCTCGGGGAGCCCTAGGGCTCGGGCAGCTCGTAGTCGCGCTGCGGATGCCAGCGGGCGTTGGCCGAGCGCAGCTCGCCGGTGTGGGTGAAGAGCGTGAAGCCGCCCACCGGGAAGCGCGCCTCAAACGTCGCGAGCTGCTCGAAGATCCGGTCCAGCGCATCCGGCGGCACGTCCTGGGCCACCGTGACATGCGGATGGTAGGGGTAGGCGCGCGGCACGGTGAGCGCGTCGATCGCGCTGATCTCGCGGGCGAGGAGCTCGCACTCGCTGATCCCCGACGCGATCGCCACGAAGACGACCTCGGAGATCGGGCGGAAGGTGCCCGTCCCCCGCAGCAGCAGCTCGAAGGCGTGATGGTCGGCCGCGACGGCGGCGAGGTGCTCCTCGACCGCCGAGAGCTGGTCGGGATCGATCTCCGTCGGTCCGAGCAGGGTGACGTGTGCCGGAATCGTGGCGGCCTGCGGGTCTCCGCTCTCCGCCCGCGCTCGGGTGAGCTCGGGGCCCCACGGTGGTGGGACATCGAACGCCACGCCGATCCGGATCGTGCCTTCCTTGGAGTGCAGCATCGCCGCCCCCTTTCGGCACGGACTGTAGCCATCGCGGTCGCCCAGAGGAACGGTCCGTTCCTCCACCGATCATCACCCGTTCGCCTCCTGTGGGGCAGCCCCTCAGGGAAAACGGGTCATCGGGGCCAACCACCCAGCGGGTCGGGCCGGTCTAGTTGGTCCAGCCGCCGAGCGGCGGCAGGAATCCGACACGGTCATAGACCGAGGCCAGCGTCGCCGAGGCGACCTCGCGTGCCTTGGCCGCGCCGATGGCGAGCATCTTGTCCAGCTCCGCCGGATCGTCGAGGAAACGCTTCGTCTCCCGCTGGATCGGCGTCACGAACTCCACGACCACCTCGGCCAGGTCCTTCTTCAAATCACCGTAGCCCTTGCCCTCGTAAGCCTCAACCAGGGCGGGCACCGGGCGGCCGCTCAGCGCCGAGAAGATCGTGAGCAGGTTGCTGACCCCGGGCTTCTCGACCGGGTCGTAGATGATCTCGCGGCCGGTGTCGGTGACCGCGGACTTGACCTTCTTCGCCGAGCGCGGCGGCTCCTCCAGCAGCTCGATCAGGCCGGCCGGGCTCGACGACGACTTGGACATCTTCGAGGTCGGGTCCTGCAGGTCCAGGATCTTCGCCGTCTCCTTGACGATGTAGGGACGGGGCAGGGTGAAGGTCTGGCCGAACAGTCCGTTGAAGCGCCCGGCGAGATCGCGGGTCAGCTCCATGTGCTGGCGCTGGTCCTCGCCGACCGGCACCTCGTCGGCCTGGTAGAGCAGGATGTCGGCGGCCTGCAGGATCGGATAGGTGAACAGGCCCACGCTGGACCGGTCCGCACCCTGCTTCGCCGACTTGTCCTTGAACTGGACCATCCGGGACGCCTCGCCGAAGCCGGTCAGGCAGCTCAGGATCCACGCGAGCTGGGCGTGCTCCGGCACGTGCGACTGCACGAAGATCGTGCTGCGCTGCGGGTCGAGGCCGACCGCGAGCAGCTGGGCCAGGCTGACCCGGGTGCGCTCGCGCAGCGCCTTGGGCTCGTGCCCCCCGGTGATCGCGTGCAGGTCGACCACCATGTAGAACGCGTCGTGGGTGTCCTGCATCGTCACCCAGTTGCGCACCGCGCCCAGGAAGTTGCCCAGATGGTACGAGTCAGCCGTCGGCTGGATACCGGAGAGCACGCGAGGGCGGGAAGCGGTCGACATGGCAGATATTGTCGCAGGGTTACTCGGCGGGCTCCACCGCGGGCACGCTCCCGGCACTCCTGGGCGCGATCACCCCCGACGGCAGGCTCAGCGTCTCCTGCAGGACCAGCCCGCCCATCGCCGGCTGCTCCGCCTCCTCGACGACCCGCTCCTCCTCGGTCGGCTCGGGCGTGATCACGTGCAGGCCGACCCGGGCGACCCGGCGGCCGTCGAGGGCGAGGACCGTCAGAGCCACCTCGGCGTCCTCCACGTGAACGCAGTCGCCCACGGCGGGCAGGCGGCCCAGGGCGGCCATCAGATAGCCGCCGAGCGTCTCGTAGGGCCCCTCCGGCAGCTCGAACCCGGCCCGGTCGGCGAAGTCGGCGAGGTTGAGGCGGCCGTCCACCTCGGGCGGCAGCACTCCCTCGGCGGAGGCGGGCTCCGGCTCGTCGTCGTACTCGTCGTGGATCTCCCCGACGAGCTCCTCGATCAGGTCCTCGAGGGTGATGATGCCGGCCGTGCCACCGTACTCATCGATGACGACGGCGAGGTGGTGACCCTCGCGCCGCATCTCCGAGAGCGCGGCGAGGACCCGCTTGGTGCCGGGCAGGCGCTTGACGTCGCGGACCAGGCCCGCGACGGTCGGCGGCTGCTGAGCCCGCACGCTGTGATCGCCCAGCACCAGGTCGCGCAGGTGGACGAAGCCGATCACGTTGTCGTGGTCGCCGTCGATGACCGGGAAGCGCGAGTGCGACTCGGTCCGGGCTATCTCCACCGCCTCGGCCCCGCTCATCGCGAGGTCCAGGAAGACCACGTCGCGGCGAGGGATCATCACCTCGCGCACCATGGAGTGGTTGCTGTGAAGGACATCGTCGATGATGCGGCGCTCGTCCTTGTCGAGGTGCGTGTTGGCCGCGACGAGCGACCGCAACTGCGCCTCCGACAATCGCTCACGACCCACTGTCGGGTCGACATTCAGCAGGCGGGAAACCCACGCAGCGCTCACGTGGGCGGCTCGCGCCACCGCAGCCTTCATTCGGTCAGGTCTATGGTCACCGTCCGGCACGTCAGCCATGGTACGACGAACGGCTGATGTCGGGCACAAAGGTAGGCTGGCCGAAGTCGGAGACTCGAGGAGGCCAGTGTGAAGTTGCTCGTCACCGGGGGTGCCGGATATGTCGGAGCCGTCGTCACCAGACTGCTGATCGACGCCGGGCACGAGGTCGTCGTCATCGACGACCTGTCGCGCAACGATGCCGCACAGGTGCCCGACGGGGCGGAGCTCATCACCGAGCGCGTCCAGGACGTCGCGAAGATCCTCACCCCGCAGGCCCGCTTCGACGGCGTCTTCCACTTCGCCGGGCTCATCTCCGCGGGCGAGTCGATGGCCGAGCCGCTGCTGCACTGGGACAACAACACCCGCGCCTCGCTCGCCCTCCTCACCGCGATGCACGACGCCGACTGCCGCCGACTGATCTTCTCCTCCACCGCCGCGTGCTACGGCGAGCCGTCCGAGCTGCCGCTCACCGAGGGTGCGCAGACCAACCCGGTCAACACCTATGGCGCGACGAAGCTCGCCGTCGACCACGCCATCACCACCGTGACCCGGGCCAGCAAGCTCGGCGCGGTGAGCATGCGCTACTTCAACGTCGCGGGCGCGCACGTCAACGCCGACGGCTCCATGATCGGCGAGCGGCACGACCCGGAGACGCACCTGATCCCGCTCGCCCTCGATGTCGTGGCGGGCAAGCGGGCGGCGTTCCGGCTCTTCGGCGACGACTACCCGACGCCCGACGGCACCTGCATCCGCGACTACATCCACGTCACCGACCTCGCCGAGGCGCACCTCAACGCGCTCGACGGGTGCCTGCCGGGCGAGCACCGGATCTTCAACCTCGGCAGCGGGACGGGCTTCTCCAACCTGCAGGTCGTCGAGGCGATCCGCGAGGTGACCGGGCATCCGCTGCCGGTCGAGATCACGCCGCGGCGCCCCGGCGACCCAGCCGCCCTCTACGCCTCGTCGGACCGGGCGCGGACCGAGCTCGGCTGGACCCCCAGCCGGGAGTCGCTGCACCGCATCGTGGGCGACGCCTGGACCTTCTACCAGAGTCGCGGATAACGTAACCACCATGGAGCAACTCGTCCGCACATTTTTCAACACGTACGCTCATCAGCCCGACGGGATCTGGGCGGCTCCGGGCAGGGTCAACCTGATCGGCGAGCACACCGACTACAACGACGGTTTCGTGTTGCCCTTCGCCCTGCCCCACCGCACCATGGTGGCGGCGGCGCGGACCGATGAGCAGCGGTGGACGGTGCACTCCACGACCACCGGCGAGACCGTCACCTTCGGTCCGCCGAGCCTCGACGAGCGCGTTCCCGGCTGGGCGGCCTACGTCGCCGCAGTCGTCTGGGCGCTGCGCGACGCCGGCTACACGGTCCCCGGCGCTCTGATGGCACTCTCCTCCGACGTGCCGCAGGGCGCCGGGCTCTCCTCCTCCGCGGCGCTCGAGTGTGCCGTGCTCACCGCGCTCAACGACCTCGGCGAGCTCGACATCCCCGTCCATGAGCGGCCGAGCATCGCGCAGCGGGCTGAGAACGTCTATGTCGGCATGCCCTGCGGCATCATGGACCAGTCGGCCTCCGTGCTCTGCCGCGACGGCCACGCCCTCTTCATGGACTGCGCCGACCTCACCAGCGAGCAGATCCCCCTCGATCTGACCGCAGCCGGGCTCGCGATCCTCGTCATCGACACGCGCGCCCCGCACCGACTCGTCGACGGGGAGTACGCCGCCCGTCGCGCCGCCTGCGAAAAGGCCGCCAAGCTGCTCCGGCTCCCGTCGCTGCGCCACGCCACCCTCAGCGACCTGGTCCGCGTCGGCGACGAACTGCTGCGCCGCCGGGCCCGCCACGCGATCACCGAGAACCAGCGGGTGCTCGACACGATCGCGCTGCTCGGCGACGGCAAGCCCGAGGAGATCGGGCCGCTGATGACCGCATCGCACGCCTCGCTGCGCGACGACTTCGAGGTGACGGTGCCGGAGCTCGACACGGCGGTGGAGGCGGCGCTCGCGGCGGGTGCGCACGGTGCCCGGATGACCGGCGGCGGCTTCGGCGGCTGCGTGATCGCCCTGGTCCCGGCGAGCGCGACGGATCACGTCACGGCAGCGGTGGAGCACGCGTTCGCGGCGGCCGGTTTCGGTCCTCCGGCGACTTTCATCGCCGTCCCGTCCCCCGGCGCCGCCCGCATCGCCTGAGCGCTTGTCAGTCCGCGGGCCGACAAGGTGTGCGGGCGCCTTTGCACCCAGGCCGACGAGCAACTCCAGACGCCGAAAGCCGCAACTCTTCAAGAGTTGGTCCTAACGGGGCACGCCGTACCCCGGTGATCACACCGTTTTCCCCGAAGATGGGCAGATCATGGCGCTTGATCACACCGCTTTCCCGAAAGATGGTGTGATCACGTCGGTTTCCCCCGAAGCAGACGTGATCTTGGTCCGTGATGACGTCTGCTTCCCCGAATGTGACGTGATCTCCAGCGACACGCTCCGGAGGCACCCATGACACCAACTCTTCAAGAGTTGCGGCGATCTTGGGCGCGACGCGCGAGGGAGCGGCTAGACGATCATTCCGGCGGCTACCGTACGGTTGGTGGTCTCGTCGATGACGATGAATCCGCCGGTGGTGCGGTTGCGGCGGTACTCGTCGACGAGCAACGGCTGCGTCGTCCGGAAGCGCACCCGGCCGATCTCGTTGAGCCCCAGTTCCGTCGCCGTCTCGTCGCGGTGCAGCGAGTTGATGTCCAGGCGGTACTGCAGGCCCTTCACGATGGCGCGGACCGACCTCGTCGTGTGCTTGATGGAGTATTTCCCGCCCACGCGCAGCGGCGCGGACTCGTCCATCCAGCAGATCATCGCGTCGAGGTCCTGCGTCACGGTCGGCGCGTTCTGCGGGCGGCAGATCATGTCGCCGCGCGAGATGTCGATCTCGTCCTCCAGCCGGACCGTCACCGACATCGGGGGGAACGCCTCGTCGATGGGGCCGTCGGCGGTGTCGATCGCCGAGATCCTGCTGGTCATGCCGCTCGGCAGCACCAGCACCTCGTCGCCGGGCTTGAGGACACCGGAGGCGACCTGTCCGGCGTACCCCCGATAGTCCGTGACGTGCGACGACTGCGGGCGGATCACGTATTGGACCGGGAAGCGCACGTCGACCAGGTTGCGGTCGGAGGCGATGTGCACGTGCTCGAGGTGGTGCAGTAGCGACGGGCCCTCGTACCACGGCATGTTGTCGCTGCGCGACGCGATGTTGTCGCCGACCAGCGCGGAGATCGGGATGACCGTGAGGTCGGGGGCGTCGAGCTTCGCCGCGAAGCTGGTGAACTCGTCGGCGATCTTGTTGTAGACCTCCTGCGAGTAGTCGACGAGGTCCATCTTGTTGACGCAGAGGACCAGGTGCGGCACGCGCAGCAGCGAGCAGAGGAAGGCGTGCCGGCGGGACTGCTCGACCAGGCCCTTGCGGGCGTCGACCAGGATCAGCGCGAGATCCGCGGTGGAGGCGCCGGTGACCATGTTGCGCGTGTACTGGATGTGGCCCGGGGTGTCGCCGATGATGAACTTGCGCCGGGGCGTCGCGAAGTAGCGGTAGGCCACGTCGATCGTGATGCCCTGCTCGCGCTCGGCCCGCAGGCCGTCGGTGAGCAGCGCCAGGTTGGTGTATTCGTCCCCGCGCGCGGCGCTGACCGCCTCGACGGCGGCGAGCTGGTCGGTGAAGAGCGACTTGGTGTCATAGAGCAGCCGCCCGATCAGGGTCGACTTGCCGTCGTCCACCGAGCCGGCGGTCGCGAACCGCAGCAGATCCATCCGGGCCGGAGCCTCAACGGTCGACGTCATCAGAAATACCCCTCGCGCTTGCGGTCTTCCATCGCGGCCTCGCTGACCTTGTCGTCACCCCGGGTGGCGCCGCGCTCGGTGATCCGGGTCGAGGCCACCTCCTCGATGACCTTCTCGACGGTGTCGGCGTCGGACGCGACGGCGGCGGTCAGCGTGGCGTCACCGACCGTGCGGTAGCGGACGCGCTGCTTGCCGACGATCTCGCCGGGCTTGGCGTGGATGAACTCTCCCACGCCGAAGAGCATGCCGTCGCGGTCGACGACCTCGCGTTCGTGCGCGTAGTAGATCGACGGGAGCTCGAGCCGCTCGCGGGCGATGTAGTGCCAGACGTCCAGCTCGGTCCAGTTGGAGAGGGGGAAGACCCGGATCGACTCGCCGGGCGCGATGCGGGCGTTGTAGAGCGACCACAGCTCGGGGCGCTGGTTGCGCGGGTCCCACTGGCCGAACTCGTCGCGGAAGCTGAAGACGCGCTCCTTGGCGCGGGCCTTCTCCTCGTCGCGGCGGGCGCCGCCGAAGAGGGCGTCGAACTTGTACTTCTCGACGGCGTCCAGCAGCACGGGGGTCTGGATCCGGTTGCGCGATCCGTCGGGCGCCTCGCGGACCAGGCCGCGGGCGAGCGCCTCGGGCACGGAAGCCACGACGAGCTGCACACCCAGCTCCTCGACCCGGTGGTCACGGAACGCCATGACCTCGGGGAAGTTGTGACCCGTGTCGATGTGCATCACGGGGAAGGGGATCCGGGCCGGGGCGAAGGCCTTCTCGGCGAGGCGGAGCATGACGATGGAGTCCTTGCCACCGGAGAAGAGCAGCACAGGGCGCTCGAACTCGGCGGCGACCTCGCGCATCATGAAGATGCTCTCGGCTTCGAGAGCGTCCAGATGACTGACGCGGTAGGACGCAGCAGCCCCGCTCATATTTCCAGACCTTTCCTAGTGCTTTGCTGGGGAATTACGGCCGAAGTCTTAAAGTACTGCTCACCGCGAGACGGATCAACCGTCCTGTGCTGTATCCCACGGGGACACACCGATCGCGGATAAGAGCGGCTTCGCCAGCTCAGGGCGGCAGACGATGAGATCAGGCAGCATCGGGTCAGCTCGGTTATAGGTCAATGGATCGCCCGAAATACGGGATGTGTGTAAACCAACGGAGGCGGCCACCGCGACGGGTGCGGCCGAGTCCCACTCGTACTGGCCGCCGGCGTGGACGTAGGCGTCGACCTCGCCGGTCACCACTGCGGCGATCTTCGCGCCCGCCGAGCCCATCGGTACGAGCACCGCGCCCAGCTCGTCCGCGACCCGGACCACCATCGACGGCGGCCTGGTCCGGCTCACCGCGATGCGCGGGCGGATCCCCCGGGCCTGGGCTGTCGGAACGGGGCCGGGCGGGTAGTCGGTGGCGAGGACCCGGCGCTGCGCGGGGAGCGCCACGGCACCGGCGATCAGGCCGGGCTCGACGCCACGGGCCCGGCGCTTCGGTGCGCTCGCGGACCAGAGCGCCACGTGGACCGCCCAATCGGAGCGGCCCTCCTCGGCGAACTCCCGCGTGCCGTCGAGCGGGTCGACGATCCAGACCCGCTCGGCCTCCAACCGGGCCGGGTCGAAGCGCTCGCCCTCCTCGGAGAGGACCGCGTCGTCGGGGCGCCACCGGGCCAGCTCCGTCATGAGCAGGTCGTGCGAGCGCATGTCCCCGGCCGCCTTGAGCGCGGCGGGGTCGTCGTGCCCCAGCTCGGCGCGGATCTGCATCAGCAGGTCACCGGCGCGGGCGGCGAGCCAGCGGGCGAAAGCACCGTCGAGGGAGGGTGGTGTCATCAGTAGGCTCCAGAGCTGCGGACCACGGCGGTGAGCGTGCGGAGCAGGATGACGAGATCGAGCGAGAGCGACCAGTTCTCCACATAGCGCAGATCGAGGCGAACCGCCTCTTCCCAGGAGAGATCCGACCGGCCGGAGACCTGCCACAGGCCCGTCATGCCGGGCTTGACCGCGAGGCGGCGGCGGACGTCGTCGGCATACATCGCAACCTCCTCCGGCAGCGGTGGGCGAGGCCCCACGAGCGACATCTGACCGAGCGCCACGTTGAAGAGCTGCGGCAACTCGTCCAGGGAGAACCGGCGCAGCCATCGGCCCACCGGGGTCACCCGAGGATCATCGCGGATCTTGAACAGCACCCCGTCGTGCTCATTGAGATGCTTCAGCTCGGCGAGCCGCGCTTCCGCATCGGTATGCATCGTACGGAACTTGAAGATACGGAACTCTCGCCCATCCCTGCCAACTCTCACCTGCCGGAACAGAATCGGGCCGGGCGAGTCCATGCGTACCTTGACCACCACCGCGAGGAAGAGCGGGGCGAGTGCCGCCACCAGCAGCAACGCACCGATCCGGTCGACCGCGTCCTTGATGATCCGGCTGCCGCCGGCGAGGCGCGGGTGCTCCACGTGCAGCATCGGCAGGCCGTCGACCGGGCGGATCGTGGTGCGCCCGCCGGCCACGTCGACCAGGGCGCTCGCCACGATCAGGTCGATGTCGCCGCCCTCGAGCTGCCACGCGAGCCGCCGCAGCCGCTCGCCGTCGAGTTCGGGGCAGCTCAGCACGATCACCGTGTCGGCACCGGCGCTGTGCACCGCCTCCGCCACCTGCTCGAACGTGCCGTAGACCGGGATGCCGACCTGGCCGTCACCGCCGACCGGGACGCAGGCGCCGACGACGTCGAGGCCGTGGAACTGCTCGCGGCGCAGCTGCCGGGTGACCGCGACGACCGCGAGCTCGTGCCCGACGACGATGACCCGCCGCAGGCAGCGCCCGTTCTCCCGCAGGGTGTGCAGCCGCTTGCGCATGGCGAAGCGGGTGACGACCAGCGTCGCGATCGCGGCGGGCAGCGCCACCAGGACATAGGAGCGCGCGGTCGGCAGCTCCAGGGCGTAGGACCCGATCGCGGCGGCGGCGATCAGCGCGAGCCCGCCCCGGATCACCCGCTCGTATTCGTCGGTGCCGACATAGAGAAAGCGCTTGTCATAGGCCCGCGCCAGCGCCAGGCAGGCGACGAGCGCCACGGGCAGGAGCAAAGAAAAGATCAAATACACTCGGCTGTACGCCGTGAGCGCGCTGAACCGCAGCTCGAAGGCGAGCGCCCCCGCACCCAGACCCACCAGCAGATCCGTTGCGATGAGGCTCGCCAGATAGCGGGTCTCCCAGCGCCGGGTCCGCCACCGGTGCAGCTGCTCCGGGTAGGGGTAGGCCGAGATCGGCGGGGCGACGGGGATCGACTCGACGAGTCCCGCACCGCTGCGATGCGGGCGTGGTGCCGGCCGCCGATTACCGCGATCTTCCATTGCGACCCCCCGCAGACCGGAACCCCCCGAACGTGAGTTTCAACGTCTGACCAGGGGCTCCGGTCACGGGCTGCACCATTCGGGCGTCAGTGATAAGCGTTTTGCGTCGGCTCCAGACCCTTGGTGATGAGCTCCTCGACGACGTCCGCCGCACGGTCCACCATGAACTCGAGTTCCTTGCGTTCGGCACCGGCGAAGTCCGCGAGAACGTAATCCGCGGGATCCTGGCGGCCGGGCGGGCGGCCGACACCGAAGCGCACCCGCAGATAGTCCTTTGTCGACAGCGACTTGGACATGGAGCGGAGTCCATTGTGGCCACCCTCGCCGCCGCCGAGCTTCAGCCGGAGCTGGCCGAAGGGGATGTCCAGCTCGTCATGGACGGCGATGACCTGCGCGGGCTCGATCTTGTAGAACTGGGCCAGTGCCGCGACCGGTCCGCCGGAGAGATTCATGTAGGTCAGCGGCTTCGCCAGCACCAGCCGCGGCGCCTCGCCACCCAGACCCAGCCGGGCCTCCGCCACATCGGCCATCGCCCGGTTGTGCCGGCCGAACTTGGCGCCCAGGCGCTTCGCGATCAGGTCGACGATCATGAACCCGACGTTGTGCCGGTTGCCCGCGTACTGCCTTCCGGGGTTGCCCAGCCCCACCACCAGCCAGTTCATGTCTCCCTCTCAGATGGTTATGGCCCATGCTGATCCCCAGCATGGGCCATAGAAGTTGCGTCGCAACAGCCGGACTACTCGGCTGCGGCGTCCTCGTCGGCGGGCTCCTCGGCAGCGGCGGCCTCGCCGGTGTCGCCCTCGAGCTCCTCGGCGGTCGGGGGCCGCGTTGATCACGGCGACGAGGAGGTCCTCGGCGACCGCGAGCTCGGTGCCCTTGGGGAGCTTGATGTCGCCGGCGGTCACGTGCGAACCGGCGGCCAGGCCCTCGATGGAGACCTCGAGCGACTCCGGCAGGTGCAGCGCCTCGGCCACGATCGAGATGCGGTCGTGCTCGATGCCGACCAGGGTGCCGCGCTCGGCCTCGCCGGTCAGGACGACGGGAACGTCGACGGTGACCTTCTCGCCGCGCTTGACGATGATCAGGTCGATGTGGTCGAAGGTGTCCTTGATCGGGTCACGCTGGATCGCCTTGGGCAGCGCCAGCGTCGTGTCGCCGTCGACGACGATCTCGAACACGGTGTTGACGCCACCGTGGCGGATCGCCGCCGCGAACTCACGGGCGGGCAGTGCGATGTGCTTGGGGGCCGCGCCGTGTCCGTAGAGGACGGCGGGCACGAGTCCGGCGCGACGCGTACGCCGCGCGCCGCCCTTGCCGAACGCGGTACGCGGCTCGGCGCTGATCTTTACCTCAGACACGGTGTCATTCTCCTGGGCTCAACGGGTTGCATTCAGTCGGCGGCCAGGCGTTGGGCGCGCGGGACAGACCCGGAGCACCGCGTCGATGACGGTGGCTCTAACAGGCACGAGACCCATGAAGCACCCTCGCCGTGGCAACTCGACGACTATACCAGCGCCGATGAAAGCGAGTTTGGCAAGGGTGTTTAACGGGCAACAGGACCCGTTAACCCCAAGATCGGCGCAACTCTTCAAGAGTTGCGCCGATCTTGGGTGTGAAATCTAGCTCAAACCGCCGAAAAGGGTCGTTACCGAACCGTCGTCGAAGACCTCGCGGATGGCCCGGGCCACCAGCGGTGCGATCGAGAGCACAGTGATCTTGTCCAGCTGCTTCTCCGCCGTGAGCGGGAGCGTGTTGGTCACCACAAGCTCGCTGATCGGGCCGTTGCGCAGGCGCTCGGTCGCCGGATCGGAGTGCACCGCGTGGGTGGCGGCGACGATCACATCCGCCGCGCCCTCCTCCCGGAGGATCTCCGCCGCCTTCACGATCGTGCCGGCCGTGTCGATCATGTCGTCGACGATGAGGCAGACCCGGCCCTCGACCTCGCCGACGACCCGGTTGGCGACGACCTGGTTGGGCTTGAGCGGGTCACGCGTCTTGTGGATGAAGGCGAGCGGGCAGCCGTCGAGCTTGTCGGACCAGCGCTCCGCCACCCGCACCCGGCCCGAGTCCGGCGAGACGACCGTGATGGGGCGATCGGCGTACTTCGCCTTCACATAATCGGCGAGGATGTCCATCGCGAAGAGGTGGTCGACGGGACCGTCGAAGAAGCCCTGGATCTGCGCGGTGTGCAGGTCGACCGTGAGGATGCGGTTGGCACCGGCGGTCTTGAGCAGGTCGGCGATGAGACGGGCCGAGATCGGCTCGCGGCCGCGGTGCTTCTTGTCCTGCCGGGCGTAGGGGTAGAAGGGCAGAACGACGGTGACCCGCTTCGCGGACCCCCGCTTCAGCGCGTCCACCATGATCAACGTTTCCATCAGCCACTTGTTGACCGGTGTCGAGATCGACTGCACGACGAAGGCGTCACACCCCCGCACCGATTCCTGGTAGCGGATGAAGATCTCACCGCTCGCGAAGTCATAGGCCGAGGTCGGGGTCGGGGCGATGCCCAACTCCTCGCCGATCTCGTCGGCGAGCTCGGGGAAGGCACGCCCCGAGAAAAGCATCAGATTCTTACGGTTATCCGCGACGATGCTGCCCATCGGTACGCTGACCCTTTCGGCGAGGTGGCGCGTGGCTAGCGTGATGACGCTGGCTGGACCCAGTATCACCCGCCGCGGTCAGTCTCTCCCGCCACTCGCGCCAACCGCCCGGCGCGTCCAGTCAGGGTGCCGAAGATCACCCTTGGTCGAGCGCACGCTCCGCCGCCTCGGCGGCCGGGGTCCCGGGGCGCTTCTCCAGCACCCATCGGTCGATGTTCCGCTGCATCGCGGCGGTGAAGGCGAGCGCACCCGCGGGCACGTCCCGGCGGATCACCGCACCCGCACCCGTGTAGGCGCCGTCGCCCACGGTCACCGGCGCGACCAGGGTCGTGTCGGAGCCCGTCTTCACGTGCGAGCCCACCACCGTGCGGCTCTTCACCGAACCGCTGTAGTTGGCGAAGACGTTGGCGGCGCCGATGTTGGTGTGCTCGCCGATCGTCGCGTCACCCACATAGGACAGGTGCGGCACCTTCGTGCCCTCGCCCAGCGTGGAGTTCTTGACCTCGACGAACGTGCCGACCTTGGACTTGACGCCCAGATTGGCACCCGGCCGCAGGTAGGCGTAGGGGCCGACACTCGCCCGCGGCCCGATCACCGCTTCGACGGCGTGGGCCCGCACCACATGGGCGTCCTCGCCCACGATCGTGTCGATCAGCGTCACCTCGGGGCCGATGACCGCGCCCGTGGCGACACGGGTCGAGCCGCGCAGCTGAGTACTCATTTCGATGATCGCGTCGCGCTCGCACTCGACCGTCACGTCGATCCAGGTGGTCGCCGGGTCGATGATCGTCACGCCGTCGCGCATCAGCCGCTCGTTGGTCCGGTCGCGCAGGATGGCACCGAGCTGGGCGAGCTGGACCCGGTCGTTGCAGCCGAGCACCTCGGTCCCGTCGTCGGCGACGAGCACTCCGACAGCCTCGCCGGCGCCGCGCAGCAGGCCGATGACGTCGGTGAGATATTCCTCGCCCTGCTGGTTGTCGCTGGTCAGCTTGCCGAGGGCGGCGCGCAGGAGGGCCGCGTCGAACGCGTACACCCCGGAGTTGATCTCTTTGATCTCCTGGACGTCGGCGGAGGCGTCGCGCTGCTCGACGATGGCCGCGAGGCCGCCGTCGGCGTCGCGGACGATCCGGCCGAAGCCCGTCGGGTCGGGGACCCGCGCGGAGAGGACCGTCGCCGCGGCACCCGCCTTCTCGTGAGCGGTGAGCAGCGCGGCGACCGTCTCGGCGCGGAGCAGGGGCGCGTCGCCCGCGAGGACGACGACCGTGCCGGTCGCCTCGGCCGGCAGGGCGATGCGCACGGCGTGGCCGGTGCCGTGCTGCTCGGCCTGGACCACGGCCTCCGCGGTGGGCGCGATGACCGTGAGGTGCTCGGTGACCTGCTCGCGACCGTGACCGACGACCACGATGGTCCGCTCGGCGGCGAGTGGCTCCACCGCGGCGAGCACGTGCCCGACCAGGCTGCGTCCCAGCAGGGAGTGGAGCACCTTGGGGAGGTCGGACTTCATCCGCTTGCCCTCACCGGCCGCGAGCACGATCACGGTACGAGACATGGAGCCGCCTTTGAGCAATTCGACGATGTGCGGATCGCTCGGCTGCCAGGACTCGAACCTGGAAAGCAGGCTCCAAAGGCCCGAGTGTTGCCAATTACACCACAGCCGATCGCTACGTCAGTAGCTTAGCGCCACCCTCCAGGGGGTGTTCAACCACTCACGTCAGGCCCATCATTATGCCCTCTGACCACCACCGGGTCTCCCGGCTTTTGGCACGGTCACACAGCACATTCACGGCTTGCGCCCTGTCGAACTACGGTTCCGTAGGTTACGGTGACGTAGGCGTAGGAAACGCCCCCACGCATTGATGACGATGAGGTGCCATGACGACAACACTCGAGACCAACGCGACGGGCGCCCCCGCGATTGAGCAGGAGATCCGCGGACCCAAGCCGTTGACCGAGGGCCCACAGTCCAAGGGCATTCTCATCGGCCTCTGGATCTTCGTGGTGATCCCCTTCGCCGCCCTCATCGCCGCCATCCCGATCGCGTGGGGCGGCTGGCTCAGTGTCACCGACGCCCTGATCGCCCTGGTGTGGTACCCGGTGGCCGGTCTCGGCATCACCGTCGGATTCCACCGCTACCTCACCCACGGCTCGTTCAAGGCGAAGCGCTGGCTGCGGGTGGCCCTCGCGGTCGCCGGCTCCTTCGCGGTGCAGGGCTCCCCCACCCAGTGGGTCGCCGACCACCGCCGCCACCACGCCTTCTCCGACAACGAGGGCGACCCGCACTCCCCGTGGCGCTTCGGCTCGACCTTCCGGGGCCTGACCAAGGGCCTCTGGCACGCGCACATGGGCTGGCTCTTCGCCCGTGAGATGACCAACCGGGCGCGCTTCGCGCCGGACCTCATGGCAGACAAGGACATCCGGCGGGTCGACAAGCTCTTCCCCGCGCTCGTCGCCCTCTCCCTCGTCGCACCCGCCGCCATCGGCGGCCTCGTCACCTGGTCGTGGCAGGGCGCGCTGACCGCGCTCTTCTGGGCCGGCCTGGTCCGGGTGGGCCTGCTGCACCACGTGACCTGGTCGATCAACTCGATCTGCCACGTCTACGGCGAGCGCCCCTTCGAGACCCGCGACGGCGACAAGGCCTCCAACTTCTGGCCGCTGGCGATCCTCTCCTTCGGCGAGAGCTGGCACAACCTGCACCACTCGGACCCGACCTGCGCCCGCCACGGCGTGCTGCGCGGGCAGATCGACTCCTCCGCCCGGCTGATCTGGCTCTTCGAGAAGTTCGGCTGGGCCTCGAACGTGCGCTGGCCCAAGCTGGAGCGCATCCAGCAGAAGATGATCGACGGCGGAGAACACGCCAGACTTGCTCGGTGACCGATCCAGATCGCAACGGCATCCTGCCGGGCGACTCCGCTGTCGGAGGGACCTGGCAGGATGACTCCGTGACGGTTGACGACACGCGAGCCCGGGATCAGCGTCCGGCACCGCCCAAGAGCAGGGTCCGCATGTCCTCCGCGCAGCGGCGCGAGCAGTTGATCTCCGTCGGCAAGCAGCTCTTCGCCGAGCGCGGCTTCGACGCCACCTCGATCGAGGAGATCGCGGCCCGGGCCAAGGTCTCCAAGCCCGTCGTCTACGAGCACTTCGGCGGCAAGGAGGGGCTCTACGCGGTGGTCGTCGACCGCGAGGTCAACGCCCTGCTCAACCGCATCGCCACCGCGCTGACCGCCGGGCACCCCCGAGACCTGCTCGAGCAGGCCGCGCTGGCCCTGCTCGACTACATCGAGGAGGAGACCTTCGGCTTCCGGGTGCTGGTGCGCGAGTCACCGGTGATGTCGGCGAGCGGCAACTTCTCGTCGGTGCTCAACGACGTCGCCCACCAGGTCGAGCACATCCTGGGCGCGGAGTTCAAGTCCCGGGGCTATGACCCTAAGCTCGCCGAGCTCTACTCCCAGGCGCTGGTCGGCATGGTCTCCCTCGTCGGCCGCTGGTGGCTCGAGGTGCGCAAGCCGCGCAAGGAGACCGTCGCCGCCCACATGGTCAACCTCGCCTGGAACGGGCTCTCCCACCTCGAGGCGAAGCCCGTTCTGGCGACACGGAAGCGGCCCTGATCAGGCGCGGGAGACCTTGCCGTAAAGACCTGCGGTGAGCAGCACCGAGCCGAGCAGGAACGCGATCACCACGTTGGCCATGGCGAAGTTGAGGTAATTCGCGTCGGTCCGCATCACGGCGAGCGACGCGATCCCGATGAACATCAGCGCGCCGCCGAAGACCATGTTGAAGCGCGCGTCCACGTTGCGCCCGATCACGACCGCGAGCAGCAGCAGGATCCCACCGGCGAGCATCAGCAGCGAGTGGCCGAGGTTGACCCGCACGAGGCCGAAGATGACGTTGTCGCCCTGGTCGAAGAGGGGCTGGTCGACGGTCTTCGCGAGACCGGCGCCGCCCAGGACCACGGCTGCGACGCCGCCGATCGCGGTGGCGAGCCGGTAGATCGGCCGGAGCGGGTGGTTGACGGGCAGATGCGAGGCCATCGTTGACTCCAGGGGTGGTGGCAGATCAAACGGCGAGATCTTAACCAGACCCGCCACCACCGGAGCTGTCAGGGACGCCGGATGCCTACCAGGTCACGCCGACGGTGAACGCCGAGCTCGCCGGGGCACCGCCCGGGTTGAAGCAGACGACCGTCATCTCCAGATCGGCACCGGTCGCCTGCCAGCCGCGGATGTGGCAGTAGGTCGACGAGGTGCCCCGGGCGAGCGCCACGACCTGGCCCTTCGGCTGGCCCAGCTCGGCGGCGCGCACGGCATAGACGCCGGTCGACGGGTTGGCGACGCCGTCGCTGGTGTTGGAGTAGTCGCCGAAGCGGCGGTCGGCCCGGCCGAGGAAGCTGCCCTCGGAGCTGAAGCTCAGCGCGAACTTCGAGTCGATCGAGGAGCCCGCCGCCGACCGGCAGGCCACCTGGGCCTTACGCGCCGAGGCGTTGAAGGCGGCGAGCTTGCAGAGCGCCGCCGAGCCGTAAGCCGTGATCTGGAAGTGCCAGGGGTCCGAGAGGGTGGGACCGGCAGCGGGCAGCAGGACGTCGTAACGGCCGGTCGCCGTGCGCTTGACGGCGATGTCGGACGACTTCACCGCGTCGTAGCGGTACGCCTCCGACGGCTTGTAGCTGCCGCTCACCGACTGGTCATTGGCCCAGAGGTAGCTGAAGCGGCTCGCGTCCTGGCTGCCGACGGCGAAGTTGGCGACGAAGGGCGAGTCGGCGAGGCTGCCGGACGCGTTGAAGCAGCGCACCCGGACCGCCTCGTCGGCACCCTCCTTCACCCAGCTCGACAGGGTGCAGTAGTTCGCCGTGCCGCCGTACGCCTGGACGTGGGCCACGCCGCCGGGGTCGCCCAGCCCGGCGAACCGCACCGTGTACTCGCCGGTGGAGTGGTAGGTGACGTTGATGCCCCCGCCGGAGCTGTTGAACTGGTAGGCGGTGCTCGGCGTATAGGTGATGTTCGTGTTGTAGGACCACACGAATCCAGCCTTGCTCGCCTTGGTGGAGTGCGGAGAAGCGGTGCTCGTACCCCCGCCGGGGTTGCTCGGTGACGCGGAGGGTGCGGCGCCGGCGGAGGGTGATGCCGCGGCGCTCGCGCTCGCCGACGGCTCGGCCGACGGGGTCTCCTCCGGCTCCAGTGCGGTGTCCGCGGTGGCCGAGGCCGACGGGGTGGCCTTCTTCGCGCAGGCGGCGAGGCCGCCGGTGAGCGTCGCGGCCAGGACGACTGCGAGAAGCGAGGCGGTGAGGGGGCGACGCATCGGATGCCTCCGCGGCATGAGGAGTGATCGAGAAGCTGCGCCGATTGTGAGGCCCCCTCACTCCTACCGTCGAATCGGTGTCACGCCTCCGACAGCTTCTCGGCGAGAACGAGCCATTCATCCTCGATCGTCGCCCGTTCGGCGCGCAGCACCCGAAGATCGGCGTCGAGCTGGGCGACCTTGGCGTAGTCGGTGGCGTGCGTCGCCATCTGCTCGTGCAGCTTCGCCTCACGCTCATCGACCTTGGCGAGCGCGCGTTCGAGCTTGACGAGCTCCTTCTTGCCCGCGCGGGCGTCGGCCGCGGAGAGGCCCGGTCCGCGCTCGATCGGCGGCCCACCGGCGACGGCGCGAACGATCTCGGCCTTGTCGGTGTCGATGCGGGTCAGATATTCGTCGATGCCGCCGGGGAGGTGGGTCATGCCCAGGTCGCCGAACATGGCGTAGACCTTGTCGGTGACGCGTTCGACCAGGTAGCGGTCGTGGGAGGCGACGATCAGGGTGCCGGGCCAGCCGTCGAGCAGGTCCTCCAGCGACGCCAGGGTGTCGGTGTCGAGGTCGTTGGTCGGCTCGTCGAGGATCAGCACGTTGGGCTCGCCCGCGAGCAGCCGCAGCAACTGCAGCCGCCGCCGCTCGCCACCGGAGAGGTCCGAGACATAGGTCCAGATGCGGCGGTCGGTGAAGCCGAAGACCTCCGCGAGCTGGGTCGCGGTCATCTCCCGGTCACCGATCACGACCCGCCGGGCCACGTCCTCCACGGCCTCCAGCAGGCGCATGCCGGCCGGCAGCTCCGCCAACTCCTGAGACAGGTACGCGATCTTGACGGTCTGTCCCGTCACGACCTCACCCGTGCTGGGCTTGAGCTCGCCGGTGAGCAGCCGCAGAAAGGTCGTCTTGCCCGCGCCGTTGGGGCCGAGCAGCGCCATCCGGTCGCCGGGTCCGATGTGGAAGGTCAGGTCCCGCAGGATCGGCTTCGGACCGGCGTCGACGCTGACATCCTTGATGTCGAAGACCTGCTTGCCGAGGCGAGCGGTCGACATCCGGGCCAGCGTCACGGTGTCGCGGACGGGCGGCACGTCGGCGATGAGCGCGTTGGCCGCGTCGATGCGGAACTTCGGCTTGGAGGTCCGGGCGGGCGGGCCCCGGCGCAGCCAGGCGATCTCCTTGCGGAGCAGGTTCTGCCGCCGCTCCTCGGTGACCGACTCACGGCGCTGCCGCTCCATCCGGGCCAGGGTCCAGGCCGCGAAGCCGCCCTCGTAGGCCCGCACGGTCTCGTCGGCGACCTCCCAGGTCCGGGTGCAGACCGCGTCGAGGAACCACCGGTCGTGGGTGACGACGATGAGCGCGCTCGTCATCTTGGTGCTGAGCCACTCGGCGAGCCAGGCGATGCCGGCGACGTCGAGGTGGTTGGTGGGCTCGTCGAGGATGAGCAGGTCGCAGTGGCGGACCAGGAGCGCCGCGAGCGCGATCCGGCGCCGCTCGCCACCGCTCTTGGGACCGATCACGTCGTCGAGGCCGATGCCGGGCATGCCGAGGCCGTTGAGGATCGTCCGGACACCGGAGTCACCGGCCCACTCGTGCTCGGCGGTGAAGCCCTCGTCGAGCCAGGCGGTGCCCAGCACGATGTCGCGCACGGTGATGTCGGGAGCCAGGTCCAGGCGCTGCGGCAACGACGCGACGCGCAGGTCGCGGCGGTGCGCCACCCGCCCGCTGTCGGGTTCGATCTGCTTGGAGAGGAGCTTGAGCAAGGTCGTCTTGCCCGAGCCGTTGAGCCCGACGACGCCGATGCGATCGAAGTCGTCGAGACCCAGGGACACGTCGGTCAGCAGTTGGCCGGCGGTGCCGTAGCCCTTGCTGACCTTGTCAAGATTGATGATGTTGGCCATTGGAGCTTTAGATTACCCGGGCGCCGACGACGGGTCCGTGCGCTACCTGCACCGTTCGGCAGACCTGGGCGGCCTCGACCGCTGCGGCGACCTCGGCGGCGTGACCAGGGTCACGGGCGAGGAAGACACAGGTGGGTCCCGAGCCCGAGACGAGAGCAGCGAGCGCGCCCGCCTTGGTGCCCGCGTCGAGGGTCTCGGCGAGGGCCGGACGCAGCGACAACGCGGCCGGCTGGAGGTCGTTGCCGAGCGTGGGTGCGAGCACCGCCGGGTCGCGCTGGCGCAGCGCGGTGAAGAGGGCGTCCGGCGAACCTGCGGCACTGGGCGCATCGGCACCGAGGCGGAGCCGGTCGAGCTCGCGGTAGACCTCGGGGGTGGAGAGCCCGCCGTCGGCGATCGCGACCACCCAGTGCCATGTGTAGGCGCGGGCCAGCACCGGCGAGACGGCCTCGCCGCGGCCGGTGCCGAGCGCGGTGCCGCCGTGGATCAGGAAGGGCACGTCGGAGCCGAGGGTGGCGGCGATCCGCGCCAGGTCCTCCCGGCTGTAGCCGGTGCCCCAGAGCGCGTCGCAGGCGATCAGCGTCGCGGCCGCGTCGGCGGAGCCACCGGCGAGCCCGCCCGCGAGCGGGATCGACTTGCGCAGGTGCAGCCGGGCGTGGGCCGGGACCTTCGCCGACTCGGCGAGCGCTCGGGCCGCCTTGATGATCAGGTTGCTGTCGTCGAGCGCCAGGCTGCCTGCGCCGACCCCCTCCATCGTGAGGGTGAGCGTGTCGCCGCGGCGTGCGGTCACCTCGTCATAGAGCGAGATCGCGTGATAGACGGTGTGCAGCTCGTGGTAGCCGTCGCGGCGCAGTGGCCCGACACCGAGGTGCAGATTGATCTTCGCGGGAACGCGTACCTTGACGCTGGACGGCAGCGGACGATCCTTGTCGTCGTCCTCGGGCCACCATGCCTCGGTCACAGAGCCTCCTCGGTGGCGACTGCGCGGCTCACCGGGGCTCACGATACCTGTGCGCCGCGATGGCCGCGAACTCCGTCACCGTGAGCTGCTCGCCGCGGGCCTGCGGGTCGACGCCGGCCGCCCGGAGCGCGATCTCCGCCTGTGCCGGGCCGCCCGCCCACCCGGCCAGGGCCGCCCGCAGGGTCTTGCGGCGCTGGGCGAAGGCCGCGTCGACGACGGCGAAGACCTCCGTTCGAGGGACCGCCGTCTCGGGCTGCGGACGCAGGGTGAAGGCGACGAGTCCGGACTCGACGTTGGGCACCGGCCAGAAGACCGCGGCGGGGACCTTCCCGGCCTGCCGGGACGAGGCGTACCAGGCGAGCTTCACCGAGGGGATGCCGTAGATCTTGGATCCGGGTGCCGCGGTCAGCCGCTCGGCGACCTCCAACTGCACCATCACGAGGCCCTTACGCAGGCTGGGCAGGTTGGCGAGCGCCTGGAGCACGACCGGGA
Organism: Allocatelliglobosispora scoriae; assembly: GCF_014204945.1. Taxonomy (NCBI): domain Bacteria; kingdom Bacillati; phylum Actinomycetota; class Actinomycetes; order Micromonosporales; family Micromonosporaceae; genus Allocatelliglobosispora; species Allocatelliglobosispora scoriae. The sequence continues at coordinate 2,981,076 of NZ_JACHMN010000002.1, forward strand.
CCGCGACGTTGTAGGGCAGGTTCGCGACGAGCGCGGTCGGGGCCGGGTCCATCTCCGCGGCGGTGATCTGCAGCGCGTCGCGGTGGTGCACGGTGAGGCGGTCGGTGAGGCCGGGGGCGTATTCGGCGACGGTCGCGGGCAGCCGCGCGGCGAGCACCGGGTCCAGCTCGACGGCGTGCAGGTGCGCGGCACGGGGCAGCAGCCCCAGCGTCAGCGAGCCCAGCCCCGGCCCGACCTCCATCACGACATCGGTGTCGTCCAGACCGGCGGCGGCGGCGATCCGCCGGACGGTGTTGGGGTCGTGCACGAAGTTCTGCCCGAGCTTCTTGGTCGGGTGCACCCCGAGCGATTCGGCGAGCCCGCGGATCTCAGCGGGCCCCAGCAGCCGTACGCCCTCATCACCAGTCACAGCCGCCAAGGCTACGGCCAGGGACCGAAGACGCGGTCGCCGGTGGCGGAGATGGCGTCGCAGAGGTCCGCCAGGGGGACCTCCTTGACCTCCGCCAGGGCGCGCATCGTCAGCGGGATCAGGTAGCTGGCGTTGGGCGCGCCCCGGTGTGGTGTCGGGGTCAGGAAGGGGGCGTCGGTCTCGACCAGGAGTTGAGTCAGCGGCGTCAGCCTCGCCGCTTCGCGCAGGCCGACGGCGTTCTTGAAGGTGACCGTGCCGGCGAAGGACAGGACATAGCCCCGGCGCACGCACTCGGCGGCGAAATCGGCGTCGCCGGAGAAGCAGTGGAGCACGACGGTCTCCGGGGCGCCCTCGTCGTCGAGGACCCGCAGGACATCCGCGTGGGCGTCGCGGTCGTGGATCACCAACGGCTTACCGACACGCTTCGCGATCGCGATGTGGGCGCGGAAGCTGCGCTCCTGGGCGGCGAGCTCCGCCGGGCCGGTGGTACGGAAGAAGTCGAGGCCGGTCTCGCCGATGCCCCGGCACCGCTCGTGCTCCGCCATCGCCGAGATCTCGGCGAGCGCGGCGTCGAGGTCGGCGAGCCGGGGTCCGTCGTTGGGGTGCAGCGCGACGGTCGCCACCACGGCCGGGTTCTTCTCGGCGACGGTGATGCCCCACCGGGACGACTCGACGTCGATGCCGACCTGGACGAGACGGTCGACGCCAACGGCACGGGCCGCCTCGACCTGAGCCTCGGGGCTGGCCCCGGCCCCGTCGGAGCCGACGATGTCGAGGTGGACGTGGCTGTCGAGGACTGGCCGCGGCAGCGGCTCCGGTGCGGGCGGCGCCGGCCGCTCCATCCGGTCCGTGTCCCGCATCGCTCGGTCGGTGGTCACATGAGCATGATTTCACGCACGGTTCACCGGTGATGCACGTGTGGCGGTTATCGTCATAAGCTGTGACGATCATCGATTACCGGGGAGCCACCGAGATGGTCACCTTCGGCGGCAAGACCTATCCGGCGGAGTCGATCGCGGGCGGCGCGGCCTTTGAGATCGTCACCGACGACGGTGTCCGGCACTTCGTGCACCGCAGCGACCTGGGCGACGTGCCCCCGGCGCCCGACCTCGACACGCCGCTGCGCGTGCCGCTGTCCCGCGTGGTCACCTGGGACTCCGTGCACCGGCTCAGCCAGGTGCCGCCGCGGGGCGGGCTGCCGGGGCTGATCGCCGAGGTCCGGGCGAGCGCCACCATCCGGCGCGGCACCCGGATGGTGAAGCCCCTCAACGCCCGAGCCGTCGCCGAAGTGCTCAAGGGATCACCGCCGCACGGCTTCTGCTACCGCGAATACGACGTGGCACATCTGCGTACCCCCCAGGATTGGTCCGTGCTGACCGGGGAGGGTGACGCGCAGATCGTGTTCGCGCTGCGCTGGCGCGCGGTGGACCCGCTGGACTACGTCGTGCCGGGACCGGACAGCGGCCTGACGCGGTTGGCGCCCCACGACCGGGTGGGCCCGCCGGTGCTCGGCACGGGGTTCGCGCCGAGCGGCAGCCAGCTCATCCCGGAGTTCCTCACCGCCGACACCGCCGACCTGCCGATGACGGCGAACGCGACGCTGCTCGCCTTCACCGCCGACGGCACCGAGGTGCCGCTCTACACCTACCAGGCCGAGCAGCGGGCCTGGCTCCGGCTGGCGGGACCGCAGTGGCGGCACATCCTGATCACGCTGCGCGACGTGCGCCCCGAGCAGGAGTACCTCGCGATGCCGCCGGACCGGCGCTCGTCGACGCGGCTGATGGGCTGGTTCCAGGGCGAGGAATATGAGGCGATCGCGGATCCGCCGGAGACGTTCCGGGTGCTGGCGATGACCCGGGCCGCGCGTTACGCCGTGGAGCGGCTGCGGCGGCGCACGTCCTACGGACGCTGGCGGGGCGAGGTGGTGACGGTGCTGCAGGCCGAGGCGGAGTGGTGCCGGTTGCGACTGGTCGACCCGACTCCGGAGGCGATCTCCGCGACCGGCGCGCAGTGCTACGAGCGCGGCGTCTACGAGATCTGGGCGTCCCGCCTGGAGCTGACCGAGATGCGCGACGTGGACGTGGAGTACAGGGTGTGACAGGGGCCGACCCGTGGGCCGGCCCCTGACGACTACTCTCCCGCGAGGCGGGCGAGCTCCTCCTCCACGATGGAGGGGTCGAGCTTCTTGAAGATCGGCGTCGGCGGCTGGAGCGGGTGCCCGATCGGCAGCGGCACGCTCTCCCACTTCGCACCACCGGTGTAGTCGCCGGTGATGATCGGATAGCCCGGACCCCCGTCGAGGTCGTCGACCTCGACGATCTGCGGCAGCGGCGTATGCGTGCCCGCACCGCCGAGCAGCTCGTAGACCTTCTGTGCCGAGTGCGGCAGGAAGGGGCTGAGCAGCGTGTTGCAGTCGCTGACGACCTGCAGCACCGTGGCGAGGATCGTGCCGAGGCGCTCGGGGTCGTCCTTGATCTTCCAGGGTGCCTGGTCGGAGAGGTACTTGTTGGCGTCGGAGACGACCTTCATCGCCTCGCCGATCGCTGCCTTCTGCTTGTGCCCCTCGATCAGATCGCCGACGGTCTTGAAGGCCGCCTGCGCCGTGGCGAGCAATGCGGCGTCTTCTGCGGTGACCTCGCCAAACGCCGGGATGGCGCCGAAGTTCTTCGCCGCCATCGCCACCGACCGGTTGACGAGGTTGCCCCAGCCCGCGACGAGCTCGTCGTTGTTGCGCCGGAGGAACTCCGACCAGGTGAAGTCGGTGTCCGTCGTCTCCGGCCCGGCGACGGCGATGAAGTAGCGCAGCGCGTCGGCGTCGTAGCGGGCGAGGAAGTCGCGGACGTAGATCACGACCCGGCGGGACGAGGAGAACTTGCGCCCCTCCATCGTCAGATACTCGCTGGAGACGACCTCGGTCGGCAGCGACAGCTTGCCGTAGGTGCCCGGCTCGCCGCCCTTGGTGCCCTCGCCGTTGTAGGCGAGCAGCTCGGCGGGCCAGATCTGCGAGTGGAAGGTGATGTTGTCCTTGCCCATGAAGTAGAACGAGGTCGGACTCTGCGCCACCGACCACCACCTCCGCCACGCGTCGGCGTCGTCACCGAAGCGGCGGGCCCACTCGACCGAGGCCGAGAAGTAGCCGATGACCGCGTCGAACCAGACGTAGAGGCGCTTGGCGTTGTTCTCCTCCCAGCCCGGCAGCGGGACCGGGATGCCCCAGTCGATGTCGCGCGTCATCGCCCGCGGACGCAGGTCGTCGAGGAGGTTGAGCGAGAACTTCAGCACGTTGGGACGCCAGCCCTCGCGACCGCGCAGCCACTCCCCGAGAGCGTCGGCGACGGCCGGCAGGTCGAGGAAGAAGTGCTCGGTCTCGATGAACTTCGGCGTCTCGCCGTTGATCCGCGACTTCGGGTTGATCAGGTCCTGCGGGTCGAGCTGGTTGCCGCAGTTGTCGCACTGGTCGCCGCGCGCGCCGGGAGCGCCACAGATCGGGCAGGTGCCCTCGATGTAGCGGTCGGGAAGCGTGCGCCCCGTCGACGGCGAGATCGCGCCGTGCGTCGTCTGCTCGATCATGTAGCCGTTGGCGTGAACCGTGCGGAACAGCTCCTGCGCCACCGCGTAGTGGTTGCGGGTGGTGGTCCGGGTGAAGAGGTCATAGCTCAGACCCAGCGCGGTGAGGTCCTCGACGATGACCCGGTTGTAACGGTCGGCGAGCTCGCGCGGGGTGACGCCCTCCTTCTCCGCCTCGACGAGGATCGGCGTGCCGTGCTCGTCGGTCCCGGAGACCATGAGCACGTCGTGGCCGGCCATCCGCATGTAGCGGCTGAAGACGTCGGAGGGCACCCCGAATCCGGAAACATGGCCGATGTGGCGCGGACCGTTGGCGTAAGGCCAGGCGACCGCGGCGAGAACGTGACTCATAGCAGTAAGCCTAATGAACCACCTGGTGGCCTAGCGAACTGGTTATCACCGATCCCAACTTTCGCGACACGCGCCGCTATTTGCCTGTTCACGCCCTTTTAGGCGGAAGATGGCTTAGTGACCGGTCAGCCCATGGACTCCACGACGCCCAACCCGTGGGCCTCCGACGCCTCCGACTTCATCCCCGTCGACCTGCCGCCCGAGACGACGGTCTCCTCCGGCGGCTCACCGGCGGCGGTGCCCTACTACGTCCCCGCTCCCGTTCCGGCTCCCGCGCTCGCCGCCGAGGAGTCCTGGCCCACCCGGGAGATGATGGCCGGGCATCGCGGCCGCTTCCGCCACGCCGCGACCACCTCGGAGCCGACGAAGGTCACCGCGCCGCTGTCGCGCCGCAGGCCGGGCCTCAGCCTCGCGGCCGTGGTCGTTCTCTCGCTGCTCGCGGCCTTCTTCGCGTGGGTCACCGCCGAGCCGCTGTGGCTCGCGCTCGGCCACGGCGATGTGGGTACGGCGACCGTCACCCAGTGCGTCGGGACCGGCGTGGGTCAGCGCTGCGTGGGCGATTTCACCGCCATCGACGGCACCCTGGTGGAGCGGGTGACGCTGCTCGGAGTCGGCACCTCCGGCGCGGGCAGCTCGATCAGCGCCCGGATGGTCGGGGTGACGAGTGACCAGGCCTACGTGGGTGCCGCGCTCCACGGGCTGCACCTGCGGTGGCTGGTCGGGTTCGCGCTGACGATGCTCTGCGGGCTGGGGATCGCGCTCGCGACGGGGTCGATCCGGATCCCGGACCGCCGGTCCCGCCGGTTCGCGGTCGGCATCAGCCTCGGCGCCCCGCTCCTGCTCATGGTCGGTTTCCTCGCCGCCACGTTCTGACCCGGCCGCGGGGGTCACGTTTTGCAGCAAAGCGTGGCCATATCGCGAAGCGATGCCACGCTTTGCTGCAAAACGTGACCGCTGGTCAGTGGATCAGGGAGTAGAGGTCCTTGCGGGGGATGTGGTGGATCGTCGCGACCGCGGTGATCGCGTCCCGGCGGGACTCCCCCGTCGCCACCCGATCGGCGACCTCCGACCTGAGCTGCTCATCCGTCGGGCGGGGCGCGTCGGCGGGGTTGGCACCCGCGACGACGATCGTGATCTCACCCTTCCAGCCGTCGAGGGCCGCGAGTTCGGCGAGGCCGGCTCGGCGTACCTCCTCGTAGGTCTTGGTCAATTCGCGGCAGAGCGCGGCGGCGCGGCCGGGGCCGAACGCCGCCGCGAGGTCCGCCAGGGTGGCCTGGGCGCGGTGCGGCGACTCGAAGAAGACGAGCGTGCGCTGCTCGGCGGCGAGCTCGGCGAGGCGGGTGCGGCGCGCGCCGCCGGTGCGCGGCAGGAACCCCTCGAAGCAGAACCGGTCGCACGGCAGCCCGCTCAGCGCGAGGGCGGTGGTCACGGCGCTCGGCCCGGGCACGCAGCTCACCGGCAGCCCGGCCGCGAGCGCGGCCGAGACCAGCCGATATCCAGGATCCGAGACGCTGGGCATGCCGCCGTCGGTGATCAGCGCGACGCGCGCGCCGCCTTCCATGGCCGCCACCAACTCGGGGGTACGCCGCTCCTCGTTGCCTTCGAAGTAGGAGACGATCCGCCCGTTCACCACGATCGAAAGGTCCTTGGCCAGCCGGTGTAGGCGTCGGGTGTCCTCGGCGGCCACGATGTCCGCGGCGGCGAGAGACTCTCGAAGCCGGGTCGAGGCGTCACCGACATTGCCCAGCGGCGCCCCGCAGAGGATCAGCATCCCCACATTGTGTGGCACGCCTGGCGCGAATATCTCGTGGGCGCGGGGAGGTATTCCGGAGCTTCACGCCCTACGATTTGGCGCATGACCATGGCGCCCGAGGCCCCCGAGACGGCATCCGCTCCCCCAGCGGAGCCAAGCCCGTCGATCCCGGCGGTTATCCGTCGTCGACTGCTGCCCTTCGACGACCGGCTCGATCCGTGGTCGTGGTTCGCGACCGGCCTGATCGCGGCGATCGCGGCGATCCTGCGGTTCGTCAATATCGGGACCCCCAAGGGCAAGATCTTCGACGAGACCTACTACGCCACCGACGGCCACTGGCTGTGGGAAAAAGGCTTCGAGTGGGACGAGAACAACAACACCGCCGGCTATGTCGTGCACCCGCCCCTGGGCAAGTGGCTGATCGGCCTCGGTGAGCAGGACTGGGCGTTCGGTTACAACGAGACCGGCTGGCGGGTCATGGCCGCGGTCTTCGGCGTCGCCTCGATCGTCATGGCGATCCGGATCACCCGGCGGCTGTTCGGCTCGACGATCCTCGGCTGCATCGCCGGCCTGCTGATGACCTTCGACGGCATGCACTTCGTGCTCTCCCGGTCGGCGCTGCTCGACATGTTCCTGATGACCTTCGTGCTCGCCGCCTTCGGCTGCCTGGTCCTCGACCGCGACCAGCGGCGCAAGCGCTGGATGCGCTTCCTGGAGGCCGGTGGCGACCCCAAGCTGAAGGGCCGGGGCAGCCGCCCGTCGTTCGCCGTGCCGTGGTGGCGCCTCGCCGCCGCCGTCATGATCGGCTGCGCGATCGGCGTGAAGTGGAGCGCACTCGCCTTCCTGCTCATCATGGTGGTGCTCGTCTACTGGTGGGAGTGGGGCGCCCGCCGCTCGGCCGGCGTACGCCGCCCGGTGCTCGACACCTTCCTCGACGAGACCGGCTGGCTGATCGCCTGCCTCGTGCTGCTGCTCGGCGTCTACCTCCTGACCTGGTCGGGCTGGTTCCTCACCGACGGCGGATACAACCGGCACTGGCTGCTCGACACGACCGGCAACGAGCCCGCGTTCTGGGGCGCCCTGGCCAACCTGTGGCACTACCACGCCATGGCGTACGACTTCCACTCGACGCTGACCAGCACGCACACCTACCAGTCGTGGCCGTGGCAGTGGCCGATCCTGGGGCGGCCGGTGGCGTTCTACTACAACGGCGACGGCCCCTGCGGCTCGGCACAGTGCGCCAGCGAGGTCATCCTGCTCGGCACGCCGCTGCTCTGGTGGTCGTTCCTCCCGGCGATGGCGGCGACCGCCTGGTTCGGCATCGCCCGTCGGGACTGGCGGGCGCTGACGATCCTGCTGATGATCGCGATCGCCTGGCTGCCGTGGTTCTGGTACATGGCCGACCAGCGGACGATGTTCTACTTCTACGCCCTGCCGATGGAACCTTTCATGATCATGGCTGTGGTGTATGTGCTCGGGTGCATCATGACGCCGCCGCCGGGGTCGCCGCCGGACGACAACCGGCGGATGGTCGGTGCGATCGTCGCGGGCACGTTCGTGCTGCTGGTGGCGCTGAACTTCGCGTACTTCCATCCGATCTACACGGGGCAGCCGATCCCGTACGCGGACTGGGCCCGACGGATGTGGCTCGGGTCCCGCTGGATCTAGGTGCTTTTCGGGAAGGGGCCATCGCTTCGTGCGGTGGCCCTTTTTCGTGGGCCGGCCTCGCTCCGTGGCGGGGGGCGAGAGCCGCTGTCCTGCCCACGGTATGAGGTGGGTAAAGAGCTCGACGACGAGGAGCCGGGGTGAGGTTGGGCTGGTCTGCGTGGTGCGGATTTGCGGGAGGCTTGCTCGCCCACGGCGAGGGCTTGTCCGCTGGCGGAGGGCTGGCGGCTGGCGGCTGGCGGAGATCACGTCTACTTCGGGGAAGTAGACGTGATCACGCTCCAAGATCACGTCTACTTCCGGGAAAGCGACGTAATCACCCCCGCGCGGGGCGCAGGGCGCAGGGCGCGCGGCGAGCCGCACCCACGCACCCACGCACCCACGCACCCACGCACCCACGCACCCACGCACCCACGCAAGATCACACCTTCTTTCGGGAAGAAGGTGTGATCAAGGTCCATGATCAGGCCTTCTTCAGGGAAAATGGGGTGATCATGGCGGCGCAAGATCGTGAGACGCATGCAGAAACGGCCACCTCCGACGGAGCGGAGATGGCCGTTGAGCTGTGGAGACGAGGGGATTCGAACCCCTGACCCCCTCGATGCGAACGAGGTGCGCTACCGGGCTGCGCCACGTCCCCCGGTGGTGATCCCTTGCGGGATCGGCGCCTAGATTAGCACGCACACCGGGGGGCTTCGCAAAGCGCCCCGGGCGTGTCAGCGCTTCGGCCGTGCGGAGTAGGAACGCCCACGGTAGGAGATAACGGGCCCCTCCCCGACCGCCTTCTGCATCGGGATCGACGCCTGCGCCTCGGCCTGCGCCTGCAGCTCCGCGACGAGGGCCCGCTGCCGGGCCAGCTCCTCCTGGAGCTGCCGAGCCGCCTCGCGCCGCGTCTCGGCCCGTCGGCGCTGCGCCTGGCGGACAAGCGCCTGCTGGTGCTCCAGCCAGCGAGCCTCCGAGGCCTCGTCGCGCCTGCGGCGGTGGAGCTGGATCGCCTGCGTACGCAGATGCCCCATATACGCCGCGAGCAGCACCGCCGTCACCGCGAGGCTGATCCAGAAGCCGGGCCCGACGAGCACGACCCCGATCAGCTCGACGACGTTGAGGGCGGCGAGAGCCGTCAGGACGCGCCTGCGGCGGTAGACGGCGGGTTTGTGCGGGCTGCGTCCGCCCGTGGCCGCACGCATCGTGTAGGGCACCCCGGACCGGGGCACCACGGTGAGTGTCGGCCGGCCGGTGGCGGGAGCGGCGGTGATGGTGGGGTAGGCCCTGGGCGGGTTGACGGGGAGGCGTCCGGGCACGGTGCGCTTGCGCCGGTGCCGGGACAGCACCCGCGCGGTGGACGTCGCCCGCTCCGCGACCAGCCGCTCGGTGGCGTCGTACCGGCGGACGAGGGCCGGAGCGAGGGCGAGCAGACCGGCAGCAGTAAGCACGGCGAGGAGCACCGACGTCGGCACCCTCACCCCTCCCGTCACTGCCATAGAGCGTCCCTGCGGCATGTGCGCAGGTATTCCCCATCTCCGTCGATCGGATAGATCGTTACCTGAGCGTAATGGGACATGCCGCCCGGGTTCGGACGCCGCGCCGTGCGCACAGCCAACCGCGACACGCCGCCCAGCGAGTGGCGCCACGCCGCGAGATCAAACGCCGCGCAATCGATGCCACCGTTTGAGCAGGCCGCCCTCGCCGATCACGTCCTCGATCGTCACGGCGTAACCGACATGATCCCGCCAGGCGCCGTCGATGAACATGTAATTGTGGTGGTAGCCCTCTTCGCGCAGGCCCAGCTTCTCCACCACGCGCCGGCTCGCCTTGTTCTCCGGACGGATGTTGATCTCGACGCGGTGCAGGCCGCCGGCACCGAAGGCGTGATCGACGAGGAGCGCGACGGCGGTCGGCATGATGCCCTGCCCGGCGGCCCGGGAGTCGATCCAGTAACCGCAGTAGGCGGACCCGAACGCCCGCCTCACGATGTTGCCGAGGTTGATGTGGCCGACGAGGCGCTCCGTGCCGTCGGGGAACTGCAGGCAGATCGCGAAGGGCATCGCCTCGCCCTCCTTCGCCGCGCGCCGCAGTCCACGCCGGACCAGGTGGAAGGAGGAGACCGAGTTGACCTGGTCCCAGAGTCCGTGCGGGGTCGCCTCCCAGGGCGCGAGCCACCGCTCGTTGAAGCGCCGCACCGCCGACCACTCGACCGCATCGCCGCGCCGATAGGGTCGCAGCAGGACCGGCCCGTCGGCCAGCACAATCGGGTAACCGATCGCCTTCGTCATCGTCGCCTATCCAGCAGCAGGACGTCCACGGTGGAGCCGGCGGCGGCGGTCGTCACCCGCTCGCCGAGCACCAGCAGACCGTTCGCCTCGGCCAGCCCGGCCAGAGTACGCGGACCCCCCGCCAGCGGTTGCACGGTATATCCACCCCCGCGGCGTTCGGCGACGAGGGCGGGCCGGAACTCGCGCAGTCCGCCCGGCGACATGACGGTCTCCAGCAGATGGCCCCGCACGGAGGGCCGGAAGACGGGCTCGGCACCGGCGAGAAGTTGGATGATCGGCCGGGCGAGCACCTCGAAGCCGATCAGCGCGGCACCCGGATCGCCGGGCAGGCAGACGATCGGCACCTCATCGGTGCTGCCGATCGTGCCGAAGCCGAGGATCGAGCTGGGGTAGAGCGCCACGTCGGTGAAGGTGACCGAGCCGACCCGGCTCCCGTCCCGGCGGGAGAGCACCCGGCGGACCATGTCACCGGGGCCGGTGCCGGAGCCGCCGGTGGTGATGATGAGGTCCGAGCGCGGCACCTGGTCGTCGAGGAGTGAGCGCAGCACCTCGGGGTCGTCATCGGCGATGCCGACCCGATAGGCGTGCGCGCCCGCCTCGGCGGCGGCGGCGGTGAGCGCGTGGGAGTTGACGTCGACGATCTGGCCCGGCTGGCTGACCCGGCCCGCCTCGACGAGCTCGTCACCGGTGGCGATGATGACGACGCGCGGAGTGGGGCGCACCACCACGTGTCCGATCCCGCTCGCGGCGAGCACCGCCACGACGGCGGGGGTCACGATTCCGCCACTGCGGGCGAGGACGGCGCCGACGGCCAGCTCCTCGCCGCAGTGGCGGATGCCGTACCCCCGTTTGGGGACCTGGTGGATCTCGACCGCGGCCATGCCCTGGTCGGTGCAGTCCACCGGGACGATCACGTCGGCGCCGACCGGCAGCGGAGCGCCGGCGGCGACGGAGAAGCAGGTGTTGGGCGTCAGGCGGGCCGGGCGCCAGCTCGACGCGGAGAGGTCGCCGACGACGTGCAGGCGCACGGGACGACCGTGCCCGGGCGAGACGAGGTCCTCGGCGCGTGCCGCGTATCCGTCGATCCCGGCCTGGTCGAAGGCCGGGTAGGGATGCGCGGCGAGGACGTTCTCGGCGAGCACGTTGCCGTGCGCCTGTGTGAGATCGAGATCGAGTGCCGGCAACGCGCGTAGCCTGCGCAGCACGCTGCCCAGGTAATCGGCGAGGGGCGTCAGCTCCCCTGCCGCCGCCTCGAACTCCGCCGTCGCCGTCATGTCTCGATCATCCCGTCGGCCCCCGGTTATCCGTCCACCGCCAGCGAGGACGCCCCGCTGGTCCGGGAGTCCCGCTGCGAGTCCACAAAGGCCTCCAGCCACTCCTGGAACGGCTTGCCCAGGTCGGGGCGCTCGCAGGCGAGCTGCACGACGGCCTGGAGATAGCCGAGCGGCATCCCGGTGTCGTAGCGGTGGCCCCGGTAGACGATGCCGTGCACGGGAGTGCCCTCCTCCAGCAGGATCGACATGGCGTCGGTGAGCTGGATCTCCCCGCCGCTGCCCGGCTTGGTACGCCGGATCGCGTCGAAGATCGTCGAGGGGAGGATGTATCGGCCGACGACTGCGTAGTTGCTGGGTGCCGTGCCGATCTCGGGCTTCTCGACCAGGCCGGTCACCTTGACGACGGGGCCGGCCGAGGAGACGCCCGTCAGCTCCAGCGCGGCGTCGGTGACCGACGCGATGCCGTACCGGTTGACCTCGTCGTCGGGGACCTCGATGAAGGCGAGCACGATGCCGCCGGTCCGCGCCTGCAGCTCCAGCATGGACGGCAGCAGCGGCCGGGTCTCCTCGCAGAACTCGTCACCGAGCAGCACCGCGAAGGCTTCGCCCCCGACGTGCGACTCGGCGTAGGAGACGGCGTGGCCGAGGCCGAGCGGCTCGCCCTGGCGGCAGGTGTAGATCTCGGCGAGTTCGGAGGTGTGCCGGATCGCCGCGAGCAGGTCCCAGGCTCCCTTCGCCTCGAGCCTGGACTCCAGATAGGGCATGCGGTCGAAGTGGTCGACCATGCTGGTCTTGCCGCGGCCGGTGACGAGCAGCACGTCGTTGATCCCGGCGGCGGCGGCTTCCTCCACGATGTACTGCAGGACCGGCCGGTCGACGACCGGGAGGAGTTCCTTGGGCACGGCTTTGGTGGCGGGGAGGAAGCGAGTGGCGAGGCCGGCGGCCGGGATCACGGCCTTGACGGCCCGCGATGAGGAGCCGGCCACGCCGCTGTCGGCGGAGGCGGATGGGGCTGGGGTGTGTCCGAGCATGTCGCGAGACTATCGGCCGGGACCCTGGCGAGGTGTGTGTGTCCCGCCCGCCACGCCGCTGGCTGCGGTGTCTGCGGTGAAATACGAGGTCGGGATCTCCTCTTCGGCATCCCTGGCGACCCGATGGGTGTTGCGTCCCGCCGCCTTCGCGGAGTAAAGGGCGTCGTCTGCGGCAGCGAGAACCGCCGATGAGGTGACCCCGTGATCCGGGTAGACGGCGACACCGATCGAGACGGTCACCTCGACGGTGATCGGCTCGCCCTCCGGGCCCCGGGCCGGTACGACGATCGGCGCGGCACGCAGCGCGGTGCAGAGGCGTTCGGCGACGGTGGAGCCGCCGACGGCGTCGGTCTCCGGGAGCAGCACGACGAACTCCTCCCCGCCGTGGCGGAAGGCGAGGTCGACCTCGCGGATCTCGTGCCGGATCCGGCGGGCGAACTCGGCGAGGACGACGTCGCCGGCTGCGTGCCCGTACGAATCGTTGATCTCCTTGAATTTGTCGAGGTCGAGTGCGAGGACGCTGAGCCGCCGCCCGAAGCGGTGGGCCCGCTCGACCTCGCGTCGGATGCAGTCGCGCAGCGAGCGGTAGTTGAACAGCCCGGTGAGCGGGTCGGTGACCGAGAGACGCTGTGCCTCCTCGTGCACCCGCACGTTGTCGACGGCGACGGCGGCCTGCCCGGCGAAGGTGCGCAGCGTGTCGAGGTCACCGGCGTCGAACTCGTCGCGGCCGATCCGGTCATAGAGCGCGAGCACCCCGGAGGCGGCGGGCAGCCCGGCCGGCCAGAGCGGCGAACCCCCGCGCAGCACGCCGTCCCCGCCGCTGAAGGCGGTGGCGACGGGCGGCGGTGACGGCACGGCGGCGAACGGCACCACCACATAGGTCCGGCACTCCGGCTCCCCCGCGCGCAGCATCGGCCCGTCGCGGTCGATCCGGCCGCGGACCGGCGAGCCGGTGGCGGCGACGGAGCCGAGCAGGCCCTCGCCGATCGGCACCCGCACCGGGTCGGCGTCGGGCAGGCCCTCGGTGCACTGGCCGAGCAGCGTGCCGGTGGCCGGGTCGGCGAGGAGCACGATCCCGGCGCGGGCACCGGTGGCGTGCCGAGCGGTCTGGAGGATGACCTGCAGGATCCGGTTGAGGTCGTGGGTGCTGGAGAGGGTGTCGCCGAGCACGCCGAGGTGGCCGCGGAGCTGGTCCCGGCTCGCGGTGAGCGCTTCGACATAGGACTGGAGCTCGCCGGTCATCCGGTTGAAGGCACCGGCGAGTCGGCCGACCTCGTCGTCGCCGACGACCGGGACCCGGGCGCCGAGGTCGCCGTCGGCGACCCTGTCGGCGGCGGCGGCTAGCGCGACGAGCGGTTCGGTGGTGGTCCGGGCCAGCCAGAGAGCGGCGAGCACCGCTATCGCCGCGGTCGCGAGCACGACGGCGGCGAGCATGGCGTAGCGGCCCGCGGCGCCGGGGTTGGGCACGGAGAGCACGAGCGGCAGCGGCGAGCCGTCGGCCGGACCGAGGTCGATCGTGACCATCCCGGCCTCGATCACCGCGGCTGCGTGGGCACCCGGGTCCTTCAGCATCGCCTCGGTGTCGCCGCCCGGCTCGGAGAGGTCGACGGTCTCCGCGGTCGGCGTCGGGTTGAGCGGTGCGCCCGGGTCGGCCGTGGGCCTGCCGACGCCCTGCTCGCTGCGGCCGGAGCCGGAGAGCAGGGTGATCTCGACGCCGGTGGCGTCGGCGAGCTGCTGAAGGAAGTCCTCGTCGACGGTCCGCGCCGCCCAGACCGTGCCGACGGCGGTGCCGTCCGCGCGGACCAGCTCGACCCGGGCCGCGATCGCCTCATAGGCGGCGGGCCCGGCCTCGACCGACGGACGACCGGAGCAGTCCGCCCACGGCGGCGGCGGCGACTCGGCGGTGGTGAGCCCTTCCGCCAGGCCGTCGACCGGCTCGACGTGCACGCCGCTGGCGATCCCCCGGAGCACGAAGCGGTCGGCGAGCGCCGGCCGATCCGCCTCGGGTGTCGCGGCGATCGCTTCGGCGACCGCGGTGAGCTGCCCGCAGAGCGCTCCGATCGAGTTGCGAACCGTCGCGGCCGCGAGATCGAGCCGCTCATCGGCGCGATCCCGGCTGATCGCCGTGGTGATCGTGCCCATGACGATGGCACCGATCAGCACCGGTCCGAGGACGACGACCAAAAACGCAGTCGTCAGCCGCGTGCGCAGCGTCACTGTTCCTCCCCGGTGAACGTGCCTTTTGTGGAACTAACCGATTTGTGGAAGAAATGTCGCGTGCACGATTTCTTGATTCTTCCGGGGGACAAGCCCGCTGCGAGGTCTGTGCTGCTCAAGGCACGTCGAGCCCGCACGCAATCGGAGCTGGAACTCGCCGCCGGGCGCGTCGAGGTCCATCTCTCCGCTCTGGTACGCCGAATCGGCCCCACCACGATCGCCGCTTACCAGCCGTTCGGCACGGAGCCCGGCGGGGACCTGGTGCAGGTGCTCCGCACCGCTGCCCCGGCAGCGCGGATCATCGTGCCGCTGACCCTGCCGGATCGGGATCTGGACTGGATGGTCCCGGACGACGCCGCTCCACTGGGCCTGTTCGCCGTGGCCTCCGCCCAGTTGATCATCGTGCCGGCACTCGCGGTCGACCGGACGGGCCTGCGGTTGGGGCGGGGCGGCGGCAGTTACGACCGGGCGTTGGCCCGGGCCGATCGGGGGGCGACGGTCGTCGCGCTGCTCCACGACGGGGAGCTGGCGGACGCCGTACCGGCGGAAACTCATGATCAACGAGTGACCGGAGCGATCACCCCGCTCGGCGGTGTGGTGTGGTTCGCCACAGGTGGGCTGTGAGACGCCGGGATGAGTCGGTACCATTGGCACTCGCCCATTCCGAGTGCCAAACCCCCGTGGAGGAGATCGTGCCGACGTACCAGTACGCCTGCACCGCCTGTGGTCACCAGCTCGAGGCGGTCCAGTCCTTCTCGGATGAGTCGCTGACGGTCTGCCCAGCCTGTGACGGCAAGCTTCGCAAGCTCTTCTCCGGTGTCGGAGTCGTCTTCAAGGGCTCCGGCTTCTACCGCACGGACTCGCGTAACGCGGCCTCCGCAGCGGCCCCCGCGTCTCCGTCCTCGACCCCGTCGTCGACCCCGGCTCCCGCCCAGTCGACCCCGGCCCCGTCGTCTTCGTCGTCGACTCCCGCCCCCGCCGCCTGACGCCTCCCAGCCGCCTGACGCCTCCCACAAGCCGCAACTCTTCAAGAGTTGGTCCTAAAACGGGCGGGCGGCGAGTCTTGCCGTCCCCCTGGCGAAGCGGACAAATAGCCTGAATCAATGCTCAAGGGGTTCAGGGATTTCATCACCAGAGGCAACGTCGTCGATCTGGCGGTCGGCATCGTCATCGGCGCCGCTTTCGGCGCGGTCATCAACCAGTTCACGCAGTCGTTCCTGGAACCATTGATCAAGGTGCTGACCGGCGGCAACGAGGTAGGCGGCATCTTCAAGATCAACGGCGTGCCGTTCGATTACGGCGCCTTCATCAACGCGGTCATCACCTTCCTGCTGACCGCGCTCGCGCTCTACTTCTTCGTCGTCGTGCCGGTCAACCGGATGAACGAGCGGCGCGCCCGCGCGGGCAAGCTCGCACCGGAGGAGATGAGCGACGAGGTCCGCCTGCTCACCGAGATCCGCGACGGGATCTCCCGCCGGTGATGCGATCAGTCCCAGTGCGGCGGGCGCTCCGCCAGCAGCCGGTCGTCGTTGGAGCTCGAGCTCTCGCCCCAGCCCGCGTCGGTGTCGTCGCGGGTCTGCGCCGGCAGCGCGGGCGCGTCGTCGTCGAACTCCACCACCCGGTCATCGGACGGGAAATCAGCGGCCGTCAGGTCGTCACCTACCACGCTGAACAGCGTACCCACCGTGGGTGACTACGCGGGCCCGCCCACGGGTGTTCCGGCGCCGAAGGGGTGGCAGCCGCCGCTCGCGGCACTGACGGAACCGCCCCGCATCCTGCCTGAGCAGGACCATGCCGCGATCGACGAGATCGAGCGGTCGGCACGCAACGTCACGCTCGCCGTCGCGGCGGGGGCGCTGCTCATCCTGATCGCGGTGCTCTGCTCGTTCGCACTCCGTAGCTGACGGCGCCGCCTGGTCGCATCGCTCCCACCTGCCGCCCGCATGATCACGCCGCTTCCGGGAAACAGGCCCTTCCGCGCCGCATGATCACGTTGTTTGTCGGAAACATTCCCCTGCCCGCGCCGGGTTGGGGCTTACTTCCGGGAACCAGCGCGATCATCCCGCCTCGGCCCGCATCCTCGCGTCCCGCTAAGCCCATGATCGGCGCAACTCTTGAAGAGTTGCGCCGATCATGGAGCGCGGCTGATCCGTCAGGACCAGACCAGCTTCGCGCCGCTGTCACCCGTCTTGTAGATGTAGTAGGCCGTGAACCCCGCCAGCACCACGACCACGATCGAGAGACCGACCGTGGCGATCAGCGCACCCGTGCTGCGCTTCGGCATCGGCTCGCCGTCGCCGCCCTCGGCCACCGTCGCCCGGCCTCGGGCCGTGGAGACGAGCACGAGCAGCAGCGTGGCGACGCCCAACCCCAGGCTGAAATACTCGGTGAGCTCACCGAATCGCTGGTGGTCGTCGAGCCCGGCGACGATGTTGGCGGGCAGGCCGGGCACCGCGAACCGGGCGGCGCGCAGCGACTCGCCGGCCTCCTTGGCGAACCAGGCGCAGACCGGCGCCACGATCGCGAGCGCGACCACCGCCCAGCCGATGCGCTTCCGCAGGAACGGGACCAGCGCATAGACCACCGATCCGACCACCAGGAGCAGAACGAAGACGACCGCGAAGTGCACCAGTAGCGGGTGGGCCGGAATCCCGTTGATCTCGTTGAACAACGACGCCTCCTCGTTGACGCGACAAACGCCGAAAACTCCTCGGCTTGGATCCCCGTAAGAGCAGCCTAAGGCCGCAGAGCATTATTCGTGTCCCAGCCGTTGAGTCACTGCTCACGATCTTGTTGCGTTTTCTTGAACGCGTCCAGGGCTCATGTTTCGATGGACGCATGTCCCCCGAGGAGTTGCTGCGCGCGCGTGGTCTGCGGATCACCAAGCCGCGCCTCGCCGTGTTGGAGATCCTCGACACGGGCGGCCACTTCGAGGTCGACGAGATCGCCCGCCGCTGCCGGGAGCGCCTCGACAGCGTCTCCACCCAGGCCGTCTATGACGTGCTCGGTGCCCTTTCCCGAGCGGGGCTGGCGCGCCGGATCGAGCCGGCCGGTTCGCCCGCGCTCTACGAGGCCCGGATCGGCGACAACCACCACCACATCGTCTGTCGGGGCTGCGGCAAGATCGCCGACGTCGACTGCGCGGTCGGCGCGGCACCCTGCCTCGACCCGAGCTCGACGGCGGGCTTCACCGTCGACGAGGCGGAAGTGACCTACTGGGGGCTGTGCCCCGCCTGCCAGAGCTCGCCCGACTAGCCGAGAAATCACGCGCGCCCTGCGGGGCTCACGCGCCACGCTCCCTCATTCCTCGGGCCGGCACAGCACCACCCCGGCGCGCCCTGCGGGGCTCACTCGCTCCGCTCCCCCACTCCTCGGGCCAGCACAGCACCACCCCGGCGCGCCCTGCGGGGCCTCACGCGCCACGCTCCCCCACTCCTCGGGCCAGCGCGTTATCCACCGCCTCCCATTGCTGCTTCACCGGCGCATCTGCGCCGCCGGGGCAGACCTTGCGGAAGTCGCACCAGGAGCACAGCGAGCTCGGCTGCATCGGGAAGGCGGCGTCCGGCGGTGTGCCGTCGGCGAGCGCCCGCTCGGCGGCCATGATGTCGCGGGCCGTGCCCTCGGCCCGCGCGACCTGCCGGGCCAGTGACTCCTCGGTGTGCTCGTGCGCCGCCACCGTGCCGGTCGGCAGGTGGTGCAGCTCGACCCGCACGCATCGTCGCCGGAAGACCCGGGCCGCCGCGTAGGCGTAGAGCGCCAGCGCCTGCGATCCACGCGCGTCGTCCTGGTCGAGGCCCGTCCGCCCGGTCTTGTAGTCGACGATCACCGCCTCACCGTCACGGGAGTCGATGCGGTCGGCCCGGCCGCTGAGCGCGAGGACCGACGTCTTCGCCGCGACGGTGCGCTCCACCCCCAGCGGTTCGTCGACGGGGTCGAGCGTCTCGACATACGCCTCCAGCCAGCCCAGGGCCCGGTCGAAGACCTCCCGCTCCTGCGCGTCGTCGCGGTACCCCTCGCGGACCCAGGTGCCGCGCAGCAGCGTCAGCATGATCTCCGGGCGGCGCCGGTCGGGTGCCGTCGCATACCAGTTCTTCAGCGAGGTGTGCACGCTGGCACCGAGGGAGTTGTGCGCCCACGGCGGGCCCTTGGGCGGGGTCGGCCGATCGATGTACGTGTGCCGGTATCGGCGGGGGCAGTCGTCGAAGGAGGCGAGCTTGCTGGGCGTGCAGACGAAGAGCCGCTCCGGCATCCCGTCGAAGCCGAGTTGCTGCGGGACTGCTCGATCTCTGGTCACCTGGTCGATCCTGCCATCGGAGTGCGACACTGGCACGACCGGCTCGCACCCCTCATGCGGCCAGAATCGACGGGAGCCCGCCGTGGGACTTTTGCGCTGGATGCGTGGCGGCGACGACAACACCGCCAGCACCGCCGTGGTCTCCGCGGGACTCGCCGAGATCGATGGACTCTTCCGACCGTCGAAGCACAGGCAGACGGAGCACGTGGAGGAGATGAAGCAGCGCCGGCACGATGTCGCCAACGGCGCCGGCGTCGATCTCGCCGGGGGCAGGGTCACCGTCCGCGTCGTCAGGCGCGACGCCGCGACATCGGGCGCCTAGCCTCCCGTTACGGGTGGGCCTGCTGGTATTCGAAGACGAAGTCGCCGACCCCGGCAGCCATGAGCTGCACGGCGATCGCCGCCAGCAGCAGACCGGCGATCCGGGTCAGCACCTCGATGCCGCCGGGCCGGAGCACCTTGACGATGATGCCGGAGAAGCGCAGCACCAGCCAGACCGAGAGCATGACGGCGAAGATCCCGACCGCGATCGCGGCGTACTGAGGGAATCTCGTGGCGTCCTTGACGAAGAGCATCGTGGCGACGATCGCACCCGGGCCCGCGAGCAGCGGCGTTCCCAGCGGCACGAGCGCGATGTTGGACGTGGCCTGGTCCGACGGCGCGTCCGTCTTCCCGGTCAAGAGCTCCAACGCGACGAGTACGAGCAGCAGCCCGCCCGCCGCCTTCAGAGCGGGCAGGTCGATCTGCAGGTAGTCGAGGATCGTCTGACCGGCGACAGCGAAGATCACGATCACGACGAGCGCCAGGGCGACCGCCTGCCAGGCAGCACGGTTGCGCTCCTTCGCGGGGAGCGGGCCGGTGAGCGCCAGGAAGATGGGGACCATTCCGGGCGGATCGGTGATCACGAGCAGCGTGACGAAGACGGTGCCGAACAGAGCTATATCCACTCCGTGTAAATAGCACGGCCGGAGCCGGGCATGCGGCAGCGAGCGGGCAAAATCACGCGCGGATCGGAACCAGCTGCCATCCCGTCCCGGTGACACCCCGATGCAGCGTCACGCTACGCCGCGGGCCGTTGATGGAGCAGGCGATAAGCCCGCCCGCCGCAGTGCTGACCACGGTGTCCGTGGAGGACCACACCGGGACCGTTTCGAGATCGGCCTGGCAGGTCGTGAGGACGATGGGCTCGGCCGCCGACTGGAGCGACGCCGTCACCTTGGACCCGGCGAGCGCCACGATGTTGAGTCCCTTGACCGTCGGCACGGCGAGCAGCGAGCCGTCGGGAGAGACGACACCCCGCTCGGGCGCGAAGGCGAGGCTCGGTCCGCAGCCCAGCGCCGAGCCCGTGGGCAGGCCGCCGTTGGCGGTGTTGATCCGCACCAGGCACTGGTTGACACCGTCGAGCAGGGCGAAGGAGTTGTCGCCGAGACTGTCGAAGACCCTGCTGAACTGGAAGGTCCACGTGGGGCGGTAGGTCCCCTGCGGCTGCCAGTAGTCGAACTTGCCCTCGAGGTTGCGCAGCACCACGCGGTCGGCGACGAAGGCCATCGGAACCACGCCGGCCGGGACGGTCGCGGCGATCGGCTGGCTCAGGCCTTTCGCCGTGAGCTGCCAGATTTTCGCGGTGCGGCCGACGATCGAGACGAGCTGGTCGCCGTGCGGGCTGAGCAGCCACCGGGACGCCTCGTTGAGCAGGTCGACGATCGTCCCGTCGGTATGCATCAACCGGACCCGGTCGACACCGCCGTAGACCCAGCCATCGGGGACCCGGACCACCTGGAGCACGTCGCCGACGCCCTCCAGCGTGAACCAGGCGCCGTCGCGGGTGGCGATCCGGCCGCCGCCGACATAGATGTCGAGCCCCAGCTCCAGCGGCGTGGCGGCGAGCTCCGCGTCGCTGACCACGGGGCCGAACTGGGGAAGGTCCCCGCCGCCGCTGAGGGCGTTGGCCTGCGATGCCGGCAGACCGGCCTGCATCGGCAGCCACCAGCTGCGCATGCCGAAGGTGCCACCGACGACCACGACGAGCACGATGGCGACGGCGAAACCGCCGATCATCCGGCGGCGGCGGTCACGCTCGCGGGCGAAGGTGATCGCCACGCTCGCGGGGTCGTCGGCGACGGGGGCCCGCTCGGCGTGGACGGCGAACATGTCGCGCAGGGCGTCCTCAAGCATGATCATCGTCCCTCGGCCGTCGCCGGAACGGCGGCGATGTTCTCGGATGAGAGACGGGGCTTGGGCACGCTGCGGCGCGGCTCGACCGGGCGCACCGATCGGGCGAGCGCACGCTCGGGCTGCTCCGCGACGGGCGCGGGCTGCTCGGCGGCGGGCTCGCTCATGGCGGGCGCCGTGGTCGAGGACGCCTTGGCCGCAGGCGTCCTGGCCACGGGTGTCCTGGCTCCGGACGCCTTGGCCGGGGCCGCCGCAGCGGGCAGGCCGAGGAGGCCGGGGGCCTGGACGCCCTCAGCCGCGAGCCGTTGACGAAGGGTGCCGAGCGCGCGGGAGGTCTGGCTCTTGACCGTGCCGGGCGAGATGTTGAGCAGGGCGGCAGTCTGTGCTTCGGACATGTCTTCGTAGAAACGCAGAACTAGCACGGCTCGTTGTCGTGCCGGGAGTGCCTTCACATGTTTCCAGAGAAGATCTCGGTTGAGCTGCTCATCGAGGCGGTCCGGTGCCGCGCGCTCGGGCAGGAACTCCGTGGGGCGCTCACCGTGCCAGCGCCGCCGCCACCAGGAGGTCGCCGTGTTGACGAGCACTCGGCGGGCATAGGGCTCGACCGCCTCGATCTCGCCGAGACGCTTCCAGGCGAGGTAGGTCTTGGTGAGCGCGGTCTGCAGCAGGTCTTCCGCGGTGGCCCAGTCACCGGCGAGCAAGTAGGCCGTCCGCAACAGGGCCGATGAACGTGCCGCCACGAACTCGCGGAACTCATCCTCCATTGCAGCCCGTTCAGCCACCCTGCCCACCGCCCTCCCCGCAAACGCGATTCAGGAGACAGGCTGACACATCAACCCGGTATGGAACCAGTGGTGGAAAGGGTCGTATTTCTGCGGGCGAATGACCGGGTGCTCAGCCGTCGCCCTCGTCGTCCTTGCCGAGCCTTGCTTCGACCGCTGCCGGCTCATACATCTCTTCGACGACGCGCAGGTAGAGCTCGTTGGGGTTGGGCAGGTTCTTGACCTCGCGCAACGCCTGATCCTGACCCGCGGACTCAAGAACGAAGGTGCCGTAGTTGAGCATGCGGCCGAGCGGTGACTGCTGGTATTTCATGTCCGTCACCCGGAGCAGCGGCATCATGGCCACGTCGCGGGTGATGAGACCCTTGACGACCATGACTCGCTTGTTGGTCAGGATGAACCGGTCGAAATACCAGTCGGCGACGCTCCAGGCGACCCAACCCATGATCAATGCATAGACGACCACGGCGATGATGCTGAGGCCGGGAATCGTATTTTTCGCCAGGAAGCCGGTCAGGTAACCGAGCACCAGGGTGGCCACCGCACCGACCAGGATGTGGTTGGTGAGGTGGATCCAGTGCTTGCGCCACTCGCCCCGATAACGCTCGGTCGGGAAGAGGTAGCGCGCCACCAGCGAGCTCGGCTCATCAGCCAGCGGAAGCACACGCCGCGGACCGACCGAGATCGGACCGTCGGACCCGAGACCGGCGAGCTCCTCTGCCGAGATCTCCGGCAGATCGTCGTAAT
This sequence comes from Allocatelliglobosispora scoriae, assembly GCF_014204945.1. Lineage (NCBI taxonomy): Bacteria > Bacillati > Actinomycetota > Actinomycetes > Micromonosporales > Micromonosporaceae > Allocatelliglobosispora > Allocatelliglobosispora scoriae. The sequence goes on from NZ_JACHMN010000002.1 coordinate 3,003,611, forward strand.
CGGGTGCGTCGTAGGAACCGCCGCCACCACCACCGCTGCCGCCACCGACGTTCGCGCCGACGTGCGCGCGACCGACGAAAGTGTCGTCATCGGACGATGAGTGTGCTTCGCTCCGCGTGCGGGGGATCGGCTCCGTATCCCGCTCGCGGCGTCCCGGCTCTTCGGGACCGTCTGGCTCGTAAAGCCCACCCATGCGGGTCAGGCGACGAGACTCGAGAAGAAGTCGCCGAACCCTTGCGCGACATCCATGACGGTGCTGCCCAGAGACTTCACGACGTTGGCCGCCGAATCGGGGCGGAACGCCACGAAGAAGATCAGAAAGGCGACCGAGCCCCAGACGAGGATCTTCTTGACCATGCGGGCCAACCCCCTCCGTGCGGCACCGTGTTGCGCCGCGAACCCACTCAGAGTATCAGCTCATGTGTCCTCAGTGAATCATTAGCGAACATCCCGACACCCATTCGATGCGGGCGTCCGAAGACGACAACCGCTGATGTCCCGGCTAACCCTGAAGGTAAGGCGAGCTGGCACCGAAGACGAGCTCCGTGGGCTGCCATTCGGCAAGATCCTGCAGCTCAACGGGCTCCGTGAGCAGGTAGCCCGCGGGCGCGGGGAAGGCCACCGCCCACAGCCACCGGCCCATCGCCTCGCCCACATAGACGCTGCGGTCATCCGGCGTGTCGAGTGCCCACAGTGGAGTCGGCCGGCCCCCCGTGCGGACCTTCGCGTGCGCCTCCGAAGACTGTGCCAACTCGCTGAGCTGCGGTCCCGGATCAGGACCGGGCAGCCCCGCCAGGCGGGCACCGAGTCCGACGCTCAGCTCCTCGGCGACGAAGACCAGATCGGCCGGACCGTCGGTGAGCGGGGAGGGACCGGTGCAGGCGAGCGCCGTGGCACTGATGCCGCTGCGCTCATCGCCGACCCAGGCGACACCCGTCACCGTCCAGCCCGTCGGCAGCGGCCACAGGCACCACACGGGGAAGCCGAGCTCGGCCGCGCGGTCGGTGGTCGCGGTGAGGATCTCCGAGCTGATCCGCTCGGTCCGGTGCAGCGGTGGTGTCGGCCCGCAGTGGTCGCAGCGCCAGGCCGAGGACATCAGATCGGGTGGCCGCACCGGGCCGCCACACCGCGGGCACGAGACCGTCACCGCCATAGCTTCAACCCTCCGCCTGCTGGACCGCCCCGTCAACTCGGAGCGACAAGAAAGATCAGGAGTTCAGACCCGCGAGGTCGCCGTAGGACCGGATCCACGCGTGCATGGCGATGCCGGAGGCGACTCCCGCGTTGATGGAGCGGGTGGAGCCGAACTGGGCGATGGAGAAGAGCTGGTCGCAGCCCGCCCGGGCGGCATCGGAGAGGCCGGGGCCCTCCTGGCCGAAGAGCAGGACGCAGTCACGCGGCAGGGTCACCGTCTCCAGCGGCCGGCTGCCGGGCAGGTTGTCGATCCCGATCACGGCGAGGCCGGTCCCGTGCGCCCAGGCCGCGAACTCCTCGATACCGGGGTGGTGCCGCACGTGCTGGTAGCGGTCGGTGACCATGGCGCCGCGGCGGTTCCACCGGCGGCGCCCGACGATGTGCACCTCCGCCGCGAGGAACGCGTTGGCGGTGCGTACCACCGTGCCGATGTTGAGGTCGTGCTGCCAGTTCTCGATCGCGACGTGGAATCCGTGACGGCGGGTGTCGAGGTCGGCGACGATCGCCTCGTGCCGCCAGTAGCGGTAGCGGTCGACGACGTTGCGCCGGTCGCCCTCGCGCAGCAGTTGCTCGTCGAGGCGCGCGTCGTCGGGCCAGGGCCCCTCCCAGGGGCCCACCCCGACCGCGAGTTGCTGCTCGTCCATCACTTCCGGGTCGCTGTGCACCGGAGAGAATCTACGCGTTGAGCGCCCGGTAGAGGTCGTCGAGGAAGGTCTTCTCCCCCGTGCTGACCGTGGCGCCGCCGAGACCGAAGATCCCGCCCGAACGCGAGGCGCCGCAGACCCGGGCCGCGATGGACGTGATCCACTGCCGGTACGCGTTGGCGTCGGCCGGGTCCGCTCGCCTGCCGAGTGCCGCACTCGCGGCCCGGCAGTTGACGAGCACCTCGGTGATGCCGGCGTGCCGGTCGAGGAACTGCTCGGCGCTCGGCGGATCGGGATCCTGCTCGGCATAGATCGCCCCGACGACCGCTCGGACGAGATCCGAGTCGGAGATGGTTCCGGCGGCGATCGCGTCGATGCCCGCCAAGCCTTCGGCGACGGTGCGCTCGTCGCTGTCGGGCTCGGCGGAGGTGGCGGCGATCATCACTCGGGCGGGGAGCCGGATGAGCAGGTCCCACTCATCGGGTCCAAAGGCTATCGGCGGCGCGAACCGGGTTCGCTGGCCGTGAGCTGATTGGCTCGGCATGGCGACCTCCTTGACCCCAGCATATGCCCGTAAATTGGGCGTGTGCGGTCTCCGGCCAGATTGGTTCCGAGCTGCCCGTAAGGCCGTCACTGAGCGTGAGTAGTGAACTTCTCTCCGTTTTGTGATGGGCATCTCGCGCGAATCTCTATACACGGGTCTTGGATAGGAGCAAAATCCATTTCAAGAGCGTGGGCGGCGGGTGCGTGAGGGCCTCGCCGCTCATTGCGTTCCAGGGTCAGGCGATCAGCCACCACACTTCCGTGATGTCAGGGGTGACGGACGATGCAGTTCGGTCGCTATTTCGAGGAGTTCGAGGTCGGCGCTGTCTACAAGCACTGGCCCGGAAAGACCGTCACGGAGTATGACGACCACCTCTTCTGTCTGCTCACGATGAACCACCACCCGCTGCATCTCGACGCGCACTACGCGGAGACGGCGACGGACTTCAAGCGCAACGTGGTCGTGGGCAACTACATCTACTCCCTGCTCCTGGGCATGTCGGTTCCCGACGTGAGCGGCAAGGCGATCGCCAACCTCGAGGTCGAGTCGCTTCGCCACGTCGCGCCGACCTTCCACGGCGACACGATCTACGGTGAGACCACCGTTCTCGACAAGGTCGAGTCCTCCTCGAAGCCCGATCGGGGCATCGTGGCCGTCGAAACCCGCGGCTACAAGCAGGACGGCACCATGGTCTGCATCTTCAAGCGCAAGGTCATGGTTCCGAAGGCTCCGGTGACCGCCGACTCACCGTCTTAGACGGGCTTCGTGACAACCCTCCCGGGTAGGGTGACGTGGGACACTTCGTCACGGATACGCGGGAATTCCCGTCGCACCGTGATGGTTCTCCATTGACGAAGACCATTCGACGTTCGATCGGAGTGACACATGGCCACCGTGGATCTGACCTCGGCCGATTTTGACGAGGTAACCGGGCGCGACGGCATCGTGCTCGTCGACTTCTGGGCGAGCTGGTGCGGACCGTGCATGCGTTTCGCGCCGGTCTACAAGGCCGCCTCGGAGACCCACTCGGACATCACCTTCGCCAAGGTCGACACCGAGGAGGCCCAGGACCTCGCGATGAAGTACGACATCCGCTCGATTCCGACCATCTGGGCGGTTCGTGACGGAGTCATCGTCTTCGCGCAGCCGGGCGCACTTCCGGGTGCCGCGCTGGAGGAGCTCATCACCAAGGTCCGCGAACTCGACATGGACGAGGTCCGTGCGCAGGTCGCCGCTCAATCGCAGGCCTGACGACAAGACGACGCTGCCCGGAACACCGTGAAGGTGTTCCGGGCAGCGTCGTCAGTACGGGTCAGGCGGCGGCGGGGACCGGCTCGATCTCGCCGATCCAGCCGACGACCTTACGCTCGGCGTAGAACGAGACGAGCGGGATCGTGCCCGCGATCATCACGCCGAGCGTCCGCCGCAACGGCCAGGACGTACGCCGGGCCAGGTCGAACGTGATCACCAGGTAGATCGCGAAGAGCCAGCCGTGGATCGGGCCGATGATCTCGACGGGGGTGGCGTTGTCACCGAAGTACTTCAGCGGCATCGCGACTGCGACGAGCAGCAGGAGCATCACGCCCACGACATAGGCGGCGATGCGATAGCGCTTCAGAGCAGCGGGCATGGGGCTCACTCCGATCGGGAGATGCGGTCAGAATTCTCAGCGCGCGCTCCATCACTCCGGATGCCGGTGCGCAGGTATTCGTTGTACGCCGCCAGGACCGGATCGTCGTCGACGTCGTCGGCTGCCGTGGCCCTGCTCACATGGCGGGTGATCACCGGAGCGCGGAACCCCTCGGCCGGCGCCGGCCGGTCCGGCTCGATCGGCTCGCCGTGCCGGACCACCCGCACCTCGCGCCACCAGATGACGATGACGAAGAGGCCGAAGACCGGCCAGAGCAGTGCGTAGCCGAAGCTCAGCGAGTTGCCGCCCATCGCCCGGGTCACCTGCCACCAGGCGAGCCCGGCACAGGCCAGCACGAGCACCAGGGCGATGCCGTGGCGAAGCAGCCAGCGTGGGGTGAGCAGGGGGCGCACGGTTGGCCAGACTACCCGCCGCCCCCTGTGAGCCTCCTGCGAGCACACCGCCGGCTAAGGCCCAGATCGCCGCAACTCTTCAAGAGTTGGTCCTAAAGCCCGTTAGGACCAACTCTTGAAGAGTTGCGGCGATCTGGGACCTGCTGCCGGGTCAGGCGCCGTACTCCTTGAGGAGGCCGCGGGAGATGATCGTCTTCTGGATCTCGCTGGTGCCCTCGCCGATGAGCAGGAAGGGCGCCTCGCGCATCAGCCGTTCGATCTCGTACTCCTTGGAGTACCCGTAGCCGCCGTGGATGCGGAAGGAGTCCTGGACCACCTCGGCGCAGTACTCCGAGGCGAGCAGCTTCGCCATCCCGGCCTCCACGTCGTTGCGAGCTCCGCTGTCCTTGAGACGCGCGGCATTCACCATGAGGGCGTGGGACGCCTCTATCTTCGTACCCATCTCGGCGAGCTTGAACGCGACGGCCTGGTGGGCGGCGATGGGTTTGCCGAAGGTGCGTCGCTGCTGGGCGTAGGCGACGGCGAGTTCGAAGGCGCGGATCGAGATGCCGCAGGCGCGCGCGGCGACGTTGACCCGGCCGACCTCGATGCCGTCCATCATCTGATAGAAGCCCTTGCCGGGAGTGCCGCCCAGGATCGACGCGGCCGGTACGCGATGGTCGGCGAGGATCATCTCCGTCGTCTCGACGCCCTTGTAGCCCATCTTCTCGATCTTGCCGGGAATGGTGAGTCCGGCGGCGGTCTCGCCGAAGCCGGGCTCCTTCTCCAGCAGGAAGGTCGTCATGTCGCCATAGACGGAGTCGGCGCCCAGGTCGGTCTTGACCAGGGTCGCGACCACGCTCGAATAGGCTCCGTTGGTCAGCCACATCTTCTGGCCGTTGAGGACATAGTCGTCGCCGTCCGGGACCGCCCGGGTCTTGATCGCGGAGACGTCGGAGCCGCACTCGGGTTCCGACATCGAGAAGGCGCCGCGCACCTCGCCGGTCGCCATCCTGGGCAGCAGGCGTCGCCGCTGCTCGTCGGTGCCGTGCTGGGAGATGAGGTAGGCGACGATGAAGTGGGTGTTGACGATCCCGCTGATCGACATCCAGCCCCGGGAGAGCTCCTCGACGACAAGGGCATAGGTGAGCAGCGACTCCCCGAGCCCGCCGAACTCCTCCGGGATGGTGAGGCCGAACAGCCCCATCTCCCGCATGCCGTCGACGATCTCCTCCGGGTAGGTGTCGCTGTGCTCCAGCTTCTGGGCCCGGGGGATGATCTCCCTGTTCGCGAACTCCCGGACGGTCTCCAGGATCGAGACCTGGACATCGGTCAGGCCGGGCGTGCGTGCGAGACGGGCCATGTGCGGCTCCCATTCCGAAGTTAACTGAACGGTCACTTAGGTGTGTTGAAGTATCTCGCTACGGTGGGGCCTGGCACAGGTGTCCACGACACAGAACACCTGTGAAATCCTTCACCGCGTCGAGTACCCTGCGGGCGCGACCTCGATCTCACCGCTTCTGACCCCTCGCTACACCTAGGAGCCCCTCGTGACCTACCCGCCGACGGGAAACGACCCCTACGGTCAGCAGCCCGCCTCGCCGGACCCGTACGCGTCCCCGGTGCAGCCGGTCTCGCCGGATCCCTACGCGACGCCATACCCGCAGCCGGACTACTCGGGTCAGCAGCCTGCATACGGTGCCTACGGCCCGCCCGCCGCCTACACCAACCCCTACGGCGCCTATCCGGTGCAGTCGGCGCGGACCAACGGCATGGCGATCGCGGCCATGGTGCTGGGCATCGTCGGCCTCGTGCTCCTGTGCTGCTATGGTCTCGGCGGTCTGGTGGGACTCGTCGGCGCGATCCTCGGCCACGTCAGCATGAAGCAGATCCGCGAGCGCGGCGAGAACGGACGCGGGATGGCGCTCGCCGGTGTCATAACCGGCTGGAGCGCTGTCGTCCTCTCCATCATCGCCGTGGTGGCCATCGTTCTGTTCGCCGTCAACGACCCCACCTTCATGGACAGCTTCAACGAGGGATACTCCAGCAGCTACGACGACTAGTAGTTTACCCGTGAAGGGCGCGCGACCCGAACGACCGCGCGACCGACCGGGGACGCACGACTCCGACGACCACCGCGACCAGCACCACCGCGACGATCACCCGACAGGAGCCACCATGACCTACCCGCCGAGCGGCAACGACCCCTACGGCCAGCAGCCGCCGGACGCCCAGCCGCCGTCGTACGACCCGTACGCGGCGCCGCAGCCGCCGACCTACTCGGACCCGTTGGCTCCGCCGCCCGTCAGCCCGGCTCCGGCCGCTCCGTCCTACCCGGACCCCTACGCGGCTCAGCAGCCCCCGGCGTCGCCGGCCCCCTATGGCCAGCCCGACCCGTCGTCGGCTCCGCCCTATGCCCAGCAGCCCGACCCGTACGCGCAGCAGCAGCCCTACGGCCAGCCCGCCGCGCCCTACGCCTACGGCCCGCCGGCCAGCGGCAAGACCAACCCGCTGGCGATCGCCGCCCTCAGCACCGGCATCGCGAGCATCGTTCTGATCTGCTGCTGCGCGCTGCTCGGCGTCGTCGTCGGCGGCGTCGGTGTCACGCTCGGCGTCATCGGCCGCAAGCAGATCAAGGAGCGCGGCGAGTCCGGCGACGGCATGGCCCTGGCCGGCATCATCACCGGTGGTATCGGTGCCGGTCTGAGCATCGTCTCCTTCATCGTCGGCCTCTTCTGGAACTTCAGCGACAGCTGGACGAACTTCTGATCCACGCATGACGAACGGGGGCGGACCGACTCGGTCCGCCCCCGTTCGTCATGCCACACGGTTCAGGCGAAGGCCGCCGCCTGGCGCACGCTGTTACCGCCGTCGACCACGAGGAGCTGGCCGGTCACATAGGACGCGCTCGGCGAGCAGAGGAACGCGATGCAGCTCGCCACCTCGTCCGGGGTGCCCGGTCGGCCCATCGGCGAGCCGTAGCCCTGCTTGAGCTCCACGAGCGTCGAGGCGGAGGTGTGGATCAGGCCCGGCGCGACCGCGTTGACCGTCACCCCGTCGGTGACCAGCTCCATCGCGAGCGCGCGGGTCAGCCCGAGGACACCCGCCTTCGCCGCTGCGTAGGCGGCCTCGGCGGGGAGCGCGTTGACCGGTCCGGCGGTCGCGGAGAGGTTGACGATGCGGCCCCAGCCGCGCACCGCCATGCCCTCGGCGAATGCCCGGCTGCACAGGAACGCGGTGGTGAGGTTGCGGTCGATCTCGGCCCGCCACTCGTCCGTGGTGAGCTGCGTCACCGGACGGATGATCTCCGGCGAGGCCCGGCTCGCCAGACCGGCGTTGTTGACGAGCACGTCGACCTCGCCCATCTGGTCCACGACGGCGTCGGCGAGAGCGCCGACCTCGGCCTCGTCGGCCAGATCGGCGACGAACCCCGTCACTCCCAGCTCACCCGCCCGGTCGTGGATGCGCCGGGTGGTGGAGACGATCGCGACCTTCGCGCCCAGGTCAGCTAGGCGGCGGGCGGTGGCGAACCCGATGCCGTATGGGCTCCCCGCGCCGGTGACCAGGGCTACCCGGCCGTCCAGCCGGAAGGTGTCGGTGTTCTGCATATGTCCGATCCTTGTCGAGGAGTCCGTCCCCCACAACCTAGCCCGGGCCGTCTACCGTGTGCGACACGCGTCTCCCGAGACCTGGAGCCCTCATGACACTGCCCAGCTATCCGGACCCGACCGGCGCTCCAGACCCGTCGCTACCCGGCGCCACCCCGTTCGAGCCCGGCGCTCCGCCGCAGCCCGGCGCTCCGCCGCAGCCCGGCGCTCCGCCGCAGCCCGGTGCTCCGCCGCAGCCCGGCCCCGCCCCGCTCGGCTACCCTCCGCCGATGGGCTACCCCGGCCAGCCCGCCTGGGGTCCGCCGGGGCCGCAGGGTTACCCGGCCTACGTCTACGTGCCGACCCGGCCGACCAACGGCATGGCGATCGCGGCGATGGTGGTCTCGATCGCGTCCCTGCTCGTCTGCTACGGCCTGCCGGGCGTCGTCGGCGCGATGCTCGGGCACACGGCCCGCCGCCAGATCAAGGAGCGGGGTGAGGACGGCGACGGCATGGCCCTCGCCGGCATCATCGTCGGCTGGATCGGCTTCGGCATCTCGATGATCGCGATCATCTTCTTCTGCGTCCTCATCTTCGGCTCGTGGTCGAGCTATGACGAGAGCGGCGACTTCTAGGCGAGACCGACGAGAGCGGCGCTCTCATCCCACAGCTTCTCGGCGAGCGCCGGATCGGCAAGCGCGCGGTTGGGCCGGACCTGCTTGCGCTTGGCGTAGTAGGCACCGTTGACGAGCTCCGCCGCCGGTGCCGTCGCCAGGTGCACCAGGGTGTCCGCGCCCTCCTCCGGTGACGAGAGGCCGGGCGCGATCCGGTAGAAGAGCTGTGCGGCCGGCGTACCGAAGTTGCTCGTCACCACACCCGGGTGGAACGAGAACGACAGCACGTCCGGCCAGCGCCGCGCGGACTCCGCGGCGAAGAGGATGTTCGCCGACTTGGACTCGCCGTAAGCCCGCCACGCGCTGTAGCGCTTGCCGGTCGCGTCCAGGTTGGCCGGGTCCGGCGTCCCCATCGAGTGCGCGGTCGACGCGGTGGTCACGATCCGTGCCGCGGGCGCGAGCCGATCCTTCACCAGAACCGTCAGCAGGTACGCCGAGAGGTGGTTGGTCTGGATCGTCGTCTCATGCCCGTCCACAGTGGTCTGTCGGCCCCGGATCACCGCACCGGCGTTGTTGGCGAGCAGGTCGATCGGGGGCACCCGGGTCCGCAGCGCATCGGCGAGCTCGCGAACACTGGCGAACGACGTGAAGTCGGCCTGGAAGCCGATGGGGTCGGGTCCGGTCGCCGCCTCGCGTACCGCCGAGAGTGCAGCATCCAGACGGCCCGGATCGCGCCCGACCAGGGCGACCAGCCACCCCCGCCGCGCCAGCTCGACGGCGGCCGCGCGGCCGATGCCGGAGCTGCCCCCGGTGATGACCGCGACCTTCCCGGGGCGACTCGTGAGATCTTCCACAGACATGTTCTCCTCTCGCACGCCGCGAGGTTACCGTGTGGTCACTAGTGAACGATGGCTAAGGCGCCGAGCCTTGCGCCGTGAAAATACAGGAGTCGATGCATGGGTGCCATCGGTCGTCCCCGTAGGTCCTGCCTGGCGGTGCCCGGTTCCAGCGTCAAGATGCTGGACAAGGCGAAAGGGCTCCCCGCCGACCAGGTCTTCCTCGACCTGGAGGACGCGGTCGCGCCGCTCGCCAAGCCCGATGCCCGCAAGAACATCGTCGCCGCGCTCAACGAGGGCGGCTGGGGCGGCAAGGCTCGGGTCGTGCGCGTCAACGACCTCACCACGCCGTGGACCTATCGCGACGTCATCGACATCGTCGAGGGCGCGGGCGCCAACCTGGACTGCATCATGCTGCCCAAGGTGCAGTCGGCCGCCCACATCGAGTGGCTCGACCTGACGCTGACGCAGCTGGAGCGCTCGCTCGGCCTGCCGCTGGGCGGCATCGGCATCGAGGCCCAGATCGAGAACGCCGCCGGGCTGGTGAATGTGGACGCCATCGCCGCCGCCTCACCCCGGGTCGAGACGATCATCTTCGGCCCGGCCGACTTCATGGCGAGCATCAACATGAAGTCGCTCGTCGTCGGCGCGCTGCACCCGGACTACCCGGGCGACCCCTACCACTACATCCTGATGCGCATCCTGATGGCCGCCCGGATGCATGACAAGCAGGCGATCGACGGCCCGTTCCTGCAGATCCGCGACGTGGACGGCTTCACCGAGGTGGCGAAGCGGAGCGCTGCTCTCGGCTTCGACGGCAAGTGGGTCCTGCACCCCGGCCAGCTCGACGCGGCCAACGAGGTCTACTCCCCGTCGCAGGCCGACTACGACCACGCCGAGCTGATCCTCGACGCCTACGAGCACTACACCTCCGAGGCCGGCGGCCGGCTCGGCGCGGTGATGCTCGGCGACGAGATGATCGATGAGGCGTCCCGGAAGATGGCGCTCGTCATGGCCGGCAAGGGCCGCGCCGCCGGGATGTCCCGCACCCAGACCTTCACCGCACCCGCCTGACGCCGGTCACGTTTTGCAGCAAAGCGTGGCTTCGAAAAGCGAAATGAGCACGCTTTGCTGCAAAACGTGACCAGCCGTCAGAGCTCGGCGGGGGCCTCGCGGGGTTGGCGGCGGCCGTTGCCGAGGATGACCACCGCGACGCCCGCGACGACGAGGGCGACCCCCGGCCATGCCGCGGCCGGGGGCACCTGGTCGAGCCAGAGCCACGCCATGAGCGCAGCTCCCGGCACCTCCAGCAGGACCAGCACGCCGATCATCGTCGCCGACACCTCGCGCAGCGCGAAGTTGAGCATCGAGTGGCCGAGCAGCTGCGCGCCGAGGGTGAGGCCGATGATCGCGAGCCAGGTCTGCGCGGTGAACCCCATCAGCGGTGAGCCGGTCGCCAGGCACGCGACACCGAGCAGGACCGCGCAGACCGCGTAGCAGACGGTCGTGTAGCTCGCCGTGCTCGACTGCTGGCGGGCCCGCTCCCCCAGCGTCGTGTAGACCGCCGCGAAGAGCCCGCCCGCGAGCGCCAGGATGTCGCCGAGGATCGCGTCGTGTCCGAGCCGCACGTCGGCGCCCGTGGCGATCACGGCTCCGATGACGGCGAGTCCGATCCCGATCCAGGTCGCGACCCCGAGCTTCTGACCACGGCAGAACGCGATCAATCCCGCCCACGCGGGCTGCGAGCAGACGAGCGCGGTGGCGGTGGCGACGCTGGTGAGCTGCGCGGCGCTCATCCACGTGGCGAAGTGCGCGGCGAGCGCGAACCCGGCGAGCACGCTCCAGCGCAGCTCGCCGTCGCGCCACAGCCGCGCCAGCTCCTCCCGCCGACGCAGCGCGGCGAAGGGGATGAGCAGGCCGGTCGCGAGGGCGTTGCGCCAGAAGGCGAGCACCAGGGCGGGCGCGGCGGCGTACGCGATGAGCGGCCCCGACGACGACACCGTGGTGATCGCGACCACCAGCGCGGTGATGGTCGCGGGGCTGATGGCGACGGGCTTCTCCGGCATGATCCGAGATCTTGTCACGGTCACCATGAGCACTTACGTGAATACTCATTGTTCGATCGGCCGATGCACCCTCGGTAATCGCACGCCTACTCTCGGAGGTTCTGGCGTAAACGGCAGGTGAACGGGGCAGACAAAATGTCAGGTAAAACGCATGACGCCGTGCTGTTCGACTTCTACGGCACGCTGACCCAGGCCGTCCAACGCGGTCCCGGGCATCATCGCGTCGCCGAGCTCCTCGGCTGCCCCATCGACGAGCTCACCGCGCTGCTCGACCGGTCCTTCTACGCCCGCGCCCGGGGCGAGACCGGCGGCCCCCTCGCCACGCTGTGCTGGATCGCCGACCAGCTCGGCCTGCACGTCACCCGTCGGCAGCTGCGGGAAGCGCAGGCCGCCCGGGTGGCCGCGATCACCGCGGACACCCGCCTGCGCGCCGACGCCGTCGCCACCCTGCGCCGCTGCCGGGGAGCCGGGCTGCGCGTCGCGCTCGTCAGCGACTGCTGCTGGGAGCTGCCCGACCTGCTGACCAGGCTGCCCGTGGCACCCCTGCTCGATACGGCGATCTTCTCCGTGCACATCGGAGCCTGCAAACCGGACCCGACGATCTACCTCGCCGCCTGCGCGGCGCTGCGGGTCTCCCCCGACCGGTGCCTCTACCTCGGTGACGGCAGCTCGCAGGAGCTCACCGGCGCTGCGGCACTCGGCATGACCGCCTTCCGCCTCGCCGCACCCGACCTCGCCGGGCACCTCACCTTCCGCCCCGACGACGAGTTCCGCGGTCCGGCCGTCACGTCGCTCAGCCGTTTCGCCGATGTGGCGACCGGCGTACTCCAGCCGGACACCCTCGCCGCCCTCGCTTGAGCACCCTGAGCTCGGCCGACCCCGGCGAGGCCCGCGTCGCAGCGTCCCGCCGGTGTTCGGGGACGCTGCCGGCGATGTCGAAGGCGGCGCCATAATGTGGGTCATGAGTGATGTGCTGGTGGAGGAAGCCGCGAAGAAGGCCGCCATCGCGTGGGTGGGGATCGGCGACGGCACCGCTTACGCCGTGTGGGTGATGCCGTTGGAGGGCCGTCTGCACCTCGTCACCGGACCCGGCGAGCAGTCCCTGCCCGGCCTCGCCGAAGCAGCCGCCGACAACGCCACCGCGACGGTCACCCTGCGCGGCGACCACGGTGGCCGGGTGGTGACCTACCCGGCCACGATCACGCAGCTCCGGCCCGGCTCCGAGGAGTGGGAGCGGGTGGCGGTGCAGCTCGCGGGCAAGCGGCTCAACGCACCCGGCACCGCCGAGGCGCTCGCCGCGCGCTGGGCCGAGCAGTGCCTCGTCGTCAGCCTGAGCCCGGTGCCGGGAGCGGCGACCGCGGGTGCCGCGCTGCCCGACGCCTCCGAGGCGACGGCGCCGCGCCCGTCGACCGCGACCACCGTGACCCGCAAGCCCTTCCGCCTGCACCGCGTCCGCAAGCCGCCGACGGAGTGACCCCTCAGGCAGCCGTGAGAGTGAGCCGCAGGATGCGGAATCCCTTCTGGCTGGCGGTCCGCTCCACGTCGTAACCGCGCCCGATCAGCCACTGCTGCAGCGAATCGCCGCCGAGGTTCTTCGCGACGACGAGCCAGGCGACACCGTCCGGCGCGAGCCGGGGCAGCCAGCGATCGAGCAGGGCGTGCAGCTCCGGCTTACCGATGTGGATCGGCGGGTTCGACCAGATCTGGGTGAACGTGAGCTCGTCCGGTACGTCGTCCGGCGCGGCGACGAGGACCCGGTCCGCGATGCCGAGGCGCAACGCGTTCGCCTCGGTCAGCTCACGGGCCCTGCTGTTGACGTCGATCGCCACGATCCGGGCCTTCGGCGCGACGGTGGCCAGCACTGCGGTGATCGGTCCGTATCCGCAGCCGAGATCGAGCAGGTCTCCGCTGGTGGCGGGCCCGGGCAGGTCGGCTTTGCGGAGCAGCACCGCCGTACCGGGATCGAGCCGCGCACCGGAGAAGACACCGGTCGATGAGGTCAGCGCGAAGTCGACCCCGGCCACCGAGAATTCGACCTCGCGGGGGCGGGCCGGGGTCGTCGGCGTTTCAGTGAAGAAGTGTTCGGCCGTCACCCGGTGATTGTCCGCTGTCGGATTCTCACCCCAACTAGCGGGTTACATCGCCCAACCGCCGGTGCGGAATCCACCGTGACGTGGATTACGCTGTCCGGCATGGGTACGTACGGGTCATCCAACAGCGGTGGTCCTCCACCGCAGCGACGTGACCCTCGCGACCCTGATCCCCGGGATCCTCGCGGGGCCGGACGGCCGCGCGATCCGAGCGCCCGTCCGCGCGGCGATCAGCGTTGGGATGACCCCGAGCGCACCCGGCGAGCGCCGGAGAACACCGGCTACGGCAGGGAACCGCAGGGTGATCGCGGCACCGGTCGGCGGCGGGAGCCCGAGGGCCGACGCACCGAACCCGAGCTGCCACCGCGTCGCCGACCCCCCGACAGCGAGCGCCGCGCGCCCGACGATCGAGGCTGGCCGCCCGGCCCACCGCCGCCCGGGCCGCATCCGTCCAGAGCGCAGCAGCCCCGGACACAGCCGCCGAGAACTCAGGCGCCGCGGACACAGCCGCCGAGAACTCAGGCGCCGCGGACACAGCCGCCGCCGCTGCGCGGTCAACCGCCACCGCACTTCGCACCGCCGCCACCACCACCGCACGACCAGCCGCCGCGCCGACCCGGACGACCGTCCGCGCCGCCGGAGGCATCGTCGGCGCGCCCGGCGCGCCGAGTGCCGACCACCATCCCACCGGCGAGCCCGGCCAGGGCGCGCCAGGCCACCACCGCACCGCCCCGCTCGGCCCCCACCGGACCGCCACCGGGCATCCGCACCGGCATGCCCATGATGGAGCGCCCGGAGGGCGGCCAGACCAGGCTGCTCAAACTGATCCTCACCGGACTCATCGGCACCGTGCTGCTGGTCCTCTGCGGCTCCGGCGTCTGGGGCATCCTGCAGGACGAGCGCAAGGGCTCCAGCGCCGCCGCCGCGCCGACCGCGCCCCCCACGGAGCTGCCGGTCGACATCTCGTCCCGCGAGGTCGACGAGAAGCCGCTCACCGTCGCCGAGGTCTTCCCCACCAAGGAGATCGTGATCGACAAGGCGAGCCCGCCCTATCGGTTGATCGCGACGCAGGCCAATGCCGACTGCCGGGTCGCCGCCGACGGTCAGCTCAAGGGGATGCTGGTCACGGCGGGCTGCTCGCAGGTCGTCCGGGCCACGCTGAAGTCGCCGACCAACGACTATCTCGTCACCGGCGGCATCTTCAACATGGAGACCGCCGACTCGGCGAGCGAGGCTTACGCACAGGTCAAGACCGTTGTCGACGGTGGCAAGGGCCGGTTCAAGGGCTATGTCTCCAGCGCCGTGACCAAACCGCTCGCGCTCTCCTCGACCCACCTGGGCTGGGACTACCAGGGCCACTTCCTCGTCTACTGCGTGATCGCACGCGTCGACGGCAAGGAGTTCGCCGAGGGTGATCCCTTCGCCAAGCAGATCCTCTACGACATGATCGAGGTCCATCTGCTCGGCAGCGTGGTGAAGAACCGGGCCACGATCAAGGTCGACCCGAGCGACCCGGTGGAGCCCTCCCCCTAGACGCGCAGGCGCCGCGTCGCGTCTGCCCGCTCCGCCAGTGCCGACTCGTCGTCGGGGTAACCCACCGCCACCAGCGTCAGCCCGTGCGGGCCCACCACCGGCACGTCGTCGGCGCGGGCCGTGCGGGTCAGCAGGCTCCCCGGCCAGTCGGGCTCGCGGCGGCCGTCGCCGACGGAGAGCATCGCTCCGACGAGGCTGCGCACCATCGCCTGGCAGAACGCGTCGGCCTGCACCGTCGCCACGATCACCCCGTCGTCCTGCCGCTGCCACTCGATGATGCTGATCGCCCGCTTCGTCGTGGCATGCTCCTTGCGCTTGCAGAAGGCCGCGAAGTCGTGCTCCCCCAGCAACCCCTGAGCGGCGGCGTTGAGCCGGGTCACGTCGAGCGGGCGGGCCCAGGCGAGGGTGTCCCGGCGCCGCAGCGGCTCCGCGCCATAGGGTGCGTCGGTCACGCGGTAGGCGTACCGGCGGAAAAGGGCCGAGAAGCGCGCGTCGAACGCGGCCGGGACCGCGACGGCCCGGGTCACGCGGATGTCGCCGGGCAGCAGGCCGGCGAGGCGCCGCAGCAGCGTGGACTCGCGCGCGGCCCACGCCTCGTCCGGCAGGTCCACGTGGCACACCTGTCCTGTCGCGTGCACGCCGGCGTCGGTCCGCCCGGCCACGGTCAACCCCGTGGGGACTCCCGCGCCGAGGATCCGTTCCAGCTCAAACCCCAGAACCCCCGCGACGGTACGCCGATCCGGCTGCACCGCCCAGCCGGAGAAGTCCGTGCCGTCATAGGCGACGTCCAACCTGACCCGGACCACGAGACCCCCTTCATGAGCGAAGGACCCGGCCACGCAATCGCGTGGCCGGGTCCTTGACGCTGGTGCACTTACTTGTCGTCGGCCTTGGCGTCGTCAGCCTCGACCTCGGCGACGGCGGCCGGAGCCTCGTCCTCGGTCTCGCCGGCCTGAGCCGCCAGCACGTCGGCCTTGGTGGCCTTCTTGGCCGTGGCCTTCGCGACCTTCGCCGGAGCCGCAGGAGCGGCTACGACGAGCTCCTCGACGAGCTCGATGATCGCCATGGGAGCGGCGTCGCCCTTGCGGGGGCCGATCTTGACGATCCGGGTGTAGCCGCCGGGGCGGGTCTTGAAGCGCGGCGCGATCTCCTCGAAGAGCTGGACGAAGGTGTCCTTCTCCGTGATCGTCTTGCGGACGAGCCGCCGAGACGCGAGGTCGTCACGACGGGCCTGGGTGATCAGGCGCTCGGCCAGCGGACGCAGGCGCTTGGCCTTGGTCTGCGTGGTCGTGATCCGGCCGTGCTTGAACAGCGAGGTGGCCAGGTTGGCCAGCATGAGCTGCTCGTGCGCGGGGCTGCCGCCGAGGCGGGGGCCCTTGGTGGGCTGAGGCATTGGTTCTGCTCCCTGTGTGGTGGCGGCAGCTTAGAGCTGCTCGGTCTCGCGGTAGTCGTCGCTGTCGGCGTCGGAGTCCGAGTCGACATCGGTTTCGTCGTAGTCGGCGTCCCCGAAGGAGTCGACGACGTTCGCCGGGTCGAAGTTCGGCGCCGAGTCCTTCAGACCCAGGCCCATCCCGGCCAGCTTCATCTTGACCTCGTCGATGGACTTCTGACCGAAGTTCCGGATGTCGAGGAGGTCGGCCTCGGTACGCCCGATCAGCTCACCAACGGTGTTGATGCCCTCGCGCTTGAGGCAGTTGTAAGAACGGACCGTCAGGTCGAGCTCCTCGATCGGCAGCGCCAGGTCGGCAGCGAGCTGCGCGTCCTGCGGCGACGGGCCGATGTCGATGCCCTCGGCGGACTCGTCCAGTTCCCGGCAGAGCCCGAAGAGCTCCACCAGGGTCGAACCGGCCGACGCCAGCGCGGTCCGCGGCGAGATGCTCGCCTTGGTCTCCACGTCGATGATCAGACGGTCGAAGTCGGTGCGCTGCTCGACGCGGGTCGCCTCAACGCGGTAGGTCACCTTCAGCACCGGCGAGTAGATCGAGTCGACCGGGATCCGGCCGATCTCCGCGCCACCCTGCTTGTTCTGGGCGGCGGTCACGTAGCCGCGGCCGCGCTCGACCGTCAGCTCCATGTCCAGCCGGCCCTTGCCGTTGAGCGTGGCGAGCTTCAGGTCCGGGTTGTGCACCGAGACACCGGCCGGAGGCTGGATGTCGCCGGCGGTCACGTCACCGGGGCCCTGCTTGCGCAGGTACATGCTGACGGGCTCGTCGTGCTCGGAGCTGACGGAGAGCTCCTTGACGTTCATGACGAGCTCGACCACGTCCTCCTTGACACCGGGGATCGTGGTGAACTCGTGCAGCACGCCGTCGACCTTGATGCTCGTCACGGCTGCGCCGGGGATCGAGCTGAGCAGGGTACGCCGAAGCGAGTTGCCGAGCGTGTAGCCGAAGCCCGGCTCCAGCGGTTCGATGGTGAACCGGGAACGAACCTCGCTGATCGACTCTTCGGTGAGAGTCGGGCGCTGGGAGATGAGCACGTACGTTCTCCTTGATTTCGGGGGCGACCGCTATATGACGCCCACGTGGTGGTGGCCCGCCCGTGAGGGCGGGCCACCAGGGAGCCTTACTTGGAGTAAAGCTCGACGATCAACTGCTCCTGGAGCTGGGTGTCAATGGCACCGCGCGCCGGGAGGTTGTGCACGAGGATCTTGAGCTGCGACGGAATCGCCTCGATCCACGCGGGAACGGTCCGGCTGCCGGCCAGACCAATCGCCACCTGGAACGGGTCGAGGACGCGGGACTTCTCCCGGACCTCGACGATGTCGTGCTCCGTCACGCGGTAAGAAGGAATGTCGACCTTCTTGCCGTTGACCACGAAGTGGCCGTGCTTGACCAGCTGACGGGCGTGGTCGCGGGAGAGCGCGTAGCCCGCCCGGTAGACCACGTTGTCGAGCCGCGACTCGAGGATCTGGAGAAGCACCTCACCGGTCTTGCCGGAGCGGCGGTTCGCCTCCTCGTAGTAGGTCCGGAACTGCTTCTCCAGCACGCCGTAGATGCGGCGGGCCTTCTGCTTCTCACGAAGCTGGAGCAGGTACTCGGTGTCCTTGGTACGGCCACGGCCGTGCTGTCCGGGCGGGAAAGGCCGCGACTCGAACGGGCACTTCGGCCCGTCGCACTTGCTGCCCTTGAGGAACAGCTTGGTCTTCTCCCGACGGCAGCGGCGGCAGTCTGCGCCTGTATAACGAGCCATCTCTGTATCTCCCCCTAGACCCGACGACGCTTCGGCGGACGGCAACCGTTGTGCGGCTGCGGCGTGACGTCGGAGATGACTCCGACCTCGAGGCCGGCAGCGGTCAGCGAACGGATCGCCGTCTCACGGCCCGAACCCGGGCCCTTGACGAAGACGTCGACCTTGCGCATGCCGTGCTCCATGGCCCGGCGAGCAGCCGCCTCGGCGGCGAGCTGCGCGGCGAACGGAGTCGACTTGCGGGAGCCCTTGAAACCAACCTGGCCCGCGGAGGCCCAGGAGATGACAGCACCGGTCGGGTCCGTGATGGAGACGATGGTGTTGTTGAAGGTGCTCTTGATGTGCGCCTGCCCGTGGGAGACGTTCTTGCGTTCTTTGCGCCGGACCTTCTTAACTGGGGCCCCAGCGCGTGCCTTCGGCGGCATAGCTTATTGCGCTCCTCTAGATCCGGTTACTACTTCTTGCCGGGCTTCTTCTTGCCCGCGACCGTGCGCTTCGGACCCTTGCGGGTGCGAGCGTTGGTCCGGGTCCGCTGCCCGCGAACGGGCAGACCCTTGCGGTGTCGGATGCCCTCGTAGCAACCGATCTCTACCTTGCGGCGGATGTCCGCAGCGACCTCGCGGCGCAGGTCGCCTTCAACCTTGAAGTTCGCTTCGATGTAGTCACGAAGCTGGACGACCTCTTCATCAGTGAGGTCCTTGGTGCGCTTGTTCGGATCGATGCCGGTCGCGGCGAGTGCCGCGATCGAGCGCGTCCGACCGACACCGAAGATGTAGGTGAGCGCGATCTCCATGCGCTTATCGCGCGGAAGATCAACGCCAACGAGACGTGCCATGTGCGGGCTAACTCCTCGTGTAGGCGGAGGTCTGACGCCCGTCCCCATCCACACCTGCCCGGGCATGGCCTCGGCCTCCGACCGAGGGTTGGCCACGAGAGTTCCCCATGTCTCGCATGGGGCGTCCCCGCGGCCGGGACGAGCTATTACTGTGACGCGGTGATCTGCAGCAGGCCGGGCTTAGCCCTGGCGCTGCTTGTGGCGCGGGTCCTCACAGATGACCATGACCCGGCCGTGCCGGCGAATGACGCGGCACTTCATGCAGATCTTCTTGACGCTCGGCTTGACCTTCACGGCTCGCCTTTACTCCTATTCCTGCCCCGGCCACTGCCGGACCAGGAAAGACGGACAAAAGGAACTGACCCGAAGCCAGTTACTTGTAGCGGTAGACGATGCGCCCGCGAGTGAGGTCGTACGGCGAGAGCTCGACGACGACCCGGTCCTCGGGCAGGATGCGGATGTAGTGCTGCCGCATCTTGCCGCTGATATGAGCCAGAACCTTGTGACCGTTGGCGAGCTCGACCCGGAACATGGCGTTCGGGAGCGGCTCGATTACTCGGCCCTCGATCTCGATGGCCCCATCTTTCTTTGGCATGTCCTCCGCTTACCTGACATCGGGTGCATTGACTGGCACACGTTGTCCTCGCACCGCCCTCGTCCCTTCCGGGATGGGCGGCACGCCAGCCGCGGCTCCGATCGCCCGCCGAAGCGCTGGCGGGCATGATGGAGGGGACGCGGTGCGCCGAGTGGCCAGTCTACGCCTCCACCCGCATCGATACCAAATCGGGGGACGTGGGTTACCAGCAGCGCTAACGCTCAGGCCCTGTACTGCGGGGACACCAGTTCGCCGAGACGTTCGACACCCGCGTCGGCGGCGGTGAGAACCACCACTCCGTCCTCCAGCAGGCCGATCGAGTGCTCGACGTGAGCGGCGAAAGAGCCGTCGACGGTCACGACCGTCCACCCGTCGCTCAGCTCGGTGGTACGCGGGGACGACATCGTGATCATCGGCTCGATGGCGAAGCACATGCCGGGCACGATGAAGGGTCCCCGGCCGGGGCGGCCGTAGTTGAGGATGTGCGGGTCCTGGTGCATCTCCGTGCCGATGCCGTGCCCGCCGTAGCCCTCGACGATGCCGTAACGCCTGCGGACACCCTGGGCCCGGGAGAAGACGTGACTGCGCCCCTCGCGGACCGAATTCTGCACGGCGTAGGAGATGTCGGTGAGCCGGCCGCGCTTGGAGAGCACGCCGCGGGCGGCGGCCGCGATCCCGGCCCACATGCTGTCCTCGGCGACCTCGGCCATCCGGAGCAGCTCCGGGCGGGTCTCCCCCACGCCGACGGTGATCGCCGAGTCGCCGTGCCAGCCGTCGAGGATGGCGCCGCAGTCGATGGAGAGCAGGTCGCCCTCGCTCACCACCTGCTCGTGGCTGGGGATGCCGTGCACGACCTGCTCGTTGACCGAGGCGCAGATCGAGGCCGGGAAGCCGTGGTAGCCCTTGAAGGACGGGATGGCCCCGGCGGCCCGAATCACCTTCTCGGCGATGGCGTCCAGCTCGCCGGTGCTGATCCCGGGCACCACCGCTTCGCGGCAGGCGGCCAGGGCGTCGGCCACGACGAGCCCGGCAGCGCGCATCTTGGCGATCTGCTCGGGGGTTTTGATCTGAATGACGTCCTGATGGCGCATTTATCGAGCCTAGCCGCCGTAGGAGCGCAGGGCGTCTATTGCGCGGACGGTCACATCCTCGACCGGGCCCGTCGCGTCGATCCCCACGAGCTTGCCCTGCGCGCCGTAGTAGTCGACGAGCGGAGCGGTGTCGCGGGCGTACACCCGCAGCCGCTCCGCGATCGTCTCGGCCTTGTCGTCGTCGCGCTGGTAGAGCTCACCCTGGCAGCGGTCGCAGATGCCCTCGTGCGCGGGCGCGTCGAACTCGACGTGCCAGATCTTCTTGCAGCCGTGGCAGGTCCGCCGGCCCGAGAGCCGGCGGATCACCTCGTCATGCTCGACGATCAGCTCAAGCACCAGGTCGAGACCGTTGTCGGCGTCGGTGAGCATCTTGTCGAGGGCGACCGCCTGCGGCACCGTCCGCGGGAACCCGTCGAGCAGGAA
Organism: Allocatelliglobosispora scoriae; assembly: GCF_014204945.1. Taxonomy (NCBI): domain Bacteria; kingdom Bacillati; phylum Actinomycetota; class Actinomycetes; order Micromonosporales; family Micromonosporaceae; genus Allocatelliglobosispora; species Allocatelliglobosispora scoriae. The sequence continues at coordinate 3,024,874 of NZ_JACHMN010000002.1, forward strand.
CCCATCGGCGGCATCCGACTCGGCGAGTCGCCCACGAACCATGTTGATCGTGACTTCGTCGGGCACGAGGCCGCCCGCGTCCATGTAGCGCTTGGCCTCGAGCCCGAGCTCCGTCTTCTGAGTGACGTTCGCGCGGAAGATGTCGCCGGTCGAGATCTTCGGCACGGACAAGTGGGACGCGATGAACTCAGCTTGCGTCCCCTTGCCCGCGCCCGGCGGGCCGACCAGCACCAATCTCATCGCAGGAAGCCCTCATAGTTCCGCTGCATCAACTGACTCTCGATCTGCTTGACCGTCTCGAGACCGACACCGACCATGATCAGCACCGCCGTACCACCGAACGGGAAGTTCTGGTACTGCTTGCTGTCGAGCCAGATGAAGAAGAAGTTCGGCAGCACCGCGATGGCCGCGAGGTAGAACGCTCCCGGCAGCGTGATGCGGCTGAGGATGAAGTCGAGGTAATCGGCGGTCGGCTTGCCCGGGCGGATGCCCGGCACGAACCCGCCGTACTTCTTCATGTTGTCGGCGACCTCGGTCGGGTTGAACGAGATCGAGACGTAGAAGTAGGTGAAGAAGATGACCAGCAGCGCGTAGAGCGCGATGTAGACCCAGCTCGTCGCGTTGACGAGGTGGTCCTGGACCCAGAGGTAGACGGGTCCCGGCTGGGTCGCGTCATCCGGCTTGAAGAACTGGACGGCGAGCTGCGGCAGGTAGAGCAGCGACGAGGCGAAGATGACCGGGATGACACCGGCCTGGTTCACCTTGAGCGGGATGTAGGTCGACGTGCCGCCGTACATCCGGCGACCGACCATCCGCTTCGCGTACTGCACCGGGATGCGGCGCTGTGCCTGCTCGATGTAGACGACCAGCGCGATGATCAGCAGGACCAGCGCGATGATGCCCGTCAGCCAGTACCAGCCCTGGCTGCCCTTGCTCTGCTTGAGCTGCCACGCCTCGCTGGGGAGCCGGGCGGCGATCGAGGTGAAGATCAGGACCGACATGCCGTTGCCGACGCCGCGGTCGGTGATGAGCTCACCGAGCCACATGATGACGCCCGTGCCGGCGGTCATGGTGATCACGAGGACCGCCATGGTGAGCCAGGAGGGGATCGCCGTCTGCGGGATGATCGGGAAGGAGTCACAGGCAGGCCCGAAGAGCGTGCCGGACTTCGCCAGGGCGATGAAGGCCGAGGACTGCAGAACCGCGAGACCCAGGGTCAGGTAGCGGGTGTACTGCGTGATCTTCGCCTGGCCGGCCTGACCCTCTTTGCGCAGCGCTTCGAGTCGCGGAATGACGACCGTAAGCAGCTGCAGAATGATCGACGCGGTGATGTACGGCATGATGCCGAGCGCGAAGACCGAGAGTGAGAGCAGCGCACCACCTGAGAACAAGTTCAGGAGGCTGAAGATGCCGGTACCACCTGTGCTGTCGATCGCCTTCAAGCACTGCTGAACGTTGCCGTAGGAAACACCGGGGCTCGGCAGGGTTGCACCGAGGCGGTAGAGGGCGACGATAGCCAGCGTGAAGAAGATCTTCTTGCGCAGGTCAGGCGTTTTGAACGCACTGAAGAACGCGGAGAGCAACTCTTTCCTCCTGCGCGACACGGCCACTAGGGGGTAGTGGCGGGGGGGCACGACGGTATCAGCCACGAGGGATTGCGTAGCTGGGTTCGAACACTAACAGGCTCGACTCAGGTTGGTCAGGGGTGGCCGCAAATTACTTTCGGCCGATATTGCCAGCGACGCCGGTTGCCAGCCCCGTGAAGAGCAGACAACCGGCGTCGTAATGCTGAATCCGCCTTACAGCTCGGTGGCCGAGCCGCCGGCAGCCGCGATCTTCTCTTTAGCGGACGCGCTGAACGCGTTCGCCGAGATCTGCAGCTTCACGCCGCCGAGGTCGCCCGTGCCGAGGACCTTGACCGGGTGGCCCTTGCGGACCGCACCGGCCTCGACCAGCTCGTCCACGCCGACCTGGCCGCCCTTGGGGAAGAGCTCCGCCAGGCGGTCCAGGTTGACGACCTGGAAGACGACCTTGAACTTGTTCTTGAAGCCCTTCAGCTTCGGCAGGCGCATGTGGAGGGGCATCTGCCCGCCCTCGAACGCAGCCGAGACCTGGTAACGGGCCTTGGTGCCCTTGGTACCGCGACCAGCGGTCTTGCCCTTGGAGCCCTCACCACGACCGACGCGCATCTTGGTGGTCTTGGCTCCGGGTGCCGGACGAAGGTGGTGGACCTTGATCGTCATTAGTCGACCTCCTCGACCTTCACGAGGTGGTTGACCGCGAAGATCATTCCCCGAATCTCGGGACGGTCTTCCTTCACCACCACGTCGTTGATCCGCTTCAGGCCGAGCGAACGCAGCGAGTGCCGCTGGTTCTGCTTGGCGCCGATCTCGGACTTGAGCTGGGTGACCTTCAAACGTGCCATCACGCACCCGCCCCGGCTGCCCGGGCCGCCAGCAGCGCCGGCGGCGCCACGTCCTCGACGGGGAGGCCACGACGGGCCGCCACCGCTTCGGGCGACTCAAGCATCTTCAGCGCCGCCACAGTGGCGTGCACGATGTTGATCGGGTTCGAGGAGCCGAGGCTCTTCGACAGGATGTCGTGCACGCCCGCGCACTCCAGCACGGCACGCACCGGGCCACCGGCGATGACACCCGTACCGGCGCTGGCCGGCTTGAGCAGGACGACGCCTGCCGCAGCCTCGCCGAGCACCGGGTGCGGGATCGTCTTGTTGATCCGCGGCACGTTGAAGAAGTGCTTCTTGGCCTCCTCGACACCCTTGGCGATCGCCGCGGGCACCTCCTTGGCCTTGCCGTAGCCGATGCCGACGTTGCCGTCGCCATCGCCCACCACGACGAGCGCGGTGAAGCTGAAGCGACGACCGCCCTTGACGACCTTGGCGACACGGTTGATCGTGACGACCCGCTCGATGTGCGGGGTCTTCTCTACCGGTGCGCGGTCACGACCGCCGTCACGACGGTTGTCGCGGCCACGACGCTGCTGGTCGCCGCCCTCGCTGCTGTTGCTGCTGTTGTTACCGGACCCGGAGCCCCGGCGCTGTGGACCTGGCATAGCTTGTCCACTCCTTCCTAGAACTCGAGTCCGGCTTCGCGCGCGGCGTCGGCGAGGGACGCAACGCGACCCGCGTACCGGTTTCCACCGCGGTCGAAGACGACCTTGCTGATACCTGCGGACTTCGCACGCTCGGCGAGCAGTGCACCGACCTTGCCGGCCAGGGCGCGCTTGTCACCCTCGACGGTCCGGATCGAAGCGTCCAGCGACGAGGCCGAGACCAGGGTGTGACCCTTGGTGTCGTCCACGATCTGGGCCGTGATCTGCCGCAGGCTGCGAGTAACGACAAGGCGGGGGCGCTCGGCCGTACCGCTGACGTTCTTGCGGATGCGGAAGTGCCGGCGCGCCTTGCCAACGGCGCGCTTGTGTGCGACGCCGCCGCCGTTGCGGCGCTTGAGGAGCGTTGCGCTCACTTCTTACCTGCCTTTCCAGCCTTGCGGCGGATGACCTCGTCCGAGTACTTGACACCCTTGCCCTTGTAGGGCTCCGGCGGACGGATCTTCCGGATCTTCGCCGAGACCTCGCCGACGAGCTGCTTGTCGATACCGGCGACGTGGAAGAGGGTCGGACGCTCCACCGTGAAGGTGATGCCGTCCGGCGCCTGCACCAGGACCGGGTGCGAGAAGCCGAGGGCGAACTCGAGGTCCGATCCCTTGGCGGTCACGCGGTAACCGGTGCCGTTGATCTCCAGGCTCTTCTTGTAGCCCTCGGTGACGCCCACAACCATGTTGGCGACCAGGGTACGCGAAAGGCCGTGCAGCTCCTTGGCCTTGCGCTCGTCATTGGGGCGCGTGACCGTCAGCGTGCCGTCGTCGCCGCGTTCCACGGCGATCGGCTCGGCAAGCGTGTGCTCAAGCGTTCCCTTGGGGCCCTTGACCTTGATGGTCTGCCCGCTGATAGTGATCTCCACCCCGGCCGGGACCGGGATGATCTTACGTCCGATTCGCGACATTGCAGGCTCCTACCAGACGTAGGCGAGGACTTCCCCGCCTACCCCTCGCTTGCGGGCCTGCCGGTCAGTAAGCAGTCCCTGGGACGTCGAAATGATCGCCACACCGAGGCCGCCGAGCACCTTCGGCATCTCCGGCGCCTTGGCGTAAACCCGCAGGCCGGGCTTGGAAACGCGCCGGATGCCGGCGAGGCTCCGCTCACGGCTAGGGCCGTACTTCAGCTCGACGGTCAGGCTCTTGCCAACGGCGCCCTCTTCGGGCTCCTCGACCGCCCAGGTGGCGATGTAACCCTCGGTCTTGAGGACCTCGGCGATGTTCGCCTTGATCTTCGAGTAGGGCATCGTCACCCGGTCGTGGTACGCCTGGTTGGCGTTACGCAGACGCGTCAACATGTCTGCGATCGGGTCGGTCATCGTCATGGTTGTCTAACCTCTCTCGCCGCGGTTCCCGTGGCCGCTCGGACCGCGGGCCTGCGGCGAAGCAAATGTCTACCAGGAAGCCTTCGTGACACCCGGAAGCTCACCGCGGTGAGCCATTTCCCGGATGCACACGCGGCACAGCCCGAACTTGCGGTACACCGACTTCGGACGGCCGCACCGCTGGCAGCGGGTGTAGGCGCGCACGGCGAACTTCGGCTTCGCGGCCGCCTTGATGATCAGCGCCTTCTTGGCCATCTCAGTTCTCCTTGAACGGGAAGCCCAGGAGCTTCAGCAGCGCCCGGCCCTCGTTGTCGGTCGGCGCAGTCGTCACCAGGGTGATGTCCATGCCCCGAACGGAATCGATCTTGTCCTGATCGATCTCGTGGAAGACCGACTGCTCGGTGAGACCGAAGGTGTAGTTGCCGTGGCCGTCGAGCTTGCGGGCATCGAGTCCGCGGAAGTCACGGATACGCGGCAGCGCGATCGAGAGCAGCCGGTCCAGGAACTCCCACATCCGGTCGCCGCGAAGGGTGACCTTCACACCGATCGGCATGCCCTCACGCAGCTTGAACTGCGCGATGGACTTGGTCGCCCGACGGATCTGCGGCTTCTGGCCGGTGATGGCCGTGATGTCGCGGACGGCGCCGTCGATCTTCTTGGCATCCCGGGCAGCCTCGCCGACGCCCATGTTGACGACGATCTTCACCAGACCGGGCACCTGCATCGGGTTCGCGTAACCGAACTGCTCGCGCAGCTGGCCCACGATCTCGTTGCGGTACTTCTCCTTGAGACGCGGAAGCGTCTTCGTTTCGGTGGCCGTCGACATCACAGCTCCTTGCCGGTGCGGCGCGAGATGCGGACCTTGTTGCCGCTCTCGTCAACCTTGTAACCCACCCGGGTCGGCTTACCGTCTTCGAGGATCGCCACGTTGGAGACGTGAATCAACGCCTCCTGCGTCACGATGCCACCGCTCTTGGCACCCCGCTGGGTGGTACGGATCTTGGTGTGCTTCTTGATCCGGTTCACGCCTTCAACCAGGACTTTCTCCAGCTTCGGGTGGGCCGAAATGACCTTACCCTCGCGGCCTTTGTCCTTGCCGGCGATGACCCTGACCGTGTCGCCTTTTTTGATCTTCATGGTCACAGCACCTCCGGCGCAAGGCTGATGATCTTCATGAACCGCTTGTCCCGCAGCTCACGACCGACCGGGCCGAAAATACGGGTACCACGGGGGTCCCCGCCGTCCTTGATGATGACGGCTGCGTTCTCGTCAAAGCGGATGTACGAGCCGTCCGGACGCCGCCGCTCCTTGACCGTGCGCACGATGACCGCCTTGACGACATCGCCCTTCTTCACGCCGGCGCCGGGGATGGCGTCCTTTACGGTGGCCACGATGACGTCGCCGATGCTCGCGTAGCGCCGACCCGAGCCGCCGAGGACACGGATGCACAGAATTTCCCGGGCACCCGTGTTGTCGGCGACTCGCAGTCGCGACTCCTGCTGGATCACGTCAACTCCTGTATGTCTGCCGGTTCTCTTGCCTGTCGAAACGGGCAAGAGCCTGGCGGAACTCATGCCCCCACCGCAGAAGCGGGGAAGCTATTCCAATGAGCCTGGAGTGGCTCACAACCTTGCCGTACTCAGCCGCGCGAGCGCGACCGGGAGGAGGGCCCGGGTCAGACCCGGGCCCGACTCACTTGGCCTTCTCGAGGATCTCCACGACACGCCACCGCTTGGTGGCCGAGAGCGGACGGGTCTCCATCAGGAGCACCCGGTCGCCGATGCCGCAGGCATTCTGCTCGTCGTGCGCCTTGAGCTTGCTCTGGCGCCGAAGAACCTTGCCGTAGAGCGGGTGCTTGACCCGGTCCTCGACCGCCACGACGACGGTCTTGTCCATCTTGTCGCTGACGACCAGACCCTCGCGTACCTTACGCCGGTTCCGCTCGACCGCGTTCTCGTTGGTCTCGCTCATGTTACTGACCATCCTTGGTTAGCTCGCTGCGCTCGCTCACGCCGCCACCTCAGTAGGCGCGGCCGAGAGCCCAAGCTCGCGCTCGCGCATGACCGTGTAGATCCGAGCGATATCCCGCCGGACGACCGGCAGTCGACGGTTGTTGTCGAGCTGCCCGGTCGCACCCTGTACGCGGAGGTTGAACAGCTCCGCCTTGGCCTCACGCAACTTCGCGACCAGCTCCTCATCGGAGAGCTCACGCAGTTCGCCGGGCTTAACGCCTGCTGCCATCACATATCACCCACTTCGCGCTTCACGATGCGGCACTTCATCGGCAGCTTGTGAATCGCGCGGCGCATCGCTTCGCGCGCAACAACCTCGTTCGGGAAGGACATCTCGAAGAGCACCCGCCCCGGCTTCACGTTTGCGACCCACCACTCTGGCGAACCCTTACCGGAACCCATGCGGGTTTCGGCCGGCTTCTTGGTCAGGGCCTGGTCCGGGAAGACCGTGATCCAGACCTTGCCACCACGCTTGATGTGACGAGTCATCGCGATACGCGCCGACTCGATCTGACGGTTCGTGACATATGCCGGCTCGAGCGCCTGGATACCGAACTCGCCGAACGCCACCCGGTTGCCGCCCTTCGACGCGCCATGGCGGTCGGGGTGGTGCGGCTTGCGGAAGCCCTTCGGGGGCTTACGCGGCATCAGCATTGATCAGCCCTCCTGCTGCTCGACCGGCGCCGTCGCCTCAACGACGACGTCGGTGCTTTCCTTGGCGAACTCCGCGGCGGCCGCACGGCCTGCCTCGGTGCCACCGGCGGTGGTCCCGGTCGAACCAGAACGGCCACGACGCGGCCGCTCCGGCCGGTCAGCCCGATCACGACGGGGACGCTGCTGGCCCTGGTCTGCCAACGCCGGCGCGCCTGGAACGGCGTCACCCTTGTAGATCCAAACCTTCACACCGATGCGGCCGAAGGTCGTACGTGCCTCGAAGAAGCCGTAGTCGATGTTGGCCCGCAGCGTGTGCAGCGGAACACGACCCTCACGGTAGAACTCCGTGCGGCTCATCTCGGCGCCGCCGAGGCGACCCGAGACCTGCACCCGGATGCCCTTGACGGCCGGGTTCTTCATCGCCGACTGCATCGACTTGCGCATCGCCCGACGGAAGCTGACCCGGCTGGACAGCTGCTCGGCGACGCCCTGCGCCACGAGCTGCGAGTCCGACTCAGGGTTCTTCACCTCGAGGATGTTGAGCTGAATCTGCTTGCCGGTGAGCTTCTCGAGAACGTCGCGCAGGCGCTCGGCCTCCGCACCCTTGCGGCCGATGACGATGCCCGGCCGGGCGGTGTGGATGTCGACGCGTACCTTGTCGCGGGTCCGCTCGATCTCGACCTTGGAGATGCCGGCACGCTCGAGGCCCTTGGACATCATCTTGCGGATCTTGACATCCTCAGCGATGTAGTCCTTGTAGAGCTTGTCCGCGTACCAGCGGGACTTCCACTCGGTCGAGATGCCGAGCCGGAACCCGTGCGGGTGAACCTTCTGACCCATTACTCGGTCTCCTCCTGCTCGGCAGCCTCGGCCTTGACCGCGGCGGCCTTCTTGGGCGTGGCCTTAGCGGCGGCGGCCTTCTTAGCGGAAGGACGCACCGCCGGCGCTACTGCCTCCACCTCGATGGTGATGTGGCAGGTGCGCTTGCGGATCCGGTAGGCCCGGCCCTGCGCGCGCGGCCGGAACCGCTTCATCGTCGGGCCCTCGTCGACGTAGGCAGCGCTGACGAGCAGCGCGTCCGGGTCGAGTCGCTCGTTGTTCTCGGCGTTCGCGATCGCGCTCGCCAGAACCTTGTAGACCTGCTCGCTCGCTGCTTGCGGCGCGAACTGCAGCACCGTCAGCGCCTCCTTCGCGGGCAGACCGCGGACGAGGTTCACCACACGGCGCGCCTTCATCGGCGCGATGCGCACGTGTCGCGCAACCGCCCGCGCGCCCGGCGCTGCCGGAGCGTCGCTCTTAGTTGGCATCGTGTTTCCCCTTGATCCTTATACGGTCCGCCGTCAGCGACGGCGACTCTTCCGGTCGTCCTTCTCGTGACCCTTGAACGTGCGGGTGAGGGCGAACTCGCCGAGCTTGTGCCCGACCATCGCCTCCGACACGAAGACGGGGACGTGCTTACGTCCGTCGTGCACCGCGATCGTGTGCCCGAGCATCTCGGGAATGATCGTGGAGCGCCGCGACCAGGTCTTGATGACGTTCTTGGAACCCTTGTCGTTCTGAACTTCCACCTTCTTGAGCAGGTGGTCGTCGATGAACGGGCCCTTCTTGAGGCTGCGAGGCATCTGCTATCTCCCTTAGCCGCGCTTGCGGGTTGCGTAGCGGCGGCGGACGATCATCTTGTCGCTCGCCTGGCCCTTCTTACGGGTACGGCCCTCGGGCTTACCCTTCGGGTTGACGGGGTGACGTCCACCGGACGTCTTACCCTCACCACCACCGTGCGGGTGGTCGACCGGGTTCATCGCGACACCGCGGACGGAGGGGCGCTTGCCCTTCCAGCGCATGCGACCGGCCTTGCCCCAGTTGATGTTGGACTGCTCGGCGTTGCCGATCTCGCCAACGGTCGCGCGGCAGCGGACGTCGACCTTGCGGATTTCGCCCGACGGCATACGCAGCGTGGCGTAGTCGTCCTCGCGGCCCAGGAGCTGGATGCCGACACCGGCAGCCCGCGCCATCTTCGCGCCACCGCCGGGACGAAGCTCCACGTTGTGGACCGTCGTACCGACCGGGATGTTGCGAAGCGGCAGGTTGTTGCCGGGCTTGATGTCCGCACCCGGACCCGACTCGACGCGGTCGCCCTGCTTCAGGTCCTTCGGCGCGAGGATGTAGCGCTTCTCGCCGTCGACGTAGTGCAGCAGCGCGATGCGCGCGGTGCGGTTCGGGTCGTACTCGATGTGCGCGACCTTGGCCGGCACGCCGTCCTTGTCGTTGCGCTTGAAGTCGATCAGACGGTACTGACGCTTGTGACCGCCGCCCTGGTGGCGAGTGGTGATCCGGCCGTGGACGTTACGTCCGCCCTTCTTCGGCAGCGGAACGACCAGCGACTTCTCCGGCGTCGACCGGGTGACCTCAGCGAAGTCGGCCACGCTGGAGCCACGACGGCCCGGCGTCGTCGGCTTGTATTTACGGATAGCCATTGTCTATACCCCTCAGCCTACCGGGCCGCCGAAGGCCTCGATGCGGTCGCCATCGGCGAGCTTCACCATCGCGCGCTTCGTTGCCTTACGCTGGCCCCAGCCGGTACGGGTGCGCTTACGCTTGCCCTCGCGGTTGAGCGTGTTCACCGTGAGCACCCGAACGTTGAAGATCTGCTGGATAGCGATCTTGATTTCGGTCTTGTTCGCGTCCGGGTGCACGAGGAACGTGTACCAGTTGCGGTTGAGTTCGCCGTAGCTCTTCTCGGAGACGACCGGGGCGACGATGACGTCACGCGGGTCGGCGACAGTCGTCACTTCGTTCCCTCCTCGGCGGGCACACCCAGGAACTCCTCGAGCGCGTCCTTGGTGAAGACCACGTAGTCCGCAACGAGCACGTCGTACGTGTTGAGCTGGCCGGCCTCGATCAGGTGAACCGTCGGCACGTTGCGCAGGCTCACCCAGTTGAGGTCGTCACCGGTGGACAGGACGACGAGCGCCTTGGTCACCTCGACGCCGAGCGTCTTCAGCGTGGTGAGCGCGGCCTTCGTCGACGGCTTGCCGTCCACGAGGAAGCTCTCGACCACGTGAATCCGGTTCTCGCGGGCCCGGTCGGAGAGGGCACCGCGCAGGGCGGCCGCCTTCATCTTCTTGGGGGTCCGCTGGGAGTAGTCGCGCGGGACGGGCCCGTGCACGACGCCACCACCGGTGAACTGCGGAGCGCGGATCGAGCCCTGACGGGCGCGGCCGGTCCCCTTCTGCTTGTACGGCTTCTTGCCGCCACCCGCGACCTCGCCGCGGGACTTGGCCTTGTGCGTACCCTGGCGGGCCGCGGCGAGCTGTGCCACGACGACCTGGTGCATGAGCGGGATGTTGGCCTGAACGTCGAAGATCTCCGCGGGCAGCTCGACAGAGCCGGCCTTGGTGCCCTCGATGCTGATCACGTCAACGGTGGTCACTTGACGCCACCCTTCTTCACCTGCGTCTTGGCAGCGGTGCGAACCAGCACCAGCGCACCCTTGGGGCCGGGGATGGCGCCCTTGACGAGCAGCAGGTTGTTCTCGATGTCGATCGCCTGGATCGTGAGGCCCTGCTGGGTGTAGCGAACGCCACCCATCCGGCCCGCCATGCGAACGCCCTTGAAGACGCGACCGGGGGTCGCGCAGGCGCCGATGGAACCGGGCGAACGGTGCTTGCGCTCGACACCGTGGCTGGCCTTGAGACCGTGGAAGCCGTGCCGCTTCATAACACCGGCGTAGCCCTTGCCCTTGGTCTTGCCTGTCACGTCGACGGTCTGACCGGCCGCGAAAGTCTCGACCGTCAGTTCCTGGCCGAGCTCGTAAGCGTCGGCGTCGATCGTACGCAGTTCGACGATGTGGCGACGGGGCGAGACGCCCGCCTTGGCGAAGTGGCCGCTGCGCGGCTTGTTCGCCTTGCGGGGGTCGATGGCGCCGTACGCCAGCTGGATCGCCGTGTAACCGTCCTTGGCAGCCGTGCGGACCTGAGTCACGACGTTGGGGCTGACTTCGACGACCGTCACCGGTACGACCTTGTTGTTGTCCCAGACCTGGGTCATGCCGAGCTTGGCGCCCAGGAGGCCCTTAACTTGCCTGTCCATGAGTGTCCGGTCCCTACAGCTTGATCTCGATGTCGACACCGGCCGGCAGGTCGAGTCGCATGAGCGAGTCCACCGTCTTGGGGGTCGGGTCGATGATGTCGATCAGACGCTTGTGCGTGCGCATCTCGAAGTGCTCGCGCGAGTCCTTGTACTTGTGCGGCGAGCGGATCACGCAGAAGCGATTGATCTCCGTTGGCAGCGGCACCGGGCCTGCGACCTGAGCGCCCGTACGAGTCACCGTCTCAACGATCTTGCGAGCCGAAGAGTCGACGACCTCGTGGTCGTAGGCCTTGAGCCGGATGCGGATCTTTTGTCCCGCCATGGTGGCTTCTGTTTCCTTCTCTCGTTGTGACCCTCGCCGGGTGTTCCGTGGCCGGCATATTCGCCGACACCGGCCGTCTGTGGCCCTGCCCTATTAAGTGGTCTGAGCTGGCCATTCCGGTCCCGGCCGGCATGGTCCTTCCGACCCCCGCGGTCGGGCGTGTCGCGCGGCGGGCCACACTACTTCCTTGTCGGAAGTGTTTGAACCGCCGGACATCACGTCCGAACTGCGGAGGTTGGGCGACCGTGAGGCTAACACCCAGTGGTGGTGGCCTCATGGCGCCCTACGCGCCGGCGGCCTATCACCACCCCCGTGGGGGCAGCCGTAGCCGACCATGCGCAACGCAACCTATTCATTATGCCGTACCAGGTGCGGCAATGTGAAATCGGGGTGGTCGTTCTCATAGCGAAGGGCACCCCGCCTGGGCGGGGTGCCCTTCACCGTACTACTTGAGGATCTTGACGACCCGGCCGGCGCCGACGGTGCGGCCACCCTCACGGATCGCGAACCGGAGACCTTCCTCCATGGCGATCGGCTGGATCAGCGCGACCGTCATCTCGGTGTTGTCGCCCGGCATGACCATCTCGGTGCCCTCAGCCAGCGTGACAACGCCGGTGACGTCCGTGGTCCGGAAGTAGAACTGCGGGCGGTAGTTCTGGAAGAACGGCGTGTGACGGCCGCCCTCCTCCTTCGAGAGGATGTAGACCGTCGCCTCGAAGTCCGTGTGCGGGGTGTTCGAGCCGGGCTTCACGACACACATGCCGCGCTCGACGTCCTCGCGCTTGGTGCCACGAAGCAGCAGGCCGACGTTCTCTCCGGCGCGCGCGTCCTCGAGGGTCTTGCGGAACATCTCGATCGCGGTGACCTTCGTCTTGAAGGACTTCTCCTTGATGCCGACGACCTCGACGTCTTCGTTCGGCAGGAGAATTCCACGCTCGACACGGCCGGTGACGACCGTTCCACGACCGGTGATCGTGAAGACGTCCTCGACGGGCATGAGGAACGGCTTCTCGGTCTCGCGCTCCGGCTGCGGGATCGACTCGTCGACGGCGGTCATGAGGCCGAGAAGGGCCTCGGACCACTTCTCGTCGCCCTCGAGCGCCTTGAGCGCCGACACGCGGACGACCGGCAGGTCGTCGCCCGGGAACTCGTAGGTGCTGAGCAGCTCGCGGACCTCGAGCTCGACGAGCTCCAGGAGCTCCTCGTCCTCCACCATGTCGCTCTTGTTCAGCGCGACGACGATGTAGGGAACGCCGACCTGGCGGGCCAGGAGCACGTGCTCCTTGGTCTGCGGCATCGGGCCGTCGGTCGCCGCGACCACGAGGATCGCGCCGTCCATCTGAGCGGCACCGGTGATCATGTTCTTGATGTAGTCGGCGTGACCGGGGCAGTCGACGTGCGCGTAGTGCCGCGACTCGGTCTGGTACTCGACGTGAGCGATCGAGATTGTGATACCGCGAGCCTTCTCCTCCGGCGCCTTGTCGATCTCATCGAAAGGCGTGTAGGGGTTCAGGTTCGGGAACTTGTCGTGCAGGACCTTAGTGATGGCCGCCGTCAGCGTCGTCTTACCGTGGTCAATGTGACCAATGGTGCCGATGTTGACGTGCGGCTTAGTCCGCTCGAACTTCGCCTTCGCCACTGGTTGTCCTCCTGTGGACTCTTGGTTCGTACGCCCGGCGGCGCCATCGGATGGCGCGTGGGACTTCTTCCGGCCTGGCTGGCCGGCGCTTTTTTCCTTGCCCGCGAGGGCAGGCCACCCCGGCACGAGCCGGGGCGGCCTCGGGGCGATTACTCGCCCGTCGCCTTCGCGATGATCTCCTTCGCCACGTTGGCCGGAACCTCCGCGTAGGAGTCGAACATCATGCTGTAGCTCGCCCGGCCCTGGGTCTTCGACCGCAGGTCGCCGACGTAGCCGAACATCTCCGACAGCGGCACCAGGGCCCGGACGAGGCGGGCTCCGCCGCGCTCCTCCATCGCCTGGATGATGCCGCGACGGGAGTTGAGGTCGCCGATGACGTCACCCATGTTCTCCTCAGGAGTGGTGACCTCAACAGCCATCATCGGCTCGAGGATCGCGGGGTCCGCCTTGCGAGCGGCCTCCTTGAACGCCATCGAACCGGCGATCTTGAACGCCATTTCGGACGAGTCGACCTCGTGGAACTTGCCGTCCAGCAGGATCAGCTTGACGCCGACCATCGGGTAGCCGGCGAGCACGCCGTACTGCATCGCGTCCTGGGCACCGGCGTCGATCGAAGGGATGAACTCCTTCGGGATGCGGCCGCCCTTGACGTCGTTGACGAACTCGTAGGTCGCCTCGGCGTTGAGCGGCAGCGGCTCCAGTCCGATGAGCACCGACGCGTACTGGCCCGAACCACCGGTCTGCTTCTTGTGCGTGTACTCGACCTTGTCCACCGCGCGGCGGATGGTCTCGCGGTACGCGACCTGCGGCTTGCCGACGTTGGCCTCGACGAAGAACTCGCGCTTCATCCGGTCGACCAGGATCTCCAGGTGGAGCTCGCCCATGCCGGAGATGACCGTCTGGCCCGTCTCCTCGTCCTGGCGGACCCGGAACGTCGGGTCCTCCTCGGCGAGCTTCTGGATCGCCGTACCCAGCTTCTCCTGGTCCGACTTGGTCTTCGGCTCGATCGCGACCGAGATGACCGGCTCCGGGAACGTCATCGACTCCAGGATGACCGGCGCAGCCGGGTCGCAGAGCGTGTCACCGGTGGTGGTCTGCTTGAGACCCTGCACCGCGATGATGTCGCCGGCGTGCGCCGAGGGGCGCTCCTCACGCTTGTTGGCGTGCATCTGGTAGATCTTGCCGATCCGCTCCTTGCGGTCCTTGGTGGAGTTGACCACCTGAGAACCGGACTCGAGCGTGCCGGAGTAGATGCGCACGTAGGTCAGCTTGCCGAGGTGCTTGTCCGTCTGGATCTTGAACGCGAGGCCCGAGAACGGCTCCTTGATGTCGGGGTGCCGGACAGCCGGGGTCTCCCCGTCCATCAGTGTGCCGTCGATGGCCGGCACGTCCAGCGGCGACGGCAGGAAGTCGACGACCGCGTCGAGCATCGGCTGAACGCCCTTGTTCTTGAAGGCGGAGCCGCAGACGACGGGGTTGTACTTGCCGGCGATGGTCGCCGTGCGGATCGAAGCCTTGAGCTCCTCGACCGTGAACTCGCCGCCCTCGAGGTAGCGCTCCATGATCGCGTCGTCAGCCTCGGCGATCGTCTCGAGCAGCTTCACCCGGTACTCCGCGGCCTGCTCGGCCAGCTCGGCGGGGATCTCCTCGACGGCGTAGTCCTCGCCCTTCTGGGTCTCGCCGCGCCAGGTCAGCGCGCGCATGCCCACCAGGTCGACGACGCCGATGTGGTCGCCCTCGAGCCCGATCGGGATCTGCAGCACCAGCGGCGTCGCGTTGAGGCGGGTGACCATCATGTCGACGCAGCGGAAGAAGTCCGCGCCGGTGCGGTCGAGCTTGTTGACGAAACACATGCGGGGCACGTTGTACTTGTCGGCCTGGCGCCAGACGTTCTCCGTCTGCGGCTCCACGCCCGCGACACCGTCGTAGACCGCGACAGCACCGTCGAGGACGCGCAGCGAGCGCTCCACCTCGACCGTGAAGTCGACGTGGCCCGGGGTGTCGATGATCTGGATGACGTGGCCCTTCCACTCACAGGTGGTGGCGGCAGAAGTGATCGTGATGCCACGCTCCTGCTCCTGCTCCATCCAGTCCATGACGGCAGCGCCCTCGTGGACCTCACCGATCTTGTGGGTGATGCCGGTGTAAAAGAGGATTCGCTCGGTCGTGGTCGTCTTCCCGGCATCGATGTGCGCCATGATGCCGATGTTGCGGACCTTGGCGAGCGCGTCTACGACGGCCACTTCGAGTTCCCTTCGGATGTGAGGCCGTAAGGCCTCGGAAGTCAAGGTCGCGGGGCCAGACCGGTTGGCCCGGCCCCGCGGAGAATTACCAGCGGTAGTGCGCGAAGGCCTTGTTGCTCTCGGCCATCTTGTGCGTGTCCTCGCGACGCTTCACAGCGGCACCGAGGCCGTTGCTCGCGTCGAGCAGCTCGTTCATGAGGCGCTCGACCATGGTCTTCTCACGACGGGCGCGCGAGTACTGAACCAGCCAGCGCAGACCCAGGGTGGTCTGGCGCGGCGTGCGCACCTCGACCGGCACCTGGTAGGTCGCGCCACCAACGCGGCGGCTGCGGACCTCGAGGGTCGGCTTGACGTTGTCCATCGCGCGCTTCAGCGTGACGACCGGGTCGGTGCCGGTCTTCTCACGGCAGCCCTCGAGGGCGCCGTAGACGATGCTCTCGGCGAGCTGGCGCTTGCCGGCCATCAGGATCTTGTTGACCAGCTGGGTGACCAGCGGGGAGTTGTAGACCGGGTCCGCGAGCAGCGGACGGCGGGGAGCTGGGCCTTTACGTGGCATTACTTCTTACCGTCCTTTACCAGCTTCGCGCCGTAACGGCTGCGCGCCTGCTTGCGGTTGCGGACGCCCTGGGTGTCCAGCGAACCACGGATGATCTTGTAACGCACACCCGGCAGGTCCTTCACACGACCGCCACGCACGAGCACGATCGAGTGCTCCTGCAGGTTGTGGCCGACACCGGGGATGTAAGCGGTGACCTCGATCTGGCTGCTCAGCTTCACGCGAGCGACCTTGCGGAGAGCCGAGTTCGGCTTCTTCGGAGTCGTCGTGTAGACGCGGGTGCAGACACCGCGGCGCTGAGGACTGCCCTTGAGTGCAGGCGTCTTGGTCTTGCTCGTCTTCGCCTGCCGGCCCTTGCGGACCAGCTGCTGAATGGTAGGCACTGGGTCTCGACGCTCCTATTTCATCTCCGCTAATAACCCTCGCGGGTTACGACGTATAAATTCGGCCGGGAGCCGCATGCTGCGACGATTCCGACCCCCGCGGTCGGGCGTGTCGCCCGGTTCGCGGGCCCAGGCGCGCGATTTCTCGCTCGCCGGGGTTGTCTTGTGCTCGCGCTGCGCGGCCCCAGTCATCGACCACCGGCCACCAGGACCGACTCGACGCATGCACGAGGGCCCAGGCATGCCCGGGCACGAGGGAAAAGACTACCTATCGAAGGCGCAGAGGTCAAAACGGGGGCCCGGAGGCGGATCCGCCTGACTCTGCACAATCTCTATGGGCTGTTCAGGACAACAGTCTACCCGGTCGATCCGGGCGGCTCACACGGGATTGGCCCTCGTGACCGTTCTCACTGCGTGGGAATTGCGAACGAGAGCAGCACGGCGCCCACCCCGGCGACGAGCGTGAAGAGCAGCCCGATCGAGGCGCAGATGAGACCGGCGGTCGCCAGTCCCCTGCCCGTCAGCCCGGCGGCGCGGCGCACCTGCCGCCGGCCCAGCACGCCGAGCACGATGCCGCCGATGCCGAGCAGGCCGGACAGGACGGCGAACGCCCCGCCCGCCCACGCGCCCCAGCCCGCCGAGCTCCCCGCCAGACCCAGGCAGGCGACGGCGAAACTGACCAGGATCGAGGCGATGCCGACGAGCAGCGAGCCCACCGCCATGCCGGACGGGACCGGCGTCGAGCTCGGGATCGCGACACCGAACTGCGACCCCGGCACGGGCTCCACCCGGGCCGGCGGCGCGTAGGCGACCGGTGGCGGGTAATACGGCGGCGGCGGGCCGGGCGTTTGCGTCACGCCTGGCACTCTAATATGGCGCCGCCTCCGGCGCCGCCGCCAGCTCTAGTTGATCGACGGCGGGAAGTCGTGCGCGGGTGCCGAGCCCATCCGGACCAGACCGATCACGACCGCGGTGACGATGGCCGCCGCGGCGAGGCCGAGGCCCACCCAGGCCAGCCGCTCCCCCGCCACGACCAGTCGGCCGCCCTGCCGCCAGCCCGCGCCCTCGCTCAGCTCCCGCCGCGCCTGCGCGCCGAGCACGAGAGCCACCGTGGCGGGCACCAGGCCACCGATGGTCACCCCGGTGACCACGGCCAGGACGCCCAGCCAGAAGGTGGCGGAGGCCTTGCTGTCGCGTACCGGATCGGGATCTTCGGGATGCCGCATGCCCCCTTAACGCGCGAGCGACCCCCGGGTTGTCCCGGGGGTCGCTCAGGTCACGCTCTTTCGACTGGTACGCCTACCGGTAGGCGCCGAAGTCGAAGTCGTCCAGCGGCACCGCGAGCCCGCTGGCCGGACCGAATCCGTAGTCCGTCTCGCCGTAGGCGGCGGTCATCGAGTAGACCTTCGCCTTCGCCTCCTCGGTCGGCTCCACCCGGATGTTGCGGTACTTGCTGATGCCGGTACCCGCCGGGATGAGCTTGCCGATGATGACGTTCTCCTTGAGACCGATGAGGCTGTCGCTCCGGGCGTTGATCGCCGCATCCGTGAGGACTCGGGTCGTCTCCTGGAAGGAGGCGGCCGAGAGCCACGACTCGGTGGCGAGCGACGCCTTCGTGATGCCCATCAGCACCGGACGACCGGCCGCGGGCTCGCCGCCCTCGGCGACGATGCGGCGGTTCTCCGACTCGAACTGCGCCCGGTCGACCAGGAGGCCCGGCAGGAACTCCGTGGCGCCCGAGTCGATGATCGTCACGCGCTTGAGCATCTGGCGAATGATGATCTCGATGTGCTTGTCGTGGATCATTACACCCTGCGACCGGTAGACGTCCTGGACCTCCTGCGTGAGGTGGACCTGGACGGCACGCGGGCCGAGCACGCGCAGCAGCTCGTGCGGGTCGATGGTGCCCTCGGTCAGCTTCTCGCCGACCTCGACGTGGGCACCGTCGTGCGCCCGGAGGCGGACGCGCTTGGAGATCTTGTCGTGGACGATCTCTTCGCTGCCGTCGTCCGGCACGATGATGATCTTCCGCGAACGCTCCGCGTCCTCGATCCGGATGCGTCCCGGGGTCTCCGCGATCGGCGCCTTGCCCTTGGGCACGCGCGCCTCGAAGATCTCCTGGACACGAGGCAGACCCTGCGTGATGTCCTCACCGGCGACACCGCCGGTGTGGAACGTCCGCATCGTCAGCTGCGTACCGGGCTCACCGATCGACTGGGCGGCGATGATGCCGACCGCCTCGCCGACGTCCACCGTCTTGCCGGTCGGCAGCGAGCGGCCGTAGCACGCCGCGCAGACGCCCAGCTTCGACTCGCAGGTGAGGACCGACCGCACCCGAACCGTCTCGACGCCGGCCTTGACCAGCGCGTCGACGATGATCGAGTTGAGGTCGGTGCCCCGGGCCGCGACGAGCTTGCCGGAGGGGTCCGAGTGGTCGTCGGCGAGGGTACGCGCGTGCGCACCCGACTCCGCGAACTCGTGCACCGTGAAGCCGCCGCCCTCGGCGGGGTCACCGATCCGGGTCGGGATCGCGCGGTCGGTGCCGCAGTCCTCCTCGCGGATGATGACGTCCTGCGAGACGTCGACCAGACGACGGGTCAGGTAACCCGAGTCGGCGGTACGCAGAGCGGTGTCGGCCAGACCCTTACGGGCACCGTGGGTCGAGATGAAGTACTCCAGCACCGACAGGCCCTCGCGGAACGAGGCCTTGATCGGACGCGGGATGATCTCGCCCTTGGGGTTGGCCACCAGACCGCGGATGGCGGAGATCTGGCGGAGCTGGAGCAGGTTGCCTCGGGCGCCGGAGTGGATCATGACCCACAGCGGGTTCTCCTGCGGCAGCGCCGTCTCCATCTCCTTGGCGACCTCGTTGGTCGCCTTGGTCCAGATCTCGATGAGCTCGCCGCGACGCTCCTCGGCGGTCATCAGACCACGCTGGTACTGCTTGTCGATCCGCTCGGCGTCCTTCTCGTACCGCTCAAGAATCATCTTCTTGCTCGGCGGCTGGACGACGTCCTCGATACCGATCGTCACACCGGACCAGGTGGCCCAGTGGAAACCGGCCTCCTTGAGCGCGTCGAGCGTCGCCGCGAGGGCGACCTTCGAGAAGCGCTCCGCGAGGTCGTTGACGATCGCCGAGAGCTGACCCTTGCGGATCTCGTAGTTGACGAAGCGGTAACCCGGCGGGAGGGTCTCGTTGAAGAGGACCCGGCCCAGGGTGGTGTCCACGATCAGCGGCTGACCGGGCTCCCAGCCCTCGGGCGCCTCCCACGCCGGCTGGCCGGCGCCGTTGTCGACACCGATCAGTCCGGGCATCCGGATGCGCACCGGCGACTGCAGGTGCAGCTCGCCGTTGTCGAGCGCCATCTGAGCCTCGGCGTCGCTGCTGAAGATCCGACCCTCGCCCGGCTTGCCGGGGCGACGGTGGGTCATGAAGTAGAGGCCGATCACCATGTCCTGGGTGGGCATGGTGACGGGCTTGCCGTCAGCGGGCTTGAGGATGTTGTTGCTGGAGAGCATGAGGATCCGGGCCTCGGCCTGAGCCTCGGCCGACAGCGGCACGTGCACCGCCATCTGGTCGCCGTCGAAGTCCGCGTTGAACGCGGTGCAGACGAGCGGGTGGATCTGGATCGCCTTGCCCTCGACCAGCTGGGGCTCGAAGGCCTGGATGCCGAGGCGGTGCAGGGTGGGCGCGCGGTTGAGCAGCACGGGGTGCTCGGTGATGACCTCTTCCAGCACGTCCCACACGACCGGGCGCTGGCGCTCGACCATCCGCTTGGCGGACTTGATGTTCTGTGCGTGGTTGAGGTCGACCAGGCGCTTCATCACGAAGGGCTTGAAGAGCTCGAGCGCCATCTGCTTCGGCAGGCCGCACTGGTGCAGCTTGAGCCGCGGACCGACGACGATGACCGAACGGCCGGAGTAGTCGACGCGCTTGCCGAGCAGGTTCTGGCGGAACCGGCCCTGCTTGCCCTTGAGCATGTCCGACAGCGACTTCAGCGGCCGGTTGCCCGGACCGGTGACCGGACGACCACGACGACCGTTGTCGAAGAGGGCGTCGACGGCCTCCTGCAGCATCCGCTTCTCGTTGTTGACGATGATCTCGGGGGCACCGAGGTCGATCAGACGCTTGAGGCGGTTGTTGCGGTTGATGACCCGGCGGTAGAGGTCGTTCAGGTCGGAGGTGGCGAACCGGCCACCGTCGAGCTGCACCATCGGCCGCAGGTCCGGCGGGATCACCGGTACGCAGTCCAGCACCATGCCGAGCGGCGAGTTGCTGGTGTTGAGGAACGCGGCGACGACCTTGAGACGCTTGAGGGCACGGATCTTGCGCTGACCCTTTCCGGAGCGGATCGTCTCGCGAAGATCCTCGGCCTCGGCGGTCAGGTCCATGTTCTCGATCAGGGCCTTGATCGCCTCGGCACCCATGCCGCCGGTGAAGTACTCGCCGAAGCGGTCGCGCAGCTCGCGGTAGAGCAGCTCATCGGTGACGAGCTGCTTGGGCTCCAGCTTGCGGAAGGTGTCGAGCACCTCGTCGAGGCGGTCGATCTCACGCTGCGCCTTGTCGCGGATCTGGCGCATCTCGCGCTCGCCAGACTCCTTGACCTTGCGGCGGACATCGGCCTTGGCGCCCTCGGTCTCCAGCTCCGCGAGGTCGGACTCGAGCTTGGCGGCCCGCTTCTCGATCTCGGCGTCACGCGCGTTCTCCGCCTGGCGCTTCTCGGCGAAGATCTCGTTCTCGATCGTCGAGATGTCGCGGTGCCGCGCCTCGACGTCGACGCTCGTCACCACGTAGGACGCGAAGTAGATGATCTTTTCGAGATCCTTGGGTGCCAGGTCCAGCAGGTAGCCCAACCGGCTCGGCACACCCTTGAAGTACCAGATGTGCGTGACGGCGGCCGCCAGCTCGATGTGGCCCATCCGCTCGCGGCGCACCTTGGAGCGCGTGACCTCTACGCCACAGCGCTCACAGACGATGCCTTTGAATCGGACGCGCTTGTACTTGCCGCAGTAGCACTCCCAGTCCCGCTGCGGACCGAAGATCTTCTCGCAGAACAGCCCATCCTTTTCAGGCTTGAGCGTCCGGTAGTTAATAGTCTCAGGCTTCTTGACCTCACCGTGCGACCACCGCCGAATGTCCTCAGCAGCCGCCAGCCCAATCCGAAGCTCGTCAAAGTAATTAACGTCGAGCACTTTATTTCCCTCGCCCTAGGTCTTACATCGCGACTGGCTGAGTTGGCAGGGTCCGGGGAGCGGGTCGATGAGACCTGCCCCCCGAACCCACTACCTAGACCTCATCGACGCTGATAACGCCCTCGTTAGGCCGCCGGGACAGGTCGATCCCCAGCTCTTCCGCAGCCCGGAACACCTCGTCGTCCGTCTCGCGCATCTCCAGCGCCACGCCGTCCGAGGAGAGAACCTCCACGTTCAGGCAGAGCGACTGGAGCTCCTTGAGCAGAACCTTGAAGGACTCCGGGATACCCGGCTCCGGGATGTTCTCGCCCTTGACGATCGCCTCGTAGACCTTCACGCGGCCGAGCACGTCATCGGACTTGATGGTGAGCAGCTCCTGCAGTGCGTAAGCCGCACCGTAGGCCTGCATCGCCCAGCACTCCATCTCACCGAAGCGCTGACCACCGAACTGCGCCTTACCACCCAGCGGCTGCTGCGTGATCATCGAGTACGGACCGGTCGACCGAGCGTGGATCTTGTCGTCGACCAGGTGGTTCAGCTTCAGGATGTAGATGTAGCCGACGGCGATCGGGTCCGGCAGCGGCTCGCCGCTGCGGCCGTCGAAGAGCCGTGCCTTGCCGGTGCCGTCGACGAGCTGCTGACCGTCGCGGTTGGGCAGCGTGGAGGCGAGAAGACCGGTGATCTCCTCTTCCCTGGCGCCGTCGAAGACGGGCGTCGCCACGTTGCTGTCGGCCGGCTGCTCGTGAGCGTCGATGGCGCGCAGCGCCTTCTTCCACTCCTCCTGGCCGCCGTCGACCTTCCAGCCACGCTTGGCGACCCACCCGAGGTGGGTCTCCAGGACCTGGCCGATGTTCATTCGCGACGGCACACCGAGCGGGTTCAGCACGATGTCGACCGGGGTCCCGTCCTCCAGGAACGGCATGTCCTCGACCGGCAGGATCTTGGAGATGACGCCCTTGTTGCCGTGACGACCGGCGAGCTTGTCACCGTCCTGGATCTTGCGCTTCTGCGCCACGTAGACGCGGACCAGCTCGTTGACGCCCGGAGGCAGCTCGTCGCCGTCCTCGCGGGAGAAGGTGCGAACGCCGATGACCGTGCCGGTCTCGCCGTGCGGCACCTTCAGCGAGGTGTCACGAACCTCGCGCGCCTTCTCACCGAAGATCGCGCGGAGCAGCCGCTCCTCCGGGGTCAGCTCGGTCTCGCCCTTGGGCGTGACCTTGCCGACCAGGATGTCGCCCGGGACGACCTCGGCACCGATCCGGATGATCCCGCGCTCGTCGAGGTCGGCGAGCATCTCCTCGCTGACGTTCGGGATGTCGCGAGTGATCTCTTCCGGGCCGAGCTTGGTGTCACGGGCGTCGACCTCGTGCTCCTCGATGTGAATCGAGGTGAGGACGTCCTCCTGCACGAGGCGCTGCGACAGGATGATCGCGTCCTCGTAGTTGTGGCCTTCCCACGTCATGAACGCGACCAGCAGGTTGCGTCCCAGCGCCATCTCGCCCTCGTCGGTGCACGGACCATCGGCGATGACCTGGCCGGCCTCGACGCGGTCGTTCTCGAAGACGATGGGCTTCTGGTTGACGCAGGAGCCCGAGTTTGAACGCCGGAATTTGTGGAGAAGATAGGTCCGCCGGTGGCCGTCGTCCTGGTGCACGGTGATGTAGTCCGCGCAGAGATCCTCGACGACACCGCCGACCTCGGCGACGACCACGTCACCGGCGTCGACCGCGGCACGGTACTCCATGCCCGTGCCGACGAGCGGCGACTCGGCCTTGACCAGCGGCACCGCCTGGCGCTGCATGTTAGCGCCCATCAGTGCCCGGTTGGCGTCGTCGTGCTCAAGGAAGGGGATCATGGCGGTCGCGACCGACACCATCTGGCGCGGCGAGACATCCATGTAGTCGACGGCGGACGGAGTCACGTAGTCGACCTCACCGCCCTTGCGGCGCACGAGCACGCGCTCGTTGGCGAACTTGCCGTCGGTCATGAGCGGCTCATTCGCCTGAGCGATGATGTGCCGGTCCTCCTCGTCCGCGGTCAGGTAGTCGGCCTGGTCGGTGACCCGACCGTCGACGACCTTGCGGTAGGGGGTCTCGATGAAACCGAACGGGTTGACCCGAGCGAACGTCGAGAGAGCACCGATCAGACCGATGTTCGGGCCTTCAGGAGTCTCGATCGGGCACATCCGGCCGTAGTGGGACGGGTGCACGTCGCGGACCTCGAAGCCGGCGCGCTCACGAGACAGACCACCCGGGCCGAGCGCCGACAGACGGCGACGGTGGGTCAGACCCGCGAGCGGGTTGGTCTGGTCCATGAACTGCGACAGCTGGGAGGTACCGAAGAACTCCTTGATCGCCGCGACGACCGGGCGGATGTTGATCAGGGTCTGCGGCGTGATCGCCTCGACGTCCTGGGTCGTCATCCGCTCACGAACGACGCGCTCCATGCGGGAGAGACCCACCCGAACCTGGTTCTGGATGAGCTCGCCGACGGTGCGCAGTCGCCGATTGCCGAAGTGGTCGATGTCGTCCGCCTCGTAGCCCTCTTCACCGAGGTGAAGGCGGCAGAGGTACTCCACGGTGGCGAGGATGTCGTCCTCGGTGAGCGTGCCCGTGGTGATCGGGACCTGTACTTCCAACTTCTTGTTGAACTTGTACCGGCCGACCTTCGCCACGTCGTACCTCTTCGGGTTGAAGAAGAGGTTGTCGAGCAGCGTCTGGGCATTCTCACGCGTCGGCGGCTCGCCAGGGCGGAGCTTGCGGTAGATGTCTAGCAGCGCCTCGTCCTGACCCGCGATGTGGTCCTTCTCGAGGGTCGTCATCAGCAGCTCGGACCAGCCGAACCGCTCGCGGATCTGGTCGTTGGTCCAACCGATCGCCTTGAGCAGGACGGTGACGGCCTGCCGGCGCTTGCGGTCGATCCGGACGCCGACGGTGTCCCGCTTGTCGATGTCGAACTCGAGCCAGGCACCCCGGCTCGGGATGACCTTCACGCTGGAGAGGTCGCGGTCCGAGGTCTTGTCGGGGGTCTTGTCGAAATAGACACCCGGGGACCGGACCAGCTGGGAGACGACGATGCGCTCCGTGCCGTTGATGATGAAGGTGCCCTTCGGCGTCATCATCGGGAAGTCACCCATGAACACCGTCTGGCTCTTGATCTCGCCGGTGTTGTTGTTGGTGAACTCCGCCGTCACGAAGAGCGGCGCACAGTAGGTGAGGTCCTTCTCCTTGCACTCCTCGATGGAGGCCTTGACCTCTTCGAAGCGCGGGTTGGAGAAGGATAGAGACATGGTTCCGGAGAAGTCCTCGATCGGACTGATCTCATCGAGAATCTCTGCGAGGCCCGAGCGGGCATGCTGGTCAGATGCCGAGCGGATCTGGAATCCCTCGTTGCCAACCAGCCAGTCAAACGACTCGGTCTGGATGGCCAGCAGGTTTGGAACCTCGAGGTGTTCGGTGATCCTGCCGAAGGAGATCCGGCGGGGAGCGAAAGCGCTCGACGTACGACTGGTCTTCGCAGGGCGGGAAGTTGCCAAGATACGTCCTTCCGAGGACCGGTAGTGCAACGGCCGTAATGCGTGCACTCCAAGAACCCCTGGTCCGGATGGCCACATGGACATTCCAGGCAGGGGGAGGATAAAGGGCAGCGCAAACTAGCAGTGTAGCCACGAAGGCGACCGCTGTAAAGTCGCCACGGCAGGCTCCGCCAGAACGTGTCAAGCGACACGTCCTAGAACCAATCCACCGGACCCCTGAAGGTCCGGCGCGGCTGGGAGCCACCGGTGCGACAGTGTCCACCAGCGTTACGGCCCGTCACCGGTGGTGAAACTGTGCTCCAATCAGCGTGCCTGTCGACGGGTCCCCCGTCAAGACCTTCCCGAGTGGGTCGAGGTCCCAGATTGGTTCCGCAAGCGCCGGGGCTCGACATTTCCCCGGAAGAGAAGATTGACTCGCATTCTGCGAGAACAATGTGAAGCGTGCCTCGTTTACGTCACTTGCACCTTTTGGCCCGGAATACCCCCTGGGGACAGGCCGTCGTGAACGGCGCTCTGGTGTGGTTCGGGGCCCAATTGGCGTACGCCGCCATCACCACACAGGTATGGAGAATTACGGAGAGTGACGTTCCTCCGGTATCGGGGATGCTCTCCCCGTGGCTGCGGTGGGATGTCGTCCACTACATCGCCATCGCCGAGCACGGTTACCGGGCCGACTATTCGCCGGCCTTCTTCCCGGCGTACCCCCTGATGATCCGGGTGATCGACCCGGTGCTGCCGGGAGGCGCGCTGGTGGCCGCGATGGCGATCTCCAGCGCGTCCTGCCTCGGTGCGCTGATCCTGCTGCACCGGCTCGCGGAGGCCGAGTTCGGCCGGGATGTCGCCCAGCGGGCGGTCTTCTACCTGATGGCCTTCCCGATGGCGTTCTTCCTGATCACGGGCTACAACGAGGCGCTCTTCCTGATGTTGAGCATCGCCGCCGTCTACGCCGCCCGTCGCGGCGCCTGGTGGGTGGCGGGTCTCGCCGGAGCCGCCGCGAGCGCCACCCGCATGTTCGGCATCCTGCTCCTGCTTCCGCTCACCCTCGAATATCTCAGGCAGCACCACTGGCAACTGAAAGGCCCCAACAGCCTCAAACCTGATGTACTGGCCCTGGCGCTGGTCCCGACAGGCCTGGCGGCCTACGCAGCCTTCTGCTGGCGCTCCTTCGGCGACCCGCTCGCCTTCTCCCACGCGCAGCGCTACTGGGACCGCACCTATGCCTGGCCCGGCCAGCCGATCCTCCAGGCCCTCGACAAACTCCAGCACTACCCCGCCCTCTCCAGGAACGGTGTCGGCACCATCCTCGACATAGCAGCGGTCCTGCTGGCAGCCCTGCTCATCACCTTCACCGCCGTCGGCCCCTGGCGCTTCCGCAGAGACCAACTGGCCCTCACCCTCTGGGCAGCCCTCCCCCTCCTCCTCATCCTCTCCACCTCCGTCGGTTTCGGCCGCCCCCTGATGTCCACCCCCCGCCTCTTCCTGGAACTGACCCCCGCCTTCCTGGTCCTGGCCCGCATGGGTAGGAACATCGCCATCGACCGTCTCTACCTCCTCACCGCCATAGCCCTCCAATCCACCTACTTACTGGCCTTCCTCACCAAGAAAGGCTTCGTCGCCTAGGACCGGCAGCCCTGGCGCCGCCGCATGCGCCGGCACCCGATAACCCCCATCAGGTCGACTCAACGAAAACGGGCCACCGTCGGGCGAAACAAACCCGACCCGGTGACCCACCCGGCTCTTGGGGCGGGGATCGACCCGCGCCGGGATCAAGCCTGACCGCCCAGAGCGGGTCGATCCCCGCCCCAAGAGCCCACGCACACGCGCACACAGCAAAGCGGCCGACCATCCGCAAGGACGATCGGCCGCTCAGACGAGCAGAATTACTTGAGCTTGACGGAAGCGCCCTCGGCCTCGAGCTTGGCCTTGGCCTTGTCAGCCGTCTCCTTGTTGACCTTCTCCAGGATCGCCTTCGGCGCGGCCTCGACCACGTCCTTGGCCTCCTTCAGGCCCAGGCCGGTGAGCTCACGCACGACCTTGATGACCTGGATCTTCTTGCCACCGTCCGACTCGAGGACGACGTCGAACTCGTCCTGCTCCTCGGGCTGGTCGGCGGCGGCAGCGCCACCGCCACCACCGGAGGCGGCGACGGCGACCGGCGCGGCGGCCTTGACGTCGAAGGTGGTCTCGAACTCCTTGACGAACTCAGAGAGCTCGATGAGGGTCATTTCCTTGAAAGCGTCGAGGAGGGCCTCGTTGCTCAGCTTCGCCATGTTAGGCGTCCTTTCCAGCTACTGAAAAATGATCGTGAACGACGCAGCGTCAGGCTGCGGCGTCCTCCTTCTCGCGCTTGTCCTGCAGTGCGGCGACCGTACGAACGGCCTGCGACAGCGGCGCCTGGAACAGGGCGGCAGCCTTGCTCAGGTTGGCCTTCATCGCGCCGGCCAGCTTGGCCAGCAGCACATCACGGGACTCAAGATCAGCGATCTTCGCAACTTCCGCCGCGGTGATCGCCTTGCCCTCGAAAACGCCGCCCTTGATGACGAGGAGCGGGTTGGCCTTCGCGAACTCGCGCAGGCTCTTCGCCGCCTCGACCGGGTCGCCGGAAACAAAGGCGAGCGCGGTAGGACCGGTGAACAGCTTGTCCAGGCCCTCGATGCCCGCGTCGGTGGCTGCACGCTTGGCAAGGGTGTTCTTCGCGACCGTGTAGGTCGTCTTGCCCAGGGTGCGCCGCAGCTCGGTGAGCTGCTTCACGGTGAGGCCACGGTATTCGGTCAGCAGGGTGGCCGGCGCGTTACGGAAATTCTCGGTGAGCTCCGCAACGGCAGTGGCCTTGTCCGACCGAATCGGCTTGTCCGCCATGTCCCTCCTCTCTCGATGCTCCGAGCTGATCGTCCCGGACCCGCAAACGAGAAACGCCCCGGCGCAGGGCGCACGGGGCTTCGGCGCACTGAAGCGCCGGTGGCTGACCGTTCATCCTGCGCGGGCCGCCCGCTCGTTGGCGGGGCCTTCGACCGCGCCGGAGCGCGGTGACCAGCGGTCTATGGGTGAAACTTCAGCAAACGATACGCAGGCCCGACCGGAAACACCAAATCGGGCGGGCCGGAAACGAGGAAGGGGTTGCCCACATCACGTGGGCAACCCCTGCACAGCTTGCGTATGGCTTACGCCTCCGCGGGAACCTCGTGGAAGTTGCGCGTCACGTTGGGGTCGACCGGGATGCCCGGGCCCATCGTCGTGGCGACGGTGACCTTCTTGAGGTACTTGCCCTTGGCCGCGGACGGCTTGGAGCGCAGGACCTCGTCGAGGACGGCGGCGTAGTTGTCGATGAGCTGCTCGGTGCTGAACGACGCCTTGCCGATGATCAGGTGCAGGTTGGAGTGCTTGTCCACCCGGAAGGTGATCTTGCCGCCCTTGATCTCGGTCACGGCCTTCGTCACGTCCATGGTGACGGTGCCGGTCTTGGGGTTCGGCATGAGACCGCGCGGGCCCAGGATCCGCGCGATCCGGCCGATCTTGGCCATCTGGTCCGGCGTCGCGATGGCGGCGTCGAACTCCAGCCAGCCCTCCTGAATCCGGGCGACGAGCTCGTCGGTGCCGACGACGTCCGCGCCGGCGGCCTGCGCCTCCGCGGCCTTCTCGCCGGCTGCGAAGACGATGACCCGAGCGGTCTTACCCGTACCGTGGGGCAGGTTGACCACGCCACGCACCATCTGGTCCGCCTTACGCGGGTCGACACCGAGGCGCATCGCGACCTCGACCGTGGCGTCGAACTTGGTGGTGGTGGTCTCCTTGGCCAGCTTGATGGCCTCGGCGGGAACGTAGAGGGAGTTGCGGTCGATCTTGGCCGCACTCGCCTTGTAAGCCTTGCTTAGCGACATCTTTCTCAAACTCCTGTGGTCGGTGTCGAACCGCGGTCCGCGGTTCTCCCACGTATCTCTGGTCGGGCGATTTCCTCAGGCGAGGAGATCAGTCGGTGATGGTGATGCCCATCGAGCGGGCGGTGCCCGCGATGATCTTCTCGGCCTGGTCCAGGTCGTTGGCGTTCAGGTCGGACATCTTCTTCTCAGCGATGTCACGGACCTGGGCGCGGGTGACCTTGCCGACCTTGTCCTTCTGCGGGACGCCGGAGCCCTTGGGCACACCCGCCGCCTTGATCAGCAGACGCGACGCGGGCGGCGTCTTCAGCACGAAGCTGAAGGTGCGGTCCTCGTAGACGCTGATCTGCGCGGGGACGATGTCGCCACGCTGGGCTTCGGTCTGGGCGTTGTACGCCTTGCAGAACTCCATGATGTTGACGCCGTGCTGACCGAGCGCGGGACCCACGGGCGGAGCCGGGGTGGCCTGGCCGGCCTTCAGCTGAAGCGTGAACGTCTTGACGAGTTTCTTCTTCTTCGGAGGCATGTCTCTTCCTGGGACTCTTGGTGTTTGCACCGATGACCGGCCTAGACAACCGCATGCACGGTCAGCACTCGGCAGAGGCCGGACGTTCCACCCTACCGCACGGCAAAGCCTCCCCATTCATCGAGGAGGCCCGGCCGTACGTGATGGGTAACTCAGATCTTGGAGACCTGGTTGAAGTTGAGCTCGACCGGCGTCTCACGACCGAAGATCGAGACCAGGACCTTGAGCTTCTGCTGGTCGGCGTTGATCTCGTTGATCGTGGCCTGTAGCGACGCGAAGGCGCCGTCGGTCACCGTCACCGAGTCGCCGACCTCGAAGTCGAGCACCTTGATCTCGGGCTTGGACTTCTTGCCGGCGTCGGTGGAGACCGCCGGGGCGAGCCACTTGAGCACCTCGTCGAGGCTGAGCGGCGCGGGGCGGTCGGCCCGATCGGTGGCGCCCACGAACCCGGTCACACCGGGGGTGTTGCGCACACACGAGTAGGACTCCGGCGTCAGGTCCATCCGAACCAGGATGTAGCCCGGGAAGACCTTGTTCGTGACCTGCTGGCGCTTGCCGTTCTTGATCTCGACCTCTTCGCGGGTCGGCACCTCGACCTGGAAGATGAACTCCTCCATGTCGAGGCTCGTGATCCGGGTCTCGAGGTTGGTCTTGACCTTGTTTTCGTAGCCCGCGTAAGAGTGGACGACATACCAGTCGCCCGGCGCGAAGCGCAGCTTCTGCCGCAGCTCGGCGACCGGGTCAAACGGAGCGTCCTCGTCGTCCACCACTGCGACGGACGACGTGGCAGTGGTGGCCTCGCCGGTCTCGTCGATCTGGGCGGTCTCGTCGTACTCAGGCACGCTCGCTCACTTCCGTCGAATATGTCAGCTGTTGCCGAAGACGAACAGCACGACCTTGGCAAATGCGACGTCGATGGTGCCGACGACCGTCAACATGATCGTCACGAACACCACCACCACCGCGGTGTAGGTCAGCAGGTCCTTGCGCGTCGGCCAGATGACCTTACGCAGCTCGCTGACGACCTCGAGGAGGAAGCGCCAGATGCGGCCAGGGATGCCGCCGATCCAGGCGAAGAAGCGAGTGATGACGTTGCCGTCAGAGCGCGATGCGCTCTTCTTCTCCTCGGCCTTCGGCCGCGCCTTGGTTGCTGCGGCGCTGCGGGACCGTCCTGCCGGCGCGTCGTCCTCGGCATCGGAGGCGTCATCGTCGATAGCGTCGTCGAACACGTCGTCAACGTGCTCCTCCGCGGCGTCCTCACCGCGTCGATTGCTCTCGGCCACTTCGCCCTACTTCCATATCGCGGGGGGTGTGAGCGTTGCTCTCGGTGCGCCCGTGAGGCGCACCTTTCTGCTACCACTCTGTCACGCTGCCCGGCCGTCCGACAGGGACAGCCGAAACCACCCGAGTCGGAAGGCCGAAGCCGCAGGGGCGACAGGACTCGAACCTGCAACCTGCGGTTTTGGAGACCGCTGCGCTACCAATTGCGCCACACCCCTGTGCGGGAAGGTCACCATTCAAGCCGCTTCAGCAGCTCGAACGGGTCACTCACCCCACGGCGGACCAGTGTACGGGTAGCTAGCCGCCGCGTCCAACCCGGTAGCCGCTTTCTATATCCGGACGGCCGCCTTCGCCTGAGCCAAGATCTTTTCACCCTGGCACGTGGCGGTCAGATCAAGCTTCGCCACCCCGTCGGCAACCTGCTTGACGACGGCGGTGAACTCGACCGCGGTGCCCTCCTCGGTGTCCGGAACCGGCACCGGACGGGTGAATCGGACGCCGAAATCGACCAGCGAATCCGACCTGCCCGCCCAAGCCGCCACAGCCCGCCCGGCGAGCGCCATCGTCAGCATCCCGTGCGCGATGACACCGGGCAGCCCGACGCCCTCAGCGGTCCGCTGGCTCCAGTGAATGGGGTTGAAGTCCCCGGAGGCACCCGCGTAGCGAATGAGATCCGCCCGGGTCACCTGGAAGACCTGAACCGGTAGCTTCTGGCCCACCTCGAACATCAGACCGCCCCTTCCTCGTGCGACTCACCGCGGATGACGAGCTTGGTCCAGACGCTGCCCACCGGCTCTCCGGCCGTGGTCACGATGTCGAACCGGCTGGTCAGGAAGTCATGGCCGCCACGGGACAGGATGTCCTCGATCGAGGCGTGCACGACCAGTTCGTCCCCCGCGACCACCGGGCGCACATAGGTGAAGCGCTGGTCCCCGTGAACCACCCGGCTGTAGTCGACGCCCAGGCCCGGGTCGACCACGATCTGGCGGTTCGCCGCCGTCGCGATGATCGTCAGGAACGTGGCCGGCGCCACGACGTCCGGATATCCCAGGGCCTTGGCTGCCTCGACGTCGTGATGGATCGGATCGGAGGCGCCGATCGCGTCCGCGAACTCCCGGATCTTCTCGCGGCCGACCTGATAAGCGGGGTGCGGCGGGTAAACCCGGCCGACAAACGACTGGTCCAACGGCATGGCGAGAACTTACCTGGTGCGGGAACGCCAAAAAGCGGTCACCCTGGTGGGTGACCGCTTTTTGATCAGAGCTGGACCGGGACTACCGGGTCTCGCGGTGCGCCTGGTGCTTGCCGCAACGCGGGCAGAACTTCTTCAGCTCGATGCGGTCCGGGTCGTTACGGCGGTTCTTACGCGTGATGTAGTTGCGCTCCTTGCACTCCACACACGCCATCGTGATCTTCGGACGTACGTCAGTCGCCTTAGCCACCGGAGTGCCTTCCTCGCATGCTCACCACTGCGGTCGCAGTGCTTACCAGTTCAGCGCACCAGCCTAATGACGGCGACACGCAAACGCAAAAACGCTGCTCGATCGCGATGCGAATCTCACAGTGTCTTGGTAGCGGTGGCCGGAATTGAACCGGCGACACAGCGATTATGAGCCGCTTGCTCTGCCATCTGAGCTACACCGCTTCGGCGGGCTCTCGCGAGCCCCGTCGGAGCCCCCTTACGGAATCGAACCGTAGACCTTCTCCTTACCATGGAGACGCTCTGCCGACTGAGCTAAGGGGGCGTGCGCTTCGCTTTCGCGCTGCGCGCCTCGGTAAGAGTACACGTTCACCCGGGCCGTGCGAAATCCGGATATGCCCGCGCGTCGTCCCGGCCCGAGTGGGTCAGCCGACCGCGCGCAACCTGCGCAATTCCCCGGTCGGGCTCGGCTCCGCGTCGGTACGCGCACCGAGCCACGCCTCCAGCCGCTCATAGGGCAGCGGGCGGCTGAAGAGGAACCCCTGACCGATGTCGCACCCGATGTCGGCGAGCAGGTCGAGGGTGAGCTCGCTCTCCACGCCCTCGGCCACGACGGCGAGCCCGAAGTGCCGGGAGATGTCGACCACGGCCCGCACGATCGCGAAATCGCCCGCGTCGGTCGCCATCCCCTGCACGAAGGTCCGGTCGACCTTCACCTCGTGCACCGGCAGCCGCCGCAGATAGGACAGCGACGAGTAGCCCGTGCCGAAGTCGTCCACGGAGAGCCGCACGCCCATCTCGTAGAGGCGGCGCAGCGTGGGCAGCGGCCGGTCCTCCTCGC
Organism: Allocatelliglobosispora scoriae; assembly: GCF_014204945.1. Lineage (NCBI taxonomy): Bacteria > Bacillati > Actinomycetota > Actinomycetes > Micromonosporales > Micromonosporaceae > Allocatelliglobosispora > Allocatelliglobosispora scoriae. The sequence goes on from NZ_JACHMN010000002.1 coordinate 3,057,884, forward strand.
CGACGAAGCCGTCCTCGGTGATCTCCAGCGTCAGCCGGTCCGGCGAGACGCCGTGCTCCTGGAGGAGCTCCTCCACCCGCAGCGGGAAGTCCGGATCCACCAGGGTGCGCGGGGAGAGGTTGACGGCCACGCCCAGCGGCCGGCCCGCGTCGACCCACTGCCGAGCACGCATGAGGCCCGCGGCGAGCACAGCCTCCGTCAGGCGGCCGAGCTGACCGGTGTGCTCCGCGACGGCGACGAAGTCCTCCGGGGCCACCGAGCCGTGCGTCGGGTGCTCCCAGCGGGCCAGGCACTCCACGCCGACGAGATGCCGGTCACGCAGGTCGACCTTGGGCTGGAAGTAGACCTCGAGATCGTTGTTGTCCAGGGCGCGGCGGAGGTCACCGGCGAGGCCTAGTCTGCGTACCGACCGGGATTCCATGCCGAGGCTGAAGAGCTGCACGCCTGACGCGCTGGACTTGGCCGCATAGGTCGCGAGCTCGGCGCGCTGCAGCAGCGTCGCGGGCTCCGTGCCGTGGTCGGGGTGGACCACGATGCCGACCGCGGTGTCGACGTCGAGCGTGAGGGTGCCGAAGGTGAGCGGTTTCTGCAGCTGGCGGCGCAGGGTCGTGGCGAGCGCCATCGCGGCCTCGGCGTTGGCGACCCGCATCGTGACGACGAACTCGTCACCACCGGAGCGGCCCACCAGCGCGGCGGAGGGCGCAGAACCCCGCAGTCGGCTCGCCACCTCGGCCAGCAGCCGGTCACCGGCCGCATATCCCAGCGAGTCGTTGACGTCGCGAAGCGAGTCGACATCGAAGAGCAGCACCGCGACCACCTCGCCGGGTGCGCGGACCTTGACCGACTCCTCCAGCGCGGCGGTGAGCCGGCGCCGGTTGGGCAGCGAAGTCAACGCATCGTGGTAGGCGTCGAAGCGCAACCGCTCGACGAGCCGCGAATTCTCGACCGCGACCGCGGCGTGGGCGGCGACCGCCTCGAGCAGCCGCACGTCGCCCGGTCCGAACCCGGTGAACTCACCCATCCGGCTGGAGACCTCCAGGCAGCCGATCACCGCCGAGCCTGCCTTGAGCGGGACCACGATCAGGTCCTTGACCCCGGACTCCCGCAGCTGGGCCAGCCGGTCGTCCTCGCCGAGCTTGGCGCCGATCGCGATCGTCTCGCCGCTCTCGATGGCGGCCTTGCGGATCGAGTCGGGTGTGGCGACCACGTCGAGCAGGCCCAACGCGTCGACGCGGGCCGTGAGCAGCACGTCCGGGAACCGGCCCTGCGCCGGCAGCCACAGCGTCGCCGTCTCCGCCGCGAGAACCGTGCGCACGCGGCTCAGCAGGACATCGGTGAGGGTCCCGTCGTGCGGGGTGTCGGCGATCGCCCGGGTGATGTCATAGATCTCGCTCAGCGTGCGGTGCTGCCGCAGGAACTGCGCGTAGGACCGGTAGGCGAGCGCGAACACCGCGACGACGAAGCCGAGCAGCAGGACCGCCCAGCCGCTCTGCTGGAGCACGATCAGGATGACCAGGCCGACCGTGATGTTGATCAGGGTGGCGATGACCGAGGGGATGGCCGTGGCGGCGATCTCCTGCGAGGTCATCCGTCCCTGGACGACGGCGATGACGGCGACGACCGCGGCCACGTTGATCGCGGCGCTCGTGAAGACCGCGGCGGCGAGGACCAGCCAGCTGCGCGGATCCTCGAGCTTCAAGGGCCCCAACGCGCTGACGACCAGGCAGGCGCAGGTCGTGCTCGCCGCGCTCTTGGCGATGTTGAAGACGCCCTTGACCGGCGCGACCTTGCGGCGCATCTGGGTGACGACGGAGGCCGCCACCCGGACCAGCAACAGCGTGATCGGTGGCAGGACGAAGAGACCCAGCAGCAGCGGTATCTCGGAGAGCGACATCAGCACGGTGTCGCGTCTGACCTCGAAGCTCAGCGTCACCGTGTCGGCAGCGACACAGACGGCGAAGAAGACGAGAGCCCAGCCCCACTTGCCGATGGGCTCGTGGGAACGGATGCTGAGGATGGCCGCGAGCGAGGCTGCTATCAGGGTGAGTTGGCCCGTGATTAGCCAAGCCAGCTCAGTGCGACGTCGCACCAGTCGCACCGCTCGCGCCATGGGACACCTTTCACGGGCCGACCACCACGATCAGCCCCGGGCGATCAGGCCCAATCAGTCTCGATGAGCGATTCTTCCCGACCAGTCGACAGTTGCACACTGGCGGTGGTTTCCGTAACTGTAGCCGAGTCGGCACCGGGACCCGCCCAGTCCACCTCATCAGTGTGCAAAACGGCGATTCCACCAAAGAGAGCAGCGCCGAATGAAACAGCCATGGCGCCTGCCGCGAGTCGGCGACGCAATCTTTCTTTACGCATCTGCGGCTCCTGAATCAGCTCTGCCTCAGGTTGCAATGAGGGCTGGGGGCATCCTGCCACAGTTGTAGCCGACAGCGAAAGTCCGCAGCCGTGCCACGCCACGCTCACCGGGAATTATGGACCTTCGGTGGGTTTTTGTCGACCCATTAGGTCAGCTAGTTGGGCAACCCTAAAGTGGTGACTTTGCAGGAATCTATCGATAATTGGTGAACTGCAAGGCTAGCCCGAAGTCTTCCGACTTCAAGAGCGTCATGGTGTCCTGAAGATCGTCCTTCTTCTTGGCGGACACCCGCAGCTGATCTCCTTGAATCTGCGCCTGAACGCCCTTGGGGCCCTCGTCACGGATCTTCTTGCTGATCGCCTTGGCCTTCTCCTGATCAATGCCTTGAATGATCTTGCAATCGATCCGGTAGCCCTTGCCCGAGGTCCGCGGCTCGCCCGGTTCAAGTGACTTGAGCGAGATGTTCCGCTTGACCAATTTCTCCTTGAAGACGTCGAGGGCCGCCTTGACCCGGTCCTCGGTCTCCGCCGTGATGAACAGCGCCTCCTCGCCGGACCACTCGATCGCGGCCGACGTGCCCCGGAAGTCGAACCGGGTGGTCAGGTCCTTCTCGGTCTGGCGAAGGGCGTTGTCGACCTCCTGCCGATCAACCTTGCTGACGATGTCGAACGACGGGTTGGCCGCCATCTTCTTCACTCCTCGTATCCACGGAGATATGTGCCGGTTATGCAGCCTAACCCTCCGCGCGCGAAGCCGCGTCACGGCCACCCGACGCGCCCGACGTGATCTGTGGCCAACCCGGTTGCGCGGATGGGGATGTGTGCCGTTATCCTTGCTGAGGTTCTTGGCGGGTTGCCCGAGCGGCCAATGGGAGCGGACTGTAAATCCGTCGCGAAAGCTTCAGAGGTTCGAATCCTCTACCCGCCACCACCAGCAAGAACACGGCCCGGACCAGCGGAAACGCTGACCGGGCCGTTGCATGCCCGAGCATGATCGCGCTGTTTCCCGGAACTACGGCCTACCCCCGCGCTGGGAAGGGGCTGTTTCCGGGAAGCAGCACGATCACGCGGCGGAAGCCGGAAAGCAGCGCGATCACGCGGCAGGCAGGAAGCACCAGCGTCAACGCCGAGCTCGCGACCGCCCCTTGGCCACAGGCCGAGCAGCCGACGCACCCCAGTGGGCCGGCCTGGTGAGCGACGGTGGCAGCTTCGTCGCCGCATCGCCCCGGGCGGAGTCGAGCTGCGACTGGATCAGGAAGATGCTGCTGCTCAGATCAGCCCCACCAAGCTCCGCACCCCGGCAGTCGGCCCCGATCAGATCCGCCATCCTCAGGTCGGCCCCGCGCAGATCAGCCCCGATCAGATAGGCGCCCCGCAGATTAGCCCCGCGCAGGTCGGCTCCCCGAAGCTTCGCCCCGATCAGATCGGCACCACGCCGCTCGAGCCGCTTACCCGGCGCGCCGGCCCGGACCAGCGAGCTGACCCGCAGCAGGAGATCGTTCACCTCGCCCCGGTGCCGCGGCAGGTCGACGGCGAGCACCTCCTCGGGCGAGCCCTCCGCGAACCCCGAGGTCACGGCGATCAGCGCAGCGAGTTCCCCACGGAGCGGGTCCACCGACACCAGCCCCAGCGCCTCGGTCAGGTAGTAGAGCAGTTCGTGGAGCTGCCGCATCACCGGGAACACGTCGAACATGGGCTTGGCGAGCTCAGGCGATCGCCGCCAGTCCCGCCCGCCGAAGGTGATCTGGGAGATCTGCTGCCCGGCACCGAAGCAGTCGAAGACCGTGCAGCCGGGGAAGCCCTTCTCTCGCAGGCTGGTGTGGATGCCGCAGCGGAAGTCGGTCCGCAGGTTGGGGCAGGCGTGCCCGGCCGGCTTGTCGATGGCGAAATCGGCCGAGGCCGCGAAGGCGGGGGCGACACAGCACAGTCCGAAACAGTTCGCGCAGTCGGCGCGCAGTTCGCGCGCCACCGGAGACTCGGCCACGCGCTCACCCTACCGAGGGTGCCCTCTTCGGGGAGGCAGCCCGCCTCCCCGAAGTGCCCGTCACGCGCGGGAGACCGCCACCGCCCGGGCGATCGATCCGGTGGGCAGGGCGGCGACGACGGCGGCCGTGCCCACCGCCAGGCCGGCGAAGAGGAACGCGAACGGGACCCCGCCGGGGCGGTCGACGATCAGCCCGCTCACCGCACCGCCGACGGCGCTCGCCGAGACGCCGGTGGTGACGACCCAGGTGTATGCCTCGTTCAGCATCGCGCCGGGCGCGATGAGGCCGACCAGCGAGTTCTCCACGGTCAACGCCGGTGCGATCGTGGCACCGCCGAGGACGAGCGCCACACCCAGCGCCGCCGGTCCAGGCATGATGGCGAGTACGCCGAGACTGCCCGCGACTCCCGCCAGCAGCAGCGCGAACTGCCGTGACGGCGCCTTGGCGGGCCGACGGGTCCCGAACCAGAGCCCGCCGACGGCGCTGCCGATGCTCCACACCGCGAGCAGGACGGCACCGACCGTTTCGGGGCTCTCGACGACGTGCGCGGTGGCGTACGCGGGGACGGCGACACCGATCGCACCGAACGCCGTGCCGAGTCCCGCCACGCAGAGCAGCAGTGCGGGGAAGCCCGGCGTGCGCAGCGGACCGAGCCCGGTCGCCCGGTGCTGCCGCTCGTGTGGCTTGACCTGCCGCATCGCCTTGCCGAGCGCGACGGTCAGGGTGCCGATGAGCGTGACGACGGCGGCGACGCCGATCGCGAAGGCCGGTGTGGCGAGCGCGATGGCACCGGCGACGAGCAGCGGCCCGAGTACGAACACGATCTCGAAGATCGAGGTCTCGGCGGCGAGCGCGGTCTGACGCAGCGCTGAGCGTCCGGTGGCGGGCTCGGTGAGCGTGCTCCAGACTCCCCGGATCGCGGCGGTCAGCGGCGGGTAGGTGGCTCCGGCGAGGGCACTCATCACGTAGATGAGGGCGAGCGCGTCGCCACCGCCCCGGCTTGCGAGGAGGAGGCCGACGAGCGCGATCGGGTGCGCCACGGCGAGGGTCGCCAGGACCGGCGCGGGGCCGATCCGGTCGGCGATGCGCCCGGCGATGGGCGAGAAGGTCGCCCCGGCGAGGGCGTAGATACCCGCCGCGACGGCCGCCGGTGCGTAGGCGCCCGTCTTGTGCTGCACGAGCAGCAGCAGGGCGAGGGTCGTCATGCCGATGCCGAGCCGGGCGAACATGCCCATGAGCAGCAGCATGCGCGCTCCAGGGATTCGCCAAACTCCTACATACTGCTTGAACGCTGTCATGTGCCACCTCCCGGGCATAGAAAAATCGCCCCTTCCTATGTAAGGAGCGAACGACCTTGTGATCATAACAACAGCACCCCGGGGCACCTACTGAAAGGCCCCGGGGGTGTGGCAACTCACCGCGTACCCACCTAATAGGCGAGGGGATCCGCGGCGAGCGAGCGGAGGTGGGCACCGATGGCCCGCGCGCGCTCCACGGCGGCCGACCTGTTCTGGTCGAGCGCGTCGGCGAGCGCGGCGAGCTGACCGCTCGGGAGCAGATCGAGGCCCTGGCCGCGCAGCGGAAGCTTGGTGATCCGCCCGGAGCGCTGGTCGGTCGCGACCAGCGCGGGTACGCGCACCGTCGACCGCTGATGGTGAGTCCCGTGATCGTGGTGCTGGGAGTAGTTGATGCCGCCCATCGCGATCTCGGCGGTCGAAAGGTCCACCGCTCGGCTGAGGAAGGCTCCACGCCGGGTGAGCACCGTGCCGTCCAGCCAGGCCGCCTCGCGCCAGATCCGCAGCAGCAAATAGCACCCGACCAGCGCAAACGGGACCCCGCAGAGTCCGATCATCTTGAAGACCCCCGCTGCGAGCGACCCAGCGGAGTCGACGGCGCCCACGTCGGGACCGATCGGGTCCGCCGCGCCGGGGAAGCCGATGAGGTCCGGCTCGCCCGTGTCGAGCGGCGTCGTGAGGGCGTCGGTGAACCCGAAGGCGAAGATCACGAAGAAGACGCTCATGCCGACGAAGACGAGAGCGATCACCGACGACAAAACCTTCATCCCCAAGGGGAGACCGATCGAGAGGTGGATACGCTGCGAGGGCTGCATGACCAGCGAGATTACAACATTCTCGCCAGCCCGACAGCCCTCGTTCGCCGAGGTCAGCGCAGGTACTGGATGGGTCCGGAGTTGGCCGCCATCAGTTCGAGGCGACGGACCCGGTCCTCCATCGGCGGGTGGGTCGAGAAGAGCTTCGCGATGCCGCCGCCGCTGAACGGGTTGGCGATCATCAGGTGCGCCGTGCTGGTGAGCTGGCCGTCCGCGGGGAGCGGCAGCCGCTGGGCGCCGTAGTGGATCTTCTTCAACGCGTTCGCCAGCGACAGGGGGTCGTTGGTGAGCGCGGCGCCCGAGGCGTCGGCCTGGTACTCACGGCTGCGGCTGATCGCGAGCTGGATGATCGACGCCGCCAGCGGGCCGAGGATCAGCATCGCGATGAAGACCGCCGGGTTGGGGCCGTCATCGTCGTCGCTGCTGCCGAAGGGGAGGAACCAGGCGAGCTGGGCCAGCATGGTGATGATGCCGGCGAGCGCGCCGGCGACGCTGGAGATGAGGATGTCGCGGTTGTAGACGTGCGACAGCTCATGGCCGATCACGCCGCGCAGCTCGTTGTAGTCGAGGATCTGGGTGATGCCCTCCGTGACGCAGACCGCCGCGTTCTCGGGGTTGCGGCCGGTGGCGAAGGCGTTGGGCTGCGAGGTCGGGCTCATGTAGAGGCGGGGCATCGGCTTGCCCGCCTGCTGGGAGAGCTCACGAACCATCTGGTAGAGCGCGGGGAACTGCTGCTCCGTGACGGGCTGGGCGCCCATCGAGCGCAGGGCGAGCTTGTCGGAGAAGAAGTAGCTGACACCGTTCATCACGAGGGAGATGACGACGGCGATCATCAGGCCGGTGCTGCCCCCGAGCCAGTAACCCACCGCGAGGATCATCGCGGTGAGCAGGCCGAGCAGGGCGGCCGTCTTGAGCCCGTTGTGGTGGCTGTGCACGATCACTCCAATCGAACTTCGCTGACACAGATGGGAACCGGTGGTCGCCGCTCCATCATCCCCAGATGCGCTGAGAATCACCTGTGAGGTGATGTCCGAATTATCGCAATTGAGCGCTGCGCCACATTTGAAGGTGAACTGCTATGTTTCCTCGCAGGTAACCAGAAGACTGAACTGCATGGCAGTCCTGACCACCAACCCCATCGGGGTTCGCAAGGCACGGCCGGCTCCCACGATGCGACGCGGCGTCAACCGGAGTGGCCAGGCGGTCGTCAAGCGGGCCTGGCGCATCAGCCGCCCCATCATCTTCCAGGTCGGTCTCGCGATCGTCATCTCGGTCGTCCTGGCCAGCCTGATCGGCCACGACCGGCCGATCGGAGCACCGCTCTTCGCCGTCGCCACCCTCGAACTCGTCTGCGCCAAACGGCACCGGCACATCGCCTGGATGATCCTGGGTATCGCGATCGGCCTCACGCTCACCGCCGTTCTGATCGGCTACCGCTCGGTCGGCTGGGTCGCGGCCGACATCGCGATCGGCGTGATCACGGCCTTCGTCATCGCCTTCGCCACGACACCCCGAAACGCCGTCGGACTCGTCGGCGAGAGCCTCGACCCGCTGCTCACCCGGGTCGCCACCAACGTCCGCGCCGTCGCCGGTGCGCTGCGCGACAACGACACCACGGCGGCGGCAGCCGCCGTCTACGACCTGGTCGAGACCGAGCAGGACCTCAACCGCCTCGACGAGGTGCTGATGCAGGTACGCCGGTCCGCGATCATCACGCTCTGGACGACGGGACAGGACCTCGCGGTCCACACGACGACCGCTCGGGAGATCGGCTACGCCGTGCGCAACATCCGGGTCATGGCACGCCACTCCTGGTGGGGAGTGCTGCGGGGACGTGAGCGGGTGCCGGTGGCGCTGCCGCAGATGCTCGACGCGCTCGCGGACGGGATCGGCGTACTCCGTGACGAGATCAACCGGGGCGGCCGTCTCAGCACCGCTCGGCCGCTGCTGATCTCGGCGTCCCGCTGGATCGACGTGGTCCGGCAGGAGCGCCCGGGCATGGCCGCTGCGGCTGTGGCGTCCGACGCCGACGCGGCGGTGCTCAACCTGCTGATCGCGACCGGCATGCCGGTCGTCGAGGCCGACGACAAGCTCCACCGCCCTCTCACGTAGGCAGCGTGATCGCGTTGTTTCCAGGATTTAGTCCCCATTGCATGCGCGGAAGGGGCTTACTTCCGGGAAACAACGCGATCATGACGTGCGGACCCGCGCATGATCTTGGTCCGCGACGCGCTCAGGGGGTGGGGCGCTCGATGGGCAGGGACAGGGATCGACGCGCCAGCAGCGTCCCGCCGGCCACTGCCGCAGGCATGATCAAGACCGCGCCCAGCGGGATGAGGAAGCACACGAACACCCCGGCGCCGAACCCGACCGCCAGCGCCCGGTGCCCGGCCAGCGCCCGCCGCCGATCCTTCAACCGCAGCCCGCGCCGGTTGAACGCCACCCCGACCAGCTCGACCGCGAGGAACCAGCCACCCACCAGCGCCCCGAGCACCGGTACGACCGTCTGCCCCACCACCGGGATGAACCCGGCGGCGAAGAGCGGCACGCCGATCAGCAGCGAGATCGCCAACATCCGCAGCGCGTCCTTGAGCGAGCGGAACATGCTGCGCCACCACGGCAGGTCGACCGCGTCGGGAACCCCGCCGAAACCGTCCTCGACCTTCTCCGAGATCGCCTCGTAGAACGGGTCCCCGATCAACAGGGTCACCGCGGTGAAGGTCAGGATCCAGATCAGCAGGCCGACGCCGACGAGCCCGACACCGGCGGTGAGCCGCATCGCCTGGCGGGCGGTGGTCGACCAGTCGTCGGCGTACCAGGTGACCAGCACCGACAGGTCGTCCAGGAAGTAGATCATCGTGCCGAGGGCGGCGGCGAAGACGAGCATCGCGATCACCGCCGGGATCAGGCCGAGCAGCAGCAGTCGGGGGCTGCGCGCGTACATGCCGATACCGCGGAACAGGAGACCGACGCCGCTGAAGAACGACGAGACTGTTGCCTTCACGGCGTGAAGCTACCCCAGTCAGGCCAGCTTCACGCGTACCCGTCGATTGGCCTTGCCTTTGCTCTCGACCTTGACGACCTGGAGCCGGCCGATCTGCGCGGTGGACGCGACGTGCGTCCCGCCGTCGGCCTGGGTGTCCAGGCCGACGATGTCGACGATCCGGACCTCCTGCTCGTCGGGCGGGATGAGGTTGGACTGAGTGCGGATGATGTCGGGCAGCGCGAGCGCCTCATCGCGCGGCAGCACCTTGGTGGTGACGCTGCGATCGGCGGCGACCTCCGCGTTGACCAGCTCCTCCAGCCGCGCCTTGAACCCCTCGGGCACCTCGGGCAGGTTGAAGTCCATCCGCGCCTCGCCGGGCTCCATGTTGCCGCCGGTGACGAGCGCGCCGAAGTCGCGGAAAACGACGCCGCAGAGGACGTGCAGGCCGGAGTGGGTGCGCATGAGCAGCGTGCGGCGCTCGTCGGCGATCGCCCCGACGACCGCCGTGCCGACGGGCGGCAGCGGGTCACCCTCGGCCGGGATCAGGTAGAGGTCGTCGCCCTTGCGGGTGCCCTCGATCCGGGTCTGCACGCCCTGCCAGAGCAGCACGCCGTGGTCCGGCGGCTGACCGCCGCCACCGGGGTAGAACGCCGACCGGTCCAGCACGATCCCGGTCTCCGGGTCCGCGGCGACGACCACGCACTCCCACTCGCGCAGGGTGGGGTCGAGAAGATCCAAGCGGTCGGTACGCCCATGGCTGCTGATGCCCATGGCGAAAGACTACTGATTGAGAAACGCCGAGATGCGCTCGCGTAGGTCGGCCCGCTCGGTCCACAGGATCGTCGGCCGGGAGTAGACGTGCAGCTCCGCCGAGGGCAGCACCTCGGCGAGCTCCTCGGCGATCGAGACGGGGTGCAGCTCGTCGCCCTGGCACGCGATGATCAGGGCGGGTGCGTCGACGTGGCGCAGCGCCTCCCGATCGTCGATCGCGACCTGGTCGGCGAGCGCGCCGAGCTCCTCGGAGAGCCCGTCGCGCATCAGCGAATCGAGCCGCTGGCGGACATAGGCCCAGCCGGTGGCGGCGTTGCGGAAGGTCTTGGGCACCTCGGCGACGAGCTGCGTCGCGACAGCACCGACATCGCCGCTCGCCACGGCGTCGAGAAGTGCCAGGAAGCGCTCCCGGGCGGCGGCGGACCGGGGCACGTCGAGCACGGCGGGCAGGATGAAGACGAGCCGTTCGAACCGCTGCGGCGACTCGGTGAGCAGGCGGCAGAGCGCACCGGCACCGAGGCTCATCCCGAGCGCCCGCGTCGCACCGGAGAGGTCCGAGACGGCCCGCAGGTCCCGGGCGAGGTCGGCGTATGTCCAGTCACCGTCCGGCGCCGACGAGCGGCCGTGCCCGCGGAACTGGAAGAAGACCCGGCGGCCCTCGACCGCACTGCCGTAGACCCTGGTCTCGGCGATGCCCTGGCCGAGCCCGTGGGCGAAGATCGTGACCGGATCGCCGAGCCCGGTGACCATGCGTTCGAGGTCGGCACCGTGCGGCGTCGCCACCAGCTCGGTCGGCAGGGCCGGCGGAACCGGTCGGCCCGCTCGCGGCGAGACGTTCCTCGGCTTCATGTAGCGCGGCGCTCCGTCCGGCGGCGGCGGCCAGCGGAACTGACTCACCAGCGCCCCTCCAGCAGCTCCTTGATCCCTGCTCGGACGTCCAGGAGATAGAAGAGCGTGCAGCCGGTGAAGATGAGGCCGAGCGGGATGACGCTGATGCCGCCCGCGACACCAAAGATGATCATGATTGGGACGCCCACGATCAGCAGGCCCAGCCAGCCGCCCTTGGGCAGCGTGCCGATCGCGGTGAAGGCATCAGGACGCTGGGCGACGCAGTGGATGATCGCCCACACGGTGAGAGCGAGCATGATGCCGACCAGGACCGCGTCGATCCCGAACATGACATTCTCGTAGAACATGACCCCAGCGTATTGCAACAACGGCGGCCGTAGCGAAAAGCTCCGGCCGCCGTTTATCCATGCTCGTTACTTGGTGGTGCTCCCGTTGCCCTTGGGCTTGCGGGGAGCAGCCGGCTTGACCGGCTTCTCGACGGTGCCCTCGACGACCGGCGCGGCCTCGGCGGCCATGGTCTCGACGACGGTCGTCTCCGCGGCTGTCGCGGCGGCCTCGGGGTCGATGTCGGAGACCTTCGGCTCGGCCGTCGCACCGGCGTGCTCCGGCACGACGACCTTCTCGCCGCGGGCGACGAGGTCGTCGTAGAGCTTCATGGCGCGCTCGGTGACGGTCTGCGCGCCGGTGACGAGAGTCGTGCGGATCTTCTCGATGTCGACCTTGGTGGTCAGCTCGGCGGCCTTGTCGGTCGCCTGGGCGCCCAGCTCCGCGGCCTTCGCCTTGAGCTTGCCGGTCTCCCCCGTCGCGTCGGCCCGGAAGGCGTTGAACTGCCCGCCCGCCTGCGTCCGCAGGGTCTCCGCCTTCTGCGAGGCCTGCGCGCGGAACTCGGGAGCCCGCTCGCGCAGCTTCTCCGCCTCGGCACGGAGCTTGTCGGCGTACTCAGGGAGCTTGCGGAGCTGCTGGTACGCCAGGTCGCCGATGCCTGCCGCGGCGTAGACCGCGCTCGGGTACTCGTTCTTCTCGGTGGTGTCGGACTTCGGTGTGGTGGTGGCGTTCACGACTGCTCCCCCTTCTGAGGTGCTGCTTCGCTCTGAGTGGATTCTTCCGCCGCGCGATCGTTTTCGCGGCGGAACGTCTCGTAGATCTGGGTGAGGGACTGCTTCTGCGCTGTCGTCAGACCGGGGTCGACGGCGATCGCCGCCAGGACGCCCTGGGTGTCGTCGGTGCCGAGCAGGCCCGCCCGCAGATACATCGCGGGGGTGGAGACCCGCAGCGCCTGGGCTATCGAGGCCAGCACCTCGGCGCTGGGCTTGCGCAGCCCGCGCTCGATCTGGCTGAGATAGGGGTTGCTCACGCCGGCCTGCTCCGAGAGCTGGCGCAGCGAGATCTTCGCGTTTTCCCGAAGATCCTTGATGAATGCGCCGATGTCCTGCACGCAACCCATCGTAAGCTGGCTTGCTAGCTCCAGCAAGCGTTTTGCTAACAAGTGCTAGCGGTCACAGATCAGGTCACGAGGAGCCGCGTCCCCGGTCACGTTTTGCAGCAAAGCGTGGCCTCGCGACGCGAAATGGCCACGCTTTGCTGCAAAACGTGACCGGGGTTGGCGCGGTCGGGCACGGCTCGGCGGGCCGGGCTCGGGGTGCGGCTACCAGGTGGAGCGGACCTCGCCGACGGGGTTGCCGCCGCCGAGGAGCGGGACCCGGTCGAGCTTCGCCAGGACCGGAGCGGTCACGCCGAGGCGGCGCAGCGCGCTCGCGACGACGGGCATCCGGGCCCGCATCTGGCCGTCGTCGATCTTGAGGGCGACAGCCCCGACACCGGGGATCGCCACCGCGTGCACACCCTCCGCGCCGCCCTTGGCGAGCAGCCCGGCAACACCGCTCATCAGCAGGTCGTCGCTCTGACCGGTGCCGGAGACGAGGTCGGGGTGGGCGCGCATCGCATCCGCCACGCTGCGCTCCGCCGAACCGGCTTCGGCCGAGACGAGCCGCAGGAAAGCCGTCGCGAGCGCGGTCAGCGAGAACGCCAGCACCGGCGCGCCGCAGCCGTCGATCCCGGTCGCGGCGATCGGCTCCCCCGCGATCTCGGCGACCGCGTCGGTGATCCGCTCCTGCAGCGGGTGCTCCGGGTCGAGGTAGCCCTCCGGCGACCAGCCCGCCGCACGGCAGGTCAGCAGCATCCCGGAGTGCTTGCCCGAGCAGTTCATGTAGACGCGCTCGGCGTGGCCGCCCGCCGCGAGCACGGCGTCCCGCGCCGGGATGTCGAGCGGCAGGTCGGCCGGGCAGCGCAGCAGGGACTCGTCGAGCCCGGCACCGGCGAGCAGCGCCCGGACCCGCGAGATGTGGAACTCCTGGCCGTAATGGCTGGCCGCGATCAGGGCCAGATCGGCCGGGTCGGCGAGGCTCAACCCTGCCCGGAGCATGCCGACGGCCTGCATCGGCTTGCTCGACGAGCGCGGGAAGATCGGGCCGGTGATGTCACCGACGGCGTCGACGGGGCGGCCGTCCGCGCCGAGCACCACCACGGAGCCCGTGTGGAACCCCTCGGTGAACCCCGAACGCACAACCTCGGCGAGCCGCTCGCCACCCCGGTATACCTCAGCCATGCGGTAAGCCTAACGATCATTCAGGTGTGACGCGCCACTCACCTCGGTGCACGACCTCCGCGATGCCGCGCCGACCGCGCTTGAGCGACGGCGACTTGCGGTCCGGCGCCCGGTAACCCACCGACACGGCGCCGATCGGCGTATAGGCCGCGGGGACGCCGAAGGCAGCGCGGAAGTCGTCCATGCACTCCGGGGGTACGCCGAAGAAGCACGCCCCCAGCCCCTCGTCGACCGCCGTGAGCAGCATGAGCAGCGCCGCCATGCCGGTGTCGATGTCCCAGTAGGGCACCGGCCAGCGGGATTCGTCGCGATCGGTCCAGCCCTTGTCGTCCTCCGCATAGCGATCGAGGTAGGCGGACTTGTTCGACAGCGGGACGATGATCACCGGTGCCGTACGCATGCCGACGAGCCACGTGGACCACACGTCGGAGCCGGCCGGGGTCGACGACGCCCAGAAGCGCTCCCGCTGCTCCGGAGTGTCGAGGACGAGGAAGGCCCAGCCCTGGGAGAACCCCGCCGACGGCGCTCGGATGGCGTGCTCGAGGAGCTTGTCGACGATCTCCGACGGGACCGGGCGATCCGGGTCGTAGGTGCGCACCATCCCGCGTTTGCGCACGACGTCGGCGAACTCCATCGTTACCTCCCGATGCCCCACTGGCCGCGCCAGGACTGGCCCGGCTCCAGCACGATCAGATCCCGTCCTGACCGTAGCGCGTCGGGCGGGCAGGTCATGGGCTCCGCGGCAACGGAGCGGCGGCGGCGGTCGCCGGTCGCGGTGTCGGCCGAGTAGATCTGCCACCAGCGGAAATTCTCGTCGGCCCAGACCCGGGTCGTCTCGCCCGACGGCGCCGACAGCGTCACCTCGCTGCGACCCTGCTCGTCCGGGACGACCCAGCCGAAGGCGAGGTCGAGGTGCACGTCGCCGATCCGCTTGGGGGTGGCGTAGTCCCACTCCGTGTCGGCGATCTTGGCGGCACCGATCGGCAGACCGCGCGAGTCGAGCAGCAGCCGGGTCCGCCCCGGTACGCCGAGCAGCGCCTCGTCGACCGACCCGCCGGGCGGCAGCAGGTAGGGGTGCGCGCCCAGCCCGAACGGGGCCGGGGTGTCGGCGAGGTTGACCGCCTCGTGGGTGACCGTGATCCCCTCGGCGGAGATCTCATAGCGGTTGGTCAGGTGCAGCGACCAGGGGTAACCGGGCTGGGCGTGCAGGTCGAGCTCGATGGTGACCGCGTCGGGGGCCTGCTCGACGAGGCGCCACGACACCCAGCGGACGAGTCCGTGGATCGCCGTGTGGCTCACCGGCTCGGAGAGCGGCAGCTGGTAGGCGTTTCCCTGGAACGTGTAGCGGCCGTCACGCAGGCGGTTGGGCCACGGGGCCAGCACCTGACCGGCTCCGCCGGGGCAGAGGTCAGCCTCGGCGTACCCGTCGAGGATCTCTCGGTCTCCGGCGCGATAGGCGCGCAGGCCACCGCCCACCTCGACCACGACGGCCTGCTGATCTCCGGACGAGATCGTCCACTGTGCTCCTGACGGCGATCTTTGCATGGGAGCGACCCTACCGGGCTGCCTCGGCCCGGGTGTAGCGAGTGAGGGTAGGCATGGCCAGGGCGAGCAGCGCCGCCGCGATCGCGCAGACGATGCCGCCGCTGACCCAGGAGAATCCGACCCCGATCGTCGCCAGCGCGCCCGCCCGCAGGTCGCCCAGCCGCGGCCCGCCCGCGACGACCGCGGTGAACGCGCCCTGCATGCGGCCCCGCATCTCGTCCGGCGCGACGGTCTGCAACATCGTGTTGCGGTAGACCGAGCTCACCAGGTCGGCCGCGCCCGCCACCGCGAGCAGCGCCACGACCAGCCACAACTGGCGCGCCATGCCCGCCGCGGCGACCGCGAGCCCCCAGCAGATCACCGCCGCGACGAGGGCCCGGCCCTGGCGGCGGACGTGACCGATCCAGCCCGAGGTGAGCCCGCCGACGACCGACCCCAGCGCCACCGAGGCGTAGAGCCAGCCCAGTGCCGCTCCGCTGCCGCCGAAATACTCGTCGACGAACTCCGGATAGAGCGCCCTCGGCGAGGCGAGCACCATCGCGATCAGGTCGATCGCGAAGGAGCCCAGCAGCAGCGTGCTCCCCGCGATGTAGCGCAGCCCGGCGCCCACGGCCTTGGCACCGCCGCGCAGGTTGCCGCCGGTCGTGGGCAGGCTCGGCAGCCGCCACGCCGCCCAGATGCCGACGGTGAAGAGCAGGGCATCGATGGCGTACGCCGTCTCCAGGCCCGCCTGCCCCGGCCGGACGGTGAAGATGAGACCCGCCACGAGCGGACCGAGCACCGTCGCCGCCTGGACGGTGGTGGAGTTGAGCGTGTTGGCGGCCGGGAGCAGCTCGGGCTCGACCAGCCGGGGATAGATCGCCTGCCGGGTCGGCATCGAGATCGCGACGCCCGACGACTGGAGCGCGACGAGGCAGAGCAGGACGGCCGGGGTCATCGTGTCGGTCAGCGTGAGGAGGAACAGCACCAGCGTCGACGACCAGGTGACCAGCGAGGCGACGATGAGCAGTCGCCGCCGGTCGACGGCGTCGGCGAGCGCGCCGCCCCAGAGCGCGAAGATCAGCAGCGGGACGAACGCGGCGAGCCCCATCATCCCGACCCAGAGCGACGATTCCGTCAGCCGGTAGATCTGCACCGGGATCGCGACGGCCGTGAGCTGGTAGCCGAAGAACGAGATCGCGTTGCCCGTCCAGAGCCGCCGGTAGGCCGGGATCCGCAGCGGACGCGGGTCCAGCATGATCCGCCGCCGGGCGGCTCCGGTGCCGCCGGCTGTGGTGACGGCGGCTTTCGGGTCGCCAGCTTTCGGGTCGGCGGCTTTCGCGCTGCTGGCCTTCGGGTCGGGGGCTTTCGGATCGAGGGCTTTTGGATCGGGGGCTTTCGCATCGCTGGCTGGGGGGTCGTTCGCGGGGGGCGTCACGGCGCCAAGCGTTCCACGATCCACTCCGGGGAACCATTGTGATCCGTGTCCCCCGCCGCGTCTCCCGCCAGGCCTCCTGCCAGTCGAAACCGCAGGCGGTCGTGCATCCGGCTGCGGCGGCCCTGCCAGAACTCGACGCTCGTCGGCCGCACCAGGAACCCGCCCCAGTGCGGCGGCGGGTCGACCTGCGCGGGGAACCGGTCCCCGGCCTCGTCGAAGGCGGCCGTGAGCTCTTCCCGCCCGGCCACCACGCGGGACTGCGGGCTCGCCCAGGCCCCGATCTGCGAGGCGTGCGGCCGCACCGCGAAATACGCCTCCGTCTCGGCGCGGGAGACTCGCTCGACGGTGCCGCAGACGATCACCTGGCGCTGCAACGCATACCAGGGGAAGACGAGGCTCGCGACGGGATTGGCGGCCAGCTCCGTGCCCTTGCGGGACTCGTAGTTGGTGAAGAACGTGAATCCCCGCTGGTCGAAGCCCTTCATGAGGACCGTCCGAGCACTCGGCACCCCCTCCGGGGACGCCGTCGCCACGACCATCGCGTTGGGCTCCAGCACCTGCGCCGCGACCGCGTCGGCGAACCAGCCCGCGAACTGCGTGTGCCAGTCGGCGGCGAGGTCGGTCTCGCTCAGCGCAGCGGTCGCGTAGTCCATCCGCATCCGCGCGAGGTCGGGTGTGTTCGTGCTCACTCGCTCATCCTCGCCGATGTGAGCGGTCGTGCATCTCGGATAACGCGACTCCGCTCCGACCCGTGATGAGCGTCACGACGGCAGGGGGCGGCCCGGTCGGCGGGATCGGCCGAGGGCCGTGGAAAGATGCTGGTCGAAGGCAGCGTCGCCCATCTCGCACCTCGCTTCCGCGAAGGATGATCTTTCATGGCTGATCCTATCCGCATTCCCGAGTCGCTCAAGCCCGCCGATGGCCGGTTTGGCTGCGGACCCTCCAAGATCCGCGAGGAGGCGGTGGCGGCTCTCGCCGCGACGGGCACCTCCGTCCTCGGCACCAGCCACCGGCAGAAGCCGGTCAAGGAGCAGGTGGCCCGGCTGCGCAGCGGCCTCGCCGAGTTCTTCTCCCTGCCCGAGGGCTATGAAGTGATCATCGGCAACGGCGGCACCACCGCGTTCTGGGAGGTCGCCGCGTTCTCCCTGATCAAGGACCGGGCGCAGTTCGCCACGTTCGGCGAGTTCGGCTCCAAGTTCGCCAAGGCCGTCAAGGACGCACCCTTCCTCGGCAACCCGACCGTGATCAAGTCCGACCCGGGCACGGCGCCGTCGCTTCAGGCCGAGGCCGGCGTGGATGCGTACGGGCTGCCGCAGAACGAGACCTCGACCGGTGTCGCCGTCCCGGTCACCCGCGTCGTCGGCGCCGACGAGGGCGCGATCATGCTGCACGACGCGACCTCCGCCGCCGGTGGCCTGCCGGTCGACCTGCTGGAGACCGACGTCTACTACTTCGCGCCGCAGAAGTGCTTCGCCTCCGACGGCGGCCTCTGGATCGCGCTCATGTCGCCCGCCGCCATCGCCCGCGCCCAGGAGATCAAGGAGGGCGGCCGCTACATCCCCGCGTTCCTCGACCTCGTCACGGCGATCGACAACTCCCGGCTGGAGCAGACCCTCAACACGCCCGCCCTCGCCACGATCATCCTCGCCGCCGAGCAGACCGACTGGATGAACGCGCAGGGTGGCCTGGACTGGGCCGTCTCGCGTACCGCCGCGAGCGCCGCAGCCATCTACGGCTGGGCGGAGAAGTCCCCGGTGGCGACGCCGTTCGTCACGGACCCGGAGCTGCGCTCGAACGTGGTGGCGACGATCGACTTCGCCGAGACGGTGGACGCCACGGCGGTGGCCAAGGCCCTTCGCGCCAACGGCATCGTGGACACCGAGCCCTACCGCAAGCTCGGCCGCAACCAGCTGCGGATCGCGCTCTACCCGGCGGTGGAGCCCGCTGACGTGGAAGCCCTCACCAGCAGCATCGATTACGTGATCGACCACCTTTAAGCGGCATCGGCGGGGGTGGGGTGCGCACGCGCATCCCACCCCCGCTGTCGTTGCCGCCCCCGCGTGCGTGATCGCGTTACTTCTCTGAAGTAAGCCCTTCCCGCGCGGAAATAGGGACTACTTCCGGGAAACAGCGCGATCATGCACGCGCAGAACGTTCCTCTTGCGTGCTTGCGGTGCTTTTACGAAATTGTCGATAATGTGCGAAACCGCTACTCGGCGGCCTCGACCTTCGGCCGCCGCAGGGTGATGAAGACCAGGCCTACGGCTGCGTAGCAGGCCAGGACGAGAGCGCTTTTCATTCCACCGGCCCCGTCGAAGAAGGCGGTCGACCTCAGCAGCGTCGCACCGGCGCCGGCCGGCAGGAACTGTCCCAGCGCACCCCAGGGCTGCGGCAGCAGCTCCGGCGCGGCGGCGACCGCCGACAGCGGGTTGCCCACGAGGAAGACGATCAGGGCGCCGAGACCGATGCCGGGCCGCCCCAGCAGCGAGCCCAGGCCGGCCAGGGTCCCGCTCACGGCGAGGCCGATCAGACCGATCGTCGCAGCGTCGGCAAGGTGGTCACCGGAGATGACGCCGAGCCAGTCCCGCAGGACCAGCGTCCCGATCAAACCGCTCAGCAGGGCATAGGCTGCGACACCGACGAGGCGGGCCACCCAGGACGAGACCAGCAGCACCAGCAGGATCCCGGCGAGCATGCCCGTCAGCAGCAGCGGCAGATAGGACGAGCTGAAACCCGCGCCACGGGGGTCGTCGACCGGGCTGGCGACGATGTCGACGACCTTGACCGGTGCGCCCTGGGACATCTGCTGAGCCGCGCCCGTGAGCAGGCTGGCGACGAGGGGTCCGGCGGCGGAAGCGGTGTGCAGCTCCGGGCCGGTGGGCGTGACGACGAACGCCGCGTAGACCTCGCGGTCGCGAATCGCCTGGTCGGCAGCCACGCCGTCGGCGAGCTTCGTGACCTCGAACGCCCCGTCATGGTTCGCCAGCTGCGCAGCGAGGGGGTCGACGGCCGCGGCCGGCCCGGCAACGGCGATGGGCACGTCGTGCGGCGCGATGTTGGCGGCGGGCGCGGCGAAGAGCGGCACCAGGAGTGCCTGGACCACGACGAGCCCCACCGCCAGGGCGGCTGCCGTCCGGAGGGATTTCTGGTTCATCACCATGCTCCTATTAAAACGAACGCTCGTTCTCTTAAGTCCAAGGCTCCTCCCACCTGGCACAATCTGTCAAGAACGATCGTTCGTTTTATAGTCGACATATGCCGAAGGTCACCGAGGAGCACGCCGCCAACCGGCGGCGCCAGATCGTCGACGCCGCTCGGGCATGCTTCGTCCGCAACGGCTTCCATCAGACATCGATGCAGGACATCATCGCCGAGGCCGGGCTCTCCGTCGGCGCCGTCTACAGCTACTTCAAGAGCAAGGACGAGCTGATCGGCGCGATCGTCCAGGATGTCGGCGAGCACATCAACGCCAATCTCGGCAGCGCCGTCGGCGCCGATCCGGCCCCCGACCTCGACGTGGCTCTCAGTGCCGCGCTCAACGTCATGGAGAGCCAGCTCGAAGGGCTGTTCCGGCTGGCCGTCCAGATGTGGGGAGAGGCGATCCGCGACCCGGCGGTGGGCGTACACGTGACGGGGGTTTATGAGACCGTGCGCGGCCACTATTCCGCGCTCGCGCAGCGGCTCATCGCCGACGGGCGGCTCGCGCCCGGGACCGATCCGCTCGCGGTCGCGTCGGTGCTGCTCAGCATGACCCAGGGGTACGGGCTCCAGCGCGTGCTGATGACCGGGCTGACGCAGGAGAGCTACCTCAACGGTGTTCGCGCGATCATCGCCACCGTGGGGAATCAGCCGAACCTGCGCGGCTGACCCGTCGCCTCCAGGACCGACATCCACAGGTCACCCTTGGGGTCGACCCGGTTGGTCTTGCTGATCGCGAGCGCGATCGGGACGTGCACGAACCGCCCCTGCCACCGCCCCACCACCATCGCCGTGCGACCCGCCATCGCCGCGTGCACGGCGGCATGGGCCAACCGGATGCAGTAGACGCTGTCGTAGGGATTCGCCGGTACGCTGCGGATCGCATAGCTCGGATCGATGTACTTCATGTTGACCTCGACACCGGCGTCGTCGAAGTGCGCGTTGATCCGGCCCCGCAGGAACTGGCCGATGTCGCGCAGCCGCCGGTTGCCCGACGCGTCGTGGCTCGTCGCCTCGTGCTGGAGGAACTCCTGCCCGGCGCCCTCCGCCGCGACCACCACGGCATGCCCGCGCTGCTCCACCCGCCGCCGCAGATGCGCCAGGAAGCCGTTGTCCCCGTCGAGCTCGAACGGCACCTCGGGGATCAGCACATAGTCGGCGTCGTTGTTGGCGAGCGCTGCGTAGCAGGCGATGAAGCCCGAGTGCCGGCCCATCACGTGCACCAGTCCGACCCCGTTGGGCACCGCCCTCGCCTCGACGTTGGCACCGCGGATCGACTCCGTCGCCTTCGCGAACGCCGTCTGGAACCCGAAACTCTGATCGATGTAGGGGATGTCGTTGTCGATCGTCTTCGGTACGCCGACCACGGCGATCTTCAACCCCCGCTCGGCGACCACCTCCGCCAACCGCAGCGCCCCGCGCATCGAGCCGTCGCCGCCGATGACGAACAGGACGTTGATGCTCAGGTGCTCGATGCAGTCGACGATCTCGTAGGGATCCTGCTCCCCTCGCGACGTGCCGAGGATCGTCCCGCCGTACTCGTTGATGCCGCGCACACTCTGCGGGGAGAGTTCGGTGACCTCGCGGCCGTACTTCGAGATGAAGCCCTGGTAGCCGTTGCGGAAGCCGAAGATGCGCTTCACGCCGTAGTGGTTGGTCAGCTCCAGCACGATGCCGCGGATGACATCGTTGAGACCCGGGCAGAGGCCACCGCAGGTCACGATGCCGACGCGGGTCTTGGAGGGTTGGAAGAATATCTTCCGTCGGGGGCCGCTGGGCTCGAAGCCGGGCAGGTCGCTGAGGCTGCCACCGCGGGCCGCGATGAGGTTGGCGGTGTCGTCGAAGAGGACGCGGTCGTTCTCGTCGACATAGTGCTCGGTGGTGTCGCGCTGCTCCAGGAACTCCGCCAGCGGCGACTCGATCCTGCACTCGCCGAGGGCCTGGATCTCCAGGTCAGACTGCTCCACCATCGCGAACTCCCACCAGCCGATTTCGTAGCCGGCCGCGACGGTGCGGACCCTCGGATCGAGGCTAGCGTGAAGATGTTTCGCCGTCACGACCCGTGCGGTTGATCGTGGGGAACCCAGAGGCGGAGGTTGGTCGGTCAGCGGTAGGCTGTGCGCTGCGCCCTCGTAGCTCAGGGGATAGAGCGACGGTTTCCTAAACCGCAGGCCGCAGGTTCGATTCCTGCCGGGGGCACCCACACGATCAGGGAATCTCCACCCCGACCAGCAAAGACTTCCGATGGTCGATATGTCGCCGCATGCAGCCGGATGCCACCCACAGCCCCCGTTTGCCAGGGGTCCCGGCAAATACGCGGAATGATCATGACTGACGTTTCCGCAGGTGAACAAGAGAAAACCGGCCGGGAGTCCGGCCGGTTTTCGGGTCGCCCAATGATCACTCGGATTGATCCTCAAGACCTCGCTCAATCCGCCCGTTGATCGTCTCGTCCTCGCCATGGATGCACTTGGCATAGATCTTGAGCAGCACCTCGACGGAGTGCCCTGCTCGACTGGCGACGTTCGGCGCCGGGACGCCGGAGTTCAGCCACAGCGACACGCCAGCATGGCGCAGGTCGTACGGCGTCTCCGCGAGAACCGAGCTCGCCTGTTCTGGGGTCAGCGCGATCTCTCTCGCCTGCTTCCACACCCGGCGATAAGTCGACGACGCCACCGGCCTGCCATTGGCGCTACGAAATAGCCTGCCATCATCGGCAGCACCGAACAGCTCGATGTGCGCGCGAAGCAGCAGGACGAGGACCGGAGGAATGGGGACACCGCGTACTTCCCTCTCGTCCCGGTGCTTGAGCCCCCGCCTGTCATGGACCTCGCCGGAATCCGTGAACTTCTTCCCCGCCTCCGGCCGGTTATGGCCGACTGTCAGCTTGCCCCACCCCGCCTGCGGCAGGTGGCAGTCCTGCTGCCGCAGACCCAGCGCTTCCCCTGGACGCAAGGCCGCGTAGTAGAGACAGGCGAAGAACGCGACGAGGAGCTTGCCCCGATCGGCGATCCGGTCACCGACGAAGCCCACAGCGATGAGCAGCGCCGTCATCTGGCGCGGGTTGGCAACAACACGGCTGTCCACCGCTTCGACGACGCTGGTCTTGCGAGTCCGCACGCGGAGCCGGTCGATCGGGTTGGAGTCCAGCAGCTCCAGCTCGACGGCGAACTCAAGCACGTTGTAGAACACGGCCCGCTTCCGGCGCCTAGTCGTAGCCGCGGCCGCCTTGCCATCCATCAATCTGCCCACAGCCTCAAGGCCCGCCCGGGTGACAACAGCGTCGGCCAGCGAAGAAAGCGGAACCGAGCGCTCCACCACCCAAGCGAGCACACCGAGATCACAGGCATCTGGCTTCGCGCTCGGGATGAAGTGGGCAGCCAGAACCCGCCGCAGCACATCTGCTTCTGGACAGCCAGCATCGTCGACCACCAACGCCGGAGTGACCGTGATCAGGGCATCGATCATGCTGCTGCGCGACTTCGCGGCGGCATCCGGCCACTTCATCGCGACATACCGGGCCGCGAAGTCCATCCACGTCTCGCCGACCGGGGCCAGCGCCAGCTCGACCATCGAATCGGGCAGGCCGGTGACAGTATCGAACGCTTCACCGGCGTTGACGGCCTTCTTCAGATCGGTCCGATAGTTGTCGGCCAGCGACCGGGTCGCGAACGTGGCCGACTGCTCCTCGTGGGCGACAATCCAGCGGACCGTATAGGACTTGCGCCCCTTCGCCAGCTTATTGACCTTGATCGCCCAGACACGGACGCTGTAGCTCTTCATGCCGCCACCTGCTCCCTGTGGCTGTCCAGCCACTCCTTGAAGTCGCTGCGATGGATGCGCAGTTCGCCGTTGGGCAGCCGGATGCAGATCGGGGCTTTGCCGGTCTCGCGCCAGCGGTAGAAGGTGCGTTTCGACAGCGGACGCAGCACGTGCAGGACATCGGGAACAGTCATCAGGTCGTCGTCGGTGTGGGTGGCTGTGCTGCTCATGGCCGGGTCTCCTTTCGGGTTGGTGGGTTGGTCGTGGCGGAGCCGATTTCGTGGGCGATGGCGTCAAGGCCTGCTTGACGGCGTTCGCGGGCGAGGGCGGCGGCGGTCATGGCGAGTACGGCGTCGGCGGTGGTGTGCCAGCCGACGCCTGCGAAGGTGAGCGATCCGACGATCAGCGTGGTGTCGTCGAGGTCGAACCCGTCCGGTTGCGGGTGCTCGGCGAGCTCGGCGGCGGAGACCTCGAAGCGCCGGTAGGCGACGCGGGCGCCTCGGAGTTCGGCGAAGGTGACGGAGTAGCGGCGGGCTTTGGTGAGGAAGTGCCCGCCGAAGCCGAGCATGTGCGCCCACCGGCGGAGCCGGGCGTAATCCTCGGGCGACGGCCCGGAGGATTTCCTGTTAGAGGTGTGGCCGGCTGTGGTGTCGGCGGGAGATTCTGCGGTGCCGGTCATGCGGGCGTAGGCGGTGTTGGCGCGTTCGGTGAGTTCCTGGCAGAGGCAGACGGCGTAGCGGGTGGTCTGCTCGCAGTGCTGGCAGGTCCACCGTTCCCGGAACCCCGGCCCCGCCTTCACCGGGTGGGGTCGTTGGGCGTAGGGGGTGCCGAGAGTGAGGGGTCGGCCGAGGTACCAGCACGCGGCGATGAGGCGGGCGATGTGGTCGCCGTCGTGGTCGGCGTAGTCGTCGATGTCGTCGGCGGTGAGCCGGGTCGACCGGTGTCCGGTGGCCTCGGTGGACTTGGTGGCGTACTTGGCGATGTATCCGGCGACCATGCTGTCGGTGAGCTCGCCGCCGGTGGCGTTGATCGGTTTGACGTCGACCTGGGTGCCCCATGCCATCTCCCACCCGGACGGGTTGCCGTCGGTGTCGTGGTGGTCGGGATGGTGCGGGGTGGTGAAGGTGATGTCGGCGGCGGCCCGGATCGCGTCGTCGAGGTCGTCGTGGGTGAACCCGTCCGGCGGGGGGACGACCGCGGTGGGGTCGCCGGGGTCGACGCCGTCGAGGCGCAGCAGGACGTGGAAGTGCACGGCGCCCCGGATCTGGAACTCGCTAGCTTTGCCGTGCGAGACGCGGACGGGTGCCTTGGTGATGGCGTTCCCGGTGACCGGGTGGTACCCGACGATGACCCGTGGGATCCCGCGACGCTTCGCGAGCTTGGTCAGGAACCTTTCGATGGCCTGTTTGGTGCGGCGCCACAGCTCCCCGGCGTACAGGTTCCAGACGACCTGGTGGTCGTGGTCGTAGCAGTCCAGGCACAGGGGTTGGCCGAGGCGGGGGTCGCTGGTCTCGTGGCGGGCGAAGCACGCGGTCCGGGTGCCGTGGCCGCAGACGGTGGGGTTGGTGCCGGTGCGTGCGTGGCAGGGTTCGGCGCGGCAGTCGCAGCGGCGCCGGTCGCGGCATGTGTGGCGCTTGACCACGCGGTGGTGGACGGTCCCGAACGGCGGTGCGGTGAACGTGGCGAACACCGCCGGGTGGGCGGTGACCGAGGTGGGGATGCCTTTGCCGCCGATGAGTCCGGCGCGGAGCAGCTGGTAGGCGTCGGACTGGTAGGTGCGGGCGCAGGAGGGGCAGACGGTGGCGCGCCGGTTGCCGCAGGCCTTGTAGATGGTGCCGTCGGGCATCTGCGCCGTCGCCCGGGCGATCGGGGCGTGGGTGGTCGGGTCGGTGCCGGGGACGGTGCCGGACAGGCGGATGGGGCGGGTGCATTCGGCGGCGGGGCGGACGTGATCGAGCCACTGGGGGTAGTCGGGGCGGGCGGCCCGGTCCAGGGCGGCGGGCAGGAACGTGTTCCCGACGAGGTTGGGAAACGTGTACCGGTCGACGGGTTCGGGGTTCGAGACCGCACCCCGGGCCGGGAAGGCACGGGGTACGGCGTCCAGCATCGAAACCATCAGCACCCGACCGTGGCCGGAATGCGGTGAGCAGGGCCCTCGTATCCGGCATGGTGGTAGTGCTCGGTCACCACGACGACGAGGTTCCTGCAGGCCTGGCACTGCCGGTGGTGCGGCTCATGCCGACCACAGGCGATCACCGCCGTCGCGTTCCCGCAGCGGACGGTGACCGGCGACCGGCACTCACCGCCGGGGATGACGTAGGCGATGTACTGCGCCCGGTCGCACTCGTGCCGAGTGTGGTCGGCCGGACACAGGTGGGTCAGGATCGACACGTCGACCCCGTAGACGGTCACCGGGCACCTGCCGTGATCTGCACGGCGTGGCCGTTGACGTGAGCCGGAACCGCCGGTTCGACCACTGTGGTGGTGGGTTCGATGGCGGCCAGGAGCAGCCGGGCGACGCCCGGGGTGACGTTGATGGCGGCGGCGAGGTCGTCGCCGGTCATCCGCTCGTGCGGGTGGGTGTTGGCGTGGTTCGCCGTGGCGAACTGGGCGGCCCGGATCAGGTGCGCGGGAAGCGCGACCGGGTCGTCGCCGACGACGGTGTCGGCTGGGGTGTCATGGTGATGGTGGGTCGCGGCCGGCGGATACGCGGAGTCAGCCCGCTGTGGGGTGACCGGCGTCGAAAAGGCCGGCTGTGTGGTGGTGTCGGCGGGTGCCGTGGTGGGTTCGGTGGTGCGGTTGCCGAGGACGAGTAGGGCGCTGGTCGCCATGACCATGAGCCCGTCGACGGCGAGGGGGCCGAGGATGCTGACGATGGCGTCTTCGCCGTAGAACCGCAGCAGACTGGAGAGGTGCCGGTAGGAGACGAGTCCGGCGACGAGGGCGACGGGGAGCATGCCGCCGAAGCGCATCACGCTCCACCACAGGCCCTCGGGCCAGCGGACCCGGGCGAGGATCTCCACGGCGATGAACAGGATCACCGGCCAGACGATGGAACCGGCGACAGCGCCGGGATTGGGTGCCCAGGTATCCGGCGCACCGGCCGGGGGCACGAAGGAGTGGGCGACGTTCGCGGCGATGCTGATACCGCCGCCGAGGATCGTCCCGGTGTAGGCCCAGCCGCGGCCCCGGGTGCTGGGGTTGGGTGTGGTGGTCATAGCTGCGCCGCCTCGTCGGCGTGGTCGCAGCCCAGGGTGTGGTGGACCAGGCCGAGCCGGTCGGCGGGGTCCAGGGGCATGAGCCCGGTGATCCCGTAGCACTCGTGGCAGCGGGTGAGGATCATGCCGACGGCGCGGGCCTTGAGGGCGAGGCAGGCCTCGCAGTACCCGTACGGGTTGCCCGGTACGGGGACCGGGAACACGGCGGTGGTGTCGCAGAAGTCGCAGCGCTCACCGCAGGTGAGGCAGGCCCGGTTGACCGGTCCGAGGATGCCCCGGGTACCGGCCGGGCGCAGCCCGTCAGCGCACTGGTCGGTGCACTCGTGGTCGTTGATGAACAGGGTGTCGAAGTACATCAGTGCCGCCCTCCGATAGGGGTGCAGTCGAGGCATGCGCCGGTCCGGCGCGGGATGTAATAGGTCTTGACCTGCGTGCAGGTCGGGCAGGTCCGCCGCGCGGTCAAAGCCGCGGTAATGGCGTCCAGCTGCCTCGGGGTGGCGGTCCGCTTCGGGCGGGCCAGCGCCGTGTCGTAGAGGTAGGCGACCCGCTGGGTTGTGCGGTGCCGCCACATGAGCTGCGCGACCGGGTCGTGACCGCCCGGACTGAGCCCCGCAGAACGGAGCTGGCGCCGGGTGGCAAGGCCTTCCGGGGCGCAGAGGTACGGGAACGTCGGCAGGCCGAACGTCTCCCCGTCGGGGTCGTAGAACTCCGTGAACTGCCCCGTCGGGCGCACGACCGTGGCCGTCATGGCTTGCCCCAGCGCTGCTGGGCGGCCTGCTTGCTGATACCGAGGCGGCGGGCGATCTCCGCCCACGAGTACACGTACGGCTCGGCCCGCAGGCCCCGCACGGCGTCATTGATCGCCTCGTCCAGTGCCGAGGACAGGTTGATGAGGTCGGTGAGGGCCTCCACGTCACCGGCCGCGACGCGGCGGGCATGGGCGCGGATGATCCGGCGGCAGAACGACGCGAAGTCGCGGTTCTCCACCGCTTTCGTCGGCTTGCGCCGCTGGGCGGGAACGGTCAAGGAGACGTTGACGGCGATATCGCCATCACCGGCGGTCTGCGGTGTGGGGTTCATGCGGCGGACCGCCCCACGTGCCAGCCCTCATGGGCGGGGACCGGACGGGTGTCCGATTCCGGGTTGTCCCGGGTGTAGGTGAAAGCGGCCTGGTCACGGTGCATGACCAGGGCGACCGCGATGCGTTCGATCGCGGTGTCGTGGAACGCGCCCATGGTCGCGGCGGCGGACTCGGTCCGGGGCTGCTGGGCCAGGAGATAGGCGGTGTAGAGCAACTCCACGGCGGAGGTCATCACATCCAGGGGGCTGGAATCGGCGAGCTTCCGCAGGGTGTGGTCAGGGATCAGACCCAGATCGACAGCGTCGATCGCGGCCTGTAATTGGGTAGGGTTCAAGACAGCCACGTCCTCTCAATGGGGGTGTGTGGTTGGCCGTCGGGACCAGCTCTGTGCCTGCAAGCTGATGGCTGGTCTCGGCGGTGCTATTGGTGGCGGTAGCGGTGGCCTGTCATGCCGTCACGGACTGTGGGCGGCGGATCCAGGCGGCGTGGTTGGCGATGTCGATGATCTGCGCGTCGTCGAGGTACGCGACTTTGATCCGACGGGGTGTGCCGTCCTCGGCGAGGAGGTACGCGGCGCCCTGGTTGGTGGGGTCGATGTCGTTGGCGGAGTAGCCCTGCTCGGCCCATCCGTGGCCCAGGACGATGTTGCTGGTGTTGGGTGTGGTGCAGCGGAAAGCTGCCCGGAACCCGAACAGGTCCCGCAGGCTGGTCGGGATGATGTCGAACGACGGCCGCTGGGTCGCGGCGATGACCGGCATCGCGCACGCACGCCCCCGGGCGACGATGTCTCGCAGGAGCGAGGAGAACTCCTCCTGCTCGGCCTTGGTGCCGGTGGTGGCCGAGTAGAACGCGATCTCGTCGAACACACTGGTGATCACCGTGAGGCCGTCCGAAGGGACGATCTTGCGGCGCTGGTGGGCGTCGAGCCACGCGTACCGGTTGTCCATCACCACGGCCAGGCGCCGCAGCACCGACAGGGCGTGCTTGATGTTCGGGCCGACGAACTCGTCGGCGCAGTCGCGCCACAGCCCGAGCTCGACCCTTTTGGCGTCGAACAGCACCAGGCGGGTGTCGGCAGAGTAGGCGGCATGGGCGCAGATCCCGTTCAGGAGCCCGGACTTGCCGCCGCCGGGTTCACCTCCGACGAGGAGGTTGCGGTAGATGACCTCGATGTAGACCGGGGCACCGAACTCGTCGATCCCGAGATAGATCGGGTCGAACATCGACATCGACGGGGCGACCGGCACCGAAACCTCCAAGGCCCCAACGGGCCGGTCCGTGGTGATGGTCATGGATGTGTTCCTTCCGTGGAAAGGGTGCGGGGAGCCACGCGAGGCGGCCCCCCGCGCTGGAAGAAGCGGTCAACAGGGTGTTGACGGTGCGTGGATCAGATCCACTCGTCGGTGTCGTCCACCACGGCCTGGGTGGTGGTTTTGGTGCCGTTGACCTGTGCGGCCTTGTCCTTCGAGGACGGCCGGTACACAGCGACCGGGATCAGCTCGTCGTCGGGCACGTCGGCCAGGTTCAGAGCGGTCGGCAGGATCCCCGGCTTGCGGGCTGCCACGGGAACGTCCGGGTCGACCATGTCCGCCAACGGCGACACGATCGTGCGGTCCAGGACCTCCCGGCGTTTGATGTCCAGGCGCAGATAGGCGGCGTTACCGCCGACCCGCTCGATCAGCACACTGGTGGCATAGCACGCCACCGCGAGCCTCTCGGCCTGCGCCTGGAGCGTGGTCAGGGACAGCCCCGGGCGCAGCAGCACCCGGACGCGTTCCCCGACCGGGGTCGGACGAGCCCACATGATCAGCGGCAGGCTCCCCGACCGGTTCGTGGTGATGAACTGGGTGAAGCACATCCGCAGCCGGTGCCTGATGATCAGGCACCACACCCACGCCACGACCTTGCGCCGCAGCGGAGGCCAACCTGCCGGGACACCCACCACGACAGTGAGGACCAGCAGCCGGACCACCAGGTTCGTGGCGTCCGCCAGGGCCTGCCAGGAAAGGCCGGCCACGACGGCGAACACGATCTCGGGCAGCCACCACCAGATCACCCGGAGCAGCTTCCACGCCCGGACCACGCACCACACCACGCCACCGGTGACAGCACCGACAGCCGCGGCGACGAACGCGGCCAGCAACGCGTGCATGTACTCCGACGCGACCGCCAGGGCGATGACACCCGTGACAGCCGCGGTGAGGATGAACGCCAGCCGGGCGTTACGGGCCGAGGTCTGGTGGACACGGGTCTCCAGGACCGTCACCATCCCCGACATACGACGGCCGAACAGACCACGGGCAGTAGTAGATTTGGACACGACAAGTCCTCCCTGAGACGGGGATCGGATGAGTTGAAAGCGGGGCCACCGGTTGCCGCCGTATGGCCCCGCACCCCTAGCTACTTCTCAGTGATCCGCAACGCGGTCACCGCGCGGACCGGGATCACGACCCGACCACCATCGATCGGAACAGTGATCACCTGCGACGGATCCGACAGGATCGCAATCGCCTGATCCACCTGCCCAGGACCCTGGTTCACCAGCGTCGCCGTGGCACCGGCGCCATAAACGATCTGGATACTCGCCATCTCGGCGTCCTTTCACAGGGCGCGCGCCATCGCGACACGACACCAACGGAATGGGATTTCAACCACCCGCAACCGGAGTGGGACCGGCAACGACGCCGGGTACTACCTACAGGCCGGACACGGCCCGGACGGAGCGGCCACTGACACCCGTGGCCAAGGCACAACCATCAACCACGATCCAGGGACTACTTCGCGGAAGCCACCGAAACGGGCTTCAGCTCCTCGGACTTGTACGCCACGCCGTTCTTCCCGTTCGTCGCCCACGCGATGGCCTCCAGCCGGACGGGAGCAACGATCGTCCCCACCCTCACATCAGGCTTAACACCAGCCGTCGTGATGGTGATGACCTCGGCCCCAGTCTCGTCCAGCGCGATGACCTGAGTCGACCACATCAGACGGCCCGTACCCTTCTCCGAACGCTGCTGCCCGTTCTGATCCTTCTTCTCCTCCACATCCCGAGAGACCTGGAACTGCTTACCAGCGGTGTCGATGTACAGCTTCACGAGCTGCTCCTCCAATACATATCGAGCACGCCCCTTGTGGACGATCGCTCTGGAGGCAACTGTACTAGAGCGCCATAGGGCGAGCAAGGGCAACTGTCAAAATTTATTAGATCGCTCTGGATCGCCCTGGATATCCAGAGCGCCTAAGCTGTTCACATGGCCCAGATCCTTCCCAACGACCCCAGGCCGCCATACGTGCAGATCGCCGACGAGCTACGTCGTTCGATCAAGGCAGGCGAGCTGAAGCCCGGGGATCGGTTGACCTCCAGCAGGGAGCTAGCAGCGGAATGGGGCGTTGCCCCGATGACGATTCACCAGGCCATCCGAGTGCTACGTGATGAAGATCTGGTCGTCTCGGCGCAAGGCCGAGGCGTATATGTGCGTCACGCAGATGAGGCGAGTGACGCCAACGAGTCCCACTCGACAGCAGAAGAGCAGCTCTCCGGGATCCACGAGCGCCTGGAGCGGCTAGAGCAGTTGGTTGGCGATCAACGCGTTGATGGCGAGATCGAGGATCTGAAACGGCAGGTCGGAAATCTCAGCTCACAGATGATTGATCTCTATGCCAAGCTTGGCCAGCCCTACCCGAGGGAAGCCTCCGTTGGCTCTGACGGCAAGCGAACCCGTAGGGCAGCCGAGTAGGTCCAGCTCAGGGGAGGAAGTCATGTCGGGGGAACCAGGCAAGATCATCGACTTGAACACCAGGAAGCGGTTCAAGCCGGACGTGGGCGCACTCGCCCGTGAGCAGGTTTCCCAAGCAAGACAACGACTTGGGCTGAGCCGTCCTGACTTTGCAGAGCGGTTGGAACCGCTGATCGGGTGGCTTCCGAGCCCTGAGGTGATCGAGTCGTGGGAGACCGCAGTCGTTCCGCCAGGCGACGTCCTCATGGCTGCGAACTTGGCGATGCACGGATCGGTACCCGTTCAGAGCAGCCGTCATGAGACGGACCTGATCGGCCAGGCGATGGCGGACAGGTTCGCCGACGTGACCGCCGTGTTCGCGACGAGGTCTGAGTTCGTGTCGGCGATGCCGCCGCACAGGCTGTTCGATCAGGCGACGGAGATCCGGGCGGCGGGATTGTCGCTGAACATCCTGTGCCAGAACTACACCGACAGCCGGCTACGCGACCTCGTCCAGGGCGGGACCCGGCTGAAGTTCCTGTTCCTTGACCCGGCTGGCACCGCAATCGCACAGCGGGAACAGGAGGAGGGCTATCCGCCGGGACACCTGTCGTCGCTGACCGAACTCAACATTCAGACGGTGATGTACAGGGTTCGGGACAGACTCCCGGTAGACCTGCGGCCCAACGTCGAGATCGCCACCTATGACGAGACCGTCCGCTTCAACATCATCATGATCGACAGTGACGTGGCCGTCGTGCAGCCATACCTACCCGAAGCCCGTGGCATCGACTCGCCGACGTTAGTCCTGAACCGGCGGTCCTCAGTCGCCGGGCTGTACCCCATGTTCGAGCAGGTCTTTAACGTCTTGTGGGAGAGAGGCCAACCGCTATGACCGAACCCCGTGAACTCCTCGGCGTCGCCGAGCAGGCAACGACGATCGCCACGAAGCTGTTCCTGGAAACCCCGGGAGGACACCTCACCGCTAAAGGGGAGCGCGACATGGCGTCCGAGGCGGACTACGCCATCGAACGCGCCGTCCGGGCCTTCCTCGCCATCGAGACACCCAGCATCGCGTTCATCGGCGAGGAAGACGGCACCACCGGACCCGACGGCGACTGGGCGTGGATCCTCGACCCCATCGACGGCACGGTCAACTACCTCCACGGGTCCCCGCTGTGCGCGGTGTCCCTCGCATTGGTGCACCGCAACCGGCCCGTCCTCGGGATCATCGACGCACCGCGCCTGCGGACCCGGTTCACCGCTGTCGAAGGCGGCGGAGCCTGGGAGAACGGCAACCGCATCCATACCAGCACCGTGGACAGGCTCGACGAAGCCGTGGTCGCGATCGGCGACTACGCGGTCGGAACCGATGCACAGCGCAAGAACGACATCCGGATCAAGCTCACCGCGAGCCTGGCCGCGACCGTGCAACGGATACGGATGCACGGAACCGCGGCCATCGACTTCGCGTTCCTCGCGGCAGGCAAGATCGACGCCACCGTCACCATGTCCAACAACCCCTGGGACATGTCCGCAGGCGTCATCATCGCCAGAGAAGCCGGTGCACTGGTCGTCGATGCAGACGGCAGCGAACACACCACGGAATCGTCAGCCACGATCGGATGCGCGCCAGGGATCAGCGAACTCATCCTGGCCATGATCGCCCAAGCAAGGCAGTAGCGCTTCCGCAGGTGAATCGTAGGATGCGGACATGGATCAGGAGATCTCCACATTCGACCAGGATCTAACCGCCGTAAAGGCGACGTTCCTGTCTGCCCAGGAGGCCGTGCGGGCGGCCCCTGAGCCGCAGCAGGGATTCAAGCAGGCAACAGACCTGGCGGAGCTGATGCGGGATCTCGCCGATACAGCTGCGGGTCTTCGAGCAGAAGCAGTCCGACGCATCTGGCAGTCCGAGAAGATGTCCATAGCCGAACTCGCTGATCGGATCGGCGTATCGAAGGCGCGGGCCGATCAGCTTCTCAAGTTGACGAAGGACCCAACGCGGATTCCGCTGAGCAGCGAAGAGTAGCCATAGGGTTCCTTCCCGTAGGACCCTCTGCAGCTCTACAGGCCAGAGCCCGGCACGGCGATGCTGTGAGAACTTTCTGTACGTCTTCAAGGCGGCCCTGACGGGCCGCTTGCGCCGCCGATCGGGCGCCATGCTCGCCCGGCCCTGGCGGGCCGGGCGAGCATGCCTATGCCCATCGGCTGGCGCAAAGCGACCTAAGGGCAGACAGGGCCGCAAGACACGCGATCCTCAACGAGGACCAGACCGCCACCGCCGCGCCAGTTTCGCCACCGCACACACGCCAGCCGCCACTCGGTGCCGGGCAGCTCAGGCGCGTGACGATCCGCCGGTCAAGAGCTGTGCCTCCGGCGGGGGCCGCCGGTCTCCAGGATGGCAACGGGGTCCATCCGCGCGTCCCGGTCCGCCGTGGTCGAGGCAGGGACCTGCCGTCCCGTCACCCATTGACCCGGGCAAGCCCAGCAGACCGCCGCCGGCACCGCCAGCCCTGGTCGGTCACCTCACGCAGGGTCGGTGGTGGCGGTGCCGGCGGCGGTCTGCTTCCCAAGGGGCGGGTCAATGGACGACGGGATGGCAGGCGGGCAAGGGTGTACGGGTTCTCCGCGTGGACGGCAGGGCGTCAAGAATGCATTGACGGAGTGTGGCGCTCCTTGCCGCCCTGGCATGCAGGCAGCGAATATCGTGGCGGGTTTCCTTGGACCTGTCTAGCTATAGAGCGGTTGCAACGCCAACGGGACCCATTGGTCGCCTACGCCGCGCCTATAGTCCCGCCTCTTCAGAAGAAAGCAATTCCACTAGGCGCCAGAGGTCGGTCTTGGAATGGCTATCAGGATTACTATGCAGCCTCTTCGCTCTTTTTGCGGCCTCGAAAACATTTTGGCGAAAGTGCGAGTAATCCAGTCTTGTCTTATCCCACGCAGGTAGATATCCGGTTAGCTTATCGCCAACCTTCCCACAGTTCTCGAAGAACCTATCAGAATATTCAAAATGCAAGAGGAGCCAAAATTCGAAACACGGTTTAGAAAGCATTAACTCGATGTCACATTTAACAGCCAGGGCCTGAGCTTTGTCGACATCAAAATCATCGACATCGCTCACCACCCACGCATGATCGAAATCATCCTTAATTCGCCGCTTACGAGCGGTCTCGACCGCATTCAACGGGTCGCCGTTCTCAAATGCCACCACTACTCTGCCCAGCCTAACCCAGGCTTCCCCCTTTAATGCCTTAAGGTAATCCATCTCCGTATCTTCACCATTTGTTACGATGAGGATGGTTAGGCGGGATGAAACCAGATCAGTTTCTCTATTGAAGTTGGTCTCTCGACCTACACCAACACGGATAGGGCGACGCTCATTGCGACTACTCCTGCCCTTCCCCATCGATGTCACCTCGCAATATCAACGCCTGCTCAAAGACATCTTCCGAAAGTTCCGGCACGCCTCCGTAGCTTCCATTTAGGTATCTGCGCTGCCTATTTTCATCTTTTCGCGGCTTAAACTCTACAAGTGGGTAAAGAACTGACGATCCGTCATCAGCTTTTTCGGCAAACCAGATCTGGTCACGATGCAATACTTCTTCGCCTTCGAAATTTCCCAGCAAAGTTGCATCATGACTCGTAAATATAAGCTGCCCGAAGCGTGGATTCGTGGCCGCATGCTGGAATAGCCATATCAGTCTCGCCGTCAACATTGGATGCAAACTTGCATCGATTTCATCGACGGTCATAACCGTGCCGTAACGCAGCGTAAAGGCTACGTCCACAGCGAGATCGAGTAGCTGTTGAGTTCCGGTCGATTCGTCGTCTATATCCATCATGACGCTGCCGCTTGCACTGCGGTGGGCAAACTGAAGTTTTTGCTCCCTCGCACGGTTACGTTCTATGCGCCTGATCTGAGCAGCATCCATGTCGTCCGACTGAATGGAGTCCATTATTTCTTCAGGCAAGGGCTTCAGAGACACATCAACAATGCCTACGTCAGCCGCAGAAAGGAGGTTCTTGACCACCAACTTGTCGTCATCATGCATGTCATACCAGTAGAAACCCCAGTGTGCAGCTCTGACACCAGGGCCCGGTCGAAACCGAGTACGCAATCTTGCGAACCATCGATAGGTAGCCGCAATGGAATCACTAGCAGCCTTAGGCGCTAGCCTCGAGATGGTCGATATAAATAAGGCCGACGGATGAACTAGATCAGCAATTTGAGTGAGGTTAGCATCCTTTTTGTGCGATCCCCCCATTCAAATTTTTGACCCACGCGCTCATATATCAAATTTTTTCGATTAGTATTTGCTGGCCACTCAAACAACCACTCTTCGAGCACACATTTGCTATTTACAGTAAAGCCGTAGCTGTATCTAGATGTACCAACGCGCATATCTACCACGTACCTCGACGGCTCATCCTCCGACGCAACATCTAGTCGGAATGGAAACCTTCGAAATTTGAATACATCGGGCTCTACTTCTCGGTCGGACCCCAAGACCAATGATTTCATCATCGCCAAAGCGTGAAGGGAGTTCGACTTACCGGAGGCGTTCGCGCCGAAGATCCCCGCAACCGACACGGCGCCACGAGGCTCGGAGCCTTCCAGGTCCCCAGGGTAGACAGGGGTAAGATTCAGATGCTGTTCGTCGCGGAACGAGCGATGGTTGGCAAAACGAAAACTCAGCAGCATCAGGTACCTGCCCTATGTTCTTCCATGGCTTCAGGCTGTTCCGTGTGAGTAAACCACGCAACATCCCAGTCCGCACTCATTACTGTGCGCTACCGCGCCGCCAATGAAATTCATTTTCGGCATCGCATGCTGGGCTCAGCGTCCTACTACCCCTCCGACTTCGGCCTGCTGCCCATAGGACGCCTATTGCGTGACATGAGTCACCTGCTGTCACGTTGCTGACGGAACTTGATCGCTGAAGCTCGCCAGAGGCAGACGCTCTAGATTTCCAATGAAATCTAGATGTAGGAATAATTTGCTAGTAGCACTATGACATATCTACAGCCAAGTCATACAGCAATACGGCAATACAGCTGGCCAGATCCGATCATGACCGAACGGGCCATCCATGAGCCAGTAGATCTGTCCACCCACGGTCACCAGCGGGCACGAGCCGTCATCTCCGCAACGTCAACGAGCATTCCATTCGGACATACGTACCCATGGGTAAGCGATCTAAAGGGCTGGAGGGTTGAGCTCCAGCCCCAGGTCTAGCGTGCCCAAGTTCCACTTCCCGCATATTGGGACACGTCGGAGATGTATCCGAAGGGGCGCACTTAAGTCGAGGAGCGGGGCCCAACTCAGCGGCCCCGGAACCCCAGCCGCTTAAGGTTTTACGGCGTCGCATTGACGTCGCACGTGGTGTCCCAGTAAGCGTCCCATCGCATCGCATATTGGCACCCAGGATGTCGCTCAACGGCAACTATGTTGGTTTGCTAGCTCGACTGTTACCGCTAGTGTGGGCCTCATGAGCAGCAAGATTAGCCCCACGCACGACCCGTTTGAAGGCCTAGAGGACGAGAAGCCGGCTGATGGCTTCAACGCCCGCAAGTCTCTCCTAGATAGTGCAAAACGCGGATTTGTTCCTATACGGAAGGTTTTCGTCCAGAAAGCTGCAGGATCAGACACCCGAGCCTCCCTGCTATCTGATCTGGTACGAGGAAGGCAGGAACGGTCGCTGGACGCGTTCCTCTTAATTCATGCCTTAGAGCCTGTGGCTGCCACCCCGATCCCGCTGGCCAGGTGGGCACAGATGCTTAGCTCCGCACGCAAGCCATGCACATCAAGCGTGGCTTCACGCGCACTGGATGCATTGGTCAACAGGAAGCTGATCACAAGGGATACCAGTGGGCGGAAGGTAGTGGTCAAGCCGCTACTGGAAGACGGCTCGGGCGAACCCTGGGCTAGACCTGGACGCGACCCCGCAAAAGTCGGAAAGGGCTACTTCACAATTCCACATGAGTACTGGACCTCAGGGCTCGCAGACGAGCTAGAACTAGCAGGGAAAGCGATGTTCCTGGTGATACTCGCAGAAACGACTCAAAATCCCACATTTTCGATGGCGGTAGAGAGGGCCCACCAGTGGTACGGCTTCTCCGAGAGGACCGCCGAACGGGGCTACCAACAACTGCGCGACGCGAGAGTCGCACCTGAGACGCCGCTTCTTCGAGAGCACCGCCAAATGGTTGCAGAGCCAAGGTCCTCTATCGGCCTCCGACCCGTGTGGCACCGAGCCCTCGCCGACCCATACGGAATGACAGCACGAGCGAAGCTACAGGCTTCCACTGGTAGAGAAGCGCGAAACGCAGGCAAAGTGTCAGAAATAATCAAGATCGCCGTCGAGAAAAGGCAGGGCACCAAAACGACCATCACCTACACAAAAGGCAACGCCCCGGTCGCTGATTCATAGCCGATTGACCCGAGGCATCGCTACCCACTCAAAACCGGCAGGAAGGAGGTACCGAAATCAAATCCGGCAAAAGAACTGAAACCAACGAACGACCCGCACCAACAACACCACCTAGCATGTGGTCCGTAGTACAGGCCGCCGTTGTCGACGGTTGGGGCGCAACGATGCGCTTCGCCGTCATATTAGTCCTACTCATTTTAATGATCTGGCTCGTTAAAGCTGAGGGAACAACTCAGCTTGCAAACCTATGGGACTTGATCACCAACATCTAGAGTACCCGGTCCGGGGCCCGTGGTTCCACCGATCACGGGCGCCGAACCACAAAGCCTGCCAGTATGAACTCAGCCCAGCCAAGATCAGGGCACGATGTCGTGGCCGGCCACACCGTGGCGTTGTCGGCCGAGCATGGATGGCGCATCATCACCGACGAACCGACCCGACTTCTCGCGCTGGACGCGAACGCCGAAATCGACATCGTGCCCTGACAGCGGCACGGCAAATACGCGGAATGATCTAGCCAGGCCGAGCCTGACGCCGAACGAACCGGCAGGTCAGATGGCCATACGATAGCAACGCGCCGCCCCTTCCTAAACCGCAGGCCGCAGGTTCGATTCCTGCCGGGGGCACCCAGATGTTCCGGACAGCATTGCG
Source organism: Allocatelliglobosispora scoriae (assembly GCF_014204945.1). Lineage (NCBI taxonomy): Bacteria > Bacillati > Actinomycetota > Actinomycetes > Micromonosporales > Micromonosporaceae > Allocatelliglobosispora > Allocatelliglobosispora scoriae. Next base: position 3,096,579 of record NZ_JACHMN010000002.1, read on the forward strand.
TTACGCAAGATCGTGCTGTTTCCCGGAAGCAAGCCCTAACCACACCTCGCGAGGGGCCTGTTTCCGGGAAACAGCACGATCTTGCGCGATGGCTCGGGCGGCTTGCGCTGCGCGTACCCCCAGGAGGGTTTTCTCTCGCTCGTTGCGGGTGAGGGACGCCGCGCGCTCGAACTCCGCGACCGCCTCGGCGTGCCGGCCCAGCTTGACCAGCAGGTCACCTCGCACGCTCGGCAGCAGGTGATAGTCCTTCAACGACGGCTCGGCGACCAGCTGATCCACCAGCTCCAGCCCGGCCGCAGGCCCGAACGCCATGCTCAGCGCGACAGCCCGGTTCAGCTCCACCACCGCGGTCGGCACCAGCTGCGCCAGCACCTCATAGAGCCCCGCGATCCGCCGCCAATCCGTGTCCTCGGGCGCCGGTGCAGCAGCGTGACAGGCCGCGATCGCCGCCTGCACCAGATAGGGCCCGGGCGCGGACCCCAACGCCTCGGCCCGCGCGATCGCCGCGAGCCCGCGCCGGATCAGCACCTGGTCCCACCGCCGCCGGTCCTGCTCCAGCAGCAGCACCGGCTCTCCACCGGGCCCGACCCGAGCCGCAGCCCGCGACGCCTGGATCTCCATCAGCGCGACCAGGCCGTGCACCTCGGGCTCCACGGGCATCAATCCGGCCAGTACGCGACCGAGCCGCATCGCCTCGTCACACAGTGCCGGGCGCAGCCAGTCATCCCCGGCCGTCGCCGAGTACCCCTCGTTGAAGACGAGGTAGATGACCTCCAGCACCGATGAGAGCCGCTCCTGCCGCTCCGCAGGCGGCGGCACCTCGAAGGGGACCCGGGCATCGGCGAGCGCCCGCTTGGCCCGCACGATCCGCTGCGCGATCGTCGGCTCGGAGACGAGGAACGCCCGGGCGATCTCATCGGTCTTCATGCCCCCGAGCACCCGCAGCGTCAGGGCGACCCGGGCCTCCGTGGTGAGCACGGGGTGGCAGGAGATGAAGACGAGCCGCAGCAGGTCGTCCTCGATGGTGTCGATCTCGAGGTCGGGCTCCACCGCCTCCGCGAGGCCGAGCTCGCCGAGCTTGCGGTCGAGGACCTCGTTGTGCCGGATCCGGTCGATCGCCCGGCGCTTCGCCACGGTCATCAGCCACGCGCCGGGGTTGCGCGGCACCCCGGACGACGGCCACTGCTCCAGCGCGGCGACCAGGGCGTCCTGGGCCAGCTCCTCGGCCTCGCCGACGTCGCGGGTGAGGCGGGCCAGTCCGGCGATGACGCGGCCGGACTCGATCCGCCACACCGCGTCGACGGCCCGGCGGCTCTCGTCCACGGCATCCGTCACGCCCTCGATCAGAACATGATCGACGGTGAGGCCGCAAACGTCAGCTCGCCGGCAGGTTGCCCTTCAGCTGCTCCATCCCGGTCAGCTGCGACGCGGTGGCGGCGGGCAGGTCGGTCATCTCGGCGATCTGGCGTACCTCGACGACCGCCTCGTGGCCGGGGCCGACGGCGTACTCGACCGGGCAGCGCATCGCCCACTCGATCGCCTCCTCCCGGGAGCCGACCTGGATCAGGAGGTAGCCCGCGATCAGCTCCTTCGTCTCGGTGAAGGGGCCGTCGGTGACGGTCCGCCGACCGTCGAGATAGGTGACGCGAGCGCCCCGGCTGCTGTCGAAGAGCCCCTCGCTCGCGAGCAGCACCCCGGCCTTCGCCAACTCCTCGTGGTAATCCATCATCGCGCCGATGAGCTCCTCGGGCGGGAGCCGGCCGGGCTGCGGGTCGCCCTTGAGCAGAAGCATGTATCGCATGACCCCAGTCTGCCTTTCTGTCCGTGCGTCGAGCGGGGCGGCACCGGATCGACGGTTCGGTGGAGCCGTTTCCGGAGTAAATTTGCGAGGTGTCGGCCTATACGCGTAACCCGCATCGGCAGCCCATCGGCGGTCCCCTGACCTCAGCGGCGGAGCGGGCCGATGAGTTCCTGCGGCTGGCCTGCCTCACCTACGGCGCGGACAGCGTCGAGCGGCGACATCGGGCACGGGCGCTGCTCGACGCGCATCCGGGGCTCTCGGCCACCTCGATCTACACGGCTGCGGCGCTCGGCAATCTCGCGGCGACCCGGCGGTTCCTCGCTGCCGATCCAGGGCTGGCGAGCCGGGACGGCGGCCCGTTCGAGTGGGAGCCGCTGCTCTACCTCGCCTATTCGCGGGTCGACGGCGACGATCCGATCGGGGTGGCGCAGCTGCTGCTGGAGCACGGGGCCGACCCCGAGGCGGGATACCTGTGGGAGGGGCTGCCGTCGCCGTTCACCGCGCTCGCCGGGGCGTTCGGTCGGGGCGAGGGCGATCAGCCGCCGCACCAGCACCGGTTCAACCTGGCGCGGCTGCTGCTCAACGCGGGTGCCAACGCCAACGACAGCCAGGCCCTCTACAACTGCGGACTGCACCGCGACGAGGGCGACGACTACCTGCGGCTGCTGCTCGCGGGCGGGCTGGGCCGGGGCAGCGGCGGGATCTGGCATCAGCGACTCGGCGATGCCCATCCGAGCCCGGCTCAGCTGCTGCAGGACGAGCTGATCAAGGCGGCCGAGCGGGGGCGGATCGAGCGGGCGCGCCTGCTCCTGCCGGCCGGCGTCATCGTGGACGGGATCGGCACCGGGCACCCGATCTTCGAGGGGCGCAACGCGTGGGAGCTCGCCACGATCAACGGGCATGCCGAGTTCGCCAAGCTGCTCGCCGCGCACGGTGCCATGACCAGCGGCGATCCCGTGCTCGGCTTCCTCGGCGCCTGCATGCGCGCGGACCGCCCGGCGATCGACCGGCTGATCGGCGCCGACCCGTCGATCCGGGACGCCGCCATCGACTACCGGCCGCACCACATCGTCACCGCCGCCGAGAACGGGCTGACGGACGCGGTGCGGCTCATGGTCGAGCTGGGCTTCGACGTCGATGTGCTGCACCGCGCGACGCCGCTGCATCAGGCCGCGTTCCACGGCCACGTCGGCACCGTCGAGGCGCTGCTGGAGCTCGGAGCGGACCCGGAGATCGCGGACCCGGCATACCGGGCGACGCCGCTGGGCTGGGCCGAGCACGCCGGGCAGTCGGCCACCGCCGAGCTGCTCAGGACCGCCCGGCACCGACCTTCAGCTTCTTGAGCCGGGCCTCCACCTCGGAGTCGCGGGCGAGGTCGTCGAGGCTCTCGAACTGCGCGTCGATGCTGGAGGCCGTCATCTCCTCCTGACCCCGCAGGCGTGCCTCCTCGCGGCGGATCTTCTCCTCGAACCGGCCGATCTCCGTGGTCGGGTCGAGAACGTTGATGTTCTTGACGGCGTCCTGCACCCGGGCGCGGGCGTCGTTGACCTTCGCCCGGCCGACGAGCTCGTCCCGCTTGCGCTTGAGCTCGTCGAGCTTGCCCCGCATCTGGGTCAGGCCGGCCTTGAGCTTCTCGGTGACCTCGGTCTGCTCGGCGATGACCGGCGCGAACTCGGTCGCGTCGCCCTCGAACGCGAGCTGCTTGCCGAGCGCCACCCGGGCGAGGTTGTCGAACTTGTCGGCCTCGGCAGCGTTGGACTCCGTGCGCAGCTCATCGGCGCGGGCGCTCGCCGCCGAAGCCTTGGCGCCCCACTCCTTCGCCGCGGTGTCGGCCTCCCTGGCGTCCTCCTCGATCATCCGCAGGTTGCCGATCGTCTGCGCGACGGCGTTCTCGGCCTCGGTGATGCTCGACGTGTAATCGCGGATCATCTGGTCGATCATGACCTGGGGGTCCTCGACCTGGTCCAGGATCGAGTTGATGTTGGCGCGGGCCATCTGCGTGATGCGACCCAGGATCGATTGGGCAGCCATGGTCGTGTCTCCTTCATCTGATCGGTTGCTGTCAGGCGCCGAGGTCCCGGCTCCAGGTCGTCGGTCCACCGAACCGGCCCGGCACGGGCGGCAGCTCAGTCTCCGGCGGAGCGGCGATCGAGCCGTTGCCGGTGTCGGCGAACCCGCTGATCCGGAAGCCGCCACCACCGCGGCCCCGGCGATAGCCGCCGCCCATCCCGGGTCGCCCACCGAAGCCGCCGCCACCGCCGCCGAGCATCCCTTCGAGCAGGATGCCGCCGAGCACTGCACCGCCGAGCCCGCCGCCGCCGATCACCACGTTGCCGCCGTAACCGCCGCTCGGCGTGGACCACTGCTCGACGTCACTGCGCGCGGCCGAGACCGCCTGCTCGGCGAGCGCCTGCGCGGATTGGGCCGAGGCGAGGGCGGCGACCGGGTCCGCGCTGCTCACGGCCGTCGCCTGCTCCAGGCGGCGCTGCGCTTCCGACAGCCGGGTACGCGCCTGAGCGCCGATCGCCCCCCGCCGGGTCGTGATGAACTCGGTGGCCGTGTCGATGGTGGACCGGGCGGAGAAAAGGGCCTGATGGAGCAGCGCCCGAGCGTGCTGGGCCTGAGCGGCGGCGTCCCGGATCGACCCCAACGATTCGCCGAGCCCGGTCGCCGCACCCTCCAGCCGTCGCAGCGTCTGCATCGGATCGCTGCGCGCCGCACCGAGCCCGGCCCGGACGTCGGTGACGATCTGATCGGCCCTGGCTACGGCGGCGGCGAGGGCGACCTGGTCACCGCTGCCGGAGGCGCCGGACGCCTGGAGTGCCGCCTTTCCCGCGGCGACCTCGGCCTGGGTGTCGGCGAGCAGGGTCGCCACGGCGGCGCTCGCCTTCTCCAGGTCGACGGCGGTGGAGTCGAGCGCGTCGAGGAGGGTGCTCGCCTGACCGAGTGCCTGCTCGGCTCCCCGGGTCGCCAGGGCGGCGGCGGGCCGGTCCCCGGTCGTCAGCGCCTGCTGGGCCCGGGCCACCTCGGCACCGGCGAAGTCGACCCTGGTCGTCGCCTGGCCCACGTTGTCGGCGACCGGGGCGAGGGCCGTGTCGGCGTACCGGATGAGGAGCGCCTGCCACGACGCGGCCGCAGCGGTCAGGCGGGTCTTCGCGGCGGCGTGGCGCGTGGCGAGCCCGGGAAGGAGCGTGTCGACCTGCGTCTCCAGGGCTCGGAGCTGGTGGAAGGCGTCGGCCTGCGAGTCGAGCCGCTGGTCGGCCGCGGCACAGCGTTCGATGATGTCGCGCAGCATCGCCCGCTGCGTCGGCTCGTCCTCGGGGACCTCGTCGTCGAGCCGCTGGCGCAGCCGGAACGCCTCGACGACATCGGCCCGGGAAGCGGCGAGCGCCTGGGCGAAGGCTTCGGTGGCCGGGGCGCCGTACTGTGCCTGGGCGAAGCCGAGCTCCTGCTCGCTGGTGCGCAGGGCGTTGTCCGCCTCGACGAGCGCGGCGTTCGCCTGGTCGGACATGGTCTTCGTCGGCGTCTGCGCGAAGGGATCGGCTGGTGCGGGCGCGCTGGTCTGCGTCGGTGCGGACGATCGGCGTCGACCGCGCAGCGACACGAGCAGGATCAGCAGCACCGCCGCGATGGCCATGCACGCCAGCGCACCGAATAGCTCATAGCCGCCTGTGGAATCCGGCACAAAGCAAGACTATTCGGAAGGCCTCTCGGATTCCGTCGAACGCCTTTACTTGCGGCGGGCGATATACACCCCGGCGAGGCAGATCACGCCGCCGACGAGGGCGAGCGCGGCGGGGGTCTCGCCGAGGAGGAGCCAGCCCATCAGGATCGCGAGCGGCGGCACCAGGTAGGTCGCCGCGCCCAGCCGACCCGCACTGGACCGGGCCAGCGCGTATGCCCAGGTCGTGAACGCCAGCGCGGTCGGCATCACACCGAGGTAGACCACCCACCAGATCGTCGCGGGCGCGGCGGTCGAGAGATCGTCGATCAGGTCCGGAGCGAAGGGCAGGCAGCTCACCGCACCGATGAGGCAGGCGAGCCAGGTGACGTGCAGGCCAGGCAGGTCCTTGAGCAACGGCTTCTGGGTGACCACGCCGATCGCGTAGGCGATGGCCGCGACGACGCAGAGGACCACGCCCCAGACGTTGGTCTCAGCACCGGTCGAGGTCGCCAGGCCGATCACCACGACACCGCCGAACGCGATGAGGCTGCCGATGATCAGCATCCGCGGGAAGCCCTCGTGGAGGAAGAACCCGGCGAGAACGGCGATGAGGATCGGCCCGATGTTGACGAGCATCGCCGCCGTGCCCGCGTCGACCCGCCGCTCGGCCTCGTTGAGCGCGACGTTGTAGAGGCCGAACCAGAGCACGCCGCACGCGATCAGCCGGGGCAGGTGGCGTCGGCCAGGCCAGGCCTGACCGCCCTCGGGACGCTCGACCCGGCGGAACGCGACCACCGCGCCGAGCACCACACCGGCGACGAGCAGGCGGAACAGGGCCATGCCACCCGGGGAGAACTCCCGTCCGACATGCCGGATCGCGACGAAGGCCGAGGCCCACAGCACCACCGTCACACCGATCGCGGCCAGCGGGAGCAGCGCGTCGTTTCTCGCCTTGATCACGCCTAGACAGTAGGCCCACCCACCGACATCCGTTGCGGCACGGGACACGGGTCCCCGGCGCATCGAGGATCGGCTAGCGTGCTCGTCGTGTCATCCCTTCTGCGCGCCTTCGGAAGTGCCGGCGGTGTCCTCGCCACCGCGGCCCGGCTCCTCGGCCGCCACTGGCCGACCCTGTTCGCGATCACGCTCTTCGGCGTCGCCGCCCGCTCCGGGCTGCTGTGGCTCGCCACCGAGGCGAGCGAGATCAGCAACGCGCTCGGCTCCCTCACCTTCGCGCTGATCCCGATCGCGGTGCTCACCTCATACACGCTGGCGTTTCTCGTGCTGCGCCAGTCGCTGCCGGGTCTGGCCGCCACCGAGCGGGTCAAGGGACGGCTCATCGGCGACATCGGCAGCGCGCTCGTGCCGTTCATCGTGATCTACGCGTCCTATGGGGACCTGCAGCAGGATTTCGCGTCCTATCTCTACTCGATCCTCACCTCGCAGTTCGGTGGCAGCGTCACCGAGCGGATGCCCTTCAGCCTCAACCGGGCGATGTGGATCGCGGCCGGCTGCGCCGTCGCGGTGCGCACGCTGCTGGACTGGTGGCCCCGGTCCAACCGGTTCCGGCTCGTCGGGTTCGTCAAGGCGTACCTCGACGTGATCTCGGTCGTCATCATCTGGGTCACGATCGTCAAACCGGCGATCAACTGGCTCTGGGACCGGCAGGCCGCCCACACCATCGACGAGTGGATGAGCGGCGCCAAGTGGGCCTGGACCGGCGCCATCGACGCGATCGAGCCCGTGATCATCGTGCCGGTGGCCTGGCTCGCCGTCGCCGCGGTCATCTACGGCGACAAGCTGCGGGATCTGCCCACGCCGGCCGAGTTCGCGACCTACCGGCGCCTCAGCATCCTGCCGAAGCGGGCTCGCACGGCGGTCCTCGGTGTCGTCAACCCCGGCGGCCGCTTCGGTGCCCTGATCCTCGCCGCCCGGGTGCTGCGCCGGGCGAACCTGCCGATGCTGATGCTCTTCTGCCTCTCCTTCGTCGTGGTGCGGACCGTGCCGAGAGGGCTGTGGGAGCTGGAGCGCGTGCTCGTCGGGCCGCAGGACCTCGGGACCGTGTGGTGGTCGCTCTCCTACATCTTCGGCGGCCTCAACTCGGCGATCGGCTCGGCCGTGCTGATCTGCCTCGTCGCCGCGGCGACCGAGCAGTTCGTGCTGGCCCAGCGCGCGACGGCACCGGCTGCGCCCCGTCCGCTAGGCGAGGGTCAGCCGGGCGTAACGGGGCAGCGAGGTGCCGAGCACGATGCGCACGGCGACCGGCCGGGAGTCGGGCGCGGCGATGAAGAAGACCTCTACGCGAAAGCCGGCTGACGGGTCCTTCACCTTGGTCTCGTCGGCCTCGCAGCTCGCGTACCGGGCCACCCTCGCCTCGCTCAGCTCCCGGGGGTTCGCGCCGTAGACCCGGCCGTGGTCGTCCTCCAGGTGGAAGGAGCAGCCGCCGTTCTTCACCCCCGGGCCGTAGCGGAACTCCACGACGGCACGCCAGGCACGCACGCCGCCCGGGATCACCACCGGGTCACCGGAGTAGTCCTTGAGCTGATCGGTCACGTCGGTCAGCTCGGCCAGCCGCATCCCGGACCCGGCGTACTCCACCCATCCCGACGAGCTGACCGGTACGCGAGGCTGGAACTCCCAGTAGCGCCCGTAGGCATCCCGGTAGTTGACCCCGATCAACGCCGCGATCGCCGGGAGCAGGGCGATCAGGCCCCACAGGTTACGACGCCACCAGCTCATGACACGACCGTCGCCTTCTCCAGCTTGACCGGCTCCTTCGCCAGGGACCACGTGTTGAGGTCGCCGATCGGCAGCGGCACCTCCACGATCGCGGACATCCGGATGTCGAAGGTCTCCTCCGTCAGGCGTACCGCCAGGTGTTTGGAGTCCTTCGGCACCTCGAAGGCGATCTCCCCCTCGACCGGGATGCCCGGCTGCAGCTCCTGACCGAGGAGCGGCTGGGTGATCCGGTCCGTCGCCCGGAACCACCGCTCGTCCTCGTCGACGAGCACGGCGTAGCCCAGCCGGACCGGCTCGTCCCGGGGCACCACCCGGAACCGGACGATCACCCAGACCCCCTGCGTGTCGTGGACGAAGGGGGATCCGGAGAGCTGGGTCGCGCCGCGCATGCCGACGACGGTGGCGTCGAAGGTGCGCCCGTCGAGCACCTCGCCGATCGTTCCGGACCGGAGGTAGGGCCGCTCGCCGGAGTCCCGGTCCGGCGTGGCCTCGATGAAGAGGTGGCCGATCAGCAGCGTGGCCGAGACGAGCACGATGCCGCCGAGGCGGTCGCGCCAGCGGATCAGCAGTCCGCGCTCGGGGCGTCGGTCGATGACGGGTTCGGTGGCGGGTTCGGTCACGGCTTCGGTCACGGCTTCACGCTCGCGGACGGCGAGACCGATGGCGAGACCGGCGGCGAGCTGGACGGAGCGGCCGACGGCGACGGGGCGATCCGCTTGTCCACGACCGGCACCGTGAGCTTCGCCGCGTAGACGGGCTTGAGGTCGTCATCGAGATCGGGCAACCACTCCATGTAGCCGGTGATGAAGCTCTCCCGATAGGTCGACTTGGGCACGCTCAGGGTCAGCGCGGTCGGCGGCGGCGTCCCGGCGGACTGCTCCCAGAAGAAGGCGAGCTTCTCCGGCATCCCCGGCTGCAGCCGATTGGGCTGGCTGCCGTCGCGCACGAGCATGATCGTGGGGAACTGGTCGGGCTTGTCGGCGAGGGGCGGCATGTCGAAGAACTTGCTCAGGACCCCCCAGCCCTCCTTCTCCGTGATCTCGACGGTCACCAGGACGACGACCCAGTAGTTGCCGGGATCTCGCAGGTGCAGGGTGGGCATGTCGTTGAGGAGCCGGGCACCGGTGACCGTGACCCGCCACGGCCCGCCGTCGACCACCTGGTCCACCGCGGCGGTCGCCACCGGCGGATCCTCGGCCGCCCGCAGGCCGCCGAAGAGGCCGGAGATCGCCAGCGCCACGACGCCGATGACGACGCCGAGTCGTTGCAGCAGAAAGTCTTCGCCCTGTCTCAGCCAACCGCCCACGCGGCGAGCATACGAGAGTTCCTCGCCACCTGTGGACCCGCGACCCCGTTCTGGGTAACGTCGAACGATGTCCAGTGACGTGAATGTGACCCACCCTCGTCTTTTCACGCGAGGCCTTAACTGCCAGGCTGCACCCATGAGAGTCAAGGCAGTCCTGCTCATCGGTGCCGCGATCACCGCACTGTCCCTCGCCGCGTGCTCCTCCTCGGGAGAATCCGGCACACCGACCGCAGCCGGCACCACCCCCGCCGGCACCGCGCCCTCGGCTGCAGCCTCGCCGACCGCAGGCGGTGCCGGTGGCACCGTGACGGGCCGCGACGCCTGCTTGATGGGGAGTTGGAAGGTCGACGTCGACGATATGGCGAAGCAGACCGCCGAGCGGGTCGGCCGGGGCGCGACCGGCAAGGGCACCGGAGCGATCACGCTCGCCTTCGGCGACAAGATGAGCATCAAATACGACAACACCGTTATCGCGATCAAGGCCCCGGTGAGCGAGGGCCTGGTCATGGATATGAAGAACACGTTCAAGGGTGAGGCGACCAGCTCCGACTGGGTCGCCAAGGACGGCAAGCTGGGTGGCACGATGCCCTCCAACACCGTGAAGAGCACGATCACGATGTCGATGGGCGGCCAGACCGTCCCCTCGACGACGACGCCCTTCGAGGGCGCGCTCGATCTGGCCCAGGGCAACCTCGGCTACACGTGCAGCGGCAGCAGCGCGACCTTCATCAGCCCCATCGTCACCTGGAAGCTGACCAAGATCTAGGAGCGACATCGACCGCCCCGACTGCACCGAAACGTGCTGTCGGGGCGGTTTGTGCTATTAAGCTGCGATTTCATGAGCCAGCGTTTGGCACGGATCTGCTTCGCATTCACCGCCGTGCTGGTGGCGGTGGCCCTCGCCATCCAGATTCCGGTCAGTGCCACCGCGAAGGGCACCCACTTCGCGACGCCATGGCCGAACGTGGCGAACCTGATCTTCTTCTTCACCATCGACTCCAACCTCATCGTGGGAGTCACCTGCGCGCTGCTCGCGATCAATCTGAATCGCACGTCGACGGTGTTCCAGGTCTTCCGGTTCGCCGGCATCCTCGGCATCGCGGTCACCGGCTTCATCTACAACACGGTGCTCGCGGGGCTCGCGACGCTGACGCCGTGGGGCAAGGTCTCGGACACGATCCTGCACATCATCGTGCCGATCGTCGCCATCCTCGGCTGGCTGATCTTCGGCCCGCGTGGGCAGACCTCCTGGCGGATCGCCGCGCTCGCGCTGCTCTTCCCGATCATCTGGCTCGCCGTCAGCCTGGTCAGAGGTCCGATCGTCGACTGGTACGCCTACCCGTTCCTCTACGTCGACACGCTGGGTTACGCAAAGGTGCTGCGGAACTGTCTGGCGATCTCGATCCTCGTCATCGGCCTCGCGGCGGCCTTCGTCGGCTTCGACTCCTGGATCAAGCAACGGCTGGAGCGACCCCGCCGCCCATAACCGCACGCGTCAATGTGTGCCTGCAGGCCATGTCGACGAGGCCTGGCGCACACTTACCGTCCGGCCATGACAACCCGCTCCCGCTGGATCGTCTCCGTCCTCACCGGTATCGCGATGGCCCTCACCGGGTTCACCGTCTCGATGCTCCCCGCCCATGCCGCGGCGACCCTGACCCAGGTCACCGGCTTCGGCAGCAACCCGGGCAACCTCACGATGTTCAGCTACCGCCCCATCGACCTGCCGGCGAACGCCCCGCTGGTGGTCGTGCTACACGGGTGTACGCAGACCGCCGCCGACTATCACGCCCACTCCGGTTGGCAGAAGTTCGCCGACCAGCACCGCTTCGCCGTCGTCTACGCCCAGACGAGCTCGGCGAACAACAGCAGCTCGTGTTTCAACTTCTTCCTCCCCGCCGACACGTCCCGTGGGCAGGGCGAAGCGCTCTCGATCAAGCAGATGGTGGACTACGCACTCGCCAACTACGCCACCAACCCGGCCCGGGTCTATGTCACCGGGCTCTCCGCCGGTGGTGCGATGACGTCGGTCATGCTCGCCACCTACCCCGAGGTCTTCGCCGCCGGTGCGGTGATCGCCGGACTCCCCTACCGGTGCGCGACCGACGCGACCAGCGCCTACTCGTGCATGTACACGGCTCAGTCGAAGACTCCGGCACAGTGGGGCACCCTGGTCCGCAACGCCAACCCCGGCTACACGGGACCGTGGCCGAAGGTCTCGATCTGGTATGGCAGCTCCGACGCCACGGTGATCCCCGCCAACGCCACCGAGCTGCGCGACCAGTGGACCAATGTGCGGGGCATCTCCCAGACCGCCACCGGGACGGCGAGCCTGCCGTCGAGCACCACCCTGACCCGCTACGGCAGCGGCGACGAGGTGCTCGTCTATCAGGTCCAGGGCATCGCCCACGGTACGCCGATCGACCCCGGCAGCGCCGCTGAGCAGTGCGGTTCGGCGGGCAGCTACTTCATCGACTCGATCTGCTCGTCCTACTACATCGCGCGGGACTTCGGCCTCAGCGGCACGGTCACGCCGCCATCGCCCAGCGCATCGGCGAGCCCGACAGCGAGCTCCAGCCCGACGGCGAGTCCCAGCCCGACGTCCAGCCCGACGGCTCAGCCGTGCTTCACGGCCAGCAATTACGCGCACACCACGGCCGGGCGGGCACACCAGTCCGGCGGCTACACCTACGCCAACGGCTCCAACCAGGCGATGGGCTTGTGGAACGTGGCGGTCATCCACACCCTGCGCCGGACCGGCACCAACTATTACGTGCTCGCCGACGGTCAGTGCTGAGCACGGTGGAGGGGCGGGGCAACAGCCCCGCCCCTCCACCGCGTACCCCGAAAAGGGTTAACCGGCCTTGCGGTTGGACCAGATGCGCTGCGCCGGGCCGGTGTTGGCCTTCGCGGCGACATTGCCCTTGCCGAAGGTCTGCTGCTGGCCGGACGCGGTCTTGCCCTTGCCCTTGGCGGCACGGCGCTCGGCGCGGTTGGCGAACTCGGGCTCCTCGGCCGTCTCGTCGGCCTCGGGCTCGACGGCTGCGGACTCGGCAGGCTCGTTCGGCTCCTCGGCCGGCTTACCGGCGGACTTCTTTGCAGGCATGGCTGTTCCTCCTGAAGAGTTCAACGATCAACATGTCATGGGTTCGACGCGCATGGGAGGCGCGGACTCCTCAGATGAACATGGTTCCAAACGCTAGCAGAAGGCTGAGACTGCGGCGCGCCCACATGGCGAATGCCGGTCGGCGCGCCCTGCGGGGCTCGGTCCGGCACTCCTGGTGCCGACGCCAAAATGACCCCCTGCCCAGATCGGCAGGGGGTCATCGGAGGCCGGCTCAGCGACGGCCGACGTCGATCCGGTCGCCGCGGTCGTCGAAGAAGTGCAGCGCGTCCATGCGAACCTGGACGGCGAGCGGGTGACCACCCGTGACCTGGGGATAGGGCGCCAGCCGGACTGCGAGCTCGGCCGGACGGCGGTGGTGGCGGCCGTCGGAGAAGACCGAGGTCTTCTGCGCGGTCGTGGTGGTCGCGCCCTGGGTCTCCACCTTCTCCTTGCCGGACAGGCGGCTGAAGACATGACCGAAGCGACGCAGGCCGCGGGCGCCGTTGGCCTCGATGTCGGCGGGCGCGCCGCCGAGCTCGTCGACGACGACCGCCGTCGCGCCGATGTCGACGAAGGCGAGCGACTCGTGGCCGTGGTGCTCGAGGTAGCGGATGCGGCCCTGCAGCACGTCACCGGGGGTGTCGGGGGCGACGGGCATGAGCGCCTCCGCCCGGATGCCGACGACGATCCGCTCACCGTGGTAGTGCGAGACCGCGCGGGCCCGGATGTCGTCCCACCGCAGGTAGAGCGACTGCTCGCCGAGGTTGAGCTGGACGTAGCGGTCGAGGTGGACGTAGACGCTCGCCTCGAGCAGGTTCATCCGCGGGCTGCCGAGGAAGGCCGCGACATAGAGGGTCGCCGGCTTGCCGTAGACCTCCGTCGGCGTGCCGACATCCTGCAGGACACCCTTGCGCATGATCGCGACCCGGTCGGCCATGGTGAGCGCCTCGGCCTGGTCGTGAGTGACATACATGCAGCTCACGCCGAGCTCGTGGACGAGACCGGAGATCTCGGCCCGAAGCTCCGCCCGCAGGCCGCTGTCGAGATTGGAGAGTGGCTCGTCCATGAGGAAGAGGCCGGGGCGGCGCACGATGGCGCGGCCCATCGCGACGCGCTGGCGCTGACCGCCGGAGAGCTGGCTGGGCTTGCGCCCCAACACATCCCCGATGCCCAGGGCACTGGCGACGTCGGCCACCCGCTCCGCACGCGGCGCCGGCTCGACGCCGGACAGGCGCAGTGGGAAGCCGATGTTGTCACCGACGGTCATGTGCGGGTAGAGCGCGAAGTCCTGGAAGACCATCGCGATCCGCCGGTCGCGTGGTGGGAGTTGGTTGGCGAGCGCACCATCCAGCAGGATCGCACCCGTGGTCGGGTCCTCCAGGCCGGCAACCATGCGCAGAACCGTCGACTTGCCGCAACCCGAAGGGCCCAGCAACACCATGAATTCACCGTCAGCGATATCAAGGCTGACGTTGTCGACCGCGACTGTCCCGTCAGGGAACACCTTGGTCACATCTTTGAGCGCGACGGTTGTCACCGTCTCCTCCCACAGTTTTTCGGCCCCGAGTCTCGTTACTGTTGCGAAGGATGTGGCCGAGGCATATCGGGTAAACGTGCGATGTTCTTCGCGTGTTCGCACCGTTACAGACTTATTCCCAAGTGCGTTTTCCGCAACAGGAGAGCGCTCTACAGTCCCAGCAGGCGATCGGTCACCCGGTCTCGCCCACGCCCATCGACCGTCGCAAACGCCTTCTCACCGAATTCGACCCGCAGATCTGGCTCGGTGAGCAGCTCGCGCAGCACGTGCGATGCCTCAGACGGTCGGTTCAGCCGCTTGAGCTCGTCCAAAAGTCCGATTCCGGCGGCCAGCCCGGCATCCACCACTCGACGGTAGCCCTCGCGCTGGTTCTCCACCACCCACACCAGTGCCGATGGCGCTCCGAGGCAGAGCAGCTCCCAGGTGGACGTACCGGAGGCGCTGATGACGAGATCCGCCGCCGCGATCAGCTCGGGCAGCGCGTCCGTGGTCGGCAGCACCGAGAGCCGCTGGCCCTCCTGCGGCTTGACCTGCGCGAGCAGGGCCGCAGAGGTCTCCGAACCGGCGATGACGGTCGCGTCCCAGGCAGCGCCGCTCGCGACGAGGAGCTCCGCGATCGGCGGTGCCGCGCCGAATGCGTCGGTGCCGCCGAAGAACGCGAGCACCTTCGGCGGTCCGCCCGCCGCGCGATATGGCACATCCGGCCGCCGGTTGCGGATGTCGTCGCGCAGCAGCGCGAACTCCACCCCGAGCAGCTTCGCCGCCGGGTCCGCGACCATCGGCAGGGAAGCGCCCAGGTTCTGGTCCAGGAAGAGGTCCGCCTCCTGGCCGCGGGTGTCACCGTCCACAATGGCCAGTGTTGGTACGCCGACCGCCCGCGCCGCCGCCGCGCACCCCGGATCGACGACGTAGGAATCGATCACGAGCCTGGTCAACCCGTGCCGCTCGATCGCCGCCACGGTCTCGTCGGGCGTCCACGGACCGGGCGCCAGCGCCAGCCCACGGCGTGTGAGCTGCTGCTCGGCCCAGGCGATGCCGCCGAGATCGCCGAGGAAGAGCACCGGCACGCCTCGGCTCGTCAGCTCCTCCGCGAGCGCCACGCAGCGGACGAGGTGGCCGACCCCGGTGGTCGCTCCCGCATCGCAGCGGATTCCGACCGTCACTTGCCACCGCGCAGCATGCGCCGCAGCTTACGGACCGGACGGACGATCTTGCGCCCGATGTCGTAGGCCTTGGACTCCTTGAGCTTCGTGAGCCCCCGCTGGGCGTCCTTGAGCTTGCGTTCGCAGTCGGCGAGCCAGTCCTCGGTGCGCTTGAGGACGGCACGCAGCCGGATCACCTCGGCGCGACCCGCCTGCGCGGCGAGGAGCAGCTCCCGGTGGCTCTCCACGGTCAGGGGCACCGAACCCGTGCCCACCGTCGCCAGCGCCTCGCGCAGGTCGGCGGTCTCCTGCGGGGTGAGACCCCGAACCGCCGACGCGATCGTCGCGGCGAGCGCGGTCGCCTCGGTCAGGACCGTGCGACCCAGCTCCCGACCGGCGAGCCCGGCGAGGAGCGCGGTGAGCCCGTCGGCGTCGAGCCCCGCCGGCCAGCCGTGCGGGTGCCCCTCGGTGATCAGCGTGACCGCGAAGTCCCGCAGTGCGACGGCGAGGACCAGCTCGGTGCGGACCGGCTCCGTCCAGCGCCAGCTCGCATCGAGCGGAGTGTGCTCATCCCCGTCGACGACGACGCGATCGACCGTGGCGAAGACCGCACCGTCCCCGGCCTGCTCCAGCCACTGCGCGTAGGCGCGTAGCGTGCCCCGGACGGCGGGGACGTCACGGCGCAGGATGTGGCCGAGCAGCACCTCGGCGAGGAGGCGACCGGGTGGGATGGCGCCGACGAGCCGGGCCGGATCCCGGGTGACCGGGCCGTGGACCAGCGCTGCCGTGGCGGCCGGTACGCGATTCAGGGTGCCGTCGCCGGTCACCACGACATGCAGGGCCACGCGCAGATCGCCGGTGACGCCGGGCTCGGCGAGGAAGCCGTCCGGCATGGCTTTCGGCGTACCGGCCGAGGGGTCGGGTTTGGTGGCGAGGGTGAGCCACGACGGCGCGAGACCTGCGGCGAGACCGGCTCGGAGCGCGTCGGCGGCGATGCCGCGCGGGTCGCTGAGGACCGGACCGGAGAGGTCCGCGCAGCTCGCGGCGAGCTGACCGGGCGGAAGCAGCGGCAGGGCGCCCCCGGTGACGAGCAGGCTCGGTGCGTGCGGCACGGCGTACGCGGCGTAGGCGACGACCGGCGCGAGACCCGCAGCCGTGAGCGCGTCTCTCAGCTGAGCTGCGGATGCGGGGCGGGAGGCGTCGGCGCTCGCGGCCGGGCTCCACGACTCGTCGGAGTTCGGGTCCTCGGCGGGCGCGAAGGCGACGAGCCGGTGCACGCCCAGCGGGTTCTCGGCGGCGACGAGCAGCCGGCCGCCGGGCGCGACGGCTCCGGCGAGTCGGCCGAGCGTCTCACCCCACGTGAGCTGGGCACCCTCGGCGGAGATCAGCCGGTGCAGCCCGGCAAGCGCGACGACGAGGTCGAAGGTCTCCGCCGGCAGCCGGTCGATGCTGCCGCAGACCACCCGGACCCCGGAGTGCGCGGCGGCGAGGGACTCCGCGTCGGGATGGCCGCGCAGCAGAGCGGTGACCTTGGCACCGTCGAGCGCCTCGATCAGGTCTGCGGCGTGCGGGCCGGCGAGCAGCACCGTCGTGCCGGGCTCTGCCACTGCATGCAGCAGGGCGGCGAGGCCGGGTCCACCGGCCGGTGGCTGCGGCTCCGCGAAGGTGCGCAGCTCGCCACCGATCATCTCGAGGTCAGCGGTCATGCCAGGCGCTCCAACCGAAGAGTTCGCGCAGCTCGGGAGGGGTGAGCATGCGATCGATGCCGAGCTCGCGAACGGCGGCCGCTGCGGAGAGGGCCGGATCGACCCGCTCGCCGTGCAGGTCGCCCCACTGGCGGCGCAGCCGCTCCTGGCCGCCGCTCGCCGGGTCGTCGCCCTCCAGCACCATCGGGTCGCCGTAGACGGCGATCTCGCAGCCGACCGAAGCGCCGTAGAAGATGGCGGTGGAGAGGCGGTTGGAGGCGACCCGCTTGTGCTTGCGCAGCTCGGCGAGCTGTTTGTAGAGGAATTCCGGCTCGCGCCTGGCCCAGTGCTGGCCGCGCCAGCCGTGGCACACGACCCGGAAACCGGCCCGCTCGTAGAGGTCGCGGACCGGCTTGGTCTGGAACTCCTGCCAGTAGAGGCAGACGGTGACCGGCTCGTCGCCCTCGACTCGGCGGATGGTCTTGATCAGCTCGCCATGGTCGCCCATGACCTTCTGCTTCTCCCAGCCGTGGAAGGGGTACCAGATGGTCCCGGCGCGCTCCGGCGCATCTGCGGACTCGGGCTCCATCGCCAGCAGGTACGCCCACGGCGCGCCGATCACGGCGAGGTTGCGCCGCCCCATCGACCACGCCCGTCTGCGCAGCTCCTCCGACCAGACGAAGATCTGCATGCCGTCGACCGTCTTGGTCTGGCCGATGCCGTCACCGATGTTCCAGCCGTGCTGGATGACCCCGTGGATGCGCGGCGCACGCTCGACGATCGGCTCGCCGCAGAAGCGGGCGAGCAGGTCGGCGTGGCCGTAGTAGTGGTTGCTGAAGTGCACCGCGACGGCGCTCTTAGCCAAGGATCTCGTGCAGCGCGGCGACGACCCGGTCCTGGTCGGCGTCGGTCAGCGCGGGGAAGAGCGGCAGCGAGAGCTCCTCGGCATAGAACCGCTCGGCGTTGGGGCACATGCCGCGCCGGTAGCCCAGGTCCTCGAAGACCGGGTGCCAGTAGACCGGGATGTAGTTGACCTGCACACCGATCCCGGCGGCCCGCATCCGGTCGAAGACCTCGCGACGGCGGCCGTCGAGCACCCGCACCGGGTAGAGGTGCCACGCCGGGTCGACCCAGGCGCGCTGCACCGGCAGCCGCAGGCCGGGCACGTCGGCGAGCAGCTCGTGGTAGCGGGCGACCAGCTCGGTGCGGCGGGACTTGAAGCCGCCGAGCCGCTTGAGCTGGCTGCGGCCGAGTGCGCAGAGCACGTCGGGGAGCCGGTAGTTGAGGCCGAACTCGTGCACCTCCTGGTGCCAGCCGCCGACATCGGGGTGGCGCAGCCGGTCCTGCTCGCGCACCATGCCGATGCTGCGGAACTTGCGAGCCCGGTCCAGGATCACCGGATCGAGCGCGGCGACCGCGCCGCCCTCGGCGGTGGTGAGGTTCTTCGTCGGGAAGAACGAGAAGGTGGTGAGGTCGGCGAGCGACCCGACCGCCCGGCCGCGATAGGTCGAGCCGATCGCGTGGGCGGCGTCGGCGAGCAGCAGCGCACCGGCGTTGTCGGCGACCTTGCGGAGTTCGTCGTACTCCGCCGGGTGGCCCGCGTAGTCGATCGCGGCGATCACCTTCGTGCGCCCGGTGACGGCCGCCTGGGCCGCCGCCGGGTCGAGGTTGGCGGTGTCGTCCTCGGTGTCGGCGAAGACGACCGTGGCGCCCTGGGCGATCGCCGTCGAGGCGGTGGCGACGAAGGTCATCGGCGAGGTGACCACCTCGTCGCCCGGTCGGATCCCGGCAGCGGCATACGCCGTGTGCAGCGCCGCGGTGCCGTTGCTCACCACCGCGACGCCGACGCCGTCGGTCCACGCCTCAAGATCCTTCTCGAAGGCCGCCACCTGCGGACCGATCGTCAACCAATCGCCCCGCAGCGTCTCGACGACGGCAGCGATGTCGTCGTCATCGATGGACTGGCGCCCGTACGGCAACATCGCGAACCCCTTCAGAGGTAAGAAGTATTTAGTTAGACTTCGATGCCGAGCATGGAGCGGAGCTCCTGGGTGGAGAGCCACTGGTCGTTGTTGTCCGACCGGTAGTTGAACTTCTCGTCCACCGGCTCGCCACCCTCGGGCGGCGTGTATCCCCACTCGGCGATCGTCGGCTGCACCAGGTAACGGTCGGCGAACCGGAGCGTCCGGTGCGCGTCGTCGGCCGCGATCATCTCCTCGTGGAGCTTCTCGCCCGGCCGGATGCCCATCTCGTAGGTCTCGCTGCCCGGCGCGACGGCCTCGACGAGGTCCATGATGCGCATCGACGGGATGCGGGGCACGTAGAGCTCGCCACCGTTCATCTTGTCGAACGAGTCGACGACGAACTTGACCGCCGCCTCCAGGGTGATCCAGAAGCGGGTCATCTCCCGGTGCGTGATCGGCAGGGGCTTGCCCTCCTCGGCGAGCTGCCGGAAGAAGGGGACGACCGAGCCGCGGCTGCCCATGACGTTGCCGTAACGGACCACGGAGAAGCGCGTCGGGTAGGCCGCCGCGTAGTGGTTGGCCGAGACGAAGAGCTTGTCGGCGACGAGCTTCGTCGCGCCGTAGAGGTTGATCGGGCTCGACGCCTTGTCGGTCGAGAGCGCGACGACCTTCTTCACACCGCTGTCGATCGCGGCCTCGACCACGTTCTGCGAGCCGGCGATGTTGGTCTGCACGAACTCGAAGGGGTTGTACTCCGCGGTGTCGACCTGCTTGAGAGCAGCCGCATGCACCACGTAGTCGACGCCGTGCATGGCCCGGGTCAGGCGGTGGCGGTCACGCACATCGCCGATGAACCAGCGCAGCCGAGGGTCGTTGTCGAAAGCCTGACGAACCTCATACTGCTTCAGTTCGTCCCGCGAGAAGATGACGACCCGAGTCGGGTCGAGCTCGTCCAGGGCGTACCGGAGGAACGCCTTGCCGAACGAACCGGTCCCACCGGTCATCAGAATCGAACTTCCGCGCAACACGCTCACGAGCACTCCTTCGCTAATCCGGGGCAAAGGTTAGCCGACCACGAAACCTGAAGCCAGTTCAGATCAGGTCCCAGCCCATCGCCGTGCCCTTGACAGCATCCCTGGTGAAGGTACGTCCGAGGACGTGATTGATCTCATCTGGAGCGAGTCCGCCCGCAGGTCGGATGGACCGGACGTTCTGCCTGGTGACGAGGTCACCAGCGTGGACGTCCTCCACCACATAGAGGGACCGGCGGAAACGCAGCCCCTCCCGTTCACTCTCCGTTGGTCCGATCTTCGTCCCGCCGAGGGCCTGCCAGGCCCGCTCGGACTCGGCCACCAGGGCCGCGAGCTCCTGCGGGTCGAGCGAGAAGGCCGAGTCGACGCCGCCGTCGTCGCGGGAGAGAGTGACATGTTTCTCAATCACCACGGCGCCGAGGGCGACCGAGGCGATGGGTACGCCGATCCCCAGCGTGTGGTCCGAGAGCCCGACGAGCGTGCCGAACGCCTCGGCCATGATCGGGATGCGGCGCAGGTTGCTCTCCTCCGGCGACGCCGGGTAGGAAGCCGTGCAGGCGAGCACGATGATCTGCTCGGCACCGCCTTCGCGGGCGGCGCCGACGGCGGCGGCGATCTCCGCGACCGAGCCCATGCCGGTCGAGATGATCAGCGGCTTGCCGGTCTGCGCCGCGAGGCGGATCAGCGGCAGGTCGACCAGCTCCGACGAGGCGATCTTGTAGGCGGGGGCGCCCAGCTCCTCCAGCAGCTCGATCGCGGTGGGGTCGAAGGGCGAGGAGAAGACGGTGAGGCCGCGCTCGCGGGCGAGCTCGAAGATCGGCTTGTGCCACTCCCACGGCGTGTGCGCCTGCTCGTAGAGGCGGTAGAGGTTCTGCCCGCCCCACAGCTCGTGGCCCTCGGAGAGGCGGAAGGCCGGCTCGTCCACATCGATGGTGATCGTGTCTGGCCGGTAGGTCTGCAGCTTCAGCGCCTGCGCGCCGGAGGCGGCGACCATCTCGACGATCTCCAGCGCCCGGTCCAGGGAGCCGTTGTGGTTGCCCGACATCTCGGCGATTATGTAAGGCCGGTGCTCGGCACCGATCAACGTGCCGTCGATCTCGACGACCTGGGCCTTGGTCATACGGAAGCCTCCTGCATCACCTGGGGTGTCTCGACCGACTCGCCGAGGAAAACCCGCCTCACCACTCGCTCGGCGGCGCGGCCATCGTCCCAGGGGCAGAAACGCGCCCGGAAAGCGGCCCGGGCTGCGGCTGCGTCGGCGTCTGCCCAGCGTCCGCCGGCGAAGATCTCGCACAGCTCGTCGAAGCTCATCGCCACCGCACCCGGCCGGTGCTCCAGCAGGTCGAAGTTGACGCCGCGGGCCCGACTGTACTCCGCCCAGTCGGGTGCGTAGACCACGATCGGCCGGTCCAGAACCGCGTAGTCGAACATCGCCGACGAGTAGTCGACGATGAGCGCGTCGGCCGCGAGATAGAGGTCCTCGATCCGGGGGTGCGTCGAGACGTCCATCACCCGGCCCGCGGAGACCTCCCGCGCGGCGTGCCCGATGCTGGTGGGCTCGTCCTCGTCGCCACCCGCGGCGTAGGTCACCAGGTGGTGGTCGCGGAGCAGCACGCATCCGTGCGGGGCGATCGCGTGCAGCAGCTGCTCGGGGTCGAAGGGCGGCGCCGAGGCCGGGTCGTGGCTGCGGTGCGTCGGTGCGTAGAGGACGACCAGCTCCTGCGGGTCGATGCCCAGCTCCGCCCGGACCTTCGCCACCTCCTCCGGCGTCGCCGTCGCGAGCCGGTCGTTGCGCGGGTAGCCGACCTCGAGCTGCTCGTAAGCAGCCGGGAAGGACCGCTCCCAGACCTCGGTGGAGAGCGGGTTGGAGCTGATGCAGTAGTCCCAGCGGTCGATCCGCCGCAGCATCGAGTCGTGGTCCATCTCTTCGCCGGCCGGGTAGCGCTGCTGGTCGATCCCCATCGACTTGAGCGGCGTACCGTGCTGCGTCTGCAGGTGCACCGAGCCCCGGCGCTTGCGGACGAAGTTGGGGAAGTTGACGTTGGTCGTCAGGTATTTGGCGCGCGCCAGGGTGCGGTAGTAGTCCAGGGTGCCGCGCACCACGTAGGGCACGTCGGCCGGCATCGCGTCGGTCCGGTCGGGCCGCACGACGAAGACCGCGTGCAGGTCCGGCGCGAGCTCACGGGTCTTGCGATAGATCGCGGCCGGATTACAACCGAACCCCAGTCCCCAGTACGAGTCGAAGACGGCGAGCTGGGGATCGACGGGCAGCCGTGCCTCGACCTCGTAGTAGGTGCGGCCGATGATGCCGAGCTTCCAGCCCCACACGGTGCTGATGAGCGTCCCGGGCACCTTGACCGCCCGCCTGGCCCGGGACCGGTTGCGCTTGAGGAACTGCCTGGCCACGTGCTTGCGCTCGAAGGAGCCGAAGTCCCCCTTGGCGAGCCACACCGCCTGCTCGGCCTTGTTCTTCTCCCACCAGTGCAGCTTGCGTACCGCCGGCGAGATCGGCTCGGCCGGTGCGTAGGCGTGGTAGACCTCGGTGCCGCGGGTGAAGAACTTCCGCCGGGCGGCCCGATCGGGGAGGCGGGTGGCGTTTTCCAGCACCATCAGGGTGTGCCACACGAACCGGGCGAAGATCTGCTCCCAGAGCGGGTCGGCACGGTCGATCCGCTCGAAGGCGTGGATCCACTGGTCGAAGAACTCCAGGTGACGATCGCCGGAGCTCTTGGTGATGGAGCCGCGCCGCTGGCGGTAGTTGACGCACGAGAGGTTGAGGAACGAGATCCGCTCCGCTGCCGCCATCGCGGGGAAGGACCAGGAGATGTCCTCGTACCAGCCCTCGAAGAAGTGGTCGAGCCGGTGCTCGATGAGGAACTGCCGGCGCAGCACCCGGTTCCAGGCGAAGTGGACGATCCGCAGGATCTCCGGCCGGTCGACGGCGCGGAAGACCTCGCCCTCGGGGATCGTCGCGACCTCCTTCGCCGCCCAGCTCCGGCGCAGCGGGCCGGTCGGGTCGGCCCGGGAGTAGTCCACGACGAGCATGTCCAGCCCATCGGTGAGGCGGGCCGCCACCTCGGCGAGGCACCCCTCGGAGAGCCAGTCGTCGCTGTCGAGGAACCAGACGTAATCGCCCGTCGCCACGGCCAGCCCGGCGTTGCGGGCATGGCCGAGGCCGACGTTGCGCTCCAGGTGCAGCGGGCGTACGCGAGAGTCCCTGGCCGCGATCTCGTCGATGATCTCGCCACTGCGATCGGGCGAGCAGTCGTTCACGACGATCAGCTCGATATCCCGGAACCCCTGCTCGAGAACCGAGTCGAGGCACTGCCGGAGATAGCCCTGAACCTTGTAGACGGGAACGATGACGCTGAGCAGGGGCACGATCTGGAATCCTTTGACAGCCGATGTCTTCTGGTCCGAGACGGGCCTCAGACCACCGGCACTGGACCCTTATAGGCATCCAGCGCCGCCTGAACGGAGCCGTCCACGGTGAGGTGGCCCTCGTTGATGAAGAGCCCACGCGTACAGAACCGGGTCAGGTCACCCTCATTGTGGGAGACGAGAATCAGGGTGCGACCCTCCCTGAGCAGCCTCTCCATCGTGTCATAGCACTTCAGGCGGAATTCCGTGTCGCCGACCGCCATCACCTCGTCCACGAGCAGGATCGGGTGATTGAGTTGCGAAATAATGGAAAAGCCTAGCCGAACCTTCATACCGGACGAATAGTGCCGAACCGGCGTGTCCAGCGACTTCTCCACCTGCTCGCCCGCGAAGTTGACGATCTCGTCGAACTTGGCCTTGATCTGGGCCTTGGAGAGACCGTGCAGGGTCGCCACGAGCTGGAGGTTCTCCCGGCCGCTGAGGTCGCCGGAGAAACCGGCCGACAGCTCCAGCAGGGGGGCGACCCGGCCGCGCACCGCGATCGAGCCCTCGTCCGGGATCAGCACCCCGGCGATGAGCTTGAGCAGCGTGCTCTTGCCCGTGCCGTTCTTGCCGATGACGCCGACCGCTTCGCCCGGCACGATGTCGAAGGTCAGGTTGCGCAGCGGCCAGAAGGAGCCGTCGCCGTTCGGGTTGCGGTTGCCGCCGCCGAACATGAAGGCCTCGCGCAGCCGCAGGTTGCGCTTGCGGCCCTTGACGAACCGGACGCCCAGTCCTCGGGCACTGATGATGGGTTCGGTCACGTCACAGCTCCTTGAGGACGCTGGGCTCGAGCTTGCGGAACGACCACGCGCCGAAGAGCAGGATGATGAGGCAGCCCGTCGCGGAGGTGATCAGCAGCGATGCCGGCGGCCAGCCCTGGCCGACCCACGCGACATGCTGCAATTCGAAGATACCGACCAGCGGGTTGGCCTCATAGAGCGTCTTGGCCCAATCCGGCAGCTTGTCGGTCTCCCGAACCTTGCTCAGCGGATAGACGATCGGCGCGCAGTAGAAGAGGATCCGCTGCGCCAGCCGGATGAACCGCTCGACGTCGCGCATCATCACGTTGAGCGCGGAGAGGAAGAGCGACAACCCGATCAGCAGCACGAACTGCAGCAACACCGCGAGCGGGATCGCCACCAGGGTCCGCCAGGTGAAGGAACCGTGCAGGATGATCGCGGCGATGATCAGGATCGGGATGCCGGCGAGATACTCCGCGAAACGACCGGCGGTCCGGCCGATCGGGAAGATCTCCCGGGGAACCATGATCGTCGTGATCAGGCGGGCCTGGTTGGTCAGCGCCGTGGTCGACTCGCCCAGCGCGCTGCTGAACCACTGCCAGGCGAAGATGCCGGAGAGGATGAAGAGAACGTAGTTCTCGCCATCGCCCAGCCCCTGCCTGCCGTCGAAGAGCACGCCGAAGACGAACCAGTAGATCAGGCCCATCGACAGCGGCTCGATCAAAGACCACACGTAGCCCAGCACCGAGGCTTGATATTTCACCGCCAGATCGCGCTGAACAAGCACCCGTAGCACGTTGCGGTGACTCCACACCGCAGCGACGCTCGAAGTCACGCGACCTCCCGAATCATCCCTGGCCGCAGAGGGGTTAGGGCCAGCGGGCACAAGGGTAACAGCGCATCGTGACTAGCACTCGATCACGTTGACTGCCAGGCCGCCGCGAGAGGTCTCCTTGTATTTCACCTTCATGTCGGCGCCGGTCTCGCGCATGGTTTTGATGACCTTGTCGAGCGAGACGTAGTGCTCGCCGTCACCGCGCAGCGCCAGGCGTACCGCCGTGATCGCCTTGACGCTCGCGACGGCGTTGCGCTCGATGCACGGGATCTGCACGAGCCCGCCGACCGGGTCGCAGGTGAGGCCGAGGTTGTGCTCCATCGCGATCTCCGCGGCGTTCTCCACCTGCGCGGGTGAGCCGCCCATCACCTCGGCGAGCCCGGCCGCCGCCATCGAGCAGGCCGAGCCGACCTCGCCCTGGCAGCCGACCTCGGCGCCGGAGATGGACGCGTTCTCCTTGAAGAGGACGCCGACCGCGGCGGCGGTGAGCAGGAAGCGGACCACGCCGTCGTCGGAGGCACCGGGCACGAACCGGGTGTAGTAGTGCAGGACCGCCGGGACGATGCCGGCCGCGCCGTTGGTCGGCGCGGTGACGACCCGGCCACCCGCGGCGTTCTCCTCGTTGACGGCGAGGGCGAAGAGCGTGATCCAGTCCATCACCCGCAGCGGGTCGAGGTCGGAGATCGAGCCCGCCTCCTGCAGGAGGCTGCGCCGCAGCTCGGCGGCGCGGCGGCGGACCTTCAGGCCGCCCGGCAGGGTCCCCTCGTTGGTGCACCCGGCGGCGACACAGTCGCGCATGACCTGCCAGATGTGCAGCAGCCCGGCGCGGACCTCCGCCTCGGAACGCCAAGAGAGCTCGTTGGCGAGCATCACGCCGCTGATGCTCAGGCCGGTCTCCCGGGTGTGTGCGAGCAGCTCCGCACCGGTCGTGAACGGGTAGCGCACCACGGTGTCGTCGGCCTTGATCCGATCGGCGCCCGCCGCCGCCTCATCCACGACGAAGCCGCCGCCGACGGAGTAATAGGTGCGGGCCCGCAGCAGATCGCCCCGCCCGTCCCGAGCGGTGAAGGTCATGCCGTTGGGGTGGTAGGGCAGCGAGCGCCGCCGGTGCAGGGTCAGGTCGACCGACGCCTCGTGTACGCCGAGCAGCTCCACCCTGCCGACGGCGAGCATCGAAGCGGCCCGCGAATCGGCGGTCGCCGTGTCGACGGTCTCGGGGTCCTCACCGGCGAGCCCGAGTAGCACGGCCTTGTCGCTGCCGTGGCCGTGGCCGGTGGCGCCGAGGGAGCCGAAGAGCTCGGCGGAGATCAGTGCGACGTCGGAGAGCTGCCCATCGGCCTTGAGTCCGCCCACGAAGGTGCGAGCAGCCCGCATCGGGCCGACCGTATGCGAGCTCGACGGCCCGATACCTACCTTGAACAGGTCAAAGACGCTGATCATGTCACCCTCTCCTACGTCGCACGGCGTTGTGCGATGTAAGGATCAGACTACTGCTCAGGCGTTGCTGAAGGTAACCGTCACAGCGTCGTAGCCGAGGCTGTGCAAGAGCGCGATGAGCATCTTGCGGGTGTTCTCCTCAGCGGTGTTGAGCAGCGTGCTGTTGGCCGCAGCTTCCTTGATCTTGCTCTCGGCAGTGAGCAACGTCTCTCGCTGGCGGTTGGGGTCGCCATCGAAGAAGTCGCCGATCCGGTTGATCAGACCGCGCTCCTCGGCGAAGACATAGCTCCGCTCGTTGTTGAGGGCCGGGTCGTCGAGCTGTGGCGCCGGAAGCGTGATCTCGACGGACTTGCGGTCGGGCGAGACCTTGACGGCCGACTCGCCGAGGTTGCTGAAGTCGACATACGCCTGGACCTTGCCGTCGGCGACATAGAGCGTGCGCTCGTTGACGAGCCAGTCCGGGACGTATTTCCGGTCCTTCTTCAGGTCGATGACGACCTGGAACTCACCCTCGGCGGCGGTGAAGCGGCTCAGGTCCTTGATCGAGATGAGCAGCGGCGGCTGGCTGGCGTCGGTCTTCTGCTCCGCGAAGGGGTTGCGGAACTCCGGCAGCCAGCCGGTCATGTTGATCCCGAGGGCGCCGACGACGAGCGCGGCGACGACGAGGAGTGTCCAGAACACCCGCCGACCGAACCGGTTGGGCCGCTCGACCGCGTAGGGACCGGAGACAGGCTCCAGCGACTTGCCCCTGCTCTTCGCGTAGACGGGCAGCTCTTTGGTCGGGTCCCTGGAATCGTCTGTCACGTTGAATACCGTACGACGAGAGCGCGACACTTGATAGTCCTCGTGATCGGTGGGGCACCTGGGATCGGCTTTTGTGTTCTCCTGCTGCACAGGTAACGTTTCCCTGCTGCCGACCCCGTTAAACAAGGAGCCGTTTCGTGAGGCGTACGCCGCTCGCCGAGGTGCAGGCCCGCACGTACAAGGAACGTGATTCCTGGTGGACCGTGCTGCTCGTCGACCCGCTCGCCGGACGGCTCACCCGCCTGTTCGAGCCCTACCGGTGGGTGACGCCCAACCGGATCACGATCGTCGCCTTCCTCTTCGGGCTCGGCGCCGCGGCGGCGTTCGCCTTCGGCGGCGCGCGCGAGAGCTACCCGCTGATGATCGCCGGTGCCATCGCCTATCACTTCAGCTTCGTGATGGACTGCATCGACGGCAAGATCGCCCGGCTCAACGGCACCGGCAGCGTCTTCGGCGCCTGGCTCGACTACATCTTCGACCGGCTGCGGATCGTGGTCTGCACGATCGCGCTGATGGGCGGGCAGTACGCCGCGACCAAGGACATCACGTTCCTGATCCTCGGCGGCGTCGTGGTCTTCCTCGACATGTTCCGCTACCTCAACTCGCTGGAGATCTTCCAGGTCAACACCGAGCTGCGGAACCGCCTCGACGAGGCGCGGGCGAGCGCCGGGCTCGTCTCCTCCGCCGAGCAGGGCAGCAACCCCGACGAGGTCGCCAAGCGAGCGGGCAACCGGTCGATGCTGGCGCTGGCGGGCGACTCGGCGGGCCTCGGCCTCTTCCAGAAGGTGCGCGCCGTCCTGCGGCGCAGCCGGATCCGACCGCACCTCGTCGGCGGGATCGAGTTCCAGATGGCGGTCTTCATCATCGCGCCGCTGCTCGGCGCCTGGACGATCGTGCCGGTCACCATCGTGAGCGGTGCTCTCATGGTCCTCTTCGAGCTCGCCGTGATCTACATGCTCTACCGGGCGACGATGAACGTCACCCGCCAGATCGAAGCGATCAAGGTGCCGGCTCAGCGCGCCGGCGAGCACGCGGCCGACCTCGCCGCCGTCCCCCAGAGCTGAGAGCGGCCGCTGCGGCACGGCGACGACTGGAGGCCCTGCTCGCGGGGCGGCTACTATGCCGGGCATGACAACACCGACGTTGATCACCGTTGCTCCCACCGGCGCAGAGTCCACCAAAGCGGACGTTCCGGCGCTCCCGGTCACCCTGGCGGAGCTCACCGCCACGGCGAAGGAGTGCGAGGCCGTCGGGGCCAGCGTGATCCACGTCCACATCCGGGACGACGAGGCGAAGCCCAGCCTCGACCCCGTTCGGCTCCGCGACACCGTGGTGGCCCTGCGCGAGAGCTGCGGGCTCATCGTCCAGCTCTCCAGCGGCGGGTCGGTGCACGATCCCGAGGAGGCCCGGCTCGCGGTGCTCGACGCCCAGCCCGACATGGCGAGCTGCACCATGGGCACGGTCAACTTCGGCGAGGACGTCTTCCTCAACCGCTGGGAGTTCATCGTCGAGCTGCACACCCGGATGCGTGACCGGGGCATCGTCCCCGAGTACGAGATCTTCGACCTCGGCCAGCTCTGGTCCCTCGCGCGCCTGCTCGACAAGCACGGGCTGCCGTCGGGCGGCCACGTCCACGTCGACTTCGTGATGGGCGTGCCCGGCGGGATGCCCGGCACCGTCGAGGCGCTCGTCGCCTGCAAGCAGGCCCTGACCGAGCTGCCAGCGGGCACCACCTTCTCGGCGACCGGCATCGGCCGGTCCAGCCTGCCCGTGCTGCTCGGGTCGCTCGCCGCCGGCGGGCACCTGCGGGTCGGCATGGAGGACACGGTGACCTACGCGAAGGGACAGCCGGTCGAGGCGAATTCGCAGCTCGTGGCCCGGGCGTCCGGTTTCGCCCGGCTTGCACAGCGACCGCCCCTGACGCCGGGTCAGGCCCGTGAGCTGCTCGGCATCGGGGTGTGAGCTGCCCGACCAGCGCGACATGTGCGCGGTCGGCAACGACGAAAGTATGTCGCCCGCACGGACTAGGGTGGCTAGGTTGAGCCTGGAGGCTAGCGGGAGGGGCGGGCAGTGATCTTCAAAGGTGTCCGAGAAGGACGACCATATCCAGATCATGAGTTCACGCTGAAGCAGTGGTCGGAGATCCCGCCGAGGCCCATCCGGCTGGACCAGCTCGTCACCACCAAGCGGGAGCTCGCCCTGGACAAGCTGCTGGCGGACGATTCGACCTTCTACGGCGATCTCTTCCCGCACGTCGTCCAGTGGGAGAACATCCTCTATCTCGAGGACGGGCTGCACCGGGCCCTGCGCGCCGCGCTGCAGCAGCGCCTCCAGATCCACGCAAGGGTGCTGGTGCTGTGACCCTCGACCTGCTCGACATCGACTCCCTTCTCACCGAGGAGGAGCTGGCGATCCGCGCCGTCGTCGCCGATGTCATGCGCAAGACCGTCCGCCCGCACATCGCGGGGTGGTATGAGTCGGGTGAGGTCCCGGCCCGGGAGCTGGCGCTGGAGTTCGGCAAGGTCGGGCTGCTCGGGATGAAGCTGCAGGGCTACGGCTGCGCCGGTGCCTCGTCCGTCGCCTACGGCCTCGCCTGCCTCGAGCTGGAGGCCGCCGACTCCGGCATCCGGTCGCTCGTCAGCGTGCAGGGATCACTCGCGATGGAGGCGATCGCGCACTACGGCTCCGAGGAGCAGCGCCGGCGCTGGCTGCCCGGCATGGCGACCGGCGAGCTGATCGGCTGCTTCGGCCTCACCGAGCCCGACCACGGCTCCGACCCCGCCTCGATGAGCACCCGCGCCGTCCGTGACGGTGACGGCTGGCGGCTCAGCGGCGTCAAGATGTGGATCACCAATGCTCCCGTCGCCGATGTGGCGGTCATCTGGGCACGCACCGACGACGGGGTGCGTGGCTTCGCCGTACCCATGGAGACCTCAGGCGTCTCGGCGCGGGAGGTGACCGGGAAGCTCTCGCTGCGCGCGAGCCGCACCGGTGAGATCGTCCTCGACGATGTCCGGCTCCCCGCCGATGCGCAGCTGCCCGGGGCGACCGGCCTGCGGGCACCGCTGAGCTGCCTCACCGAGGCGCGAGCCGGGATCGCCTGGGGCGCGCTCGGTGCCGCCCGCGACTGCCTGCAGTCGACGCTCGACTATGCGACGGCCCGGGAGCAGTTCGGCCGGCCGATCGCCGGTTTCCAGCTCACCCAGGCCAAGCTCGCCGACATGGTGCTGGAGTGGCAGAAAGGGCTGCTGCTCGCGCTGCACGTCGCCCGGGCCGCGGACCGGGGCGCGATGACGCCGACGATGGTGAGCATGGCGAAGCTCAACAGCACCCGCGAGGCGATCGCCATCGCGCGGCAGTGCCGCACGATCATGGGCGCAAACGGCATCTCCGGTGAGTACCCGGTGATGCGCCACGCCAACAACCTGGAGAGCGTCCTCACCTATGAGGGCACCGCCGAGATCCACCAGCTGGTGATCGGCCAGGCCCTCACCGGCCTCTCCGCTTTCGCGTAGCACCTCAAGATCGTCGCAACTCTTCAAGAGTTGGTGCCTCAGGCCGCCAGGCCTTAGGA
The DNA here is from genome assembly GCF_014204945.1 of Allocatelliglobosispora scoriae. NCBI lineage: Bacteria > Bacillati > Actinomycetota > Actinomycetes > Micromonosporales > Micromonosporaceae > Allocatelliglobosispora > Allocatelliglobosispora scoriae. The sequence continues at coordinate 3,127,367 of NZ_JACHMN010000002.1, forward strand.
CCAACTCTTGAAGAGTTGCGACGATCTTGGCGCTTGAACCGCTACGGCAGGTCGATGGCGGCCGACGACTCACCTACGCGGAGCACCGCGTCGTCGGGCGTCGAGCGCTTGAGGACCGCCAACGCGATCATGCCCAGCTCGTAGTGGCGGGTCGCCGTGCCGACGAAGCCGATCTCGCGGCCGTCCTCCAGGGTCACCGGGGTACCGGGGGCCGGCGGGTGGTCGGTCGCGATGCCGTCCAGGTGCAGCAGCGCCAGGCGGCGCGGGGGGCGGCCCAGGTTGTGGACCCGCGCCACCGTCTCCTGGCCCCGGTAGCAGCCCTTGTCCAGGTGCACCGCCGTCGCCATCAGGTCCACCTCCGACGGGAGGGTCCGGTGGTCGGTCTCGAAGCCCAGGCGCGGGCGGCGGGCCGCCACGCGGTGCGCCTCATAGGCCCAGTGGCCCACCGGGGTGGCACCGGCATCGATCAGCCGACCCCACACGTCGGGCACGGTCGACCTGGGGATCAGGAGATCCACCCCAGCCACCCCGGAACGGGCCCAGCCGCCAGTGGGGAGAGGGCTCACGGCGTACCCACTGGTGGTGTGGGGTGCGACCGTGCCGGAGGGGAACTTCGGACCCGGCACCGCCGCGACCCGGGGATCGGCGAGCGTGACGCCGAGCGCGGCCAGGACCGGCGCGGCCTGCGGGCCCGCGAGCGTGAGGACCGCCCAGTCGGCGGAGACGTCGACGGGCTCGACGCGCATCATGAAGCGCATCCGGTCGAGGAACCTGTGCAGGTCGACGACGGTGCCGGGCTCGACGTCGAGCCAGGTGGTCGTGCCGTCGTCGGTGATCAGCGCGTGGTGCTCGATGTGGCCGTGCGGCGAGAGGAAGAGCGTCTCCGTGCCGGTCCACGGCGGCAGCCCGGTGAGGTGCTGTGTGGTGATGTTGTGCAGGTAGGTGAGGCGGTCCTCGCCGGTGAGCGCGATGACACCCCGGTGCGAGCGGTCCACGAGCCCGGCACCCTCGCCGAGAGAGCGCTGCTCGCGGTGCGGATCGCCGTAGTGCGCGACCGCGCCGACATCGAGGGATTCGGGCGTCAGTTCTTCGATCGTTACCACGCTCATACCCCGATCAACGCTTGCAGGCGCCACAGATTCCGACGAACGACACGTGCCCCACATCGAGATGGAAGCCGTGCTCCTCGCACAGCAGTTGCGCGAGCGGTCCGAGCTGAGCCGTCTCCAGCTCGTCGATCCCGCCACACTCCTTGCAGACCAGGTGAACGTGCCTGTCCTCGCCCGCGTGATAGGTCGGCGCACCGTGGGACAGGTGCGCGTGGTTGACCAGACCGAGCTCCTCGAGCAGCTCCAGCGTGCGGTAGATGGTGGTGATGTTCACTCCGGCGGCGATGTGCTGGACCCTGACGTGCACCTGCTCGGGGGTGGCGTGGCCGAGCTCCTTGACCGCGTCCAGCACGAGCTGCCGCTGCGGGGTCAGGCGCAGGCCGCGCTCCCGGAGGAGTTCGGTGAGCTTGGATTCGGGCACTGCTCGATCATAGTGCGACGCACGACGTAGGCTCTGCGGTCGTGAGCGCAACTGTTGTTGCCGTGCTGGGACACGGCGTCGTACCTGCTGATATGCCCATCCTGCGAGCCGATGATCTAGGTGTTGTCCGAGGGGACGGCGTCTTCGAGACCATCCACGTGCGCGGCGCGGAACCGTTCCTGCTCAACGAGCACCTGAGCCGCATGGTCCGGTCGGCCGCCCGGATGGAGCTGGCCCTGCCGCCCGTCGAGGAGCTGGTGAAGCTCGCCGCGCAGGCCTGCGACGGCTGGGATCCGGCCGTCGAGGGCGCCCTGCGCCTCACCTGCACCCGCGGTCCCGAGGCGACCGGCGAGGTCACCTGCTACGCGATCCTCACCGCCGTCGGTGCCGCCAGCAAGGCAGCCCGTGCCCGAGGGCTGAACGTCGCCGGCATCACCCTCGGCTTCCCGGCCGCGATCCGTACCGACGCCCCGTGGCTGCTCGGCGGCGTGAAATCGCTCTCCTACGCGGTCAACATGGCCTCCCAGCGCTGGGCCACGGCCAACGGGCTCGACGACGTGCTCTGGCTCTCCGCCGACGGCTTCGTGCTGGAGGCGCCGACCTCGACGGTGGTCTGGCGCGACGGCGACGCGCTCTGCACCGTGCCGGTCTCCTCCACCGGAATCCTCCCCGGCACCACGGCCCGCCACCTGCTCGACAACGCGGGCGCCCTCGGCCTCACGGCCGAGGAGCGCATGGTCACCACCGCTTCACTCACGGCCGCGTCGGGTGTCTGGCTCCTTTCCTCGGTACGCGGTTGTGCCCCCATCCACACCATCGACGGTGTCGCGCTCGCTCCGAGTCCCGACACCGTCCGGATCCAGACCCTCCTCGGTTTCCACGCCCCTGAGTAGGCTGGGCCGATGGCAGCCTCACCCTTCTCGATCATGGCGGAGCACGAGCTCGCCCGCTTCACGGCGGCAGCACAGGAGTTCGCCGCCTCCGGCCGGGTGCCCGCCACCCCGCGCCTCGCCGCGACCGTCGCGCTGATGCGGCCCGACGGCGCGGTCTTCCTGATGCGGCGGTCGATGGGGATGGTCTTCGGCGGCCGGTGGGCCTTCCCCGGCGGCAGCGCCGACATGCTCGACGCTGCCGATCCGGGGGTCTGCTACGACCCGGATGCCGAATCGTCGACCGCCCGGCGGGCAGCTGTCCGGGAGGTCGCCGAGGAGACCGGTCTCGACCTCGATCCGGCGAAGCTGATCCCCTGGTCACGGTGGGTGACGCCGCTCTTCGAGCCGCGGCGGTTCGACACCTATTTCTTCGTCGGACTGCTGACGACGGCGACGGAGCTGGACGTGGTCAACGGCGAGGCGGACGCGACGGGGTGGTTCGATCCGGCGGATGCGGTGGCCCGGTTCGGTGCCGGTGAACTGCCGATGCTGCCGCCCACGGTGATCACCCTGCAGGAGCTGGCCGAGGTAGGCACCCCCGACGGCGTCCTCGCCGCCGCGGCGGGTCGTTCACCCCGCTCCCCCATCCTGCCCACTCTCCCGTAGCTCCTCCCGCTCCCTGGGCAACGAACCGCAGGCATGCTGCGGACTGTGGGCGTGCTGCGGACTGTGGGCGTGCGGTGCACAAGTGTGCTTGGTGCTTGGTGCTTGGTGCTCGGTGCTCGGTCAAGATCGCCGCAACTCTTGAAGAGTTGGTGTTATCTGCATGTCTCCAGCGTCTGGACTGCTGCCTGGTCGGTCTGTGCGGCTTGGATGCCCGGACAACCTCCCCGACCGCGGCGCGGCAACTCAGTGATTACGTCTGGTTCGGGGAATCAGACGTAATCGAGCGCGGTGATCACGTCTGATTCCCCGAACCAGACGCGATCACCAGAAGCGAGCCGGGCCGCAGAACACGCGCGGGGCAGCACGCCGATCCAGCCGACCGCCCCACGTCATGATCGGGCCGTTTTCCGCCAAGATGGTGTGATCATGAGCCTTGATCACGCCATCTTGGCGGAAAACGGCCCGATCATCACCGCCTCACCCGCACCCCCGACGGCTGGGGCATGTGGATAACACCAACTCTTCAAGAGTTGCGCCGATCCTTGCCCCAGCCACTCGGGAGGCACGGCGGATGACCTCATGCCCGACCGCTGCACGCTAGGTCAGGTCGGCCACGGAGATCCGGGAGCCCTTGTTCGAGATCGAGACCAGCTCGAACCGCCCCGTGTCGATCCGCCAGGCGACCAGCAGCATCACGCCGAACGTGCCCGTGCTGACCAGCACCGTGTCCGGATCCAGCCAGCCGAGCACCTCGGTCCGCGAGCTTCCCGTCTGGCTCGTCTCCAGCAGGAGCCGCAGCACGACACCGGTCGCGGCCCGGACGACGGCGATGCCGTTGGTGGCGTCGCCCATACCCGCCGGGAGCGGACGGTCGGCGACCTGGCAGCGGCGGACGATCAGGCCGTGGTCGTCGCCGTACGCGAAGCCGACCCCTCGCCACTTGCCGATCCAGCCGTGCAGCTCCCCATCGAGGCTGACGTCTATCTGCTGCTTGAATCCGCTGGTCCACCGGCGGATCCGGGCCGGTGCGGTGACCGGCTGACCGACGGAGAGCAGGAACTGGACCCGGGGCGTGACGTCACCTCCGGCGGGCAGCACCGACACGGCCTGCGGCACGACCGCGTCGGCGATGGTGTTGGGGACCTTGACCGTGGAGCCGGTCCGGATGTCGATGATGAGCGAACTGCCGACCTCGCCCTCCATCAGATGGTTCGCATCGAGCCAGATGGGCGGCGAACTGGCCCCGCCGGAGGGGAGCTGGCGGATCTGGGCGGTGACGATGTCGAGCAGCTCGATGTGGTTGCCCGCGGGGAAGGCGGCGTGCAGACCGTCGGGCGAGAGGACCGCCGTGGAGCTGATGGAGTTGGCGGTCTTGAAAAGGCGCAGGCCACGATCGGGGCCGAGCACGACGAGGGGCCCGTTGTCGAACTCCTGGAACACGGCGATCGCCCGCCCGGCCGGCTTGTCGCCGAGGTTGCCCACGGTGACCGCGAGGTCGAGGTCGTGCGGGATCGGGGTGACGCGCGAGGGCAGGCCGGCCTGGTCGATCAGCGCCGGGAGCACGTCGATCCCGGCGGGCAGGTGCGCGGGACGGCTGGGCGACGGCCGTGGCGACTCGGGCTCGGCGACGGTCTCCGGTTCGGCGGCGCTGCGGGGACGCCCGAGGAAGAGCGCGACCGCGATGACCCCGGCACCGCCCGCGATCAGGAGACGGCGGCGGCCGTTGCGGTATGACCGCTCCCACAGCAGCGCAGCCTCGTCGGCGGGGCTCAGCGAGCTGGTCATGAACGACATCCGCTGCTGGCTGGGCCAGGGTGTGGCGTCGAGGGTCAGCTCGGGCCGGATGTCCGGGTCGCTGGTGAGGTCGCTGGACCCGGAGCGGAAGAGGCGGTGGAGCAGCCGGTCGGCGCCGGTGCCCTCGCTCGCGCCCCGCTTGGCGTCGGCACGGGCGAGGCGGTCCCAGCGGGCGGCGACGGGGACGAAGAGCTCGCGGGCGAAGTCGTCGGCGAGGCGCTCGTCACTGGTGAGCCGGCGGGCGCCCTTCATCACGGAGGGCAGTCTTTTCTCCACATAGGAGACAAATCCGTCCGGGGGCATCGACGGGTCTCTCGTCATCGCCACATCCTGACGGGTGAGACCCGGGCACCGCTAGGGGTTGGTCCTGGCGAAGGAGACGTCGGTGGTCCAGCGCACGAACCCGAGCTTGGTGTAGAGCCGGATCGCGGCCGTGTTGGATTCGTCGACGTAGAGCATCACCTGGCTGAGTCCACGTCTGCGCAGGTAGGCGAGGCCGGCCACGGTCAGCACCGAGCCGAGACCGGCCGCTTGCGCACCGGGATCGACCCCGAGCACGTAGACCTCGCCGATCGGATCATGGTGATGCTGCTCCCCGTCCGAACCGTGGATCTTGGTCCAGTGGAAGCCGATCAGCTCCCCGGCCCGCTCGGCGAGCAGGAACCCGGCCGGGTCGAACCACGGCTCCGCCATCCGGATCCGCAGGTCGTCGAGGGTCCACCTGCCCTGCTCGGGGTGGTGCGCGAACGCCTTCGCGTTGAGGGCGAGCCATGCTGCGTCGTCAGCGCCCGGCCGGAACTCGCGCAGCTGGACATCGCCGGGCGGTGCGACCTCGGGCAGCGGGGCGAAGAGCGATCGCCGCATCTGCCACAGTGCTCGCACCCTGGCGAAACCGAGCGAATTGGCGAGCGCCGTCGCCGACGGGTGATCGCCGTGCGCCCAGAGCCGCAGCCGCCCGGCCGGGTCCTGCTCGGCGGCGACATCGAGCGCGGCGAGGACGAGCGCCCGGCCCAGCCCGTGCCGCCGCTTCAGCGGATGGACGGCGAGCTCCGCGCTGGCCCCGGCCACGGCGTCCGTGGTGTCGAGGTGCGCGTAGGCGATGATCGACCCGTCACCGGGGTCACGGACGAGCAGGTGGGTGGAGAGGCCGTCGCCGCCATGCCGCAGGTGCAGCACGACATGCTCCGACAGGGGGTACGCACCATCGGCGTTCCCGGCGAGGTCGGCAAGCTCGAGCACCTGCGCCACCGCCGCCGGGGTCAGTAGGTCGGCTCGCTCGACGACACCCGCGTTGTGGACCACCACACAAAGATAACGCCCGGCACGTAAGGCCGGGCGTCAATCTTCGTCAATGTGGCAGAGCTGAGGAACTAGGCGATGGCCCGCTCGATCGCGGCGAGGCTGAGGGCCTCCTCCGAGTGCCGTGACGACGGCAGCACGAACTTGTAGCCGACCTGGCGAACCGTGCCGATCATCGACTCGTACTCCGAGCCGAGCTTGGCGCGCAGCCGCCGGACGTGCACGTCCACGGTCCGGGTGCCGCCGAAGTAGTCGTAGCCCCAGACCTCGCGGAGCAGCTGGTCGCGGGTGAAGACCCGGCCCGGGTGCTGCGCGAGGAACTTGAGCAGCTCGAACTCCTTGTAGGTCAGGTCCAGCGGGCGACCCTTGAGCTTCGCGGCGTAGGTGTCGGGGTCGATCGTGAGCTCACCGGCGCGGATCAGGCCACCGGCGGCGGCGGTCGCGTTGGTGAGGCGGCCGACGGCGAGCCGCAGCCGGGCCTCGACCTCGGCGGGGCCGGCCGTCGCCAGGATGACGTCGTCCACGCCCCAGTCGGAGTTGAGCGCGATGAGGCCGGCCTCGGTCACGACGGCGATCAGCGGGACGCCGATGCCCGTCGCGTGCAGCATCCGGCAGGTCGCCCGGGCCTCGGAGAGCTCGGCCCGCGCGTCGACGAGGACCGCATCCGGGCTGGGGGCGGAGACAAGGGTGCGGACGTCACGGGGGGCCGTGCGTACCGCGTGGGGGAGCAGGTCGAGCGCAGGGAGCACCACTGAGGGCTCTCCGGCGCGTGGTGTGACCAGAAGAAGAATCTCCATAGAAACCTCCGTCCTCGCGGCCTGGGCCGCGCAGCACCTATCCCCGAAGTATGGGGGGTGACGCACACGGTCCCGGCGTCGCTGACGGGCGGGTTAAGTCTTGAGCCTAGCCGAACTATCCGGAAACACCAGTACCCGCGCAGGCTGTAATGAAGAAGTAATCGGCGAAATGCAATGGTAATAGAGACCGGCCCCGACCACGGAAGGGTGCGGTATCCGCACCGCTCTGGCACCATCGTGGGCGTGTCCCGCAACTCCGATGACAAACCCCGCGAATCCCGCGGTCGCCGCGACCCGCTTCAGCGTGGCTCCCGTGGTGTGCCGCCGAGCGCGCCGGTCGATACGCGACCCGCTCCGCCGGCCCGCCGTGACGACCGCGAGGACGCCCGGGGCCGGGGCCGTCGGCCGGCCGAGCCGAGGGTGCCCGACACGGCGCCACCGCCGACCGTCGAGCGCGGGATGTACGGTCAGGTGCTCGGCACGTCGGGCAGCGACGACTCGGAGGCCGCCGAGATACCCATGGCGCCCGTGCGGCGGCTGCTCTCCCTCTTCATCGCCGGGTTCTCGGCACTTCTCGCCCTCGGACTGATCTTCGGCGCGCAGACCGCCGGTGTCGGAGCGGCTCGCATCCCGTACGCCATCGTGATCTTCGGGGTTCAGGTTCTCTTCGTCCTTGCCTGGACGATGGCGATCCGCCCGCCCGGCATGCGCGAGGTGGCCGGGGTTGCCCTCGCGACCGCCGCGGCGGCCGATCTCGCGGCCGTGCTTCCCGAGGTGGCCGGGGTGACGATGCCGATCATCGTCGGTGTCGTCGGTTTCATCTTCGGTGTCGTCGGCCAGCTCTGGCGGCGCGAGGCGCGGATGCGGGTGACCGAGGCGATCGGCTCCGCCCTGGTGCTGACGATCGGGGTGATCAGCTTCTCCACGCTCGTGGTGCTGACCCGGGTCGAGCTCGGCACGCAGGCCATTGTGATCTCACTCACCTCGACCGGTGTGGCGTTGTTGCTGGCCAGGCTCATGGACACGGTCGCGCCGTGGCCCAGGATCGCGCCACAGGTGCCCCGGGGGGCCCTCGGTGTCGTGGTCGGCGGCATGGCTGGGACATTGTGTGCGGCGTTTCTGGGTAGGTACATCGTCGGGTTCGATCCGAAGAGCGCGGCGTATGTCGGGCTCGCAGCCGCGGGGGCGGCGATCCTCGCCGATCTCGCGGTCGGCTTCGCCGAGGCCGGCCGGGAACTCGCGGGCGAGCCGCCGACGATGTGGCTGGCCCGGCACATGCAAGGCCCACTGGGAGGGTTCGCACTGGCGGCGCCCGTCGCCTATGCCATCAGCGTGCTCTTCCTGACATAGCTGTTCGTTCTTGGGGGAGGGCACGTGCGCAGGTTGCTGGTGACCACGCTGGTCCTGCTGGTCGTCGTGGGTGGCGGGCTGTACGCGATGGATCGCGTCAGCGCCAACTACGCCGAGTCGCAGGTCGCGAAGCAGGTCTCGAACGAGGTGGCGGCTCGCAAGCTCACCTCGCAGGCACCCGCGGTGGAGGTGGGCGGTTTCCCGTTCCTGACCCAGGTGATCGGCGGCCGCTACGAGCAGATCACGATCAACCTGCGGGACCTCTCCAACGGCCAGCTCACCCTGCCGCTGCTGACGATCGTCGCGACCGACGTCGACGCGCCCCTGGACAAGGTACGCGCGGGCGAGGGCCCGATCACCGCGTCGAAGGTGACCGGCGAGTCCACGGTCCCGTGGAGCGCCATCGTGACCGCCGTGGGTGCCAAGGGTCTCGTGCTCAGCGGTGACGACAGCGGCAAGGTCCACGTCTCGGGTGCCGTTACTCTCGGCGGGCTCAGTGTGCCGCTCACCGGCGGGGGCACCGCCTCGGTCAGCAACGGCCGGGTCCGCTTCGCGATCACGGAGCTGACGACCACCGACGCCAACGTGACGGACACCATCCAGGGCCTCATCGACCAGTACAAATCCCGCCTGTCGTACGAGTTCTCGGTGCCGAAGCTGCCTTATGACCTGAAGCTGACCGAGGTACGCGCAACCGTCGGCGGTGTGCGCATCAGCGGGGTCGCGGTCAATGTTCCGCTTGTTACGTGAGTCTCGAATGCTGGACGACTCGTTCCCAGATTTCGCCCCCTGCTGGTAGGGTCGCTGGCATGGGCCTCCTGCTCACCAAAAGGCGCGCGATCGACCTGTGTCGCGTGGCCACCTGCCTGTGTCGTCCCGTCCACTGACGGCGACGCAGCTTTCCCTGCCCTGAGCAGCGCAACCTCTCCGAGGTAGCCACCGGGGCACCATGAGAAAACTTCGACGCCGTCGTCGCCCGTTAATCAATCGGGTCGCGCACGGCTGTGTTTCCGCATCGTGAAATCACCGGGCGCGCTCATCCCCAAGCCATCCATCAAGGGAGAGCTATCAATGAGTCGCGACTCCGCACTCGTCTCGGCCGACTGGGCAGAGAAGAACCTCGAAACCCCCGGTGTCGTCTTCGTCGAGGTCGACGAGGACACCGCCGCGTACGACTCCTTCCACATCCCGGGCGCGGTGAAGTTGGACTGGAAGCAGGACCTGCAGGACCCCATCCGGCGTGACTTCGTCAACAAGGCCCAGTTCGAGGCGCTGCTCTCGGCGCGCGGCATCGGCAACGACGACAAGGTCGTGCTCTACGGCGGCAACAACAACTGGTTCGCCGCCTACGCGTACTGGTACTTCAAGCTCTACGGCCACGGCGATGTCGTGCTGCTCGACGGCGGCCGTAAGAAGTGGGAGCTCGACGCCCGCCCGCTGTCCAAGGACGCGGTCAGCCGCCCGGCCACCACCTACGTCGCCCAGGACCAGGACCTCTCCATCCGGGCCTTCCGCGACGACGTGGTCAAGGCGATCGGCACCAAGAACCTGGTCGACGTGCGCAGCCCCGACGAGTACGCGGGCCGTCTCCTCGCCCCCGCCCACCTCCCCCAGGAGCAGGCGCAGCGTGCGGGCCACATCCCGACCGCCATCTCGGTGCCGTGGAGCAAGACGGCCAACGAGGACGGCACCTTCCGCAGCGACGATGAGCTCCGCGCCATCTACGCCGCCGCCGGCCTCAACGACGACAAGGAGACCATCGCCTACTGCCGCATCGGCGAGCGCTCCTCGCACAGCTGGTTCGTGCTGCAGGAGATCCTCGGCCACCAGAACGTGAAGAACTACGACGGCAGTTGGACTGAGTACGGCTCGCTCGTCGGCGTGCCGGTGTCGCTGGGCGATGAGCCCGGCACGGTGGAGGGCTGATCCCAGATGTCTGTTGCAACGTGCGCTGCGCCCGACCAGGCGCTTCCCATCCCGTCCAGCGTCGACCTCGAGAAGGAGACGGTGATCTCGGGCACCGTCCTCGCCGCCTCCGGTGACCCGGTCGCCGGGGCCTATGTCCGCCTGCTCGACCGCACCGGCGAGTTCACCGCCGAGGTCGTCACCTCCCCCGCCGGCCGCTTCCGGTTCTTCGCCGCCCCCGGCAACTGGACGCTGCGCGCCCTGTCCCGGTTCGGCAACGGCGGTGGCGAGGTCGACGCCGCCCGCGGCCTCAACGAGTACGAGGTGACCGTCAGCTAGAGTTCGGCGCCCGCCCATCCCTCACCAGGGCGGGCTTCAGCTCTCGAAAGGGGCCACGGACCACGTCCGTGGCCCCTTCTGCGACCATGGTGGGATGCGTAAGCGCAACCTGATCATCGCGGGCGTCACGGCGTGGGGCCTGCTCCTCGTCGCGCTGGCGGTCTACTCCTACCGCAACGACGCCGCGACGGTTCCGGGCCAGACCACCGTCGGCCAGGCCCAGGCGACCATGGACCGGGTCGCCGGCGAGGTGGTGGGGATCGCGCCGCAGCTCAGCGCTGTGATCGACGACCAGGATGCGCGCAACTGCGAGATCACCAAGGCGTGGGACGGCAAGGCCCTGACGAAGACGGTCACCCTCGCCACGCCCAAGGGCACCGAGGAGAAGCTGCTGCGAAGCATCGCCGAGCAGCTCCCCGGCGGCTACAAGGCCCGCATCACCGAGCCCGACGACAGCATCGCCATGTACGCCGACGCGGGCGACTTCGTGGCCGTCAGAGGGCGCACAGCACCGGGGATCGTCACCATCACGATGACATCAGGCTGCCGCACCGAGAAGTAGCCGCTCAGTAGACGACGGCCTGGACTCCGTCGGCGAGGATCTCTTCGACATAGACCGCGGCACCGGCGATGCGGACCCCGGGCAGCACGCGGTCCGGGGTGATCCCCCGGCGCGTGGCGCACTGGGTGCAGACCGTCACCTTGCCCCCGGCGAGCAGGGCGTCGAGCAGGTCGGGCAGGGGTGCGGAGTGTGGCAGCTCGAAGGTCCTCGCCCTGCCCGGCAGCGCGAACCAGCTGGACTCTCCGGTGAGCCACAGCGAGACCGACGCCCCGGCGCTGAGCGCCGTCGCGGCCACGGTGAATGCCTGTGCGCAGCGCTCGGGAGCATCTTCCCCGGCGGTTGCCTTGACGACGAGTGAACGTCTCATGCGGAGCACACTACGATGAGTAGCCGTGGTCACCGAGATCGGGTACGTCAGCCTTTTGGTCGCCGGCTTCGGCGCACTCGCCGGTAGCCTCGTCTATCTCGCCGTCAGGATCTCAAGAGGACGCTGGTAACACCGTGAGTGACAACCCTTTGCTGCCTCCGTGGCACAACGCGCCGCCGGTCGATCCCTACCCCTTCGAGGACACCTTCGACCTGCGTACGGGCCCTGATCTGCACCCCGCCCTGCTGGCCCTGCTGCCCTACGTCGGGCAGTGGCGCGGCCGCGGGCAGGGCGGCTACCCGACGATCGAGGACTTCGAGTACGGCCAGGAGATCACGATCAGCCACGACGGCCGCCCGTTCCTCAAGTACGAGTCCCGGGCCTGGATGATCGACGAGGACTCGAAGCCGATCAAGCCGATCGGCCGGGAGTCGGGTTGGTGGCGTCCCGTCTCCTCCGACGGCGGCAAGACCGACGAGATCGAGGCGCTGATAGTCACCCCGACGGGGATCATGGAGCTCTACATCGGCACCGTCGAGAGCAACCCGCCGCGGATGGAGATGGCGACCGACTTCGTCGCGCGTACGGCCACGGCGAAGGAGGTCACCGGCGGACACCGGCTCTACGGCATCGTCGAGGGCGCGCTCCTCTACGCGCACGAGATGGCCGGGGTCGGACAGCCGCTCTCCCCGCATCTGAGCGCCCGTCTCCTCCGGGTCGGCGGCTGACCTAGGCTCGGTGCATGTCGGATCGCATACGGTGGGGCATCCTCGCCACGGGCGGCATCGCCCGCTCCTTCGCTCATGACCTGTCGCTCTTGCCGGGTGCCGAACTCGCCGCGGTCGGATCGCGCACTCTCGCGAGTGCCGAGGCCTTCGCGGGCGAGTTCGGCATCGCCCGCGCCCACGGATCGTGGGAGGCGCTCGCCGCCGACCCCGAGGTCGACGTGATCTATGTCGCGACACCGCACTCGCACCACCACGCGGCAGCCCTGACCTGCTTGAGAGCCGGGAAGCCGCTGCTGGTGGAGAAGGCCTTCACGCTCGACCTGGCCCAGGCGCAGGAGCTCGTCGACACCGCTCGGGAACGCGAACTGTTCCTGATGGAGGCGATGTGGACGCGCACGATCCCGGCGATCCGGCGGATCCAGGAGCTCATCGCCGACGGAGCGATCGGCGAGGTGACCCAGGTCACGGCGAGCTTCGGCCTCGGCATGGACTTCGATCCGTCGCACCGCCTGCGCAACCCCGAGCTCGGTGGTGGGGCGCTGCTCGACCTGGGCGTCTATCCGATCGCCTTCGCCCAGCTCTTCCTCGGCTCGCCGCAGCACATCCGCGCGTGGGCGTCACTCTGGCCGGAGGGCACGGACGCCAACACCGGGATCATCCTCGGGTACGACTCGGGCGGGGTCGCCACGCTGCACTGCGGTGTTCGTGGTGACTCGCGGGCGGCGAGGATCATCGGCACCGGGGGCCGGATCGAGCTGAACCACGGATTCCACTCGCCGACGGTCTTCACGCTCTTCCGGGGCGGCGGTCCGGGTGAGGAGTTCGACCTGCCCCTGACCGGCAAGGGCATGGTCTACGAGGCCGAGGAGGTCATGTCGTGCCTGCGTGCCGGGAAGCTCGAGTCGGACCTGGTCCCGCTCTCGGTCACCCTCGACACCATGCGCATCCTCGACGCCGTACGCGAGCAGATCGGCGTGCGCTACTAACCCTGTCCCGTTGTGCAGCAGAGCGTGGCCCGGACCGCGGTCCGGGCCACGCTCTGCTGCACAACGGGGCGGAGGGCTCAGAAGACCCAGTGGGTGAGCAGGTAGATGACGGAGGCCAGGACGGCCGCGCCGGGGAAGGTGAGCACCCAGGCGGTGACGATGTTGCCGGCCACGCCCCAGCGGACCGCGGAGAGCTTCTTCGTCGCGCCGACACCCATGATCGCCGAGGTGATCGTGTGCGTGGTCGAGATCGGCGCACCGAGGACCAGCGCGTTGTAGTAGAGAACGGCGCTCGCCACGGTCTCCGCCGCGAACCCCTCCGCCGGCCCCAAGTCGATGATCTTGCGGCCCAGCGTCCGGATGATGCGCCAGCCACCGGCATAGGTGCCCAGCGCCAGCATCGTCGCCGAGCTGTAGAAGACCCACTCGGGGATGTGCGTCGCGCTGGACTGGTAGCCGCCGACGTAGAGCGCCAGGACGATGATGCCCATCGTCTTGGCGGCGTCCTGCATACCGTGGCCGATCGACATCGCGACCGCGGAGATCGTCTGCGCGATGCGGAAGCCCCGGTTGAGCTTGCCCGGGTGTCCCCGACGGAAGATCCACATGATCGCCGTCATCATGATCGCGCCGAGGATGAAGCCGGCGACCGGCGAGGCGACCATCGGGATGATGATGTTCTTCCAGATCCCGCTCCAGAGCACCGTCGCGTCGATGCCGAAGGCGACACCGGCGAGCGTGGCACCGACGAGGCCGCCGAAGAGCGCGTGCGACGACGAGGAGGGGATGCCGAAATACCAGGTGAGCAGGTTCCAGCCGATCGCACCGACGACGCCGGCGAAGACGATGCCGAGGCTCGCGGTGCCCTGGGGCAGCGTCACCAGGCCACTGCCGACGGTCTTGGCCACCTTGGCGCCGAAGTGGGCGCCGATGAAGTTGCCGATCGCGGCGATGCCGAGCGCGACCCGGGGCGTCAGCGCCCTGGTCGAGATGCTGGTCGCGATCGCGTTGGCGGCGTCATGAAAGCCGTTGGTGTAGTCGAAGATCATCGCAGCGGCGATGACCGCGATGACCGCGAAGAGTGCGGCGTCCAAGGCTCAGGACTCCTTGACGGAGATCGTCTCGACGGTGTTCGCCACGTGCTCGAAGGCGTCGCAGGCCGCCTCCAGCTCGTCGGCGACCTCCTTCATCTTGAGGACCGTGAGTGCGTCGTACTCGCCGGAGAAGAGCCGGACCAGCAGCATGCGGTGCGCTCGGTCGCCCTCGTTCTCCAGGCGGTTGATCTCCACCCAGTACTCCTTCATGCCCTTCATGCCCTTGAGGCGCGGCATCGCCGCGGCCGTCAGGCGGGCCTGCTGGTCCAGCACGTCGACCAGCTCGTGCATCTCGCGCGGCAGCGCGGGCAGCTTGGTCAGCCCGTAGAGGTAGACGAAGTTGCCGACCGCCTCGATGTGGTCCATGACGTCGTCGAGGCCCGAGCCGAGGTCGTAGATGTCCTCGCGGTCGAACGGCGTGATGAAGGTCGAGTTGATCTTCGTGTAGAGCTCATGGGTGATCTGGTCGCTGTCGTGCTCGACCTCGCTGAGACGCTCGCTGACCGACTGGACGTCGGCGCCGGGGAGCGCGAGCTCGCTCAGCAGCTCCGTGCCTCGGACAAGGTTCTGCGCGGCCCGACTGAAGAAGTCGTAGAAGGCGTTGTCTTGCGGGCGGAGAGAGAACTTCACGGCACACAACCTCGCTGTCGGGGATCTGCCTAGGTCCGCGTGAATGCTAGGGCTTGTTACCCGGCCGTAGAAGGCCGGTTACCTTCAGCCACTCTGGATTCATGATGAGTTCACCTGCCGTTCACCTTCGAGTCGGCGGCGCTCCTCGGCACTGTCGAAATCGGCCGGTGGATATGTCAGTTTTAGGCGTCCCAACGCCTCCAAAAGGAGATTTGCGACCGCCCAGTTGCGGTACCACTTGCGATCGGCGGGGACGACGTACCAGGGAGCGTGATCAGGACCACACCGTTCGAGGACATCGGCGTATGCGGCCTGGTAGTCGGGCCACCGGCTCCGCTCGTCCACGTCGGACGGGTTGTACTTCCAGAACTTGGTGGGGTCCTCGAGCCGCTCCAGCAACCGCTTGCGCTGCTCGTCCGGCGAGATGTGCAGCATGACCTTGACCAGCTCATAGCCCTCGTCGACGAGCTGCCGCTCGAAGCGGTTGATCTGACCGAAGCGATCACCCCACGTCCGCGCGGGGACGAGCTCGTGCACCCGGACCACGAGCACGTCCTCGTAGTGCGAGCGGTTGAAGACACCGACCACCCCGGCCGCGGGCAGCGCGCGCTTGATCCGCCAGAGGAAGGGGTGCGACAGCTCCTCCGCCGTCGGCTTCCCAAACCCCACGATGTGTACGCCCTGCGGGTTGAGCTGGCCGATCACGTTCTTGATCGTCCCGTCCTTGCCGCCGCAGTCCATCGCCTGGAGCACCATCAGCACCCGCTTGCGGTACTCCGGGTGCTCCTTGGCCGAGGCGAAGAGCATCTCCTGCTGCCGGAAGAGTTCGACACCGATCTCGGCGATCGCGGCGCGGGACCACTCCTTGGGATCTCGTCCCACCTTTTTGGGCAGCCCAGGGGTAGACCGGGGGTCGATCGCCGCCAGATCCACCGGACCCGGACCGACCCGAAGCAGCTTGCTGAGACCGGGTGACGCCATGCGCCGATCATCACCCATGTCCGGCCTTTGCGCTCGGCTAACCCGACATTTCGCAGCAGGATCAGGTCGTGACCTTCTCCAGCCAGCGGTGATAGTGCGTCGCGAAGGGTTCGGTGCCGTCGGCGAGCGCCCGCTCGAGGTACTTCGCCGCCGCCCACGCCTGCTCGACCACATTGGGCGGGTAATCGAAGCGCACCCGGTGCACCGCGAACTCGTCCTCGTCGACGAGGAGCACCGCACCCGACGCCCGGCGTCTCTTCACGTCGAGGTCGAGGTCGGCCACGGTCACGCCCTGCGCCGTCCACGTCGCCGGCGTGGCGATGTCGCAGTAGACCTCGCTGCCCTGCGGCGGCGGGTTGAACATCGCTGTCCACCATCCGTCATCAGGGATCAATAGGACCCACGGGAGCTCGTGCGCGACCCCGTCATCGGAGACCGTGCCACTCGCCACCCCTAACCAGCTGCCATGCTCGTCGCGACCCAGAAGTGACGCCGGATAGCCACGATGCGGCGAACCGTCGTACTTAGTGATCTCGACCCGTATGGGGTTCACACCGGCCATCCTAAGGAAGTGTCCGAGTAACGGGGTAGGTTCCTTTGCGTGAGCCGACGATCCGCGCCTACTCCCGCCGCGATTCTCGAAGCAGCCGTCGGCGCTGTGCCCGGTGGGGCAGCCCGACCAGGTCAGCAGGCGATGACGCAGGCCATCGTCGACGCGATGGCGGGCGGGCACCATCTTCTCGTCCAAGCCGGCACCGGGACCGGGAAGTCGCTGGCCTACCTGTCGCCCGCGCTGACCGTCAACGGTCCGGCGGTCATCTCGACGGCCACCCTGGCGCTCCAGTCCCAGCTGGTCGACCACGACCTGCCGAGGATGGCCGACAGCGCCGCCAAGCTGCTCGGCCGGCGGCCCACCTTCGCCGTGCTCAAGGGGCGCCACCACTACCTCTGCCTAGCCAAGCTGGAGCACTCCTCCGACGAGGAGCCCGACGACGGCCTCTTCGATGTCGCCGCGGTCCCGTCCGACAAGCCGAGCGGACCCAAGCTGACCTGGGTCGGCGAGGCGGGCAAGCTCGGCAAGCAGATCGCCCGGATCCGCGACTGGGCGATGGAGACCGAGACCGGCGACCGCGACGAGCTCGACCCCGGTGTCGACGAGGTCGTCTGGCGGCAGGTGAGCATGCCGGCCCGCGAGTGCGTCGGTGCGATGCGCTGCCCCTACGGCCCGGAGTGCTTCGCCGAGGCGTCCCGCGAGCGGGCCCGCGAGGCCGATGTCGTCGTCACCAACCACTCGCTGCTCGCCTTCGACATGATGGCCGGGCGGCACATCGTCCCGCCGCACAAGCTGCTCATCATCGACGAGGCGCACGAGCTCGCCGACCGGGTCTCCGGCGCCGCGCAGGCCGAGCTCACCGCCGAGAGCATCGACCGGGCGGCGCGGACGGCACGGGCGATCATCGACCCCGAGGACTACGAGTCCCTCGTCACGGCGGCCGACTCGCTCACGCTCGGGCTCACCGCCACCCAGCCGGGCCGCCTCGTCGGCGATCTGCCGCAGGGGCTGCTGGAGGCGTGCACGATCCTCGACGGCGCCACCAGCCGGGCGCTGCGCAAGATCGGCGAGGTCAAGGCAGACGACCCCGACCCGGTTCGCAAGCAGCAGTCCAAGTCGGTCCTCACCGACCTCAACACCACCGCGCAGCGGCTGCTCGCCTTCGAGGACCACGACGTCGCCTGGGTCGAGGTGGAGCCCCGCCGATCGCTCATGGTCGCGCCGCTCTCCGTCGCCAACCTCCTCGGCGAGAAGCTCTTCGACGAGCGCACGGTCGTCGCCACCTCGGCGACCCTGGCGCTCGGCGGCAAGTTCGAGACCGTCGCCCGAGGGCTCGGGCTGCCCGGCAACCCGGCCAAGGACGCGGGACCCAAGTGGACCTCGCTCGATGTCGGCTCGCCCTTCGACTATCCCAAGCAGGGCATCCTCTATGTGGCGGCGCACCTGCCCCGTCCCGCCGCCAGCGGGCTGCCCGACCCCGCCGGGGTGGAGCTGCTCGCGCTGATCGAGGCGCTCGGTGGGCGTACCCTCGGATTGTTCTCCTCGCGACGCGCCGCGACGCAGGCGGCGGAGCTGGTGCGCGGCAAGACCAACCTCACCGTGCTCCTGCAGGGTGACGAGGCGCTGCCGCTGCTCGTGCGGCGCTTCCGCGAGGAGCGGTCGAGCTGCCTCTTCGGCGTCATGTCGCTCTGGCAGGGCGTCGACGTGCCCGGTGACGCGTGCCAGCTCGTCGTCATCGACCGGCTGCCCTTCCCGCGCCCGGACGAGCCGCTCTCCGCCGCTCGCTCCGCGGTGGTCGACGCGACGGGCGGCTCCGGCTTCAGCGCGGTCAGCGTGCCGATCGCGGCGGTCCGGCTCGCGCAGGGCGTCGGCCGGTTGATCCGCTCCACCTCGGACAAGGGTGTGGTGGCGGTCCTCGACTCCCGGCTGGAGACCGCGAAGGGCTACGGCGCCTTCCTGCGGGCCAGCCTGCCGCCGTTCTGGTATACGACCAAGCAGGAGGCCGCCCTCGGTGCGCTCCGGCGCCTCGGCGCCAGCTGATCCACGGCTACGTTGTGCAGCAGAGCGTGGCCATTTTCGCGCTGGAGGCCACGGTGTGCTGCACAACGTGACGGGGTCAGATCACAGGTAAAGGCCGGTGCCGCTGTCCTCGATGCGGGTGGCGGCGACGGCGTGGACGTCGCGCTCGCGGAGCAGGATGTAGCCGCGACCGTGCAGCTCCACCTCGGAGCGGTCGTCGGGGTCGAAGAGGACCCGGTCGCCGGTGACGATGGAGCGGACGTGCGGACCGACCGCGACCGCGGTCGCCCAGGCGAGCCGGTGCGCCACCTCCGCCGTCGCCGGGATGACGATCCCGGCGGCCGATCGGCGCTCGCCCTCGGGGCCGTCGATGCGGACCAGCACGCGGTCGTGCAGCAGGCGAATGGGCAGGCCGGCGTCGGCGGTGGTCGTGTCGCTCACGGTCGACAACGGTACTCTGCGGCCCCCGGCGCGCGCCGAGCGGTTACGGTGAGGGCCGGGGTAGGGCATCATGAGGCCCGGAGGTGCGCATGGGACGTTTCGAGCAGGCTCGGGAGAACATCCGGCGGGCATATGAGGCGGGGCGGGCCAGCGTGCGTGCGGCTCGGGCCGAGCAGACCCGGCGCTACGAGGAGACCCAGTTCGAGCCCGAGGAGCCGACCGCCGCGGCGATCGTGCACAACTCGACGACGAGTCGCGACGACGCGGAGGTCCCCGGTGGACTGCGGGTCGCCGCCGCGTGGTCCTGGCGCCTGCTGATCGTCGGCGCGCTCGCCTGGTTCGTGCTCTACGGCATCGTCATGCTCTCCACCGTCGTGATCCCGCTGATCATCGCGCTGCTGCTCGCCGCGCTCTTCTCGCCGGCCGTGTCGTGGCTGCGGCAGATCGGGCTCAACCGGTCGATCGCCACCACGATCGTCGTGATCGCCGGGATCGCGCTGGTCGCGGGCACGCTCACCGCGGTCATCAGCTCCTTCGTGACCGGGCTGCCCGAGGTGACCACCAACGCCAAGGAGGGTCTCCGCGAGGTCGAGAACTGGATGCGCCACAAGCCGCTCAACCTCACCGACCTGCAGTTCACCAAGATCGGCGACGCCGCGCAGAAGTGGTTCGACGACAACCGCGACGCCGTCACCACCGGCTTCATCTCCACCGCGACGACGACGTTGCACGTGCTCGCCGGCTTCTTCCTGGTGCTCTTCTCGCTCTTCTTCCTGCTGCGCGACGGCCGCCAGATCTGGCGCTTCTTCGTCGGGCTGATGCCGGCCGCCACGCGCGAGCCGCTCGACTTCGCGGGCATCGCCGCGTGGCACTCGCTCGTCTCCTACGTACGCGCGACGATCATCGTGGCCTTCATCGACGCCGTCGGCATCTACATCGCCATGGTGATCCTCGACGTGCCGCTCAAGGAGGCGCTCGCCGCGCTCGTCTTCCTCTTCTCCTTCGTGCCGATCCTCGGCGCCACGATCTCCGGGACCATCGCCGTCCTCGTGGCGCTGGTGGCGAAGGACCCGCTGACGGCACTCATCCTGCTCGCCGCCGTGATCGGGGTGCAGCAGTTCGAGGGGCACGTACTCCAGCCGCTGATCATGGGCCGGGCGGTCGCGATCCACCCGCTGGCTGTGATCCTCGCCATCGCGGGCGGGCTCGTGATCGCGGGGATCATCGGGGCGCTGATCGCCGTACCGATGATCGCGATGCTCAACACCGGCATCCGAGCGCTGGTCGCACGGAGGCGAGCGGCCTCCCCGGAGGCGCTCGCCGAGGCGGCGTTACCTACCGCGACATAGGGGTATCAATGCGTCGCTCACGGTCACCGGGGCGGCGGAATTCACCTGACCTGCCTACGATCCGACCATGGCCAATGGACCTGGGCAGCAGACGTTCGGACCAGACGACCACAGCGAGCAGCCGCGCGAGGCGTTCGGCAGGGCTGGCGTACCCGTGCGGCCGGAGCCCGGTGGTGGTTCCTCGCCGGTCGGCCGCGCCCGCGTGCGCCCGGTCATGCCCGACGACGATGCCCCGCCGCAGCCGGAGCCTGCCCGGACCGGCCGCCGGCCGACGGCGAAGGCGCTCAAGAGCGTGAAGGGCTGGAGCAAGCGGCGCAAGATCCTGCTCTCCTCCTTCGCCGCGCTCCTCATCATGATGGGCGTCGGCGCGATCGTCTTCACCTACTACTTCGACAGCGTCGACGGGATCACGCCGGACAAGCTGCCCAAGTCGCAGATCACCCGGATCATGGCGAGCGACGGCAAGCAGATCGCGCAGCTCGGCACCGAGAACCGTATCGACATCGACGTCGCCCAACTCGACAAGAAGGTCATCCACGCCCTGATCGCGGGCGAGGACAAGGACTTCTTCGAGCACCAGGGCATCTCCTACACCGGCATCGCCCGCGCCGCCTTCAACAACAGCACCGGTGGCGAGCGCCAGGGCGGTTCGACGCTGACCCAGCAGTACGTCAAGCAGGCCACGCAGAACATGGAGATGTCGGTCAGCCGCAAGCTGCGCGAGGCGGTGCTCGCCCGCAAGCTGGAGGACAACTACTCCAAGGACCAGATCCTCGGCTTCTACCTCAACACCGTCTGGTTCGGCCGGGGCGCGACCGGTGTCGAGAAGGCAGCCCAGGCCTACTTCGGCAAGTCCGCCGCGAAGCTCACCTACGAGGAGGCCGCGGTGCTCGGCGCGGTCATCCGGACCCCCGAGCCCGATTACCTCGCCGACGGCACGATCGACCCCAACGGCAACAAGGGCCTGGACCCGGAGATCAACCCCGAGGCCGCCAAGGACCGCTGGGGCTACGTGCTCAACAACATGGTCGAGAAGAAGTGGCTCGACCAGGGCGAACGCGCCACCGCGGCCTACCCCAAGCTCATCCCGCGCGCCCAGGGCACCACCTCGGCGGAGTGGGGCATCAAGGGCTCCGGTACGGGCAACGTCATCAATTACGTCTACGACGAGCTCAACAAGATGGGGATCAAGCGTTCGGATCTGAAGACCGGTGGCTACCGGGTCACGACCACGATCGACAGCAGGATGCAGACGATCGCCGAGGCGCAGATCCGCAAGCAGCTCAAGCTGGGCAAGCCCAACCTGATGTCGGCGCTGGTCGCGACCGATCCGGCCACGGGCCGGGTGCTCGCCTACTACGGCGGCGACGACGGCACGGGTCACGACTACGCCGGGCTCAACTTCGAGGGCGGCAAGCCGACCGGCGGCCACTCCCCCGGCTCGACGATGAAGGTCTACACGCTCGCCGCCGCCCTCACCGACAACATCTCGCTGAAGTCCACCTGGGATGCCCGCGAGATCAAGAAGGTGGACGCCACCCATCCCTACACGGTCAAGAACGCCGGGCGTAAGGATTCCGAGGTCGCGAGGTACTGCACGCCGACGGACTGCTCGTTGGAGACGGCTCTGGTGCGCTCGTTCAACGTGCCGTTCTTCTACGTGACGCAGGAGATCGGTCCCGACAAGGTGATCAAGACCGCGCAGGCGGCCGGCATCAACTACCTCTGGGACAACGACAGCGTGGGCTACAAGCTCGCCGATCAGAAGGGCGACTGGGGCCGCAAGCCCTTCGACTACCCGGTCGGCTACGGCCAGTACGGCATCACCGTCCTCGATCACGCCACCGGAATGGCGACCTTCGCCAACGCCGGTGTCTACAACACACCGCACTTCGTCCTCAAGGTCGAGCAGCACCAGCTCGACGGGAGCTACCGCGTGCTGCCGCAGTTCAATGAGAAGCTCGCTCCGGAGAAGCGGATCGACGCCGAGGTCGCCAACGAGGTGGCCGCCACGATGCAGGAGGTCGTGCCGACCCACAACGGCTGGGCCCTGGACGGTGGCCGGGACTCGGCGGCGAAGACCGGGACCTGGGAGCGCGGCAAGACGGCCGACAACGCCCACGCCTGGGTGGTCGGCTTCACCAAGCAGATCGCCGTCGCCGTCTGGGTCGGCAACAAGGGCGATGAGCTGGCCCTGAAGTACGCGAACGGTGACCAGATCAACAGCGGAAACATGCCCGGGGACATCTGGCACAACTTCCTCAACGAGGCGAGCAAGGGCATGCCCAAGCTCGCCCTGCCCGACGAGACCGGGACCGTCGGCTCCGACAGCCGTGGCAACGGCGTCGCGCCGCCGTCCCCGTCGGTGAGCCCGAGCGTCGAGCCGTCCACGAGCAGCAGCCCGGAGCCGGAACCGGAGCCGAGCAAGAGCCCGTCGCCGCTGCCGATCCCCAGTCCGTCGCCGAGCAAGCCGAAGATCATCCTGCCGACGAAGCTGCCGTTCGCACCCTGACCGAGGAGCAAAGCAAGATCGCCGCAACTCTTGAAGAGTTGCGGCGATCTTGCGTTTCCGGGCCGGTCGCCAGCACCGGCAGCGCTATCGGGGCTCACCGCCCCGCTGTGTGGAGTCGCCCTGCTGCGGGAAGCCGCCTGGCTGCGGGGCGTTGCCCTGCTACGGGGCGTCGCCTGGCTGCGGCGGGTTGCCCTGCTGCGCGGAATCGCCGCCGGTGGTGCCCCCCGGGTCGCCTGACTGCGGCGGATTGCCGAACTGCTGCGGATAATCCGGCAGCTCCGGATAGTCGGGCTGAGCTGGATATTCAGGCTGGGCCGGGTAACCCGGTCGAGCCTCCGGGTAGCCGGACTGGGCCTGCGGCTGCGGCTGCGGGTAACCGGGCTGGCTCTGTGGGTAGGCAGGCTGAGCCTGCGGATAACCCGGCCGAGCCTGCGGCTGCGGGTAGCCGAGAGCCTGCGGCTGCGCGTAGCCAGGCTGAGCCTGGGTCTGCGGGTGGCCAAGCTGGGCGCCCGGGTGGCTCGGATAACCGGAGTGTCCCGGGTAGGGCGCCTGACCCGGGTAGCCCTGCTGGGGCTGGTATCCGCCGTAGGCGAAGTGCGGCTGCGGTGCCGGTGCCAGCGGCACCGGGACCGGCACGACCGGCTCCGGCGGTGCTGCCACGGTCCGGGTCACCCCGTCCGGGAAGACCAGCTCATAGGAGGTGCCGTTCCACGTCCCCCGGGGGGTCTGCGGGTCACGGCCGACGAAGACGGCCCGCGCATCGGTGATCCGGGTCAGCAGCTCCCGCTCCTCCTCGGCTGCCCGCGCTGCGAGCTTGGGGCTGGTGCTCAGCCCGCGATCGATGCCGTCGCGGACCAGGGCGAGCTTCGTCGCCGAGACCTGAAACGCCTTCATCGCCTTGCGTCCGGCATCACCGGCGACCCGCTTCGCCCACACCCGCGCCGCGTGCCGGCGTCCGAGCGAGGCGAGCGCCGCCACCTCGGGCGGCGTGAACCAGCCCGCCATGGCGTACGCCGGGAGCACCCGCACGGTGATCCGCCCCTCATGCCCGCGCAGCCACAGGGCGAACCCGACCATGCCGAGGAAGATCGGCACTTCTATCGCGAAGTATCCGTAGAGCAGCAGGAACTGTTCCCCGGTCGCCTGGACCAGCGACGGGATGAGGTTCCACGTGCCGTGCAGCATCATCGCCACGATGAGACCGGCGATCGGGGCGAGCCAGCGCACCCAGGCGTGGGCGGAGCGGGCCGACAGGCCGATGCCGATGCCGGTGAAGGCGGTGAAGAGCGGGTGCGCGAAGCCGGACAGCGGCACCCGGATGATGAAGGTCAGCAGCAGGAGCTGGACGCCGGTGGCCTGACCGTACTGCTCGACACCGGTCTGGTAGCTGTGCTTGCCCAGGTAGAGGATGTTCTCCACCATCGCGAAGCCGGTCGCCGACATCCCGCAGTAGACGAGGCCGTCGACGATCCCGGAGATCTCCCGTCGGCGGAACCACAGGATCAGCAGCGGACCCAGCGCCTTCGTCGACTCCTCGATGAAGGGCGCCACGAGCACGGCGACGAGCGCGTCGGGCAGGTGCACCCGCTCGGCGAAGCCGGCGGCGATGGTGTTGACGTTGGCGGAGACGGTGGTCGCGATGACCGCACCCCAGGCGAAGCAGAAGAGCAGGTAGATCGTGGGTTCCGGCTCGTACCGGTCGAGCCACAGGAAACACGCGACCAGGATCGGCACCGGCAGCATCGAGGCGACGATGCCGACGATCAGCGCCTGCGGGCTGAGCGCGTTGCCGAGGATGAAGGAGATGCCGATCGCACCCGCCGCGAGCACGCTCACGACCAGCACGATCGAGAGGATCCGCTGCCGCCGGACCAGCACGGCCCAGAAGCGCCGCCACAGACCCGGGCTCGGCTGGTCCGTCGGCGGCGGCATCGGCGCCGGGAACGGAGCTGTCTGCGGGGTCACATCGGCCATGTGCGCGAGCTTACCGGCGATCGTCACTCCCATCGCGCCGTCAGTCCGGCGATCGGTTGCCCGGGCCCGCGTGCCCCGGTTAAGATCTCGGTAGGTCACGAGTGCCAGCGCTAAACCCCGGTTTGCTGGCCGGCAACCCTCGTTCTGCGGTGGGGTGCCCCGGGTGATGACCCGGCCTCGCCCGATGGTCGCGCGAGGCAAGCGCGGACCCCGTTTCCCGTGTGTGCACACCGGGGTCCTTGAGGACTCCGGGAGGTCCCTCATGACCAGTGTCGTCACGTCCACCCCCTCCGCGGCCGAGGTCGCCGCACTCGTCGAGCCGGGCTCCGGGCCGCGCGTGCTCGGCGTACCCGGCCAGATCAACCTGGACTATGCGGCGACCGCGCCGTGCGCGCGGGCCGCGGCCGACGCGGTGGCCGAGCTTCTGCCCTGGTACGCCAGCGTGCACCGCGGTGCCGGCGCGCTCTCCCAGCGGTGCACCCTCGAGTACGAGCGGGCTCGGCAGACCGTCGGCGACTTCGTGGGCGCCCGCGCCGACGACTACGTGATCTTCACCAGGAACACGACCGACGCCCTGAACCTGCTGGCCCACGTCGTGCCGGCCGGGACGATCGTGGTCACCTTCGCGGGCGAGCACCACGCCAACCTGCTGCCGTGGCGCAACACCTGCCGCCTGCCGGTGCCCGCCTCGCCCGCCGAGGCGATCCGGTCGCTCTATGCCGCCCTCGCCGAGCTGCGGCGCGGCGGCGGCACCGAGGAGATCCTCGTCTCGGTCACCGGTGCCAGCAACGTCACCGGCGAGCTGTGGCCGATCCGCGAGCTCGCCGCCGCCGCGAAGCGCTTCGGTGCCCGGATCGCGGTGGACGCCGCGCAGCTCGCGCCGCATGTCGCGGTCGACATCGCCGAGCTCGACGTCGATTTCCTGGCGCTCTCCGGACACAAGCTCTACGCGCCGTTCGGTGCCGGTGTGCTCGTCGGGCGGTCGGACTGGCTCGATGCCGCCGAGCCCTACCTCTTCGGGGGCGGCGCGAGTGCCCGGGTCGGCGACACCAC
Source organism: Allocatelliglobosispora scoriae (assembly GCF_014204945.1). NCBI lineage: Bacteria > Bacillati > Actinomycetota > Actinomycetes > Micromonosporales > Micromonosporaceae > Allocatelliglobosispora > Allocatelliglobosispora scoriae. The sequence goes on from NZ_JACHMN010000002.1 coordinate 3,153,168, forward strand.
CTCCGATGTGCGCTGGGCGCAGGGCCCGGCCCGGCACGAGGCCGGTACGCCGAACCTGCTCGGCGCCGTCGCGCTCGCCGCCGTCTGCACCGAGCTGGAGGCGGCCGACCGTGATCGGCTGGAGCGCGAGGAGCAGGAGCTGCTGGCGCGGCTGCGGTCCGGGCTCGCCGCGATCGAGGGCGTGGCCGAGCTGCGTACCTTCGGTGCCGACGCGCCCCGGCTGGGGATCGTCTCCTTCGCGGTCGCCGGTCGGGAGTCGGCGGAGATCACCGCCGCGCTGGCCCGGGGGCATGACATCGGCGTACGCGATGGGCTGTTCTGTGCCCACCCGCTCGCCCGCCGCCTGCTGACGGAGGCCGCCACCCGCGAGGGCTGGGCACGCCCCGCCACCACCGCGATCCGCGCCTCCATCGGCCTGGGCACGACCCGCGAGCACGTGACCGCGTTCCTAAGCGCCCTAACGACGATCCTGACCACTCCCCCTGCCCCTTAATTCGCGTTGATCAAGGGAAGACTCGCCGCATATCGGACACCCCGCATGGTGAGTCTTCCCTTGATCAACGCGAATTTTGTGGGGGGCTACGTGCGGAGGCGGTGGGTGCGGAGGGTTGCTGCCGTCTCGTCGTGGGACAGGCCGCTCGCCTGCAACAGATCGCTGGCGATCGAGCGGATCTGGGCGATGATCACGCTGCCGGAGAAGCCGATGCCGGTCGCATAGGCTTCCACGCCGGCTCGGACCGCCTTGATCGCGTCCTCCCGCGTGCCCTCCGGCTCCGCGGCGTCGGCCAACTCGGCCCGCAGCCGGGCCGTTGCGGCGCTCAGCGCGTGCACCGCGGCGGGGAGCGTTTCGGGGAGCGGTTCGTCGTCGCTGATCGCGCTGATGCTGCGGCGGGTCAGCACGCGGGAGTTGCGCAGCGTACGCGCGATGTGATCATAGGCATCGACATACTGCAGCAGGGCACCCCGCTTGCCCCAGCGGATCGGCGCGAACGCCGCGATCTCCTTGCCCGCGGTGATCGCGTCGGCGAAGGCGCGCAGCTTCGGCTCGGCCTCCCGCAGCGCGGCGAGTGCCCGCTGCGCCTCGCCCGCGTCACGCTCGGTGAGCGCCTTCGCCGTGGCGATCAGTCCCGACTCGATCGCGTCGAGGATCGGCCCGCAGGCCCGCGCGACCACGGTCAGCGGGTTGAGCGGCAGCAGCAGCGCCATCACGGCGAGCCCGACACCGCCGCCGACCATCGCGTCGACGAAGCGGCTGAAGAAGTACTCCTGCGTACCCGGCGCGAACGTCACCACCAGCACCGCCGATGAGGCCGACTGGCCGACGAGCGCCGGGCTGCCGCCGAGCACGATCGCCGCGAGGATCGCGATCAGCACGGCGAGGCTGACCTGCCACGCGCCCCGGCCGATCACGGTGACCAGTACCTCGCCGAAGAGGATGCCGAAAGCGTTGCCGAGCACGACCTCGGTCGCCCGCCGCATACGCTGCCCGACCGAGACGGCGAGCACGATCACCGCGGAGATCGGCGCGAAGAACGGCATCGAGTGGTGCAGCAGGTGGAACGAGATGAACCAGGCGATGCCCGCCGCGATCGCCGCCTGCACCGCGAGCCCCAGGCTCGCCCGAGCGCGGTGATAGCGACTCGACACCGCGGCACTCACCTGCATAGATTCAGCCTATGGGCGTAACGGATGCCGCGTTCGCGAACGCCGTCCGCGAGGCGGGCGGTCACCCGACCGATGCCGCCGTGCGGGCGGTCCACGCCGAACTGCTGGCGCGCTGGTCGGAGCCGCAGCGGCACTACCACACAGTTGATCATCTGTCGTCGATGCTGTCACTTGTGGAGGATCCCGTCGTCGCGCTCGCGGTCTGGGGGCACGACGTCGTCTATGACCCGCGCGCCACCGGCGACACGAACGAAGAGCGCAGCGCCCAGCTGATCACCGGCTTACTGCAGCGCTGCGCCGTTCCGGCTGCGGTCGTGGTCGAGGTCGCCCGTCTGGTACGCCTGACGGCCGCCCACGCCGTCGACCCCGCCGACGACCGGGGCATCGCCCTCGCCGACGCCGACCTGGCGATCCTGGCCGGCCCTCCGGCTGCCTATGACCGCTATGTCGCCGCGGTCCGCGCCGAATACGCCCACGTCCCGGACGACCTCTGGCGGGCAGGCCGGGGTGCGGTCCTGCAGCGCTTGCTCGCCCTCCCCCGACTCTTCCACCGAAGCCCGGGCCTGGAGTCGCCGGCCAGGGCCAACCTCACCCGCGAGCTGGCCGGCCTGGCCCAAGATCCCCGCAACTCTTGAAGAGTTGGTGTTATGCGACGCGGCCCCGAGTCACGTTTTGCAGCAAAGCGTGGCCTTGCGCACGGGAATGGCCACGCTTTGCTGCAAAACGTGACTCGGTTTAGGACCAACTCTTCAAGAGTTGCGGCGATCTTGGGCGTCGCGGCGCGCTGGGCGTCGCCGCTACCTTGGCGCTGAGTGGATCAGGTGAGCTGGGCCGCTGCGGGGCGGGGCTGGCGGAGGGTGTGCTTGGGAACCCGCAGGCCTGCGGCGTGCAGCAGGCGGCTGATGTCGCGGGCGCTGACCAGCCGAGCGCCCAGCCACTGGGCGGCGATCCACTTCGACTCGGGGATGTCGTAGTGATCCCGGTCGAACCCGCGCCGGGGCGCGCCGAGCATCTCGGCGAAGGCGTGCAGCTCAGCGGTGGAGACATCGCTGACCAGGTGGCACCATTTGCGGCCGTGAGCCGGCCAGACAGGCTGATCGACATAGAGCACGCCATTCACGGTAGCGTGATCGGTGTGGATCTCGTAGCGGAATTGCGGGCCGCCCTCCCCGCCGATCGAGTGATCACCGATCCCGATCAGCTGACGTCGTTCCGCCGGGACGAGGCGGACCTCGTCGACGACGGGATGCCGCTCGCGGTGGTGCGGCCCCGCTCCACCGCCGAGGTCGGCGTCGCGGTCCGGATCGCCGCCGCACGGGGTGTGGCGATCGTGCCGCAGGGTGCGCGGACGGGACTGGCGGGAGCGGCCAACGCCGTCGACGGGTGCCTGATCCTCAGCATGACCGGCATGGACGAGATCCTGGAGATCGACGCCGTCAACCGGATCGCCGTCGTCCAACCCGGAGTCGTCAACGCCGCCCTGTCCCGGGCCTGCCTGGCGCAGGGTCTGCACTACCCGCCGGACCCCGGCAGCTGGGAGTCCTCGACGATCGGCGGCAACGCCGCGACCAACGCGGGCGGTATGTGCTGCGTGAAGTACGGCGTGACCACCGGCTATGTGATCGGGCTGGAGGTGGTGCTCGCCGACGGCGAGGTGCTGCGGACCGGGCGCCGGACGCCGAAGGGCGTCGCCGGATATGACCTCACCAGCCTCTTCGTCGGATCGGAGGGGACGCTCGGCGTCATCACCGAGATCACCCTGGCACTGCGTCCGGCACCGCCGCAGGCGCTGAGTCTCGTCGCCGTCTTCCCGACCACGGCACAGGCGGGCGCGGCGGTCAACGAGATCATGGCGAGCGGAGCGAGCCCGTCCTTGCTGGAACTCCTGGACCGGGTGCACCTGCGGGCGATCGAGGCGTACCGGCCGATGGGCTTGGACACCGACGCTGCCGCGATCCTGCTCGCGGCCTGTGACAGCGCGCAGGCCGGGGCCGAGCTGGACGCGATCGCCGCGCTGGCGGGGCGGGCCGGGGCGACGGAGGTGTTCCGGGCGACCGATCCCGACGAGGCGGCGGCCCTGCTGACCGCGCGGCGGCTGGCGCATCCGGCGATGGAGATGCTCGCGACCAGCCACTACGCGCGGGGCGGGCTGATCATAGACGACATCGCGGTGCCGCGGTCGCGCCTGGCGGAGCTGCTCGACGGGATCGACGCGATCGCGGCTCGGCACGACGTGATCGTCGGGGTGGTCGGGCACGCGGGCGACGGCAACCTGCACCCCAACATCGTCGTGGACCGGGGTGATCCGGCGAGCGTCGCCCGAGGTCAGACTGTCTTTGACGAGATCATGGAGCTGGGGCTGGCGCTCGGCGGCACCTGCACCGGCGAGCACGGCGTCGGCCTGCTCAAGCGCGACTGGTTGGCCCGCGAGCTGGGCCCGATCGGCATGCGCGTCCACCAGTCGATCAAGACCGCGCTCGACCCGGCCGGAATCATGAACCCCGGCAAGGTCCTCCCCGCCTAAGGCACCAACTCTTCAAGAGTCGGTGCCTTAGGCGGCAAGGCACATGACACCAACTCTTGAAGAGTTGCGGCGATCTCTGTCGGCCCGCTAACTGAGGAGGGCCGCGTCGGCGGTGATGTCGTCGGGCATCTGCTGGCTCTGGCGCTCGGCGGTCATCTTGGCGAGGTAGCCCGCGATCTCCTCCTCGACCCGCGCCGCCGACCAGCCCAGCACCGGCGCGATCAGCTCCGCCGCATGCCGCGCCGACTCCTCGCCCCGGTGCGGGGTCTCGAAGGAGATCCGGGTACGCCGGCTCAGCACGTCGTCGAGGTGCAACACCGCCTCGTTCATCGCGGCGTAGACGACCTCCGCGGCGATGTACTCCGGCGCACCCGCGAGGGGATGACGCAGCGTGGGGTCGGAGTCGGTGAGTCGCAGCACGTCGATCGTGAGGGACCCGAAACGCTCCAGCAGGTGCTCGACCACGCCGACCGCGACGCCGTGCCGCCGGGCGAGCTCGGTGCGCTGGCGCCACAGCCGGTCGAACCCGTCGGCGCCGAGCAGCGGCAGCTGGTCGGTGTGGGAGCGGTCGGTGTGGCCGATGCGCCGGATGGCCCGGTCGACGACATCGGCGGCCATCACGCGGTAGGTGGTGAGCTTCCCGCCCGCGACGAGGAAGAGCCCGAGCATCGGTTCGACGACGGCGTGCTCGCGGGAGAGTGCCGAGGTCGACTCGTCCTCGCCGGAGAGCAGCGGTCGCAGTCCGGCGTAGACCCCCTCGATGTCCGCGCGCGTGATGGGGCGTTCGAGGACCTTGTTGACCTCGTCGAGGAGGTAGTCGATGTCGTGCGCGGTCGCCGTCGGCCGGTCCCGGCCCAGGGTCCAGTCGGTGTCGGTGGTTCCGATGATCCAGTGACCGCCCCACGGGATGACGAAGAGCACGCTCTTCGCCGTCCGCAGGATGAGGCCGACCTCGCCGGTGATCGCCGAGCGGGGAACGACGATGTGGATGCCCTTGGAGGCGCGAACGCGCAGGCCGGGGCGGGCGTCGGGGAGCAGCGCGGTGATGTCGTCGCTCCAGACGCCGGTCGCCGCGATGATCGTGCTGGCGCGCACCACGAACTCGGTGCCGTCGACCGCGACCCGGACGCCGGTGACCTCGCGGGCGTCGCGGACCAGCCCGACCGCTCGCGCGCCGGTGACGACGGCGGCGCCGAGGCTGGCCGCGGTGCGGGCGAGCGAGACCACGAGCCGGGCATCGTCGACCTGGCCGTCGTAGTAGCGGATCGCACCGGCCGCCGCCTCCGACCGCAGCGACGGGAAGATCTGCCGCGCCGACCGCTGGCTGAGGTGCCGGTGCACCGGCATGCCGCGCCCGTGCCCGGTCGCCGAGGCGAACGCGTCGTAGAGCGCGACGCCCGCGCCGTAGTAGACCCGGTTCCAGCTGCGCTTGGCCCAGGTGTCGCCCGGCAGCGGCACGAGGAAGGGCACCGGTCGCACCAGGTGCGGTGCGAGCCGCGTGGCGAGCAGCCCGCGCTCGCGCAGCGCCTCGTGGACCAGGTGGAACTCGAGCTGCTCCAGATAACGAAGTCCACCGTGGACGAGCTTGCTGGAGCGCGACGACGTGCCCGAGGCGAGGTCGGTGGCCTCGATCAGCGCCACCCTCAGCCCTCGGGAGGCCGCGTCGAGCGCAGCACCCGCTCCGGTCACCCCGCCGCCGATGATGAGGGTGTCGAACTCCTCATCCCGCAGTCGGGCCAGATCCATGTCACGTCGCTCAGGCGTCAACGCGCCTGCGACGTTTCTCGACTCCCCTCGGTCCCGCACCCTGCCACGGTACCGTGCGGGCATGACCCAACCGCCGGTCTCGCCCTACTGGGCGCCAGCACCGCCCCCGCAGCCCTCCTCCGGCGGCCTCGGCGCGACGATCGGAGCGATCGCCGTCGGCCTCTGGGTGACCGCGCTCGCCGTCTTCAGCCAGGCCCTGGGCTGGGGGATCAGCCAGCTCCTCGCGGCCCTCGGCTACACCTGGCCCGCGTGGGCCTGGGCAGGCATCGCGATCTTCGTGGGTGTGGCGGCCGGTCTGCCCGCGTTGCTGCTCGCGGTGGTCCCGCGCTCTCCGGCGGTACGCCAGACCGGGCGCGCCTGGACCATGGCGGCCGGCGTGGCGCTCCTCGGCGGGCTGCTCCGCGTGATCCCGCTCCCGTTGAACGAGGCCTACCTCGGCGCGCTCACGGTCGGACTGCTGGTCATGGCCCTGTTCTTCCGCCGTCGGAAGCAGCCGGCCGAGGCGCCCCGGCACCCGGGCGCGCTCGCGCTCGCCGCCGTCGCCGGGCTGATCACCCTCGTCCCGTGGCTGTGGCTGGGCGCGCTCGGCGGCGCGCTGGAGATCATTCTCGGCGTCACGGCGGCCGCCGCCGTGGGACTTGTCACAGCGGCGATCCTCGACTCCCGCTTCTGGACGCCCTTCGCGACGGCGGGACGCGGTCGGCTGATCGGGCTGGGCGGGCTCGTCGCGGGCGTGGCGCTCGTGCTGATCGCCGCCGGGGCGGGCGCGTCGGGCGGGCAGCTCGCCGCCCTGCTCGTGCTGCCGCCGCTGGGCTTCGTCGCCGCCGCGCTCAGCACCGGCACGGCCCGGGCGACCGCCGTGCTCATCGGCATCGCCGCCCTCGGCCCGCTCGCCTTCGCCGATCCGGATGAACTCACCCTCTTCCTGACCGGCCGCGACGCGCCCTACTGGGCGGGCGTGGCGGCGATCGCCTCGCTCGTGCTCGGCTTGGTGCTCGCCGTCGCCTATGCCTTCGCGGTGACCCGGATGGGCGTCGCCTATCAGCTGCAGGAGCCCGATCCGCTGCGGACCGAGCTGCAGCATCGGGAGGTGCTCGGCTTCCGGCCGCGGTCCCGGACCGTGCCGCTGGCGCTCGCGGGGATCACCCTGGTCGCCTCCGGCGCCGTCTACGCGGTCGCGGGGCAGCCGGGCAGCTTCGGCGAGCAGCTCTTCGTGGTGATGAAGTCGCAGGCCTCGCTCGCCGACGTCCCGACGACGACCGGTCCGGCCGGGCGGGAGGCCCGGATCTCAGCGGTCTATCGGAAGCTCGCCGACCACGCCACCGCCACCCAGGCCGATCTGCGTAGCGAGCTCGATCGGCTGCACGTCGCCTACCGGCCCTACTACCTCGTCAACGGCATCCGGGTCGCCGGTGGACCGGAGCTGCGCGCCTGGCTGTCGCGCCGCGACGACGTGGAGAAGGTCCTCCTCGATCCGGTGCTGCGCCCGATGCCCGAGCCGGTACCCGTGGAGAAGGGCGACGAGCAGGCACCGAGCGAGCCGCAGTGGAACCTCACCATGATCGGCGCACCGGTGGCCTGGTCCCGCGGGGTCACCGGCGAGGGCATCGTCGTCGGCACCTCCGACTCGGGGGTGGACGGCAGCCACCCGGCGCTCGCCGAGGGCTTCCGCGGCGGCGACGACTCGTGGCTGGACCCGTGGTCCGACACACTCGTTCCGACCGACCACGGTGGACACGGAACGCACACGCTCGCCTCGGCGGTGGGCCGGACGAAGACCGGCGTCGCGCCCCGAGCGCAGTGGATCGGCTGCGTCAATCTCGAACGCAACCTGGGCAGCACCTCGCACTACCTCGACTGCCTGCAGTTCATGCTCGCGCCCTACCCGCACGGAGCGGACCCCTTCAGCGCCGGTCGGCCGGGGCGTGCGCCACACGTACTCACCAATTCCTGGGGTTGCCCGCCCACCGAGGGCTGCGACGCGACGACGCTGCGCGCGGCGATCGACGCCTTCGCCGCGGCGGGCATCGCGTTCGTCGCGGCCGCGGGCAACACGGGGTACCAGTGCGGCTCGGTGACCGACCCGCCGTCGACCTATCGCTCGGCGATCACCGTCGCCGCGGTGAACGAGGCCGGGACCGTCACCGATTTCTCCAGCAAGGGCGTCATCGGGGGCGACAAGCCCGACGTGGCGGCACCGGGTGACCTGGTGCTCTCCGCGATGCCCGGCGGCACCTACGCCGCGCTGAGCGGCACCTCGATGGCGACGCCGCACGTGGCCGGAGTCATCGCGCTGCTCTGGTCGGCGCACCCCGAGCTCATCGGCGACCTCGCCGCCACCACGGAGCTGCTGCGGCGGTCGGCTCAGCCCGCCCAGCTGGACCGGACGGCCGGACTGGGCAGCGAGTGCGTGGCGAAGGCGCCGCAGGTCGGTGCGGGCATCGTCAACATTGGCGAGGCACTGCGGCTGGCAGGTGGGTAGGCTGATCGATCATGGAGGCCTTCACCGAGGAACACCGGGACGGCGTCGTCGAGCTGCTCCGCCGTACCCTCCTCACCGAGGACGTGACCGAGGCCGACGAGATCGTCGGGCGCCTGCGCAGGCCGATCGGAGCAGGTCACGGGCTTGACGGACCCGGGCCGGTCGAGCCGGGGGTGGTCGGTCCGGCCGTCACCGGCACCGGCGGGGCCAAGCCCGGACTGGTCGAGGTCGAGCACGGCCGGGTCATCGGCGTGGTCCTCGCCTCGATCGGGCACGCCGACCCGAGCGCGGGCCACCTGGACCTGATCGCGGTCGACCCCGAGCACCAGCGCAAGGGCATCGGCTCCGCGCTGATCGCCACCGCCGAGGACGAGCTCGCCGCGCTGGGCTGCACGGTCGTACGGATCGCGGGCAACGCCCCGGACTATGTCTGGCCGGGCGTCGACGTGCGCTACACCCCGGCGGTCTGCGCCGTCGTCGCCTCGGGCTACCACCACGACCAGACGGCCTGGAACATGACGGTCGACCTCACCGATCCGACCTCGCGGGCGCTGCGCTCGACGGCGGAGGCGGAGTCCCGGTTGATCCAGGTCGGGATCGACATCCGTACGGCCACGAGCGAAGACCTGACCGCCCTGCTGCCCGTGATCGACGAGGAGTGGGGTGGCGCCTGGGTACGCGAGGTCGCCGCCGCCCGCGGCTGCCACGTGGCGCTCAAGGAGGGTCAGCCGGTCGCGTTCGCGGCGTGGGGTGGTGCCCGGTCGAGCTGGTTCGGTCCGATGGGCACCCTGCCGGCCGCGGAGGGTCTCGGGATCGGCTCGGTGCTGCTGCGCCGGTGCCTGCACGAGCAGGCGTCAACGGGGATCACGAGGGCGCAGATCGGCTGGGTGGGGCCGGTGCCGTTCTACTCCGGCGCCGCCGACGCCTTCATCGAGAGGGTCTTCTTCCTCTACCGCAAGCCCTTACACACCTAGCCTCCCGCCGCCGGACCGCCGCGCGGCACGGGCCGCCGCTCGTCACGTTTTGCAGCAAAGCGTGGCTATTTCGCGCCAAGTGGCCACGCTTTGCTGCAAAGCGTGACGCGGCACGCGGACGGAGCGACACGCAGCAAGATCGGCGCAACTCTTGAAGAGTTGGTCCTAAAATGCGTCGCCGCTCGGGCAACCCGCTCCACATCCGTGTCCGGATAAGACCAACTCTTCAAGAGTTGCGGGTATGCGAGCCTCGCATTTCGGGCAAGATGCGCATATGGACGCAGTGGCTACGCGCCCCGCCAACACCAACGGCGCGGCAATCATGATCGCCGCCACGGCAGCCATGGGCGGCTTCCTCTTCGGTTTCGACACCGCCGTCATCAACGGGACCGTCGACGCGATCCAGGGCGCCTTCAACATGAACGCCTTCGTGCTCGGCTTCGTCGTCGCCTCGGCCCTGCTGGGGTGCGCGGTCGGTGCCTGGTTCGCCGGACCCCTCGCCGACAAGCACGGCCGGATCCGGGTGATGGTAATCGCCGCCATCGTCTTCGCGGTCGGCTCGGTCGGCTCGGCTGTCGCGATCGGCCCCATCGACCTGACGATCTGGCGGGTCGTCGGCGGTCTCGCGGTCGGCGCGGCGAGCGTCATCGCACCGGCGTACATCGCGGAGATCTCCCCCGCCGCGATCCGGGGACGCCTCGGCTCGCTGCAGCAGCTCGCCATCGTCGTGGGCATCTTCATCGCCCTGCTCACCGACTACGCGCTCGCCGAGGCCGCGGGCGGGGCGAGCGAGCCGCTCTGGTTCGGCGTGGACGCCTGGCGCTGGATGCTCGCCTCCGAGGTGATCCCGGCGGCCGCCTATCTGATCATGGCGTTGCGGATTCCGGAGTCGCCGCGCTACCTCGTCCGCAAGGGGCGCATCGAGGAGGCACGGCAGGTGCTGACGCGGGTCATCGGCGACGACGCGGACGCCCGCCTCGCCGAGATCCAGCGGTCGATGATCGGCGCCAACGACAAGGTGCAGCTCTCCGACCTCAAGGGTCCGCGCTTCGGGCTGCTGCCGATCGTCTGGGTCGGCATCCTGCTCTCGGTCTTCCAGCAGTTCGTCGGTATCAACATCATCTTCTACTACTCGTCGACGCTGTGGCAGGCCGTCGGCTTCACCGAGAGCGACTCGCTGCTCATCACGGTGATCACGAGTGTGACGAACATCGTCACCACGCTGATCGCGATCGCCCTCGTCGACAAGGTCGGCCGCAAGCCGCTGCTGCTGTTCGGCGCCGCCGGAATGGTGCTCACGCTCGGCGCGATGGCCTGGTGCTTCGCCAACGCCACCGTCGTCGGCGACACCGTGACGATGAGCCCGGTCACCGGCAAGGTGGCGCTCGTCGCCGCCAACCTCTACGTGGTCGCCTTCGGCATGAGCTGGGGACCGGTCGTCTGGGTGCTGCTCGGCGAGATGTTCAACAACACGATCCGGGTGACCGCACTCGCCGTCGCGGCAGCCGCCCAGTGGATCGCCAACTGGCTGATCACGGTGACCTTCCCGCCGCTGTCGGACATCGGGCTCGGCCTCGCCTACCTGATCTACACGATCTTCGCGGCGCTGGCGTTCCTCTTCGTGCTCAAGGCCGTCCGGGAGACGAAGGGGCGAGAGCTGGAAGAGATGTGATGTATTTCCACGCCCGGACCTCGGCGGCGGAGACGGGCTGCAGCCAGGAGCGCTCCCTGCGCACCGAGCGCCCGATGTGGAAGGACGTCACCCCGATCGCACGCAGCACCGGCACCTGAGCGGGAACGAGCCCGCCCCCGGCGAGGACGAGATCGCCGTCACCCGCGTCGATCCGCTGAGCGAGCCGGGTCAGCCCGGCGGCGACGCCGTTGGGCGAGCCCGCGGTGAGTACGGCGTCCAGCCCCGGCAGACCGCGCACCACCTCGAAGGCCCGGCTGTAGTCGCGGGAGTGGTCGATGGCCCGGTGGAAGGTCCACGGCCGCCCGTCGAGCACGTCGGCGATCGCGACACACGCGTCGGCCGCCACGTCACCGGCTTCGTCGAGGAACCCGAGCACGAGACCGTGCACGCCCGCTTCGATGAGGTCGGCTGCTGCGCGTACCAGCCGAGGGAGATCGACCACCGCGAAGCCGGCCTGGACGCGGACCATGGCCCGGACGGGCAGGTCCGTGCTCGCCACCACCTGGGCGGCGAGGCGGGGATCGGGGCTGAGCCCGTCGGCGGCCATGTCGGCGACGAGTTCCAGCCGGTCAGCGCCACCCGCCTGAGCGGCCTCCGCATCCGCCGGGCTCAGGGCGATGACTTCCAGCAGAGGGCTCACGGTAAATAAACCTAACAAATGAGATGGGCGGGCCGCATAGCGACCCGCCCATTCACGTATTCGGACTCTTAGAAGTCCATGTCCCCGCCACCGGGGCCGGCCGGCGCAGCGCCCGCCTTCTCCGGCTTGTCGGCCACGACGGCCTCCGTGGTCAGGAACAGAGCCGCGATCGAGGCGGCGTTCTGCAGCGCGGAGCGCGTCACCTTGGCGGGGTCGATGATGCCGGCCTTCAGCATGTCGACGTACTCGCCGGTGGCGGCGTTGAGGCCGAAGCCCGCCTCCAGGTTGCGAACCTTCTCCACCACGACGCCACCCTCGAGGCCCGCGTTGACGGCGATCTGCCGCAGCGGGGCGTCGAGCGCCACCTTCACGATGTTGGCACCGGTCGCCTCGTCGCCGACCAGGTCCAGCTTGTCGAAGGCGTTCTTGCCGGCCTGCACGAGCGCGACGCCACCACCGGGGACGATGCCCTCCTCGACGGCCGCCTTCGCGTTGCGAACGGCGTCCTCGATGCGGTGCTTGCGCTCCTTGAGCTCGACCTCGGTGGCCGCGCCGACCTTGATGACCGCAACACCGCCGGCCAGCTTGGCCAGGCGCTCCTGCAGCTTCTCGCGGTCGTAGTCCGAGTCCGACTTCTCGATCTCGGCACGGATCTGGTTGACGCGACCGTTGATCTGGTCGACGTCACCCGCACCCTCGACGATCGTGGTCTCGTCCTTGGTCACGACGACCTTGCGGGCCTTGCCCAGCATGTCGAGGCCGACGGCGTCGAGCTTGAGCCCGACCTCCTCGGAGATGACCTGGCCGCCGGTGAGGATCGCGATGTCCTGCAGCATGGCCTTGCGGCGGTCGCCGAAGCCGGGCGCCTTGACGGCGACGGACTTGAACGTGCCGCGGATCTTGTTGACGATCAGGGTGGCGAGAGCCTCGCCCTCCACGTCCTCGGCCAGGATGACGAGCGGCTTGCCCGACTGCATGACCTTCTCGAGGATCGGCAGCATGTCCTTGACGTTGGAGATCTTGCTGTTGGCGATCAGCAGGTAGGGGTCCTCGAGGACCGTCTCCATGCGCTCGCTGTCGGTGATGAAGTAAGCCGAGTTGAAGCCCTTGTCGAAGCGCATGCCCTCGGTGAGCTCCAGCTCGAGCCCGAAGGTGTTGCTCTCCTCGACGGTGATGACGCCTTCCTTGCCGACCTTGTCCATCGCCTCGGCGATGATCTCGCCGACGGTGGAGTCACCGGCGGAGATGGAGGCGGTGGAGGCGATCTGCTCCTTGGTCTCGACGTCCTTGGCGAGCTTGGCCAGCTCATCCGCAACGGACGCGACGGCGACCTCGATGCCCCGCTTCAGGGCCATCGGGTTCGCGCCGGCCGCGACGTTGCGCAGACCCTCGCGAACGAGCGCCTGGGCCAGGACGGTCGCCGTCGTCGTGCCGTCACCGGCGACGTCGTCGGTCTTCTTCGCGACCTCCTTGACCAGCTCAGCGCCGATCTTCTCGTACGGGTCCTCGAGCTCGATCTCCTTGGCGATGCTCACACCATCGTTGGTGATGGTGGGGGCACCCCACTTCTTCTCGAGCACGACGTTGCGGCCCTTGGGACCGAGCGTCACCTTGACGGTGTCGGCGAGCTGGTTCATGCCCCGCTCAAGGCCGCGACGAGCTTCCTCGTCGAACGCGATAATCTTGGCCATATCGGCGTTGTCCTCCTGGACACTCGCGGATCGCCCCGTGTGACGGGGACGAAACCGCCTGTTTGACGCACCTTCAGCACCCGCGCATGAGCGCGGGCGGGTCTCCCGCACCGCGAGTCCCACGCTCCCCGGACTAGCGAGGAGCAGGGTCTCCGCACGGGAGACGTGAGCCGGTCGGGCGGACGAGCCCGCGACGACCGGCACCGCTTGCGCGATGCCTTTCACCGCTCGACCGTTGGCACTCACCGGCGGCGAGTGCCAATACCCTGTTTAGCACTCTCACCCACCGAGTGCAAGCTAACGCCAAGATCACAACACCCGCCAGAGTGGGTTGCAATCGACAAACATGCGCATGCGTCGAGGCCCCGCCCCCTGTCACACTTTGCAGCAGAACGTGGCCATCAGTGCGCTGATGGCCACGTTCTGCTGCAAACCTCAGGGGGGTACGCCGTCAGCCGAGCTCCGCCACCAGCTGCCGCGTGTCGACACCGTCGATGCCCCGCTGCTCCGTATACGTGAGCAACACCCCACCGAACTGGAAGATCGCGATCGGCACCGACAGGACCAGGGTGATCACCGCGCTCGCCAGCCCGAAGGCGAGCGGCAGCGCCTGGGTCGACATGATCCCGCCGCCGCCGATCGCCTGAAGGGTGAACTGCACCGCACTGGTGACGAGGCCGCCCGCGACCACCAGGAGATAGGTCATCGCCAGCCGGCCGAGGACCTGTCCCCGGTTGCCGTTGAAGATCCGGAAGGATCGCGCGAGCGGGTTGCCGCCCTCGAAGAGCAGGACCGGTCCGAACATCGCCCAGGCGATGAAGAGATAGATGCCCGGCAGCACGCAGGCGAGGAAGCCGAGCCCGATGCCGAGACCGAAGAGGATCGTCCAGCCGAACAGGCCCGGCGACCGGCGCAACCCGTAGCTCAGCGCCTCGCCGACGGTCACCGGCACGCCACCGGCACGACGGGTGACCGAGTAGGTCGCCGCGGCATAGCCGACGCTCTGCAGGTAGTAGACGACGATGAACAGCACCACCATGATCAGGAAGAACGCGGCGGGCGCGCCGATGGTGCTGCCCAAGCCCTGCATGTCGATCCCGCCGCCGGCGGAGGCGGCGGATGCGCGCTGCAGGTAGAGGTCGCTGGTGCCGGCGAGCGCGACGAGCAGGCCGACGTTGAGAACGAGCCCGGGCAGCAGGTGGCTCACCGCGAAGATCGCGAGGAGCGGCTGCCAGCCCGCCTTGACGACCCCGGTCAGGCGGGCGAACCAGCCACCGATGCCGACGCCCTGCGGATTGACGAGCGGATCGTTGTGACGGTCGGCGGCTTCGGGGCCGCGAGGTAGGCGGAGTCCGGCGGAAGGTAACCCCGTGTAAGTTCGGACATTGAGATGTGCCTTTGTGCGAGGGGAAAAGCAAGTTCCGCCCACGCTGCCAGGGGGCTGCGTGGACGGAACTTTTGGATCAAAGCTTGTGGTCAAGCCGATCATCGGATCAAAGCTTGTTGCCAAGCCGATCAGGCGATTAGGTGAACCTTCTCTGCCTGCGGGCCCTTCTGGCCCTGCGCGATCTCGAACTCAACGCGCTGACCGTCGTCGAGCGCCTTGTAGCCGTCCATCTCGATTGCGGAGAAGTGGACGAACACGTCCTGTCCTCCATCGACCGCGATGAAGCCGTAGCCCTTCTCGCTGTTGAACCACTTGACGGTGCCCTGTGCCACTGTGACACTTCCTCACTTCGATGGTGCTGGGTCCTTCGACCCCCGGCGCGGCGTTCGCTCGCCGGAACCTCAGACATCGACAGACCCGGGCGGGGGAACGCGATCCCTGAAGCTAGCCTCGCACGCTACACGAGCAACGGCAGTCCCGCACAGCCCCAAATCGGACACCTTGAGCGCCTAAAATCTACGCTGGGTCGGCCAACCGACTACTCCCCGTCACCACCGGCAGGGTGTATCGGTTGATCGATGCGTGAAGACACGTCTGCCCCTCGTCCTGCTGGCCGTCACCGCCATGTCCGTCGGTGGCACAATGCTCTTCCTGGAGGTCCGGGACCACCCGCGAGCTGCGGCGACAGTTGTCGACCACCCATCGCCGAGCGCCGCGCAAGCACCATCCGCAGCGACCAGAGTGGTCGCGCAGGGCCCGTCGGCCGTGCCCACCGTGAGCATCCGGGCGACCAGACCGGGGTTCTTCTCCTGGGCCCTGTTGGACCGTCGCAGTGGCACTTTGACCGGTTCGTCCAATCTCGCCGAAGCCAGCGACACCATGTCGATGGTGAAGGTCTGGCTGGCCGCCGACTACCTGACGACGATCGATCCCTTACCCACCGAGAAACGGCTCCGCGAACTCACCCGGATGATCGTCGATAGCGACAATGCGGTGGCGACCGAGACCTATGCGCGCAACGGCGGTGCAGTCACGATCACCCGGATGGCCGCGAAGTGCGGGCTGACGGAGAGTTCGCCTCGCGACCGGTGGAGCACGACCGTGGTCTCCGCCCGCGATGTCGCCCGGCTGGGTGACTGCATCGCCGACGGCACCGCGGCCGGACCGCGATGGACGAAGTGGCTGCTCACCCAGATGCGCGGCGTCCGGGGCGAGGGCGACTTCGGCGCCCGGACGATCTTCGACGAGCCGGAGCGCAGCCGCATCGCCATCAAGAACGGCTGGTTCATGCGCGAGGAGGACAAGCTCTGGCACATGAGCTGTCTGGCGATCAGCGAGACCTGGTCGCTGGGCATCCTGGTGCGTTACCCGAGCAAGCTCGGCATGGACCACGGCCAGCAGGTCTGCCACGACGTCGCGGCCGCGGTCCTGAAGAAGTAGCTCCGCCACGAGTAGTTGTTCTACCCGGGCGGGTAGAACAACTACTCGTTTGAGCGAGCGGCTTACGCGGGCCGACGGGCCGTGATGACCCGGAAGCGGTTGGCGACATAGGCGCCGTCCGTCAGGGCTGAGTTGGCGGCGCGGTTGGCGCCGGTGGCGTGGAAGTCGGAGAAGGCGGCGGACTGATTGACGAAGACACCACCGGTGAGGTTGGCCGAGATGTTGACCCCGACCTCCAGCGCTGCCAGCTCGGCCGCATCGAGCACCTGCTCGTCGGTGGAGTAGACGACTGCCGTGATCGCACCGCGGTCGCCGACCGTACGCCGGAACACCTCCAGCGAGTTCTGCGTCGAGTCGGTCGGGATGGCGAACGTGATCGGCCCGAACCACTCCTCGTCATAACCGGTGGTCGACTTGATGAGGGTGGGGCTCCAGCAGGTCGCGTCCGGGTAGGCGGGGTGCGCCAGCGGCTGCGCGGCGAGCACCACCTCACCGAGCTCGGTGACGGAGGTGAGGCGGGTCAGCACGTCGGGGTTGACGATCGCGCCGGTGAACTCGACCGCCTTGGCCGGGTCGGCGGTGAGGCCGCGTACGGCGTCCGCGATCCCGGTGACCACGTCGTCGAAGCTCTTCGGCCCCGCCTCGGTCGTGATGCCGACGGCCGGGATGAGCAGGTTCTGCGGCGTCGTGCACATCTGCCCGCTGTAGAGCGTGAGCGAGAAGGCGATGTTGCGGCACATGCCCGCGAAGTCGTCCGTCGAGTCGATGATGATCGTGTTGACGCCGGCCTTCTCGGTGTAGACCTGCGCCTGCGTCGCCGACGCCTCCAGCCACTCGCCGAACTGCGTCGAACCCGTGTAGTCGATGATCTTCACCTCGGGGCGGATCGCCAGCACGGCGGCGAGGCCCTCGCCGGGCGCCTCCGGCGCGAGCTGCACGAGGTTGGGGTCGAGGCCCGCCTCGGCGAGCACCTCGCGGGCGATCTTCACCGTGATCGCGAGCGGTGCGATGGCGCGCGGGTGCGGCTTGACGATGACCGGGTTGCCGGTGACGAGTGAGGCGAAGAAGCCGGGGTAGGAGTTCCAGGTCGGGAACGTGTTGCACCCGATCACCAGCGCCACGCCCCGGGGCGCGATGCGATAGGTCTTGTGCAGCGTGTCGGCCTTCTTGACCCAGGTGACCTCACCGACCTGGCGGGTCTGCTCGGCGTAGCCGTAGGCGACCGCCTCCAGCGCCCGGTCCAGCGCGTGCGGGCCCCCGGCCTGGAACGCCATGACGAAGGGCTGGCCGGTCGTGAGGTGCACGGCGTTGGCGAGCTCGAAGACGTTGCGGTGCAGCCGCGCGAGGATCTCCAGGCAGACACCGGCGCGCACCTGCGGGCCGGCGTCGCGCCACGCGGGCAGCGCGGCGGTCGCGGCAGCGATCAGCGCGTCGGCCTCCGCGCGCGGATATTCGATCCCCAGGGGTACGCCGAAAGGCGACACCTCGGTCGCCACGCGCTCGCCCACTCCGGCCTGACCGAGCGGGAACTCCCCGCCGAGATAGGCGGCGAACGCGGCCTTCCCGTCGGCGGCAGCGGTCTCGCCGTAGACCTTCGGACTCGGCGATTCAGGGTATGCCGACCAGTAGCCGCGCTCGGCGATTGCCTGCACGGCCCGGTTCAGCACCTCTTCATGGGTGGCGAAGAAGTCAGTCATGCCTCCCATCCTTGCGCACAAGTGCTCCACACCACAGTTGAACATGTTCAAGTCGGGTGCTAACTTCAGCGGGACAGCAAGTTGAACACGTTCAACTCACTAGCAGGAGTCGAGATGGACCCGAAATTCGGGATGTACCTCGCGTATCTCGCGATCACCGCAGCGCTCACCTTCTGGGTGGCGCGGACGCTCTACCGGAACGGCAAGGTCTTCCTGCGGGACGCGCTCGCCAGCGACGAGCTCGCCGAGAGCGTCAACAAGCTCCTGGTCGTCGGCTTCTACCTGCTCAATCTGGGGTACGCGACCTACGCGATGAAGTCGGCGGACCAGATCACCGATCCGACCAACGCGCTGGAGACGCTCTCGAAGAAGATCGGCCTGGTGATGCTGGCCCTCGGCACGATCCACTTCATCAACATCTTCGTGCTGAGCCGCTTCCGCCGCCGGGCCCAGCACCAGAACCTCGCCGCGATGGTGCCCCCGCACCTGCCCCCCGGCCGCCCGCTCCCGCCCCAGCGCCAGCCGCAGTACGCCCAGTACGCCGGCCAGGGACAGCAGCCCCAGCCCGTGCAGCAGCCCGCCCCGGCGAATCCGCCGGTGCGGCCCGCCACCGCTGCGCAGCACGACGCACCGGCGCCGAGTCCGGCCGACGACCCGAACTGGCAGCAGCCGCGGTGACCGTTGGCCGACGGGGGGACGGGGGGCGTTTCGACGCTCCCCGTCTGCCGCTAACGTCAGATGCGATGGAGACCGATCCGAAGGCCGAGACGCGCGGCGAGCAGACACGGCGGCTCATCGTCGAGACGGCGATCCGCCTCTTCGGCGAGGTCGGCTACGAGAAGACGACGATGCGGGCGATCGCGTCGGCGGCCGGGCTCTCCGTGGGCAACGCCTACTACTACTTCCCCTCCAAGGACTCGCTCGTCACGGAGTTCTACCTGCAGCTCCAGCGGGAGCACATGGCCCGGGCCGAGGAGATCATCGCGGCGGGCGGGGGGTTCTCGGAGCAGCTCACCGGCGTACTCATGGCTGGTTTGGATCTTTGGGATCCTTATCATTCCTTCGGCGGGCGGTTCATCGGCATCGCCGCGGTGCCCGGCTCGCCGACCAGCCCCTTCAGCGAGGAGTCGGCCGAGGCCCGGGAGCTGTCGCTGCGCATCTTCGAGCGCCTCGTCGCCGACACCAGCCTCAAGATGGACGCCGAGGTGCGCGAGGAGCTGCCCGAGCTGCTCTGGCTGGCGCAGCTCGGGCTCGTCGTCTACTGGGTGCACGACCGCTCGCCGGGACAGCAGCGCACGCGGACGCTGATCGAGACCGCCGTGCCCTACCTCGAATCGCTGGTCGGGCTCTCCCGGATGAAGGTCTTCAGGGCGATGACGGTGCGGGGCCTGGCGTTGGTGAAGCTCCTGCGACCGGTGTGACGACCGGTGTCGCGAGCGGGCTCGGTGACGCCGTGGGCAGGATCTTGGTCGCCGGCGCGAGCGATGGAAGCGGTGCGTCGCAGACCGGCACCGTGAATCCCGCGGGAGTCGCGACGAAGGCGTGCGAGACATACATCCCCGGTCCGAGCCGGTCCCACAGATCGGTGCTCCCCACCGCCTGACCCCGGGCCTGGCACTGCACGGGGATCCGGGCCGACTTCGCCGCGAACCCGACCTCCGGAGCCGACGCCGACGGCGATTTCCTGATCATCAGCGGCCCGGACTGCGTCGCCACCGTCGCGTACGGCCCGATGCTGCCGGTCCAGAGAAACGTCACGTCGACCCAGGAGTTGTCGGTCAGCTTGAGCCCGTCCCAGAAGGCGCCGTCGGCGATGTCGATCCCGGCCGGGTTCTGCACCGCGCGGCCGAACTCGTCGCGACCACCGTTGTAACCGTCCTGAAAGGCCGCCTGAGCAGCGGGCATCCCCACCGGCAGGCCCCGGCCGGACTGGCGGTCGGCGTTCCAGTAGTCGTCGGTGGTGTTCCACGGCCCGACGTCCCAGACCGGCAGGAAGACGCAGCGACCGCTCCGGCAGACCCGCACCGTGCGGTCGCCGCCGCCCTTCGCGGCGAGCCCACGCCTCGACGGCAGCGCGGCGAAGTGATCCCGCTCGGTGATGACGTGGCCGTTCGCGGTGAGCTCGCCGACCAGCCCCTCCCTGGTGGCGAAGACCTTCGCGATCACCGGACCACCCGCCGGGCTCGCCGTCAGACTCTGCGGCGCCACCGTCGCCACGCTCGCCATGCCCGCCGCCGCCACGGTTCCGAGCACCCCCGCTTTGATCCACATGGAACCGGACATTACCGGCATTGGCAATATTCGAGTGCGGACCAGGCCGAGGCGCGGCACGCTGGGTCTATGACCCCCGAATTCATTCGCATCAGCTCCGCCGACTACCCCACGGCGCTCACGTTCCTGGCGATCACCAATCGCGCCAACGAGGTCGACCTGCCCGGCTGGCCGCCGTTTCCGGAGATCGCGTTCCGGGCATCGCTCGACTTACCCTGGCCGGGCAATGCGGAGGAGAAATATCTGGTCCTCCTCGACGGCGAGCCGGCCGGTGTCGTCGACTTCACCATCCCGCTGCTCGACAACGTGACCAACTTCTTCAGCACCGTGCGTACCGACCCGGCCATGCGCGGGCGCGGCGTCGGTGCGGCGATGGTGCAGTTCTCCATCGACCGGGCCCGCGAGCTGGGCCGGGCCCGGGTGGCCCTCAACTCCGCGATACCCATTCCCGGCTCCGACGGACCCGAGGATCCGGCGGTAGCGGCACTCGCCGCTCGCTTCGGCTTCAAAGCCGTGCTTCCCGAGGTGCATCGCGCACTCGATGTCGCCACGATCGACGAGGAGGCCCTGGACCGGATGCTCGCCGACGCGTGGACCAAGGCCGACGGCTACGAGCTGGTCCAGTGGTCGGGCGACGTACCGGAGCGCTTCGTCGAGGACGTGGCCTACCTGGACGGTCGCTTGATCGAGGACGCGCCCATGGGCGACCTCGTCATCGAGGCGATGAAGATCGACGCCCAGCGCGTCCGCGACACCGAGGCCGCGATCAAGGCACGCGGACGGCGCCCCCACGACTCGGGCATGGTGCACACCGAGTCGGGACGGCTCGTCTGCTGGACCTCGATCGTGGCCGAGGAGGGTCTGGACTGGCACGCCTGGCAGCAGATCACGATCGTCGAGCCGCAGCATCGAGGCCACCGCCTCGGCACGATCGTCAAGATCGCCAACCTGCGGTACTTCATGAAGGCCGAGCCGAAGGTCACCGAGATCGGCACCTTCAACGCGGCGGCGAACAGCTACATGATCGCGATCAACGAGGACATGGGCTTTCGCGCCCGCCACGCTTTCGAGAACTGGCAGCTCGAGCTCTGAGTCACGTTTTGCAGCAAAGCGTGGCATCGCTTCGCGATTTGGCCACGCTTTGCTGCAAAACGTGACCGGTCAGGAGAGGATGCCGGCCTCGCGGGCCGCCTTCAGGGACGGCTTCACCTGATAGGTCGGGCCGACCAGCTCCGCCACCGCGTCCAGTGTCTTCAGGCCCTCGCCGGTGTTGAAGACAACCGTCTCCTTCGTCGGGTCGAGCTTGCCGCTCTTGACGAGCTTGACCAGGCACGCGACGGTGACGCCGCCGGCCGTCTCGGCGAAGACTCCCGTCGTGCGGGCCAGCAGCCGGATCGCGTCGCGGATCTCGTCGTCGTCCGCATACTCCATCCACCCACCGGTGCGGCGCACGGACTCGAGGGCGTAGAGGCCGGCGGCCGGGTCACCGATGTTGAGCGACTTCGCGATGCCGGTCGGCTTCTGCGGGGTGATCTCGTCGGTCTCGTTGTGCAGGGCGAGCGCGATCGGGTTGCACCCGGCCGACTGCGCGCCGAAGACGGTCCAGCCCTCGGCCGGCGCCTCGACCAGGCCGATCTCGACCAGCTCGGCGAACGCCTTGTCGACCTTGGTGAGCAGCTCGCCCGAGGCCATCGGGATCACGACCTGCGCCGGGATGCGCCAGCCGAGCTGCTCGGCGACCTCATAGCCCAGCGTCTTGGAACCCTCGGCATAGAACGGCCGGACGTTGACGTTGACGAAGGCGGTGTCCTCGAAGTCGTCGGTCTCGACGAGCTCGGAGCAGAGCCGGTTGACGTCGTCATAGGACCCCTCGATCGCGACGAGGTCCCCGCCGTAGACGGCGGTCGTAATGATCTTGCCGCGCTCCAGGTCGGAGGGGATGAAGACGATCGACCGGGTGCCCGAGCGGGCGGCGTGCGCGGCGACGGAGTTGGCGAGGTTGCCGGTGGAGGCACAGGCATAGCGGGTGAAGCCGAGCGCCTTGGCGGCGGTGAGCGCGACGGAGACCACCCGGTCCTTGAAGGAGTGCGTCGGGTTGGCCGAGTCGTCCTTCACCCACAGCGGGGCGGTGATGCCGAGCTCGGCGGCGAGCAGACCGGCGTTGACCAGCGGGGTCATGCCCGGGTCCAGGGTCACCCGCAGGGCGGGGTCCTGACCGGCGGGGAGCAGTGCGGCGTAGCGCCAGATGTTGTCGGGACCGGCTTCGATCTGCTCGCGGGTCACTCGCTTGAGGGCGCCGAGATCGTACTCAACCTCCAGCGGACCGAAACACTCGTAACAGGCATGCTGGGCGGCGATCGGGAACTGAGCACCACAGGCGCGGCAAACGAGGTTGCGGGCGGGCGAGTCGGGTCCGAGGACAGGCACAGTCGTCACGATGATTCCTCTCATCTTTCCGGGGGCAACCCGGACGGAGTTGGCACCTGCCGCCGAAGCGGGGGTTGCCGGGGCTTCATCGGGCCGTATCCCTCTGCCCCTCTGGATGAGGTCATATTCAGTTGTGAGCCGAGCTTAGCCCGGAGATCACGCTCCCAGGTATGCCTTCCTACCCGATGAGACCGCGATCACGCGCACCTACAGTGATAAGATAATACTTACACCGAAGATAGTATCAATCTTGATAGTATTCTTGTCGTGAGTAAGATCTTCGCCGGACGCGGTTACCAGCTTTCCCAGCTCAACGCGCTTCTTGATGACGTGCGCCGCGGCGGCGAGGGTCCAGGGCGAGCGCTCCTCATGCGCGGCCGCCGACGCGTCGGCAAGTCCCGACTGCTCGAAGTCTTCTGCGAGCGGGCGGACGTACCGTGGGCCTTCTATACCGCCACGTCCGGCGAGGATCCCCAGCATCACCGCGACGAGCTGTTCCGAGCGGTCTCCGCCGAGTCGACCCTGCCCAATCGTGCATGGGTCGCCGACGGCACCGCGTCGACCTGGGATGCCGCCTTCCGCGAACTCGCCGCGATGCTGCCGACCGATACGCCCAGCATCGTCGTCCTGGACGAGCTGCCCTACATGGCCGCGGCCGACCCGGCCTTCGAGGGTGCACTCCAGACAGCCTGGGACCGACGCCTCTCCCGGCTGCCCGTCCTCCTCATCGGCGTCGGGAGCGACCTCGCGATGATGGAGTTGCTCGCGTCCTATGGCAGACCGTTCCACCAGCGGGCCACCGAGATGGTCCTGCCACCGCTCAATCCGGCCGAGGTCGGTTCGCTGCTGAGCTTGAGCCCGGCCGACGCGTTCGATGCCCATCTCATCACCGGCGGACTGCCACTCATCTGCCAGGAGTGGCCGGACAGGGCTCCGCTGCTGGACTACCTGTCGGCGGCCTTCACCCGTCCCACCTCGGCGCTGCTCGTCTCCGGCGAGCGCTCGCTCGCGAGCGAGCTGCCGCCGACCGCCCAGGCTCCGCAGGTGCTCGCGGCGATCGGCGGTGGCGGCGAGCGGACCTTCACCACCATTGGTACGCGAGCCGGCGTCAGCGCCACCGTGCTCTCCCGCGCGCTGGAACTCCTGATGGAGAAGCATCTCGTCACGGTGGACACACCGCTGTCGATGAAGAGCGGCGTCAAGGACAAGCGGTATCGCATCGCCGATCCCTACCTGCGCTTCTGGCTCGCCATCGGCATCGACGCGCTGCCCCGGGTCGATCGTGGCCGACCCGACCTGGCCCTGCGCCTGTTCAAGCAACGCTGGCTGGGCTGGCGTGGTCGGGCGATCGAACCGATCATCCATGACGCGCTCGCGCGGCTCCTCCCGGACGACGCATGGCCGGACGTGAACGAGATCGGCGGGTGGTGGCCGCGTTCCAACATTCCTGAGCTGGACATCGTCGGGGCGGACCGAGCACCGGTCGCCGATCGGATCCTTTTCGTCGGCAGCATCAAGTGGCGCGACCAGGGCGCATTCACCGCCGCCGACCTCGCCGCGCTCGCCACGAACGCGACAGCCGTGCCCGGGACCGGGGCAGCGACCCAGCTCGTCGCGGTGAGCCGCAACGGTGTCGACGCCGACGTCACGGGGCTCGCTCAGTGTTGGACCGCCGACGACCTCATCGCCGCATGGCAGGTCGGCTAGGCACCGGTGCCGTCGTCGCCCAAGGAGTGGATCATGCTCTGGAGGATTGTGAACGCGCCCGACCGCTCCTCCTGCGTCATGCCGCTCAGCATCCTGACCTCGACGGATCGGACCGCAACCGTCGCCTTCTCGAGGCTCCGCCGGCCGAGTGGCGTGAGCTGCGTGGGAAGGACCTTCCCGACCGGGGCCTGCGTCGGCCTGGTCACGTAGCCGTCTCGTTCCAGGGCTTGCAGCAGGACGTTCATCGACTGCCGGGTCACGAACGCTCCCCGCGCGAGCTCGGAGTTCGACAGGCCGGGGCGCTGCGCGAGCAGTTCGAGGCAGGAGTAGTGCGTCACGGTCATCCCCAGCGGCCGCAGCACCGCCTCCATGGCGGCGCGGAGGGCGCTCGACGCCTGTTTCAGCAGGTAGCCCAGTGACGTATCCAGGTCGACTCCGTCTTGACGCATGTCAGCATACTGACATAGAGTGGTCCATGTCAGGAAACTGACACGAACCGAAGGAGCATCACCATGCCCGTCACCGGCCCTGACTTCATCTCCCTCCAGGCTCGCGATCTCGACGCGTCGCAGGCGTTCTATGAGCAGTATTTAGGCCTCGTCCGCTCGCCGGCGGGCCCTCCCCATGCCGTCGTCTTCGAGACGAAGCCGATCGCGTTCGCGCTGCGAGACATCGTCCCCGGCACCGATCTTGCGTCCGTCGCCCAGCCCGGCATCGGTGCCGCGATCTGGCTCCACGCCACCGATGTCCAGGCGATTCACGACGCTCTCGCCGCCGACGGCCACACGATCGTCTCGGCTCCGATCGACGGTCCGTTCGGTCGCACCTTCACCTTTGCCGACCCCGACGGCTACCAGGTCACCCTTCACGACCGCGCCTGAACGCTCGCCGACGGCAGCGCTGTGCCGAGCTCGTCGCGCCGCCCGGCATGATCGCGTTAATTCCGGGAAAATAGCCGCTCAAACAAGGTGCGAGGGGCTTATTTCCGAGTTCTTGCGCGATCATGCTCGCTGGCAGCGCTGACCGTGCCGCTCAGCACCGGATGACACGGGTCAGCTGGTCACGTCCTTGCGGACGAACCGCCACCAGGCCACCGACCAGAAGATCGCCGCATAGCTGATCGCGGCGATCGCGCCCTTGACGATGTCCTCGGTCTGGATCGGCGTGGTGATCAGCCCCAGGTAGGCCTGGGCATAGTGCGTCGGCAGGAAGTTGCGCAGGTCGCCGAGAGCGGTGATCTGGTCGAGGATCGACGACACGATGAAGAGCAGCACCGCACCGCCGACGGCACCGAGCGGCGCATCCGTCAGCGTCGAGAGCATGAACGCCAGCCCGGCGACGACGAGCAGCCCGAGCCCGACATAACCGGCGATCGCCAGCAGCCGCAGCAGCCCCTCTACCGCCGGGATGTCCGGCGCGATCGACGACCGCAGCGGCTCCCAGCCATAGCGCAGCGTGCCCACGAGCAGCGCCGTCCCGATGAGCGTGAGCAGGGCGAGCAGGGAGTAGCCCAGCGCCACGATCAGCTTGCTCGCGAGCAGCCGGGCCCGCGGCACGGGTGCCGCCAGCAGGTAGCGCAGGCTTCCCCAGCTCGCCTCGCTCGCCACGGTGTCGCCGTGGAAGAGCGCCACGACCACGACCAGCAGGAACGACGACGAGACGAAGAGGGTGAAGAGCGCGAAGTTGAGCCCGCCCGCGGTCGCCACGTCGACGAGCGCGGAGAACTGACCCCGGCCGTTGCCGCCGCCGCCGTCATCGTCGCCGCCGAGCTCGAACGAGGCCAGCAAGATCAAGGGCAGCAGAACCATGAAACCCAGAGCCATCTGGGTACGCCGACGGCGCCACTGCCGCCGCCACTCCGCACCGACGGAGAGGGTCCGCCGGGCGTTGTATCCCGCCGCCGACCCGTCCACCGTCTCGACTGTCGAGGTGCTCATCACCGGTCACCGCTTCCTGCCGTCGAGTCGCCCACGAGGGCGAGGAACGCATCCTCCAGGCGACGCCGTGGCGCCACCCGGTCCACTCCGACACCGGCATTGACCAGCGCCGCGACCGCTTCCGACCGGGGGATGTGGTCGAGCTGCACGACCAGGGTCCGCTCCGACTCGACCGCGTAGGGCACGTGCAGCTTGTCGAGCGCCCGCTGGGCGAGATCGAGGTCGGAGACCTCGAAGACCGTGGTCGGGGTGTCGCCGACGATCTCGTCGACCTTGCCCGAGGCGACGACCTGACCCCGGTGCACCACGACGACGTGGCTGCAGGTCTGCTCCACCTCGGCGAGGAGGTGGCTGGAGACGAGCACCGCGCGGCCGTCGGTGGCGTAGCGGCCGAGGACCCGGCGCATCTCGGCGATCTGTGGCGGGTCGAGCCCGTCGGTCGGCTCGTCGAGCACGAGCAGCTCCGGCAGGCCGAGCATCGCCTGCGCGATGGCGAGGCGCTGTTTCATGCCGTGGCTGTATGTCTTGACCCGGCGATGGATCGAGTCGCCGAGCCCGGCGATCGCGACCGCCTCGTCGAAGTGCGCGTCCTCCCAGGCCCGGCCGGTGGCCCGCCAGTACGCCTTCAGGTTCTGCTCGCCGTTGAGGTGCGGCAGGAAACCGGGGCCCTCGACGAGCGAACCGATCCGGGACAGCACCGGCGAGCCCGGCGTCAGCTTGTGCCCGAAGACCGAGATCTCGCCGGAGGTGGGCCGGGTCAGACCCATCAGCACCCGCAGCGAGGTGGTCTTGCCGGCGCCGTTGGGCCCGAGCAGGCCGACGACCTGGCCGCGTTCGACGGTGAAGCTGACATCGGCGACGGCGACGAACCCGTTGCCGTACTCCTTGCGGAGGTTGCGGACCTGGAGCGGGGTGCCGGCGAGATCCGGATCGACGGAGACGTCGGTCTTGCGGCCGCGCATCCGGGCGATCAGGATCGCGGCGACGAGGCCGATCGCGAGCAGCGCCAGCAGCCCGACGAGGATCCAGCGCCACAGCACGTCGGCGGTCTGGATCGGCTCACCGGCGACGGTCGGCAGCGTGATGTCGCCGGTCGCCTCCACGCGGTAGACGACGGGCTCGGGCGGACCGGCGTACCCCTGGTCGGAAGTGGCGAGCACGACGGCCAGGTGGTGGCCGCTCTCGATCTCCCGGACGATGGCCGGGAGGGTGACCTTGACCGGTGTGGCCGTGTCGATCGTCTTCGGGAGGCCGGTGAGCCGGATCGGCGAGACGAGGCTGTTGATGAGGGCCGGCTGGCCGTCGGGCCCCACGTCGTAGAGCTTGACGAAGAGGACGGCGTCGCCCGTCGGCGAGGCGGCCCGGACCGAGACGGTCGGCGAGCCGACGACGGTCATCGTCTTGGCCAGCTCGGCCGAGAGGAAGGACGCGTTCTGGCCGGGCACCTCGACGGAGACCCCGTTGAGCAGCGTGGAGGCGAGACCGGCACCGGGCAGGGCGGAGATCGCCGCGGGCGTGCCGTCGGGCGGGTTCGCCACGTCCTGCGCGATGGACCGGCCGAGCGGCAGCGCGGTGCTGGACTGACCGCCGGTGCCCGGGTAGTCGGTGACGGAGAACCCGGCGCTCATCAGCCCCCGGTCGACGGCGTCGAGCCCGTTGATCCTGGAGTAGGTGAAGCTCGTCGCCGGGGTCTCGCCCTCCTTGCGCACGTAGTGGTCGAGCCACTGAATCGTGAGGAAGTTGACCCGGTCCTGGTCGGACTTGGTGCCGAGGCCGCCGTCGTGGCCGCCGGTGAACCAGGCGACCCGGACCGGCGTGCCGTTGCGCGAGATCCCGCGGGCGTTGGCGTCGGCCTCGCTCAGCGGGAAGAGCGTGTCGGCCTCGCCCTGCACCAGCAGGGTCGGTGCCTTGATCTTGTCGATCACCGACTGCGGGCTCGACCTGCGCAGCAGCGCGACGGCGTCCGCGTCGGCCCGGCCGGTCGACGCGATCCGGAGGTACGCCGCGCAGATGTCCGCGGCGAACCGCCCGCACTGCGCGTCATAGCGGGGACCCGGGGAGCCGATGTCGGAGCGACCGCTGGAGTTGCCGAAGAAGACACCGGCCCAGGCCTTCTTGAAGACACCCTGCTCGGGACCGGCGCCGGTCGACTCGGGCAGGAAGGAGTTGGCGAGGTCGTTCCAGGTGATCATCGGAACGATCGCGTCGACCCTCGGATCGGCCGCGGAGAGCATCAGCGCGAGCGCGCCGCCGTAGGACCCGCCGACGACGCCGACCTTCGGGTCACCGGCGGCGTCGGTCTGGATCTCGGGACGCGCGGCGAGCCAGTCGAGCAGCTTCTGCGCGTCGCGCACCTCGTAGTCGGGCGCGTCGAGGTGGATCTCGCCGGTGCTCTTGCCGAAGCCGCGGGCGGTCCAGATGAGCACCGCGTAACCCTGGTCGGCGAAGTCGGCGGCCTGGTCCTCGACGCTGGTCTTGGTCCCACCGAAGCCGTGCGCGAGCAGCACGGCGGGCACCCTGCTGCCCGCGGAGGCACCCGTGGGCAGGAAGAGCGTGGTGTCCAGGGTGATCGACTCGCTGTCGCCGGGCCCGCTGCGCACGGTCACCATCGACTCGTCGGTCGTGTAGGTCGCCGCCGACGGCGTGACCAACCAGGTGATCCCCACGAGAAGGAGAAGAATCGCGGCGCCGCCCACGAGGGCGCGGCGCCGGGTGAGCCATCGTCGCCCGAGCATGACGCCAACCGTATGCACCGGATGTTTCCTCCTGCATCAGGGGAGCCCCTGATCCTTCTGTGTCGCGCGTGACACACGGGCGGGCTTCGATAGCAAGAAACCCGACAGGACAACTTTTGGCCTATCCATCACCTGGTGCAGCAGACTATGCCGATGATGGTGACGCGGGACTTTGCCAGGTCGCGGGAGCACTCTGCGGCGGCGCACCGGGTGATCCCGGGTGGCGGGCACACCTACGCCAAAGGCGACGACCAATACCCCGAGGGCATGGCCCCCGTCATCGATCGCGGCGACGGCTGCCGCACGTGGGACATCGACGGCAACGAGTTCATCGAGTACGGCATGGGCCTGCGCTCGGTGACGCTCGGGCACAACTTCCGCCCCGTCGTCGAGGCGATCGCCCGCCATCTCGAACTCGGCACCAACTTCGTCCGGCCGCACCGCCTGGAGCGGGCCGCCGCCGAGCGCTTCCTCGACCTGATCCCCTCGGCCGAGATGGTGAAGTTCGGCGTCAACGGCTCCGACGCGACGACGGCCGCGGTCAAGCTGGCCCGGGCCTACACCGGTCGGGACATGGTGGCGATCTGCGCCGACCAGCCCTTCTTCGCCACCGACGACTGGTTCATCGGCACCACCGCGATGGGCGCCGGCATCCCCTCGGCGACCGCGCAGCTCACCACCCGGTTCCGCTACAACGACCTCGCCGACCTGGAAGCGGTGCTCACCGCTCACCCCGGCCAGATCGCGGCGGTCGTGATGGAGGCCGAGACGGTCGAGCCGCCCGCGCCTGGCTACTTCGTCGGCGTCCGCGCACTCTGCGACGCGCACGGCGTGCTGCTGATCCTGGACGAGGTCATCACCGGTTTCCGCTGGCACGCCCGAGGCGCCCAGCACGTCCACGACATCCGGCCGGACCTCTGCACCTTCGGCAAGGGCATGGCCAACGGCTTCCCGCTCTCCGCCCTCGGCGGCCGCCAGGAGATCATGCGGCTCGGCGGCCCCGTCGACGACCGGGACCGGGTCTTCCTGATGTCGCAGACCTACGGCGGGCAGCCCTGGGCGATGGCGGCGATGCTGGCCGTGGTCGACGCGTACGAGAAGGACGGCGTCGCCGACCACCTGCACCGGATCGGCGGACTGCTGCGGTCCGGGCTCACCTCGGTCGTCGCCGATGCCGGCCTCGCCGACCACATCCAGCTCATCGGCCGCGACTGCAACCTCGTCTTCGCCACGCTCGACGCCGACGGGGAGCGCAGCCAGGAGTTCCGCACGCTCTTCCTGCAGGAGCTGCTCATCCGGGGCGTGCTCGCGCCGAGCTTCGTCGTCAGCTTCTCCCACGACGAGGCCGCGATCGAGCAGACGGTCAACGCCGTCGCCGAGGCACTCCCGACTTACCGCAAGGGGCTGGAGAACGGCGCCGCAACGGTCCTGCGCGGCCGACCCGTGCGCCCCGCCATCCGCACCCGGGGTTGATCAGCTGCGCGCGCTCGGGGAGGGGACCGGTGACACGGTCGCCTCGCTGGAGACGATCGGCAGCGGCTTGGGTTCGGCGGTCGTGCTCAGGCCGCACGCGATCAGCGTCAGCGCAGCGAGGGCGAGCACGGCGGGCCGCGCCAGGGAGCTGATGGGCATCGGCCCGAATGAGCTGATGGGCATCGGTCCGGGCCTCCTCGATCCACGCCACTGCGGCAAGGGATCAGTTTGCGTGTTGCTCACCCGGAGTGCCAGATCGGTTATCCGACAACGGATCCCGCTCGATTTGTTATCCGCGTGTGCGGGATCTGCTCTGCCGCAAGCGAAGCAGCCGACCGACGAGCAGCGGCTGCGCCGCGAGCGCTGCGGGATTCTCCAGCAGGACGTTGAGCGCCTGGTAGTAGCGGGTGGCGCTGAGCTGGAACGTGTCCTTGATCGCCTGCTCCTTGGCGCCCGCGTGCCGCCACCACTGCTGCTCGAAGGCGAGCATCTGCAGATCCCGATCGGACAGGACCGGGCCCGGGACGTGCGGCTCGGCCTCCTGCGGGGCCGGGATGTCGCTGTCGACGATGTCGTCGGCCTCCGGCGTGGTCGGCGCCGCCAGAACCTCGTTGACCTGCAACTCTTCGAGATCCTTCGGCATCGTCGCCCTCACCTTCGTCGCACCCGTTCGTACAGCAGTTCCAACAGAGTACGCGGGACCCACGACAATTACCCTGCCACGTTCGGGTCCTTACGGCGAGCCGGGCGAGTGCGACCTGCGCCACTCACCCGGCTCGATATCCGTAGTCGACTTTCAGCAGATCAGGCGACGTCTCGACGGCTCATGTTCCAGTAGGAGAGGCCGACGAGCACGGCGATGATGATGGCCATGACCGTACCGGTGTTGACCCAGGTGAGGGTCAGCGTCTCGGGCTTGCACTCGCCGCTGGAGAAGTTGCAGGACTGGTAGTCCTCGATGATGTACTCCTTGTCCATCCAGGCGATCATGTGCGTCGGCAGCAGATATGCCTCGACCCAGCGCACACCGGCGAGGTTGAGCACGATGCCCACGCCGAACTGGAAGACGACGATCACCGCTGCGGCGACACCGAGAGCCATCGCGGTGTGGCGGCCCAGGGTCGCCAGGGTGAAGCCGATGATCCCGAGAGTCAGGGCCAGCCCCAGCCCGCGCAGGCCCATCAGGCCGAAGGACTGCCAGGTGCCGGAGGTCATCCCGGTCGTGGTGCCGCGAACGGTCGCGACGAACCACAGCGCGGCCGTCCAGACCGCACCGATCGCGAGCGACCAGACCACCGCCCCGCCGATCAGCGAGCCCAGCTTGGCGCTCAGCACCACGCTTCGCTTGGGCCGCCAGAGCAGCAGGTTCATCATGCCGCCGCTGTTCCACTCGGCACCGACGAAGGAGGCGCCGATGACGAAGGTGATCAGGCCCATGATCGCCGCCCAGACCGTGATCATCGCGGGGAACTCGTCCTTGAAGTCGAAGCTCGACGGCATGTACCACTCCGCCTGGAAGTCCTCCTTGCGCGGGCCGCGGCACACCTCCTCGACGGGCATCTTCGAGGTGTCGGGGTTGGCCTTCATCGAGGCCTCGCACTCGGCCTTGCCCCGGCTGTTCCAGTAGCCGATCGAGTCCTCGTACTGGCGGTCGGCCTGGGCCTGGGCAGCGGCGAGCGTCTCCGGACCGGGCTTGGAGTTGGTGAAGAAGACCCCCGCCGCGATGGCGGCGAGGATGACGATCCCGACGAGGATCATGTATTTGGTGAAGCGGCGCTTGAAGAGGCGGCGCCGTTCCGCGCGGACGATGCTCATCGGGAGACCTCACTCAGGGGACTGGGGGCGACGATCGCGGACTGGTCGACCTGGCGGTGCTGGCCGTCGACCGGCGCGGTCTCGGTCAGCTGCAGGAAGACGCTCTCCAGGTCGGCGAGGATCGGGGTCAGCTCGCTGACATAGAGCTGCTGGTCCGCGAGGACCTTCGTCACCCTGGCCGGCTTGTCCACACCGGAGACGAGCAGGTGATCGCCCTGGGCCTGCACACCGGCGCCGGAGGCACGCAGCGCCTCGGCGGCGAGCGTGAGGTCCGTGGGGGCCTCCAGGCGTACCCGGATGAGGCCGCTTGAGTGCGCGGCCAGGACCTCGCTGACGGGCCCGGCGGTGACGCGGCGGCCGCGCGAGATGATCGTGACACTGTCACAGATCAGCTCGACCTCGCCGAGGATGTGGCTGGAGAGCACCACCGTCATGCCCTGCTCGGTGAGGGTCTTCATCAGGTCGCGCATCTCGCGGATGCCGCCCGGGTCGAGACCGTTGGCCGGCTCGTCGAGGATCAGCAGGCGCGGGTTCTTGAGGAGCGCGGAGGCCACGGCGAGCCGCTGCTTCATGCCCAGGGAGTAGGTCTTGACCCGGTCCTTGGCACGGTCGCGGAGACCGACGAGCTCCAGCACCGCGTCGACCTGCGTCTGCGGCACGTTGCCCGCGTCGGCGAGCAGGCTCAGCGTGTCCTGTGCGGTGAAGTGCGGGAAGAACTGCGGGCTCTCCACGATCGCACCGACCTGGGAGGCGACCAGCGGCAACGCGTCCGGGACCTCCTGGCCCAGGATGCGCATGGTCCCACCATTGGGCTTGATCAGGCCGAGCAGCGTACGCAGGGTCGTGGTCTTGCCGGAACCGTTGGGTCCGAGGAAGCCGTGGACCTGTCCGGCCTCGACCTCCATATCGAACCCGTCAAGTGCCTGGCGAGGCCCACGAAGGCGACTGCGGTACGTCTTTCGTAGCCCGGATATCTCGAGTACGGCCGTCATGGGTCGACACCATACCCGGTATGTGGTTGGCCGTCTGCCCCGGTCATCTCCAAGCCCGCAGAACCTCGGCGGCCCGCTTGCCGACCTGGGCCAGCGACTCCGGCCGGCTGGGGTAACCCTCCCAGCCCACGTCCGTGACGACGGAGACCTTGGCGCCCTCGCGGACGAAGAAGATCTGGAAGATCGCGCCGTTCGGCATCGATTCCGCCGACGCCGAATAGAACCGCTGCACCCCGAGCTCTCCCGGCGCCTTCACCGAATAGGCGAAGACATGGCCCTTGCCCACCTTTCGCCTCGCGCACCGGGCGACATCGGCGAGCACGTCATCCACGTACGCCTTCGCCGCCGCCGCGCTGTCGTAGAGCGTCACGACCTGGCGGTACCGGGACGTCTCGGGATTGCCGTTGTCGGGATCGTCGTCGAAGTAGACCTCGATCGCCCGGCGGGCCAGGATCCCGGCGGTCGGCAGCGCGCCCCGGTCGTTGCACGGGTTGGGCAGGAATTCGTGGAAGGGCTCGGCGGGCACCCTGACCAGGCACTGCTCCTCGCCGAAGGTCCCCGCCACGAACGCATCACGGACCAGCACGGACTCCGGGATCAGCCGCGCGTCGTCGGCCGCACACGCCGGAACCACGGGGGCGGTCGGCGGCGCGTCCGGCGGCGGGGTCACGGGGTTCGATGCCACGGGGTTCGATGCACCGGGGTTCGATGGGCCGGGCGAGGCCGCCGGGGTGGCGGCGGAAGCCGATGGCGTCGGCGGCAGAGCGATGGGAGTGCCGCCGTCGCAGGCCGCGGTGCAGGCGATCGCGACGAGCAGGATCAGGTGGGCGCCGGCGAGGCGTCGAACGGGCGTCATCATGCACCGATCACGCGTCACCCGCGTACGGGGTTGCGCCGCACCGTGCCAACGCCCGTCAGGCGACGATGACGTTCAGCCCCGCCTCGCGGAAGCCTGCGACGATCTTGGGATCGGCACCGGAGTCGGTCACGAGCGTCTCGATCCGCTCGACCGGGCAGATCCGGGCGAAGGCGTGCCCGCCGAGCTTGGAGGAGTCGGCGATGATGACGACCCGCTTGGCGCGGGCGACCATCAGCGAGTTCATCGCCGCCTCGCCCTCGTGATGGGCCGCCGCGCCGAGGCTCACGTCGAGCGCGTCCACGCCGAGCAGCGCCACGTCGAGGGTCACCTCGCGCAGGATGCCGCCGCCGAGCGGGCCGACGAGCTCGAAGGACTGCGGCCGGACCACCCCGCCGGTCACGACGATCTTCATCCGGGAGCGGACGAGCAGCTCGTTGGCGATGTTGAGCGCGTTGGTGACGACCGTGAGCTGGGCGCCGTCGGCGGTCGAGGCGAGGTCGGGGCGGACGGCGAGCGCCCGGGCCACCTCGGTCGTGGTCGTGCCGCCGTTGAGGCCGACGACCATGCCGGGCGAGACGATCGCGGCGGCGGCCGTGCCGATGCGCTGCTTCTCCTCGGAGTGCTTGGCAGTCTTGTAGCGCAGCGGCAGGTCGTAGGAGACGCCGCTGGCGACGGCGCCGCCTCGGGTACGCGTGATCATCTGCTGCTGCGCGAGCTGGTCGAAGTCGCGCCGGATGGTGGCCTGGGAGACGTCGAGACGCTCCGCGGCGTCCTCGACGGTGACCCGGCCGGTCTCGGTGAGGAGCTCCAGCAACGCGTTCCACCGCGCATAACGGTCCACGAGAGCTCCGTTCTCACGCCGTAGGGCTCGCCGACGCCCCTGCGGCCTGTCTGCGCGATTGATGACCAATTGGATGCACAATAGTGCGCGTTAGGCCCGTTTGCAAAGCGTAGAGCTGCTCGAAGTGCCCTGACGGCTTGCGGTCAGCGGAATCGCTCACGCACAATGACGCTCGAAACCAGGGCGTAGCGAACCGTTACGCGCACGAAACCGTTTGTGAGGGGCCATGGCCTACGTCGACGAAGAGATCGCCAGCCAACCCGAATGCTGGCTTCGCGCCGCGGCGTACGCCAAGGAGCTGACGGATGCCCTCCCGCAGCCCGGCGAGCGGGTCGCGGTCACCGGCTGCGGCACCTCATGGTTCATGGCGATGGCTTACGCGCAGCTCCGCGAGGCTGCCGGGCAGGGCGAGACCGATGCCTTCGCCGGTTCCGAGTTCCCGGTCGGCCGCACCTATGACCGCGTCATCGCGATCACCCGGTCCGGCACCACCTCGGAGATCCTCGACCTCATCCCGAAGCTGAGCGCCCCCGTGACCGTCATCATCGGCGATCCGGACTCCCCCGTCGTCGCGCTCGCCACCCATGTCATCGCGATGCCCTGGGCCGACGAGAAGTCGGTCGTGCAGACCCGCTTCGCGACCAGCGCGCTCGCCCTGCTGCGGTCCGGGCTCGGCGAGAACCTCTCCGCCGCCTCCGCCGACGCCGAGGCGGCAGTACGCTGCCCGCTCCCGCTGGACCCCGCCAAGATCGAGCAGATCACCTTCCTCGGCCGGGGCTGGACCGTCGGGCTCGCCCACGAGGCGGCCCTGAAGTGCCGCGAGGCGGCGACCTTCTGGACCGAGGCCTACCCGGCGATGGACTTCCGGCACGGCCCGATCGCGATCGCCGCCCCCGGTCGAGCCGTCTGGGCCTTCGGCGACCTGCCCGCCGGGCTCGCCGACGACGTGGAGGCGACCGGCGCGAGCTTCGTGCACAGCCGATACAACTGCGAGGGCCACCCCGCACTCGACCCGATGGCCGACCTGATCATGGCCCAGCGCTTCGCCGTCGCGCTCGCCCTGCACCGCGGCCTCGACCCGGACGCACCGCGCAACCTCACCCGCTCTGTCATCCTGCCCGCCGCGAAGGGCATGCTGGACCGGTGAGCACACAGGTAGTCATCGCCGTGGACGTGGGCGGCACCGGGATCAAGTCTGCCCTGGTCACGCGCGATCACGAGGTCGTGCACACCGAGCGGCACGCGACCGGGGCGGAGCGCGGCGCGGATGCGGTCGCCGAGACGATCCTCGCCGTGGCGACCGGCCTCGCCGAGAAGGCCCGCGCCGACGGACTCGTGCCGACGGCGGCCGGCATCGCCGTCCCCGGCGTCATCGACGAGCATGCCGGGGTGGTGCGGTACGCCGCCAACCTCGACATGCACGACTACCCGCTGCGCGAACTCGCCGAGGCCGCCCTCGGGCTGCCCGTCCGGCTCGGCCACGACGTGCGGGCCGGCGGTCTCGCCGAGGCGACCCTCGGCGCCGGGCGAGGCCTGGACCACGTGCTCTTCATGCCGATCGGCACAGGCATCGCCGCCGCCCACATCGTCAGCGGCCGGGTCCTCGCGGGCGCGCACGGTGCGGCCGGCGAGATCGGCCACATCGTCGTCCGTCCCGGCGGTCCGCGCTGCTCCTGCGGGCAGATCGGCTGCCTGGAGGCGGTCGCGTCGGCGTCGGCGGTCGGACGCCGTTACAGCGCGCTGGCCGGAACGACCCGCAACGCCCGCGAGGTCGCGGAGCTGGCCCAGGCCGGTGACCCGATCGCGGCCCAGGTCTGGGCGGAGACGGTCGACGCGCTCGCCGACGGACTCCTCACCGGCCAGGCGCTCTTCGACTCGGAGCTGATCGTCGTCGGCGGCGGGCTCGCCGAGGCCGGTGAGCAGCTGCTCGCGCCGCTGCGGGAGGCCCTGCGCGGCAAGCTGACCTTTCACCGGGAGCCCGGCATCGTCAAGGCGCTCCTCGGCGACGAGGCCGGCTGCCTCGGCGCGGCGTTGCTGGCGCTGACCCTCGTCGAGGTCGACCACCCGACCGACACCCCCAAGCCCGTCAAGAAGGCGGCGACCCGAGCCCGGAAGAAGGCGGCGGCATGACCAAGCTGAGCGGGCGGATCGTCACACCGGAGGGCATCGTCTCCGGATCCCTGCGCATCGACGGCGGGCGGATCGCCGCGATCGAGCCGGGACCGGTCGAGACCGAGCAGTGGATCCTGCCGGGCTTCGTCGACATCCACAACCACGGCGGCGGCGGCCACACCTTCACCACCGGCGACGCGGCGGCGGCCCGGCAGGCTGCCGCGTTCCACCTCGGCCACGGCACCACCACGCTGCTGGCGAGCCTCGTCAGCTCGCCCTTCGACCTGATGCGCGACGCGACGGTCGCCTACCGCGAGCTCTTCGCCGAAGGTGTGATCGCCGGCATCCACTTCGAGGGTCCCTACCTCGCGGAGCTGCGGTGCGGCGCGCAGAACCCGGCCTTCCTGCGGGACCCGTCGATCGCCGAGATCGCCGAACTCGTCAAGCTCGGCGAGGGTGCCGTCCGGATGATGACGATCGCGCCCGAGCGGACCGGTGCCGTCGAGGCGATCCGGCTGCTCGTCGCCGAGGGAGTCGTCGCCGCGATCGGGCACACCGACGCGACCTATGACCAGACGCTCGCCGGGATCGATGCCGGTGCGACCGTCGCCACGCACCTCTTCAACGGCATGCGGCCCGTGCACCACCGGGAGCCCGGCCCGATCATCGGGCTCCTCGGCGATCAGCGGGTCGCCTGCGAACTCGTCGCGGACGGCATCCACCTGCACGACGGCACGCTGCTCTTCGCGGCCACCACCGGCGGAGCCGACCGGACCGTCCTCGTCACCGACGCGATGTCGGCGGCCGGGATGTCCGACGGCACCTATGACCTCGGCGGGCAGGCCGTCATCGTCGCCGACCGGGTGGCCCGGCTCGCCCGGGACGGCTCGATCGCGGGCAGCACCCTGACGATGGACGCCGCGCTGCGGCAGGCGGTCGGTGCGGGGATCCCGATCGAGCAGGCCGCGCGGATGGCCGCGACCACTCCGGCCGAGCGCATCGGGCTCGGCGACAGCACCGGGGCGATCGTTCCCGGGCTGCGGGCCGACCTCGTCATCCTCTCCCCCGAGCTGCACGTCACGGGCGTGCGCCGCAACGGAACATGATCCTCACCGTCACGTTGAACCCGGCGATCGACGTCACCTATCGGGTGGCGTCGATCGTGCTCGGCGAGGCGCACCGGGTCAGCGACGTGGACACGCGCGCCGGTGGCAAGGGCGTCAACGTGGCGAACGTTCTGACCCAGCTCGGCGAGCCGGTCACGATGACCGGGCTCGGCGGGACGGGTTTCCCCCTGATGCAGGACTTCTTCCCGATCGGCGGTGCCTGCCGCCGGACGCTCGTCGTCACCGACGGGATCGACGGCACCGGGTTCTGGGAGCCCGGTCCGCAGGTCACGGCCGCCGAGTGGAGCGGGTTCCTCGACCACTACACCGCGCTGCTCACCTGGTCGGAGGCGCGGGTCGTGGTCCTCTCCGGTTCGTTGCCGCCGGGGCTGCCCGAGGTGGCCTACGCCAGGCTGATCGACATCGCGCACGCGCACGGTGCCAGGTCCATCCTGGACACCTCGGGTGCGCCGCTGCGGCTGGGGCTCGTCGCCGAACCCGACCTGATCAAGCCCAACGCCCGGGAGATGGGGGACGTGGTGGGGGCTTCCCGGCGTACCACCATCGTCGCCTCGAAGGGGCCCGACGGCCTGGAGGCGACGACGGCCGACGGGGTTTTCGTCGTGCGGCCGCCGCGGCCGATCGCGGGCAACCCGACCGGTGCGGGCGATGCCTGCGTCGCGGCCCTGGCCAGAGGGCTGCGCGACGGGACCGCCTGGCCCGCGCTGCTCGCCGACGCGGTGGCGCTCTCCGCCGCCGCCGTCGCCGCGCCCGTCGCCGGAACCTTCGACCACGACCTTTACCTGCAAATTCGCACCGAGATCAACCCTTAGGACACCCCATGAGCCTCGTCCCCACCGCCTCGCTGATCGGCGAACCGATCGCCGCCTTCAACGTGATCACCCTGGAGCACGCCGAGGCGATCGTCGCCGGTGCCGAGGCCGCCGGGCGGCCGGTGATCCTGCAGATCAGTGAGAACGCGGTGAAGTTCCACGGCGGGCGGCTCGGCCCGATCGCCGCCGCGACCCGCGCCGTCGCGGAGCTCGCATCCGTGCCGTGCGCGCTGCACCTCGACCACGTCGAGTCCGTCGAACTGCTCAAGCAGGCACCCGAGCACGGTTTCTCCTCGGTGATGTTCGATGCGTCGAGCCACGATGACGCCGCGAATGTCGCGCGCACCGCCGATGCGGTCCACTTCGGACATCTGCACGGGCTCTGGGTCGAGAGCGAGCTCGGCAAGGTGGGCGGCAAGGACGGATCCGCGCCGCTCTCGGCGCACGCGCCCGGTGCGCGGACCGATCCGGCCGACGCGGCCGCCTATGTCGCGGCGACCGGTGTCGACGGGCTCGCGGTGGCGGTCGGCTCCTCACACGCCATGACCAGCCGCGATGCCGCACTGGACCATGAGCTGATCGCCGCTCTGCGCGCGGCCGTCGGGGTGCCGCTCGTGCTGCACGGCTCGTCGGGCGTGAGCGATGCCGAGATCCGCCGGGCCGTCGCGGGCGGTCTGATCAAAATCAATGTGGGTACGGCGTTGAACATCGCCTTCACCACCGCGGCCCGTGCCCGGCTCGACGCCGATCCCCAGCTCGTCGACCCGCGCAGATACCTGTCCACGGCCCGCGATGCGATGGCCGCCACGGTGACCCACTTCCTCCGCCTCCTCGCCGGTTAGCCCAAGCCAAGCCCAAGATCGTCGCAACTCTTGAAGAGTTGGTCCTAAAAACCCGTTAGGACCAACTCTTCAAGAGTTGCGACGATCTTGGGTGCGGACGCGCGCGGAGACGTGAAACGCGCTAGCCTCATTGGCCATGGCCGATCGCGAGAAAATCGCACATCTGCTGCGCCGGGCGACGTTCGGGCCGACCGCCACCGAGGTGGACGACGCCGAGCGAGCCGGCTACTCGGCGACCCTGAGCCGGCTGCTCCGCCCGCAAGGCCTCGACCAGGGCGCAATCGCCTCCCCGGCACCCGTGCTCGGGCCCGATCCGGTGGCGATGCTGCTGCCGACCTCGACCCAGCCGCAGCGCGACGCCGCCTACAAGCTGCGCAACGACCAGATCCAGGCGCTCACCGCGTGGTGGCCGGACCGGATGGTCACGGCCGACCACCAGTGGGTCGAGAAGCTCATCTTCTTCTGGCACGGCCACTGGGCCACCAACATCCAGAAGGTCGACTCGCCGCAGCTCATGCTCTCGCAGCACCAGGCGTTCCGGTTCTTCGGCCGCAACGACTTCGCGCCCTTCGTCAAGGCGATGCTGCGCGACCCGGCGCTGATCCTCTGGCTCGACGGGCAGCGCAACGCCAAGCGCGCCCCCAACGAGAACCTCGCCCGCGAGCTGATGGAGCTCTTCGTCCTCGGCATCGGCAATTACAGCGAGGCCGACGTGAAGGCAGCGGCCCGAGCCCTCACCGGCTGGCAGGTCGACCGGCGGCTCAGCCTCGCCAACATCGTGCCGTCGCGGCACGACACCGGCTCCAAGCAGATCCTCGGCGAGACGGGCGTCTTCGACGTCGACGGCCTCGCCGAGCTGCTGCTCGCCCAGCCCGCCAACGCCCAGTTCCTCGCCAAGCGGTTCTGGTTCCGCTTCGCCTCGGGCGAGCCCGCCAGCGAGGC
This sequence comes from Allocatelliglobosispora scoriae, assembly GCF_014204945.1. Taxonomy (NCBI): domain Bacteria; kingdom Bacillati; phylum Actinomycetota; class Actinomycetes; order Micromonosporales; family Micromonosporaceae; genus Allocatelliglobosispora; species Allocatelliglobosispora scoriae. Next base: position 3,194,020 of record NZ_JACHMN010000002.1, read on the forward strand.
GGTGATCGGACGGCTGGTGAAGGCCTACGGCCCCGATCGCGACATCACCTCGCTCGCCCAGGGGATCTTCACCGACCCCGACTTCGCGGCGACCCGCGGCAAGCTCGTCAAGCAGCCGCTGGAGTGGATCTGCGGTGCGATGCGCCAGCTCGACCTGCGCCCCGCCACGCTGCCCGAGGACGAGCGCCAGCAGTTCATGAACGGGCTCAAGCGGATCGAGCAGGTGCCCTTCCGCCCACCGAGCGTCGGTGGCTGGCCGAGCGGTGCGGCGTGGCTCACCAGCCACTCCATGCAGTCCCGCATCCGGCTCACCGAGATGCTCTCCGCGCGGGCGCCGAAGACGATCGTCGACCGGCTCGCCGCCGCGCCGGTCGCCGGACGGATCGACGCGCTGGGCCGACTGCTCGTCGTCGACGCCTGGACCGACCGGACCCGCAAAGCACTCACCGATGTCGTCAAGGACTCCCGCAAGCTGCTCATGCTCGGCCTCGTCACCCCCGAATACCTCGTTCACTGATTGGCGGATGGCATGGACACAGCGACCCGGCGTACGTTCCTGCTCCGCAGCGGAGTGGTCGCCGCCACCGCGCTCGCCGCCGGGGGCAGCGGTTTCACGCTCTCGCAGATCCTCGAGACCGCGGGCGAGGCGCCACCCGAGTCGAGTGCCCGCATCCTGGTGCTGATCACGCTCTACGGCGGCAACGACGGGCTCAACACGGTCATCCCCTTCGGCGACAAGGCGTACCGTGCGGCCCGACCGGAACTCTCCTATGAGGCCGACCAGATCCTCAAGCTGGACAAGACGACCGGCCTCAACCCCAAGATGACCGGCCTGCACAAGCTCTACGGCCAGCAGAAGCTCGCCATCGTCCGGGGTGTCGGTTACCCCAAGCCCGACCGCAGCCACTTCCGCTCCATGGACATCTGGCAGACCGGCCAGCCCACCGAGCCGGGCACCACCGGCTGGCTCGGCCGCTGGCTCGACTCCGCCGGTGGCGACCCGCGCCTCGCGGTCTCTTTCGAGCCCGTCCTCCCGCCGTTGCTCGCCGGGGCCACCAGCGCCGGTGCGGCGGTCGGCGGCAACGGCCTGCGCCTGCCCAAGGGCGTGAGCCTGAAGACCATCTCGGCACTCGCCAAGACCTCCCCCGGCGAGTCGCCGCTGATGGCCCGCGCCGCCGGGTGCTTCGCCGACGCGGTCAACGTCGAGCAGATGATGCGCGAGGTCAAGGAGGCGGCGGAGAAGGCGGAGAACGGCCCCGACGCGGCGACCGGCACCGGCGGCAACACCGCGCTGGAGCAGCAGCTCGAACTCGTCGCCCAGTGTGTCGAGGCGAAGGTCGCGACCCGGGCATTCTCGGTCTCGTTGGGCGGGTTCGACACCCACGCCGACGAGAAGCGGCTGCAGGAGGTGCTGCTGGGGCAGCTCGATCGGGCGGTGAGCAACTTCGTCAACCGGATGTCCCGCAGCGAGCAGGGGCGCAAGGTCGTGGTGGCGATCTACTCCGAGTTCGGGCGGCGGGTGAAGGCCAACGCCTCGGACGGGACCGATCACGGGACGGCGTCGAACGTCTTCCTGATCGGGGCCGGCGTGACCGGCGGGCTCTACGGCGATCCGCCGAGCCTCACCAAGCTCGACCAGGGCGATCTGAAATACACGACCGACTTCCGAGATGTCTACGCGACGCTCCTGGATCGGGTGCTCCAGGCGGACCCGGCCCAGATGCTCTTCGGCTGGAAGGGCCGTCTCAAGAGCCTCCACTAGACACCACATTTGGTACCTTCAAATCAGTGCTGCTCATCAGCGGCGAGCGAGCTCTGGCTGCCGAGTTCCCCGCCGGCTCCCAGGCCCGATTGGCGCTCGGCGCGATCGGCTCGGGTGAGATGGCATAACCGTGATCACTCCGAAAGACCTGCTCACGGCATACCGCTGAGGTGCCATGCCGCACCATGATCGCCGCAACTCTTGAAGAGTTGCGGCGATCTTGGTGCGGCGATCTTGGTGTGGCGATCACACCGCGGCTACGGGGTGGCCAGCGCCTCGGTGGGGCTCAAGCGTGCCGCCCTTACCGCCGGATAGAGGCCCGCGATTCCGCCGATCACCACCGTGGCGAGGACTCCGCCGGTCAGCGCCCACGCGGGCACCGTCGGCGGCCAGTCCTGCATGATCGCGTAACCGCCGGTCACCAGGCACCCGAGCAGCACACCGCCGCACCCGCCCAGCGCCGCCAGCAGCAGCGACTCGGTGAGGAACTGCGTCCGCACATGCCCCCGGGTCGCCCCGAGCGACCGGCGCAGGCCGATCTCTGCTCGGCGTTCGAGTACGGAGATCACCATCGTGTTCGCCACCCCGACCCCGCCGACCAGCAGCGCCACCGCGCCCAGCCCGAGCAGCAGCCCGGTGAAGGCGTCGTCGGTCGCCTCCTTCGCCGCAAGCGCGTCCGAGGGCCGCGAAACCTTCACCTCGTTGGGGGACTTCGGGTTCGCCGTCGCCGCCAGCACGCCGCGCACGGCCTCCACCGCATCATCGCGGGTACGCGTGTAGACAGTGCTCGGATGCCCGTCGAAGCCGAGGCGCTCGACGGCGACCGCCCACCCCACCAGCGCAGACGTGTCGATCTCCGGGGCGAGCGGCACCGTTTCGAGAATTCCCACGACGGTGAACCACTGCCCGCCGAGCCACACCTGCGGACCCCCGTCGGGTGAGGTGATGCCGAGCCGGCGAGCCGCCGTCGACCCGAGCACGACGGCCGGATAGCGCGCGGTCGCCTCGTTGAGCCAGGTCCCGCTGCGGACGGTGGCCCCGACCGTGCCGGGCAGCTCCAGCGAGGCGGCCCGGACCCCGAGCCCGCCCGTCTCGGCGGGCGGGATGCGGTCGCTGCGGTAGACCCGGGACGACGTACGCCCGGTCGAGGCGACGGCGGTGACCGGCTTGATCCGGCCGATCATGTCGGGTGCCTCGTCCGGCAGGGTGGCCGCCTCACCGAAGAAGGTGCTGCCGGGCGCGACCGTGAGCAGGTTGGTGCCGAGGGCGGCGAGCCGGCGTTCGACCTCGGCCTGCGACGAGGCGGAGATGCCGACGACGGAGACCATCGCGGCGATGCCGATCGCGATGCCCAGCGCCGACAGGAAGGCTCGCAACCTGCGCGTACGCAGACCGATCGCCCCCACCCGCAGCAGGTCCCGCAGGCTCAACCGGGCCGGTCGGAGCGGGGCGGTCATGCGATCACCCCGTCGCGCATCGCGATCTGCCGGGGCAGCGCACCCGCGATCTCCCGATCATGGGTGATCACGATGACCGTCGTGCCCGCCGCGTGCAGCTCCCGGAGCAGGGCGAGCACGGCAGCGCCCGAGTGCGAGTCGAGGTTGCCGGTCGGCTCGTCGGCGAGGAGCAGCGGCGGCTCCCCGACGACCGCACGGGCGATCGCCACCCGTTGGCGTTCGCCGCCGGAGAGCTCGTGCGGCCGGTGGGTGAGGCGGTGGCCCAGGCCTACCCGGTGCAGCACGGCGGCCGCCCGGGATCGCCGTTCACGGATCGGGAAGCCGTTGTAGAGCAACCCGTCCGCCACGTTGTCGACGATCGACATCCCGTCGCCCAGGTGGAACTGCTGGAAGACGAAGCCGATCAGGCTCGCCCGCAGCGCCGAGAGCTGCCGGTCGGTGAGGGTCGACAGATCGTGCCCGTCGATGACGACCCGCCCCGACGAGCAGCGGTCCAGGGCGCCCATGACGTGCAGCATCGTCGACTTGCCCGAGCCGGACGGGCCGACGATGGCGAGCAGCTCACCCCGCTCGATGCCGACCGTCACGCCGTCGAGTGCCCGCACGTCGCCCTCGTAGACCTTGGTCACCTCGGTCAGCTCGATCACGACGGCAGCCCGACGACGAGGCCCTCGGTCACGTCGGGTCCGCTGATCTCGACCCGGCCGCTCGCGAAGAGTCCGGTGGTGACGGCGATGGTGCGCGTACCCCCCGATGTGATGATCTCGATGCCGTAACCCCCCTCGCGGAGCGCGAGCAGCGCGGCGATCGGGACCGTGAGGACCTTCTCCCGCACCGAGGCGGTGAACGCGACATCGACCGAGGCCTGGTCGAAGCCGGTGATCGGGGCGAGCCCGACCGTCACCTCGATCTTCGTCTCGGTCGCGCCGTCGTTGCCCGCGGGCTTGAGCACGGTGTGGATGGCGGTGATCGTGCCGTCCTTGGTGCTGCCGTCGGGCAGGGTGAGCTTGACCTTCGCACCCTTGGCGGCGAGGCGCTGGTCGGCCACGTCGAGGGTGACGGTGACGACCCGGTCGACTCCGGTCAGCTTGAGCACGCTCTGCCCCGGCTGGGCGGCGTCGCCGACGGCCACGGCGACGCTGTCGACCCGCACGGCGGCACCGGCATAGGCGATGCGCCCCGGCTCGACCATGCCGGTCTCGGGCAGCCCGAGCTTCTCCTGCCACTTCTTGACCGCGCTCGCCGTCGACGAGCTGTACTTCTCGTCCACGGTGAAGCCGGTGTAGCCGAGCGCCCGGAGGTTCTGCTCGAACTGCTTGACATCGGCGCCCTCGACACCGTTGCGCAGCACCCGGTACGCCGGGAGCGAACCCTGGAGCAGCACGACCGGCTGGTCGTCGACCCGGTAGAGGGTCGCGCCCCGCTTCACCGTGGCACCCTCGGCGGCGAGCGCGGTGATCGTGCCGCTGAGCTTGTTGGTGACCGAGGTCGTGGTGCCGTAACCGAGGGTGCCGTCGACGGACTTGGTGTCGGCGAGGGTCTGCCTCGTCACCTCGCCGGTCTCGGCGGGCCCGGCGGCGGCGAGAGGAGCCGGGCCGGTCGGCCAGAGCAGCAGTGCGATGAGCCCGGCGATCGCGGTGACGCTGACGGCAGCGATGAGAATTTTGATCTTCACTTGGACTGGGTCCTCATCTTCGGCTGCAGGTCCTTGCACTTCTCCTCGGCGGCCTGGAAGCCTGCGTCATTCGCCGGGTCGCGCTCGATGCGGATCATGCCGTTCTCGTCGGGGTCCGGGAAGTCGGGAGCACCGTTGGAGCGCATGCAGACGGCGTATTTGCGCATCATCTCGACGGCCTCGGGGTCGAGCTTGCCGACCGCACCGCCCTCGGGCAGGAACTGCTTGCAGGCGGTCATCGCCGCGTCGGCCTTGGTCTTGTCCATCGGTCCCGCCTGGGAGCCGGGACCGCCCATCTTCATCTTGAACGAGCCGTCGTCGCCGATCTCCGGATCCTCCATCGGGATTCCCTGCTCACGCATGCACTGCGCGAACTTGCGGCCCCGCTCGGCGAGGTCCATCGTCGGCGATGGAGAGGCGCCGCCGGCCGCCGGACTGCCGGCCGTGGCGATGTCGTCGTTGCCCTTGTCGTCACCGCAGCCGGCCAGCATGATGCCGGCCAGGAGCAGGACACCCAGAAGTCTTCTCATGCCGACGAGCCTCTTCGGACTCGCGTATCCAGGGCGTTACCAGCAACGTTTATGCCGCCTTTACGCAAAATCATGTATCAATCTCACGTGCGGGTGCTGGTGGTGGAGGACGAGGACGTGTTGGCCGACGCGGTGGCCGAGTGGCTGCGCCGGGAGGCGTTCGCCGTGGATGTGGCCTACGACGGGGATGCCGGGCAGGAGCGGATCGATGTCAACGCCTACGACGTGGTGGTGCTGGACCGGGACCTGCCCGGCCGCACCGGCGACGAGCTGTGCCGATCGGTCGCGGAGCAGCGGCCCGAGACGCGGGTGCTGATGCTCACCGCGGCGGCCTCGGTGCGGGAGCGGGTGGCCGGGCTCGCGCTCGGCGCCGACGACTACCTGACGAAGCCGTTCGCGATGGTGGAGATGGCGGCGAGGGTGCACGCGCTCGCCCGCCGGTCGGCGGCACGGACGCCGACGACGCTGCGCCGGGCCGGGATCACCCTGGACCCGACCCGGCACGAGGTCTTCCGCGACGGCTGCTACATCGCGCTGTCGCGCAAGGAGTTCGCGCTCCTCGCCGAGCTGCTCCGCGCCGACGGCACCCTCGTCTCCGCCGAGGAGCTGCTCGAACGCGCCTGGGACGAAAACATCGACCCCTTCACCAACGTGGTGCGGGTGACGATGATGAAGCTCCGCCGCAAGCTCGGCGAACCCGTGCTGATCGAGACCGTGCCCGGCGTGGGGTACCGACTGCCATGATGAAGCGACTCACCATCCGGGGCCGGCTCACGCTCGCCTTCACCACGCTCTTCACCGTCGCCGGGGTCGTGCTGCTCGCGATCACCTACTACCTGGTGGACCGGCAGCTCCCGGCACCGATCACGATCAAGGGCGCCTCGATTCCGGGCCCGGATCCGGGACCGGGAAAGGGGTTCCTGGATTCGCCGACCCAGGACAGGATCTTCACCTTCGTGCAGAAGCAGGCCGAGGGCTACCGCGACACCACCCTCACCACGCTGCTCACCCAGGGTGCGATCGCGCTGGCGCTGATCCTCCTCGCGTCCGCCGTGATCAGCTGGCTCATCGCCGGTCGCATCCTGCAACCGCTGCACCGGATGACCGATGCCGCGACCCGGGTCGCCCGCGCCGACTCCGCCGGGGGCGGGCTGCACGAGCGGATCGCGCTCGACGGCCCCCACGACGAGGTACGCCGCCTCGCCGACGCCTTCGACCTGATGCTGGCCCGGCTGGACCAGGCCTTCGACGGGCAGCGGAGATTCGTCGCCAATGCCTCGCACGAGCTGCGTACACCGCTCGCCCTCAACCGGGCCCTCGTCGAGCTCGCCATCACCCGGCCCGGGGTCAGCGACGACGCGCACCGGCTCGGCGAGTCCCTCCTCAAGGTCAACGAGCGGCACGAGCGGCTCATCGAAGGACTGCTCATGCTCGCCGACAGCGAGACCGAGCTCGCGACTAAGGAGCAGGTCGACCTCGCCGAGATCGCCCGGCACATCCTCGGGCCGGTGGAGCGGGCGAGCAGTGCTCTCGCACCGGCTCCCACCGTGGGTGATCCCGTGCTGCTGGAGCGCCTGGTGCAGAACCTGGTCGAGAACGCGGTGAAGCACAACGTGGCCGACGGCGGGTGGGTGCGGGTCGAGACGGCGACGGTGGACGGGCAGGCCCGGCTCGTCGTGACGAACACCGGGCCGGTCGTTCCGGCGTACGAGATGGAGACGATCTTCCAGCCCTTCCGCCGCCTCGGCCGCGAGCGGGTCGGCGGGGTGACCAGGGGATTCGGTTTGGGGCTGTCGATCGTGCGAGCGATCGCCCGCGCGCACGGCGGCACGGTGCAGGCCGCACCACGTCCGGGAGGAGGCCTGACGGTCACGGTGGCGCTGTGAGGCGCGAGGAGCCCTGCAAGCGCGAACGAACCGGCGACACCGTGAAGCGCGAGGAGTGGAGCGAAGCGGAGCCCCGCAAGCGCGAACGAACCGGCGACACCGTGAAGCGCGAGGAGTGGAGCGAAGCGGAGCCCCGCAAGCGCGAACGAACCGGCGACACCGTGAAGCGCGAGGAGTGGAGCGAAGCGGAGCCCCGCAAGCGCGAACGAACCGGCGACACCGTGAAGCGCGAGGAGTGGAGCGAAGCGGAGCCCCGCAAGCGCGAACGAACCGGCGACACCGTGAAGCGCGAGGAGTGGAGCGAAGCGGAGCCCCGCAAGCGCGAACGAACCGGCGACACTGTGAGACGCTGAGAATATGGCGAAGAAGCTTCGAGTCGGCGATCCCAAGAAGTCGGCCGCGGGGCTGCCGGGAGTCGGTCACGGCCTGGCCGCGGGCCTGACCCAGATGGGGGTACGCCGCACCGCCCTCACGCTGCTGAAGATCAACCAGCCCGGCGGCTTCGACTGCCCCGGCTGTGCCTGGCCGGAGCCGGGACCGGAGCAGCGCTCTCATGCCGAGTTCTGCGAAAACGGTGCCAAGGCCGTGGCCGAGGAGGCGACGCTGCGCCGCGTTACCCCGGAGTTCTTCGCCGAGCACGCCATCGCCGACCTCGCCACCCAGACCGACCACTGGCTGGGGAAACAGGGCCGGATCACCACCCCGATGATCAAGTTTCCCGGTTCGGCGCACTACGCTCCGATCGCCTGGGACGACGCGTTCGGGCTGGTGGCACGCTCGCTCGCCGCCCATGAGCCGGATCGCGCGGTCTTCTACACCTCCGGACGCACCTCCAACGAGGCTGCCTTCCTCTACCAGCTCCTCGCCCGCGCCCACGGCACCAACAACCTGCCCGACTGCTCCAACATGTGCCACGAGTCCTCGGGCGCCGCGCTGATCAGCACCATCGGGATCGGCAAGGGCACGGTCACCCTCGACGACGTCCACGCGGCGCGGCTGATCGTCGTCGTCGGCCAGAACCCCGGTACGAACCACCCCCGCATGCTCACCGCGCTGGAGCACGCCAAGCGCAACGGGGCCCGCATCATCGCCGTCAACCCGCTGCCCGAGGCCGGGCTGATGCGCTTCAAGAACCCGCAGAAGCTCAGCGGCCTCGCCGGGCGGGGCACCGCTCTCGCCGACCTGCACCTGCAGATCCGCGTCGGCGGGGACCTGGCCCTCTTCCAGGCGATCGGCTCGCTGCTCATCGAGGCCGGATCTGCAGATACGTCGTTCATCGAGTCGTCGACCGCCGGGTACGACGCCTACCGCACCCACCTCGGCGAGCTCGACTGGGCAGCCGTGCTCACCGCGACCGGGCTCACCAGGGCCGAGATCGAGACCGCGACGAAGCTCTTCGCCCAGTCCAGCGCCACGATCGTCTGCTGGGCGATGGGGCTGACCCAGGGGCGCGACGCGGTCGCCACGATTCGCGAGGTCGTCAACGTTCAGCTGCTGCGGGGCATGATCGGCAAGAAGGGTGCCGGGCTCTGTCCCGTACGCGGGCACTCCAACGTCCAGGGCGACCGGACCATGGGCATCTGGCACGAGCCGCCGTCGTGGCTGCCCCGCCTCGCGGATGCGACCGGGGTGGCGATGCCGGCCGAGCGCGGGCTCGACACCGTCGAGGCGATCCGGGCCATGCGCGACGGCGAGATCAAGGTCTTCATGGCGCTCGGCGGCAACTTCGCCGCCGCCTCCCCCGACAGCGATGTCACCGAGGCGGCCCTGCGCAACGTCGACCTCACCGTGCACGTCTCGACGAAGCTCAACCGCTCGCACGTCATCGCGGGCGACGAGCAGACCTCGCTGATCCTGCCGTGCCTCGGGCGGACCGAACGCGATGTGCAGGCGACCGGCGAGCAGTTCGTCACCGTCGAGGACTCCATGTCCAACGTGCACTCCTCGCAGGGCAACCTGCCGCCCGCCTCGCCGCTGCTCCTCTCCGAGGTGGCGATCGTGTCCCGGCTGGGCGCCCTGATCGCGCCGACGCTGCCGTGGTCGACCTGGACCGCCGACTACCGGACCGTGCGGGAGCTGATCGCGACGAGCGTGCCCGGCTTCGACGGCTTCGAGGCTAAGGTCGCCACCCCCGGCGGATTCACCCTGCCGCACCCGCCCCGCGACAGCCGGTCCTTCCCGACCGCCGACGGTCTCGCCCACTTCACGGTCAGCCCGATCGCGCCGGTCGAGGTGCCGCCCGGCCGCCTGCTGCTGCAGACCCTGCGCAGCCACGACCAGTACAACACCACGATCTACGGCCTCGACGACCGTTACCGGGGCATCACCGGTGGACGCCGGGTGGTCTTCGTCAACCCCGACGACCTCGCCGAACTCGGGCTGCGCGACGGGGAGATCGTCGACATCGTGTCGGAGTGGGCGGACACCGAACGGCGGGCGCCGCGCTTCCGGATCGTCTCCTACGACACCGCGCGCGGCTGCGCGGCCGCCTACTTCCCGGAGGCGAACGTGCTGGTGCCGCTGGACTCGACCGCTGCCGAGTCGAACACTCCGACCTCGAAGCAGATCATCGTCCGGCTCGAACGGGCAGCCCTCGACGCGGTCTCCTCCGGCGCCGTGTCCTCCGACGCCGTGTCCCTCGACGCGGCTTCTTGATCATGCGGTCTTCCGGGCGGCGTCCGACAGTGCGCGTCATCGTCGGGGGCGCCGCGACGAAACGTCCCGACACTCTCGCCACCGAGGAGCCGCTGGAGATCCGGGTCGGCAGGCGACCGCTCGCGGTGACGATGCGTACCCCCGGGGATGAACTTGACCTTGCCCTGGGTTTTCTCGTCACCGAGGGCGTGATCGGCGCTCCGGACGATGTCGTCACCGCGATCCTCTGCGGCGATGACGGCTTCAACGTGGTCGAGGTGACGCTCGCGGCGCACGTGCCGCCGCCGGATGCGTCGGTCGAGCGCAACTTCTATACGACCAGCTCGTGCGGGGTCTGCGGCAAGGCGAGCATCGACGCGATCCGCACCAGGTCCCGCTTCGATCTCGCTGCCGATGCGGTCTCGGTGGAGCCGTCGGTGATCATCGCGCTCCCGGACCGGCTCCGCGCCGCGCAGCGCACCTTCGACCGGACCGGCGGGCTGCACGCGGCCGGGCTCTTCACCTCGGCGGGCGAGCTGGTCGTGGTCCGGGAGGACGTGGGCAGGCACAACGCGGTCGACAAGGTGGTCGGATGGGCGCTGCAGGCGGGTCTGCTGCCGCTGACCGGGCACCTGCTGATGGTCTCCGGCCGGGCCAGCTTCGAGCTGACGCAGAAGGCCTGGATGGCCGGGATTCCGCTGCTCGCGGCGGTCTCGGCACCGAGCACGCTCGCGGTCGACCTCGCCGTCGAGGCGGGGATGACGCTGGCCGGCTTCGTCCGCGGTGACACCTTCAACCTCTATGCCCACCCCCACCGGGTGCACCTGCCCTAGCCCCGCCACCCGCCCGCCCGCCGCTCGCGCTCCAAGATCGCCGCAACTCTTCAAGAGTTGGTGTTATTCACGCGCCGAGCGCCACGTTTTGCAGCAAAGCGTGCCTATTCCGCACCGCGAGACCACGCTTTGCTGCAAAACGTGACTCCGGGGGCGCGGACCTTTTAGGACCAACTCTTGAAGAGTTGTGGCGATCTTGGGCTAGCCGGGCAGGAGGGAGCGGAGGGTGGCGGCCATGATGACCAGGCACGCGAGCAGGCCGAACGTGGCGACCAACCGGGTCCACCAGCGGCCGGGCAGGGTCCACGCGGCAGCGTTCGCGACCGCGTAATAGATCAGCACCGCACAGCTCGACAGGGCGATGGCGCTGCCCAGGCCGCCGACGAGGACCAGCACGATCACCACACCGGCGACCGCCAGTTCGGCCCGCGCGGGCACGCCGCGGCGCACGGCTGCGAGACCCCGCGGCAGGTCGCCGCGTCGCGCCATCGCCAGCGCGGTGCGCCCCACCCCCGCGATCAACGCGAGGAGTACGCCCACGACGGCCACCACGGCACCGCCCCGCACGACCGGTACCAGAACAGCTGCCCCCGCCGCCCGGGTCACGTCGGCGAGCGGCGCGGCGGAGTCGGCGAGCCCGGCCGAGCCGAGGACCCGCAGGCAGACCAGGGCCACCCCGACATAGACGGCGAGCACGGCACCGAACGCGATCCCGATCGCCCGGGGAATGGCGCGGGCCGGGTCGCGTACCTCCTCGCCGAGGGTGGCGATTCTGGCGTACCCGGCGAAGGCGAAGAAGATCAGCCCGGCGGCGCCGATCACGTCTCCACCCGCGGCATCGGCGCTCGCCGGGGCGACCGGGGCGACCATGCCGCAGGCGACGGCCGTGACCAGCACGATCAGGGTGACCGCGACGAGGGCCCGGGTGGCGAGGGCGGTCTTGGCGATGCCGCGCAGGTTGACGGCGGTGAGCAGGACGACCGCGGCGACGCCGATCGCCCGCTGCTGGCCGGGCCACGCGTAGGCACCGATCGCCAGCGCCATCGCGGCGCAGCTCGCGGACTTGCCGATGAGGAAGGACCACCCCGCGAGCCGTCCGGCCCAGGGGCCGAGCCGTTCGTAGCCGTAGACGTAGGCGCCGCCCGACTCGGGGTAGCGCGCGGCGAGCCGCGCCGAACTCGCCGCGTTGGCGGCGGCGACCAGGGCGGCGAGGAGCAGTGCGAGCAGGAGCCGGGGACCGCTTCCGGCACGGGCGGCGGCGGGACCCCAGACGACGAAGACTCCGGCACCGAGCATCGACCCGAGTCCGATCACCACGGCATCCCGCAGCCCGAGCCGCCGTTCGAGCCCGCCCGCGCTGTGAGTCACGCCCCACCCCTCGTCACGTTTTGCAGCAAAGCGTGGTCATTTCGCGCCGCGAGGCCACGCTTTGCTGCAAAACGTGACGGGGGAGGCGCCTTAGCACCAACTCTTCAAGAGTTGCGACGATCTTGGAGCGTGCCCACAGCGCGACCCGGGCGGGACGCGAACGTCACTGCGGCAGGATACGAGGCCAGGGCAGGCGCAGGAAGAGACGCCAGATGAATACTCCGAGGAACAGCGCCGCCACCCCGTCGGTGACCCAGTGGAACGCCAGGTAGGTCGTCGTGCCGAGCACGATGATCGGCGGCGCGAAGCGGACCCACCGCTCCAGCACCACCGGGACCGGTCGGATCTGCCGGACGAGCAGCACGATCACGCCCCACCAGAAGATCGCGTTGACGACGTGCCCGGACGGGAACGACATCCCGGCCGGATCCTGGAAGAGCTCCACCGCGTTCGGGCTCGGATTGCGCGGCGCGGCCCGGTCCGTGAGCAGCTTCATCGGCCCGGCGGTGGCGCTGGTGAGGAAGTAGCCCACGACTATCGGCAGCGCCCAGCGCCAGTCACGGCGCTTGACGAGCAGGTAGACGGTGAGCGCGCCGGAGATGACGTACATCAGCAGCCAGCCCTGACCGAAGAGGTTCAGCGCGCGGGCGGTCCAGTAGGCCCAGTCGGGCTGGTGAGCGAGGCACCAGTCACGGACGGCGAGGTCGAGGTCGTGGGTGACACCGGCCGCGACGAGCCAGGTCGTCCCGGCCAGCCCCGCGAGCAGGGCGACATCCCACCACCAGGATCGGTACCGTTCGCGCAGCATCCGCTCACAGTAGCGTGGAGATCTTCGGGTAGATCCGGTCGATGCGTACGCCGGAGTTGGGGCACCCGCCGAAGTGGTGCAGCGCGATGACGCGGTTGGTGACGCGCGACAGGACCGGCGAGCCGGACGAGCCGCCCTCGGTGTCGCAGTAGTAGGACGCATCGGTGTCCTTGGCGTACCCGTCGTAACTGGCGTCGATGATCTGGCAGTTGCCGTTGCCCTCGTCGACCGTGATCGCGGCCGGTGCGCCGCTCGGGTGCTGCGGGACGTAGAGCAGCTCGCCGACCTGCGGCGCCCGCACGTCGAGGCTGAGGTAGCCGTAGTGCTGCACGAGCGGGAAGTTCTCCACGCTGAAGAGCGTGAAGTCGAGCGTCGCGTCGGTGGCGAGCACCTCGGACGCCCAGACCTTCGTCGGCCGGAAGACGTCGTAGCCGCCGCACTGCGCGCACTGGTAGTTGAACCACACCTCGGTCTGCGCGGCCTGCGCGCTCGTCTCCAGGCAGTGGTGGTTGGTGAGCAGCCGGTTGTTGACGCCGACCCGCCAGGCGGTGCAGAGCTCGGTGCCGTCGATGAGCAGCCGCACGACCGCCTTGGACCGCGTGTAGAGCACGGGGTCGGTGGTGCGGAAGCAGACCGCGTCGGCCTTGGTGTCGGAGCCGCAGACGCTCTCCTCACGGCCCTGGCTCTTGCGCGCCCGGTCCGCCTCCGACTTCGCCGCCCGCTCCTCGCGGGTGAAACCGCGGGCCACCTTGTCCACGGTGACGCCGAGCGAGGCGATCGTGGCGCCCAGGCCGAGCAGGTCGAGCGGGCCGGCGTGCAGCTCCATCCGCGCGGTGTCGCCGGTCACCGACATCGACCAGGTGCCCTCGGCGTCGTTGCCGTCATAGCGGTGGCTCTCGGTGCCGTCGGGCGTCGAGACGGTCAGGTAGTCGCCGGGCAGCATCAGCACCCGGGTGAAGTGCAGCTTCACGTATTCGGCGCCGGGGTAGCGGAAGGTCGCCTGCCGCTGCGCGTCCAGGTACCCCAGGGTGGTCGAGGTCGTCTCGACCCGTCCGGCCTCCTCGGCACCCCGGTCCCAGACCACGCCGGGACGTTCCGCTTTCTTGACGGGTACGCGTACCGCCGCCTTCTCGTTCGCCTTCGCCTTCTCGACCGGCTGCTGTTCGGCTGATCGCAGCCCCGTCACCTGCGGCGGTGCGTCCGCGCCTCCACCCATCGCAGCGATACCGGCCGCCCCCAGGGAGAGCGACAATCCAACTCCGACGAGCAGCGCAAACGTCCTTCGCATGAAGACGGGCCTCCGTTGGTGATCGTGGGAACGGAACGTATCTGTGTAACGAGCCACCTTCACGACGCGTCGCGGAACCGGACCAGGCAGGATGACACCCGTGCGGATCACCTCTGCCCTTGTCGACCCGTCCCTACTCGAGTTGCCGTGGAACACTCCCCTGGAGGAGTGGCCCGCGGATCACCTGGTCGCGCTGCCTCAGGGCATCTCGCGCCACGTCGTGCGCTTCGTGAAGCTGCACGGGACGGTCTACGCCGTCAAGGAGACGCGGGAGCGGATCGCCGAGCGCGAATACGATCTCCTGCGGGCATTGGAGCGCATCAGTGCGCCCGCGGTCGAGGCCGTCGCGATCGTGGCCGATCGGCTCTCCGTGGATGGCGAATCGCTCGAACCCGTCCTGGTGACACGGCATCTACAGTTCTCGCTGCCCTATCGCGCGGTCTTCTCGCACACGCTGCGGCCCGAGACGATGAACCGGCTCCTCGACGCGCTCGCCGCGCTGCTGGTGCGGATGCACCTCATCGGCTTCTTCTGGGGCGACTGCTCGCTGTCCAACACGCTGTTCCGGCGCGACGCGGGCGCATTCGCGGCCTACCTCGTCGACGCCGAGACCGGCGCCCTGCACCTGCGCCTGTCCAACGGGCAGCGCAGCGAGGACCTGGAGATCGCCCGGACCAATATCTTCGGCGAGGCCCTCGACCTTCAGGCTGCCGGCCTGCTGCACGACCAGATCGACCCGGAGCACGTCTCCGACGAGGTGGTACGCCGTTACGAAACCCTCTGGAACGAGATCACCTTCGAGGAGCGCGTCGAGCAGGACACGCGCCGGTATATCGAGAAGCGGATCCGCCGCCTCAACGAGCTTGGCTTCGATGTCGAGGAGGTGGCGATGTCGGTCGTCGACAACCAGGTGCACGTGCGCCCCAAGGTCGTCGACGCGGGCCACCACAGCCGCCGGCTGCTGCGCCTGACCGGCCTCGACGCCGAGGAGAACCAGGCCCGCAGCCTCCTCAACGACCTCGACACCTATCGCGCCGAGTCGGACCTGCCGGACGAGTCGCAGGCGGCGCACCGCTGGTTCACCGAGGTCTTCGAGCCGGTGGTCCGGGCCGTGCCGCCGCACCTGCGCCGCAAGCTGGAGCCGCCGGAGCTCTTCGTGCAGGTCACCGACCACCGGTTCCGGCTCTCGGAGGAGGCCGGCCGCGATGTCGGCCTGGCTCCGGCCGTGCAGTCGTTCCTCGCCGACGTGCTCGTGCACCGCCCCGACGAGCAGGCGATCCTCGGCTACGAGCCGGACGAGATCGCCGAGTGATCTTTGTCACAGGCTCCCAGCTGCACTGATCACTCCGGGTAACTTAGCGTTCGCACTGATCCCGGATGCAAGGAGTCGCAATGTCGCGACGCGGACTGTGGCTGGCCGCCGCCTTCGGCGCCCTCGCCACCATCCTCGTCGTCGCACCGGCACCCGCCTCGATCGGTGCCGCGCTCCCGAAGTCGCCCCCCGGCAACTTCGCCCAGGTCATGGGCTACACGCCGGTGTCGGCGCAGCTCGCCGACGGCAGCACCCGCCTCGTCAACCCGGACGGCGGCTGCTCCGTGCCCGGCGAGGGGCGGCCCTTCGACTTCGCCGTGCCCTGCCAGGCCCATGACTACGGCTACGACCTGCTGCGTTACGCCGAACGCACCGGGCACCCGCTGGCACCCGGTGCCCGGGACACGCTGGATGAGGCGTTGGCGGCGGATCTGCGTACCCAATGCTTGGCGACGACCGCCGGGACCGAGCTCGCCGCCTGCACCGCGACCGTCGACCTATTCGCGGCCGGGGTTGACTTCAACTCCTGGCGGCAGATGTCGGGGCCGCCGGTCGACCTGAGCGGGATGCCCCGGACGACCGGCCTGGTGCTGCTCGGACTGATGCCCTTCGGGTTCGTCACTCGGCGGCTGCGGCGTCGGGCTGCCCGATCGGATCGGTCGGCGACGACGCCAGCGCCAGCAGCTTGCTGAGCCCGGCCCGGGTCGCGACCACCGTGATCCGGTCGTGCGGAGCGAGCACGCGGGTCGGCACGGGCTGCCAGGTCGGCAGCGAACCGCCGGTCGGGGTCAGCGCGATCACCCGGCACTCCTGATCACTGTCCGCACCGCCGATCGGCGCACCCGCGAGCCGTGATCCGGCCGCGACCGGCACGTCCGCGACGAGCAGCACCCGACGACCGACCGGGATCGTCGCGATCACCTCGCGCTCCATCAGGGCTGCGGCGAAGGCCGGTGCCGCGATCGACGAGACGCTGCGGGTGATCGCGATGTTGAAGGTGCGCTGGATGCGCTCGGCGAGATCGCTCTCGAACAGGCGCAGCACCACCTTGAGCTTCGGGTTGAGCGACCGGCCCTGCAGCGCCGCCTCCAGGTTGACGACATCGTCGGTCGAGACGATGACGAGCGCCTTGCAGCGCTCCACCGACGCCGAGCGCAGGATCTCCTCCCGGCTCGCGTCGCCGACGATGAAGGGGATCTCACGCTCGCGTGCGAGCGTCGCGCCGCGCGAGTGCTCGTTCTTGTCCACGGCCACGACGGGTACGCCGAGGTCGTGCAGCGCCCGGATGACCCGCGTACCCACGTTGCCCAGCCCGACGACGACCACGTGATCCGACATCGGCGTCAGCAGCTTGCCCGAGTTGAGGGCGAGTCTGGTGTTGACCGAGGCCTGCACGATCGCCGCCGTGATCAGCGGTACGAGCACCAGCCCAGTGATCATGATGACGAGCTTGCAGAGCTGGTTCAGGAAGCTGTCGTTCTTCTCGTAGGCAGCTCCCGCGAACGCCGTGACCAGCATCTGGTAGCTGACCTTCCAGGGCGTGGTCTTCTCGTCGTCGCTGAGCGCGAGCCCGAGCGTGGCGAGGATCTGGAAGCCGAGGGTGACGCCGAGCCAGATGCGCATCGTGCGGGAGACGCCGTGCCGCATCGAGCGCAGCGCGGCGCCGATCCCCCACCGGCGTCGCTTGCGCTTCGCCGCTGCGGCCTGCGGTTCGCCGTGCGCGACGGCGAGCACCAGGTCGGCGAGGCGCTGCTCGGCCGGGAGCACCACCGGCGCCTTCCCGGCAGCCGTGACGGCGAGCCCGGCGATGACATCCTTCTCGCCGATCTCGCTGCGGCGGGTGGCGAAGAGCGTACGCCCGCCGAGCCGGAAGTAGCTCGGCGCGCCGTCACCGAGGGCCGCCTCGACGAAGGCGGGCGCGGCGATGGAGGAGTCGGAGACGACGGCGCAGTCGTGGAAGAGCAGCCGGATGCGGTAGCCGAGGCCGGTGTTGTACATCCGGATCACGAGGCGGAGCTGCGGACTGAGGTCCTGTGCCCGCATCGCGGCGTGGATGTTGCCGACATCGTCCTGCGCCACGAGGGCCAGACCGCTCGCCGTCTGCACCCCGGCTTCGGTGAAGATCCGGTCGTCGAGGCGGTCGGCGGTGAGCACGCGTACCCCCGGCAGATCGGTGAAATCCCGGCCCTCCAGCCGCTGACCCGGCGTCTTGATCACCGTGACGGCGGCGTTGTAGCGCTGGCTCAGCTCCTCGACCAGGCGATAGGCGAGCGCGTCGCTGCCGCAGACGATGAAGTGCCCGCGCATCGGGCGGCCGTTGGGGCGCAACGTGTCGAAGAGGGAGGAGATCGAGGGGGGCACGCCCGGATCGTAGCCCGACCGGGCTTACCGGAGTGTCCGACCATCGTCAGGAATGGCTCCATTCGATCGTGAAGTGTGTCCGAACCGCGACGATATGCCCGACTTGTTCGTTGGCTTTATCGGACGACTGCACCCTGTGCATGGGTTCTATGCGAATGGATGGACATGAACAAGTGGCTATACCGCGCCGTCGGTACCGTCGGCGTCGCTAGCGGATTCTTGCTTCTCGGCGGAGGGGCGGCGCACGCGCAGGACGCGATTGCGCCGATGCCGAACACCGACCCCCAGGCTCTGCGAGGACTCCTGGACGACCTCTTCTCCCCGACCGGCGGCCTGAGCAACCTGGGTCTGTCGCTCGATACACCCAGCACCGGTACGGCGGCACAGTCGCCGCTGTCCCTGCGCGCCAACGACGGCCGGACGGGTGGCATCTTCCTGACCGGGACGATGTCCGACCTCGCTCAGCGGTCCCCGTCAGTCGGCATGACCCGGATGCAGCCGGAGTTCCTGCCCGCACTCGACGGCATCACCGGCGGACTCACCGGTGACGGTGGCGTCGGCGGGCTGCTCGGTGGGCTTACCGGTGGCGGCGACGGCGGCCCGCTCGGTGCGCTCGGCGGCCTCACCGGCGGCGGGCTCACCGGTGGGCTGCTCGGCGGCGACGACGGTGGCGGCCCGCTCGGTGCGCTGGGTGGCCTCACCGGCGGCGGGCTCACGGGTGGGCTGCTCGGCGGCGAGGACGGCGGTGGCCCGCTCAGCGCGCTCGGCGGCCTCACCGGCGGACTCTCCGGTGGCAGCGGCCTGACCGACGGGCTCACGGGTGGGCTGCTCGGCGGCCTCACCGGTGGCGACGCCGCGCAGCCGCAGCCACAGCCGCAGGTCGCCGCACCGCGCTTCGTCGGCGAGAACCCGGTCGGGCAGCACCCGGTCGGGCAGAACCCGCAGGCGCAGCCCGACGGCCCGATCATCGTCAACTCGACCGGCATCCCGCTCGACCCGGCGACCGCGCAGGCCGCCGGCCTCGACCCGGCCACGCTGACCCAGACGGTGGTGCCGCAGCTCATCGCCAACGCGATCGCCCGCGCCGACACCCCGACGCTGGACCCGACCGCGTTCGACCCGTCGATGTTCGACCCGGCGAACTTCGACCCGAGCGCCTTCGACCCGGCGGCGTTCGGGCAGGCCATGTTCGACCAGGGCTTCGACCCGAACGCGTTCGACACGACCGGCCTCAACCAGGTCGACTTCAACCAGGCGGGCTTCGCCCCGGCCGACCTGGGCCAGGCGGCGATCAGCCAGCCCGCCGGGGAGTTCCTCCCGGGCATGCAGACCGAGGGCCTGCCGCTCGTCGACAAGCTGCCGTTCGTCGGCCCGCTCTTCGACAGCACCGGACCGATCGGCCAGTTCGTCGTGGTCGGCGACATCGCCAACCAGCTCCCCTTCGTCGGCCCGTTCCTCAAGGACGGCGAGGTGCCCGACCCCAACAAGCTGCCGATCGTCGGCCGCCTGCTGAGCAACGGCATCGGGACCTACAACGGCCAGGGTGGTGGCCTGCCGATCGTGGGCAGCCTGCCGATCGTCGGCGACATGATCAACGGCGTGACCAAGAACAGCCCGCTCGGCGGCCTCACCGGCCTGACCAACCTGGGCCAGCTCTCCGGTTCGCTGACCAGCGGGCTCAACGGCACCATCGGCAAGGACAAGGGCGGCCCGCTCGGCGCGATCACCGGCCTCACCGGCGGTCTGACCGGCGGCAACACCGACGGCCTGGGTGGGCTCGGCGGCCTCGGTGACCTCGGTGGGATCACCGGCGGCCTCACCGGTGGTCTGACCGGCGGCGGTGCCGGCGGCCTCGGCGGCCTGGGTGGACTCACCGGCGGCCTCACCGGTGCGCAGAGCCCGCTCGGCGCGCTGGGCGGACTCACGGGCGGGCTCTCCGGAGCGCCCGGCGCCAACCCGCTGGGCGCCCTCGCGGGCGCTCGCAACATCGCCGGCCTGATCAACCAGGCGGCACCCGTGCCCGGCCGCGTCAGCGTCCGGCGCGACTCCGCGCACGTCGGCAAGCACCGCGCCACCGACCGGCCCGTCGCCGGTGACGACGCGGAATACCCGTCGCTCAGCGGACACGAGGAGGGCCTCTCGCTGACGCAGGCGCTCTCCGGACTGCCCGTCGTCAACGAGCTGCCGCTCGTCAGCTCCCTGCCGGTGCCGCTCGCCCTGCTGCGCGGCCTGCCGGTCGTCGGCATGGTCGCCGGCCTGATCGAGTAATCGCAGAACCTGCGGAAACGAGAGGAGCGGAGGCCCATCGGGCCTCCGCTCCTCTCGTCATGACACTTAGATGCGCTCGCCGTTCACGCTGTGGAAGGCGTGGTGGGCGCCGACGCGCGGCTTGACGAAGATCGTCTGCCCCATCGACGGCATGGTGCGGCGGTCGGTGCGAACGACGAACCGCTCCTGGCCGCCGTTGAGGTCGACGTGACCGTAGACGTTGGCCTCGGAACCGAGGTCCTCGACGAGGTCGACGAGGATCGGCATGCCGCCCTCGCTCGGCGACACCACGTCGGTGTCCTCCGGACGGAAGCCGACGGTCACCTTGCTGGCGCCACCCTCACGGGCCGCCGCAACCTGCTCACGGGTGAGCGGCAGCAGCATCTGCGCGAAGATCGCGCCCTGCTCGTTGAGGTCGACCGTCTTGATGTTCATGGCCGGCGAACCGATGAAGCCGGCGACGAAGACGTTGGCGGGCTGGTCGTAGAGCGCCCGCGGCGTGTCCACCTGCTGGAGGTTGCCGTCGAGCATGACCGCGACGCGGTGACCCATCGTCATGGCCTCGACCTGGTCGTGCGTGACGTAGACCGTCGTGATGCCGAGCTCCTTCTGGAGGCTGGCGATCTGCGAACGGGTCTGGACGCGGAGCTTGGCGTCGAGGTTCGACAGCGGCTCGTCCATGAGGAAGACCTGGGGCTCACGCACGATGGCGCGACCCATCGCGACACGCTGGCGCTGACCGCCGGAGAGCGCCTTCGGCTTACGGCCGAGGTACTCCTCGAGCTGCAGCATCTGAGCGGCCTTCTTCACACGCACGTCGATCTCGCTCTTCGGCGTCTTGCGAAGCTTCAGGGCGAACGCCATGTTCTCGTAGACCGTCATGTGCGGGTAGAGCGCGTAGTTCTGGAAGACCATCGCGATGTCGCGCGACTTCGGCGGCAGGTTGGTGACGTCGCGGTCGTCGATGTAGATCGCGCCCTGGTCAACGTCCTCCAGGCCGGCGAGCATGCGCAGGCTGGTGGACTTGCCACAACCCGAGGGGCCGACGAGAACGAGGAACTCGCCATCGCCGATCTCGAGGTCGAGCTCGTTGACGGCGGGCTTCTGCGTGCCCGGGTAGATCCGGGACGCCTTACGGTAGGAAACCGTAGCCATGAGGGATGAATCCTTCCACCGGCAGGAACGTGCCGGACGATCCGAGTAAAAGGTCGGGACCAGGTGGTCCCGGTCTTTGGCCAAAATAGCTTCCCTACGCTCGCGTAACAAGCCCCGTGATCACCATGTGGTATGCCGAACCTCACACCCGGTAACGAAGTGGACATCTCAGTGGAGGTATCTCCGTGGAGAAGCCTGCGGCGAGCGTCGTACCATGTCTGAGGCGACATCGCCGACGTGGCGCAATTGGTAGCGCACCCGACTTGTAATCGGAAGGTTAGGGGTTCAAGTCCCCTCGTCGGCTCCAAGCAGGTTCGGCCGACGGCGGTTACGGCAGCGAGGGTGGGGCGGTCGAGCCCGCACCGACTCGACCGCCCTGCTCGACTCTAACCGCCGAAGACCAACGTCAATTCCTCTGGTACGCCCTGTAGCGCCACCGGCCGCTGGAAGCGCTCGATCGCAGCGGTCCCCACCGACGTGGACGCCGATGCCGACGTCGCGGGCCACGGTCCACCGTGCAGCATCGCGTCGCAGACGGCCACTCCGGTCGGCACCGCGTTCCAGACGATGCGCCCGGCCTTGCCCGCCAGCACCGGCAGCAGCGAGGCCGCCAACTCGTGATCGTCGGCACCGGCCTGCACAGTGGCCGTGAGCTGGCCCTCCAGCGATCCGGCGAACTTCAGGAACGACTCGACCGGGATCGAGAGCACCACCACGGACGGCCCGAAGTGCTCCTCCAGCAAGTCCGGCTCGGCAACCGGCGTGATCACCGCGACCGGCGACGGTGATCCCGACCCCACGATGATCTCGATACCGACCTTGTCCGCGGCGGTTCGGATCCACTCGGCGTGGGCGGCGGCCATGCCTTCGGTGAGCATCCGATGGACCTCCACCCGCCCGACCGCCGTCGCAAGCTCACCGGCGAAGATGTCACCTTCGTCGGATCGGGGGACCACGATCAGGCCGGGTTTGGTGCAGAGCTGCCCGCAGGAGCCGGTGACCGCAGCAGCGAGCGCCGCGACCCGATCGAGCTCGGCAGCAGCACCGGGCAGCACGAAGACCGGGTTGATCGAGCCCATCTCGGCGAAGACGGGGATCGGGTCCGGCCGGGTGTTCACGGCGTCGATCAGCGCCTTACCGCCCCGGAAGGAGCCGGTGAACCCGACCGCCTTGATGCCGGGCGAGGTGACGAGCTCGATGCCCGAGGCGATGTCGCCGTCGGCGAGCGCGAAGAAGCCCGCCGGCAGCACGGGCTCGATCAGCGACGCGATGAGCTGCGACGTGACCGGCTGCGCCGGGTGGGCCTTGACGATGACGGGGCACCCGGCCGCGAGCGCCGCAGCCGTGTCACCGCCGCAGACGCCGAAGGCGAGCGGGAAGTTGGACGCGGCGAAGACGGCGACGGGACCGAGGGGCACCACGACCTGCGTGATGTCGGCACCACCCAGGCCGGCACCGGGCGAGCTCCGGCCGGTGCGGTGCCGCCCGGCAGCGACGAAGTCACCGAGCAGCCGGAGCTGTCCGGTGGTGCGGTCGAGCTCGCCGGTGACCCGGGCGACGGTCAGGCCGGTCTCCTCGGTGACCACCTTGATGATCTCGTCGGCGGCACCGGCGAGCGCGTCGGCGACGGCGTGGAGGGCGTCGCGGCGCTGGGCACCGGTCCAGGACGCCAGGACGGGTGCGGCCTCGACGGCTGCGGAGACGAGGGCGGGGATCATGGGTTTCCTCCCGAGAGTGCCGAGATGAGCTGGGCGAAGAGTGGCTGCCGCGAGGCCGGGGCGAGTCCCAGGTGATAGAGGCTCAACCGCTGCGCACCGGCGGCGACGAGGCGCCGACCGTGCTCGACCACGACATCCGGATCCGCCGGTGGGAGGACCGTCAGATAGGCGTCCACCGTATCCACCCGGGCCGCCATCGCCGCCACCAGGTCCACGCTCGCATCGGTGGTGGGCCAGGCCGGCACGAGGACCGCGTCCACCGCCGGCGAGGAAGCGGCGAGTCCCGGGGACGATCCCGTGGCCCACGGATCCGGGTGCGCGTGCAGGGTGACCTCGACGGCGGGGGCCTGTTCGCGTACCGCCGAGAGGACCTGGCGCCGCAGCTCGTCGGCGGCCGCGTGCCGGAGCTGGAGGAGCGCGTCGGCCAGCGTGGGTTCGAGCTCGCCGTGCACGGCGGCCCGGAGCCGGTCGACGACGCGGCCGGGCTCGAGCCCGTGCTCGGACCACGCGTGGCGGCAGGCGCCGCAGCAGCAGATGGAGAGGATTCGCTGAGCATGCGGGCTGAAGGCGCCGTCGGTCTTGTCGTGGTGGCCGAGGTGGACGATGCCGAGCTGCCCGCAGGCCTCGATCGAGACGGCCTCGACGGGAGTGTCCCGCACCGCCTCGGCCGCGAGCGTCGCCGCGAAGTCCCGCACCTCGGCCGAGGCCGGGCAGAGCGCGTAAGAATAGCGGTCGCCATAGCAGTTGACGACGCTGAGCTGGGGAAACTCGGTGCCGAGCCGGGTGTTGTGTGTGAGCACGATCCAGGCGCTGACAGACAGGCCGGCCTCGGTCAGGGTCGCCGCGGCGGTGCCGAACGGGTCCGGTGCGGTCGTCCACCGGGGTGCGAGCGGCCGCAGCCGCCGGCCTCCCCAGATCTCCTCCCGCACGGGGCGGTAGAGCGCCGCATAGGGTCCGTCGACCACCTGATGGGAGGGGTGGAGCGGGGTGGCGGCCCGGATCGAGTGGTAGGCGGCCGCGAGCGTGACCCGGTCGACTCCGAGCGCGCCCACCCGATCGACGAAGGCGGGGTCCCCCAGCACGTCCCAGGGGTAGGCGTGCCCCGAGAAGCTCACCACCGGGGCCGCGCAGGATCGAAGCCGGGCTGCAGCCGACGCATGTAGCCGGTGTCGTCACGGGCGGTGATCCCCACCCGGACGTAGTTCTCGTGCAGCCGGGCGAGCATGTCGCGATCGAGCGTGACCCCGAGCCCCGGCCCGGTCGGCACGGGCACGGCGCCGTCGACGAAGCGCAGCGGCCGCTCCACCACGTCGAGCCCGAGCTGCCACGGCGTGTGGGTGTCGGCGGCATAGCTGAGCTGCGGCAGCGCCGCGCCGAGGTGGGTCATCGCGGCGAGGCTGATCCCGAGGTGGCTGTTGGAGTGCATGGAGACGCCGAGCCCCCACGTCTCGCAGATCCCGGCGAGCCGCACCGACTGCCGCAGCCCGCCCCAGTAGTGGTGGTCGGACAGGATGACCTGCACCGATCCGCGCTCGACGGCCTCGGGCAGGTGGTCGAAGGCGACGACGCACATATTGGTGGCGAGCGGCATCGTCGCGGTCTGCGCGACGGCGGCCATCCCGGCGAGCCCCTCGGTCGGGTCCTCCAGGTATTCGAGCAGGCCCTGCGTCTCCGCGGCGACCCGGCGGGAGGTCTCGACACTCCAGGCCGCGTTGGGGTCGATGCGCAGGGGCATCGCGGGGAAGGCAGCCCGCAGCCCCCGCACCGCGTCGAGCTCCTCGTCCGGCGGGAAGACCCCGCCCTTGAGCTTGATCGACTGGAAGCCGTGCGCCTCGATCAGGGTCCGCGCCTGCGCGACGATCCCCGCGGGGTCGAGCGCTGCTCCGAAGGCATCGGGCTCGGCATCGGGGTGCCCGGCCCACTTGTAGAAGAGGTAGGCGGAGAAGGGCACCGCGTCGCGCACCTTGCCGCCGAGCAGGTCGTGCACGGGCCGCCCGATCGCCTGGCCCTGCAGGTCGAGGCAGGCGACCTCGAAGGTGGCGAAGACCCGCAGCGCGGTCTTGATCGGGCTGGAACCACCGGTGAGGCCGTGCAGATCGGGTGCGTCGGTGACGCCGAGCATCGCGTCCACGATGGATCGGAGCTGCCCGGTCTGAAACGGGTCGACCCCGATGAGCTCCGGCGCGACCCGGCGTAGCAGCGCCACGTGCGGCGCGTCGCCATAGGTCTCGCCGAGCCCGATGAGCCCGTCGTCGGTCTCCAGCTCCACGATGGTGCGCAGGGCCCACGGCTCGTGGCAGCCGACGGCGTTGAGCAGCGGCGGGTCGGGGAACGCGATCGGGGTGATCCTGACCTCGCGGATCCTCGTCATGCGACTCCCTCCAACGCCTTGCGGCCACGCTCCAGGATGCCCGCCAGGTCTGACACGTGCTCGGGCGACGCGTCGATCAGCGGCGGGCGGACCGACCCGACGGCGAGGCCGGCGAGCTGAGCACCGGCCTTGACCAGCGCGACCGCATAGCCGGGCACCCGGTCCCGCAGCGCGACGAAGGGCAGGTAGAACTCCGCCAGCAGCACCCGCTGCGTCGCCTCGTCGCCGCTGCGGACCGCTCGGTGGAACGCGGTGGCGATGTCGGGCGCGAAGCAGAGCACCGCCGATGAGTAGCTGTCGACGCCGATCGCCTCATAGGCCCGAACACTCAACTCGGCGGTGGGCAGGCCGTTGAGGAAGCCGAACTCCTCGGCCCGGGGGTGCCCGCTGGTCCGGATCGCGGTGACGATGCGCAGCATCGCGTCGACGTCGCCGATGCCGTCCTTGATCCCGACGACGGTCGGGATGTCGAGGAGGTCCACGGCGGCTGCCGGGTTGAGCACGGCGTTGGCCCGCTGATAGACGGTGATCGGCAGCGACGTGCCCTCGGCGACGAAGCGCACGTGCCGCACGAGTCCGGCCGGTGTCGAGGCGACGAGGTAGGGCGGGAGCAGCAGCAGCCCGTCGGCACCGGACTCCGCCGCGATCTGCGCGAACTCCCGCGCGGACCGGGGACCGCCGCCGGCACCCGCGAAGACCGGCACGCGTCCTGCGGAAACGCCCACGGCCGTCGTGACGAGCGATCTGTATTCGTCGCGGTCGAGCGCGGTGAACTCGCCGGTGCCGCAGGCGACGAAGAGCCCGCTCGGCCCGGCGGCGATCTGCGCCTCCAGGTGCTCGGCGAAGACGCGCAGGTCAACGCGATCGTCGGCGTCGAAGGGCGTCAACGGGAAGGAGAGCAGCCCGGTGAGTCGCATGACGGTCCAATCTACATATGTGGACAATATCTGCGGATGTGTAAGCCTCGCAACCACAAGTTATCGTCCGCTAGAGTGGCGGTCAACTGCCGAAGGTGGACCGCCATGAACGAGATCTCCCCCGTCAAATCCGCGGAGCGCACCGTCGCCATCCTGGAGACGCTCGCCGCCTCGCCGACGCGCCTGACGTTGTCGCAGCTCCAGGAGCGGATGGGCTATCCGCGGTCCAGCCTGCACGCGCTGGTCCGCACGTTGCGGGAGCTCAAGTGGGTCGAGGCCGACGAGTCCGGGTCCGCGTTCGGCGTCGGTCCGCACGCGCTGCTCGCCGGGACGGCGTACCTCGATCGAGATCTGGCCCTGCCCTTCGCCCTCGAAGCGCTGGAGGATCTCCGCGCCGAGATCGGCTACACCGTGCACTACGCGCGGCGCGACGGTGCCGAGGTCCTCTACCTCGCCAGTCGCGAGGCGCGCGAGGCCCGGCACGTCGTCTCCCGCGTCGGCCGCAAGCTCCCCGCGCACCTCACCGCGCTCGGCCAGGCGCTGCTCGCGCAGCTCACCGGCGACGAGGTCGAGAAGCTCCTGCCCGAGACGCTGCTCGCGCTCACCCCGCAGACGATCACGTCACGCTTCGCGCTGGCTCTGGAGCTCGAGGGGGTACGCACCAGGGGCTGGGCCTTCGAGCGCGAGCAGGGCACCACCGGGGTCGCCTGCGTGGCCGCCTCCGTCGATTACCGCATCCCCGCGACGGATGCGCTGAGCTGCTCCATGCCCGCCGATCTCGCCAACGGCGCGGAGTTGGACCGCGTGACCGAGTCCCTCATGCGCCACGCCGGCGCGCTGGCGACCACGCTCCGCCGCCACGGCATCCGCTGAGCCCAGCACCCGCCGCCTGCCGCATGATCACGTTGTTTCGCGGAAGTAGGCCCTACCGGGGGCGCACGTAGGCCCACTTTCCGGGAAACAGCGCGATCAAGCTGGAGTGCCGCGCCGCATCACGGCATCGGCTCCCCGAGCGGGATGTCGCACCAGTGGCCGCCGATGCGGGTCAGATTGGGGTCGTTGACGAAGTCCGGCTCCCCGTTGGCGGCGATCATCTCGGCCGCGAAGACCTCCGAGTCGTCGACCGGGTAGTAGCCGATCTCGTGCCCCTCCGCGAGACTCGCCCAGCGCCGCGTGTTGTGGCTGACACCCCAGAGCATCCGGTAACCAGGGTCCTCGCAGCTCAGGCAGGCCTCGATCAGCCGTCGCGCATCGGTGGGCGAGAGCCAGGTGGCCAGCCCGCGCAGGCCCATCGGGATCGGTGTGGCATAGAGGGCGCCGATCCGCACGCAGAGCACCTCCAGCCCGTACCGGTCGTGATAGAGCCGGGCCGCGCTCTCGATCGCCGCCTTGCTCCAGCCGTAGAGGGTGTCCGGGCGCGCGGCGATGTCCGCGGCGAGCGGTCCGCCGCCGCGCAGGTGGAACCCGGCGGCATGGTTGGAGGAGGCGAGGATGATCCGGGGCACGCCGGCCAGCCGGATCGCCTCCAGCAGTGTCATCGTGCCCCGCAGGTTGCGCTCGATGACGATGTCGAGGGTGGATTCGACGCTCTGCCCACCGAGGTGCAGGACGGCGTCGACATCACGGCAGGCGTCGAGCACCGCGTCCGCGTCGGTGACGGAAGCGATGATCCTCTCCTCGGCACCGGTCCCGTCGAGGGCGGGCGGCTCGACGATGTCGAGCAGTCGCAGCACCCGGCCCTCCCGGGCGAGCAGCGGCCGGAGCAGCGTGCCGACGGCACCGGAGGCTCCGGTCATGAGAATCCGCTTCGTCATGCGCAGCAGACTATCCAGCACGCCACCATCGCGCCAGCCTGCCGCACAGCGTCCACATATGTGTCAGGCCACGAAGGCGAGCGCCGACCCGCAGTCGCGGGCAGGATGGAGGGCATGACGGAGTTTCGGATCGAGCACGACACGATGGGCGAGGTCAGGGTCCCGGCAACTGCGCTGTGGGCAGCACAAACTCAGCGAGCGGTCGAGAATTTCCCGATCTCCGGCACGACCCTGCCGCCCGACCTCATCCATGCGCTCGGAGCGATCAAGGCTGCGGCGGCAATCGTCAACGGCCCGCTCGGCGTGCTGCCGCAGGACCTCGCGGGAGCGATCGCAGCCTGCGCCGACGAGGTCGCCGACGGTCTGCACGACGATCAGTTCCCGATCGACGTCTTCCAGACCGGCTCCGGCACCTCGTCCAACATGAACGCCAACGAGGTCATCGCCCGCCTCGCCACCGATCTGCTCGGCCGACCGGTCCACCCCAACGATCACGTCAACGCGGCCCAGTCCAGCAACGACGTCTTCCCGACCGCGATCCACCTGGCCGCCGTCACCGCGATCACCCGCGACCTGCTGCCGGCCCTGCGCCATCTCTCCTCGGCGCTGCGCGCCAAGTCGCAGGAGTGGTCGGCGGTCGTCAAATCCGGCCGCACCCACCTCATGGATGCGACCCCGGTCACCCTCGGTCAAGAATTCGGGGGGTACGCCCACCAGCTCACCCGTGCCGCCGAGCGCATCGAGTCGAGCCTGTCCCGCCTCGGCGAGCTCCCCCTGGGTGGCACCGCCGTCGGCACCGGCATCAACACCGCACCCGGCTTCGCCGCCGGTGTGATCTCGCTGCTCCGGGAGCGCACCGGCCTGCCGCTGACCGAGGCGGCCGACCACTTCGCCGCGCAGGGCTCCGCCGATGCGCTGGTGGAGGCGTCCGCGATGGTCCGGACCGCCGCGGTGGGGCTCTACAAGATCGCCAACGACATCCGCTGGATGGGTTCCGGACCCCGGGCCGGCTTGCGCGAGCTGTCCATCCCCGACCTGCAGCCCGGTTCGTCGATCATGCCCGGCAAGGTGAATCCGGTCATCTGCGAGGCGGCTCGCCAGGTCTGCGCCCAGGTGATCGGCAACGACGCGGCGGTCGCCTTCGCGGGCAGCCAGGGCGATTTCGAGCTGATCGTGATGCTCCCGGTGATCGGCCGCAACCTGCTCGAGTCGATCCGGCTGCTCGCCAACGTGTCGCGCCTGTTCGCCGACCGCTGCGTCGCGGGGCTCGTCGCCAACGAGGAGGTCTGCCTGGCGTACGCCGAGGGCAGCCCGTCGATCGTCACCCCGCTCAACCGCCATCTGGGTTATGAGGAGGCGGCGAGCATCGCCAAGCAGGCGCTGAAGGAGGGCCGCACGATCCGCGAGGTGGTCATCGAGCGCGGTCACGTCCCGGCCAAGCTGACCGAGGAGGCCCTCGACACCGCCCTCGACGTGCTCGCCATGACCCGCCCACCCGCCAGCTCCTAGCCCCAAGATCGCCGCAACTCTTCAAGAGTTGGTCCTAACGGGGTTTTAGGACCAACTCATGAAGAGTTGCGGCGATCTTGGGGAACCGTGGACGGACAGTTGTAGACAGCGATAGCCGCAACTCTTGAAGAGTTGCGGCTATCGGCGAGACGAACCGGTGCGTCAGGCGGATCGGCGGCGGGCCACCTCGGCGAGGGTGACCGCTGCGGCCACCGACGCGTTGAGCGACTCCATGTCGGAGACCATCGGGATGCCGACCGTCAGGTCACAGGTGGCGCCGACGAGGCGGGACAGCCCGCGTCCCTCGGAGCCGACCACGATCACGATCGGGCCGACCGCCGCCTCCAGCTGGTAGAGGTCGGTGTCGCCGTCCGCGTCGAGCCCGACGACGACGAAGCCCATCTCCTGCACCCGCTTGAGCGCCCGGGTGAGGTTGGTGACGTGAGCGATCGGCAGGCGGGCGGCGGCACCGGCACTCGTACGCCACGCGGTCGCCGTGATCCCCGCCGAGCGGCGTTCGGGCAGGAAGAGCCCGTGCGCGCCGAACGCGGCGGCGGAGCGGATCACCGCACCGAGGTTGCGCGGGTCGGTGACGCCGTCGAGCGCGACGAGCAGCGGCTGCGCGACCTGCTCCATGGAGTTGGCGAGCATGTCCTCGAAGGACTCATAGGCGAACGGCGGCACCTGCAGGCCGATGCCCTGGTGCAGGATCCCGCCGGTGAGCCGGTCGAGCTCCTGGCGGCTGACCTCCATGAGCGCGATGCCGCGGTCGCCCGCAGCGCGCACGGACTCGGTGATCCGGTCGTCGATCTCGATGCCCTGAGCGACGTAGAGCGCGGTGGCCGGGATGTTGGCGCGCAGCGCCTCGACGACCGGGTTACGCCCGACGAGCAGCTCGGGAGCGTCCTTGGGGGTGCTGGACTTGCGGCCGGCGGCGACCCGGGGACCGGTCCGCCGAGGCGCGGCACCGCCACGCGTCGTGGCTCCCCGCGACTGCGGCGCGCCCTTGTTGGAGCCGAGCCGGCCCCAGGTGGTGTCCTTCGTACCCGGCTTGCCGATCTTGGGTACGGTGCCGGCCTCTTCCGCCGCCCGGATCTCTTTCGCCTGCTTCCACGCGGTGCGCTGCGGCAGCTTCTCGGTGCCGGAGTAGCCCTTGTGCCACGGGCGCTCGTCGGCGGGCAGCGTGCGGCCGCGCCCCTTCAGGGTGTCCTTGTTCTTGCCGCCGGTGCCCTTGGTCGCGACCTTCTTCGACGTCGACCGGGTATTGCGGCGCTGGGAATTGCCGGGCATTCGCTATCGTCCACTCTCTACGGTCCACCGGGGACCATGCGGGGTGTCTTCGACGACGATCCCCGCCTGCTTCAACTGATCACGTACTGCGTCCGCGGCCGCCCAATCCTTGCGATCCCGCGCCGCCTTGCGCTGCTCCAGTGCGAGCGCCACCAGGGCGTCCACGGCACCGCGCAGGTCACCACCGCTGGTGGTGTCCCGCCACGGCTCGGCGAGCGGATCGATGCCGAGCACCGCGAGCATCGCCCGGACGCTCGCGAGCGATGCCGCGACCGCGCTGGTGTTGCCTTCGGCGAGCGCGGTGTTGCCCTCACGGATCACCTCGTGCAGCGCCGCGAGCGCAGCCGAGGTGTTGAGGTCGTCGTCCATCGCGGCCGTGAAGTCGGCGTGGAGGACGCCCGGCTCCACGTTGCCGACCAGTTCGGTGGCTCGCGCGACGAAGCCCTCGATCCGGCGGAAAGCGACGGCCGACTCGCTGAGCGCCTCCCAGGAGAAGTCGATCCGGGCCCGGTAGTGCGGAGCGAGCAGGTAATAGCGTAGCTCTATCGGCCGGATGCCCCGCTCCAGCACCGAGTCGAGGTTGATGACGTTGCCGGTGGACTTGCCCATCTTCTTGTCGCCGAGGTTGAGCAGAGCGTGGTGCACCCAGAAGCGGGCGAAGGGCAGCCCCGCCGCCTGCGACTGGGCGACCTCGTTCTCGTGGTGCGGGAAGACCAGGTCGAGACCGCCGCCGTGGATGTCGAACTCGTCACCCAGATAACGCTGCACCATCGCCGAGCACTCGATGTGCCAACCTGGGCGGCCGACCCCCCACGGCGAGGGCCAGTAGGCGTCCTGCGGCTCGTCGGGCTTGGCGCCCTTCCAGAGCGCGAAGTCACGAGGATCACGCTTCGCGCGCTCCGGGCCGTCCGTCGCCGCCTGCATCTCGTCGGGCCGCTGTCCGGACAGCTTCCCGTACGCCGGGAAGGACCCCACGGCGAAGTAGACATCCCCGCACCCGTCGGCCGAGGCGTAGGCGTGCCCGCCGGCGATCAGGGTCTCGATCAGCTCGAACATCTGCGTGATGTGACCCGTGGCACGTGGCTCGTAGGTCGGCGGCAGCACGTTGAGCGCCCGGTAGACCCCGCTGAGCACGACCTCGTTGGCGTAGGCGATGGACCAGAACGGGCGATCCCGCTCGATCGCCTTCGCCAGCACCTTGTCGTCGATGTCGGTGATGTTGCGGATAAAGGTGACCTCAAGGCCGCCCTGGATCATCCAGCGACGCAGGACGTCATAGTTGACGCCGGAGCGAAGGTGCCCGATGTGCGGCTCGGACTGCACTGTGAGACCACAGAGATAGATCGACGCTTGACCAGCTATGCGCGGCACGAAGTCGCGGACCGCTCGGGTCGCAGTGTCGTAGAGTCTCAGCGTCACCCTGCAAGGATAGTCGGAGTAGGTGCGCAAGGCCCTCATGGATACCGCACAGACCCTCGATCGCGGCTTACGCCTGCTCACGCTCGTCGCTGAGACGCCGGGCGGCCTCACCGTGACCGAAGCCTCCCAACGGCTCGGGGTGGGTCGCGCGGTCATCTACCGGCTCACCGCCACCCTCGTCGAGCACGCGATGCTCCGGCGCGCCGACAACGGCCGCCTCCTCGTCGGCGTCGGCCTGGTCCACCTGGCCCGGCGCGCTCAACCGCTGCTCGCCGACGCCGCCCTGCCGGCGCTGCGCCGCCTCGCCGAGCAGGTCGGGGCCACGGCTCACCTCACCGTCGCGGACGGCGCCGAAGCGGTCGCGGTCGCCGTGGTGGAGCCCACCTCGACGGTGTTCCATGTCGCCTATCGATCGGGTTCCCGACACCAGCTGGAGCGGGGCGCGGCGGGCCGGGCGATCCTCACCGGCGAACTCTGCACGTCGCTCGGCGAGCTGCAGGACGGCGCCTTCGGCATCGCCGCCCCCGTCCTGGGCGTGGCCGGCATGGCCGCGAGCGTCGGCGTCGTCTCCCTGACGCCCCTCGACGTCAACCAGGTCGGCAAGCTGGTCACCGCCGCCGCCACGGCCATCGGCACAGCCCTCGCCTAACACCAAGATCGCCGCAACTCTTCAAGAGTTGGTCCTAAAACCCGTTAGGACCAACTCTTGAAGAGTTGCGGCGATCTTGGGTTGCCACGCAGCAAGCAAGCGACCGGGGTCAGCGGCGGCCGACCGTCAGCACCGGCTGGGAGGTCGCGGCGAAGAAGTCGTTGCCCTTGTCGTCGACGACGATGAAGGCGGGGAAGTCCTCGACCTCGATCTTCCAGACGGCCTCCATGCCGAGCTCGGCGTACTCCAGGACCTCGACGTGCTTGATGCAGTCCTGAGCCAGCCGGGCCGCCGGGCCGCCGATCGAGCCGAGATAGAACCCGCCGTGCGACTCGCACGCCCGGGTCACCTGGCCGGACCGGTTGCCCTTGGCGAGCATGACGAGCGAGCCCCCGGCCGCCTGGAACTTCTCCACGTAGGCATCCATCCGCCCGGCGGTGGTGGGTCCGAAGGAGCCCGACGCGTATCCCTCGGGCGTCTTGGCCGGACCGGCGTAGTAGACGGCGTGGTCGCGCAGGTACTGCGGCATCGGCTCACCGGCGTCGAGCCGCTCGGCGATCTTCGCGTGGGCGATGTCACGGGCGACTACGAGCGGACCGCTGAGCGAGAGCCGGGTCTTGACGGGGTATTTCGTCAGCTCGGCCAGGATCTCCGGCATCGGCCGGTTGAGATCGATCTTGACGGCGCCCTCGGACGTTTCGAGGTCCTCGTCGGTGACGGCGGGCAGGAAGCGGGCCGGGTCGGTCTCCAGCCGCTCCAGCCAGACCCCCGACGGCGTGATCTTCGCGAGCGCCTGGCGGTCGGCGGAGCAGGAGACCGCGATCGCGACCGGGCAGGAGGCGCCGTGCCGGGGCAGCCGGACGACCCGCACGTCGTGGCAGAAGTAGCGGCCGCCGAACTGGGCGCCGATGCCGAACTGGCGGGTGAGCTCCAGCACCTCCGCCTCCAGCTCCACGTCGCGGAAGCCGTGCGCGAGCATCGACCCGGTGGTGGGCAGGCCGTCGAGGTATTTCGCGGAGGCGAGCTTCGCGGTCTTGAGGGCGTGCTCGGCGCTGGTGCCGCCGATGACGATGGCGAGGTGATAGGGCGGGCAGGCGCTCGTGCCGATGTTGCGCAGCTTCTCCTCCAGAAAGCGCATCATCGACGTGGGGTTGAGCAGTGCCTTCGTCTCCTGGAAGAGGTAGGACTTGTTGGCCGAGCCGCCGCCCTTGGCCATGAAGAGCAGCTTGTAGGCATCGGGGTGCCCGTCCGGGTCCTCGGCGAAGATGTCGATCTGCGCGGGCAGGTTGGTGCCCGTGTTGCGCTCCTCCCACGTGGTGAGCGGGGCGAGCTGCGAATAGCGCAGGTTGAGCTTGGTGTAAGCCTCGAAGACGCCGCGCGCGATCGCCGGCTCGTCGGTGCCGTCGGTGAGCACGTGGCGGCCGCGCTTGCCCATCACGATCGCCGTACCCGTGTCCTGGCACATCGGCAGGACGCCACCGGCGGCGATGTTGGCGTTGCGCAGCAGATCCATCGCGACGAACCGGTCGTTCGGCGAGGCCAGCGGGTCGTCGATGATCGAGCGGAGCTGGGCGAGGTGCGCCGGGCGCAGGAAGTGTGCGATGTCGTGCATCGCCTCGGCCGTGAGCTGCGTGAGCACGTTGGCGTCGACGGTCAGGAATTCGCGGCCGCCGGGCCCCTTGACGACGTCGACGCCCTCGTCACTGACGAGGCGGTAGTCGGTCGCGTCCGGGGTGAGCGGAAGCAGCGGCGAGTAGGCGAATTCTGCGGAACCCATCATTCGAGATTACCCGGGGGTCAGGAAGGGATTTCGCGGCCCGGCATCCTTGACGAACCGCCCGCGTCCGACGGCGTCGGCAGTGGTTGCAGCGCCGGTCCACCGAAGATGATCAATCCCAGGTCGCGGCGGTCGCCGACGAGCAGCCCGCCGGGCGAGACCGCGAGCGCTCGGGCGTCGCTGTTGGCCTGGACGAAGATCACACCCGTCGCGGGCTCCACGGCGATGATGCGATCCGGGCCACGGTCGAAGATCACAATCGCGGTCGCGCTCACCGCCGCCTCGGCGCCGTCGTGCACCGCGCGGGTCCACAGCGGGTCCGGGTCCCCCAGCAGGTACGCCCGAACGCGCCGCCCGTCCTTCGCGAGCACCACGGCGTGGATCCCGTCGGTGCCGAGGATCCGCTCGCCCGCACCGGTGGTGAGGACTTCTCGCCCGTCGTACCCGTCGAGGAGGGCCTCGCGTCCGTCGGGGCGCACGGCGACGACGGCGCTGCCGCCCCCGACCGGCTCGCGGGGTTGATCGCAGCCCGCGCCGGAGATCGTGCGCAGGTTGTAGCCCTTGCGCTGCCAGACCACCGTGCCGTTGACGGCGTCTCGGCCGACGAGGCTCAGCACGCAGCCGGTCTGGCTGACCGTGGCGACGCTGTGCAGCACCCGGCCGCCGGCGACGATGATCTGCTCGTGCCGGTCGGGTTGGACCTCGGGGAGGCGCTGGCCCTCGACCGTGTCGACCACCTGGACCTTGCCGTCGATCTCGAATCCGAGCAGCTTCGGCATGAGGCCGGGACCGCCGAGGAAGTCGGCGGCGGAGTCGGTCTCCAGCGGTTTGCTGCCGAGCAGGCTCGGGTTGTCGGCGAAGAGCACGAAACCGATGCCGGGCAGCTCGATCTGCCACAGCTCGTCGCCGCTGGCGGGCTCCCGTGCGGTCAGGCGGCAGCTCTGCGGCTGGCTGCAGGCGACGTCGAGCATGGCGTTGGACCACGTCCAGACGGCCGACGCGCGGGTGTCGACGCGGAGCTGGCGGCCGGTGCGGGGTTCCCAGACCGTGTAGCCCTTGGTGAGCAGCTTGCCGGTGATGACGACGGTCCGGCCGGTCGGCCCGGCGACCGCGGTCCAGTCGGCCGGCTGCTTCCAGAGCGAGACCCCGGTGATCAGGCTGCGGGCCTCGACGGAGTCGGGCTGCTCGATGATGACCGTGTTGTCGGCGACCATGACGTTCTTGGGGCGCCCGCCGAGGCGGTTCTGCCAGCTCGGTGCGGGGTCGGCCAGGGGCGCGGAGCTGTTGATCCAGTCCCAGATGCCCGGGAAGGGATTCCATACGCCGGTGCTGACCAGCACGATCAGCACCACGAGGGCGGCGGTCAGCCAGCCCGAGGTCGCCCTCCCCTTGGCCACCCGGCCACAGTAGTTACTCCACGCACGACTCCACCAGTGGTAATACGCGGTAGGGAATCTGCTCGGCGAGCGCGATGATCGTCGATGCGCGAACGATCCCCTGGTAGGAGACGATGAGATCGATCACGCGCTGCAGATCCGCGTTGGAACGCGCGACGATCCGGCAGAGCAGATCGCCGGAGCCGGTGATCGTGTGCGCCTCCAGGACCTCCGGGATCGTCGTCAGGTGCTCGGTGACCGCATCATGCGCCGACCGGCCCGCGGACGTGGCGCCGATGCCCTGACGGATCTCCAGGGTGACGAACGAGGTGACCCCGAACCCGACCGCCGCGGGGTCGATCTCGGGGCCGAATCCCTTGATCACCCCTCGGCTGACCAGCCGATCCAGCCGTGCCTGCGCGGTGCCCCGGGCCACGCCGAGGCGCCGGGCCAGCTCCAGTACGCCGACCCGCGGCTCCGCCGCCAGCAATTCGATCAACCGAGCGTCGAGAAGATCCATAGTCACTTTGTATAGCGGGAGCGCTCTCCTGGTGCAATGTTTGTGCAGCCTGACTAAATTTTCGGGTTCGTGTTGCCCAGCTCACGAACCTGTCGCACGCTACGGACATGACGACCGATCCATTTCCGGTGAAGGGCATCGACCACGTGACCTTCGTCGTGGGCAATGCCAAACAGGCTGCTCACTACTACTCGACCGCGTTCGGCATGACCTGTGTCGCCTACCGGGGACCGGAGCAGGCCGCCAACGAGGTCTACGGCGTCGCGCCGGAGTTCCGCCGCGACTACTCCGAATACGTCCTCGTCTCCGGCGGGGCACGATTCGTGCTGCGCGGAGCCGTGCGCCCCGACGCCGCGGAGATCACCCGGCTCGCCAAGCACGGCGACGGCGTCTCCGAGATCGCGCTAGAGGTGCCCGACGTCGACGAGGCCTACCGATACGCCGTGGAGCACGGCGCGACCGGCACGATGGAGCCGCACGACCTGAAGGACGAGTTCGGCACGGTCAGGATGGCCGCGATCGCGACATACGGCGACACCGTGCACACGCTGATCGACCGGTCGTCCTACGCCGGACCCTTCCTGCCCGGCTTCGTCGACCGCGAGCCGATCGTGCCGCCGGCCGCGAAGCGCCATTTCCAGGCGATCGACCACATCGTCGGCAACGTCGAGCTCGGCAAGATGGACGAGTGGGTCGACTTCTACAAAAACGTGATGGGCTTCACCAACATGGCCGAGTTCATCGGCGACGACATCGCGACGGACTACTCCGCCCTGATGTCCAAGGTCGTCGCCAACGGCAGCCGCAAGGTGAAGTTCCCCCTCAACGAGCCCGCGATCGCGAAGAAGAAGTCGCAGATCGACGAGTACCTGGAGTTCTACGGCGGCCCCGGCGTGCAGCACATCGCGCTCGCCACCAACGACATCATCGCGACCGTGGACGCCATGCGCGAAGCCGGAGTGGAGTTCCTCGCCACGCCTGACTCGTACTACGACGACCCCGAGCTGCGCGCCCGCATCGGCGAGGTGCGTGCTCCGATCGAGGAGCTCAAGGCCCGGAAGATCCTCGTCGACCGCGACGAGGACGGCTATCTCCTGCAGATCTTCACCAAGCCCGTGCAGGACCGGCCGACCGTGTTCTTCGAGATGATCGAGCGGCACGGCTCGCTCGGCTTCGGCAAGGGCAACTTCAAGGCGCTCTTCGAGGCGATCGAGCGCGAGCAGGAGCTTCGCGGCAATCTGTAATCTGTCGTCGTGACCGCTCAGTCGTCCGGAAGTGTCCCGCCAGGCTGGTACCCCGACCCCGCCGAACCATCCGTCACCCGCTACTGGGACGGCGAGGGATGGCGGGTGGAGACCCCGGCCGAGCCGGAGCCCCCGGTTGTCGTCGCGCCGCCTGTGCCTGCTGCCTACCAGGGCCCGCAGGCACAGGCGCCGTATTCGCACATCGGGCCGCCGGGATCGGTGAAGCGGCCCGTCAACTGGCCCGCCGATTGGCCGTTCCCACCGCCGGGCCGGGTGACACCGTTCGGCAGGTCGCTCGCGACGCCGGGCCGCCGCATCGCGGCGCGCCTTCTCGACGTGGCGATCCTGACGGTCATCACGGTCGCGCTCAACGCCTGGTTCGTGGTGCTGTGGTGGCGCGAGGCACTGCCGTGGTTCAACACCATGACGGCCGAGGCCGAGGCCGGCCGATCCCCCTGGGAGGTCGAGCAGCCCGATCGGATGGTCTGGCTGCTCTACGCGATGCTGCTGGTCACGACGCTGGCATGGTTCGCCTACGAGGTGCCCTCGACCGCCAACACCGGCCGGACGCTCGGCAAGCGGATCATGCGCATCCAGGTCATCCCGATCGAGGGCGAGGGCCAGCTCACCATGGGCCGGGCGTTCCGGCGCTGGAACCCGATGGGGACCTCGTTCCTGCTCTTCTCCTGCTGCGGTCCCTTCGCCTTCGTCATCCCGGTCCTCGACGTCATCTTCATCGCGACCGACCGCTACCTGCACCAGGCGCTGCACGACCGCAGCGCACAGACGTACGTCGTCAACGACCCGCCGAGAGTGCCCGATTCGAAGAAGGAAGAGCTGCAGCCATGAGTTTGACCCGAGCCGACCTGGACGCGCTCCCCACCTACGTGCCGGGACGGTCCATCCCCGGCGCCATCAAGCTCGCCAGCAACGAGGTCCCCTACGGCCCGCTGCCGGGCGTGGTCGAGGCCGCCACCGAAGCCGCCGCCAACTCCTTCCGCTACCCCGACATGGGCGTCGTGGCGCTGCGTGAGCGGCTCGCCGACCGGCTCGGCGTCGCGGTGAACCGGGTGGCGACGGGTTGCGGTTCCGTGGCGCTCGCCGAGCACGTGACCCGCGCCAGCTGCCTGCCCGGCGACGAGATCGTCTACTCGTGGCGGTCCTTCGAGGCCTACCCGATCATCGCCGCGGGCACCGGGGCCACCAGCATCCGCGTACCCAACACCGCAGAGCACGGGCACGACCTCGCCGCGATGGCGGCCGCGGTCACGTCACGCACGAAGCTGGTCATCGTCTGCAACCCCAACAACCCGACCGGTACGGCGAACCGCCGCGCCGAGCTCGACGAGTTCCTCGACACCGTGGGACCCGACGTGCTGGTGGTGCTCGACGAGGCATACCGGGAGTTCGTCACCGATCCCGACATCCCCGACGGCGTCGCCGCCTACGCCGACCGCCCCAACGTGGTGGTCCTGCGTACGTTCTCCAAGGCATGGGGCCTCGCAGGCCTCCGCATCGGCTACCTGGTGGCCCAGCCCGACGTCGTCGCCACGATCGGCAAGGTGACCACACCCTTCTCCAGCAACCTCGCCGCCCAGGCTGCCGCGATCGCGGCTCTCGACGCCGAGGACGAGATGCGGCGCCGCTGCGATCTCGTCATCGCCGAGCGCACCCGGGTGCAGGCGGCCCTCGACGAGCTGCTGCCCGGCATCCCGGCGAGCCAGGCCAACTTCGTCTGGCTGCCGCTGGGCGCCGGCTCGGCCGAGTTCGCCGGAGTCTGCGAGGCCAACGGCGTGATCGTGCGGCCGTTCCAGGGCGACGGCGTCCGGGTCACCATCGGCACCCCCGAGGAGAACGACGCCTTCCTCGCCGCAGCCGAGAAGGCGCTGGTGTGATCGCACATCTCGATACCCGGGAGATGGCGCGGTGAGTCGGCGGCGCAGAGCGCTGATCGCGGCTGGGAGCGTCGTCGCCCTGGCCGCGACCGGTGTCATCGCCTGGCGGGTGCTCGCCCCCGCCGAGGTGGTCACGAGCGCGGTCACGGATTACCCGAGCAGGTCGCCGGACCCCCTCGCGGGGCCCAAGGGCGCCCTCGTCAGCAGCCCGCTGATCCTCGACGGGCGGTTGCGCGTCTACGCCACGGACCGCCGGGTGTGGTCCGACACGTCTGCCGACTACCGCTGGGAGACGAACGCCTTCTGGTCCTATCGCCGCTGGCCGGAGCGGGTCGCAGCCGTCGCCGCGCCCGCGTCGACGGATCCGCTCGTCGCCAGCCTCTGGTCCGACGGGCGCCTGGTCGGCCTCGACGGCCGCACCGGCAAGGTCTCCTGGCAGTCGGAGACGGGGATCACCCCGCCCTCCGTCGACCCCGGGCGGACCGGTTCGGCCCTGGTCTGGCAGCAGATCAGCCTCCTCACCGGAGTCACCACCGACGGCCGGCCGGTGATCGTCGTGGTCGGTGCCGCCGAGACCCGGGCCTACTCCGCCAGCGACGGCGCGCTGCTCTGGTCCCAGCGGTTCAGCTGCGACGGCGGCAACCTGACCTCGGCCGGCGCCTACATCACGCTGGATCCGTGCACCCACGAGCTGGTCCAGGTGGACCTCGGCTCCGGCGCCGTCAAGCGCGCTGCGGCACCGGCGAGCAAGGTCACCGGCCTCGCCTGCCGGGTCTTCCGGTCCGAGTGCGGCGGTCTGCGCCTCGACCAGAGCAGCGCCACCGTCTTCACCGGCGCCGAGGGCACCTCGGCCCCGGCTCTCGCACC
The DNA here is from genome assembly GCF_014204945.1 of Allocatelliglobosispora scoriae. Classification (NCBI taxonomy): domain Bacteria; kingdom Bacillati; phylum Actinomycetota; class Actinomycetes; order Micromonosporales; family Micromonosporaceae; genus Allocatelliglobosispora; species Allocatelliglobosispora scoriae. The sequence continues at coordinate 3,234,723 of NZ_JACHMN010000002.1, forward strand.
GACGACGAGCTGGCTCGCGATGACCGCCGACGGGCGCCCTGTGGCCTTCGACGCGACCTTCACGGCCCGCGACCCCGCCGACGGTAAGGAACTGTGGTCGTGGCGCCCCAAGGGGCTCTCATCGCCCGCGAGCGTCATCGCCACGGTGCCGGGCCGGATCCTCCTGCTCACCGAGGACCGCACGCTGATCGCGCTCGACACCACCGACGGCGCCGAGCTCTCCCGATCCTCCGTGCTCCTCAAGCAGGACGGTGACGCACCCTATGTCATCGGCCCGGTCTACGCGGTGGGGCGCTATGTCGCGGTCGAACGGCACATCCCCGGTGCGTCGAGTGCCGAGGGCGGCGACAAGTTCTATTACACCAACCGTCCGGTTCTGCTCGCCGTGAGTTGAACCTGGGACGCCGCAGTCGGTCCCGAGGTCCTATCCTCACCCGGTGTCCTATCCGAACCCTCCCGCCCACCGGGCACCCGGGCCGCGTCACACCGGCCGATACGTCGCCGGCGGCCTTGCCGTGGCAGTCCTCGCCATGGGCGGGGTCGGCGCATACGTCGCCCAGAAGACCTACTTCAGGCCGGCCACCTTCACGATGAACGACACCTTCGCCGGGTACGAGCGGGTGGAGCTCTCACAGAGCCCCGATCTGGAGCGCTATGTCGCCACCTGGGCAGCTGCCGCCGCTGAGGACGACAAGCCGACGGTGAGCGGGATGTACCGCCTGAGCCGCGGCGACACCGCGTTCCTCGTGCACCTCGCCGCCCGGCCCGGTTTCGTCGGCAGTCCGGCTGAGCGGGTGAACGAGGGGTTCGACGGCTGGCGCGCCACGATGACCTTCACCGAGAGCATCGAATCCCGTGACGGCAAGCGCAGCCCGTTCCTGCTCTGCGCCACCGGCAAGGAGGGCAAGGCGATCGTGGTGCCGGCGGTCTTCTGCGCGTACGCCGACAACGGCGGCTACCTCGTCGGAGTCTTCGACAAGATCGACCTCTCCACCGCGGTGGTCGCCTTTCAGGAGATCCGCGATTCCATAGAGGACGTCTCTTAGGCAACCAAAAAAATAGGACCAACTCTTGAAGAGTTGGTCCTATTTGTTGTGGGGGAATGCATGTAGGGCCCGACCTGGTGGTCGGGCCCTACATGTGAGTTTTGTCCGGCGGTGTCCTACTCTCCCACACCGTCCCCGGTGCAGTACCATCGGCGCTGGAGGGCTTAGCTTCCGGGTTCGGAATGTTGCCGGGCGTTTCCCCTCCGCCATGACCGCCGTAACACTATCAACCATTTCAACCCGTCCCGTTCGGCTGCTGCCGTTGCCGGCTGCTGGTCGGGGTGGTTGTTGGCTGTGATGTGGTTAGTGGACGCGTCAGAATGTGTTCCGCTTGCGCGGTTCTGTGATCGAGTGTGTGTTCTGTGGTCACGTTGATGACCGTGTTGGTTAAGTCCTCGGCCTATTAGTACCAGTCAACTGAACCCGTTACCGGGCTTACATTTCTGGCCTATCAACCCAGTGGTCTAGCTGGGGGCCTTACCCGGTTTCCCGGTGGGAGACCTCATCTCGAAGCGAGCTTCCCGCTTAGATGCTTTCAGCGGTTATCCCTTCCGAACGTAGCTAACCAGCCGTGCCCCTGGCGGGACAACTGGCACACCAGAGGTTCGTCCGTCCCGGTCCTCTCGTACTAGGGACAGCCCTTCTCAAGTTTCCTACGCGCACGGCGGATAGGGACCGAACTGTCTCACGACGTTCTAAACCCAGCTCGCGTACCGCTTTAATGGGCGAACAGCCCAACCCTTGGGACCTGCTACAGCCCCAGGATGCGACGAGCCGACATCGAGGTGCCAAACCATCCCGTCGATATGGACTCTTGGGGAAGATCAGCCTGTTATCCCCGGGGTACCTTTTATCCGTTGAGCGACACCGCTTCCACAAGCCAGTGCCGGATCACTAGTCCCGACTTTCGTCCCTGCTCGACCCGTCAGTCTCACAGTCAAGCTCCCTTGTGCACTTGCACTCAACACCTGATTGCCAACCAGGCTGAGGGAACCTTTGGGCGCCTCCGTTACCTTTTAGGAGGCAACCGCCCCAGTTAAACTACCCACCAGACACTGTCCCTGAACCGGATCACGGTCCGAGGTTAGATACCCAAATCAGACAGAGTGGTATTTCAAGATTGCCTCCACCATGACTGGCGTCACAGCTTCACCGGCTCCCACCTATCCTACACAATCTCATCCGAATACCAATGTCAAGCTATAGTAAAGGTCCCGGGGTCTTTCCGTCCTGCCGCGCGTAACGAGCATCTTTACTCGTACTGCAATTTCGCCGGGCCTGTGGTTGAGACAGTGGGGAAGTCGTTACGCCATTCGTGCAGGTCGGAACTTACCCGACAAGGAATTTCGCTACCTTAGGATGGTTATAGTTACCACCGCCGTTTACTGGCGCTTAAGTTCTCCGCTTCACCCTTACGGGCTGACAGGTCCCCTTAACGTTCCAGCACCGGGCAGGCGTCAGTCCATATACAGCGTCTTACGACTTCGCATGGACCTGTGTTTTTAGTAAACAGTCGCTTCCCCCTGCTCTCTGCGACCACCCCCAGCTCAGGCAGCAAGTGCCGTCACCAGAAATGGTCCCCCTTCTCCCGAAGTTACGGGGGCAATTTGCCGAGTTCCTTAACCACAGTTCGCCCGATCGCCTCGGTATTCTCTACCTGACCACCTGTGTCGGTTTGGGGTACGGGCCGCTCACAGCTCGCTAGAGGCTTTTCTCGGCAGCATAGGATCACCATCTTCACCTGATACGGCTCCGCATCACGCCTCACCCTTCATGCCCCACGGATTTGCCTATGGGACGGGCTACACGCTTGCCCCGGCACAACCACCGGCCGGGAATGGCTACCTTCCTGCGTCACCCCATCGCTCACCTACTACCCACCAAGATCCCAGCAACGCCGGCATCCACCCGAAGGCATCAACCATTGTCACAGGTTAGTACAGTGAAGTTCGGCGTGGGCGCTGCTTCGCGGGTACGGGAATATCAACCCGTTGTCCATCGACTACGCCTCTCGGCCTCGCCTTAGGTCCCGACTCACCCAGGGCGGATTAGCCTGGCCCTGGAACCCTTGGTCATCCGGCGGCAGGGTTTCTCACCCTGCTTTCGCTACTCATGCCTGCATTCTCACTCGTACGGCCTCCACGGCTGGGTCACCCCGCCGCTTCCCCGGCCGTACGACGCTCCCCTACCCATCCACACACCTGAACCCGGGTCCCTCAGGAGTCCGGGCTGGGCTAACGTATGAATGCCACGGCTTCGGCGGTGTGCTTGAGCCCCGCTACATTGTCGGCGCGGAACCACTTGACCAGTGAGCTATTACGCACTCTTTCAAGGGTGGCTGCTTCTAAGCCAACCTCCTGGTTGTCTGCGCAATCCCACATCCTTTACCACTTAGCACACGCTTAGGGGCCTTAGCCGGTGATCTGGGCTGTTTCCCTCTCGACTACGAAGCTTATCCCCCGCAGTCTCACTGCCACGCTCTCACTTACCGGCATTCGGAGTTTAGCTGACTTCGGTAAGCTTTTGGGCCCCCTAGGCCATCCAGTAGCTCTACCTCCGGCAAGAAACACGTGACGCTGCACCTAAATGCATTTCGGGGAGAACCAGCTATCACGGAGTTTGATTGGCCTTTCACCCCTAACCACAGGTCATCCCCCAATTTTTCAACATTGGTGGGTTCGGTCCTCCACGAAGTCTTACCTTCGCTTCAACCTGCCCATGGCTAGATCACTCCGCTTCGGGTCTAGAGCATGCGACTCAAACGCCCTATTCGGACTCGCTTTCGCTACGGCTCCCCCACACGGGTTAACCTCGCCACACACCACTAACTCGCAGGCTCATTCTTCAAAAGGCACGCCGTCACCTCGGAACAAGTCCTCAGCTCCGACGGATTGTAGGCAAACGGTTTCAGGTACTATTTCACTCCCCTCCCGGGGTACTTTTCACCTTTCCCTCACGGTACTCGTGCACTATCGGTCACCAGGGAGTATTCAGCCTTACCAGGTGGTCCTGGCAGATTCACAGCAGATTACAGGGGTCCGCTGCTACTCGGGAACAACCAAAAGGAGACCTAGAATTTTCGCCTACCGGGCTCTCACCGTCTACGGCTGGCCTTCCCAGACCATTCAGCTAACCCTAGATTTTCTTACTCCTCGACCATGTGTCAGCACAATCAATGGAAATCCCACAACCCCGGCGACGCAACCCCTGACAGGTATCACACGCCACCGGTTTAGGCTACATCCGCTTTCGCTCGCCACTACTCACGGAATCACTATTGTTTTCTCTTCCTGCCGGTACTGAGATGTTTCACTTCCCGGCGTTCCCCCCATACACCCTATGAATTCAGGTGCAGGTACCCGGACATGACTCCGGGTGGGTTCCCCCATTCGGACACCCTGGGATCACAGCTCGGTTGACAGCTCCCCCAGGCCTATCGCGGCCTCCCACGTCCTTCATCGGCTCCTGGTGCCAAGGCATCCACCGTTTGCCCTTAACAACTTAACCAAAACGATCATCACGAAACTACAGAAAACCACACCCACCACATACGTGCGGGCGTGTTCTCGATGCTCGCGTCCACTATCCACATCTCAACAAACAACCAACCACAACCCCACCCAGTCGACACCAGCAGGAGCAAGCTCCCCGGTATGTTGACCGAGATCATGATCGGAACTGAAAACCCAAACCCCACCCGCAGGCAGTGCTTGTTTCTTCAGGACCCAACAGGGTGTTTGATACGCGATCCGCCAGCCGCACCAAGCGCTTTTTCCATGCCGCGTCCACAAGGGAATCGCGACCCTACTCGAGCATCAAGGCCGTTGCCGGCAGTCACTTTCGCCAGTGTCTCCGCCAAATGAGCCCCGCTGCCTGCATTCGAGGCAGCCCGGGTCCTGCGACCCTTTCGGGTCGAGGTGCTCCTTAGAAAGGAGGTGATCCAGCCGCACCTTCCGGTACGGCTACCTTGTTACGACTTCGTCCCAATCGCCAGCCCCACCTTCGACCACTCCCTCCCCTTGCGGGGTTAGGCCATGGGCTTCGGGTGTTGCCGACTTTCGTGACGTGACGGGCGGTGTGTACAAGGCCCGGGAACGTATTCACCGCAGCAATGCTGATCTGCGATTACTAGCGACTCCGACTTCACGGGGTCGAGTTGCAGACCCCGATCCGAACTGAGACCGGCTTTTTGGGATTCGCTCCACCTCACGGTATCGCAACCCATTGTACCGGCCATTGTAGCATGCGTGAAGCCCTGGACATAAGGGGCATGATGACTTGACGTCATCCCCACCTTCCTCCGAGTTGACCCCGGCAGTCTCCCATGAGTCCCCACCATAACGTGCTGGCAACATGGAACGAGGGTTGCGCTCGTTGCGGGACTTAACCCAACATCTCACGACACGAGCTGACGACAGCCATGCACCACCTGTGCACCCCCCCGAAGGACACCACATCTCTGCGGCTTTTGAGTGCATGTCAAACCCAGGTAAGGTTCTTCGCGTTGCATCGAATTAATCCGCATGCTCCGCCGCTTGTGCGGGCCCCCGTCAATTCCTTTGAGTTTTAGCCTTGCGGCCGTACTCCCCAGGCGGGGAACTTAATGCGTTAGCTGCGGCACAGGACACCGGAGAGGCACCCCACACCTAGTTCCCAACGTTTACAGCGTGGACTACCAGGGTATCTAATCCTGTTTGCTCCCCACGCTTTCGCTCCTCAGCGTCAGTATCGGCCCAGAGTCCTGCCTTCGCCATCGGTGTTCCTCCTGATATCTGCGCATTTCACCGCTACACCAGGAATTCCAGACTCCCCTACCGAACTCTAGCCCGCCCGTATCCACCGCAAGCTCAGAGTTAAGCCCTGAGTTTTCACGATGGACGCAACGAGCCGCCTACGAGCTCTTTACGCCCAATAAATCCGGACAACGCTCGCGCCCTACGTCTTACCGCGGCTGCTGGCACGTAGTTGGCCGGCGCTTCTTCTGCAGGTACCGTCACTCTCGCTTCGTCCCTGCTGAAAGAGGTTTACAACCCGAAGGCCGTCATCCCTCACGCGGCGTCGCTGCATCAGGCTTCCGCCCATTGTGCAATATTCCCCACTGCTGCCTCCCGTAGGAGTCTGGGCCGTGTCTCAGTCCCAGTGTGGCCGGTCGCCCTCTCAGGCCGGCTACCCGTCAAAGCCTTGGTAGGCCATCACCCCACCAACAAGCTGATAGGCCGCGAGCCCATCCCCCACCGAAAAACTTTCCACCACCAACCATGCGACCAGAGGTGTATATTCGGTATTAGCCACCGTTTCCGGCGGTTATCCCAAAGAAGGGGGCAGGTTACTCACGTGTTACTCACCCGTTCGCCACTCGAGTACCCCGAAGGGCCTTTCCGTTCGACTTGCATGTGTTAAGCACGCCGCCAGCGTTCGTCCTGAGCCAGGATCAAACTCTCCAAAAAGAATATTTGATACTGGCAATCTTGTGCGCCCGCACGCCGGTAAGCAATGCGGTCACGCACTAACTGCCATCCGGTGACCAGACGAGGTCGGCCACCAATAAATGGCACTGGCATAAACCAAACACCCTGTTGAGTTCTCAAAAAACAAACACACACCGGCTCCATCCCACATTGTGGGATCTCGCTCGGGGCAACTCATCCAGCCTAGTAGTTCGAGCTCGTGTTTGTCAACCCGTTCTCGACCAGCTCAACGATTTCCCGCAATTTGCGTTACGGGTAACTGAAGAAATTGGCTGTCGTTCGAATGTCTCACTCGGTAACCCGGCCTGCGCTTTAAGCGCTAGCCCGGCTCGTTACCGGCTTGACTACCTTACCTGGTCGGCTTCGTGGCCGCAAGTGCGAGTTGAAAGTTTTCAACCCGTATTTGCGCCACACCGCCCGGTGTCGGCACCCGCATCCGGCCTCGCGCCTCGACGTGTTGTCTGTGGCGCTTTGTCCGTTCCCTGCGGGCATGCAGAACATTACGGGGTACGCGGATCGAGATGCAAATCGGGGTCGCGCGACCGCCGTCACACCATCGTAAACGCTAAATAACCGCTGGTAGAACGGTTCCTGAAACCTCGCCGAGCCGGATGGTGCCGCCGTCGGCACCCGGTGCGGTCGCCGAGATGACCACCGTGTCGCCGTCGAGCAGGAACGTCCGAGACTCCGCCCCGAGCTCCACCGGTTCCGTCCCGCCCCAGGTCAGCTCCAGGAAGGAGCCCACCTCACCACGCTGCGGACCCGAGACCGTGCCGGAGGCGAAGAGGTCACCCGTTCGGAGCGTCGCACCGTTACTCGTCATGTGCGCAAGCTGCTGCGCGGGCGTCCAGTACATGGAGGCGAAGGGTGGGTGACTCACCTCCACGCCGTTCCAGGTGACGGTCAACCGCAGGTCGAGGCCGTGGTGCGGATCGTCGTTCAGGTGCGGCACGACGGGCGGGTCCTGCGGCGGGGCCGGTGTCCAGGCCGAGGCGAGCGCTTCCAGCGGAGTCACCCAGGCGGAGACGGACGTGGCGAAGGACTTGCCCAGAAACGGGCCGAGGGGTTGATACTCGAATGCCTGAATGTCTCGGGCCGACCAGTCGTTCACCACCACGACACCGAAGACGGCCCGGTGGAACTCCTCGATCGGCACCGGGCGTCCGAGCGTGGAGTCGATGCCGACGACGAATCCGATCTCGGCCTCGATGTCCAACCTCTGGGACGGCCCGACCACCCCGGCACCGAGCAGTCCGCCCGGGCGGACCACGGGCGTCCCGGAGACCACGACCGTGCCGGCCCGGCCGTGATAGCCGATCGGCAGCTGCTTCCAGTTGGGCAGCAGGGGCGGCTGACCAGGGCGGAAGATCTGCCCGACGTTGCCGGCGTGGTGCTCCGAGGAGTAGAAGTCCACGTAGTCCGCCACCTCGAACGGCAGCAGCAGCTCCACCTCGGACAGCGGCACGAGATGGTCCAGCGGCGGTCGGTTGAGAAGTTGCCGTCGCACGGACGACCAGACATCCGGACCGGCGGACATCAGGTCGTTGAGCGAGCGCGCCCGCAGTGTCCCCCCTGCCTCCACCGCTCCGGCGGACTCCGCCGCGTACAGGTCGATCAGGTGATCGCCGAAGCGGGCGGCGCAGCGCGGTTCCCGGCCGGGGGTGCGGAAAACGCCGTAGGGCAGGTGATCGATCACTGTTGAGCATCCTTGGGATCGTGAACGAGGCCGAGTCCGACCAGGTCGTGCAGTGGTTCGGGAACGCTGCAGGTGCCGAAGCCCACCCAGAGCGGGCGCGCCGCATCGCGATTGCGCCGGGCCGCCTCCAGCAGGGTCAGCGGCTGGGTGGTGCCGAGCAGCGCGGCGACATCGACGACCTCGGCGCCCTCGGCGGCAGCGCAGGTCGCGGCGAGCACGTTGAGGAAGCCGTGATGGGTGAAGCCCGTCTCCGGATCGGTGTGCCGCATCGCGTTGTGCAGCCCCGCGGTGAGCTTGAACGGCAGCCCTCGATCGCGGCAGGCGCAGACGACCGCGGCGAGCTCCATCGGCGTGGGGAAGAGCTCCGAGGCGAGGCCGCCGGTGCGGAACTTGGCGGCGACGGGCCGCCCGCTCGCCCTGGCCGCGGCGAGCTCGTCCAGCGCGCCGAGCAGACCCCACGTCAGCGGGATCTCGGCGTAGACCGGGTGCTCGTACCCCTCGAGGAGGGTGAGGAGTCGGCGGAGGCCCGGACCGGGGTCCTCGCCGCGCTTGGCGACCGCGGCCTCGACCTGGACATAGCTCACGTTCTCGGCCGGCGCCTCGAGCGCGGCCGCGAGGACGTCGAGCCCGGCGTCCGCGATGAGCCCGACCGCGAGGGGCGTCGCGCTCCGCAGCTCCCCGCGCCACGTGGCGGGTACGAGCAGCGCGCCGACCAGGTCCGAATACCACGCCTGTCGATGAACTTGATGTGCGACGAGCGCCTCTGCCAGCGCCGCGTTGCCCGGCGGGAAGACGGCGGCATCGTCGAGCAGCCGCGTGTAGAGCGGCGGGATCGGCGAACGCGCGCGCGACGTTGACATGATCAGTGAGATTAGTGGATTCTATGCGGAGCGGACAAGTGCGTCCGATAATCGGACAAGATTGCTCGCAAAGCGGGCAAAGATCTCTAAGGAGGACGTGATGCCGTACTACCGCAGGGTGGGCGAGGTTCCTCCGAAGCGGCACACGCAGTTTCGGCAGCCCGACGGCTCGCTCTACGCCGAGGAGCTGATGGGTCAGGAGGGCTTCTCCTCCGACTCGTCGCTGCTCTACCACCGGTTCGCCCCGACGGCGATCGTCGACGCCCGGCATGTCGAGCCACCCGAGATCGTCCGCACGCCGAATCTCCCGCTCAAGCCCCGCCACCTGCGTACCCACAAGTTGAGCGGAACCACCGACCTGCTGGGGCGCGCCGCGCTGCTCGCCAACGACGACGTGCGGATCTCCTATGCCGTGCTCAGCGAGCCGACGCGCCTCTACCGCAACGCGACCGGTGACGAGTGCCTCTACCTCGAGTCCGGCTCGGCGACGATCGAGTCCAGCTTCGGAGCGCTGGCGGTGACCGCCGGGGACTACGTGATCATCCCGACCTCGGTGATCTACCGCGTGGTGCCGAGCGAGGAGACCCGCGTCCTGGTGATCGAGGCATCCGGGCACATCGGGCCGCCCAAGCGCTACCTCAGCGTGCGCGGCCAGCTCCTGGAGCACGCTCCCTACTGCGAGCGCGACCTGCGCGGACCCTCGGAGCCGCTGCTCGTCGACGGCGGCGAGACCCCCGTGCTCGTGCGCAACCGGCGCGGCTGGACCGAGCTGGTCTATCAGCGGCACCCGTTCGATGTCGTGGGCTGGGACGGCTGCCTCTACCCGTGGGCGTTCTCGATCCACGAGTTCGAGCCGATCACCGGCCGCGTGCACCAGCCGCCGCCCGTGCACCAGACCTTCGAGGGACCCAACTTCGTCATCTGCTCGTTCGTTCCGCGCAAAGTGGACTATCACCCGCTGTCGATCCCGGTGCCCTACAACCACCACAACGTCGACTCCGACGAGATGCTCTTCTACACCGGTGGCAGCTATGAGGCGCGCAAGGGTTCCGGGATCGGCCAGGGCAGCATCTCGCTGCACCCGTCCGGCTTCACCCACGGCCCGCAGCCGGGTGCGGCCGAGCGGTCGATCGGCGTGGACTACTTCGACGAGCTCGCCGTCATGGTCGACACCTTCCGGCCGCTGGACCTCTGCGAACCGGGCCTGAGCAGCGAGGACGAGGGCTACGCCTGGACCTGGGCGACCCGCCCGCCGGCTGCGGGACTGGACACGGCCACCGGCTGAGCGCGCCCGAGGTCAGTGGACGATCACCTTGGTCGGGGTGATGCGGCAGACGACGCGTACGTTGGCCGGGTTGTCGTCCCAGTCCCTGCCCGTGTAGCGGCGGGACATCTCGTTGATGAGCTCCGGACCGCCCTCCTGCGTCAGCGAGGCCTCCCCGCGAATCTCGGCGTAGAGCAGCGGGTTCGCCGGGTCCAGCAGCATGAGCGACACCTGCGGGCGGCGCTGCATGTTGAGCGTCTTGCGGCGGCCGAGGATCGTCGAGAAGACGACATCGTCGCCGTCGCGCTTGACCCAGATCACGCTGCTCTGCGGCGATCCGTCGGGGTTAACGGTGGCGAGCGTGGCGTAGACGTTGGAGTCGAGCAGGCGCTTGGCGAGCTCCGGCAGTTCGGTGGTCATGCACGGCATTAACGCACGCGCCCTCGTTTTCTTCCAGCAGGGCCACGCCGCGCCCGCTGCTCGTCGCCCCGCACGAAACGGTCCGGACGCTCAGGCGGCTGGTCCCTGTAGCAGCGTGACCGCGATCGCGGCGAGACCCTCGCCCCGGCCGGTCAGCCCGAGCCCGTCAGTGGTGGTCCCGGAGACCGTGACCGGTGCCCCCACCGCGGCCGAGAGCACCGCCTGCGCCTCGTCGCGCCGCTTCCCGATCTTGGGAGCAACGCCGATGACCTGGATCGAGACGTTGCCGATCTCGAAGCCGGCCGCCCGCACCCGACGGGCCGCCTCCGTGAGCAGGGTGACACCGGAGGCACCGGCCCACTCCGGTCGGTCGGTGCCGATATTGGCGCCCAGGTCACCCAGTCCGGCGGCGGAGTAGAGCGCGTCGCAGGCGGCGTGGGCCGCGACATCGGCGTCCGAGTGGCCGGCGAGCCCGTCGATGCCCGGCCAGAGCAGGCCCGCCACCCAGCACTCGCGGCCCGGTTCGAAGGCGTGCACATCCGTGCCGACACCCACCCGGACGTTCACTGGGCCTCCCCCAACAGCGCTTCAGCGATGATCATGTCGATCGGTCTGGTGATCTTAAGGGCCAGCTCGGAGCCCGGCACACACTGGACCGGCAGGCCCATCCGCTCGACCATCCCCGCGTCGTCGGTGTGCTGGTCGGTGGCGTCCTGATGAGCCTTGACCAGCACCGAGCGGCGGAAACCCTGCGGCGTCTGGACGGCGCGCAGCTCGGCGCGGTCGACCGTCGCCACCACGGCCTCGCCGGGGGTGACCCGCTTGATCGTGTCGACGACCGGCAGCACCGGGATGACCGCATCGTGGCCACCGCGGACCGCCGCGGCGACGGCGTCGACGAGCGCGGGCGGCGTCAGCGCCCGAGCGGCGTCGTGCACCAGGATGATCTCGAATTCGGCCGGCACGACGGCGAGCGCGTTGGCGACGGACTCCTGCCGACTGACACCGCCGCCCACGACGATGATGGCTGGAGCAGTGCTCTCGCCACCGACGACCCAGTGCGGGGGAACCGCCTGGACGTGCGCGGCGAGACCACCGCCCGGCACGTCGAACGACTGGGCGAGCAGCGCCGCGACCGAGGCCTCACCACCCGGCGGCGCCGCGACGACGATGAGACCGACCGAGTCGGCGGCACCGAGGCGTCGAAGCGCGTGCACGAGCAACGACTCGCCCGCGAGCTCTCGCAGTGCCTTGGGTGCACCCGGTCCGAGTCGCAGGCCGAGGCCCGCAGCAGGAACAAGGACCGCGACGTCACCGCGCGGATTTCTCTGCGCAGTCACGTCGCGGTCCTCACGTTGAATCAACTGAACGTGTAGCTGGAAGGAAGGGCTCAGGCCTCGTGCAGCACCTTGTCGAGCAGCATTTCAGCCTCGTCCTTGGTGCTGCGCTCAGCAAGCGCAACCTCGCCGACGAGGATGTCACGAGCCTTTGCAAGCATGCGCTTCTCTCCCGCAGAGAGGCCACGCTCGCGCTCGCGCCGCCAGAGGTCACGCACGACCTCGGCGACCTTGAGGGGATTGCCGGAGGCCAGCTTCTCGAGGTTGGCCTTGTAGCGCCGCGACCAGTTGGTCGGCTCTTCGGTGTGCGGAGCGCGGAGAACGTCGAAGACCTTCGTCAGGCCTTCCTCTCCGACAACTTCGCGCACGCCGACGATCTCGGCGTTCTCAGCGGGCACCCGCACCGTCAGGTCGCCTTGGGCGACACGTAGGACGAGGTACTGCTTTTCCTCACCCTTGACGATTCGGGACTCGATAGCCTCGATGAGTGCGGCCCCGTGGTGGGGGTAGACAACGGTCTCGCCGACACTGAAAACCATAGGTACGAAACCCCTTTCGCTGTGTCTAGGGTAACACGGACCTCCACAGATGTCCCATCCCGTGTGGCTTCGTTAGCGCAGCTCACAGGCCATGTGATGGGCGCTTCGTCCCCTTGACACCCGCGCGATGACATGCCGCGACTACCTTTCGTGGTCGCACGAACACCGTACGTCCCATTCAGGTCTGTGCCCCCGGAGCCAATCAGAACCGGCTGAGAGACTGGTGCCCGGCCGCAGAGAAGGGCAGACTGAAGGTCAGGGCGCGCTGTGGAAGCGCTCGCACGGCAGGAGTCCGGCGATGGGCACGCAGGGGTTCGGGCTTCCCGACCTCCCTCCCGAGTGGGGCGAGGTCGTGATCCCCGATGACCCGGCAGAGCTCGACGCGGAGGCGGAGATCATCCGCCGGGAGCTGCGCCGAGAGAATCGACGAGCACGGCGAGCAGCACGGTTGCTCACCTGGCGCCGACGGCTGCGGATGCCCGACAAGCTCGACGACCCCGAGGAACCCTCGCTCGCGCTGCCGCTCATCGTCCTCGGCATCGCCGTCCTGATCACCGTTCTCGGCCTGATCATCGTCACCTGGCCCGGCCTGAGCCAGCCCGCCCCCGCACCCTCCACCCCTGTCGACGAGTCCTTCACGTCCGCTAGCGTCAGCCCGACGGTCTCACCCAGCTCGACGATCTCGAGGTAACGACGTGACGGTGTCGCCGGCCCGTATCGGGTCCTGGCTGGGTCGACTCATGCGCTGCTGCCATCCGGAGCCGGTCGTCGCCGTCACCGCCCTCACCGCGCTCATCGCCGTCATCGCCGGGCACAGCGCCGGGGGAGTGGCGCTCGTCGCGGGCACCATCGGGATGAGCCAGCTCTCCATCGGGTGGGCCAACGACGCGATCGACGCCGGTCGGGACCGCCACTCCGGGCGCGACGACAAACCGCTGGCGGCGGAGTGGGCGGGCGGGCGGCGTACCGTCGCGGTGGCGAGCGCGATCGCCGCGGCCGTGACGATCGGGATGGGTTTGAGTGCAGGCCTCACGGCCGGGCTGGTCGTGACCGCCGGGCTGGTCGGCGGCCACCTCTACAACTGGCCGCTGAAGTCGACCGCCGCGTCGATCGTCCCCTACCTCGTCTCGTTCGGCGCGCTGCCGGCCTTCATCGTGCTCGCGGTCCCCGTGCCGCTGCCGGTCCCGCTCATCGTGGCCGGAGCGCTCTTCGGCGGCGCGGCACACCTGCTGAACGTGCAGCCGGACCTCGCCGACGACGCGGCGACCGGCATCCGGGGACTGCCGCACCGGCTCGGTCCGGAGCGGTCCAGAGCCCTCGCGGCCCTGCTAGTCCTGCTCGCAGCGGCGGCGATCATCTGAACTCAGCGGGTCGCTGCCAGGCGCCGATCTTCGGACACTACGCTGATCGCGGCAGTTGGGGCTCAGTCGAGCCCATGTGGTCTCAGGGAGGACCGACGTGACGCGCGTGATCAGGGGGACCGGTCGGGCGATCGTGCTCGCAGGGCTGGCCGCAGCCGCCGCCGTAGCAGTCTCGGCCTGCGGTGCCGGCCAGGTGACACAGACTTCCGACCAGGTCGCAGCCGTGCCCGGTTTCAGCCTCACGGCACCGGTGGCGGGCGGTGGCAGCGTCGGCGTCCGCAACATCACGGTGGACTACAGCGGCGCCAAGCCCTACGCCAAGGGCGCGAGCGCACCGCTGGCATTGTGGATCTTCAACGAGACGGCGAAGCCGGTCGACGTCGAGATCAAATCGACCAGCGGGTCAGCGGTGACGATCGTCGGTGGCGCTGTGACGACCATTACCCCGTCGCCCAGCGCTTCCGCCGGCGCCAGCGCCGCGCCGAGCGCCAGCGCGTCGGTGAACGCGAGTGCGTCGGCGAGCCCGGCCGCGCCGAGTGCCTCGGTGAGCGCTTCCGCGAGCCCGACGGCCGCTGCGAGTTCGGCACCCGCCGGCAAGCCCGCCAAGGTGACCATCCCGGCGAACGGCTACGTGGTGCTCTCCAAGGCAGCCGGTGCCTTCGCGCAGATCAACGGTCTGACCGAGGAGCTGGTGCCGGGTGCGTCCGCGCAGCTGACCTTCACGTTCTCCAACGGCGTCTCCTTCGACGCCGAGGCGCCCGTCGGCAGCCCGCTCTCGCCGCTGCCGCGTACGCCGATCGAGGGCATCGAGCACGAGTAGCAGCGCGATAAGCATCAAAACGGCCGGGGTCGACGCGACCCCGGCCGTTCTCGTCGCCGGGCGTCGTACGCGTTCAGTAGGGTCGAGCCGTGACCGTTGGACCGGCAAGAGCGACCAAGGCGACGGCGAAGGCCGCCCGCCCGGCATACGAGTGCGACGCCTGCGGATTCCAGCCGCCCAAGTGGCTCGGGCGCTGCTCGGAGTGCGGCGAGTGGGGCTCGATCGTGGAGTCCACGATGGGCCCGGCGCTCGGCACGATGCGCAACGTGGCCCCGCGCCAGCCCAGCGAGCCGGCCCGGCCCATCGCGCAGATCAGCGCCGCGCCCGCGCGAGCCGTCGCGACCGGTGTCAGCGAGTTGGACCGTGTGCTCGGCGGCGGCATCGTCCCCGGCGCCGTGGTCCTGCTCGCCGGTGAGCCCGGCGTCGGCAAGTCGACCCTGCTCCTCGATGTCGCCCAGCAGTGGGCCGCCGGTTCCGGCTCCCACGCGCTCGTCGTCAGCGGCGAGGAGTCGGTGAGCCAGGTCCGCCTGCGCGCGGAGCGGATGAACACGCTGCACGAGCGCCTCTATCTCGCCGCCGAGACCGACCTGGGCGCGGTGATCGGGCACCTCGACGCGGTCAAGCCGGGCCTGCTCGTGCTCGACAGCATCCAGACGATCGCGATGCCGGGCGCCGAGGGCGTGCCGGGCGGGGTGACCCAGGTCCGGGCGGTGACCGCCGCGCTCGTCGCCATCGCCAAGGAGCGCAACATCGCCACGATCCTGGTGGGCCACGTCACCAAGGACGGCAACGTGGCCGGCCCCCGGGTGCTGGAGCACCTGGTCGACGTCGTGCTGCACTTCGAGGGCGACAAGCACTCGTCGCTGCGGCTCGTCCGCGGTCTGAAGAACCGCTTCGGCGCCGCCGACGAGGTCGGCTGCTTCGAGATGCACGAGGGCGGCATCACCTCCCTGCCCGACCCGTCGGGCCTCTTCCTCACCCGCTATGCCCAGCCCGTGCCCGGGACCTGCTGCACGGTCGCGATGGAGGGGCGCCGCGCCCTCGTGACCGAGGTGCAGTCGCTGATCGGCGCCCAGGTGCCGGGCTCGCCGCGACGGACGGTCTCGGGGCTCGACTCGTCGCGGCTCGCCATGGTCCTCGCCGTCCTGCAGCGCCGCATCCAGAGCCTGCACCTGCACGACAAGGAGGTCTTCGCGGCGACGGTCGGCGGGATCAGGGTCGTCGAACCGGCCGCCGATCTCGCCGTGGCGCTCGCGGTGGCGAGTGCCGGGCTCAATCTGGCGATCACCGGCCGGCTGGTGGCGATCGGCGAGGTCGGCCTCACCGGCGAGGTGCGCCGGGTGGGCGCCGTTCCCCGCCGGATCGCCGAGGCCGCCCGGATCGGCTTCACGTTTGCGCTGGTCCCGACGGGTTGCGGCCCGGAGGCGAGCGGCACGACAGCGCCGAAGGGCATGGAAGTCCACGAGGTCGACGATCTGCAATCCGCTCTGCAATGGGCCGCCCGGGTCTCCGCAGCGTAAGACCTTAGACTGATCCCGTGCCGACCGAACGTGAGCCAAGCTGGAGCGCCACCGCAGGCGACCCGCTGCGCGCGACGCTGGCCAGGGTCGCCCCGGGCACGTCGCTTCGGGACAGCCTTGAGCGCATCCTGCGCGGCCGCACCGGCGCCCTGATCGTGCTGGGCAACGACAAGGTGGTCGAGTCACTCTGCACCGGCGGGTTCCCGCTGGATGTCGAGTTCACCGCGACCAGCCTCCGCGAGCTCTGCAAGATGGACGGCGCCGTCGTGCTCTCCACCGACGGCACCCGGATCGTCCGTGCGGCCGTGCATCTGATGCCGGACCCCTCGGTGCCGACCAACGAGTCCGGCACCCGGCACCGCACCGCCGAGCGGGTCGCCCGGCAGAGCGGCTACCCGGTGATCTCGGTGAGCCAGTCGATGCGGATAGTGTCGCTCTACGTCAGCGGGCAGCGGCACGTGCTCGACGACTCGGCCTCGATCCTCTCCAAGGCCAACCAGGCCCTCGCCACGCTGGAGCGCTACAAGCTGCGCCTCGACGAGGTGAGCGGCACCCTGTCCGCGCTGGAGATCGAGGACCTCGTCACGGTCCGCGACGCGGTCTCGGTCGTGCAGCGGCTGGAGATGGTCCGGCGGATCTCGGACGAGATCGCGGGCTACGTGGTGGAGCTCGGCACCGACGGGCGGCTGCTCTCGCTGCAGCTCGACGAGCTGATGGCCGGGGTCGACTCGGACCGCACCCTCGTCATCCGCGACTACCTGCCCCTCGGGCGCAAGGCCCGCACCGCCGACGAAGCCCTGGTCGAGCTCGACCTGCTCACCGCCAACGACCTGATCGACCTGGTCGCGGTCGCGAAGGCGATGGGGTACCCGAGCTCCGCCGACGCGCTCGACGCCGCCGTCAGCCCGCGCGGCTTCCGGCTGCTGGCGAAGGTGCCCCGGCTGCCCGGCACGGTCGTCGACCGTCTCGTCGACCACTTCGGCAGCCTTCAGCGCCTCCTCGGCGCGACGGTGGAGGACTTACAGGCGGTGGACGGGGTCGGCGACGCCCGCGCCAGAGGCGTGCGTGAGGGCCTCTCCCGGCTGGCCGAGGCCTCGATCCTCGAACGCTACGTCTGATCTACCTGATGGTGATTTTCACCGGGGCGCTGATCTTGGTGCCGACCCGGGCGTAGAGGCGGTAGGTGTTGCCCGCCACCGCGACGTCGCCACCCGCGTGCTTCGGCGACGTCTTCGTGCACGTCGTGCTGTAGCGGCCGTTCCACGCGACGTTGAACGACATCTCCAAGCCCTGGTTGAAGCTCTTCAGGTTGGTGCCCCGGGGTGCGTCGCAGTCGTCGGACGACCACACCCGCTCGGTGCCCTTGACGATCCACAGCTCCTGCAGGTCCGGGCCGATGTCACGGGTGCAGGTGCGGCTGCCGATGTTTTTCACGTAGAGGTAGAGGATCGTGGTGCCGCCCTTGGCGGTGCTCGCGGGCGAGGCCTTCGCCGTGACACCCAGCTCCTCGTCGCCGCAGAGCTTCGGATCGCCGCCGACGACCGGTGCTGAACTCGTCACCGTGCTCGGCGCGACGCTCGGCGACGGTGCGACCTGTTCGGACGGTTGAGGAGACGGCGAGACGGCGGCAGCCGTCGAAATGATGCCCGTCACCGTCGCCTTGGGCGGGCCCTGGGTCGGATTACCCGACGCGTCGGACTTGGTGGACCCGCTGCAGGAGTAGAAGACGAGCAGGACCGCGAAGAGGGCCGTGCCGAGCACGACCGCACGACGTCGCCAGTAGACGGACGACGGCAGAGGTCCCACCGTGAGTCTCATAATGCGCACACGCTAACCGCCATATGCCAGAACACAAAGCCGCGACACGGCTACAAGTAAACCTTCCGCTGGTAGATCGCATGAGCACTGCTCACCCGGTCCAGGAACAGCTTGCCCGAGCAGTGGTCGATCTCGTGCTGCAGAGCCCTCGCCTCGAAGGCGTCGGTGGTGATGGTCACCGACTGTCCCGACCCCGGCAGCTGACCCGTCACGACCACTCTGGACGCCCTTTTCACGTCCCCCGTGAGGTCGGGCACCGACATGCAGCCTTCGCGGCCCGGGCGCCACCTCGACGCCTCGACCACGGTGGCGTTGCAGAGGGCGAACGAGCCGTGCAGCGTGGCGGTCTTGGGATGCGCGCCCACATCCACCACGAAGAGCTGCGCCGAGACGCCTACCTGCGGCGCGGCGAGCCCGACACAGCCCGGCGAGACCGCCATCGTGGCGAAGAGGTCGGCGGCGAGCCGGATCACTGCCGGGTCGGTCGGATCGACCGGGTCGCCCAGCCGGGCCAGGACCGGATGGGGAGCACCGACCACGGTCAGCACGCTCCCCTCCCCCAGGGACGCCGGACCCGCCCAGCCCTCGATCGGCCCGGTCACAGCAGATCAGCCTCGGCGCGGCGGAGCGACACGTCGACACCGAGGGTCACACCCACCTCGGCGAGCCGCTCCTTCAGACCGTCGGCCAGGCTCGGGCCCAGCTCCACCTCGGCGACGAGGACGTAGAGCGGGCCGACGAGTCTCGTCGACAGATCGGTGATGTTGCCGCCGGTCTCGGCCACCACCCGCGTCACGGCCGCCACGATGCCCAGCCGGTCCGCGCCGTGCACGCTCAGCAGGTAGGGCTCGCCGGTGGGGGCGGGGTCCGCGTCGGGCGCGATGTCGCGTACCTCCGCGAGGAGCCGGCCGTCGGCGGTGAGCGGGCGGAGCGCGGCCTCGACCTCCGCGGACGCCAGATCTCCCGCGCAGATCAGCGTCATCGCGAAGTGGCCGCGCAGCCGGGTCATCGTCGAGTCGGTGAGGTTCGCGCCGAGCGCGGCGAGCGCGCCGGTCACCTCCGCGACGATCCCGGGACGGTCGTGTCCGATGACGGTTACCGCGAGCTCGGTCATGTCTGGGAAGGTTACCGGGTGGACTTGGGCACGCTTCTCCTTGACTGGTACGCCCGCGAGGCGCGAGACCTTCCCTGGCGGCACCCGGATGCGGGCCCCTGGCCGATCCTGATCAGCGAGGTCATGCTCCAGCAGACACCGGTGCACCGGGTGCTCCCGGTCTGGCACGAGTGGGTCGAGCGCTGGCCCACCCCGGCGGACCTGGCCGCGTCGAGCGCAGGCGACGCGATCCGGGCCTGGGGACGGTTGGGCTACCCGCGACGGGCGATGCGCCTGCACGCGTGTGCTCAGGCACTCGTGGAGCGCCACGGTGGCGTCGTGCCGCAGCGGCTGGACCAGCTCCTCGCGCTCCCCGGCGTCGGCGACTACACGGCGAGAGCAGTGCTCGCCTTCGCATTCGGACAGCGGCACCCCGTCGTCGACGTGAACGTCCGCCGGGTCGCCGCCCGCGCCGTGACCGGGGTGGCGGAGCCCGGCCCGGCGACCACCCCGGCCGACATGGCGATCGTGGAGGCGCTCCTGCCGACCGAGATCGCCGATGCGGCGAAGCTCAGCGCTGCACTGATGGAGCTCGGCGCGGTCACCTGTGTCGCCCGCAACCCGCGCTGCGGCGACTGCCCGATCGCCGGGGTCTGCGCGTGGCGGGCGGCGGGATCCCCCGTGGACGAGCAGGCGCCTCGCCGACGGACGCAGAAATACGAGGGGACCGATCGTTATGTGCGGGGACTGATCCTCGCCGAGCTGCGGGCGGTCCCCGATCCGGTGCCCGCGTCCCGGGTCGATGTGCTGTGGCACCTGCCCGAGCAGCGGGAACGCGCACTGGCGAGCCTGCTCGCCGACGGCCTCGTGACGAGGCACGGCGTGAGCCACTACACCCTGCCGTCGGGATTCCCTCAACGTTGACTCGATGACAGCGCATAAATTCCGCAATACGCTTCGCGGGTGACCACACCCCCACACCGCCGTGGCCTCCGGCGGCACCTCGCCCTCGTCCTGGTCCTGCCGATGCTGCTGCTCGCGGCGTGTGGCACCCAGTCGGACAAGGACCCGACGTTCGCGTTGCCCAGCGGCCTGCCGACGCCCAACCCGGCCCCGACGGAGTCCGCCACGCCGAGCGCCTCCGCGTCACCATCGGCGAGCGCCGGCCCGACGAAGGGCTCCACGGTGAAGGGCATCGACCTCTACATCAGTCAGCTGCCCACCTTCGACGCGGCGCCGCCGCCGACCGCGATCGACGTCTCGGCGGGTGACAAGTCGCCGCTGTGGTACCAGGTGCCGACGACGGACAAGGTCGCCTTCCTCACGATCGACGACGGCGCCCTGGAGCACCCGGCGGCCCTGCCGCTGCTGCAGGCGTCCGGTGTCAAGGTCACCCTCTTCCTCACCTACAACTTCGTGAAGAACAAGGTGGCGTACTTCAAGAAGCTGCAGGAGGCCGGGGCGGTGATCGAGAACCACACGATCTCGCACAAGTCGCTGCGGGGCCTGTCCTACGCGGCACAGAAGGCCGAGATCTGCGGCGCCGCCGACAAGCTGGGCAACCTCTTCGGGCGGCGGCCGAAGCTCTTCCGACCGCCCTTCGGCAACTTCGACCAGACCACCCTCAAGGCGGCTCGGGACTGCGGCCAGATCGCCGTGCTGCACTGGCGCGAGACGGTCGACAAGGGCATCGTGCGCTACCAGTCGAGCCCGCACCTGGTGAAGCCCGGGCACATCCTGCTGATGCATTTCCGACCGGCGTTCGCCGACGACTTCGTCGGCGCGCTCAAGGCGATGAAGAAGTCCGGTGTGCAGCCGGCGCTGCTGGAGGACTACATCCTCGGCGCTTCCTAACCTCGCGAAGCACAAGGAGGGCGGACCCACCAGGGTCCGCCCTCCTTTGTGCCTTGCTTACGCTGCCGCGACCTCGGCGGGCGGGCTCTCCGGCTCAGCCGGAGTCTCGACCACCGCGGGTGCGGGACGGTTGCTGCCCGTGAAGATCAGCTTCGAGTTGTCGATGTCGGCGGGGTCACCCTCGACATCGACCACGATGAGCTGGCCAGCCTTGATCTCGTTGAACAGGATCCGCTCGGAGAGCGAGTCCTCGATCTCACGCTGGATCGTCCGGCGGAGCGGACGGGCACCCATGACCGGGTCCCAGCCCTTCTTCGCCAGCCACTTCTTGGAGTTGTCGGTCAGCTCCAGCGTCATGTCCTTGTTGCGAAGCTGAGTCTCGATCCGCTTGATCATGATGTCCACGATCGACAGGATGTTGGTCTCGGCCAGCTGGTGGAAGACGATGGTGTCGTCGATGCGGTTGAGGAACTCAGGCCGGAAGTGCTGCTTGAGCTCGTCGTTGACCTTCTGCTTCATCCGCTCGTAGTTGGAGTCCAGGTCGTTGCTGCTCTGGAAGCCGAGCGACACCGCCTTGGCCACGTCACGGGTGCCCAGGTTGGTGGTCAGGATGATCACCGTGTTCTTGAAGTCCACGATGCGGCCCTGGCCGTCCGTGAGGCGACCGTCCTCCAGGATCTGGAGCAGCGTGTTGAAGACGTCCGGGTGAGCCTTCTCGATCTCGTCGAAGAGGACCACCGAGAACGGCCGACGCCGCACCTTCTCCGTGAGCTGCCCGCCCTCGTCGTAGCCGACGTAGCCGGGAGGGGCACCGACGAGCCGGGAGACCGTGTAGCGGTCGTGGAACTCCGACATGTCGAGCTGGATCAGCGCGTCCTCGCTGCCGAAGAGGAACTCGGCGAGCGCCTTGGAGAGCTCGGTCTTACCGACGCCCGAGGGGCCGGCGAAGATGAACGAGCCGGCCGGGCGCTTCGGGTCCTTGAGACCCGCCCGGGTCCGGCGGATCGCCTTGGAGACCGCCTTGACCGCGTCCTCCTGGCCGACGACCCGCTTGTGCAGCTCGTCCTCCATGCGGAGCAGCCGAGCCGTCTCCTCCTCGGTCAGCTTGTAGACCGGGATGCCGGTCCAGTTGGCGAGGACCTCGGCGATCTGCTCGTCGTCGACCTCACTGACGACGTCGAGGTCGCCCGCCTTCCACTCCTTCTCCCGCTGAGCCTTCTGCGTGAGGAGGGTCTTCTCCTTGTCGCGCAGCTGCGCGGCCCGCTCGAAGTCCTGCGCGTCTATCGCGGACTCCTTGTCCCGCCGGACCTGAGCGATCTTCTCGTCGAAGTCGCGGAGGTCTGGCGGTGCGGTCATCCGGCGGATGCGCATCCGGGCGCCGGCCTCGTCGATCAGGTCGATCGCCTTGTCCGGCAGGAACCGGTCGGAGATGTAGCGATCGGCCAGGTTGGCCGCAGCGACGAGGGCGGCGTCGGTGATGGTCACCCGGTGGTGCGCCTCGTAGCGGTCGCGCAGACCCTTCAGCATCTCGATGGTGTGCGCCACCGACGGCTCGCCGACCTGGATCGGCTGGAAGCGCCGCTCGAGGGCTGCGTCCTTCTCGAGGTGCTTGCGGTACTCGTCGAGCGTGGTGGCGCCGATGGTCTGGAGCTCACCACGGGCCAGCATCGGCTTGAGGATGCTGGCGGCGTCGATCGCGCCCTCGGCCGCACCCGCACCGACGAGCGTGTGGATCTCGTCGATGAACAGGATGATGTCGCCGCGCGTGCGGATCTCCTTGAGAACCTTCTTCAGGCGCTCCTCGAAGTCACCGCGGTAGCGGGAGCCGGCGACCAGGGCACCCAGGTCAAGCGTGTAGAGCTGCTTGTCCTTGAGCGTCTCGGGCACCTCGCCCTTGATGATCTTCTGGGCCAGGCCCTCGACGACGGTCGTCTTGCCGACGCCCGGCTCGCCGATGAGCACCGGGTTGTTCTTGGTCCGGCGGGAGAGAACCTGCATGACCCGCTCGATCTCTTTTTCCCGGCCGATCACGGGGTCGAGCTTGCCCTCCCGCGCCGACTGGGTCAGATTGCGACCGAACTGGTCCAGCACGAGGCTGGTGGAGGGGGCGGTCTCGCCCGGTGCCCCGGTGCCGGCGCCGGCTGGCTCCTTGCCACCCTGGTAACCGGAGAGAAGCTGAATGACTTGCTGGCGGACCCGGTTGAGGTCCGCTCCGAGCTTGACGAGCACCTGCGCCGCCACGCCCTCACCCTCGCGGATGAGGCCGAGCAGGATGTGCTCGGTGCCGATGTAGTTGTGGCCGAGTTGCAGTGCCTCGCGAAGCGACAGCTCCAGCACCTTCTTGGCGCGAGGGGTGAACGGGATGTGCCCGCTCGGCGCCTGCTGGCCCTGCCCGATGATCTCTTCGACCTGCTGGCGGACGCCCTCCAGCGAGATCCCCAAGCTCTCCAGGGCCTTCGCGGCGACACCCTCGCCCTCGTGGATCAACCCGAGCAGGATGTGCTCGGTTCCGATGTAGTTGTGGTTGAGCATCCGGGCCTCTTCTTGGGCCAGGACGACCACCCGACGCGCCCGGTCGGTGAACCGCTCAAACATCTCCGAGCTCCTCACTTCTGCCGCTGGTCCGCCGACTAAGCATCTGCGGCTTTCCCATCACTCTATCGCCGAACCCCGACATAGCCGGGGTGCGCAATCCATCGGTACGGTCACCGTCATGTAACTTCGGGTCACCCTACGTTGACGACAAAGCGGCCAGAACGGGACATTGCCCCCGCTGGCCGCCGTCGACGACGCCATTTGAGCCAACCTCACTCAACACCGAGGTGTTCCGGTGAGGCACGCTTGTACGCGCAGAGCGAAATGACGACTTACTTACCGCCCGACTTCGTGTAGGCCGTGATGATCTTCTCGGGCACCCGGCCACGCTCCTTGACCTGGTGTCCGTTGGCCGACGCCCACTTGCGCACGCGGGAGTTGAACTCCTTCTGCTCCGCGAGGGCGCCGGTGCGGCGAACCGTCGTCACCCGGGCGGGGCGGCGGCCGGTGGTCGCACGATCCACCTTCGTCGCCACCGCCACGTAGGGCGCCAGAAGTTCCCGCAGCTTGGTGTGGTTGGCGGGGCCCAGATCGATCTCGTAGGTGATGCCGTCGATGCCGAACTTGACTACCTTTACGCCCTCTTCGGATCCGTCGAGGTCATCCTTGTAGACGACGATCTCGTGCCGTGCCATGAGCCATTCCTCCATCTTCGAAGAAGCCGCCGACCCGCCAGATTCCGCACCGGCAGGTCGACGCTATTCGCGATGAGGATAGCGCGTCTTATTCTGGCCGGACCAGTGGGAAGAGGATTGTCTCGCGAATTCCTAGTCCGGTGAGCGCCATGAGCAGTCGGTCGATCCCCATACCCACCCCGCCGGAGGGCGGCAGACCATATTCCATCGCGCGCAGGTAATCCTCGTCAAGGGGCATGGCCTCGGCGTCTCCCTTCGCCGCGAGCTTCGCCTGTGACTCGAAACGCTCACGTTGAATAACTGGGTCAACCAACTCCGAATACCCGGTGCCGAGTTCGAATCCCCGCACGTAAAGATCCCACTTTTCGGTAAGACCCGGCTCGCTGCGGTGCGCCCGCGTCAGCGGGCTCGTCTCCTCGGGATAGTCCTTCACGAAAGTCGGCTGCTGAAGAGAAGCCACGACGAGTTCCTCGAAGAGCTCCTCGGCGAGCTTGCCCGGGCCCCACTTAGGGTCGACACCCAGGCCGATCTTCTCCGCGAAGCGCACCAGCGCGGCATAGGGAGTCCGCACGGTCACCTCTTCGCCGAGCGCTTCCGAGATGGCACCGTAGAGGGTGATCGAAGGCCATTCGCCACCCAGATCGAATTCCGAGCCGTCGGCGTGGGTGACGACATGCGAACCCGCCACGGCGAAGGCCGCCTCTTGAATCAGCTCCCGTAGCAGCGTAGCCATCGAATTGTAGTCGCCGTAGGCCTCGTAGAACTCCAGCATCGCGAACTCGGGCGAGTGCGAGGAATCGATCCCCTCGTTGCGGAAGTTGCGGTTGATCTCGAAGACCTTGTCGATACCTCCTACCACACAACGCTTGAGATAGAGCTCCGGCGCGATGCGCAGATAGAGGTCGATGTCGAGTGCATTGGCGTGCGTCACGAAAGGCCTGGCCGCAGCACCACCGTGCAGCAATTGCAGCATCGGGGTCTCCACCTCGACATAGCCCCGGTGGTGAAAAGAGTCACGAAGCGAACGCACTGCCGCGGCTCTCGTTCGCACCATGTCGCGCGCCTGTGGCCGCATGATGAGGTCGACATAGCGCTGGCGCACTCGCGCCTCTTCCGACATCGGCTTGTGCGCCACCGGAAGCGGGCGCAGCGCCTTCGCCGTCATCGCCCAGTCGTCGGCGAGCACGCTCAGCTCGCCACGCCGGGACGTGATCACCTCGCCGCTGATGCCGACCTGGTCACCGAGGTCGACGAGCCGCTTCCAGTCGGCGAGCCGCTCCTCGCCGACCTTGTCGAGAGAGAGCATCGCCTGCAGCTGGGTACCGTCGCCGTCCTGCAGCGTCGCGAAGCAGAGCTTGCCGGTGTTGCGGATGAAGATCACGCGGCCGGTCACCGCCGCGACCTCGCCCGTCTGCACATCGATGCCGAGATCGGCGTGTCGCGCGCGCAGCTCGGCGAGGGTCGCAGTCCGCGGATAACCCAGGGGGTACGCGTCGACGCCCGACTCGAGCAGCGCCTCGCGCTTGCCCCGGCGGATCCGCATCTGCTCCGGAAGGTCTTCAACGGGTTCGAGGCCGGGCTGATCGGACATGGCGGAATGCTCCTGCGGGCGTAGTGAGGACGTCGGATGCGGTCGCATCAGCCTACCGATGCACCTTGATCACCTTGCCGCGGTCGGTCGGTATCGTGTCGCCCATGACCAGCGACGAACATCGCCTCGCCTTCGGTGCCGCTGCCTCGCTCTACGACCGGGCCCGGCCCACCTACCCCGCTGAGGCGCTGACGTGGACGTTTGCGCCGCTGGGTGCCGGTCCGCTGCGGGTCGTCGACCTCGGCGCCGGTACAGGGCTGCTGACCCGGGTCCTGCTCGCGGCGGGACATGAGGTGATCCCCGTCGAGCCCGACGCGGGCATGCGGGCGGCGCTGGCGGCCGCCACGCCGGGTGTCACCGCGCTCGCCGGATCCGCGGAGGAGATCCCGCTGCCCGACGGGAGCGTCGACGCCGTGGTGGCCGGGACGGCGTACCACTGGTTCGTGCCGGAACGCGCGCATCCGGAGGTCGCCCGCGTGCTGCGCCCCGGCGGCGTCTTCGCGCCGATCTGGAACGACCGGGACACGACCGAAGACTGGACCATGAAGCTGGCCGCGATCATGCGCAGCTATCGGGGCTCCTTCGAACGCCGCCACGAACTCGACCGGACGATGACCTTCGGCGATCTCTTCGGTCCGGTGGTCAAGGCGGAGTTCCGCCACGCCGTCCCGCAGACCCCGCAGGGATTGGCCGACCTGATCGCGTCGAGGTCGTATTACCTTGTGGCCGACGAGGCGAGGCGGCAGGAGATGCTGGACGACGTGGCCGCCCTCTGCGCCACCCACCCGGACCTGGCCGGCCGTACCGCTTTCGACCTCCCATACGTCACAGCGGTCTACCGGGCGGTGAGGCACTGAAATTCCCGTTGATCAAGGGAAGACTCGCCGCATTTCGGACACCCGACATGGTGAGTCTTCCCTTGATCAACGCGAA
This sequence comes from Allocatelliglobosispora scoriae, assembly GCF_014204945.1. Lineage (NCBI taxonomy): Bacteria > Bacillati > Actinomycetota > Actinomycetes > Micromonosporales > Micromonosporaceae > Allocatelliglobosispora > Allocatelliglobosispora scoriae. Next base: position 3,261,573 of record NZ_JACHMN010000002.1, read on the forward strand.
TTTTGGGTCAGTTTTTTAGCTGTGCTGCTACCTGCTTGCAGATGTCGGCACCGTAGGACATGCCTAGGGCGATGGGGTAGCGGGTTTCCACGCCCATGGCCCAGCCATCGCCGATGGCCAGGCAGTTGACGGTGTACTCCTGAGTGGCCTGGCGGTCCACCCAGCCGTTCTTGATGGCGATCTTCGACTGGACCGAGGCCTCGAACGCCTTGCGGATGCCGAAGTTGCCCTGGCCGCGTACCTTCTGCATCTCGCTGATCAGCCACTTCGTCCACTTGTCGCCGGCCGCCTTGCCGCTGGCGATACAGGCTCCGAGCTTCGCGGTGTCATAGGGCGACAGGAGCGTGTTGCTCCAGTTGTCGGTGGCGGTCGAGTCCTTCATGCCGCAGATGGAGATCATGCGCTTCGTCGAGGCCGCCTTGCCGACGGCGCTGAACAGCGAGCTCGCGGCGGTGTTGTCGCTGTCGCGGATCATGATGGTGACCTCTTGCAGCCGGGCATCGCTGGGGGTACGCCCGGCCTCGGCCTCGCGGCGCAGGAAGTCGGCACCGATCCACGCCTTGATCATCGAGGCGGTCTTGTTGGTCCCGTGCATGTTCTTCGAGCCGTAGATCTCGCCGGTGGTCAGGTCCATCAGCGCCCAGCTCCACCAGCCCGACGCGTTGATCTTCACCGTATGCGGCCCGACCAGCAGGTTCGCCATCTCGGTGCCGCTCGGCTTCGCCGGACTCGACGATGGCGAGGCGGGCGGCTTGGACGGCGCCGCGCTCCTGGTGCCCGACGCGCCCGCGGCCGGCTTGCCCCAGGAGGCGCTGTCGGTCGGCACGTGGTTGCCGCTGGGGCCGCTCGCCGCGTAGACGACGGTCCCGACCAGCGCGGCGAGCAGCAGCACCGTGCCGACGATGATGGCTGTCCGACCGCGGTTGTCCGGGGGCGGCGGGGGTGGGTCCGCTCGCCGGGAGCCACCCGTACGCCCAGCGGGGATCATCGCGATCTCACGGGTCGGCTCGGCGAAGACCGCGATCTCGGTGGTCTCGTCCGTGCCGCCCCGTCGATGACCCGGGTTCTGGTAAGTCACGGTCTAGCTCCGATGCTCAGGGTGCGGATGAGGGGTGCTCAGGGCTGCTGGCTGGGCTGGACGCTCGGCGACACGCTGGGCGACGGTGACGGCTCGGGCTGCGGGTAGACGAGCTGCATCGTCACCGACTTGCAGATGGCCGCGCCGGCCTGCAGGCCCTTCAGCCAGGACTTGAAATTCTTGTTCGGCAGGCGCATCTGCACCGAGAGGACCCAGTCCTCGTGGATCGCCAGGCAGTTGATGTGCCACGAGGCGTCGTAGTTGAGCATCGTCCAGCCGTTCTTGATGCTCGTCCCGGCGATGAGGTTCTCGGGCAGTCCGTCGATGATGCCCCAGTGGCCGCCGCCGGTCTTGCCGCTCGACGTATTGGCCGTGACCAGCCCGCGGACGTTGCGCATCTCGGTCAGGACGTACTCGGTCCACTTCTCGCCGGCCGCCTTGCCGCTGATGATGCAGTCGCCCATCCGGGTGACGTCCTGTGCGGTGATCTGCGTGAAGGACCACCACCCGGCGTAGGGCGCTTTGGTGTAGTTCTTCGCGTTCATGCCGCAGATCGAGTTCAGCCGGGCGATCGACTTCGTCTTGCCGACCTTGGACCAGAGCGAGGCGGCGGAGTTGTCGTTGCTGTCCCGGATCGCCGTGGAGGTCAGCTTCAACTCGGCGGCCGTGGGCACCTTGGTGCCCTTGAGCCGGAGGAAGTCGGAGACGATCCAGGCCTTGATCATGGACTCGGTCGAGTTGGTGCCGGTGGCGGAGTTGGCCGAGCCGTTGATCTCGCCGGTCTTGCGGTCCATCAGCGCCCAGGCGAAGTACTTCGCGGTGGTCGGCGTCGCGATCGTCGGCCCGGCCTTCAGCGTGGGCGGCGGCGGGGGTGGCGGCGGTGCCGGAGTCGGCTCGGGCAGCCCGTCCCTGCCCTGGCCGGCGTGGCTCGGCGAGCTGGCCGACAGCTTGCTCCACACCACCGGTACGAGCATGCCCACGCCGAGCAGCACCGAGGTGATAGCGATGATCATCGGCGCACGGCTACGCCGTTTCGCGGCACGACGGGGCATGAGGGGGCTCCGGGGTCGACTGAGGGGATCGAGCAACGGCTTATGGGGTCTGCCGCGAGAAACTGTATGACATCGACACCGGGTTTGCGGTTCCGTGTGACACCTACTTGCCGGATCCGCGCGACGCTGTAACACTGTGAATATGGCTGACACACTGCTCGGCGAGGTTGCCGCGGCCGAGGCGGACCTGCGGGAGGCCGCACTCAACCGGCTGGCGCACGACGACGGACGGACCGCCGAGGAGACCTTCGAGGCGGTGATCGCCGCCGACCAGAAGGTCGAGCCGCGAGACTGGATGCCCGACGCCTACCGCAAGGGGCTCATCCGCCAGATCGCGCAGCACGCGCACTCCGAGATCATCGGGATGCAGCCGGAGGGAAACTGGATCACCAGGGCGCCCTCGCTCAAGCGCAAGGCGATCCTGCTCGCCAAGGTGCAGGACGAGGCCGGCCACGGGCTCTACCTCTACGCCGCCGCCGAGACCCTCGGCATCAGCCGCGACGAGCTGGTCGACGCGCTGCTCACGGGCCGTCAGAAATACAGCTCCATCTTCAATTACCCCACGCTGACCTGGGCAGACATGGGTGCGATCGGGTGGCTGGTCGACGGCGCCGCGATCGTCAACCAGGTGCCGATCTGCCGCTGCTCCTACGGGCCCTACGCCCGCGCGATGATCCGCATCTGCAAGGAGGAGTCGTTCCACCAGCGCCAGGGCTACGAGATCCTCTACACGCTGAGCAACGGCACCGCCGCGCAGCACGAGATGGCGCAGGAGTCGATCAACCGCTGGTGGTACCCGTCGCTGGCGATGTTCGGCCCGCCCGACGCCGACTCCACCCACAGCGCCCAGTCGATGGCCTGGAAGATCAAGCGGCACTCCAACGACGAGCTGCGGCAGCGCTTCGTCGACATGTGCGTCCCCCAGGCTGAAGTGTTGGGGCTCACAATTCCCGACCCGGAGCTGCGCTGGAACGAGGAGCGCGGGCACCACGACTACACCTCACCCGACTTCGAGGAGCTGATGCGCGTGGTCAAGGGAGACGGACCCTGCAACGCCGAAAGGATGGCCCACCGGCGGCGCGCCCACACCGACGGAGCCTGGGTCCGTGCTGCGGCCGAGGCCTACGCGGCCAAGCACGACGGGAGCGACCGATGAGCCTCTTCGAAGTCTTCGTCCGGCCACGGCGCGGGCTCTCCCACACCCACGTCGGCAGCCTGCACGCACCCGATGCCGAGATGGCGCTGCGCAATGCGCGTGACCTCTACACCCGTCGGCAGGAGGGCGTCTCGATCTGGGTGGTCCGCGCCGACGAGATCACCGCGTCCAGCCCGGACGAGAAGGACGCCTTCTTCGACCCGGCCGCCGACAAGATCTACCGCCACCCCACGTTCTACGCCGTGCCGGACGGAGCGCCACACCTGTGACCGGGACAGAGCTCGCCCTTCAGCTCGGCGATGACGCGCTCATCGCGGCGCAGCGGCTCGCCGAGTGGTCGGCCCGCGCACCCTCGATGGAGGAGGACGTGGCGCTCGCCAACATCGCGCTCGACCAGCTCGGCGCCGCCCGCCTCTTCCTCGCCGAGGTCGGCGACGAGGACGAGCTCGCCTTCCTGCGTGCCGATCACGAGTTCCGCAACTGCCTGCTGGTCGAGCTGCCCAACGGGCCCTACCGGGGCGACCTGGACTTCGGGTGGACCATCGCCAAGCTGCTCTTCCTCTCGTCGGCTCAGCTTCTGCGCTATCGGACCATCGCCGCCGAGGGCGGACCGCTCGCACCGATCGCGGCGAAGGTGGCGAAGGAGTCGGCCTACCACGTGGACCACGCCAGCCGGTGGACGATCCGGCTGGGCGACGGGACACCCGAGTCGCACGATCGGATGGCGGCTGCGGTGGAGGGGCTCTGGGCGTACTCATCGGAGGTCTGCGACGACCGGGCGGCCTGGCTGGCTCTGATCGAGCCGGTGCTCGCCGAGGCGACGCTGCCGCGACCGGCCGACGGCCCGGTGCGCGACGGCGGCCGGGCCGGGCGGCACACCGAGCACCTGAGCTACCTGCTGGGCGAGATGCAGGTGCTGCACCGCGCGCACCCGGGGGCGCAATGGTGACCGCCGAGGCGAGCAGGCTGGAGGAGCTGGTCGGTGCGGTGCTCGACCCGGAGCTGCGGGTCATCACCATCGGTGAGCTCGGCGTGCTGCGCTCGGTCGACGTCGGCGCGCAGGGGCACGTGCGGGTCGTGATCACTCCGACCTATTCGGGCTGCCCGGCGATGGACGCGATCCGGGAGGACATCGTGGGTGCGCTCGCCGAGGCCGGGCACCCCGACGCCGAGATCGTCACGACCCTCTCACCGCCGTGGAGCACCGACATGATCACCGAGTCCGGCCGTACCGCGCTGGCGCTCGCGGGCATCGCACCGCCGCACCAGGCACCGCGCGGCTCGACGGTGCTGCTGCAGATCGCACCGCACTGCCCGCGCTGCGGCTCCGGCCACACCGAGCAGATCAGCCGCTTTGGCTCCACCGCCTGCCAGTCCATCTGGCGCTGCACCTCCTGCGCCGAGCCGTTCGACGCGATAAGGCCGTTCTGATGAAGTTCCACAAGCTCACGGTCACCGAGGTCGACCGGCTCTGCCCGGACGCCCTGATGATCACGTTTGCTGTCCCGGCCGGGAGCCTCGCCGACTTCGCCTTCCAGCCGGGTCAGCACCTCACCTTCGATCCGGAGCTGCGCCGCTCCTACTCGCTCTGCTCGCCCCCGAGTGAGCTGCGGCACGGCGGGACGGTGCGGATCGGCGTCCGGGTGCTGCCCGGGGGCGCCTTCTCCGCCGCGGCGATGGAGCTGCAGGCGGGCGACATCGTCGAGGCGATGCCGCCGCTGGGCCGGTTCGGCACCGACTTCGTGCCCGGCCGTGTCCGGCGTTACGGAGCGATCGTGGCCGGGTCGGGGATCACCCCGGTCCTCTCCCTCATCGCCGCCGGACTCGAGATCGAGCAGGGGAGCACCTTCGCCGTGCTCTTCGGCAACCGCACCTCGGCGAGCGTGATGTTCGCCGACGAACTCGCCGATCTCAAGGACCGTTACCCCGACCGGCTGCAGGTGCTCCACGTGCTCTCCCGCGAGGCGCACGACATCGAGCTCTTCCACGGACGCCTCGACACCGAGCGAGTCGAGCGGCTCCTCCCGCTGGTGGGGCCGGTGGACGAGTGGTTCCTCTGCGGCCCGCAGGGCATGGTCGAGGGAGCCCGGCAGGTGCTCTCCCGCGAGGGCGCAGCGATCGTGCACACCGAGCTCTTCCACGCCGACTCGGCCGGACCGTCCGCGCCGAGTGCCTCGACGGCGCAATCCGGTGATGTCACCGTCACCATCAAGCTCGACGGGCGGGCGACCTCGCTCACGATGGACTCCGGCGAGCGGGTTCTCGACGCCGCTCTGCGCGTGCGACCTGAGCTGCCCTTCGCGTGCCGGGGCGGCGTCTGCTCCACCTGCCGCGCCCGGGTAGTTGAAGGAAATGTGAACATGGTCACCAACTGGGCACTCGAACCGGAGGATGTCGCGGCCGGTTATGTCCTGACCTGCCAGGCCGTGCCGACCAGCGAAAATCTGGTCGTGGACTACGACGCGTAGACCCATTCTGTCCGCCGGTTAATCCCTTAGAGGACATCGTCACAAAGGCTTGTCCAGCATCCGGGACCCGCGCGCATACTGGCCTTCGACCGGTACCCCTGCAACGGACTGGATCAAGGCCATGACATTTACCGTCGGCATCATCGGCGCGGGACGCGTCGGCTCCGTTCTCGGCTCGGCGCTGCAAGCCGCCGGCCACCGAGTGGTCGCCGCCTCCGGCACCTCGGCAGCGACCCGGCACCGCATCGCCACCCTCCTCCCGATGGCGCAGCTGCTGCCCGCCGACGAGGTGGCCCGCGCCGCGACGAACCTGCTGATCATCTCGGTCCCCGACGACTCCCTCGCGGGCGTCGTCGCAGGTCTCGCCGCAGTCGGTGCGATCAGCCCCGGCCAGATCGTCGCGCACACCTCCGGCGCCCACGGACTCTCGGTCCTGGAGCCCGCCGTCGAGCTCGGCGCGCGACCCCTCGCCCTGCACCCCGCGATGACCTTCACCGGCGGCACCGCCGACCTCGACCGGCTCGCCGACGGCATCTCCTTCGGCGTCACCGCGCCGATCGACCTCGCGCCCATCGCCGACGTGCTCGTCAGCGACCTCGGCGGCGAGGTCGAGTGGATCGCCGAGGCCGACCGGCCGCTCTATCACGCAGCGCTCGCCCACGGCGCCAACCACCTGGTCACGCTCGTCAACGAGGCGGCCGACCGGCTCCGCGACGCCGGGGTGACCAACCCCGAGATGGTGCTCGCGCCGCTGCTGACCGCCGCGCTCAGCAACGCGCTGCACCTCGGTGACGCCGCGCTGACCGGACCCGTCTCCCGGGGCGACGCCGGCACGGTCGCCAAGCACGTCACCGCCCTCAGCGCGGTCGCGCCCGAATCGGTGCCGACCTATCTCGCCCTCGCCCGGCGCACTGCGGACCGGGCCATCGCCGTCGGCCGGCTGCGCCCCACCGACGCCGAGCCGCTGCTCGATGTCCTCGCCGGGCACCCCGAGAGCGCCGCTGCCGTCGGGACCGTCGTCGGCGAGGGGGCCAAGGCGTGAAGGTTCTGCAGACCCCCGCCGAGCTTCGCGCCGCGCGGGAGAAGCTGACCGGCCGGGTCGCCGTCGTGATGACGATGGGCGCCCTGCACAGCGGTCACGAGGAGCTGCTGCGTGCGGCGGCCGGACAGGCCGACCACGTCATCGCCACGATCTTCGTCAACCCCCTGCAGTTCGGGCCCGCCGAGGACTTCGACCGCTATCCGCGCACCCTCGAGTCCGACCTCGCCGCCTGCGAGCGAGCAGGGGTCGACATCGTCTTCACCCCCAGCCGCGACGGGATGTACCCGCAGGGCACGCCGACGATCACGGTCGACCCCGGGCAGCTCGGCACGGAGCTGGAGGGGACGGTGCGGCCGGGGCACTTCGCCGGCGTACTCACCGTGGTCTTCAAACTGCTCTCGCTCACCGCGGCCGACGTGGCGCTCTTCGGGGAGAAGGACTACCAGCAGCTCACGCTGATCCGGGCGATGGCGCGCGACCTGGACCTGCCCGTCGAGATCGTCGGCGTGCCGACGGTCCGCGAGGCCGACGGCCTCGCGCTCTCCAGCCGCAACCGCTACCTCGACGATGACCAGCGGCAGCTCGCCCTGGGGCTCTCGGCCGCGCTGCGGGCCGGTGCCGCCGAGCACCGGGCCGACGCTGTGCTCGCGGCGGCGCAGGCCGCTCTCGACCCGCGGATCGACGTGGACTACCTGGTGCTGCGTGGCGCGGACCTCGGCGAGGTCCCGGCTTCCGGACCTGCCCGGCTGCTCATCGCGGCCCGCCTCGGCACGACCCGACTCATCGACAACATCGCCATCGCGCTGAAGGACGACCACTGATGTTCCGGACCATGCTCAAGTCCAAGATTCACCGGGCCACCGTCACCCAGGCCGATCTGCACTATGTCGGATCGGTGACGATCGACTCGGATCTGCTCGCGGCGGCCGACCTCCTCCCCGGTGAGAAGGTCGCGATCGTGGATGTCACCAATGGCGCGCGACTGGAGACCTACGTCATCCCCGGCGCGGCCGGTTCCGCCGTGATCGGCATCAACGGCGCTGCCGCGCACCTCGTGCACCCCGGCGACCTGGTGATCCTCATCTCATACGGTCAGATGGACGAGATGCAGGCGCGCACCTATCAGCCCCGGATCGTCCACGTCGATGCCGAAAACCGCGTGATCGAGCTGGGCACCGACCCCGCCGAAGCGGTCGAGGGCATGGTCGGCGACCTCGTCAGCGGTGCCGTAACGAGCTGAGCACTCTTCGTATCCGCCTTTTCGGTGGGGCGGCGACTGTCCTTCCCGTGTCGTATGCTCGCGGCTCAGCGCCGATGGATGGCGCTGCTCTGGGGAGGTCAGCAGCATGCGGCGTTGGATCGCGGCGGTAGCAATGGCGGGTGCCGCAGCAATTTTGATGAGCGGGTGCACGAGCCTGCCGCAGGGCGTCGATGCCGCCATCGCCGACGAGTGGACCGACATCAAGCCGCCCACGGGCTGGTCGCCGGAGCCGGGCAACTGCCAGGCCGCCGCGTTCACCGAGACGATCTACCGCAGCAACTACCTGCCGATCGCCTGCACCGACGAGCACAAGACCGAGGTCGTCCACGTCGGGACCTTCCCCGAGTCCGTGCGCAACGTCCCCAGCCGTGGCGGCCCCGAGCTGCTCGCGGCGCTCGCCGAGTGCGACGCCAAGTCGACCGCCTTCCTCGGCGGCCACTGGCAGGACGGCAAGCTCTGGATCGGCGTCTCGATGCCTAGCTCCGAGGCGTGGATCAGCGGCACCCGGTGGTTCCGCTGCGAGGTGGTGCAGCTCGACGACCTCTACGGCGACGCCGTCAGCCGCAAGTCCAGCCTGAAGGACGCGCTGAAGACCGACGCGAGTGTCAAGATCGGCTGCCAGAACTACAAGAGCGGCGCGGGCTTCACCCCGATCGCCTGCACCTCGAAGCACAACGCGGAGTACGCGGGCTCCTACTTCGGCGCGAAGTCCTACGCGGCGCTGAAGAACAAGCAGGCGATGTGGGATGCCTGCTACAAGATCATCGCCAAGTGGGCCAACGTCAGCGCCTCGACCGTGAAGTACCGGACGGGCATCGTCACCAGCTACCCCAGCCAGGCCGAGTGGAACGAGGGCGACCACGCCGTCCGCTGCTGGCTGTGGCTGGACCGCAAGACGGTCACCAAGTCCATGAAGGGTGCGGGCTCCAAAGGCCTCCCGATGTGATGACAGTGTTTTTGGGCACCCAGCGGTCGCTGGGTGCCTGAGACACGGTTGACTGAGGGGATGCACCTCCCGCTAAGACTTCCGGCTTCGGAGCCCGGCTGGGCCGAGCCGACCGATGTCGTGGTCATCGGCTCCGGGATCGCCGGGCTCACCACCGCACTGCACCTGCGCGAGGCCGGTCTGCACGTCACGGTCGTGACCAAGGTGAACATCGACGACGGCTCGACCCGCTGGGCACAGGGCGGCATAGCGGCCGTCCTCGATCCGCTCGACACCCCCGCCGCGCACGCGCAGGACACCCTCGTCGCGGGAGTCGGCCTCTGCGATCCCGCCGCCGTGGACATCCTGGTCACCGAGGGGCCGAGTCGCGTACGCGAGCTCATCCGCTGGGGCACCCGCTTCGATCGCAACCCCGACGGCACGTTGATGCTGACCCGCGAGGGCGGCCACCACGCCAACCGGATCGTCCACGCCGGTGGCGACGCGACCGGCGCCGAGGTCCAGCGCGCGCTCCACACCGCTGTCCGCCGAGACCCGTGGATCCGCCTCGTCGAGCACGCCCTGGTGCTGGACCTCCTCACCGACGCGGACGGCCGGGCCTGCGGCATCACCCTGCACGTGCTCGGCGAGGGCACCCCCGACGGCGTCGGCGCGATCCTCGCCCGGGCCGTCGTGCTCGCCACCGGCGGGATGGGCCAGGTCTTCGCCGCCACGACGAACCCCGTCGTCTCCACCGGCGACGGTGTCGCGCTCGCCCTGCGGGCCGGTGCGACCGTCACCGACCTGGAGTTCGTGCAGTTCCACCCGACCTCGCTCTACCTCGCCAGCTCCGGGATGTCGCAGCAGCCGCTCGTCTCGGAGGCGCTGCGCGGCGAGGGTGCCTTCCTGCTCGACCATGACGGTCAGCGGTTCATGGTCGGCCGCCACGAACTCGCCGAACTCGCGCCGCGTGACGTGGTGGCGAAGGGGATCCACCGGACGATGCTCGCCGGCGGGACGGATCACGTCTGGCTCGACGCCCGGCACGTCCGCGATGTGACGCGGCGATTCCCGACGATCACGGCCTACTGCCACGCGGCGGGGGTGGATCCGACGACCGATCTGATACCGGTGGCACCGGCGGCGCACTACGCGAGCGGCGGTGTGCGGACGGATCTGCACGGGCGGAGTTCGATCCCCGGGCTCTACGCCTGCGGCGAGGTGGCGTGCACGGGCGTACACGGTGCGAATCGGCTCGCGTCGAATTCGCTGCTGGAGGGGCTCGTCTTCAGCCGCCGGATCGCCGCCGACATCACCCGGGACCTGCCGCCCCAGGCCGACCCAGCGCCGCTGAAGGACCAACTCTTGAAGAGTTGCGACGATCTTGAGGGTGTGGCCGCGGTCGCGGACGGGCGGGCTGCGGTGCAGCGGGCGATGACTCGGGGTGCCGGGGTGCTGCGGAGCGGCAAGACGCTCGCCGAGACCCAGGAGGTGCTCGACGGGATCGCCGTCACCGGCCGGGGCAACGCCGAGTGGGAACTGCTCAACCTGCTGACCGTCGCCGCGGCGCTGGTCGCCGCAGCGACACTTCGCGAGGAGACCCGCGGTTGTCACTGGCGCGAGGACTTTCCGGAGGCGAGCGACGCGTGGCGGGGCCACCTGCTGGCGGGGCTCGAAACCGACGGGGAGGGCACCGGCGGCGGGAACGTTACGGAGAAATGGGAGCCGATCGCATGAGGGAAGAGACAGCTCGCGCACTCGCCGCACGGGGCATGGAGCCCGGCGAGGTGGAGCGGATCATTCAGACCGCGCTGCTGGAGGACCTGGGCGCGGAGTGGACCGACGTGACCAGCACCGCGACGATCCCGGCCGACCAACTCGGTACGGCGGAGATCGTCGCCCGGGCCAACGGGGTCATCGCCGGTCTGGAGGTCGCCCGTGCGGTCTTCGAGACCGTCGAGCAGCTCTGTGACGAGGGCGGCGGTGGGCGTACCCACTGGGAGGCGGGAGTGGACGACGGCGCGGTGGTGACGCGGGACGCGGTGCTCGCGACCGTGACCGGGCCGACCCGGATCCTGCTGATGGGCGAGCGGACCGCGCTCAACCTGCTGTCGCGGATGTCCGGGGTCGCCACCCACACGGCGGCCTGGGCTCGCGAGCTGGCCGGGACGAAGGCGACGGTGCTCGACACCCGTAAGACGACGCCGGGACTGCGGGTGCTGGAGAAGTACGCCGTCCGCGCAGGTGGGGGCACCAACAAGCGGATGGGCCTCTACGACGTGGCCATGATCAAGGACAACCACAAGCTCGCCGCGGGTTCGATCACGGCGGCTTTCGAGGCGGTCCAGCGGACATACCCCAACGTGACGATCCAGGTCGAGGTGACGACCGTCGACGAAGCCCGCGAAGCCGTCGATGCTGGGGCCGGCTTCCTGCTGCTCGACAACATGGAGCCCGCGCTGCTGCGCGAGGTGGTCGAGGCGGTCGGCGAGCGCGCCGAGCTGGAGGCGACCGGCGGGCTGACCCTGGAGGTGGCCCGCAAGGTCGCCGAGACCGGCGTCGACTACCTCAGCGTCGGCGGGCTCACCCACTCGTCGCCGATCGTCGACATCGCACTCGACCTGCGCGTCGACCCCGCCGGGACCCGGTGACACCGTGCTGCTCTGCATCGACATCGGTAACACCAACACGGTCCTCGCCACCTTCGAGGGCGAGAAGATCATCCACTCGTGGCGGGTCAAGACCGAGGCCCGCAACACCGCCGACGAGCTGGGGCTGCTCTTCCGCGGGCTGCTGAGCGGCGACAACGTGCAGATCACCGGGGTTGCGGCGTGCTCGACCGTGCCGGCGGCGCTGCGTACGCTGCGGACGATGCTGGCGCGCTACTACGCCGGGGTGCCGACGGTGATCGTCGAGCCGGGGGTGAAGACCGGTGTGCAGCTCGCCATCGACAACCCCAAGGAGGTCGGCAGCGACCGGGTCGTCAACACCCTCGCCGCGTTCCACCTATATGGCGGGCCGGCGATCGTGGTCGACTTCGGTACGTCGACCAACTTCGACGCGATCTCCGACCGGGGGGAGTTCCTCGGTGGCGTACTGGCGCCGGGGATCGAGATCTCGGTCGAGGCGCTCGCCGCCCGGGCCGCCCAGCTCCGCAAGGTCGAGCTGGTCAAGCCGCCGCGGGTGATCGGCAAGAACACCGTGGAGTGCCTGCAGTCGGGGGTCGTCTACGGCTTCGCCGGGCAGGTCGACGGGGTGGTGACCCGGATGATCGCCGAGCTGGGTCCGGTGACGGCGGTGATCGCGACGGGCGGGCTGGCTCCGGTGGTGGTGGCCGAGTGCTCGACGATCACCCACCACGAACCGATGATCACCCTGGTCGGCCTGCGCCTGGTATTCGAGCGCAACGTCTGAGCGCAAGATCGTCGCAACTCTTCAAGAGTTGGCGCCTCAGGCCGCCAGGCCTTAGGACCAGCTCTTGAAGAGTTGCGACGATCTTGGCGTGGCGCTTAGCCCATGTGGACTGCGGCCACATCCGTCGGGAGGTCGTCCTTGGTGGCCTTGATGATGAAGGCCGCGATGACCGCACCCAGCGCGAGGAACCCGGCACCCCAGGCGAAGACCACCTGGTAGCTGTGGACCAGTGCCTGGAACTGGATCATCGGACCCTGGACCGCCTGCTTCGCCGACCAGCTCGTGACGGCCGTCGTGGCGATCGTGCTGAGCAGCGCCACGCCGAGCGAGCCGCCGATCTGCTGCGTCGCGTTGAGGGTCGCGCTCGCCGCACCGGCGTCGTGCTCCGGTACGCCGACCAGCGCCAGACTGGACAGCGGCACGAAGCTGAAGCCGAGCCCGAGGCCGAGCAGCAGCTCCGCCGGGAGGACGTGCGTGACGAACGCGGTGTCCAGCCCGATCTGGGTCAGGTAGAGCATGCCGGAGGCGGCGATGAGGCCACCGGCGACCATGAGCGGCTTCGGCCCGAACTTGACCGCCAGCTGGGTCGCGAGACCCGCGGCGATGAAGACACCCGCCGTGACCGGCAGCATCGCGAGGCCCGACTCCAGCGGCGTGTACTGCAGCACGATCTGGAAGTAGAGCGCGAGGAACAGGAACGCCCCCATGAGACCGATGCCGACCATCATCGAGAAGAGGTAGGCACCGCCCCGGTTGCGGTCCAGGATGATCCGCATCGGCAGCAGCGGGTTGCGCGAGCGCAGCTCGATGATGACGAAGGCGGCGAGGAGCACGAGACCGCCCGCGATGAAGGAGAGCGTGGCGCTGTCGCTCCAGCCCTTGTCCGCGGCCTGGGTGAAGCCGTAGACGAGCGAGACGAGGCCGAGGGTCGCGGTCACGGCGCCCGGCACGTCGTACTTCGTGTCGCCGTGCGCACGGCTCTCCGGCACCACCGCGAGGGCGGCGAAGACGGCGATCAGCGCGATCGGGATGTTGACGAGCAGGCACCAGCGCCAGTCGGCGTACTGGGTGAGCACACCGCCGAGGACGAGGCCGATCGCGGCGCCACCACCGGCGATCGCACCGTAGACGGCGAACGCCTTGGCCCGCTCCTTCGCCTCGGTGAACAGGCCGGTGAGCAGCGCCAGGCCGGCCGGGGCGAGCAGCGCGCCGAAGACACCCTGCAGCGCCCGGGCCGCGAAGAGCATCTCGCCGGACTGGGCGAGACCACCGATCGCGGACGCCACCGCGAAGCCGATCGCGCCGAGCACGAAGGCCCTGCGCCGGCCCCAGTAGTCGGCGATGCGCCCGCCGAGCAGCAGCAGACCACCGAACGCCAGCGTGTACGCCGTGAGCACCCACTGCCGGTTGGCGTCGGTGATGCCGAGTTCGGCCTGGGCCTGCGGCAGGGCGATGTTGACGACCGTCGCGTCGAGCACGACCATCAGTTGGGCTAGGGCAAGGACGGCCAAGGCCAGCCAGCGCTTGGGGAAGGGTTCGACGGCTGGCGCCGGTTCCTTCCCCGGGGCGGCCTCGATCACGGTTGCGGTCACGGTGGTTCCTCTCGGTGCAGTCTTGCGGTTGAGCAGTGTTCAGCGGTGGAGCAGCGGGATCAGGATCTGATCCACGACCCGGACCATGTACTCGTCGTCGAGCGGCTGGCCGTGGGCGATGAAGCGGGTCAGCAGCAGGGCGGGGACCAGCTCGTGCACGAGGTCGAACTCGAGCGCGGTGGCCGGCAGTTGGCCGCGCTCCACGGCACGGCGGATGACGTCCTCGACGTCGCAGCGCTTCTCCGGCAGCACCTGGGCGCGAACGATCTCCGCGAGCTCGGCGTTGCTCTGCATCGCGAAGGCGATGGACTGCAGCATCGGGGCGTCGTCCATGCACATCCGAGCCATGACCTGCAGCATCGCCAGCAGGTCGTCGCGCAGATCGCCCGTGTCGGGCAGGACGGCCGTCTCGAAGTGTTTCTGCCGCAGCGCCTCGGCGACGAGCTGCGGCTTCCCCGGCCAGTGCCGATAGATCGTTGCCTTGCTGACGTGGGCCCGAGCCGAGACCGCGTCCATGGTCAAGCGCTCATAGCCCACCTCGCGCAGCAGGTCCAGCACTGCGGCGAAGAGCTCGGGCTCTCGATCGATGCGACGTACCACGTGCTCACCTCCGAAGCCCCCCGGACCGCCGTGCGGCGGCGAAACGAAACCGTTTCGTTCACGAAGCTAGCTCGGTGATGTTGCGAGATGCCGGGTCCTGGGACCGAGATCACAGTCATAAATCGGACCGCGGGACAAGACAGCACGTAATACCCTTCGCGCCATGCCGCACACCCCAGCCGCAGCAGCCCCGTCCACACCGGCCGTCTCGCTCTGGCGCGATGTCTGGCTCCTCGCCGTCGCCCAGGTCCTCTCCGGACTCGGCGCCGCCGTCATCGTCACGCTGCTCATCCTCAACGCGCAGGAGCACGGCGGCGAGGACGCGGGACTCGCGGTCGCGGCCGTGGTGATCGCCGCCGCCGTACCGACCGTGCTCTTCGCACCGATCACCGGCCGGCTCGCGGACCGCTTCGACTCGCGGCTCCTGCTGATCGTCGCCGGCTGCATCCAGATCGGGGCCTGCCTGCTGATTCCGGTCCTACCCGGGATCACCGGCAAGATCGTGGCGATGGCGCTGCTCTTCACCGGTACGGCGATCGCCCAACCCGTCCGGGCCGCCCTGCTGCCCGCGATGGTCACCGAGGAGGACCTGCCCCGGGCCGGTGCCATCGGGCAGACCGCCTCCGTCATCGGGCCCATGGGCGGTCCGCCCGTCGCCGGATTCGCCTACCTCTACGGCGTGGACCCGACGATGCGGTGGGCGGCGATCGGGTTCGTCTCCACCATCGTGCTGGGGCTCGTTCTGCGTACCCGCCGAAGTGAAAGGGTGACCAGCAGCGGCGCGTCGTGGCGTGCGGAGCCCAGGCTGCCGCTGGACAGCCTGCTCAAGGTGACCTTCCTCGGCACTGCGGCCGTCGTCGCCACGGTCTCGGTCGTCAACGTCGTCGAGGTCTTCTTCGTCCGCGAGACGCTCGGCGCGTCGCCCGGGATCTTCGGCGTCCTCACCGCGATGTGGCCGCTCGGCATGGTCGCGGGCGCCTGGGCGCAGGCGAAGATGGCCGAGAAGCGCGACGACGGCACGCTCGCCGTCTGGCTCTTCGTCACCCTCGGCGCGACCGCCGTGCTCATCGCCACCCTCTCCAGCATCGGCTCCGCGGTGTGGATGGTGCCGATCTGGCTCATCGCCGGCTCGCTCAACGGCGCCGACAACGTGCTCATCACCACACTCATGGGCCGCCGGGCCGCGCCGGAGGCCCGCGGCCGCGTCGCAGCGATCATGCAGGCCGCGATCCAGGGCTCGCTCC
Organism: Allocatelliglobosispora scoriae; assembly: GCF_014204945.1. Classification (NCBI taxonomy): domain Bacteria; kingdom Bacillati; phylum Actinomycetota; class Actinomycetes; order Micromonosporales; family Micromonosporaceae; genus Allocatelliglobosispora; species Allocatelliglobosispora scoriae. The sequence continues at coordinate 3,277,405 of NZ_JACHMN010000002.1, forward strand.
TCGTCGGCTACGTCATCGGCGGCCTCAGCCTTGAAGCAGGTCACACCCCTCGCGGCATCATCATGGTCGCCGGGTCGGCCGGCCTGATCGCGGTCCTCACGGTCCTTCCGTGGGTACGCACCACAGTGCGCCACGTCCGACGAGAAGCCCTGGCCGGAGCCGAGTAGGGTCGAAGCATGATCGCAGAGAGGCGTCCCCGGGTCGGGCACATCCAGTTCCTGAACTGCCTACCGATCTACTGGGGCCTCATGCGGTCCGGCGCCCTCATCGACGTCGACCTCCACAAGGACTCACCCGACCAGCTCAACGCCGCCCTCGTCGCGGGTGACCTCGACATCGGCCCGATCTCGCTGGTGGAATATCTCCGCCACGCCGACGAGCTGCTGCTCCTGCCCGACCTCGCGGTCGGCTCCGACGGGCCCGTGCTCAGCGTCAACCTCGTCTCCACCAAGCCGCTCGCCGAGCTCGACGGGCAGCGGGTGGCGTTGGGGTCCACCTCGCGTACCGGCGTGCTCCTCGCACAACTGCTGCTCGAGCAGGCGTACGGCGTGCACCCCGAGTATTTCCGCTGTCCACCCGACCTGACCGTGATGCTGCTGGAGGCACCGGCGGGGGTGCTCATCGGCGACGTGGCGCTGCGCGCGCTCTATGACGCGCCCAACAGCGGGCTGGAGGTCACCGACCTCGGGGCGGCCTGGCGGGAGTGGACCGGGCTGCCGATGGTGTTCGCGGTCTGGGCGGTGCGGCGCGACTTCGCGACCCGGCACCCCGGGCTGGTCAAGGACGTGCACGAGGCGTTCCTGCGGTCTCGGGACCTGTGCTTGGCGGAGCTTGACGAGGTGGCTGCGGCGGCGGCGAAGTGGGAACCGTTCGATGCGGCGACGCTCGCGGGCTACTTCCGGGCGCTGGACTTCTCGCTGGGGGAGCGCCAGATCGCGGGCATCCGTGAATTCGCCGCGCGTGTCGCGATCAGGGGAGATGCTCCCGCGCTCGCCGAGTCCGGCCCGGTCTTCTTCAGCGCCTGACCTGCGCCGATCTCAAGATCAGGAGCTCGCCGAGAAGGGTGGGCTGTGCGGCATGGACGCACCGCACCTCGCGCATATCGGCCGTTCCGGAAAGGGCCCGGCTCGGTCTCGGCCAGGGCTCAGCTCGGGCTTGGCGATGATCACGCACATTCCGGGAAACAGCGCCTAACGCCGCGCATGATCGCGCTCTTTCCCGGAAGTTGGCCCTACGGAGGCGCTTCGAGGGGAGTGTTTCCGGGAAACAGCGCGATCATGCTGCTTCGCGCATTGCTACGGCGCTGATCGGCGGCGCTGAGGGAGATCACACGTGCTTCAGGGAAGCAGACGTGATCACGGGCCGTGATCACGTCTGCTTCCCCGAAGTTGCCCGGATCTTGACGCGCCCGCCCTCAGTGATCGCACCATCTTGGGGGAAGAAGGGCTGATCATGAGGCTTGATCACACCTTCTTCCCCCAAGATGGTGCGATCTTGAGGCGAGCTAGGCAGCGCGGACCAGATCTTCGCGAGTTAGGGGGACCGGCTGCGGCATCGGGGGCATCGGCTCGCGGGACGTGCGGATCGCTCGGGCCACCCAGGGGGAGACGACCGCCACCGCGACGATCCCGGCCAGACCGGCGCCGAGCACGATGGGCCGGGGCTCGAAGAGCTCCACGAGCAGCCCACCGGCCATGAACCCGAGCAGCCCCATCCCCTGGACCGTCGCCTGCAGCGTCGCCGAGATACGACCCCGCGACGACGGCGCCGCTCTGCGGCCGAGCACAGTGGTGACGAGCACGTTCTCGGTGCCGTTGAGCGAGCCGCCGAGCAGCAGCAGCGGTACGAGCCAGGCGGCACCCGGCGCCGCCGCCATCAACGCGATCGCCGCTCCCGTGCCGAGCAGCGAGAGGAACATCCAGCTCACCAGGGCACCGTCGTCCTTGGCGTGGCGGATGAGGCGGGCCATGATCCACGCACCGGCGAGCATCCCGACCATCCACATGGAGCTGATCACGCCGTAGGCGGAGGCCGAAGCGCCCAGCGTGCCCCGGACGAAGAAGACGTCGACCACGTTGACGGCGGAGACGGCGCCGATGACGACCGCGAGACCAATGATCATGATGCGGAGCAGCGGTTCCATCGTGACGCGGGCGCTCGACGCGACGGACGAGCGGGATGATTCGGGTGCGGAGCCGCCGCGCCGGGTGCGGAGCAGGAGGCCGGCCGCGATGGTGCCGACGTACGCCACCGAGGCCCAGCGCAGCGTGTTGGCGACACCGAGGCCGTCGAGGGCGAAACCGGCGAGGGCCGGGCCGATCATGACCCCGATCGACGAGGCGGTCTGCCCGATGGCGCTCGCCTTCGGCAGGTCGGCCCGGCTCGCCATGGCGGGCAGGAGCGCGGCGCGCACGGGTTGGCCGATCGCCGTACCCACGCAAAGAAGAGTGAGGAGGGCGATCTGCGCGATCACTCCGTGCGCGACGGAGAGCAGGAGTGCCGCGATGACCTGGAACACCCCGGCCACGACGATGAGCAGGCGGGAGTCGATCCGGTCCGCCATCCGGCCGGTGATCGGCGCGAGCACGACCATCGGCAGGGCGGCGGCGATGGCGAGTCCGGCCACGGCGAACCCACCCTCGCCGCCGTCCTGGAAGGCGAGCAGCAGGGTGGTCATGACGAGGAACGAACCGGTGCCGGAGATGAGCTGGGCACCGGACGAGATCCAGACGTCACGCCAGTCGGTGGTCGGGCGGGCGCCATTTATGAAAGACATACTGTGAAGTTAGTCCTTCATAAATCTGAAGTCAACGGAGATCAGTCGATCGGGACACCGCGTGTCTGGAAGGAGACAAGGCGGGTCCCCTCGGGCGGGGCCTCCTGGCGGGCGCTGCGCTTGAAGGGTTCGAGCAGGTCAGTGACCTGGGCGAGCAGCTCCTTCAGCTCGTCGGCGGTGACGAGCAGCAGCGACTCGGCGAGGAACGCCGCTTCGAACCACTCCTTCGGTTCGTCGCGGGACCGGTCGAACCACGACTCCAGCCGCTCCTGCTCGCGGGCGACGAAGAGCTCGACGAGCGCGCGTTCGGCGGCGAGCGCCTCGGGCGCGGCGTCCTGACCGGCGTTGATGGACCAGCCCTTGTGCGGGCTGCGCCACACCCGCTCGCGGCCGTCGCCTCGGCCGGGCGCGTCCTCGACCATGCCCGCCTTCGCCAGCGCCCGCAGGTGATAGCTGGTCGCGCTGGGGGAGAGGCCGACGAGCTTCGCCGCCTCCGTCGCCGTGATCTCGCCGGCGCCGCTGGTGAGGTGCTCCAGGATCGTCAGCCGTGCCGGATGCGCCAGCGCCCGCATGACCTCGGGGTCGCTGATGTTCTGCCGCCTGGGCTCGCTCTCCGCCGGCGCCCCCGGCGGGGCTGCCTCGCTTCGCTCGGTCACTCCTCGGGCAGGCGCATTAATTTCGTCCACGACCAGTGATATTAGGTGGTCCCGGATTTCACGTCTGCCGTAGAATCGCCTTTCTTCTCTTCCTACGGCAACGCCGACACCGCCCACTGTGAAGTGCTGCGGAGCGCCGGGCGGCCCTCGCTGCGTGCCGGAGCAGATATCCATGAGTGACCTTGACCACGATTTGGCCGCCGAACAAACTCACCTCACCGTCAGCCGCGAGGCCCTGCGCGCCATGCGCGAGCGGGCTGAAGGCCTCTTCGCCACCGGCAATCAGGTCGCGGGCGATGCCTACGCTGCGGAAACCCTGGGGCGCACCCTCGCGATGCGCGTCAAGGAGCTCGCCGACGACCCGACGACGCCGCTCTTCTTCGGCAAGCTCAGCTTCGACGGCACCGAGCACGCCGGACACACCTTTCACATCGGCCGACGCCACGTCACCGACGCCGTCGGCGAGCCGCTCGTGCTCGACTGGCGGGCACCCGTCTCCCGCTCGTTCTATCGCGCCAGCGCCCGCGATCCGCAGGGCGTCGGGGTGCGCCGACGGTTCGGCTTCGCCACCGGCGAGCTGACGAGCTTCGAGGACGAGCACCTCAACCGGGGTGAGGAGCTCGGCACGCGGAGCACGATCCTCACCAACGAGATCGAGCGCCCGCGCGTCGGGCCGATGCGCGACATCGTCGCCACGATCCAGCCCGAGCAGGACGAGCTGGTCCGCGCCGAGCTCGACGAGTCGATCTGCGTCCAGGGGGCACCCGGCACCGGCAAGACGGCCGTCGGGCTGCACCGGGCGGCGTACCTGCTCTATCTGCACCGGGAGCGCCTCCGCCGGTCCGGGGTCCTGATCATCGGACCCAACAGCGCCTTCCTGCGCTACATCGCGGCTGTCCTGCCCGCGCTCGGCGAGGTCGAGGTCAAGCAGCACACGGTCGAGGACCTGATCGGCCACGTCGCGGTCCGCGCCACCGATTCGCCGGCCGCCGCCGCGCTCAAGCACGACGCGCGCGTCGCGGAGCAGCTCCGGTCCCTCCTCTGGCGACGGGTACGCCGACCGAGCGCACCCATCACCGTCTCCGACGGCTCCTACCGGTGGCGCATCGACCTGGGCCCGCTGACCCGGATCGTCGACGATGTCCGGCGCGAGGAACCGGCCTACTCGCTCGGCCGGGAGCGGGTGCGTTCCCGCGTCGTCGACCTGCTGCTGCGCCAGTCGGAGGCGCGCGGCGAATCACCCGGCGAGGCGTGGCAGCGCAAGATGGGCAAGATCGGGCCGGTCGCGGCGTACCTCGACGAGGTGTGGCCGGTCGTCACGCCCGAGGGACTCGTCGCCGAGCTGCTCACCGACCCGCCGGAGGGGTTCGAGGCGATCGCGTGGGCGACGCCGCCCCGCTCGGTGAAGACGGCGAAGTGGAGCACCGCCGATGCGCTGCTGATCGACGAGGCGGCCGGGCTGCTGGAGAGCGTGCCGAGCGCCGGGCACATCGTCATCGACGAGGCGCAGGACCTCTCCCCCATGCAGGCCAGGGCGATCGCCCGGCGCAGCAGCCACGGTTCGGTGACCCTCCTGGGCGACCTGGCCCAGGGCACCGCACCCTGGTCGGCGACGGACTGGCGGGACACGCTGCACCACCTCGGCAAGCCCGACGCCCGGGTGGTTCCGCTGACGATCGGCTTCCGCGTACCGGAGCAGGTCCTCGAACTCGCCAACCGGCTCCTGCCCTCGCTCGCCGTGGACGTGCCGCCCGCGAGGTCCCTGCGCCCCGACGGTCGGCTGATCTTCGGCAAGGTCGGCGATCTGGCAGCCACGGCGGCCGATGCCCTGACCGAGCCGGGCTCCGTCGGTGTCATCTGCGCCGACGCGTCGATCCCCTCGGTGATCGCCACCCTGACGGCGGCCGGGCTCAGCCCCGGCGGCCCCGAGGACGACGAACGGCTCACCGTCATCGGCGCCACCCTCGCCAAGGGCCTGGAGTACGACCACGTCATCGTCATCGAACCCGCCGACATCGTCGCCGCCGAGGAACGCGGCCTACACCGCCTCTACGTCGTCCTCACTCGTGCGGTCACGGCCCTGACCGTCCTGCACGACACCCCGCTCCCGGCACCCCTCGCCTGACCGCAGCGCCGCCCTATGCGCCGCAGGCATACGCCGCAGGGCCGCCAAGATCGCCGCAACTCTTCAAGAGTTGCGGCGATCTTGGCGGCTCAGGGTTGGGTGATCAGGGCTTGGAGTTCGGTGGCGAAAGTCGGGTGGGCATCCTTCACCAGCACCGACTCACCGTCCGCAGCAGCCTCGGTCCCCGTCAGCCGGGGCAGACTCCCCCAGCTGAACGGCACCACCGCGAGGAAGATCCCGACCAGCCCGCCGAGCAGCGGCCACAGGCTCCCCGCGACGAACCCGGCCACCAGCGCCACGATGCCGCCGAAGAACAAGACACCGGCGGCGACCAGGGACACCAGCCGCACCCGGACGCACGCCTCGCACAGCGGCCAGCCGTCCACGGGCACCAACTTCACACGGCGCGAATACTCCACGCCTCGGCCCAACGCCGTCTTGCCCGGGTGCAGCACCTCGGTCACCGGCCCCACATCCGGCCGGGATTTGATCACGAACCGAACCCGCCGCCGGGCACCGATCCCGTGCCGAGCACACACCGAGGGCAACCGCCCCACCGAGATCAGCGCCCCCGGCACTTCCACAGTAGACATGAAAGCCCTCCTCCCCCGGAAGGCATCCTACCGAGATCCCCGGAAACCGGCCCGAGACAGAGGTTTCGGGGCGGATCGATCCGCCCCGAAACCGCACCACCCGACTACGCGATGGAGAACGGGTCTCCGTATACGTGCCACGACAGCGGCGTATTCAGATCGAGGTTGCCGTTGTTCAAGAACACCCGTTGCGCGGTGTCCACCCGGGAGGTGTCACTGTGCGCCTCCTCCAGCTTCATCGCCACCACCCGGGCGTCGAGGAAGGCGTGCAGCCAGGTCGTCTGGTTGCCGCCCTGCGACGGCGGCTTCGCCTTCTTCAGCGCGTTGGTGCGGATCGACCGGAAGCTCGCCGGGTCCCCGCCGTCGCCGTGCATCACGATCGCGTCGTAGTAGATGAACTGGCCCAGCGCCCAGACACCGTCGGCCTTCGCCTGCGCCACGGCCGGGTTGAAGTAGACCTGGTCGCGGATGTCGTTCTGCGCGGTCTGGAAGACCGTGTCGGCAGCGGCCGTCGCCCAGTCCTTCGTGTAGTTGGGGTCGAGGCCGGCATGCGAGTCGGTGCCGTCGACGTTGCGCAGCGCCGGGAGGTACTTCGCCAGGATGTTGCCGGGCTTGCGCGACGTGTAGAGCTCGACGAGCTGCAGCATGTCACCGGTGCCGGAGCAGAATCCGATGATGCCGGCGGTGTAGCCGCGGCCGTCGCCGATGTCCTCGATGTACTTGTACTGCGCCTTCCAGTTCAGCGATGAGTTCTCCGCGCTGGAGACGATCTGCATCGCGATGTCCTTCTTGCGCGGGTCGTTCAGGTCGACGTGCGTGCCGCCGGACGGGCTGGGCGACGCCGACGGGGTGGCGCTACGCGAGAGGGAAGCGCTCGGCGAGGGCGTCGTGCCGTTGCCGTAGACCTTGAACTCGAAGAGCGAGTAGCCGTAGGCCGTGCCGCGAGCGGTGCCGTTGAGCCGGACGTAGCGGCCGGAGCCGGACAGGCCGGTGAGGTCGTCGGTCGCGCCGTTGCCGGTGGTGGTGGAGTAGATGCTGGTCCAGGCGCTGCCGTCGGCGGAGGTCTGGATCTGGTAGGACTTGCCGTAGGCGGCCTCCCACGTGAGCACGACGTGCGTGATCGTCGCGGTGGCGCCCAGGTCGACGCGGATCCACTGCGGGTCGACGCCCTCGGCGCTGGCCCAGCGGGTGGTGGCACTGCCGTCGAAGGCTTTCGCAGCGGTGAGCGTGCTGTCCTCGATGGACGACGCGGTGGCGGGCTTGCCCTGGGAGAGCAGGGTCTCGGCGGCCTCGGCGCTGAGGGCGAGCGCGATGGGTGCGGCGATGACCAGGGCCGCGGCTGCGGCTATCCCGGCGAGTCTTGCTGGGTTCTTCATGCGGGGTCCATTCGTGGGGGGTCGCTTGGAGCGGAGGTGAATAGACAGTCAGTTTGCCTTTCAAATTCGAGCAGGACAGCTCAGCAATGTCAATACCTCACGCCCACGCGGTCCGCGCGCCACGCCCGACTCCGGTAGCGTCTCGAACCGAGCCCCTGGGGAGGGATTGGATGAGTTTCACGGCGGATCAGCAAGCCATCCGCGGTTTCGGCCGACAGATCGACAGCCTCACGGACGACGCGGACGCCGCAGTCTCCTATGTGCGCAATCACCTCGGCATCGGCTATGACAAGGGCCGCATGTTCTTCACCGTGGTCGAGTCGGCCACGACGGTCCGGGAAGCGCTCATGGCCAACTACTCGCAGCTCAGCAAGCTGGCCACCGCTTCCGCGCAGGAGATCGTCAAGGCGGCGGACCACTACCGCGACACCGACGCCGCAGCCGCCGCGAAGATCGACGCGACCTACTGAGAGGAGTCGACCGATGGCCTACGCGCCCGCGGCGGAGCTCGTCGCTCCCGTCGCGAACCCGCCGATTCCGGATCTGGTCAACAACATCCTCGGCGCCAAGCAGTACATCAGCCCGTCCTACTGGATCGGCTGGATCGTGCAGCAGGTCTGCGGCACCAACCCGTGGGAATGGGTGATCGAGCAGTACACGGGCGACTGGCACGCCGCCGCCGAGGCGAGCGACGCGCTCAAGAACCTCGCCGACTTCAACCGGCAGTACGCCCTGGCGATCGAGAGCGAGGGCCGGGCGGTCTTCGGCGACGAGTGGCAGGGCCATGCGGCCGACGCCGCCAAGGCCTACTTCGACGGCATCGTGAAGACCCTCCACGACCAGGTCGCCGCCCTGGAGAGCATCTCGGGCCAGTTCCATTCGCTGACCGCGGGCATGCAGGAGGCGGCGCAGGGTCTGCAGAGCCTCTTCCAGGACCTCACCGACCTCGTCATCGTCGCCGCCATCTCGGCCGCCGCCACCGCCGCGTCGAGCTGGACGGTCGTCGGCGGCATCGCGGGTGCGCTCGCGACCGCAGCCTCCATCGCCGCCGCCGTCGAGGTCTGGTACGCGGTGCTCAGCGCGCACGATGCCGCCTGGGCCGGCGTACAGGTCTTCACCGGTCTCGTCGCCGGGTACCTCGGCGGGCTGCAGGGCATGGAGCAGCACGCACTGCCCGGATCCGCATACAACCACCCGGGGGTGTGAACCGTGCCCGACGATGACGAGCCGATCCTGGACGTGGCCCGCGGCGACCGGGCGATCTCGCAGCACCTGCGGCACTCGCTCAGCCTGCTCCGCGAGCGCAGCGACAACGAGGACTTCCGGCGCCTCGCCGACGACATCCTCGCCGGGCGGGCCCACCTGCGCGACGTCTTCAGCTCACCGGCCTTCGCGGCCGGGCTCAACCCCTTCGTCGAGCGCTTCGCCGAACGCTATGAGCAGCTCAGCGACGCCGAACGAGCCGAGATGGCCGCTTCCGGCAGGGCTGAGCTCGAGGCGGAGCGGGCGCGACTCGCCGGGCGGTGATGTGACGTTCATCCGGCCGGGAAGCCCTCGACCGGACGGCTGATGCGGGTATCGTTAGTCCGGTCGGTGCGTGGACAGTGTCCCCGGGCCTCAATATAAAGCCATTACGGAATACTGGCCTCGGCCAAGAGCTGTAGTGCGCCACTCGCCGCGAGGCGACCGCACGTACCGACACAACGTGAAGCTGAGGGCCCGTCTCCGGACGGGCCCTCAGCTGTTCGAGCTTCGCCGCACCGGCACCACCAGTGGACCGTGATCCCCGGGGATGATCCGGACATTCGCCCGGTAATGCCGTCCCAGCAGCTCCTCCGTCAGCACCAGCTCCGGCGGGCCCTCGGCGACGACCCGGCCCTCATCGAGCAGGACCAGGCGATCGGCGTACTCGCCCGCGATCGAGAGGTCGTGCATCGTGGCGAGCACCGTGAGCCGGTTCTCGCGGCGCAGCTCGTCGACGAGCTCCAGCACGTCCTGTTGGTGGCCGATGTCGAGCGCGCTGGTCGGCTCGTCGAGCAGCAGCAGCGGCGCCTGCTGGGCCAGCGCCCGGGCGAGGAAGACCCGCTGCTGCTCGCCGCCCGAGAGCGTCTCCAGCGGCCGGGCCGCGAAACGCTCCAGGTCCAGCTGGGCGAGCACACCCTCGACCACGGCGAGGTCCGCGGCCGACTCGCGCCCCAGGACAGGGACATGGGGGGTACGCCCGAGCAGCGCGTACTCCAGCACGCTCATCCCGGCGGGCACCACGGGTGTCTGGGCGACCGAGGCGACGCTGCGGGCCCGGGCTCGCCGGGTCAGCGCCGCGGACTCCTGCCCGCCGATCGTGATCGACCCCTGGAAGGGCAGCACCCCGCCGACCGCGCGCAGCACCGTCGACTTCCCGGCACCGTTGGGCCCGATGATCGTCACCCACTCGCCGGGGTCGACCCCGATCGAGACGCGGTCGACGATCGTGGCGCCGCCGAGGGTGACCGTGAGATCGCGGACCTGGAGCATCAGACGCGTACCGATCGGGTCGTGCGGAGCACCACGATGAAGAAGGGTGCGCCGAGGAAGGCCGTGACCACGCCGATCGGCAGCTCCGCCGGTGCGACCACGGTCCGCGCGGCGAGGTCGGCGATGGCGAGGAACGCCGCACCGAAGAGCATCGACAGCGGCAGGATCACCCGGTAGGAAGCGCCGGTGAGCAGGCGGACCAGGTGCGGCACGATGATGCCGACGAAGCCGATCAGCCCGGAGACGGCGACGGCCGCCGCGGTGGCGAGCGACGCCGCGATCACCAGGATCAACCGGGACCGCCCGGGGTGCAGCCCGAGGCTCGCCGCCTCGGCGTCGCCGACGCTGAGCACGTCGAGCTCCCGGCGCAGCAGCAGCACGACGATCGCGGTGACGACGGCGTAGGGCGCGATCATCAGCGTGTCCGACCAGCCGTCCGTGGCGAGGCGTCCCAGCAGCCACGAGTAGACCTCGCGGATCGTGTCGACGTGCCGCTGCAGCAGATAGGTCTGGACCGCGGCGAGGAAGCTGGAGATCGCGATCCCGCCCAGGATCAGGGTGCTGGTCGACCGGTCGCGGCCAGCGGCGTACCCCAGGAGGTAGGTGAGTCCGACGGCCGTGAGGGCGCCGACGAAGGCGAAAGCGGGCACGGCGCCCGCGCTGCCGTGGACCGCGATGGCGACGGTCGCGCCGAGCCCGGCGCCCGCCGCGACCCCCAGCAGGTAGGGGTCGGCGAGCGGATTGCGGAAGACGCCCTGGTAGCAACCGCCCGCGAGCGCGAGCATCGCGCCGACGAGCAGGCCCAGCACGACCCGGGGCAGTCGCAGCTCGATGATGATCGCGATCTCGCGCTCGTTGAGCCCCGAATCGAGGTGTACGCCGGGGATGAGGTTGAGCAGCTCCGCGGCGACGCCCAGGGGCGGGAGGCGGACGGGGCCAAGTGCCACCCCGGCGATGGCCGCCACGACGACGGCCGCCACCCCGAGCAGCACCCACGACACCCGAAGCCGGGTCACAGCACCTCCGTCCCTGTCACGCGGGGACCTTGTTCACCGCGCCGGTGATGGCGGCGAAGAGATCCACGACGCGGGGTCCCCAGCGCGAGGCGATGTCGTCGTCGAGGCCGACGATCTGCGACTTCGCGACGGCCGTGACGCCCGCCCAGCCGGCCCGGGCCTTCACCGTCTCCGGCGTCTGCTGGCAGCACTTGGTGTCGGCGAGGAAGACCATGTCGGGGTTGGCCTTGACGAGCGCCTCCGCCGAGAGCTGCGGATATCCGCCGGTGGCCGCCGAGTCGAGGGGGTCGGCGATGTTGGTCAGCCCGGCCAGGCTGAACAGCGAACCGATGAAGGTCTTCGACGTCGCGGAGTAGAGGTCCGGGCTCAACTCGTAGAAGTAGGTCAGCGGCTTCGCCCGCTTCTGCACCGACGCGAGCGCCGCCGCCATCCTGCCCTTCATCGACTCGACCAGGCTCGCCGCGTCCGCCGGGTGCCCGGTGAGCGTGCCCAGGTCGGCGATCTGCCGGTAGGAGTCCTCCACGGTCTTCGCCGCCGGCGCCACGAAGACCGGGATCTTCAGGGTGGTGAGCTGCGCGACGATCTCGTTGAGATTGTCGGAGAGCACGACCAGGTCGGGGTTCTTCGCCGCGATCGCCTCGGCGTTGGGCTTGAAGCCCGAGAGATCGGTCTTGGGCGCGTCGGCCGGGAAGTTGGACTGATCGTCGACCGCGGTCACCTGCTTGCCCGCCCCGATCGCGAAGAGCATCTCGGTGAGGGTCGGCGAGAGCGAAACGATCTTCGTTGGCTGCTGGGCCAGCGTGACCGATCCGACCGTCACCGGGTAGGCGCCGCCGGTCGCGCTCGGCGCCGCCGCCGGGGTCTCGGTGGCGCAACCGGCGAGCCCGATCGCGAGGGCCGCGATGAGCCCGAGGGCACTCCTTCTGTTACCGCGCATCACTGTGCCTCCTGTCGGTCGAGGGGTGTCCGCCGACAGGGCACGCACGTCAGGGCGCCGGTCTGCGAGACGCGCTTCCTCGAGAGCGTCGAATGTCGCGACCGCTGCGCAGGCGACCTGGCTGGCCCCGGCCCGGCCTCGAAGGGCGGCGCGGGAGGGGCACACAGTTGCGGGACAGCGCCGGATTCACACCGGCTTCGCTGCTAGCGGTCTTGCGCAGGAGGCTAACAGCCGCATCGCCGCCGGAGGCCATCCGGCGGCGATGTCGTGACCTTGGGCTCTTACTTCTCCGCGGGCTTCTTCGTCGGGCCGTCGGAGTCGCGGTCGTTGTCCGCCTCGTCGACCGGGGCGGCACCCGCTGCGGGCGCGTCACCGGCGAGAGTGGAGCGAAGCTTCTCCTTCTCCTCCCGGCGGCGGTCCATCGTCTCGCCCAGCTTCACCGCGTACTGATCGCGGAGACCGCGCAGCAGGAAGTAGGACAGGATCGCCGAGACGGCGACCGCGATCAGCAGCTTGAGCAGCAGATCGAAGTTGAACGGCAGCAGCACCAACAGCACCGCGACCAGCAGGCCGAGGCGGGCGAGTGTGTATTTCAGTCCGGGACCCACGCCAGCACCTTACGCCCAGACCTGCTGCGGCTCACGCCGACGTTCGGCCATCGATGTCGGCGCGTCATACTCCCGGACGACCTGGTAACGGGTGTTGCGCTCGACCGGCGTGAAGCCGGCGTCCCAGATGAGGTTGAGCAGGTCGTCACGGTGCATCGTGTGCGGCGTGCCGTAGCTGTCGGCGTCGTGGGTGATCTTGTATTCCACGACCGAGCCGTCCAGGTCGTCGGCGCCGAAGTTGAGCGAGAGCTGCGCCAACGACAGGCCGTGCATCACCCAGAAGCACTTCACGTGATCGAAGTTGTCGAGCATCAGCCGCGAGACGGCGAAGGTCTTCAGCGACTCGGCGGGCGAGGCCATCGTGGTCTGCGCCTGGATCCGGTTGCGGATCTTGCCGTCCGCGCTGTCGACGAAGTCGTGCTGGTAGCGCAGCGGGATGAAGACGGCGAAGCCACCCGTCTCGTCCTGCAGCTCGCGCAGCCGGAGCACGTGGTCGACCCGGTGCCGGGGCTCCTCGATGTGGCCGTAGAGCATCGTCGACGGGGTCTTGAGACCCTTCTGGTGCGCCAGGCGGTGGATCCGGGACCAGTCCTCCCAGTGGCAGGCGTGGTCGACGATGTGCTGGCGGACCTCCCAGTCGAAGATCTCGGCGCCACCACCGGTGAGCGAGTCGAGACCGGCGTCGATCAGCTCGTCGAGGATCTCGTCGGCGGACAGGCCGGAGATCTTCTCGAACCACTGGACCTCGGTGGCGGTGAAGCACTTGAGCGAGACGTTCGGCAGCGCGGCCTTCAGCTCCCGCAGCACCCGGGGGTAGTACTTCCAGGGCAGGGTCGGGTGCAGGCCGTTGACGATGTGCAACTCCGTGAGCTGCTCATCCTCCATCTCCTTGGCCTTGCGGACCGCCTCCTCCACACGCATGGTGTAGGCGTCCTTCTCACCGGGCTTGCGCTGGAAGGAGCAGTATGCGCAGCTCGCCGAGCAGACGTTGGTGAGGTTGAGGTGCCGGTTGACGTTGAACATCACCCGGTCGCCGTTCTTCTCGGTCCGGACATGGTGTGCCAGTCGCCCCAGCCACGCCAGGTCGTCCGTGGCGTAGAGCGCCTCGCCGTCGGAGCGGTCCAGCCGCTCGCCCGCGTAGACCTTCTCCTCCAGCTCGCGCATGCGACCTGCATCTAGTGACCCGGTCACCGACGTCGTCCCCGCCATGGCACGCCTCCTCACATTCCTCAGTGAGCCTACTGCGACGCCTGAACGACCGACCGCAGGCGGGTGGTAGTCAGGAAGTCTTCAGCTTCCCGCAATCGACTTTGTTGTCTGTGTGCGCTAGAAACATGAAGGGGCTACAGCCTTCAGGGACCGGGGGAGCACACACCATGACGCGACGAGGCGCCGGGGCGGCACGTTTGTCTGCCCTGCTGACCGCGACAATCATCACGACGACGGCGACCTCGGCCCATGCCGCGCCCACGCCGTCGCCGTCCGCGATGACGTCCGTGCCCGACAGCGGTGTGCGTCCCGTGCCCAACGGCACCCTCAGCCTTCCCTTCGGCAACATCCCGGTGCAGTCGACCGCCACGACGGCGATCATGGCCCTCGCCAACCAGCTCTCGGCCGCCCAGCTCGAGGTCGGCGTCCTCGCCGAGAAGCTGCGCGTGCTCGACGAGGCCCGGATCACCGCCAAGACCGACCTGCTCTTCGCGGAGTATGCGAAGAAGCAGGCCGACGAGCGGCTCGAAGCGGCCAAGGCCGCCTATGACGAAGCGATGTCGCGGGTCTACCAGGAGCAGGGCGGCGTGCCGGGGCTCGGCCTCGACGGCCTCGCCCCGCGCGTCGACGACCCGATGATCACCGGTGCCTCCGCCGCCCGCGACCTGAGCTTCGCCACCGAGTCCGCGGCGGCCGCGAAGAAGACGTACGACAAGGCCGTGATCACCGACCGCGACGCGACTGCCGCCTTCGGCGCCCTCGAGGTCACCTACCGCCAGCGCGAAGCTGCCCTGCTGGAGCTCCGCAAGCGCCACGCCGACCAGCTCGCGGTGATCGAGCGGGAGCAGGAGCGCCAGGAGCAGCAGGCCGGCGGCGGCTTCCCCGGCGATGACGTGGTCGGCAACTACCAGGCCAACCCCCGGGCGGTGGCGGCGGTTCGCTTCGCGCTGAGCCAGCGGGGCAAGCCCTACGAGTGGGGCTCCGAGGGACCCAACCGCTACGACTGCTCCGGCCTGATGTGGCGTGCGTACAAGACCGTCGGCGAATCGCTCCCCCGCGTCTCCCGCGATCAGTACCAGGGCACCAAGAGCCACTCCGTCGGCCGCTACGACCTGCTCCCCGGTGACCTGCTCTTCTTCGCGACCGACTCCTACAACTCGGACACGATCCACCACGTCGGGATGTATATCGGGGACGGCAAGATGGTCCACGCGCCCACGACCGGCGATGTGGTGAAGATCTCGACCGTGTGGTGGTCCCGGTTCTACGGCGCGACCCGGGTGCTGCCCGCGGTCCCCAAGGCGAGCACGAGCCCCTCGGCCACCTCCAGCCCGTCGCGGACCACGAGCCCCTCGCCCAGCCCGTCGCGGACCACGAGCCCCTCCACGTCGCCCTCGCCCAGCTCATCGCCGAGCAAGAGCCCGTCGTCGTCGCCGAGCCCGGTGCCGCCCGTCGAGGAGACCACGGAGCCGGAGCCGCAGCCCGAGCCCATCTCGCCGCAGCCGATCTCGGCCGCGCCGAGTCCGACGCCCGACCCGGCACCGTAACGATCGAACCCTCCAGATGGTCTCTGGAGGGTGAGACCGCACACGTAAGGCGTAACCCGAGCGCGGATAACCGGACAGTCGGCGTAGACTATCTATGTCGCGGGCCATCGGCTCGCGTTCTTTCTGCACTCGAGCGTTCCTGCGATGTGTGTGATGTCGGCGAATTAAGCACGGCCGGTCCAGACGCGGGGATGCCTCCACCGTGTCAATCAAGGAGTTCCGGCTTGTCAAGCATCACTGATCCCACCACGTTTCCGTCCGTCTTCGAGATCGACCCTGACCAGGCCGATGTCACCACGGCGACGGCGGACACCGCAGTCGCAGCGCCCACCGGCCCCACCTTCGCCGACCTCGGCCTGCCGAAGACCCTCGTCCGGGCACTCGCCCGCGAGGGGATCACCGTGCCGTTCGAGATCCAGGCGGCCACCGTCCCCGACGCCCTCGCGGGCCGGGACGTGCTCGGCCGTGGCCAGACCGGCTCCGGCAAGACCCTCGCGTTCGGCCTGCCCGTCCTGGCCCGCCTCGGCGGCACCGGACGGCCCAAGGCCTACCACCCCAAGGCACTGATCATGGTGCCGACCCGTGAGCTCGCGATGCAGGTCGCCGACTCGCTCCGGCCGTTCGCCCGGGAGATGGGACTCTTCCTCGCCACCGCGTTCGGCGGCGTCCCCTACGACCGGCAGATCCAGGGCCTCGAGCGCGGCCTCGATGTCCTCGTCGCCACCCCGGGCCGCCTCGGCGACCTGATCGAGCGGGGCGTCTGCAACCTCTCGGCGATCGAGATCTCGGTCCTCGACGAGGCCGACCAGATGGCCGACATGGGCTTCCTGCCCGAGGTCACCGAGCTGCTCGCCAAGACGCCCGCCGACGCGCAGCGCCTGCTCTTCTCGGCCACTCTCGACGGTGATGTCGACACGCTGGTCAAGCGCTTCATGACCGACCCGGTGACCCACTCGACATCGCCGAGCACCACGTCGGTGACCACGATGGACCACTACATGCTGCTGATCCCGCCGCATGACAAGTTCACCGTCACGGCGTCGATCGCCTCCCGCGAGGGACGCACGATGTTCTTCGCTCGCACGCAGGCCGGTGTCGACCGCCTCGTCGAGCAGCTCCGCGAGGTCGGCGTCCGCGCCGGCGGCCTGCACGGCGGCAAGACCCAGGCCGTGCGCACCCGCACCCTCGCCGAGTTCAAGGAGGGACGCACCACGGTGCTCGTCGCCACGGATGTCGCGGCGCGCGGCATCCACGTCGACGGGATCTCGCTGGTCGTGCACGTCGACCCGCCCAAGGACTCCAAGGACTACCTGCACCGCGCCGGCCGCACGGCCCGCGCCGGTGAGTCGGGTGCCGTCGCGACGCTGGTGCTGCCGAAGCAGCGGCGTTCGACGATCGCCATGATGCAGAAGGCCGGCGTCGCCGAGCCCGCCGAGCACCGGGTCCGCAGCGGCGACCCGGCGCTGACGGAGCTCACGGGCGCCAAGGAGCCGACCGGCGTACCGGTCAAGGACGAGCCGCGGTCCGCGCCTCGCGGCGGTGACCGCCCGCGTCGCTTCGACCGCGACGACCGTCCCCGTGGCCGTTTCGACCGCGACGACCGGCCGCGCGGCCGTGGTGGCTTCGAGAACCGTGGCCACGACGCCCCGCGCCGCTTCGAGCGGGACGACCGCCCGCGTCGCGTCAGCTGACCTGCTCTGACGAGCGCCCCGCACCGAACTGGTGCGGGGCGCTTTTTCGTGGGAACCTTTCGGGCCGCTCGCTGGTGGAGTTGGTGACGAAGGGAGCCGGCGATGGCGCACGGGGAGATGATCAGCGAGGTTTACGGCGAGAGCTTCCGCCGACTGGTGATGCAGCTCTATGCCCTGACCGGCGATCTGGGTGAGGCGCAGGAGGTGGTGCAGGAGGCGTTCGTGCGAGCGCTCTGCGCACCGCGCGGCTTCGCCGACCTGCAGAATCCCGAGGCGTGGCTACGCAAGGTGGCGACGAACCTGGCTCGCAGCCGATGGCGGCGACGGCGAGTTCTCGATCTCCTCCTGAGGCGGGTGGTCCCTGATCCGGTGGTACCGGATTCGTCACCGGAGCACATCGCCCTACTCTCCGCGCTACGCGAGCTGCCCACCGGACAGCGTCACGCGCTGGCCCTGCACTACCTCTCGGATCTGCCGATCGACGAGGTGGCCCGCACGCTCGACGTTTCGGTCGGCACGGTCAAGTCCCGGCTGCACCGGGGGCGAGCCGCGCTCGCTGTGATGCTCACCGATCCGCTCGACGCCGGCGTCCCGCAGCCACCGCTGGACGAGCTCGCGCTACGTGCGAAGCGGCGCAACAGGCGCCATCGCAACGGTGTGCTCGCGGCGGTCGTGGTCGCGGTGATCGGAGCCATCGCGGCGGGGCGCCTTTTCTATCCACTGTTCCCGATCTCCCCAGCCGACGGCATCTCGCCGACACCGACTGCTTCGCCGCAGCCGACACCGGTGCTGAGCTCCGCCGACTTCGTCCCCGACTCGCAGGGCGATCTGGTGACCGTGTTCGATCAGTACACCGCCGTGGTCGTCAGCCGCTCCTGCATGATCCGCGTACGGGTGACCACCGACACCGGCCGGAGCTGGAGCCCGTGGCGCATGCCGGTCCAGACGATCGACTGTCTCGGCGAGAAGGACGCCGCCTTCGAACTGCTCTCGCCGACCACCTACACGGCCACGGTGATCGGCAAGACCTATCTGACGAGCGACAGCGGTGAGACCTGGCGGGAGTGGAAGCCGACCGTCTACACACTGCCCGGCATTCCGGATCGGATGGCCCCGCGTGGCTGTGACGGTTGCCGGACCACGTCCTTCGAGACGGTGGCGCCCGACGGCAGGGTGCTGCGTACCGACCGTCAGCCCGGACTGCGCTCGTGGTCTCTCACCCGGCAGACCGCCGTGGGAGCGTTCTGGCTGCTGGGCACGGCTAACGACGGGTCGTCTGCGGTCGCTCGGACCGAGGACGGGGGACGGAGCTGGTTCACCGGCCCGCTGCCGGCGAACCTGCGCAATGCGACGCTGGCCGCACCCAACTGGCAAACGGCCTATGTGGTGGGCGAGGTGGCAGGCGCCGAGGTCGTCTATGCGACTGCTGACGGTGGACGGACGTGGACACAGAATTCCGCGCCGCAACTGCAGTCGCTCGTCGCGGAGCAGGCCCGGCCCTCGGCCAGTGCATTCGGTGGGCGGCTGCTGGTGAAGAACTCTGCGGGCACGTTCTGGATCAGCGAACGCTCGGGAGCGGAGATCACGATGCGCGCCTACGCCCCCATTCCGTCGGTCCCCAAGCTCATCGAGGGCGGCGGGAGCGCTCGGAGCGGAGCGGTCATCTGGGCCATCGGGGTCGACGACGACATCATCACGGTCGTCGAGGGCGACCCCACCCGGCGAATCCTCGGTCCGCCCTCGCTCTGACGCCACTGGGAGCGACCGTCAGCCGCCCATGGCGGTCGCTCTAAATATTGACTCACTTGCATCAGCGTCGTTAACATCGGCGGCGTGTAAGTAAGTCAACTTAACTAACGGTAAGCGAGAGGAGCACTCCATGCGTTTACGGCGTACCACCGTCCTCGGGGCCGTAACCATGCTCATCGCGTCGATCTTCGTGACGAGCCCTGCCCAGGCCGCCCCCACCCGCTACGAGGCGGAGAACGCCACGATCAGCCTGGGCCTGGTCGAGGCGAATCACACCGGCTACTCCGGCACCGGCTTCGTCAACAACGACAACGTCGTCGGCAGCTATACACAGTGGACCGTCAATGCCGCGACCGCCGGGACCGCGACGATCACGATCCGCTACAGCAACGGCTCCGGTACGAACCGGCCCGCCGACATCGCCGTCAACGGCAGCGTCGTCGCGGCGGCGTCGGCCTTCAACGCCACCACCAACTTCGACACCTGGGCCAACAAGACGATCACCGCGCCCGTCACGCCGGGCAGCAACACTATCCGGGTGACCTCGACGACCGCCAACGGGCCGGCCAACTTCGACTACCTCGACTTCGAGGTCGCCACGCAGCCCGCCTTCACCGACTACCAGGCCGAGAACGCGACGATCTCGCAGGGCCTCGTCGAGAGCAACTGGGCCGGCTACACCGGTACGGGCTTCGTCAACACCGACAACGTCGCCGGGTCGTACGTCCAGTGGACCGTGACCGCCGCCAGTACGGGCACCGCGCAGCTCACGTTCCGCTACGCCCACGGCAACGGCGGCACCCGTCCCGGCGATGTAGCCGTCAACGGCAACCTGGTGAGCAACCAGCCCTTCCCGGCGACCGCCACCTGGGACACCTGGGCCGAGGTCACGGTGAGCACGACGCTCACCGCGGGCAGCAACACCGTCCGCGTCACCGCCACGACCGCCACCGGCCTCGGCAACATGGACCGGCTGCGCGTCACCGGCCAGAGCGACTCGCAGGCACCGACCGTCCCCGGCGCCCCGAGCTGCTCGGCGATCGCCGAGAACAGCCTCACGCTCAACTGGGGTGCCTCGACCGACAACGTCGGGGTGGTCGGCTACGACATCTACAACGACGGCAACCTGATCAGCCAGAGCATCGGCACGGGTGCGTCGAAGACCCTGACCGGGCTGAACCCCAACACCGAATACCGCCTCTCGGTCTTCGCCAAGGACGCGGCCGGCAACGTCTCGCTCTCCAGCGCGCAGGCGATCTGCACCACGGCCGCGAGCTCCGACACGGCCGCACCGAGCGCGCCGACGAATCTCACCTTCTCCGGCCTGAGCGGCAGCACGGTCACGCTCACCTGGACGGCGTCCACGGACAACGTCGGGGTCACGGCCTACGACGCGCGCACCGGCACGACCGTCATCAAGACCGTCACCGGTACGCCACCGGCCGCCACGATGTCCGTCACGGGCCTGGCGTGCAACACGGCGTACACGCTGAATGTCGTGGCCCGCGATGCCGCAGGCAACGTCTCGGCCCAGAGCAACGCGGTGACCTTCACGACCTCGACCTGCAGCGGCGGCGTGCCGTCGAGCATCGGGCAGATCTCGGGCGGCTGGACGATCCCGTGGGGGACCTATTTCATGCCCGACGGCCAGACGGCGCTCGTCACCGAGCGGGACGACAAGGTCACCGGCGGGCAGTTCAAGGTCTTCAAGGTCACCCTCGCCGGGGTACGCACACAGGTGGGCACCGTGCCCAACACGGTGACGACCGATGGCGAGGGCGGCCTGATGGGCGTCGCCGTCGACCCCAACTGGGCGACGAACCACTACGTCTACTTCATGCACACGGCGTCGGAGGGCAACCGGGTCGCCCGGATGACCTATGACGGCAGCACCCTCACCGGTTACCTGACGATCCTGTCGGGCATCGCCAAGAACCGTTACCACAACGGCGGCCGGCTCGCGTTCGGGCCGGACGGGTACCTCTACGTCGCGACCGGCGACGGCCAGACCAGCAGCCGCGCGCAGGACGTGAACTCGCTCAACGGCAAGATCCTGCGGATCACCACGACGGGCGCGGCGGCGCCGGGCAACCCGTTCGGGACCCGGGTCTACAGCTACGGCCACCGCAACCCGCAGGGCCTCGCCTTCGACTCGCAGGGGCGGCTCTGGGAGGCGGAGTTCGGCGACACGATGCTCGACGAACTCAACCTGATCAAGCCGGGCAAGAACTACGGCTGGCCGACGTGTGAGGGCACCTGCAGCGTGGCCGGGATGGAGAACCCGAAGCGGCAGTGGTCCACCTCGGCCGCGTCGCCGAGCGGCATCGCGATCGTGCGGGACGTCGTCTACATGGCGGCGCTGCGCGGCCAGCAGATGTGGCGTATCCCGCTGCTCACGGGCGAGTCGACGGGCACGCCCACGGCCTACTACACCGGCACCTACGGCCGGCTCCGCACGGTGACGAAGGTCCCCGGCAGCGATCAGCTGTGGCTGAGCACGACGAACTGCGACAACAACGGCGGCCAGGCCAACGGCAGCGACCGCATCCTCCGCATCACGATCACCTGACAATTTGCCGTTGATCAAGGGAAGACTCGCCGCATATCGGACACCCCGGATGGTGAGTCTTCCCTTGATCAACGCGAATTTTGGGGGTTACGGCTCCAGCCAGTTGGCGGACTGGAGGAAGTGGTGGACCGTGCCGAGGTGCTGGGTCAGGTCCATGCCCGCCTCGCGCACCCATTGGTCGTCGTAGTAGGTGTTGGCGTAGCGTTCGCCGCCGTCGCACAGCAGGGTCACCACGGAGCCCTTCTCGCCCCTGGCGACCATGCCGGCGATCAGGCCGAAGGCGCCCCAGAGATTGGTCCCGGTCGACCCGCCCACGCGTCGGCCCAGGAGGTCGGAGGCCGCGCGCATCGCGGCAAGACTTCCCGCATCGGGTACGCGCACCATCCGGTCCACCACCGCCGGCTGGAAGGACGCCTCGACGCGCTGCCGCCCGATGCCCTCGATCCGGGACCCCTTGCCGGTGACATGCGACCAGTCGCCCGCCTGGTAGGCGGGGTAGAAGGCGGAGTTCTCCGGATCGACGACGCAGATCTTGGTGCAGTACTGCTCGTAGCGGACATACCGCCCGATCGTGGCCGAGGTGCCGCCCGTACCGGCGCCGACCACGATCCACACCGGGACCGGGTGCCGCTCCTTCGCCATTTGGCTGAAGATGGATTCGGCGATGTTGTTGTTGCCCCGCCAGTCGGTCGCCCGCTCGGCATAGGTGAACTGGTCCATGAAGTGCCCGCCGCGGTCGTCGGCGAGCACCCTGGCCTCCAGCACCACCCGACCGGGATCGTCCACGAGGTGGCACTGGCCGCCGTAGAACTCGATCTGGGTGATCTTCTCCTTGCTCGTCGTCGCGGGCATGACGGCGACGAAGGGCAGCCCGAGCATCCGGGCGAAGTAGGCCTCGCTCACCGCGGTCGAGCCGGACGAGGCCTCCACGATGGTGGTGTCCGGCCCGATCCAGCCGTTGCAGAGCGAGTAGAGGAAGAGCGAGCGGGCCAGCCGGTGCTTCAGCGAGCCGGTGGGGTGCACCGACTCGTCCTTGAGGTAGAGGTCGATGCCCCAGCTCGCGGGGAGCGGGAAGGGCAGCAGATGGGTGTCGGCCGACCGGTTGAGGTCGGCCGCCACCTTGGCGATCGCGTCGGTCACCCATACGCGGTCGGAATCGCTACACCTGTCCAGCTGCTCCATCTCCGGAAGGTAACACCCGACCGGTCAGGCGGGGACTCCCTCACGGACGAGCAGCGCGACCACGTCCTCGGCGGACCAGTGCCCCGACGCACCCGAGCAGGAGCTCAGGTAGCCGGCCGCCTCCTCGACGCTCCAGCCGTGCGCCTCCATCAGCCCGGTCAGGATGATCCGCAGGTAGACGCCGGCCGGCCGGTTGGGGAGCTGGTCAGCGGCGCGCCAGGGGGCCGTGAAGGTCAGCATCGGCAGCCCGTCGAGGTAGCCGACGCGCAGCATCGTCTCGTAGCACCCCGGACCGAACTCCATCCGGCCGTGGATCAGCGCCTCGGAGATGTCGCGATCGAAGCCGGGTTCCTGGCACATCTCCTGCGAGATGATGTCGGAGAGCTGCCCGGTCGAGATCCGGTACGCGCGGGCGGGGATCTGGCCGAGGCCGGCCGGGTCGTAGAAGCCCATCCCGCCGGTCCAGGCGACCGCCTCGAGCGCGAAATAGAGCTGGCCCGGGAGCATCACCGGGCGGCACTCGCCGGGCATTCGCTGATCGCGGCACCCCGGATAGGTCAGGGAACTCCCGACCGGTTGACCACCGCCGATGTAAAAGCCGAGGCGGTCCAGGTTCATGTTTGAGCCATAGGCCACGTACCACACCTGGTCGGTGGTGGAGGCCGGCACGGCCGGAGTCACGCGCATGCGAGAAATGGTCACCTTCTGCTCCGCCGATACCGTCATATAGTGAAACGGAGGTGGGGCCCCCGTCGTTGCTCTCGGAAGTTGCTCTTGCTTAGCGGCCAAGATATGCGACGATACGCCAGCCATGCGGACAGGGTTTATCCACCAATTAGCGAATTCCACTACAGCGGGTACGCGCGTGAAAACGCTTCGCAATCAGATCACTCCATCGTGACTCCTCATGCGAGTCTCAAGTCGCAGTGGATATGATGTGGCTGATTGCCCGGAGGCAAAGAAGCTCGGAGGATACAGCGTGGAGTCGCCCACATTGACGGTCGGCCACAACGATCAAGCCATCCAGTTGGACTTTCTCGACCATCAGCGGCGGCACGCGTGCACCGACTGCGGGCATGCCTTTCTGAATGCTGAGACGCCGGCTGAGGGCTTTGATTATCACCGACAGGTCATCGGCGGCGGGACGATCATCGCCAACACCCTGGGCCCCATCCGCGAGGTGCACATCCTGCCGCACTGCGGCACCGAGCTGCCCGACGAGCTCCTGCGCGAGATCGATCCGGCCGACCGCCCGGCCCTGGCCCAGCTCGTGCACGACAACGCCGACATCGGCACCGGCGCCATCTATCGCCACCTGGCCGAGAGCATTCTCGCCGGTCGGGGCGAGGGCGTGGCGGTCGCCGGCTTCCACCTGTCCCGGTTGCTGCTCGACGCCAACCGGATCGAGGTCGTCTACCAGGTCCCGGCCAGCCCCTACGTGGGCACCTCCGAGCTGTATGCGGACTTCATGCAGCGGCGCGGCACCGAGCTCCGCGAGGATCTCCTGCTGCCCTGGCTCGACGCGGTCAACCGGCTGCTCCGGCAGATGGGCGAGAGCGGTGTCGCCTATCACCACCACACGCTGGACGTCTACTCCATGACGCCGCGGCCGTGGGACCAGGCCTCGCACGAGAAGCGGCCCGCCTTCCAGCTCGTCTGGGAGCGGCCGACCCTCGACGCGACGTCGGAGCCGGCCCCTGGTGTGGTCGATCCCGGCCTCGCGCCGATCGAGGACCTCCGCGGGGTGCGGGACCGGATCACCGAATATCTCGAGGCCAAGGTGGGTCTCGAGGACGCCGCCGGCGAGATCGACTTCCCGCTGCTGCTGCCCGTGGTGCCCTTCGCGGGTGCTCTGCGCGGCGATCTGGCCGACCTGCCGCCGCACATCATGTATGACGTTCGCAAGGACATTCTCGCCACTGACGATCTCATCCGCTCCTGGGTGGGCGATGGGCCGTGGCGGCTGCCCGCCGTGGCGCGGAGCATCGAGAACGACGTCTTCGCCTTCGACGGTGCCGTTATCTGACTGGTCACGAATTGGCAAAGATGGGGTCCGGTTCTATCGACCGGGCCCCATCATCCTTTGTGGATCGACGTGCATTTGTACAACTGAACGTGGCGGTAATATTGCGGAAACGTGCTGAGCACATTTGCGTGCCGCTTTTGGCCGATGGAGCCACCCAATCTGTGCGACACCGATGTGTCAGATGGCGTACTCGCCGAGCCGATCGGTGTACCTATTGGAGTAGAGCCGTTCGTGAAATTTGACGAAACGGGAGACGACGGTGCTCACCCGTCGATCACCGAGTCGTTCGTCCAGACCGGTCAGTCCCGCCGCCAGCGCACCGCCGTGCCGCTGATAGAGGTCGGAGAAGTAGCCCAGGCTCTCACCGAGTGCGAGCACCGCGCTGGCCGCGCTCGTCGAACGCCGCGGATGCCACAGGGCCACATTGAACTCGCGGCTGATCAGGTCCTTGTGCAGCCGGGTGAAGGCCGGATCGATCTCCGCCTCCTCGATGACGAGCGAGAGCACGTCCGCCGGCTCCACCAGCCGTCGCTCGTGCATGCGGTTGGAGAGGCGGTGGATGATCGCCGAGTGCTGCACCGGGGCCATCCGCAGCAGCCGCGGTCCGATGTCGTTCTGCAGCCGCACCAGCAGGGACGCGTGCGAGAGCACCTCGCCGAGCGAGCCGTCCCAGAGCACCGAGCGGTAGGCCGGGTTCGCCGCCACCAGCTCCGCCAGCACCGAGGCGAAGTAGCCGAGCGTCGGGCTCACCAGGATCGAGTGGGCGCCCAGGCCCGCCAGCTCCAGCCGCGGCAGATCCGGGCCGCGCAGGCACCTGTCCACGGCCCGGTAACGGCTGCGCAGCCCGTCGGCGAAGAAGGGCTGGGTGTGCGTACCGTCGAGGGCTTTGATGACCTCGCGACCGGCCTCCGCGTTGACGACGAGCGCGCCCCACAGCCCGAATTCGATCTCGGTGTGGTCGATCGGCGGGTGACCGTGCGCGGCCCGGTAGCGGGCGTACTCCTCGACGATGCCGGCGTGCTTGCCCGCCGAGAGGCTCTGGTCGAAGGCTGAGGCCTGACCGGCCGCGTGCTTGGGCGGGCCGCTGAGCAGCAGCACCGCGGGGGTCGCCTCGCCCGGCTCGAGCACGCGCAGCATCGCGCGGTTGAAGGCGCTCACCAGCTCCAGGCGCTGGTTCGCCGCATGATCGAGATCGGGTACGCCGAGACCCATCGAGATGTTGTCGGAGATCGTCTCGAAGAACTGGTAGACATTCATCGTGACCGCGTAGCGCTCCACGAGCGGCCACGACTCGTCGTCGACGAGCCCGCGCAGCAGGGTCACGTTCATCGTGGCGAGCTGGATCAGGCCATTGACCTGGAGGAATTCGCCGCGCCGGGGATTTTCGGTGGAGAAGGCCCACGTCGCGTAGTCGCGGTAGGGCCCGGCGGGAAGGTGCTTTCGCATCGCCGAGATGATGCCGTCACAGGTCGCCGTGAGGAGTCCAGCGGCTCGGCGATTGACCGACATGAGTGGCCCCTACCGTCCGTTCCGACCTCCGGGTATGTGCCCAGAGAGCCTACGACGACGGGTCCGGTCCATGCCGACCAGCATGCGGGTTTTCTTACGCTCCATAGTGGACATGTGTCCACTATGGAGCGTTTCGTAGCATTCTAATATGCGGGACGGCGCTCGTACGGGTCACCGAGATGACCCGCTGGAATCCCGGCCGAGCCGGCGGGGGCACCCTCTTCGAGCTCACCCTCGCCTTCCAGCAGAGCGCGGACCTCCGACTCGCGGAAGCGGCGGTGTCCACCCGGCGTGCGGATGCTACCGATGCGACCGGCGGCGGCCCAACGGGTCACCGTTTTAGGGTCAACCCGGAACAGCGCGGCCACCTCACCTGGCGTCAGCAGGCGATCACCAGTGTCCACACCCACCTCCTTGCGTCGACAGGGCTCCATGCGGTGGCCCCGTGTGGACGTACGTCCATTAGAGCACCGTCAGAGATGGTTATCCCTGAAACAGTGATCCTGTACCATTTGCTCGGATCGCTGGTAGTATTTGCGAACCTCTTTCGTATATTGCCCGACGAACGCCTTTCTCGTCATGGAAAGACGAAGAAACGTCGCTAGGGTCACAAAGGCAGTCTCCTAGCCTGACCAGGCCGAATGCGGTCAGAACGCCGATCTCAGGCGGCCGAAATATCTCCGGGCCAGCCGCCGCAGCAGCGGGGCGAAGATCGGCCCCAGCACCCGGAAGGGTCCCCGCGCGGTCACCTGGGCGGTCATGGTGAAGCGGGTCAGGCGGGGCGCGAGCGCTTCGAACTCATAGACCGCGATGAACGGCGTCAGGGAGTCGTCGGTCCGGAAGACCTGCCGGTGCGGCGGCGTGAACTCGGTCACCGTCATCCGGGCCGGGAAGCGGATCCCGAAGAGCCGGGTGTCCTGCCGGTACTCCGTGCCGACGCCGCCGTCGCCGCTCAGGCGGACCGCCGTGCCGACGCCGGGCCACCACTTGTCGTCGTTGCGCAGGTCCGCGACGAACGCGAACACCTCGTCGATCGGCCGGTCGACCTCCACGGCCACCACGACGGGAAACATGTTGATCAGGTTATAGGCTCGGCGTATGCGAAGGCCATGGGTCATCGGGGTCTCCGGAGCCTCCGGTACGCCATACGCCGCCTCCCTGCTGCGCGGACTGATCGACGCGGGCGAGGCGGTGGACCTCATCGTCTCCAGGGCCGCTCGCCTGACGATCCTGGACGAGACCCGGATCTCGTTCCGGGACGCCCACTGGGCGGAGGACCTGTCCTCGTGGCTCGGACGGTCGGTCGACGGCGCCGACCTGCGCTACTGGTCGGCCGGGGACATCGCCGCCGGTCCGAGCAGCGGGTCCTATCCGACCGCCGGGATGATCGTGTGCCCGGCGTCCACCGCCGCGTGCGCGGGGATCGCGCTGGGCCTGTCCAAGGACCTGCTGCAGCGGGCCGCCGAGGTGGCTCTCAAGGAACGCCGCCGGGTGGTGATCGTCCCCCGGGAGACACCGGTGACCCGATCGCACCTGCTGCACCTGGTGGAGCTGATCGACGCCGGTGCCGTGGTCCTGCCGGCGAGCCCGGGTTTCTACGGCGCGGGCGCCGAAGCCACATCCCAGCAGCTCGTCGATTTCGTCGCCGGCAAGGCCCTGGACGCCGCGGGAGTCGAGCACACCCTGCTCACCCGCTGGACCGGCGTTCTGGGAGAGCGCCAAGATCGTCGCAACTCTTGAAAGAGTTGGTGCCTCAGGCCGCCAGGCCTTAGGACCAACTCTTCAAGAATTGCGACGATCTTGGGGTTGGGCTGCCCGATCAGAGGGCCAGCGCGGTGACGCCGAAAGCGAAGAGGGCTATGCCGACGAAGCCGTTGGCGGTGAAGAAAGCCCTGTTGACCTTGGAGAGATCCGTGGGGGTCACGATCGTGTGCTGGTAGGCGAAGCTGGCTGCCGTCAGCGCGAGGCCGATCCACCACGGCCAGGCGTACCCCGTGAGGATGCCGAACCAGACGAAGAGCCCGAAGGTCACGACGTGCGCGACCGACGACATGATCAATGCGTTCCGGACCCCGTAGCGGGCGGGGACGCTGCGCACGCCGATCTCGCGGTCGACCGTGGCGTCCTGGCAGGCGTAGATGAGGTCGAAGCCACCGATCCACAGGCCGACACCCGCGCCGAGGACCCAGGCCGGGCCGCTGCCCACGAAGGTGCCGGTGACCGCGAGCCACGCGCCGACCGGGCCGACCGCCTGGGCGATGCCGAGGATCGCGTGCGGCCAGTCGGTGAAGCGCTTGCCGTAGGGGTAGACGACGAGTGGGATCACCGCGAGCGGGGAGAGCACCAGGCAGAGCGGGTTGAGCAGGGCAGCGGCGCCGAGGAAGACGGCGATCGCGATGATCGCTCCCGTCCACGCGCTGCGCACGCTCACCGCGCCGGTGACGAGCTCACGCTTCGCGGTCCGCGGGTTGCGGGCGTCGATCTCGCGGTCGATGATCCGGTTCGCGGCCATCGCGAAGGTACGCGCACCGACCATCGCGATCGTGATCAGCAGCAGCGTCCACCACTGGATCCCGTCCCCGACCACCTGCATCGCCGTCAGTGCCGAGAGGAACGCGAAGGGCAGCGCGAAGACGGAGTGCTCGATCGCGACCAGCTTCAGGAAGGCCTTCACAGTCCATACTCCTTCCAGCGCTTGGTGACCTTGGCGACGATCTCGGGCGACATCTTCGCCTCGTCCGGCCAGCCCCGGTTGTAGCCCTCGGTCGGCAGCTTGCGAGTCGCGTCGACACCCGCCTTGCCGCCCCAGAACTGCTGATAGGAAGCGTGGTCCAGGTGGTCGACGGGGCCCGAGGTGACGACGAGGTCGTGGGCGTAATCGACGTTGCCGAAGGCGCGGAAGGCGACCTCGGCGAGGTCCTGCGGGTCGCAGTCGTCGTCCACGATCACGATCAGCTTGGTGAGGCTGAGCAGGTGGGCACCCCAGATCGCGCTCATCACCTTCTGCGCGTGCTTGGGGTAGCGCTTGTTGATCGCGACGATCAGGCAGTTGTGGAAGACCCCCGCCTCGGGCATGTGGTAGTCGGTGATGTCCGGCACGAGCAGCTTGATCAGCGGCAGGAAGATGCGCTCGGTGGCGTGGCCGATCGGCCCGTCCTCCTGCGGCGGCTTGCTCGTGATGATCGAGTGGTAGATCGGGTCGCGCTGCATCGTCATGCACTCGACGTGCATCACCGGGAACTGCTCCATCGGCGTGTAGAAGCCGGTGTGGTCGCCGAAGGGGCCCTCGGGGTGCCGCTCGTGCGGCTCCACCCAGCCCTCCAGGACCACCTGCGCGTTGGCCGGGACCTGCAGCGGGACCGTCAGGCAGTCGACCATCTCGACCCGCTCGCCGCGCAGGAATCCCGCGAAGAGGTATTCGTCGATGTCGGACGGGAGCGGCGCGGTGGCGGAGTAGGAGACGATCGGGTCGCAGCCGAAGGCGACCGCGACGGGAAGCCGCTCACCCCGGCGCTCGGCGATCGCGTAGTGATTGGTCGAGTCTTTGTGAATCTGCCAGTGCATCCCAATGGTGTTACGTGAATGCTGCTGCAGTCGATAGAGACCGAGGTTGCGCTTGCCCGACTCGGGGTGCCGGGTGTGGGTCAGGCCGTAGTTGTGGAAGATCCCGCCGTCACCCGGCCAGGTGACGAGGCCGGGCAGCAGGTTGAGGTCGACCTCGGCGCCCTTGCGCACGACCTGGTGCACCGGCGCGGACTTCACCTTCTTGGGCGGCAGGCTCTTGAGCTGCATCACCTTGCCCAGGCCGTCCAGCATGCCGGAGAAGCCCACCGGCAGCTCGGGCTTGATCAGCGCACCGATCCGGGCGCCGATCTCCTCCACGTCGTCCACACCGAGCGCCATCGCCATCCGCCGCGTCGAGCCGAAGATGTTCATCGCGATCGGCATGCTGCCGCGGGTCGGGTTCTCGAAGAGCAGGGCCGGTCCCTTGGCCCTGACCGTCCGCGTGACGATCTCGCTGATCTCGAGGGTCGGGTCGACGGGAGCGGTGACCCGGCGCAGCTCGCCGGCGCCCTCCAGCGCCGCCAGGAACTCGCGGAGGTCCGTGTAAGGGAATTTCGGTCCGGCCATGTCAAGCATCCTCGCACTTGCCGAGTTCCCTGGACTCACCCGGCTTCGTTGGGTGCTTTGTGACGATTAGCAGGGTTGCCCGGATAGTCCTAGTAGGGCTGGCCGTGCTCGCATCGACCGCCGCTCAGCCCGTCCAGGCGGGCGGGCTGCCGCGCTGCCGGGCCGTCGACCGGCCGCCGACCCATGCCCCCACCAGTACGCCGAGCCTGCACGCCGGCAACATCTGCCAGGCGCGGGTCACCCGGGTGCAGCCCGTCGCGGCGCGCCCCCTGCCCCGGCAACCCGACCCGCAGCCTCGCCGCAACGGGGACTACGTCCACCTCGGAGCGACGACCACCGGCGCGTGGTCGGGCATACTCGGGCGGATCGAGGTGGGCGACCCGGGTGTGAGGTCCGGCACCTATGACTTCACCGGTGCGCGCTTCATGGCCCGTCGGGACACCGGCAGTGGCACCGCCTGGCTGGAGGCGGGCTGGGCCGAGACCGGTTGGTCCGCCTCGGGCGAGCAGCGGGTCTACACCTACGACACCAACCACAACGCCTGGACCTTCTACGACGACTACGCGATCCGACCCGGCGACAAGATCTGGATCTTCCTCTCGACCGAGAGCAGCGGACCCAAGCCGGCCTGGCAGGCGTGGCTCTGGTGGGGCGACTCCTGGCACCTGCTCACCAGCCAGGAGCTCCCGCTGACCGGCAGCACCCAGATCGAGCAGTACGTCGAGATCCACGCCGATCCGAAGCACGCCGGGCGCTACTCCGTGCCGCCGATCGGCTTCGACAACGTGCAGGTAAAGACCGCCCCGGACGGCACGCTGCGCTTCTGGCGCGAAGCCGACGTGCCGTCGAACCAGAGCTCGAACCCCGGCGACTACTGCATCGCCTGGACCACCCGCTACGACACCTGGCGCGCCGGAGACTGCGGGTGACTCCTACTCGACTCCGGCGTAGCTGTGCAGGCCGGTGAAGAAGATGTTGACGCCGAAGAGGTTCATCAGCATCGTGGCGAAGCCGAGCACCGCGATCCAGGCGACCGTGGTGCGCTTCACACTCGGCGTGGCACGTGCGTGCAGGAATCCGGCGTAGACGACCCAGGAGATGAAGGCCCAGACCTCCTTGGGGTCCCAGCCCCAGTAGCGGCCCCAGGCCGCCTCGGCCCAGACCGCGCCGGCCGCGACGCCGAAGGTCCAGATCGGGAAAGCGAAGGCGTGCAACCGGAACGAGAGCCGCTCCAGGTTGGCCGCGATCGGAACCCGACGACCCAGGGTGTAGGGGAAGCTGGTCTTGCCCTGGTCGTAACCGCTGCGGATCAGGAAGAGCGCCGACGGCACGAAGCCCACCATGAACAGGCCAGAAGCGATGATCACCGATGAGACGTGCACGATGTACCACGTCGACTGCAGCGCGGGCATGAGCGGCCCGACCTCGGCGTAGACGAGACCGGCGACGCCGAGCAGCAGCGCCTCGACGAGGGCCACGAAGAGGCCGACCTGGCGCAGGGAGGGCTTCGCGGTCACCACGGCGAGCCACACCATACCGCCGACGACGGTGACCGACAGGATGAACTCGTACATGTTGCCCCACGGCATGCGACCGGCGGCGATGCCCCGGGTCGCGGCGGTGGCGAGGTGCACGGCGACGGCGAGCCACATCGACACCACGGCCGCGGTCATCCAGCGGGCCTGCGGTTCGTCGGAAGCGGCGGGCGGCGCCACGACCTCGACGGGCGAGACCGGCGGTGCTGCGGAGCCCGCTCCCACCAGGGCCAGCTCCTCGGCGGGCGCGGCAGCCTGCCGACTCGCGCCCTTGATCACGTACGCCGTCGCGTACAGCATCATCGCCACGAGGTAGCCGAGCAGCGCGACGATGAAGAGGGTGTCGGAGAGGGCGGACATGGGTCAGCTCCTGTCTGCTCGCTGCAGGTTCTGCACGATCGAGGTGAACTCTTCGGGGAAGCCGGGGTAGTCGGACCGGGGAAGCCCGCCTACCTCGATGAGGCTACGCGTGGCGTCGGCGGCGTCCGGACGGACCCGCACGAAGATGCGGCGGCGCTTGCCTATCAGCGAGAGCATGAGCCCCGCCAGCAGGAACGCGACGCTCCCGAGCACGATCGGCTCGCCCGGGTCGTGGCGGATCGAGAGCACGGCGAACTGCTTCGTGCCGATGAACTCCAGCTTCGAACCGTCGTCGAGGGTCCACGCCTCGCCCAGCTTGAGGAACTTGCCCTCGCCGACCTGCTTGAGCTTGCCTCGCTCGATCTGGCGCTGGTCGAGGGTGTAGACCGACCTCGGCACACCGGCGTCGATGCCGAGATCGCCGCGGAAGAAGCTCAGCACCAGCAGCGGATTGCGCTCGGCCGGGTAGACCGACCGGACGAAGGGCGCCTTGGCGGGGGCGGTCGGCAGGTAGAGGCCGGAGAAGGCGACCTGCTGCGAGCGGTCGCGGGTGTCGCCGGTCGCCTTCGGATCGATGTTGGCGTCCGGGAAGGTGGCGACGCCCTCGCTGGTCAGGCCCGCGTCGCTGGCCGGCAGGAACGGCGTGGCACTCGTCTGCGAGCGGCCATATCTATCGGTGTAGCGCAGCACCGGGGCGTAGCCGTGGCCGATGAGGTACACGTTGGCGCCGTCGAGCCGCAGCGGGTCGTTGACGGAGAAGTTCTCGGAGCGCTGCTGGTCACCGGTGACGACGCCGCGGGCCCGGAAGCTCGACGGAGCACCGCTCTCCAGATAGGTCGCGTCGAAGGAGGCCAGCTCCAGGCAGAATTTCGGCAGGTCGCCGCTGCTGACCCAGGCACCGGGGACATATTCGTCGAGCTGCTGCGGCGTGTTGCAGAACGCGGTCTCGGCACCGGCGACGACGATCCGGTTGGCGTGCCAGCCGCCGAGGGAGCCGGTCGCCACCCCGATGAGTACGCCGATCAGCGCCGTGTGGAAGACGAGGTTGCCGGTCTCCTTGAAGAAGCCGCGCTCCGCCGAGATCGTGACCGAGCCGTCGGGCTGCTCGCGGACCACCTTGCGCCAGCCGCGCAGCTGCGGCATCGCCTGTGCCGGAGTGCCGCCGACGGAGATCTCCGCAGCGTGCTGGGGCAGCCGGGAGAGGTTCGCCGGCACCTCCGGCGGCTTGCGGAGCATCGCTCTCGCATGGTCGCGCAGCCGGGGCACGATGCAGCCGGCGAGCGAGATGAAGAGCAGCAGGTAGATCGAGGAGAACCAGGGCGACCGGTAGACGTCGAAGCCCCAGAGCTTCTCCAGCACCGGCGCGAGGTCCGGGTGCTGCTGGTAGTAGCGGGCCACGTCCTCGGCCTTGACCGAGTGCTGCGGCAGCACCGAACCCGGGATCGCGGCCACGGCGAGCAGCACCAGCAGCACCAGCGCGGT
Organism: Allocatelliglobosispora scoriae; assembly: GCF_014204945.1. Taxonomy (NCBI): domain Bacteria; kingdom Bacillati; phylum Actinomycetota; class Actinomycetes; order Micromonosporales; family Micromonosporaceae; genus Allocatelliglobosispora; species Allocatelliglobosispora scoriae. The sequence continues at coordinate 3,310,996 of NZ_JACHMN010000002.1, forward strand.
ACGCATGCTGGTGAGCTGCCGCCACGCGTTACGGAGGTAGCTCATAGCGGGCTCTCTCCTGAGGGTGCGTTGGTGAGCAGCCAGATCATGAAGTCGGACCAGAGACCCGTGATGAGAGCGACACCCACGATGATGAGCAGTGCTCCACCGATACGGGTGATCCAGCGGGCGTTGCGCCGGACGACGGCGAGCACCCCGGCGAGGCGCCGCATTCCCAGCCCGACGGCGAGGAAGGGCAGCCCGATCCCCAGGCAGTAGGCGATGGCGAGCGCGATCGCCCGGCCGGTGTCGCCGCCCTCACCCGCGAGCAGCAGCATCGCGCCGAGGGTAGGACCGAGGCAGGGGCTCCAGCTCAACGCGAAGACCGCCCCGAAGATCGGTGCGCCGATGAGCCCGGCATTGGGCAGCTGACGCAGCCGGAGTTCGCGCTGCAGCCCGGGGATCAGGCCGAGCATGGCGAGCCCGAAGAGCACGATGAGGGAGCCGACGACGATCTGCACGGCGCGCTCGTGGAGCTGCAGCGTCCGGCCGAGCTGAGCGGCGAAGACGGCGGCGGTGATGAAGACGGCGGAGAAGCCGCCGATGAAGAGCAGGATGCCGGTGAGCACCCGCCCTCGGCGGCGGGCGCCCTCGGCCTCGCCGAGCGCGGCGGAGAGGTCGCTGCCGACCAGTCCGGTGACGTAGGACAGATAGCCCGGGACCAGCGGCAGGATGCACGGCGACAGGAAGCTGAGCATCCCCGCGAGCACGGCGACACCGAGCGCGGCGAAGATCGGCCCGGACAGGACCGTGTCGGTGACCCCGCTCATGCGGACTCCGCTGCGACCCGGGTCACGATGGGTTGCAGGTCCTCGGCGCGGATGGAGGTACGGATCACCACCGCGATCTTGCCGGTCCGGTCGATGACGAGCGTGGACGGCGGCGTGGAGAGCGCGATACCCGCGAAACCCAGCCCCACCCGACCGGCCGGATCGAAGATGCTCGGGTAGGTCGCCCGCCCGACGAGGAACGCCTTCGCCTTGTCCTGCTCGTCGCGGATGTTGATGCCGACGAACTCGACCCCGGACGCCTTGGAGTCGACATAGACCTTCTCCAGGTCGTCGGCCTCCACCCGGCAGGGTGCGCACCAGCTCGCCCAGAAGTTGAGCACGACGACCTTGCCCTTGAGGGAGGCCAGGTCGAAGGAGCCGCCGTCGAGGAGCTCACCGCTGACCGTCGGGGTGGCGGGGCGCTTGCCCACGGCGTACTCGACGAAGACCGCCTCCTCGCTGGACTTGTCTCCCGAGGAGCAACCGGCGACGGCGAGGACGAGCGCGACCAGCGGCGCGAGCAGGCGGCGCACCGCTAGGCCCCCACCCCGACACCCGGGCCGAGGCCCGCGGTGGGCTCGGAGTAGTCGATGCCGACGAGCTTGTCGCCGTCGAAGACGAAGGAGGTGAGGCTGGCCAGGCCGCACTGCCGCTTGCGCGGGTCGTGCCACAGGCGCTTGCCCTCCTGGTAGAGGCGCAGCTCCCAGATCGGCAGCTGGTGCGAGACGACGAGCGCCTCGTGGCCGCGGGCGTTGTCGCGGGCGGTGTGCAGCGCGCCGGTCATCCGCTCCGCAACCTGCTTATACGGCTCGCCCCAGCTCGGGCGGAACGGGTTCCACAGCTTGGGCCAGGAGCCCGGCGAGCGCAGCGCGCCGTCACCGACCGCGACCCGTTTGCCCTGGAACCAGTTCTCGCTCTCGATCAGGCGGTCGTCGATCGCGATCTCGAGGCCGAACTTCTCGGCGGTCGGACCCGCGGTCTGCACCGCCCGCTCCAGGGGGCTGCTGACGACGTGGGTGATGTCGTGCCCGGTCAGGCTGTCGGCGACCACCTCGGCCATCTTGATGCCGAGCTCCGAGAGGTGGTAACCGGGCAGCCGACCGTAGAGGATCTTGGTCGGGTTGAAGACCTCACCGTGCCGGAGCACGTGGACGACGGTCTTCACCGGGCACCCGCAGCGGCGACAGCGGCCTGGCCGAGGGCGTCCTCGATGATCGAAAGCTCGTCGTCGCCGATCGCGGTCGAGACGAACCACGACTCGAAGGCGCTCGGCGGGAGGTAGACCCCCGCCTCCAGCATCGCGTGGAAGAAGGCGCGGAACGCCACGATGTCCTGCTCCTTCGCCTGGTCGAAGTTCTCGACGACAGCATCGGTGAAGAAGACTGAGAACATGCTGCCAGCCGTCGCCAGCCGGTGCGGCACGCCCGCCTTGGTGAGCGCCGTGGTCGCCAGCTCGCCGATCGTCGCCGCGGTGGCGTCGAGCCGGGCGTAGACGTCGGGGGTGGCGAGCCGCAGGCTGGTGAGCCCGGCGGCGCAGGCGAGCGGGTTGCCCGAGAGCGTGCCCGCCTGGTAGACCGGGCCGCTCGGCGCGAGCCGGCCCATGATCTCGGCGCGACCGCCGAAGGCAGCCGCCGGCAGCCCGCCGCCCATCACCTTGCCGAAGGTCCAGAGGTCGGCGTCGGCCGGATCGAGCCCGTGCCAGCCCGCGCGCGACACCCGGAAACCGGTCATCACCTCGTCGATGATGAGCAGCGCGCCGTGCGCGTGGGCGATCCGGGCCAGCCCGGCGTTGAAGCCCGGCAGCGGCGCGACCACGCCCATGTTGCCCGGTGCCGCCTCGGTGATGATCGCGGCGACGCTCGGGCCGTGCTCGGCGAAGGCCGCCTCGACGGCGGCGAGGTCGTTGTAGGGCAGCACGATCGTCTCGGCCGCGGAGGCCCCGGTCACCCCCGGACTGTCCGGTACGCCAAGGGTCGCCAACCCGGACCCGCCCGCGGCGAGCAGCGCATCGACGTGCCCGTGGTAGCACCCCGCGAACTTGATGATCTTGGTGCGACCGGTGAACCCGCGGGCCAGCCGGATCGCCGTCATCGTCGCCTCGGTCCCCGAATTGACCAGGCGGACCTGCTCGACCGGGGTCCGGGCGACGATCTCGGCGGCGAGCTCGACCTCGCCCGGCGTCGGGGTGCCGAAGCTGGTCCCGAGCGCCGCGGCGGCCTGCACGGCCTCGATGATCTGGGGCTGGGCGTGGCCGTGGATCAGCGGACCCCAGGAGCAGACGAGGTCCACATAACGGTTGCCGTCGGCATCCGTGAGCCACGGGCCCGCGCCCGAGACCATGAAGCGCGGCGTGCCACCGACGGCCCGGAACGCGCGAACGGGTGAGTTGACGCCGCCCGGCACGATGGCCGAGGCGCGTTCGAAGAGGGCCTGCGAGGCCGAAGTCTTTTTCACAACCGCGTCATTCTGTCATTTCGCCAGATCGAGGCGGTCGAGCACCCAGGCCAGGTTGAACGCCTCCTCGCGCCAGGCGTCGTAACGCCCGCTGCGACCGCCGTGCCCGGCCTCCATCTCGGTCTTGAGCAGGTAGCTGCCGCCCGGTGCGGTCGCCCGCAGCCTGGCGATCCACTTGGCCGGCTCGTGGAAGAAGACGCGGGTGTCGTTGAGGCTGGTCACGGCGAGGATCGCCGGGTACTGCTTCGCCTCGACGTTCTCATAGGGCGTGTAGGAGCGCATGTACCGGTAGACCTCGGCGGACTCCAGCGGATTGCCCCACTCGTCCCACTCGGTGACGGTCAGCGGCAGCGACGGGTCGAGGATCGTGTTGAGCGCGTCGACGAAGGGCACCTCGGCGAGGATGCCGGTGAAGGCCTCCGGTGCGATGTTGGCCACAGCACCCATCAGCAGTCCGCCCGCCGAGCCGCCCCGGGCCACGATGCGGTCGCCCCAGCCCGTGCTGAGCAGGTGCTCCGCGCAGGCGACGAAGTCGGTGAAGGTGTTGCGCTTGGCGAGCATCTTGCCGTCCTCGTACCACCGGCGGCCGAGCTCACCGCCGCCGCGCACGTGCGCCACCGCGTAGGTGATGCCCCGGTCCAGCAGCGACAGGCGCGGGATCGAGAACCACGGGTCCATGCTGCTCTCATAGGAGCCGTAGCCGTAGAGCACGACCGGCCCGCCCGCAGGCGTGTCCGCCCGCTTCACGATCGAGATGGGTACGCGCACCCCGTCCGCCGCCATCGCCCACTCCCGTGCCTGCAGGTAGTCGGCGGGGTCGTAGCCGCCGAGCACCGGCTTGCGGCGGCGCAGGATCAGCTCACCCGAGGCGAGGTCGTAGTCGTAGACCGAGTCCGGGGTGGCGAGCGAGGCGTAGCCGACCCGCAGCTGCTCGGTGTGGAAGTCGGGGTTGGCGCCGAGGCCGACGGAGTAGAGCGGCTCCGGGAAGGTGATCTCGAACGGCTCGCCGTCGTTGGGGACGATCCGCAGACCGGTCAGCCCGTCCTTGCGCAGCGAGATGACGAGGTGCTCGGCGAAGGCGTCGACGGAGTCGATGCGTACGCCGGGGACGTGCCCGACCAGCTCGTGCCACTCGCCCGGCGCCTCGATCGTCGCCCAGGCGAGGGCGAAGTCCTCCGCGTCCTCGTTGTGCACGATCAGCAGCCGGTCGCCCTGGTGGTCGAGGTGGTATTCGAGGCCCGTCTGACGGGGGCGCACGAGGATCGGCTCGGCGGTCGGGTCGTCGGCGGGGATGAGGCGTACCTCAGAAGTGATCTTGCTGTGGGAGTCGATCTCGAGGTATCGCTCGGAGCGGGTGAGCCCGACACCGACCCAGAACCGCTCGTCGGTCTCCTCGAAGACGAGCACGTCGGCGCTGGTCTCGGTACCGATCACGTGCCGGAAGATCTGGTTGGGCCGCCAGGCGCCGTCGACCCGGGTGTAGAAGAGGGTCGAGCCGTCGGCCGACCACGCGCTGCCGTAGAAGATCTCGTCGATCGTGTCGGTGAGGTCGTCGCCGGTGGTGAGGTCCTTGACCCGCAGCGTGAACCGCTCGTCCCCGGCGAAGTCCGTCGAGTAGGCGAGGCGGTTGCCGTCCGGCGAGATGTCATAGGTGCCGAGCGCGAAGAAGTCGTGACCGGAGGCGAGCCGGTTGGCGTCGAGGAGCACGTGCTCGCCGTCGAGGGGAGCGCCGTCCACCGCGATCGGCGGCTCGGTCTCGCCGTCCACCACGGCCCGCCGGCAGTAGATCGGGTACTGCGCGCCCTCGACGGTGCGCGAGTAGTACCAGAAACCGCCGTTGCGGACCGGGACCGTGAGGTCGGTCTCCTTGGTCCGGCTCTTGATCTCCGTGAAGATCGTCTCGCGGAGCCCCTCGAGGTGGCTCGTGGCCTGCTCGGTGTAGGCGTTCTCCGCGTTGAGGTAGGCAACCGTCTCGGCATTCTCCTTGTCGAGCAGCCAGGCGTAGTCGTCGATGACGACCTCGCCGTGGTGGGTGCGCTCGGTCGGGATGCGGGTTGCGATCGGTGGCTCCAGCATGGTCACGGATCGAGGTTACCGGGCGTCCCACGACACCGTACGAATAGACCTCGACTATCGAACACGTGTTCTATAGTGTCGAAGTGAGTGCGAGCCGCCTCCACCTGGCACGAGATTTCGGGGGGCCGAAATGATCACAATCCCGCAGACCGTCACCGCCTGGACGGCTCGACCGACCCGACTCGAAGAGGTCGCCTCCATGCTCCGCTTCGCCGCCGAGCGGCACCGCACGGTGCTGCCCCGAGGTGCGGGCAGCAAGGCCGGCTGGCGCCCGTCGTCGGGCCAGGCCGAGGTCCTCGTCTCCACCAGCAATCTCAGCGATTGGAGCTACGAACCCGGCAGCGACGTCGTGACGATCGGCGCGGGTGTGCCCGTCGCGGTGGCCCAGGCCAGGCTCGCCACCTTCGGTCGGCGGCTGCCGATCGACCCGCCCTCGCCCAACGCGACGATCGGCGGCGCCCTCGCCACCGACGAGGTCGGCCCGCTCTCCGAGCTCTACGGCACGCCGATGGAGGCGCTCGTCGGCGCCTGGGGAGTCCGGTCCGGCGGGACTATCGTGCGCGTCGGCGAGACCGACCTCGCCTTCGGCCCGGTCGGTCACCGCTATGTCGAGTCCCACACCGACCCGCACCTGCGCTGGCTGCGCCACGACGCCGCGGCCGATCGGGGCGTGCTCGTCAACGCGACCTTCCGGGTCACCCGCATCCCGCCGGCCCGCCGATGGATCTCCCGCGAGGTCATGACGCCGATGGAGGCGTTCGAACTGCTCCAGGTCGTGCGCGAGCGCGGGCTCGCACCGTCCGCTGTGGAGTTCAATCTCCCGGCCGGTGGTCGCGGCCAGATCGCCGTGCTCATCGAGGGTTCGCTCGAGAGCGGCATGGACCGAGCGGCCGAGGTGATGGAGCTCTTCTCGCCCGGCGCCCACTACTCCGACCTGCCGCCGATCTGGTGGGGGCGTTACCCCTGGCGCGGCGACGAGGTGGCCCTGCGGTTCAGCGCCTCGCCGATGGCGCTGCGCTCGACCCCTTACGCCATCCGCGACGCGGCCGGTGTCTCGGTGGCGATGCGGGGCAGCCTCGGGATGGGCCTGCTGCACGCGGCGGTCCCGGCCGACCTGCCCGCCGAGCGGCTCACCGCGGTGCTGCGGACGGCCAAGGCGGTGCTCCACGCCCACGAAGGACGGATGACGGTGCTCTCGGCCCCGGCCGAGCTGGCGGTGACGGTGGCAGATTTCCGACGGGACTAAGCGGGCATTCAGCCGCGTAGCCGATAGGTGTAGGGTGCGCTCGCTCCATACGCTCTTTATGGAACACCCCTCATCTTAGGAGCGCTCGACATGAGTGACGGCTACACCCGCCAGGTCAATGTGGTCAGCCGCTTGGGGGCGGGTGTCGTCGGCGGCGTCGCCGGTGGCCTCGTGCTCGCGGCGATTCTGCAGGTCCTGGGCGAGATCAAGGCATACGGCGAGTTCTTCAACCAGGACTCCACTCAGAACTCGTGGGTCATCCTGCTGGTCTCGGCCGGTGTCGGCGGATCCATCTTCGGTGTCTTCCTCGGCCGCTACATCCGTGGTCAGCTCGTCCCGGCCATCGGCGTCGGGCTCGTCTACGGCGGCGCCTGGTGGCTGCTGATCGCCATGATCGTGCTCCCGCTGCGCAACGGCGAGATCTTCAACATGGGTGACAACGGCCTGATCGTGATGGGTGCCTACATCATCTTCGGCGTCGCCACCTCGATCGTCTACGCCATCGCCGGTCCGCGCCGCCGCCACTACGGCTACCGCCGCCGCGGTTACGGCTGGGGCCGCAACGGCGGTCTCGACATCGAGATCGACATCGAGCGCCCCACCTCGTCGCGGCGTCGCCGCCGTCGCGCGTCGGTCGACGACTAGACCTTGTTCAACGCGTCAGGGCGGGCCCGTCATCGGGCCCGCCCTGACGCGTTTCTGTCCTGATCTACAGGGTGCGGGCGATCTCCGCCAGCACGTCGGCGGGCACCTCGACCACTGTCTCGTGTGCCGGGATGTCCAACTGGGCAAGCGCCTCCGGGTCGGTCACTCGCCATCCCTGCACGACGAATGTGTCCCGGTCGGTGCGGTAGAGAGACGGGCAGTTGGTGTCTGTCGACAGCACCGTCTTTCGAATGAAGGTGAGCTGCACCGAGCCAGCATAACGGACATCTTTCCCAGTAAGGCACTCCGTGGTCGGTAACGGACGGGTACCAGTTCGGTTAGTAGCCGGTGACGCCGTCGACCGTTTCGCGAATGATGTCGAGGTGGCCGTTGTGGCGGGCGGTCTCCTCGATGAGGTGCATCAGGATCCAGCCGAGGGTCACGGGAGCCCCCGTGCGGCCCATGTTGCGCTGCGAGAGCGTCGACAGGTCGGTCTCGGCGATCAGCTTCCGGTAACGCTCCGCCTGGGCGTCGTACTCGTCGAGGAGTTGGGCGATCGGGACCTCCAGGGCGATGCTGAACTCGCGGTCCGGCTCCTCCTTGGTCCACGGGCCCGCATCCTCCTCGCCGAGGAAGACGACCTGGATCCAGCTGTACTCCACCCAGGTCACGTGGCTGACCAGGCCGGCGAGGGTCATCAGCGGTGAGCCCGGCAGCGGGGCGAGGCGCGCGTGCTCATCGCTGACGCCCTTGCACTTCTCGCGCACGGTGGCGCGGGTGTAGTCCAGAAACGTCGTGAGCATCGCGCGCTCGTCCCACGTCGGCGGGATATCAGTTCTCGTCATGCCGCCCATCCTGGGCAGATGGTCCGGCCGCTGTCGAACGAGTTGTTCCGGATCAGGCGGTGGCCCGGAGGTCCAGACCGGCTCCGGTCGCGGCGGTCAGGGTGAGCTTGTCCGCGTCGATCCGCCAGGTGAGCGGGCCCGCGCCGAGCACCGCGAGAACGGCGCGTTCCAGCACGTCGCCGCCGCCCGGGCAGGCCATCTTGGTCGAGCGCACCTGCGAGAAGGTGATCCGGCCGTCGGCCTCGACCGCGGACGCGCCGAACTGGTTGCACCCCGTCGAACCGGTCGCCTTGCCGTCATCGGTGAGCACGACATAGGCCTGCTCGCCGGTCGGCACCGAGCTCACCGTGTCGCCCTCGATCAGCGACTCCACCTGCCAGCGGGTGCCGATCAGCGCCTTGTCCGGCGTCACCACCCGGCGATCCGTCAACGTGATCTCCCCCTTCGATCCGGTGAGCACCAGCGTGTCCCCGTCCAACCGGAAGGCCGGGCCGCCCGTCAGGAACTCGGTGACCCAGGCGTCCTGGTCGTGGCGGGGCTTGTCGCAGCCCATGTCGGTGCCGCCCATCTGGCCGACGGTGAGCTTGCCGCCGTCGATGGTCACGTCGCCGAAGAGGTGGTTGCAGCCCGCGATCGCCGAGACCTTGCCCTGGTCGAAGGTGAGCGACAACCGCGTACCGGGGACGAGGTCTTTGGGTTGTCCGTTTTCTTTCACCGATGTCGACAGGAAGGTGCGGCCGTCGAGGGGTGCGGCGGATCCGCCCGCATCGGCACCACCACAGCCCGCCACCACCAGCAGCAACACGGCCAGCATCGCCCTGCTCACCCTCATCATCATGCCCCTTTCGACGGCCGCCTCACGCCGAACGTTCCATCAAACCTGCGCGCATCGACGATGCGCCGGATTGCGGGAATGGCCTAGTTTCATTGATTCCCGCGCATCCATCCATCTCGGGGGTAAAGTTGCGCATTCTGCGTGGCGTCACATCTGGCGCCCTAGTCCTCTCGGTATCGGCGATCTTGGCTCCGGCGGCTGCCGTGGCCGGGCCGTCGATCCCGTCCTACAACGCACTGGCCAGCGGCGGGTCGACCTTCGCGCCGAGCAGCCTGCACTTCGACGCGGCGGCGGGAGACGAGACAGCGGCCAAGAGGGTCACCTTCACCTCGACCGGCCCTGACGCGGTCACCTTCGGGACCGCTTCGCTCGGCGGTACGTCGCCGACCAGCTTCAACATCGTCGCGGACACCTGCTCCACGCACACGTTCACCTCCGGGCAGACGTGCTACGTCGATGTCACGGCGCTGCTGCCCACACCGGGCAGCCAGTCCGCAACGCTCAACCTCACCGACGACGCGAGCGGGTCGCACTCCGTGCCGCTCTCCGCGACCGCGATCGTCGGCGCACGCGGGACCTACTACCCGTTCCTGCCGCAGCGGATCATGGACACGCGGACCGGCAACGGTACGACGAAGGCTCCGATCGGCAGCAACGGTGTCCGGCACCTCCAGGTGACCGGGCGGGGTGGCGTCGCCGCCACCGGGGTCTCCGCCGTCGTGCTCAACGTGACCGTCGTCAGCCCCGCCTCCAGCGGATACCTCACCGTCTACCCGACGGGCGTTCCGCGCCCGACGTCGTCGGCGCTGAACTTCGCCAAGGGCTGGACCGGCGCGAACTCGGTCACCGTCGCCGTCGGCACCGGTGGCCAGATCGACATCTTCAACGCGAGCAGCTCGGCCGACGTGATCGTCGACGTCGCGGGCTTCTTCGCCGCGAACGACAGCGTGCTCGGCGGCTACGGCCTGGGCGGGCAGTTCCAGTCCGTCTACCCGGAGCGGCTCTTCGACTCGCGTTACTCCGGTGACGGCTCGCGGCTCGACCAGGACTACTTCGTCAGCACCCCGGTCGACTACGGCGACGAGAACAACTCCCACATCCGGGCGTTCGCGGTCAACATCACCGCGGTGTCGCCGCTCGGCAGCGGCTACCTGACGGCGTGGGACGGCGGGGACACCTTCCCCAGCACGTCGACGCTGAACTTCGCGGCCGGCAAGACCGTGCCGAACATGGCGATCGTCCCCGCGGGACCGTGCTACATCTGCGAGGGCGACTGGTACGAGAAGCCGTCGATCAGCATCTACACCTCGCAGGCCACGCACATCCTCGTGGACATCGTCGGCGTCTTCGACGACTCGTCGCTCGAGGACGGTCTGCGGTTCACCCCGATCACCCCGACCCGGATCGCCGACACCCGCACTCCGCTCGGCCTTCCCGGGGCGCTCGGACCCAACTCGACCGGTGTCCTCACGACGCCCAGCAGCGTGATCACCGAGCCGGACACCTCGGCGCTGGCGCTCAACGTCACCGCGGTCAACCCGACGGCGAGCACGTGGCTGACGGTGTGGCCCAACGGTGTGGAGGGTCTGCCGCAGCCGACGATCAGCAGCCTCAACCCGGCCAAGGGCCAGACGGTGCCGAACGCCGTGATCACGGTGATCGGCCCGGAAGAGGCGTTCAACATCTACAACAACGCGGGGACGACCCACGTGCTCATCGACGTGGTCGGCACCTTCTGGCTCTACCCCGGCACCGCCTCGTCCGGCTTCGCCGGTCCGGGCTTCGGGGCGAAGGGTCCGTCGCAGCTGCGGAGCGTGACGACAGGCGGAGCTGTTCGCCACCAGCGCTGACCTCGACACCAGCAGCACAGGGAGCCCTCGGCCACGGCCGGGGGCTCCCTGCCGTCGGGCGTGACCATAACCGGGCAGCCGCGTTTGATGATCGAAACAGCGAGCTCATCCGCGGAATGGGAGATCATCATGACGGCTGTCGTCGAGGCCGAGCGGTTCGGATTCGGGGCGAACTGGTTGTCGTTCCTGGAGGTCGTCGACGAGTCCCGGGTGGCGGCGGCCGTCGACTCGCTCACCGAGGTGCTGCGCAAAGCCCAGCCCAGCGCGGACCTGAGCGGTGCGAGCTTTCTCGACGTCGGCTGCGGCAGCGGGCTCTTCTCCCTCGCCGCCCAGCGCCTCGGTGCCCGGGTGCACGGGTTCGATGTGGACGCCGACTCCGTCGCCTGCGCGCAGGAGCTCGGTCGGCGGCTCGCACCGGACGCGCCGTGGACCGCCGAGGTCGGCTCGATCCTGCACGCCGATTACGTTCGCAGCCTCGGCACCTTCGATGTCGTCTACGCCTGGGGCGTGCTGCACCACACCGGCGACCTCGCCCTGGCACTGGAGCACACGGCCGGGCTCGTCGCCCCGGGCGGGCTGCTCTACCTGGCGATCTACAACGACCAGGGCTGGCAGAGCCGGGTGTGGACCCGCATCAAGCGCGCCTATGTCCGCTCGGGTCCGGCGGGGCGGGCCGCGCTGGTACGCGGGTCGGCTGCCTATTTCGGGAGCCGGCGGATCGCCTACCGGCTGGCGTCGGGGCTGATCGGCGGGCGCGGGCCGCAGACGCCGAAGCAGCCCGTCCGAGGGATGTCGGTCAAGCACGACCTCGTCGACTGGGTCGGCGGCTACCCCTTCGAGGTGGCCAAGCCCGAGGAGGTCTTCGAGCGGATGCGGCGGTCGGGGTTCGAGCTGCGGTTCCTGCGTACGTGTGGCGGCGGGCTGGGCTGCAACGAGTTCGTGTTCCAGCGCGTCGACTAGCGCGGCGCCTTGGCGAGGCCGTCGACGCCGTGCTTGGCGACATACGCGTCGAGCTTGTCGGACTTGACGGCCTGCCAGAACGGCTTGCCCAACGTGTGGTTGAGGTAGACGACGCTCTCGGTCCCCTCCCGGCCGAGGCCCGCGACGGGTGCCGTCAGGAACCGCACCCCGGTCCGCAGCTTCGGCGCGTCGGCGGCGAGGGAGAGCATGTCGTCGGTGGTGAACCCGGAGTCGACCCGGACCGTCTCGCTGACGGCGCGCAGCAGCCCGAGCAGCTTCGCCGGATCCGTCAGCGTCTCCTTGCTCAGCAGCTGCGTCATCAGCAGGCGCAGGAAGTTCTGCTGGCGCTGCACCCGGTCGATGTCACCGCGCGGCAGTCCGTAGCGCTGGCGGACGTAGAGCAGCGCCTGAGTGCCGTCGAAGTGATGGGTGCCCTTGGTGAAGGTGACGCCCTGCGACGAGTCGTGGCTGTCGGCGGGGATCGTCACGTCCACGCCGCCGACGGCGTCGGTGAGGGCGCGGAAGCCGGTCCAGTCGATGATCGCCACGTGGTCGATGCGCAGGTTGGTGAGGCGCTCGACGGTCTGGACGGTGAGGGGGGCCTGGCCCCAGGCGTACGAAGCGTTGATCTTGGCCTTGCGGTGGCCGGGGATCTCGACCCAGGAGTCGCGCGGGATCGAGATGACCGAGGCCTGGCTGCGATCGGGGCTGATCCGCACGACCATCAACACGTCGCTGCGGGCCTGCGGTTCGGTGGTGGTGAGCTTGCCGTCCCGGGTCCGCCGGGACTCCGTGTCGAGCCCCGCGACGAGCAGGGTCATCCCGACGTTGGTGCGGCTCGGCCGGGTCGAGGCCGGGATCGAGACGAAGGGGTCCGGGATCCGCTGCAGATCGTTGACGTAACTGCGGCTCGCGTAGCGCAGCGCGCCGTATCCGCCGAGCCCGGCGAGGAGCGCGATGGCGAGCAGCACCAGCACGACACGCCGCCAGCGGCGCCGCTTGCTGATCGGCGGAGCGGTGGCCGAAGCGTCCGTCACTGGAGAACTCCCTCTGCGTGTCGCCCCGGATACCCACAACGCCTGGCGAATAGTACGTATAAAACCTGATTGGCTCGTATTAGGCAATTTTGGGGAGTAGGCGCATGGCGCGGCGTGTCGTAGTAATCGGGCAGGGCTATGTCGGGCTCCCCCTCGCGGTCCGTGCCGCGGAGGTGGGCTTCGACGTCGTCGGGATCGACATCGACGAGCACCGGGTCAAGCTGCTCAACGCCGGTGAGTCCTACATCGACGACATCGGTGACGCGCGGCTGCAGGCCGTCTCCGGGCGCGGCACCTTCCGGGCCAGCTTCGACTTCGCCGACGCGGCCGGTTTCGATGTCTGCGTCATCACCGTGCCGACCCCGCTGCTCGGCGATCAGCCGGACCTGGCCTGCGTGGGCGCGGCAGCCGAGGCGATCGCGCCGCACATCCGGCCGGGCAGCATCGTGGTGCTGGAGTCGACGAGCTACCCGGGGACCACCGAGGAGATGCTGCGGCCGCTGCTGGAGGCGGGCAGCGGGCTGCTGGCGCGGGACGGCTTCCACCTGGGCTTCAGCCCCGAGCGCATCGACCCCGGCAACCCGCACTGGAGCTTCGACAACACACCGAAGGTCGTCTCCGGCATCGGCCCGGCCGCGCTCGCCGCGATCACCGAGTTCTACGCCGCGCTGGTGCAGACGGTCGTGCCGGTCTCCACCCCGCGTACGGCGGAGCTGACGAAGCTGCTGGAGAACACCTTCCGAGCCGTGAACATCGCGCTCGTCAACGAGCTCGCCACGGTCGCCCGCGACCTCGGCACCGACATCTGGGAGGCGGTCGGCGCCGCCTCCTCCAAGCCCTTCGGCTTCCTGCCCTTCACCCCCGGGCCCGGCGTCGGCGGCCACTGCCTGCCGATCGACCCGCGCTACCTCTCCTGGCAGGTGGAGCGGGTGACCGGTGCTCCGCTGCGGATGGTCGAGCTCGCCGACGAGGTCAACCGCGCGATGCCGATGCACGTCATCAACCGGCTCGCCGCCGGGCTCGCCGCCCGGGGCCGGACCCTCTGCGGGAGCCGGGTGCTGCTGCTGGGCCTCGCCTACAAGCGCAACTCGTCGGACCTGCGCGAATCGCCCGCGATGGAGATCGCGCACGACCTCTTCGAACTCGGTGTGGCGGTGCACGTCGTGGAGCCGATCGCGCACCCGGACACGATCCCGGCCGAATTCTCCCTGGTCCGCCTCGACGCGGCCGAGGCCCGGGCCGCCGATGCCGTGCTCGTGCTCACCGACCACGACTGCTTCGACTACGAGCTCGTCGCGCGCGAGGCGGCCTATGTCTTCGACACGCGCAACCGCTGCCAGGGTCCTAGCGTAGAGCTGCTGTGAGCGTCCCGGCGTAGTCCGGCTGCGCCAGGAACCACTCCAGCGTCCGGTCCAGCCCCTCCGCGAGCGGCATCGGCGCGACACCGGGGAAGAGGCGGCGCAGCCGTTCGTCGGCGGCCTGCGAGTCGCGGACGTCACCGGGGCGCGGCGGCAGGTGCGTCACCCGCAGCGGCCTGCCGACCCGGACGGCGATCAGCTCGGCGAGGTCGCGCACGGTGAGGCGGCTGCCGAAGGCGAGGTTGACCGGCTCGTCGCTGGTGACCCGGCCCAGCGCCGCGATCGCGAGCACCCGGGCCACCGTGGCGACGTAGGTGAAGTCTCGGGTCTGCCCGCCGTCGCCGTGCATCAGCACCGGCTCGTCGCGCAGGATCGCGTCGACGAAGGCCGGGATCACCGCGGCATAGGCGTGCCCGGCACGCTGGTAGGGGCCGTAGACGTTGAAGAACCGCAGCGCCATCACCGGCAGTCCGAAGGAGGACGCCCAGCTCAGCGCGTATGACTCGGCGGCGAGCTTGCTCGCGGCATAGGGGCTCAGCGGCCGGGTCGGCATGTCCTCGTGCCGCGGCAGGCCCGGTGTCGCGCCGTAGACCGACGACGACGAGGCGACGACGATCGGGATCGAGCGGCTCCGGCACGCCTCCAGCACGTTGGCGGTGCCGGTCGCGTTGATCTCGTGGCTGAGCATCGGGTCGGCGATCGAGCGGGGCACCGAGGGCCGCGCGGCGAGGTGGATCACGGCATCGGCACCGGCCGAGACCTCGCCGAGCAGCCGGCGGTCCATGATGGAGCCGATCACCAGCTCGGCCGGCACGCCGTCCAGGTTGTCGGCGAAGCCGGTGCTGAGGTCGTCGAGCACCACGACCGAGACACCGGGGTGTCCCACCAGCTCCCGGCAGACGTTGGCGCCGATGAACCCGGCGCCCCCCGTGACGAGAATCCTCATCCGACCAGCTCTCTGCTCGGGGCGGTCGCGATTCCGCGCGCCGCCGCCAGGGTGGTGTAGATCCGATCCAGCTCCTCGGCGAACCGGGCCGCCGTGAACCGCTCCTGCGCGAGCTCCCGCGCCGCCGTGCCCATGCGTTCGCGCAGGCCGGGCTCGGTCAGCACCCGCACGACCGCTCGCGCGAGCGCACCCGCGTCGGTCGGGCAGACGACGCCGGTCACCCCGTCGACGACCACCTCCGCCGCGCTGCCCACGCCCGTCGTGACGGCGGGCAGCCCGGCGAGCGCCGCCTCGACCAGGCAGAGCGGCATCCCCTCGTTGTCCGAGGTCAGCAGCGCCACGTCGGCGGCGGCGTAGACGGTCTCCACATCGGCGCGCCAGCCCAGCAGATGCACCCCGGGCAGCCCGGCCGCGCGGATTTCGCCCAGCAGCTCGCCGTCGCCGCAGACGACGAGGCTCGCCTGCGGCAGCGCCGCCCGGATCTCCCGCCACGCGGCTGTCAACCGGTCGATCCGCTTGATCGCCGTCAGCCGGCCCACAAAACAAACGACCAACCCCTCCGCCGGTACGCCGAGAAGCCCCCGCGCCACCGCCCGGCCGGGTAGGGGTTTGAGGGCGGTCCCGGGGGGCGTCACGGCGTACCCCCGGGGGGTTCCGATGCCCGCGGCCAGGAGGTCGTCGCGGACCTGTGCCCCGACGGCGATCAGGCGATCCGTCCGGCGGGCGAGCCAGCGTTCGGCCGTGACCACGGCCCGGGTGCGCCCCGGACCGAAGTAGCCGTGCAGCAGGTGGCCGTGGAAGGTGTGGACGATCACCGGTACCCCGGTGAGCATCGCGGCGACCCGGCCGAGCGCACCGGCCTTCGCGGCGTGGGTGTGCACGATGTGCGGACGGAAGCGGCGCATCCGGGCGACGAGGCCGGTGAGGGCGCGCAGGTCGTCGCCGGGGCGCACGGCCCGGCCGAGGCCCGCGATCCGCTCGACGGGCAGGCCGGGTGCCCGCAGCAGCACGTGGTCGGCCTCGTCGGCGCTGACCTGCCCAGCCAGGATGAGCTGCTCGAACCGGTCGGGATCGAGCCCGTGGCAGGCGGCCTCGGCGAGGACCGCCGGGCCGCCGACGTTCATGCGCGCGATGACCTGCAGCACGCGCAGGCGGCCGTGGCGCCCGTCCATAAGCAATCCCGTTCGGTACTGTTGGCCAGATTTGACCGAATAGTACTTCTTGCCGTGGACGGGATGGATGAGGCAGCTCACCGACAGCGTGGCGGCACCGGCCGAGACCGGCCTCGCCCCGCTGCGCTCCGTCGCCTTGATCATCGGGCAGCTCGGTCTCGGCGGTGCCGAGAAGCAGGTCGCACTCCTCGCCCTCGGCCTGCACCGGCGGGGCATCCACACCCGGGTGATCACGCTCTTCTCCGGCGGGCCCCGCGAGGACGACCTCCGTGCCGCCGGGGTGCCCGTGCACAACCTGGGCCTGCGGCGGCTGGGGCGCAATCCGGCCGACGCCGCCCGGCTGGCGATCGGTCTCGGCCGGCTCACCGCGCACCTGCGCCGGGACCGGCCCGATGTCGTGCACTCGTTCCTCTACCACGCTTACGTGCTGGCCACGCCGCCCGCGCGGCTGGCCGGAGTCAGGGTGGTGGTGGCCGGGCGGCGCAGCCTCGGCACCTATCTGGAAAACCGGCGGCTCGCCCAGGCCGCCCAGCGCGCCGTCACCCGCCGGACCGACCTGCTCATCGCCAACGCGTACGCGGTCGCCGACGACACCAGGCGGCGCGAAGGGCTCGGCGGCGACCGGCTCGCCGTCGTATACAACGGACTCCCCGACGCCGCCTTCGCCCCGACGACCCCCGCCGACCTGCCCGATCCGGTCGGACCGGTCGTGGTCTGCGTCGCCAACCTGCACGATTACAAGGGCCACCGACACCTGCTGGACGCGGCGGCACTCGTCCGGACACCGGTCACCCTCGTCCTCATCGGCGACGGCACCGAGCGGGCCGCCCTCGCCGAGCAGGCCGACCGCCTCGGCATCGACCTCCGCCTGCTCGGCCACGCGTCTCCGGAAGAGGTCCCGGCCTGGCTGGCCCGGGCCGATCTCGTCGTGCTGCCCTCCCTCACCGAGGGGATGAGCAACGCCGTGATGGAGGCGATGGCGGCCGGGCGGGCGATCGTCGCCACCGATGTCGGCGGCACCGGCGAGCTGCTGCGCGACCGCGGGTCGCTGGTGCCGCCCGGTGATCCGCGCGCGCTCGCCCACGCGATCGACGCCCTGCTCGACGACCCGGGCGAGCGGCTGCGGGTCGGCACCGCCGCCCGCGACTTCGCCCGCGAGCACCTCACCGCCGAGGCGATGGTGCGGCGGCACATCGAGATCTATCGGGAGCTGGTGGCAGCGAAATGTGCGGGATAGCGGGGATCGTCGGCACGGCCGAGCCGGACCAGGACGCGCTGCGGCGGATGTGCGACGCGATCATCCACAGGGGACCCGACGGGGAGGGCGCGCACCTCGGCCGACACGCCGCGCTCGGCATGCGGCGCCTCGCGATCGTCGACGTGGCCGGGGGCGACCAGCCCGTCTACAACGAGGACCGCACGGTCGTCGCGGTCTTCAACGGCGAGCTCTACAACCACCCGGAACTGCGGGCCGAGCTGCTCGCCAAGGGCCACACGCTGCGCGGATCCGGCGACTCCGAGTGCCTGGTGCACCTCTACGAGGAGTACGGCGACGAGCTCGTGCACCGACTGCGCGGCATGTTCGCCTTCGCGATCTGGGACGCGCGCCGGGACCGGCTGCTGCTCGCCCGGGACCGGGTCGGCAAGAAGCCGCTCTACTGGAGCGAGACCGGCGGTCGGCTGCGCTTCGCCTCCGAGCTCAAGTCCCTGCTCGCCACCGGCGACCCCGCGGCGCTGGACCTGACGGCGCTGCATCACTACCTCACCTATCAATACGTTCCGGCGCCCTGGTCGATCCTCGACGGCATCGCGAAGCTCCCACCCGGACATATCCTGACCTGGGAGAACGGCGTTACCGCGACGCGTCGCTACTGGCGCCTGGACAGCACGCCGGTCACCGGGCTGCGGCTGCCCGAGGCCGAGGAGCGGCTGCGCGAGCTGCTGCTGGACGCCGTACGCGTGCGCATGATCAGTGAACGCCCGGTCGGTGCCTTCCTCTCCGGCGGCGTCGATTCGGCAGCCGTCGTCGCCGCGATGACCCGGGTCTCGGCCGGACCGGTGCGGACCTTCTGCGTCGGGTTCACCGATGCCCGTTACGACGAGAGCGGCGCCGCCCGCAGCATCGCCCGGCACCTCGGCACCGAGCACCACGAACTCATCGTCGACGCCGCCGACATCGAGGCGATCGGGCTGCTCACCCGGCACTTCGACGAACCCTTCGCCGACTCGTCCGCGCTGCCCAGCCTGCGCGTCGCGCAGCTCACCGGCGAGCACGTCACCGTCGCGCTCACCGGTGACGGCGGTGACGAGAGCTTCGGCGGGTACGAGCGCTACCGGCTGATGGCACTCGGAACGCGGGTGCCGACCGGGCTCGCCCGCGGGCTGGGGATGGGGCGGCTCGGCGCCGAGATCGTCGCGCGGACGCGGCCGCTGTCCCGGCGCCGGGCGGCCGGCCGGGCACTGGAGCTGCTGGCGCAGCCGCTCGGGCGGCGATACGCCCACCTCATGTCGCACTTCACGCCGCAGCAGAAGGACGCGCTCTACACCGACGACGTGCGCGCCTCGCTCGCCGGGGACGACAGTTACCGCCTGCTCGACGAGGCCTTCGCCGCGTCCCGGGCCACCGCCGACATCAACCGGATGATGGATGTCGACGTCAACACCTACCTCCCCGGCGACCTGCTCGCCAAGGTCGACATCACGACGATGGCGTACTCGCTGGAGGCACGGTCGCCGTTGCTCGACCATCGGCTGATGGAGTGGGCCGCGGGGTTGCCGTCGAGCTGGAAGGTACGCGGGGGCACCACGAAATGGCTGCTCCGGCGGGCTGTCGCACCGTGGCTGCCGGCTGATCACATCCGGCGACCGAAGCGGGGTTTCGGCGTACCGATGGCGCAGTGGCTCCGGACCGACCTGCGCGACCTGAGCCGGGACCTGCTCACCGACGAGACCGCGGTCGGGCGCGGCCTCTTCCGGCCCGAGGTCGTGCGGCTGCTCCTCGCCGAGCACGCCGAGGGGCAGGACCACGCGACCCGGCTGTGGTCGCTGATGCAGTTCGAGCTGTGGGCCCGCACCTGGCTGGACCGCAGCCCGGTCGGCGTGCCCTCCACCGCGGCCTCCCGCCAGTGGCGGGGGTGAAACTCGGGCGGGCGGCACCGCTCGTCATTCCGGCACCGCGAGCCCCCGCTCCCGGGCGGGACATCATGGCGACCGTGGGCACCCGCGCCGTTCTGCTCTGCCTCGGGGTGGGGACCGGAGTCGTGCTCGCCCGGGCGCTCGGGCCGGAGGGGCGCGGCCACTACACCGTGGCGGTGACGATCGCGACCGTCGCGATGGCGCTCGGCCACCTCTCGGTCGAGCAGGCCCAGATCTCGCTCTGGCGCGACCCGCTGCGCCGCGACGGGCTCATCGGCAACGGTCCGTCGCTCGGCCTGATCACCGGCACCGCCGCCGCGCTCGTCACCGGCGCCGTGCTCGTCGCGGGCCTGCGCTGGCCCGCGCTCGGCCTGCCGGACCCGCTGCTGCTCGGTGTGGCCCTCGCGAGCGTGCCGTTCACCACGGCGAGCGTCTACGTCACCGGCACCTCGCTGCTGCGCGGGCGGATCGGCGTCGTCAACCGCAGCCGCCTCGGTGCCGCCGCGGTCCAGTGCAGTGCTCTCGTGCTGCTCGCCGCCCTCGGCATGCTGACGGCGGGCTGGGTCGTCGCGATCTTCACCGCCACGGCGCTGCTGCAGTTCGTGCTGCTGCGGCCCGGACCGCACCGGTGGAACCGGTCGCTGGCCCGGCTCACGCTGCGGGCCGGGCTGCCGCTGCACACCGGCAGCTCCGCCTTCTTCCTGCTCCAGCGCGTCGACATCCTGCTGCTCAACGCGCTCGCGTCGCCGATCGCGGTCGGGCTCTACTCCGTGGCGGTGACCGTCGCCGAGATGACCCGGCTCATCGCGGACTCGGTCACCCAGACCGCCATGCCCGGCCTCGCCGACGCCGACGAGGAGGCCGCGATCCGGGCCACCCGGCGGGCCACCGTCGCGACCTTCGCGGCCGCCCTCGGCTCGGCCGGGGTGCTCGGGGGTTGCGCCTGGTTCGCCCTGCCGCTCGTCTACGGCCCCGACTTCGCCGGGAGCGCCGCGCCGCTGATCGCGCTCCTGCCCGGCCTGGTGCTGCTCGCCGGGACCCGGCCCGCCGGTGCGTGGCTGCTGCGGGTCGGGCGGCCCCACCTCGTCTCCGCCACCTCCGTCGCCGGGCTCGGCCTCAACGTGGCGCTCAACCTGCTGCTCGTGCCGCGCTTCGGTGCGGTCGGCTGCGCCCTCGCGTCAACAGCCGGTTATGGCGCACTCGCGCTCAGCCAGCTCTGCTGGTTCGTCCACGCCGGCAACCACCGGCTCCGGGCGCAGCGGCGGGTTCGCGAGCAGGATGCCGAGCGCCGCCCAGAAGGCGATCGAGACGGCGAGATTGCTCAGCGTGTTGGCGAAGAGCAGGGTCACCAGGTTGGTCACGACCAGGGCGCGGGCCATCATGTACTGACGGCCGCCACGGCGGCGAAGACCCATCGCGACCAGCACGCCGAACGCGATTAGCGCCGGCATGCCCGCCTCGGCGGCGAGCCGCAGGTAGTCGTTGTGGGTGTTCATGTAGATCCCGAAACCGTCGGCGGTCTGCGCGTAGGCGGCGAAGCCGGCGTACCCGATGCCGCGCAGCGGGTGGTGCAGCGCGACGTCTGCGGCGAGCAGTGCCGCCCGCGCCCGCACCGAATTGTTGTAGGTGAGCTCCGCCGAGGTACGCGAACCGTCCACGATCACCGTGGTCACCGACTGCACCCGGGGCGTCGGCTGCGCGCTGGGCCTCGGGCTCGCCTTCTGGCTCACCCCCGGGCGGGTTTTCGGGGTTGACTTCGGGTTGGGCTTTGCCGACTGCCTCGGGGCCGGGGACGGGACCGGGGTTGTCGCGACCGGGCTCGGTGCCGCCGTGGGCAGCGGATCCTTCTCACCGACATAGAGCGCCTGCGACATCGCGAGCGCGATCGCCGCCGCCGCGACGAGCCCGCCGACCTGCAGCCACCAGCGCCGACCGGCGACCACGACGTAGGCGAGCCCGACCAGCGCCGCGACCGTGGCACCGCGCGACTCGGTGGCGACGAGCGCGACCGCGCAGACCGCTCCCGGCAGCAGCCACAGCACCTGCCTGCGCTGCACCGCGAGGGCGAAGGACGCGACGACCGGCAACGCCAGCAGCGCACCCAGGTAGTTCGGGTTGAGCGTCAACCCGACCAGCCGATCGTCGGCCCGGTCCCCGGCGACCAGCACCATCACGGCCGCCGCCGCGCCGGAGATCGAGACCGCCGCGCAGAGCGCCTTCTCCGACAGGCGCATCGCGGCGCACGCGGCGAGCACCGTGAGCCCGGCGATCAGCGTGACCAGGTCATAGCGCGCCGCGTCGGCGTGGATCACCGCGGGCGCGACGGCCGAGATGACGAGGAGCAGGGCGAGCCCGGCGATCCAGGCATGCGCCCATCGCGGCCGGATCCAGCTGCTGCGCGGCGACATGATCATTGCCGTGGCGAGCGCGGCGACCATCGCCAGGACGGCGAGCCGGACGATCGCCCAGGACGCGCCGGAGACCGCGAGCGGCACGACGAGCAGCACCACCAGCTCGGGGGCGAAGGCGGCCGCCACGCCGATCGAAGCCGCGCCGAGACCGGCGAGCGGAACGTTGGCTCCCCGCAGGGCCAACCACACCGTGATCACCCCAGCGATGGCGGCGATGCTGCCGATCACGGTCCGACCGAACTTCGTCGTCACCAGTTCACCCTCCGACCGCCTCATGCTTCACGGCGAAGGTCACCTTATAGGACTATCATCGTAAAGGCCCTCTAACGCTATGGATACGGACATGACGACATACCTGATCACCGGGGGTGCCGGCTTCATCGGCTCTCACCTGACCGACCTCCTGCTCTCGCGCGGCGACCGGGTCATCGTTCTGGACAACCTGTCGACCGGCAGCCGGGCAAACCTCAGCGCGCACGACGACGACCCCGCGCTCACCTTCGTGCACGGCTCCATCCTGGACGAACTCGTCGTCGACGAGCTCGTGCACCAGGCCGACGTGATCGTGCACCTCGCCGCGGCCGTCGGCGTGAAGCTCATCGTCGAGCGGCCGCTGCGCTCGCTCACCACCAACATCGAGGGCTCGCAGATCGTGATGGCGGCGGCACACCGCTACCGCCGCAAGATCCTGCTCGCGAGCACCTCGGAGATCTACGGCAAGAACTCCGACGGGCCGCTCAGCGAGACCGCCGACCGGATCCTCGGCTCGCCGTCGGTCGCGAGGTGGGCATACAGCACCGCCAAGGCGGTCGACGAGACGATCGCCAACGTCTACCACCGGGAACGCGGGCTCCCCACGATCGTGGTGCGGATGTTCAACACCGTCGGGCCACGCCAGTCGCCGGCTTACGGCATGGTCATACCCCGACTGGTACGCCAAGCGCTCGCCGGCGAACCGCTCACCGTCTTCGGCAGCGGCACCCAGACACGCTGCTTCGCCCACGTCCACGACGTCGTCGACGCGCTCGTGCGGCTGCTCGACTCCGAGGGCGCGATCGGCGGCACCTTCAACGTCGGCTCCACCGGCGAGATCAGCATCCGCGACCTCGCCGAGCTGATCATCAAGCGCTGCTCCAGCACATCCGACGTGCGGCTCATCCCGTACGACGAGGCATACGAGTCCGGCTTCGAGGACATGGACCGGCGGGTGCCCGACACGACCCGGTTGGAGACCCTGACCGGCTGGTCGCCACGGCTCGGACTGGACGACATCCTCTCCGACGTGATCGCCGAATCGCGGTCGGAGCTCGTCGCGCTGTGAGTGTCGGGTTCTGCGCGCTCGTCAGCTTTGTCTGCGCACTCATCGGCACCGAAGTCATCCGGCGGTTTGCCCTGGCCCGGGGCATCACCGACCGGCCCGCCGCGCACAAGTCGCATCGTGCGCCGACGCCGCTGCTCGGCGGGGTCGCCGTCGCCTCGGCCGCCGTGGCCGCCGTCGTCCTGACCGGGTCGGCCCGGGACACCGCGACCCTGGCGATCCTCGCCGCCGGAGTGGTGCTGAGCGTGCTCGGGCTCGTGGACGACCTGTACCCGCTCGGGCCCGGCTTCCGGCTCATCGTCGAAGGCTGCGTCGCGGCGGGAATCGTGCAGGCGGGAGTGGTCGCGCCGGTCACCGGGGCCGGGTGGCTCGACGCCGCGCTGACCGTGGTCTGGCTGGTGCTCATCACCAACGCGATGAACCTGCTCGACAACACCGACGGGATCCTCGCCGTGGTCTCCCTGGTCACGGGGGTGGCCGTCGCGCTGGCCGGGGGCGGGGTGATCGCGCTCGCGGCTGCGGGAGCTGCGCTCGGGTTCCTCTGCCACAACCGGCCGCCCGCACGGATCTTCCTGGGGGACTCCGGGTCGCTCTTCCTCGGGATCGTGCTGGCGGCCTCGGCCGTGCGGGTCTCGTCGGCGCTGCCGATCGGGGCTGCGCCGGTCGCGTACCTGCTGCTCGCGATGCTGCCGGCGACGGCGGACACGCTGATCGTGATCGTTTCGCGGCGGCGGGCCAAGCGGTCGGTGCTGCTCGGCGGGGTCGATCACCTCGCGCACCGGCTGCGGCGGGCGGGGCTGTCGCCGTGGGGGACGGTCCTGGCGTTCGGGGTGGGGTGCGGGGGTGCTTCCGGGCTCGGCTGGCTGGTCGCGGAGGGCGCGCTCGGCGGGGTGTGGGCGCTGAGTGGCGGGGTGGTGGCGGTGTCCGTGCTGGTGGTGGGGGCGCAGCGGGTCCGGTGCTATGACGGTGCCGGTGTGACGGCACCTATGCAGGGCCAGCCTCGCGATGCGGTGGCGGTTGCGGTGGGGGCGGGTCGCGAGGGCTAGCTTGACGAGGTCCCACTCGGCACCATTCCGTTCCTGGACGCCGCACTGCACGTAATCCCGCCTATGACAGGTGAGAACCGTGTACGTCGTCGAGGCGACCGTCCGGTAGCCTGTCATGGCACGGGCTGCTAGCTCAATGGCAGAGCTGCGGACTTTTAATCCGTAGGTTCAGGGTTCGAGTCCCTGGCGGCCCACCACTCCACCTGCACAAATGCGATTTTTGCATCGACGCTCGTGATTGCCGAGCATTACATATAAAGCCGTAGACCGCACACCCGACAGGGACGGCACGGCCGCTGCGTGAGACGAGGTCACCCCTCTGGTCGGCCCGCGAAGCTGAGGGGACGCGACGCGCGAGCGGGAGGTGGACCGTCACCCCCCGCTCGGCCGGGGTTCCTAGTTGCCGCAGGAGTAGTAGTTGGTGGCGGCGGCGTCCGGGTACCAGGTGTAGACCGCGCAGAACGCCGTCGCGCCGGTCACCCGGTTCTGGATCGTCACCCACTCCGGGTACCACTCCGAGCCGGCGCCGTCCTTGCGCAGCCCGATGCCGTCGATACGCCCCAGGTCGGGCCAGCTGGTCACGCTGAACGTCTCGGTCGAGTTGCGCTCGAAGTTGTCCCGCGAATCATCGAGCTGCTTGCGCTCCGAGACCGCGACGTTGCCGTAGGCCCAGATGTAGATGTTGGCGTCGGTGCCGGCGCTGTCCAGGTTGCCGGTGCGGACGGTCACGTTGTAGCCGGGACCGGCCAGCGTCATCACGCCGCCCGAGGGCGCGGCCGTGTCGCCCGGAGCCGCCGAGGCGGGCTGGCCGGAGACGGCCACGGCCCCGACAACTGCCATCGCGGTAGCCACGACCAAAGCCCTGATCTTCATGGTGCACTCCTTCGTCAGTTCGTTTCGCTCTGCCCATGACGATGGCGGGCCGGCTCGACATCCTGTCGACAATCCGTCGACAGCGGACTGTCGACGCAGCATGCGGGGCCTGCCTGGCTGCTGCGACGCCGATCCGACCGGTTCGATCCGCTATATCGGGTTACGCCCGAGCGCGGCAAGCGGGAAGAATGCGGATGAAGGGGAGGGCTGATGAAGTCAACGGCGCACGATCTCACCTTCCGGGTGCTCGGATCCTTCCACGTGGTCCATGAAGGACAGCCGGTGCCGGTCGGCGGACCACAGCTGCGGACCGTCCTGGCCCGGCTCCTCACCCCGCCGGGCCGCACGGTCAGCGTCGCCGCCCTGGTCCGCGAGGTCTGGGATGCCGACGCCCCACCGGACGCCGAACGCACGATCCGCACCTATGTGTCGCGGCTGCGTACCGCGCTCGCCCCGCTCATCACCGCCGGAACGGTCACCCTCGCCACCGCCCCGCCCGGCTACCTGCTGCGCGTCGACCACGATGCCCTCGACTCCACCCGCTTCGAACGCCTCGCCACGGCGGGTCACGACGCCCTCGCCGCCGCTCGGCCCGACGAGGCGGCCGCCCTGCTCGACGAGGCGCTGGGCCTGTGGCGCGGCGATGCCTACGCCGAGTTCGCCGACTGCGCCGCCCTCGCCGCTGCGGGCGCCCGGCTGGAACGGCTGCGGCTCACCGCCAGCGAGGACCGTATCGCCGCCGACCAGGCCCGGGGCGGCGACGTCGTCGCCGAACTGGAGACCCTGGTCCGCCAGCACCCCGAACGCGAACGGCTCTGGGGACAGCTGATGCTCGCCCTCTACCGCGCCGACCGGCAAGCCGAAGCCCTCGCCGTCTTCCGGGAGGCCCGAACCGCCCTCATCGACACGCACGGGATCGAGCCGTCACCGCAGCTCATCGAGGTCCACCGGCGGATCCTCGCTCAGGACCCGCTGCTGTCGGCAGCCCCGGCCGACCGTCCGGCACCGCCCCCGCCCGCCGCCGCGTGGCCGCTGCCCGCGCAGCTGCCGCCGCCGGTAACCGGCTTCGCCGGACGCGACCACGAACTCTCCCGACTGGACGAGCACCTGCTCACCGGCGACGGCCCCGTACCGGCGCTGATCATCTCCGGCCCGGCCGGCGTCGGCAAGACCACCCTCGCCGTCACCTGGGCGCACCGCGCCACGGCAAGCTTCCCCGACGGCAGCCTCTACGCCAACCTGCGCGGCTTCGACCCCGACGACACGGCAGTCCTCGACGCACCCGCCGTCGTCCGCGGCTTCCTCGACGCCCTCGGCGTGCCTGCCACCCGCGTCCCGCCCAGCCCGGATGCGCAGCTCGGACTCTTCCGCAGCCTGCTGCACGAGCGCAGGATGCTGATCCTCCTCGACAACGCCCGCGATGTCTCGCAGGTCCGGGCCCTGCTGCCGGGCGCACCGGGCAGCCTGGTCCTGGTCACCAGCCGCAACCGGCTCGCCGGGCTCGTCGCCACCGAAGGCGCCCACCCCGTCGACCTGCGCCCGATGACCGAGGACAAGGCGCGCGAGCTGCTGCACCGGCGACTCGGCGCCCGCCGGATGACCGGCGAACCAACGGCCATCGAGGTGATCATCGCCCGCTGCGGCGGCCTGCCCCTCGCCCTGTCCATCGCTGCCGCCCTCGCGGCGACCCGCCCGGACCAGCCGATCGCCGCGCTCGCCGCGCAACTGGCCGACCCGGGCGGCGTCCTGGACACCCTGCGTGGCGACAGCGACCCCGCCACGGACCTGCGGGCCGTGTTCTCCTGGTCCTACCGCGCCCTGACCGAACCCGCCGCCGAACTCTTCGCCCTCCTCGGCCTGCACCCCGGCCCCGATCTCGCCACCGCTGCGGCTGCCAGCCTCGCCGGGCTGC
This sequence comes from Allocatelliglobosispora scoriae, assembly GCF_014204945.1. Taxonomy (NCBI): domain Bacteria; kingdom Bacillati; phylum Actinomycetota; class Actinomycetes; order Micromonosporales; family Micromonosporaceae; genus Allocatelliglobosispora; species Allocatelliglobosispora scoriae. The sequence continues at coordinate 3,337,924 of NZ_JACHMN010000002.1, forward strand.
CGGTCCGGCAGGCCCACGCACTCCTCGCCGAACTCGTTGCCGCCAACCTCGTCACCCCCGCCGGCCAGGACCGCTACTTCCTGCACGACCTCCTGCGCGCCTACTCCGAAGACCTCCTGGCGGAGGCGACCGACCCGGCGCCGCGCACGGCCGCCCTCGACCGGCTGCTCGACCACTACGTCCACACCTCATACGCCGCGACCCTCGCCCTGCACCCGCCGTTCAGCACCCTGGATCTGCCGCCCGCCGCGCCCGGCACCGCCCTGCCGGAGATCCCCGACGCCGCCGCGGCGCACGCCTGGTTCGACGCCGAACGCGTCGGCCTGCTCTCCGCCGTGGCCCATGCCGCCCGCCACGACCACCCCGCCCACGCCTGGCAGCTGGCCTGGAGCATGGCGCGCGACCTCGACCGGCGCGGCCAGTGGTCCGACCGGCTCGCCACCCAGGAGATCGCGCTGGCCGCCGGAGAGCGCAGCGGTGACCCGGTCGGCCAGGCGCACTCGCACCGCGAGCTGGGCATGGCCTACTTCCGCCTCGGCGGGGACCGCCAGGCCACCGACCACCTGCACCAGGCCCTGGACCTCTTCGACGCCGTCGGCGAGCCCGCCGGTGCCGGGCACGCGCGGATCAACCTGTCGATGCTCACCGAACGCCAAGGCGACCTGCACGCCGCGCTCCAGCACGCGCAGCAGGCCCGCGAGGAGTTCCAGCGCGCCGGGAACGCCGCCGGGCAGGCGTACACGCTCAACATGATCGGCTGGAAGCTGACCCTGCTCGGCGACCACGAGCAGGCCATCGACTACTGCGAGCGGGCGCTTGACCTGATCCGGGAGGTCGGCGACCACCAGGGCGAAGCCGACACGTGGGACAGCCTCGGCCATGCCCACCACAAGCTCGGTGACCAGTCCCGGGCGATCGCCTGCTACCGGCAGGCCATCGCACTGTTCGAACAGGTCGGCGACCAGTACGGGCGGGCGTGCAGCGACGTCAACCTCGGCGAGGCCCACTGGACCGCCGCCGACCACGAGGCGGCGCGCACGGCGTGGCGGCGGGCGTTGGTGACGCTGGACGAGCTCGGACATCCCGACGCCGATGGGGTCCGCGCCAGCCTGCGGCGACCGACTCCGACCGACTCCGGCAACACGCGCGTCCTCACCAACACCTAGTTGGTCCCGGCTTGCCTGGATAGATGCCCGAATTGTTCCACGTGAAACATCGAGACCGGACTCAGGCGGCCGTGCGAGCAGCCACGTCGGCCGGTCCCCCGTCAGCGGCGGAGCAGGCCCAGGGTGATCGCGGTGGCGACGGCGGAGGTACGCGAGTCGGCGCCCAACTTCGTGTAGATGTGCGCCAGGTGGGATTTGACCGTGGCCTGGCTCAGGTAGAGCTGCTTGCTGATGGCGGCGTTCGAGAGCCCGTCGGCGACCAGTTGCAGGATCTCGGTCTCGCGCGGGGTCAACGTGGTGGCGGGCTCGCGCATCCGGTCCATCAGTCGCAGCGCCACGGCGGGGGCGAGCGCGGACCTCCCCGCCGCAGCGGCGCGCACCGCGGCGGCCAGCTCCTCCGGCGGGGCGTCCTTGAGCAGGTAACCGGATGCCCCGGCCTCGATGGCGGCGAGGATGTCGACATCGGTGTCATAGGTGGTCAGGATCAGCACCCGCGGCGCGCCCGGGCGAGCGGTGATGGCGGCCGTCGCCTGGGACCCGAGCATCTGCCCGCCGAACTGGAGATCCATCAGCACCACGTCGATGGCGAGCGCGGTCTCGGCGGCCAGGGTGACGGCTTCCTCGGCGGTGGGCACGTCCGCCACGACGGTGAAGCCGGGTTCGGTCCCCAGGACGGCGCGCAATCCCGCGCGTACCACCGGGTGGTCGTCGGCGAGCAGCAGCCGGACGTGCGACTCGCTCATGCGGCGGTTCCTTCGCGGGCCGGGAGGGGGAGGGTGACTGCCAGGGCTGTGCCCTGGCCGGGGGCGGTTTCGAGGGTGAGGGTGCCGTGCAGCGCACGGGCGCGAGCGCGCATGGCGGCCAGTCCGAAGCCGGTGCCGGCCTCGTTGCCACCCGGCCCGGGGAGGGTCCCGGCGTCGAAGCCCTGGCCGTTGTCGACGACGTCGAGGGCTATCTCGGTGTCCATGTAGCTCAGGGTCATCTCGACATGGTCGGCAGTCGCGTGCTGGACGGCGTTGGCCAGCGCGGACTGCGCGATACGCAGCAGCGCGACCTCGTGCGGGGTGGGCAGGTCCACGGGGGTGCCGGAGATCTGGCAGTGGACGCTCAACGGCGAGATCCGGGCGGTGGTGGCGCACAGCCGCTCCAGTGCGGCGGGCAGATTGCCGGCTTCCAGGTCGGGCGGGCTCAGGGCGCGGACGAACCGCCGGGCTTCGGCGAGGTTGTCGACCGCGGTCTGGCGGGCATGGCGGACGTGGCCCAGCGCGGTCTCGGGCTGATCGGCGATGTGAGCGCGCTCGGCGGCCCGCAGCAGCAACTGGATGGAGGACAGGCCCTGGGCGAGGGTGTCGTGGATCTCGCGGGCGAGGCGTTCGCGTTCGGCCAGGACTCCGGCGGCGTGCTCGGCCGCGGCCAGTTCGCCTCGGGTGGCGGTCAGCTCCTCGATGAGGCGGCGGCGCTGCTCGCTCTCCCGATAGAGGGCCTGGTAACCCAGCGCGACCGCGACGGCGACCGCAGCGCCCAGCACGGGACCGATGACGGTGCCCGGGTTGAGGGTGTGCGTGCGCCAGCCGAACCCGGCGATCGCCAGCGCGGTGGTCGCCGTGACCGCGGCCAGCGCCCAGGGGCGCGGCAGCAGGTGCAGTTGGACGAAGAAGAGCGGGAAGGCCAGCCAGATGCCGTCCGAGGTGAGCGCGAGCAGCACCAGCCAGGCGGCCATCACCGCCGCCAGCCACCAGATCGCGGCCCGGAGGCGGGTGTTGACCGGCCGCAGCAGCGGTCCGATGCCGTAGAGCACCGCGAAGACGCCCGCCGCGATGGCCACCGCCGGGGCGTTCGCAGCACCGCCGGCCACAGCCCGCACCACCGCCAGGACCAGCAGCCCGGCGACCATCAGGTGCAGGCAGGTACGCAGCACCCGCAGCGCGGGAGTCAGGGAGGGACCGCTCACGACATCTCTCACCGGCCGCCGGACACATCCCCCCACATGGTGCTTCTCCCCAGCTCAGAGTATGCACACGCCACCGGCGACGGCATCGATCAAAAGATGTAGGCGCCGGGCGTTCCTCGGCGCGATGCCCCGGCGGGTCCGAGCGGGCGACGGTGGAGGCAGACCGCCGGGCATCGGGATCCGGCCCGGAAGCATCGAGAGAGGTTGGGCCGTGTTCGTCGCCTGGAGAGATCTGCGGTTCGCCAAGGGCCGTTTCGCGCTCATGGGCACCGTGATCGTGATGATAACGCTGCTGGTGGGGCTGCTGTCCGGACTCACAGCCGGGCTGGGCCGGGAGAACACCTCCGCCATCACCGGCCTGCCCGCCGACCACCTCGTCTTCTCAGCCCCCGCCGACGGCCAGGACATCTCCTTCACCGACTCCCACCTCGACCAGGACACCTGGAAGCAGTGGGCCGCAGTGCCCGGCGTGGATTCCGCCCAGCCGTTGGGCATCGCGATGACCAGGGCCCAGGCCGGTTCCATCACCGCGTCCCTGTCCGCATTCGGTGTCCAGCCGGGCTCTGACCTGGCACCCAAGGGCGGCCTCACGAACGGCACCGTGGTGATGTCGACGAAGGCCGCCGATGAACTGGGCGTTGAAGCCGGAGCCGCCCTCGCCCTGAACGGGCACGAGGTCACCCTGGCGGCTGTCGGCGGCGACGCGATGTACGCACACACCCCCGTGGTGTGGCTCACCCTCGACGACTGGCAGCGCCTCGGCGCCGCGGGCGGCGGCAGCGGTGAGCAGGCGACCGTCATCGCCCTGTCGACCACCTCCGGAGCCGACCTCTCGGCCGCCGACCGCAGGCTGGGCACCCGGACCGTCAGCAGCGACAGCGCGCTGCAGGCGATCGGCTCCTTCGCCTCGGAGAACGGCTCGCTGCAGCTGATGCGCGGCTTCCTGTTCGCCATCTCGGCCCTGGTCATCGGCGCGTTCTTCACCGTGTGGACCATCCAGCGCAGCGGCGACGTCGCCGTTCTCAAGGCCCTGGGCGCCTCCACCCGCTACCTCCTCAGGGACGCCCTGGGCCAGGCCGTGATCCTCCTCGTGCTCGGCACCGCCCTCGGCACGGCTCTGGCGGCCGGTATAGGTGCCGCCATCGGGGGCAGCGCGGTCCCCTTCGTCCTCGACGCCGCCACCGTCCTGGTCCCGATGGCCGTCATCATCGCCCTCGGCGCGTTCGGGGCCGCCCTGTCCATCCGGCGCATCACCTCCGTCGACCCCCTCACCGCTCTGGGAAGTGCCCGATGACCAGCACGACCGCGACCACCACCGGGCTGCACCTGGCCGACATCGTCCTCACCTACCCCGACGGCACGGGCCGCCTGACCGCCCTCGACCGCGTGAGCCTGAGCGTTACCGCGGGCACGATCACCGCTGTCGTCGGCCCCTCCGGCTCCGGCAAGTCCAGCCTCCTCGCGGTGGCCGCCACGCTCATCACCCCGGACTCCGGGCGGGTGAGCATCGCCGGAACCGACACCGATGGGCTGAGCCGCCACGAACTGACCGCCCTGCGCCGCACCACCGTCGGCATCGTCTTCCAACAGCCCAACCTGCTGCCCTCCCTCACCGCTGTCGAACAGCTCCAGGTCATGGCCCACCTCGACAGGCGCAGCCCCCGGAAGGCCCGCGCCCGTGCCCTGGAGATGCTCGACGCGGTCGGCCTCGGCGACCAGGCCGACCGCCGGCCCCATCAGCTCTCCGGCGGCCAGCGCCAGCGCATCAACATCGCCCGCGCCCTCATGAACGATCCCGCCGTCCTCCTGGTCGACGAACCCACCAGCGCCCTCGATCACGAACGCGGCGCCGCCGTCCTCGACCTGATCACCACCCTCACCCGCCGGAACGACACCGCCACCGTCCTGGTCACCCACGACCGCTCCCTGCTCGCCGCCGTCGACGAGGTCACCGAGGTCCGCGACGGCCGTCTCACCGCTCCCGCTCGCGCCTGACCTCCACAAACATCGAGCAGGCCGCGTACGCGTACGCGGCCTGCTCGATATCGGTGATCGTCAGCGGCCGGGAAGCACCGCCACTAGGTTCAGGGGCGACCCAGTGCGCGGTACTCCCAGCCGGCAGCCCGCCATGCCATCGGGTCGAGGGCGTGCCGGCCGTCGACGATGCGGCGGTGTGCGACCACGGACCCCATCACCTCCGGAGCGATCTCCTGGAACTCCGACCACTCGGTCAGCAGGATCACCGCGTCGGCGCCCCGCAGCGTTTCGAGCAGGCTCTCGCCGTACTCGAGCTCGGGGTGCGCCCGCCGGGCGTTGTCCAGGGCCGCCGGGTCGAACACGCACACCTGGGCACCGGCTCGATGCAGCGTGCTCGCCACATCCAGCGCCGGTGCGTCGCGGATGTCGTCGGAGTTCGGCTTGAACGCGGCGCCGAGCGCGGCGACCCGCTTGCCGGTGAGGTCCCCGCCCACCAGCTCACGGACCAGGTCGACGGCGCGGGTGCGGCGGCGCTGGTTGATCGCGTCCACCTCGTGCAGGAACGCCACGGCCTGCCCGACACCCAGCTCGCCCGCGCGGTGGGCGAACGCACGGATGTCCTTGGGCAGGCAGCCGCCGCCGAAGCCGAGGCCGGGCTTGAGGAACTTGCCGCCGATCCGGGAGTCGTAGGCGAGCGCGGTGGCGAGGTCCTGGACGTCGGCGCCGATCGTCTCGCAGACCTCCGCCATCGCGTTGATGTAGGAGATCTTCGTGGCCAGGAAGGAGTTGGCCGCGACCTTCACCAGCTCGGCCGTCATCCGGTCGGTCACCACCACCGGGCTGCCCTGCTCGATCATCGGCGCGAAGGACGCCCGCAGCTGCTCCTCGGCCCACGCCGAGGCGACGCCGAAGACCAGCCGGTCCGGGTTCATCGTGTCCTCGACCGCGAAGCCCTCGCGGAGGAACTCGGGGTTCCAGGCCAGCTCGATCTCCGAGCCCGCCGGTGCCGTGGTGGCGATGAGCTCCGCCAGGTCGGCGGCGGTGCCCACCGGCACGGTGGACTTGCCCACGACGAGCGCCCGGCGGTTCAGGTGGCGGGCGAGTTCCCGGGTCGCGTCGAAGACATAGCTCACGTTGGCGGCGTGCGAGCCCGCCATCTGCGGTGTGCCGACACAGATGAAGTGCACGTCGCCGAACTCGGCCGCCTCGGCGAACGAGGTGGTGAACCGGAGCCGTCCCGACGTCAACGCCTTGGTCAGCAGCTCGGGAAGTCCCGGTTCGAAGAACGGAACTTCACCGGCGGTCAAGCGGTCGATCTTGCTCTGGTCCACGTCGACCCCGAGCACCTCATAACCCTGAACTGCCATGCAGATGGCGTGCGTGGCACCGAGGTATCCGGTACCGATGACGGTGAGCCTCGGCGTGACTTCGCCGAAGGTGCTCTCCATGTTCATTGACTTCTCCTGTTTTCGGGAAGGGGGGAGCCGTACCGGACACGGGTCCGGCACTGAGGTCTTGTCGAGTTACGGGAGGGTCAGCCGCAGGCCTTGTTGCTGAAGCCCTTGGCGGCGCCGATCACCTTGTTGTCGCAGTTGGCCGTGTTGTTGCGCACCGGTACGAAGTTGAAGCCGTACCCGGGTCCGTTCACCTCGGCGGTGTTGCCCTTGAAGACGTTGTTGGTGCCCCAGCCCTCGACGACCTCGTGGGTCTGGAACCCGTCCTGTTTGGAGTTGCGCCCCAGGTTGCCCTGGATCAGCCAGCCGTTGCCCTTGACGTCGATCCACGAGTCGGCGTGCGAGCCGCTGAACTTCGAGCCGTCGAAGGTGTTGTTCAGGACGCGGCCGCCGGTCGTACCCTCCTTGATGTCGATGCTCTCGGAGGTGGTGTCGGTGATCGTGTTGCCCTCGACGAGATTGCGGTCGCTGTTGTCCGGCTTGCACGCGGTGACGGTGCACCAGTTGGACTTCGCGGTGCCGACATAGATGCCCTCGCCGAAGGTGTCGCGGCGGTTGCCCGTGTTGCGCACGGTGTTGCCGCGCACCACGTTGTCGGAGCTGAAGTTGCGCAGGTGGATGCCCTCGTCGCCGATCTGCTCCACGGTCAGCCCCGCGATCAGCGCACCCTGCACCCGATCGGCCATCAGGCCCTTCTGCCCGTTGAAGAGCGTCAGGCCCATCACCCGCCAGTAGCTGGCGCCGTCGAGGTGCAGCACGTAGCCGGCCTTGATGCCGCCGCCGTCGAGCACCGCTCCGGCGCCGCCGCACAGGTAGATCGGCTGCTCCTTGGTCGCCGGGGTCGTGGCGACGAACTTGCCCTCGTAGACGCCGTCCCGCAGCGCGATGACATCGCCCGGCCTGGCGCTCGCGAGCGCGTCGTGCAGGCCCCTCGCCTCCGACACGGTGATCGTCGCCTGCGGGCAACCGGCCGGTACGGCGGTCGGCGCGGGCACCGTCGGCTGTGTCGCGGTCGGGGTACCACTGCTCCCGACGACCGGCGTACGCGGTGACCTGCTCTCCCTGTCCCGCTGCCCGGTCGGCCGCGCGTCTCCGCCACCGCTCGTTACCACGACGAGCGTGATGACCAGCGCGATCACCACCGCCACCAGGGCACCGGTGACCCAGACCCATGGCCCGGTGGGTATCCCGCGCCTGCTCACCGGCGCGTCCGGGATGTCGATCGGCTCCTGAGTGCTCATCCGGCCACCTCCGACAGTGCGGGCACCAGCGTACGGCCGCCGGCGGTATTGATCTCGATGGGCGCCTTGGGGCTCAGCGGCTGCTTGTCCTGGTAAGGATGGAGCTTCGCAGCGCTGCGGCGGCGGATGCCCTTCGTCGCGATGAAGAGGATCAGCAGGAAGATGGCGGCCCACAGCATCGTCATCGGGCTGGCGTAGTGGCGCACCCGGACCCAGAACGAACTCGTGTCGTACCACGCGAACGTCTGGTTCTCGTCGACGGCGACGTCGCCGTGCGACCGGGAGAGGTCCAGCGCGCTCGGACCGACGCCGCCGATGACGTTGAACGCGATGACCGAGCCTTCCACACCGCCGACCATGGCGATGCCGTGATTGCCCGCCCGCTGGATGGTGTTGCCGCGCACCTCGACGACCGAGTCGCGCACGTAGACCGCCGTCTGCGCACGGGTGATGACGTTGCCGGTCATCGTGGCGGTCACCCCGTCGCGGACGGCGATCCCCTGCCGTTGCTGGTCGAAGAGCTGGTTGCCGGTGATCGAGATCTTGATTCCGCCCTGCCGCGCCACGATGCCCATGTCGCTGCCGACGATGCGGTTGTTCTGGATGCCGACGTCGAGTCCGCCGAGGATCTCGATGCCGTAGTGCACGTTGTTCTCGGCGACGCTGTTGGAGATGGAGTTCGAGCCGTAGACCGCGGTGGACTCACCCGAGGCCGACGGCCCGTTCGCCAGCGCCTCACCGTTGACGGTGAACCCGTTGCCGCCGTTGTTCTGCGAGGTCGAACCGCTGATCCGCACCTCCTGCGTCGCCCGGGACAGGACGAAGCCGTCGCCGCCGTTGCCGCGCGACACCACCCGCTCGATCACCGCGCTCGACGCGCCGCGGTGCATCACCAGCCCGGAGGAGAGGCTCTTCTCCACGGTCGTGTCGGTGATGGTGATGCCCTGAGCGCTGGAGATGAACAGGCCGAACTCGTTGCCGGTCAGCGTCGAGTGCGAGATGTTGACCGAGACGTAGGACTGGCCGGGGAGGGTGAACCGGCTGTCCGGGTTCGTCAGCGGCCCGCTCGGCTGCGCCGTCACGTTGCCGACGGAGGGTGGCTGGTCCGACTTGGCCGGCCCGTTCAGGCGCTGGTCCTTCGCGATGTGGCGCTCGGTCTTGGTCAGGTGCTCCGGCGCGTCGACGGCACCCGCGTCCGGGCGTTCGGTGCCGGTGAGGCTGAGACCACCGGTGCGGCCGCTCCAGAAGCCGAGGTGTTCGATCGTCGCGTACTCCATGCTGAACTGGCCGCTGATGGCGCGTACGTAGGCCCGCCCGTCCTGCACCTCGGTGTCGGGTGTGTTGGTACGCGGGTCCCAGCTCGTGATCGTGGTCGGCCCCTGCGGCGTACCCGCGATGGTGAGCTGCCCGCCGAAGGAGATGATCGAGACGAACCCGTTGCTGTTGCTCACCAGCCGCACGGTGAGACCGCCGGGGTTGGACAGGTTCAGCTTCGCGCCCGTCGTCAGGTAGATGTTCTCGGTGAGCAGGTAGGCGCCGTCGGCCTGGCGTACGAAGGTCTGCGGTGCCAGTTCGAGCAGGTCGGCGACCTGGTAGGGCCTGCCGCGCTGGGTGAGCACCAGGGTGTAGCCACTGCCGGTGTCCAACCGGTAGGGCTTGGACCACATGGTGCCGCCCTGCCGTGCCGCCACCGAGGCGACCGCTCGCACCTGGTTGAGCCGGTAGTCCTCGTCCGCCACCAGGGCCGCCTCCTGCTGCGCGGCCTGATCGGAGAGGGCACCGGGTGCTGTCGGGTCGCTTCGCGGTCCCGCACCGGCCGGAGCGGCCAACGCCGACGCGCCGACGACGGCGCCGATCAGCAGGCCGACCATGCCGACCGTGACCCGGCGAGCGTCGCGCGGCTTCGAGACAGGTGTCATCAGCTGTGTCACGACCGGACCCCGGCATCCTCGAGTACGCGCTCCGCGGGCTGGGCGGAGTGCTGCTGAGACGGCTGCTGGCTCGGCTGCAGCGACGCGGCGTTCTGGCCCTCACCGCCGATTTGATCGCTGGTACGCGTGAGCCAGCCCTGCTTGTTCATGGTGATGAACGCGAACAGCTTGATGGGCAGGGAGATCGCGATGATGGTGACCGCGAGCACCGGCAGCAGGAGGATGTCCCCCGGGTGCCGTCGCAGGTGCGAGTACCCGCGGACCGCCCGGCCCAGCATGACCCAGATGAGCACGAGGGCGATGCCGCGGCCGCTGAGCTCGAGCCGGCTCAGCAGGAGGTAGCCCATCGCCATCCCCATCGTCACCGGCGTCAGCAGGATCTGCAGCACGGTGATCTTGGTGACGACGGGCACCTTCCAGAGCCAGCCCTTGTATATGGCGGTGAGGTAGCAGCGGTAGGAGTTCCGGCTCCATCGGATCCGCTGCTTCATGAAGGCCCGCAGCCCGCTCGGGAACATCGAGAGGGCTCGGGCGGAGGACTGGTGGACCGTCTTGTAACCCGAGGCCAGCACGAGCCAGGTCAGCCGTCCGTCGTCACCGGCGACGCAGCGACGCCCCAGGAAGAACTCGTTCTCCAGGTTCTCCAGGACCGGAAGGACGGCGGCCCGCCGATACGCCGCAGTCCGCCCGGACAGGCAGGCGACGGCCCCCGCTCGCCCCATGGCCGGTACGTAGTCGTAGTACCGGAGGTCGACCAGCCAGTCGGCGATCCGCCGCCAGACACTGGTTTGGCGCTGGTAGACGTTCTGCTGGGTGCCCACGCCGCCGACATCGGGATCGACGAACGGCATCTGCACGGCGGCGAGGAGCCCGGGCTCCCACCGGGTGTCGGAGTCCGCGAGGACGATGATCTCGTGACGGGCGGCCCGGATGCCCACACCCAGCGCGGAGCGCTTGCCGCGGTGCTCGAAGGCGAGCGTGCGAACCCGCGGGTCGGTCACCGCACTGAGCCGGCGCAGGACCTCCGTGTCCTCGATGTCGGGAACGATGATGACCTCATCCGGATCCTGACTCAGCCAGCTGTTCAGGCATTCCATAAGAATGTCGGGGTCTTCGCGATACGCGGGAACGACCACCGAAACCGTTGTGCGGTAGTCGTTGACGACCGGTTTGGCAAATCGCGACAGGATGGCCCGGTAGAGCCACAGTGCCCACACCAGAATCCCGGCTATTCCGAGTGGCCAGATATCCCGCCACGATGTCTGGCCGACTGCTTCCACAATCCATGACCAGATGTCGCTGAGTATTGCCGACATGTTGGATTTCCCCCTGACACATGATCGCAGGACGCGAATCTGATTCATTCGCGCCATCCCCGCCACGTACGGCGATACATCGCGGCCCCACCTGCCCCGATGTCGCTCTGTCGTTGACCTGGTCAACCTAGGCATGCTTTGCGCCGGGAGGAAGACAACCAGCAGTCATGGGAATGCGGCGATGCGTGGCGTATCACCGGCGGACGGTTCGCCGCGGCTCACCAAAAGTACGAAGGAAACGGCCTCGCCAGCCAGAAATGAGCCATCCACGCCCAACGATTGGCGGACTGTGCCCCGATTTCGCTCGAACCATTCAATCGTCGAACACTGTCCGAATAACGACGCAGGACAGTCGATCATCAATTGACACATCCCCATGTCTGAGTATGACTAATATCACACGCCACTAACCGGTAAGGCTTTTATGTCGTCACGATTTCGGGCGCGTGAACGGCACTTCTCGCCAAGAGAGACAATGCCGCCGAGATTTCCCGACGAGTAGTAACCCATTTCAGATTGTCGATGAACGAGGGCTCCTCGACCCGACGGGCCACTCCCGCGTTCGCACCGAACCGCCGAATGTTCGGCCAGGGATCGGCGAATCGTCTTGATCCCCTGAGAGCTGGACGGATATCTTGCAGGCGCTCCAACCCACCCTTCAATGCGCCCTAGTCCATGGGGGTAACGTGCGCATTTCTCGTGGCGTCATTTCCGGCGCCATCACCACCGTCGTCGCGCTGTCGGCGGCGGTCGTCGGGCTCACCGATGCGGCGGTCGCGGCCGCACCGAGCCCGCCCTACAACTCCGTCTCGATCGACGGAGGCACCCGCAACACCGGCGTCTACGTGCTGTGGACCAGCGCCGTCTACGACGGCAACGTCGACTCCTTCACCATCTATCACCCGCCGGCACCGGACAGCGTTCGGTTCTGGGTCAGCCGGACGACCCCGAGTGGCGGTGAAACCCTCGTCCTCACCATCGCACCGCCGATCGGTCAGTCGTGGACGGAGAACACCACCTACCCGGCCGGCTACTACGCCTCCGCGACCGACGCTGACTTCGACATCAGCACCGGCGGCTACGGGTGCGACGCCCGTGTCGGTTCAACCCTGACGATCACGCAGGTACGCCGCGACGAAGCGGGCGTGCTCACCGGCATCGCGGGGAAGTACTCGGTGAACTGCGAGCAGGGCCCTCCGGTCACGGGGGAGCTGCACTGGAACTCGACGGTCGAGCACGTCCTGGCTGCATCGAGCTCCAACCGGGTGCTCTTCGGCAGCCAGCCGACCGGCACCGACGGAACGTCGAAGGTGCTGACCTACACCGCTCGGGGCAGCAACCCCGTCACCTACGGGACCGCTGCTCTGGGCGGGGACACCCCGGCGGCGTTCGCGATCACCGCCGACTCCTGCTCGGGCAAGACCTTCACCTACGGGGAGACCTGCACGGTGACGGTGACGCCGAGGGCGACTGCTCTGGGCACGCAGACCGCGTCGCTGACCATCCCGGACAACACGCTCGGCGGCCAGCGGTTCGCGCATCTGGAACTTGCGGGCGTCGACGGCCGCCAGCTCACCATCACGCCGGGCTCGCTGGACTTCGGCATGAACGAGTTGGGCGAGCAGAGCGCCCCCAGCCAGCTCACGGTGAAGTCCACCGGCGCGCTTGCGGTGACCTTCGGCTCGGCGACGCTCGAAGGCGCGCAGCCGGGTTCATTCGTCATCCTCAGCGACACCTGCTCAGGTCAGACGGTCAACCCGGGCAGCACCTGCGTCCTGGAGGTGGCGGCGAAGCCCACCGCCATCGCCAATCAGAACGCGTATGTGAAGCTGCCGAACAACAGCATTCAGGGCTCGCATAACGCCTACCTGACCGCCTACGGGGAGATGCCGCAGGTAGGGACCTACTTCGGTCGGCAGCCCTACCGGGTCCTGGACACCAGGACGGGCCGCGGTGCTCCCAAGACCACGGTGAAGGCGGGTGGCGTCGTCCATCTGAAGGTGGGCGGTGTCGCCTGGGTGCCCGTCAACGCCACGGCCGTGGTGCTCAACGTCACGGTCTCGGGTCCGAGTGCCCGGAGCTACCTGTCCGTCTACCCCGGCGGCGGCGTCCGGCCGACCGTCTCCTCGCTCAACTTCCCCAAGGGGTGGACCGGCGCGAACTCGGTGACGGTCGCGACCGGACCGGGTGGTTACGTCGACATCTACAACGCCGCCGGTTCCACGAACATCATCGCCGATGTCGTGGGCTACTACGCGGGGAACGAGCCGTCGAACTACGAGCCGAACGCGAACATCGGCGGCGAGTACCAGCCCTTCAAACCGGTCCGGCTGCTCGACACGCGGAAGTCCGGCGGGAAGCTCCCGGGCGGCTACTACATCCAGCTGCCGGCGAACTTCGGCGCCGCGGTCAACTCGCACGTCAAGGCGTTCGCGGTGAACGTGACGGCGGTCAGCCCCTCGGGCACGGGATTCTTCACCACCTGGAACGGTGCTGAGGACCTGCCGGCCTCGTCGACGCTCAACTTCACGAAGAACGCCACCGTGGCGAACTTCGCGATCGTGCCGACCACTCCCTGCGTGGAGTGCTCCGGCAGCGGTTACCTGGCCCCGTCGATCGCCATCTACACCAGCACCGCCGCGCACGTCATCGTCGACATCTTCGGGTTCTACGACGACAGCACGCTCGGTGACGGGCTGCGGTTCCAGCCGCTGACTCCGGAGCGCATCGCGGACAGCCGGTCCGCGCTGGGCACACCGTCGGCGATCCCCGGGGGCGCGACGGCCGTCATCGCGGCCCCGCCGAGCGTGCTGGACACGGACACCGTGGCGCTGGCGCTCAACGTCACCGCGATCAATCCCACCAAGACCACCTATCTCACGGTGTGGCCCAACGGGATCAGCGGTTTCGGCCAGCCTGGCGTGAGCAATGTCAACGCGGGTCAGGGGGCGATCGTGCCCAACGCGGTCATCTCGATCATCGGGCCGACGAATTCGTTCAACGTCTTCAACGCGGGCCGGCGCGACCGATATCAGTGTGGACGTGGTCGGCAGCTTCTACTTCTACCCCTACAAGTTGCCCTACAACTACTTCCCCTTCCAGCGGCGAGCGGCTCTGGGCAGCCACGCTCCGAGCGGAGCGCAACCCGCACCCGTGATCCATCAGGCGAAGTAGCAGTACCCGCTGCACAGTGACCGCACCGGACGGCCCGTCCGGTGCGGTCACTGCCGTCTGTGGAGGGAATGTCGCAGCACGTGCGACGATCCACGGATGACCGATCGACCGCTCCGCATCCTCATCGTCGGCGCTTCGCTGCGGACGGGCTCCTACAACGTCGCGCTGGCCCGGCTCGCCGCGCGGCGGGTCGGGGAGACCGGCGCGGAGGCCGATCTGGTGCCCTATGCGGAGCTCGCCGTGCCCGACTACGACGCCGATGCCGAGCGGGCCGACGGCGTCCCGCCCGCCGCGCTGGCCTTCCGCGACCGGCTCCGCGCGGCGGATGCCCTGATCATCGCGGCGCCGGAGTACAACCACTCGATCCCGGGATCGCTGAAGAACCTGATCGACTGGACATCGCGGATCAAGCCGCAGCCGTTCTGGGGCGGCAACGGGATGCTGCTCAGCGCCTCCCCCTCGCTCGTCGGCGGCAACCGGGGCGCGTGGGCGCTGCGGGTGCCGCTGGAGCACCTCGGGATGCGGGTCTACCCGGAGATGTTCTCGCTGGCCCAGGCCGGTCAGGCGCTGACACCCGAGGGCGAGTTCGTCGACTCGAAGCTGGCCGGCCGGTTCGACACGGCGATCGAGGGGTTCCTGGAGCTGGTCGAGGCGACCGTGCGCTACGCCGACCTCAAGCGGCGGACGAGCGGATAGCCGCCGCCGCGAGCCGCAGCCGCCGCACCGCGGGCACGGTGATCCGCTCGCTGAAGACGTCGTAATCCGCCGACTCGATCTCGTCCAGGATCGCGCCGTAGACGGCGTGCGCCACCCGCACGCACCGAGCCGACGCGGGCGGCAGGACGGCCACCCCGGCGGCGGCCAGCTCGTAGTGCTCGCGGGCGCGGCCCACCTCGTACCGGATGAGCTGCCGGACCGCCGGGGTGCGCGAGCGCAGCGTGGCCCGGCTGACCCCGAAGCGCGCGAGATCTTCGGCGGGGAGGTAGACGCGGCCGCGGTCGAGGTCCTCGCCCACGTCGCGCAGGAAGTTGGTGAGCTGGAAGGCGAGGCCGAGCTGCCGCGCGGGCTCGCGCGCCGCCGCCAGGTCCGTCGGCCGCAGGATCGGCAGCAGCAGCGTGCCGATCACGGCCGCGGATCCGTCCATGTAGCCGAGCAGATCACAATATGTCGGGTACGCCGTGACGGTCAGATCCATCGCCATGCTGCTCAGGAACAGGTCCAGGTCAGCGGGGTCCCACCGCAGCTCACGAGCGGTCTGCACGAAAGCGGGCAGCAGCGGGTGATCGGCGACGGCGGTGGGATCGGCGAGCCCGGCGTGCATCGCCTTGCCGAGTTCGGTGAGGGCGAGGGCCGGGTCGGCACCGGGGTGGTCGACGAGATCGTCGGCATGGCGGGTGAAGCCGTAGAGCGCGTGCACGTGCCACCGGTCGCGGCGCGGCAGCAGCTTGGTGGCGAGGTAGTAGCTGCGGCCGTGGATACGATGAAGCTCTCGGCAGCGGCGATAGGCAGCCGCGACGATCGCCTCCACGCGCTCCCCCTGCTCTGCCGTCCGTCTGTCGGATCAACGCCAGTAACCAGCCTACGCAGTGCCGTCGGGTCGGAAGTGCCCGCCCGACATGCGAAGATGCAAAACGTGCGAACCATATCCAATCCGACAAGTCGGGTGATCGTGGTGGGCGCGGGCCTGGGCGGACTCTCCTGCGCCCTCCACCTCGCCGGCGCCGGTCGCGAGGTGACCGTGCTCGAACGCCACAGCCAGCCCGGCGGCCGAGCGGGCCTGCTGGCGCTGGACGGGTACCGCTTCGACACCGGCCCCACCGTGCTCACCGCACCCGAGCTCATCGCCGAGCCGCTGCACGCGGTGGGCGAGGAGCTGCACGACTGGCTCGACCTCGTGCGGCTGGAACCGGCCTACCGGGCGCACTACCCCGACGGGTCGACGCTCGATGTCAGCGCCGACCGGCAGGCGATGTGGGACAACATCCGCACGGTCTGCGGCCGCCAGGAGGCCGACGGATATCTCCGCTTCGCCGACTGGGCGCAGCACCTCTGGCAGCTCGAACGCAAGGATTTCATCGACCGCAATCTCGACGGTCCGCGGGACCTGATGACGATGAACCTGCTGCGGCTGCTCGGCACCGGCGCGTTCCGCCCGCTGAGTCACAAGATCGGCGAGTTCTTCCGCGATGCCCGTACCCAGCGGATCTTCTCTTTTCAAGCGCTCTACGCGGGGCTCGCGCCGCGGGACGCCCTCGCGATCTACGCGGTGATCGCGTATCTCGACACCGTCGCCGGCGTCTTCCACCCGCGCGGCGGGATGCACCAGCTGCCGGTGGCGCTCGCCGGTGCGGCGGAGAAGCACGGCGTGACCTTCCGTTACGACACGACCGTGACCGCCGTGGAGACGCGCGGCGGCCGGGCGGTCGCGGTGCAGACGCTCGACGGCGAGCGGATCACCGCCGACGCGGTGGTGCTCAATCCCGACCTGCCCAGCGCCTATGACCTGCTGCCGGGGCCGCCACCGAAGCGCAAGCTCAAGGCATCCCCGAGCTGCGTCGTGATCCACCTCGGCTCGACCGCGACCTACTCCAAGATCGCTCATCACAACATTCACTTCGGGCAGGCCTGGGAACGGACGTTTGACGAGGTCATCGAGCGGGGCGAGCTGATGAGCGACCCGTCCCTGCTCGTCACCAACCCCAGCCGCACCGACCCGACGCTCGCTCCGGAGGGCAGGCAGAGCTACTACATCCTCGCGCCGGTCCCGAACCTGCGGGCAGCGCCGGTGACCTGGTCACCACAGCTGGGCCGCCGGTACGCCGGTGAGATTCTCGCCACACTCGAACATCGCGGATATCTAGATCTTGGAGCGTCGATCGACGTGTCACACGTGGTAACCCCGGCAGACTGGGCCCGACAAGGGCATCTGGCCGGATCCCCCTTCTCCGCCGCGCACACATTTCGGCAGACCGGGCCGTTCCGCCCGGGCAACACGCACCCTAATCTATCTAATGTGGTCTTTGTGGGCTCCGGCACGCAGCCGGGCGTGGGTGTGCCAATGGTGCTGATCTCGGGAAAACTCGCCGCGGCGAGGGTGACGGGATGAGTGCCGTCATCACGTCCCGCGAGACGCACCTCGTCGAGCTCGTCGACACCGAGGGGACCGCGATCGGCGAGCTCTCGGTCGCCGACGCGCACCAGAGCCCAGGGCGGCTCCACCGCGCATTCTCCGTGCTGCTGATGGACTCCCAGGGCAGGCTCCTGCTCCAGCAGCGCGCCACGGCCAAGACCCGTTTCCCTGGCCGCTGGGCCAACACCGCCTGCGGGCACCCCGCCCCCGGTGAGAAGCTCGTCACCGCAGCCGCGAGGCGTCTCGCCGAGGAGGTCGGCCTCACCGGTGTCGATCTCACCGAGGTCGGCGCCTTCACCTATCGCGCGGACGATCCGGCATCCGGCCGGGTCGAGCACGAGTACGACCACGTGCTGCTCGGCATCATCGAGCCGACGGCCTACCGGCCCAAGATCGATCCTGCCGAGGTCGCCGCCCTTCGATGGGTCGAGCCATCGACACTGTGGGTCGGTCTCAACGAGCACCCCGAGCAGTACGCGCCCTGGCTACCAGGCGTTACCCGCTTAGCACTGCCCTAATTCGCCCATCTGTGAAACGCTGGGGTTACATCTGGAGGCTCCGCTGACCCGGGGCCTCCACCTCGTTCGGCTCTCTCGGAGCGCAACCCCCACCTCAGAGGAGCACAGATGGCACGACGCAACCTCCTTGCCGTCCTGACGACCGCGGCCCTCGCCGGCTCCCTCCTGATCGCCGGCTGCGGCTCATCCGAGCCGACCGCCGCTCCAACCCCCACACCGTCTCCGTCGGCCTCTCCGTCGCCGTCAGCGGTGCCGTCGCCGTCGGTGAATCCGACGCCGTCGCCCACGAAGAAGCCGCCGAAGCCGCCGAACCCGGTGATCAGCAGAACCGGGTCGACGGGAGTGGCGCTCACCTTCGACGACGGGCCGCAGGGCGGTTGGACGCCCCGGATCCTCGACGAGCTCAAGGCGCGCGGGGTCAAGGCGACCTTCTGCGTGATCGGCTCCCAGGTCTCCGCGCACGCCGATCTGATCCGGCGCATCGTCAACGAGGGCCATACGCTCTGCAACCACAGCTGGAACCACGAGTTCGCTCTCGGCAAGTGGTCCGATGCGGCGATCAAGACCAACCTGCTCAAGACCGACAATGCGATCCACGCCGTGGTCCCCGGTGTGCCGATTCCGTACTTCCGCCAGCCCGGCGGCAACTGGACCGCAGCGGTGAGCCGCGTAGCCAAGTCCCTCGGCAAGAAATCGCTCGGCTGGAGCGTCGACCCCTGGGACTGGAACAAGCCCGGCACCAGCGCGATCGTCAAGCGAGTGGTCAACAACACGCGCAGCGGCTCGATCGTGCTCCTGCACGACGGCGGCGGCGACCGGGCGCAGACGCTCGCGGCGATCCGGCAGATCATCCCGATGCTGCTGGCCCGCAAGCTCAAACTCATCCCCATGCCCGCTCCCCAGCCGTAGCTCGGGTTCGGCGTGGCGCGGCTTGATCGCGTTGTTTCCGGGAAACAGTCCCTTCGCAGTGCGCTTGAGGGGCCTGGTTCCGGGAAACAACGCGATCAAGCAGGTCGGAGGGCGCGCCGGGGGTGGATTTGGCAGGTGGCCTCGCCATCACATATGCTTTCCGAGCCTCCGGCGGGGCCGGATGGGAGCACGAAAACCCTCAACGCAGAATATGCAATGATGGTTCGGCCGCCCTCATCGTCTAGCGGCCCAGGACGCCGCCCTTTCAAGGCGGTAGCACGGGTTCGAATCCCGTTGGGGGCACGGAACGGAGACTGATACAGTCTCAGCAGCAAGAGCAAGGTCCTGTGGAGCAGTTGGAGTGCTCGCCGCCCTGTCAAGGCGGAGGTCGCGGGTTCAAGTCCCGTCAGGACCGCAAGATCACCTCGGGGTGATCGCGGCCAGGTAGCTCAGTTGGTACGAGCGTCCGACTGAAAATCGGAAGGTCGGCGGTTCGACCCCGCCCCTGGCCACATAGCCTTTCGCCGGGCTTTCGCGATGCCGACCAGCATTCATGTGGGTCGGCATTTTGCGTCTCACCACGATTCGCTGGCGCCGGGCGGGGCCACCTGGCAGCCTGAACGGATGCTGAATCAGATTGCCGATGGCGTGTGGGTGCGACAGAGCGCATGGGTCTGGAGCAACACCATCGTCGTCCGCGGTGAGGGCGGCTTGATCCTGGTCGACCCCGGCATCGAGGGCGCGGAGCTCGACGATCTCGCCGACGACCTGGACCGGCTCGGAACTCCGGTGATCGCCGGGTTCTCCACCCATCCCCACTGGGATCATCTGCTGTGGCATCCCCGATTCGGCGACGTGCCGCGATACGGCACCGCCGCCTGCGCCCGTGCTGCCGGTGCAGGCCGCGAGCGGGGGCAGCAGATGGCGGCGGAGAGCGCGTCGGGCGTCCCCCTGGAACTGCTCGGGCTGATCACCCCGCTGCCCGCGGACGGCGGGCCGATCCCGGGCGAGATCGTCGAGCACGAGGCGCACGCGCCCGGCCATGCGGCACTCCTGCTCGCGGACCGAGGCGTGCTGCTCGCCGGGGACATGCTCTCCGATGTCCTGGTCCCGATGTTCGGCCTTCCCCGCCCTGATCGGGTGGAGATCTATGAGGCGGCGCTCGACCGGCTGGAGGACCTCGTCAAGCAGGTCGACATCGTGGTGCCCGGCCATGGCTCCGTTGCCGAGGGTTCCGAGGCGGCGGCCCGCTTCGCGGCGGATCGGGCCTTCATCGACGCGCTGCGGCGCGGCGAGGAACCCGTCGACGAGCGCTTCGGCCCACGCGGCTAGGCACCACCGGGACCGGGTTGGGAGGATGGGTCGTGCACAAGCTGCTCCATCAGGCCGAGGCCGTGCTCTTCGACTTCGACGGCTCCCTCTGCCGGATCTTCGCCACCCTCACCGACTGGGCCGCCGCCGACCGGGTTCTCTCCGTCCTCGGGCTCGCCGGCGTCGCCCTGCCCCCGCACCTGATCACGACCAGCGATCCGATCGAGGTGGCGAGGTTCCTCGCCACCGTCGACGATCGGGAGATCGCGCTCCGCGCCGAGCAGGAACTGCGCGCCGTCGAGCTGGAAGCCGTCGCCGGTGCGGCGCCCACTCCGGGCGGCCACGAGGCCTTTCGGGCGGTCGCCGCGTCGGGACGCCCGGTCGCGATCGTCAGCAACAACTCGCCCGAGGCGGTCGAGGCCTACCTGGCTCTGCACCGGCTGACCGGGCTGACCGACGTGGTCCTGGGCCGGATGCCGGGGCGGCCGGGGTCGATGAAGCCTCATCCCTACCTGGTGACGATGGCCTGCATGCTGGTGGAGGCCGAGCCCGGCGGATGCGTGTTGATCGGCGACTCGGTCACCGACATCGAGGCGGCCAAGGCAGCGGGCACGCTCGCCATCGGTCTGGCGAGCCAGCCGGACCGGGCGGCACCCCTCCAGGCCGCAGGCGCCGACGCGGTCATCACCGGCATGACCGATCTGCTGGCCACGGCATGATCACCGCCCGCTGAGCAAGACCGCAGATCTGGGCGTGCTGGGCTCGCCCCGACGCGCCCCACCCGCCACGATCGAGGATCTCCGTCTCGGAGAAGGTCTCGGTGAGATATCAGTACGGGGGCATCGAGGCTTCTTCGAACACACGTTCGATAGAATGTTCTGATGAATGACGTCGCTGAGACCGAGATCGCCTACTGGTCGGCGATCAACCATGGTCGCCTCATGGATATCTGGATCACCCACCGGGTCGGCCCCGCATCGGACTGCTACACGGTCCGTTTCCGGGCCGGCGGCCTGGGCAATCCGTTCCGCCGCCAGATGCTGCCCACCCTCGACGAGGCCTACCGGGCCGCCTCGGGGCTGAAGGCCGAGTTCCCCGCCATGATCGAGTGGGCCGGGGGCCCGCTCTCGTGATGGATGACGGTGCCGGGAGTGGACGGGAGCGCCCCGTCCACTCCCGCAACCGGTGATCAGGCTCCGCAGCCTGCATAGGCGGCCGGCGGCGTCCCGGCCGTGTCTCCCAGGAAGTAGCCCAGGCAGGCCGCGACGAAGGACGGGTTCTCCTCCGGGACGAAGTGACCCGCACCCGGCACCGTCACGCCCCGCACGTCGGCGGCGACCGGCTGGAAGAACGCGGGCACGAAGCCGAAGGAGTGGTCCCCGCCCATGGTGAGCACCGGCATCGTCAGCCGCTTCGCGGCCGCGTTGGCCCGGTTGTCGGCGGCGTCGGTGGCGAAGGCTCGGTAGTACTCGTAGCCGGCGTGGCGTTTGGCGGGGTCGGCGTAGGCGAGGTAGTACCGCTCCCGGTCGATCGACGGCTTGTTGAAGGCGTAGTCGTAGATCATCCCGTGGTAGGCGGGCACGTCGACGGTGTCGAGGATCGTCTCCGGGATCGGGTTCGGGGCGAGGTTGAAGGTGAAGTGGAAGTCGGCGGTGTAGAACTCCTCCAGGCCGTACCCGGATAGGGGCAGGTCGATGACGACCAGCCGGTCCACGTCGGCCGGGAAGTCCCGGGCATAGGGGTAGGCGACGAGCACGCCCACGTCGTGGCCGACGACCGTGGCCTTGCCGATGCCGAGCTTGACGAGCGCCTGGTGGATGCGGCGCGCGGTCGTGGCCTTGTCGAAGCCGCCGGTCGGCACCGTGGACGCGCCGAGGCCGGGCAGGTCGACCGCGATGACGGTGTGCTTGCCGACCAGGCCGCTCATGACGTCGTGCCACTCCCACCAGGTCGACGGCCAGCCGTGCAGGAGCAGGACCGCAGGTCCGGTGCCGCCCTTCACATAGTGGATGGTGGTGCCTTCGACGCTCACCACGCCGTGGGTGAAGGCGGCGTTGAAGCGGGCCCTGCCGACGGTGGGCTCGTCGCCGAGCCGGACTCCGGCCGAGGTGCTGACCGAGGCGGCGGTGCCCTCAGCGGTGATCAGGAGGGCCAACACGACGAGGGCGACGATGGCGAGAGATCGTCCCAGTCGGGGGCGGACGGCAAACGGCATGGGGAACCTTCCGAGGCTATGCCGAGACCACAGCGGACACGGACTCCCGGAATGCTACGGATAGACCTCCGTTAGGCGTTTACGCCAAAATGCGCCATCGGCGCACGGCCGTCAACCGCGCCGGCGCAGTGTCGCCGCCGTCGACCCGGCGAGGGTGAGCAGGCACTCCGACAGGATGCCGTCCGCATCGGCCGCGCCTATCAGGGCCTGGCCGGTGTGCATGTCCTCGTTGAGATAGGCGCTGACGAAGCGGGCGACCCAGCGTGCGTCATAGGTCGCGTCCTCGATGCCCTCGAACTCCAGCGACCAGTGCCCGGACGGCTGCCCGTCACCGGCGATCGTGCTGGCCAGGCACCATGCGACCGCCGTCACGCCGGAGACTCCGGCCTTGCCGACCACCTCGTTGAAGGTGTCGGCAACGGCGTCCGAGTCGCCCGCCAGGGCTCGGTCCAGGACAAGGGCCGCATCTTCAAAGACGCCGTGTGAATCGCCGGTCACATTGGGAGCATATGCGGGCCTGGCAAGCCGACATCGCGATCCCACTCGTCTCATAACGCAATACTCCCGCTGGGTACCGGACAGATCCCCTTCGCGTTAGTCTCCATGCGTCCTTGACCCCGGAAAGGCCCCCGCATGCGCCACCTACCCGGCTTTCGCCTCGTTCTCTGTGCGGCCCTGCTGGCCACCGTCGCCGGCTGCGGCCCGGACAGCGATCAGAACAGCAGCCCCACCGCCCCCGTACGCCTCTACGGCTCCGACGGCAACATGCTCAACGGTGTCGGCGCGCTGGTGAAGAACCAGCCCCGTCTGCTGGACGGGATGAAGGGCACGGCACCGCTGATCCGGCTGACGGAGGATTTCCGGCGCCGCCTGAACAACATCGACCCGAATCTGCACGACCTGGCCTACGCCGGGGAGTCCTATGACGCGGTCGTCATCGCCGCCCTCGCCACGCAGCTCGCCCGGACCACGGATCCGGAGGTGGTCAAGAACTACATCGTCGGCGTGACCAACTTCGGGCAGCCGTGCACCGCGGTGGCGGAGTGCCTGAATCTGGCCCGTGAGGGCAAGGACCTGCAGTATGTCGGCGTCACGGTGAAGACCGGGCTGAGCGAGATCGGCGAGCCGTCGACGACCACCTACGGCACGATGCACTTCGACACCAACAACAAGATCAATGATGTGCTCACCGAGTATGTCGGCGCCGGCGCCCCCGGTACGGCGAGCGCGCAGCCCGGTCCGGCACCGGCGAAGCCGAGCACGAAGCCGACCGGTGCCCCGCTGATCATCGGCGACCTCACCTCCCACTCCGGTGGCAACAGCGAGAGCAACCCGCCGATCTACGCGGGTGCCCGGCTGGCGATCAAGGAGATCAACGACGCGGAGGGCGTTCTGGAGAAGCCGGTCCAGTGGCTCAACGGCGACGACAAGACCGACATCGAAAAGGCGAAGGCACAGCTCAAGGCGCATATCAGCGCCGGTGCCCAGATCGTGCTCGGCCCGACGACATCACGGGTCACGGCGGGCGTGATGGAGCAGATCACCTCGTCCAAGGTGATCGCGATCAGCCCGTCGGCGACCTCGGCGCAGCTCTCCACCGTCGTCGACGACGGCCGGTTCTTCCGCACGGCACCCTCGGACGTGCTGCAGGGCAAGGCGCTCGCCGACGTGATCCTCCGCGACGGCACCAAGCGGATCTCGATCATCGCGATGAAGGGCGCCTACGGCGAGGGCCTGCAGATCAACGTGCGGGACGAGCTGATCAAGGCGGGTGTCCCGAGCTCGGCGATCCAGACCCTCAACTACGACGCGCCCTCCGACGACGCCGTGGCGATCAACGTCTCCGAACAGGTCAAGTCGATCAAGGGATTCGCGCCGGACGGCGTACTCGTCATCGGGCTGGACGAATCCGCGCAGGTCCTGACGCAGCTCGCGACGGCCGGGGTGGATCCGCGCAAGACCCCCGCGCCGAAGGCTGATTAATTACCTCTGCATTGCCCACCTGGCAGCCACCGCCTAGCGTGGCTGCCGGGCAATCCCACAATCAAAGGAGTTCCCCCATGGGCGAGACCGTAGAGACGCGCGGCGACGACCGCGTCGACCTCATCAAGGGCGACACCAACCAGGACGGCAAGGCCGACGTCTGGGCCTCGGACACGGACGGCGACGGCAAGGCCGACCTGTTCCAGTTCGACACGGACGGCGACGGCGAAGTAAACATCACGCTCGTCGACCTCGACCAGGACGGCAAGCCGGACATCACGGTCGACGGCGACGGTGGCCACGCGCCCAACTGAGCGCCGGCTCCTCCGGTGGTCAGGGCCGCGCGCCCTGGCCACCGCACGGCCGTCAGGCGCCGCCGAGCGCGCGGATGGCGAGCCAGACGAGCAGGACCACCGCGATGAGTACGCCGACCCAGAAGATCCAGCCGTGCCCCCCGATGCCCGCACGCGGCGACGGCACCGCCTCGGGGTGCCGGATCGCGATCATCCGCCGCCGCGCCAGCAGCACGGCCTGCCGGAACTCCTCGATCTCCTCGGGCGGCTGACCCCGGCTCAGCTCCACCGCCAGGCGGCACTGGGCCCGCTGGAGGTTCCGGACGGCACGCAGCCCCCGCACCCCCGCCCGGGCCTTGCCGTACCGCCGCGCAGCGGATCTCAGATGGCCGTGCGGCATCGCATGCGCCTCGGCGGGCGTGATGATCGCGGGGTCGTTCAGCACCGTCAGGTGATCGAGGTAGTAGTAGGCCTCCCGGTGCCGGGCGAGGTAGATGAGGCCGAGCGCGAGCAGCAGCGCCGGCGCCCCCTTGAGCAGCAGCCCGAGCAGCACGCCTGTGCCGCCCCCGCCGACGCCGTCGGCGAGCAGGGGTGAGTTCCAGAGGAAGTGCAGGGCCCACGCGGCGGTGAAGGCGAGCACGGCGCCGAGCAGCCGCACCGAGAACGGCCGGTCGGGGTGCAGCCGGCTGACGGCGGGGTCCGGCTTCGCCGGGGTTTCCCGCGCCGGTGCGCCTCGGGGGAAGGGCCGGTGGACCACGAAGTAGGCGACCCCGGCCCCGGCCAGCGCGGAGAAGAGCGTGTGGCTCCAGAGCCCGGCGAGGAAGCCGCGCAGGAAGAACGTCGCGATCACCGGACCGACGACATCCCCCTGTCCCGACAGCGCCACCGCGTTGATCGCGTAGATGACGTCCTCGACCACCTGGAACCCGAGCCCGACCAGTGCGCCGTAGACCATGCCGTCGAGCACGCTGTTGATCTGGGCCCGGGCGATCATCACGATGACGACCACGCCGAGCAGCTTGAGGATCTCCTCGATCGTCGGGCCCGCGATAGCGGGTCCCCACGCTGCGGCGAAGGCGGGCGAGACGAGCTTGGCGAGCATGTCGGAGACGGCCTGGTTGCCCCGGATCGCCACGGTGATCGCGACCGCCGCCCCCCAGGCGAAGGCGGTGGCGAGCAGCAGCGGCGGTTCGCGTTCCATGTAGTCGAGGGAGCTGATGAAGAGCCAGAACGGCACGGCGTAGAGCGCGAAGAGCCCGATCGAGACGAGCGTGGCGGTCGGGTACTTCCCGTAGGACGTCATCAGGATCCGGACCAGGCGCGACCCGCAGACGATCAGCAGGGCTGTGAGCAGCCAGAACGCCGGCATGCGCAGTGATGCGGCGGCTCTGGCTGTACGCGGGGTCGGCCTGACGGCCATCGAGCTCATCGGGCCCCTCAGCTCTGGTAGGTGATCGACGCGACGCTCTGCTCGATCGCCGAGATCTCATCCGAGAGGCCCACCTCGGTGCCGCTCACCGTCACCTCGATGGAGATGCCGGAGGCGAGGAAGACGGCGTACCGGCCGATGCGCCCGGGCGCGGTGTAACCGCCGCCGACCCCCTTGAGGCCGGATCCGGTGTTGATGGAGTCCTCCCCGCCGGCGACCTGGTAGCCGCGGGTGGATTCGATCTTCGTCCGCAGCTTCGCGGCGGCGTCCTCGATCCCGCCGCCGAAGGGCGCCACGACGATCACGTAGCGCACGGGGCCGACCAGGAAGAGCACGGTGCCCCGGTCCGCGGCGGGCCGGGTCTTGCTGGCGTCGACCTGGGCGTGCAGCGGCGGCACGACGCTCACGCCGCCCCCCACGAGGTAGGCCTTGCCGCCGACCGCGTTGAGGTCGGCCGGGACCATGCGATTGATCGCGGGCAGGCCGAAGGCGATGCCGAGGATCACCGCCAGGACCGTCAGACTCCCCGCGAAGTTGCGGAGAAGTCGGCCGCCGGCGGTCCTCATGGTGCCGACGTTAGGCGATCCTGGGCCTCAAACCCGAACGAATGACAGAAACCAACCGGCATCCGAGCGCATCCCTCTCGATGCCTGGGGGAAGAATGGCCCGATGACCGTTCCCCTCGGCGGCACCCGCCGCAAACAGGTCACGCACGCCGCCCTGGAGGAGGCCGCCCTGCGGCTCTTCGCCGAGCAGGGCTACGAGGGCACGACGGTGGAGGAGATCGCGGCCGCGGCCGGCGTCGCGGTGCGGACCTTCTTCCGTCACTTCTCGTCCAAGCAGCATGTGCTCTTCGGAGATGTGGCACACCGTCAGATCGCCGCGCTGCGGCAGGCGCTCTCCCAGCGCGACGCAGCCGAGGACCCGATCACCGCGCTGAAGGCGGTGATGGACGACCTCGACCTGGTCGACCAGGCCGACCGTGCCCAGGTGCTGCTGCGGTTCCGCCTGATGGCGGCCCAGCCGGCCCTGGTCGCGACCTATCTGCTGCTCAGCGCTGAACTGCAGAACGAGGTAGCGGTCTTCGTCGCCCGATGCCGTGGGGCTGCGCCGACCGATTTCTACCCGCAGTTGATCGCCGCTGCTGCCGCGTCGTCCTGGCACGCGTCCCTGACCACCTGGGTGGCCGCTGACGGTGATGCCGACCTGACGGAGCTGCGTAAGTCCGCTTTCGCGGCGTTGACCGCAGGGCTGGATCCGGCTGGGCAGACGTGAGCACGCGGGTAGTCCCGCGTGCTCACGTCTTGGCTGCCGGTGCCCCTGGGGTGCACCTGCTCAGACCGGAGGGTCAGGAGCGGCGCATCGCCCAGCTGGGGTCGTTGTCCTCATCGTCCGAGTCGTCGTCCGGATCGACGACAGGGTCGTCGTCGACATCGACGTCGGACTTGCCGCTGGCAGCGAGTTCCCGCTGCAACGCGGTGAGGTCAGTGTTCGGGGAGTGGTACTTCAACTCCCTGGCCACCTTTGTCTGCTTGGCCTTAGCACGGCCTCGCCCCATGGCTCGACCCCCTCGCACA
This sequence comes from Allocatelliglobosispora scoriae, assembly GCF_014204945.1. Lineage (NCBI taxonomy): Bacteria > Bacillati > Actinomycetota > Actinomycetes > Micromonosporales > Micromonosporaceae > Allocatelliglobosispora > Allocatelliglobosispora scoriae. The sequence goes on from NZ_JACHMN010000002.1 coordinate 3,365,499, forward strand.
TGAATGTCGGGGCAGCCCGAAGGCGGGCCCCGATGACGTTAGGCATCTCTCGTGGCTCATACGGTACACAGGTTGTCGCCACTTCGGCATATCGGGCTGGGCGGCGTGCCGTTTAGGTGTCTGATTTGCTCCGGTAAGGGGTTGATTGCCGAAACGGTCATGACCGTTCGGATGATCTCCCCCCACCCGGGATATTTTGCTGCAAAGCGTGGCCTCCCGGCGTGGCGAGACCACGCTTTGCAGCAAAACGTGCCTGCTAGACGCGGATCTGGCGGAGGCGGCCGACGTCGGTCATGCGGCGCTCGGCGAGGCGGTCGGCCGCTGTCGCCGGAGAGATCCCCTCGACGTCGGCGAGTGCCAAAATCTGCTTCGTCGTCTCGAAGATCCGGGTCGCCCGCAACTTGGCACGCTCGAAGTTGAAGCCCTCGATCTCGTCGGCGACCTGGATGACGCCGCCCGCGTTGACCACGTAGTCGGGCGCGTAGAGGATCCCCCGGTCGACCAGCACCTTCTCGATGCCGTGGTGGGCGAGCTGGTTGTTGGCGGCACCGGCGACGATCGTGGCCCGCAGGACGGCCACCGTGTCGTCGTTGAGCGCCCCGCCCATCGCGCACGGCGCGTAGACGTCGATGTCGCTCGTGATCAGCTCGGTCACGCCCGCGACGAGCGAGACCTGCGGGTGGTTCGCCTGGATCCAGGAGATCGCGTGCTCGCTCGGATCGGTCGCCACGACCTCGGCGCCGTCCTCCAGCAGGTGCGCGGTGAGGTATTTGCCGACCTTGCCGAGGCCGGCGACGCCGACGCGGCGGCCGCGCAGCGACGCGACGCCCCACGAGTGCTCGGCCGCGGCCCGCATTCCCTGGAAGACACCCCACGCGGTGAGGACCGACGAGTCGCCGGCACCGCCGTGCTCCACACTGCGGCCCGTCACAAAGCGTGTCTCGCGGGCTACGACGTCCATGTCCTGCACGTAGGTACCAACGTCGCATGCGGTGTAGTAGCGGCCGTTCAGGGACTGCACGAAGCGGCCGAAGGCCCGCAGCATCGCCTCGGACTTGTCAGCGATCGGGTCGCCCCAGATGACGGCCTTGCCGCCGCCGAGGTCAAGACCGGCGAGTGCGTTCTTGTACGCCATACCGCGCGACAGCTCCAGCACGTCGTGCAGGGCCTCGGCCTCGGTGGCGTAGGGGTAGAACCTGGTTCCGCCGAGCGCGGGGCCCAGCGCGGTGGAGTAGATGCCGATGATGGCCTTGAGGCCGCTGGCGGGATCCTGGCAGAAGACGACCTGTTCGTGGCCGGTGTCGGCGGCGAAGACGCCCATGGGGACACTCCTCATTGAGTTAGCCCTTGTGAGGCATTGACCTGTGCTGTCCGACGGGGGTGGTGCCGGACCAGATCACCCTAACGCTGCTCACCATTGCGCATCGACGGGCAGACCGTGCGAGGATCGCGACGTGCCGTCACAGTTCGCCGCATACCTGCGCGTCTATGAGCCGCTGGCCGCCTTCGACCGGGATCGCCAGCGCTACTGGCGTCGATATCTGGAGGAGGGCCGGGCAGTCGGCCCCGCCGAGGGCCCCGGCCGGCAGCGCGTCTCGGTGCTGGAGGCGCTGGGCGCGGGCTGGACCAGGCTGCCCGATCTGCCCGAGGAGGCCTACGTCCTGCAGACGGAGGGCGGCACGCTGATCTGCCCGTGGAACCTGCGGGTACGCGTGGCCGAGGCCGCCCTGATCGCTCGCGACGGGGTGCCTGCCGTCCTCGCCGACGCCTTCGTGCCGCCGGCGCTGGCCGGGGTGGCACGCACGGTCCTCGACGACTTCCGCAGCGGCGCCAAGGTGCTCGATCACGGGGTGCCGAGGTTGCACGAGCATGTGGCGACGTGGGGCGTACCCCTGCGATGGTTCCTGTTCGTGGATCCGGCGGAGCGCGAGGTGTCGACGCAGAGCGGGCGGCGGATGCTGCGCTACCGGACCGAGATCGGCCAGGCGCGGCGGCGGGCGCACAAAGGGCTCGCCGTGCTGCGCCGCTCGATGGGCGACGCGCCGATCACCGAGGCGGTGGCTGAGGGGACGCGCTGGCTGGAGGAGTTCCACCCGGGTTCCATGGTCGAGCTCGACTACGGCGGCCTGGTGCACCTCTTCAGCGACGAGGCGCTGCTCGGCGACGACTCGCCGGAGCTGGTCGCCACCGGGATCGCAGGTCTCGCCCGGGGGGATGCCGAGGCTGCGGCAGAAGCTTACGAGGAATTAATTGATCGTTGGCGACAAATCCAGTTAATGGAACGCTGTAACTGACATTTCGGGTATGCCTGTCATTCTGCCGAGTGGTTTTGTCCTCTTATTGCCCGAAATATCATTGCTTCATCATCCGTCCATCTACGGACCTTCACCCGTTCGGCCCATGTCGGACAACCTGGACTAGCCGGACTATGGGAGGCGCGTTGGCCGGTAGGACCCCGGCCAATGTTTGTAGGTACTTGTGGAGGAGTGACCCAAATGGCGTCGCGTACGCACGAACCCGAGCCTCTGCTCACCCCCGCCGAGGTCGCGTCGATGTTCCGTGTCGACCCGAAAACGGTGACTCGTTGGGCGAAGGCAGGCAAGCTCAGCGCTATTCGCACGCTGGGCGGCCACCGTCGTTACCGCGAGTCTGAGGTGCGCGCTCTGCTGCAGGGCCAAATCCCGCAGCAGCGGCAAGGCGACTAAAAGGCTGGCTTTCCCCCGGCTTGACGTGGTGTGGGCGGCGCGTTAGCGCTGCCCACACACTTGTCTAAGGCCCTTTCGGGCTACCGCTGGGGCCTGTTGCTGAACTGGTAGAACGTGGGAAACGCGTCCTCGAAGGGGCGTGGCCCGGCCACCGGATCATGTGGCGACGTCGTCGCGCGCGCGGCCCACGTCGCCTCTGCCTCCGACACCAGTGTCGTCACCGCGACTGCTCGCGCGCGGGCGACCAGCTTCTCGAAGTCGGTCTCAAGCGTTACCGGCATGATCCAACACCCCATCCATCAGCAGAATCTTGCTGTTGCGGCAGTGCTCGGTGACGGTCGTGTCAAACCGCCCCTGCTCGAAATACCTGTTGGCGGCATGCCCGCCACCGCAGAAGCCGAAATAGGAACAGCTCGTGCGGCAGGCCTCGACCCCGGTCAGGTATTCGGCGATCCAGGGCGCCTCAGTGGCTCGGGCGACCAGCTCGGTCAACGGTGTGGCCAGGACATTCCCGCTGGCGAAATCGCCGTAGGCGGGTGCGGTGAAGCCCGCGAGCTCCGGTGAGAGCAGCACCACCGAACCGTCGTAGGCGATGGTCGGGATCGGATCGATCCGACGCGGCAGCACGGCGTCGGCGGTGCCGTCGCGAAGCGCCGCCGCATAGCGGATCGCCCACTCCACATCGCGCAGCTCCAGCGCCGGATCCGCGCGCCAGGCCCCGGTCAGCTCGGCCCAGAACGTCCGCACGTCGTCGGGCGGATGGTGGTTGTCGCGCAGGTTGACGCCCTCGCGCTCCTCGACGTTGATCCCCAGCGCATAGCAGCCCAGCTCGCGGAAGTAGGCGTAGAGCGGCCCGGCGAGGCCAGGCCGCGGCCGGGTCACGACGCAGAGCGCGGCGAAGGGGATGCCGCGTCGGCGCAGGGCCGCGATCCCTTCGACGATCCGGGGGTACGCCGGCCGTGCGCCTCGATCCACCCGCGCCGCATTGAGCTCCTCGGGACCGTCGACGCTCACCCCGACCCGGATCCCGTGCTCCACGATGAAGTCGCACCACGCGTCGTCGATGAGCGTGGCATTCGTCTGCACGTGGTGCTCGACCCCGCGGAACGGCGCCATCAGCTCCGCCAGCGCATCCCGCCCCGCCGCGGTGGGCTCGCCACCGTGCCAGACGACGGAGAAGCGCTCCGCCTGCTCGGCCCAGATGTTGACGCTCGCGGCCACCGCATGGGCGACCTCGACCGTCATGCGCCGGTTCTCGGCACGAAAGGGCAGGTAGCAGTAGGTGCAGTCGAGATTGCAGAGCGACGTGGGCTGCATGATCACATAGGACGGTGCCGGGGCTATGCCCCGCATCCCGGTAAACAGGCCGGCCATCGCACCTCCCCCAGGCCGACAGCCCGCGCCCGCAAGCCCTCGCGAGCATGCGGACATAGGCCGTGCAGCCTGGCAGTCCCCGTCTGGCCTACGGACGAAAACGCTTGCTGGCGGCCTACGGGCGCACCCATTGCAGCACCGGGGAACGAGCTAAGGCAATAGCTTCGCTCTATATTTACCGATCATGAATAGAGCGCACGCCGATGGATCGCCGGCAAGGCGCACGGAGCCGCCGTGTGCGCTCGCGGCGCCGACACGAGGACGCAGCGATCGAGCCCCGCAGGGCGCGCCAGGAAACACACAGTGCACAAGGCCACGAGCAACGCCGTCAGCGATCAACTGGCGGGCTCTCTCAGCCGCGAGTGTGTGAGCCGACCATCCGCACGTCGCCGGAGCCCTCGATGACCTCGCCGGTCACCCAGGCATCGACACCGCGAGCGGTGAGCAGGGCGAGCGCGCGGTCCGAGTCCTGGCTCGCCACGATCGCGAACATGCCCACGCCCATGTTGAAGGTGGACTCCATCTCCGGGGTGTCGATGCGGCCCTTGCGCTGCACCAGGTCGAAGATCGGCTGCGGGCGCCACGTCGAGCGGTCCACGATCGCGTCCATGTTGCCCTGGAGCACGCGGTTGAGGTTGCCGGGGATGCCGCCGCCGGTGACGTGCGCGAACGCGTGCACCTCGCACTCGGCGATCAGGTTCAGGCAGTCCTGCGCGTAGATCTTGGTCGGCGTGAGCAGCTCCTCGCCGAGCGTGTGCTGCGTGCCGAGGTCCTCCATCACGCTCTCCAGCCGGAGCCGGCCCTGGCCGATCAGCACATGGCGGACGAGCGAGTAGCCGTTGGAGTGCAGGCCCGAGGAGCGCATGGCGATGACGACATCGCCGAGCTCGACCCGCTCGCGGCTGAGGATCTGGTCCTCCTCCACGACACCCACCCCGTTGGCGGAGAGATCGTATTCGTAGGGCTTCATCACGCCCGGGTGCTCGGCGGTCTCGCCACCGAGCAGCGCGCAACCGGCGGTCCGGCAGCCGTCGGCGATGCCGGCGCCGATCTCCGCGATCCGGTCCGGAACGACCTCGCCGCAGGCGATGTAGTCGAGCAGGAAGAGCGGCTCGGCGCCACAGGCGACCAGGTCGTCGACGACCATCGCGACGAGGTCGATGCCGACCGTGTCGTGGATCTCCATCTGCTGCGCGATGACGAGCTTGGTGCCGACACCGTCGGTCGACGACGCGAGCACGGGCCGCTTGTATTTCGTGGTGTCCAGCCGGAACAGGCCGGAGAAGCCGCCGAGGCCACCGATCACCTCGGGGCGGTGCGTGCGCTGCACCTTCGACTTCAGCAGCTCGACGGCGAGGTCACCGGCGTGGATGGAGACACCCGCATCCGCATAGGTGGCGGTGCGCTTGCGCCCGACACTGTTGCTGCCTGCGGTCCAGGGCTGGCGGTCCGCGGAAGATCCCGCCCCGCTCGGTGAGGGGCGCTCGGTCACGTGGGTCACGGTGGTGCTCCTTTTGTTGCTGCGGCTCGCATCCGCGTGGGGTTGCCGGATTGGTCAGGCTCCGGCGAACTGCTGGACCTCATCGGTGGAGATGTGAGGATCCGTCGAGGCCTCGTCGCCCGAGGCCGCCGAACGGCCCTTCGCCTCCGAGGTCTGGTGCCGCTCACTCGCGCCGGGCCTGCGTCCGACACTCTCGAGCACATGCTTGCCGATCAGGTTGCCCTCGGGCAGCGCAATCGGGTATTTGCCGTCGAAACACGCGGCGCAGAGCCGGCTCGCCGGTTGCTCGGTGGCCGCGATCAGCCCCGTGAGGGAGACATAGCCCAGCGAGTCCGCACCGATGGCTCGCCGGATGCCGTCGTTGTCCGTGCCGTTGGCGATCAGCTCCGCCGGGCTGGCGAAGTCGATGCCGTAGAAGCAGGGCCACTTGACCGGAGGTGAGGAGATGCGGACGTGCACCTCGATCGCCCCGGCCTCGCGCAGCATGCGGACGATGGCCCGCTGCGTGTTGCCGCGCACGATCGAGTCGTCGACCACGATGATCCGCTTGCCGCGGATGACGTCGCGCAGCGGATTGAGCTTCAGGCGGATGCCGAGCTGGCGGATCGTCTGCGACGGCTGGATGAAGGTGCGCCCCACGTAGGCGTTCTTCACCAGACCCATGCCGTAGGGGATGCCGGACTCCTGCGCGAAGCCGATCGCGGCCGGTGTGCCGGACTCCGGGCTGGGAATGACGAGATCCGCGTCGACCGGATGCTCGCGGGCGAGCTGGCGGCCGACCTCCACCCGGGCGGCGTAGACGTTGCGACCGGTGATCGTCGCGTCGGGCCGGGCCAGGTAGACGTATTCGAACAGGCAACCCTTGGGATCGGGGTTGGCGAAGCGCGACGAGCGCAGACCGGACTCGTCGATGGCGATCAGCTCGCCGGGCTCGACCTCGCGGACGATGCTGGCGCCGACGATGTCGAGCGCGGCGGACTCGCTCGCGACGACCCAACCGCGCTCCAGGCGACCGAGCACCAGGGGGCGCACGCCCTGGGCGTCGCGGGCGGCATAGAGGGTGTTCTCGTCCATGAAGACGAAGCTGAAGGCGCCCTTGATCGTCGGCAGCACCTGCATCGCGGCGGCCTCGATCGTGAGGTCGGGCGACGCGGCGAGCAGGTTGGTCACGAGGGCGGTGTCGCTGGTCGACCCGTCGACCTTGAGCCCCAACGCCTCGACCCGGCGAGCGAGCTCAGCCGTGTTGACGAGGTTGCCGTTGTGGGCGAGGGCGATCGTCGTGTTGAAGTTGGTGGCCTTGATCGTGGGCTGTGCGTTCTCCCACGTCGAGCCGCCGGTGGTGGAGTAGCGCGCGTGCCCGATCGCGAGATGGCCGCGCAGGCTGGCGAGCGTCGGCTCGTCGAAGACCTGGGCCACGAGACCGAGATCCTTGTAGACCACCACGCCGGTGCCGTCGCTGACCGCGATGCCGGCTGCTTCCTGACCCCGGTGTTGCAGGGCGTAGAGGCCGAAGTACGTAAGTTTCGCCACCTCTTCGCCTGGAGCCCAGACGCCGAAGACGCCACATGCGTCCTGGGGGCCTGGCCGGTAGGGGTCGAGTTCGTGGCTCAACTGGCCGTCGCCTCGGGGCACCCTGCTGCTCCTCACCTAGGTTGCCTGGCTGTTTATCTTGATAGTGCGCCGTTAGGTGTCAGGTTGCGTCTTGTTCGCCGTGCTCCGACAGTGTACGCGACTTGACAGGGCTCACGGAAAGCCATCGTTTGGATGCTTTCTGTAATCAGACTGTGCCAGGTTGTGCGGATCCAGTCTGACAGAAGAGTCAGACGGGGAAAAGAGCAGAAATATCCGATCTGATGCCACTAGCTGTGATTCGTCCCTCAGCGAGTGCCTGACTCCAGGCCAATCGCCCGGTTGCCAGCAGGAAGAATGTGATCGGGTCGGTCTCCACGACATTTGCCGGAGTCCCACGGGTGTGCCGAGGTCCTTCGACACATTGAACTGCCCCGAACGGGGGAACTCTGACCTCCACCGATCGTCCTGGATTTTGCGCCGCAAGTTGTGCCAGAAGCACCCTAACGGCATCGCGTAGCATCGTACGCTCGGGCTGCTCACCGGCATCGATGGAGTCAGAAATTGCTATGACTGCCCGGGACTTATCGCTCTCTAAGGACATGACGGGACGATACGTCCTGTCGTGACAACGATTGTGACCGGCCCTGGGTCGCGGAAACCCTGTTGGACAAGGCATAGTGGCCAGCGGTGTATTCGCACGGGGGGAGATAAACGGGAAGGCGGTGAACGTGACAACACACCGACGGGCCTGGTTGCTACGCGCCGGTGTAGTCGCGACGATTGCGGTGGGCGCATTGACGGGCCTAGCTGCTCCAGCACTGGCTGCGCCAACCGTTTCAGCCCCAGCGAGCGTCACCATTGAGAGCGGTGGCGCCGAGAAGAGCTTCAGTATCACCGTCACCGCGGCAGCGGACGAGGCGCTCACCGGGCTGACCATCGCCCTCAACGCGCCTGGCGGAAGCGGTATCACCTGCACCGCCGGCTGCAACAGCACACCTTTCGGCGTTGCAGCGGGGACAACCTCGCCGCCCAAGCCGCTCAAGGTCAAGGCGGGTGCGGGATCGGCCTCGGGCGACATCTCCGTCGAGATCGTCATCTCCGGCAGCGGACCACCGCCCAATCCCGGTGACCCGGCCCCGCCCGTCAGCGTGACGCGCACCATGACCATCAAGGTCGTGCCGCTCCCGCCGCCGTCGATCAAGAAGGTCACCGGCAAGGTCAAGGACAGCGTCACCGGCAAGGCGATCGCCGGCGCCATCGTCCAGCTGCAGGACTCAGCGGGTTACAGCGTCAGCACGACCACCGACAGCGGCGGCAACTTCTCCTTCACCGGCACCGCGACCAACCCGATCAAGCCGGGCACCATCGGCATCGGTGTCTCGCTCGAGGGCTACAACAGCATCGACAAGACTTACCAGTTCGCGCTGGGTGAGTCGAAGACCGTCAACATCACCATGATCTCGACGGCCGCGGCCAGCGCTTCCCCGCTGCCCACCGATTCCCCGGCACCGACTGATTCGCTGGCTCCGTCCGATGGTGCGACCGCGGACGAGACAGCCACCTCCGACACGACGAACAACGGCGGCACCGAAGAGGAGTCCGGCGGCCTCTCCTGGACGCTCATCGCGCTCGGCGGCGTCCTCGTCGCCCTCGGCATCGGTGCGATCGTCCTCATGCTCGTCCGTCGCAACAACGACGATGACGATGATGAGGACGACGAGGACGAGGACGACGAGCCACCGGCACGCGGTGGACCTCGCGGCGGCGGCCGGGGCGCGGGCGGCTACGGCGGCGGTCCTCGGGCAGCCGATCCGACGATGGTTCAGCGCCCGGGCATGGCCGACGCACCCACCACGATGCAGCGCCCCGGCCAGTACGGTGCGCCGCCACCCCAGCAGGGCGGCTGGTCCGGCTACGGCCAGAACGCGCAGCCCACGCCGGGTTACGGTGCACCGCAGGGCGGCGGGGCATACGGCTCCCCGGCAGCGGGCCCCGGTTACCAGGGTTCCTACGGCTCTCCGGCGGCTCCGGTCTCCGGGTACGGCGGCGCGGCTCCGGTCTCGGGCTACGGCGGCGGGGCGCCCGCGAGCGGCGGCGGCTACGCGGCACCGGGCTACCAGGACCCGGCATACGGGCAGCAGCCCGCCTACGGCCAGCCCGGATACCAGGACCCGGCATACGGGCAGCAGCCGGCCTATGGGCAGCCCGGATACCAGGCACCCGCCTACGGCCAGCCCGGATACCAGGACCCCGCATACGGACAGCAGCCGGCCTATGGGCAGCCCGGATACCAGGCACCCGCCTACGGCCAGCCCGGATACCAGGACCCCGCATACGGACAGCAGCCCGCCTACGGGCAGCAGGGCTACGTGCCGGAGCAGCGCAACGGTTACGACCCCAATGCGTACGACCAGCCCACGCAGCGGGCCTACGGCCAGGACCCCTACGCACAGCCGCAGCCGGGTGGTTACGCGGCACCGCAGGACGGCTACGACGACCGCCGGGGCGAGCCCCGCGACCGTCGCCAGCTCGACTGGCTGGACGACTAGAGCAGCAGAGCACCAGGACAGGGCGCTTCCCAGCCGGGGAGGCGCCCTGTTTCGCATGATCGCTCATCCGCGCGCCCAAGATCGCCGCAACTCTTCAAGAGTTGTTCCTATCCGGCGTGGGCCACGCGTGACGCACGCCCCGTGACCACCCGATTTAGGACCAACTCTTGAAGAGTTGCGGCGATCTTGGGTCGGGCGAGTACATACAGAACGCCGGGCCAACCTGGAGGTCGGCCCGGCGTACCCGGATGGAGTTTTAGATCTCGACTGCGGCGTTGGTGACGACGGTCGAACCGAAGAGCTTCGGCAGGGTCTCGGTCCACGCGGTCCGCAGCTCGTCCAGGGCCACGCTGAACTGGTCGCGGATGGCGAGCGGCGCGCCCTCGGCGGTGACCGTGCCGATCGCGGTGACCGGGACCTGGTACTCCTCGCAGAGCGCCGTGAAGGCCTTGTCGACACCCCGGGGGATGGCGACGAGGACCCGGCCGGTCGACTCGGAGAAGAGGAAGGTGAAGGGCAGCGCGCCCACCGACCACTCCGCCGGCAGCTCGATCGTCGCGCCGAAGTTCTTGCGCAGGCAGGACTCGACCAGCACCTGGGCGAGACCGCCGTCGGAGAGGTCGTGCGCGGCCGAGACGAGTCCACGGCCGGCGAGGTCGGCCATGAGCGCACCGAGGCGACGCTCGCCGAGCAGGTCGACCGCGGGCGGGCGGCCGCCGAGGTGCTCGTGCACCACCCAGGCCCACTCGGAGCCGGAGAACTCGGCCTGGGTGGTGCCCAGCACGTAGAGCAGGTCACCCTCCTGGGAGAACCCCATCGGTACGCGATGGCGCACATCCTCGTGGATCCCGAGCACCGCGATGACCGGAGTCGGGTGGATCGGCACGGCGCCGGTCTGGTTGTAGAAGCTGACGTTGCCGCCGGTGACCGGGATGCCGAGCTCCAGGCAGCCGTCGGCGAGCCCGCGAACGGCCTCGGCGAACTGCCACATGACACCCGGGTCCTCGGGGGAGCCGAAATTCATGCAGTTGGAGACGGCGATCGGCACGGCACCCGTGACGGCGACGTTGCGATAGGACTCGGCGAGTGCGAGCTTGGCGCCCTCGTAGGGGTCCAGCCGGGCGAACCGGGCGTTGCCGTCGCAGGAGAGCGCGACACCGAGGTGCGTCTCCTCGTCGATCCGGATGACACCGGCGTCCTCGGGCTGGGCGAGGATCGTGTTGCCCAGCACGTAGCGGTCGTACTGCTCGGTGACCCAGGACTTGTCGCACAGGTTGGGGCTGGCGATCATGCGGAGCAGCGTCTCGCGCAGCTCCTCCGGGTTGGCCGGCCGCGGCAGCGTCTCGGCCCGATCCGCGATGAGCAGCGGCAGGTCGTTGGGCTCCTTGAGCGGCCGGGCATAGACCGGGCCGTCGTCGACGAGGCTGCCCGGGGGCACGTCGACCACGGTCTGGCCGTGCCAGTCGATGACGAGGCGGCCGGTGTCGGTGACGACGCCGATCGCGGTCGCGCTGACGCCCCAGAGGGTCGCGATGCCGAGAACCGCGTCGAGCTTCGCCGGCTCGACGATGAGCAGCATGCGCTCCTGCGACTCGCTGGCGAGGATCTCGTGCGGCTGCATCGAGGCCTCGCGCAGGTGCACCTTCTCCAGCTGGACGCTCATGCCGGTGCCGGCCGAGGCGCTGGTCTCGGTGAGCGCGCAGGTGAGGCCCGCGCCGCCGAGGTCCTGGACGCCGACGATGAGCTTGCTCGCGTAGAGCTCCAGGCACGACTCGATCAGGAGCTTCTCCATGAACGGGTCGCCGACCTGGACCGCCGGGCGCTGCTGCTCGGACTCGCTGTCGAAGGTGGCGCTGGCGAGCACGGAGACGCCGCCGATGCCGTCGCGGCCGGTCTTCGCGCCCATCAGGACCACGATGTTGCCGGGGCCGTCGGCCTCCTTGCGCTGCAGGCCGTCGACGGGCAGAACGCCCACGCAGAGCGCGTTGACGAGCGGGTTGCCCTGGTAGCACGGGTCGAAGACGATCTCACCGCCGACGTTGGGCAGGCCGAGGCAGTTGCCGTAGCCGCCGACGCCCGCGACGACGCCGGGCAGGACCCGGGCGGTGTCGGGGTGATCGGCGGCACCGAAGCGCAGCGCGTCCATGACCGCGACCGGCCGCGCACCCATCGCCAGGATGTCGCGGACGATGCCGCCGACACCGGTCGCCGCGCCCTGGTAGGGCTCGACGAAGGACGGGTGGTTGTGCGACTCGACCTTGAAGGTCACGGCGAGCTTGTCGGTGATCGCCACGACACCGGCGTTTTCACCGATGCCGGCGAGCATGCGCTCCGACGGCGGCTTCTTCTCACCGAACTGGCGCAGGTGGATCTTGCTCGACTTGTAGGAGCAGTGCTCACTCCACATGATCGAATACATCGCGAGCTCGGACTGGGTGGGACGCCGACCGAGGATCTGCTGGATGCGCTCGTACTCATCCGGCTGGAGACCCAGCTCCGCGAAGGGCTGCTCCTCGTCGGCCGTGGCGAGCGCGCGCTCGACGGTGTCCACATCGATGTCGACGGCGGTCATGCTGCTACTTCCTCTTCCACCGGCTGTGCGGCACCGGCAAGGTGCGCGAGCACCGACGTGAAGAACGTGAGGCCGTCGACGGACGGGCCGGTCAGCAGGTCGATGGCGTGCTCCGGGTGCGGCATGATGCCGACCACGTTGCCCGCCTCGTTGCGGATCGCCGCGATGTCGCGCATCGAACCGTTGGGGTTCTCCCCGACGTAGCGCGCCACGATCTGCCCGTTGGCCTCGAGCCGGTCGAGCAGCTCCTCGCTGCCGACGAAGCAGCCCTCGCCGTTCTTGACCGGGATGACGATCTCCTGGCCGCTGTCGAACCCGTTGGTCCAGGCGGTGGCGGCAGCCTCGATCCGCAGCTTCTGATCGCGGTTGCGGAAGTGCAGGTGCTGGTTGCGGGTGAGCGCGCCGGGCAGCAGGTGGGCCTCGCAGAGGATCTGGAAGCCGTTGCAGATGCCGAGCACGGGCAGGCCGTCGCGGGCACCCTTGGCGATCGTCTCCATCACCGGAGCGAACCGGGCGATCGCGCCGCAGCGCAGGTAGTCGCCGTAGGAGAAGCCGCCCGGGAGCACGACGGCATCGACGCCGTAGAGCTCGGGATCGGCGTGCCAGAGGCGAACCACCTCGGCACCGGAGTAGCGTGCGGCCCTGGCCGCGTCCCCGTCGTCCAGCGACCCGGGGAAGGTCACGACGCCGATTCTCATGCCTCGACCCGCACCGCGTAATCCTCGATGACCGGGTTGGCGAGGAGCTTGTCGGCGATCTCCTTGGCGCGGTCGAGATCTGCCTCACCGGCGAATTCGATCTCCACGCGGCGGCCGATCCTTACCGAGGCGACGTCATTGACGCCCAGGCGAGGCAGAGCGTTGGCGACAGCCTGCCCCTGCGGATCGAGGATTTCGGGCTTCAGCATGACGTCTACCACGACGCGAGCCACGGTGATCTCCTGACATGATCAATCTCGTGCGGGCGTGACCAGCGTACCTGTACCTATGCCGCCACCCCCGGCGGCCCTGGCTCGTTAGGGCGCGCGTTACACCCGGGTGATCACGGCACCAGGGAGATCACGGTCACCGCGGCGAGGACCGCGCAGACGCCGGCGCCGACATACCGGATCACGGAGAGGCGCACCCGCTTCAACAGCCAGCGTCCCAACAGCACGGCCGCGCCCGCCACGGCCGCGAGACCAAACCAGGCCCCGAAGAAGACGGGTACGCCGGGACGGCCGCTCGCCACCAGCCCGGCGGTAATGAGCTGGGACAGGTCGCCCCACTCCGCCGCGAAGAGGACGAGGAAACTGGCGGTCGCCGCACGCAGGCCGGTGCGGGATTCGGTGACCTTCTGCTCGTACTCCTTCTCCTGCTCGGCGCCCTCGGCATCAGCCTTGCGCGCGCCGCGGAACAGGACCACCGCGCCGATGGCGAACATCACCGCGGCGAAGAGCTTGACCGGCGTAGCAGGGAGTTTGGAGATCAGCGTGCCGGCGACGACGGCGACGAGGCACTGCACGCCGAAGGCTGCGGTGACCCCGATCCAGACCGGCCACGGCCGGTAACGGGTCCCGAGCACGAGCGTGGCGACAAAGGTCTTGTCGGGCAGCTCGACAGGCACGATCAGCACAAACGCCGTAAGGAACGCCGAGATCCACTCCACGGACTCATTCTGCCCGTCCCGCCACGTTTTGCAGCAAAGCGTGGCCTCGCCGCGTCACAAGGCCACGCTTTGCTGCAAAACGTGAGGGGGTTAGAGGATCCCGCCGGGCGTGTACGTGGACGCCTCGGGGTGCGCCGCGGTGATCGTCTCGATCTCGGCGGCGATCGCTGCCACCTGCGCGGAGGCGGCGCCGACGAAGGCGGCCCGATCCTTGACGAGGTCGTCGATCTCCTGGCGGGACAGGCCCAGTCGGCCGTCGGCGGCGAGCCGGTCGAAGAGGTCGTTGGCGGCGAGGCCACGCTCACGCATCGCGAGTGCCACCCCGACCGCGTGCTCCTTGATCACCTCATGGGCGGTCTCCCGGCCGACGCCGCGACGGGTCGCCGCGACCAGGATCTTCGTCGTCGCGAGGAAGGGCAGGAAGCGGTCCAGCTCCCGATCGATCACCGCCGGGTAGGCACCGAACTCGTCGAGCACCGTCAGCAGGGTCTCGAAGAGGCCGTCGAGCGCGAAGAACGCGTCCGGCAACGCGACCCGGCGGACGACGGAACAGGAGACGTCGCCCTCGTTCCACTGGTCGCCGGCGAGCTCGCCGACCATCGACAGGTAGCCCCGGATGATCACGGCGAGCCCGTTGATCCGCTCGCTGGAGCGGGTGTTCATCTTGTGCGGCATCGCGCTCGAACCGACCTGCCCGGCCTTGAACCCTTCGGTGACCAGCTCCTGGCCGACCATGAGCCGGATCGTGGTGGCGAGGCTCGACGGTCCGGCGGCGGCCTGCGCGAGCGCGGAGAGCACGTCGAAGTCGATCGAGCGGGGGTAGACCTGGCCGACGCTCGTCAGCACCCGCTCGAAGCCGAGGTGCCGGGCGACCGCCGTCTCCAGCGCGGCGACCTTGGCCGCATCGCCGTCGAAGAGGTCGAGCTGGTCGGCCGAGGTGCCGACCGGGCCCTTGATCCCGCGCAGGGGATAGCGGGCGATGAGCTGATCGACCCGCTCGTACGCGATGAGCAGCTCCTGCGCGGCGCTCGCGAAGCGCTTGCCGAGCGTGGTGGCCTGGGCGGCGACGTTGTGCGAGCGCCCGGCCATGACGGTCTCGTCATAGCGCACGGCGAGCGCCCCGAGCCGGGACAGCGCAGCGACCATCCGGTCCCGGATCAGCAGCAGCGAATCGCGGGTCTGCAGCTGCTCGACATTCTCGGTGAGGTCGCGGGAGGTCATGCCCTTGTGGATCTGCTCGTGCCCGGCGAGAGCGCTGAACTCCTCGATCCGTGCCTTCACGTCGTGGCGGGTGACCCGCTCCCGGGCCGCGATCGAGGCGAGGTCCACGTGGTCGACGGCCTGCTCATAGCCCTCCAGTACGCCATCGGCGAGCGGGATGCCGAGGTCGCGCTGTGCCCGCAGAACGGCGATCCAGAGTCGGCGCTCGGCCCGGATCTTCTCCTCCGGCGCCCACAGGGCAACCATCGGGGCGGACGCATAACGGGCGGCGAGAACGTTGGGCACCATGCTTCAATTCTCTCCCATGACCGGTTGAGACCCAGCTCACCCCCGAGCGGGGGCCACCGGAATCGGCGATGCGGTGCATGCTGTGTGCCGCGTACGCCCACTGCCTCACCCCGCGGAGTCTCGCCATGTCACAGCCCCCGACGGTGCCGGGTCCCTACTCGCCCGCCTATCCGGGCACCCCGTCGAAGCCGGGGATGTCGCGGGACACCAAGATCCTCATCGGGGTCCTGGGCGGCGTCGGCGGGGTCGTGGCGCTCTGCTGCATCGGCGCCATCCTGATCGCACTCCTGATGCCCAGCGGTCCGTCCGCCGAGCGGCCGATCGTCGTCACCGCGCCCTACACCGTGCCGTCGGAGCTGCCGTGGCTGGTCTCACCGAGCCCGAGTCCGAGTCCGACCCCCCTTGTCCTGCCCTCGGACCCGGCCGCCTCGGCCCTCCCCGCGGACAAGGTCTACAGCGGCAGCGGCGACAAGGTCGTCACGCTGGCACCGCTCGACGAGAACTACCTCTACCTGGCGACCGTCACGCATCGCGGCTCCAGCAACATCGCGATCGTCTCCCGGGACGCGGACGGCCAGTACCTCGACCTGGTCGTGAACGAGGTGGGCATCTACACGGGAACGTCGCCGCTGACGATGCGGAAATACCCGTCCAAGCTGGAGATCGACGCCAGCGGCCCGTGGACCGTCACGGTGAAGGTCGCACAGAAGGCCACAGCCTGGTCCGGCAGCGGCAGCGGTCGGGGCAACACCGTTCTGCGGGTCCCCGCGGGCACGCTCACCGGACCCACCTCGATCACCGCGACCCACACCGGCTCCGCCAACTTCATCGTCCAGGCATACGGGCGGACGTCCAGCCTGCTCGTCAATGACATCGGTCGCTACTCGGGCAAGGTCGTGCTGCCCGACGACACCGTGCTGATCGAGATCCGCGCCAGCGGCTCCTGGACCCTCAAGAAGTCCTGACAGCAGTCCTGAGGTTGGTTGCGATCTCGGCGGCGTGTCCAGCATTAAAATTCAGGGAAGTTAGGAGAGTTCGGCCCAGACGGATTGGCCCAGGCCGTCGCGGTCGACGCCCCAGCGGATGGCGAGAGCGGCCACGATCGTCAGGCCTCGGCCGTCGAGCTCGTCGGGGCCGACGACGCGGGGGCGGGGGACCTGGCTGGCGCCGCCGTCGGTGACCCGCACCTCGACCGTGCTGCCGGTCGGGAGGGCTCGAACGCGCCAGGCGACCCGCACGACATCGCCCGGCAGGGGGCCCGCGTGCCGGACCGCGTTGCCGACGAGCTCAGCCACGACGGCGATCACGTCGGCGAGCAGAAGGGGTGGAATGACCTCGGCCAATTCGGCGGCGAGACAATGCCTGGCCTGCTGGGCTCCCAAGGCGTGATGCGGCACCACCACGCTCCACACCCGCTCAGCAACGGCCATCGCCACGCTACAGCCTTTCCCCATCGGAGTACGGCTTATCCCCTCGCGGAAGCCGTACCTCTGCGACCGTACCTCCCCCATCCCTTGGGCGTAAGGACACCCAACCGTTTTGTCGTTCAATAGTCTTTCGGACGAGATAAAGGCCTAACCCGGCACCACCCGACCGGCTTGAATCCTCGGGGCGTGCCCGCCAGAACCGATGAAACGCCGTTTCGGTTTGATCTTCCGGTACGCCCACCCCCCTGTCGGCCACCCGGAAGAAGATCGTCCGCTGGTCCGCACCGGCGGTGAGGGTCACCTTTTCGGGGCCGGGAGAGTACTTGTCGGCATTGGTGACCAGCTCCGTGAGGACGGTGGCGATGCTGCCGCGCTCGCCGTAGGCGATGAGCAGCTCGTGGGGAAGTGCCAGCTCCAGACGGTCGCGCAGATCGGCGGGGAGGTCGAAGGTGGCCTGCCGGAGCGCGGCGACGAGGTCGAAGCGCCCCGGCGACCAGCCCGGTCCGCCGACCGTTGCGGTGGTGAGGAGGCGGTCGACGAGACGGGCGAGTTCGCTGGCGCGCTGGCTGATGACACGGGCCGCCGACACCCGGTCGGCCTCCTCCAGGACCGCCCAGTGCCGGGTCAGCGTGTCTGCGTACCCCTTGATGACCGTGACCGGCGTGCGGAGCTCGTGGCTGGTGACCGCCATGAAGAGCTCGCGCTCCGGCAGGTCGGCGGGGCGCGGGTCGACCGGGCCGTTGCCGTGCACGGGCAGACCGGTGCGGTCCCGATAGAGGTGGGCCATGGTGTTGGCGAGGAGCTGCATGACCAGGTGCTCGTCGGGGTCGTCGCGGCGCTCGTCCTGGCGGTAATAGGCCGCGAGCGCCCCGACCAGCTCACCGCCGATCGCGGCACGAGCGGCGACGGCGAGCCCGATCCCGAGGTCGACCAGCTCGATCGAGACCGGGGTCTCCGACTCGGCGAGCAGCAGCTCCTGGACGCGCTCGCCGGTGCGCACGCGCATCGCCCGGGGTGCGTTCGCGTCGATGCGGCGGCCGAGGGTGAAGGCGACCTCGCCGTTGGCGGCGATGATGCGGCCGTCGTTCTCGGCGAGCTCGAATGCTGCCATCCCGACCGCGCCGACCGCGTCCTGGGCGAGGTCGAGCAGCAGATCCAGCGCGGGCAGACCCGGCTCACCGGCGTTGATGGTCTCCATCAACGCGGTCAGCCTCACCACCAGGTCCCTGGATCGCGGATCCACGAATCGCATCCTGCCCAATGGGAGCGGTTCTGACTAGGGGTCTTTACTGCACCTATCGACTTAGTAGATGCTCGCGGACCGCGCCCGGCCGATCGGTGATGATGCCATCGACGCCGAGCGACATGACGAGGTCCACATCGGCGAGGTCGTTGACCGTCCAGACATAGACCTGGTGGCCGCAGGCCTTGAGCCGGCGGATCAGCTCTGGCCGGCGGCGGACCAGGCTCAGCCCGGGCCCGGCGATCCGGGCGCCGAATGGCAGCCGGCTCGGCTTGAGCCCCGGCGGGATCAGCTCCATGAGCTGCACCCGCGGCAGCGCGGGGGCGAGCTGGCGCATCCGGCGGACGGCGAGCGGGGAGAAGGACATGACGGTGACGCGCACCTGGTCGTCCGGGTCCGGCCGGGTCAGCCCGTGCCGCCGCAGCAGCGCGGTGAGGCGGTACTCCACGGCCTGCCCGTAACGGTTCGGGTGCTTCGTCTCGATCATGAGCTGGATCGGCCGACCGGCACCACGGGCCATCTCGATCAGCTCATCGAGGGTGAGCAGGTCGAGTTCGCGCAGCTCGCTGAGGGTGCGCTTCGACGCCGGTCCGCGCCCCGCGCTCGTGCGGTCGAGCAACCGGTCGTGCAGGAGCACGAGATGCCCGTCGCGGCTGAGCCGCACGTCGCACTCCAGGCCGTCGGCTCCATCAAGCAGAGCCTGCTCGTACGCCTGGCGGCTGTGCTCGGGCAGCGCGAACGACGCGCCCCGGTGGGCGATGACGATCGGCACTCAGATCACCCGGCCCGGCTGCCCGTCCCCCGCGACGACCTCGCGCCCGGAGGCGGCCCAGTCCTGCATCCCGCCGTCGAGGTTGACGACATTGGTGAAGCCGTTGTTGAGCAGGTAGGAGACGACCTGGCTGGACCGCCCGCCGACCCGGCACACGACGACCACCTCGGCGTCGCGGGGGATCTCCTCGAGGCGGGCCGGGACCTGCATCATCGGGAGGTGGACCGCGCCGGGCGCGTGGCCCGCCGCCCATTCGTCGTCCTCGCGCACGTCGAGGAGGTAGGCGTCGGCGGGCACCGCCGTGGCCGATATCGCGGGAAGCTGCATCCGGACAACTCTAGATGGGGTTCACCCAGGTCGGGTGTGCGGCTGCCCATGAGCTGAGTTCCCCGGTCCTGATGGCGGTGAACAGGCCCGTCGCCTCCGCCTCCAGCAGGACATAGGAGGTGTCGTCGATGTCTTCGGCATAGGACGGCACCCGGACGCCGGTGAGATCGCCGGGGCCGATCCGCCGCAGCGCGAAGACGAGGTCCGCGAGCGCCATCCCGCCGGTGTCGACGGTGAGGTTGCTGCCGACCTGCCGGATCACCTGGTCGAGCTTGAAGGGGTTGGTGGCGATCCCGGCGGTGCCGGCCTGGCGGAAGAGCGCCTTGAGCAGCTGTTGCTGGTGCCGCTGCCGGTCGTAGTCGCCGTTGGGCAGGTCATAGCGCTGCCGTGAGTAGTCCAGCGCGTCGGCACCGTTCATCCGGGTGCAGCCGACGGGGAAGAACTTCTGGGTGTGGATCGACCGTACGGGCTCGTCGACGCAGATCTCCACGCCGCCGACGATGTCGATGACCTTGCGGAAGCCGGAGAACTGGACGACGGCGGCCCCGTCGAACTTCACGCCGATCAGCGCGTAGAGCGCCTTGGAGAGCAGGGCGACGCCGTCCGCGCCGCCGCCACCGGCGGAGAAGGCCGCATTGATCTTGTCACTGCCGCCGGTGAAGCCGGTCTTGGCATAACCGGGCAGCTCGACCAGCAGATCGCGCGGGATGGAGACGAGGAAGGCCCGGTCCAGCTCGCGGTCGATCTGCAGGATGATGATCGTGTCGGACCGCTGTCCGGCCTCGGGCGAGCCCCAGCGGGCGTCCGAGCCGATGAGCAGGTAATTCAGCGGGCCGGTGAGGCTCGCGGCGCGTAGCCGGGTGACCGGGTCGGCGACATACTCGCCCTGGCGCGCATCGGGATCGAGCAGGGCCTCGCGGGCGACGCTGCTGTCGTAGCGCTCCACCAGGACGCGGACGGCGACAAGGCCGCCGGCGACGAGCAGGAGCAGTGCCAGGCAGCTCGCCACCGCGAAGCGCATCCACCTCCGGCGGGGCCGCTGCGGCGGTGCCGGCGGCTCAACCTGCAAGCGGCGCTCTCTGGGCCAGCCCAGATTGCGCGCGCCATGACCCTCGGGCACCACCCCGCCCGGCCAACCCGTGCCCGTGACCACGCGAAGTCCCCCCGGAAAGCTGACGATCTCTCGCCTTCACCCTAGGGAACCACCGAACCCCGCATGCATTGAATGCGGCATTTGGTGCTATCTACTCGCGTCGAGCACTTCCGGATTTTCGAGCAGATAGGTGCCGACGGTGTCGTTCTTGACCGCCGCGAACATCTGCATCGTCGACGGCAGGAGCACCTCGTACGCCGTACCGCCGCTGCCGCCGCCGGTGAACGTACCCTTGTTGACCTTGAGGCTGAGCAGGTCCGCCGCGGCGAGTTCCTTGAGCGTGAAGAGGAAGTCCTCGATCGACGCGTTGCCGGTGTCGAGGATGAAGGACTTGCCGGCCGCAGCGACCACATCGCGGATCTTCGCGGGGTTGGTGATCACCCCGGCGCTCGTCGCCTTCTGCGCCATCGCCTTGAGGAGCTGGCGCTGGTGGAGCTGCCGGTCGTAGTCGCCGTTGTCGAAGCCGTAGCGCTCGCGGGAGTAGTCCAGCGCGGCCCAGCCCGGCATCTGCTGGCAGCCCTCCTTGTAGATGATCGGCGTCTTCTTACCGTCCATCTCCCTCGCCTCGATCTTCCATCGCGGCTTGCCGTCGACGTAGACCATGTGGGTCGAGGTGGTGCCCTGGTCGATGCAGTAGTTCACCGTGCCGAGCGCGTCGACGATGCCCTTGAAGCCGTTGAAGTCGATGATCGCCATGCCGTCGAACTGGATGCCGGTGAGCTTGGTGATCGTCTTCGACATGAGCTGGGCACCGCCCTCCCAGCCGCCGCCGTTGCGTACGCCGAACTGGAACGCCGCGTTGATCTTGTCGGTGCCGCCCCGGTACTTCGACTTCGGCCAGGCCGGGATCTCGACCTTGCTGTCACGCGGGATCGAGATCAGATAGGCCTGATCGTGGCTGGCCGGGATGTGCAGGATGATGATCGAGTCCGACCGGACGTCGTCCACGTCGGTCCGCAGCCGGGCGTCGACACCGAGGAAGAGCAGATCGATCGGGCCGTCGAGGCTCCGCCCGGACGGCTCGTCGACCTTCTTGGAGCCCTCGTCGAGCAGGCTCTTCTGCTCGATGTTGGTGGTGAGGCTGACCATGGTGCTGCGGACGGCGTAGAAGCCGCCCGCAGCGACCACGAGAACCAGGGCGCCGAGCGTGGTCACCAACTTAGCCCAGAGCGGTGCTCGCAATCGTGGGCGCGGTGCTTCGGACTCGGTCGTCATGGGGGTGAAACCTCGTTCTCAACAGCTGGTCAGGGGTGCGCAAGGCAACGATGCCCTACTGCGTGGCGCTGGGTGTCGCGGTGGGGTGCGCCGCGAAGTAGGCGTCAAGCTGGTCCTTGCCCATCGCATCGTAGAACGCGAGAGCCTTGTTTTTGTCCCCGACCACGAAGCTCTCACCATCGATGGTCTGACTGCCAACGTTTGGGCTGGTCAAAAATGTGATCTTGTCGCTACGCAGGCCGCGGAACTGGATCACCATGTCGGCGAGGGAGAAGTCCTTGTCGACCGTCACGGCCTTCGTCAGCGTCTGCAGGAAGTTGTTGAGCTTCCCGATGTCGGTCAGCGTCGCGCTGTCCGCGGCCTTGTCCATCAGCGCCCGCAGCAGCATCTGCTGGTGCTTCATCCGGGCGAAGTCACCATCGGCGAACTGGTAGCGCTGCCGAACGTAGTCCAGCGCCTCGGCGCCGTTGAAGTGGCGGGTGCCCTTCTCATAGGTGCGGAACGGCTTGTGGATCGACTTGATCGTCTTGTCGACCTTCATGTCGACGCCGCCGAGGGCGTCCACGACCTCCTTGAGGCCGCCGAAGTCGATCGAGACGACGTGGTCGATCCGAACGCCCGTGTACTCCTCGACGGTCTGCACCGCGAGCGGCAGGCCACCCCAGGAGAAGGATGCGTTGATCTTCGCCATCGTGTCGCCATAGGGGCTGGTCTGGCTCTTCGGAACGTGGACACGCAGATCTCGCGGGATCGACGTGAGATAGGCCTTCTGGTGGTCGGCCGGGATGTGCACGATCACGATCGTGTCGGCCCGCCACTGGCTCGCCGCGTCGGGCTTCGCGTCGGGATCACGCGAGTCGCTGCCGACGAGCAGGATGTTGAAGGCGCCGTCGACGGTCTTGAGCGGCCGGTCACCGACGATCGAGGAGAAGGGATCGACCTTGGTGAGCTTGTCGTCGAGGTTCTTCGAATAGAGCATGATCCCGCCGAACACCGCCCCGCCGAAGATCAGCAGTGCCACCGCGGCGACGAGGGCGATCCGTCCCCACTTGGGCTTGATCGTCTTTTTCGGCTTCGGCGCCTGGCCATAGGTCGTGCCGCCGCCGCCACGGCCACCGTTGACCGGCGGGCGCGCGCGGCCGCCGGTGCTCCCACTCCGACCACCGGAGGGAGTGCTGGGCACACTGGCCCGGCCGGAGGGGCGATCGTTCGGGTTCGACATGAACTCCAGGATAAGGATCCATGCGACATCCGGAGCCCAGGCAGCGCCCCGGATTGATCAGAAATACGTCAGAGAGCTGTGGCGAAGAACTCTATCGTCGCACGAAGTCCCTGGTCAGGGCCGACCGAAGGCTCATAGCCGAGCTTCGTGCGCGCCAATGTCAAGTCGGGACGCCGACGCTCGGGGTCATCCGAACCTCGGGCCGTGAAGATCACTTCAGAGGCGGAACCGCTCAACTCGACGATCCGCTCCGCGAGCTCCCGCATCGTCATCTCGTGCTCGGTGCCGCAGTTGATCGGGCCGGGCTCGTTGGAGTCGAGCAGCAGCAGAATGCCCCGGACCAGATCGTCGACGTAGCAGATCGACCGGGTCTGGTTGCCGGTGCCGTGAACGGTGATCGGCTCGCCGCGCAGCGCCTGGGTGATGAAGGTCGGGATGGCCCGGCCGTCATTGGGCCGCATGCGGGGGCCGTAGGTGTTGAAGATGCGCACGATCGCGGTGTCGACACCGTGAAAGCGCCGGTACGCCATGAAGGCGGCCTCGCTGAAGCGCTTGGACTCGTCGTAGACGCTGCGGATACCGATCGGGTTGACGTTGCCCCAGTAGTTCTCCGGCTGCGGATGCACCAGCGGGTCGCCGTAAGCCTCGGAGGTGGAGGCCATCAGCACGCGGGCGTCGTCGCGCAGCGCCCGCTCCAGCACGTTGAGTGTGCCGAGCGAGCCGACCTTGAGGATCTCGATCGGCAGCAGCTCGAAGTCGGTCGGGCTCGCCGGGGACGCCATGTGCATGATCGCGTCGAATCGGGCGTCGAGCGCCGGGTCGTCCGGCAGGCCCACCGTGACATCGCCCTTGATGAGCGTGAAGAGCGGGTTGTCGGCGAGGTGTGCGACATTGTCCGGCGATCCGGTGACGAAGTTGTCGATCGCGACGACCTCACAGCCGCGCCCGACCAGGGCGTCGACGATGTGCGACGGCACGAAGCCGGCGCCTCCGGTCACCAGAATCCGAGTCCCCGCACCAAACCGCTGATCCACTGCCATGTCGTCAACCCTACCGAACCCTTGACATTCTGTATTCCTGGGTAGCTGTGCTCCGCGCAGCTCCTACGCATGATCGGCGCAACTCGAAGGAGTCGCGCCGATCATTTCTTGCGGGGAGGACGGCGTGCGTTTGGGGAGCTAGTGGGCTCCGGCTCCGGTCAGGGAGCGGACCTCCAGCTCGGCGTACTTCTCCACCGAAGTCGGTTCCTTCGACAGGATGGTGCCCAACCAGCCGAAGATGAAACCCAGCGGGATGGAGATGATGCCGGGGTTCTGCAGCGGGAACCAGGCGAAGTCCGCATTGGGGAACCACGACGTGGGCAGGCTCGACACGACCGGAGAGAAGGCGACGAGCACCACGGCGGAGATGAGGCCGCCATAGATCGCCCAGACCGCTCCGGTGGTGGTGAACCGCTTCCAGAAGAGGCTGTAGAGGATCGCGGGCAGGTTGCCCGAGGCGGCCACCGCGAAGGCCAGCGCGACGAGGAACGCCACGTTGAGCTTCTGTGCGAAGATCGCCAGGGTGATCGCGACCGCCCCGATGATGAAGGCCGAGATCCGGGCGACGTTGACCTCCTTGCGCTCGTCGGCCTGGCCCTTCTTGATGACGCTGGCGTAGACGTCGTGCGCGACCGAGGAGGACGAGGCGAGCGTGAGGCCCGCGACGACGGCGAGGATCGTGGCGAACGCGACTGCCGCGATCGCCGCGAGCATCGAGGCGCCGCCGATCTCACCGCCGAAGAAGCGCTTGCCGAGCGCCTCCGCGAGCTGCGGTGCCGCCGTGTTGCCACCGGGATCCTGTGCCACGATCGACTTGCTGCCGACCAGGGCCGCCGCACCGAAGCCGAGGGCCAGGGTGAGCAGGTAGAACGTGCCGATGATGCCGATCGCCCAGAGCACGCTCTTGCGGGCGGTCTTGGCGTTGGGCACGGTGTAGAACCGGATCAGGATGTGCGGCAGTCCGGCCGTGCCGAGCACGAGCGCGAGGCCGAGCGAGAGCAGGTCCATCTTGTTGTAGAAGGTCTGCAGCGCGTCGCCGGGGACCTCCTTGCCGTAGCGCAGCCCCGGTTCGAGGAAGTCCGCGCCCTTGCCGGAGGACTTGGCGGCATCGCCGAGCAGGTCCGAGAGGTTGAACTTGAACGCAGCCAGCACCAGGATCGTCATCAGCAGCGCGCCGCCCATGAGCAGGAACGCCTTGACGATCTGGACGTAGGTGGTGCCCTTCATCCCGCCGACGGTGACGTAAATGATCATAAGTACGCCGACCAGGATGATCGTGGCGATCTTGGCGGTCGCGGCGTCCATCCCGAGGAAGGTGGTGCCGGGCTTGATGCCGAGCAGCAGCGCGACCAGGGCACCCGCGCCGACCATCTGCGCGATCAGGTAGAAGATCGAGACGGTGACGGTGGAGACCGCGGCCGCCGTGCGGACCGGCCGCTGCCGCATCCGGAACGCCAGCACGTCGGCCATCGTGTACTTGCCCGAGTTGCGCATCAGCTCCGCGACGAGCAGCAGCGCCACGAGCCACGCCACCAGGAAGCCGATGGAGTAGAGGAAGCCGTCGTAGCCGTAGAGCGCGATCAGGCCGGCGATGCCGAGGAACGACGCGGCCGACATGTAGTCGCCGCCGATCGCCATGCCGTTCTGGAAGCCGGAGAACTTGCGGCCGCCGGCGTAGAAGTCGCTCGCGGTGCGGGTCTGGCGGCTCGCCCAGATCGTGATCCCCAGCGTGACCGCGACGAGCGCGAGGAAGAGGACGATCGTGATGGTGCGCGCGGTGGTCATGCGTCGACCCCCTTCAGGTCCGCCGACGAGTCGCCCTCGACCTCGGCCTTGATCCGCTCGGCGATCGGGTCGAGGTTCTTCGCGGCGTAGCGGGAGTAGAGCCAGGCGATCAGGAACGTCGTCACGAACTGCAGCAGCCCGAAGACGAGCGCGACGTTGATGTTCCCGAAGAGGACCTTGCCCATGAAGTCACGGGCGTAGGCCGACAGAAGCACATAGAGGGCGTACCAGGCGAAGAAGGCGATCGTCCACGGGAAGACAAAGCGCCGCAGCGCCCGCCGCAACCCCGCGAACTCCTCGCTCTCCTGCGTTCGGAGATACTTGTCGGGTGTCATGGCCCGGACCATAGGACCCCCGCGGGGCTGTTTTCCGGTGCTGCACCCCCCTGCGCCGAACGGCACTCCCCGTGCGCCAAGTGACCTACGCCACAGCGCCGAACGGTCACGACCAAAGATCAAAACCCCGCGGCGGTACGCCGAGAGTCACCCCAGTTCGCGATAGCGCCCGCGGTAGTGGACCAGCGGTTCGTCACCCGACCCGATCGTGGTCGCCATGATCGTCGCCTCGATGAGCAGCCCCCACCCGAACGGCCGCGCCTCGTCGAGCCGACATCCGGCCCAGGTCGACGCCGCCGTCGGCACCGGGCCGAACTCGGTCGGGGTCCAGATCGGATCGCGGAAGAGCCCGCCGGGCGCCGGCATCAGCCCGGCGAACCGGTCGGCGAGCTGCCGGTCACCGGGCCCGAGCGGCGTGACGGCGAAGACACCGGCCGACTCGATCGCGTCCCACAGCTCCGACTCGTCGTCGACGATGCCGAGCAGCCGCCCCGGGTCCCCGTCGACGACCACGGTGGAGGAGACGGTGAAGCCGGCCGGGCCCGGCGCGGTCCAGAGCGCGACACCCGATGCGAACCGGCCGCGCAACTGCCGGATCGGCGAGCGCAGCTCATGGGGAGTGGCGAACGGATCGGTTCCATGGATCTCACCACCGGGCTGGGACACGACCTGAGCGTAACCCGCCCGCACCCGCAGGAGCCGACTACGGTCGGTCACCGCCCTCCACCGCGCCCCACCTTTACCCGCACGACGCTTTGCTCTGCTTACACATACGCATCACCGGGAAAGTCCGAACAAATCCGGTGATGCGTATATGTAAGCAGAGCAAAGCGCTGCGCACACCATCGCTGTCCCGACCGGCGCCGGCCAGCGGCGGTCACGCAGAGTGCCGCCGGCCAGGCCAGGCGCCCCACCACGCTTAGGACCAACTCTTGAAGAGTTGCGACGATCTTGGTGGCGGAGCCTACTTCGCGGCGGTGACGCTGGTGGCGGTGACGATGCCGTCCGAACCAGCCGCCGGGCCCTGAACCGTCACCGTTGTGCCAGGCTTCAGGTCCGACAGCTTCACCGTGCTCGCCGACTGCACGGTCGTCGTGCCCGTCGTCTTCACGGTGATCACGTCACCCGTCGCCGTCTCGATGTAGATCGTGGTGCCGTCGACCAGCTTTATCTTGCCGGTGGTGGCGGAGGCTGCGGCGGCGGTCTGCGTACCCCCCTGGGCTTGTGGGTTGAAACCACCCGCGTAGCCGCCGGGAAACTGACGGCCGGTGCCCCGCGTGCCGGTGCCGGCCGCCGCGGCCGCGGGAGTCTGGGATTTCTGGACCTGGACGCCGCCGACGAAGCCCGCCAGCGCGATGACGAGCGCGCCGAGGATGAGGGTGCTCCGGGTGAGCCAGGGCTTGCGCTCGGCGCGAGCGAGGCCAACTGCAAGGTCGTCGAACTCGGACATCTGTTTCCTCACTCGTAACGAAGAGCGTCGATGGGTCGCAGCCCTGCCGCGCGGCTGGCCGGATAGCTGCCGAAGAAGAGGCCGATGGCGACGGAGACACCGATCGCCAGGAAGACCGAGCTCGGCACGATGACCGGCGTGATCCCGGTGATCTGGAAGTTGGCACCGATGTAGGCCGCCGCGACGCCAAGACCACCTCCGACGACCGAGAGCATCGTCGCCTCGATCAGGAACTGGGTGAGGATGACCCGGCGGGGAGCGCCGAGCGCCTTGCGGATGCCGATCTCGCGGGTCCGCTCGGTCACCGTGACCATCATGATGTTGGTGATGCCGATGCCGCCGACGAGCAGCGAGATGCCGGCCACCGCGCCGAGCAGGGTCGTGAAGGTCTCGGCGGTGGCCGTCCGGGTCGCGAGCAGCTGCGACGCCGACCGGATCTGGTAGGGCGTGTTGGTGCCGGTGACGTGCATCTTCGTGTTGAGGATCGCGGTCACCTCGGCCTGCGCGGCCGAGACGGTGTCGGCGCTGGTCGCCTCGATGCTGATCGAGTTGACCGGACCGTATCCGGTGAGCGCGCGCTGCACGGCCGAGAGCGGCGCGAGCGCGGTGTCGTCCGGGTCGTTGAAGCCCGAAGAGCCTTTCTTCTCCAGTACGCCGATGACGGTGAACATCTGCCCGCCGACGCTGACCTGCTCGCCGATCGGATCGGCCCGGCCGAAGAGCTCGGTGACCGTGGTCTGCCCGAGCACGAGGACCCGGTGCGCCTGCTCCAGGTCGTCCGCGGTGAAGGCCTCGCCGCTGGAGATCTTGCTGTTGTTGGCCTGCAGGTAGTCGAGCGTCGTGCCGATCACCGACGACGAGTGGTCCGTCTCCGCGTAGGTGAGCGTCTGCGTGCTGCTCACGACGGGTGAGACGGTCTTGACGTCGGGCGCCGCGTTCTTGTCCCGCAGCGCCTCGACGATGTCGAGTGTCAGGTCGGTGCTGTAGCTCGACGTGCCGACGTTGCGGCCGCTCTGCACGGTGAGCGTGTTGGTGCCGAGCGCCTGGAGGCTCTGCTCGACCGCGATCTTGGAGCCGTTGCCGACCGCGACGAGCAGGATCACCGCGCCGACGCCGATCAGGATGCCGAGCATCGTCAGACCGGAGCGCAGCTTGTTGGCGTTCACCCCGCGCATGGCGGAGCGGAAGATCTCCATCAGCCCCACAGCGCTGCCCCCTCGTCGTCGGCGGCGTGCTTGGCGACTGACGGCACGTCGGCATAGTCGTGGCTGGTCTCCGCGAAGCTGCCCGGGTTCTGCCGGACATCGGAGAGGATCTGGCCGTCGCGCAGGCGGATCACGCGCTTGGCGTGGTGCGCCACCTCGTCCTCGTGCGTGATCAGCACGATCGTGCGGCCCTCGCGGTTGAGCTCGTCGAGGACGCCGAGCACGTCCGTCGTGGACTTGCTGTCGAGGTTTCCCGTCGGCTCGTCGGCGAGCAGCAGTGCGGGCTCGCTGACGAGCGCTCTCGCCACCGCGACGCGCTGCTGCTGGCCGCCGGAGAGCTGGTTGGGGTCGTGGTCGGCCCGGTTGGCGAGGCCGACCAGGTCCAGCGCGGCGAGGGCCCGCCTGCGACGGATGCCGGGCTTGATGCCGGCATAGGCGAGCGGCAGTTCGACGTTGGCGAGCGCCGACGTACGCGGGATCAGGTTGAACGCCTGGAACACGAAGCCGATCCGGCGGTTGCGGACCAGCGCCAGCTGCCGATCGTTGAGCCTGCTCACGTCCACCCCGTCAAGGTGGTAGTTGCCCGAGGTGGGCACGTCGAGACAGCCCAGGATGTGCATCAGGGTCGACTTCCCGGACCCCGACGATCCCATGATCGCGACGTACTCGCCCCGCTCCACGGTGAGCGTCACACCGTCGAGCGCCCGGACGACCGCTTCGCCCTCGCCATAGGTCTTGTGCAGATCGGTGACCTGGATGACGGTCATCGGTTGCCCCCGAAGCCGCCGCCGCCACCGGGGATCTGGCCGCCGCCACCGCCGGGGAAATTGCCCCCGCCGAACGGGTTGGTGCCGGTCGTTCCCGTGGTGACCGTCGCGATGACGACCTGCTCCCCGACCTCGAGCCCTTCGGTGATCTGCGTGTAGGAGTCGCCCTCCAGTCCGATCTGGACCGTCCGGGCCGACTGCTGCCCGTTGACGACGACCGTCACGACGGAGATGCCGGCGGTCGTCTTCACCGCGGCCGCCGGGACGTAGATCGCGTCCTCGACCTTGTTGACCGTGACGCTCAGCGCGACGGACTGGCCGAGCTTCGCCTTCTCGGGAACGCTCGCCAGCGACACCACGATCGGGTAGGAGATGACGCCGCCGCTCGTGGTCGAGGTCGGCGAGATCGAGGTGACGGTGCCCTGGACCCGGGTGGCCGTGAGGGCGTTCCAGGTGACGGTGGCGGCCTGCCCGGCCTTGAGGCGGGTCGCGTCGGCCTCCGGCACGCTCGCGTTGACCTGCAGCTTGCCGAGGTCGGCGATCTGCGCGAAGGCCGAGCTCGCGGTGCTGCTGCCCGTTCCCGTCCCGCTGGCCGACCCACCCGACGACGCGGCGCCGACGGTGCCGGTGAGCGCGACGATCGTCCCGGCCATCGGCGCCTTCAGCGTCGTGCCGTCCTGTGCCCGCTGAGCGCTGTCCACGGCGGTCTGAGCCGACCGGACCTGCTTGGCGGCGTTGGCGATCGTGTCGTCGTTCTTCGTCGCGTTGGCGCGGGTCTTCGCCTGCCTGGCGGCGGTGAGGTTGGCCTGCGCCGTCTCCAGGGACTCGGCGGTCTCGGTGTCGTCGACCTTCGCCAGCACCTGGCCCTTGGCGACCTTGTCGCCGAGCTTGACGCCGATCGAGGTCACCATCCCGGCGGTGACGAAGTTCGCGTTCATCGTGGCGGCGCTCGCCACGGTGCCGCTCGCGGTGACCGTGGCCGTGACCTGCCCCTGCGCCACCGCCGCCGTCCTCGCCGTGGACGAGGTGGTCTGGGTCTGGGTGTCACCGTTGAGCAGGGACCAGGCCCACACACCACCGCCGCCCAGCAGCACGACGAGCGCACTGTTGATCATCAGAGTAGGTCGTCGCCAAAATCGCATGGCGGCACTCTCGTGGCTCGGACTCGGAGCACTCTCAGCCGAAGCTCGGAGTTGGCTGGGACTGTCAGTCGTCCTCGCCGGAGTCGGTGTCGGAGTCGTCGGGCACGACGGGGCCGTCGTCGCTCGTCCCCGGGAGCAGCACCCGGAAGGTGGCGCCGCCGCCGGGTGTCGGCACCAGTTCGACCCGCCCACCGTGGGCGGCCACGATCGCCGCCACGATCGACAGTCCTAGCCCGGATCCGCCCTGGCTGCGAGCCCGGCCGGGATCCACCCGATAGAGGCGCTCGAAGATCAAGGGCGCAACCTCAGCCGGTACGCCGGCCCCGCTGTCCGAGACCTCGACGACCGCCACCCGGGTGCCCGGTGCCAGCGTGGCCCCGACCGACGCGACGGCTGGATCGTGATCGCCGACGGTCTCCCGCCCCACGCGTACCTCGACCTTGGCAGAGTCCGGGGTGTGCCGCAGCGCGTTGCTGACCAGGTTGGTGACGACCTGCCGCAGCCGGTGATCGTCGCCGAGCACGGTGACCGGCTCGAACGAGGTGAGCGCCACGAACCGCAGCGGGTTGCGTACGTGCGCGTCCCGGATCGTGTCCGCGGCGACGGCGAGCAGGTCGACGTCCTGCGCGTGCAGCGGCCGCTCCTCGTCGAGGGCGGCGAGCAGCAGCAGGTCCTCGACGAGCAGCCCCATCCGGGAGGCCTCCTGCTCGATCCGGGACATCATCTCGGCCATCGCCGCCTCGTCGAGCTGCCCGCTGCGCCGGTAGAGCTCGGCGAAGCCGCGAATCGAGGTCAGCGGCGTACGCAGCTCGTGCGACGCGTCGGCGAGGAACTGCCGCAGCTTCTGCTCGCTCTCGGCCCGGGCCGCCAGGGCCGCCTGGATCCGGGCGAGCATCGTGTTGAGGGCCAGCCCCAACCGGCCGGGTTCGGTATGCGGGTCGGCATCGGGCACCCGCCCGCCGACCACGCCCTCGCCCGACGGCGGCGTGTCCGCGGCGATCAGCGTCGCGGCGGCCTCCATCCGGGTCAGCGGACGCAGCCCGATCCGGACCACCATCGACGCGGTGAGCGCGACGAGCAGCAGCACGACGCCGCTGACGCCCATGCCGACCATGAGGACCGTGTCGACGGTGTTGTCGAGCTGCGTGGTGGGGACGGCGGCCACGCCGTAGCTGCCGGTCACCGGGTCCTGGTCGACCTTGATCCGGTAGGTGACGCCGCCGGACTCGACCGTGAAGGCCTCGCCGTTGGCGTGACCCTTGACCTGCTCCAGCGGCACGACCTCGGTGCTGCTGAAGAAGTCCGAGAGCACCTTGCCGCTGCTGTCGTATTTGATGGCGATCGTCTGGTTGCGCCGCAGCTCGCCGACGCGCACCGGTAGATCGTTCCAGCCGCGCGGCTTCTCCCCGGGCTTCTGCGCGGGCGGGTTCCACATGCTCGCACCGTGCGCGGCGCCGTTGAGGTCTTTGTCGAGCCGATCGGTGAGGTAACCGCGCAGCATGTAGGCGCCGACGAGGTTGGCGACGAACATGCCGACCCCGGCGAGCAGCACCATCGCCACGACGAGGCGGGACCGCAGCGTCCACTGCCCCCAGCGCCGGGGCCGGGGCAGTTTCACGATGCGGCCACCTCTCGGGGCAGCCGCAGGGCGTAACCGACACCGCGCACGGTGTGGATCAGGGCCGGCTCGACCTGGTCGACCTTCTTGCGCAGGTAGTAGACGTAGGACTCGACGATCCGGCCGTCGCCGCCGAAGTCGTAGCTCCAGACCCGGTCGAGGATCTGCGCCTTGCTCACGACGCGGCCGGCGTTGACCATCAGGTAGCGCAGCAGGTTGAATTCGGTCGGCGAGAGCTCGACGAGCTTGCCGCCGCGGCGTACCTCGTGGGCCTCCTCGTTCAATTCCAGATCCGCATAGCGGAGTACGCCGTCGTCGTCCTGCTCCGTCGGACCCTGGCTGCGCCGCAGGATCGCCCGGATCCGCAGGACGACCTCTTCGAGGCTGAAGGGCTTGGTGACGTAGTCGTCGGCACCGACGGTGAGCCCGGAGATCCGGTCCTCCACCGAGTGCCGGGCGGTGAGGAAGAGCACCGGCGTACCCCGGCCGTCGGCGCGCAGTTTCGAGGCGATCTGGAACCCGTCCATGTCGGGCAGCATCACGTCGAGGACGACCAGCTCGGGCTGGAACTCCTCGGCGATGATCAGTGCCTCGCGACCGGTGTTGGCGATCCGGACATCGAAGCCGGTCAACCTGAGCGTGGCGTGCAACAGCGCGCAGATGTTGGGCTCATCATCGACCACCAGCACACGGGTCGGTCTCGTCGTCGCCTCAGCCACCGTCTCCTCCTTCATCGCTACCTCACCGTTCTACCCATCGGACCTCGGAACATCCTGAAAGCCACCTGCAAGCTCCCTCCGGCGAGACCAAGATCGTCACAGCTCTTCAAGAGTTGGTGCCTCAGGCCGCCAGGCCTTAGGGCCAACTCTTGAAGAGCTGTGACGATCTTGGGGTGGTCGCTGGGAGAATCGGCGGGCACTGTTGCCGGGTGCAAAGACGCGCTTTCTTCCGATATGCCGGAGGAGTGGCCGCCCTCGGGACGGCCACTTTCGTTGGCGTGTCCGCGATCCGGCACCGATCGGTCACCCCGGTCGCGTCGGTCGCGGGTACGGCTTCGGCCTCCCCGCCCAGCTCCCCCAGTCCGTCCGTTTCGCCCGCTAAGTCCGCTACTGCGAAGCCGAGTCCCAGCACTGTGACGATCGACACCAAATCTCTGGAGCAGAGCCTCCAAGGGCTGGTCAGCCAGCATGGCGGCAATGCCAGCATCGCCGTCACCGACCGGATCTCCGGCGTCTCGATCAGCGTGCGCGGCCGGACGGCGTACCAGTCGGCGAGCATCATCAAGGTCACCATCGTGGCCGGACTGATGCTCCAGCGGCAGGGCTCCGGCGGCACCCTCAGCGCCGAGGAGCGCGAGCTGGCGCGGCTGGCGATCACCCGCAGCGACAACGACACCGCGAGCCGGCTCTTCGCGCTCCTCGGCGGCACGGACGGGCTCGCCCGCGCGGCGAAGAAGTTCGGCATGACGCACACCACCGCGGTGAGCAGCTGGGGCATGACCACGACCACCGCCGACGACCAGGTCACCCTGATCAAGGCGATCAGCGACCCCGAGGGCCTGCTGACGAGGTCGCACCAGAACCTGCTGCTCGGCTGGATGGCGGATGTCATCGCCGGTCAGGACTTCGGCGTACCGGATGCGGCCGGCAAGAACGCGAAGGCCGTCTATGTCAAGGACGGCTGGTTCGACCGCGACGACCAGGGCGGGCTCTGGCAGGTCAACACGATCGGCCGGATCGTCGAGCGTGAGGCCGACTGGGTGATCGCCTGCCTCAGCGACCACAACGCCACCCAGGAGGCCGGCGTAGCCGTCGTCTCCGACCTCGTCGTCAAGGCGCACAAGCTGCTCACCACCCCCGCCTGACCGCCCGTTGACACCAACTCTTGAAGAGTTGGTGTCGAAGGGGCGCGGGGACATCAGGCGGGAACTGTGACGTTGGCGCTCTGCCCGACCAGCAGTCCCTCGGGGACCTGGTCGAAGGCGATCAGCACCTCATAGGTGACGAGCCGGTTGGTGACCGTGCCCACCTCGGCGACCTGCGACACCGTCGCCGCGTAGGTCTTCGAGCCCGTCCCGGGCAGCGTCACCGACGCCGTCTGGCCCACCGAGACCGCCACCACGTCGGACTCGCTGAACGACGCCTTCACCAGCATCGTCGAGACCACGCCCAGGGTGATCACATTGGACCTCGCGGTGTCGCCCACCTTGATCGTCACGGTGAGGACCTTGCCGGTGACGGGGGCCGTGATGGTCGTACCCGCCAGATTGCGCTCTGCCCGCGACACGGCCGCAGTCGCGTTGTTGACCTGTTGCTGCGCGGTGAAGATCGCGTCCGCGCCGCCGCCGCGACCGGACGTCGAGGAGCAGCTCGGTGCGGTCGAGGCGCGCGGGGAGGCCGAAGCGCGCGGCGAGGCGGAGGGCGCGGCCGACGGAGCGCTCTGCGCCCCGGCGGCCTGGACCGGCGCGCAGGTCGCGGTGGCGGCCGCCGTGGCCTCGGCGAGCGCGTCGGCAGCCTCGGAGAGCGCGGTCTCCGCATCGGTCACCGCCTCCTTCGCGGCAGCGGTGTCCAGCCGCGCGAGCACCTGGCCCACCGCGACGCTGTCACCGGCTTTCACCTTCAACTCGCTCACCGTGCCACTGATCGCGAAGCTCAGCGAGCGGGAGGCGACGGGCTGCACGGTTCCTTTAGCGGTCACCGAGCCGTTCGCGACCCGCTCGACCTTCTTCGCGGCAGGTGTGGGCGCCGGCTCCGATCCGCCCCAGAAGGCGACGCCGCTGACCACGATCGCCCCGACCACCACCGCCGCCAGGACGATCCAACGCACATTGCTTCGCATGATGGCGCAGTGTCGTCATGCGCGCTGGGTCGCGCCTCACGGCAACCTCGGAGAAACCTCAAAGCATTCGGGGGTACGCGGACCGGCGCGCTCTGTTCGTCGGAGCGCTGTATTTCCTGGAGCGCCCTGCGGGGCTCTTCGTGCCAGCTCCGAGCTAGTCATGAGGTTGCGTTGAGGGCAGCCGGAGGCGGGCACCGCAGGCTGCTGCGCATGAAACTTCGACTCGGCGGCCTCGCCGTGATCGCGATGGCGGCTCTGGCGCTCAGCGCCTGCGGTGGCTCGGATGATCCGGCCGGCCAGCCCGCTGCCGCGAACGGCATGCAGGCTTACCAGGACTGCCTGCGCAAACAGGGGATCACGCTGCCGTCGAACCAGGCGCGGCCGACGAACTTCCCCACCGCGCGGCCGACGAACTTCCCGACCGTGCGCCCCTCCGGCACCGCCAATCCCCGTGGCGGCGGTGGATTCCCCGGCGGTTTCCAGGGCGGATTCGGTATGCCGTCCGGTGTGGACGCCGCGAAGTGGGAGGCGGCGCAGAAAGAGTGCGCCTCGGTACGCCCGTCCGGCGGACCCGGCTTCAACCGAGGCGGCCAGAATGGCGGTCCGGGTGGCGGTCTGAACGCCGCCTATCGGAACTGCTTGACGGAGCACGGGGTGGCTTTCACCCAGGGACAGCAGCTCAGCACGGCCGACCCCAAGGTCGTCGAAGCGATGAAGGTGTGCGCACCGTTGAGGCCGAGTAGCACTCCGTCAAACTGACACTTGCGCAAAGTCACCGCAGTGAGCAAACTATCCCACAAGCTCCTGGCTCGACGGTTCGGTTCCCCCGTGCTGAACCGTCGAGCCAGGTCTTCTCTGTTTACGGCGCAGCCTCCGGCGCCGGGGGCGCTGGGCGCCACTTCTCGCCGTGCAGCAGCTGACCGGCACCGAGCCAGACCGCGTTCATCATCCTCGTCGCGGTGCGCTCGGGATCCTCGTCCGGCGAGTCGGCGAGCCGGTCGGCCAGCGATTCCCCCGCGCCGACCAGAGCGAACGCCATCGTGACCAGCTCGTCCTCGCCGACCTTGCGACCCTCGGCCTCCAGCGCCGCGGCGAGCTTCTCGGCGATGACATCGACCATCCGCCGGCGCATGAGGGCGAGCTCGGTCGCGAACGGCTCGCTGGAGCGGGCCTGGCGGTAGAGGACCGCCCAGCCGTCCCGATGCGCCCCGACATACGCGAAGAACGCCCGCAGTCCACGCCACAGCTGCTGGTCAGGCGGCAGCGTGGGGTCGATGACTCCGGCGACGGACTCCAGCAGCCGACCGGCCTCGCGGTTGAGGCAGGCCACGAAGAGTTCGTCTTTCGTGCCGAGATATGCGTAGACCATCGGCTTGGACACGCCTGACAGCTCTGCGATCTCATCCATATTTGCTGCGTGGAAGCCATGCCGGGCGAAGACTCGCACGGCGGAATCCAGCATCTGCTTCTCTCGGACACTTCTCGGCAGTCGTTTCCCCACGCTTGCGAGCTTACCTACTCCGGCGTAAGGTTACGCACAAGTAAGTTATATCTGTGCGCTAGGCAACGGAGGACATCATGGCCGACCTGGATCTCTCCAATTTCGATTCGATCGACCCTAAGCAGTTCGCTCAGCTCGTGCGCTCCGCCTCGGACAAGCAGCTGGCCGAGTTCATGACGGGCGAGCAGCGGACCAAGGTCCTCGACGAGATCTTCCGCCGGATGCCCGGACTCTTCCGTGCCGACAAGGCCGGCAGCACCAACGCGATCATCCACTGGAACGTGAACGGCGCGGCGGACGGTGGCGTCAGCACCTATGAGCTGGTCATCGCCGACGGCACCTGCGTGCTCTCCGAGACCCCGGCCAACGAGCCGAAGCTCGCGCTCACGGTGGGTCCGGTCGAGTTCCTCAAGATCGTGTCCGGCTCGGGCAACCCGGTGATGATGTTCATGACGGGCAAGCTCAAGGCCAAGGGCGACCTCGGTCTCGCCGCCAACATCGCCAACCTCTTCGACATCCCCAAGGCCTAACAGCCATGAGCTCAGAATTCTCCCTCGATCTGAGCGAGGAGCAGCGCGATCTGCGGGATTGGGTGCACGGCTTCGCCGCCGACGTCGTGCGCCCGGCGGCAGCCGAGTGGGACGAGCGGGAAGAAACCCCGTGGCCGGTCCTGCAGGAGGCGTCGAAGATCGGCCTCTACGGCTTCGAGTTCCTCGCCAACGCGTGGGCCGACCCGACCGGGCTCTCCATGCCCATCGCGAGCGAGGAGCTCTTCTGGGGTGACGCCGGCATCGGCATGGCGATCTTCGGCAGCGCGCTCGCGGTCGCCTCGATCTTCGGCAACGGCACCCCCGACCAGCTCGTGGAGTGGGTGCCGCAGTGCTTCGGCACGCAGGACGACCCCAAGGTCGCCGCGTTCTGCTCGACCGAGCCCGAGGCCGGCTCCGACGTGGCGTCGATGCGCACCCGCGCCGTCTACCACGAGGCGACCGACGAGTGGGTGATCAGCGGGCAGAAGGCCTACGCGACCAACGGCGGCATCGCCAACGTGCACGTCGTCACCGCGTCGGTCGACCCGTCGCTGGGCAGCCGGGGCCAGGCCGCCTTCGTCATCCCGCCCGGCACCGCCGGGCTCCAGGGTGCGAAGAAGCTGCGCAAACTGGGCCTGCGCGCCTCGCACACCGCCGACATCTTCCTCGACGACGTGCGGGTGCCCGGTTCGTGCCTGCTCGGCGGCAAGGAGGCGCTCGACAAGCGGCTCGACCGCGCGCGCAGCGGCGTACGCAGTGGTGGCCAGGCATCGATGAGGACCTTCGAACTCTCCCGGCCGACCGTGGGTGCCCAGGCGCTCGGCATCGCCCGGGCGGCCTACGAGTACTCGCTGGAGTATGCGAAGGGCCGGGTCCAGTTCGGCAAGCCGATCGTGGAGAACCAGGCGATCGCGTTCGCCCTCGCCGACGCCAAGATGGAGATCGACGCGGCTCGGCTGCTGGTGTGGCGGGCCGCCTGGATGGGGCGCAACAACCGGGACTTCAGCTCCGGTGAGGGCTCGATGGCGAAGCTCAAGGCGAGCGAGGTCGCGGTCTCGGTGACCGAGAAGGCCGTGCAGATCCTCGGCGGTGCCGGTTATCTGCGGGAGCACCCCGTGGAGCGGTGGTATCGCGATGCGAAGCTCTTCACCATCTTCGAGGGGACGAGCGAGATCCAGCGCCTGCTGATCGCGCGGTCCATCACCGGCGCCTCGCTGCGCTGACACATCGAAGAAAGGGCGCTCCTCCGTCACCGGGGAGCGCCCTTTTTTTTTCGGCTAGCCCTTGAGCCAGGTGTTGATGCGGGCCACGGCCCGGCCGGTCAGCACGTCGACCTGCCTGGCGTCCGAGGAGCCGCCCTCCCAGCCCCGCTCCCAGAGGACCGTCACCACATCGCCGATGCGGACCACCGAGATCAGCCGGGTCTCGTCGACCATCGGGCTGTCGTCGTTGGACGGGTCCGAGTGCCAGGCGGCGGTCATCGAGAAGACGAAGGAGTCGTCGCCGGCCTTGGCGCCGGACGCGATGGCGTACCTGGTGGGGCGGTTGTTGGCCTTGCCCCTCGGGCAGCTGCCGATGATCGCTCGCAGCTCGGACAGGAACTGCTCGGCGCCACCGGGCTGGTAGAGCGTGATGGTCTGGGTGAGGCCGCCGTCGGGAACGAAGTCGCCGCCCTTGGGATCCACCGCGACGTAGACGATGTGCCGGGACTGCCGCTCGGTGATCTTGCCCTTGCTCGCGAAGGACTTGTTGCAGAGCGTCGGCAGCATCGCCTCGTCCGTCGCCGTGTCCCGGGGTCCGCTGACATAGGTGTCGGCCACCTGGAGGTATGCGCTCGCTGTGATCTTCACCGTTCGGGCGGGCTTGGACGGGACCGCCGACGGGGCGGACGAAGCCGCAGCCGAGGGGAGGACCGCGGACGACGAGGGCGTCGGTGCGGCCGTGGGTGTGCCGCCGTCGCAGGCGCCGAGCAGGAGCGCCGTCGCGATCGCGCCGCCGACGAGCAGCACGCGCGCGGTCGTCGCCGAGTGCCCGACCCGGTCGGTCAGGGAAATGGCAGCCATGTCTCGATCTCCTTCAAGCGCTTCCTCGCTGGTCGACTGCCAGACGCGCAGGTCGGCACTCCGGTTGCAGCACCGAGTATTGATTCCTCGACCCCGGTGAGGCATCGTTGTTACTCACGAGTTACATAGGAGTTAACGTGCTGTGGGTACTTGCTAAGCGCGGCCTGCTCACGCCAGGGCCGCCCGGGAAAGTCGCTGCTCAGCTCAACGCCCTGCGCCGGTGGGGCTTCTCACTCGCCGGTGAACTCCGTGCCGCCGCCGACCGGTCGCCGGAGAAGGTCGCCGTCATCGACGAGTCCGGCTCGGTCACCTACCGTGACCTGCAGATTCGGGTGGAGGCGCTCGGCCTCGCCCTGCGCGCCCGGCACGACATCGGGCTCGGATCGCGCATCGGCGTGCTCGGGCGCAACCACAGCGGCACCATCGTCAGCATGGCCGCCGGGGTGACGCTCGGCGCCGAGGTGGTCCTGCTCAACCCCGCACTCTCCGCGGCAGCCGTCGCCGCCGTCGCCCGCGAGCAGGGCATCTCGCTGGTCCTGGCCGACACCGACCTCGCGGAGCTCGTCGCCGGCCTGCCCACTCTCACCGAGTCCGCCATGGATCAGCTGGTACGCCATGCGCCGCCCGGCCGCCTCGACCCGCCGGACCGGGCCGGGCGCCTCATCGTCCTCACCTCCGGTACGACGGCGGCCCCGAAGGGTGCCCGACGGCGTACGCCGACCAGCCTGGCGCCGCTCGCCTCGGTGCTCGACCGGATCCCGCTGAACGTCGGCGACAACGTCTTCATCGCCGCCCCGCTCTTCCACACCTGGGGGCTCGCCGGGCTCCAGATGTGCTTGGCGCTGCGCGCCACGATGGTGCTGCGACGCCGCTTCGATCCTGTGTCCACAGTGGTGGCCATGGGGCGGCACGGGTGTGCGGGGCTGGTGGCCGTACCCATCATGGTGCAGCGATTGACCGAAGCCGTGCCGCACCCCACGATCCGGCCGCGCGTCGTGGCCGTGAGCGGTTCCGCCCTGCCCGGGGTGCTCGCGACGCGGTTCATGGACGCCTACGGCGACTGCCTCTACAACCTCTACGGCAGCACCGAGGCGTCGTGGGTCTCCATCGCCACCCCCGCCGACCTGCGACTGGACCCGCGTACGGCAGGCCGCCCACCCCTGGGGACCAAGGTCGAGATACGCGCGGCGTCAGGGTTGCCGGTCGCGGCGGGCGAGATCGGGGAGATCTTCGTGCGCAACGGGATGCTCTTCGAGGGCTACACCTTCGCGTCGCCGACGCAGGTCGCGGGCATGCTCGGCACCGGCGACCTGGGGCACTTCGACGCCGACGGCCTGCTCTTCGTCGACGGCCGCGCCGACGACATGATCATCTCGGGCGGGGAGAACGTGTTCCCGCGGCCGGTCGAGGAGCTGATCGCGACATTGCCCCAGGTGCGGGAGGTGGCGGTGATCGGTGTCCCGGACGACGATTTCGGTCAGCGCTTGGCGGCGTACGTGGTGCTCCACGACGACGAGCAGCTCAGCGAGGACGAGGTGCGGGAGTACGTCCGCCACTACCTGGCGAGATTCTGCGTCCCCAGAGAGGTCAACTTCCGAGCAAGCCTGCCGCGTACCGCGACAGGCAAGGTGATCCCCCGAGATCTTGAATGATTTCCGCTGCTATGGCCACGGAAATCATTCAAGATCCAGACGGATTTTGACGCGAAGCAACACGGTGGGATTCTGCTGGAGTGAGGCTTCCGGGGGAGGACGCTAGCGCGCTGGAACTGCTCCTATTCGAGCAATCAGGGGTGATCTCCACCGCTCAGGTGATGCAGATCGTCGGCGAAGCGAAGCTGCGTCATGAGGTCAGCAAGAAACGCTGGCGCTACATCCATCGAGGCGTGCTCTTCACGGAGAGCGGACCACTCACACGTGAGCAGCAGTGGTGGGTAGGCGTGCTCATCGCGGGCCCCGAAAGCGTGCTGGGCGGGCTCGCCGCCGCACAGGCGGCTGGATTGCGTGGTCGCTGGCGACGCGCCATCATCGATATCTTGCGTCCGGCTCGTCTAGGCGCCCGCGACCTACTGCGCAAGCCGTCGCCAGAGCTACCCGCGATCAAGGTCCACCGTGTCTCGACCCTATTTGACGAGGACATTCAGCCGGCCCGGCCCTACCGCACCACGACCGAGCGCGCCCTGGTCGACGCGGCAGGCTGGGCACACTCGGACGCCGAGGCGGTGTCGCTCATCTCGGCCGGTTGTCAGCAGAGGCTGGTGGCCCCGGCTGACATCGTGCGGGTGGCGGCCAAGCTCACTCGGACCAATCGCCGCGCTCTGATCATGGAGACCGCTGACTTCGCCGACAAGGGAGCCACCACTCCATCAGAGATCGACTTTGTGAAGATGTGCCGCCACAACGGCTTGCCTCAGCCGAAGATGCAGGTCACACGAGTGGATCGAGCCGGGGTGCGGCGTTACCTCGACGCCTACTTCGCCGATTTCGGCATCCACGTCGAGATCGACGGCGCACATCACATGGACGCACGGCAGTGGGCCGCAGATCTCAAGCGGCAAAACGATGTCTGGATCGGCGGAGATCGGATCCTCCGCTTTCCCGCCTACTTGATTCGCACAAAACCGGACGAAGTAGTAGCACAACTCCGCGCCGCACTACGTGCCGCAGGTTGGATCCCCAGACCTTGAATGATTTCCGTGGCTATGGCAGCGGAAATCATTCAAGGTCTAGAAAGGCCTGCCGGTGAGGCGGGCGTAAACGTCGGCGTAGCGCTCGGCTGTCGCCTCCGCGATCTCGGGTGGGAGCTCAGGGCCCGGCGCCTTCTTGTCCCAGCCCTCCGCGAGCGCCCAATCGCGGACGAACTGCTTGTCGAAGCTGGGCTGGGCGTGACCGGGTTCCCACAGGTCAGCGGGCCAGAACCGCGACGAGTCCGGGGTGAGCAGCTCGTCGCCGAGGGTCAGGACGCCATCAGCCGACAGACCCAGCTCGATCTTCGTGTCGGCGATGATGATCCCCCGCGCCGCTGCGATCTCGGCACCCCGCTGATAGATCGACAGCGTCACCTCGCGCAACGATGCCGCCTGATCCGCGCCCACGGCAGCGATCACCTGGTCGTAGGTGATCGGCTCGTCGTGCTCGCCGATCGGCGCCTTCGTCGACGGCGTGAAGATCGGCTCGGGCAGCCGCGATCCGTCCAGCAGACCGCCGGGGAGCGCAACCCCGCTGACCGCACCGGTCGCGCGGTATTCGTTGAGGCCGCCGCCGGTAAGGTAACCCCGCGCGACGCACTCGACGGGCACCATCGCGAGGCGCTTGCAGCGGATCGCGCGGCCCGCCCACTCGGCCGGTACGTCGTCGGCGGAGATCACATGGTTCGGGATCAGGTCGGCGAGCTGGTCGAACCACCACAGGGAGAGCTGGGTGAGGATCTTCCCCTTGTCGGGGATCGGTGTCGGCAGGATCACGTCATAGATCGAGACGCGGTCGGAAGCGACGAGGATCAGGTCGTCGCCGTCGGCGTAGACGTCCCTGACCTTGCCCGAATGGATCAGCTCCACGGCGACACGACCTCTCCTCGCGATGCGGCGAGCGCGATGTCCCGGCGGTGCTGCGAACCGTCGAGCGTCACGCTGTCGACCAGGTCATATGCGGCTTCGCGAGCGATCGACAGGGATGCGCCCGTGGCGGTGCAGGTGAGGACGCGGCCACCGGCGGAGACGAGAGCACCGTCGCGGAGGGCCGTGCCCGCGTGGGCGATGCCGTCGGCGTACCCGCCGCCGATGGGGTCACCGGTGCGGGAGCTCGCGGGATAGCCGGACGAGGCCAGGACCACCGTCACGGCGTACCCGTCGCGCCATTGAAGCGGGGGCAGCGACGCCAGCGTGCCGGTCGCGGCGGCCTGGAGCAGCGACGACAGGGGGGTTTCGAGAAGCGCGAGCACCGACTGCGTCTCAGGGTCGCCGAAGCGCGCGTTGAACTCGATCACCCGCGGACCGGCCTTGGTGATCGCGAGGCCGACATAGAGCAGGCCGGAGAAGGGCGTGCCGCGGCGGCGCAGCTCGGCGAGCGTCGGCTCGACGACCTCGCGCAGCACGGTCGGGACCAGCGAATCCGTCACCCACGGCAGCGGTGCGTAGGCACCCATGCCGCCGGTGTTGGGGCCGGTGTCGCCCTCGCCGATGCGCTTGAAGTCCTGCGCCGGCAGCAGCGGCACGGCGGTGGTGCCGTCGGTGACGACGAAGAGCGAGACCTCGGGCCCGTCGAGGAACTCCTCGACGACGACCCGCCCGCCGGGGACCGCGAGGCACGCGGCGGCGTGGGCGAGCGCCTCGTCGCGCGAGGAGGTCACGACGACGCCCTTGCCTGCGGCAAGGCCGTCGTTCTTCACGACGTGGGGGGCACCGAACTCATCGAGCGCCGCCGCCACCTCGCTCACCGTCTCGCACGTGACAGACCCCCCAGTGGGTACGCCACCAGCCACCATCACGTCCTTCGCGAACGTCTTGGAGCCCTCGATCTGCGCAGCCGCCGTCGACGGCCCGAAGACCGCGATCCCGGCTGCCCGGACGGCGTCGGCGACCCCGGCCACAAGCGGTGCCTCGGGCCCGACGACGACGAGGTCGGCGGCGAGCGAGACGGCGAGGTCCGCGACGGCCGACGGCGACATCGGGTCGACGGCGGCGACATCGGCAATGGCGGCGATGCCAGGGTTGCCGGGAGCGACCGTCAGCGACGTGACGGCGGGGTCCTTGGCGAGTGCGGACGCGAGAGCATGCTCGCGCCCGCCCGTCCCGATCAGCAGTACGCGCACGAACTCACCCTAGTAGGTCATATCGGAGGACGTTTTCCTGACGGCCCGGCCCGACGCCGATCATGCTGATCCGGGTGCCGCAGAGCTCCTCCAGCTGCAGGATGTAGGCCTGCGCGTTGGGCGGGAGCTCCTCGAACGTCCGGCACTTGGAGATGTCCTCCCACCAGCCGGGCAGGTAGTCGTAGACCGGGGTCGCGTGGTGGAACTCGGTCTGGCTCATCGGCAGGTCGTGGCTGAACCGGCCGTCGATGTTGTAGCCGACGCAGACCGGGACCTGCTCCAACCCGCTGAGGATGTCGAGCTTG
The DNA here is from genome assembly GCF_014204945.1 of Allocatelliglobosispora scoriae. NCBI lineage: Bacteria > Bacillati > Actinomycetota > Actinomycetes > Micromonosporales > Micromonosporaceae > Allocatelliglobosispora > Allocatelliglobosispora scoriae. The sequence goes on from NZ_JACHMN010000002.1 coordinate 3,409,675, forward strand.
GTGATGACGAGGTCGGTGATCCCGTTGAGCCGCACGGCGTATCGCCCGATCACGGCGTCGAACCACCCGGTCCGGCGCGGACGGCCGGTCGTCGTGCCGTATTCGCCGCCGAGCTTGCGAAGGTGCTCGCCCATGTCGTCGTGCAGCTCGGTCGGGAAGGGCCCCGAACCGACGCGAGTCGCGTACGCCTTGGCGACGCCGATCACCTTGGTGACCTTGGTCGGCGGGATGCCGCTGCCGACGCAGGCACCGGCCGCGATCGGGTTCGACGAGGTCACGAACGGGTAGGTGCCGTGGTCCAGGTCGAGCATCGTGGCCTGGGCGCCCTCGAGGAAGACGACCTTGTCCTGGTCGAGCGCGTCCCACAGGATCGCCTTGGTGTCGACGATCATGTGCTTGAGGCGCTCGGCGTACTCCAGGTACTCGTTGAAGACCTGGTCGACGTCGATCGCCTTGCGGTTGTAGACCTTGAAGAGGATCTGGTTCTTCTCGCGGAGGACGAGCTCCAGCTTCTTGCGCAGGATGCCCGGATCGAGCAGGTCCTGGGCACGGATGCCCATCCGCGAGACCTTGTCGCCGTAGGCGGGGCCGATGCCGCGCCCGGTGGTGCCGATCCGGCCGGTGCCCAGGTAGCGCTCGACCACGCGGTCGAGTGCCCGGTGGTGCGGCATGATCAGGTGTGCGTCACCCGAGATCAGCAGGCGGTCGGTGTTGACACCCCGCTCGGTCAGCCCGTCGATCTCGGCGAGCAGGACCTTCGGATCGATCACCACACCGTTGCCGATGACGATGATCGCGTTAGGGGACAGTGCGCCCGATGGCATCAGGTGCAAGGCGTACTTCTGGCCGTCCGGAGTCACCACAGTGTGGCCGGCGTTGTTGCCGCCCGAGTAACGGACGACGTAGTCGACCCGCTCCCCGAGCAGGTCGGTAACCTTGCCCTTGCCCTCGTCGCCCCATTGCGCGCCGATCAGCACGATCGCTGGCATCTCACTCGCCTCCCACGGCGATTGCCCAGGTGGTGCGCGACTGCGCCCCACCCCGGGGTGACAGGCTAACAAGACCTACAGTCCGGCGGAGCCTCCGCCCGTAAAGATCGGTGAACTCGTGTATGACGTCGTGCTGCTCAGCCTGGACGAACCGGCCGGCGGATGCGGCTCGGCGTGTTCCGGGTGTGGCCAAGCTGACAGTTGTGACGACCGCCCGCGTACGCCGGTGCTGCACGCGATCGACGCGCTCCACGCCGCCGGTGCCCGTGCCGAGGCGGTCACCGCGCACGACGATCGCGAGATCGACGAGGTCCTGACCAGGCTCGACGGGCCGCCGCGCGCGGACGGGCTCACCTGGCCGGCGTCGGACACGAAGACCCGGCTGATCGTCGTGACGGCGAGCGACAGCCAGCTCCGGCACGTGCTGCGCCGGATGGTCCGCCGCTACGCGCCGCCGCCCTCCCGCCGGCCCGCCGATCTCCGCGCCGGTCGGACCGTGCCGGATCTGCCGGTCGTCGGCGTGTTGCCCCTCGATCCGCGCTCGACCGAGGATCTAGCGGCCCGCCTCGGGCTGGCCCGCGATCCGGCGTCGGTCGCCTCGGTCGTGCTCGGCGACCGGACCCGGCGGCTGGACCTCCTGCGCCACGACGGCGGCGCGATCACGATCGACGGGACGCTGCTCGGTGCGGCCGACGAGCACGGCCAGGCCGTACCGTGGCGGGGCCGGGTCGAGGTCGACGACACCGTGCTCAGCGACGGCGAGGAGGCCCTGCTCGCCTGCGCGGTCGCCAACGCGGGGGGTTATGTCGACTTCGGCGGGATCCCCCTCATCGTCGACCCGAACCCGGCCGACGGCCTGGTCGAGGTGGCCGTGGCGGTCGCCGTGACGGTCAGCCGCCCGCTGCGCCGCCCCACCACCCGCCTGGAGGTACGCCGAGCCCGCGGCCGCGCCGTCTCGGTCACCCCGCGCGACGGGGACCTGCCCTACGTCGAGGACGGCGTCACGGGCACCCTCACCCGCAAGCGCTCCTGGTGGATCGAGCCCGCCGCGTGGTCGGTGTTCGAGTAACCCGCCGGTCACGTTTTGCAGCAAAACGTGGCCTCCCGCCCGATTTCCGCCACGCTTTGCTGCAAACGTGACAGCGGGCCGCCAGGGCTGACATCAGCGCGGTTTGCTGCAGAACGTGGCGTCGCGGCGGCGAATAGGCACGCTTTGCTGCAAAACGTGACGGGTGTTTGGGCAGCGTGTGGCCGGTGTCGGCCATGGTCCCTATTCTGGGGACGTGGACGAGGACTACTGGCCCGAGGACGAATTCGACGGGGAGCCGACCGGGCAGCCGCATTCGCCACGCGCGGGGGTCCCCTTCGCCGTCCCGGCTCAGCAGGGCATTCCGGTCGCCGGTCAGGTCGAGGTCACGCCCTACGAGCCGGGTGGTCAGCTGCCGCCCGTGCCGGTGCCGGTGGTGCCGATCCCGGTCCGCCCGCACACCGCCCCGATCACGATCGCCCCGCAGGAGCCCTACCGTCCCGGTGACGGCCCGCGACCGCCCGTGGAGCGGCGTACCCCTGCGCAGGCCCAGCAGGCCGCTCAGCCGCAGAATCAGGCCGATTCGTTCTTCTCACCGCAGGTGAAGCCGTTGCGGCCGGAACCGGCCGCCGAGCCCGCCGACCTGCCGCAGACGCCGCACTCGGCCTGGGCCCAGCCGCCCGCCGCGGGCCCCCGCCCCCGCGACGAGGAGGCACCCGTCACCCGGCCCCCGAGCAGCCCCGTCGTGACGTCGATGGGCGTGCCGCACCAGGTGCCGCCTGCCCCGGTGCCGCGCCGACGGGTCGAGGAGCTGCCACCCGAGCACCCGGCGCCGGGAGTCACCGCCTTCCCGCCCCGGCTCGCCCTGCCCGCGCCCGGCGTCATCCCGGTCACGCCCCCCGACGAGGGCGGCTACATGCCGACGGCGGAGGAGTTCGCCCGGCGCCGGGCGGCTCGCCAGCCCGACCCGGTCGCGCAGATGGGGATCCAGGCGACGCTGAGCAAGGCGACCTTCGGCCTGGTCAGCCTGCCTCCGGGGCGACGCGAGCAGGAGCTGCGCCACGATGTGGAGCTGGTCCGGCGCAACTTCGGCGGGCTGCGGCAGATCACCGTGGTCAACCCCAAGGGCGGCGCGGGCAAGACCGTCGCGGTGCTGATGCTCGCCATGACCTTCGGCCAGAAGCGCGGCGGCTATGTGCTGGCCTGGGACAACAACGAGACCCAGGGCACCCTCGGCATGCGTGCCCAGCAGGACTTCCACAGCCGCACGGTGCGTGACCTGCTGCGCGACCTCTACGTCTTCCGGGGTGCGCAGGGCCGCGTCGGCGACCTCTCGCAGTATGTCCGGGCGCAGGGCGAGGGGATGTTCGAGGTGCTCGCGTCGGACGAGTCGGCGACGGCCGGCGAGATGCTGACCGACGTGGCGTTCGGCGAGATCCGCGACGTCGTCAGCCGGTTCTACAAGCTGATCGTGGTCGACACCGGCAACAACGTGCGCGCGCCCAACTGGCAGGCCGCCGTCGACGCCACCGATCAGCTCGTGGTCACGATGTCGGCGCGCAACGACTCCGCCGAGACCGCTGCCCGGATGCTCGACCACCTGGAGCAGTCAGGACGCACCAGGCTGGTCCGGCAGGCCGTCACGGTCGTCTCGATGCCGCAGCACCAGCGCGACCTCGATGCCGGTGCGATCGAGCGGCACTTCGCCGCCCGGACCCGGGCGGTCGTGCCGGTCCCCTACGAGCGGATCATCGACACGGGCGAGCCGATTCGCTATGGACAGCTCTCCGAGGCGACCCACGACGCCTGGTTGAAGGTCGCGGCCGCTGTGGCGGAAGGGCTGTAACACCCGCCGATCCGGCTGACGCGACACCCCGTCGATCGGGCGTATAACTGGAGGTCCGGAGCCTCCCCAGGAACCGGTATGCGAGGGCTCGACGCTTCGGCGCCGGGCCCTCGCTTGCGTTCATTCGAGCAGCAGGGCCGCGGCTTCGTCGACGTCGTCGGTGATGTGGATCAATTTCTGCTGGTCCCCCAGCGGCGACGACGCGAGCAGCGGCCGCAGCAGGGCCTCCACGGGCAGCTCCTCGGTCCAGAAGCGGCGGCCGAGGAAGATGAAGGGCCCGGAGAGGCTGACGGTGCCGTAGAAGGTCATCGTCGTCGCCTGGAACACCTCCTGCACGGTCCCCGCGCGGCCCGCCGCGAAGACGATGCCGCCCCGGGAGAGCTTGAGGATCAGCTCCTCCCGCGACGCGTTGCTGAACATCTTGCCCGCGCGGGCGGCGAAGAGGTTGGCCGGTTCGTGGCCGAAGAACCAGGTCGGGATCGAGAGCCCACCGGCTCTGTTCCACGGCGTACCCGGGCTCGGCGCGAAGCGCTCCCGCACGTCGAGCGCCGCGCGGGTGAAGGCCTCGCTGTCGTGGAAGTCGGTCGCCGCGCCCAGCTCGTCGATCGCCGCGGTGAGGTCGGCCGCCGGGCGGGTGGAGAGGTAGGAGCCGAGGTTCGCCGCCTCCATCACCCCCGGTCCCCCGCCGGTCAGGACCAGCCGGTCGGCGGCGCTGAGCAGCGACGCGAGCCGGGCGGCGTCGCGATAGCCGGGCGAGCCGCGGCGCTCGGCGTGGCCGCCCATGATCCCCACGATGCTGCCCGGCCCGTGCTCGGCGACCCACTCGCCGGAGTCGTGTGCCAGCGCGTTGTCGATGCCGTGGTCGTGCACCCGCTGCGCGAGCGCCTCCCGCAGGTCCGGGGTGGCGCCGCCGCGCTCGATGTAGTGCCGGTAGACGACGGTGTCGTACATCGCCTGGAAGCCGCCGGACTCGAAGCCCGCGGCGAGGTCGGCGGCGGTGTAGAGCCGCGACGGCTGGGTCGGGAAGGGGATGCCGTCGAAGGCCGGGACGACGTGCGCGCCGCGCCGGGTCAGCTCGGCGACCTGGGTCGGCGAGAGCGCGCAGCCGACGAAGAGCGCCCGGGTCACGTCGATCTCGGCGAGCTCGACCCCGGCCAGGTCGAGGCCCTGGATGGTGAGCTCGGCGACGCTGCCCCGGCGCAGGTGGCGAGTCAGCTCCTCGACCGACTCGACCTCGTTGGGGCTGTGATCGATGGGCGCGATGACGCGGGCGAGGGGCGTGGGCACGCTTCAAACATTAAGCGATGGGTACGCGTTTCCAACGCCCCACCGGAAGGGTGACTTCCTGCTCGCCGGAGATGCCGTTCTCGTCCATCGCGTTGAAGACCTCCAGCCGGACCCCGTCGAAGAGGAACTCCACGGCATAGAGCACGGTCGGGCGCCAGTGGGCTGCCATGACGCGCTCGATGATGTTGACCCCGCGCAGTTCCCGGCCGCGGGCCGCCTCCACCACGGGGTGCGGGTCGGCGATCCAGTCCAGGCGCTGGCCCGGCCACTCGATCGGGGCCTGCATGTCGATCGTGTCCCAGCTGATCGCGCACTCGTCGAACTTGCGGTGGGTGATCTCGATGTTGGCGTCCGGGAAGCCGAGCACGACGGGTCCGCTGGTGAACCAGCCCTCGTCGTCGAGGTCCCACATCAGCCAGGAGCCGATGAGCGGCTGGCCGACGATGCGGTTGAAGCGGGCGCGATGGGCTGCCGCGAGCAGTCCGGCATCGTGATGCCAGGACGGCTCGTACCCCTCGATGCCCAGCACGACGGACCTCCGCTACATGGTTAGATCGGACGATCCTACCGAATCAACACCAAAGGGGACGACCTCGGCCATCCCCTTTGGTGTTAAATGTGCAAATTACTTGATCGCGGTGCCGGTCGAGCGCAGGTCCTCGCAGGCCGCGACGACGCGCTTGGCCATGCCGTTCTCGGCCGCCTTGCCCCACGCACGCGGGTCGTAGGCCTTCTTGTTGCCGACCTCGCCGTCGACCTTCAGCACACCGTCGTAGTTGCTGAACATGTGCGCGACGACCGGACGGGTGAACGCGTACTGCGTGTCCGTGTCGATGTTCATCTTGACCACGCCGTAGTCGAGCGCCTCGCGGATCTCCGAGAGCAGCGAGCCCGAACCGCCGTGGAAGACCAGGTCGAGCGGCTTCTCGCGACCGAACTTGGCACCGACCGCGTCCTGGATCTCCTTGAGGACCGAGGGACGCAGCTTGACGTTGCCCGGCTTGTAGACGCCGTGCACGTTGCCGAAGGTCAGGGCGGCCATGTAGCGGCCCTTCTCGCCGAGGCCGAGCGCCTCGACCATCGCCAGGCCGTCCTCGACGGTGGTGTAGAGCTTGTCGTTGATGGCGTTCTCGACGCCGTCCTCCTCGCCACCGACGACGCCGACCTCGATCTCCAGCACGATCTTGGCGGCGGCGGCGAGGGCGAGCAGCTCCTCGGCGATCTGCAGGTTCTCGGCGAGCGGCACGGCCGAGCCGTCCCACATGTGCGACTGGAATAGTGGGGCGTCACCCTTGGCGACGCGCTCGGCCGAGATCGCGAGCAGCGGGTGGACGAAGCCGTCCAGCTTGTTCTTCGGGCAGTGGTCGGTGTGTAGCGCCACGTTCACGTTGTACTTCTTGGCGACCTCGGCGGCGTAGGCGGCGAACGCCACGGAACCCGTGATCATGTCCTTGATCGTCGGGCCGGAGAGGTACTCGGCGCCGCCCGTCGACACCTGCAGGATGCCGTCGCTCTCCGCCTCGGCGAAGCCCTGCAGAGCGGCGTTGAGCGTCTGCGAAGACGAGACGTTGATCGCGGGGTACGCGAACGCGCCGGCCTTGGCGCGGTCGAGCATCTCGGCGTAGACCTCGGGAGAAGCGATAGGCATCGTGAAGCCTCCAGTGCAGAAAAAGCCAGGTGAGAAGAGGAAGACCGCGCTGTCCTCGTGACGAAAGTATTGCCTACTCAACCAGGTTCGCGCTGCGGAGGGGTGCCGTTCGCCGTACGGTGAGGGGGTGACCCGCCCCGAAGAGGAAGCTCCCGTGGCCGACGCCGTCGAGCAGGCGACGCCCGCCAACCCGATCGATGCGGCCGAGGACGAGACGTCGGCGCCTCCACTCGGGCTCGAGGTGCCCGAGTGGGACGCCGCCGAGCAGTCGGTCGTCGTCGAGTTGGACGACGAGCGCTAACCCTTCATCGCGGTGACCCACTGCGGGTGGGCCAGGGCGAAGCTCTCCACGTCGTCGGCGAGGATCGCACGGAAGAGCGTGGACGCCTCGGCCGGCAACGTCTCGACGGCCCTGCCGTCCACGGTCGCCGAGTGGAAACCAGGTCCGCCGAGGCCCGTGATGGGCGCCGAGACAGCCGGTCTGAGCTGGTCGACCAGCTTTACGGCGCTGGTGGGCCCGTCGACGACGACTCCCTTGACGCTCAGCAGCCGCGAAACCTTGACCGGGTCGGTGATCAGGTCGAGTTCGCGGATCTTCGCCGCAACCCCGGCGAGAATCCGCTGACCGTTGCGGTCCCGGTCGTAGCCGCCCGCGCTCATCCCCTGGCGCTGGCGGGCCAGGTCATCGGCCTGGAAGCCGGTGAGCGTCTGGCACCCGGCGGGGAAGACGGCGTTCGTGTGGGTCGAGACGATCTTCTGCTTCAGGCAGACCTCGACCCCGCCGAGCGTGTCGATGATGCTCCGCATGGCTGCGTAGTTGAGCGCCACGGCGCCGTCGAGCGGCACGCCGGTCAGCTTCGACACCACCTGCATGACGAGCTTCGGGCCACCGTAGTAGTAGGCACTATTGATCTTGTCCTTGCCGTGCCCCGGGATCTCCACGTAGAGATCGCGGCTCAGCGAGATCAGGTAGACCTGCTTCCGCGACGCCGAGACGTGCACGATCGTGATCGTGTCGGCTCGGGCCGAATCCATGCCTCCCCGCTTGTCCTCGCCGAGCAGCAGCAGGTTGAGCGGCTTCGGCGGGTCGGCCGGGGCCGACGAGTCGAGCACCGGCAGCAGGTTCACCACCGGCACGGTGCCCCGGGTGAGCAGCAGCGGCACCGTGATGGCCAGGGCGACGAGCACCGCCAGGCCCCCCGTGAGCGCCAGCGATCGGCGGCGGCGCCGACGGCCGGCCTCGGTGTCGATGGCGTTTCGCAACGCGTACACGTCGAGTTCCTCCACTTCCTGGCGGGCGAACGCGGCCCGCAGTGCGTCGTCGTTCACCGCATTCCTTCCGTGACGAGCGCGCGGCTGGTCAGCCGCGCGCGAAGGGTGGAGAGAGCTCGCGAGATGTAGCCGCGGGCCGTGCCGACCGAGCAGCCGAGCGCCTCGGCGATCTCGGCGTCGGGCAGGTCCTCGTAGTAGCGCAGGACGAGCGCGGCCCGCTGCTGGCGCGGCAGGCCGGCCAGAACACCCCACAGCAGGTCCCGGTCCGCGGTCCCGTCGGCAATATCACCTGGTACGGGCACCGTCTCGTCCGCGTCGCCACGCAATCTGACCCGCCGCCACCAGGGACCGCGCTGCCAGTCGACATAGAGGTTCGCCATCATCCGCTTGACGTACCGTTCGGGCAGATCGGCCCGGGAGACCTTGCGCCAGTTCAGTTGGACCCGCACCATCGTCTCCTGGACCAGGTCCTGTGCCGTCTCGCGATCACCGGTGAGGATGACCGCGTAACGCGCGAGCGCCGCGAGCCGTGAGTCGACGAACTCCTCGTACGTCACATCCACCTCCCTTCACCTCCCTAGACGGATGGAGCGGTCCGAAACATTGCCCGCTACCCTTGGCCGGTGAATTCGATCGACAAGGTGCGGGCCCTCGGTGAGTCGCTGAGCTTCGACCCGCTCAACCCGAAAGACTGGCTGAACTGGCTCGGGTCGTTCGCGATGTTCGGTGTCTGGGCGATCATGTTCGCCGAGACCGGCTTGCTGATCGGCTTCTTCCTGCCGGGCGACTCGCTGCTGTTCATCGCCGGTGTCGCCGCCTCGCCGGTGGCCGAGGCGATGGGCTTCACCGCCATCCCGATCTGGGGGCTGCTGATCGGAGCGCCGATCTGCGCGATCCTCGGTGCCCAGACCGGCCACTGGCTCGGTGCCCGCTACGGCCGCAGGATGTTCTCCCGGCCCGACTCGCGCCTGTTCAAGCAGGAGTATGTCGAGAAGACCGAGCACTACTTCCGGAAGTTCGGACCCGGCAAGGCCGTCGTGCTGGCCCGGTTCATCCCGATCGTCCGGACCTTCATGAACCCGGTCGCCGGCGTGCTCGGCATGCCCGCGAAGGAGTTCTTCCTCTGGAATGTCATCGGCGGCATCCTCTGGACCGACGGCATCCTGCTCGCCGGCTACTTCCTCGCCGAGCGCATCCAGAACTCGATCGGCGCGGAGAACATCGACAAGTACATCCTGCCGTTCGTCTTCGTGATCGTGCTGATCTCGCTCATCCCGATCTTCATCGAGATGATCCGGGCTCGCCGTGAGAAGCGCCGCGAGGCCGCCGCAGCCAAGATCGACGCTCTCCGCTAGCCCTTCCCGTACCGCCCGCACTACCCCGAGCCGCAACTCTTCAAGAGTCGGTCCTTCAGGCCGCCAGGCCTTAAGCACCAACTCTTGAAGAGTTGCGGCTTTTCTGGCGTCACGTCAGCAGGGCCTTGAGGAAGATCGCGTTGAGCTGGGTCGGGTCGCTGACCCGGAAGGCCGCGCCGCCGGTGATCTTCGCCAGCTCCTCGAGCTGGCCCAGGTCCGCGTCGGGCCCGATGCCGAGCAGGATCACCCGGATCGGCTTGGTGATGTCGGTGAGGTTCTCCAGCTGGCGGCGGACCGTCTCCATCGTCAGGCCGCTCGGGACGCTGCTCTTGCCGTCGGTGAAGACGACGATCGTGTTGGAGAGCGACGCGTCGTAGCCGTCCTTCATCGCCTTGTAGGCCGCGACGAGCGACTCGAAGAGCGGGCAGACGTCGGTGGAGGCAGGTTCGGCCGCGTCGACGGCCGCCTTGAGGTCGGCACGCTGATCGGCACCGAGCTTGCCCATCGTGACGAGCTCCCGGGGTCCGCGTCCGGCGAACGCCCACAGGGCCATCTGGCTCTCATTGGTGAACAGGCCCAGGCCGTAGGTGGCGGTCTTGCGGAGCACGTCGATCCGCACGTCGGTGTGGCCGCCGGCCGACATGGTCCGGTTCATCGAGGAGGTCGCGTCGACGAGGGCGTAGATCCGGGACGAGGTCTTCGCCGCCACCCAGACGCCCAGGGTCCCAGTGATCTTGGTCATATCGATCACCGGCTGCACGTGCGCGGTCGCGGTGGTGACGCCGTGGCCGACCATGAAGCCGGGGCCGGCGTCGCCGGCGGGCGTACGGAAGCCGCGCCGCGCCAGCGGTCCGACCGCGTCCGGCGCGATCAGGGCGGCCCGCAGCTTCGCCGCCGCCATCTGCAGCTCACGGGAGCGCCCGGCGAGGGTGGCGAAGGGGTAGTCCAGCGTCGGCGAGACAGCCAGGGGCAGCGCCGCGACGGGGACGGCCGGGTTGCCGGCGTTGTGCGCGATGATCGCCTGCTCGCTCATGGGCGCGGCGCCCAGACCCTTGGCGAAGGCGTCGAAGACGGCCGCCGTGTCGGCGAGCGGGCCCTGCACGCCCTTGCGGTAGGTGCCGACCAGCTCGGGGAGCTTCGCCTCGGAGGTGACGACCACGTCGCGCAGCAGCATGGCGCCGACGAGGCTCGCGGTGTCGCGGCGGGGTTCGGTCATGCCGAGCTTCACCTTGCCCTCGGCGAGCAGCGAGGCGACGGCCTGCGCGGAGAGCCCGCCCTGGAGCATCGACTGCGGCAGGGCCCGGGCGATCGCCTCGGGCATCGCGACCACGACCGGGCTCAGCGCGACCGACGGCGTCTCCGAGTCGAAGGCGTCGCGGTTGATGGCGCGTACGCGACCGAGCCACGCCGTCGAGTCCGGAATCCAGACCGTCGGCAGATCGGCGTCGCTGGGGGTCGGTGCGGGCGTGGCGGCGACGTCGACGCTGCCGCCGGAGTAGGTGCCGAGCGAGTTGGCGATGTCAGCGGAGTGCCTGGGCAGCACGTCGACGCTGATGCAGTTGCCGTTGACCTCGGGGTCGGTGTGCATCCACTGCTGCGCGATCTCGGTGATCGCCGGGGCGACGGCCGGGTCGGTGGCGACGGTGAGGCGGATGCCGTTGCTGGATCCGCAGCCACCCGCGTCCGCGGTGACGGTTTTGACGACGAATCCCGCGATGATCAGGATGGAGGCGGCACTGAGCACCGCGAGCGGAGCCGTGGCACGACCCCGGGATGGACGGTGGCGGCCAGACACGGTTACTCCCAGGTTTCGGTTTCTCCGGGGAGTGTAGAGCCGAAATAGTCTCGGACAAGAGCTGAGATCAAGTCGACCACGCAGCGTGAATTTCTGGCTACCCACGGGTACATGAAAGGGAGCACCCGGTAATCGGATGCTCCCTTTCTGTAATGCAAGAAATGTGTTCTCTCCGTTGGAGAAAACGAATTCAGCGCGCCTTCTTCGTGGCCCGCTTACGGGGGGGCGTCAGCAGCTCGGCCACCGTGGCGATCGCCGACGGCACGAGGCTGTAGTAGGCCCAGACACCGCGCTTGTCGCGGTTGAGCAGGCCCGCCTCCGTGAGGATACGCAGGTGGTGGCTAACGGTCGGCTGAGAAAGGCCGAGCGGGGCGGTGAGGTCGCAAACGCACGCCTCGCCTTCCGGAGAAGCCTGAATAAGGCTCAGCAGACGCAGACGAGCCGGGTCGGCCAAGGCCTTGAGCACCCCGGCCAGACGCTCCGCGTCGGCACGTTCGATCGGCTCACCGGCTAGCGGTGAGATAGCGGGCAATGGGGTCTCCACCAGGGCAGTTCCCACGAACTCCATCCTTCCACACTAACAATTGACTAGTCTGCATATTAGCAGGTCCAAGTCTAAAGATGTGCTAGGCGCCAAGGCCTAGGTCGGCCAACGAAAAGGCGAATCGATACGGCAGATTGGCTGCTCGTACCGCCTCTCCGGCGCCTCGATCGACAATAACGGCTACGCCGACGACCTCGGCACCAGCTTCTCGCAATGCATCTACAGCGGTAAGGACACTACTCCCTGTAGTCGAAGTGTCCTCGACAGCAACGACACGGCGCCCGGCGACATCGGGCCCCTCAATGCGTCGTTGCAGCCCATGTGCCTTACCCGCCTTGCGGACCACGAACGCGTCGACCGGACGATCGGTCTTCGCGCTCTCGTGCAGCATCGCCAGTGCGACCGGGTCCGCACCGAGAGTAAGGCCACCCACGGCCTCATAATCCCAGTCCGACACCAGGTCAAGCATGACGCGGCCGATCAACGGCGCGCCCTGCCCGTGCAAGGAGAGCCGACGAAGGTCCAGGTAAGAATCAGCCTCTCGACCGGATGACAGCGTCACCCGGCCGTGCACAACGGCGATCTCAGTGATGAATTTATGCAGGTCGTCGCGATCCGACATGAGCGGAACTGTACCTCGCTAAAAGTGGATCGCCTACATCGACCCCTCAGAATCGTCACCGAGAGTCATCTTGCTACTGAGAGTCACCAACCGTACGCCCCAATCGAGAGGCTCCACGGGCCGAAAACCGGTGCAGGAGAGAGCGTGGAGTGAGCTTCAAGGCCGTCACGGCAACCTTGTATCGCACGCTCGGCACACTCACCAATTTACCTTTACGCAGATCTCGAAGTGCGGCCTCGACGACGTCATCCGCCTGCAGCCACAGGAAGTCCGGCATCTTGCCGGTCGAGATCCCCGCGCGCTGGTGGAACTCGGTCCGCGTAAAACCGGGGCATAGAGCCATGACCCGGACACCGCGCGAGCGGCTCGCCATCCCCACCGCCTCGGAGAAGCTCGTCACCCACGCCTTGCTCGCCGGGTAGGTCGAGCCGGGCATCGTCGCGGCGAAGCCGGAGACCGATGAGACGTTGATGATCTCGCCGGAGCCCCGGGCGAGCATCGCCGGCAGCGCGGCGTCGGTCAGGTGCAGCACGGCGAGCACGTTGAGCCGCATGAGCTGCATCTCTTCTTCGAGAGTGGACCGCAGGAACGACTTGTTGAGCGAGAGGCCCGCATTGTTGACGAGCAGGTCGATCCGCTGCTCCCGCAGCACTCGCTCGACCGCGGCGAGTCCTTCGTCGGTGGTGAGATCGGCCACGAGCGTGGTGGCCTTGATCGAGTGGCGCCCGGTCAGCTCGGCGGCGACGGCGTCGAGCCGCTCACCGTCCCGGGCGACCAGGACGAGGTCCTGGCCGGCCCGGGCGAGGTGATGGGCGAAGGTCGCCCCGATGCCCGCCGTCGCACCGGTGATCAGAGCTGTACCAGGGTTGGACGGTGCCATCGGGGCATCACCTCACGGAGTTGGTGGCAGCCAGCCCGGCGCGACCTTCTTGAAGAAGGCGTTCGCGGCCGGCAGCGCTAGGAGCACGGCTGTCGCAATGTAGCCCAGCAGTTGCAGCAGGGACAGCCCTCCGCCGGTCGCCAGGAACCAGGAGGGGAAGGCGTCGAGCTGCGCCTGCGCGAGCTGTGCCTGCACGTCGTTGGTGCCGTTGGTGGTGAGGTTGATCCCGCCGATCCCGAGGTAGAAGACCGACGAGCAGCAGTCGCAGAGGACCGCGAGGCCGGAGACGACCCAGGTCGCGATGCGGGCGCCGTTGCTGCCCCGGAGCAGCCCGTAGGCGAGCCCGGCGAGCACCACCGCGATGAGGATCGTCACGAACATGCCGCCGATGTAGGAGGCGCGCATCTGGGAGACCGCCGAGTCGATGTCGGACCGCGACGCCCCGATGATCCGAGCCCGCTCCTTGAACCGGTCGACCGTCGAACCCATGCTCGCCAGGGTCAGCACCGACTGGCCCAGCCCGCAGATCGCCAGGATCAGCAGGATCCCGGCGGCGGCCGCGACCACGCCGGGTCGCTTGCGCGGCGGCTGGACCGCGGCCGGTTGCGGCGGCGCGGGATAGGAGGGCGGTGGTGGCGGGTAGACGGGTGGCGGGCCGCCCGGGAAGGCCTGCCCGGTGGCGGCTCCCGTCGCCGAGGCGGCGGCTCCCGCGGCGGCACCGGCGGCTGCAGCGGCGCCGGGAGCCCAGCCCGAGCCGTCGTTGCCCGTGCCCGCCCCGCCCGCCGGGTAGCCGGCCGGCGGCCCGTCACCGCTGCCGACGGCGCTCACGGCCGGGCTGCTGGCACCCGGGACATAGCCGGTCCCGGCATCGCCGAGGCTGCTCGCGCCGGTGGTGTAGCCGGAGTCGGTCCCGGGCAGGAAGCTCCCGCCGGGTGGCGGCGGCGCATCCCCGACGCCGGTCGCGCCGGTCGGCCGCTCACCGCTCGCGGGCGGATCAACCACCGGTGGGTACGCCGGTGACGCCGTCGGATCGAATGAGGTGGGCGGCTGCCATGCCGGTGGTGCCGTGATCGGCTCGTCCCCGGACGACGTCTGGCCGGCGGCGTCGGCGAGCGCCTCGGCGCCGACCGGCTCCACCGAGGGTTCGGTGGGTGGTCGCCACGCGCCAGGGTTGGCGGTCGGGTCGACCGGTGGTTCGTTCGTAGACATAAGACAATCCCCCCGAATAGTCCGATTAGTTCGAACCTACTCGGGGGGAGTCGCACTTCGTGGCATGATCACCGCGAAACTCTCGCGCTGGCACGAGTTACACGATCGGACCCGCCGGGGGGACCCACTCGGGCTCGGGGCGGCGGAAGTAGGCGTTCGACGCGGGCAGCGCCAGCAGGACGACGACGGCCAGCGCGAGCAGCAGCGCGACGACCGCGAGCCCGATGCTGGTGGGGTCGACCCAGGTCGGGATGTATTCGCTGAGCTTCTCCTGGACGACCTCGGCGTCGACACCGCCGGAGTTGGTGGAAGTCAGCGAGCTGCCGGTCGCAGCGCTGCCGGCCGCGAGGGCGTTGCAGCAGATCGCGAGGCCGCCGAAGACCCAGGCGGTGATCCGGGCCCAGTTCTTGCCCTTGCCGACGAAGATCGCGAGGACGAGGTAGATGACCCCGATGACGGCACTGATGCCCGCGGTGCCGTACATGACCGCGAGCACCAGGGGTGCCGTGGTCTCGGCGACATCCCGCTCCATGCCACCCGCCACATAGGCGTCAGCGATCTTCTGCGCATCGATCGATGCGAACGAGATGACTCCGAGCACCACGCTGGCCAGCGAGAGCAGCGCCATGGCCCAGAGCGACAGCGACGCGACGGTGACCGTGGACGGTCGGGACGGCTGGTCGGTCGGCGCGGAATACTGAGGGGTTACGTAAGACACGAAGATTCCTCCCTACATCGGCGGTCAGCGTATCCGCTGCTCGCCACCGGGAGTAGCGCTCTACTCCTCGGGCCGCTTCAGGAAGCGCTGGGTCAGCCGGAACATCTGCCCCGGCGTGACGTGCGGCAGATAGGCCTTGCCGATCGCCTGGCCGATCGCGGGCAGTGCCGCCGGATCCGGGTAGGTCATGTACATCGGCTCGTAGGACGGCTGGAACTTCGCCTTGAAGTTGAACAGCGACCGGAAGCCGTAGACGGGCTCCAGCGTCCGGCCCGCGACATCGAGCATCCGCTGCAGCGCACCCGGCTGCTCGCCGCGATCGAGCCTGGCCAGCGGCGCCCCGGAGAGGCTGAGGAACTCCGCGCCCTCCTTCTGGAAGCCGAGCGCGGCGGAGGCGATCAGGAACTCCATCACGCCCCGGAAGCCGTCGGAGCGGCGCCGCATGAAGTCCAGGGTCCACCCCACGGGACGGCCGTCCCGATAGACGGGCATCCAGCTCGTCACGCCGTGCACGGTCCGGTCGGCGTCGACCGCGACCAGGCAGCGCACGTGCTCGTCGGAGAGCTCGTCGAGGCCGCCCAGGGTGAAACCCATCTCGGGCAGGCCCTTGTCGGCGACCCACTCCTCCGAGATGGAGCGGATCTGGTCGGTGATCGACAACGGCGCCTTGGCGTAGGTGAACCACTCCGCCGTCACCCCAGCCTTCGCCGCCTTGTTGAGCGCGGTGCGGATGTCCTGCCATTTCTTCCCGGTGAACTCCAGGTCCTTCAGGGGTACGACGGTGTCCTCCGCGACCTGCACCGAGCGCCAGCCCATCTGCTCGGTGACCCGATTGCACTCCTCGGTGACGCTGTAGAGGCACGGCGTCCACCCGTGCTCGTCGCAGTAGGCGGAGAATTCGCCGACCGCCGCCGCCCGCGAGGCCGCCTCGCCGAAGGGCTCGCCGGTGGTGAGTGCGACCGAGCCGATGACGCGATAGGCGAGCGCCGCCTTGCCGTCCCCGGTGAACCAGTAGTCGTTGCCCGGCCAGGTCGCCATGTAGGACAGCGTCGAACCGCCCGACTCCAGCACCCCGCGCGCTTTCGCCTTCGCACCCTGCGGGCTCAGCTCGCCCGAGCGCCGGAAGGCGAACAGCAGCGCGACCAGGGTGACGACCCAGAAGATCGCGCCGATGCCGCCCGCGAGCAGGCGAGCGCCGCGCCCCGCCGGCACCACGTCGGCATTGAAGAGTCCGAGGTACGCCGGGGGCAGGAACCGGGCCGGCAGATCGCCCAGCAGCGCGCCGAACGTGGCCGGCGGATCGAATTGGTCCCGGATCGCATAGCCGATGAGCAGGTAGGCGAGGCTCGCCAGCACCAGCCCGCCGCCGACGATGATGCCGAGCCGCCGCAGCGCCGGGCGCGGGATCGCCAGATCGAAGTGGCGCCGGGTGAACAGCAGCACGATCAGCGTGACGAGCGGCAGGGCGAGCGGCGTGAGCGAGTCCCAGAGGAAGGCACCGGCATCCGGGATGTCCGCGCGGTCGTTCACCATCGCTTCGATGACGAACCAGGTGGCGAGGCCGATCAGCGCCACGTTGATGCCGAGCGCCAGCCACCAGGCGAGCCGCTTGCCGCGCCGCAGCCCTTCGGCGATGACGAGCAGTGCCAGTGCGGGCAGGATCGACATGATGAAGCCGGTCGGCCCGGCGAAGACATCCTCGGCGCGCAGCTGCCGGCAGTCGTCGGCGAGTGTCGGGTCGGCGCAGATCCCGGCGACGGTCGCGGCGTCGGGCGGCGGCGAGACGAAGAAGTCGTTGTAGGTGGCGAGCGGCCCGATCGGCATCGGCACCAGTGCCGCGACCAGGGCGCCGAGGGCGGAGACGGCGACCACCAGCGCCACCAGCACCCGGGTCTCGGCATGCGACGAGCCGTAGAGCCGGGGACCACGCCCGGCTCCTGCGCCCGCAGCCGACGCCTCACCGGGAATCACCTGGTCAGCGCTTGATCCCCGCAACTCTTGAAGAGTTGCGGGGGTCGTGGTCGTCGTCGTGGTCGTGGGGGCTCGGCGGTGCAGGAGCAGCCAGCCGGCGCCGAGACCGACGGCGGCGCCGGTGGCGCGTACCACGTCGTGGAGGAAGCCGACGTAGAGCGCGGCGACGAGCACGACACCGAGCAGGACGAGCCGCGTACGCCGACGCCAGAGCGCGGTCATCCGGAAGCTGAAGGCGAGTCCGACGCCGAAGACCGCGGCGGCCGGGGTGATGCTGATGTCGGAGGCGAGGTTGCCCAGCCAGCTCTCGTCGTCGATGCGCGCGGCGACCCAGACGACGCCGAGACCGAACAGCGCGCCGCCGACCTGGCTGACGACGAGCAGCAGCCCGGTCATCCGCCAGCCCAACCGGCTCTCGGCGGGCGCGACGAGCAGCAGATAGATCGCGGTCACGACGAGGTAGGCGGTGAAGCCCTTCGCCCACATCCCGCCGGTGAGCAGGGTCCACCAGCGGCCGTCGGCGAGCGCCGGTACGCCGAGGCCGATCCGGTCCAACAGGCTCTCCGAGGGTCCGCGCAGGATGCTGCGCGTGGCGAGACCGATGACCCAGAGCGCCACCACGACACCGATCGTGAGCGGGGCTCGGCGGAGAATCGCCAGCCCGGCGTCGAGCGTGGCACGCCACCGCGACGGCGCCGCCGCTTCGGGGGAGACGAGTTCGGTCACCACACGCTCCTTCACTGGCTGCTCAGGTGGGTTTGGCGGGCGAGCCAGGGCAGGTTCTGTTCGAGGCCGCCGCCCCAGACCCGCCAGTCGTGCCCGCCGTCGATCTCCATATACGTCACGTCCATGCCGGCGGCCTTGCACGCGGCGTAGACCTCCTTGGCCTGCGGTAGGTAGGTGCCGTCGCTCGTCCCGCCGACGATCACCGCAGCGGTGTCGGGGAACTGGCGGGTCTTCATCACGTCGAGCGGGTTGACCTTCGCGAACGCGGCCGCGTCACCGCCGAAGGCACCGTCGATCGTCTTCTCCCTGCTGCCGAGGGTGGGTTCGCTCTGGCCGGAGATGTCGATGAAGCTGCCGTACACGTCCGGTGCGTTGACACCCATCTGCAGGGCGCAGGTGCCGCCGTGGGAGAACCCGGCGAAGGTCCAGTTGTCGCGGCCCTGTGCCACCTGGAGCTCGCTGTTAATCCAATCGGGCACGTCCTTCGCCAGATAGGTCTGCGCGTTGCCGAGCTTGGAGTCCAGGCAGAGCGGGTTGGCGAAGGAGCTGCCCAGGTCGTCGGGGATGACGACGACGGGTGCCAGTCCCTTGTGCGCGGCGGCGAAGGCGTCGAGCTTGTCGACGAGCTGCCCGGAGATGAGCCAGGACTCCGGCTGGCCGGGCTGCCCGGCGACGAGTACGAGCACCGGCAGCAGCGGCCGATGCGCGGTGACCTGGTACGCGGGCGGCAGGTAGACGTAGGCCGACCGCGCCTTGAAGCCGGAGCGGGTGCCGGGGATCGTCACCTTGGAGACGGTGCCCTTCGTGGGCATCGTGGCCGGTGGCTGCCACACGTCGGCGAGGAAGCCGCCCGGCGGCGGGGTCACCACGCCGGTCGCGGGCTTGTCGACCGAGCTGAGTTCGACCGTCTTGGAACGTGTGACCCCGAGCGCCGTGCCGAGCGTCGGGTACTGCCCGTAGAAGCGGTTGATCTGCGCACCCGCGCCGATGAAGACGAGGATCGCGGCGAGCGCGGCGGCGATCCAGCCCCACCAGCGCAGCCGGGGCAGGCGGCCGACGGCGAGACCCAGCCCGGCGAGGGCCACCCAGGACCAGAGCAGGTTCTCGGTGGGGATCTCGTCCGTGAAGAGCTTCGCGACGTTGGTGACCGCCCACGATCCCGCGTAGACGATCACCCCCGCCGACACGATCACGACGGGAGCGATGATCGCCCACCGCCTCGGGTAGGGCGGGATCGCGATCAGGGCGATGAAAGCGGCGACGCCGAGGATCGTCAGCGCCGCCGGCAACCAGCCCGTGACCAGCGATAACTTCCACACCTCGTCCACAATCGGACGTTATCGCGGATTAGAGAATGTAACTCACTTTATCGACAAATGATCTCCATCGAGCGTGACGCGTACCGTATCGCCATCCTTGATCTCCCCCGCGAGCAGTGCTCGCGCGAGCTGGTCGCCGATCGCCGTCTGCACCAGGCGGCGCAGCGGGCGGGCGCCGTAGACCGGGTCGTAGCCGTGGCTGGCGAGCCAGCGCATCGCGTCGTCGCTGAGCTCCAGCGAGAGCCGCCGGTCGGCGAGGCGCTTGCGCAGCCGCTCGGTCTGGATGCCCACGATGTAGCCCAGGCCCTCCGGCGACAGCGCGTGGAAGACCACGATGTCGTCGAGCCGGTTGAGGAACTCCGGCTTGAAGTGCGAGCGGACCATCGCCAGCGTCATGTCACGCCGCTGGTCCTCACCGAGGGTCGGATCGGTGATCACCGACGAGCCGAGGTTGCTCGTCAGGATCAGGATCGCGTTGCGGAAGTCGACCGTGCGGCCCTGCCCGTCGGTGAGACGGCCGTCGTCGAGCACCTGGAGCAGCACGTCGAAGACGTCCGGGTGGGCCTTCTCCACCTCGTCGAGCAGCACCACCGAGTAGGGGCGCCGCCGGACCGCCTCGGTGAGCTGGCCGCCCTCCTCATAGCCGACATAACCGGGAGGAGCGCCGAGGAGCCGGGCAACGGAGTGCTTCTCCGCATACTCGCTCATGTCGATGCGAACCATCGCGCGCTCGTCGTCGAAGAGGAACTCCGCCAGCGCCTTCGCCAGCTCCGTCTTGCCGACACCGGTCGGACCGAGGAAGAGGAAGGAGCCCGTCGGCCGGTCCGGATCGGCGACACCGGCGCGGGAGCGCCGCACGGCGTCGCTCACCGCAGCGACCGCCTCCGGCTGCCCGATGACCCGAGCCGTCAGCGACTCCTCCATCCGCAGCAGCTTCGCCGTCTCGCCCTCGAGCATCCGGCCGGCGGGGATGCCGGTCCAGCTCGCCACGACACCGGCGATGTCGTCGGGGCCGACCTCCTCCTTCAGCATCGCGCCGTTGTTCTGCAGCGCCGCCAACTCGGCACCGGCGTGAACCAGCTCCTGCTCCAGCTCCGGGATGCGGCCGTAGCGCAGCTCGGAGGCACGGCCCAGATCGGCGTCGCGCTCGGCCCGGTCGGCCTCGCCGCGCAGCGTCTCCAACTGCTCCTTCGCCGCCGAGATCGCCTGGATGTGCGTCTTCTCGTTGAGCCAGCGCTCGGTGAGTGCGGTCAGCTGCTCGCGCTTGTCGGCGAGCTCGGCACGCAGCCGGGCCAGCCGGTCCTGGGACGCCGGATCCGTCTCCTTCGCCAGCGCCATCTCCTCGATCTCGAGACGGCGTACCGACCGCTCGATGACATCGACCTCGACGGGGCGTGAGTCGATCTCCATGCGCAAGCGCGACGCTGCCTCGTCGACGAGGTCGATCGCCTTGTCCGGCAGGAAGCGGTCGGTGATGTAGCGGTCGGAGAGCGTCGCCGCCGCGACCAGCGCGGCGTCGGTGATCCGCACGCCGTGGTGCACCTCGTAGCGCTCCTTGAGCCCGCGCAGGATGCCGATGGTGTCCTCCACCGACGGCTCGCCCACGACGACGGGCTGGAAGCGGCGCTCCAGGGCCGGGTCCTTCTCGATGTTGGCTCGGTATTCGTCGAGCGTGGTCGCGCCGACCATGCGCAGCTCGCCGCGGGCCAGCATGGGCTTGAGCATGTTGCCCGCGTCCATCGAGCCCTCGCCCTTGCCCGCACCGACGACGGTGTGCAGCTCGTCGAGGAAGGTGATGATCTGGCCGTTGCTGGAGGTGATCTCCTCCAGCACGCTCTTGAGCCGCTCCTCGAACTGGCCGCGATATTGCGCACCGGCGACCATCGCACCGAGATCGAGGCTGACCAGGCGCTTGTTGCGCAGCGACTCGGGAACGTCGCCGCCGACGATGCGCTGAGCCAGGCCCTCCACGATCGCGGTCTTGCCGACACCGGGCTCGCCGATGAGCACAGGGTTGTTCTTGGTCCGCCGGCTGAGCACCTGGATCACCCGGCGGATCTCCGAGTCGCGCCCGATGACCGGATCGATCTTGCCGTCACGGGCCTTGGCGGTGAGGTCGACGCTGTATTTCTCCAGCGCCTGATATTGCTGCTCGGGATCAGGGCTGGTGACCCGGCGATCGCCGCCGCGGATCTGCGGAAACGCCGCGACCAGCGTCTCCTCGGTCGCGCCGTGCTCGCGCAGCGTCTGCCCGACCTGGCCGCCCACCTGGGCGAGACCGGCCAGGAGGTGCTCGGTGGAGACGTATTCATCCCCGAGCGGCCGGGCGATCTGCTCGGCGGCATTGATCGCGTTGACGAACTCCCGGGACAGCGAGGGCTCGGCGACGCTGGACCCGTGCGCACTGGGGAGCTGCTCGACCGCGCGAGCAGCGGCCCGGCGCACCTCGGCCGGGTTGGCCCCGGCGGCGCGCAGCAGGCCCGAGGCGGTCGAGCCGCCGGTGTCGAGGAGGGACAGGAGCAGATGCCATGCCTCAACGGTGGCGTGACCGCGCTGGGTAGCGATGGCAACGGCACCGGTGATGACTTCACGGCTCTTCGTGGTAAGTCGTTGAGTATCCATCGAGAGTTGAGTCTACCGGACTCAACTCCGGAGGGCCACTCCGGCGCCGACTGTCACCTTTGCGCATTCGAGAAGTAAGTCAGTAACGGGTTGATGACGGGTATTCCATTCAGGCCCGCCAGTGGGTTACCGTGCGAGCCGCAGCATCGCGGCTGTGTAGCAAGAAACACACAGCGTGACCCAGGAGCATTTGGCGTGAGCGTCTCACCAGCGGTCTTCCGCGGATTCGTGAACCCGGTCGATCCCAGGCCGGGTGAGTTGCGCGCCTGGGCATATGCCCCGGACTCCGTGCCCCTGCAGGCCATGCCGCCCGACTGGGACCTCCTCGTCTCCGGCGACCGCCTCATCGACACGCTCTTCGACCTGGCGCTCGACCCGCAGTGCCCGGCCCGCCGGTTCGCGCTGCACTGCCTCTACATCTACGCCGCCGATGCGATCCGCACCCAGTTCCGCGCGCACCCCCGACGCAAGCTGCGCAAGCTCGTCGAGACCGCCGAGGAGGAGGGCGACGACCTGATCACCACGTGGGCGCACAACACCCGCATGCTGCTGGCCAGGCCGGACCTCTTCAATTACCACGACTGGTGCGAGGGCGGCCTGGTCCGCCACGGCAAGCGCCTGGCCTGAGCTTTCGCTTCACCAAGATCGTCGCAACTCTTGAAGAGTTGTTGCTTCAGGCCGCCAGGCCTTAAGAACAACTCTTCAAGAGTTGCGACGATCTTGAGGTGCGGTGATCAGTAACCCGGGGGCTGGCGCGGGCGCCAGACGACCACTGCGGTCGACGTCCGGCTCGTCGGGATCAGGTCCCGGCGCGGATAGGGCGACATCGCCTCCAGCTCGGCAACCCGCTGGTAGGCGGCGTGCGCCTCCTCGCGGAGCTCGGCCATGCGCTGCTGAAGCTGCAGGACGAGCTGCTCCAACTCGATGATCCGCTTGATGCCGGCGAGGTTGACGCCGTCGTCCTGGCTGAGGCGCTGGATCTCGCGCAGCAACTCGACATCGCGGACGCTGTAACGCCGCCCGCCACCCGCCGAGCGGCCGGGCTGCACCAGGCCCATCCGGTCATACTGCCGAAGGGTCTGCGGATGCATGCCCGCCATCGCCGCCGCCACCGAGATGATGATTACCTTGGCGTCGATCTCATCCATGGGAACCTCCCTCGCTGTGCAGCCTCTGCTCGTCCAGTCGATGCTCGGCGATCGTCTCGATGTGGCGTCGCGGCGCCGGGGAGGTGTGCTCGGCGAACTGCAGCAGCGCCGTGCGGGCCTCGGCGGAGACGTTGGCGGGAACCACGATCTCGACCGTCACCAGCAGGTCGCCGACCTGCCCGTCCTTACGGGCAACACCCCTTCCGCGTACGCGGAGGGTCCGCCCCGACGGGGTCCCGGCCGGTACGCGAAGGGTCACCGCACCATCCATCGTCGGCACCCGCAGGTCCACGCCGAGCACGGCTTCGGGGAAGGTCACCGGGACCGTCAGCGTCAGATCGTCGTTGACCCGGCCGAAGAGCCGGTCGGCTTTGACCCGGGCGAGCACGTAGAGGTCGCCGGGAGGGCCACCCCGATCGCCGGGCTCGCCCCGTCCGGCCAGCCGGATCTTCTGCCCGTCGGCGACACCGGCCGGGATGCGTACGTTGAGCGTGCGGGTCTTGGTGACACCGCCGGTGCCGTGGCACTCGGGGCACTTCTCGTCGACGACCTCACCGGCACCGGCACACTCCCGGCACGGCTCGGAGAAGCTGAAGGAGCCCTGCGAGCGGGAGATGAAGCCGCTGCCCCGGCAGGCCGGACACGTGTGCGGGCGGGTGCCCGGCTTCGCGCCGTTGCCGTGGCAGGTGTCGCAGACGCCCGGTGCTCGTACCGTGACGGGCATCGTCGTGCCGCGGACCGCGTCGGCGAAGTCGAGCTCGACCTCGGTCTCGACATCGCGTCCCCGGGCCGGACCCGGACGGCCGGCACCCGCACCGCCGGGCGCGCCGCCGGAGAAGATCGAGCCGAAGAGGTCGGAGAAGCCCGCCCCGCCGAAGCGCTGGTCGTTGCCGTTGCCGAAGAGGTCGTCGAAGGACTGACCGCCGGCGGGCGCACCGCCGCCGCGCGCACCACGCCGGAACGCGCCCGCATCGAACAGCGAGCGCATCTCGTCATATTCGCGACGCTTGCGGTCGTCCGAGAGCACGTCGTAGGCCTCGGAGACGGATTTGAACCGCTCCTCGGCAGCCGGGTTTCCGGGGTTGTGATCCGGGTGCAGTTCGCGGGCGAGCTTGCGATAGGCACGCTTCACCTCGTCGGCCGTGGCCGTTTTGGCCACGCCGAGCACGGCGTAGAAGTCCTTCTCGAGCCAGTCCTTCGAGCTCACGCTTCCACCTGTCTAGCGGCGGGTGACAAGGGGTGAGCCCCGGGGGCCACGCCCCCGGGGCTGTCGTTCATTCGGGCGCCGCCACGGCGACCATCGCCGGACGCAGCAAGCGCTCGCCCAGCAGATAACCACGCCGCATGACGTCGACGCATGTCGGCTCCGTGACATCTGCCGAAGGCAGGTGCGCGACAGCCTCGTGCCGGTTGGGGTCGAAGGGGTCGCCCTTCGCTCCGAATGCGGTCAGCCCGAGCTTCGTCACGATCGCCGTGAGCTGCTCGGCCACCGATCCGAAGGGCCCGGTCAGGTCCCCGTGCTCCCGAGCCCGATCGAGATCGTCGAGCACCGGCAGCAGTGCCACCAACGTGTCCGCGGTCGCCTTCTCGGAGGCCGCAGCCTGGTCGCGCTTCACCCGTTCGCGGTAGTTCTTGTACTCCGCCGCGACCCGCTTGATGTCGACCTGAGCCTCGTCCAGCTGCCCGCGCAGCAGATCCAGCTCCATCCCCAGCAGGACGGACCCGTCCGAGTCGTCCTCGGTGGCAGCGCTCGGAGCCGGTGCCGCATCAGCAGCCGCGGGCTCCGACACGGCGGCGGGCTCAGCCGCAGCCGGAGCGTCGTCGGAAGCCGCAGCGGCCACCACGTCACCCTCGACTATGTCGCCTTCGACGACGACGGACTCCGCCGAGCTGACCGTCTCAGCCGCGGCGGTCTCCCCGCCGGTGCCCTCAGCGGGACCGGAGGCCCCGGGGAGAACGGAGTCGGTAGAAGAATCGGGAGTTCCCACAGGAGCAACCTTCCGCTTGTCACGAATCACGATCCGCTCGCCGGGGTCTTCACCACCGACGAGCGGATCGCCACCAGCTGAAGTCACTTCTTCGAGCCGTCGTCGTCGACGACCTCGGCATCCACCACGTTGCCGTCGGCCTCGGGCGCCGGACCACCGGCAGCACCGGCACCGGTCGGCGGCGTCTGGCCGTAGAGCTGCGAGCCGGCCTCCTGGGAGACCTTCTCCAGCTGCTCGTGCGCAGCCTTGATCTTGTCGATGTCCGTGCCGCCGAGGGCCGACCGCAGGTCACCCAGCGCGTCGTTGATCTTCTCGCGGGCCTCGGCCGGGAGCTTGTCGCCGCTCTCGGCGAGGAACTTCTCGGTCTGCCACTGCCGCTGCTCGGCGACGTTGCGGACCTCCGCCTCCTCCTTGCGACGCTTGTCCTCGTCGGCGTGGTCCTGCGCGTCACGCATCATCCGGTCGATGTCGTCCTTCGGCAGCGCGGAGCCGCCGGTGATCGTCATCGACTGCTCCTTGCCCGTGCCGAGGTCCTTGGCGTTGACGTGCACGATGCCGTTGGCGTCGATGTCGAAGGTGACCTCGATCTGCGGCACCGAGCGGGGCGCGGGCGGCAGGCCGGTCAGCTCGAAGGTGCCGAGCTTCTTGTTGTAGGCCGCGATCTCGCGCTCGCCCTGGAAGACCTGGATCAGCACGGACGGCTGGTTGTCGTCGGCCGTGGTGAAGATCTCCGAACGCTTCGTCGGGATCGTGGTGTTGCGCTCGATGAGCTTGGTGAAGATGCCGCCCTTGGTCTCGATGCCCAGGCTCAGCGGGGTCACGTCGAGGAGCAGCACGTCCTTGACCTCACCCTTGAGCACACCGGCCTGCAGGGCGGCGCCGACGGCGACGACCTCGTCCGGGTTGACGCCCTTGTTGGGCTCACGGCCGCCGAGGAGCTGCTTGACCAGCTCGGTGACGGCGGGCATGCGGGTGGAGCCACCGACGAGGATCACGTGGTCGATGTTGGCGGTCTTCATCGCCGCGTCCCGGATCGCCTGCTCGAACGGCGCCTTGCACCGGTCGAGGAGGTCCTGGGTGATGCGCTGGAACTCCGAGCGCGACAGCGTCGTGTCCAGGTGCAGCGGCCCGTCGGGACCGGCGGTGATGTAGGGCAGGTTGATGCTGGTCGTCTGGGCTGCGGAGAGCTCGATCTTCGCCTTCTCCGCCGCCTCCTTCAGACGCTGCATCGCCATCTTGTCGGCGCCGAGGTCGATGCCGTGCTGACCGCGGAACGTCTTGATCAGGTGGTCGATGACCCGGTCGTCCCAGTCGTCGCCGCCGAGGTGGTTGTCACCGGCGGTCGCCTTGACCTCGATGACACCGTCACCGAGCTCCAGCAGCGAGACGTCGAACGTGCCACCACCGAGGTCGAAGACGAGAACCGTCTGCTCCTTGGTGCCCTTGTCCAGGCCGTAGGCGAGCGCGGCGGCCGTCGGCTCGTTGACGATGCGCAGCACGTTGAAGCCGGCGATCTCACCGGCCTCCTTGGTCGCGGTGCGCTGAGCGTCGTTGAAGTAGGCCGGAACGGTGATGACCGCATCGCTGATCTGCTCGCCCAGGTAGGCCTCGGCGTCGCGCTTGAGCTTCATCAGCACCCGCGCGGAGATCTCCTGCGGGGTGTACTTCTTGCCGTCGATGTCGATGGACCAGTTGGTGCCGACCTCACGCTTGACCGAACGGATGGTCCGGTCAGGGTTCGTCACCGCCTGGCGCTTGGCAACCTCGCCGACGAGAACTTCACCGTTCTTGGCGAACGCCACGATCGAGGGGGTCGTGCGGGATCCCTCGGCGTTCGCGATGACGGTGGGCTCGCCACCCTCAAGGACGCTGACCACCGAGTTGGTCGTCCCGAGGTCGATGCCGACCGCACGTGCCATGTTGAGTTCCTCCAGGTAGAGCGCCCCCGACCGGTCCGTAGTCGGCCTGTCGACACGGGGCGAACGTCTAAGTTGAGTGGACCGGACTCAATACTGACACATCTTCGGGCGGGGTGCCCACAGGGGGTCCGTCACAGTTGAGTCAGGGACAGTCAACTCACGGTGGGTCTTGACCGCTTAGTCTTAGTCCCGTGACGTCCAGCAGCTCGGTCCGCCCACCGGCCCCTCTGCTCGCTGTGGTCGGGGGTCCGACCGGCGCGGGCAAGTCCACGCTGGTTAACAGCCTGGTCAGGGCACCCGTCAGCCCCGTCGGAGTGCTGCGGCCCACGACGCGTACGCCAGTGTTGATCTGCAACCCCGCCGACACCGCGAGGGTGCACCGGCACGGGCTGCGCCCCATCGGTGCCTCGCTGCTCCCGCTCGGCATCGCCGTGATCGACGCGCCGGACATGGATTCGATCGAAGAAGCCAATCGGCCGGTCGCCGAGGAACTCTTCGCAGCAGCGGATCTGTGGCTCTTTGTGATCACCGCCACTCGTTACGCGGATGCGGCTGCGTGGCGGCACCTCGAGGTGGCCCGGGCCCGGGGGGTGGCGCTGGCGGTGGTGCTGGACCGCGTACCCGTCGAATCTGCTCCGGAGATCGCCCGCCACCTGCGTGAGCTGCTCGGCGAGCCCGCGCCGCCGCTCTTCGTGGTTCCCGAGTCCCGGCTCGACCGGCAGGGCATGCTGCCGGAGAAGGTGATCGCGCCGCTGCGCGACTGGCTCGCCGCCGTGGTGGCCGGGCCGCCCGCCGAGCCCGAGTGGGCCGACGAGCCCGCCTCGACCTGGGAGCCGACCGACTGGCTCGCGCCCACGCCGCCGGCGCCCTTCGACCTGTCGACGGAGCCGGTGGAGAGCGGTCGCGCCGAGCCTTCTCTCGTCGACGACCTCGAACTGCCGACCGAGCCCGAGTCGCCGACCGAGGACGGACCGTGGGGCGAGGACGAATCGGCCGTCGAACCTGAGGCCGTCGAACCCGAGGCCATCGACCCCGAGGCCATCGAGCCTGAGGCCATCGAGCCTGAGGCCATCGAGCCTGAGGCCATCGAGCCTGAGGCCGTCGAGCCTGAGTCCGGCGTGGCGGCCGAGACCGTCGATCGGGGCGATGGCCGCGCCTCGGCGCGGACCCGCAACGCCTCCGGCCGCTACATGGCCGAGCGCCCGGCGGGCACCGCCTCGACGCGCCCGGAGGCCGCTGAGCCCGTGTCGGATGAGGAGCTCCCCGACACGGCCACCCCGGAGGAAACCATCGAGGTCACGGCTGCGGCGGCTGCGGACGGCACGGACGACGCGACGAATCCCACGCTTGACGGACTCGACGATCCGACGCCAGTCGGCGAGACTGTGGACGGTAAATCCCGGCCGACACCCCAGCCGGTCGGAGCGGGTGGACCCTCCGAAGGACCGCCGACAGATCCCGGAGGCCAGGCATGAGCAAGCGAAAGGCGCGAATTCCGCGCGCCGCCGATGCGCCTCCGGTGACGGCCTCCAGCGTTCACGCCAAGATCGACACCGTGCGGGCCATCCTCGACGCCGTGCACGAGCACGTGCCGAGCGATCGCCTCGCGGTCGCCCGCAGCACCTCGTCGCGGGCGCTCGCGCGGCTCGACCTCTCCCTCAGCCACACCACCGTCGCTCTCGCCGGGACCACCGGCTCCGGCAAGTCCAGCATGTTCAACGCCTTCACCTCCCTGGACCGCTCGCCGGTCAGCGCGCTGCGGCCGACCACGGCCGAGGCCTACGCCTGCGTCTGGGGCGACAAGGACGGCGGTGAGCTGCTGCTGGACTGGCTCGGTGTGCAGCCTCGGCGCCGATTCGTCCGGGAGAGCGCGCTCGACGGCAACGACGAGGTGGGCCTGCGCGGCATGGTCCTGCTCGACCTGCCCGACGTCGACTCGATCCAGCCCTCGCACCGCGCGGAGGTGGACCGGCTGCTCGACCTCGTCGATGTCGTGGTCTGGGTGACCGACCCCCAGAAATACGCCGACCTCGTCGTTCACGACGGCTACCTGCGGCGGCTCGCCGCGACCCGGGGCGGTTTCATCGTGGCGCTCAACCAGACCGACCGGCTGCTGCCGACCTCGCTGCCCCAGGTCGCCGGTGACCTGCGGCGGCTGCTCGACGACGGCGACCTCGGCGAGGTGCCGCTCGTCGCGACCTCCGCCACCGACGAGGTGCCCGGCCCGCCCGGCGCCGCCGTGGCCCGCCCCAAGGCCACCTTCCGCACGAAGCCCGGTCCCGGCCCTCGGACCGGCCCGCTCGCCGCGTCCGGTGTCGGCATCGCCGGTCCCTCCGGCATCCGGCAGCTCCGCGAGCTGCTCGAACCCGCCGTGGTCGGCCGCCGCGCGGTGCTCGAGCGCCTCGACACCGACCTCAGCTATGCCCTCGACGAGCTCGGCGACATGTTCGCCGGGCAGGCCCCGGCCGTCAGCCCGAGCGTGCTGGTCGAGGGCTTGATCGCCGCTCAGGGCGTCAAAGAGAAGATCACAAGCTCAGTCGACCGGTACGCGACACTCAGCTCCGCCGGCCTGCCGGAGCCGTGGCCGGAGGCGATCGCCGAGGCGGCCCGTCGGCGCCTGTCCGAGCTGCCGCTGGCCCTGGAGCGGGCGGGTGAGCGAGCGCTCGCCTTCGACCGCAGCAGCGGCTGGAAGCGGGCGATGGGTGCCGTGCTCCCCGCCGTCGGCAAGAAGAGCCAGGAGGGCCGCGATCGACGCCTGCGCTCGGAGTACGGTCGGGTCGCCGAGGACTTCGTGGTCGGACCGGTCCGCAGCGTCGTCAGTGGATACTCCGCCGCCCGAGCCGCACTGAGCTGACCGAACGTCGATCGGCGCCCGGGATCATTCCCGGGCGCCGATGTCGTTCATCCGGTCCGGAGCGGCGATCCGCTCCCGGCCTCACCGCCTCGTCGACACTCCGCTGATCCCGGCGGTGCCGGCGGAGCGGGCGGTGATCGTGGCGGCGCTGGGTCGCAGGGCGTTCGGATCGCCGCCGGTGAGCGGCCAGATCACGAAGCTGCCCACCACGTCGACGATCACGTTGGTGCTGCCGTTGTAGTTGTAGATGTTGATTCCCCGGTTGGGTCCGATCACCGTGATCGAGGCGTTCGCCACGGTCTGCCCGGCGACCGGGTTGAGGTTGGAGACCGTCGGCTTCGGCAGCCCGGCGACCTCGGCCGGCCAGAGCGTGAGATAGGTGCTCTTGGACGGAGCCACCGCCGTCACGTTCATCACCAGTGCTCTGGTATCGGCCCAGGCCACGGTCATCGCGGGCGTGATCTTCTTGATCGTGTTGCCGCCGAGGGTGCCGGCTCCGCCGAATCCGCTGCGGGTGTCCGCGATCCGGGTCGGCGGCGCGGGCTGGAACCGAAGGCCGCCGTCGAGGATGCCGTCGTCGAAGTAGCCGACGATGTCCACGATCACGTCGACCCCGGCGAGCGCGCCGTTGTAGATGCCGATCATCGGCATACCGGTGCACTCGGGATCGATGTCGCACTCGCTCACCGGCACGATCGCCATGTTGGGAACCGTCTTGCCGGTCGCGAAGTTCAACGTCGAGGTCCCCGGCCGCTGACCCTCCTTGCCGTCCCAGGCCGTCAGGAAGCCACCGCCCTTCGGCGACGCGGCGGTGATGTTCACGGCCCACGCCGTGATGTGCGGATTAGCGCTGCTCTCGAAGTCGAGGATCAGGTGGAAGTCCTCGAGGCCGCCGAGCTGGACGCCCCAGTCCTCACGGGAGTCGAAGACCCGCTGAGCGTTGAGCGGGTGGTACTGGCCGCCGTCGGCAGCTCCCGAATCCGCCTGGTAGTAGCCCACCACATCGGCGATGACGTGGGTGTTCCCGGACGCGTTGAAGAAGCTGACCTTGCCAGTCGCGCCGACTGCGGCGGTCACGGAGTTGGCGCCCGTCCAGCCCTTGGCGAAGTTGAGCGACGACACGGTCGGCCGGGTGGATCCGGTGGGGTAGACGGTCAGATAGCCGTCCGTGGTCGGCGCCGTCACGGTCACGTTCAGCACGACGGCGGTCACCCCGCTCGCCGGTACGCCGCCCACGCCCAGCACCGACAGCTGGACCTGGCCGCCGGGCCCGATCGGGGCCTTCGGCGTACCCAGCCCGGACCGGGTGTCCAGGATCCGCTGCGGCGGCAGCTGGTGATAGGTCGAGATCTCACCGGAGATGCCGTAGACCTCCAGGCGGGCATCGACCACCTGGCTGAGGTTGTTGACCGGGAATCGGTAGCTGACCCCCTCCGGCCCGATCGCCGTGGGCTTGACGGTGAAGCTGACCGAACAGGTCTCGTCCTGCGCCAGAGTCTTGCCGGAGCAGCCGTCGGTGACGACCGCGAAGGGGCCTTTGCCACCGATGAAGGTCCCGGCGCCGAAGGTCACCCCGAGCGGGCCGTACGCGGTGAACGTGACGGTCTCGGGCGCCGAGGTCACGCCCACCAGCCGGTTGCCGAAGTGGACGTTGCCGGGCGTCGCGTAGACATGGCGCGGATCGAGGGCACCGATGTTCAGATCGACCGAGATCCCGCCCAGGGCCACGTTCGCGGCCAGGGTGAGCTTCGCAGGCGTGTTGTAGGTGCCCGTCGGGAACGGGGTGATCGTGATGGTGCAGGTCTCGCCCACGTTCAACGTCACGTCCGTGCAGGTGTTGCCCGTGATCGGGTAGATCCCGGCACTCGTGCCGGAGACCGTGGCAGCGCCCAGGGTCACGGGTGCGCCGCCCGCCGGGGCGAAGGTGACCGACTGCGGCGGCGCCTGCTGACCGGCCCATGCGTTGTTCCAGGTCAGCACCGACGTGTCGGTGCTGATGCTGCGGTATCCCAACGCGGAGTGCCAGCGGATCTCCCCGGTGACGCCACCCGGGCAGAGCGTGTCCGTCAGGCTGTAGGTCGCGGCGAAGCCGGCTATCTCCGTCGGCGAACTCCAGGTGAGTTCATGGATGGTGATGGTGCCGCTGTCGTCGCACCATTGGCCGTTGGCGTGTGTGAGGCGCATGCCGTGCGAGCTCGGATCGGCGTTGGGCTGCGTGGTGAAGGTGCCCACCCCGAGCGTGGAGCCGGTCGGCGGCACGACATAGAACCTGATGTTGAAACGATCGTCGCCGAGACCCATCAGGTCGAGCATGACGTTGCCCTGGTAGGTGCTGACGCCCAGGTACATATTCGGCGCCTGGACGGCCTCGACGTTGCGGTAATACCCCGACGCGGTGAAAGCGGTGTAGGTAGCGGCGGCATGGGCGGGCTGCGGCACGACTATGGCTGCCGTGATCAGCGTCAGAACGCCGAGAAGTGCTCGAAGAGGAGTGCGCAAGGTGGAGACCCCGTACATGTTGTGCGTATGTAAGACGGCGGGGCGGGTCCAGAGATCGACCCGCCCCGCCGGTGTGTGCTAGCTCAGCCGACCCAGCTTCGGCTCGGGGTGGGCGGTCAGGGCGTAGGTGGTCTTGCGCGCTCTGATCGTCGCCGTTCCCGGGCTGAAGCTCGACACGGAGTTCGTGTCCGGATAGAAGGTGCCGACCACGTCGACCGCCACGTTGGTCCTGCCCGAGGCGTTGAAGATGTTGAACATCTTGGTGGGCCCGAGGAGGGTGATCGCGGCGTTCGGCACCGTCTGCCCCTTGGCGGGGTTGAGGTTGCTGATCGTCGGCTGCGGGATGTCGCTGTATCCGTGCGGCCACAGCGTGAGGTAGGTGTTGCTCGTCGGCGCGATGCCCGTGACGTTCAGCGCGAGCGCCTGGGTCGAGTCGTCGATCAGCGCCGGCGGGGTGGTGACGTGCGCCGTGGCACCGGCACCCAGTGTTGACGCGCCCAGTCCTGACCGCGTGTCCACGATCCGGGTCGGCGTCATCGGCTGGAACCGGTAACCGCCGCCGAGCTGACCGTCGTCGTAGAAGCCGACGATGTCCACCAGCAGGTCGACGGTGGCCGAGGTGTAGATCCCGACCGTCGGCAGCCCTTCGGCATCTCCGCAGTCCACGCAGGGCGAGGTGGGGACGATCGCCATGTTGGGCACGGTCTTGCCCTTGCCGAAGTTGAGCGTGGAGGTCTCCGGGAAGGTGTAGTCGCCACCGTCCCACGCGGTCAGGTAGCCGCTGGACCTCGGCGACACGGCGGTGATGTTGAGCGCCAGCGCCCGGATGTGCTGGTTGGCCGGGTAGCCGTAGCTGACGGGGATGTACATGACCAGCCCGGCGGGGATCTGGAAGCCCAGATCGCTGCGCGAGTCGAAGAGCCGCTCGGGCATCGTCGGCTGGAAACGGCCACCGGCGACGGCTCCGGTGTCGGCCGGGGCGGACGCCGCGTAGTAGCCCACCACGTCGACGATGATGTCGCTCCGGCCGGCCGAGTTGAAGATGTCGACCTTGCCGTTGGCGCCGAGGCCGACGGTGACCGAGTTGGCCCCGGTCCAGCCCGCGGTGAAGTTGAGCGAGGAGGCGGTCGGCCGCGCCACGCCGCCGGGGTAGACGGTGAGGTAGCCGCCGGCCGTGGGCCCGGTCACCGTGACGTTGAGAACGACCGCCGAGACATTGCCCGCCGGTACGCCACCCCGCCCCGCGACCTGCAGGTGCGCCACGGCTCCGGCGCCGATCTTCGCCTTGCTGATCCCGATACCCGTCCGGGAGTCCATGATCCGTTCAGGGGCGAGCGGGTAGTAGGTGCCCTCCTGATCGGCGATGCCGATGATGGAGAGGCTCACGATGCGCGGGTTGATCGAACTGTTGTTGGGTATGAGCAGGCTGGCGAAGCGGCCGCCGACATAGGGCGTGGTCGCCGAGAGCGTGACCGTGCAATCGGTGCCGACCTGCAGCGTCACGCCCGAGCAGCTGTCGTCGACGATGGTGAAGATCTGCGCGTCGGCGCCGTCGATGCTGATCGTGCCCAGGGCGACGGCTTCAGGTCCGGCAGCCGTCACGGTCAGCGTCTTCGGACCGGCGCTCTGCCCGACGATCACGGAGCCGAACTGCAGGTAGGGGTCGACCGTGAGCCCCTTGGACTCGGCAGCGGTCACCGTGAGCTGAACCCCCCGCAGGGCGCCCGGGGTGTTGTTCGGGAACTGCAGCATCGCCGTGACCGACTGGCTGGCCACGTTGGGGTGCGCCTTGACGCTGACCGAGCAGGTCTGCAGGTTGCCGAGGACCGCACCTGAGCAGGTGTCGGACGTGATCACGAACGCGGCCGAGCCGTAGTTCACGATCGAGACCGTGCCGAAGGTCACCGGCGAGATGTTGGTGCCGGTCATCTTCACCGTCTTGGTCTCGGAGTCGTGACCGGTGTAGATCACCCCGAAGTCCATCGAGTTGGTGCTGCTCGTGAAGGACCGCGTGTTGGCACCCTGGAGGCTCAGCGCGACGTTGGTCTGCCCGCCCGACGTGTTGTCCGGGACGACCAGGAGGGCCGTCTGGACCGCGTAGGCGGTCGCATGTGGTGTCACGGTCAACACACAGGTCTCGCCGTAGGCGACGGTCTGGCCGGAGCAGGTGTCGGCGGTGACGGCGAAGGCGGCGGGCACCGCACCGCTGAGGGCGGCCGTGCCGAACACGATCGGCGAGCTGCCGCGCGAGGTGATGGTGACCTGCTTCGGAGTGCCGTTCAGATCGAACGGCTGGGAACCGAAGTCGATCTGTCCCGGGTCGGTCGTGGCGGCGGCGTAGGGGACGCTCGAATGCCAGCGGAGCTCGCCGGTGGTGATCTCCGGCTTGCTCGCGGTGCACTTGCTGCTGTAAGACGCGGCGAATGCGGTGATGGCACCGGTCCCCGCCTCACGGACCACCTCGGTGACCGTCAGCGACGCGGGATCACCGTCGCATGCCGCACTGCCCACACCGAGGGTGAACTGCGCGTGGGTGGCGTCGGCGAACCAGTCGGTCGAGTAGGTCCCGACGGCCCAGGTCTGACCCGTCGGCGGTTGGAGCCCCATGGTGATGCTGCCCGAGGTGCTGAGCGCCATCACGCTCAGCACCTCGGGTGACGTCCACGAGAAGGAGAAGGTGTAAGCGTTGCCCGCGTCGAGCGCGAGGCTTCCGACCTGCGGATAGAAGGTGGAGTGGCCGCTGACCGTCACCGCCGTGTAGGGGGCGGTGGGCGCTGCGGCGCTCGCTGACGACGGGACGAGTGCAACGGTGGAGACCGCCAGTGCGGCAACGAAAAGAAGGCGAAGAGTGCGCAACAAAACCCCCGAGTTTTGGATGGGCGCGCAAGACCAACTGGACCGTAGGGGAGCCCGGAGTCGCAGAACACCGGCTGAACGGTCGCATCACGCGAACAGCCCGGTCGGATCCTCGCGGACCCGGCCGGGCTGCGGCTCGCCGTACTGATCAGCTCGGGGAGGCCGCCGGTGCCGGGGAGGGCTTGAGACTCTTGAGGAAGGCGCGGACCTTCTTCGCCGCAGTGACAGCGGTCTTCAGGTCGGCCCGGGCCGTCTTCAGCGACGTACGGCACTCGCCGACCTTGGCGCGGATCGCGTCGCCGTCGGGGCCGGGCTCGATCGCGAGCAGCGTGGCCACGTCGCCGTCGATACCGGCCGAGGCCTTGTCCGTCGCGGCCTGCATCGCGGCGAGGTCCTGCTCGGCGGCGGCGGTGTCCTTGCCCGCGGCCTTCGCCTTGGCGACGAGGTCGGCGAGCTTGTCGTGGGCCGCCTTCAGCTTCGCGACCGCGGCGACCTCCGCGTCCGAGACGGCGGTGAGGCGTACCTTGGGCCCGACGAGGATGAAGACCCGGTAGTCGTCGACCATGCTCTTCGCATCGGCACGCAGCGCCTCCCGGGTCGTCTCACCGGCCACCTTGGTCTTCAGCGCGGTGAGGCCGCTGATGTCCTCGGTGACGAGCGTGTGCAGCGTCGACCTGTGCCCGTCGGTGATGTGCTTGGCGGCGTTGAGCGCCGTGTCGAACTTCTTCAGCGCCGCGAGCCGCAGATCGATCCGCTTCGTGACCTCGGCTTTCGCCACGGTGAGGTTGGGCTCGGGAGCGGCGATCGCCGGAGCGGCGACACCTCCGACGACGAGCGCGGCGGCAGCGGTCAGGGGGATCAGGGTGCGCAGGATTCGATTCATGGGGGGTGCCTCTCAGTCCGCGTCCGGTGCCGACGACTCGGCGAGTTGGGTGTCGGTCTCGTCGAGCAGCGAGTCGACGGAGGCGAGATCGCCGTCGACACCGCTGACGTCCACGGGCCGGCCACCGGTGGTGGCGCCGCCCTTGCCCGGGGCTGCGGGCTGCTGCTGGGTGGTGGAGACCGTGTCGCCGTCGCGGTCGGCCCGCCCGGTCCGGTCCTTTGCCTGGCAACCGGCGGTCGCGACGACGCCGGCCAGGGCGATCGCCGCGCCGGTGAGCGCGAGGAATCTCTTCATACGCCGAAGGCTGCCAGCCGCCGGCTAAGCGGGGGTCAGCGCTGTGTTCGAGGAATGTACGGGTACCGCTTCGCCGCCAACCGCCGCAGGTGATCGTTGAGCTTCTTGATCTGCGCCGAACGCTGGAACGAGTGCCCGGAGTAGCGGCGGCTCGGCTGGTAGTGGTCGTGCCCGCACGGGCGGGGACGGTTCGGGCGGTGGATCACCGGCGGGCGGCTCGGCGGCGGTGGCGTCACGACCGGCGGCTTCGGCTTCGGCGCCTTCTTCTTCACCTTCTTCTTGTGCTTGACGACCTTCCGGGGCTTCTTGTGCTTGGCGACCGGGTGCGGCTTGCCCTGCCAGTTGCCGCGCTCGAGCTGGTTCGGCGGCTGCGGTGCCTGCGGTGTCCCGGGCAGCGGCTGGGCCGGCAGCGGTGCGGCCGGCTCGACCGGCACCGGCTGCTGCGGCAGCTCGTCGACGGTCACCTGGCGCTGCTTGGCCCGGTCCCGGGGTACGCCGACCACGAGGGGCAGCTCCGGCAGGGGCTGGACCAGCACCGCCTCGCTCTGCAGTCGCTGCGCCGGCAGGATCTCGTCGACACCGGCGCGCAGGACGATCCAGGTGGGCAGCGACGCCAGCCCGACGAGCAGCGCGACGATCATTCCGTACCGCCGGGAGCTGCCGAGGCCTTGACCACCGCCCAGCGCGTTGCGAATCCGCGGCCCCACGACATTGGGCAGGTAGGCCTCGCGCGGGTCAGCGGCCTCCTCCTCGTCCTCCGGCGGGGGCGTCGGAGCCGGGATCTCCGGAGTGGGCGGATCTTCCCCACCTGGGAAAACGGAGTCCGGCACCCATGATTCATCACTATTTGGCACTTCAACGCTCCAATTGTCTAAACTCGGGGGAGTTTGTCCAGATTGCCGCACGCTGAACCCGGATGCCGCAATCCACGCCGGAAACGGTCACGAGATCCGCCACCCCTTTGTGAGAGGTGCCACGGATACGGCAGGATGGGGTCAAGGCGGCAGCGTGGCCGCGGTCTTCCGCGACCCTGCGGACGGGCGCGATTCCGAAGCCGGCGACTCCCGCTGCGCGGCAGTCCCCACAGGGATGAGGCGTGGCCCCGACCGCTGCGCGGCGAGCACACCCCGCCGCCGAGCACATCACAACTGGGAGACACGGATGAGCAAGGGCGACACCGCTCCGCGCCGATCCGCCTCGAAGGCGGCGAGCAAGCGCGTGGGCAGCACCCCTGAGCCCGAGTACGTGCAGCTACTCACCCCTGACGGCGAGCGCGTCGAGCACCCCGACTATTCAGTCGACTTCTCCGACGAGGAGCTGCGCGGGCTCTACCGCGACCTCGTCACGGTGCGCGCGCTGGACGCCGAGGCCACCGCCCTGCAGCGACAGGGCGAGCTCGGCATCTGGGCCAGCCTGCTGGGCCAGGAAGCAGCGCAGGTCGGCTCCGGCCGGGCCTTGCGGACGCAGGACATGGCATTCCCCACCTATCGAGAGCATGGCGTCCTCTACTGCCGGGGCATCGACCCGATCATGCCGCTGAGCCTCTTCCGCGGCGTCGACCAGGGCGGCTGGGACCCGATCGCCCACAAGTTCAACATGTACACGATCGTCATCGGCGCGCAGACCCTGCACGCCACCGGCTATGCCATGGGGATCAAGCTCGACGGCAAGGTGGGCACCGACGACGGCGAGGCGGTCATCGCCTACTTCGGCGACGGCGCGACGAGCCAGGGCGACGTCAACGAGGCCTTCATCTGGGCCTCGGTCTACAACTCGCCGCTCGTCTTCTTCTGCCAGAACAACCAGTACGCGATCTCCGAGCCCGTCGAGCGCCAGATGCGCATCCCGCTCTACCAGCGCGCATCCGGCTTCGGCTTCCCCGGTGTGCGGGTGGACGGCAACGACGTCCTCGCCTGCTACGCGGTGACCCGCGCAGCGCTCGACGCCGCCCGGCTCGGCCAGGGTCCGACGCTGATCGAGGCCTACACCTACCGGATGGGCGCGCACACCACCTCCGACGACCCGACCCGCTACCGCGACACCGCGGAGCTGGAGTCGTGGAAGGCGAAGGACCCGATCTCCCGGGTCAAGGCGCTGCTGGAGCGCGAGGGTCTCGCGGACGAGGCCTTCTTCGCCGAGGTCGCCGTCGACGCCCGGGCGCAGGCCAACCACCTCCGTGAACGAGTTCTCTCCATGCCCGACCCGCAACCCGCCTCGATGTTCGATCATGTTTATGCGGAGTCGTCTCCGCTGGTCGAGGCACAGCGCGCGCAGTTCCAGGCTTACGCAGCGTCGTTTGAGGGA
Source organism: Allocatelliglobosispora scoriae (assembly GCF_014204945.1). Classification (NCBI taxonomy): domain Bacteria; kingdom Bacillati; phylum Actinomycetota; class Actinomycetes; order Micromonosporales; family Micromonosporaceae; genus Allocatelliglobosispora; species Allocatelliglobosispora scoriae. Next base: position 3,448,250 of record NZ_JACHMN010000002.1, read on the forward strand.
GGGCACTGATCATGGGAACTGAGACACTGACCCTCGGCAAGGCGATCAACACCGGCCTGCGGCGGGCGATGGAGCGCGACGACAAGGTGATCCTCATGGGTGAGGACATCGGCAAACTCGGCGGCGTCTTCCGGATCACCGACGGCCTGCAGAAGGACTTCGGCGACGACCGGGTCATCGACACCCCGCTCGCCGAGGCCGGCATCGTCGGCACCGCGATCGGTCTGGCCCTGCGCGGCTACCGGCCCGTCTGCGAGATCCAGTTCGACGGCTTCGTCTACCCGGCATACGACCAGATCGTCTGTCAGGTCGCGAAGATGCGCTACCGCTCGCTCGGCAAGGTCTCCCTGCCCATGGTGATCCGCATTCCGTTCGGCGGCGGCATCGGCGCGGTGGAGCACCACTCCGAGTCCCCGGAGGCCTACTTCGCGCACACGGCCGGCCTGAAGGTCGTCGCGTGCTCGAACCCCGAGGACGCGCACTTCATGATCCAGCAGGCGATCGCCGGTGACGATCCGGTGATCTTCTTCGAGCCGAAGCGACGCTACTGGGAGAAGGGCCAGGTCGACGTCACCGCCGAGCTGGAGTCCGCCTACCCGCTGCACAAGTCCCGGCTGGTCCGGTCGGGTTCCGACGCCACGCTGGTGGCCTACGGTCCGATGGTCCGCACGGCGATGGACGCGGCGAGCGCCGCCGCCGAGGAGGGGCGCGAGCTCGAGGTCATCGACTTGCGGTCGATCTCCCCGCTCGACATGGAGCCGATCTTCGAGTCGGTACGCAAGACCGGCCGGCTCGTCGTCGTGCACGAGGCACCGTCCAACGTGGGCATGGGTGCCGAGATCGCGGCCCGGGTCAGCGAGGAGTGCTTCTACTCCCTGGAGGCCCCGGTTCTGCGGGTCACCGGCTACGACACCCCCTACCCGGCCTCGCGCCTGGAAGAGGAGTTCCTGCCGGACCTGGACCGGGTCCTGGACGCCGTCGACCGCTCGTTCGGTTGGTGAGGGCTGCCATGGCGATCAACCAGTTCAACCTGCCGGATCTCGGCGAAGGCCTCACCGAGGGCGAGATCCTCAAGTGGCTCGTCGCCGAGGGCGACGTCATCGAGCTCAACCAGCCCATCGTCGAGGTCGAGACCGCCAAGGCAGCGGTCGAGATCCCGGCGAAGTGGGCCGGCACCGTCGAGCGGATCTTCCACCCGGAGGGCACGACCGTCGAGGTCGGACACCCGATCATCTCGATCAACACGGGCGGGGATTCCGCTGTCCCGCTCACGGTCGAAGAGCCCGCTGTCGAAGGCAAGGCACCGACGGGGCTCATCGGCGAGGTCGGCGCCAACGGGCGCACGGCGGTGCTGGTCGGCTACGGCCCGCGTACCGTCGAGGCCAAGCGCAAGGCCCGCAAGGGTGACGTCGCGGCACCCGCCGCGAGTGCCTCCGCGGTCGCGGCTCCGGCTCCTGTCGCGGCCCCCGCGGTCGCCGCTTCACCCGTCGTCATCGAGTCCGTCACGGTCTCGGCGGGCGTGCTCGCCAAGCCGCCCGTGCGCAAGCTCGCCCGGGACCTCGGCATCGACCTCGCGACGATCGTCGGGACCGGGCCGCAGGGCTCGATCACCCGTGACGACCTGGCGGCCGCTGCCGACGCACCGGCACCGGTTCAGCAGGCTGCGGCACCCGCCCCGGTCTTCGACGCCTCCCGCGAGCAGCGGATCCCGATCAAGGGCGTCCGCAAGCTGACCGCCGCCAACATGGTGGCGTCGGCCTTCACCGCGCCGCACGTCACCGAGTTCCTCACGGTCGACATGACCCGCACGATGAAGGCCCTGGACCGGCTCAAGGCCCGGCCCGAGTGGCGCGACGTGCGCGTCTCGCCGCTGCTCCTGGTCGCGAAGGCGGTCCTGCTGGCGGCGAAGCGGCACCCGATGGTCAACTCGACCTGGTCGGCGGCGACCGAGGAGATCGTGGTCAAGGACTACATCAACCTCGGCATCGCGGCGGCGACCGAGCGCGGGCTCATCGTCCCCAACATCAAGGACGCGGGCTCGCTGACGTTGCGTCAGCTCGCGGACGCGATGACCGATCTGGTGCAGACCGCGAAGTCGGGCAAGACGCCGCCTGCGGCGATGTCCGGCGGAACGTTCACGATCACCAATGTCGGCGTTTACGGTGTCGACACCGGCACGCCGATCCTGCCACCGGGTGAGGCCGCGATCCTGGCCCTCGGCACGGTGCGGGAGCAGCCGTGGGCGCACAAGGGCAAGACCAAGCTTCGTCAGGTGACGACGCTGGGCCTCTCCTTCGACCACCGCATCATCGACGGCGAGCTCGGCTCGAAGTTCCTCCGGGACATCGGCGCCTTCCTGACCGACCCCGAGGTGATCCTGCTCGCCTGGACGTAAGGGATTCACGCTGCACGGACGGGGCGCCGGCTCGATCGAGCCGGCGCCCCGTCCGTGCCTGAGGCGGATGACGCTGAGTGACCGGGCGGCGCGCGGGAGCCGTAGGTGTGCGCCACGCTTTGCTCTGCTTACACCCGCGCATCACCGGGAAAGTCCGGACAAGTCTGGTGGTGCGTATGTGTAAGCAGAGCAAAGCATCGCGCACACTCATCCGACCCCCCGGGGTTGCCGGCCGAACGCGCTAACGGAGAGTGCCGACCAGATGCGGACGCTTGCCGAAGACGATCAAGTCACGGCCGTCCGGAACAGCGAAGCCGACCTTCGCCGGCAGCAGGATCGGCGCCTTGAAGGCCACGTCGACCGTGAACGACTCCGGCAGGTGGCCGGCGAGAGCGGCGAGCAGCCGGGCCTTGGTCCACATGCCGTGGGCGATCGGCCGGGGAAAGCCCAGCAGCCGCGCGCCCAGGTAGGACGTGTGAATCGGATTCCGATCGCCGGAGACCTCGGCATAGGCGTCGGCATCGGACCGCGCCACCCGCCAGAACGCCTGCGCCGCGGGCAACTCGCGCTCCGACCCGCGCTCCGACTCCGACTCCGTCGAGGCGTCGCCCCCCGCCGAAACGGTTGACGGGGACGAGCCGCGGCGGAGGTTGGTCGAGACCTCGCGCCACACCTCCTCGCCGTCGACGGTCCCGGTCATCACGATGTCGAACTGACGCCCGCGCCGGTGCGGGCGCAGGTCGGCGGCGTGCACGCTGAGTTCCAGCGGTTCATCGGCCCGGATCGGCCGCACCTGGGTGATCCTGTTGGCGATGTGAACGAGGCCCACCACCGGAAACGGGAAGTCCCAGCCGGTCATGAGCCGCATCATCGCCGCGAAACCCAGGACGTGCGGATAGGTCGCCGGCAGGATGTCCCCGTGGCGGAAGCCGCAGACCTCGTTGTAGCGGGCCAGGTGCGCCCGGTCCACGGTGATCGCGGTGGTCAGCACGGTGGACGGCAGCTCTGCCGGGCGCGAGCGGGGCAGCAGGCCGAGGACCGCCTTGGCGTACACCTCAGGCTCCCAGCAGCATCTGGCCGCAGACCCGCACGACGTTGCCGGTGACACCGGCCGCACCCGGCGCCGCGAACCAGGCGATCGTCTCGGCGACGTCGATCGGCAGGCCGCCCTGGGCGAGCGAGTTCATCCGGCGGCCGGCCTCCCGCGTCACCATCGGCATCTTCGCCGTCATCGCGGTCTCGATGAAGCCCGGCGCCACCGCGTTGACCGTGATGCCCTGCGCGGCGAGGGCGGGCGCGAGGGCTCGGACCCAGCCGATGATCCCGGCCTTCGACGCGGCGTAGTTGGTCTGTCCCCGGTTGCCCGCGATGCCCGCGATCGATGCGACGCCGATGACCCGGCCACCCGACGGGATCAGCTCGGCCGCCAGCAGGGCCCGGGTCACCTCGACGGGTGCGGCGAGGTTGACGCCGAGCACCTGGTCCCACTGCTCGGGGCTCATCTTGCCGAGGGTCTTGTCGCGGGTGATGCCAGCGTTGTGCACGACGACATCCACTCGGCCGTGGCGCGACTTCAGGTGGTCGACGAGGCGCGAGGCCGCGCCTTCGGAGTTCAGATCCAGTTGGTACGCCGACCCGCGCACCTCGTTGGCGACGACTGCCAGCGCGTCACCCGCCGCCGGCACGTCGAGGCAGACCACGTGGGCTCCGTCCCGGGCGAGAGTCCGTGCGATGGCTGCCCCGATCCCCCGGGCAGCCCCCGTGACCAGCGCGATCTTCCCGCTGAGATCCGAGTCGGTGCCGACCTCGGCGGCTCCCACAGTGATCACCTGGCCCGAGACGTAGGCGGACTTCCCCGAGAGCAGGAACTCGATGGTGGAGCGCACCTCGTCGACACCGGCGTCGGCCGCGACGCGTACCAGCTGCGCGGTGGAGCCCCGCCCGAACTCCTTGCCCACGCTGCGGGTGAACCCTTCGAGCGCCTGCGCGACCACAGCGGCCTCGTAGTCCTCGCCGGACTGCGCGGCGAGGGGCACTGCGCCGAGCACGATGACCCGGCCGGACGGCATGAGTGAACGGGCGTGGGGATGCCCGATTTCGTAGAGTTCACGCAGGTCGGCGATTTTCACGATGCTGGTCGCGTCGATGATCAGCGCACCGAGCCGGGCACCCGCGACCACCTCGACCGTACCCGTCGGCAGGACGGCCGCCAGCCCCTCGGCGAGCCGCCCGGACCCGGCGACGAGAACCGGTCCTTCAATCAATGCCGAACCCTCGCGGTAGCGGCGCAGCTTCGGCGGGTCGGGCAGACCGAGGCGCTTGACCAGTGCTTTTCCAGCGCCACTGCGGGCGAATGATGCATAGCGGTCCGACATGAGTCGTATATTACGCGCGAGTAAGTTAGGGTCAACCCATGAACATGCAGACCCGCCGGGTGGGGATCATCGGTGGCAATCGGATTCCGTTCGCGCGGCAGAACGGACGCTACGCGCGCGCTTCCAACCAGGACATGCTGACCGCCGCGCTCGATGGTCTCGTGGCCCGGTTCGGGCTGGCCGGCGTGCAGCTCGGCGAGGTGGCGGCCGGTGCGGTCCTCAAGCACAGCCGGGACTTCAACCTGACCCGTGAGACGGTTCTCGGTTCCACACTCGACTCCCGTACGCCGGGGCTCGACGTCCAGCAGGCCTGCGGCACCGGCCTCGCCGCGATCGTCGGCATCGCCAACAAGATCGCCCTCGGGCAGATCGACTCCGGGATCGGCGGCGGCGTCGACACCACCAGCGACGCGCCTCTCGCCCTCAACGAGCAGATGCGCAAGGCGCTGATCGAGCTCTCCGCCGCCCGCTCCACCGGTGACCGGTTGAAGGCGGCCCTGAAACTGCGGCCCACCCAGGCATTCCGGCCGGAGCTGCCGCGCAACGCCGAACCGCGTACGGGTATGTCGATGGGCGAGCACGCCGCGGTCACCGCCGAGCTGTGGGGGGTCACCCGCGAGGACCAGGATGTCCTCGCCCTCGACTCGCACCGCAAGCTCGCCGCCGCCTACGAGTCGGGGTTCATGGACGACCTGGTGACGCCGTTCCTCGGGCTGAGCCGGGACCAGAACCTGCGCCCGGACTCCTCGCTGGAGAAGCTGGGCAGCCTCAAGCCCATCTTCGGCGCGACGATGACCGCGGGCAACTCCACCCCGCTCACCGACGGGGCCGCGACGGTGCTGCTCGGCACCGACGAGTGGGCCGCCGAGCGCGGGCTGCCGGTGCAGGCGTACCTGGTCGACGCGCAGACCTCGGCCGTGGACTTCACGCCGGGTGCGGCCTACCAGGACGGCCTGCTGATGGCCCCGGTCTACGCCGTGCCGACGCTGCTGGCCCGCAACGGGCTGACCCTGGCGGACTTCGACTATTTCGAGATCCACGAGGCTTTCGCATCCCAGGTGCTGGCGACGCTCGCCGCGTGGGAGTCGGCCGAGTTCTGCCGGGAGCGGCTGGGCCTCGACGCCCCGTTCGGCAGCATCGATCGAGCCCGGCTCAACGTGAACGGCAGCTCGCTCGCGGCCGGCCACCCGTTCGCGGCGACCGGCGGGCGCATCGTCGCCACCCTGGCGAAGCTGCTCGCCACCAGGGGCAGCGGCCGTGGCCTGATCTCCATCTGCGCAGCCGGTGGCCAGGGCGTCGTCGCGATCCTAGAACGCTGACCCTGTCACGTTTTGCAGCAAAGCGTGGCCATCTCGCTTCGCGAGACCACGCTTTGCTGCAAAACGTGACAGGGGAGAAGCTGAACGCGCGGGAGGCACTAAGGTGGGTCTCCGTGAGCAAGAAGAATCGCGAGCCTAAGGCCGCCAAGATCCGTGACGTCTACGTGCCGGTCCCCTTCGCGGGGCTGGCCGACGAGCCGGAGTGGATCGCACTTCGCGAGCTGGTCCCGGCCGCGACGGCGCCGCTGCGGCTGCACCCCACCCTCGTCGAGAAGTACGGCGAGCGTGACATCCTGCTCGCGACGATCCTGCCGATGGCGTGGCCCGCCATGGTCAAGCAGGACGGTCGGATCATGCTCGGCCTGCAGCGCCACGTGCAGTCCGGCGACGTCAACCGGGACCTCGCCGTCGCGATCCTGAGCGCCCTGGAGAGCGCGCCGGGGCAGCCCGTCGCCGTTCCGGCCCTGGCCGGCGAGGGTGAGCGGCTCGCAGACGTGCTCGCGGACGGGCCGCTGGAGATCACGATGCAGGACACGTTCGGCTTCTGGCTGGACGAGGGCCAGGACGACGACCCGGGTGTGCGCGCTTCGCTCGACTCCGCGAACTCCGCGATCACACCGACGACGAAGCTGAATGCCGCCAAGGCCGCGTACTGGACTCGGATGGGTGAGAAGGCTCACATCCGCTGGGTGCTGCCCGATGGCGAGGAGTCCGCAATGGACACCCTGTCCCGGCTGCACGCCCGTGGCGAGCTGAAGCTCGGTGAGCAGACCCGGTTCGCGGGCATGTTCCGTGCTCACGGCCGCCTTGTGCCGGTCTGGGACCTGCCCGCCGACGACGCGGCGGAGTCGTGGGAGGAGCCGTTCGAGGCGTTCACCCAGCGCTACGCGGCGGTGCTCGCCGAGACCGGCCCGCTGGACCCCGATGCGCGCCGGGCGAAGCAGGGCCTGCTCAGTCGGCAGCTCACTCTGCGGTGATCTGTCCGTTCTGGACACAGAACGTCTGATTCATCGAAGTTCACTCATGCGTCACTCCGTGAGGTACCCCTAACTTCGATCACGCTACTTCACGTAGGGTGACGGCACCAACTCAATTTGTGCATCGACCCGGGAGGCCGGAGGCACACGATGACGACGTTCCCGATCCGTCCTATGCCGTTGCCCGTTGATGGCCCATCGCCGGGCAACTCATCGTTGGAAGCGCTGCGCATGAACCCGCTGGAGTGGGCACGGCGCCGGCGTGAGAGCAAGGAGACGCGTCGCCTCGAGGCGGCGGGCGCCCGCGCGGGCCGCCGCCTCGAGAACCTCGGCGCGGAGTGGCACGTGATCGAGTGGCCCCACTCGGTCCGGCCGGTCACCGCCGACCCCGCAGCCGCTCGCCGGGTGAACAACGAGGCCGACCACGCCGGCTTCCTCGCCATCGGTCCCGGCGGCATCTTCTCCGTCAGCGTCGCCGACCACGGCTCCAAGAAGGTGCTGATCTCCGGCGACGTGGTCCAGATCAGCGGACGCCGACCGGCGCTCGTCCCGGCCGCCCGCAAGGATGCGCGGCGAGCCAGCAAGGCGCTCTCGGCAGCCGTCGGCCTCACCATCCCGGTGGTTCCGGTCCTCGCGCTCGTCGGCAGAGGGCTCATCACCGTCTACGGCCTGCCCAAGGACTGCATCATCACGTCCTACCGCGAGCTCGACCGGGTGCTCTCCGCGGGCGGCAGGCGGATCTCCGCCGTTACCGCCGAAAAGCTGTCCGAAGTGGCCAGAAGCCCATGGACCTGGGTGAATGAGCCGTATCAGCCCTATACGTGGTACCCCGAAGGGACCTCCGCCCCGCAAGGGTAGGCGAAGGGTAACCGGAAGGTGACAAGCACGCGACCCCCGAGTAGCGTGCGACCAGTGACAGGACCCCGGGAGGCGTGATGACACATGTCGAGCTCTCACTCTCGCCGACCGGGTTTCATGCCGGTACGGGAGCCGCCGAACCCGCCCTCGAACGATGGGCCACGGCCCTCGTCAACGCCGGCGAGGCAGCACTGATCATCGACGCCGAGGCGCAGATCGTGGCATACACCGCGAGCTGCGCCAGGCTCCTCTGCCTGCGGAATTCCTCCCTGGGCGGCCGGCTGCACGACGCGCTCCGCCTGATCGACTTCACGGCAGCCGGCATCGATCTCCCCGACGCCGAACGAGACCTGATCCCGCCGCTACTGGCGATCGCGTCCGGCCGCCTGGCCCGGGGCCTGATCCGGGTCCGCTGCGTCGACCAGGACACCACCACGCGCACTCTGGACGCCATCTCCACTCCCGTGCGCCAGGACGATGCCGCCGTTGGGTCGCTGACCTTCCTGTGTGAGATCTGATTCCTCCGCTGCCGCTGGGTGGGTGGACCGGGTTGTGGGCGGCGATCGACCCCAGAACCCACCGCGGCCACACCCCACGCCTGTGAGGCAGGACTCCAAAATGCGACGGATGTAAACGTCACTGCGTAGGGTTTGACGCATGCTCCACCTTGACCTGTTACCCGAGCCGTACGCAGTGTGCCGGCTGCCTGCGGGTTCACCGGTTCCTGCGGAGTTGCTGCCGGATTCGTCCCGGCCAGGGGCTCGGGCTCGGTCTGCTGCGGGGGATGAGCGGTCCGCGCCGCTGACCTCCATCACGTGGACGCCCGCCGAGACCTCGGTGATCTGCCGGGCCGACCTGGCACCCGCCGGTGCCGTGGTGGAGACGGGCTGGCGGTGCCTGCGGGTGGCGGGGCCGCTGGACCTGGCACTCACGGGAATCCTGGCCTCGGTGGCGTCGCCGCTGGCGGAGGCCCGGGTCAACATCTTCGCGTTCTCGACCTACGACACGGACTACGTGCTGGTCCCGTCGGTGCGGTTGGCCGAGGCCGTGGCCGCGTTGACGGCGGCCGGGCACCGGGTCACAAACCTGTAACCGGGTCCTGCGGGGTCGCTTTCGGGTAACCATCGTCGGCACGGGGCGTGGTTGGGCGTGTCGGAGTGGCATTCTTCAACGGTGCGACGACCCCTCACGCTCACCCTGCTCGCGTCCGCGCTCGCCCTGACCCTCGTCGGCTGCGGTGTGCCGCCCGAGTTGGAGCCGAAGCCCGGCGTGCCCGTGCCCAGCCCGTCGACCGCGCCGACCACGGGGCGGCCGGTGATCCCGCTGCCGCTGCCGAGCGCGACGACGCCGGGGGCGGAGGCGACGTTCGCGGAGAACTACGCGGTGGCGTGCCTGGGGCGGCCGAGCGGTGATCAGGTGATCGCGATGCTGCGGGCCAAGACGAAGCTGCTGCCCAAGACCGGCGTGATCGCGGTGCCGATGGGTCCGCTCTGCGCGGGCACCTGGCAGTACACGATCCTCACGGTCACCGGCAAGGACCCGCTGCAGGTCGTGACGCAGGGAGCGCCGACGGCGTTGAAGCTGGTCACGGCCGGCACGAATGTCTGCTCCGTCGACGTACGCACACACGCCCCGGTCGGGATCATCTCAGCGGCTCGCTGCTGATCGGATAGCCTCAGCGTTATGCCCGGCGTACCTCCCACGCGTTTTGTTTATCTCGGCCCGGAGAGCACCTTCACCGAGCAGGCCCTGCTGACGATTCCCGCTGCTGAGCGCGGGATCCGCAAGCCTGCGCGAAGCGTGCCGGAGGCGCTGGACGCCGTGCGCGACGGCGACGCCGACGCGGCGCTGGTCCCGATCGAGAACTCGGTCGGCGGCCAGGTCGGCGTGACGCTGGACGAGCTCGCCAACGGCGAGCCGCTGGTGATCACACGCGAGGTGGTGATCCCGGTCGAGTTCGTGCTGGCCGCGCGGCCGGAGATCCGGCTGGACCTGGTCCGCAGCGTCGCCGCGCACCCGCAGGCGAGCGCGCAGTGCCGCCGCTGGCTGCGGGCGCACCTGCCCGACGCCACCGTGATCGACGTGCTCTCCAACGCCACTGCCGCCCAGGACGCCGCCTCGGGCGTGGTCGATGCGGCGATCTGCGCACCGATCGCGGTCGGGCGCTACCGCATCTCGCTGCTCGCGGACAAGATCGCCGATCATCCGGACGGGATGACCCGCTTCGCGCTGGTGTCGCGGCCGGGGACACCGCCCGCACCGACGGGCGACGACCTGACCTCGCTGGCGGTCTACATCGCCCATGACCGGGTCGGCGCGCTGCTGGAGGTCCTGACCCAGTTCACGGTGCGCGGGGTCAACCTGACCCGGATCGAGTCGCGCCCCACGGGTGAACGGCTCGGCCGCTACGTCTTCTTCCTCGACTGCGCGGGCCACGTCGCCGACGCCCGGGTCGGTGAGGCGCTCGCCGGGCTTCGCCGCATCTGTGCGGACGTGCGGTTCCTCGGCAGTTACCCGCGTGCGGTGCCGACCGGCACGGAGCCGCCGGTGGCGTCGCCGGCCGGGCTCTCCGACGTGGATTACGCGGACTCGGCGGCCTGGCTGTCGCGGGTCCGAGCCGGGGGCCACTGACCCATGGCCATCGAGATGACCCGGGAACGCTTCGAGGAGCTCGTCTCCGATGCCCTCGACGAGGTCCCGGGCGAGCTGATGGCACTGCTCAACAACGTGGTGATCCTGATCGAGGAGGAGTCGCCGCCCGGTGAGGGCGAGTTGCTCGGGCTCTACGAGGGGCACGCGCTCACGGACCGGGGCTGGGATTACGCCGGTGTCCTGCCCGACCGGATCACGATCTTCCGCAATCCGACGCTGCGCATCTGCGACACGGAGGAGGACGTCATCGACGAGGTCTCGGTGACGGTCGTGCACGAGATCGCGCACCACTTCGGCATCGACGACGCCCGCCTGCACCAGCTCGGCTGGGACTGACCCTACGTTTTGCAGCAAAGCGTGGCCTCGCGCAGCGAAATGGCCACGCTTTGCTGCAAAACGTGACGGCAGTCAGAGCCCCAGCGTGTGGTATTTGATCGGCAGGCTGAACGCGATGGTGCTGATCTGCCCGGCGTTGCCGGCCGCCACGCGGTAGAGCAGCTTGGTGTTGCCGTTGTACTGCATGTAGAAGAGCGTCTCGGAGTCCCGGGACCAGGAGAACCAGCCGGAACCCGTGTATCCGGGCGGCCGCATGGCCCACTGCCGGCCGCCACCGGGGGCGTACCCGTAGATGTATCCGTCACCGGACCCGACCGCGATGGTGCCGCCGTCGGGCGACCAGACCGGGAAGCCGAGGCCGGCGCCGTTCGGCGGCTGGGTGTAGAGCGTCTGCTTGCCGGTGCCGTTGGTGTTGGTGGTGAAGAGCGACGAGGTGGTGGCGCTGCGGCTGATCGCCCAGCGGGAGGTCGACGGGTTCCACGACGGCGGGCTGTCGGCCCGGGTGAGGCCGCTGACCTTCGTGACCGCGCCGCCCGCAGCGGGCACGGTGTAGACGCCGTCCGACGGGCAGCTCGACCAGCCGAAGCTGCTGCTGCGCTGGAAGGAGATCGTCTGACCGTTGGGCGACCAGACCGGCCACATGTCGTTGGTGCCGATGTCGGGGCAGGAGAGGTCCTGCGAGGTGAGCCGCCGGTCCACGCCGGTGGCGATGTTGCGGGCGTAGAGCGACATCGCGTAGTCGGTACCGGTGCCGGCCTTGTTGAAGACGACCTCGGTGCCGGCCGGGTTCACCGCGAGACCCAGACCGCCGCCGCCGAAGGTGCCGCCGATCTGCGTCACGCCGGTGCCGTCATCGTTGGCCCGGACCAGTTTCAGCGTGGTGTAGCAGTCGGCGGTCACGCACTGGACCAGGTAGAGGTGCTGCGGCCAGGGTGCGTGGGCGATGACCTTCTCGAAGTGCAGGATCGACGGGTTGCTCTTGTCGAAGTCGAAGGCGGGCAGGGTGATCCCGGCGCCCGCGTCGAGGCTGCCCGTCAGCGACCAGGCCGGTGTCGCGGCCGGGTTGACCGTCAGCTTCACCCCGGCCGTGGCGGTGAGGTAGGGACCGGCCACGCCGTAGAGGAAGAGTTCGAGGCGGGGGCCGACCTTCGCCGTGACCGTGCCGACCACCGACGCCGAGGGCGGGTCGTAGGTGAAGGTGCTGCTCGTCGCCGCGATCGGGTGCAGGCCGCCGTCCCAGCGCAGGCCCAGCGTCCCGGAGGCGTGCTGGACCGCCGACGCGGTGATCTGCGCGGTCACGTTGCCCTGGGCGGAGAGGTAGAACTGCAGCTGCGGGGTGATGACGACGGGCACCGGGCCGACCGAGAAGGTGATCGGTGCGAAGCGCACCGGCGCCGGCAGCAGCGCCACCGGGCCGACGCTGCAGTTCGCGGCGGCCTGCGCGGTCGCCACCAGCGAGGCGTCCTCGGCGAGCGTGCCGGTGAAGCTCACCGACTTGATCGAGAGCCAGCCCCAGTCGACGGAGATGTTGAACGACGGGGTGACGCTCAGGCTGCCGGTGACGCTGATCTGCCCGCCACCGCCGCAGGTGAGGACCTTGCCGATGGGCTGGCTCACCGAGGTGATCGGCGCGTCACCGCTCAACCGGCGGCGCAGCAGGTCCGGCCCGAGGGTCTTCGCCGAGCCGAAGGTCTGCACGTCGGCGTCGGAGAGCTGGGCCGAGATCGCGAAGTGCCCGTTGCCGAAGGCCTCCTGCATCGTCGCGGGCTCGGTCTCGAGAACGTGGTTGCCCGCGCCGTCGGTGCTCGCGGCGGTGACGCGTACCAGCAGGCCGTCGGGGGCCGCTGCGGTCGCGCCCTCCGCGATCACCTCGCCGATCTCGGGGACGGCGGCGGCCGGAGCCAGCGTCACCACCTGGTCGCCGCCGGGTGCGCCGTCGACCTGGGTCACCGCGCCCGGCGCCGGGTCGTGGGTGGTGGAGGGGATCGCGGTGTCGCCGACGAAGTAGCCGACGATGTCGACGATGACGTGGGTGCTGCCCGCCTGGTTGTAGATCATCAGGTCGCCGTCGACGCCCAGCGGCGTCACGGCCAGGGTCGGGACGGTCGCGCCCGCGGCGAAGTTCAGGTCCGACGCGGTCGGCCTCGCGGTCAGCGAGGGGTACGCCGTGAAATACCCCGCCGCCGTCGGCGCGATCGCGGTGATCGAGGCGATGACCCCGCTGGGCGGCGTAGCGGCGGATGCCGACGGCAGCCCCGCCTTCCCGGCGATCGTCACGGGCAGCGTGGCAGCGGGCCCGATCGGTGCCTTGGGTGCTCCCAGACCCGACCTGGTGTCGACGATCCGGGTCGGGGTGACCCCGGCGAGATAGGAGCCGCCGCTCGCGGGGTCGGAGCCGTCGGTGAACCAGCCCGCCACGTCCACGACGAGCGGCGTCCACTCCGCCTGGTTGAAGAAGCTGACCTTGCCGTCGGTCCCGACCGGCACGATGATCCGGTTGGCGACGACCTGCCGGGCGGCGAAGTTGAGGGTCGACGCGGTCGGCCGGGGTGCACCGGTGGGGAAGACGGTGACGTAGCCGGCGCCGAGCGGACCGGCCGCGACGAGGTTGAGCACCACGGCGGCGACCCCCTCGGCGGGGACACCGCCCTCGCCGGTGACCTGCAGCTCCACGGTCTCACCCAGCGCCGGGGTGGAGCCGCCGAGCTCCTCGCGGGTGTCCATCAGCCGGGCCGGATTGATCCCGTGGAAGAGCCCGGCCGACGGCGAGGCCTGCGCGGGAGTCGTGAACCAGCCGGCCATGTCGGCGATGAGCTGGGTCGGCGCGGAGGAGTAGAGGATCACCCGTCCGCCGGCCCCGATCGGTACGACGACCAGGTTGGCGAGGGTCTGGCCACCGGCGAAGTTGAGGTTGGACGAGGTGGGCCGCGCGATCCCGTCGGGGTATGCGGTGAGGTAGCCGGCGGCGGCGGGCGCGGTCACCGTCACGTTGAGGACGACCGATCCCCCTTCGGGGGCGCCACCCGTGACGAGCAGCGAGACCTGCTGTGTCGGGCCCTTCGGGGCACCGAGACCGCTGCGGGTGTCGAGCAGGCGCGTCGGTGTGATCCCGTGCAGCGACCCGCCCGGCGCCGCAGTGCTGACCTGCTGACCGGCGGTCGTCGGCGCGGACTCCTCGGCCCCGGCGAGGGAGCTCACGCGTACCGAATAGGCGGTGTTGGGCCGGGCACCGGTGAGCACCGCGTGATCGGTCCCGACCGGCACCTCCAGGGCTGGACCTGCGGGAACCGTGGTGAGGCGGTATCCGGTCACGCCCGTCGCATCGGCGGGCGGAGTCCAGTCGACGCTGAGGTTCAGCCCCTCCACACCTGCGGTGACCGAGGCCGGGCCGGCTGGCGGGGCGGCGTAGGCGGCGGGCGCGTGGAGCAGTGCACCGACGAGGATCGGCACCAGTACGAGGGGGAGCGGACGGCGCACGAGTGGCCTCCTGGAAGCTGGTTGACGAGCAGACATCCAGCCAAGCCACGCCCCGCACGCTCCACAATCGTCGTTCAGGCTGCTCCGGTGACCGAAGCGGTGCGCTCTGTCACCGGACGCGTGTCCCCGGCGCCGAGTCGCGTGTGCGACACAGTCATTTGCACAGCGGATCTACTCTTGCCGGGCACAGCAGGCGCATGCTTGCCTGCACTTGTTTTCTCCCGCACGAAGTACCGTCACAAGGAGCACCCCCATGCGCAGTGCGCTCTTCGCGGCCGAGAATCTGGAGAAGGAGTCGACCCAGCCCGGGCTTCGGCTGCAGAACTCCAAGATGCTGAAGGTCGAACTCAACGGCGAGGTGATGGCCCGGACCGGGTCCATGGTCGCCTACCAGGGCCAGGTCACCTTCGCGGCTCAAGGTTCCGGTGGCATCGGCAAGTTCATCAAGAAGGCGCTCACCGGCGAGGGTGTCCCGCTGATGAAGCTGACCGGCCGAGGCGACGTCTTCCTCGCCGATGGTGCCGCCGACATCCACCTCATCGACCTCGAGCCCGGTGACGCACTGTCGATCAACGGATCGAACGTGCTCGCCTTCGACTCGACGCTCAACTACGACATCAAGATGGTCCAGGGCGTCGGCATGATGTCCAACTCGGGCCTTTTCAACTGCGTCTTCACCGGCGGCGGCCGGATCGCCGTGACCACCGCGGGCCCGCCCGTCGTGCTCACCGTGGACCAGCCGACCTACGTCGACCCGCAGGCCGCGATCTGCTGGTCGGCCGGGCTGCAGACCGGTTACCACCGCGCCGACCAGATGGGTCTCGGCACGCTGCTGGGCCGCAGCACGGGTGAGGCCTTCACCATGAGCTTCGCCGGTCAGGGCTTCGTCGTCGTCCAGCCCTCGGAGCAGCCTCCGGGCGGCTTCCTCGGCGGCCAGGGCTCCGGCCAGCAGGCCGGTGCCGGTGGCGGCGGCGGTGTGCTCGGCGGCCTGCTCGGCGGCTGACAAAACCTGCCCCACGGGGGTGGTCGTTGGTCGGTAGTCTTCCGGCCATGACCACCCCCGTTGACGTCATGGAGTCGAGCGCGGAGCCGACGCCCACCGAGTGGCCCCGATCTCTCGACCAGATCCCCGCGGTGATCGTGGCGCTGGGCGCGATCTCGGCCGTGATCTCCCTGATCAAGCCGTGGCAGACGACGATCCTCCGGCCGGACAGTGACAATCCGGGTCAGGTCGAGGAGCTCACCAGCACGATCGTCGTCGCGGGCACGATCGGAACCGCCTTCATGGTCGGGCTGATCGCACTGGTCGCGGCCGCGGTGGTCGCGCTCTTCGGATCCCCGGGGGTACGCCACACCGCCCGCCTGCTCGGCCTCGGCCTCGCCGGTGCGACCGCCGCGATCGGGGGCATCCTCGTCTACCACCTCGGTCAGGCGAGCACCGCCGGGTTCTATTACGGCATCCTGATCGGTTCCGACGCCAACATCGAGATCCGCACCGAGTCGGGCGGCTGGTTCGGTGTCAGTGCGGCCGTGCTGGCCGGGCTGGGCCTCTTCCTCGCCCGGTCCAGTGACGAGACGCGTCCGCTGCGGACGATCGACGACTACGACGAGTTCGACGATGACGAGCCCCGCTACGGCGAGGGCATCGAGGTCATCGACATGACAGTGAAAGCAGGTTGACCCTGGCTGTAGCCCCGAAGGCCGACGACGTGAAGCAGTCGGTTCTCGCCTGGGTGGCCCTCGCCGCCGGTGCCGTTCTCACCGGCGTCTCCTGGGCCGGGGACCGCAGCTTCATCCACGATGACGAACCGGCGGTAACCGCCTACCTCGCCGCCGTCGTGCTGCTGTTCGGGGTGGCCACGCTCGCCATCGCCGGTACGCCAGGCGGGCGGAAGAACGCGGGCGCGCTGTCGTGGGGCCTGCTGCCCGCGACGGGAGCACTGCTGGCGGTCTCCGCCAACGAGGAGGGTGTCGCGTTCGCCGCCGCCGGCCTGGGGCTGGTGTTGATCTCGATCGTCATCGCCCGGATGGCTGCCTCCGAGTGGCCCGCACCCGCCTAGCTCATCCTCAGGGGAGCATCGCGTCGGGTGATATCGGGGTGAAGGTCCGGCCGGGGCTCCCGTACCCTGATGGGCATGATTGACCTTCGCCTGCTCCGGGACGACCCGGACCTGTTCCGTGCCAGCCAGCGTGCCCGAGGCGACGCCGAGTCGTCCGTGGACCGCCTGCTGAGCGCGGACGAGGCGCGACGCGCGGCGGTGGGTCGATTCGAGGCGCTGCGCGCCGAGCAGAAGACCCTCGGCAAGCAGATTCCCCAGGCCAAGG
This sequence comes from Allocatelliglobosispora scoriae, assembly GCF_014204945.1. Taxonomy (NCBI): domain Bacteria; kingdom Bacillati; phylum Actinomycetota; class Actinomycetes; order Micromonosporales; family Micromonosporaceae; genus Allocatelliglobosispora; species Allocatelliglobosispora scoriae. The sequence continues at coordinate 3,464,964 of NZ_JACHMN010000002.1, forward strand.
GTGATGAGCGCGCCGCGCTGCTGGAGCGCACCAAGACCCTCGCCGACGAGGTGAAGGCGGCGGAGACCGCCGTCACCGAGGCCGAGGCGGAGCTGCACGCGGCACAGCTGGGGCTGCCCAACCTCATCGAGGAGGGTGCGCCGGCCGGCGGCGAGGACGACTACATCGTGCTGCGCGAGGTCGGCACCAAGCCGGAGCTCGCCGATCCCAGGGATCACCTCGCCCTCGGCGAGCTGCTCGGCGCGATCGACACCGAGCGCGGTGCCAAGGTGTCAGGTTCGCGGTTCTACTTCCTCACCGGCGTCGGCTCGATGCTGGAGCTGGCGCTGCTGCAGCTCGGCTTCTGGCAGGCTGTGGACGCCGGTTTCACGCCGATGACCCCGCCGGTGCTGGTCAAGCCGGAGTCGATGGAGGGCACCGGGTTCCTCGGCGCCCACGCGAGCGAGATCTACTACCTGCCCGCCGACGACCTCTACCTGGTCGGCACGAGCGAGGTGCCGCTCGCGGCCTATCACAAGGACGAGATCCTGCAGCTCAACGGCCCGAAGCGTTATGCGGGCTGGTCGACCTGCTTCCGCCGCGAGGCCGGCAGCTACGGCAAGGACACCCGGGGCATCATCCGCGTGCACCAGTTCAACAAGGTGGAGATGTTCTCCTACTGCGCGCCGGAGGACGCTCACGACGAGCACCTGCGGCTGCTCGCGTGGGAGGAGGAGCTCCTCGCCAAGCTGGAGCTGCCCTACCGCGTGATCGACGTGGCGGCCGGCGACCTCGGTTCGTCGGCGGCGCGGAAATACGACTGTGAGGCGTGGGTGCCGTCGCAGGGGAGATATCGCGAGGTCACGAGCTCGTCCAACTGCACGACCTTCCAGGGGCGGCGCCTCAACACCCGCTATCGGGATGCCGACGGAAAGACGCAGGCGGTCGCGACGCTCAACGGCACGCTCGCGACGACCCGGATGCTCGTGGCGATCCTGGAGAACCATCAGCAGGCAGACGGCTCTGTCCGGGTGCCCAAGGCGCTCCAACCCTACCTGGGCGGTCGGGATCTACTGACGCCGATCGTCTGAGTTACGGTGACGGCCATGCTTCCGAAGATGGTCGTCACCGACCTCGATGGCACCGTTGTCCGCAGCGACTTCACCGTGTCCGACTACACGCATCAGGTCATGGAGCGCTGCAGCAGGGCGGGCATTCCCGTGGTGGGCGCGACCGGCCGAGGGCCGCGCCTCACCGGGACGTCACGATCCCAGCTACCCTCCGCCGCCTACTTCGTCCTCGGCGGCGGCAGCCGCGTGCTGGACCTGACCGGCGACGCACCGGTCACCATGCGCGATGTCCGGTTCCCGTCGAGCGCGCTCGCCGCGCTCATGCCGGGACTGGAGGAGCGGTTCGGTCCGCTCAAGGTCACTGTCGAGGTGCTCGACGCGGATGAAGCGCCGCTGTGGAGCGAGGACAGCTACTGGCCCTACCCCGACATGATCACTCTGCACACCCGCGAGGAGCTCTTCGAGGTCGGGCCGGTGATCAAGGCGTTCCTACAGGTGGATGCCGAGGTCGGCGGCGAGCTGGTCGACCTGGCCCGCAAGATCGTCGCACCGGAGACGATCGAGGTGATCCAGGCCTGGCCGGGCTTCGTGGAGATCTGCGCACCCAACGTCGACAAGGCGATCGGCTGCACCCTCGTCACCGATCACCTCGGCATCAAGCCGGAAGAGGTGATCGTCTTCGGGGACCAGCTCAACGACGTGCCGATCTTCCGATGGGCCGGCCACCGGGTCGCCGTCGGCAACGCCCACCCGGAGCTGATCGAGCTCGCCGACGAGGTCGCGGCGAGCAACGACGAGGACGGCGTGGCCGCCTACCTCGACCGCCTGCTGGCCGGCCTGATTTAGGACCGACTCTTCAAGAGTTGCGGCGATCTTGGGTGATCTTGGGTAGGACATTTGTCCTGCCGGAGTCGGGATCGTGCGCTCTGCTGCGGAACGAGCGATCACCGTAGCGTCGATGACATGAGTGATGCGGTAAGACTCAGCGGAGTCGTCAAGAGCTACGGTGCCATCCGCGCCGTCAACGACGTCGACCTGACCATCGGCCGGGGCGAGACGGTGGCGCTGCTCGGTCCCAACGGGGCGGGCAAGTCGACCACGATCAACATGCTGCTCGGGCTCTTCACGCCCGACGCCGGCGACATCGAGGTCTTCGGGATGTCCCCGGCGCGGGCGGTCACGAGTGGCAAGATCGGTGCGATGCTGCAGGAGGGGGGATTCGTCCCCAACGCCACCGTCGGCGAGCTGATCGAGCTCTGCCGGGCGCTCTACCCGTCGCCGTTGCCGACAGCCGAGATCCTCGCCGCCGCCGACCTCACCGGGATCGTCAAGCAGCGCGTCGACAAGCTGTCGGGCGGGCAGTCGCAGCGGGTGCGGTTCGCGTTCGCGCTGGCGGGGAACCCCGATCTGCTGGTGCTGGACGAACCGACCGCCGCCATGGACGTCGCGAGTCGGCAGGCCTTCTGGGCATCGATGCGCCGCCTCACCGACGGCGGCAAGACGGTCCTGTTCGCCACGCACTACCTGGAGGAGGCCGACGACTTCGCCGATCGCGTCATCGTCATGGCGGGCGGCCGGATCATCGCCGACGGCTCGGGTGCGCAGATCAAGAAGGTGGCCGGTGGGCGTACCGTCAGCTTCGATCTTGAAGGCGCGAGCGGCGACGGCCTGGCGGCACTGCCGGGGGTGACCTCGGCCGACGTTCGCGGCGGGCGGGTCTGGCTGCGCTGCAGCGACTCCGACGCGACCGTGCGCGCCCTCGTGCAGGGCGGGCACTCCTTCGGCAACCTGGAGATCGCCGGTGCCGGACTCGAAGAAGCGTTCCTCACCCTGACCAGCGCCGGCAAGGAGTAGCCATGATGCTCGCCTACCTGAAGTTCGAGCTGCGGCGGATGTACCGCGAGCCGCGCCTGATCATCTTCACCATCGCCATGCCCGTGATCATCTTCCTCGGCACCAGCTCCGCCTACTCGACCGACGACGCGGCCGAGACCCGCAAGACCATGACCTTCCTGATGGTCGCGTGGGCCGCGTACGGCGCGATGATCGGCACCTTCTCCACGGGGGTCGGCGTCTCCCAGGAGCGCTCGTCCGGCTGGCTGCGGCAGCTCCGGATCACGCCGCTGCCGCCGCTGCGGGTCGTCGTGATCAAGGCGATCGCCGCCACCCTCGTCGCGATCCCCGCGGTGATCGTGGTCAGCCTCATCGGCGGGCTGGTCAAGGGCGTCGAGATGGACGCCACCCAGTGGATCTCGCTCGTCGCGCTGATGTGGCTGGGCAGCGCGCCCTTCGCCCTGCTCGGCCTCGCGCTCGGCTTCCTGCTGCCGCCGCAGCTGGCGCCGCCCGCCAGCTTCCTGATCACCTTCACGCTCGCCTTCGCCGGCGGCATCTTCCTCCCGCTCGACATGATGCCCAGCGGCCTCGCCGCGGCGGCGCGGTGGATGCCGAGCTACCGGTTCGCCGAGTTCGGCTGGTCCGTGCTCGACAAGCAGGCGCCCCCGATGCTGGGGGTGGCGATCGTGATCGGCTGGACCGTCGTCTTCGCCCTCTTCGCGAGCCTCACCTACCGCAGGTCAGCCGCGCAGAAATGAACCACCACGTCCTCAACATGTTCGGGGGCGCCGACGAGCCGCGGCGCCCCCTCACCGATCGCCGCCTCCTGCCGCGGCGGCTGGCCGGGATGTCGTTCGCGGTGCTGTGGCTCTACCCGCTCATAGACACCTTCCGCGACGTGCACGACGGCAAGATGCCGCTCGCCTGGCTCGCAGGCATCGGCCTGGTCGCCTTCTCATTGCTCTATCTGGTCGTCGTTTACCTCGCCTTCGCGCGATGCACGGTCGCGCCGCCCCGCACGCATCTGATCCTGCTGTGGTCCCTCGCCGCGATCACGCTCGCGCTCGCCATCGGGTACGCCCACCAGCCCGACGGCGGCGTCCTGGGCCTGTCGATCTACGTCGCGGTGGCCGGAGCCGCCACCTATCGGCTGCCCTGGGGCGGCATCTGGGTGCTCGGCGTCATCGCCGTCACCGTCGGGATCGGACGCACCTTCGACATACCCGCCCACGACATCGGCAGCTTCGCCTTCAACGCGGTCATGGCGAGCGCCCTCGTCCTCGTCGTCATCAGCATGATCTCGCTGATCCGGGAGCTGCGGGTCACCCGGGAGGCGCTCGCCGACGCCGCCGTCGAGCGGGAACGGCTGCGCTTCGCCCGCGACCTGCACGACCTGCTCGGGCACACCCTCTCGGTGATCGTGGTCAAGGCCGAGGTCGCCCGCCGCCTCGCCGATCGGGACCCGGTCGCCACCGCCCAGGCCGCCGCAGAGATCGAGACGATCGGGCGGCAGGCCCTCGCCGAGGTACGCGAGGCCGTCGCGGGCTACCGCGTCCGCTCCTTCGCCGTGGAGCTGGAGAATTCGTCCGTGGCCCTCGCCGATGCCGGAATCGCGACCACCTCCGATGTCCGCCCCGACCTGCCGGGCCCGGTCGACGAGGCCTTCGCCTGGGTGGTCCGCGAGGCGAGCACCAACATCATCCGGCACAGCCGGGCCACGACCTGCATGGTGACGGTGACCCGCGGCTCGTCCTGGCGCCTGGAGGTGCGCGACGACGGTGTCGGCGGTCCGGCCGGCGTCGGCGGGCACGGGCTCGGCGGGCTGCGCGAGCGGCTCAACGCGATCGGCGGCACGCTGACGACCGTGGCGCACCCGGGATTCACGGTCGTCGCCGTGGTCCCCGTCTCCACCGATGACGCGGAGGACAAATGATCCGGGTGCTGCTCGCCGAGGACCAGGGCATGATGCGCGGCGCCCTGGCGCTGCTGCTCAACCTGGAGGCCGACATCGAGGTCGTCGCGCAGGTCGAGCGGGGTGACGAGGTGGTCCCCGCAGCACTTGCCGCCCGGCCCGACGTGGCGCTGCTCGACATCGAGATGCCCGGGATGTCGGGGCTCGATGCGGCGGCACTGCTGCGAACAGCGCTGCCCTCCTGCCGCGTACTGATCGTGACGACCTTCGGCCGCCCCGGCTACCTGCGGCGGGCGATGGACGCGGGCGCCAGCGGCTTCCTCGTCAAGGACGGCCCCGTGGAGGAGCTGGCGGCGGCGATCCGGCGCGTGCTCGCCGGGGAGCGCGTCGTCGACCCCGCGCTCGCGACCGCTGCGCTCGCCGCCGGGCCCAATCCGCTCACCGACCGGGAACGCGAGGTGCTGGCCGCAGCCGCCGACGGGTCGACGATCGCGGACATCGCGGCTCGCCTGCACCTGTCGGAGAGCACGGTACGCAACTACCTCTCCACCGTGATCGGCAAGACGGGCGCCCGCAACCGCATGGAGGCTCTCCAGTCGGCTCGTTCCCAGGGCTGGATGTAGAGCTCTCCTGCGTCGGCACGAGGAGTGACGAGCGCAGCGAGGAGCCCCACAGGGACGCGCCGACGGATCAGCCCAGGGTGGCCAGTTCGGTGATGAGGGCGTTGACCAGCACCGGGCCGTCGTTGCGGACCTCGCGGAGGTACCACTTCTGCTGCGGCGTCCGGGTCTGGTTGAACTGGAAGGTCCCGCGCGGGCTGGTGACGAGGCCGACGCCGCCGACCTTGAGGTTGACCTCGTCGGCGGTCACCTTGTCCCGGCACGCCTTGATCGCCTTGTCGAGGACCGCGGCGGCATCCCACGCGGCCACGGCGAAGGCCGTCGGCGCCGTCGAGTGCTTCGCCCGGTAGCTCGACGAGAACGCCAGGTTGGCGGCGTTGGAGAGCTGGGGGGAGTAGTTGCTGGCGGTGAAGATGCCCTTGCCGAGAGAGCCGAACGCCTCCAGCGACGGGCCTTCGGTCATCGAGCCGGGCGCGTAGAACCGCGTCTCCTTCACGCGCTTGCGCATCGCCCGGACGAACTCGATCGCCATCTGGCCGGTGAGACCGCAGAAGACCAGCTCGTTGCCGCTATTAGCGATCTTGTTGACGACCTGGTCGATGCCTTCGACCGAGTTGAGGTAGTAGGGATCGGCGAGCTTCGCACCGCTGCCGCCGCCCCAGCCCTCGATGAACCCGGCAACGGAGTCCCGGCCGGCGACGTTGTTGGCGGCGACCATGGAGACGCCCCCGCCGAGGGTGTGCATGTAGATGCCGAGCGCCTTGCCGGGCTCGGTGCCCACATAGGACGTGTGCCACATGTAGAGCAGGGTCTGCAACCGCAGGGCGGTCGGCGAGCTGCCGGAGCCGATCAGCGGGATGTGCGCCTTCTCGATCGAGTCGCGCATCTCCAGGATCGCGTTGTCCCCGGCCACCCCGGAGATCGCGAGGACGTTGCGGCGGAGCAGGTCGTCGGCGGCAGCCTTGGCCTTCTCCGTCGTGTCGCCCTCGTCGGCGTAGGTGATCTGGGCGGGGTGACCGCCGAGCAGACCGCTGTGCTGCTCCAGCCAGAGCTCGAAACCGTTCTTCAGCTCGTCGCCGACGGCCTTGCGGCTGCCGGTCTGGGGCAGCAGCAGGCCGATGCTGACCGGGAGGTCCGAGTAGGGGTTGTCGGACGCCGTCGACGAACACGCAGCGAGCGCCCCTGCGAGTCCCGCCCCGCCGAACAACTGCAGCGCACGTCGGCGGTCGAATCGACCGTCGTGTTGGCCGAACGCCGCCCCCGCCTGTCCTGCTGACAACTCTGCCTCCCAAGCGCGATAAGGACCGCTGAGCGGCCCACTCCGGCGTTCTACCGCGTAGTACAGGTGGCGTCAATGGCAGGCTGTGAACTGTTACCCAATCAAAGCGCTGGCCTGGCGCTGGGCCCGCGCTGGTACGAGGAGTGACGAGCGCAGCGAGGAGCCCCGCAGGGCGCGTCGGTCACTCGGCGATGTCCGGTGGGTATGGGGGATGTGGTACCCATGATGCGAGTTATCGGAAGACGGAGGGGTCATGACTGAAGCCGAGCGGACTAACGAGCAGGGCGAGGAGAAGACGGTCGTGGTGGTGGGCCCGGACGGCCAGCCGATCGGCACCGTCGAGGTGTCGTCGGGAAGCGACTTCGACGACCCGTCTCGCCTCATCGAGCAGCCAGCGAAGGTCATGCGGATCGGCAGCATGATCAAGCAATTGCTGGAGGAGGTACGCCAGGCGCCGCTGGACGAGGCCGGCCGCCGCCGCCTCAAGGAGATCCACCACCGCTCGATCGCCGAGTTGGAGGACGGGCTCGCACCGGAGTTGCGCGACGAGCTGGAGCGGCTCTCACTGCCCTTCGAGGCCAACTCCACGCCGAGCGAGGCGGAGCTGCGGATCGCACAGGCGCAGCTCGTCGGCTGGCTCGAAGGCCTGTTCCACGGCATCCAGGCGACGCTGGTGGCGCAGCAGATGGCGGCCCGCCTCCAGCTGGAGCAGATGCGCGGTCGGCCCGCCCTGCCGTCGGGCAGCGTTCCCGGCGGTCTCACCCCCGGCGGTGGCACCACGACGGCCCAGGGCACCGGCCAGTACCTCTAGCCGCGTGTTGGCGAAGCGTGGCCTCCCAGCTCGCGGAGGCCACGCTTCGCTGCAACGGGCCAGGCGGGGTCAGACCGCCTGGCGGAGTTCGTTGATGCAGCACTTGATGCTGCCGCCGCCCCGCTTGAGCTCGCCCAACTCGACCAGCACCGGCCTGAACCCGGCCGCCGACAGCTTCTCGCCGTACGCCACCGAGTCGGCATTGATCAGCACGTTCTTGCCGTCGCTGACGAGGTTGAGGGCGAACGCGAGCGCATCGGCCTCGTCAGCGAGCACCGCATCCGGGAAGAGCGAGGCGAGCAGCCGCTGTGACGACTCGGAGAAGGCACCCGGGTAGTAGGTGATCCGGTGCTCGTCCAGCACCGCGAGCGCCGTGTCGAGGTGGTAGAAGCGCGGGTCGACGAGGCGCAGCGAGAGCACCTGGCGACCGAGCACCTCCTGCGCCTCGGCGTGCGCGGCGGGTTCGGTGCGGAAGCCGTAGCCGGCGAGGATCAGACCCCGGCCGGGAACGTAGGCGAAGTCGCCCTCACCCTCGTTGACCTGGGTCGGCGAGACGAACCGCCAATCGGGTGCCAGCTCGTAGAAGGCCCGGTGGGCGTCGGCCTCGGCCGCGCGCTGCGGATAGCGGAACTTCGCGCCGTAGACGACGCCGTCGACCGAGAAGGCGCCGTTGGCGGCGAAGACCATGTCGGGCAGGCCGGGCATGGCCGGCAGCACATGCACCACATGGCCGAGGTCCTCGACGGCCCGCCGCAGATCGTCCCACTGTTTGAGAGCAAGCTCCCGGTCGACGGGAGTCTCGACATCCATCCAGGGGTTGATGACGTAGTCGACGGTGAAGTGCTCAGGCGGACACATCAGGTAGATCACGTTCACCTACAGTAGGGACTACCGACGGCTGGGAACAGCCGCAACGCTTGCGTCTGAGAGGCGAAATGTTGCAGCTTGACGACGTTGACCAGCGAATCATTGCGTTGCTCACCGCGGACGCCCGCTCGTCCTACGCCGACATCGGCGCCGTCGTGTCACTCTCCGCACCCGCGGTCAAGCGCCGGGTGGACCGGCTCCGGAGCAGCGGGGTCATCAAGGGGTTCACGGCGGTCGTCGATCCCGCCGCCGTCGGCTGGACCACGGAGGCGTTCGTCGAGCTCTTCTGCACGGGGCGGACGACACCGGCGCAGATCGCGGTCGCGGCGAAGCGGCACCCGGAGGTCGTCGGCGCCTACACCGTCTCGGGTCGCGCGGACGCGCTGGTCCACCTGCGGGCCGCCGACATCGGGCACCTCGAGGCGGCGCTGGAACGCCTCCGCGCCGAGCCCTTCGTCACCAGCACCCACAGCATGATCGTCCTGTCCCGCCTGGTCGACTAGAAGGGGGGCAACTCTTCAAGAGTTGTTGCTTCAGGCCGCCCGGCCTTAACAACAACTCTTGAAGAGTTGCCCCCTTTGCAGTGCCGTAGGGCAGCGGCTACAGGTACATGCCGGTGCGCTCGGACTCCTGCAGGACCGGCTTGTCGCCGTCGCTGAAGAAGCGCTTGCCGCCGAACTCCCCGTGCAGCCGGTCGTCGAGCTCGTCGGCGAGCCCGGTCATCACCTGCACGGCGAGCATCAGGTGGGTCGGCTGGAACTTGCGGCCCATCACCGGGATCGACGCCCAGACCGTGCCGCCGGTCAGGTAGAGGCGGCCGATCGGCATCCGGTTGGTCAGCTCGGAGAGCTTCGCGAAGAGGTCCTCGGTCGGGTCGACCTCGGTGAGCAGCGGCGAGAAGACGTCGACGAGCGGCGGATTTTCCCGCACCCGGACGAAGACCATCGCCGAACCGGCCCGGATGCCGATGTCGCCGTCCTTGTCGACGGGCAGCTCGTCCGGGGTGGTCTTGAGCATCGCTGCGACGACTGTCTTGACCTGCTCCGGCAGGTCGGTGCCGTCGTCGGAGGCGGCCTCCAGCAGCATCGCCGGGTCGGGCTGCACCAGGGCCGACTCGTGCCGGGCGGTGCCGAGCTGCGGGATCGTCACGGGCTGATCGGCGGCGTCACGGGCGGCGTAGACCACGAACGCGGGGTGCGGTGCACCGTACACATCGCGGAGCGTCCTGGTGATCACGGCCGCGAGCTGCGGCGCTGCGGCGACCTCGACGGACCGGCCGAAGTGCTCGCCGGAGCCCGCGATGACACCGGGCGGCGACCAGCCGAGCTCGATCATGGCGGCGACGGCGGCGCGATCGAGCCGGTAGCCCTCGGGCAGCAGCAGGTTGCCCACCGCGAGCGCCAGCAGCGATCCGCCCTCGACGGCGTTGGCGGCGATCGAGTAGACGGCCTCGCCCGTGCCGTAGGCGGTCGGGTCGACGGTCAGGTAGATCTCCGCCTCGGCCGGCAGCTCCGCCAGCGCGGTCCCGAACGCCTCGGCGAAGTCACGCCAGGCCTGGGTGACCTTGCCAGCCAGGTCGGCCATGGTGGGCTCGTCCAAGAGGTGGGGTTCGGACACGGTTTGCCTCCCTCATCAGTAACGCAACCCTACCGACCCGGTAGACCGGCCTCGTCCCTCCATCCGGGCATCAATTGCCCATCCGGTTCGCGAGCTGCCAATCCTCGTCAGTGTCGCAATCCAGATAGCTGGGCAGAAGCTCCGCCGGCGCGGGCACCTCGACCACGTCCACCCCGCTCAGCAGCTCCCGCAGCGAACGTCCGGAGAGCTCGCCGAGCTCCGAGAGCGCTGCTCTCAAAGCGGTCGTCCGCCACACCCCAAGCAGTGATTGCCGCCGCCCGCCGGGATCGAGCAGCAACGCGACCCCGGCCGTGGGCGCTCCGGCCAGCGCGCCGCGCAGCAGGTCGAGGGTCGCGCCGGAGACGAAGGGCAGATCCCCGGCGAGTACGCCAACCGCACCCTCCCCGCCTCCCCACTCGCCGTCCAGCCCGGCGACGGCGGCCCCGATCCCGGCGACCGGGCCCCCGCCGGGCGGATCCTCGCAGGTCAACAGCACATCGGGCGGCAACACCGCGGCGAGCGAGCTCGGACCGACGACGACCCGGGGCGACGCCTGCTCCGCCGCACCCAGCACCCGCAGCAGCATGGGTGTCCCGCCGACCGGCAGCAGCGGCTTGACCAGCCCGCCCAGCCGACGGGCAGCCCCTCCGGCCAGCACGATAACGGCGAATCCATCCACCGGGCGAGCCTAACCGCGCGAGCCTCAGCCGAACCCGCCTGTGGATAACTCGCCAAGTTATCCACAGGGCTGTTGGCGCTTTCGGAGTTCGTCCAGGCTCATCGACATGACCGAGATTCCCACGCTTCGGCTCTCCGATCCTGCGGATGTCGCCGCCGCCGTGCCCTACCTGCTGGGCTTCCACCCGACCGAGAGCATCGTCGTGCTGGGGCTGCAGTCCATGCCACCGGCCACTCGCCGGATCGTCTTCAGTGCGCGCTGGGACATCATCCCCGAGACCCAGCGGCTCGCGGTGGAGGTGGCGGAGATGGTCCGGCGCCAGCGGTCCGTCGAGAGCGTGCTGCTCATCGCCTTCGGCTCGGCGGAGACGGCGGTGCCCGCGCTCGAGGCCTGCCGGGTGGCGATCTGGGTGCCGGTGGGCACGGCGGTCCGGGTGACCGACGATCGGTGCTACTGCGTGCTCTGCGACGAGTGCATGCCGCCGGAGGGCCTGCTGGTCGGTGCCGACCGCAGCCGCGTCGCGGCCGAGGCGACCTTTCTGGGGCTCGGTGTCTTCCCCGATCGAGATGCCCTCGTGCGCAGCGTGGGGCCGATCGGCGGGCTCCAGCCGATCGCCATGGCGCAGGCGGTCGCCCGAGCCGATGAGCGGCTGATCGCGCTCATCGAGTCGAGCGCGACGGAGAGCGACCCCTTCGGCGGCCAGGTTCTCCGCCGAGCCGGGGTGCAGGCGGTCGACGAGGCGATGGCCGCGGCACAGGCCGATCGGCTGCCCGACGACGACACCCTGGCCTGGCTGACCCTCATGCTGGAGAGCATCGCGGTCCGCGACCACGCCTGGGAGAGCACTGATCGCGCGCCGTGGCAGCTGCGCTTCTGGCTCGACGTGACCCGTCGCGCGCACCCCGAGCTCGTCACACCGTCCGCGACCCTGCTCGCCTTCGCCGCCTGGCGCGCGGGCGACGGCGCGCTCGCCGGGGTCGCCCTGGCTCGGGCGCTCTCCTACGATCCGCACTACTCGCTGGCGCTGCTGCTGCGGGACGCGATGCAGCAGGGGATCGGCCCCGAGGCGCTCGGCCGCTGGCCCTTCGGCTCGGCCAAGCGCCGCCGGAAGAAGTCCCGGCGGCGAGGCGTTTTTCTCCGCCGCTGACGGTGGTCGGCTCCCCGGTGAGGTCTCCTCCTCCAGTAGGTTGCCCAGTGTGGACATGGCCTACCTGCGCGAGCACCCACACCTCCTGCCGACCTTCCTCAAGCACCAGCGCATCCGGGAGACTCCGGTGCCCGGCGGGTCGATCTGCGTCGCCTCCCGGCTCACCCTCGACGGTGGTGAGTCGATCTTCACGAAGTCGATGCGGAGCACCGCTCCACCCGGCTTCTTCGCTACCGAGGCGGCCGGCCTGCGCTGGCTCGCCGAGCCGGGGACCGTGGCGGTCGCGGAGGTGTTGCTCGTCACAGACGAGCTGCTCGCCCTGGAGTGGATCGAGCCGGGCGAGCCGTCGGCCGGGGCGGCGGAGGAGTTCGGCCGAGCACTGGCGGCTCTGCACGCCGCGGGCGCGGAGAGCTTCGGAGCGCCGTGGCCAGGCTTCATCGGCGTGCTGCCGATGTCCAACGTTCCTGAGCAGGGCAGCTGGAGTGCTTGGTTCTGGCTGCGTCGACTCCTTCCCTACGCGGTGCTCTCCCGTGAGAACGGCGCTCTTGACGAGCCCGACCTACAGCGGATCGAGCGGGTCGGCGAGCACCTCGCCGACCTCGACCCGGGCGAGGCGCCCGCGCGGATCCACGGCGACCTGTGGCCGGGCAACCTGCTCTGGGGGGCCGACGGGCGCTGCCACCTCATCGACCCGGCGGCGCATGGCGGGCACCGCGAGACGGACCTCGCCAACCTGGGGTTGTTCGGTGGCGTACCCCACCTCGACCGGATCCTCGCGGCCTATGACGAGGCCGCACCGCTCGCCGACGGCTGGCGCGCGCGGATCGGGCTGCATCAGCTGTTTCTGCTGCTCGTGCATACTGCGCTCTTCGGTCGCTCCTATCGAGGCGCGGTGCTCTCCGCACTGTCGTCTATCGGCCATTAGCCCACAGCCGAAAGTGTTTGCCGATTTCGGCTCGGCAGCTGATTCTTTAGCTGTGATATACGGGGAACACATCCACGAAACAATCGCCGAGAGCACCGCTCCGTTGATCGGCGGCACGGGCGTCCGAGTGACCACGATCATGGACCTGCTGGGTCAGGGCCGCAGCGTTACCGAGGTGCTGGCTGAGCACCCCGCCCTCTCCCGGGGCGACATGATCACGGCGCTCAACTTCGCCGCGGCGACAGCCGATCGCGTGGGATAACCGCAGACGCGACTTCTTCCAGGAAGCGGTTCGCGATACGGTCAAGCCATGGGCACACTGATTGACCGGTTCGGGCGACGCGCCATTGATCTGCGCGTCTCCCTCACAGACCGGTGCAATCTGCGCTGCTCGTACTGCATGCCGGCCGAGGGATTGCCCTGGTTGCCCAAATCGACGCTGCTCACTGACCAGGAGATCATCCGGCTCATCGGGGTCGCCGTGGAGCGACTGGGCGTGACCGAGGTCAGGTTCACCGGCGGTGAGCCGCTGCTGCGTCCCGGGCTCGTGGCGATCATCGCGGCGACGTCGGCGATGACGCCGCGCCCGCAGAGTGCGCTCACCACCAACGGCATCGGTCTCGGCCGGATGGCGGCGGCCCTGCGCGATGCCGGTCTCGATCGGGTCAACATCTCGATCGACACCCTGCGGCAGGATCGGTTCACCGAGCTCACCCACCGCGACCGGCTCTCCGACGTGATCAAGGGCATCGACGAGGCGATCGCGGCGGGCCTCGCACCGGTGAAGCTCAACGCGGTTCTCATGCGCGGGATCAACGACGACGAGGCGGTCGACCTGCTGCGCTTCGCCCTCGACCGCGGCTGTGAGCTGCGTTTCGTCGAGCAGATGCCGCTCGACGCGCAGCATGGCTGGTCCCGCGAAAAGATGATCACCGCGCTGGAGATCGAGGAGTCGCTGCGGCGTGAGTTCGATCTGGCGCCCGACCCCTCCGATCGTGCGGGAGCTCCGGCCGAGACGTGGATCGTCAACGGCGGCCCGGCAAGGGTCGGCATCGTCGGCAGTGTGACCAGGCCGTTCTGTGGCGACTGCGACCGGACGCGCCTCACCGCCGACGGACAGATCCGCGATTGCCTCTTCGCCACCACCGAGACCGACCTTCGCAGCATGTTGCGAGATGGCGCCTCGGACGATGAGTTGGCTACCGTATGGCGACGGGCAATGTGGGGTAAGCGAGCAGGGCACGGGATCGACGAGCCCGGCTTCCTGCAGCCGACCCGCGCCATGTCCGCGATCGGGGGCTAACAGATGATCAATGTGCGCTACTTCGCCGGCGCGCGGGCTGCGGCGGGCACGTCCGACGCGACGCTGCCAGCCGGCACCTCCATCGAGTCGATGACGGCGACGGCTGAGGGCCGCCTCGCGCTGGTGCTGAAGTCGTCGAGCTTCCTCGTGGACGGCGTCGCCTGGCACGACCGCTCTGCGCCCCTGCCGGTCGGCTGCACGCTGGACGTCCTCCCGCCCTTCGCCGGGGGCTGACCCGTTCTTTAGGACCAACTCTTCAAGAGTTGCGGCGATCTTGGCGGCCGCTGCCACGTTTTGCAGCAAAGCGTGGCTTCGCGCAGCGAAATGGCCACGCTTTGCTGCAAAACGTGACGGGGCGCGGCGCGGCGTGCGCGGGTGGCGATCTTGGCGGGTGTCAGGGTAACCACGGAGGCGGACCTCCGGTTACGGGTGGCACTATCGTCGGGTGGGTCAGTTGGCAGTCTTCCTCGTCCTCATCGTCGTAGTCGTCGTCGGCGTGCACTACTACCTCTGGCGACGGCTGGTGCGGGACACGACCGGTCCGGGCCGCGGTCGGCGCATCGGCACCTTCGTCATCCTGGGGCTGGCGCTGCTGATCCCGGTCACGCTCGTGCTCACCCGGCTCTTCAGCGGGATGGCCGCCCTCGCGCTCATCGGCTACCTCTGGCTCGCGGTCATGTTCTACCTGCTGGTGACCCTCGCCGTGCTGGAGATACCCCGCGCGCTGCTCCAGCGCCGCCGCCGGGACATCGTGCACGCGTCGGCCACCACCCAGACACCTCCGCTCCCGCAGCCCGTCAGCGACGACCTCACCCGCCGCCAGGCCATCTCCCGCGGCCTCGCCATCACCGCCGGGCTCGTCGCCGTCGGCACCACCGGCTACGGCGTGACCCAGGCCCTCGGCGCGCCACGGCTCAAGCGGCAGGCGATCACGCTGGCGAAGCTGCCCCGGAGCATGGACGGGTACCGCATCGCCCTCGTCTCCGACATCCACCTCGGCCCGCTGGCCGGACGCGCGCACACCCAGCGGATCGTCGACATCATCAACGGGCTCGACGCCGACATCGTGACCGTCGTGGGCGACCTCGTCGACGGTTCGGTCGCCGAACTCGGCGCAGCCGCGCAGCCGCTGCGTGACCTGCGCTCCAAGCACGGCTCGTTCTTCGTCACCGGCAACCACGAATACTTCTCCGGCTTCGAGGAGTGGATCGCCGAGGTCGACGAGCTGGGCCTGCGCCCGCTGCGCAACGAGCGGGTCGAGCTGCCCGGCGGTCTCGACCTCGCCGGGGTCAACGACGTGACCGGCGCGCAGTTCGACGACGGCGCCGACCTGGGCAAGGCGCTCGGCGACCGGGACACGAGCAAGGCGGTCGTCCTCCTCGCCCACCAGCCGGTTCAGGTACGCGACGCGGCGAAGTTCGGCGTCGACCTCCAGCTCTCCGGACACACCCACGGCGGGCAGATGGTGCCGTTCAACCTTGTCGTACCGCTCCAGCAGCCGGTGGTCTCGGGTTACGACGTGATCGACGGTACGCAGATCTACGTCACCAACGGCGCGGGCTTCTGGGGACCCCCCGTCCGTGTCGGCGCACCACCGGACATCACGCTCGTCCAACTGCGATCTAAATAACGTGCACAGCGTGGCGGTGTGCCCGATGTCGGTCGGGCATGCCAGGATGCGCGCGTGCCCCCGCATGCCTTGATGGAGACCTCTCACCCCCACTGGGTCGCGGATCTGCACATCCACTCGCGATATTCACGATCGTGCAGCAGGGACCTCGATCTGCCGACGCTCGCCTTCTGGGCGCGGCGCAAGGGCGTCACGCTGCTCGGCACGGGCGACTTCACCCACCCGCAGTGGATCGCCCACCTGCGCGAATCCCTCGTCGAGGCGGAGCCCGGCCTCTTCCGGCTCAATGCCGAGGCTGAGGCGAATGTCGCGCAGAAGCTGCCGCCGAGACTCTCCGCGACCGATGCGCAGACCCGGTTCATGCTCTCCGTCGAGATCTCCACGATCTACAAGCGGGACGACAAGACCCGCAAGGTCCACCACCTCGTCTACCTGCCGGATCTGGAGGCGGCCGGTCGTTTCAACACGGCGCTGGCCCGGATCGGCAACATCGCCAGCGACGGCCGGCCCATCCTCGGGCTGGACAGCCGCGACCTGCTGGAGATCGTGCTGGAGAGCAGCCCCGACGGCTACCTGGTGCCCGCGCACATCTGGACGCCGTGGTTCGCCGCCCTCGGGTCCAAGAGCGGCTTCGACGCCATCGCCGACTGCTACGCCGACCTCGCCGACCACATCTTCGCCGTGGAGACCGGGCTCTCCAGCGACCCCGAGATGAACTGGCGGGTCTCGTCGCTGGACCGATACGCGCTCGTCTCCAACTCCGACGCGCACTCGCCGCAGGCACTCGCCCGCGAGGCGACGGTCTTCACCGGACCGCTCGATTACTTCGCGCTGCGCGACACGCTGCGCGACGGCGCCGGACCCGCCGCGACGATCGAGTTCTTCCCCGAGGAGGGGAAATACCACGGCGACGGGCACCGGGTCTGCGGCGTCAACTGGACGCCCGACGAGACCCGTGCCGCCGGTGGCCTCTGCTCGGCCTGCGGCAAGCCGGTCACGGTCGGCGTGCTCGCGAGGATCGAGGCGCTCGCCGACCGGCCGGTGGGTGAGCCGTCGCCCCGCGCCAGCCGCGTGCACCACCTCGTCCAGCTGCCCGAGATCGTCGGCGAGCTCAACGGCGTGGGCCCGCGCAGCAAGACCGTCGAGGGCGTCGTCAACAACCTCGTCGCCGAGCTCGGGTCGGAGCTGGGCATCCTGCTCGACGCCCCGATCGACGAGGTCACCGCCGCCGGTGGCGAGCTGCTCGGTGAGGCGATCGGGCGGCTGCGCCGAGGAGACGTGCGCCGGACACCGGGCTTCGACGGGGAGTACGGCGTGATTCGCCTCTTCGACCCCGACGAGCTGCGCCGGGGCGACGACACGCTCTTCGACCTGCCCGCCGCCGAGACCGTGCCGAAGCCGCGCCGCCGAGCAGCCCCGAAGCAGGTCAAGCCGGTGGAGGAGCCACCGGTCGAGCCGGCTCCGGCGGAGCAGAGCCCGTCGCTCGTCGCCACACCGGCCTCACCGCACGAACCCTTCGAGCCGATGCTCGCCGGGATGGAGGAGGTCGGCACCGGCCTGCTCGACCGGCTCGACGCGATGCAACGGGTCGCCGCGTCCGCGCCCGGCGGTCCGCTGCTCATCGTCGCCGGTCCCGGCACCGGCAAGACCCGGACGCTGACGCACCGCATCGCCTACCTCTGCGCGGAGATGCACGTCTTCCCCGAGACCTGCCTCGCGATCACGTTCACCCGCCGAGCCGCCGAGGAGCTGCGCCACCGCCTCGCCTCGCTGATGGGTCCCGTCGCCGACGACGTCACCGTCGCGACCTTCCACTCGCTGGGCCTGTCGATCCTGCGCGAGCAGTACGCACTCGCCGGGCTCGCCGCCGACTTCACGATCACCGCGGAGCCCGAGGAGGCGATCCCCGGCCGGGTCATCCAGCTCGACGACCTGATCACGCTCCCCCTGGAGATCCTGCGCGCCCACCCGTCGCTCGTCGACAAATATCGCGCCCGGTGGAGCTGGGTCTTCGTCGACGAGTACCAGGACGTGGACGCGGGGCAGTATGAACTGCTGCGCTTCCTCGCCCCGCCGGACGGCAACCTCTGCGCGATCGGCGACCCGGACCAGGCGATCTACTCCTTCCGGGGTGCCGACGTCGCCTTCTTCCTCAGCTTCGCCCGCGACTTCGTCGACTCCCGGGTGGTCCGGCTCACCCGCAACTACCGCTCGTCGGCCCCGATCATCGCGGCCGCCTCGCAGGCGATCACGCCCTGGTCACTGGTGCCGGGTCGGCGGATGGACCCGGCCAAGGTCGACCTCGACGCGCCGCTGATCGGGCGCTACTCGGCCAGCGGGGCACAGGACGAGGCGGACTTCGTGGTGCGGACGGTCGACGAGCTCGTCGGCGGGCTGTCGCACCGCTCCCGTGCCGACACGCGTGGCGTCACCGGGGTCACCGTCTCCTTCTCCGACATCGCCGTGCTCTACCGCACGGACGCGCAGGCGGCTGCGGTGGTCGACGCGTTGGCGCGGGTCGGCGTACCCGTGCAGAAACGCTCGCATGACCGCCTGCGGGATCGGGCCGGCGTGACCGCACTCGCCGCGGAGCTGCGCCTGTCCGGTGGGAGCGGGCCGCTCGCGGCTCGCCTGCGGCGGGCGGCGGCGGCGCTGACCGAGCGGCCCGCCCTGGGGATCACCTTCACCCCCGACGAGCTGTGGTCGGCGGCGGAGCTGCTCTCACCGCTCGCCGTGCGCTGCGGCGAGGATCTGGAGCGCTTCATCACCGAGATCGTGTCGGGGCAGGAGGTCGACGCGCTCGACCCGCGCGCCGAGGCGGTGACGCTGCTCACCCTGCATGCGGCGAAGGGGCTGGAGTTCCCGGTGGTCTTCCTCATCGGCTGCGAGGACGGGCTGCTGCCGATGCGTTTCCCCGGCAATCCGCCGGACGATGCCGCGATCGCCGAGGAGCGGCGGCTCTTCTTCGTCGGGCTGACGCGGGCGCAGAAGCGCCTCTACGTCAGCCACGCGGCGCGGCGCTTCCGCTATGGCAGCGAGCGGGAATGCTCGCCCACGCCCTTCCTCGCCGCGATCGACTCCGGGCTCTTCGACCGGCTCGGGGAGACCGAGCCGGTCCGGCCACGGGACCGCCAGTTGCGCTTGCTGTAACCGCTCAGCGGTTGGCGAACTGGGCGTAGAGCTGGATGACGGCGGGGCCCAGCACCACCAGGAAGAGGGCGGGCAGCAGGCACGCGATCAGCGGGAAGAGGATCTTCACGGAGACCTTGTTGGCGAGTTCCTCAGCGCGCTGGCGGCGCTTGATCCGCATCTCCTTGCCCTGCTCGCGCAGGACCGTGGCGATCGGTACGCCGAGCTCGGTCGCCTGGACGATCGAGGTGGCGAGGGCGCGGAACTCGACGACCGTCGTCCGGGAACCGAGCGCCCGCAGCGCTTCGCCACGACCGGAGCCCATCTGCATCTCCTGCAGCACGCGGGCGAACTCGCGGCCGACCGGGCCGGGCATGGTGGTGGAGACGTGCGAGAGCGCGGCGTCGAAGCCGAGACCCGCCTCGACCGAGAGGGTGAGCAGGTCGAACGCATCCGGCAGATCCCGCTGGATGCGCTGCTGCCGGCGCTGACCGGCATCGAAGATCGCGAAGAACGGCACCCAGAAGCCGACCACCGCGCCGAGGATCGCACCCAACACGATCATCACGACACCGCCGCCGAAGGAGACGATGACGAACGGGACCAGGAAGAGGCCGATCAGCAGGCAGATGCCCTGCATCTCCATGATCCGCTCAGCGGGCCAGTCGGAGGGGTTGCCCGCTCGGTCGAGCTGCTTCTGCAGCCAGGCCGTCGCGCCCTTGGAGGCGAAGGTCTTGCCCAGCGAGGTGACCTGGGAAACGGTCCCCTTGGGCCCGCCCTCCTCGATTCCGCCCGGCGAGTAGACCTGGCCGATGACGTTCATGCCCTTCGCGACCGAGGCGCGGCGCTGCCCGGCGGTGGCGAGGCTCGCCACGACGAGGATGATCGCGAGGAAGATCGAGACGGCACCGAAGATCAGGATGGCGTACGACATGGTTAGACCTCCACCTTGACCACGCGGCTGACCCAGAAGGTGCCGACCGACATGAGCACGATCGCGAGGCCGAGGATCAGCAGCCCCGGCCCTGTCGTATAGAGCGGCTCGATATACGACCGCCGGAACAGCAGCAGGAAGAGCGAGACGAGGATCGGCAGCGCGATGAGCACACCGGCCGAGAGCCGTCCCTCACCCGAGATCGCCTTGACCTGGCGGCGCAGCTGCTCGCGCTCGCGCATCGTCGCGACGGTGTTGGTGAGCACCTCGGCGAGATTGCCGCCGACCTCGCGCTGCACCCGGATCGCGATGACCGTCCAGGCCAGGTCGGCGCTGCGCATGCGGGTCGCGATGCGGTCCAGCGCGTCCTCGATGTCGATGCCGAGCCGGGTCTCACCGATGGCCCGGCCGAACTCGCCGTTGATCGGCTCCGGGAACTCCTTGACCATCGCCTCGACCGCCTGCGGCAGCGAGAATCCCGACCGGAGCGAGCCGATGATCAGCTGCAGCGCCTCGGGGAGCTGCTCGGCGAAGGCGTTGGTCCGCTTGTCCGACTTGATGCTGAGGTAGAGCCCGGTCAGGAACCAGCCCGCCGGTGCGCCGATGAGCACACCCCAGAGCACATGAATGAAGATCGCCATGGGTACGCCGAGAGCGATCACCGCGAGCACCCGCAGCAGCATCCACTCCGACGGTCGAAGGCGCAGACCGGCTCGGTCGAGGCGCAGCGCCAGCTTCGATTCCGTGTCGCCACGCCCCATGAGCTGCTGGGACAGTGCGAGCGCGGCGGCGGCCACCGGGCTGTCGGACTGTGGCTCTTCGGCCTGGCGGGTGCGGCTGGCGATCGAGAAGTCGTCGACCTGCGCGATGCGTCGGCGGCGGCTGGCGAAGTCGATCAGCGGCGAGAAGAGGAGCAGCCCGATCACGAGGACCGCGATGAAGACCACCGAACCGAGCCCGGCCTGCATCCACAGCGGCATCCCGACCGTGGTCTCCTCGAACGCCTTCGGCGCCTTGGGGTCCGCCACCAGCGTGACCGGGATCTCCGTGGTGAGAAGGCCGCCCGGGAGATCGGCGGTGACCGTCAGCCGGATCGTCAGACCGGCCATCTCCGCCGGGATCTGCACGTGGACCAGGAGCTGGAGGGAGAAGGAGGTGGCCGCCTCGGCGAATGCCCCGGCGATCGCGTCCGGGCTCGCGACCTCGAAGAGCTTGCCGCCGGTCTTCGACGACAGGCTCGTCAGGAGCGAGGTCGTCTCCTCGTCCGTCTTCAGCGCGATGCTGTCGACCGGCATGCCGGTCACCGAATCGACCGCTTCGGTCTGCTTCCTGGTGGAGCCGGTGTCGGCGCTGTCGGCGAGCAGCACGATCCGCCGCTCGCCCAGCTTCTTGTCGCGGAGCATCGTGCTCGCCGACTGCAGCCCGTCATAGAGCGCGGTTCCGCCGCCCGCAGCCTGCAGCGCGTCGATGGCGCTGAAGACCTTCGCACGATCGGTGGTGAGACCCAGCGGGTTGGTCGTCGGCGCGCCGGCGGTGACGATGGCGACCTGGACGTCGCTCGGCAGAGCCTGGACATACTGCTTGGCCGCCGCCTTCGCCGCACCGAGCGCGTTGCCCGCCGTCATCGATGCCGACGTGTCCAGCACCAGGACCGCGGCACGCTTCGGCGCGTCGGGGTTGGTGCTGGCGGCGACGTGGTCGGCGGTGACCGTCAGCTTCTCGTCCCGCGCCGTGACGGTGAGGTTCTTCGCCGCCAGCGTGCTCCCGACCGGCAGGTCGACGCCGGAGAGGTAGAAGTTCACCAGCCCCAACTCCTGCTGCAGGCCGGTCACGGAGAGGCTGCCGTCAGCCCGGGCCGCTGCGGGGAACGCGAGGATGGCGACGGCCGAGAGGGCCACGATCGCCGAATGACGCCAACGAGGTCGCACGGATCAGGCTCCCATCAGGTCACGGCCGAACAGGTCGGGCGGGACCGGGATGTTGTGGTCGATGAGCACGTCGAGGAAGTTGGGCCGGATCCCAGTGCTGCGGAGGACGCCCTGGTGGCGGCCGTACTGGTCCTGGCCGGCCCGGAAATCGAAGGCGAAGATGTCCTGCATCTTCACGTTGTCGCCGTCCATGCCGACCACCTCGCAGATGCTGGTGATGCGGCGGGAGCCGTCCCGCATGCGGGAGAGCTGCACGATGAGGTCGACCGCGGAGGCGATCTGCTCCCGGACGGCGCGGATGGGCAGGTCCATGCCCGCCATCAGCACCATCGTCTCCAGTCGGGAGACCGAGTCGCGTGGCGTGTTGGCGTGCACGGTGGTGAGCGAGCCGTCGTGGCCCGTGTTCATGGCCTGGAGCATGTCGAGCGCGGCGCCGTCACGGACCTCACCGACGACGATCCGGTCGGGTCGCATCCGCAGTGCGTTGCGCACCAGGTCGCGGATGGTGACCTCGCCCCGGCCCTCCATGTTCGGCGGGCGGTACTCCATCCGCAGCACGTGCTCCTGGTCAAGCCGGAGCTCCGCCGAGTCCTCGATCGTGATGATGCGCTCGGACTCGGGGAGGTAGGACGAGATGACGTTGAGGAGGGTGGTCTTGCCGGTGCCCGTACCGCCGGAGATGACGATGTCGAGGCGGCCCTGCACGCAGGCGTGGAGGAGGTCCGCGACTTCAGGGGTCATCGTGCCGAAGCGCAGCAGGTCCTCGATGGTGAACGGGTCCGCCGAGAACTTCCGGACGGTGAGCGCCGCGCCGTCGATCGCGACCGGCGGCACCACGGCGTTGACGCGGCTGCCGTCGGGCAGGCGGGCGTCGACCATCGGGCTCGACTCGTCGATCCGGCGGCCCACCCGGGAGACGATCTTGTCAATCACGCGGCGGAGGTGCTGCTCGTCCATGAAGGCGGCGTCGACGGGGCTGATCTGGCCGTCCCGCTCGACATAGATCCGGTCCCAGGAGTTGACCATGATTTCGGTGATGTCCGGGTCCCGGAGCATCGGCTCGATCGGCCCGTGTCCGAGGATCTCGTCGAGGATCTGCCGGTAGGCATTGCCCCGGTCGGCCGCGGAGAGCGCCTGCTCCTCCTTGGCGAGCACCTCCGGCAGGGCCTGCCGGACCCGGCGTTCGAGCTCCTCGTCGTTCTCGACGGTGTCGTAGAGCTGCGGTCCGAGCAGTTCCAGCAGGGCTTCGTGGGCCCGGCGCCGCACACCCGCGAGCGGGTCGTAGACCTTGCGGGTGCTGCGCCGGTTGAACCCGCCGCCGACACCGGAGATGGGCACCGAGCTCGAGACCGGCATCGCCGAGACCGGCGCGGAGCCACCGTGGCTTCCGTGCTCGGCCGCGGCGGCGAGCCGTTCCTGCAGCTCGCGCGTGCCCGACGACGTCGAGGCCTTCTGTCCCAACCGGTCCTGCAGGCTCATGCCTTGCTCCGGCCGAAGAGACCCTTCTTCCCCGAGGACTTCTCCTCGGAGCGAGCCGCGATGATGCGCTTGTTCGCGAGATCGCGGACGGCGACGCTGATCGGGTGGTTGGGGTGCGACACCGCGAGCGGCACGCCCGAGTTGGTGGAGACCGGCACGTCACGGCTCGACGGAACCCACCCGTTGACCGGGACGCGGAGCACCCGCTCGATGTCGGCGTTGGAGAGGCCGACCTTCGTGTCGGCCCGGTTGAGGACCACCGTGCGGGCCTGCCGTCGGTAATCCAGCAGGTCGAACATGTCGATCGTGACGCGGAGGTTCTTCAGCGCCGGCAGCTCGGGCGTCGCCACCAGGATGTAGTGGTGCGTCGCGTCCAGCGCGGCCAGCATCTGCTCGCTGAACGAGCTCGCGGTGTCGATCACGACATACTCGAAGTTGTCGCGGGCGATCTGCACGACCTCGCTGATCAGGTCCCGGCGGACATCCTCGGCGAGCGCGGGCTGGACCGGGGCGAGCAGGACGTCCAGTCCCGGCCGGTAGGGCGTGAGCAGCGCCCGGAAGCCCGTCTCGTCGAACCGGTCGGCGACCGGAATGGCGTCGGCGATCGTCTTGAGCGGCGAGAGCTGCAGCATGATCCCCACGTCGCCGAAGGCGAGGTCGAGGTCGATCAGGCAGACCTTGCGCTTGCCGCCGTCGGAGAGCGTCACGGCGAGGTTCACGGCGATGGTGCTCTTGCCGACACCGCCCTTGGCGGAGAAGACCGTGACGATCTGCCCGTCGAACTTCTCGCCGGGGGCACCCGGAGTCGAGACCGCATCGGAGACGTGGCCGTTGACGCGGGGGCCGTTGCCGATCTGCCGGGACAGGTCCTTGGACCGAGCGCACGCAGCGAGGATCGCCGCGTGGTCCGCGGCGTCGACCACCTCGCGTACGCCGGACCGCAGCGCCTCGGACATGACGCTCACGTCGAGGTGCTGGCGCAGCAGGAGCACGCCGAGCGCCGGACGTCGCAGCCGGCACTGCTGAGCGAACCCGACCGCTTCGGCGAGTGGCGTGCTCGGACCCAGGATGACGAGGATCTCCTCGCGGTCCGTGTTGATCCGCTCTACCAGAGCGTCAGCACTCGTGACTGTGTGCGTGTCGTCACCGAGAAGCTTGACCAGTTGCTGTGCCTGCTGCTGCCACTGCTCGTACAGGATCGTCATTGCTGTGCCCTCCGCTGTGCTTTTTCTCCACCGAGAGGATCACTTCAACAGCTGGGTGTTGTCGATACCCGCTCCGGGACGGATTTCGGACGTGTCAGTCAGCAAGGCCAGGTAGAGCCCGCCGGTGGAGAACGTGCTCTCGCTGTCGCAGGCACGGATCGCATGGATGAGCTTCTCCGCGTCACCCTGGTTGACCGCCACCGTCACGAGCAGCGTGACCTTGTCCTGAGCCTTATCCGCCTTGGCCCGCTCGTCGGCGGACTGCGCCGACGTCTGACCGTCGTCACCATAGGCGCCGACCGCCAGGACCTCGACCCTCGGGAGGAGGACCTTCGTCACAGTGTTGTCGGAGCCGTACTTCTTCTTGAACTCGGGGTCGAGCACCACGCAGGTCGCAAAGACCGTCACCTGGGAGCCGGGCCGGACGAAGCCGCCGACCTCCTCCTCTGCCTTGAACTTGGCGCTGACGGCGATCAGCTTCTCGGTGACGGAGATGCCGCCGGAGAGCTTCGTCGCCTGACCGAACATGCCCCGCAGGACGAGCTGGCGCGGCTGCACGTCGCTGGTGACCACGAGCTTGTCGAGCTCGATCGGCATGCTCTGCAGCGCGTCCTCGGGGAGGCTGCTCCGCGGCATGACGATCTCTTCGGTCATCTTGCGCACGCTGGAGCCCGAGGTGCCGGCCGGAATCCGCTGCTTGGCCACGAGTACGCGGACCGCAGTCTGTCCGTCCGTGACCGTGTTCTTGGCCGACGCCACGTAGAGCAGCACGGCGCCGGTGCCGAGGACGGCCAGGATGATGGCCAGGATCACGCCGATGATTCGCCGGGTCATGAAGGGTTGGTCCTATCTAGAGTTCGATTCACGAGGTCGAGTCAGCCGCTCGTGTTGAGGGCGACTGTGCCGTCTTCAAGGCCGATGTCCGGCCCGACATCGCCCGCGACGAAGGGCAGGTTCACGAAGTATCCGTATATGCAGCGCTCGGGACCGCTGCAGTGAGAGCCACCGAAGTCGGAGGGCCTGCTGTTGGCGAAGCCGGAGCCGAGATAGTAGCCGGTCACCACGAAGCCCACGAGGCGCTGAAGCGCGTAGTCGTGGTTGCCCGGCGAGGCGGGGCTCCATTCGTCGAAGAGCGGGACGACGAGCGGCTGCCGCGACGCGATGCGGCTGTCGAGCAGGTTCCGGCAGCCTCTCGGCGCACCGTTGGCGGGCGGCGTGTCCTGGTTGACCGTGACGTTCACCGCGGTCTGGCAACCGCCGCCGCGAACGCGGTCGACCCAGACGAAACCGCCCGCGTCGTCCCAGCCGGAGGGCTTGCCGGAGGCGGCCGCGCACGTGGGGACGTCGGGCTTGCCCGCGCCGCGCTTGCCGTCGAGGTGGAGCACCGACTCCTGGGAGGTGGCCGGGTAGCCGGAGGTCCATGGCGGGAGGTCGACGAGGTCGGACTTGACCTCGTCGAACATGCAGTCCCGGATCGCGATCGCGGTCGCCCTGGTCGGCGGGCCGTAGGCCACCCGGGAGCACGCCCGCACGGTGGCACCGTCGCCGACACCCGCGATCGACTGCGCGAAGGAGTAGGGAAGCAGGGAGCCGCCGCCGGCCGATTCGGTACGAACGCGAACCTCGACGTAGTTGAGGCCGGGTGCCGGCGTACCGATGCAGTCGGTGACCGTGCTGCCGGCGCTGGGGCCGCAGGGCGCCAGACTCACCACGAGGCTCGCGTCCCGGCCGCAGATCTCCTCTACGTATGTGCGGCCGTCCTTGGCGTTGGCGTCAGCGGCGGCGCTGGCGTCTCCGATCGACGCGCAGTCCGTCCGCTGGTGCGCGCAATTGCTGGCGATGTTCTGCGCGGCGGCATCGGCGCCGGACTGCAGTTCTTCGCGCTCCAGATAGATGCGGCCCACGTCGATCGCCAGAGCGCCCATGCCGAGCAGCACACCGGCGCTCAGGAGGACGGCGACGATGGTGGTGACGCCGCCTCGGTCACCGAACCGGCGGGAGCGGACCCGGCTCATGAGCGGCATGTGCCGACTCCCTCGCCGGTCATCGTGAAATTGCCGCCGACGCCACCAGCGCCGAAGAACGCCGCGAAGACGCCGACGGGAGTGGCGAACTCGAACGTCTTCGTCGCGGTCACGGTCACCTGGGCACCGGCTGCGGCGTTGCGGCATGAGGTCACCGGGCCCACGACATGAGCATCGGCGGCGACGAGACGCACACGGGCCTCGATGGCGCTGTCACTGGAGCCGGGCACGACCACGGCGAGACGGCTGCCCTCGCGCGCGCCCTCCGTCAGGGTGAGCTGTTGATTGATCATCCGACCGAAGTCGATGATGCCGAAGACGAGCAGAAGGAGTAGCGGCAGAACCAGTGCGAACTCAGCCGCAGCCGCACCACGGTCGCCGGTTCGGGACCTTCTCTTCATCGCCAACTCCTATACAAGGTCGCGCATGATGGCGGCAGGGCCCCGTCCCTGCCGCCATCCGTTACTCAGGGATCTGGTACTGGCCGAACAACTCCGCAACCTGTGCTGCATACAGCCAAACCAGTCCGACGATCATCGTGATGATGACGGCAGCGATCAGACCGTACTCGGCGCCGGTGACACCGCGGTCGTCACGGCGTACGACGCCATATGTCCCAGCCAAGAGGGTACGCATCGGTGTTGATCGGCTATCAGGACTCGGCTCGGTTACGCGCCGTCGCCGCCGCCGTCGCCGCCACCATCGCCGCCGAACCCTGCGGTGGCCCGCTCGAACGCGTCGGCGATCACGGTGCCGAGGCCTCCGACGAGACCCGCGATGGCGACGACGATCAGGACGAGAATGAGGCCGTACTCGGCCGCAGTCACACCGTCGTCGTTGGTGGCGAGCAGAGCCCGGGCCTTCGTGTAGAGCTTGAGCATGTGGGAGACACCCCCTGGTAACCCGGACCAGCGTGTCCGGACCGGTGATTATGGAGTGCCGGCTGCACGGCCGACATTGAGGCAGCCTGCCGGGCAGCCCCACATTCGTCAGTCAGTCAACCCGACACGCCTTATCCCCTGACCGACGGCAAAACTAGCCGATCATACGATAGATACTCGCCAATCGGTCAAACAGATCCACTCCCGGACCGCGTTACCGCAGGTCAGAGGTGAGTAGCAACCCCGCTCCGCAGCACTCATGATCGAAGTCGGCTTTCCGACTTATCGGTGCATCACACCTAGCACAGCAATCGCGAAGAACGATCCGGCCAGCAGCGCGGGCCCGAACGGCTGGGAAGCCTTACGCCCATGGCGGACGATGGTGACCACCGCGACGGGGGCGTTGACCAACCAGGGCAGCATCAGACCCAGGATCACCGCTCCCCAGCCGAGATAGCCGAGCAACAGGCCGATCACCGCGCCGAGCTTCACGTCCCCGAACCCCAGCGACGCCCCCGGCAGCACGGCCAGCACGAAATAGACGGCGAAGCAGACGGCGCCGCCCTCGGCCGCTCGCAGCAGGAGCGACCACTCGCCGTCGACCAGGGGCCGCGACCGACAGCAGCACCGCCGTCGTGACGAACCCGATCAGCACCAGCCGATCCGGCAGCCGCAGCACCGCCAGGTCGATCGCGGCGAGCGGCAGCGCCAGACCCGCCAGGATCAAGGCCGCCAGCAGCACAAACGGGTTGGAGATGAGTGCGGCCAGCACCCCGAAGGCGAGCGCGCCGACGGGAATCGTCCACACCCGGCTCGGACCGAGCCGCTCGCGGCAGCCGACACAGCGCATCGGGAAGGCGGTGACGGAGGGGAGCGGCGAGCCGCACTTCGCGCAGTCCGACCGGAGCGGCTCGTCGTAATCGACGCTGCGACGGTAGGCCGGCAGCGGGGTGACCACGCCGACCAGGGCGCCGACCAGCGCGGATCCGAGGGTGAGGAGTGTCGAGGCCGTTGTCACCCGGGCACGCTACCGTTTCCGTGCGATGGGAGGGTAGATGAGTCTTGACGACGACCGGACACCGCGGCGCGGCGTGGCGCCGATGCTGCTGATCGTGGCCGGAGTGCTCTCCATCCTCGGCGCGCTCGCGCTCGTCATCGTGCTGGTGCTGCCCGCCGTCACCGGTCGGCCGACCACGGCCACGGCCACGGCGATCGCGACACCTGCGCTGACCGCACCGCCCAGTGCGCGAGAGCAGGGTGCCCGTTTCGTCGCCGAGGGCGAGTGCGTCGCCATCGAGGGCACGGCGCAGGAGCCACTGCTCAACATCATCTCCTGCGGCCCCGGCGGCTATCAGGTGCTGCGGCGCTTCGACGGCACCATCGACGCCGACAACCGCTGCAAACCCGTCGTCGGCTATGAGTACAACTTCTCTTACGACTCCGCCCTGGACTCCCTGGATTTCGTCCTCTGCCTCAAGCAGCTCCGTTAGGCGGCCGGCACCGGGAGCGGTCGGCGTTCGATCGCCGCTGCGATCAGGTCCGGGAAGGCATCGGGTGAGCAGGCGAAAGCGGGCACACCCAGCGCAGCCAGCGCCGCCGCGTTGTCCCGGTCGTAGGCCGGAGCACCCTCGTCGGAGAGTGCCAGCAGCACGATGACCTGCACCCCGGCCGCCAGCATCGCGGCGACCCGGCGCAGCATCTCGTCGCGTACCCCGCCCTCGTAAAGGTCGCTGATCAGCACGAAGATGCTGTCGCGGGGCCGGGTGATCAGCGTCTGGCCGTAGGCGATCGCCCGGTTGATGTCGGTGCCGCCGCCGAGCTGGGTGCCGAAGAGCACCTCGACAGGGTCCTGGAGCTGCGGCGTGAGGTCGACCACCGCGGTGTCGAAGACGACGAGCGAGGTCCGGACGGAGCGCATCGACGCGAGCACCGCCGCGAAGATGCTCGAATAGACGACCGAGGCGGCCATCGAACCGGACTGGTCCACGCAGAGCACGATGTCGCGCTGGACCGAACGGATCTTGCGTCCGTATCCGACCAGCCGCTCCGGCACGATCGTGGAGTACTCCGCCTGGTAGTGCTTGAGGTTCGCCTTGATCGTGCGGTTCCAGTCGATGTCGGCGTGGCGCGGGCGGCTGATCCGGGCCGAGCGGTTGAGCGCGCCCGTGATCGCCGTCCGGGTCCGCTGGGCGATCCGCTTCTCGACCTGCTCCACCACCGCGCGGACGACCTGTCGAGCGGTCTGCTTCGTCTTCTCGGGCATCGCCCGGTTGAGCGAGAGCAGGGTGCCCACCAGGTGAACGTCGGGCTCGACCGCCTCCAGCATCTCCGGCTCCAGCAGCAGCCGGGTGAGGTTGAGCCGCTCGATCGCGTCGGTCTGCATCACCTGCACGACGGTGGAGGGGAAGTAGCGACGGATGTCGCCCAGCCAGCGAGCCATGCTGGGTGCCGAGGCGCCGAGCCCGGCCGAGCGGCCCCCCGACTGCTGGCCCTCCGAGGAGCGGTAGAGCGCGGCGAGCGCGGCGTCGACCCCGGCGTCGTTGCCGGAGAGCCCCACGCCGGTGCCGTCGGCACCCGGCTCACCGCCGAGCGCCAGCCGCCAGCGCCGGAGCCGCTCGGCCTCCGCGCCCTGAACCGGTCCGTCGATCTCGCTGCTCATCGCGCCTCCAGGGGGCTCATCGAGGGTCCGGACGTGGTCACCGCGGGTCCAGGGGAAGTCATCGTGGGTCCAGGGGGAGTCATCGCGTCTCCAGGCCGAGCAGGAGTGCCAGCGTCGGCAGGGCCGCATCGGCCCGCGCCAGGTCGATCGGCACCTCGTCGCCGCCCTGACCGGCGTGCCGACCGGGGCTGTGCAGGTGCCTGGCCCGCTCGCCGATCGTGCGCCGCTCCGGTGCCGCGAAGGCCCCGAACGTACGCCGGACCAGCGGCAGGACCTCCAGGAATGAGTCGGCGGGGATCTCGCTCAGCCACCGGTCCACCAGGAGCAGCAGCCGATCGTCGTGGATCAGCAGGGTCGCGCCGTCGGAGAAGAATCCCTCGATGAACCCGGCCGCCCGGGCGGGCGGCTCACCGATCGTGAGGGTCCGGCCGAGCCGCAGCGCCACGTCGTCGGCGTCGAGCCGCTCGCAGTCGCGCAGCAGCCGCACGACCCGGCCGCTGATCAGCCCCGGCAGATCGTCACGCGCACCGGTCTTGGCGAGGGTCTCGCGCCACACCTCGGTCAGTTCGGCCTCGTCGATCAGGGTCACCGCGGAGTGGCACGCGTCGAGCCGCTCCCGCACCTCCCGGGCGGCGGTTTCGTCGAGTCCGGTCAGCGCGGAGCTGAGCCCCACGCAGATCCTCGTCACCAGGCCACCGGTGACGCCCCGCAGCGCACCGGCGTCGGTGCCCCGCACATCGCCGTAGCGCAGCGAGCGCGCCAGCGGCGGCAGCGCAGCCATCAGCGCGAGCACGTCGGTGCCGAGCGCGATCCGGTCGTCGAGCGCGACGAGCACCGGCGGCAGCGCGTCGTTGAGCCCGGCGAGCAGGCAGCTCTCCACCAGGCCGGTGATGGTCGCGAGGTCGGGTGCCTGCGCGGCCCGCTCCACGGTGGCACCGGCAGCGGCAGCGGCCACGGTCACGCCGTAGGCACTCGCTGCGATCAGATCGACCGTGAACTCCGGCTGCCAGGCGAGCTTCCAATTCTCCCAGAAGGTGCCCTTCGCCCCGCTGCTGACGGCGGCGGGCTTACCCCACTCGACCTTGAGCAGGCGGAGCCGGTGCAGCAGGTGGCTCCGGCCCAGGTCCATGGGCTTGCGCAGGTCGAGTTTGAGCTCGTCCTCCAGAGCCTTCGCAGGCATGCGCAGCTTGCGCTGCAGCGAGGCGACGTCGCGCAGGAGCGGTGCGGCCAAGGACTCGTCCGGTACGCCACCCAGCCGCTCGCCGACGATCAGCTTGCGCCGGATGAGCTCCAACCGCATCTCGTCGCCCTCGCAGAGCACCGCTCTCGTCGCCTCGGTGACCTCGGCGAGCCCGGCGAACGGGCGGCCCCGCAGGGTGGCCAGGGCCTCGGCGAGCCGAACGCCCTCGATGACGTGCGCGGTGGAGGCGGGCGAATCGGCCCGGCGCAGCGCCACGGCGGTCTTGATGAGCCACCGCTCGATCACCTGGTCGGGTGTGGTGAAGAGATGGTGGTACCAGCCCGGCGACGAGACGCCCGCGCCGTAGCCCTGCCAGGAGGCGAGCCGCCCGTGGGTCCACGGCACCCAGGTCATCGCGACCTTCGCCTTCGACAAGCCCTTGAGCAGCGCGGCATCATGAGCGGCCGAGGGCAGATCGCCGATGAGCGCGGGCACGTGCCACGCACCGCAGACGATCGCGATGGTCTCGTGCCCCTCCTTGACGGCGGCCCGGAGCGCGGTCCGCATGTATGCCTCCCGCCGCAGATCCTCCGGGTGGCTGTAGCCGGTCGCGGTCCGCACGGCCGTCATCGCCTCGGCGACCGCCGAGAAGACCTCGTCACCGTCGCGGCGGTGCTCGATCAC
This sequence comes from Allocatelliglobosispora scoriae, assembly GCF_014204945.1. NCBI lineage: Bacteria > Bacillati > Actinomycetota > Actinomycetes > Micromonosporales > Micromonosporaceae > Allocatelliglobosispora > Allocatelliglobosispora scoriae. Next base: position 3,496,739 of record NZ_JACHMN010000002.1, read on the forward strand.
GTCCTCCCACCAGCGCTCCGGGTCGTCGTAGCCGGCGGCGTCGGCGAGCGCGCCGATCGGATCGATCCGGGCCGACTCGGGCTCCGGATCGGTGCCCTTCTCCTCGGCGAACCGGAACGCCACCGGCAGGTCGAAGAAGCGCACGGCGGCGCCCTCGGTGACCGCGTAGTGCATCGCCTGCCACTCCGGCGAGAAGACGGCGAAGGGCCAGAAGGCCGCTCGCGAACCCGTCTCGACGGGCGCGTCCCCCTCCACCGGGTAGGCGAGCAGCGCGACCGGCGGCCGGAGCCGCTCGTGCGCGACGAGCGGGATCAGCTCGTCGGCCTCGGGCGGCCCCTCGATGAGGACGAGATCGGGGCGCAGCTTCTCCAGCGTCCGCCGCACGGCGCGGGCCGAGCCCGGACCGTGGTGGCGGATGCCGAGGACGTGCGTGCTCACCGGCTGTTCTCCCGGGCGGCCCGGTAGAACTGCTTCCACCCGTCGCGTTCGCGCACGACGGTCTCCAGGTATTCGCGCCAGATCACGTCGTCGGCGCCGGGGTCCTTGACCACGGCACCGATGATCCCGGCCGCCACGTCGCCGGGGCGCAGGATGCCGTCGCCGAAGTGGGCGGCGAGGGCGAGCCCGTTGGTGAGCACGGAGATCGCCTCGGCGGTGGAGAGGGTGCCCGAGGGCGACTTGAGCTTGGTCTTGCCGTCGCTGGTGACGCCGGAGCGCAGCTCGCGGAAGATCGTGACGACCCGGCGGATCTCCTCCTCTGCGGCGGGCACCGGCGGGAGCTCCAGGGAGCGGCCGAGCGAGGCGACCCGCTGCGTGACGATGGAGACCTCGTCCTCGACGCTCTCCGGGACGGGCAGGACGACGGTGTTGAAGCGGCGGCGCAGCGCGGAGGAGAGCTCGTTGACACCGCGGTCGCGGTCGTTGGCGGTCGCGATGACGTTGAAGCCCTTGCGGGCCTGGATCTCCTCGCCCAGCTCCGGGATGGGCAGGGTCTTCTCGGAGAGGATGGTGATCAGCGTGTCCTGCACGTCGGACGGGACGCGGGTCAGCTCCTCGACCCGGGCGATCGTGCCCAGCGCCATCGCCCGATAGACCGGGCTGGGAACGAGAGCGCTCCGGGAGGGGCCCTCCGAGAGCAGCTTGGCGTAGTTCCAGCCGTAGCGGATCGCCTCCTCCGGAGTGCCCGCGGTGCCCTGCACGAGCAGCGTCGAGTCGCCGCTGATGGCTGCGGTGAGGTGCTCGGAGACCCAGGTCTTGGCGGTGCCGGGGACGCCGAGCAGCAGCAGCGCCCGGTCGGTCGCGAGCGTCGCGACGGCGACCTCCATCAACCGCCGAGGGCCGACGTATTTCGCGGTGATGCCGATCGAGTCGTCACCGAGCAGGTAGGTCACGACCGCCTGCGGCGAGAGCAGCCAGCCGGGCGGCCGGGGCCGGTCGTCATCCTTGGCCAGCTGTGCGAGCTCGTGTGCGAACTGCTGCTCGGCGTGGGGCCGCAGGACCGGCGCAGCCTCTTCGATGACGGTCACGCGAACTCCTTATGCATGTCGTGGCGCAGGTTGAGAGTGGTGGCGAGGCGACGCAGGTCGGTCACGCCGTGGTGGTCGGGGTGCTGCCGGGCGAGCGAGGTGGCGAGGGCGAGGACGTCGGCCGCCCGCTCCGCCGGGATGCCGGCCTCGCCGAGCCGGCACAGCTCGCTGACGCGGGCACTGTATCGATGCTTGGGGACCTGGGCGGCGATGTGGCCCAGGACGGTGTCGGCGAGCGGCTTGGGCCACGGGGTGGGTGCGAGCTCGACGGCGCGGACCGGGCCGATCGCGGAGTTGTCCGCGAAGGCCTCTCGCGCTCGGGCGGTCCGCTCCTCCGCAGGCAGCAGCGAGAAGAGCTCCTCCAAGGCGACCCGGTCCTCGATCGGCAGGTTGGCCGCGCCGCTGAGGGCGTCGGTGAGGGGACCGGCCCACTCGGCCGCGCCCTGTGCGATCGCCGCCCGGGCGAGCCCTCGCGACCACTCCGTCTCGAAGTCGCCCGCGACCGAGAGCGAGAGCACCGCTCCGGGGGTGGCGGCGAGGGCGGCCGAGCCCCTCGTCCACACGCTCAGCGGGGTCCGGGCCAGGATCTCGACCAGCCAGAACGCCCGCTCGCCGACTCCCTGCGGCGCCTTGGCGGGAATGCCGTCGCGGCGCATCGCGCGATCGCACTCGGCCGGCGGCTCGACGAGGATGACATCGGGGCGGGCGGCCCGGCGGTGCGCCCGCACGAGCATCACGGCGCGGTCGGCCATCCGCTGGCCGAGTGCCGAGCCGGGCAGGCTGCCGAGGAGTTCGGCGGCCCGATCCCGGATCTCCTTGCGCCGGTCGTCGAGCGCCTCCTCCAGGAACGCCTCGTCGGCCGCGTTGAGCCCGGTGCGGAGCGCCTCGATCAGCTTGGTCCGCTCGGCGTGCGGCTCGTCCGGCCAGACCTCGGTGAGCAGCGCGAGCGCGGCGTCGGGATCGGTCCGCCGCAGCCCGGTCAGGTAGGCGACCCGCTCGACGATCGTCCCCTCGTGCCAGCGGGCCGGATCCTCGACCGGGGCCTGGACCTCCTCGATGAGCACCGCCCACTCGGGACGCAGCCTGGCGAGCCACGTGGCCCGCGTGCCGCCCGCGGTCAGCACCCGATCACGCAGCTCCGGCCGCCGTCGGGCCAGCTCCAGCAGATCGGGCAGGAGCTGGGCGGGCGCGACGAGATCGCGCGCGTTGGCGAGGGCCAGCCACTCCCCGACGAGGCCGCGGTCGCCGGAGTCGGCGAGCAGCCCCACGATGCGCTGGGCGGCGGCCGGGGGCACCGGTCGCCGATCGTCGGCGGGCGCCTCGACCACGGCGTCACCCGCCGCCGACGCGGTGAGTCCGGCACGGCGATGGGTCGTGTGGATCGCCGCGCGGTCGAGCAGCGCCGTCGCCGGGTCGGCGACATCGACCGCCGAGAGCACTGCTCCCAGAGCGTCGGCGTCGGTCACGGCGGGCAGCGCGCGCCGCCGGGTCCCGACCAGCGCCGTGGAGAGGAGTTCCTGCCAGCTGCCGGTCATCGCGAACCCACCCCGATCTCGGTCCGGTCGAGAGCACTGATCACAAGCGTCATGGTCGCACCACTCCCGTCTCCGTCCAGCCCGCGAGCGGTCGGAGTCCGGCCGGCGTGAGCTCGGCGGCGATCGTCGACGGCCGCCCACCCGTCGCCGCCGCGAGCCGCCACGGCGAGGGCGCACCGGGGTGCAGCGGCATGGCGTGGCCACCGGTGGCGACGGTCCAGACGGCCTGCGGGGTCGTCGGCGGAGCGAGGACCGCCTCGTGGAGCAGCACCGGCCAGGCGTCCAGCCACGGCTCCGCCGCGATCGCGGCGGCGAACTCGGCGACCGCCGCGTCGATCCCGACCGCGCCCGCCGGGGCGGAGCAGGAGGCGGCGGCGCCATGCCGCTTGGCGACGAGGGCGCGCAGCCGGACGGCGCCGGGGTAGAAGCAGATGTCTGCCTCCACCTCGGTGCCGACGACGAGGTCTGCGGCGAGCGGCTGCCCGGCGACCGCGAAGGAGAGGACGAGCGCGGCCTGACCGCTGGCCCGCCCGCGCAGCCACACGCGCCGCGTCGTGAGCCGCTCGTCGACCTCGTCGCGGGAGCCGACGACCTGCCAGACGTCCCGGGCGGGCTCGGTGGCGAGAATCTGCTCCGCGGGGGTCGGCGTGCCGATCCGGCCGCGAACGGTGGCGGCGAGCGGCTCGGGCAACTCGTCGATGCGGGCATATGCCCTGGTCAAGAGGTGCAGCAGGGAGAGCTCAGCGAGGAGGGCGTCGGCATTGCCCGCGACCGCGAGTCCGGCGAGGCGGCGCACGGCGGTGGCGAGGCCGGGAGCGGCGGCATCCACCATGCGCGCCGCCACCGTGTCGAAGTGCTGGTAACCGGCGTGCGAAAGACCGGCGAGGCCGTCGCGGATCTGATCGGTGACCCAGCGGTCCAGGTCGGCGACGCCCGCCGAGACCCGCTCGTCGCGCTTCTCGGCCCGCCTGGCGGCGGCCCGGATCGCGGCGGGATCGGCCTCGCTCTTCTCCGCCCGTTTCTCGGCCTTGGCCGCGCGCTCGGCCCGGGAGGCCCGCCACTCCGCCATCCAGGCGGGCGGCTCGCCGGTGCCGACCGACCCGGCCGACCAGAGCAGGAGCAGGCCGAGAGCGTGCTTGCACGGGAATTTACGGCTGGGGCAGGAGCACCTGTATGCCGGCTCGGCGAGGTCGACGCAGACCTGATAGGTCGCGCTGCCCTTGCAGAGCCCCCACAGGCTCGTGCCCGCCACACCGGGGTCCTGCCACTTGGCGGCGCCCAGCCCTCGGGCGGCCTTGAGGCTGGACGGATCGGGGGCGAGGGCGGCGACCTGATCGGCGCTCCACCGCTCGACCGACGCCTCGGCGAGGTCTGCTGACATGGCGGCCAATGTAGAGGTTCCATCCGACATCCCGTGCACCCGTTTCCCCGTCCCCGCGCGCGTTCGGCGTTGAGCTGCCAAAATCGACACATGGCTGCTCCCGTCCGCGCGCTCGCCCATGCCCTGCTCGGTTCCGTCTTCGTCGCCGCCGGTGCGCAGGCTCTGCTGCGCCCCTCCCGGTACGCCGAGCGGGCCGCACCGATCACCGATCGGCTGGGCCCCGCTCTCGCCAAGGTCGACCAACGCCTGCCCACCTCCGCCGAGGCGCTGATCCGCATCAACGGGGCGATTCAGGTCGGCGGCGGCCTGCTCCTCGCGACGGGGACGGCGGTCCGCCCCGCCGCAGCAGCCCTCACCGGCTCCCTGATCCCGGCGACCATCGTGGGCCACCCCTTCTGGAGTGTCCAGGGCAAGGCCGCCAAGCAGGACGAGCTGGTGCACTTCGTCAAGAACCTGGGCCTCCTCGCCGGACTGCTCCTAGCCGCTGTCGACACGCAAGGCAAACCGGGCCTGCCGTGGCGCACCCGCCGCCTCTACGCCGATACGCAGCGATCGGTACGCCGAGCAGCGCGTACGGCGTCGCGGGAGGCGAAACTTGTGGCGCGCGCCACACAGGTCGGACGACGTTTGCCCAGCTAGCGTGTCCTGTGTGGCGTGAATCACCTTTTCCGTGCAGGCCGCGTTAACAGGCTAGAAATGTCGCTAAACAGCGTGGGATCGGACACAACACGATAACGCGGGAGGTACGGGAGTGGCCCTCCGTTCTAGGCTGCTCAATGGACCTGGGCGGAATAGTTCCCCCGTGCGGGAAAGACATCTGAATTGTGGGGGTGGCAACGTCATGCCGACCGGTGTGCAAACGTTCCAGCGCCTCAACCTCCTGGGCCGTCGTGCAACCCGTGGATTCGATCGTGGAACGATCGTCCGGATCGGCATCGTCGCCGCAGCCTGCGTCGCCGCGTGGTACGCGGTGGAGGCGTTCGGACGTCCATACGAGTTCTTCGATATGAAGATCTATCACGGCGCGGCGGTCTGGTGGGCTGGCGGTGGGGATCTCTACACCTACGTCGCACCCAACACGACGCTCGGCTACACCTACCCGCCCTTCGCCGCGCTGCTGATGCTGCCGATGGCTGCGGTGCCGATGCTGACGGCGGGCTTCATCAACATCGGACTCAGCATCGCCGCGTTGATGTTCGTGCTGGTGGTGCTGCTCAAGCCGCTCGCCGACCGGCAGGGCTGGCCGCTGTGGTTCGTCGTCGGGCTGGCGCTGCCGCTCGCGACCGCGATCGAGCCGGTCCGCGAGAGCCTCGGCTACGGGCAGGTCAACGTCCTGCTCTTCGCCCTGATCATCGCCGACCTGCTGGGGCTGCGGCTGCGCGGCCGGGCCCCGGCCTACCCGGCGGCGGGCATCGGGCGCCTGCGGATGTTCATCATGAACGGCGGCTGGGCCGGCATGGGCATCGGCCTCGCCACCTCGATCAAGCTGACGCCCGCGCTCTTCATCGTCTACCTCCTGATCAGCCGCCAGTGGCGGCCGTTCTGGACGGCGATCGGCACCACGGTCGGAGTCACCCTGGTCGGTTTCGTGCTGGCCCGGCCGGAGTCGGTCGCCTACTTCACCTCGGTGATGTGGCAGACCAACCGGGTCGGCCAGGCGGACATGACGCCCAACCAGTCACTCGCCGGGGTGCTCGCGCGGCTCTACGACACGTTCCAGACGCCGATGCTGCTCTGGATCACGTTCGCCTTCTTCATCCTCGCGGTGGGGCTGAGCCGGGCCGCCGCCGCGCACGCCGAGGGTGACGAGCTGACCGCGTTCGCGCTGATCGGGCTCACCGCCAACGTGATCAGCCCGATCTCGTGGTCGCACCACCTGGTCTTCGTGATCCCGGCCGTCGTGGTGCTGATCGACGCGGCGCTGCGCCGCCGGGCTGCGAGCCGAGGCATGGTCGCCAGGGGCCCCGGCTTCAGCATCGGCAGGACCCGGCTGCGCGAGCCGCTGTGGTTCCCGGCCTGGGTGGGGCTCCGGCACATGATCGCCGCAGTCGGGTTCTACGCGCTCTTCCTGATCTCACCGATCTGGCCCTACGAGCACCAGCTTCCCGCGCACTCGCACTACCAGGACGGGCTCATCGGCGTACTCGCCGAGAATTCCCTGGCTCTGGCCTTGATCGCACTCGTCGCCGCGCTGCCGTGGCGGCCCGGCGCCGAGCCGGCGTTCGCGGCCGAGACCGCTGCGGTGCCTGCGGCCAGACGTTCCGCGAGCGAGCGCGCCCATCAGGTGCTCACGCTGCGCTAGTAAGAGCGCTACTCTCGACGGCGGTGCATGCGATCCCCCGCATGCGCCGCCGTTTGTCTCACCCCCCGGAGACCACCATGCGCATGCGGACCCTGGTCAGCGTCTCGCTGGCGCTGCTCCTCGCGGCCGGCGCGGGCGCCTGCAGCGCGAAGTCGGCCAACGAGGCGGCGGGAACTCCGACACCCGGCACCACCCGAAGCGCCGAGGCACCGGGCACGTCGCCGGAGGCATCCCCGGAGCCTTCGCAGTCGCCGGAGAGCGAGCCGAGCCCGAGCCCCGGCGCCACCGGCTCTCCCTCGCCGAGCGGCAAGCCGAACCCCGGTGGCAAGAACGAGATCGGTGTCGTGGGCTGCCGCACCGGCGTGCCGTCGACCAAGCCGATCGCGACCGGCACCGGCCCGGGCGGATCGCTGCTCAGCACCGGTACGCAGGGCGTGGCGCTCACCTTCGACGACGGCCCCGATCCGATCAACACGCCGAAGATCCTGGACCTGCTCAAGAACTGCGGCGTCAAGGCGACCTTCTGCCTGGTCGGCTTCCGCGCCCGGGACCGGCCGGACCTGGTGCGCCGGATCGTGGCCGAGGGGCACACCCTCTGCAACCACTCCTGGCAGCACCTCTTCGACCTGCGGAAGCGCACCGACCAGTACATCCTCCACGACCTCGGCAAGACAAACGACGAGATCCACAAGATCGTTCCCGGGGCGCCGATCAGCTGGTTCCGGGCGCCCGGCGGCAACTTCACCAAGCACCTGGTGGACCTCGCGGGCTCGCTCGGCATGCGCTCGATCTACTGGAAGATCGACCCGAGGGACTGGGAGTCGGCCAAGTTCGGCCACGGCTCGTCGATGGTCAACCACATCATCGGAGCGGTCCAGTCACAGACCCGGCCGGGCGCGATCATCCTGTCGCACGACAACGGCAAGCCGGACACGATCACCGCCTACAAGACGCTGCTGCCCTGGCTGAAGGCACGGTTCATCCTCATCCCGCTCCCGGTCCCACACGCCCCCTAGCCGGGAGTCACGGGCAGTTGACCCACTCGTCGGTGCCGTCGGTGAAGAGCTGGTGCTTCCAGATCGGGAGCACCTCCTTGACCCGGTCCACGAGTTGAGCGCAGCAGAGGAAGGCCGCCTGCCGGTGCGCCGAGGCGACCGAGGCGACGAGTGCCACGTCGCCGATGTTGAGCGGGCCGACCCGGTGCGAGACCGCCACCGCGATGATCGCCGGATCCGCGGTGATCTCCCGCGCGACGCCGTAGAGCACGTCCTCGGCCGTCGGATGGCCCTCGTAGGAGAGCGAGACGACGGCCCGGCCCTGGTCGTGGTCGCGGACGATGCCGACGAAGGAGACGACCGCACCGGCACGCGAATCGCCGACCGCCTTCTCGTGCTCCGCCGGGTCGAGCGCGTCCGTGGTTATCTTGGCGATGACGATCAAGGCAGCTCCACAAGGTCGACGAGGTCGCCGGGCTTCGCCGAGCGGCCGGGCGGGATGACGGCGAATCCGGTGGCACCGGCGAGCCCTCGCAACATCGATGAGCCTACGTGCTCCACGGGCCGGGCGAGGCCGTCTCGCTCATCTATGCGTACCAGGGCGAGGTGGGTGAAGGCACCGCGGCCGGAGACGGGCGCGCCCAGGATGACCCGCCGCGGCGCCGGGATCTTCCGGCCGGTGAGTCCGGCGACGAGCGGCGCGACGAGGCTGACCAGGGCGACCATCGCCGACTGGGGGTTGCCCGGCAGCCCGGCGATGAGCTGGCCGCTCGGCAGTTCGGCGACGAGCATCGGGAAGCCGGGGCGCACCGCGACGGTGTTGACGACGTAGGTCGCGCCGAGCTCGGCGAGAGCCGGGTGCAGGTGGTCGACCGGTCCGTTCATCGTGCCGCCGGTGGTGCAGATCAGTGCCGCACCGCTCGCGGCCGCGGTCTGCAGTGCCTTGACGTGCGCGGCGAGCGTGTCCTCGACCCGCTGGTAGCCGTCGCACTCGGCACCGAGCCGGCGCAGGGCGGCGGGCAGCGACGGGCCGAGCGCGTCGCGGACCCGGCCCTCGCCGGGCAGGCCGGTGTCGAGCAGCTCGTCGCCGAAGACGAGCACGGTCGCGACCGGCCGCTCGCGCACGATCAGCTCGTCATAGCCGCAGCTCGCCGCGAGCCCGATGAGGCCGGGGGAGACCCGCACGCCGGGTGCGAAGAGCACCTCGCCGAGGTCGGCCTCGTCCCCGGGCAGCCGCCACTCCGCCTCGCCCCTGGGCGCACCGCTGACGAACTCGCCGTCGAGCGTGCCGTGCTCGGTGCGCAGGATCGCCTCGGTGCCGGCCGGGACCATCGCCCCGGTCGCGATCTCGACCGCGGTCGACGCGGCCGCGAGGTCCGGCGCGGCCGAACCGGCCAGGACCCGGCCGACGATCCGCCACGGCTGAGGTCCGCGCCCGGCCCACCCATCCACGCTCGAGGTCGCAAAGGCAGGCAGCGGGGTACGCGCAACGAGCCCCTCGGCGAGCGTCAGCCCGTCGGCCCGCTCCAGCGGGACAGCCACCGCGGGCACCGCCACGGCTGTCGCGGCGTCATGCACCGTGGCCCGCGCGCTCGCCCAGTCAACAGGCATCTCCCCGCCGCTCATGAATGATCTCCTCCACGAATCTGATCCACCACGTGCCGCAACACCTTGCCGAGGAGAACTAATCCATCCCTCGCCCCACCGGTGGATCCCGGCAGGTTCACCACGAACGTATCGCCGGCGACACCGGCGAGGCCACGCGACAGGGCGGCCGTGGCCGGACCGGATCCGCGCAGCGCCTCGGCTATGCCAGGAATCTCGCGATCAAGAAACTCGCGGGTAACCTCCGGCGTGTGGTCTGTGGGTGAGATTCCCGTACCACCGGAGGTGACGATGACGTCCACTCGCTCGGCGAGTGCGGCCAGCAATGCCGCTCTGACCGGCTCGCCATCGGCGACGACAACGGGGTCTGCGACTTCACAGCCCAATGCTCGCAGACCATCCACCAGGATAGGTCCACTGCGGTCGATGTATACGCCACTCGCCGCCCGGGTGGAAGCGACGATGACCCGCGCGCTCAGCGGCGGCTGCTCGACCTCCTCCTCGACGGCGGTCGGGTGCGCCTCGGCCGATCTGGTCCAGAGCCCGGTCTTGCCGCCCTCCTTGCGCAGCACGCGCACATCGTTGATCGTCGCCGCCGGGTCGACCGCCTTGATCATGTCGATCAGGGTGAGACCGGCGACCGCGACGCAGGTCAGCGCTTCCATCTCCACTCCGGTCCGATCAGCGGTCTTCACCGTGGCGGTGATCTCGACGCTCGACTCGCGCGGCACCAGCTCCACCGTCACGCCGTGGATGGCGATCGGGTGGCAGAGCGGGACCAGATCGGGGGTCCGCTTGGCCGCCATGACCCCCGCGAGCCGGGCCACCCCGAGCGCGTCGCCCTTGGGCAGTCCATCAGCTCGAAGCAAGTTAAGAACATGAATAGTCGTACGCACTTCGCCTGCGGCAACCGCCACTCTTATCGAGACATTCTTGCCCGAGACATCGACCATTCGGGCTGCGCCCGTCGCGTCGACGTGGGTCAGTTCGCTAGCCATATCAGCAGCCTAATCGCCCACCAACGGGCTCTTTCCACCCCGACCCGTCATAACTCACCATCCACGATATTCCAACGATCGAATGGCGTTGCAGAGCGTGAAGGAGGACCCTGAATAGCAACACGGAGTAATCACGTAGTCACATATAGTGATATTTCGGACAATCCTTGCTAATGGCGGATGAGCTGGTGCAAAATAGGTCCGCCGAACAATACGCTCGGCACAGTCACCACGGCAACACCTAACGAGGAGGCGGCAATGCGTAGCATCGAATGGCTCTGACATTTCAGCAACGTTGCCTCTTCAGTAGGCTGACGGGACCGCAACCCCCTCGGGGGCGCGACAGAAGGAGTCGCACATGACGGCCCGTCCCGATAGATCACGCGAGACCGATCCGCGGCTCCGGCTGCTCATCGGTCTCGTCGCGTTTGTGGCGGGAATCGAAGTCATCCTCGCGGCGGGCGAGGCGATCACGCACCCGGTCGACAACCCGCTGGCCCTCGGCGGTCTGGTCCTGCTCATCGGGCTCGGCGGCTATGTCATCGTGCGGCTGACCCGGCACATCGGCATCTCCTGGACCGACTCCACGCTGCTCGTCGGCGTGGCGGTCGTGCCGATCCACTGGGTCATCCTCTGCACCCTGGTCGGCGTCGGCGTCACCAAGCTGGCCCAGCGGCGCAGCCCGATCAAGGTCGCCTTCGCCGTCGGCAAGGAGATCATCGTCGCCGGCATCACCGGCGTCACCCTGATCGTCGCCGGGATCGCGCCCGAGGTGATCGAGCCGCAGCCCAACCCGACCGAGCACATCGCGTCGCTCGCCATCGCGTTCTGCATCGCCGCCGTCTTCGACGACCTGATCTCCACGCTCGTCATCTCGCTCGACAGCCGCAAGCAGTTCCTCGAGCTGATCCGGGCCAACCCCGGCCAGCGGCTCGGCTCGCTCGCCATCCGTTTCGGCGTCGCGGTCTTCGCGCTCTACATCATCAAGACCGACGCCCGGCTCATCATCGCCGTCCCGCCGCTCGTGCTCGCGCTGCACCTGGTCCAGCTCAACCGGGCTCGCGCCCGCGCCGAGCGGATCGCCTGGCAGCAGCTCGCCGCAGCCACCGACGCGCTCAACGACGTGCGGCTGGAGAGCGTGCTGGAGACCGCGATCCGCCAGTGCGCCATGCTCTTCGGCGCCGAGCGGGTCGAGCTCGACGTGCGGCTCGACGGCGATCGGCGCACCATCGCCGGTGACTCGATCGGCATCTTCGAGGGCGCCGAGCCGACCGCCGTTCTCGCCATCCCGCCCGGCCATGCCGTCGCGGTCCGGCTGGAGGGCCAGCGCGGCGGGCTCGATGTCGGCCAGCTCCGCATGCACTACCCGACCGCGATGGTGCTCTCCGAGCGCGAGCGGTTCCTGCTGCGGACCTTCGCGGCCGCGCTCGCCACGGCGATCCGCAACGCGTCGGCCTACATGGAGCTCGCCCGGCTCGCCGAGCGCAACGCCTACGACGCGGCGCACGACCCGCTCACCGGCCTCGCCAACCGGCGGCGCCTCTCCGAGCTCGGCGCCGAGACGCTGCGCGGGCGGGGCTCCTCCAGCACGATCGCGCTGCTCGTGCTCGACATCCACCACTTCAAGGAGATCAACGACGCGCTCGGCCACCCCATCGGCGACCGCGTCCTGATCGAGATCGCCCGGCGGCTGACCGACAAGGCGGGCGACGACACGCTCGTGGCGCGGCTGGGCGGCGACGAGTTCGCGGTGCTCTTCACCGCGCTGCGGGCACCGGCACTCGCCGCGCACCGGGCCAGGTCGCTGCTCGCCGCCGTCGCCGAGCCGCTCGACATCAACGGCACGCCCCTCACGATCACCCCGCACGGCGGCATCGCGGTGGCACCGTCCGATGGCGACATCGGAGAGCTGCAGCGCCGCGCCGACATCGCGATGTACGAGGCGAAGAAGGCCGGTGAGCGGCTCGTCGCCTATGCCAAGGCGCTCGACACGGCCGACCTGACCCGGCTGGAGATGGGCGGCGAGCTGCCCCGGGCGGTCGCCGCGCGCGAGTTCGCCCTGGACTACCAGCCCATCGTCGACCTGGGCAGCGGCGTCACGATCGGGGCCGAGGCGCTCGCGCGCTGGCACCACCCGGACCGGGGTTACCTCGACCCGCGCCGTTTCCTGGAGACGGTCGAGCGGTCCGGGCAGCTCAACGCCTTCACCGAGGCGATCCTCGACCAGGCGCTCACCGCCGCCGGGCAATGGATCGCCGCCGGGACGCCGTGCCCGGTCGCGGTCAACGTCTCGCCGCGCTCCCTGCTCGACAAGCGGTTCCCCGCCCTCGTCGCCGATGTGCTCGACTCGCACCGGCTGCCGGCCGGCACGCTGATCATCGAGCTCACCGAGTCGATCACGCTGAGCCACCTCGATGTCGTCGACCAGGTCCTGGAGGAGCTGCACAACCTCGACGTCAAGCTAGCCCTCGACGACTTCGGCACCGGCTTCTCCTCGCTCTCCGCCCTGTCCCGGGTCCCGGTCGCCGAGCTGAAGATCGACCGCAGCTTCGTCGCCGCGATGGATTCGGCCTCCGAGTCCGCCGTGGTGGTGCGCTCCACTGTGGAGCTCGGTCGGAGCCTGGGCCTGCTCGTCGTCGCCGAGGGAGTCGAGCGGATCGACCAGCGCCAGACGCTGTGGTCGCTCGGGTGCGCGGCGGGTCAGGGCCACCTCTTCGCCCGGCCGATGTCGGGGGAGAAGTTCGCCGGTGCGCTGCTGCGCGGCCCCTTCGCCGAGCCGCTGCACGGTTCGGGCGCGGTGGTGCCGATCGCCCGCAGCCGGCGTACCTTCACCCGCGGTCCACGCTAGGGCGGCGTTTCGTCCTAAATTGGGGCATAAGCGGAGCACACTGCCAGGGTGTGGCAACGCTTCGCGCCCGGTTGGCTCGCCGACCTCGCGCTCTACTCCAGCTCGGCGCTCTTCGCGCTGCTCACCTGGCACCTCTCCACACTCACGCCGCACCGGCACTGGGGATCCGTCGCGTTCTGGGGCTACCTCGGTGCGGCGGTCGTCGCCGCTGCCGCCATCGTGTTCCGGCGGGGATCACTGCGGCTGCGGGCTGCGCTGCTGGGGGTCACGGTCGCCAGCACCATGCTGCTGCCGCTCGTCATCGAGGCGGTGCAGCGGGCCACCGGACGCTCGGGCCGGGCGCAGGAGGAGGTGCCGGTCATCGAGGCAGCCGGGCGGCGACTCCTCGAACTCGGCACGCCCTACCTCGACCGGGACACCATCGCGGGGTTGCCGGAGTCGTTGCGGCTCCTGGCCTACCTGCCCTATCAACCGGCGATGGCGCTGCTCGGGGTGCCCCGCGCGCTGCGGCCCGCCGACTGGTGGGCCGACGCGCGGGTGATGTTCCTGCTCGTGGGGGCCGGTGCGATCGCCACCGCACTGATGGCGCTGCGGTTGGCACCGGTGCACCCCCGGGCGCTGCTGGCGCTGCAGAGTGTCACGGTGCTGCCCCTGTGCGCGTTGACGCTCGCGACCGGGGGCGACGACGTGCCCGTACTCACGCTGTGTTTGCTGGCTCTTGCCCTGAGCGCGACCGGGCACGTCGGCGCGAGCGGCGTCATCATCGGCATCGCCGGGTGCCTCAAGCTCATCGCGCTGCCGGTCGCCGTCGTGATCGGCGCCCTGATCCTGGCCCGGCGGCGCCGCGACATCGCGCCCTTTCTCATAGCCGCGCTGGGGATGCCGCTGCTGGTGCTCGTGCCGTCGCTGCTGCTCAATGTGGACTCGGTGGTGGAGAACGTGCTGCGCTTCCCGCTCGGCCACGCCCTGGTCACCTCGCCCGCCGGGTCGCCGCTGCCCGGCCATCTCATCGCGACGCAGCTCACCGGCGGTCGGCAGGTCGCGATCGGGCTGCTCATCGCCGCGATGATCGCCTTCGGGGTGCTGCTGCTGCGCCGACCGCCGCGGACCGCCGCGCAGGCCGCGGTCGTCAGCGGGGTCGCCCTGCTCGTCGCGATCCTGCTACTGCCCGCCACCCGCTTCGGCTATCTCATGTATCCGGTAGCGTTGCTCGCCTGGGCCCCGGCGCTGCGGTGGGGAGAACGCACATGATCAGGGTGGTCGCGCTCGGCGGTGCGCTGGGCAGCGCGCTTCGCTGGGCGATCTCGCTGCTCTGGCCGTCGCATTTCCCCTGGACCACCCTCGCGATCAACATCATCGGCTCGGCCGCGCTCGGCGCTCTGCTCGCCTGGATCTCGCTGCGCCCGCAGACCCATCCGCTGCTGCGGCCCTTCGTCGGCACCGGCATCCTCGGCGGCTTCACGACCTTCTCCACCTTCACGGTCGAGGCCCGCGCGCTCCCCGCCGGGCTCGCCGCGACCTACGTCGTGCTCACGGTCACCGGCGCGGTCACCGCCGTCGTCTTCGCAGATCGATTGGTACGCCGATGGCAACCCTCGCCCTAGTCCTGCTCGGCGGGGCAGCGGGCGCCGTGGTCCGTTACCTCGTCAGCAGGGCACTGCTCGGCCGGCTGCCGTGGGGCACTCTCACGGTCAACCTCGCCGGTGCGGGCCTGCTCGGCTTCCTCGTCGGACTCGGCGGACACCTGCCGACGTGGCTGCTGGCGCTGCTCGGCACCGGGCTCTGCGGCGCGCTCACCACGTGGTCGACCCTCGCCGTCGAGCTCGCCGAGCTGCCCCGGCGCCGGGCAATCCCCTATGGCGCGATCACCATCCTCGGTGGGCTCGCCGTCGCGGCCCTGACCTGGCAGCTCGGGGCAGCCTCGATCAGCTGAACGGACCTTCTCGACAGCTCTGGCCGATCATAAAATTCTCACGTTCTCCATGGGCAACCCATGGGAACGGGGAGGACACACATGCATCACCGTCTCCGCCGACGGCTCGCCGCCGTCGGCTCCATCGGCATGATGATCGGCCTGTTGACGGCGGGATCGGCGAACGCCGACGCCGCACCCGCACTCGTCTACGGCGTCGTCACCGCGGAGAGCGGCAACGCCCCGCTGCCCGGCACCTGCGTAGAACTCCTGACCACCGAGACCACCATCGCCGGCCAGGGCTGCGCCGACGCGGTGGGCGATTACCACATCTCCATC
Organism: Allocatelliglobosispora scoriae; assembly: GCF_014204945.1. NCBI lineage: Bacteria > Bacillati > Actinomycetota > Actinomycetes > Micromonosporales > Micromonosporaceae > Allocatelliglobosispora > Allocatelliglobosispora scoriae. The sequence goes on from NZ_JACHMN010000002.1 coordinate 3,512,180, forward strand.
GCCCCCGGCACCTACCGTCTGCGGACGGCCGTCAACGGCATCGTCCGGTGGCACAGCGGCACGGTCGGTACGCCCTACTACCCGTCGGCGGCATCGGTGATCCTCACCGCCGGCTCGCGGCGCATCATCAACGTCCCGATGTGGGGCGCCGTCGGCAGCTTCAAGGGCCGCATCCTCGACAGCGCCGGTACCCCCATCGCCGATCGCGCGATCACCATCGCCCGAGCGCCGCTGACCACACCGGTCTGGACGATCCGGTCGGACGCCATGGGCGGATACGACACGGGCGGGATGCCGGCGGGCAGGTACCGGATCTCGACCGGCGGCGGCTCGTTCGAGCGCGACCTCGTCATCGGCGCCGCCACCACCGAGGACATCACGGTCCCGGCACCGGCGGCCCTCAACGTCCACCTCGTCGACCGGGTCACCGGCCTACCCGTGCTGGACGGCTGTGTCACGGTCCCCGGCAAGACCTGTGTGGGCAGCGGTGCGGTGCGGTCCTTCACCGACCTCGTACCAGGCAAGCTCACGATCACCGTGGGGAAGTCACCGACGCTCTTCGCGACCACGCAGGAGGTGACCCTCCCCGCCGGAACCACCACGGAGGTCACGGTCCCGGTCGAACTCGGCTCGGCGCTCCAGGTGGCGATCTCCAGCGCGGCGGATCCGCAGTCGCACCCGTTCACGTGCTCCAACATCCCGATGGAGGGCAGCTCGGGTGCGTACTGCTCCGGCAGCGACGGCCTGCTGACGATCGGCCCGCTGCGGGTGCCCACGATCCGGCTCGGACTCGTCCCGGCAGCACCGTTCGGCGCGCTCTGGGTCGGACCCGGCAGTGGGCCTGATGTCGGCGTCGGCGATCCGGCGCAGGCCCGGGTCTTCACCCTCACCCCCGGCCGGATCACGGCTGGACCGCCGATCTCGCTCCAGCCCGGGAAGAGCCTGCACGGACACCTCACCGACCGGTTCACCGGCAAGCCGGTCGTCGGCTGCGTCTACCTCCCCGAGCTCAGCAATTACGGGTACGTCCAGACCACCTGCGCCGACGGCGAGTACACGATCAGCGGTCTGGGTGCCTACCGCTGGGCCTTCGACGCCACCGGAGGCAGCGCCTACGCCCCCGTCACCTCCTCCGCGTCTCCCGGCGCGACCGATGTCGACCTGACACTGCAGCCGGGCGGCCGGATCGAGGGGGTGGTCCGCGACGGTATCGGTCGGCCCGTCGACGCGAGCATCGGCGCCGTCAGCCCCGCGGGCAAGCAGCTCGCCTGGATGCAGGTCAACGCCTACATGGCTCCGTTCAACCTCGGCGGCCTGCCCGCCGGACCCGTGCTGCTCAGAGTCACGGTCGGAGCCACCACCTGCTGGTTCTCCAATGCGGGTCAGCCCTTCCAGGCGGCGCTGGGGGAGACCCTCCGGATCGACCCGCTCATCATGGCGCCGGACTGCGCCACCACCCTCGCGAGCAGCATGAAGGCGGCATCATGAGACGGCACCTGCGCCGGATCCTCGGCATCGCCGCCACAGCGGTCCTCCTCGGCGGCCTCGCCGCGGATCCCGGCCTCGCCGCCGACTCCACCCTCGTCTTCCAGGGGACCGTCACCGACCGGACCACCGGCCTGCCAGTCGCGGGTGCCTGCGTCGCCACCGTCTCCGCCTACCTCGTGGGCTGCACGGACGATCAGGGGCACTATGAGATCCGCACCTACGGCACCTTCAGCACCGGGACCTTCTCCCTGCGCGCCCAGGCATCCGGCTACCAGCCGACCAGCAGCCTCAACATGCCCAGCCTCATGGGACGGTGGTGGACCGGCGGCTCGCTGCCGATCACCGCTGACCTGAAGCTCGCCAGGGCCACCGGCACGATCGCCAACGGGCTCGCTCCGGCGACGATGCGGGTGGTCAGCGTGGAGGGCGACTGGAAGGGCTCGACGGTGACGGGCACGCTGGCCGGCGTACCGGTGGGGCGTTATCGGGTGGCGTTCTCCGACGCCACGCACGCCGAGCAGTGGGTGCCCGGCGGAACGCCTATGGAGCAGGCGACGCTCTTCGAGGTGACCGCCGACGGCGTCACCACCGTCACCGACACCCTGTTGCCCCTCGGCACCGTCGAGGTGCACGTCGTCGATGACGGCACCGGGCAGCCGATCAGCCGCGGCTGCGTGAACAGCAACGGCATCACCATGCTCTGCGATCGACCGGACGGCGTCTATCGCTTCACGGACCTGGCTCCCGGGTCCCGCAGCTTCGGGGTCGCACCGCCGGGCAGCCATGCGGCTCCCGACCCCGTCACGACGATCGTCCAGCGGGGCGAGGTCAACGTGGTGACGATGCGGCTGGCGAAGGCCGCCCGCCTGAAGGTCCGCATCGAGGACCGCGCGCAACCCGGCTACCACCCGGCGGCCTGCGTCATGGTGCTGCCGCCGACGCTTCAGCTCAAGGCGCTGGCGTTCGCCTGCAACACCGTGAGCGACGGCACGGACGACTCGATCGTGCTGGGCTCGCTCCCGGCCGGTGAGATCCAACTCTTCGCCATGCCCTACGCCGCCGGATACGGCGCGCAGTGGGTCGGCGCGACGGGCGGCGTCGGCGACAGCAGGCAAGCACAGCGGATCACCCTGACGCCCGGCGTCGAGAGCACGATCACCGTCCGCCTAGACCCGGCGGGCAGCATCAGCGGCCGCATCACGGATCGCGACACCGGTACGCCGGTTCGGGCCTGCCCGAGGCCGATCCCGGATCCGCCGCTGGACGGCTGGAACTGGGACTGGAACTGCTCGGACGCGTCGGGCGACTACCGGATCGACGGTCTTGGCCCCTATGCGTGGTCGATTCCCTTCCTCACCGCATCGGAGGGCTCCGCGACGGCGTGGAACGGCGGCGCCACCCAACGGCTCACCACGACGCCGATCGTGGTGAAGGCGGGCCAGACAACCGTCGCCGACCAGCGGATAGGGCGGGAGCGGAAGCTCTCCGTCCGAGTCGTGCGCGACGGGGTCCAGGTCAACGCGACGGTGATCGCCTTCGACGCGGCCACCGGAGACGTGATCAGCACATCCTGGTCCGGAGACCCACTCGGTGTACGCGGACTGCCACAGCAGCGACCGGTGGTGCTCGCCGTCAACGAGTCCGGAGGGACAGCCTGCTGGTACCGCGCTGTGCCGTCACGGCGGCGGAGTACCGGATACGTCGTCGAGGCGACGGTCACGTCGCTGACGATCGAGCTGAGCGCCCAGTGTGTCGCCGCCACACCGGACCTGCTCAGCGTGGCGAGTCGACGGACGATGCCGTCCGGGCCCTGGGGAAGTGTCTTCCGGCAGGCATTCGACCGGCTGGACCGGGCTGCTGCTGCTTCTGCCTCTGCCGCCTCGACGTCGCCGCGGTCATCCCCGAACGGCCCGACGCGGGCGCGGCTGGCTCGGGTCAAGCCCTGATCGGTGTGTGGCACCCCGTTTCGGCGGGGTGCCACAGCCGTTCAGGACCTGGATTGGGACCGCTAGCTGATCGCCATGTCGACGAAGCGGGACATGTGGAGCTGGGCTGCGACGGTGATCGTGTCGGTCGGACCGTTACGGTGCTTGGCGACGATGAAGTCCGCCTCGCCCGCGCGCGGCGACTCCTTGTCGTAGTAGTCGTCACGGTGCAAGAGGATGACGACATCGGCATCCTGCTCAATCGATCCACTCTCACGCAGGTCGGACAGCATGGGTCGCTTGTCCGTCCGCTGCTCGGGACCACGGTTCAGCTGACTCACCGCGATCACGGGACACTCGACCTCCTTGGCCAGGAGCTTGAGGCCACGGGAGAGGTCGGCGACCTCCTGCTGGCGGCTCTCCACGCGCTTCGGCGAGGTCATGAGCTGGAGATAGTCGACGACGATCAGCTTGAGATCGTGCCGCTGCTTGAGCCGACGTGCCTTGGCCCGGATCTCCATGAGGTTCATGTTGGGCGTGTCATCGACGAAGAGCGGCGCCTCGCTGATCTCGCCCATCCGCCGCGCGAGCTTGGTCCAGTCGTCGTCGGAGAGCTGGCCGGAGCGCAGCACGTGCATCGGCACCTTTGCCTCCGCGCTCAGCAGCCGCGTGACGATCTCGACCTTGGACATTTCCAGCGAGAAGATGGCGCTGGCCAAATTATGCTTAAGTGACGCACTTCGCGCGAAATCCATTCCGGCGGTCGACTTGCCCAACCCGGGACGGCCGGCAACGATGATCAACTGACCCGGGTGGAGGCCGTTGAGGAGCCGGTCCAGGTCCTGGAAGCCGGTCGGGATGCCGGACATCACGCCGCCGGTCGCCCCCACCGCCTCGATCTCGTCGAGCGTCGGCTGCAGCAGGTCGGAGAGGACCGCGAAATCCTCGCTGACCCGGCGCTCGGTCACGTCATAGATCGCCTGCTGCGCGAGGTCGACGATGTCGTCGACGTCGCGCCCCGTGCCGGCCGCCGAGCCGTAGCCCAGCTGGACGATCTTCGTGCCGGCCTCGACGAGCCGCCGCAGGATGGCCCGCTCGCCGACGATCCGTGCGTAGTAGGAGGCGTTGGCCGCGGTGGGCACGGAGTTGAGCAGCGTGTGCAGGTAGGGCGCGCCGCCGACCCGGGCCAGGTCACCGCCCGCATCGAGTGCTGCGGCGACCGTGACCGCGTCGGCGGGCTCGCCCCGTCCGTAGAGGTCGAGGATCGAGTCGAAGATCGTCGCGTGGGCGGGGCGGTAGAAGTCGCTCGTGCGCAGGATCTCGACGACATCGGCGACCGCGTCCTTGCTCAGGAGCATGCCGCCCAGGACGCTCTGCTCCGCCGCGACATCCTGCGGGGGAGTCTTCTCGAAGTTGGCGGGGGAGCGATCCGGGCTGGGCTGACCATCGTAGACAGCGGGGGGCACCGGCTGCTGGTCGGCGGAGTTCGGCCGGGGCGCGATCGTCCGCCCTTGCTCTCGCAACTCGTCGCCGATAGTCACACTGCTCCCCCTCAACCGGACGACGCAGTCGCCGCCGGACCCTTGTTCGCTTGAATGATTGCCCTGAAGCCATGACTAGCACAAGTGTGCGACAACCACCGCGCAATGAGGGAGGCTGTCCGTTGACGTTACGAAGGTTGGGCCCCCAGCACAAACAGGCCGGTGGACAAGTCTTGGGAAAACGTGTGGATAACCAGCCCCAGGGTGTGTGTAACCCTGTGCACAGCCTGTGGATAACTCTTGGGGACAGGAAGATCGCAAGGCTTTGACCTGTTAAAACTTCACACACAGGGTGTGCGTAAAAGAAATATCTCTGGCGTGTCGATCATGGTGGGTCATTTCCCCCGTTCGAAAGGTCACGAGTCGGACTTGGTCACATTGCGGTCCGGACACGGCGGGAGCCGATGTGGAGGGATCCCCCTCTCACCTGGCACGCGCGTTAGTGACCCCTCGAATCTCAAGGAGCAAGCGATGGCACCAAGACGCTTCACGGTCCTGCTAGCCGCGACCATGCTGGCTGCTGTTGCCGGCTGTGGCGCGGACAGCGGCTACGACTCCGGCCCCGTCAACGCGCCCGCTGGTGGCAAGGAAGGCAACCAGTACAGCTATGACCAGCCCGAACAGGGCATCGCACCGCCCGCGGTCAGCGGTGAGACCGATGCGAGCCGCGATCCACAGTCGACCTTCGCTCTCGACGTGGACACCGCCTCCTACACCTACGCCGCCCGCCAGATCTCCGATGGGAAGTGGCCGGACCGTGCGGCTGTCAGGCCCGAGGAGTTCGTCAACGCCTTCGACGCCCGTTATCCACAGCCCCGCGGCGACGGGTTCGCCGTGCATGTGGACGGCTCGGCGATGCCGAAGACGTACCGCGATCCCGGCGAGTCCAGTGACGTGCGACTGCTCCGGATCGGGCTCGCGACCAGGGGAGAGGACGCCGAGGGCCGCAAGGACGCGGCGCTCACCTTCGTCATCGACGTCTCCGGCTCGATGTCCGAGACCGGCCGCCTCGATCTCGTCCAGGACGCCCTGCACACTCTCGTCAACGAGCTCCGTCCGACGGACTCCGTCGCCATCGTCGCCTTCAACGACAAGGCCACGACGGTCCGGGAGATGACCAGGGTCTCCGACGGCGAGAAGCTACACACGGCGATCGACGCGCTCGAAGCCGGCGGCAGCACCAATCTGGAGAGCGGTCTCGTTCAGGGGTACCGGGTGGCGCGTGACGGCTTCCGCAGCGGCATCACCAACCGGGTCATCATCCTCTCGGACGGGCTCGCCAACGTGGGCAACACCAAGGCCGACCCGATGCTCCGCAAGATCCGCGAGGAGGCCGACAAGGAGATCGCGCTGCTCGGCGTCGGTGTCGGCAGCCAGTACGGGGACAGCCTGATGGAACGGCTCGCCGACAAGGGCGACGGCTTCGTGGTCTACGTCGCCAACCGGACCCAGGCCCGCGACGTCTTCGTCCACAAGCTGCCCGCGACCCTCTCCGTACGCGCCCTCGACGCCAAGGCACAGGTGACCTTCGACCAGGCGAGCGTGGAGGCGTACCGGCTGGTGGGGTATGAGGACCGGCGGATCGCGGACAGCAACTTCCGCAACGACCGGGTGGACGGCGGCGAGGTCGGGCCGGGCCACTCGGTGACCGCGCTCTACATCGTGCGGTTGCGTCCCGAGGTCGCCGCGTCGGCCCGCGTCGCCGAGGTCCGGGTGCGTTGGCTGGACCCGCGGACGCGGCAGGCGAGCGAGACCTACGACTCAATCTCGGCCGGTGACCTGCGCGGCAGCTTCGACACGGCCGATGCGCACCTGCGGATCGCCTTCGTCGCGGCGTTCTTCGCCGAGGCGCTGAAGGCGTCGAAGTACGGCCTGACCAACCTGCAGGATCTGGCGGCGATCGCGGACCGGGCCAACCAGGAGCTCAACGATCGCAAGGTCGACGAGCTGATCACCACGATCGACCTGGCACAGGGCCTGCGCCGCTGACGCCGCCACACACGCCGGTGGGCTGGTCGCAACTGCGACCAGCCCACCGAAACGGGTCTTGCCTACTTCGAGCCGACGACGTTCAGGTTGAACTTCGCCGTCACATCGGGGTGCAGCTTGATCGCGACCTGGTAGCCGCCAAGCGTCTTGATGTGACCCGGCAGCTCGAGACGGCGCTTGTCCAGCGCCGGCCCGCCGGCCAGCTTGACCGCTTCCGCGACCTCGGTCGGAGTGATCGAACCGAAGAGGCGACCGCCGGTGCCGGCGCGCGCGGTGAGCGTGACCTTGAGGCCCTCGAGCTTGGCCTTGATCTCGTTCGCGTGGCCCAGGTCGCGGACCTCGCGGGCCTGGCGGGCCCGCTTGATCGCCACGACCTGCTTCTCGGCGCCCTTGGTCCAGCCGATGGCCAGACCCTGCGGGAGCAGGTAGTTACGGCCGTAGCCGTCCTTGACCTCGACGATCTCGCCGGGGGTGCCCAGGTTCGGCACGTCGTGAGTCAGAATGATCTTCATTGTGGTGCCTCCTCTCAGCGACCGGTGCTCGTGTACGGCAGGAGTGCCATCTCGCGCGCGTTCTTGACGGCGCGAGCGATCTGACGCTGCTGCTGGGTGGTGACACCCGTCACCCGCCGCGCGCGGATCTTGCCGCGGTCGGAGATGAACTTGCGCAGCAGCGCGGTGTCCTTGTAGTCGATGTAGGCGACCCCGTCCTTGTCGAGGGGGTTCACCTTCTTCTTCGGCTTGCGAAGCGCGGCAGCCTTAGCCATTGCTCTGTGCTCCAGTGATGTCTAGAAAGGTGGCTCGTCGTCGAAGTTGCTGCCACCCGAACCGCCGCCGCCGGCAGGAGTAGCGGTCGCCCACGGGTCGTCGGCGAAACCGCCGCCGCCACCGCCGGAGCTGTTACCGCCGCCAGAGCCGAATCCGCCACCTGAACCGCCACCGCCGGAACGCGACATCTTCGCCACCTTCGCTGTCGCATAGCGCAGCGAAGGGCCGATCTCGTCGACCTCCAACTCGTAGACGGTGCGCTTCTCGCCCTCACGCGTCTCATACGACCGCTGACGCAGCCGTCCGGAGACGATGACGCGAGCTCCTCGCTGCAGCGACTCGGCGACGTTTTCCGCCACCTGACGCCACACCGAGCAGGCAAGGAAGAGCGGCTCGCCGTCCTTCCATTCGCCGGTGGCCTTGTCCAGGTTCCGCGGCGTCGAAGCGATGCGGAACTTGGCTACGGCAGCACCCGACGGGGTGAAGCGCAGCTCAGGGTCATCGGTCAAATTACCGATGACCGTGATAGTGGTTTCTCCAGCCATGACCTCTCCTCGGGCATTCGCATGTTCTGTCGGTCAGGTTGTCATACCCCTGCGACACAACACGAGAACGTCGGTCCGGGCGTACCGGAAACTAGTGGGCTTCCGGACGGATGACCTTGGTGCGCAGCACCGACTCGTTGAGTCGGAGCTGACGGTCCAGCTCGGCAACGGCCGCAGGCTCGGCCTGCAGGTCGATGACGGCGTAGATGCCCTCGGCCTTCTTGTTGATCTCGAACGAAAGGCGCCGACGGCCCCAGACGTCCAGCTTCTCCACTGAGCCACCCGACGTCCGGATCACGTTGAGGTACGTGTCGAGAGACGGGGCTACGGTGCGCTCCTCGAGAGACGGGTCGAGGATCACCATGATTTCGTAGTGACGCAAGACGTACTCACCTCCTACGGGCTAACGGCCACGGTCCATCCGTGGCAGGAGGGTCTGCGTCGCTCGTGCCGACGGATCCGGGCATGGGCCCAGGCGCTTGGACACGAACCTGGCCAGGATACTCGTCGCGCGCTGACTACCCAAACCGGTCGTCGCGGGTCACTCTCACCACAATCGCGGGGGTACGCCAAAAGCCGCGAGGCGCACTCTCATCCACTTCACTGGGTGGGACCTGGGGAGGAACGACCACACCGACGAGGTTGGATGAGAGGCGCCTCGCGGAGCCTGTTTTGCATACCAGCTTACGCCGGTTTGTTAGCTAGGCGAACTCAGTCCGACTTGCCCGCTGAGTGATAATAGCCCGAATTGCCCCGGCAGCGACACCAACGACACACACTGTCGCAATAATTGCCAGCAGTCCGATCGGGCCCCGGTCGCGGTTGCTGCTCCTCGGCAGCGCGATCGATCCGTCGGTGTTCTTCACCACGGTCGTCGTCGTGGTCGCCGCATCGGCACCCGGCGTCGGCGAACCGCCGTCCGGGGGGATCGGGAAGAGCTCGTCGTCGCCGGTGAGGTCCGGATCGGTCGGATCAACGACGCCAGGCTCCGCGGTCGCGGCCGGGGTGGTGCCCGGACGGGACTGGTTGGGCTTGGGCGACGTGGTGTTGCCGCCGCCGGAGGCGGGGCTCGCCGGTCCCGCGGTCGGGCGGGGCGACGTGGTGCGCGGCGGCGTACGCGGTGGGGTCTTGGGCGGCGTGACCTGCACCGTGACCGGCTTGAAGTCACCCGTCAGGTTGAGCAGGCACTCCGGCACCATCGCCACCGAGACCGGACCGCGGTGGAACTGGACCTCGACCGCCTCGCCGTTGCCGACCGGCCCGCCGTCCTCGCCGTCGATCTGCAGCGAGGCGCGCTGGCCGAGGTTGTTGACGAAGATCACCTTCGCCTGGGCGGGCACGGAGATCGTCCCGACACTCGGCTTCGAACCGCAGAGCAGCATTCCCAGCCCGCCGCCGCCGAAGTCGACCTGAGGCGAGGCCTCCGGGTTCGCCGAGGCCGAGCCGGCGAGCAACGGCAGCGAGATGAGCAGCGCTGTGCTGACCTCCGCCGCGTACCGTCGCCAAGGTCGTCGTGATGACCACTGCATGTGAAACAGCTCCCCAGAGAGTGGAGTCCCCCCGACAGGGTTCAGTCGATCGTGCGCTCGGGGGCGAGGCGCCGGACGTGGAGTCCGGTGGGTCCAACGACACCTACGTTGCTCCAGTGACGCGCTCACATCTGTCACACATGCGCACGCCGAGCGCAAACCAGCTCATCTGGGACACGCGTGCACTGTCACCCCCCACAGGTAGGGTGGCCTGCATGCGAATCGGTGCACACGTCGACCCCGTTGACCCGTTGGCAGCCGCTGCAGAGCGGGGCGCCGAGGTCGTGCAGTTCTTCCTCGCCGACCCGCAGGGCTGGAAGGCGCCGGAGCCCCGCGTCGACGCGGCCGCCCTGATCGCGGCAGACACGGAGATCTTCATCCACTCGCCCTACGTGCTCAACGTGGCGACGACCAACAACCGCATCCGGATCCCGAGCCGCAAGCTGCTGCTGGCGCACGCGACCGCCGCGGCGACGGTCGGTGCGACCGGGCTCATCGTCCATGGTGGACACGTCGGCAGCGGCGAGGACCTCGCGATCGGCTTCGACAACTGGCGCAAGACCTTCGCCTACGCGGCCGAGCAGGGCGGTTTCGCCACCCGAGTCCTGATCGAGAACACTGCCGGTGGCGACAACGCCTGCGCCCGGCGGTTCGACGCGCTGGCGCGCCTGTGGGACTCGGTCGGCGAGTTCGACGTCGGCTTCTGCCTCGACACCTGTCACGCCTGGGCCGGCGGCGAGGACCTGCTCGACATCGTCGACCGGGTCAAGGCGATAACGGGACGCATCGATCTCGTTCACGCCAACAGTTCCCGGGACGACTTTGACTCAGGCCGCGACAGACATGACAATTTCGCTTCCGGGACCATCGATCCCGACCTGGTCGCCGCAGTGATTCGCGCGGCCGGTTGCCCCGCCGTGGTGGAGACACCGGGCGGCACCGAGGGGCAGTCGGCCGACATCGCCTATCTGCGCGAGCGGCTCGCACAGTGACGGAGGCGGAGATGCGCGACCAGCCGGTTGCCCCTGAGGGCGAACCAGCACCAACGACGGGCGACCCAGCGCTGCCGGGGGCGACCCCGGCGACCGAGGAGGAGGCGGCCCGAGCCCAGGCGGCCGACTCCGACGCGCCTGCGGACGAGTCGGCGGAGTCGGATCCGTTCGTCGCCTTCGCGAGCGTCACCCCGGAGCAGCCGACCCGCTGGCAGCGCATCCTGCGCCGCACCGGTCGCGTGCTGAGCCACGAGTGGACCATCGCGGCGAGCATCTCGCTGGCGATCGCGGCGGTGATGACCTGGCCGACGCTGAAATACCCGCGGCACACCATCCCCACCGACATCTGGGACCCGACCCTTCAGACCTGGCAGATGGCCTGGTCGGGGCATGCGATGAAGACCGATCCCGGTCAGCTCTGGAGCTCCAACACGTTCTTCCCGGAGCAGTACAGTTTCGCCTTCTCCGACACCCTGTTCGGCTACTTCCCGATCGGGATGATCGGTGACGGTCCGGTCGCGGCGCTGGTGCGCTACAACGTCATGTTCTTCCTGCTGCACGCGCTCGCCTTCTTCGGCGCATACGCCCTGGCCCGCCAGCTCGGCGCCCGGATCACCGGTGCCGCCGTCACCGCCGCCGCCTTCGGCTTCGCACCGTGGCGATGGGCGCAGGCCGGTCACATGCACGTGCTCTCCACCGGCGGCATCGCGCTCGCGCTCGCCATGCTCGCCCGCGGCCACGGCTTCTCCCTGCGCGACGGATACCGACCCGAGCGGGCCAAGCCCGGCTGGGCACTGGCCGGCTGGTTCGTGGCGGCCTGGCAGATCAGCCTCGGCTTCGGCATCGGCCTGCCCTTCGCCTACGTGCTCGCCGGCGTGGTCCTGGTGAGCCTGGTGGTCTACCTGACCCAGCGCTTCCGGGGCCGGGCCAAGGCGTTCAGCCGCCAACTGCTCGGTGCCGACGTCGCCGGCGGCATCGTCTTCGCCGTCACCGGCCTGCTGATGGCCCTGCCCTACCTCAAGGTCGTCGAGCTGCACCCCTACGCGGTGCGCGGCGAGGAGGAGGTCGGGTGGTATTCGCCTCCCGTCCTCGGCTTCTTCACCGCACCGGCCCAGTCGTGGCTGTGGGGCGACGCACACCAGGTCGCCCGCGACTCGCTCGGCCCGACCGCCGGTGAGATGAGCCTGCTGCCGGGCTTCGCGCTCTACGGGCTCGCCGTCGCCGGACTGATCTACTCGGTCTGGTCGCTGCGCACCCGGCTGCTGCTCCTCGGCGGCGTCGTGCTCAGCATCATCCTGGCGATGGGGACCAAGTTCTTCGGTGGCCGTCCGGGCTACATGACCCTCTACGACATCCTGCCGGGCTGGGACTCGATCCGGACCCCGGGCCGCCTGGTCCTGTGGACCACGCTGCTGCTCGGTCTGCTCGCCGCCGGTGCCGTCTCGGCCTTCGCCGAGCGCGCCAAGGAGGTGTCCCGGGATCGGGTGACCTCGCGCAGCCACCCGGTCCTCGCCATCGCGATGCTGATCCCGGTGGCGCTGGTGCTGGTCGAGGGCGCCCAGCGGCTGGACTTCCCGCTCGTGCCGACCGCGCCGCCGTCGATCGCCCAGATCCAGGGTCCGGCGCTGGTCCTCCCGAGCGACCAGCTGCACGACGAGAACATCATGTATTGGGCGACCGACCACTTCCCGCAGCTCGTCAACGGGGGCAGCGGCTTCACGCCGACGACCCTCAGCCAGGTGCGCGAGGTCGCCAAGACCTTCCCCGACCAGGCCAGCGTGGAATATCTGCGCTCGCTGGGGGTCAAGGAGGTGGTCGTGCTCAAGGGCTACGCCAACGGCTCGCCCTATGAGAACGCGCTGACCGCGACCGGTGACGGGCTCGGCATCGACCGCGAGGAGCGCGACGACGCGGTGGTCTTCAAGCTCGGCTGAGTTCTTCCGACATGGCAGCGGCGCCCCGAGAATTCTCGGGGCGCCGCTGCAATGTCGGGGTCAGACCGTGAGTAACTTCCCGTAGCGCGGTGTTCGTCGGACCACGTCGAGTTCGGGGTTGAGGATCTCCCGGACCACCATCACGCAGAGGGCGGCGACCATGACCCAGCGGAATGTCGCCGCGATGATGAAGGTGCCCTCGGGGATCACCGACTTGCCGGACGCGCCGAGCAGCTCGCCGTAGAAGGCGAGGAAATAGCCGAGCTCGGCGACCTGCCAGAGGAGGAAAGCTCCCCAGCGCGGCCGGGCCAGCACGATCAGCGGCAGCAGCCACAGCGTGAACTGCTGCGACCAGACCTTGTTGAAGAGCAGGAAGATCGCGACGACCAGGAAGGCGAGCTGCGCCAGGCGCGGCTCCTGCGGTGCGAAGTAGGTCAGCGCGATGATGCCGATGCACGCGATGACGAACAGGCCCAGCGTCACATCGTTGAGCAGCCGGTCGTCGGGGTTGTTGAGGCTGTCGGAGAGCCACTGGAACAGGCCCCGGTCGCCGGGCTGGCCGCTCATGAAGAGGCCGTCCGCCCAGCGCCCGACATACCAGAAGGTGCCCCAGTCGACTGCGCGCTCGGTGTTGAGCGAGATGAAACGGTGCCAGTTGTCGTAGTGCGTCACCATCACCGGCACGTTGGCGGCGAGGATCACACCGATTCCGGTGACCGCCGCGAGCAGGAACGATCGGGTCTGCCTGCTGACGGCGACGACGTACCGCCAGGCGATGATCAGCCCTCGACGAGCCCGGAAGTAGATGTCGCGGGCGAGGACGAGATAGGTGTTGCGCGTGGAACCTTCGGGTTCGCCCGGGACGGAGGCCGTGCGGGACCGACTCTCCGCGAAGATGCCCTTCCCGTGCAGCGAGCGCAGCGCCAGCGCGAAGAGCGGCACGAAAAGGAAGCCCGGCCAGAGCTTCGCCGCCGCACCGAGCCCGATGAGCAGCCCGGCGAGGGCGGGATTGCGTTTGGACCAGGCCCAGATGCCGCCGACGGCGAAGACGATCGCCAGCAGGTCCCAGTTGACCGTGGCGGTCACCAGCAGCACCGGGGAGACGGCGAACATCGCGACATCCCAGGGTCTGCGCCGCCGGATCGCGAGCAGCATCGCCACGGTCGCGATCGCGCAGCCGAAGAGCGCGAGCGCCGTGATGTCGTAGAAGGCCTGGTACTGGTTGAACTCCGGGTGCTCGACGCCGTAGGAGTGCACCGGCAGGCCGATCAGGCCCATGAAGGCTCCGGTGAGCACCGGGTACTCCACGGCCGTGTCGACGTAGGGCACCTTGCCGTCGCTGAGCCCCTCCGCGCCGTAGAGCGCGAGCACGTCGGTGTAGCAGAACTTCGTGTACTGCAGGCTGTCGGCCCACGCCCCGCTGCGGCACGGCGACTTCTGCAGGAAGCTCAGGGCCAGGGTGGCGCAGGTCAGCGCGATGATGATCCGGGCCGCGATCCAGAACCGCGAAGACCATCGGCCGGGTACGGCGTGGTCGCCCATCGGACCGCCGACTGCCTGTGACAGCCCGGCGACGAATCCGTCGGACCTCGATGGCGCGTCGATGCCACCGGAGGTCTCGACGAGCCGTCGCCCGTCGGTCCCCGTATCTGAGCTCATGCCCGGCTCCTTCTCATGACAGGCGGCAGCATGGCAGCCAGTTCCCGGTGGCGGTGAAGGGATCGACCGCAACCCCAGGAATACTGTCATCTTCCCTGAATATGGTGAAGGGTCTGCCCAGGGAACCTGGACAGACCCTTCACGTGACGTGCTGGGTGTCGCTAGCCGCGACCCCGTGACCGGGACGGTGACGCGCTCGGCGACGGGCTGTTCTGACCGCCGGGACCACCGCCGCCGCCGGGGTTGTCGGAGTTGCCGGGGCAGGGGAGCAGCGGCAGGCAGCCCTGGACGGGTGCCGACGGGGTCGGCGAGACGCCGTTGCCGCCCTGGTCGGAGCCGACTCCGGCCTCACCCGGGAACGTCTCCCTCTTCTGCCCCTTGGTGGCGGTGTCGAGGAACTTGTTCCAGATGTCGGCCGGCGCGTTACCGCTGTTGATGTCCGTGCCGTTGGTGTATTCCAGCGTCACTTCCTTGCCGGCGTTGCCGACCCAGACCGCGACCGCGATCTGTTTGGTGAAGCCGACGACCCAGGCGTGGCCGTTGCCGCTGCTCTTGCTGTTGAGCTCCCAGGTACCGGTCTTCGAGGCCGTGTCCCGACCACCGTCGATCGACCAGCTGTGCGAGGCGGTGACCTTCTCCATCGCGTATGTCACGTCGGCGGCGATCCCGGCGGGGATGGTCTGCTCGCCCTTCTCCTTGGCACCGGCACCCGGCACCGCCTCGAACGCGCCGTTCTTGTTGGGATTGCGCTTCTCGACGCGGACCACGAAGTGCGGCTTGTTGTAGATGCCGCCTGCGGCGAAGGTCGCCATGCCACTCGCGTGGTCGAGGACGGTGATGCCGTACTGGCCGTAGCCGACCGGGAGGTCGATGCCCTTGTTGCGGGCGTTCTCGATGTTCTCCGGCTTGGTGATGTCGACCGGCGCCGGCATGCTCGTCTTCGGGTCGAGACCCCAGATCATCGTGACGCCCGCCTTGTGCGCCATGTCCACGACCTTGTCGACGCCGACCGCCTTGGCCACGTGGATGAAGGGCACGTTGTAGGACTGGACCAGCGACGTCTCGAGCGTGCAGTAGTCGTCGCAGACCGTGGTCTTGCGACCGGCGTTCTGCACGTTGTAGGTGTAGTACTTGCCCGGCTTGGCGAGCCAGCGCGACTCCAGCGAGTAGTTGGCCTGGAGCGCCGCCGCGAGGGTGTACGGCTTCATCGACGAGCCCGGCGGGTGTCCACCGGTCGGTACGCCGTTCTCGATGTTGCGTCCGGCGTAGTCGTGACCGGTGCCCTCCTCGCCGCCGTAGTAGGCGAGGACCCGGCCGTTGGCGGGGTTGATCGCCACGATGGCCGCCATGACGGTGGGCTTCGTCTTCGAGATCACCGAGTTCTTCACCGCACGACGGGCCTGAGCCTCGGCAGCGGCCTGGATCTTCGGGTCGATCGTCGTGATGATCTTGTAGCCGCCGGTCTTCACCATCTCCGAGGTGATTCCCCAGGCGGCGAGCTCGGAGTAGACGTAGTTCAGCACGTTGCCGGTGACCATGCCGGACGGGCCGGGGCCGTTGATGCCCCACTCCGCGGTGCTCGCGTTCTTGCTCTTCGGCTTCCACGTCTTGGGGTAGACGGCTGCCTGGCGGGTCGCCGAGTCCATCCAGTTCGCGGCGACCATCATGTCGAGCACGTAGTTCCAGCGGGTCGTGGCCTCGCCGAGGTTGACCTCGGGGTCATAGGGGCTGCCCGAGCCGTCCGGGCTGAAGGGCTGCTTGATGACCGAGCCGAGGATCGCCGCCTCCTCGACCGTCAGCTTGTCCGCGCCGTGGTCGAAGTACGCCTGAGCCGCCTTCTCCACACCGATGGCGCCCCGGCCGAACGGGATCGTGTTGAGGTAGAAGCCGAGGATCTGATCCTTGGTGTACTTGTCCTCGAGCTTGCGCGCCAGCACCGCCTCGCGCAGCTTGCGGCCGTAGGAGATGTCCATGTCCTGCGTGGCGAACTTGACGTACTGCTGGGTGATCGTCGATGCACCCTGCGTGTCGCTGCTGGTGATGTTGTTCCAGGCGGCACGGGCGATGCCCGCGAAGTCGACGCCGTGGTGGTTGTAGAAGTTCTTGTCCTCACCGGCGATCAGCGCGTGCTGGACCTCGGGCTTGAGCTTCGTGACGTCGACCGCGATGCGGTTCTCGGCACCGAGCTGGGCCAGCTGGGTCTTGCCGTCGGCCGCATAGACCGCCGTGACCTGCTGGTTCGGCAGCTTGTCGGGCGTGATCGCATCGACGCTGTCAAAGAAGTAGGTGCCGGCGATGGCACCCGTGCCCATGAGGATGATGACCGCGGCGAAGGAGGCGAGCAGGATCTTGCGCCGCTTGCGCTTCTTGCTCGTCGCGGTGGCGGGCTTGGCGCTGCTGCTGCCGCCCTTGCGCGAGCGACCGCCGGTGCCGGGCGGGCCACCGGGGCCGTCGGCTCCGTCATCGCCGCCCGGTCCGCCGAGCGGGTCGAAGTCGAGGTCGTCGGCGGGACCGGCCGGACGGACCCGGGCGCGACCGCCCACGGTCGGCACGCTGGCTGACCCCACGACTGCGGCCCGGCCGACGGTGGCGCGACCGACCGAGGCGGAGCCCACGGCGGCGCTGCCACTGGCGCGGACGGGCGGCGGCGGGGGATAGCCGCCACCGTCATAGCCGCCACCGGGGGGAGCGTCATAGCCGCCGCCACCCTCGTAGCCGCTGCCGACGCCGTAGCCACCGCCGTTGTCCGGCCACTGCTGCACGGGTTCCCGGCGCGGTGGCGGTGGCGGTGCCTCGTCGTAGTCGTCGTACTCGTAACCGTAGCCGTCGCTGCGGGGCACCTGGGCACGCCCATAGCCGGCGTTGGGGTCGCCGTACGAACTCATGAGTCACACCGTTTCGGTCGCGGCGGCGGGTGCCGCCTGGGCCATCACATCGCCCGCTGAGGGCGTGACGTCCGGCGTGGGGCCGCCGTTGCCACGTCGGGCGCGTCGGCATCGCCGTCCCTACCCAGTAGATACTGCTCTACCAGATGGTTCCAGGAGCAACCGCGGCACACTTCCACCACAAACACCTGAAACTCACGGAACGTCATCGCCAACGTCGATAGTTCGGCCAGGGATCTGGCTTGTCCTGCCGACTGCTTAAGTTCATCGCCATAGATGTAGTGCACGTTGGTGAGGAACTCCCGGCGGCAGATCGGGCACCGGATCTCCGTCGGCTCGCCATGGAACCGAGCAGCGGATTTGAGGTACGGCGACGCATCGCAGACCTCCTTGGTACCAAGCTGCCCGGCCCTTACTTCACGCAGCACCGCTCGCCTCTTCAGGGAGTAGTCGACAAGCTGGCGCTGCGTACGCATGCGGAGAAGGGTAACCGGTCGATCCGCGACATGCGACAGCCGTCACTGTGAGTAATCGATCCCACAGATTGCGCACCGGTAGATGCTGTTCTAACGTTACGATGTATCGGGCCGATACATCGGGCCGCACAGCAGGGAGGGAGGATCACCGCAATGCTTGACCTAGCCGTCCTCGGGATCCTCCACGAAGCCCCCATGCACGGCTATGAGCTGCGCAAACAGCTCTCAACCAAGCTGGGCGCGATGCGGGCCGCCATCAGCTACGGCTCCCTATACCCGACGCTACGCCGACTTCAAACGGCCGGATGGATAACCGAGGCAGGCGAGTCGCCGCCGGAAGACCTGGCTGTGCCCCCGCTCACCAGCCGCCGCGGGCGTGTCGTCTACAAGATCACTGCTGAGGGCAAGGAACGCTTCCAGGAGTTGCTGGCACAGACCGGCCCCGAAACGTTCGAGGAGCCCGCCTTCGGGGTCCACTTCGCCTTCTTCTCACGCACCGACGCCGACATCCGCCTGCGCATCCTCGAGGGGCGCCGCCGCAGGGTCGAGGAGCGCCGCGAGGGCCTCCGCGACGTGCTGGCCCGGGCCGCCGAGCGCTTCGACGCGTACACCCTGGAACTTCAACGGCACGGCCTCGACGCGGCAGAGCGCGAGGTGCGGTGGCTGGAGGAGCTGATCGCCAAGGAGCGGTCGGGGCAGCACCCAAATACCACTTCCTCCGTCCATCCGGACCCGGAAGGTCGTCATCCGAACCAAGAGCCGCCAGGCCAGACGCCCGGGCGGATGTTGTGACACAGAAGGAGGCACCCACGATGGGTTCCGTCCGCGTAGCCATTGTCGGCGTCGGCAACTGCGCCTCGTCCCTGATCCAGGGCGTGGAGTACTACCGGAACGCCGACCCGAACGAGCGCGTTCCCGGTCTCATGCACGTCGACTTCGGCGGTTATCACGTCCGCGACGTGGAGTTCGTGGCCGCGTTCGACGTGGATGCCAAGAAGGTCGGGCAGGACCTGGCCGAGGCTATCGTCGCCAGCGAGAACAACACGATCAAGCTCTGCGACGTGCCGCCGACCGGCATCACGGTGCAGCGCGGCCCGACGCACGACGGGCTCGGGGAGTACTACCGCGAGATCGTCCAGGAGTCGGACGAGGCCGTGGTCGACGTCGTCGCCGCGCTGAAGGCGGCGAAGGTCGACGTGGTCGTCTCCTACCTGCCGGTGGGGTCCGAGGTCGCGGACAAGTTCTACGCCCAGGCCGCGATCGACGCCGGCTGTGCCTTCGTCAACGCCCTGCCCGTCTTCATCGCCTCCGACCCGATCTGGGCCAAGAAGTTCGAGGACGCGGGTCTGCCGATCGTCGGCGACGACATCAAGTCGCAGGTCGGTGCCACGATCGTGCACCGGGCCCTGGCGAAGCTCTTCGAGGACCGCGGTGTCGAGCTGCTCCGCACCTACCAGCTCAACTTCGGCGGCAACATGGACTTCATGAACATGTTGGAGCGCAAGCGGCTCGTCTCCAAGAAGATCAGCAAGACGCAGTCGGTCACCTCCCAGATCCCGCACGAGATGGCGAAGGCCGACGTGCACATCGGGCCGTCGGACCACGTGCCGTGGCTCGACGACCGCAAGTGGGCCTACATCCGCCTGGAGGGTCGCTCGTTCGGCGACACCCCGCTCAACGCGGAGCTCAAGCTCGAGGTCTGGGACTCGCCGAACTCGGCCGGTGTCATCATCGACGCCGTCCGCGCCGCGAAGATCGCTCTGGACCGCAAGATCGCCGGTCCGATCATGAGCGCGTCGAGCTACTTCATGAAGTCGCCGCCGGTGCAGTACAACGACCACGACGCGCACGAGGCCGTCGAGGCGTTCATCCGGGGCGACATAGACAACTGAAACACCAGTTTTACAAAGGCCCGTTCTCCCTGCTCAGGCAGGGTGAACGGGCCTTTACCCGTTGGGGTGATTCAGTCATTCAGTCAGTAAGGGCTAGACCTTCGTGTCGACCTCACGTCATAGTGGCTCTATGCCTAAGGCACATGTGCTCGACAAAGTGACGGTCGATCTTTCGCAGGGCCATACCCAGCCGGCGATTCAACGGCTGAGCAGCCTGGTCGCCGTGCACCCACAGGACCTGGATCTCCGGCACCGGCTCGCGGTGGTCCACCGCGCCACCGGCAACCGGATCGAGGCCGGTCGGTGGGACTACCTGACGCAGGACGCCGACGCCGACGACGTGCTCGCGTTCGAGCGGGCCTATCCCGACCCGGTCCGGCGCCTGTCCGCGCTGCGCTGGCAGGGGCCGGCGAAGCGCGCCGCCACCGAGCACGCTCGAGTCCGGCTCGAGACCCTCGTCGCCGCCGCATCCGCGCAGGGCGCCCCGACCGGCGATTATGAGGAGCTCGGCGACGAGCCCCGCTGGATCACCGTCAGCTTCGCGATCGCGATCGCCCTCGGTGCGCTGGGCGTTCTCGCCCTGGCGGTCCTCGGCGTCGTCACGGTCGCGCAGTGGATCCTGCCCTGATCGAGGCACCGGATATTGCCGCCGTTCGATCACGAGGCGATAACTGTTGACTGTTTCGTTACTTTGACGACTGGCGTGTCCGATAGTCGGGGCACGATCATTCATGTGTGGCAAAGGCGGACGTACTCGACAGAGTGAGACAGGATCTCGCTGCAGGGCGCACATACCCCGCCACCCAGCGGCTACGCACGCTGCTCGCGTCCTACCCGGACGACCTTGAGATCTACCGGCTGCTTGCCGCCGTCTACCGGCAGACCGGCAACTTCGCCGAAGCCGGCCGCTGGGCATTCCTCACCTCCGAGGCCCGTCCCGAGGAGCTCGCCGCCTTCGCCAGAGCCAACCCGGACCCGTGGGCGCGGCTGCGCCTGATCCGCTGGCAGGGCGACCCGGCCGAGCTCGGCGACGACGAGATCCGCGCCCGCCTCGGCGCGCTCATCGAGGAGGCGGAGAAATCAGGCCCGCCCACCCGCTGGGTCGGCTCCTACCGGGCACCCGACCGGACCCGGGGCATCAGCCTCCCCTGCCTCTTCACCACGATCTCCCTGATCATCATCGGTGGCCTCATCGGGATCGGTCTCCTTCGAGTCATGCTGTGGCTCGTTGATTGAGGCCAAAAGCACCTAAGCTGTCACTCGTGCCGATCCCCGCCACCGACCCTCCCGCCATGGGAGGGGGCCATCACCTGCGCGCGATCTATGCCGTGCGCGGGTTTCGCAACCTGCTCACGGCCCGGCTCGTCAGCCAGATCTCCGACGGGTGGTTCCAGGCGGGGCTCGCCGGATCGCTGCTCTTCAACCCGACCAAGCACACCAGCCCCATCGCGATCGCGACGGGTTTCGCGGTCCTGCTCCTGCCGTACTCGCTGCTTGGTCCTTATGTCGGTGTTTTTCTGGACCGGTGGGACCGGCGTGCCTCGCTGAGCGTGGCCAACCTCGTGCGCGCGGTGCTCGTGATCCCGGCCGCCCTGCTGATCTGGCAGGGCAACCAGGCGACGCTCTTCGCGCTCTTCGCCCTGCTGGTGATCGCCGTCAACCGGTTCTTCCTGGCCGGGCTCTCGGCCGCGCTGCCCCGGGTCGTCGACGACCGCGAGCTCGTCACCGCCAACGCCTTCTCGACCACGGCGGGCACGATCGCGTTCTCCATCGGCCTGTTCAGCGCCGCGTCGCTCGTCGCGACGTCGATGATCAATACAACCTCCCACGGGTACGCCGTGATCGCCGCCTTCGCGGCCATCGGCTACCTCGCGTCCGGGCTGCTCACCCGGGCCTCCTTCAAGCCGGGAGAGCTCGGACCGGCCGCGCACGAGCGGCCCGTCGACACCGTCATCAGCGCCGTCGTGACGGTCGCCAAGGGCATGGTCGGCGGATTCCGGCACCTCGCCGAGCGTCGTGCCGCCGCCCGGGCGCTGGTCCTGACCGCCGCGCACCGGCTGCTCTACGGCTACCTGACCCTCGCCGTGCTGCTGCTCTACAGCCGCTACTTCGGCAAGGGCACGCACGAGGAGACATCGCAGTCGCTGTGGGCGCTGGGGCAGGTCGTCATCGCCGGTGCGGCCGGGGCCGGCATCGCGGCGCTGATCACCCCGAGCGCGACGCGGCGGTTCGGCGCACGGCACTGGATCACCGGACTGCTCGTCGGCATCGGCGTGACGCTGCTCGTCCTCGGACTGCCCTTCAAGGCCGGGCTGCTGCTGATCGCGGCCGGGCTGATGAACATCTGCTCACAGAGCATCAAGATCCTTGTCGACGCGACGCTGCAGCACGAGTGCGACGACGCCTATCGCGGCCGGGTCTTCAGCCTCAACGACACGGCGTTCAACCTCAGCATGGTGCTGGGCCTGTTCGTGGCGGCGGCGACGGTCCCCGCCAACGGCAAGTCGGCAGCCGCCTTGATCACCATCGCCGCCTGCTACTTCCTGCTGGCGCTCTGGTTCAGCCGCGCCTCCCGCCCCCGCCCCTAGGGTCCTAGGGGCTTAGCGCACGGGCGCTGCTCTTAGCACCAACTCTTGAAGAGTTGGTGCTAAGAGCTAGAGGCCCTGGTCGGCGGCCCAGCGGTGGAGTTCGGCCACCGCTTCCTCATGCGTCAGGGGGCCGCGGTCGAGGCGGAGGTCCTTGAGGTGGCGCCAGGCCTTGCCCACCAGCGGGCCCGGGGGCAGGCCCAGGAGTTCCATGATCGCGTTGCCGTCCAGGTCGGGGCGGACCCGGGCCAGGTCCTCCTCCTCCTGGATGCGGTCGATCCGCTCCTCCAGGGCGTCGTAATCAGCCGACAGCTGCGACGCCTTACGACGGTTGCGGGTCGTGCAGTCCGAGCGGGTCAGCTTGTGCAGGCGGGGGAGCAGCTCACCGGCATCGGTCACATAGCGGCGCACGGCGGAATCGGTCCACTCGCCCCTCCCGTACCCATAGAAACGCAGGTGCAGGGCGACCAGCTCGACCACCGCAGTGATCACGTCTTTGGGGTATTTGAGCTGCTTGAGGCGCTGCTTCGTCATCCGCGCGCCGACCAGCTCGTGGTGGTGGAAGCTGACCCGGCCGTCGGTGCCGACCGCCTTCGTCGCGGGCTTGCCCACGTCGTGCAGCAGCGCGGCGAGCCGCAGGATCAGGTCGGGACCGTCCTGCTCCAGGTTGACCGCGTTCTGCACCACGGTAAGGGTGTGCTCGTAGACGTCCTTGTGCTGGGCGTGCTCGTCGATCTCCAGCTTCAGGCCGGTCAGCTCGGGCAGGAAGATCTCGGCGAGCCCGACCTCGACGAGCAGCCGCAGCCCGGTCACCGGATCGGCACCGAGCATGAGCTTGCTGAACTCGTCGCGGACGCGCTCAGCGGTGATCCGGGTGAGCTGGCCCGACATCTCCGACATCGCCCTCATCGCGGGCTCGTCGACCACGAACTTGAGCTGCGAGGCGAACCGAGCCGCGCGCAGCATCCGCAGCGGATCGTCGCCGAAGCTCTGCTGGGGCGTGCCCGGAGTACGGATGATCCCCTCGGCGAGGTCGTCGAGGCCGCCGTGCAGGTCCGTGAAGCGCCGATCAGGCAGGCTCACCGCCATCGCGTTGATCGTGAAGTCGCGGCGGACCAGGTCCTCGGCGAGGGAGCTGCCGTACTGCACGACGGGGTTGCGGGTCACGCCGTCGTAGGCGTCCGCCCGGAACGTGGTGATCTCCAGCCGCATGCCGTGGCGCGCGGCGCCGATCGTGCCGAACTCCCGGCCGGTCTCCCAGGTCGCCTCCGCCCAGCCCTTGACGATGCGCAGGGTGTCGTCGGGGAAGGCGTCGGTGCAGAAGTCGAGGTCGTCACCGGGGCGGCCGAGCAACGCGTCGCGGACCGGCCCGCCGACGAGGTGCAGCTCGAAGCCCGCCTCGGCGAAGCGGCCGCCGAGCTCCTCGGCGACGGGGAAACGGCGCAGTAGCTCGGCTACGGCGCTGGACTGGGCATCTGTGAGCTGAGCTGTGTTCGACATCGATCATCCACCCTACCGGCCGGGCTCCGTCGGCGTGGAGACGCCCTCGCCCGCTGGTAGCAGGGATCTTGGCGGAGAGGCGGCCCCCGTGCAACGTGAATAGACCCAGTAAGGTCGTGCGCGTGACCAGAGACCCCGAGCACGACTGGTTCCCGTGGGACGAGACCGGCACCTTCCCGATCATCGGCGGCAAGCCGCCCGTCGGTGAGACCGAGAGCGTCGCCGAGCCGACCGTGCACCTGCAGCGGCCGGCCTCCGCCGAGGGCACGGTCTACGTCGCCGCGGCTGCGGCGGCTTCGGCCGTCGAGACCTCGCCCGGCGGCACCGCTGGTGAGGCGACCGGCATGCCCGCCGGCGAGGCGACGGTGCGGCTCGGCGTGCCCGCAGCCGCCGAGGCCACGGCTCCGGCCGGACCGACCGCCGCGTCGAGCTCCGCGCTGATGGCGGCCGGCTCGCTCGTCTCGCGGGCCACCGGCTTCCTGCGGACCGCCATGATCGCGGCGGCCCTCGGTGGTGCGCTGCTGGGTGTCGGCGATGCCTACACGACCTCGCAGTTCCTCCCCGGCATGGTCTATGAGCTGCTCATCGGCGGCATTCTCGCCAGTGTCGTCGTGCCGGTCCTGGTGCAGGCGCGCAAGCGCGATGCCGATGGGGGAGAGGCCTACGCGCAGCGGTTGATCACGCTCGTCATGGTCGTGCTCGGTGTGGCCTCGCTGCTCGCGACGCTCTGCGCGCCGCTGCTGACACTGCTCTACACGAAGCCCTCGACCGGCGACGCCTACCGCGCGCTCGTCACGGACCTCTCCTACCTGATGCTCCCGGCGATCTTCTTCTTCGGCGTCGCCGCGATCCTCAGCGCCTACCTCAACACCCGCAACAGCTTCGCGCCGCCCATGTGGACGCCGATCCTCAACAACGTCATCGTGATCGCGACCGCCGCCGCGTTCATGATCGTGAGCGGGTCGACACCGGTGACCCCGGCGAACATCACTCCCGGACTCATCCTGCTGCTCGGCGGCGGCACCCTGCTCGGCATCGTCGTGCAGACGGTCGCACTGCTCCCGGCGCTGCACAAGGCCGGTTTCCGCTGGCGCCTGCGCTTCGACTTCCGCGAGCTCGGCCTGCGCCGCCTGGGCCACCTCGGCGGCTGGGTCTTCTGCTACGTCGCGGTGAGCCAGGTCGGCCTGCTCGTCCTGCTGCGGTTGCTCAGCGGCGACGGCCTGCTCATCTACAACAACGTCTTCCTGTTGATGATGATGGCGCACGGCATCGTGGCGGTCTCGATCGTCACCGCACTGATGCCCCGGATGTCGGCCGCCGCCACGGCGGGCCGCTTCGCCGATGTCGTCGACGACCTCGCCAAGGGTGTGCGCACCACGGTCGCGATGCTCGCCCCGATCGCGGTCGTCTTCATCTTCCTCGCCGGCCCGACACTCGTCGCGCTGTTCGTACGCGGGGAGTTCACCGTCGGGGACGCGGACAAGGGTGCCCCGGTGCTCATCATGGCGGGCCTCTCCCTCATCCCCTTCTCGTTGAGCCAGCTCTTCACATTCGCCTTCTACGCCCTGCCCGACACGAAGACGCCCGCGCTGCTCAACATCCCCGTGGTGGTCGTGCGAGTCGCCGTACAGCTGGTGCTCTTCGGCGTGACGGCGATGGGCGCCGCCGGCGTGATGCTCGGCAACGGCATCTCCTACCTCGTCTGCCTGGTGCTCAGCGCCTGGCTGCTGCGTAACAAGATCGGTTCGCTGGGACTCGCCCAGACCGCGGGCACCCTCGCGAAGGTCGCCGCTGCGATGGTCGGCTCGGGTCTCGTCGGCTTCGGTGCCGTGGCCGGGATCGAGGCGATCGGCATCGACAGCGCCTGGGTGCAGCTCATCATCGGCGGCGGACTGATCCTCGCGTCCTACCTCGGTCTCGCGAAGCTCCTGCGCGTAGGCGAGATCGACGATGTCTTCGCCCTGCTCGGCCGTATCCGCCGCAAGGTCGTCGGCCGCTGACCTGCGCTCGTCTCGTTGTGCAGCAAAGCGTGGCCTCGCTCAGCGAAATGGCCACGCTTTGCTGCACAACGAGACGCTGTTGTAGGACCGCCGTTTAGGACCAACTCTTCAAGCGTTGCGGCGATCTTGGGCGCGGTGCGAATGCGGTGCGGCTCAGCTCGGTGCGGTGCGGTGCGCCTTCGTGCGGTGCGGCTCGGGTTCAGCGTTTGCGCTTGGCCGTGCCGAAGAGGGTACGAGCGATGGCAGCACCCGCCGCAGCGGCGAAGCTCTTCAGAACGGTCTGGGTCGTGCGGGACCCGAGGACCTGCTCGACCATGCCCGGTTCGGGCTTCGCAGGGGCCGCCTGCCTGGTGCTCGCCTTAGCCGACGGAGCTGCCGTCGCAGGTGGGGCCGCTTGTGGATCACCCTGTGGATAACTTCCTTGATCAGGCGTGACAGAGCCCACATCACCCTGTGGATTAAGCCTGGCGGCGAGCATCTCGTAGGCCGACTCCCGATCGACTGTCGTCGCGTAGGTCGGGGTCAGCGGCGAGGCGTTCATCGCCGCCGTGAGCACCGACGGGTCGGCCTGGGCCATCAGCGACTGGGGCGCCCGCAGCCGGGTCCAGGCGACCGGCGTCGGTACGCCCTTCTCGTTGAGCACGGTGATGATCGCTTCACCCGTACCGAGCTGCGTCAACACCTCCTGCAGGTCATAGGAGGAGACCGGGAAGGTGGAGGCGGTCGCCTTCAGCGCCTTGGCGTCGTCGGGGGTGTAGGCCCGTAGCGCGTGCTGGACCCGGTTGCCGAGCTGGGCGAGCACGTCGGCGTTGACATCCTTCGGCGTCTGGGTGACGAAGAAGATGCCGATCCCCTTGGACCGGATCAGCCGCACGGTCTGGGTGATCTGCTCCAGGAACTGCTTGGAGGCGTCCTTGAAGAGCAGGTGCGCCTCGTCGAAGAAGAAGACCAGGCGCGGCTTGTCGATGTCACCGACCTCGGGCAGCTCCTGAAACAGGTCGGCGAGCAGCCACATGAGAAAGGAGGAGAAGAGCGCGGGCTGTGCCACGACCCCGGGCAGCTCGAGGATGGAGACGATCCCCTTCCCCTCGGCGGTCGTTCGGAGCAGGTCGGAGGTCTTGAACTCGGGCTCGCCGAAGAAGTCCTCGGCGCCCGCGTCGGAGAAGGCGATCAGCTCCCGCAGCAGCACCCCGGCGGTCGGTTTGGCGAGCCCGCCGAGGTTGCGAAGCTCGCTCGCGCCGTCCTCGGAGATGAGAAACTGGATAACGGCTCGAAGATCCTTCAAGTCGAGCAGCGGCCAGCCCTTGTTGTCCGCGAAGTGGAAGACGAGGTTGAGCGAGCTCGCCTGCACGTCGGTCAGACCGAGCACCTTCGACAGCAGCACCGGGCCGAAGTCGGTGATGGTCGCCCTGATGGGGATGCCTGTGCCGTGCCCACCCAGCGTGAAGAACTCGCACGGGTACGCCTTCGGCTCCCATGTCTGTCCCATCTCCGTCATTCGAGCTGTGATCTTCTCGTTGCTCTCGCCCGCAACGGCCATGCCGCTGACGTCGCCCTTGATGTCGGCGAGGAAGACCGGAACGCCGAGGTCGCTGAGCTGCTCGGCCAGGACCTGGAGCGTCTTCGTCTTACCCGTACCCGTGGCACCGGCAACCAGGCCATGGCGGTTGAGCAGGGCCAACGGGATGCGTACGGGTGCCGAGGCGTCCACGGTGTCGCCGACGACGAGTGCACCGAGTTCGAGGGCCGGACCTTGGAAGGTGTACCCCTCGCGTACCGCTTCGAGCTGATCGCCTGTCATGTGTGCAAGCGTAGTGATTTGTCCACCTCAGACCGGGCTCTTTGCCATCGGTCGTGTCGCGAAGTGGTTTCAGACGGGTAAGGTCGCTCACGGCGACCGCCCGGAACGCTTACGCTACTGCTTGAGGAAGAGCAGACAGGCGTGAGCGATTCAGCGCGCCATGTTGCTCAACCGATCACGTGGCGTCATCGCCGCGCGAGACGGCCCCTGCAGTGAGCACCGAGGGAGGACGGGCGTGACCCAGGTCGGCGAAGGTCAGCCAGCGGCTGAGCTGACCGGCTCGACGGCCGGTGGCCCCCCACCAGGCATGGCAGAGTCACGCCATGCCGCGGCCGGAGCGCCGGGGACGGGTCGTTCCCTCCATGTGACCGGCACGGCCGGTGAGATCCTCGCCGAGCGCTATCGGCTCGAGGAGCACATCAACAACGACAGCGCCGGCCGCCAGGTCTGGCGCGGCGTCGACATCGTGCTCAAGCGGCCCGTCGCGGTCGTGCTCCGTTACCCGGGCGGCAACGAGGCCGGCGAGATGCTCTCCGCCGCCGTCACCGCGAGCCGGGTCGTCCACGGCAACCTCATCGGCGTCTATGACGCGATCGACGAGGGCGGCCGGGCCTACGTGGTGCGCGAGTGGGTCGACGGATTCTCGCTGCGCGAGCTCGTCACGGCCGAGGGTCCCTTCGACCCCGAGCGGGCCACGGCGCTGGCGCACAACATCGCCTCCGCGGTCACCGCGCTGCACGCGAGCGGCATGGCGCACGGCAACGTGCACCCCGGCACGGTCCTCGTCGGCGACGACGGCCGCGTCGTGCTCGCCGACGCCCGCGCCGACGCCAGGACCAGCGCCGACGGCGATGTCCGTGCGATCGGCGGCATCCTTTATTACGCGCTGACCGGCCAGTGGCCGCACGCCGAGGCCGGCGTGGCCGCCCTGCCCGACGCGATCCGCGACGCCAACAACGCGGTGATCGCTCCCCGGCAGGTGCGCGCCGGTGTCCCCACCCACCTCGACGACCTCACGACCGACCTGCTCGACGCGAAGGTCGCGCTCCCCAGCGCATCGGTGCTCACCGCCGAGCTGGCCCGCCTCGACACCACCGGCGACGAGCGCTCCTACGGCACGCTCCGCTTCGCCGAGGACACCCCCGAGGTGCCCCGACAGGGACCCAAGAAGCTGCTCCTCGGTGTGGGCGCGGTCGTCCTGCTCGCCGCGATCGGCATCGTCATCGTGACCAAGACGCTCACCGGCAGCAGCTCGCAGGCGGGCCCCACGGTCCCGCCGGTCGTGATCTCGGCGTCCCCGGCCACCGCGAACCCCAAGGCGCTGGTGCTCGGAAGCTCGGCGATCCGCCTGGTCGACCCGGACGGCAACCGCTCCGAGAGCCGCGACATCGCCAACGCGATCGACAACAAGTCGAGCACCGCCTGGAGCACCGACCGCTACAAGCAGAACCTCGGCACCGCATACAAGCCCGGCATGGGACTCCTGCTGGACCTGGGCGCCGCGAAGACCCTGTCCGACGTGCAGATCGAGCTGAACGCCATCGGCGCCTCGATCCAGCTGCTCGGTGGCGCCAACGACCCGGGTGTCGCCTCGGACTCGACGATCCTCTCCCGCTACACCAAGATCGGCGAACCGTTCGCCGACTTCCAGGGCACGTCGATGCACTTCGGCGCCGATGCGACCGCCACCTACCGTTACCTGCTCGTCTGGATCACCGGACTGCCGCAGGATGGCGACCGTTTCCGCGTGGGCATCCAGGAGATCATCGTCCGGGTGCCGTGATGCACACCGACGCGGAGCTGCTTGCGGCCCACGTGGCGGGGGATCGGGACGCCTTCACCGAGCTGGTTCGCCGGCATCGCGACCGGCTCTGGGCCGTCGCGCTCCGAACGCTCTCGGATCGGGAGGAGGCGGCCGACGCGCTGCAGGACGCGCTGCTCTCTGCGCACCGGGCCGCCGATCGCTTCCGGGGCGACGCGGCGGTCACCACCTGGCTGCACCGGATCGTCGTCAACGCCTGCCTGGACCGGGTCCGCCGGCGCCAGGCCCGACCCACCGTTCCGCTGCCCGAGCAGACGCTCAACAGCGACGGCCGGGCCGGACTGCAGATCGCCGCTCCGGTCGTCGACCACGACACCGCCCTGGTGGTGCGGCAGGCACTCGCCAAGCTCCCCGAGGAGCAGCGGGCCGCGCTGGTCCTGGTCGACCTCGAGGGCTACCCGGTCGCCGAGGTCGCGGTCATTCTCGGCGTCGCCGAGGGTACGGTGAAGAGCCGCTGTTCACGCGGCCGCGCTCGGCTGGCTCTCCTCCTCGGCCATCTGCGCGGAGACTTCGAGCCGGATGATGGGAACTCCGATGGTCACCCCGACGTCACAACCGGGTCACGATCGGGGAGAGCCGGATGAAGCACGATGAGCTCGAGCTGCTCGCCGACTATGTCGGCGGCGCGCTCGATGGCACCCCCGAAGCCGCCGAGGTCACCAGGAAGATCCGCGACAACGCGGCCTGGGCCGAGGCGCATTCGCAGCTCACGGCCGCTCTGAGGCTCGTCGACGAGCAGCTCACCGAGGTCGCCCGGACGGCCGAGCCGATGCCCGACGACGTCTGGTCCCGGCTGGAGGCGGCCCTCGGCGGCCCGGCGTCGATCGCCGAGGCCCCCGTCGAGCAGCCGATGGCGCCCGACGCGAAGCGCCCCTGGATCCCGCCCGCACCGCCGCCCATCCCGCCGATGCGCGAGCCGAGCCGCCGGTGGCGCTGGCTCGCGCCGCTCGGCGTCGCCGCCTCGGTCCTCGCCTGCTTCGGCATCGGCTCGATGGTCTTCCAGTCCAAGAACGCGGCTGACGACATGTCGGCGGAGGGCGCCAAGTCGGTCACGCCGGACTCGGCCCTCCTCGCCGGCTCGGTTCTCAAGCTCGCCTCCGGCCGCGACTACACGCCCGCGACGCTCGCCGTCCTCACCGACGAGCAGGCGCTCGCGGCCGCGCCGCGCGATTTCGACAACCCCGCCGGCGGTCCGCTGGCCCGGCTCAGCGCCGCCGACGCGCTCAACGCCTGCCTCCAGGCCCTCACACTGATCACTCCGGGTACGCCGACCGCCGTCGACTTCGCGGAGTACCAGGGCAGCGCGGCGCTGATCGTGGTGGTGATGAAGGCCGGCGGGGGCAAGTGGGTGGCGGTCGCGGGACCGCAGTGCGGCACCGGCGGCGCCGACCTCAAGGATCAGCGGAGCTTCGATTAGGGCGCGTTTAAAGGTGACGTCCCCCACGGCTTCCCGAATTAGGGAATCGAAGCTCCGTACGATGTCGTTTCGACCATCAGGCGAACATTCGTAGGAGTGACCACGTGGGCGACGTACGCAATCTGATCATCATCGGCTCCGGTCCGGCGGGCTACACGGCTGCGACCTACGCCGCGCGCGCCAACCTTCAACCGCTGATCATCGAGGGCTTCGAGTCCGGCGGCGCACTGATGACGACGACCGAGGTCGAGAACTACCCCGGCTTCCCCGACTCGATCATGGGCCCCGAGCTCATGGACCAGATGCGCAAGCAGGCCGAGCGCTTCGGCGCGGAGTTCATCACCGACAACGCGACCAAGGTCGAGCTCTCGGGTGACGTCAAGACGGTCTGGATCGGCGACAAGGCCTACCAGGCCCGCGCCGTCATCCTCGCGACCGGTTCGGCCTGGCGGCACCTCGGCGTCCCCGGCGAGGACGAGTTCCTCGGGCACGGTGTCTCGTCGTGTGCCACCTGTGACGGCTTCTTCTTCCGCGAGCACGACATCGTGGTCGCGGGCGGCGGCGACTCGGCGATGGAGGAGGCGACCTTCCTGACGAAGTTCGCCCGCAGCGTCACGATCGTCCACCGGCGCGACCAGTTCCGCGCCAGCAAGATCATGGCGGAGCGGGCACTCGGCAACGAGAAGATCAACGTCGCCTGGAACAGCAAGATCGAGCAGATCGTCGGCGACGCGGGCAAGGTCACCGGCGTACTCCTCAAGGACACCGTGACCGGCGATGAGCGCAAGCTCGACGTCACCGGCGTCTTCGTGGCCATCGGCCACGACCCGCGCAGCGAACTCTTCCGCGGCCAGGTGGACCTCGACGACGAGGGCTACGTCCTGGTGCAGGGGCGCTCCACCCTGACCAACATCCCCGGCGTCTTCGCATGCGGAGACCTCGTCGACCACACCTACCGCCAGGCGATCACCGCGGCGGGCAGCGGTTGTGCCGCAGCCCTCGACGCGGAACGCTTCCTGGCCCACTGATAAGGAGATTTTCATGGGTGCTGCCAAGGTCGTCACCGATAAGACCTTCGTCACCGACGTGCTGCAGTCCGACAAGCCGGTGCTCGTCGACTTCTGGGCGGAGTGGTGCGGTCCCTGCCGCAAGGTCTCCCCGGTTCTCGAGGAGATCGCGGGCGAGATGGCCGACCAGGTGACCATCGTCAAGATCAACATTGACGAGAACCCGGAGACGACGCGGGCCTACCGGGTCATGTCCGTCCCGACCCTGACGATCTTCAAGGGCGGCCAGCCCGTTCAGTCGGTCGCCGGCGCCAAGCCCAAGGGCGACCTCGTCCGGCTGATCCAGTCGGTTCTCTGACCTGCACGTTCAGCACGGCCGAGCGCGGCTTTCCCGACCGGGGAGGCCGCGCTCGGCCGTTCGCCGACCGGGCCGTTGCGCGCAAAACGCAGCCGGTCATGCAGATCCGGTCATCGGGTCGGTAACCTTCCGAAGTCAGTCCAGCGGCGGGAAGCCTGTGGAGGTGTGAGTGGAGCCGATCCGGCGTGGTGACCACGGTGCAGCCGTGCTTGAGATCCGCACGATCTTGGCAGGTCTGGACCTGATACCACCGTCACCAGTGATCCCTGACGAGTCGGCCTTCGACATCGGGGTGGAACGGGCCGTCCAGGCCTTCCAGCAGGCTCGTGGGCTCTGGGTGGACGGCGAGGTGGGCGATGAGACCTGGCGAGCCCTCGACGCCGCTCGGTGGCACCTGGGGGCCCGCACGCTCTATCAGGCGATCCCGGACCCGCTCAACGGCGACGACGTGCGCCAGCTCCAGGAGCGGCTGCTCGAGATGGGCTATGACGTCGGGCGTACCGACGGGATCTATGGTGCCCGGACGGCACGCGCGGTCGCCATGTTCCAGCGCGAGGTCGGGCTCACCCCGGACGGCGCCTGCGGCCCGCAGACCCTCGGCGCGCTGCGCCGACTCGGCCGCAAGGTCGTCGGCGGCTCGCCGCAGCGGCTCCGCGAGGAGCAGGCGCTGCGCCAGCACGGTCCCGAGATGCGCGGCCGGCTCATCGTCATCGACCCCGGCCACGGCGGCGGCGACCTCGGTGTCGTCGTGCCCGACGGGCCGCTGCGCTGGACCGAGGCCGACCTCGCCTACGACCTGGCGAGCCGACTGGAGGGCCGCCTCGGCGCCGCAGGTGTCCGAGTGCACCTGACCCGGCCGCCGCACCCGGCGAAGCCGATCAGCAACCTGGATCGGGCACGGCTCGCCAACGAGCTCGGTGCCGACCTGCTCATCTCGATCCACATCGACGGGCACAACAACCCCGAGGCCGACGGCGTCGCCGCCTACCACTACGGCACCGAGCACGGCGTCACCTCGACGATGGGGGAGCGGCTCGCCGGACTCGTCCTGCGCGAGATCGTCGCCCGCACCGGGATGCGCAACTGCCGCACCCACGCCAAGGGCTGGGAGCTGCTCAGCCGCACCCGGATGCCCGCCGTCCGGGTCGACGTGGGCTATCTCACCTCGCCGCTGGACCGCAAGCGCCTCACCGACTCGCACTTCCGGGAGAAGGTCGTCGAGGCGATCGTCGCCGCCGTCCAGCGGATGTATTACCCGGTCGACAACGACGTGCTCACCGGCACGATCGATGTCAGCGCGCTGCGGGCCAAGCTCGCCGCGGAGACGGCGGCAGCCGCAGCCGCTAAGGAGTAGTGGTCGAGGCCGTCGCCGGTCGCACGGGGCGGAGGAGCGTCTCGGGGCTCATCGAGCCGAGGAGCTTCTCCAACGCGTACTCCACGTCGGACTTCCAAGAGAGCGCGGTGCGCAGCTCCATCCGGAGCCGGGGGTAGCGCGGGTGCGGGCGCACGGTCTTGAAGCCGACCGAGACGAAGAAGTCCGCCGGGGTCACGCAGCCCGGCGGCATCTCCGGGTCGTACTCCCCGAACTTGGCGTCGCCGAATGCCTCGATCGCCTTGATGCCGCGCTTGGTGAGGTCGCGGGCCATCGCCTGGACCAGCATCCGGCCGAGCCCGCCACCGGCGAACGCCGCGACGACGTGCGAGGTCATCAGCACGACCGCATCGGGCGAGATCGGCGAGGTGGGGAAGGCGTTGCTGCGCGGCACGTAGGCCGGGGGAGCGTAGGTCACATAGCCGGCGGGCATCCCGTCGACATAGGCGATCTTGCCGCAGGAACCCCACTCCAACAGGGCCTGCGAGACCCAGGCCTCCTTTTCCAGGCCCGGATCACCGTTGGCACAGGCGCGCTCGGCCGCCACCGGATCGAGCTCCCAATAAACGCAGCCGCGGCACGAGCGCGGCAGGTCCTCGAGGGTGTCCAAGGTCAAATTGACCACGCGGCGCGACATTTATGCGTCCCCTGACCGAGCTGTGTCACCGACTCTTCAATTGTCTGACTCTACGCTCGGTAACCGCATCCTGGGAGAGCAACCGCCACGATTAGCCTTGTCGGAGTAGCATCGAAAAACCTGACCTTGCAGGCTCGCGGTACCCACGGTACTCACGGTAGGAGGGGACATGTCCGGTTCGGGCACAACGCTCGATGATTACACCGACCGGTACGCCCAGCGCATCAACGGGATGACCGCGAGCGAGATTCGAGCACTCTTCGCCGTGGCATCCCGCCCGGAGGTCGTCTCCCTCGCCGGTGGTGCCCCCTACGTCGCAGCCCTGCCCCTCGACGCGGTCGGCGAGATGCTCGGCCGGCTCGGCTCCGTCCACGGCGCCACCACTCTCCAGTATGGCCTCGGTCAGGGCACCCCCGAGCTGCGGGAGCGCATCTGCGAGGTGATGGCCGACTCCGGCATCGACGCCGGCGGAGGCGCCTCACCCGACGACGTTGTCGTCACCGTCGGCGGCCAGCAGGCCCTCGACCTCGTCGCCCGGCTCTTCCTGGACCCGGGCGACGTCGTTCTCGCCGAGGGCCCGACCTACGTCGGCGCGCTCGGCGTCTTCCAGGCTGCGCAGGCGCGCGTGGTGCACCTCCCCATGGACGACGACGGGCTCATCCCCGCCGCGCTGGAGGAGGGCATCCTCGCGCAGCAGCGCGCTGGAGCCCGGGTCAAGTTCCTGTACACGATCCCGACCTACCAGAACCCCGCCGGCGTCACCCTCAGTGAGGAGCGGCGCGAGCAGGTTCTCGACATCTGCGAACGGCACGGCCTGCTCGTGATCGAGGACGACCCCTACGGTCAGCTCGGCTTCTCCGGCGATGCGCCACTGCCGCTGCGGGCCCGCCGTCGCGAGGGCGTCTTCTACCTGAGCACCTTCTCCAAGACTTTCGCACCGGGCTTCCGGGTCGGCTGGATCCTCGCCCCGCACGCCGTCCGCGACAAGCTCGTCATCGCCACCGAGGCCAACATCCTCTGCCCGTCCGCGTTCTCCCAGGCCGCCGTCACGCAGTACCTGACGACGATGCCGTGGCGTGAGCAGATCAAGGCGTACCGGCAGATTTACGGCGAGCGCCGCGACGCGCTGCTGACGGCGCTCGGCGACATGATGCCCGCGGGCACGACCTGGACCCGCCCCGACGGCGGCCTCTTCGTCTGGGCGACGCTGCCGGAGGGTCTCGACTCGAAGGCGATGGTGCCGCGCGCGATCAACGCCCGCGTCGCCTACGTCCCCGGCACCGGCTTCTATGCCGACGGCACCGGCCAGCGCCATCTGCGGCTCAACTTCTCGTTCCCGCCGCCGGAGCGCATCCGCGAGGGTGTCCGCCGCCTCGCCGGTGTCGTCGAGGAGGAGCTGGCGATGCGGGCGGTCTTCGGACCCGCACCCGCGCCGACGGGTGGATTCAGCAGCCCTGGTGCAGATGTGCCCGGGCCCGACTTGGCATGATCTGGGAGTGACTTCTTCCAGCGAGCGGGTTCTGATTCTGGCCGGAGGGCTCTCCTACGAGCGGGACGTGTCACTGCGTTCCGGTCGTCGGGTCCTCGACGCGCTGAAGGCCGTCGGCGTCGACGCCGAGTTGCGCGACTCCGACGTGACCCTCCTGCCGACACTCCGCGAGGATCCGCCGTCGGCGGTCATCATCGCGCTGCACGGTGCGATCGGTGAGGACGGCTCGCTGCGCGGGGTTCTCGACCTCTGCGGGGTGCCCTACGTCGGCTCCGACGCGCGGTCGGCCCGGCTCGCCTGGGACAAGCCCTCCACGAAGGCCGTGCTCGTCGAGGCGGGCATCCCCACCCCGGAATGGGTGGCGCTGCCGCACGACCGCTTCTCCGAGCTGGGTGCGGTCGCCGTACTCGACCGGATCGTCGACCGGCTCGGCCTGCCCGTCATGGTCAAGCCGGCCCAGGGCGGCTCCGGCCTCGGCGCCACCGTCGTGCACGACAAGGAGTCGCTGCCCGCCGCGATGGTCGGCTGCTTCGCCTATGACACGACCGCGCTCGTCGAGCGCTTCGCGGTCGGCGTCGATGTCGCGGTCTCCATCATCGATCTGGGGGAGGGGCCCATCGCCCTACCCGCGGTCGAGATCGTGCCCAGCGGCGGCGTCTACGACTACGCGGCTCGATACACCGCCGGCGTCACCACCTGGCACGCGCCCGCACGGCTCGCGGCTGATGTCTCCGTCCACGTCGCGGAAGTGGCACTCGCCGCTCACAAGGCGCTGGGGCTGCGTGATCTGTCGCGCGTCGACCTGATCGTCACGCCGCAGGGCGAGTGCACGGTCCTCGAGGTCAACGTGGCACCGGGAATGACCGAGACATCGCTGCTGCCGATGGCGGTGCAGGCGGCCGGGCTCGACCTCGGCGAGGTGCTGGCCGGGCTGCTGCGCCGGGCGGCCTCGCGCTAGGCGGTCGTCCGAAGGCGCTGGATCTCCCGGAGGTGCTTCATCGCCTCGTGGGAGGCGGAGCCGGGAGCAGCGGAGTAGAGCACCACCCGCTGGTCCCGGTCGGGGATGAGAAGGATCTGGCACTCGAACTCGATCGGCCCGACAATCGGGTGATTCAGTCGCTTGGTCAGGTTTCGATGGGTAGCCACATCGTGCTCGGCCCATAACTCACCGAATTCGGGGCTGTCCCGCAGCAGCTCAGCCACGAGCTCCGGAATCGTCTCGTCGTCCGGGTAGCGTGCCACCGCCGTCCGCAGATCCGACACGAGCGTGCGGACAAACCTCGACTCCTGCTCATCGGTGAGATGCTTCGCCAGGTCCGGCGCCCGGAAGGTCCACCGGGCCACGTTGCGATTGCTCTCCGGCACGGTCGACAGGTCGCCGATGAAGCTCACCGCCAGCTCGTTCCAGGCGAGCACGTCGTACTTCGCGTCCAGCACGAACGCCGGCGTGTCGGTCAGGCTCGCCAGCAGGTGCAGCACCCCGTCCGGAACGTCGCGACGCGGCAGGCTCCGCGGCGGGACGACGCGGCCCGCCAGGTGGTGCAGGTGCGCCCGCTCGTCGATCGAGAGCATCAGCGCCCGGCCGAGGGACTGGAGGATCTGCCGCGACGGTCGCGGTCCGCGGGCCTGCTCCAGCCGCACGTAATACTCCACAGACATCCCCGCAAGCTCTGCGACCTCCTGTCGCCGCAATCCGGGGGTACGCCGTCTCGGCCCCTCCGGCAGCCCCACCTCGGCCGGCCTGACCCGTTCCCGGCGACTGCGCAGGAATGCGGCGAGCTCCTCGCGATTCATGGCTCCAGAGTGCCTCGCCGAAGCGGCACGGGGGAGGGACCGGCAGTACCCCTCTCCGGCGGGCCTTCCTGACACCCGTCCGTCCGGGCACGGTGAGGGCATGACAAAGATCGCCCTCATCAGTGGGGCCAACAAGGGGATCGGGTTCGAGATCGCGCGTGGACTCCATGCGGCCGGGGTCACCGTGCTGATCGGGTCGCGTTCGGCGGAGCGAGGAGCTGCGGCAGTGGCCGCGGTGCTCGCGGATTCCGGTCCGGCCGCGGGACTCGGTGTGGTCGCAGGTTCCGGCATGGCCGTGCCGTCTGGCGGGATCGACACCGTGCCCGGTGTTGCGGAGGTGCGGACCCTCGCTCTGGACGTGACGGATCCGGCCTCGATCGCGGCTGCGGTCGCGGAGATCGAGGCACGATATGGCGTCCTCGACATCCTCGTCAACAATGCCGGCGTCCTCGTGGTGGACGGATCCGGTGCTCCGAGCGAGACGACGGTCGAGACGATGCGGACCGTCTACGAGACCAACGTCTTCGGCGTCGTCGCGATGACCAATGCGATGCTGCCGCTCCTGCGCGCAGCACCCGCCGCCCGGATCGTCAACGTCTCCAGCGATCTCGGCTCATTGACGTGGGCACTGGATCCGGCTCATCCGTACTGGCAGGCGCGACTGCTCGCCTACTCCTCGTCGAAGACGGCGCTCAACATGGTGACGGCCAACTACGCCAAGGAACTCTGGGATACGCCGATCAAGGTGAACGCGGCGAATCCGGGTTACTGCGCGACCGACCTCAACGCGCACAGCGGATGGCGTACGCCGGAGCAGGGTGCGCAGATCGCCATCCGACTGGCGCTGCTCGACGCGGACGGTCCGACCGGAGCTTTCCTGGAGGACGCCGGAACGCTGCCCTGGTGACCACAACGACAACCGCGCCTGTTTCACGTGAAACAGGCGCGGTGTCGTACGTAAGGTCGGGCTGCGAGATCAGGTGTCGAACCGGTCCGGCGCCGTCCACACGATCTTCGGCGGCTGCGCGATAGCCGTACCACCGAAGTCCTCCAGCCACGCTGCGATGTGCGACAGGTCCTCGCGCCACTTCACCTCGTCGATCGGCGGCAGGATCTCGTCCCACATCGAGAGGAAGGAGCCGCGCAACTGCAGCTGTCCGTAGGGCCGGGCCATGAACCACACGTGCAGGTGCGCCCCACCGTCGCCCCAGCGGTTCACGTGAACCCGGGCGATGTTGTCCAGGGATCGGATAGCCCGCTCGATGCGGACAGTCATGACGCCCAACTCCGCCGCGAGCAGGTTGGACAGGTCGCCGAGATCGAGGTGCGATCGCGGCTCCAAGAGCAGCACCATCGGCAGGCCCGTGGGACGGTCCATGGTGCGCACACGCCATCGCTCGTTGACCCAGACGTACTTGTCGTCCGTGGCCGCGCAGGCGGAGCAGTCGCTGGAGTCTTCACCGGACCGGGTCGGCTCCACAGCCACCGACGCGTCCAGGGACTTGACCTTCAGATCGCCCTCAAAGGGGAACGTGTCCCAACCGACAAAGGGCGGCAGGGGCAGGGAGGAGTTCGCGGGGGTGTTCGACACCAGGGGAGATTATCGAAGCCTCGCCCTGGTGTCGCCCCCATGGCGACACGATCGTGCACCAAGCACCCGATCAGGCCAGATATTCGGAGATCAATACCACTGTGCGTGAGCGCAGTTTCACGTGAAACCACACTATCCACAACCCCCAGGCCGAGCCTGTGGATAACTTTGTGGAAGAAACTAGGCACCAACGGATGAGGCTCCCCCCGTCACCCCCGATAGCGCCGATCGTTTGGCGCGGATCGCAGCGTGTTTTACGTGCTCACGATCGGCTTCGGAGCGTAATCGACGATTGACCGTGTCGGCTGTTTCACGTGAAACGGGGCTGGGGACATCCGCGCGAGATCTGTGGATAACTTAATCAATCATGTGGGTAACCTCGTGGATACTGTGCGTATTAGCAGGTCGGCGGCCATTCATCTGATCAATTTCCGCAGCCTGTGGATTACGGTGGGGGAACAGGCCGCGATACCGAGGGTTTGAGGGGCCGGCTAGGTGCCTTGTCGAGGTCCTCGGCCGGGCCGACATCGGTACCGAGGAGCCCTCACCGGGCACCGGGCACCGGGCACCGGGCACCGGGCACCGGGCACCGGGCACCGGGCACCGGGCACCGGGCACCGGGCACCGGGCACCGGGCACCGGGCACCGGGCACCGGGCACCGGGCACCGGGCACCGGGCACCGGGCACCGGGCACCGGGCACCGGGCACCGGGCACCGGGCACCGGGCACCGGGCACCGGGCACCGGGCAGGAACTCAGATTCGACCTCGGAGTGACGGAGTGACCCGGTGTCGGCTCGCCAGAATCTCGGCGCGTTGATAGCGATCGGTGTACTGCCGCTAGCGCCGAGACCGGACGGTACCCGTCGCAGCAACAAACCGAGCTCGACAACCGCGGTGAGGCTGACCTTCGACGCACGGCCGAGCGAGCGTTGAGGTTAGAACGACGCCCCTGATATCCGGCGCCTGTTGACCCTCAGTCTGGTCGCGACAGTCTTGTCGCGACGCAGTTATCGAACGCGCCCCGGTCGAGGCGGCAGGGCATTGGATTCCTCACCGCTGCGGCTGAAGGCTGGATGGAACAGAAGAGTCCTGCCGTCGGCACTCGACGAAGTCGGTGCCTGCGTATTCGGAGATACGTGGGGCGGCTGAGGGGAGCGCGGGGGGTGACAGCCCACACCTTCCTGGCGGTGGAGGTTCGACCGGGACGCATATTGGGTAACAGCCCAGCCGCCACGACATCGCGCAAGTCGGAAAGACAGCCAGCGCGTCGACCTTAAGAGCGGCGGTGTGCGCCCTCCGTCAGTCTTCCTGATCACGCGACTCGGATGCCCGGCTACCACAAGCTCGCGACGTAGCCAGAGCCAAACACGACGCTACAAACGGGTTGGCGATGTCCGCCCATCGCTTAGGCGAAGGACCGAATGGCCACGAGGCTATGCGGACGCCCAGTGCCGTTCCGCTGCCACGGGTGACGGTGTCAGATGTGGCCAACCGTCGGCTCCCGCTCCGCTCGGCCGGGCTCGTCGGTGCGCCTCATGGTTTGGTTGACTCACCTCTGATCAACCTGCTTCGGTTCAGAACCGATCACGGCTATGCCGAGTCAGACGCAAGAAGCCGGCGACAGACGGCGTTCGGTGTCGAGCCATGCATACGCGGCTCCTCACTCCGACCCATCACTCGACCGTCCTGTCGGCAGGACGATGGCGAATCCGAGTCGACGGCTCGGCGTCAGCCAGAACCGATCTTCGCTGTTTCACGTGAAACAGCGTCCTATGCTCTGGGGGTGATACGCCAGGCACACGTCGAAGACTCCGCCGCCATCGCTTCACTGAAGGTACGCGCTTGGCGGGCGGCGTATCCGGGGATCCTTCCTCAGGAGCGACTGGATGCACTGGATCCCGTGGGGGAGTCAGGTGACTGGGCAGAGTACATAGCCCTCATCCCCTCGACGCACCGACTGTGGGTATGCGAAGGGCCGGATGGCGTCATCGGCTTCTGTCGCACAGGGCCCGCCGAGGACGACCGCAATCTCGGTCCGGACGCCGCTGAGATCTACGGCTTGTACGTGGACCCGGATCACCTCGGTGAAGGATGGGGACACCGACTCTTCAGCCACGCGATCAGAGATCTCACCGATCGCGGACTCGCCCCGATCTGCGTCTACTACTACGAGTCCAACACGACGGCCCGACGCTTCTACGACCGAGCCGGGTTCGTCGCCGACGGTGGTTACCGTCCCGACGAGGACGGACTCGGCATAGTCGAGGTACGCCTCGTCCGCCCCACCACGTAGCGCCGTCAGCCACGGATCGCGCGGGCCGTTCCCCGAATCGCGATCCGGGGAACGGATACTTCGTGCGACGCTGGCTCGCACTCGGACTTCAACCGCTTCGGACACCGGTCCGCTATCAGCAATGTCGACAACCACGGACACCGCATGGGCCTCAACGAAATTGCGGGCGCCCGTCCTCGCCGATCGGACAGGACGGATTGTGCGCGACTTCTCCGGCGTGCCCGCCCGGATACGCAAAGTATCCGGAGTAGCCACCCGACTCCATCGGCTGCGGATCCTTGGGCACAGTGGCACCCGCAGCGGCCGCAGTCACGACGGCCCCATCCGCATCCTCTTCGCTCTCGAGGTTGATGGCGATGGCGACTCCTCGGTACCCGGACGGCATCGACTCACGCATCGGCACACAGATCGTCACTCGATAGAGCGCGAGGATCGCCCGGGCAGTCTGGAGAAGCTCACGCCGTCCGCAGTCGAAGCAGAGAGCGGCCACCCAAGTGCTCGACGGAAGTCGGTCGCGCGCTTAGATCCGCCACGCCAGCGTCACCAACTCAGCCTCGCCAGTCCTGCGGTCATATCAATCGCCGCGACCGCCGCCGCTATCGCCTCAACCGCGGCCGGTGCCAGACTCTTTCATCAAGGTCTCCCGAGTCGGAGACGAATCGAGCCCCCACGTCGGGCCGACAGCACCCGATGATCTTCGCTGTTTCACGTGAAACAATCCAAGATCCATGAAGCTAGAGCCTTGGCGCGACCGTGAATTGGCGGCTGGCAAAGCACACGGTGCCGCCGTGTGCGCCTTTGGACACAAGGCGACGAGCAACTCCGCCGGCACCAATAGGACGGACACTCTAGCCCTTGGCGGTATCCCGCTCCCGCGGCTCAGGAGCGACACCGCGGCTATCAGATGGGCACCGTCTGCCTCTCGCGCCAGGTGCATGTGCCGGGATAACCGTGAGCGGCAGCGAACCAAAGTGGTCGGAGGCTGTCCGGCCGCCCCAACATCGACGGCACGGCCTCGATCGCCGGTGTGCCGCAGCACAACGCGATCGTCGTGGGAGACGGTGCCGCGAGATCGCACGAGTGCCGGTCGTCGTAGGCATTGCCATACGAAGCCCACGGCGTCGGCGCCTGGCCCCGATCGCACGAAGTCCGGATCGCACGGAATGCAGGGCGAACCGAAGGCCGCCGACCGCTCTCGAGCCTGCGGCCCGCTGAGCTTTGACGCTCCGAAATCTAAGCATCCGGAGGTTCCCTCGATTGGAGGGTCGAGGGGGTTCATTACCCACATTGCGCATAACGCCAAGCCGACAACGGATCGTAGAACCAAGTACCGCCAAGGGTCGGCCTCCGCCGTCTGGGGGTCGACGGGGTACACGCGACCGACCGCACCTACCGTCAGGCTCGGACTCCTCCCTACCGCCGAGGGCCGATCTCCAGAGCCGGCCAGTGCGGCTACACCCACCCGGACCGCTCAGCCCCAAACTGGGCTGCCGTCGGCGGGCGGGCCGGGATCGTCACCAACGGCGGCAGCTGCGTCCTGCGGGTCCGCAGACCGAGGATCTGCGGACCCGAAACTCGAGAATGGCGATCAGCGCGATAGAGCCAGAGGCGATCAGCGCGGTAGAGCCAGCGGAAGGCAGCAGCGGGCTGGTCCCGGCGGCGAAGCGCAGCGATGCGGCGGACAAGCAAGGCGGTGGACCGAGAGCGGCGGACTATCAAGGCGGTGGACGGGGGATCGGAGGACCGGGGCCAAGACGGTCATCCGGGGTGGGGTGAGTGTCCACCGGCCAGTTGGGCGCGACCTTCCAGTAAGTCTCGACCGTTCGGAATCGGCGACGAACGTCGGGGGAGTTGTCGAGCTGCGGGACACCCTTCGGTCCACTCAAGCCGAAGTTAGAGGTGCTCTGCTTGACCGGCAAGTTGGTGGTGCTCTGCTGACCGGCTGCGGAAGGCACAGGCACCGCTAGCCACGAGCCACGAGCCACGAGCCACGAGCCACGAGCCACGAGCCACGAGCCACGAGCCACGAGCCACGACACGATAGCCGAGC
This sequence comes from Allocatelliglobosispora scoriae, assembly GCF_014204945.1. Lineage (NCBI taxonomy): Bacteria > Bacillati > Actinomycetota > Actinomycetes > Micromonosporales > Micromonosporaceae > Allocatelliglobosispora > Allocatelliglobosispora scoriae. The sequence continues at coordinate 3,555,520 of NZ_JACHMN010000002.1, forward strand.
CCATGGCACCGCACCTACGAATCCCGCGCCTCCCAAGTTCGGTAGCAAGAACTCCTCACCCACAATCGCGGCGCTGGGGATTTAGCGGCACCGCATCGACCCGCGCTGCTGAGCGGTCCCGTAGCGCATCTTCACCCCAGGATTGGCGAGGCGCTCAACGTCGACAAGCGCTCCACGACCACACCCGACGACGCCGTCGACCGCCCGAAGAAATTCGAAGCTGGCAGGCACACAACGGCCCTTCTCTGTGAAGCCCCAGATTGCTGCCGGCACACCCAAGCACCCACACCCATCCACGCAGTCAGTGCTCACACAGCAATGAATGGGATCGCGGCAGCCCACCCCCACCCACCGGTTAACGCGGTCGACAGCGCATTGGCCGAGTACGTCGAAGGCGGGACGGGAGGCGGGTCGCCGAGGCAACGCCAACGTCGAACGCCTGGAATATTCGTTCCGGCTTACCCACGCCTCCCCGTGCACTGGAACGCAGGACGCATCGCTCGGGGCGCCGCAAGCTCGGTAGCGAAGCGAACCGCAGGGGAGTGGCAGAGGCAGATCTGCACCCCAAGCGTCAGGCCACGACGAGCGTCCGAAGGCCCTAGCGAATCCGCTGAATCAGCGTCAGATGCGCAAGCAATCCAGACAGGCACGGCATGAACCCGCACCCGCCCGCTAAGCCGGACCACCGCTTCCAGTCCACAACGACACAGGAGAGCAGACCGCCAAACCCCAACTGCGAGTCGAGCTCGAACGCCCAAGGCACCTTGCATCGACGCCAAGCCAGGGCCATCTGGCTGAGCCGAGCCGAATCGCCTCAGGCGCAAACTCTGGCTCCAGACCGGAGGACAGGGCCAGACCTCTCGAAGAGCCGATGACAGTCCCACCCGCGCACCGGGGCACCAAGCCGCCCGCCGCCCCACGGCTACCCACGCGCGACAGCCCCAAGCCTCACCGCGGTCTCCTAGCTTCCGCACGCAACGTGCCGTGGCCGCAAGACCGGCCAGGGCAGGCCCGATGACATCGTCACGCATCTCCTACTCATCGGGCCCAGACAGCAACCCTCCACACCGCCGCGGGCAGCGATCATCCGCTGACCGATCCGACGAACCCCAACGCCAACCTGTCGAAGAAGCGTCGCCAGACGCCATCAACCCGCCCGATAGGACAGCTACCCGCCATCAACCCCGCCACAGGGGTCACCCAGTGCACCATCTCCACCAACCACGCCCCAGCGCCCCGCTAGACCCCTCAAATGCCATCCAGCCCTCAGACAGGCCAATCCACGACGATGTTTCACGTGAAACACGCGTCCAACCCCGATCCGCGAGCGAAAGTCGGCCGAGAGCATTCACGGCGGCCCCATGCCCCCGCGGAACCGCCAAGTTTCACGTGAAACATCGGAGATCAAAAAAGGCCGCCCCTCCGCAAGGAGGGGCGGCCCGGAATGCCGGTGGCTACTGCTGTTGCTTGTCCACACCGATGATCCCCACGATCCGCTCCAGGTCGTCGACCGTCGCGAACTCTATGGTGATCTTTCCCTTGCTCCGACCGATGTCGACCTTCACTCGCGTGTCGAATCGATCCGCCAGCCGGTCGGCCAGGTCCGCCAGCGCGGGCGCGTGCGGCTTCGCTCGCCGCTTCGGCGCGGACTTGCTGGGGGACTCGTCGCTAGCCGAGAGAGTCACGAGCTCCTCGGTCGCGCGCACCGAGAGCCCTTCCGCAACGATACGGGTGGCGAGCTCCTCCTGCTTCGCGGAGTCGTCCAGGCCGAGGAGTGCGCGGGCATGTCCGGCGCTGAGTACGCCGGCCGCCACCCGACGCTGCACGGGAGCCGGCAGGTTCAGCAGTCGAATCGTGTTGGAGATCTGCGGACGGCTGCGCCCGATCTTCCGGGCCAGCTCCTCGTGCGTGGCGCCGAACTCCTCCAGCAGCTGCTGATAGGCGGCGGCTTCTTCGAGGGGGTTCAGCTGCGCGCGGTGGATGTTCTCCAGCAGCGCGTCGCGCAGCATGGCGTCATCCTTGGTGTCCCGGATGATCGCCGGGATGAACTCCTTGCCGACCGCCTGGGCGGCCCGCCAGCGCCGCTCACCCATGACGAGTTCGAACTTGTCGCCGCCGAGGTCGCGTACGACGATGGGCTGCAGGAAGCCGACCTCCTGGATGGAGACCTTCAGCTCCTCCAGCTGCTCGTCGTCGAAGACCTGCCGGGGCTGCTTCGGGTTCGGCACGATCGAGTCGACCGGGATCTCGGCGAACCGAGCACCCGGGACCGGAGCGAGCTCGACGCTCGGCGCGGCGGGAACCGCCTGCGCCGGTACGACAGCCGCGAAGGGAACCGCCGGCTCGCTCGCATCGGTCGAGACCTCGGCCGTCGGGGGAGCGGCGATGTTGGCGCGGCTGAGCGGCGCCTCCTCAATGGTGTCGACGCTGCCCGGTGCGGGCCCGGTCGGGATCAGTGCACCGAGGCCACGACCAAGGCCGCCTCTGGGCTTCTGCTTCATGCCGCAACTCCGATCTTGGCGCCGCGCTCGGCGATTTCCTGTGCGGCCTCGAAGTAACTGGTCGCACCGCGCGAACCCGGATCGTAGGTCATGACCGATTGGCCATAGCTCGGCGCCTCGGAGACCCGGACGTTGCGGGGGATCACGGAGGTGAGCACCTTCTCGCCGAAGTGGTTGCGGACGTCCTGCTCGACGGCGTCGGCCAGGCGCGTACGCCGGTCGTACATGGTGAGCAGGATGGTGGAGACCTCAAGCGTGGGGTTGAGGTGCGCCTTCACCAGGTTGATGTTGTTGAGGAGCTGGTTGAGCCCCTCCAGCGCGTAGTACTCGCACTGGATCGGGATCAGCACCTCCTGCGCGGCGCAGAGCGCGTTGACCGTGAGCAGGCCGAGCGACGGCGGGCAGTCGATGAAGACGTAGTCGAACTCGTGCGGGTAGGCGGCGATGGCCCGGCCGAGCCGGGACTCGCGGGCGACCACGGAGACGAGCTCGATCTCGGCACCGGCGAGGTCGATGGTGGCCGGAACGCAGTGCAGGTTCGGAATGCCCTCGACGGCCTGGGCGACCTCGACCATCGGCACGTTCTCGATGAGGCAGTCGTAGACGTCGGGGATGCCGGCGTGGTGCGGGACGCTGAGACCGGTGGAGGCGTTGCCCTGCGGGTCCAGGTCGATCACGAGCACGCGGTTTCCATGCAGGGCGAGCGCCACGGCGAGGTTCACCGTGGTCGTCGTCTTGCCGACGCCGCCCTTCTGGTTCGCGACGCACATGACACGCGGACGGGTCGGGCGCGGCATGAGGATCTCGCCAGTGGGGTTCAAGATCTGCACCGCACGCATCGCCTCCATCGCCAACGGGGGGTCATCGTCACGCGGCACGGCAGCCGCAGCGTCATGTGCAACGTACGCGTTCGCCATGTTTTCCTCGGTCTCGACATGCGCGACCGGGTGATGCGGCCGCGGGGAAGGAGCTGGTCGGGGCGGTGTCGGGTCTGCGGTCGCCGGCGTGTAGCCGGTCGCGCCTCGTGGCGCGTTCTCCTGCGTCGGTACGGGCACCGGGGTGCTCTTCACCGGCTGGTACCCGGTGACCCCGGGACCTGCATCAGCGCTTCGGTATGGCATAGCAGTCAGCCGCTGACCATCGTATTCGGGCGCCAGAAAAGCCGGCGTCCGAGGCTGCGGAACCGATGTTTCACGTGAAACATTGTTGTCTTGCACCGCCACATCCCTGCCCCTGCTGGATGACTCGACAGCGTCGCGGGACCGGCCGGAGAGGCGCGCAAGGTCCTGACTCGCACAAGCGACGCCGGGCAAGCCTACGGCTCCCGCGCGATTCAGGCCAGTTGGGTCCACCGCACGGGCTGGTATATGAGGGCCGTCCGGGGGAGCTGAGAAGATCAGCTGCGGGACTGGCCTGCGCACTACGGCCTGCGCCGGGGCCACAACGACGAAGCCGCCGAGGGCGGGTGCTCTCGGCGGCGGTGTGTCTTGCACTACAAGTTCCCCTGACACTCTGTGCCGGGGCTACCTCCGTCTACTGGCGCCCCCGCGCTTGGACCGTGCCGGCGCGATGCACTCGACCTCGACCACGGTCGTCGGCGGATCGATCAGCCCGACACCGCAGTGGTGCAGGGTGGCGGGTCCACCGCCGAGCCGGGTGACCGTCGACTGGTGCTCGATGATCTCCTCGGCGGCCGAGGAACCCTTGAGCGCCAGCATCCGGCCACCGATCCTCGCCAGGGGCAGGCACCATCCGGCGAGCCGATCCAAGGGTGCGACCGCGCGGGCGGTCACCACGTCGGCGGGCGGCAGTTTGCCGACCATCTCCTCGGCCCGTCCTCGTTGGACGGTGACGTTCTTCAGCTCCAGGATGGCGACGGCCTCGACGAGAAAGGACGTACGTCGCGCCAGCGGCTCAACCAGAATGACGGAAATGTCGGGTCGAGCCACTGCGAGCACGATACCCGGCAGTCCGGCCCCGGACCCGACATCCACGATCGTTTCGCGTGCCGTGAGCAGCGAACTCACGACACCACAGTTCACGATGTGCCGGTCCCAGATCCGTGGCGCCTCGCGGGGGCCGATGAGTCCGCGTACCACCCCGTCCGTGACGAGGAGCTCCGCGTAGCGCGAGGCGAGTGACATCCGCGACCCGAAGATCTGCGTGGCGGCCTCGACCATCGACGGCGGGCAAGCGAAGGCCCCGCCGTCCGCTGCGTCCAGGGAGGCGGGGCCGTGTGACTCGCTCATGCCGGGCGGACGACGATTCGGCGATTCGGCTCGACGCCCTCCGACTCGCTCTCCACGCCGTCGCTGGCGGTGACGACATCGTGCACGCACTTGCGTTCGAACGCGGACATCGGCTCCAGCTTCAGCGGCTCACCGCTCTGACGAACCTTGTCGACCGTGGTCTTGGCGAGCGCGACGAGCTCCTTGCGCCGGTCGGCGCGGTAGCCGCCGACATCGAGCAGGAGCCGGCTCGGCTCGCCGGTCTGCCGGAAGATGGCGAGGCGGGTCAGCTCCTGGAGCGCCTCGAGGGTCGCTCCGCGCTGGCCGACGAGCGAGTTGAGCCGCTCGCCGACCACCTCGACCATGGGCCTACCCGCCGACACCATCTCGTCGATATCGCCATCGATGTCGAGGATGTCGAGCAGGCCCTCGATGTAGTCCGCGGCGATCTCACTCTGCTCGAACAGGTCGGCATCGCTGGCTGCAGCCCTCTCGCGAGGAACGGTCTGCAGCTCCTCGGTAGCCAGGCTGTCGGTGTTCGTATCGGTCACGATGAAGGTCTTTCGTCGTAGTTAATGCGTGGCTCGTGGGCAGCGCGACCTCAGCCGACCTTCGGCTTCTGGCCGCCCTTCTTCGGGTTGACCGGCTTCGCGCCGACCTTGGGGCCGAGCACCTTCGCCTCGGTCTCGGCGACACTGTCCTTGGCGTCTGCCTTCTTCGGGTCGACCTTCTTCGGGTCGGCCTTCTTGCCGTTCGCCAGCGGCGGCGGGTACTTCTTCAGCACCCAGAACTGCTGGCCCATCGAGAAGAGGTTCGTCGTGGTCCAGTAGATGATCAAACCGAGGGGGAACGCGACTGCCGAGATGATCAGAGTTGCCGGGATGCCGTAGAGCATCAGCTTCTGCATCATCCGCTGCTGCGGGTCCTCGGCCCAGCCGGTCTTGAGGATCATCTGGCGGCTGGTCATGTAGGTCGTCGCGATCATGATGACGCCGAGGATGCCGCAGAGCACCGCGGCGGCGCCGCCGTCACGGAACGTCGCACCGATCGAGACACCGAAGAGCTTGGCCGCTGCGGCGCTGTCGTACTGCGCGGGGGTCCAGCCGTAGAGCGCCTTGTCGATCGTGCCCGTGCCGAGCCGCTTGATGACGTGGAAGACACCCAGGAAGACCGGCATCTGGAGCAGCAGCGGAAGGCAGCCCATGAGCGGGTTGGCCTTCTCCCGCTTGTAGAGCTCCATCATCTCTTTCTGGAGCGTCTCGCGGTCGCCCTTGTGCTTCGTCTGCAGCTCCTTGAGCTGCGGCTGCAGAGCCTGCATCGCACGCTGCGAGCGGATCTGCTTCACGAAGAGCGGGAAGAGGATCGCCCGCACCGTGAGCACGAGGAAGACGATCGAGAGAATCCAGTCCCAGTTGGTCTGCAGCCAGGTGCCCGTTAGCCCGATGGCGTCAAACAGGTCATGCCACCTGAGCATGACCCAGGAGACAGCCCAATAAATCACGTCGAACATTAGGGGAGTGCTCCAGTCGTCTCGTCGTGGTGGCGCGCCGAGGGCGGCACCGGGTCATACCCACCGGGGTGGAAAGGGTGACAGCGCCCGATGCGCCGGATCGCCAGCCAGGCACCCTTCGCCGCGCCGTGCCGCGAGATTGCCTCCAACGCGTAGGCGCTGCAGGAAGGGTAGAACCGACAGCGAGCCGGAATAGCGGGGCTCACCCAACGACGGTACGCGATGACCGGCACCGCCAGCACGCGCCCGGCGAGTGTCGCAGGTCGCGCCACCTTGGGCAGCGTCTTCATCGCGCGGCCCGGTCGGACTTGCGCGGGCGCTGCGCTGCCGCGAGCGCCGCGTCGAGGTCCAGCTCCAGTTGGGAGTACGCCGCCAGCGCCGCTGCGGGCAGCGCGCGCACCACGATCGTGGTGCCGATGGGGAGGGAGTCGAGTCTTGTGGCGACGAGATGGCGCAGCCGACGTTTGACCGTGTTACGCACCACGGCACCGCCGACGGCCTTGGAGACGACAAATCCGGCACTGGAAGTGGCCGGAGGAGACGCCGAACAGCCCGGGAGTGCCACACTCCCGGGCTGTTCGGTCAAGCTTTCAACGCCTGTGGCGAGTGGGAACGTCGCGTGCACCACAAGGGTGCCCCGACCCACGCGCCGACCGCCGCGGATCACGGCGGCGAAGTCACTGCTGCGCCGCAGTCTGTTGCCTGCCGGCAGCATCGGACCTCCGAGGTGCGTCAGGCCGCCAGGCGGGCGCGGCCCTTGGACCGACGGCTGGAGAGAACGGCGCGGCCTGCACGGGTGCGCATACGCAGCCGGAAGCCGTGGGTCTTCGCGCGCCGGCGGTTGTTCGGCTGGAAGGTGCGCTTGGTCACGTGGGGCTCCTACGTTCAATTAAGCTTCGCGGCCACCGTAGCACCCACGTGGGGAGCCGACACTGGCGCAGCAACCTGTCCAGGGTACACGCAGCATAGATTCCAGCCAAAATCCGACCGGACCCCTTGACTGCGTATCTCCTGGTAACCGTGGAGTTGGCCTCGGGAGACCCGGGGCGACAGCAGGCTGCCCTTGTGGATAACCTGTGGAGAACCCTCATCACGTTGCAGGGGTAACCATGGTTGGGGGCGGACAGTGGGAGACCTCGGAGCGGTCTGGGAGGCCGCGATCGACGAACTGACCGATCAGATCGTCTCCCCACAACAGCGCGCCTACCTGCGGTTGGCCCGGCTTCGCGCGATCGTCGAGGACACCGCGCTCCTCTCGGTGCCCGATGCCTTCACCCGGGACACGATCGAGCTGCGGCTCCGCCCGGCGATCACCGACACCCTCTCCCGGATGCTCGGCCGCCCGATCCAGGTCGCCGTCACCGTCCGGCCGCCCGACGACGGGACGGCGCGCGTGCCATATAACGCCTACGGCGTGGCACAGCAGGCGCAGCTCGTCGAGGAGCCCCGGCACGAGCCGGCCCCGATGGCGGTCGGCGGATATCCGGTCCAGCACCGGCAGCCCTCGCCGCACCAGCAGCACCCGGGTCACCAGCACGCGCCGATCACCCCGGCCGCCGAGGGGGAGAACGCCCTCTTCGCCGTGCCGACCCAGGACAACCGCCGGGAGCACGAGGCGGTCGTCGAGTCCGGCCCCGAGAGCGGCCCCGGCCGGGTACGCGAGCCGGTGGACCCGCGTACCAGCCCGCTCAACGGCGATCGGCGCGGTCCGGCGCCGGCCGACGCCTCGGGCGGCAACAAGCTCAACCCGAAATACATGTTCGAGACCTTCGTCATCGGCTCGTCCAACCGGTTCGCGCACGCCGCCTCCGTGGCGGTCGCCGAATCGCCCGCGAAGGCCTACAACCCCCTCTTCATCTACGGCGACTCCGGGCTGGGCAAGACCCACCTGCTCCACGCCATCGGCCACTACGCCCAGCAGCTCGGCAACGCGCGCGGCGTTCGCTATGTCTCCACCGAAGAGTTCACCAACGACTTCATCAACTCCCTGCGCGACGACAAGACCAACGCGTTCCAGCGCCGCTACCGCGATGTCGACATCCTGCTGATCGACGACATCCAGTTCCTGGAGAACCGCGAGCGGACGCAGGAGGAGTTCTTCCACACCTTTAATACCCTCCACAACGCCAACAAGCAGATCGTCATCACCTCGGACCGGTCGCCGAAGCAGCTCTCCACTTTGGAGGACCGGCTGCGGACCCGCTTCGAGTGGGGCCTGCTCGCCGACATCCAGCCGCCGGACCTGGAGACGCGGATCGCGATCCTCCAGAAGAAGGCCGCCCAGGAGCGCCTCTTCGCGCCGCCGGAGGTGCTGGAGTTCATCGCGTCGCGGATCTCCAGCTCGATCCGGGAGCTTGAGGGCGCCCTGATCCGCGTCACGGCGTACGCGTCGCTGTCGCGGTCCTCGGTGAGCCTCGCGATCGCCGAGGAGGTGCTGCGCGACTTCATCCCGGCCGACGCGGCACCGGAGATCACCGCCGACCAGATCATGGTGTCCACTGCGGACTACTTCGGCGTGAGCCTGGAGGACCTGCGTGGACACTCCCGCTCCCGCGTGCTCGTCAACGCCCGCCAGGTCGCCATGTACCTGTGCCGTGAGCTGACAGACCTGTCGCTGCCCCGCATCGGGCAGGCCTTCGGCGGTCGTGACCACACGACGGTGATGCACGCGGATCGCAAGATTCGCCAGCAGATGGCGGAGCGACGCTCGCTCTACAACCAGATCGCCGAGCTGACCAACCGGATCAAGCAGATCTGACGAGGGTCGCCCGCGCTACATCTAGTGGGTCGGTCCGCTGTGGACCACACCGAGTTATCCACGATCTGGGGATAACGCCTGTGGATTGCCTGTGGACGAGTGTGGACAAAGAAAATGCCCTGTGGATTTACTGTGGACAACTGCTCATGATCTGTGGATAGACCTCCAAGATCTGTGGATATGCCTGTGGGCAGAGGTACCCCGGTTATCCCCAGCCCTGGGGGTAACCCCGGTGGATATCCTGTGGACAGCCTGTGGGAAACCGGTCATCCCTGTGCACAGAGCGCGCCTTGTGGATAAGTGCCTCAGTTATCCACCGGGTTATCCACCGGTTGTCCACCGGGGTGCAGGTGTCCTGAGCAGCAAATACGAGAGTTATCCCCAGTATCCACAACCCCTATTACTACGACGTTAGTTATCTCTAAGAAGGTAAAAATCAAATCTTCGGGGTTGTGGAAGTTGTGGACGTCCCGGTTGGTCGACACCCCAGGGGGCGCCGAGGAGCCTGTCGGAGGGGCGCCATATCGTTGCCGTCGGTGAGTCGAAGGCAATCGTGGAGAATTCACCTCGGCCTGGCCACCCTCGACGAGGCAGTCAGCCGTTAGTCAGTCAGATGAAGCCCGAGACCGATCCCCGGAGGCCTGGCATGAAGTTCCGTGTGGAGCGCGACGCGCTTGCCGATGCTGTCGCTTGGACCGCGAAGAGCCTGCCCAGTCGCCCGTCCGTCCCCGTCCTCGCCGGTGTGCTGTTGCGCGTCGCCGATGGCCGGCTGCACGTGTCGGGCTTCGACTACGAGGTGTCGAGCCGGGTCGAGGTGACTGTCGAGGCTGACGCCGACGGTGCCTCGCTCGTCTCCGGTCGTCTGCTCGCCGAGATCACCAAGGCGCTCCCGGCCAAGCCGGTCGAGATCGCCGCCGTCGGTGCGCATCTCGAGCTCGTCTGTGGCAGTGCCCGGTTCACCCTGCCGACGATGCCCGTCGAGGACTACCCGACCCTGCCCGACCTGCCCGCCAGCGCCGGCACCGTCGAGGCGTCGGTTTTCGCCTCGGCCGTCGCCCAGGTCGCTATCGCCGCCGGTCGCGACGAGACCCTGCCGATGATGACCGGTGTCCGGCTCGAGCTGACCGGCGACACGATCGCCCTGCTCGCCACCGACCGCTACCGGCTCGCCGTCCGCGAGATCAAGTGGTCGCCGCGCGACCCCGAGATCAACACGACGGCGCTGGTGCCAGCCCGCACGCTTGCCGACACCGCCAAGACGCTCGGCCCGCTCGGCGGAGAGGTCACCGTCGCGATGGCGACCGGTGGCGCGGGCGAAGGCATGATCGGCTTCGCGGCCGGCACCCGCCACACCACGAGCCGCCTGCTCGACGGGCAGTCCTACCCGCCGGTGCGCTCGCTCTTCCCGGCGAGCTTCAACGCCGAGGCGAAGGTGCCGGTCTCGGCGCTCGCCGAGGTCGTCAAGCGTGTCTCCCTCGTCGCCGAGAAGGCGACCCCGATCCGGCTGAGCTTCAGCGAGGACGGCCTCGTCGTCGAGGCCGGCGGCACCGAGGAGGCTCGGGCGAGCGAGGCGATGGAGGCCACCTTCACCGGCGAGCCGCTCACCATCGCCTTCAACCCGCAGTATCTGATCGACGGGCTCGGCGCTCTCGGAGCCCCCAACGCGCTGTTCGGATTCACCGATCCGTTCAAGCCTGCGGTGCTCATGCCGGCCGGCGATGACGGCGAGGTCATCACCGGCTACCGCTACCTGATCATGCCGATCCGGGTGGGGCGCTAGAGCGTCAGCGATAGCCTGATCGGGACCGGGACGATATCCACTCCCCTGCGAGGTAAAAATGCAACTCGGACTCATCGGCCTCGGCAAGATGGGCGGCAACATGCGCGACCGGCTGCGCGAGGCCGGTCACGAGGTCGTCGGCTTCGACCAGAACCCAGAGATCTCGGACGCGACCAGCCTGGACGACCTCATCGGCAAGCTGTCCGCGCCGCGCGTGGTCTGGGTGATGGTCCCGGCGGGCGTCACCGAGGCGACGATCGACCAGCTCGCGCCGCTGCTCAGCGCCGGTGACGTGGTCATCGACGGCGGCAACTCCCGCTTCTCCGACGACGGTCCCCGGGCCGAGCGGCTCGGTGCCCTCGGCATCGGCTACGTCGACGCGGGTGTCTCGGGCGGCGTCTGGGGCAAGCAGAACGGCTACGCGCTGATGGTCGGCGGTGCCGACGAGCACGTCGCCCAGGCGATGCCGATCTTCGAGTCGCTCAAGCCCGAGGGCGAGTTCGGCTTCGTGCACGCGGGCGGCGTCGGTGCCGGTCACTACGCCAAGATGGTCCACAACGGTATTGAATACGGACTCATGCACGCCTACGCCGAGGGCTACGAGCTGCTGGAGAAGTCCGAGTTCGTCAAGGACGTGCCCGGGGTCTTCAAGTCGTGGCGTGAGGGCACGGTCGTCCGGTCCTGGCTGCTCGACCTGCTCGACCGGGCTCTCGACGAGGACCCCACCCTCGCCAGCCTGCGCGGTTACGCCGACGACACGGGCGAGGGCCGCTGGACCGTCGAGGAGGCGATCCGCCTGGCGGTGCCGATGCACGTCATCTCGGCCTCGCTCTTCGCCCGGTTCGAGTCGCGCCAGGAGGACTCGCCCGCGATGAAGGCGATCGCCGCCCTGCGCAACCAGTTCGGCGGCCACGCCATCCACAAGTCCTGACATGTACGTTCGCCGGCTGGAGCTCGTCGACATCCGCTCCTACGCGAGCGTTGGCGTCGATCTCCAGCCGGGGGCCAACATCCTGGTCGGACCCAACGGCGTCGGCAAGACCAATCTCGTCGAGGCGCTGGGCTACGTCGCCACCCTCGCGAGTCACCGCGTCTCCAACGACGCGCCCCTGGTCCGGTCGGGTGCGGCGACCGGGGTGATCCGGTGCGCCATCGTCCACGACCATCGCGAGCTGATGGTCGAGCTCGAGATCGTCCCCGGCAAGGCCAACCGAGCGCGCCTCGGCCGCTCCCCGGTCCGCCGGGCCCGCGACATCCTCGGCGCGCTGCGGCTCGTGCTCTTCGCACCCGAGGACCTCTCCCTCGTCCGGGGCGACCCCGCCGAGCGTCGCCGTTACCTCGACGACCTGCTGATCCAGCGCCAGCCCCGGTTCGCCGGGGTGCGTGCCGACTACGAGCGCGTCCTCAAGCAGCGCAATGCCCTGCTGCGGACCGCCTACCTGTCGCGCAAGGTCGCCAAGGCGGCCGGTGACCTCTCCACGCTCGACGTCTGGGATCACCACCTCGCCGATTACGGCGCCGAGCTGCTGCAGGGCCGGCTCGCCCTCGTCGCCGCGCTCGCACCCCACCTCGCCAAGTCCTACGACGCGGTCGCCGAGGGCAAGGGGAGTGCTCACCTGACCTATAAGGGGACGGTGGCGGAGCCGACGCGCGAGGCACTGCTCGCCGCGCTCGCCGAGGCCCGCAAGTCCGAGGTCGAGCGGGGAGTCACCCTGGTCGGCCCGCACCGCGACGACCTCGCTTTCGGCCTGGGCGAGCTGCCGGTCAAGGGCTACGCGAGCCACGGCGAGTCCTGGTCGTTCGCCCTCGCGCTGCGGCTCGCCGCCTATGACCTGCTCCGAGCCGACGGAATCGAGCCGATCCTGGTGCTCGACGATGTCTTCGCCGAGCTCGACACCGGTCGGCGGGAGCGGCTCGCCGGTCTCGTCGGCGACGCCGCCCAGGTGCTGGTCACCTGCGCGGTCGGTGCGGACGTGCCGCCGTCACTCGGTGGATCCTGGTATTCCGTCCGCCCCGGAGAGGTGCTGCGTGACGAGCGCTGAGAAGTCGACACCTGAGCCCTTGCCCGCCAATGTCAAGGGCCCGGAGCTCGCTCGCGCCGTCCTGGACGCAGCTCAGAAGCGCAGGCTGGCGGCGGGTCGGCGTACCCCCGACAAGAAGGACTTCCGACCGCGCGGCTATAGCGGCGCTGGCCCCGACCCCCGCGACCCGGCGCTCTTCGGCGATGTTCTCGCCAAGCTGCTGAAGTCGCGGGGCTGGCAGCAGCCCGCGGCCGAGGGCCGGGTCTTCGGCGCCTGGGAGAAGGTGGTCGGGCCGGACATCGCGGCGCACTGCCGCCCGATCAAGCTGGAGGAGAAGGAGCTGACCGTGGAGGCCGAGTCGACGGCCTGGGCGACGCAGCTCCGCATGCTCTCCGGTCGGATCATCAAGAGCATCGCCGCCGAGGTCGGCCACAACGTCGTGATCAAGCTGAGAATCCACGGCCCGGCTGCGCCGTCGTGGTCCCGTGGGCCGCTCCGGGTGAAGGGAAACGGCCCCGGCGACACCTATGGCTGAGGAGAGCCCGGTCGGTATGTGCGGCGCCTGGTCGGCTGAGCGAAGCCGCCGCACCGCCGGAGGCGGTGCCTAAAACTCTGCGTAGACGGCGAAGCCCTTGTCGGCGCAGCGGCGGTAGAAGCTGGCCAGCACCGACAGCTCGGAGAGCGGAAAGCTCCACTGCGGCGTGCCGCCCTCCTCGTCGAGGAGCGAGGTGAGCCGACCGTCAAGCCAGTTGAGCTGCTGCTCGGCGAGGCGTGCTCCGCTCAGGGCGGACTTCAGGACCGCCGCGACCGTCTCGAACGTGACGGTCTCGCCGTGGGGGGCATGACCCGCCACGAACTTCTCCAGCCCGCCGGCGATCCAGGCACAGGTGTCCGGGTCGATGACCGGGTCCTCGTCCTCCGCCGCGGCTTCTGTCGCATAGAGGACACCGCCGAGGCCGAGGAGCAGGTCCACCAGCTCGGTGTAGGCGGTGGCGCGCACCGTGCCGGTCCGTGCGATGTGCCCCGCGAGCGCCGCCGTCGGTGCCGCGGTGGCGGCCGTCTCGGCGATCTCGGCGAAGTCGACGAACTCGGCCGGGGCGACCGGGTCATAGAACCGGCCGGTCGCCGGCCACTGCACGGCGACGTTGTCCAGCCCCATCTCACAGCCCTTTCGTAGAGCCCTGCGCAAGTTTTGCGCGAACGGCAGGAAACTACGGCATAAGGCCGACAACGCGCGACCCCCGGACGGGCAGAGTCTTCTCTGACGCCTCATCGCGACCGGGTCACAGGTGTTCGTGCGTGGGGGGAGTTGCGGCCGGGCGATTTTGAGGCCCTACGGGGCTGTCAGGTGCCCGCACGGTGGTGTGGACGCGTGCTTGTCGGTCCAACCAAGTAGGATGTCGACGGGCCGAAGGCCTAAGACGTACGAGCGGGACAAGAGAGGGACGACGCGTGAGCGCGAAACAACCCCAGGACAACTACACCGCATCCTCCCTAGTAGCCCTCGAGGGTCTGGAGGCGGTGCGCAAGCGGCCGGGCATGTATATCGGCTCGACGGGCGAGCGGGGTCTGCACCACCTCGTGTGGGAAGTGGTCGACAACTCGGTCGACGAGGCGCTCGCCGGGTTCTGCGACACCATCGAGGTCTCCATCCTCGCTGATGGCGGCGTGCGGGTCGTCGACAACGGTCGTGGCATCCCGGTCGACATCCACCCCAAGCTCAAGAAGTCCGGCGTCGAGGTGGCCCTCACCCAGCTGCACGCCGGCGGCAAGTTCGAAGGCAAGGCCTACGCGGTCTCCGGCGGTCTGCACGGCGTCGGCATCTCCGTGGTCAACGCCCTCTCCACGCGCGTCGAGATCGAGGTCCGCAAGGCCGGCTTCCACTGGTTCCAGTCGTTCGCCAACACGAAGGCCGTCGCCGACCTGACCAAGGGCGAGCCGACCAACCTGACCGGCACGACCGTGACGTTCTGGCCGGACCCGACGATCTTCGAGACCACCGAGTTCGTCTTCGAGACGATCTACCGGCGGATCCAGGAGATGGCGTTCCTCAACCGGGGCCTCACCATCCAGCTGCGCGACGAGCGCGGCGAGGAGGTCCGCGACGTCACCTTCTGCTACAAGAACGGCATCTCGGACTTCGTCCGTCACCTCAACCAGACCAAGAGCCCGATCCACAAGTCCGTGGTCGAGTTTATGGCCGACGGCGAGGGCATGTCCCTCGAGGTGGCGATGCAGTGGAACGAGTCCTACGGCGAGTCGGTCTACACGTTCGCCAACACGATCAACACCCACGAGGGTGGTACGCACGAGGAAGGCTTCCGTGCGGCGCTGACGACGATCGTCAACAAATACGGCAGCGACAAGAAGATCCTCAAGGGTGACGAGAAGCTCTCGGGCGAGGACATCCGGGAGGGGCTCGCCGCGATCGTCTCGGTGAAGCTCTCCAACCCGCAGTTCGAGGGTCAGACCAAGACCAAGCTCGGTAACACCGAGGTCAAGGGTTTCGTGCAGAAGGTCGCCAACGAGTGGCTGGCGGACTGGCTGGAGCGCAACCCGGCCGAGGCGCGGACCATCATCACGAAGGCCTCCCAGGCGGCCCGGGCGCGCATCGCCGCTGCTCAGGCTCGCAAGCTGGCCCGCCGCAAGTCGCTGCTGGAGTCCGGTTCGATGCCGGGCAAGCTCGCCGACTGCCAGTCGACCGATCCCCGGGTCAGTGAGCTCTTCATCGTCGAGGGTGACTCCGCCGGTGGTTCGGCGAAGCAGGGTCGTGACCCCCGGGTGCAGGCGATCCTGCCGATCCGCGGCAAGATTCTCAACGTCGAGAAGGCCCGCATCGACCGCGTGCTCAAGAACAACGAGGTCCAGGCGCTGATCACCGCCCTGGGCACCGGCATTCACGACGAGTTCGACATCGAGAAGCTGCGCTACCACAAGGTGGTGCTGATGGCCGACGCCGACGTCGACGGCCAGCACATCCAGACCCTGCTGCTCACGCTGCTCTTCCGCTTCATGCGGCCGCTCGTGGAGCTCGGTCACATCTACCTGGCCGCGCCGCCCCTGTTCAAGATCAAGTGGAACAAGAAGGGCGACGACTTCCAGTACGCCTACTCCGACCGCGAGCGTGATGGCCTCATCGCGCTGCGCCAGGAGAAGAAGGCCAACGCCAAGCCGGACGACATCCAGCGGTTCAAGGGTCTGGGCGAGATGAACTACCCGGAGCTGTGGGAGACGACGATGGACCCCGGCACCCGGACGCTTCGCCAAGTAACTCTCGATGATGCTGCAACCGCGGACGAGTTGTTCAGCGTATTGATGGGCGAGGACGTCGAAGCTCGGCGGTCGTTCATCCAGCGCAACGCCAAAGACGTGCGCTTCCTGGACATCTGACCCGTTCGCCGACGTTCATCTTTTAACCTGAGGACTAAGAAACGTGACTGAGACTCCGTTCGAGGAGAACTCCGATACACCGGCGCCCATCGACGGCGAGCCGGTGCTCGGTATTGAGGACCACGGGGCCGGCGGCCGGGTCGTGCCGGTGGGTCTCGAAGTGGAGATGCAGCGGTCGTACCTCGACTACGCCATGAGCGTGATCGTGGGCCGGGCGCTCCCGGATGTCCGGGACGGCCTGAAGCCCGTGCACCGCAAGATCCTCTACGCCATGTACGACGGCGGCTTCCGTCCCGACCGCGGCTACTTCAAGTGCGCCCGTGTCGTCGGCGAGGTCATGGGCAACTACCACCCGCACGGTGACTCCTCGATCTACGACGCGATGGTCCGCATGGCCCAGCCGTGGTCGCTGCGCTACCCGCTGATCGACGGCAACGGCAACTTCGGCTCCGCGGGCAACGACCCCGCCGCCGCCATGCGTTACACGGAGTGCCGGCTCTTCCCGCTCGCCATGGAGCTCCTGCGTGACATCGACGAGGACACCGTCGACATGCAGCCGAACTATGACGGCCGTAACCAGGAGCCGACGATCCTGCCGGCCCGCTTCCCGAACCTGCTGGTCAACGGCTCCGAGGGTATCGCGGTCGGCATGGCGACCAAGATCCCGCCGCACAACCTGCGCGAGGTCTGCGCCGCCGTCCAGTGGTCGCTGGCGAACCCGGAGGCCGACGAGGCCGAGACCCTCGATCACGTCCTGACGATCATCAAGGGCCCGGACTTCCCGACCAGGGGAATGATCGTCGGGCTCCAGGCGATCGAGGAGGCCTACCGGACCGGCCGCGGTTCGATCCGGATGCGGGCGGTCGTCGACGTCGAGGAGGACAAGCGCGGTCGCGCCTGCCTCGTCGTGTCGGAGCTGCCCTACCAGGTCAACCCCGACAACCTCGCCGAGCGCATCGCCGACCTGATCAAGGAGGGCAAGCTCGTCGGGATCGCCGACATCCGTGATGAGTCCTCCGGGCGTACCGGCATGCGCATCGTCCTGGTCCTGAAGCGCGACGCGGTCGCCAAGGTCGTGCTGAACAACCTCTACAAGCACACCCAGCTCCAGGAGACCTTCGGCGCCAACATGCTGGCCCTGGTCGACGGGGTTCCGCGCACGCTCAACATCGCGCAGTTCATCCGCCACTACGTGGTGCACCAGATCGAGGTCATCACCCGGCGGACGGCCTTCCGGCTGCGCAAGGCCGAGGAGCGCGCCCACATCCTGCGCGGTCTCGTCAAGGCGCTGGACCTGCTCGACGAGGTCATCGCCCTGATCCGGCGGTCGCCCACGGTCGACGAGGCGCGCCAGGGCCTGATGCAGCTCCTGGAGATCGACGAGATCCAGTCGACGGCGATCCTCGACATGCAGCTGCGGCGCCTCGCCGCGCTGGAGCGTCAGAAGATCATCGACGAGCTCGCCAAGATCGAGCTGGAGATCGCCGACCTCAAGGACATCCTCGCCAAGCCCGAGCGGCAGCGGCAGATCGTCTCCGAGGAGCTCACCGAGATCAGCAACAAGTGGGGCGACGAGCGTCGTACCAAGATCATCCCGTTCGACGGCGAGGTCTCCATGGAGGACCTCATCGCCCGTGAGGACGTGGTTGTCACGATCACCCGCACCGGGTACGCCAAACGGACAAAAGCTGACCTTTACCGCTCGCAGAAGCGCGGCGGCAAGGGCGTCTCCGGTGCCTCGCTGCGCCAGGACGACATCGTCAGCCACTTCTTCGTCTGCTCGACGCACGACTGGATCCTCTTCTTCACCAACAAGGGCCGGGTCTACCGTGCCAAGGCGTACGAGTTGCCGGAGGCGTCTCGCGTCGCCAAGGGCCAGCACGTCGCCAACCTGCTCGCCTTCCAGCCGGACGAGCAGATCGCCCAGGTGATCGAGATCCAGAACTACCAGGTGGCCCCATACCTGGTGCTGGCGACGAAGTCCGGTCTGGTGAAGAAGACGGCTCTGACGGACTTCGACTCCAACCGGACGGGTGGCATCATCGCCATCAACCTGAAGGACGATGATGAGCTGGTGGGTGCAGCTCTGATCTCCTCGGAGAACGATCTGCTCCTCGTCAGCAAGCACGCTCAGGCGATCCGCTTCAACGCGACCGACGAGGCACTGCGGCCCATGGGCCGGGCCACGTCGGGCGTGATCGGCATGCGGTTCGGCGACGGCGACGAGCTCCTCGCCATGGAGGTCGTGATCGGAGATATGGACGTTTTGGTCGCCACGAACGGCGGTTATGCCAAGCGGACGCCGATCGACGAATATCCTGTGCAGGGTCGGGGTGGTAAGGGCGTATTGACCGCGAAGATCACGGAACGCCGTGGCGCGTTGGTCGGTGCGGTCGTTATCAGCCCAGAGGATGAGCTCTTCGCCATCACCAGCAACGGCGGCGTCATACGAACTCCGGTGAAGCCTGTACGTCGCACGCGAGATCGGAACACAATGGGTGTCAAGCTCATGGACCTCCCAGAGGGCGTAACTCTCGTCGCAATTGCACGCAATGCAGACGAGCCGGACGAACAGGACTAGTGGATGACGGAGACACAGGCGATGTCGGGGGCCGCGGGGACCCCGGCGAACCCGGTCGAGGAGGAGGGCACCGTCAGCGGTGCTTCCGCGACCGGCCGGGCGGCAGTCGGCCGTGCAACAGTCCCCGCCGAGAGCACCACCACGTCAGCCAGCCCGAGTGGCGCCTCGACCTCGACTGAGGCCGAGTCCCCGTCACAGGTGTTGGCCGAGTCGAGCTCGACCACGTTCAGCCGACCTCCCGGCATCGCGCCGCCGGAGCCGGATGGCGAGGTGACCTCGACCAGCCGCACCGGCTCGGTCGCAGGTTCCGAGACGGCGACGGGTGGCAAGTCCGCCCTGAAGTCCGTCACGGCAGCCGGCCAGCTCGGCGCGGCGCGAGTCACGGAGGCCGTCCGGGCAGCGCGCTCCAACGTCACTTCGGCTGCCTCGCGTGGCCCCCGACGCGCGCGGCTCGCCCTCAAGCGGATCGACCCGTGGTCGGTGATGAAGTTCTCGTTCGCCGTGTCGCTGGTCCTGTTCCTCGTGATCATCGTGGCGACCGCCGTGCTCTACCTGGCGCTCGACGCGATGCACGTCTTCGACTCGATCAACGGCAGCCTCGGCGAGCTGATCCAGTCGGGTGGCGGCACGAACGCCAACGGTGGCTTCCAGATCACCGCCGGTGGTGTCATCGGCACGTCAGCGCTGATCGGTGCGGTCAACGTGGTGCTCTTCACCGCGCTCGCCACGCTCTCCGCGTTCATCTACAACGTCTGTGCCGACCTGGTCGGCGGGATCGAAGTCACCCTCGCAGAGCGGGACTGACCTTCGTTGACTGTGGCCGGGACGCTCAGCGTCCCGGCCACAATCGTGCCTGGTGGAGGGCGTGCGGCGTGGCGAGGCGATACCGATTTGAGGACCGCCCGCCAAGTGCGGTAAGGTTCGTTGTCGCTGCAACGGGGCTATAGCTCAGTCGGTTAGAGCGCAGAGCTGATAACTCTGAGGTCGATGGTTCGATTCCATCTAGCCCCACTCACCCCGCCCGGCAAGACGCTGTTGAGGTGGATCTTTATGTGGAAGAAGCTCCTGATCGTGGTCAGCGTCATCGGCGCAGCCGCCTTCATCGCCAAGAAGGTGAAGGACGCCAACGATGAGCGGGCCCTCTGGCACGAGGCCACCACGGCACCCGATCTTCGCTAGCTTCTGATCGCCAATCCGGCCGGGGAGACCCGGCACCCGGGGCCTTAGCTCAATTGGCAGAGCACCGCCTTTGCAAGGCGGGGGTTAGGAGTTCGATTCTCCTAGGCTCCACCAGCTAGAACATTACGTGTAGCACTCCCCGATCCCGGGCATGATCACGTGGTTTCCGGGAAATAACCCCCTCGTGGGCCCCTTGAGGGGCCAGTTTCCGGGAAACAGCGCGATCAAGAGTCGTGGCGCATCGTCACCCGACCCCGCCGAGAGCGGTGATCCGCTTATAGGGAGCCGATCCGGGTGCCGGGAGCGTGAGCCGGTCCGGGTCGAGCTGCATCCAGACCGGGATCGCCTCGGCCGAGGTCGCGGTCCAGTGGCCCGGGGACGTCTCGGTGAAGGCGAACCGGGGCATGATGCCCTCGCGGTTGGCGTTGATCGGGTCGGCGTGGTGGGCCACCTGGTTGCCCATGCCGTAAGCGACCCACTTACCGTTGATCTTCGACATGGGCTGCACGACGTGGGCGTGGCAGCCGAGGATCAGGTCGATGTCGGGTGAGGCGAGCAGCTTGCGGGCCAGGTTGACCTGGGCGGAGCTCGGCTGGTGGGCGTATTCGGTGCCCCAGTGCAGGCTGACCACGACGATCCCGGCACCGGCCGCGCGAGCACGATGCGCCTCGGCGAGGATCTCGTCGGCGTCGATGAGGTTGGCGATCCACTCCTTGCCCGCCGGACGTTTCATGCCGTTGAAGCCATAGGTGTAGGAGAGCTGAGCGATCTTCACCCCGCGCACGTCGAGCAGGTTGGGCTTGGCGCGCTCGGCCGCGGTGCGAGCAGTGCCGGTGTGCGCGAGACCGATCCTGTCGAAGGCGTCGAGGGTGCGCTTGATGCCGTCCTGGCCGCCGTCGAGGCTGTGATTGGACGCGGTCGAGCACGTGTCGTAGCCGAGTTCGCGCAGCTCGGTGATGATCTGCGGCGGCACGAGGAAGTTGGGGTAACCCCGAAAGGGCCCGCCTGGTGGGGCGACCGGCGTCTCCAGGTGGCAGATCGCGAGATCACTGCTCTCGATCAGCGGCCGCACGGCGCCGAAGAGCGGCCCGAAGTCGTAGTCACGCCCGCCTCCGTCGCGCTTGGCCTGCGCCCACAGGTCGGGGTGCAGGAGCACGTCGCCCGAGCCGAGGATGGTGATGGTCCGCGGTGCCGCACCGGCCCGAGGCGTCGCGGGCGCCGCCCCGGTGGGCACGACGCCCGTCGCCGCCGGCTCCGCTGTGCAGCCGGCCAGGGCAAAGATCAAGATCGCTGCGGCGGTACGCCTACCAAGCACCACCGCACACTAGCGCGCAGCCGGCCCTCGTCCTCAGCAGGTCTCGTCGGTGCAGACCTCGCCGCCACCCGCCGTGACCAGGGAGATCGGCTGCTTCGCTTCGCGCTTGCGGACCTCCTGGAGCACCTGCAGCAGGGTCGCCGGATCCTGTGCCCCGGTGACCGAGTATTTCCCCTCGAAGATGAAGGTCGGCACGCCGGTGATCCCGAGCTCGCGAGCGCTGGCGAGATCACTGCTCACGGCAGCGGCGGCTTCGGGCGAGAGCAGTGCTTCGCGTACCAATCCCTCGGGGAGGCCGACCGCGACGGCGCGCGAGACGAGGACCTCGGCCGAGCCGAGATCGAGGCCGTCGGTGAAGTGCGCGGCATAGAGCGACTCGACCAGCTCGTGCTGCACCCCGTGCTCACCGGCGAGCCAGATGAGCTTGTGCGCGTCGATGGTGTTGGCGGAGATCGCCCGATCGAAGCGCATGTCCAGCCCGACCTGAGCGGCGACACCGCTGACCTGCTGGAACATTCGCATCGCCTGGTCCCGGCCCCCGAAGCGCTTGCCGATGTATTCGGCGGTCGGGACGCCTTCGGACGTCGCCGAGGGGTCGAGCTGGTAGGCCCGCCACTTCAGCGACACCTCGCCGTCGAACTCCTCGAGGGCGGCGAGCAGCTTGCGCGTGCCGATCCAGCACCAGGGACAGACCACGTCAGAATAAATTTCGATCTCCACGGTGTGAGTCAACATCACATTTCCCGAACCCATTCCGCGAGGTGCCTCACACCGGTGGCACACTCGGATCGTGGCTTGGAGCAGGTACGCAGCGCTGGGTGACAGCTTCACGGAGGGGATGGACGACCCCCATCCCGCAACTCCCGGGATCTTCCGAGGATGGGCCGACCTCGTGGCGGGGGAGTTGTCGAAACTCACCCCGGACTTCGGATACGCCAACCTCGCCGTTCGCGGGCGGCTCTTCGACCGCATCGTGACCGAGCAGGTCGGCCCGGTGCTGGAGATGAAGCCCGACCTGATCAGCTTCGCGGCCGGCGGCAACGACGTGCTGCGCCGCAACTGCGACCCGCCGACCCTGATGAAGCGGTTCGAGGGGGTCATCGGCGAGCTGCGCGGCAGCGGTGCCGACGTGCTGATCTTCCGTTTCGCCGACGTGATGTCGCGGCTGCCCGGCAACAAGCTGATCGCGCCACGGATCCTCTACCTCAACGAGGCGGTCGGCGAGATCGCCGAGCGGCAGGGAGCCCGGCTGGTCGATCTGTGGGCCGACGGCGAGTTCGCCAATCCGGCGATGTGGAGCACGGACCGGCTGCACATGTCGCTCTTCGGCCACCAGCGGGTCGCCGCGCATGTGCTGACCAAGCTCGACGTGCCGCCGCCCGCGCAGTGGTGGGAGCTGCCGCCGTGGCCGGGGCGCAAGTCGTGGGCCCGGACCCGTGCCGACGACATCCAGTGGGCGGGCAAGCACCTCGCCCCCTGGGTGAAGCGCCGCCTCCAGGGGCGCTCCTCGGGGGACAACGTGATGCCGAAGCGCCCGACGCTGGGCCCGCTCACCTGAGCTCGCGCCGGGTTTCCGCGCCGACGTTCGCATGATCGTGTTGTCTCCCGGAAATATGCCCCTCCACCCGCAGGTGAGGGGCATATTTCCCGGAAACAACACGATCATCCCCGCGCCGAGCGAGCGCGAGCTACGGCGCGACGTTCAGGTGCGCGATGACCCGCTCGGCGAGAGCGCCGTCACCGGTGATCAGGATCTCGTGGTCGGCACGGGAGCCCCGGCCGGCGCCGAGCCGCGCGAACGCCTGCCAGCTCATCGTCGCGTGGGCGGTCGTCGGCGGCCCCGGCCGCCAGGGTGCGCTCAGCGACCCCCGGCCGTCCGCAGCGACGTGCACCGCCGCGTCCAGCGGCACGTCGCCGATCACGGTGAAGCGGATGCCCGAGCCGGGCTCGGCACCGGCGTCCTTCACCACCGTCTTCGGCAGGGATTGCAGCAGCAGGTTGCGGACGATCTCGGCACTGCGCCCACCCATCGAACCCGGGCGGCCGATGGCCCCGCGGATGTCGTGCTCGTGAGTGAAGAGGTCGAAGACGCGGAGCGAGAGCGCGAACTCCGTCGGCACCATCCGCCCCATCGCCGGGGCGAACGCCTCCACCGGCAGGGCGGCACACTGCTCGTCGCGGGCGGCGACGAGCGCGGAGAGTTCGTCGAGCACCTCCTGCCGCGGTCGGCCCCGGCGCGCCTCGACGGGTGCGTCGATCCACTCCTGCAGCGGCCCGGTGAAGGGAATCCCGCCGGCTTCGCGCCACTGCTCGATCCCGACGATGTGGGCGAAGATGTCGCCGACCGACCACTGAGGGCAGTCGGTGGCGGCGGCCCAGTGCTCATCGTCGAGGCGTGCCCCCAGCTTGACCAGGGAACGAAGGCCCTCGGTGCAGACGGCGGCGACGTAATCGGGCTCGGCCATGCATTCGAGCCTGACGGTTGCCGCGCTCCCACGCAAGCCCGGGCGGCCGGGCCGGACCGGTGTTCTGACCGCCCGGGGCTGCACAAGGCGGGTCGGGGCCGGTACCTTTCACCCAGTGAGCCACACCTTCCAGGTCGATCTGCGCGGCATCGTCGATCTGCTCAGCCATCACCTCTACGGCAGCCCTCGCGTCTATATCCGCGAACTCATGCAGAACGCGGTCGACGCCATCACCGCTCGGCACGAGGTGGAGCCGGGCGCTCCCGCGTCGATCTGGTTCGAGACGCCGCAGGTCACCGGGGACGGGACGCTACGCGTACACGACACGGGTGTGGGTTTGACCGAAGCGCAGGTGCACGAGCTGCTCGCGACGATCGGGCGCAGCGGCAAGCGCGACGAGCTCGGTTTCTCGCGGGCGGAGTTCCTCGGCCAGTTCGGCATCGGCCTGCTCTCGTGCTTCATGGTCGCCGACGAGATCCGGGTGCAGACGCGCAACGGTGATCACCCGACGGTCTACTGGACCGGATTCGCCGACGGGAAATATGAGGTCAAGACCGGTGAGACCCGGGCCGAGCGCGGCACGACGGTCACCCTCGTGCCGAGGCGCGACGCGACCGACTGGCTCCAGCCGGCGCGGGTCACCGACCTCGCCCGCCTCTTCGGCTCGCTGCTGCCCTTCGGCGTCCGGGTCGACGGCGAGCTCATCACCGAGAAGTCCTGGCTGGGCGGCACGCGGCCGGAGCTGATGGCCTTCGCGGAGCAGACGCTCGGCTTCACACCGTTCGACGTGATCGAGCTCAGGGTGCCGGAGGCCGGACTGACCGGCGTCGCCTACGTACTGCCGATCCCGGCGAATCCGGCGGCACGCTCGGGACACCGGGTCTACCTGAAGCGGATGCTGCTCGCCGAGGGCGCCGAGGGGCTGCTGCCCGAGTGGGCGTTCTTCGCGCGCTGCGTCGTCGACGCGACGGGGCTGCGGCCGACGGCGAGCCGCGAGGCGCTCTACGACGACAGCCTGCTGGAGTCGGTCCGCGAGCAGCTCGGCGACCAGCTGCGCGGGTGGCTGGTGTCGCTCGCCAAGCGCGACCCGCACCGCCTGCACCACTTCCTCGACATCCACAACCTCGGCGTCAAGACCCTCGCCCTGCACGACGACGAGATGCTGCGGCTCGTCGACGAGTGGTGGCCGCTGGAGACCAACATGGGCCGGATGCCGATGAAGGACTTCCGCGAGCGGTTCGGGGTGGTCCGCTACTGCGCGACGATCGACGAGTTCCGGCAGCTCGCAGCGGTCGCCGCCGCGGCGGACCTCGCCGTGATCAACGGTGGCTACATCCACGACGCCGACCTGATCGAGCGGTTACCCGCGCTGGACGCGTCGATCCTGGTGGACCGGCTCGATCCGAGCGACCTGACGACGCGCTTCGACACCCTGGACCCGGCGACCGAGCTGGCGCTGCGGCCCTTCCTCGCGACCGCGCAGCGCTCGCTCGACCGGCTCGGCTGCGAGGTGGTGATGCGCTCCTTCGACCCGATCGGACTGCCCGCGCTCTTCCTCGTGGACCGCGAGGCGACCTTCCAGCGCCAGCTCCGCGAGACGCGCGAGGTGGTCGACGACGCGTGGGCGGGAATTCTCGCGGCCTTCGAGAAGGCCGAGGCCGATTCGCGCCCCCAGCTCGTGCTCAATCACCGCAATCCGTTGGTACGCCGGGTCGCCGCACTCGGTCACGACCAGCTCATCGGCCTGGCGGTGGAGTCGCTCTACGGCCAGGCTCTGCTGCTCGGTCACCACCCGCTGCGCCCGGCCGACTCGGCCCTGTTGAACCGATCGTTTCTCGGCCTGCTGGAGCACGCCGTGCCTGGGGAGATCTCATGACCACTTCCGACGACGTACGCGAGATGATTTCGAAGGGCTGGGGGACGCCCGACGGGCGCGGCCGGATCGCGATCGCCGAGGAGTCGGTGCGGCACGCGGAGGCACTCGGCGACTCCGACCTCGCCTTCGCCGCACGGATGCTCGCGACCACCGCCTATCATCAAGGCGGCGAGCCCGCGAAGGCGTTCGTCACCTTCGCCCGCTGCCTCGCCCAATATGACGCGGACCCGGGCAGCCGCGAGGAGGCCGACGAGTCGCTGCTGCTGTGGCACTTCAAGTTCGTCACCGGCGCCCTGCCGCGCTTCCCGGAGCTGCCGTTGCAGCGGACCTACGCGGTGCTCGACGACATGGAGCGGCGTTACCGCCAGGGTGGCCACAGCCTGCACGCCGTCTACGCCTATCGGCAGCGGGTCGCCCGGCACCTCGGCGACGTGGCGCTCGCCGACCACTTCTACCGGCTGTGGGACACCGCGCCGCGCGACGGCAACTCCGACTGCGTGGGCTGCGACCCGACGTCGAAGGTCTACTACCTCACCTGGCGCGAGCGCTATGCCGACGCGGTCGCCCTCGCCGAGCCGGTGCTGACGGGCCGGCTGACCTGTGCCGAGCAGCCCCAGGAGATCCTCACCTCGCTGCTCGTGCCCTACCTGCGTACGGGTCAGCTCGACAAGGCCCGCGACGCGCACCGCCGGGCCTACCGGGCGCTCGCCGCGAATCCCGCCAATCTCGGCTCGGTCGCGGTGCACATCGACTTCTGCGCCCTGACCGGCAACGAGGTCCGCGGGCTGGAGCTGATCGAGCGGCACCTGACCTGGCTGGAGCGGGCACCGTCGCCGCTCGCCGAGATGTCCTTCGCCGCCTCGGCCGCCGCGGTGCTGCGCCGGCTCGCCGCTTCCGGCCAGGGAGACCTCGCCGTCCGCCGCGGCGGCGACTCGACGACGGCCGCCGCCCTCGGGGAGGAGCTGGCGAACCGGGCGATCGCCCTCGCCGTCCGCTTCGACGAGCGCAACGGCAACACCTATCAGAGCAGTGTGGTGGCGGAGACGCTCAACGTCACACCCCTCGTCGACTACCTGCCGCTCTCGATCACCGCACGCCAGCGCGGCAGCGTCGCGGCGGTGCCGGTCGAGCCGGTGGTCCCGGTCCCGGCGGTGGTGGATCTGTCGGCCTGCCCGGAGACGCTCCCGCTCGACGAGCAGCTCGAACTCGCCGAGAAGTGGCGCTTCGACGACGACGAGGATCGCGCGCACGCCCTGTGGCGGCGGATCGAGGAGCAGCACCCCGAGTCGGGGATGACGGATGTCCAGCGGGGTCGGATGGCCCGGTCGCGGGCCTACCGGACGCCGGATTCCGACGAGGGGGCGGCGGCGGAGTTCGAGCTGGCGGCGACGCTTTTCGCGGCGGCCGGCGATGACGTCCGGGAGTTCTCCGCCCGGGGCCAGCTCGCCCTCGCTCGCTTCCGGATGAAACAGGACGATGAGCATTTAACGGTAATTCGGCAAACCACCGATTTCCTGCTGCGGAACTCCGATGACGACGACGTACGCCGTGGTGCGCTGATGCGGCTCGCCTACGCGCTGGCGATCGCGGGCGTGATCGACGAGGCGCTGACGACCCTGGAGGAGCTCGACGCGTTCGCCGGTCCCGTGCCGGTGCGTCGGCGGGCGCAGGAGCAGCTCATGCGGGCTCAGCTCCTCGCCGGGCTGGAGCGCTTCGACGAGTCCCTCGCCGCGTCGACCTCGGTGGTCGAGTCCCTCGACGGTACCGGACCGAGCAACGAGCTCGCCGCGGCGAGGGTCTCCCGCGCCAAGGTGCTGGGGATGAACGGCGACCACCGCGGCGCCCTCGCCGAGTTCGAGGCGGCCGCGAAGGACGCGATCGATCCGGAGCTGCGCCGCAGCGCCTGGCTGGACGCCGCGTTCATGCTGGTCGGGACGGATCGGGCGGCCGAGGTGATCGACGACATCGTCGAGCACATCTGCCAGATGGTCGAGGTCGGCGAGGACCGCGCGGCCGCCTATTCGCGGCACCGGCTCGCAGTGGCGCTCGCCACGATCGGCCGGCAGCGCGAGGCGGCGGAGGTCGCCGAGGAGGCGCTCTCCTGGTTCGCCGACCACCTGGAGGAGCAGGCGATCGCGGACGAGTGCCGCGAGCTGCTCGGTCAGATCTACATCAACCTGGGCGAGCCGACGGCGGCCCTGGACCAGCTCGACCAGCTCGCCGCCAACCTCAACGGCTATGACAATCTGGGCTCTCGGGCAGCGGTGCTCGAACGGACGGCCGACATTCTCTACCGGATCGACCGGGATCGGGAGGCGTCGGATCGGTTCGCCGAGGCGGGGCGGGCCTACCGGGACGCCGGCTACCGGCTCTCGGCGGTGCGCACGGCGCGGCGCCGGATGACCTCGCTGCACTATTCGCAGCAGCCCGAGGCGGCCCTGGCGCAGCTCGCCGAGGTCGAGGCGGAGCTCAACGAGGTCGCGACGACGATCGATACGGACGGCCAGCCGCAGCTGCTCTGGGAGCGGGCGATGACCGGTTACGACGCCGCCTTCATGCTCGCCAATTCGGACGACCACGTGGGCGCCCTGCGCCGGATCGAGCCTGCCGCAGCGCTTTTCCGGTCGATCGAGGCGTTCGAGGAGGCGCTCCTCGCCGAGCTGCGGGAGGGGGAGATCCTCGTCGCCGCCGGTGCCGCCGACCGGGGCGAGGCGGTGCTTCGTCGCGTACTCGACGGGTTGCCCGAGGACCACCGGGCCCGGCAGGAGACCGCGTGGTGGCTGGCTCGGGCGCTCGACGAGCAGGGTGAGCAGCGAAAGGCCCGAAAGCTCCGGAAAGATTATGATCTCCCGGACCCTGAGTGAACGATCGTTCAGGACCGGACTTGACTAGCGAGTAGTCTTAGCCCGTGACGGTGGAGCAGGTAGCCGTTGTGACCCCTCGGAAGCGGTCGCGACGCGACGAAATCTTGGAAATAGCCGTGGGCCTCTTCGCGGCCCGCGGCTATCACGGCGTATCCATGGACGACATCGGCACTGCCGCCGGTGTGACGGGTCCAGCGCTCTACCACCACTTCGCGGGCAAGGAGGCGATGCTCGTCGCCGCGCTCAACCCCGTGAGTGAGGGCCTGCTCGCCGGTGGCCGCGAGCGGGTCGCCGCCGCCGGGGGCGACCCCCGCGTCGCGCTGGAGCAGCTCGTCGACTTCCACGTCGACTTCGCGCTCGCCAACCCGGCCGTGATCGCCCTGCACCTGCACGAACTCGACCGCCTCCCCGACGAGCCCCGCCGGGAGATCCGGCGCCTGCAGCGGCGCTACGTCGAGGAGTGGGTGACGGTTCTCACCACGCTGCGCTCCGACCTCACCGACGGCGAGGCGCGGGTGCTCTCGCACGCCGCCTTCGGCCTGATGAACTCGACGCCCTTCCTCGGTGGTGAGGTCGACCGCACCCGACGCGCAACGCTGCTCAGGGCGGCAGCGCTGCGCGCACTCCTCGGCTGAGGCACCGGGCCTACCAGGCGACGACCACCGCGGTGGTCTTGTTGTTGGCCGGGTTCGGATCCGGCAGGGACTTGGTGTCGTTCGCCCCGATCGACGTGACCGTGACGGGCACCGTCACCGCGGGCGGTGCGTCCGCGCCGACAGTGACCGTCACGGTGTAGGTCACCTTCTTGCCGGCGGCGATGCCGTCGATGATCGGAGGAAGGCCGTTCTCCGTCCGGTAGCAGCGGCTGCCGACGCAGGCCTTCAGCGTGGCATCGAGGTTTCCCGCGACGCTGAGCAGGAAGCGGCTGGAGGTCACCTTGCCGAGGTTGGTCACGGTGATCTTCACGGTGCCGACCCGCTTGGCGCCGGTCACCGGGCCGAAGCTCAGCTCCGCACCCTCGGTGACCTTGAGATCGGTCACGTGCGGGTGCGGCGGGAACGAGGTCGGACCCTCGATCTGGACGTACTCCCGGCCGTTCCAGGCATAGTCGCGCTGCTGGCGCTGGACGACCTCGGGCGAGACGTCGCAGCAGCCGCTCACGTTCTGCATGTCGACCCGGAGACCGCCACCGGCGCTGGTCCGCCGCACCAGGTCGGTCGGGAAGCCGCGCATCACCTGCCCGAGGGTGAGGATCCGGCCGGAGCTGTCCCGCTCGAAGGCGACGATCTGGCGGGTCACGTTCTGCTCGGTCGAGCACTCGAGGATGGCGGCCGCCTCCAGCGCCGGGTCGGCGTCCAGGTTGGCGTCGACGACGCTGCCGATGAGCTGCACCGAGCCCATCCCGCTCGGCGGTGGTGCGCTGAGCTTCATCGGTCCGGACATGCACCGGCCCGGCGTGTCCCCCTGGAATCGCCAGTCCGGCACCGTGATCGTGGAGAGCTGGAGCAGGTCCCGGGTGACGCCCGAGGGCCCCGGCGGCGGGGCCGCGCTCGGCGAGGCCGGTGCGGCACTCGCGGACGCCGAGACGCTGGGCGAAGCGCCGGCCGCGTGCTTGTCCGGGTTCGTCGGCTTGTCCCGCCCGCTGGTGGCATACACCGCGACGGGTACGCCGACAGCCAGCACCGTCAGCAGCACGAGCAGGATGGCGCGATTGCGTCGGCGCTTGGCGACCCGCTTGCGCACGGCGGCCGTACCCTCGGCATTGATCTTTGGGGTCGATCCGGTGGTGAATTCCTCGAAGGCGCCGGTGAGCAGCAGTTCATCGCGGTCGAAGTCAGACATCGTTGTTCTCCCTCACGCCCTTGAGCTGCGCGGCGAGGGCCGCTCTGCCTCGGCTAAGCCAACTCTTCACGGTGCCCTCGGGGGCACCCATCTGCTCGGCGATCTCGGAGATCGGGAGCTGACCCATGTAGTGCAGGACGACCGCGCGGCGATGGGTCTCGGGGAGCGTGGCGAGGGCCCTGGTCAGCGCGACGCGGTCCGGTCCCGGCTCCTCGACGTGCTCCTCGCGCTGCTTGCGCAGGAAATTCATCGCGACCTTCTGCCGGCGGAACCGGCTCGTGGCGAGATTCCAGGCGACCTTGCGCACCCAGGCGACCGGGTTCTCGTAGGTGCCAACGGTCTTCCACCGCGTGTAGGCACGGCAGAACGCCTCCTGCACCACGTCCTGCGCATCGCCCAGGTCGCCGAGGTAGGCGTAGAGCTGCAGCGTGAGCGGCTGGAACGACGCGCCGTAGAAGACGTCGAAGTCCAGCTCGCGGACGGGCTGCGGTCTGGTGAACGCTCCCGTCACCCGGGTGAATACGCCCGACACGGTCTTCCTCCCCATTGCCACCGGGGCGCTCCCCGGGTCGCGCTGTACACGCCGAGCCAGGATGATCGGTTGCACACGTTATTTTGGTGTTGCCGACTCGCTGGTAACCAGCGCTGGAGGCTAGCCTTCCGACGTTTGACTAGGCAAGAGTCGTGCCAGGTGTGCTGAGACAGTGGAGTGGATCATGATCGAGTCGTTGCTGGTGGCGAACCGTGGTGAGATCGCGCGCCGGATCATCCGGACCGCCAAGCGCCTGGGAATCCGTACCATCGCGGTCCACTCCGACGTCGACGCGGGGCTGCCCTTCGTCCTCGAGGCCGACGAGGCGGTCGAGGTCGGCCCGGCCAACCCGGCGCTGAGCTACCGCAACACCGAGGCGATCCTCGCCGCCGCGAAGGCGACGAATGCCGCCGCGATCCACCCCGGGTACGGCTTCCTCTCCGAGAACGCCGACTTCGCCCGCACCGTCGCCGAGCACGGCATCATCTGGGTCGGCCCGTCGGCCGATGCGATCGTGGCGATGGGCGACAAGATCAATGCGCGCAACCTGATGGCGGCGGCTGGCGTACCCGTCGCACCCGGCACCGTCGACCCGGCCGAGACGGTCGAGGCCGCGCTCGCCGAGGCCGTGCGGATCGGTTTCCCGGTCATGGTGAAGGCGACGGCCGGTGGTGGCGGCATGGGTATGGCCCCCGCATTCGACGAGGCCGGTCTGCGGACCGAGTTCGACAAGGTCAAGAACTTCGCCGAGCGGATGTTCGGCGACGGCTCGGTGCTGATCGAGAAGTTCTTCCCCAGCGTGCGCCACGTCGAGGTGCAGATCCTCGGCCTCGCCGACGGCACCGTCGTCGCGCTCGGCGAGCGGGAGTGCTCGGTGCAGCGCCGCAACCAGAAGCTCGTCGAGGAGTCGCCCTCCCCGGCGTCGATGCTCACACCCGAGCGCCGGGCCGCGCTGCACGCCTCGGCCGTGCGCGCCGGTGAGGCCGTCGGCTACCGCAACGCGGGCACCGTCGAGTGCCTGCTCGACCCGGCCACCGGCGACTTCTTCTTCCTGGAGATGAACACCCGGCTCCAGGTCGAGCACCCGATCACCGAGGCGGTCTTCGGCATCGACCTCGTCGAGGCGCAGCTCCGCGTCGCCGCAGGACTCCCCGTCGAGGTCCCCACGGAGCCGGTCGGCCACGCCATCGAGCTCCGCATCAACGCCGAGGACCCGAAGCGCTTCCTCCCCGGCCCCGGCGCCATCACCACCTGGGTCGAGCCGGTCGGCGACGGCGTACGCGTCGACTCCGGCTACACCTCCGGCACCACCGTGACCCCCAATTACGACTCCCTGATGGCGAAGCTGATCGTCCACGGCGCCACCCGTGCCGAGGCCATCGAGCGCGCACGCGCCGCCGTGGCGGCTTTCGAGATCGTCGGCCCCAAGAACAACCTCCCGTTCTTCGCCGAACTCCTCGAGAACCCCGAGTTCCTCTCCGGCGACTACGACACCGCCATCGTCAGCCGTATGCGCTGACCAGCACCGTCGCCCAGATCGTCCCCAAGATCGTCGCAACTCTTCAAGAGTTGGTGGCTCGGGCCGCCAGGCCCTAGGACCGACTCTTGAAGAGTCGCGACGATCTTGCGTTGCGCTCGAAGCTCGAAAGCCCGAAGCGCCACCGCCAACGGAACGAGCGTTAAGCTCGGAGGCATGAGAGCGTGGCCGAAGCAGGTGCAGATCAGAGAAGTCGGTCCGAGGGACGGCCTCCAGAACGAGGACCCCGTACCCACCGAAGCCAAGATCCAGCTCATCGACGCCCTCAGCGCCACCGGACTCCAGCGCATCGAGGCGGTCTCGTTCGTGCACCCCAGAGCCATCCCGCAGATGGCCGACGCCGATGAGGTCTGGGCCGGGATCAAGCGCCACCCCGACATCAGATACAGCGCCCTGGTCCCCAACGTCCGAGGCGCCCAGCGGGCGCTGGCGGCCGGGTTCACCGAGATCGAGGTGGTGGTCTCGGCGTCCGACACCCACAATCACCGCAACATCAACAGGTCGACCGAGGAGTCTCTCGCCGACATCGCCGAGCTGGTCACGCTGCTGCACGCGGCGAACGCCAGTGCCGAGGTCATCATCGCCACCAGCTTCGGCTGCCCGTTCGAGGGCGACGTGCCGCCGGAGCGAGTCGCTTCCATAGTGGACAGCGCGGTCGCGGCGGGCGCGGATCGGGTGGCGTTCGGCGACACCACCGGCATGGCGACCCCGCGCCGGGTGGTCGACGTGATCGGGGCCGTCCGCGAGAATCACCCCGACCTCCCGCTCCTCTGTCATTTCCACAACACCAGGGGTACGGGACTCGCCAACATCATGGCTGCGATGGAGTTGGGCATCACCGAGTTCGACGCGAGCGTCGGCGGGCTGGGCGGCTGTCCCTATGCGCCCGGCGCCACCGGCAACGTCGCGACCGAGGAGGTCGTGCACATGTTGCACGACATGGGCATCGACACCGGCGTCGACCTGGACAGACTGGTCGAGGTGGCGGCGCTGGCGCAGGAGATCGTCGGCCGGGAACTGCCGAGCGGGGTGCTCCGAGCTGGTCCGCGATATCGGACAATTGCTTGATTTTCTATTAAATGACGTGACTCTTCTAAATGGGAAATCGTTGGCCATAACAGCAACGACCCCCGACGAAGGGCCACCATGGCGCGCACCAGGCACGGTCTCGGCAAGCGCTTCGCGCTACGCCTGATCGCAGCCGCCGGTTTCGCCGCCGCAGCCTGGGCCCTGACCTCATCCCCAGCCACGGCAGCCCCCACCACCCCCGTCACCACCCCCGAAGCCGCCGCGGTAACCGCCGAAATTCGCGTTGATCAAGGGAAGACTCGCCATACGGGGTGTCCGAAATGCGGCGAGTCTTCCCTTGATCAACGCGAATTGTGGGGGCTGGTCGGGGCGCTGCTCGGAAGCGGTGGGAGTGGCGGGGCCAGTGACGGGCGGGTGGTGCCCAAGAAGCCGATCCCGGAGGAGCTGCGGGAGACGCCGGGGCGGCTGCGGATCAGCGTCGCCGAGGACGCGGACCCGCTCTCGTCGATCGTCGCGCCGATGCTGAGCCCGGCGCTCGATGTCGTCATCGCGCTCACGGAGCCCGTGGTCCACGCGGTGGATCCGGTGGAACAGCCGCTGCTGGCGGTGCCGCTGTCGCATGCGATGGCGGTACGCGGGCTCGTCGGCGAGGCCTTCGCGGCAACGCTGGAGCCGGTGCTCTTCACCGAGGACGACATCGTGGCACCCCTGCGGGGTACGCCTCACCCGGAGCACACCCGGCCGGCCAAGCGGATCCGGGCGGCCAAGCACGCACCGGTGATCCGGATGGCGGCCGACGCCGACCACCGGTCCGCCGAGACGCAGCTGCCGTTGACCGAGCCCGCCGGTGGGCGTACCCCCGTGGATCTTGGTGGACCGACGGCCCCGGCGGCGGCACCCGGCGTGCCCGGCGCGCAGGCCGGCGTGCTGCCTGGCGCGATTCAGCTCGCCGAGCCGGGGGAGACGGCGCTGCGCAGCGCCGCGCACCGAGCGGCCGAGCGCCTCGTCGGGGACGCCCCGACCAGCTCACCCGACTGACCTTTCCGCACGTCATCGCGTGCCCTGGGTGCTCTGCGCCCGGATCCGGCACGACTTCAGGCTGGGCGCTTCGTCGTATGTCGCCGCCCATGGCAGCCCGCAGGTCACGCGGGTGCCTGCTCCATCCGAGACCCCCCGGTCTCTGTCATGTTTCCGATACACCGCCCAACCGAGAGGCAACACTGCAATGAACTCGTTGGCACGTAACACCGTCAAGGTCGGCCTCGTCTCCGTGGCGGGCATCCTGCTCGCCGGTTCGGCCGCGCACGCGGCACCGCAGAACTGGACGAGCATCGGCAACACCGGGATCGGCAACGGCATCCAGGCCTACGCTCCGATCCAGGTCCCGGTCAGTGTCTGCGGCAACGCGATCGGCCTGATCGGCGGCGCGAACGCGAACTGCACCGGCGGTGCGACGGCGCACCTCGGCGAGGGTGCGTTCGCTCAGAACTGGACCACCGCGCTCAACACCGGGATAGCGAACGGTGATCAAATTCAGACGATCGTCCAGGTTCCGGTAGACGTCTGTGGCAACGCGATCAGCCTGCTGGGGGACTCCTCGGCCTGGTGCCAGGGCGGTTCGACCGCCACAATCAGTGATGACGAGCGGCCCGCACCCAGGCCCGCTCCCTACGCTCACCTCGGCGGCAAGGCCACGGCGCACCACGCCGCCCAGCGCCCCGGACATAACCGCAAGACGGAGGGTCTGCCACTGCTCGGCGACGGCTTGACCGGCCTCACCGGCGGTCTGCGGACGCTCCTCGGTCAGGAGAACTCGCTGCCGATGGACGCCCTCATCGGGCAGGCGCCCGTCACCAACCGTCAGGCAGGCGGCTCCTGCTCGATCAACTGGTTCACCTCGGGCAACACCGGCGTGCTCAACGGCGTCCAGGCGCTCGTGCCGGTCCAGGTGCCGGTCGACATCTCCGGCAACGCCGTCGGGGTGATCGGCGGTGCCACCGCCGGCAGCGTCGGCGGCGCCTCGGCGGACCTCTGCTAGTCCCTTACCCGCTTGCTCCGGGACCTTCCGGAGCGGCGTTCATATAAAGAACCGGGGTCGATGGGCTGTTGCCCGCCGGCCCCGGTTCGCTTTCCCAAAATGTGATAACCTAACGATCGTTTAGGGATCATCAGGGGAGGCGTCGTGGACCGGTTCGATGAGGTGAGGACCCGGATCGAGACCGGGGGTGCACCGAAATACCATGCCGCCAACGCGGCGAAGGGGAAGCTCTTCGCGCGGGACCGGATAGAGCGGCTGGTCGATGCCGGTTCGTTCGTCGAGGACGGTGCATACGCCAACGCGCTCGCCGACGGGCTGCCCGCCGACGGCGTGATCACCGGCACGGCGACGATCGACGGCCGCCAGGTCTGCCTGATGGCGAACGACTCCACCGTCAAGGCGGGGAGCTGGGGCGCGCGTACCGTCGAGAAGATCATCAGGATCATCGAGCGGGCCTACGAGACCGGCCGCCCGATGGTCTACCTCGTCGACTCCGCCGGTGCACGCATCACCGACCAGGTCGACCTCTTCCCCGGCCGACGCGGTGCGGGCAAGATCTTCCACACCCAGGTACGCGCATCCGGCGCCATCCCGCAGGTCTGCGCCCTCTTCGGTCCCAGCGCCGCCGGTGGCGCCTACATCCCCGCCTTCTGCGATGTCGTGGCGATGGTCGACGGCAACGCCTCGATGTACCTCGGCTCCGACCGCATGGTCGAGATGGTGACCGGCGAGAAGACGACGCTGGAGGAGATGGGCGGCGCCAAGGTGCACTGCGAGGTCTCCGGCGTCGGGCACTTCCTCTGCAAGGACGAGGACGCCGCGCTCGCCGTCGTCCGCGACTACCTGAGCTACCTGCCCGCCAACTGGACCCAGGAGCCGCCGACGGCTGAACCCGTTGCGGCGAAGGGCAACATCGGCGACCTCGTCCCGGAGAGCGAGCGCCGGGCCTTCGACATGCGCCAGCTCGTGAAGCGGCTCGTCGACGAGGGCAGCTACCTGGAGATCCAGGAACGCTGGGCGCGCGAGCTGACGGTCGGGTTCGCCCGGCTCGACGGCAAGGTCGTCGGGATCGTCGGCAACAACTCGATGCACAAGGGCGGCGTGCTCTTCGTCGACTCCGCCGACAAGGCGACCAGGTTCGTGCAGCTCTGCGACGCGTTCAACGTGCCGCTGCTCTTCCTCGCCGACGTGCCGGGCTTCATGGTCGGCAGCGCGGTCGAGCGGCAGGGCATCATCCGGCACGGCGCCAAGATGATCAGCGCGATCAGCGAGGCGACGGTGCCGAAGATCTGCGTGGTGGTGCGCAAGGCATACGGCGCCGGCCTCTACGCCATGGCCGGGCCGGGCTTCGAGCCGGACGCCACCCTCGCCCTGCCGACCGCGAAGATCGCCGTCATGGGTGCCGAGGCGGCCGTCAACGCCGTCTATGCCAACAAGATCGCTGCCATCGCCGACGAGGCCGAGCGGGCCGCATTCGTCCAGGCCAAGCGCGACGAGTACGAAACAGACAT
Organism: Allocatelliglobosispora scoriae; assembly: GCF_014204945.1. Classification (NCBI taxonomy): domain Bacteria; kingdom Bacillati; phylum Actinomycetota; class Actinomycetes; order Micromonosporales; family Micromonosporaceae; genus Allocatelliglobosispora; species Allocatelliglobosispora scoriae. The sequence continues at coordinate 3,592,477 of NZ_JACHMN010000002.1, forward strand.
CGACCTGCTGCGACTCGCGAGCGAGCTCGTGGTGGACGACATAGTGCAACCTGAAGGCCTGCGGGAGGCGCTGATCCGCCGCTTCGCCGCGGCACAGGGCAAGGACCGTCACTTCTCGCACCGCAGGCACGGCGTCACACCTGTGTAAGCACCGCCCGCAGCACCCGCCCCAGGCACTACCCCTGTCTCAGGCCGGCTGGATCCTCACAAGGGAGCAACATGGACCACTTTGGACTCGACGACGAGCAGAGCGCGCTACGGGAGACCGTGGCGAAGTTCGCGTCGGAGCGCGTGGCCCCCGTGATCGGGGAGCACTACGCGAAGCACGAGTTCCCCTACGACATCGTGCGGCAGATGGGGGAGCTGGGACTGTTCGGCCTGCCCTTCCCGGTCGAGATCGGCGGCATGGGCGGCGACTACGCGGCCCTCTGCGTCGCGATCGAGGAGCTGGCCCGGATCGACTCGTCGGTCGCGATCACGCTGGAGGCGGCGATCTCGCTCGGCGCGATGCCGATCTGGCGCTTCGGCACCCAGGAGCAGAAGGACCGCTGGCTGCCCGACCTCGTCGCGGGGCGCAAGCTCGCCGCCTTCGGCCTCACCGAGCCGGGTGCCGGGTCGGACGCCGGCGGCACCCGGACGACCGCGAAGCTGTCGGATGACGGCACCGAATGGATCATCAACGGCAGCAAGGCCTTCATCACCAACTCGGGTACCGACATCACCTCGATGATCACCGTGACGGCGCTGACCGGGCCGAAGGAGATCTCGTCGATCATCGTGCCGTCGGGCACTCCGGGCCTCACCGTCGCGCCGGGCTACGACAAGGTCGGCTGGTGCGCCTCGGACACCCACGAGCTGCACCTGGACGATGTACGCGTACCGGTGGCGAACCTGCTGGGGGAGCGGGGACGCGGCTTCGCCCAGTTCCTGGCGATCCTCGACGAGGGGCGCATCGCGATCGCGGCGCTCGCCACCGGCAACGCGCAGGGCTGCGTCGACGAATCCGTGAAGTACGCCCAGGCGCGGCACGCGTTCGGCGCGCCGATCGCTTCCTACCAGGGCATCCAGTTCATGATCGCCGAGATGGAGGAGCGCGCGCACACCGCTCGGCTGGCGTGGCGCGACGCCGCAGCCCGGCTCGTCGCGGGCGTCGACTTCAAGCGGGCCGCCGCCATCGCCAAGCTGCACGCGAGCGAGGCGGCGGTGGAGAACGCGCGGGTCGCGACGCAGATCCACGGCGGCTACGGCTTCATGAACGAGTTCCCGGTGGCCCGCTTCTGGCGCGACGCCAAGATCCTGGAGATCGGCGAGGGCACGTCGGAGATCCAGAAGCTCGTCATCGCCCGCGACCTGGGCCTCAAATAGCGACAGTGCCCGTCTGCGTGACGGGCACTCTCGCACGAACGGCCCGGAGCATCGCTGCTCCGGGCCGTGCTCGTTTACCTGTGTCAGGCAGTGGCGCAGCGGCGCTCGACGGCCTCGCCGACGTTCTCGAAGTCCTGCGCGTCGAAGGAAGCCTGGAGCTTGGCGATGTCCGGACCGGCCGCGATGGCCTTGGTGACCACATCGTTGAGCGCCTTCAGATCGGCGTCAACAGCTGCCTTGAGCTGCGGGTCGTTGATCGCCGAGGCGTTCGAGCCGTAAGCCGCGGTGAACTCCTGGAGCGCCTGGAGCGCCTCGGCGGCGACGGCCGGAGCCTTGCTGTTGTCGGCCTCGGCCGCGATCAGCTTCGGCGTGAACTCGATGACCTTCGCCTTGAAGTCGTCGGAGGCCTTCTTCAGCGAGGCACAGGCGGTCTTCAGATCGGCGGCGGCGGTGGGCGCGGCGGCTGTCGCCGTGGCCGTGCCGGTCGGGCTGGCGGACGGCGTGTCGTCGGAGCAGGCCGCCGCCGAGACGAAAGCCAGGCCGAGGGTGGCAACAACGAGAATGCGTCGCATGTGCGAATTTCCTCCAGGGGTGGGGCGGCACGTTTTGCCGCCACGAAGGGTGCGTGCCCCTTGCAGAGTAACGGGATCGCGCTCCCGACCGGACATCCAGAGAAGTCACGACCTGGGAACGGACGCAAAGCAGCAGGTGAATGGCGTGGTGATGCCTGACTCATCGGCCGACGTCGAGGAACCCCGGCTCGTCTAAGCTGCCTGGATGCTGTGGGGATCTCTCATGTTTCGGTTCCGGTGGGCGGTCGTCGCCGCCTGGGCCGTCCTGGCGATCCTCGGCGGGATCATCGGCGGTCAGATCTTCGACCGAGCGGTCGCCGTCGACCAGCTCTCCGCGAGCGCCGAGTCGATGCGCGCCAAGGCACGCATCGCCCAGGTCGATCCGGAGGGCCCGCTCGTCATCGCCGTCGCGCGCGATGTCGACCCGCACGACCCGGCCCTGGTCGAGTCCGTCACGGCCGTCCACGAAACCCTGATCACAATCCCGGGGGTACGCGAGGCGAAGGACCTCTACACCGGACCCGGGGGACGGATCGGTGCCGACGAGCGCAGCATCATGATCCAGGTGGAACTGGACTCCGCCGATCCCGCCCTGCTCGCCGAGGTGGCGAGGCAGCTGCACCGGATCCGCGCGCCCCAGGTCCTCGTCGGCGGTGAGCCGCTCGCCAAGCAGGCCTTCGCCGATCAGGCGGTGGCCGATGCGGCGCTGGGCGAGGGTGTCGCCCTGATCGCCGTCGCCGTGCTGCTGATCGTGCTGCTCCGCCTGGGTGCCGTCGTGCCGCTCGCCGCCGCGCTCACCTCGGTCACCGTGACGCTGCTGGCCCTCACCGGCCTGAGCGGTTTCGTCGGCGTCAGCGAATACACGCTGAACGTGGTGATCCTGCTCGGCCTCGGGCTGGGGCTGGACTACGCGCTGCTCCTGCTGTGGCGGTTCCGCCAGGAGCGAGGGGGCGGCGCGTCGATCGAGGAGGCGCTGCGGACGGCGGTCAGCCGGGCCGGCCGGACCGTACTCGTCGCAGGCGGCACCGTCGGGGTGGCGATGGCCGGACTCTCGATCTTCGGCGAGCCGCTGCTGTCGCGGATGGCGCTCGGCGGCGCGGTGGTCGTGGTCGTCACCACGCTGATCGCTCTCACCCTCGCCCCGGCCCTGATCGCGATCCTCGCCCCCCGCCTCCCGACCGTCGCACCCGCCCCGCTCCGCTTCCCGTCACGTTTTGCAGCAAAGCGTGGCCTCGGAGGCCTGTCGACAGGACGCTTTGCTGCAAAACGTGACGGCGGGCGGGACAGCGGGGGTGACGGTGAGCGGGCCGGGGTGCTGGGGCGGCTGACCCTGGTGGCGCAGCGGCAGCCGGGGCTGGTGGCGTTCTGGGTGACCGCCGGACTGGTGCTGCTCGCGGTGCCGTTCCTCGGGGCCAACCTCGGCAACTCCGACGCGCGGTCGCTTCCGGCGAGCGCCGAGGCACGGCAGCTCGCCGCCGTCGTGACGAGCGACTACCAGATGGGGCGCGCCGATCCGGTGAGCATCGTGGTGGAGTCGCCGAGCGGCGGGGAGGCGATGCGGGACTACCTCAACGAGCTGCTCCGGCTGCCCGGGCTGCTGCGGCTGGACCTGCGGTTCGGCGTACCGGCGGAGGGGCCCGCGACCATCGTCGACCTGACGCCGACATCGGAGCTGGCGGGACGCGACCTGGTCCGGGCGGTACGCGCACAGCCCGCGCCCGCGCCCGTGCTCGTCGGCGGCCCGGCGGCCGAGGTGGTCGACTACCAGGACTCGGTGCGGAGCAATCTGCCGCTCGTCCTCGCCGTCCTGCTGCTCGCGACCGGAGCGCTGCTCTTCGCGGCGACCCGGTCGCTGCTGATCCCGCTGAAGGCGCTGCTGCTCAATGCGCTCACCCTCGGGGCGACGCTCGGCTGTCTCGTGGTGGTCTTCCAGTGGGGCTGGGGCGAGCCGGTGCTCGGATTCACCTCCTGGGGCGCGATCGACCTGACGACGCCGGTGCTGCTCTTCGTCTTCATCTTCGGGCTCTCGACCGACTACGAGGTCTTCCTGCTGTCGCGGATCACCGAGGAGTGGCGGTCCCGGCGCGACACCGACGCGGCGGTGCTCGCCGGGGTGCTGCGGACCGGTCCGGTGGTGACGACGGCGGCGGCCTGTCTCGTGCTGGTCTTCGCCGGCTTCGCGCTGGGCGGCCTGATCGCGGTGAAGGAGATCGGCGTCGGGATGGCGATCGCGATCGTGCTCGATGTCACCGTGGTCCGAGGACTGCTCCTGCCTGCGGTCATGAGCCTGCTCGGCCGGTGGAACTGGTGGCCGACGAAGCTCATGGCACCCTCGACTTCCGGTCACGAAACGATAACGGCATCGGACAGCCCGGCATGATTGTGTCGGAAAGTAGTACCTGCGCTGGTCCAAAGGTCTACAGCCGACTACCCGTAGTGGCCAGGGCTGGCTAGTCTTCCAGGCCGTGCCCCCGAACACGCCCTCCGCGCAGCCGAGCCCGTCCGATGACGGCTTCGCGGCACGGCTGCGCCATCTGCGGGCCGGTGCCGGGCTCACCCAATCCGACCTGGCGCAGCGTGCCGGGGTTGGTGTGCGTACGGTTCGGGACCTGGAGGCGGGTCGGGCGGTTCGGCCGCAGCGCTCCACCGTGGAGCTGCTCGGTTCGGCGCTGGGGCTGCGCGGGCGCGATCTCGCGGACTTCTTCGCCTCGGCGCGCGGCACCAGGCTCCCCGCCGCACCGCTCCCCACCGGGGCACCTGTCCTGCGGCGCCTGCCCGTACCGGTGGAGCTGATCGGCCGCGACCACGAACTCGGCGGCCTCATCGAGCACCTGCGCCGCGACGGCGGCCTGACCACGCTCGTCGGGCTCGCCGGAGTGGGCAAGACCGTGCTCGCCTGGGCCGCCGCGCACCGGGTCTCGGCGCACTTCCCGGGCGGCGTCGTCGGCGTGACCGTCACCGAGGGCGACACCGAGGCCGATGTCATCGACTCGCTCGGCGCCGTGCTCGGCGTCAGCCACCCGGAGGCGCTCGCCCGCCGATTCACCCAGCCCACGCTGGTCCTCGTCGACTCCGTCGATCACGCGCCGGGCTCCTGCGAGGCGGTGATCGCGCGGCTGCTCGCCGCCTCGCCGCAGCTCCGCATGATCGCGACCGGCCGGGGCTCGCTCGGTGTCAGCGGCGAGCGGGTCTGGCCGGTCGCCCCGCTCGACCTGCCGCCGCCCGACGCGAGCACCCTCGCCGAGGCGCACCAGGCTCCGGCGAGCGCACTCTTCCTGCACCGATGGGCAGCCCACCGGGGGGCACCGCCCGACGAGTGCGAGGTGAAGGCGGTCGTCGAGCTGTGCCGCCGCCTCGGCGGCCTGCCGCTCGCCATCGAGCTCGCCGCCGCGCGGGGCCGGGTGCTCGACCCGAGCGAGATGCTCGCCCGCAACGTGCTCGACGAGACGGCCGCGGAGATCCTCCGCGATGCGGTGACCGCGAGCTATCGCCTGCTCAACTCCCGGCAGCGCCGGGTGCTGCGGCTGCTCGGCGTCTTTCGCCACCGCTGGTCGATCGAGCTCGCCGAGGAGCTGCTCGGCGCCGAGGTCGACGCGGTCGCCGCGCTGGACCGGCTGGTGGAGCTCGGTCTGATCAGTGTCCGGGGCACCGGCGCCCTGCGGTTCATGCTGCTCGACGTGGTCCGCGACTATGCCCGGGACCAGGCGGAGGTGCACGGCGAGCTCGCCGAGGCGCTGAACCGGCATGCCGTGGTGATGGCGCGCTACGCCGCGCGGGCCGCCCCGGCACTCGCCGGACCAGAGATGACCGCCGCGATCGCCCGCCTCGACGATGTCAGCACCGACATCTGGGCGGCGATCACGCATGCCGCCACCGAGGATCCGCAGACCGCGCTCAGCATCGCCTCGAAGCTGCCCCGCTGGTGGCGCCTGCGGGGCCGGGACGTGGTCGGGCGCCGCTGGTTGCGGCAGCTCCTCGACGATCCCCGCTGTGCCGAGGCCGACCCGACCGTACGGGCCTGGGCCATGGTCGGCCTGGGACAGCTCGCCAACGAGCACGGCGCGGGCGGCGAGGAGCTGTCCGCCGTCCGGGAGGCCGTGCAGCACTTCCACGCCGTCGGCGACGTGACCGGCGAACTCGCCGCACGGACCGTCCTGTTCGCCCTATGCATGGGCGGCAGCGAGTTCGACGAGGCCCGCGAGCACGGCCAGGAGGTGCTCGCGATCGCGACCCGGACCGGTCGGCTCCGCGACATGACCATCGCCCAGCAGAACCTCACCTGGCACGACCTGCGCGCCGGTGACCTGGTCACGGCACAGCGGCGGCTCACCGAGGCGGATCGGCTCGCCGCCCGCAGCGGCGAATCCCGGCTGCGGGTGCTGATCCGGTGCAACCTCGCCGAGGTGCTGCGGCTCGACGGGCGCTTCGGCGAGGCCGCGATCGTCGGACGGCAGGCATTGGGGCTGCTCGTCGGCCTGGGCGACCCGGGCCACCACCGCCGGGTGCTCGCCACGATCGGCCAGGCGCAAGCACAGGCCGGAGACCACGCCGAGGCCGAGGCGACCCTGGCGGAGCTGCGCGTCCTCGTCGGCCAGGCGACGGCGGCCGAGGACGGGCCCTGCGCGGTGGTCGAGGCGGCGATCGCCTTCGCCCGCGGCCAGCGCGCGCTCGCCGCAGCCTGGTACTCCGCCGCAGCTGACGCCTTCGCCGGCCAGCACGACCTGCGCGATGTCGCGCAGGCGCTCGTCGGTCTCGTCGCGTCGACCGACGACCCGGCCGAGCGGGCAGCGGCCCGTTCCCGCCTCGACGTGGTCCTGCGCGAGGGCGGCCTCACGCTCACACCGATGGAGCTGGCGGCGATCAGCACGCCGTGACCTGCGGCACCATTAGGACCAACTCTTCAAGAGTTGCGATGGTCTTGGCCGCGCGCTTAGACGACCACCTGCGGATTCGCGCCGCGCGATCTGACGACCCCGGCGGTACGCCGACCGCTCGCCACGCACTCCGCGACGTGCCCGCCCCGGTGCGCGCAGTCCGCCACCAGCAGCACTCGACGGGGGCCGCTGTCGAGGCTCATGTAGATCGGCAGGGCGACCGCCTGTGTGACCTCGAATCGCCCGGGAGCCACCTCCGTGAAGGAGAACCGGGCGAGCACGCCGTCCCGGGTGGCCGCGAGCTGCCGCTGGGTGGAGACGAAGTTGCCCATGCCGTAGGCGACCCATTTGCGCCCGATCCGCTCGAACGGCTGCACCACGTGCGCATGGTGCCCGACGATCAGGTCGACGTCGGGGGAGGCGAGCAGCGCCTTCGCGACGGTGCGCTGCTGGGTGCCGGGTTCGTGCTGGTACTCGTCGCCCCAGTGCAGGGAGACGATGATGATCTCCGCTCCGCCGAGGCGGGCCCGCCGTGCCTCGGCGAGGATCGCGGGTGCGCTGAGCAGGTTGGCCACCCAGGGCTTCCCCTTCGGCCTCGGGACGCCGTTGAAGCCGTAGGCATAGGAGAGCTGCGCCACGCGTACCCCGTGGATGGTCATGAAGTTGATCTTTGCGGCCTCAGCCGGGTCCCGGGCCGAGCCGGCATGCGCGATCCCGGCACCGTCGAGTGCGTCGAGCGTGCGTTTGATGCCGGCCCGGCCGCCGTCGAGGATGTGGTTGGAGGCGGTGGAGCAGGTGTCGAAGCCCAGGTCGGCGAGGGCGGGGACCACCTGCGGCGGGACCTTGAAGGTCGGAAACCCGGTGAAGGGGCCGCCCGGCGCGCCGAGCGGCGTCTCCAGGTGGCAGATCGCGAGGTCCGCAGCCGAGATCACCGACTTGACCGCGGCGAAGAGCGGCCGGAAGTCCAGGCCGCGACCTCGGCCGTCGACCTGGGCCTGGTTCCACAGCCCTTGGTGCAGCAGCACGTCACCGGCGGCGATCAGGCTGATCGAGCGCGGCGGAGACGGCGGTGGTGTGGCCTGCTGCGCCACGACCCGGTGGGGCAGCCCGGTGTTGAGGTGCCCGCCGCCGCGGTCGAAGGGGCTGACGGCGGCGGCGAGCCCGACGGCGATGATCGTTATGGCCGTGCCGAGACGGCCCAGCTGCTGGATCTCCACGGTGGCGGCATCCTTGGCAGAGGTCGGATGGAGCAGCGCTCCTCGGGTCGCGCTCTACACGCCGAGCCGGGAAGGCCGGTTGCACCCGCCGCCATCGCGGGCCTACTCGGTCGGCCAGGTGTGGACCGGCTCGTTGTCGCGCTGCAGTTCGGCATAGCGGCCGAGCATCAGCCGCAGGGCCGCCGGCCGGGTCAGCCCCCGGCGCTCCGCCGCCCGGACGAACTCCACCTGCCACGTCGAGCCGTTACGCCCGGTGAGGCAGCGCTGCTCGATGATGCCGAGCAGATGGCTGCTCACCGCCGGGTCGACCCCGAAGCCTTCGAGGCCCGCCGCGGCGAGGGGAAGGAGCTGGTCGAGGAGCAGATCGGTCGCCCTGACCTCGCCGATCCTGGGCCAGTTGATCGGAGCGGCGATGCCCCGGCGGGCCGCGGCGTGGAAGTTGTCCTCGGCGGCGCTGAAGGTGAGCTGCGTCCAGATCGGACGGTCAGCCTCGGCGAAGTGCTTGACGAGCCCGTAGTAGAGGGCGGCGTTCGCCATCATGTCGACGACCGTCGGCCCGGCGGGCAGGACTCTGTTCTCCACGCGCAGGTGCGGGCGGCCCTTCATGATGTCGTAGACCGGCCGGTTCCACCGGTAGATCGTGCCGTTGTGCAGCCGCAGTTCGGAGAGGTGCGGTACGCCACCGGAGCGCAGCACCGAGAGCGGGTCCTCGTCGTCGGAGATCGGCAGCAGCGGCGGGAAGTAGCGGACGTTCTCCTCGAAGAGGTCGAAGATCGAGGTGATCCAGCGCTCCCCGAACCAGACCCTCGGCCGGACGCCCTGAGCGCGCAGCTCGTCCGGGCGGGTGTCGGTCGCCTGCTCGAAGAGCGCGATCCGGGTCTCCTGCCAGAGCTGGTGTCCGAAGAGGAACGGGGAGTTGGCGCCCACCGCGACCTGGAAGGCGGCGATCGCCTGGGACGCGTTCCAGTAGTTGGCGAACTCCTCCGGCGCGACCTGCAGGTGGAACTGCATGCTCGTGCAGGCCGCCTCCGGCGCGATCGACCCGGTCCGCGTCCGCAGGTGATCGGTGCCCCGGATGTCGAGGGCGATGCTCTCGCCGCGGGCGTCGACGATCTGGTCGTTGAGGATGAGGTATCGGCCGATGGGGGAGAGGTTCTCCTTGATCGCGTGGTCGCCGGTGAGGGTGGGCAGGATGCCGATCAGCACGAGGCGGGCGCCATGGCTCTGGGCGACCTTGTCGGCCTTGCCGACGGCCTCCCGCACCTGCCCCTCGTAGGTCAGGAACCCATCACCGCTGATGAGCTGGGGCGGCACGTTCAGTTCGAGGTTGAACTGCCCGAGTTCGGGCTGGAAGCGGGAATCGCTCAGATCGTGCAGGATTCCCAGATTGGCCATCGCCGGCTGCTGCTCGTGGTCGACGAGGTTGATCTCGATCTCCATGCCCGTCATGGGCGAGTCGGAGTCGAAGGCGAACTCGTCGAGCATGAGCGCGAAGGTGTCCAGGCAACGCCTGACCTTCTGCCGGTAATGCGTGCGATCAGCCTGCGTGAAACCGACTTCCGACACTTCCTTCCCCATGCGCCCTCCCCAGGTGCTGATGGTGGTTCGTGTCTCTAGGTAATCATCCCGTCGCTGTGCGCCTCAACGGTACGGCTGTACGGGTATTTGTGGGTGGCTATTCGCCACCTGGCTGAAATCTGTCACATCGCGTGCCGGTCTGGATCTTTCGCCGCAGTCCTGCCGTGGGCTTGGCAATAGGGACAGCGGCAGAAATGGCGGCAGAATCGGGTCTGGGTTCGTCAGATAAGCCCGAAAACGGACGTCGCCTTCACGAGGTTGGTTAACGTTTACCCGGGAGGTCGCGGGGGCGACCCGGGGGGAACGACCGGTGCGGGCGGGAGTGGGGGCAAGGCTAGGGGGGTCCCGTCCGCACCGCACTCCCCTCAGGCGTGCCGGGGTGCCGGCCGCCGGGGACGGTCGGCGAGGATCGCCATCGCCACGGAGCCGACGAGGCCCGCCACGACCGCGTAAGGCGCGATCAACAGAGCCGTGACCTGCTCCGTCGGTGCCTCGGTCAGGGTGGGCGACACGATGATGAAGACCAGGGCCAGCAGCGCCGGGCCCGCCGCGCCGGAGAGCGCGACCCCGATCCAGCCGTCACCCGACCGCGCGGCCGCGAGCGCGGAGAACGCGCCGATGAGGAGCGCGGCACCCAGAATCAGCCCGGCGCCGGGCAGGTAGAGGCTCTCCCACCAGACGTCGCCCGGCACCTGCAGCGCGCTGAACGAACCGCGAATCGTCTCGACACCGTGACCCGTGAACCGCCAGGCGCTCAGCTGTGCCGGGACCAGGCCGCGGCCGCCGGCGGCCGCGTCGATGACGGCGACGAGGGCGATCAGCGCCCACCAGGCACCCGTGGCGATCAGGTTGGTCGCGATCGCGCGGCTGTTCAGCGCGATGATCGCCAGCACCAGGCCGATGACGACGCCGGCTGCGGCATGCCATCCGACGATGAACGCAGGTGCCGAGGTGGCGCTGGTCGGGACGGTGCGGGCGGGCAGCGCGGTCAGCGGGACGACGGCGAGGCCGCCGAGAGCCGCGGCGACAGCGAGGGTGATCCGCCACAGCACCCGACCGAGCACAGTGGAGTCGTCGTCGGGCAGGCTGCTGGAGTGGCGGTTGAGCGAGCGTTGACCGGCGAGAGCGCCGGCGAACACGGCGAACGCGCTCACCCACATGGTCCAGGCGAGCGCGGCACTCCAACCGGCGGCGTCACCGCGCCAGCCGATGATGCCCAGGCCATAGCCCAGACCGAGCTGTGCAGCTCCGACCACCACGGCACCACCGATCGCGGTTGCGATCGGGCCTCCCCAGCCACGTACGGACATGCCGCGCAGCGTATCGCTGTCCTGCGACACTGGCGAGCCGCGCCGACCGCACCGGCCATAGATCACCACCACTCGTCCTGCCCCCTGTGGCCGCATCTCTTGAAGAGTTGGTCCGATGGGTTGGCGCGAGCGAGGATACGTGTCAGATTGGCGTCAGTTCGGCCTCCGACCGACCGGGTTGTCGCGGCGGGGTTGCACACTCAACACCGGCCGCGTGAAGACAGCGAAGCGTAGGAGAGTTGGCCATGTCGGATCCATGGGACACCAGAGTGGAGCCCGCACCTCCCAAGCAGGGCATCAGCCCCGGGATGATCGCGGCGATCGCGGTCTCCGTGCTCGTGCTCTCGATCGCGGGCGCGACGGGCGGCTGGCTGCTGGCCGGCTCTGACGACCCGTCGCCGAACGCCTCCGGCACCCAGGGGACCTCGCCGTCCGCGCAGGCGTCACTGAGCCCGTCGCCCTCCCCGTCGCCCTCGGCCGCGCCGTCGCCGACGGCTGCCGCGTCCCCGACCCCGGGCTCCTCCGGCGGCGGGGCCAACTTCGCCCTGCCGGCACCGGGCACCGACCCGTTCCAGAATTACTTCCAGCAGCTCCGCGCGCTCAAGCTCGGCGTCGAGGTCTACTTCGGCGAGCAGGGGCAGGAGGGCCAGGTGGTCCGCAGCGTGCCGGAAGCCGGCAAGGACGTGCATGCCGGCATCACCGTCAAGATCTACGTTGCCGGTGCCGCACCGACGACCACCCTGCCCTATGTGATCAACAGGACCTGCCGGGACCTCACCAAGAACTACCTGACCGCAGTGGGTCTCCGGGCGGTCTACATCGGCTTGCAGGCCGGTGTCGTGGTCCAGCAGAACCCGGACCCGACGCAGGGCGGCACCGCCAGGTGGAACGACAAGGTCGAGGTCCGCTGCGGCCCGGTGGGGCAGGCCACCGGCTCCCCCTCTCCGTGAGTGCGTGTGATCGGCATGGGCGGCGCGCCAGCTCAGCGCTGCTCATGTCGGCGTGATAGGACGGGCAGATGTCGGAAAACACGCGTGGACCGGAAAACCAGGAGCCTGGGTCTGGCGACTCGCCACTCTCCGACGAGACCCGTCAGTGGAGTCGGGACGGGCTGCCTTCGGTCGAGGGCCCCGAACCGGCCGCCGACGAAACGGTGATCTCGCCGCCCCCCGCGGCCGGTGAGGCGACGACGATCCTGCCGCCCGTGCCTGCGCCATCGGCCGGTGACCAGACGACGGTGCTGCCCACGCCCCCTGCCGGTGACCGGACCGGTCCCGGTGCGAGCGAGCACACGTCGGTGCTGCCTGCGGCGGGTGCGGATCCGTGGTTGGGCCGTGCCGAGGTCGGCGGTCCGCCGGTCCGGGGTGCGGTGCCGCCGCCGGACGAGGCCGAGGACGGCGAACCGGAGCCCGGCGGCACGTGGTGGCTGCCGGTCGTGATCGCGGTTGTCGGCCTGCTGCTCCTGCTCGCGATCGGGGTCGGGATCTGGCTCGTCGCCAGCAACTCCGACGACCCCGAGCCGACGCCCAGCCCCAGCCGGCCGGTGCCGTCGACGGTGTCGACGACCTCGGCACCCACGCCGAGCCCCGTCGCGACGAGCGCGGGAGTGGCCAACATCCCGCCGGTCGTCGGGCTGACGTTGAACGATGCGACGAAGGCACTGGACGCGGTCGGCCTCAACTACCGCCTGGAGTACCGCGCCACCAACGATGCCGCCTCCGGCACGGTGATCGGCGTCGACCCCAAGGCCGGTACGCAGGTGCCGGCCGGCTATGAGGTGCTGCTCCTCATCGCGTCGACGCCACCGCCGAGTCCTTCGCCGAGCCCCTCCGAGGAAGAGGAGGAGTCGCCCTCGCCCCTGGCGAGCGCCAGCTGATCGGAGTTCGATCAGTACTGACGCCGCCGGTAGGCGATGAGCGCGCCGCCGAGCACGGAGACCATCAGGGCTCCTGCACCCGCATAGATCAGCGAGTGCGCCAGGTCGGGCGCGGGGTTGGGACGGGCGGCTGCTAGTCGGGCTGCCTGGGAACCAACCGGATCCGCGGCAGCGGGCACCGCGATGGCGAGGAACAACCCCACCAGGACCGCAGCAAGGAGCGCTCGCGGTCTCGTTCGACTCCGCGCGGCACGGTGTCGAGGGGCGTAGTCGGAGCCGTACTGCCTGGCTCCCCATGTGACGGCGACCATCAGACCCCCCTTGACTGTCGGGGTCCGAGGGTTGACGCGGGTCGTGACCACCGAGGGCGGTCACCGGGCCTTACCGGGTGTGGTTACCTGATCGTAGGCCCGATCACGGCAGGCCGGAGGCGGTTTGGTCAAAGCAGGTGCCGTGACCGCTCATCGGTCCAGGATCGCCGCAACTCAGGAAGAGTCGGCCCTGACGTGGTGCCAGCCGTCGGGCTAGTGGGCGATGGCTGCGCGTGGGCGGGTGTGGTTGCGCAGCATGTTGCGCGGGCGCTGCTCGGCGACCGGCTTGGCGCGCACGGCCTGCAGTCCGTCCTGCTGGACGAAGATGGAGCGCCGCTCCACCGCGTCACCGGCGGCATTGAGCTGGTAGCCGTCGAGCCACAGCCAGCCGTCGTATGTCGGCCAGTCGTGCACCCGGATCACCCGGAACAGCATCGGCGTGACGAACTGAACGCTCGCCTCGCGGGTCACATGGAGTATGTCGCCGGCCCGAGGTGTCACCGCAGCTCCTGTCGTTGCACTGTTGATCCCAATCCAGGACGGGCCGCGCAGCCTGGCCGTCCTCGAATCGTTGACGCAGTAACGGGGCCATCATGACGGCGCGCGCTTTGTCTGCTTCGGGGCCGGACAGCCTGTGTGACCCGTTGGGACCCACCTGGTGTCGCGTGCGTGGAAGTTCCACCTGATAACACTTTCCCCGAAGACGAAGATCAATGCAAGTTGCACCGTGAGATTGCGTGAGCGCGTCGTTAGTCCGGTATACGACTCGATACGCCGTCCGTTCCGACGGACCCCAAGTGCGCGTTCGGATACTTGATGTCTGGTGGTCCACCCGTCAGACTCGCACCACGACCTAGGGTCGTACCTGCTCAGGCGTATCGGTGGAATTACGCCTAGTGATCATTTCGTCGCGGAGGTGCGCCGTGACCACCAACCGGAAGAGTCCTACTGTCGGCCGTCGAAGACTAGGGACTGAACTGCGAAAACGTCGTGAGACGGCGGGCCTGTCCCTGGAGATTGTGGCGGAGCGACTCGAGTGTTCGCAGTCGAAGGTTTCCCGGATCGAGACGGGTTCGACGGCGGTCAACCCCCGCGATGTGCGGGATCTGCTCTCGATTTATGACACCCCGGCCCCCGTGGTCGAGGAGTTGATCGCCTTATGCCGCGAATCCCGCGAAAAGGGATGGTGGCATCAGTACTCGTCTGTTCTGACCAGTGCCTATGTGGACTTTGAATCGGCAGCATCAAAGATTCGCATGTATGAACAGCTCGTAGTCCCTGGCCTGCTGCAGACCGAAGAATATATGCGCGCCCTGGTCCAGGGTGGACGGCCGGATTTTCGGGATGATGAAATAGCGGTGAAGTTGCGTATCCGGCGGGAGCGTCAATCGTTACTCAGCCAGGATGATCCTATCGATCTATGGGTGGTACTCGACGAAGCTGTAGTGAGCCGTCCCGTCGGTGGCGACAAGGTCATGCGCGAACAACTTAAACGACTTGCTGTAGCAGCGAAGTTGCCGAACGTGACCATACAGTTGTTGCCGTTTGAAACCGGGGCACATGCGGGTATGGATGGAACGTTCGCAATTCTCGACTTTTCGGAACAGGGTGAGTCTTCCGTGATCTTCGCGGAGAATGCCACTGGTGGGCTCTTTCTCGAGCGGCGAGAAGAGCTGCGGACATACAACCTGATTTTCAACTACATCCGCGAAAAAGCTCTCTCTCCAGAGGAGTCCGCCGAGCTGATCGAAGAGCTAGCAGAGGAGCCGTTGTGGAAATCGAGACTAAGGGCTACCGGGTAGACCTCACAGATGCCCAGTGGCGCAAGAGCACTCGAAGCAGCCCAAGCTGTGACAACTGCGTCGAGGTCGCCTTCGTCGGCGGCGCGATCGCCGTTCGTGATTCGAAGAACCGCGAAGCGGGCGTGCTGATCTTCACGCCGGGCGAATGGGACGCATTCGTCGACGGCACCAAGGACGGCGAATTCGATTTGTGACGACTCACCGGCGGGCGGCGGGACCTAGAAGGTCTCCGTCGCCCGTCGGCGTCTCGCCGCTATCGCCGCACGCGCATCCTGCAGCCACGTCGTGTAGGTGCCAGGCGCCGGCGGGAACCCCAGTCCGTAGCGGAACCACGCCGGTGGGGGCGTCAGGCGGGCGTACCCGTCGATGAGGTCGTCGATGAGCCTGGTGAGCTCTGCGCGGGCATTGGCCCCCGCGGCGATCGTGACCCGGTGCTCGGTGAGGTAGTCCGCCCGCTTCATGGAGAGGTCCCGCAGCCGGTCGCGGACCTCGGCGACCCGGCTGCGCTGCACCGCCGCGAGCACCGCAGCCGCACGATCCCGCCGGAGTTCCCGGGCGATCGCCGCCCGATGCGAGGGGCGCAGCCACGATGACGGCAGGGACAGCGCCTGCTCGGCGGCGCGGATCTGCCGCTGGACGCGCTCCTCCGTCGCCGTGGCGGCCGCGTACTTCGCCTCCACGGCCGCGATCCGCTCCGGTGCCGGTCCGACCGGCGCGGCGGCCGAGACCCGGTCTGCGTCGTCCACGAGGCGCCACAGCCACAGCTCCTCGTCGCCGACCTCATCGAGATTGGCGACGGGCTCGGGCTCCCACCGGGAAACCGTCCTCGGTTCGCCGACACGGGCCGAGGGGACGACCTGGGCACCCTGGGGAGGCTGCGCCGGCTGCGTCGCCGAGTGATCCGTGTAGGGCGTGCCGCCGCAGTGCTTGCAGGGGGCACCGGAGATGACGTGTGCCAGCTGGATCAGGAGCGGTTCGGTATGCGTAGATCGCAGGTCTGCCACGTTCTCCCCCGCAGAGTCGGGCGCGATTCGACATCACTCGTTGTAACGCCGATATGAGCTCTGGGTGACAGCTGCGGGGTAACCGTCGCCAGCCCTTGTTCGCCTCGTTGTATCAGAAAGTACGGGGCAAGCCCTGACAACCCGCCGCACATTGCGGCGTAATGTCGGAATTTCGGGAGGAAATGCGATGACGGTCAACCAGGAGAAGAACCTGAACTCCACCTCGACGGCGGAGCGTTACGTCGGGCAGCTGCCTGGATTCCACACCGCGAAGGAGCTCCCCGACGCCGACCGCTCACTCAGCCTGGAAGGGCTCACCGAGCCGGTCTTCCCGCCCGCGGCGTGGCTGGAGGCGGACGGCGGGGGCGCGCCGCACCTCGCCGACCACCCACTGCTACGCGGCCTGCTGCTGGAGCTGCCGCCGAAGGGTTCGGCACCCTCGCCGGAGTGGCTCAACCGCTGGTTCGAGGCGGCCCGCTCGATCCTGGAGCTCATCTACGTTCAGCAGCGCTGACAAGATCGCCGCAACTCTTCAAGAGTTGGTCCCAAGGCCCGGCGGCCTGAAACACCAACTCTTGAAGAGTTGCGGCGATCTTGATGTCAGACCGGGAAGGTCGCGGGGGAGTCGGTGATCGCGGGGCGTGGGGTGGCCTTCCACAGGCCGGTGCGCTGTGCGGTCAGGCGACCCAGGTAGGCCGGGTTGAGCAGCACGTAGCGCTTCCACAGCCGCTTGGGCTCCAGCCCCAGCCGCCACAGCCACTCCAGGGCGTAGCGCTGCATCCACACGGGCGGCTTGCGCAGCCCGCCGGAGTGGTAGTCGAAGGCGGCGCCGACGGCGAGCAGCGGCATCGACAGGTGCGGCCGCATCGCGTGGGTGAAGATCTCCTGCCGCGGGCAGCCGAGCCCGACCAGCACGATCCGGGCACCGGACTCGCGGATCCGGGCGGCGATCTGCTCCGGCTCGCCGGGCTCGACGGCGCGGAACTTCGACGCCTCGGAACCGGCGATCTTCAGCGCGGGAAACTGCTCGGTCAGCGCCGGGATGAGCTTGTCGAGCGTGGGCTGCGTCGAGCCGTAGAGGTAGATCGGCAGGCCCAGCTCGGCGGCGCGCTCGACGACGCGCAGCGTCAGGGTCGGGCCGTAGACGCGATCGGTGAGCTTCGCCCCGTGCAGCAGGTTGAGCGCCCAGCGGACGGGCTGGCCGTCCGGGGTGATCAGCTCGAAGCTGTTGAGGCGAGCGCCCAGCGACGGGTCGTGCACGCCCTCCATCACGCCGTGCACCGCGAGCGCGGTCACCGCGTAGGGGCGCCCGGCCGAGGCCGCGTCGATGATGGCGGCGGTGGCCCGCTCGTAGTCGGTGGCGTCGACCATGACACCGAGCACGTTGCGCTTCGTCCCCACGGCTGAGCTCATGCCTGCGGCACCCAGCGGTCGACGTTCGCCTCGTAGATCTCGTTGATGATCTTCGGAACGTCGTAGGTCATCTGCCAGTCGGGGTAGTGCGACTGGAAGCGCGCCATGTCGGAGATATACCACTGGTGGTCGCCGACGCGAGCCTGCTCGACGTAGTTGATCGATGCCTTGCGGCCCGCGATCTGCTCGGCGATGGCGAAGGCCTCGATGTGCGAGGTGTTGGAGAAGCGACCGCCGCCGAGGTTGTAGACCTCGCCGCTGCGCGGTGCGCGGAAGAACGCCTCGAACGCCGTGAGCACGTCGTGCGAGTGGATCGCGTCGCGCACCATCTTGCCCTTGTAGCCGAAGAGGTTGTAGGTCCGGCCCTCCATGACGCAGCGCACCAAATAGCCGAGGAACCCGTGCAGCTCGGCGGCCGAGTGGGCCGGGCCGGTCAGCGTGCCGCCACGGAAGCAGGCCGTGTTCATGCCGAAGTAGCGGCCGTACTCCTGGACCGCCACGTCCGCCGCGACCTTGGAGACGCCGAAGATCGAGTGGAGGCTGCCGTCGATCGACATCTCCTCGGGAATCCCGCCGTACCACTCGTGGTCGGCGGGCAGCTCGTAACGCGTCTCCTGCTCCACGAGGGGCAGCCGGTTGGGGGTGTCGCCGTAGACCTTGTTGGTCGAGCAGAAGATGAAGGCCGCCTCGGGGCTGTGCTGGCGGGTGAACTCCAGCACGTTGAGCGTGCCGCCGGCGTTGACGTCGAAGTCGGTGAACGGCTCCTTCGCGGCCCAGTCGTGGCTCGGCTGCGCGGCGGTGTGGATCACCAGCGAGATGTCGCGCCCGTAGCGCTCGAAGATCTTGTTGAGCACGTCGCGGTCGCGGATGTCCACGTCGAAGTGGGTGTAGCTGTCACCGAGCTCGCTCGTCAGCCGGAGCAGGCTCCAGGCGGTCGAGCCGTCGTCGCCGAAGAAATACTTCCGCATGTCGTTGTCGATCCCGACCACGTGCAGGCCGAGATTGGCGAAATGGCGGGCGGCTTCGGACCCGATCAGACCGGCCGAGCCGGTTACCAGCGCGACGCTCACAGAGACTCCAGGTCCGTGGGGGCAAGGACAAAGAGCAGCATAGCCGGTACGCCGACGGTCCCGGCTGCCCCGCCTGCGTCAGCCGGCCGACCGGCTGGAGAGTTCCCGCAGCTCGCCGATGATGCTCGCCCAGGGTGCGTCGCTGTAGGGCGGCAGGGAGAAGACGATGCGGTCGGCGAGCTCGCCGTAGCGGGCGTGCAGCCGCCGGGCGATCGTGTGCGGCTCCCCGACCAGGGCCAGCACCTCCAGCACGTCGTCGTCGATGAGCTCGGCCATCTCCGTCCAGCCGCCGGTCAGCGACAGCTCGAACAGCTCCCAATAGAGGTCGCTCAGCCCGTGCAGGTGCAGCACCTCGGCGTAGGCCGGCGTGGAGGCGTAGAAGCTGATGTGCCGCCGCATCGCCGCCCGGCAGACATCGAAGGACTCCTCGGTCGCGGCGGTCACCAGGAAGAGCGGGACCACCACCTCGAACTCCTCCCGCGGCCGGCCGGACGCCGCCAGGCCCTTCTGCACCGACGGGAGGATGACCTCGCGGAGGTAGCGCGGCGTGCTGAACTGGTGGACCAGGATCCCGTCGCCGACCTCGCCGGCGAGCTTCGCCATCTGCGGGCCGACCGCCGCCAGGTAGACCGGCGGTGCCGGGATGTCGGTGGGCCCCGGCGAGAAGACCGGCGGCATGAGGGTGTGCTGGTAGAAATCGCCGCGGAAGTCGGGTTCCCGGTCCTCCCGCCATGCCCCCCAGATCTCGCGCAGCGCCGCGACATATTCCCGAAGCCGACCGATCGGGCGCGAATAGGGCATCGAGAAGCGCTGGGTGACGTGCGCCTCGACCTGGCTGCCGAGCCCGAGCACGAAGCGCCCGCCCGAGAAGCGCTGAAGATCATCAGCCAGGTACGCCGTATTCATCGGGCTGCGCGCGAAGGCGACGGCCGCAGCCGTCCCCGCGATCGCGGTCCTGGTGTGCTCCAGCGCCACCGTTATCGGCAGGAAGGGATCGTGATTGGTCTCGCCCGTCCAGAGGCCGTCGAGCCCCAGCTCCTCGGCCTGTGCGGCGGACTGCGCAGCACCGGCCAGCGCGTTGTCAAGGCGGGCGTCGATTCTCATGATGCCTCGATGGGTGTGAGGAGTGGGCGAGAACGCCACCCATCATCGCCCGCTGATGTGCATCTGTCACTGCGGAACCGGATGACCGGCGACAACCAGCCGAAACCGCGCGCGAAGAGGAACTCAGCACGAATGCGCAACAAAAAAATCCCGGAGCCGAAGCTCCGGGATCGTCTCGTTACAGCGGGCACCGACTCTCGTCGGCGCCTTGGTGGGGAAGAAGGGAGTTGAACCCTCACGTCCTTTCGGACACACGGACCTGAACCGTGCGCGTCTGCCATTCCGCCACTTCCCCAGACGCATGCCGCGGCACCGAGACATATAAGATCTGTCTCGATTAGGACAGCTTGATCAGCCTAAACCGACACTCTGCCCGCCACCAACCGGTTTATCCAGTCGGCTCGGCGGAGAGAACAGTAACACGACCAGCCTCGGGGCACCGAACCGGGACTGGAAGGGGATTGGGGCGCAGACGTGATGGGTGGCGGACGGATAGCATCATGTCCTCGGAACCCGAGGAGGACCGGTGAGTGTGCTGCAACGCTTTGAGAAGAGACTGGAAGGCCTGGTAGAAGGTGCCTTTGCCAAGGTCTTCAAGGGTGTCGTCCACCCTGTGGAGATCTTGAACGCCATGCAAAGGGAGGCCGAGGCCCACAAGGCGATCCTCGCCGGCGGTCGCACTCTGGTGCCCAACCGCTACGTGATCGACCTCTCGCCCTACGACCACAGCCGGCTCGCGCCCTATGCGGCCGCGCTGGCCCAGGAGCTCGCCCAGTCGCAAGCCGAGTTCATCGGTGAGCAGGCCTGGACGGTCTACGGCGATGTGATCGTCGAGATCGAGCGGGGCGACGGCCTGGACACGGGCATGTTCCGGGTCACGGCGGAGGTCTACACGGGCGGCGAGCCGTCCGGCTACGACCAGCCGCCGCAACAGCAGTACGCCGATTACCAGCAGCAGGGCGGCGGTTTCGTCCAGCCCGGTGGTGCTCGCAACGTGCGGTTGGTGGCGGGCGACGGGCGGACCTATCCGCTCGCGATCGGCTCGACCGTGATCGGCCGAGGTGACCAGGCCAACCTGCGCCTGCCCGATGTGGGCATCTCGCGCAGGCACGCCCGGCTGGACTTCGACGGCGGGCAGGTGGTCCTCACGGACCTCGGCTCGACCAACGGCACCATGGTCAACGGTCAGCGCGTCTCCGCGGTGGCCCTGAACCCTGGTGACATGGTCCAGATCGGCACGACCACATTGACGTTCCGCGTGGACGGTTAACGCCCGTGCCCGAATTCGTCCTCGCCGCCGCCCGGTTCGGCTTTCTCATTCTTCTGTGGATCTTCGTGTTCACGGTGGTGGGGGTCATCCGGCGGGACCTCTTCGCCGGGGCACGCTCATCTCGGCTCGTCGCTGCGCCCCGCGGGGTGGGCGCAGCGGCAGGACACACCCGGCCTGCGAAGGTGAAGAAGGGCCGGGCAGCTCATCAGCTTGTGGTTACCGCCGGCACGCTCGCCGGCACTCGTCTGACCCTGGGCGAGGCCGCGATCACGATCGGCCGTGCCGAAGACTCCACGCTCGTCATCACCGACGACTATGCCTCCGCGCGGCACGCACGACTGGTGCCCCGCAGCGGTCAGTGGTTTCTCGAAGACCTTGGCTCGACCAACGGCACATATCTGGACCGGACGAAGGTCTCCGGCCCTACCCCCGTACCCCTCGGCGTGCCGATTCGCATCGGCCGCACTGCCATTGAGTTGCGACCATGACCCTGACCTTGCGCTATGCGGCCCGCAGTGACCGCGGTCTGATCCGGGACGGAAACCAGGATTCCGTCTACGCCGGCCCGCGACTGCTCGCCGTCGCCGATGGCATGGGCGGCATGGCCGCCGGTGACCTCGCCAGCAACATCGTCATCGGTGCGATGGCTCCGCTCGACGAGGACGTCCCCGGTGACGCCCTCGTCGACGCGTTGCGTGGCGCCGTCGAGGTTGCCAACCAGCACCTTCGCGACACCGTCGACGCCAATCCCCACCTGGAGGGGATGGGCACGACGCTCACCGCGATGCTCTTCTCCGGCACCAAGATCGGTCTCGTGCACATCGGCGACTCGCGGGCGTACATGCTCCGGGACAACGAGTTCGCGCAGATCACCAAGGACGACACCTACGTCCAGATGCTCGTCGACGAGGGCCGGATCTCGGCCGAGGAGGCGACCGGGCACCCCCAGCGCTCGCTGCTGACCCGGGCGATGGACGGCCGCGACATCGAGCCGGAGTATTCGGTCCGGCAGGTCATCGTCGGCGACCGCTACCTCATCTGCTCCGACGGGCTCTCCGGAGTCGTCAGCTCGGAGACGATCGGCGAGACGCTGCGGGAGTATGTCGACCCGTCGCAGTGTGTCGAGCGCCTCATCGCGCTCGCGCTGCGCGGCGGCGGCCCCGACAACATCACCGTCATCATCGCCGACGCGACCAACGACGACATCATGGAGGACTCTCCGGTCGTCGGCGGCGCAGCCGCTCGTGATCGCGGCATGACGCAGCAGGCCTCCGTCGAGTCGACGCCGGCCACCCGGGCCGCCACGCTCACCGCGGGACCTCGGACGCCGGCCCCGCCCGCCGCCCCCAGCGCGGACGAGACCGACCGGCCCAAGCGGCACACCCTGCGTACGCTCACCCTGCTGGTCATCCTCGTCGCCCTGCTCAGCGGCGGCCTGTGGTACGGGTGGCACCTGACCCAGTCGCAGTATTACGTCGGCGTCACCTCCGACGGATACGTGGCCGTCTTCAAGGGCGTCCCGGGCCAGCTCGCCGGGGTCAGCCTCTCCAGCTCCTACCAGGTCAGCACGTTGCGGGCCGAGGAGCTGACGCCGGTCGCGCAGGAGCGGGTCCGCAAGGGCATCCAGGCCGACACCGCGAAGGACGCGATGGTCATCCTCACCGGGCTGACCAGCTCCGATGCGGCCAACACCAACCTGCTGCCGATCTGCCAGGTGAGCCCGTCGCCCTCCGCCTCTCCGAGTGCGGCACTGCCCGGGACCCCCTCGCCGTCGCCGAGCGTCTCGGCGTCACCCACCCCCGGATCAGACGTGATCGTCAGCCCGGCTCCGTGCAGGTCCTGATGACGAAGCCGAGGATCCGGTGACAGCCATGCCCGCAGCGATGCCCCTCGCGGGCGGCGCCGCCGATGCCGCCGTGCCCGCCGTGACCAAGCGCGCCCGCCGGGCGCGCCGGACCGAGCTCCTCCTGGTGATCGCCGGGATGGTGCTCGTCGCCGCATACGCGGGGGCGGTCGAGGCCAACCTGATGGACGGGGTCACCCCGGACTTCTGGGTCCCCGCCGCCCTGCTCGCCGTCGTCTTCCTCGTCATGCACGTGGTGGTCCGGCTCCGGGCGCCCTACGCCGATCCGGTGCTGCTGCCGGCGGCGGCGACGCTCAACGGGCTCGGTGTGGCGTTCCTGCGCCGCATCGACCTCGCCCGCACCCCCGCGGACGAGCGTTTCGACCTGGGCATCTTCGCCCGGGAGGGCGGCCGCCAGCTCCTGTGGACCACGATCGCGGTGGCCTGCGCGGCGGTGCTGCTCTACTTCCTGCGCGACCACCGCACCATCTCGCGGTACGCCTGGACGCTCGGCTTCGTCGGCATCGTGCTGATGATGATCCCGGCCGCCCTGCCGCGCAGCCTCTCCGAGGTCAACGGCGCGAAGCTGTGGATCCGGCTGGGCTCCTTCTCGATCCAGCCCGGTGAGTTCGCCAAGCTGATGCTGCTGAGCTTCTTCGCCTACTACCTGGTGCGCAAGCGCGAGGTGCTGGCGCTGGCGAGCAAGCGGTTCCTCGGCATCGACTTCCCGCGCGGGCGTGACCTCGGTCCCGTCGTCGTGGTCTGGATGCTCAGCGTCATGGTCCTCGTCTTCGAGAAGGACCTCGGCACCGCACTGCTCTACTTCGGCATGTTCGTGGTGATGCTCTACATCGCCACCGAGCGCGTCAGCTGGCTCATCATCGGTCTGCTGCTCTTCTTCAGCGGCGCCTTCCTCGCCTATTTCCTCGGCGCCTCGATCGGCGGACCGTTCGCCAACTTCTACCAGCGGGCCAACATCTGGCTGCACCCCTTCGAGGACCCCTACAACGACGGCTACCAGCTGGTGCAGTCGCTGCTCGGCCTCGGCACGGGCGGCATGTTCGGCACGGGACCCGGCGCGGGCTCGCCCAACCAGGTGCCCGAGGTCCGCAACGACTTCATCTTCGCCGGCATGGGCGAGGAGATCGGGCTCTTCGGTCTCACCGCGCTGCTGGTGCTCTATCTATTCATCGTGCAGCGCGGCATCCGGGCCGGCCTCGCCGTCCGGGACTCCTTCGGCAAGCTGCTCGCCGGCGGCCTCTCCTTCACCCTGGGCCTGCAGGTCTTCGTCATCATCGGCGGCGTCACCAAGCTGATCCCGCTGACCGGCCAGACCACGCCGTTCCTCGCGGCCGGCGGCTCCTCGCTGATGGCCAACTGGCTGCTCATCGCGCTGCTCATCCGGATCTCGGACGCGGCTCGTGCTCCGCTCGGCGCGCCCGGTGGCGTGGTCCGTCCGCCGGTGGCCTCGGCTCCGGTCCGGCCGCGGGCGGCCCAGCCACCACCGCCGCCGATCCCGCAGGAGGTCGCCGAAGCCAAGACCGAGATGGTCCGGCCACCCTCGGCCGCCGCCGCACCGGTCAAACCGCTTCCGCCCACCCCGGTTCACCCCGTCAGCGCGCTGCCGCCCACCCCGGCACAGCCCGTCAGCGCGCTCCCGGCGATCCCGACCGGCGATGAGCCGGCACCGGCACGCGCCGATGACCCGATCGATCCGCAGGAGAAGCCGTGAACGCCCCGCTCCGCAGAGTCGGCGTCGTCGCGCTGATCCTCTTTGGTCTGCTCTTTGCCAACCTCAACTGGGTCATGGCGGTGAAGTCCGACGAGTATCGGACCAGCCCTTACAACGGGCGGGTGATGCTGGCGGAGTACGACCACAAGCGCGGCACGATCCTCGCCGGAGGTGTCGCCCTGGCCGAGTCCCGGGCGACCAACGGGGACCTCAAGTACCTCCGCGTCTACCCGACCAGCCCGGCCGCGTACGCCCACATCGTCGGCTTCCGCCCGGTGCAGGGTGCCGCGATCGACATCGAGCGCACGGAGAACGAGTTCCTCGCCGGGACGAGCGACAAGCTCTTCGCCGACCGGCTGCGCGACATCTTCTCCAACGAGAAGACCCCGGGCGGCAACGTCGTCCTCTCGGTGATGCGCCGGGCGCAGGAGACGGCCTACCAGGAGCTCGTCAAGAACAAGAAGGGTGCGAAGGTCGGTGCCGTCGTGGCGCTGGACCCTCGGACCGGGGCGATCCTGGCGATGGCCTCCACGCCGAGCTATGACCCCAACCCGCTGACGAGCCACAACACGGATGCGGCGAACGCGGCCTACAACAAGCTCGACAAGGACCCGAACGAGCCGCTGCTCAACCGGGCCACCCAGGAGACCTTCCCGCCGGGCTCGACCTTCAAGGTGATCCTCTCGGCGGCGGCGCTGAGCCGCGGCTACACGATCAACACGCCGATCCCTGCCGGGCCGAGCTACCAGCCGCCGCAGACCGATCACAAGATCACCAACGCGGCCGCCTCGATCTGCCCGGAACCGCAGGTCACCCTGATCGAGGCGCTCACCGAGTCGTGCAACACGGGGTACGCCCAGCTCGGCGTCACCCTCGGCCCGCAGGCGATCATCGACACCGCCACCGCGTTCGGCTTCAACGATCCGTCGCTCACCTATGGCCGGCTCGACTCCGATGTGAAGCAGAGCCCGGTCGCCGAGAGCCTCGTCGGCAAACTGACCCGAGATGACGGCCAGCCGGACCCGCCGAAGATCGCGCAATCCTCGATCGGCCAGAACGACGTCCGGATGACGCCCATGGAGGGCGCCATGCTGGCGGCGGCGGTCGCCAACAACGGTTCGCAGATGCGGCCCTACCTGGTCGAGCAGCTCCTCGGGCCCGACCTCATCACGCGGCACTACACGGCCGTGCCGAAGCAGCTGCGCCAGTCCTGCACCAGCCAGATCGCGGGCGACCTGCGCGAGATGATGGTCAGCGCGGTCGAGAACGGCACCGGCAAGGCGGCCCAGATCGACGGCTACGAGGTCGGCGGCAAGACGGGTACCGCCGAGAACGCCGAGAACGAGAAGGACCACGGCTGGTTCATCGGCTTCGCGCGTAACAAGGACGGCGTGCCAGTGGCGGCCGTCGCGGTCTTCCTCAAGAACGCCGGTTCCGGTGGCAGCTCCGAGTCCGCCCGCATCGCCGGCCAGGTCATGAAAGCGATCATCGCGGAAAAGGGAGGCAAGTGATGATTGCCCCCGGCACGATGCTGAGCGGCCGCTACCGGATGGATGAGCGGATCGCCGGTGGCGGCATGGGCGACGTCTGGCGCGGCACCGACGAGACCCTCGGCCGGACCGTCGCCATCAAGATCATGCTGCCCGCACTGATGGACGAGCCCGGCTTCGCCGAGCGCTTCCGCCAGGAGGCGCGCACGATGGCGACGATCAAGAACCCGAGCGTCGTCGACATCTACGACTACGGCAGCGACCAGAACATCGCCTACCTCGTCATGGAGTATGTCGAGGGCGACCCGCTGTCGCGGACGCTCGGCCGGGTCGGCCGGCTCACCCCGACTCGCACGATGGCGCTGATCGCGCAGGCCGCCGACGCGTTGCAGGCGGCGCACAGCAAGGGCATCGTCCACCGCGACGTGAAGCCGGGCAACCTGCTCGTCCGGGCCAACGGCACCCTCGTCCTCACCGATTTCGGCATCGCCCGCTCGGCGGTGGCGGCACAGCTCACCGCCGCCGGTGCGGTCCTCGGCACCGCCTCCTACCTCGCTCCCGAGCAGGCAGCCGGCCAGACCGCGACCGCGCTGTCGGACATCTACGCCCTGGGCGTCGTCGCCTACCAGTGCCTCTCCGGCCGGCGCCCCTTCGAGGGCGACAACCCGATCGAGATCGCGATGAAGCACGTCCGGGAACACCCGCCGGCCCTGCCCGGCGACGTGCCACCGGCGGTTCGCGCGATCGTCGAGCGGGCCATGGCGAAGGACCCGGCCGCCCGCTGGCCCACCGCCGCGATCCTGGCGGCGACTGCCCGGCAGGCCGCCACCGCACTCGGCGGTCAGCAGAGCGGCCGGGCCGCGCCTACCGTTCCCCACCGGCCGATCTCTCCCACGCCTGTGTCGCCGACGCCGGTCCCGCCGCAGCACCAGCGTCCGGTGCAGCAGCAGCCGTCCTACCAGCGTGCGCAGGTGCCGGTTCCGAACACCCGGCCTACCAGTGGTCCGCCGGTGAGCCCGGCCCGTCCCGGCAGTCCGGCGCCGACGAGCCCCGCCCGCCCCGCGCAGCCGCAGAATCGTCCGCAGCCGACGCAACCTGACGGGGCCGGCTCGCGTACCTTTGTGAAGATTTTGTTGTTGTTTTTGGCCATGACCGCGATCGTGTTGATCTCCTGCGTCATCGGCTATCAGATCAAGATGAATGCACTACCCGATAGTGCAAACCATGCGAATAGTCGGCCTCTTGCGGCGACCATGAGCATGTTGACGGACCCGACCGAAGGACGACGGACGAGATGACGCAGGCCCGCCTGCTTGGTGGCAGGTATCAGGTCGGCGAGTTGCTGGGCTACGGCGGCATGGCTGAGGTGCACCGCGGGCGCGATCTGCGGCTCGGTCGTGACGTCGCGATCAAGATGTTGCGACCTGATCTGGCCAGGGACAACACGTTCCAGATGAGGTTCCGGCGCGAGGCTCAGAACGCCGCCGCACTCAATCACCCGGCGATCGTCGCGGTCTACGACACGGGTGAGGAGCGCGCGCCGACCGGCGAGACGCTGCCCTACATCGTGATGGAGTTCGTCAGCGGGCGGACGCTCAAGGAGGTCCTCACCGCCGAGGGGCGCCTCATGCCCCGCCGGGCACTGGAGATCTCCGCGGATGTCTGCGCGGCGCTGGAGTTCAGCCACCGGCACGGGATCATCCACCGCGACATCAAGCCCGGCAACGTGATGCTGACGCAGAACGGCCAGGTCAAGGTCATGGACTTCGGCATCGCGCGGGCCCTGGCCAGCGGTGCCACGACGATGACGCAGACGAGCGCCGTCATCGGCACCGCACAATATCTCTCACCGGAGCAGGCGCGCGGCGAGGCCGTCGACGCCCGCTCCGACGTCTATGCCGCCGGTTGCGTGCTCTTCGAGCTCCTCTGCGGCCACCCGCCCTTCGTCGGCGACTCGCCGGTTGCCGTCGCGTACCAGCACGTCCGCGAGGAGCCGAAGGCCCCGAGCGAGAGCAACCGGGATGTCAGCCCCGACCTCGACGCGATCGTGCTCAAGGCGCTCTCCAAGAACCCGATCAACCGCTACCAGTCGGCCGGTGAGATGCGCGCCGACCTGCTCCGCGCCGCGGCCGGCCGGCCGGTGCTCGCCACGCCGGTGCTGCGCGAGGACGAGACGCTCGCGATGCCGACGGGCAACCGGTCCGGTGGCAACCGCAACGTGGCCCGCGTCGGCGACGCGCGCCGCCGCCGGACCTCGGGCTGGCTGCTCGCGGCGCTCTCGGCGCTGGGAGTGCTCGCCGTGGTGGCGCTGACGGCCGGGCTGATCCTCGCCAACCAGCCTAAGAAGGTCGACGTGCCGTCGGTGGTCGGCCTGACGCAGGCCAAGGCGACCGAGGCGATCGTCGGCCGGGAGCTCAAGGTGGCCGTCGGCGAGCCGATCCTCAACGGCCAGTGCACCAAGGGCCAGGTGACTCAGCAGGACCCCGCCGGGGGCAAGCTGGAGATCGGCGACGCGGTGACGATCCGGATCTGCGACGGCGCCGTGCAGAAGAAGGTCCCGGGCGTCCTGGGCCTGCCGCGGGCCGCCATCGACACGACGATGAAGAACGCCGGCTTCACTGCGGTCTTCGTCGAGGAGGACAGCGACAAGCCGAAGGACACCGGCCTCTCCTCCACTCCGGCTGAGGGCACCAACGCCGACGAGGGCTCGGTCATCACGGTCAAGATCTCCAAGGGCAACATGGGAGATCTCCCGAGCGTGGTCGGCAAGTCGGAGGAGGAGGCCCGGACGCTGCTCCAGGCGGCCGGCTTCAACAACATCAAGACCACCAAGGGCGAGGCGACGGACACCCCCGGCACGGTGCTCTCGCAGTCGCCCAACGGCAACCAGAAGCGCAAGTTCACCGAGACGATCACCCTGGTGCTGAGCCAGCCCCAGGTGACACCGAGCGAATCGCCCTCGCCCAGCCCGTAGCGAGGGCCGCGCTCAGGAAGCGAAGGCCGCCAGCCGCCGCTCGTCGACTTCTGCGACGAGCGGCGGTGCCATGTCCAGGGCACTCGGCAGGCCGCAGGCCGCGAGCCAGTTGGCGAGCATGAGGTGCCCGCCCTGGGTCAGCACCGACTCCGGGTGGAACTGCACGCCCTCGATGGGCAGCGTGCGGTGCCGCATCGCCATCACGATGTCGCCGGTCCGGCCGGTCACCTCGATCTCGTCGGGGATCGTCGACTCGACCACGGCGAGCGAGTGGTAGCGCGTCGCGATGAAGGGCGACGGCAACCCGGCGAGTACGCCGACCCCGTCGTGGGTCACCAGCGAGGTCTTGCCATGCAGCAACTCGGGAGCGCGGTTGACGGTGGCGCCGAACGCCGCCCCGAACGCCTGGTGGCCGAGGCAGACACCGAAGATCGGCACGTCACCGCCGCAGTTGCGCAGGATGTCCAGGCACACGCCGGCGCTCTCGGGGGCACCGGGGCCGGGGGAGAGCAGGATGCCGTCCGCGCCCGACCGGCCGACCTCGGCGAGGCTGATCTCGTCGTTGCGGTGGACATCGCACTCCGCGCCCAGCTGGCCGAGGTACTGGACCAGGTTGTAGACGAACGAGTCGTAGTTGTCGATGACGAGGATGCGCACGGGTCAACTCGCAGATCTGGAGACGGACGGCGACGGCGCTGCTGACGGCGCCGACGACGGCTCGGGGTTGTTGGTGGTCGGGTAGGGGATGACGTCGTCCGGCGGCGCCTCCTCCTGCGTGACCTCGGTGCCGTTGCCGACCTGGACGTCGTCGAAGGGGAGCAGCGGCTCGGCCCAGGGGAAGACGATGATCCAGAGCAGGGTCACCACCCCGGCCGTCAGCACCAGCGAGAGGGCGAGCTTCGACCAGGCGTTGCCGGGCAGGCGGCGCCAGATGAAGGAGTACATCAGGCTCCCTCCATGCCCTCGGGCGGGCCGTCGGCGCGCGACTGCTGACCGATGAGCGAGCCGTGGATGATCAGGCGTTGGTAATTGTCCCACTTGGGGTTGCAGGTGGTCAGCGTGATGAGCCGGCCCGGCGTCATGCCCGGTGGCTTCGCCGAGACGACCTCGACCTGGGTGGGCTTGACGACCCGGCTCTTGACGACGGCGTAGACGTACCACGTCGTGCGGGTCTCGACGATCAGCTTGTCGCCCGGCTGGAGCTTGTCGAGGTCCCAGAAGACCGACCGCATCCGGTGCCCGGCCATGGAGAAGTTGCCCTGCTGGCCCGGCATCGCCGAGTTGGGGTAGTGCCCGGGCGCGTAGCGGATGTCGGCGGGCGTGACGCCCTGCGTGATCACCCAGTGCTTGTCGAGCCGGGGGATGTAGAGGCGGCCGAGCACGTTGCCCGGCGGTGGCGGGAGCGGCTTGGTCGTCGCCGGTCCGGCACTCGCGGTCGGCGTCGGCAGCGGCTGGTCCCACTGCTGGGTGAGTTGCTGGTCGAGGTCGGCCTGGTGGGCGTCGACGATCGCGCTCTTGCCCCAGATCTCGTAACCGGCGAAGAGCAGGATCACCAGACCACAGGTGATCATGAGCTCGCCGGTGGTCCGCAGGGTTCCGCGGACGACCGAGCCGAAGGTCACCCGGGTGAAGTCGGAGTGGGCCGAGAGGTAATCGCCCTCCTTGGTGCGCACCGCGCGCACCGGCGGGTCGCCCGGCTTCGCCTTGCGCGGCCCGCTCGGCCCGGTGTCGGTCGGGAGCGGGGGCACGATGCCGATCAGCATCGTCGAGGAGTCGTCCGCGGGGACGCGCGGGATCATCGCGGTCGCGTCCGGATCAAGAGCCTGCGGGGGTACGGGAACCGCCGCACCCTGATCGGGCGCCATCGGTGTGGGCAGCACCTTCGGAATGACGGCGGTCGCGTCGTCGGGCAGCGGCAGCGGCGTCACGCGTACCGGGGGGACGGGTGCCGTGGGCTGCGACAAGGGTGAGGGTGACGGCCGAGCGGGCGAGACGGGCAGCGGTGTGGCGTCGACGAGTGCCGCACTCGGCGGCGCCCACGAGGTCGCCGGCGAGCCGGTGTTCGGGGGTGCGGGCGGCGCCTGCCGGGGTTCGACGACGGGGATGGGCCGGGCCGCGGTGGG
This sequence comes from Allocatelliglobosispora scoriae, assembly GCF_014204945.1. Classification (NCBI taxonomy): domain Bacteria; kingdom Bacillati; phylum Actinomycetota; class Actinomycetes; order Micromonosporales; family Micromonosporaceae; genus Allocatelliglobosispora; species Allocatelliglobosispora scoriae. The sequence continues at coordinate 3,623,405 of NZ_JACHMN010000002.1, forward strand.
CTCGACGAGGGCGGGCGAGGGCGGCACCGGGCTCGGCTGCGGCCGCGGGGCGCCGGCCGTGGTGGGCTGCGGGCGCGGCGGCGCGGTCGGGGCGGGCTCGACGGACGCCGGGGGCTCGTCCACGATCTTGGGGATGATCGTGGTCTCGTCTCCCGGGTCCGGGGCGCGGTGTCGGCTCACTGTGGCACCTCGGCATAGTTCAGTTCGACGGAGCCGGTGTAGGCGGGGGCCAGCACATTCTGCTCGTTGGCCACCCGGTAGTCGAGACCGTAATCCCTGGCAGCGTCCTGGAAGGCGCGGACGCCCGGCGCGGAGTCGAGGGCTGCTCGCATCTGCTGCTGGTTGCCGATCGCGCGGATCTCGAAGGCGGGGGAGTAGACCCGGCCGTCGAGGAGCAGCGTGTTGCCGACGCAGCGGATGACGCTCGTCGAGATGATCCGAACGTTCATGATCGTCATGGCTTCGGCACCACCGGCCCAGAGGGCGTTGACGACCGCCTGCACGTCCTGCTGGTGCACGACGACATCATCCTTGGTCGCGCCGTCGGGCAGGGTGCCGTCGGCGCGGACGGGAGCGTCGTTGAGGCGGACGGAGACGCCGGGGCCCTTGAGCGCGGTGAGCCCGGCACCCTGGAGGTAGGACTCGCCGCGCTTGATCTGCCCGGCGATCGGGGTGTCCGCGCCGGCCTTGCGCTCGGTGAGCTCGCCGATCTCGGCCCGGAGCTGGGCGGCGTGCTTCTCGTCGAGGGCCACCCGCTGCTGCTCCTCGCCGATGAGCTGGACGAACTGGGGGCGCCGGTCCTCCCGCAGCGAGGTGCCCTTGGCGGTGGTGGCGCTTGTGGTGAAGAGCACTCCGGCGGCCAGCATGATCACCGGGACGACGAGCGCCCAGCCGCCTTTTCGCTGCCGGAGGCCGCGCGGGCGTAGAACAGAAATCGCCCTTCCAAGGACTTTTCGCCACGAAGAGGTGCCTGATGTGTACTCCACTGCTCCCCCTTCGACACAGGACGCGATTATCTGACTACGCTAGCCGTCGAACATTATTCAGGCCGGGGCTCGAGATCCATCGTCCGGTACGGTTCTCTTCCGCGTTCCGTACATATGGCGCTACTGTTTTCGGGTCAAGCCAGCCCAAGGAGAGAAGCCGTGCCGAAGTCGCAGGTCCGCAAGAAGAAGGTCTACACGCCGCCGACGGACGTGCTGCCCACGGCGAGCTCGGGCGACCGGCCCAGCCCGACATGGCTGCCGATCACCGCCGTTGCGCTCATCGCGTTCGGCATCGCCTGGCTGGTGGTTTACTACCTGTCCGGCGGCACCTATCCGGTCGCCAGCTGGGGCTTCTGGAACATCGCCGTCGGGTTCAGCGGCATGGTCATCGCCCTCGGCCTCCTGTCGAAGTGGCGCTGACGGCTCAGCCCGCCCAGCACTGAGGAGAGCCCCGCCGACACCGGCGGGGCTCTCCTCATCTGTGCCATTTATGCGGACGGCCGCGGGATGCTGTATGCACGTAGGTGAAGATCCGCGAACGTGGGTCGGCTCACGTTACTTAACGGTAATTAGGCGCTAGGCTGCCAAGCGACGGTGGCTCTGCGGAGGAGATGTGTCAATGGGCGGCGTTCAGATCGTGACGGCAACTCTGGCGTTGATCATCTCCGTGGTCGCGGTGGTGCTCGTCGCGCGCACGGTGGTCGCGATGGTGCGGATCATCAAGCTAGGCCAGCCGGACCCGTCGCGGCTGCTCGACAAGGGCGTGCGGCTCAAGACGATGCTGCGCGAGACCCTGCTGCACACCCGGATGCTCCGCTGGACCGTGGTCGGCGCCGCGCACTGGTTCGTCTTCGTCGCCTTCGGCTCGCTGCTCTTCACGCTGATCGAGGCGTACGGCGAGGTCGTCAGCCCCACCTTCGAGATCCCGATCATCGGCGAGTGGACGATCTACGGCCTCGTCATGGAGGCGATCGCCGCGCTCGGCCTCATCTCCATCCTGGTGCTGATCGGCATCCGGTTGCGGACCGTCCGCAGCGCGCGCAACCGCTTCGCCGGGTCGACGATGTGGCAGGCCTATTACGTCGAGTGGACGATCTTCGCGATCATCGCCTGCGTCTTCCTGATCCGGGGCTTCAAGGTCGCCACCGACCACTTCCCCTACCCGACCTGGGCGACGCCGATCTCGCACGCCGTCGGGGCGATCCTCCCGGCGAGCCTCGCCGCCATCAGCATCACCGCGTTCATCAAGATCGCGGTGAGCATGGCCTGGTTCATCGTCATCGCGCTCAACATGACGATGGGCGTCGCGTGGCACCGCTTCGCCGCCTTCTTCAACATCTTCTTCAAGCGCCAGGCCGACGGCGGCCAGGCCCTCGGCGCGCTGAAGCCCATGGTCAACTCCGAGGGGGCGCCGCTCGACTTCGAGGAGGCGGACCCCGACAAGGACCTCTTCGGCGTCGGCAAGGTCGAGGACTTCACCTGGAAGGGCCTGCTCGACTTCAGCACCTGCACGGAGTGCGGCCGGTGCCAGTCGCAGTGCCCCGCGTGGAACACCGGCAAGCCCCTGTCCCCGAAGCTGCTGATCATGTCGTTGCGCGACCACGCGTACGCCAAGGCGCCCTATCTGCTCGCGGCCGGTGAGCTCACCGACGGGAGCGACCCGAAGCTCGCCGGGGTCAACGTGCTGGCGATGGCGGAGTCGGAGCGCCCGCTGATCGGCGGCGCCGCGGAGATGGGCGTCATCGACCCGGACGTGCTCTGGTCCTGCACCACCTGCGGTGCCTGCGTGGAGCAGTGCCCGGTCGACATCGAGCACGTGGACCACATCGTCGACATGCGCCGCTATCAAGTCATGATCGAGTCGAGCTTCCCGGCCGAGGCCGGCGTGATGCTGCGCAACCTGGAGAACAAGGGCAACCCGTGGGGCGCCGCGCCCAACACCCGCGAGGACTGGACCAAGGGGCTCGACTTCGAGGTCCCCAAGGTCGCCGACGGTGCCGAGTTCGAGTACCTCTTCTGGGTCGGCTGCGCCGGTGCCTTCGAGGACCGGGCCAAGAAGACGACCCGGGCCGTCGCGACGCTGCTCAACGAGGCCGGGGTCAGCTTCGCGATCCTCGGCAACAACGAGACCTGCACCGGTGACCCGGCCCGCCGCATCGGCAACGAGTTCGTCTTCCAGATGCTCGCCCAGCAGAACGTCGAGACGCTCAAGGAGGCGGGCGTACTCAAGATCGTGGCGTCCTGCCCGCACTGCTTCAACACCCTGGGCAACGAATACACGCAGCTCGGCCTGGAGGTCGAGGTCGTGCACCACACGGAGCTGCTGGCCCACCTGGTCAAGACCGGCAAGCTGACGCCGGTCAAGCAGCTCGACGGCGGCCTGACCTACCACGACCCGTGCTACCTGGGCCGCCACAACCGGGTCTTCACCCCGCCGCGCGAGGTCCTCGGTGCGGCGCTGGGCGCCGGTGGCGATGTCATCGAGATGCCGCGCAACAGCGAGCGCTCCTTCTGCTGCGGTGCCGGTGGCGCCCGCATGTGGATGGAGGAGCGGATCGGCAAGCGGATCAACGTGGAGCGCACCGAGGAGGCGGTCGCCACGGGCGCCAAGACCATCGCGGTCGGCTGCCCGTTCTGCTCGACGATGATCACCGACGGGGTGAACGCGACGGGCAACGGCGAATCAGTCGAAGTGGTCGACGTCGCCACCGTTCTGCTCCGATCCCTCGACAAGTGACCCTTATTCGCATCAGGGCTGCCCAGGGCCTGACATTCGCCGCGACCCCCCACTAGAATCGGGCGGCTGCCGCCCCTCGGCACACCCTTACTTCGACCTGGGGAGTTGAAGCTTGAAGCGCACAATTCGTGCGGCTGGCGCCGCCGCGTGCCTAGGCCTGTCCCTCATAGTGGTCGGCGCGACGTTGGGACAGAGCTCTCCTGAGCTCGCCTCCCTGCGCGGCCCCGCCCCCGCCGACGCCGATCCCACCGCGGCGCAGCCCGGCCAGGCCACGCCGGCCGGCTCCGCCGTCACCAAGCCGCCGGCGGGCTCCGTCGAGGCCGGTCAGGCCGTCACCGAGCTGCGCAGCAACCACGGCAAGGACGCCCCCTCGGTGGTCCTGAACTCCGCCGGGACGATCAAATCGGTGACCGCGGCGCCCGGCAAGACGCTGGCGGCGCAGCGCGACGCCTTCACCACCCGCTACGCGGCGGGCTTCGGCGCGAGCTCGACCTCGAAGCTGCAGGCGGAAGCGCCGTCGAAGCTGCCGGGCGGCGACGCGGTCACGCGTTACCAGCAGGTCGTCGGCGGGCTGCCGGTGATGGGCGGCGAGCTGCTCGTCACCACGAACAGCAAGGGCGCCGTCCGCGGCGCGCTGAGCGCGCTCGACGGCAGCACCCCCAAGACGGTCAGCGCCCGGATCACCGCCGACGCCGCGCGCGCCGCGGCGATCAAGGCCTTCGGCGACAGGTACGCCACCGGCGCCGACCAGATCGCCCAGGCGACGGCGAAGCTGTGGCTCGCCGATCCCGCCAAGTTCGGGCAGCCGGGTTCCGGGCTGAGCCCGGTCTACTGGGTGAAGCTGACCGGTGCCGACGGTGGCGAGCTCGGCGACGTGATCGTCGACGCGCTCACGGGCAAGGTCGGGCTGGCCGCCTCGGACCGCCAGACCGCGCGCTCGCGCCGTGTCTGCGACCTCGCCAACGGCCGGGTCAACCTCGATTTCGCCTACAACTACAGCTGCGCGGTCGGCACCACGCTCGGCAGCAAGTCGACCTCGCGTGCCGAGGGCAAGCCCGCCTCGTCGGTGGCGGAGGTCAACGCGGCCTATGACCACCTCGGCGCGGTCTACGACTTCTACAAGAACACCTTCGGGCTGGACTCCTTCGACGGTTCGGGTTCGGAGGTCCGGGCGACGGTCCGCACCTGCGACCTGACGCCGAGCCCCTGCCCCTACCCGAACGCCTTCTGGGAGGGCTCGCAGTTCGTCTTCGGCGCGGGCTTCGCGGTGGACGACGTGGTCGCCCACGAGTTCACCCATGCCGTCACCGAATACTCCTCGGGCCTCTACTACTGGTACGAGCCCGGCGCGATCAACGAGGCCTTCTCCGACATCATGGGCCAGTTCGTCGACCTGCGGACGCCCAACGACGACCAGGGCACCAACCGCTGGCTCCTCGGCGAGGCCCTCAACGGACCGACGCAGTACGGCGCGATCCGCAGCATGGCCAACCCGAACACCTTCGGCGACCCGGCTCGCTACAACGACCCGCTGTGGTACACGGACACCCTCGGCGCCGAGCGCGACAACGGCGGCGTGCACTACAACTCCGGTGTCGCCAACAAGCTCGCCTCGCTCCTCGCCGACGGCGGCACCTTCAACGGTGTCAAGGTCCGGGGCATCGGCCTTGGCCGGTCGGAGCAGCTCTGGTACCGGGTGATGCACCTCGTCTCCTCCGGTGCCGACTACCGGGAACTGCGGCTCGCGCTGGGCTCGGCCTGCCAGCAGCTCATCGGCTCCTACTACATCCGGGCCGAGCACTGCGACAGCGTCCAGCAGGCGATCACGGCCGTGGCACTGCCGGTGACCAGCGCCAATGAGCGCACCGTCACGGCCGACTACTGCCCGGGCTCGCCCTACCAGGCCCCGGCGACCGTCTACCTCAACCAGTTCGAGAGCGGCATGTCCGGATGGACCACCGATCAGCCCGCGCGCTGGCAGGTGGCGCCGAGCCTGGACGTCCCATACACCTATGCCGCCAGCGGCCAGGGTTCGCTCAACGGCTGGACGAGCCAGTCCGGTCTGGGCAGCGGCACCTCCGCCGAGATGATCTCCGCGGTCACCCTGCCCGCGGGTACGCCGTACCTCAGCTACGCGACGAGTGTGTTCCTCAACTCCGGTGCCCAGGGCAAGGTCTACATCCAGGGGACCAACGGCACGTGGAACCCGGTCCAGACGATCACGACGCCCACCCGGGGCTACACGGTCAACCGGGTCGACCTCACGGCGTATGCGGGCCAGGCGGTCAAGGTGCGGTTCCGGATCGAGAACGCGGCCGGGATCGACTGGTACGTCGACGATGTGCAGCTCTACAGCTGCACGGGCCGGCCCAGCGCGCCGACCAAGCCGGTCGCCTACTACGACGGCACGTCGATCCGGGCCTGCTGGGGCCTGCCGCAGTACACCGGCACCGCGCCGTCCACGTGGGACGTCCAGGTGACGCCCGGCGGCACTCCGGAGCGGTCGACCTACAACGACCGGGAGCAGCTCCAGATCAAGAACGTCACCCAGGGCACGACATACACGATCACAGTCAGGTATGTCAGCAACGGGCAGCTCGGTGAGCCGCTCACCCTGGAGGTGAACGCGGCGGCGGGCAGCTACGTCCCGCCGTTCACGGTCGGCTCCGGTCGACCGGCACCGGGTCCGCAGCCGGTCTGCGGCGGCGAGCGTACGGTGGCGCGACGCTGATCTGATCGATCGAGATCGCCATCGAAGTGCCCCGGCCGGATCCCTCGGCCGGGGCACTTCGCGTTGACCACGTAAGATCGTCGTCATCGACAGCCTCGTCCTACAACTCGTCCTCCCGCTGCTCTTCTTCGCGTTGCTGACAGCCGCCAACGCGTTCTTCGTCGCAGCGGAGTTCTCGCTCGTCACGGTCGACCGCTCGGAGATCGATCAACTCGCGGACGCCGGCGACAAGCGTGCCCGTACGGTCCGGCGGGCGCTGCGCCACCTCAGCTTCCAGCTCTCCGGTGCCCAGCTCGGCATCACGATCTCGGCGCTGCTCACCGGTTATATCGCGCAGCCCGCCTTCGATGTGATCCTCAAGCCGCTCGGCCTGCCGAAGGGGCTCAACCACGCGGTCGCCCTGGGCATCGCGACGCTGCTCTCGATGCTCCTCGGCGAGCTGGTGCCGAAGAACGCCGCGCTGGCGTCGCCGATGCCGCTGGCGTTGCGTACGGCGGCTCCGCTGCGGATCTTCTCGCGGACCTTCACCTGGCTCATCTTCGCCCTCAACGGCACCGCCAACTGGCTGGTCCGACGCCTGGGCATCGAGCCGCAGGAGGAGCTGGCGAGCGCCCGCTCACCCGAGGAGCTGGGCCTGCTCGCGGCGATCTCGGCCCAGGCCGGTGCGCTGCCGACGGAGACCGCCCTGCTGCTGCAGCGCACCGTGCGCTTCCGGGAGAAGCGGGCCGCCGAGGCGATGACCCCGCGGGTGGACGTGATCGGCCTGACCAAGGAGGCGACGATCGCCGACCTGATCGCGATCTCACGCGAGTCCGGGCTGAGCCGCTTCCCCATCTATGAGGAGACGCTCGACCAGGTCAACGGCGTGGTCTCGCTCATCGACGCGCTCAGCGTGAAGCCGGCGATGCGGGCGACGACCTCGGTGGCGACGGTCGCCCGCGAGCCCATCCTGGTGCCGGAGACGCTCGACCTCGACGGTGTCTGGGCGGCGCTGCGGGCCGGTGGTTCGGACCTCGCGATCGTCGTGGACGAATACGGCGGCACCGACGGCGTCGTCACGATCGAGGACCTCGTCGAGGAGCTGGTGGGCGAGATCGCCGACGAACACGACGTCGAGGAGTTCCCCGAGGCCGTCGACCTGATGGTGCTCTCCGACGCCCGCGAGCACGTCGTCGACGGGGTGCTGCGCGAGGACGAGCTGCGCGAGCAGACCGGCTTCCGGCTCCCCGACGGTCCCTACGAGACGCTGGCGGGCTTCCTGATGGCCCAGCTCGGCCACATCCCGCACGACGGCGAGGCCGTCACCTACAAGGGCTGGGAGTTCACCGTCGTCGAGATGGACCGGCACCGTGTCGAGCAGGTCCGCGTGGTCCGCCCGGCCACCGACGAGGACGGGGACCGCTCGTGACCAGCATCCTCGTCATGTTCATCCTGCTGCTCGGCAACGGGTTCTTCGTCGGCGCGGAGTTCGCGCTGATCGCGTCGCGGCGGACGGTGATCGAGCCGATGGCGGAGAATTCCCGCCCGGCCCGGTGGGCGCTGAGCGCGATGAGCCAGATCCCGCTGATGATCGCGGGTGCGCAGCTCGGCATCCAGTTCTGCTCGATCCTGCTCGGCGCCATCGCCGAACCCGCGATCGCGCACCTGCTGGAGGCGCCCTTCGAGCTCGTCAACATGCCCGCCAACCTGATCCACCCGGTCGCCTTCGTGATCGCCCTGGGGATCGTCGTCTTCCTGCACACCGTGCTCGGAGAGATGGTCCCGAAGAACATCACGCTCGCGGGTCCCGAGGCGTCGGTGCTCTGGCTCGGCCCGCCGATGCTCGCCTTCTGCACCGTCTTCAAGCCGCTGCTGCTGGTGATGAAGTGGCTCTCCCGGCGGGTGCTGAAGATCTGGCGGATCGACGCCGTCGACTCGGTGAAGTCGGTCTTCACCGCCGAGGAGCTGGCGGGGCTCGTCACCCAGTCGCGGACCGAGGGCCTGCTCGACCCCGAGCAGCACGCCCGGATCGCCGGTGCGCTCGCGCTGCACCAGCGGACGGCGGCCGACGCGCTGCGTCCCTGGGCCACGGTCACCACCGTCGCCGAGGACACGACACCGGCCGCGCTGGAGGTGCTGGCGACCCGGACGGGCCGCTCGCGCTTCCCGATCGTGCAGCGCGCCACCCGGCGGGTGCTGGGCTTCGTGCACATCAAGGACGTCATCGGGCTCTCCGGTGAGGACCGCACCGCGCCGATCCCGCAGTCGGCGATCCGGCCGCTGGCGGTCGTGCCGCCCGAGCGCACCCTCGCCGAGCTGCTGCTCGCGATGCGCCGCGAGCGCCGCCACATGGTGCTGGTCAGCGGCGGCACCAATCCGCTCGGCGTGGTGACGCTCGACGACGTGCTCGCCGCCGTCTACGGGCGCTCCTGACAGCGCCCTCGCGACGCGAGGGGCGTAAAGGGCCGTTAGCCCGGTGAAATAGGTTCGGATCGCGGGTTGATAGCTCGACTCGCCATCTTTATGGTGTGGAACGTGGTTCCCCTCCGCAGGTTTTACCGTGGCCTCCTTCCGCTGTTCGTCGCCCTCACCGTCGTGCTCGTGCCCTCCGCGGTGCGCGCCGATCCGAGCGTCGCCGAGATCGAGAAGCAGATCGGGGACGCGTGGGAGAAGCTGGAGCCCATCGTCGAGCAGTACAACAAGGTGCACAGCCAGCTGACGAAGAACCAGAAGAAGGCTCGGGACCTCGAAGCGAAGATCATGCCGCTGCAGCTCAGCGTCTCCGTGGCGCTGTCGCAGGTGGGCGACCTCGCCTCGGACTACTACATCCGCGGCGGCGCGACCTCCAGTCTCAACGCGCTGCTCAACGCACCGACGCCGCAGGACTTCATCAACAAGATCATGATGCTGGACCAGCTCGCCCGGATGCAGAGCGACAAGGTCGCCGTCGCGGCGAAGGCGAAGGCCGGATTCGACGGGCAGAAGGCGGCGCTCGACAAGCTGATCGCCGAGCAGAAGGCGCAGGACACCGACCTCGCCGCCCGCAAGGCCGTCATCCAGAAGGAGATGGACCGGCTGCAGAAGCTGCGGCAGCAGGCCTACGGCAACACGTCGACGGGCGGCTCGCTGCGCATCGGAGCCTGCCCGGCGTCCTTCAGCGGCGGCACGGCGACTGCGGACCGGGGTTACAAGGCGGCGAAGCGGGCCTGTGCGCTGATCGGCAAGCCCTACGTCTGGGGCGCGACCGGTCCCAACAGCTATGACTGCTCCGGGCTGACCCAGGAGGCCTGGCAGGCGGCGGGGGAGAACCTCACGCACTACACCGGCGACCAGTGGGGCGAATCGACATCGGTTAGCACTCCCATCCCCGGTGACCTGGTCTTCTTCTATGGCGACCGGCATCATGTCGGGATCTTCGTCGGCACCGATGCGAGCGGGCGAAGGCTGATGGTCCACGCGCCGCACTCCGGGGACCACGTTCGGATGGCCTATATCGGCAACATGCCGCTCTCACCCGGAGGGGCGTACCGCCGCCCGAAGTGACAGAATTGTCCGAATGGGACGACTGCGTCGATCGTGGGTGCTGCTCGCTGCCGGAGTTGTCGCGGCGATTCTGTTCATCGCGATCACCTCTACCGACCGGCGGGACGCCGAGACCGAGCTGACGCAGCCGGGCGGCACGGTGGGCGTACCGGTCAACGTCCTTGAACCGACCGCGGACCTGTCGGTGAGCCTCGCGCCTGGCGCGACGCCGAGCGCGCTCCCCGCCCCGCTCGCGCCCTTCACCATCTTCTACGACCTCGACCAGGGCTTGGACCACCCCATCTGGGACATCGGTCGGTTGCTCCCCCTTCACCACCAGGGGGTACGCGACGGAAAGGTGCGCCGGGTCAGCCGTGATGTCGGCAACGCCGCCCTGTTCCCCGGGCTCTGCGAGGCTCGGGAGGAGTCGCAGTGCCCTCGCGCGATCCTGGAGAGCGACTCGGTTCCATGGCTCAATCCGGGCGCCCGCGATCTGCGCTGGGGTGCCCTCGTGCGGCTGCGCGGCGAGCTGACGACCGAGGGGGAGAACATCGTCCAGAAGGGCCGTTCCACCGCCGGTACGCAGTTCAAACTCCAAGTGGATCACCGGGCCGGACTGCCGAGCTGCGTGGTCGCCGGACCCGTCCTCGGTGTCAATCGGATCTTCGTCGCACAGCGGAACGTCACCGTCGCCGACGGCGCCTGGCACACCCTCGACTGCACTCGCGTCGGCGGCACGTTGTCGCTGCTCGTTGATGGTGTGGTCGCGAGCAAGGTGGCCGTTCCCGCAGGTCTGTCCATCGTGAACGATGAACCGCTGCGAATCGGCGGCAAGGGTGTAGCCCCTGGCAACGACCAATTCCACGGTGTACTCGACAACATCTATGTCACCATCGGTTAGAGCTGCGACTACGTATCGAAGTTTGTCCGGACGCAAGTTGCGCTCGGGTTTGGGCCGCCATACAGTCGAAGCGCGCCGGAGGTAGGTCTTCCATCCCGGGAGACCCCGGCGCTACCGCCGAATCATTCAGCCGAGCTCCTTCGGCTGGCTGAACCGGGGACCCATGTTCCCTGGGGTGAATTCGCGTCGACCCGGCGCGATAGCGCGATCTTCCCGCGCGAACCCGTCAGCTAACCCGGTAGGCGGTGGAGCGACGCAGGGCGTCGCTTCGCGGGTGGAAGAAGGAGACCGGACTACGGTGGCAAGCCATCCCGCGCGACCCATGAGGTCGCGCGCACTGCTCACCCTGCTCCTCACGGTTGTCGCCTCATTCGGCGTCCTGCTCGGCAGCGGCACGGCAGTGCATGCCGACCCCTCGCTCTCCGAGCTTGAGAAGCAGATCGACGTCGCATGGAACAAACTCGAACCGGCGATCGAGGAGCACAACGCCACGAAGATCAAGCTGTCGCAGCAGCGCAAGAAGGTCGAGGCCATCCAGGCCAAGATCCTCCCTCTGCAGCTCAAGCTCGACATCGCGATGGATCGCGTCGGCGAATTCGCAACCTACATGTACACGGGCGGCAACACCAACGCCGTCACCTCTCTCCTCATGACGGGCGACCCGCAGGTCTTCACCGACCAGCTCATCCAGCTCGACCAGTTCGCTCGGATGCAGGCGGAGAGCGTGCAGGACGCGGTCGCGGCCCGTCAGGTGCTCCAGGACCAGAAGGCGCCGATGGACGCGCTGCTGGCGGACCTGCTGGAGCAGGAGAAGGCACAGGCCGCGAAGGCCAAGGAGCTCGACGCAGCCGTCGACAAGCTTCAGGCACAGGTGGCCAAGCTCTATGCGGGTTCGGCACAGCTCGGTTCGCTGCGACCGGCGGCCTGCCCCAGCACCTACCCGGGTGGCAAGGCCGGCATCGCGGTCAAGTTCGCCTGCGCCCAGATCGGCAAGCCCTACGTCTGGGGCGCCGACGGACCGGGCAGCTACGACTGCTCCGGCCTGATGCTCGCGGCCTGGGGCAAGGCGGGCGTCAGCCTCCCGCACAATGCCGCCGCCCAGCGACGGACCATGCCCTACGTGAAGTACGCCGACCTGAGACCAGGCGACTTCGTCTTCATGTACAGCGACATCCACCACGTCGGGATGTATGTCGGCAACGGATGGATCGTGCACGCTTCCCGTGCCGGCGTCCCGGTCCGGATGAAGCGTCTCGACACCGGTGACGTACACAGCTACGGCAGACCAAGCGCGGCCTGAGGCTGCTGCTCGTCAAGATCGCCGCGACCCCACAAGGGGCGCGGCGATCTTGCGTTAAGGCCCGACCACTCTGCGCGAGTCCGGGCGCCCAGCCTGTGCACGCCGCGGTGTCAGCGCAGGCAAGTTGCGGGAGCTTCGCGGAGCGCGCCGCGGCGCCTGGACTGAGGAGCGCAGCGACGAGGGAAGGCGTCGCATAGGGGCGCGCGGAGCGAAGCGACCCAGAAATGTTGCGGGAGCTTCGCGGAGCGCGCCGCGGCGCCTGGACTGAGGAGCGCAGCGACGAGGGAAGGCGTCGCATGGAGGCGCGCGGAGCGAAGCGACCCAGATATAGAGCTATACAGCCCAGGTGCGCCAGTTCTGCCAGGACTTGCTGGGCGTGGGGCCGCGCTGGCCCTGATAGCGGGAGCCGTAGACGCTCGAACCGTAGGGGTGCTCCGCCGGTGACGAGAGCCGGAAGACGCAGAGCTGCCCGATCTTCATCCCGGGCCAGAGCGTGATCGGCAGCGTCGCCACGTTGGAGAGCTCCAGCGTCACGTGCCCGGAGAAGCCCGGGTCGATGAAACCGGCCGTCGAGTGGGTCAGCAGGCCGAGGCGCCCCAGCGACGACTTGCCCTCCAGCCGACCCGCCAGCTCATCACCGAGCGTCACCACCTCCAGCGTCGACGCGAGCACGAACTCGCCCGGGTGCAGCACGAACGGCTCGCCGTCGGCGACCTCGACCAGCGTGGTCAGGTCGTCCTGCTGAATCGACGGGTCGATGTGCGTGTAGAGGTGGTTGTTGAAGACGCGGAAGAGCCGGTCCAGCCTGACGTCGATGCTGGACGGCTGAATCAGGTCCGGCTCGAATGGGTCGAGCGCGAGGTTTCCGGCCTTCAGCTCGGCAACGAGGTCCCGATCGGAGAGGAGCATGGGGTCAGGGTACTTCTTGATCAGTGCTCAATCTCCGGCGCAGTGATTGTCACGATCGTGGCGATCCGGCGTTTCAGCTACCAAGTAGAACATGCGTTCGATAGAGTCGTGGCATGGCTACCTGGTCCGAATTCGCCGCCGCTTCTCCTCGGCTCGCCGATGAGATCCGCGCCCTGTTCCATCAGTATGGGCCCGGCCTCGGCTACCTGGCGACGGTGCGTGCCGACGGTGGGCCCCGCGTTCACCCCGTGTCACCCGTCGTCACCGACGAGGGGCTCTTCTGCTTCCTCATCGACTCGCCGAAACGGCGCGACCTGGAACGCGACGGCCGCTTCGCGCTGCACGCCTTCCCCGCCGAGGAGAGCGATGTCGAGGCATACCTCTCCGGCTGGGCCGCCCCGGTCTTCGACCCCGATGTTATCGGGCGCATCGCCGTCCGAGCGAGGGCCAACAACGTCCTCGCCTGGCGCCTCTTCGAGCTGCACATCGAGGTCGCCATGGTGCACCGCCCGGTCGGGCAGACCGCCGAGGGCATGGCCTGGCCCGCATCCACGCAGGTCTGGCACGAGCGCTCGATCAATCACGGGTTTCGGAGGATCCACCGGCAACTCAGCCTGATCGGCGCTTGACGCGGCGCTCCTGAAGCACGAGTCAGGGCCGGCACATCGTTGTGCCGGCCCTGATGTCTGTGCCCGCTAGATGCGGTAGGCGTTCCAGGCGTTCAGCATGCGCGTGGCCTGGCCGGCCGTGAACTCGTACATGCAGGAGTCGTCCGTGTAGTCCATGTAGTTGTGGATCGGGTCCGAGCCGGTCGCGGGGCAGGTGTTGCGCCCGGCCGGGCAGCCGAAGGCCGCCGACTTCTCCGCCGGGGTGTCCGAGACGCTGTCGCCCGAGCCACCGCAGCCACCCTGGAAGGTGTGGTAGAGGTTGAGCCAGTGGCCGATCTCGTGGGTCGCGGTGTCACCCAGGTTGTAGGGGCTCGCGGTGCCGCCCGGAAGCGACTCGGCCAGGATCACGGCGCCGTCATAGGTGGTGACGTTGGTGACCGGGAAGGTCGCCCAGCCGAGCAGGTCATCGCTGAGCGAGCCGGTGTAGATGTTGAGCGTGCCGTCGCCGCCCTGGCGGAGCTGCTGCTTCATCGCCTTCTCCGTGGAGGAGTTGTAGACGATCGGGTACCACGCCGGCTTCGTGTAGCGGTTGATGCTCTGCAGGCTGAAACGGAACGACGTGGCAACCCCGCCGTAGACACCCGCGTAGGAGTTGTTCAGCACGGTGATCTGCTGGTTGATCATGCTGTCCGGGATGTTCCCGTTGGCACGCGTACCGTCCTCGCTGATCACGTGGAAGACGACCGGGATCGTGATGACCGCCGCGAGCGGGCTGACGGTCTGGACCTGGGCCTTGCCCTTCGCCTTGAGTGCCTGCGCGAGGTCGGCCTCGCGGGCCGCCGCCTCCTTCGCGGTCACCTCGTTGGGGTCCTTGACCGTGGCGCCGCCGGCCTTGACCTTGGCGGCGACCGGTGCGGGCGTGAAGCACTCGGCTGCCGAGAGCGTCGGCACAGCCGCGATAGCCATCGGGCTGGCGCTGAAGACGAAGGTGGCTGCGGCCATCAGGCTGGCCGTGCGCCACGCTATGGGGTTGCGTCGCATGTCGAACTCCTCCCCGCGGCACGAGGGGGTCTACGCGCCGCGAACATACATCGATGCATGCGACTCTAAGGAATTTGTTAACAACATCGAAGATGTTGAGCGTGACAGTCTTGTTAAGTCTTGATCATGCGGTTGGTGGTGGCGGGTGTGCACGGGTGGGGCCGGTGCCTGATAGAGTGGTCGCGCCTGCGGGTGTAGTTCAATGGCAGAACATCAGCTTCCCAAGCTGACAGTGCGAGTTCGATTCTCGTCACCCGCTCCAAGCGTTGAAGGCCCGGTCAGACACCACGTCGGACCGGGCCTTCCATTTACCTATGGCGATGCTATTCCTTGCGCGTGCCCGCTGCGTGCCCGATGGATCTGCTCGTTGAGGCCGTGGGCGATGGCCTGATCCCGTCGTTGGGTCGCGTGCTGGTAGATCACCGCCGCCCTGGTGGACTCGTGGCCCATGCGGCTCATCAGCTCCCGCAGGGTCGCACCGGTCTCCGAGGCGAGGTTGTTGCCCGTGTGCCGCAGATCGTGGAAGTGGAACCGGGGCAGCCCGGCCCTGGCCACCGAGGTCGTCCACCGTGCCTGCGTCTGGAAGTTCGACCGCCGCAGCGCGACACCGGTCGCCCCGGTGAAGACGAGTGCGTCGTCCGCGTCGTCGACGAAGTCCGCCAGGTGCTGGCGAAGCTCGGCGACGATCTCGGCGGGCAGGCTGACCGTCCGGCGACCGGCGTTGGTCTTCGGCGGCCCGAAGGTCAGCGACCCGTCTGAGCGCTCGACGAGCGTTGCCCGGACCGTGACGGTCCCAGCCTCCAGATCGACATCGGATCGCCGCAGCGCCGCCAGTTCCCCGTAGCGGAGGCTGGCGAACGCTGCGACCAAGACCAGTACGCGGAACCGGGCCGGGATCCTGCCCGCGATGTCGAAGACCTGGGCGATGGTCGCCACCGGCCGCTCATCCGGGCGTTCCTGACCGGCGCCCTTGATCCGACACGGGTTGCGCCGGATCAGCTCGTCGTCCGTCGCGGTGTTGAGCACCGCCCGCAGCAGCCGGTACGCCTTGGCGATCATGCTTGCCGAAACACCGGACGACGCGAGATGAGCACGCCACGCCCGCACCATCCCCGGTGTGAGGTCGGGCAGCTCGATTGCGTCCAGGGTCGGCGCGAGGTACCGCTTGTGCAGCCAGCGGTACAGATCGGCCGTGCGGGGCCGAAGCGTCCGCTGGTCGATCCACAGCACGATGTAGGCGCCTAGGTTCGGCCGGGGAGCGTCCGGGTTGGTCCAGTCGCCCCGAACGATCTCGGTCTCCTTCGCCGCCAGCCACCGATCGGCATCGGTCTTCGTCGGGAACGTGTGCGGCGCCGGACGGTCGATGCTGTCCGGACCGAGGTAGCGAGCCTGGAAGCGGCCCGAGGGCAGCTTGCGGACCCGCCCGAAGCGGCGCTTGCCCGCCATCAGACGAGTTCCCTTCGCTCATGCAGCGCAGGCCTGATCGGCTCCACCCGACCAGCAGCGACGTACGCGACCAGGTCTGTCAGGTCGAACCGCACGAAGCGACCGACCTTGTGGAACGTGATCCGGCGCTCCGCGACCAGGCGACGCATGAAGCGAGGCTTGGTACGCAGAAACGCGGCGGCTTCGTCGAGCGTGAGTAGCGGTTCCATCTCTCCTTCTCCTTCGTCTAGGCGGCCAGCGCGAGTGCGCTGGTTCCGGTTGCCGGAACAGGGTCCGGTGGCTGTTGCGCCTGGTAGACCTGTCGTCGCCAGAGTTCGCGTTGAGCGATGGCGCGCATGATGCGTACTTGCAGGTCGGGTACGCCGGGGTCGCTGTTGCGGACCATGGCGAAGGAGTACCGATGCCGGTCAACGGCCGTATCGGTCGGGAGAGCATCCCCCTCAGGGGCTCCCGCGAGAACTGTGCGAACCCAGGCCGCGTTGTCGGCCCGATGGTCTTTGAGGGTCTTGCCCGACCACTGCCGGGAGATCAAGACGCGGCGTCCGGTGAAGCCGAGTGTCTTGCGCTGGTGCACCTTGCCGGAACAGCGCCCAGGAGTCAGGCCTTGCTTCGCCTTGTCCGGTTGCACTCCGTAGAGCAGCCAGTTCGCGCACGTCGGCGAACACGGCAGCGTGGCCAGCTCCTCGTGCAGCCGGTCGTAGTGGGCTTTCTGCGTGGCCGATGACGGGTCGGCTTGTTCGGCGAGGTCCTTGGTCACGTACTTGGTTACGTACCGCACCGACCGCTCGGCGTCCTTGGTGCCATGGGTGATGCCCCGGGCGTCGATCTTCCCCAACCGGAGCACGTAGGCGGGCTCGGCGTCCTCGTCGTCCAGGGCGTCAAGCGCCTCGGCCCAGGTCTGCAACGGTTCCCCGGTAGTGGGGTCGGTGTAGCACTCGGCGGTGTGGTCCCAGACCGGTGGTTTCGCCACCGTGTAGACCTGGACGTCGAACTGGGGCCACCACACCTGGTGGTAGGTCGCGGCGGCGACCTGGCGGAGCAGTGCTTTGGGCAGGGTGCCGCGCATCGCGTAGTGGACGTGCGGTGCGAGGCGTTTTTGCATCTCGACGGCTCCGGCGTACTGGAGGTTGAGTCCGGCGGCGCGGCGGAGGTTCTGCCAGAACCGGTCGAGCCCGGCGGCGAAGAAGATCGCATCCAACGCGGCACGACGGTAGTCGTAGGTGTCCGGGTCGATCGGGGTACCGAGGGCGGGGTCGACCGGGTGGTGCAGGTGCCCGCACTGGCACGGGTGGACCTTCCCGCGGCGGGTCCGGGAACCGGTGTGGACCGGGCCGTAGGAGTCCAGGGTGATGGTCAGCAGCGTCGACGGCTGGACCTTCCGCCCGTCCGGCGTCGTGTACACCTTGCCGGTGGTGCGGGAGTCGACCGGGAGCCGGGGCAGGTCGGTGGTGTCCTGACGGCGACGGGTCGACCTGGTCCGACGCGGCGATGCCGGATCCGCCGGCGACGGCAGCGTTCCGCGGACCCGCATGCCGGACAGCTGCTCGTCAAGCAGGTCGATCGCCACATCCAGGCGCGCCACCTGTGTCGGGTCGGCGGCTTTGACGGCTTCCTCGCGGTCGAACACGAGCTGGCACCGGTCCAGCACGAGGGCTTTGACCTCGTCGGCTGGGGTCTCGACGGTGATGGCGTCGGTGGGGTCGGTGGTGAGGTGCCAGCCTTCGCGGATCTGCTGCATGCGGAGCTTGCGCTGTTTCTCCGCACACGGCGCACACACCGAGGCGAGGCGGGCGCCGCACGGGATGTCGACGATCTCCCACAGGCCGGTCTCGTGGTCGGTGCGCTTGAGCGGGATCGGGCGGACACACACGCCGTGGACCTCTGCCAGGCTTTTGAGGACGTCGCGCGCGAAGGGCTGCGCCATCCTGTCGGCACGCGATCCAGGCCGGGGAGCGTCAACAGTGTCTTGACTGTTAAGCGCACGGGGGGTGACCCCCATAGACGTGTGGTCCATGGGGGTCACCGACTCGGTGGCGGTCACGCGGGCACCCGTCTGGTGTACGCGTCGAACACCAGATCAAGCAGTGCTTCGTAGCTGGTGGGGACCTGTTCGCGCTGGTTCTCCCAGAGGAACAGGCTGGTGACGAGGTCACCGACCTTCGGTGTGGTTTCGCCGAGGGCGTCGGCGATGAACTTCACCCGCAGGGCGAGTTCGACGAGCTCCCAGCCGTGGGACAGGCGTGCCTGCCGGACCGGGGACTCCATCGGGGTGGTGGTCATGCGGCCACCGCCTGGGTGTTGATGGCGTTGTGCCATGCGGCGGTTGTGGTGGCCACGGCCCATGCCGATGGTTTGGGGGTGATGGCGGCGAGGTAGACCCGGGCGAGGGTCTGGCAGTGGTCGCCGTGGTAGAGGCTGCCCAGGATGGTGGAGCGCAGCTCGTAGTTGAGGGTGATCTCGGCGTGGTCGACGATCGCGGCGGCCTGCCGGATGAGGTCGATGCCGATGATCCCGATGGTGGTGGTGACGGCGTCGGTCATCCGCAGGATGTCCCGACTGTGGTGGTCACCGATGAGGTGGGTGGCGGCGTGGAACACGACCGCGAGTTCGTTGAGGGTCAGTGACTCCACCGCGACCGGTGAGGTCGACGGCCGTCCGGGGAACGCGATCAGCGTCCCACCGGCGGTGGTTGCCTGGTCGAGGACGGGTGTCATGCGGACACCGCCCCGGGCCAGCCGGGGAATACCTCGACGACGCCACGGAAGCAGGACTCGCAGCAGTCGTCCTGGTCGTCGAGGCCGCGTCCCTCGCATGAGGGGCACACCGCCCAGTAGGTGGCGGCGTGTTTGGCGATACAGGTGGGCGACTGGCAACCGTGCTGGTAGCAGTAGTCGCAGTACCCGGCGAAGTTGAACCGGGGCGGAGCCGACACGGTCGGCACAGTGGGGATGGTGATGGCGGTCGGTGCGGTACGGGAGATGGACAGGGTCGGGATCGCCAGAGCGGGCCTCATGCGGACACCGCCTTGCAACCGGGCTGCGCGGGAGCGTGTACCGACGGGGCACCCGTCACCAGCACGAACAGCACACCCGTGGTGACCTGGTTGGTCGGGGTGGGCTGGTCGGGGGTGACGCTTCCGGGACCGTGGCTGGTACTACGCGCAGGGCTGCACGTACGCTGAACTGGCATCGTGGATTCCTCTCGCAGGGGATCGATGCACCGGCCTCGACGAGTTACAGCTCGTCGGGGCCATTTGTTTTGGGTGGCCCACTTGGGCCTCCCATTTGGTAGGTACCAAGGTACTCATCGATCGTACGAATCGTCAATGCTTGGTACGGACCAAAACCGGTAAGCTGCCAGAGGCAGGCCTTATAGGCCAGAAAGTCCAGGGAGCAGCAGATGAACCCCACTGATCCGGCGCAAAGCGACAGCAGCGAACCGCGCCACGTCCTTCTCGCAAACGTGCTGCGCGAGGCCATCCACCGAGGCGATTTCTCGCCGGGGGAGCGGTTGCCAGCAGAGCGTGATCTTGCTGATCGCTACAACGCGTCGCGGACGACGGTCCGACTCGCCCTTTCTGCGCTGAAGTCGCAAGGGCTGATCGGCTCAGGCCAAGGCCAAGGGACGTTCGTCAGGAAGGCTCGACCGATCCGGGTCATGGCCATGGACCAGGACCGACGCGCACGGCGTGCGGTGAATCATGCTGCGACGTTCAATACCGAGATCGCGATGCAGGGCCGGATCGGGCGCCAGAAGATCACATCCGTAGAGCGTGAAGACGCGACCCCCGATGTGGCGAGATGGCTCGGTGTAGAGGAAGGCGCGCCAGTCATCGCACGGAGGCGAGTCATGCTGGTGGACGAGGAGCCCTACCAGCTGGGCGATAGTTACTACCGCTACGACATGGTGGCAGACACTCCGATAGCCATCGCGGCACCTGTAGAGGAAGGCGTGCTGGCCGTGCTTGAGCGTGCCAGCGGGCGGACCATCTCGTACTTCATCGACGAGCTGAGCTTCCGGATGCCGACACCTGGTGAAGCCGAAGCGCTTCGGCTGGACACAGGCGTGTGCGTGGTGAAGGTAGTCAGGATCGCCTACGACGCCGACGGCAAACCGCTAGAAGCCTTTGACCAGCTCCTCGCCGGAGACAAGCACGTCCTCGTGTACGAGGTCTCGGCCGAATGAGTGCGATGGAACTCCTGCCCGAGGCTATCGAAGGCCGCATCGTTGAACTGCGTCCATTGACCTCGGACTACCTTGCCCCACTCGCGACGGCAGCTGAGCACGCGGAGATCTGGACCTACCTCGACGAGGCCACCCCGGACCAGAACGGCGTGGCAGCCCTGATCGACGAGGCCGTCGAAGAGCAACGCCAAGGGCTACGTCTGCCATACGTGATCGTGGAACGACGTACCTCCGCGATCATCGGCAGCATCAGCTTCATCGACCTCCAGCCCAAGCACCGAGGCGTCGAGATCGGCTGGGCATGGGTCACCCCCAGCCACTGGCGAACCGGAGCAGCCCGCGAAGCCGCCTACCTCCTGATGCGCTATGCCTTCGACCATGGAGCGATCCGCGTCGTCTTCAAAACCGACAGCCGTAACACCCGCTCTCAGCGGGCGATCGAAGGTCTCGGAGCAACGCGCGAAGGGGTCTTCCGCAACCACCGAATCCTGCGAGACGGCTACGTCCGGGACTCGATCTTCTACAGCGTGACCGGGCAGGACTGGCCAGCCGTGCGGCTGAGGCTGGAAGAACAGCTCGGCAGTTTGCCGAATTAGTCTCTTTGGGATCAAGGCGGCCCTGACGGGCCGCTCGCGCCGCCGATCGGGCGTCATGCACGCCCGGCCCTGGCGGGCCGGGCGTGCATGCCTATGCCCATCGGCTGGCGCGAAGCGACGTAAGGCAGGCAGGGCCGCAAGAACAGGCGATCCCGACGAGGACCAGGCCGCCAACGCCGCGCCACCTTCGCCGCCGCACAACCACGCCAGCCGTCGACCGGTGCCGGGCAGCTCGGGCGTGTGACGGTCCGCCGGGCAAGGGCGATGCCTCCGGCGGGGGCCGCCGGTCTCCAGGATGGCGACGGGTCCGTCCGCGCGTCGCGGTCCGCCGTGGTCGAGGTAGGGACCTGCCGTCCCGTCACCCATGGACCCGGGCAAGCCCAGCAGACCGCCGCCGGCACCGCCAGCCCTGGCCGGTCACCTCGCCCTTGATCGGTGGTGGCGGTGCCGGCGGCGGTCTGCTTCCCCAAGGGGCGGGTCAATGGTTGACGGGATGGCAGGCAGCAGGGTGCGCGCGATGCGCGCGACCGGAAACGGGTTATGAGCAGCAGGAACATGCCGTGCTTCGCCTGATGCGATGGGCCGGAAACGCAAAGAACGCCGTCAAGGAATTCTTGACGGCGTTCTCGGTCGTACCGTATGCCCCGATGTCGGCTAAGCAGCGCGCTGCTGCGACTCCCAGGGCTTGCTCATGGCTTCCAGCCGTGCGACATGATTCCGATGCTGCCTGGCAGCGGCGACGCGTCCATCAGCCTCCGCCTCCTCGGCCCACTGGCGAACCTGAGCGATGTACTCCTCATGATCGACCCGCATGGCCGTGTGCAGAATCGCGATGTGCTCATCCACCGTCATAGCTCGCCTCCCAGTCGCTCATCAAGGATCCCCAGCTCATACCGAGCATCCTCCACCCGCTGACGATGAAACGCCAGGCCAACCTCGTACTGGGCGATCACCTCACGGTCCCTACTGAGGCGCGCCGTGAGTTCCATGCGCGTGAACTCGTCCTTGACCCGATCCTCGTCCATACTCCCACCTCCTACCAACTACCGATGCTCACGACCTCGGTCCTCGTCCAGCGGCACGACCGGCGCAGACCGCCGAGCAGCCGATGCGATCATCGACAACAGACGACAGCAGCGACGCAGCACACAGTAGGCCGAGGGTATGAGCAGAAGGCTCGATCAATTCAGATCTTGATTTGCAAAGCGTCCACAGCCCGTGCCCGTTGTCGTGCCCGATCCGATGGCTCCCCCCGGTAAATAGCGGCCAATCGCGGGGGACAAAGCCTGGAGCTGGTTGGCGACGCACCTGGTGGAGGCGGTGCCGAACGGCGACGATCACCATTTCCCAAGCTGACAGTGCGAGTTCGATTCTCGTCACCCGCTCCACCACGAAACGCCAGGCCAGGGACTCGTCCCAGACCTGGCGTTCGTCGTTAGTGATCTTCTGGGCCGCTGGCGGGGCACCCGCGCAGTGCCACCTACCAGGGCTGACCGACGCGTTCGCCGGATATGGCGAGTGGCGTCTGCCTGGGTGAGTCGTTGATCGATGAGTGTCGGTAGCGTTGCCGGAGTGTCGGGTCACGTTTTCATCAGCTACAGCCACGCTTCGGATGCCGAGTACGTGGCCGCGTTGGCGGAGTTTTTGAAGGCTGCTGGTGTGCCGGTCTGGTTCGACGGGAAGATCGTGACCGGTGCCCGGTGGGCGAATGTGATTCAGGAACGGATCGATTCGTGCGCGGCGTTCGTGGTGGTGATGAGTCCGGCGTCGGCGGCATCGCAGTGGGTGGATCGGGAGGTCAACCAAGCGGAGGAGACGGACAGGCCGCTGATGCCGTTGCTGCTGGAGGGCAAGGTGTTCTTCCGGCTCAATGACGTGCAGTTCGAGGATGTCACCCGAGGAGAGATGCCGTCGCCGGCATTCGTCGACCATCTCCGCAGCCTGCTGCACATGAGCGGCGTGAGCGATCCGGCGCCCGTGGACTCGGGGCATCGGCGGCCGGTGAACCATCGTGCACCGCGACCGGTCGGGTCGGCCGCGTTTGGATCGTTCTCGGGCGGCCTTCGGAAGGGGACGCGTGGGCGACTGCTCGTGGCGGCCGGCGTTGTCGTCGTTGTCGCGTTGACCTACGGGGTTGCCCGCCTGAACTCGCGCACGTCGGCTGCGCCGTCGTCGTCGCCGAGCGCCAGTGCTCGAACATCTCCCGCCCCGAACCTGACGACGTTCTCCCGGACGGCCTCCCAGCGCGTGGCCCCACCCCACGGCAAAGCCGAGGACGTGTTGGCCGTGGCGCTCAGCGCGGACGGCAAGACGATGGCCACCAGCAGCTGGGAAAATCGAGTGGGGGTGTGGGACGTGTCGACGCCGTCGGCACCCCGCGAACTCACCGCCCTCACCGAACACACCGGCAACGTGTTCGCGGTGGCGTTCAGCACGAACGGCAAACTCATGGCCACGGCCGGCAGCGACAAGCGGGTCGTGTTGTGGGACATGACGAATCCGGCGGCTCCTCGCGAAGTCGGCGCCGTGACCGACCACACCGCTGAGGTGTATGCCGTGGCGTTCAGCGCGGACGGCAAGATGATGGCCACCGGCGGCTGGGACAAGCGGGCGATGGTGTGGGACGTGTCGAACCCATCGAAACCCCGCAGACTCAGCACCCTGTCCGGCCACACCGGTGATGTGTTGGCGGTGGCGTTCAGTGCCGACGGCAAGATGCTCGCCACCGGCAGCTGGGACCACCAGGTGATGGTGTGGGACATGTCGAGTCTGCCGTCTCCCAAGAGGATCGCGACCCTCACCGACCACACCAGCGGCGTGCGGGCCGTGGCGTTCAGCGCGGACGGCAAGATGATGGCCACCGGCGGTTGGGACAACCGGGCGATGGTGTGGGACGTGTCGAATCCGTCGACAATTCACCGGGTCACCACCCTGACCGAACATACCCGTGTCGTGTTGGCGGTGGCGTTCAGCGCGGACAGCAGGACACTGGTCACGGGCAGCTGGGACGAGCTGGTGCTGGCGTGGGACGTGTCGAATCCGTCAGCGATCCACAAGATCGCTACCCTCACCGACCATTCCCGCCCCGTCTACGCGGTGGCGTTCAGCGCGGATGGCAGGACCATGGCCACCGGCAGCCACGGCGACAATCTGGTGCTGATGTGGGCTGTGTCCAACGGTTAGCGCACGGGGCGCTATGGCAGGCGGGTCAACACCTCACCAAAGCGCGATGCGAGCCGCTCGAAGGCGCCCGGCTCCAGGTAGATGAGATCGAAGGGCGCACCCTGCCGCAGTCCCTGGACCAGGTCGTGGATCCGTAGCCGGTAGGTGCGTTTGTTGGGCTTGCTGCGCCGCTCGAAGCTTTCCCAGCGGCGGATCGCCACGTCAGCGAGCTTCTCGGCCGTCGCCGGTGCCCACCCCTCCTCGACAGCCTCGGCACACAGCGCCACTCGCAGGGTCACGAGCAACTCGTCCTCCGTCATGGCATCAGAATACGAAAGATCGCCTGCTCGACCGATCGACTTGTCAACCCGGCACCAACCGCACAACAACCTGACAAGTCATGTTGCCGAGTGGGAGTCCTCAGTGGATCGGAAACGCATCCTCGAGCTCGCGCCGTGACGCCGGGACCAGCACGTCCACCGCGAAAAGCGGTCTCCCGGCCCGGTCGAAGGCGGTGAAGAGGACCGTGAGCAGGCACTCCGTCGGGTCCACCTCCAGATATGTCGCCTCCTCCTCGGACGGCAGCCGTGCCGAGATCCGCTCCGTCGCGTGATCGAACTCCACTCCCTTGCGCTGCTTCAGCCGTTGCAGCAGACCTTCGGTGATCGCGGAGTGGTCGCCGAGCCCGGTGCCCGAGGCGAGGTCGACCGGGATGTAGGAGGTGCCGAGCTCGATCGGGCCGATCTCGGAGGTGACGATCCGCTGCCGGGCGATGAGCGGCGTACCCGGCTCGATCTCCAGGGCGGCCGCTGTCCGCGGGGAGGCGAGCACCGGACCCACGAAGAGAAGCTTGACGCCGGCTCGCTCCTCCTGCTTGAGCAGGGTGCTCGCCTGACCGGGCGGCTGCCGCGACGCGATCGAGGCACGGGAGCGCACGAACCGTCCCTTGCCCTGCTCGGCGTCGAGCCACCCGTCCCGCTGGAGAATCCCCAGCGCACGGACGGTCGTGGGCCGGGATACGCCGAACTCCGCGATCAGCGCGGCCTCGCTCGGGATGGCGGATCCTGGCTGGTAGGTGCCGTCCTCGATGCGCTGCTGGATCGCGTTGACGACCACGACGTATTTGGGCTGAGGAAGCTCCATCACCGCTCCTTGATCGACCACTTGTCAGGTCAAGAGGTTATGCGAGCATCCCTCGCCTGTCGATACGACGATGATCGCGCTGTCTCCCGGAACAGTCCCACACTCCAGTGAGGAGGGCCCAGCTTCCGGGAAACAGCGCGATCATCAGGGGAAAGGCAGCTACCGGGGCACGGATGTCGTCGCGCCGCCCTCGATGGTGTAGATGCGGTCTGCGGTGTAGACGAGCACCTTCCTGGGGCGAACGTGCTGCTCATCGGTCCAGCCGGCCGCGAAGAACGGCCCGCTGATCTGCGCCGGGACGACCTGCGAGCTAGGCAGTACTATCTCCACCCGCTCGGCTCCGCTCGGCACCCGCCCGAGGATCCAGGAGTCGTCACCGAAGATCTCCACCCATGGCAGCGGTTCGGCGGAGGTCACGGCAGGAATGGGCCCGCTGACGGCGTACCCGTTGGTGCTGCTCCAGGTGCAGATCAGGGCTGCTGTCTCGTCGGCGTAGATCCAGAGGGCCGTCTGCGCGCCGCCGAGTTGGAAGCGCCGTGGCGGCATGGCGTGGCCACGCAGAAGTTGCGGCCCGTGCTGAGCGCAGAACTGCGTCAACACCGTCGGATTGAGGTCGATGTTCGCCTCGGTGGTCGCCGTGGCGAAACCCAGCGGGCCGTCGGCCCCACGTGCCGTGACCTGGGCCCCCTGCAGATCGGCGCCGGGCGACCAGACGGCGAAGATCTTGCCGTCGGTCTCTCCCCGGATCGCAGCCCCGGTGGCGAGTCGGGCGTCGATTCCGGAGGTGCCCGCGGGAACGGTTCCGATGAGCAGCCCGCCGGCCTTGACGACCACGTCGAGGTCGCCGGTGAGGTGCAGCGTTCCGTCGTTCTTCGGTAGCCGGGTGCCGAAGATCGTGGGCGCCGATCCGGAACCGCTGCTGCAGGTGTAGATCATCCCGTCGAGGACGTGAACCCGCAGCCAGGCGTCGCCGTCGGTGATGGCCAGCCGGGGAGCCGTCGGCGGAAGGTAAGCCTGCTGGCCGTTCTCCCGGAGCAGCGTGATCTCCCGCTGGCAGACCCCCGCGTTCCGATCGGCGATCGTGTCGGGAGCGAGTGCGTCCTTCGGGGCGGCTCCGCCCGTCAGCATGACCACCGTGGCGACCGTCGCGGCGACCGCCGTGGCGGCGGCGATTCCGGCGGCGCTCCGGCGGCGCGACCACCGGCCGCCGCGTCGCTGGATCTCATCGAGGGACACCGACAGGCTTTCCTGTGCGTACGCACCGGTGATTTCGTCGACGTTCATCTCACGACCCCCTCGTTCAGGCGTGCGCGCAGCGAGCCGAGCGCGCGGTGCAGGTGCACGTTCACGGTTGTGGGCGCGATGCCCAGCACCTCGCCGGTCTCCGCCGGGCTCAGGTCCGCCAGGATGCGCAGGCCGATGACCTCGCGTTGGCGCGTCGGAAGTGCGGCGATCGCCGCATGGAGATCGATATCGAGGCCGTTGTCGGGCCTGCCGCCGTCGGGTCGGTCCGGCGTGTTGCCCAGCAACTCCCTTCGGACACGCCGCCACCAGGACCGGTGGAAGTTCAGGGCGGTACGCAGGACCCACCCGGTGGGGTTCGGGTGCCGGCCCACCTTCGACCACCGGGCGAACGCGCGCGCGAACCCCTCCGCGCTGGCATCCTCGGCACCGGCCCGGTCGCTCGTCGCGGCGAACACCGCTCGGAACACCATGTCCTTGCGTGCCTCGTAGAAATCCTTGAAATCGTCCATACCACCCTGCCGGTGATCTGCTCACATGTCGCCCAGTAACGCATGAGCGACCGCGCCGATGTACCGCTGCGGATCACGAATCCGTATCGGCACGATCGGTTGACGAAAAATGCTCGGGTCCGGCTGCAACCCCCGATCGGCCTCGGCGTGTCAGGAGTGGAGTGGCGGGCAGGGAGTGCTCGCCACCCGTACACGTCGGGGATTTGAATGTTCAGGAACCGCATAGCGGGCGTGGTGGTCGGCGCCCTGGTCGCCAATCTCTTCGTGCTCGGGGCGAGCGAACCCGCCGCCGCCGACACGACCGAACTCTTCGTCAACAACGGTGTGGGAGCCAACTGCAGCGACACGGGCACGGGCCTGCCGACGCAGCCCTTCTGCACCATCGGCGCGGCCGTGGCGGTGGTGACCGCCGGGCAGACGATCCGGATCAGCGGGACCTACGCCGAGCAGGTCACGATCACCAAGTCCGGGGCGCCGGGGCAGCCCATCACCCTGCTGGGCGACTCGACGGCGAAGCTCAGTGGAGCGGGTGTCGGCCTGACGATCGACGGTCAGCACGACATCTCGGTGACGACGCTGAAGATCAAACCAAGCCCGGGTACGGTGCCGGTCAAACTGGTCGGCTCCACTCGGCTGACGCTCACCTCGGTGCAGGTCAACGACGTCTTGCCGGGCGCACCGCTCGGGACTGCAGGGGTGAGCCTGGCCGGCGTGACCGACTCGACGCTGAAGAGCGTGTGGGTCAACGCGCTGGCCGTGCCGGGCATCATGCTCGACGCCGATTCGGCGCGGGTGCTGGTGGCCAACACCCGGATCCAGGCGTTCGGACCGAATGGGTTCGTCACCGCCGTCGAGGTGCACGGCACCGACATCACCGTCGCCAACGGCTTCCTCAACAACGTCGGCAAGGGCGTGCTGCTCGCCGCTGACGCGAAGCGGGCGATCGTGGTCAACAACACCGTCGCCAACGCACGGGACATCGGCATCGACAACGTCGGCGCCACCGGCTCCGCGATCACCAACAACACCGTCTCGCAGGCGTGCGGATCCGGCATCCGGGTCTCCGGCGCCGCGAGCGGAGTGTCGGTGCAGAACAACATAGCCTGGCGCAACGGCACTCACTGGGACACCAGCTGCCTGGCTCCGGTCGCGGACCAGGCCAACATCGAGGTCACCGGTGCGGCCGTCGGCGGCACGGTCGCGGACTTCAACAGCGTCCAGGCGTACCAGGACACGCCCACGAAGCTCTACCGCTGGAACGGCGTCAACTACGCCACCGTGGCGGCCTTCCGGGAAGCGTCCGGTCAGGGTACGCACGACCAGCTGAGCGGCCTCTTCGACACCGTCAACCACGACTCGGCCAACTCGGCGGCACCGGGCTGGCCGGCCCTGGACAAGGACGGGCGGTTCCGCGAGGACGATCCCGGCGCCCCGAACACGGGCAGCGGTCCGTCGGTGATCGCCGACCGGGGCGCGGCCGAGGCGGTGCAGGGAGCCAAGGCCAGCCTGGTCACCACCTACAGCGACGGGGGTACGACGGTCACCTTCGACGCCTCCGCCACGCAGCCGGGATGGGTGCCCCTCGTGGCCACGCCCTACCGCTTCATCTTCGGCGACGGCACCGAGGTCACCCAGGCCTCCCCGATCGTCACCCACCACTACGCGCAGCGCACGGGGCAGTCCGCCTATGTCTCCGTCAGCGACACCAACGGGATCACCACGTCGGCGTCGCGCGGAATCGGCGGCGGGACCTACCTGCCGGTGGGACCGGTCCGGGTGCTCGACACCCGCAACGCCATCGGCATCGCCACCCGCGTCCCGGTCGCCGCGGGTGCGAGCGTGTCGCTGCAGGTGGCGGGCCTCAACGGGGTTCCCGCCACCGGGCTGGCGGGCGTCGCCGTCAACGTCACCGTGACGTCGACCGCCGGCTCGGGCTATCTGACGGTCTTCCCCTCCGGTACGCAGCAGCCGATCGTCTCCAACCTCAACTGGTCGGCGGGGTCGACGACCGCCAACATGGCCGAGGTGCCCGTCGGCGAGGACGGCCGGATCACGCTCGCCAACGGCAGCACCGGTACCGTGCATGTCCTGGTCGACCTGCTCGGCTACTACACCAGCGCCGCGGGCGGGCTCTTCACGCCCAGGGGGCCGGTCCGGGTGCTCGACACCCGCTACGCCACCGGCGTCGCCACCACGACCCCGGTCCCCGCCGGTGCCACGATCTCCGTCCCCGTGACCGGCGCCAACGGCGTACCGGCGAGTGGGGTGACCGCGGTGGCCCTCAACGTGACGATCACGGGTGCGACGGCATCCGGCTACCTCACCGCGTATGCCGACGGGGCGCCCCGGCCGACCGCCTCCAACCTCAACTGGGCGGCCGGCCGGACCGTACCCAACATGGTGGTCGTGCCGGTCGTCAACGGCCGGGTGGCGTTCTTCAACGGCGGCACCAGCACGGTGCACGTCCTCGCCGACCTGCTGGGCTACTACAGCCCCGACGCGGGCGCACCGGTGCAGATCACCCTGCCCTATCGCGTGCTCGACACCCGGACGTGGACCTCGTCGCCCAACCCGCTGGCTCCGCATGAGGCGCGGGAGCTGGTGCTCTTCGAGCCGACGACGACCGCCACGGCGGTGCTGCTCAACGTCACCGTGACCGGCCCGACGAGCAGCGGCTACCTCACCGCGTACCCGGCCGGCACGACCATGCCGAACGCCTCCAGCCTCAACTGGGTGGCCGGTCAGACCGTCGCCAACCTGGTGCTCGTCCCGATCGTGAACGGGAAGGTCGCCTTCTACAACGGCAGCTCGGGGACGACGCACCTCCTCGTCGACTTCGTCGGCTACATCAACATCTGACGATGAGCCGGTGCTCCGCGCGACCACTTCGCCGGTCGTGCGGAGCACCGTTCTAAACTCACCTCCCCGCCCCACCTACGGGAGTTCGCTTGTGAGCAGCCAGGACGACTTCGCGGAGTTCTACTCCGTGACCTTCGCCAGGCTCACAGCACAGCTCTACGCGTACACGGGTGATCACGCTGAGGCACAGGACATGGTCCAGGAGGCCCTCTGCCGGGCGTACACCCGCTGGGACAGCATCTCGACCTATGCCGACCCGGCCGGCTGGGTGCGCCGGGTCGCCTGGAACATGGCGATCAGCCGCTGGCGGCGAGCCCGGCGCCTGCTGAGCTGGCACCGGGAGCTGCTGTCGGAGGACGTCACCGGGCCCTCCGGCGCCCCGATCGATCTGGCCCGGGCGCTCGCGAAGCTCTCCGCCGACCACCGCCAGGCGATCGTGCTTCATTACCTCGCCGACATGTCGGTGAAGGAGATCGCCGACTTCACCGGTGCCGCCGAGGGCACCGTCAAGGCGTGGCTGCATCGCGGCCGAACCGCCCTCGGCAAGCTCCTCACCGATCCGGCCGATTTTGAAAGCTCCGACCTCCCTGGTGAGAGCAGCGGGGAGGTCGCGAATGTCTGATCAGGACAGGCTGCGCGCTCCCTTCGACGATTTCCGGGACCGCTGCCTCGCCGAGACCGTCCCGCCGGGCGTCGACGCGCTGCGCCGGACCGTCCGCCGCCGCCGGACGACCCGGGCGATGGTCGCTGCTGGTGTCGCTGCGCTGGTCACGATCGCGGCGATCGCGCTGCCGGGGCTGCGCGCCACCCCGACCCCCACCGAGCCGACCCCGTCGCCGACGGTCTCGGAGTCGGTGCCGCCCTCACCGACACCGACTCCCACGATGTCGCCGTCCGCATCACCGTCGCACTCGACCGCCCCGGGGTCGCCGCGGGCCGGGTCGGGCAGCGGCAAGCAGTCGGGCTCCGGCGCCGACCCTTGCTACGTCCGCACGCTCTACTGGGACATCGGCCCCGAGCACTACTACCTGCCGCCGGGCACGGCACAGAAGTGCCCGTCCATCAAGATCAAGCTGGTCTGGGCCAAGTACGGCTGGAGCCCGGCCGACCAGAAGATCGTGCGGCTCAGCAGCTCGTCGACCTACCTCACGGCGGCTCGGCCGAGCTTCAACACCCCGGATCTCTCCTCGCCTGACAACAGGTGCAACACGCTGACGGTCCTCATGCGCGGCAACGTGTCGCTCCCGGCGAGCATCCCCAACTATTTCGTCGACACCAGCAGGGTCTGGACCAGGTTCAACGCCTTCTTCAAGGCGCGCGGGGCGGTCGAGATGCTGGGCGGTTTCGCCATCGGCAGCGCCACCGATGCGCAGCTCATCGAGGCCTGCGTCAACGCCACCGGATGAAGGGGAGGGCAGCTGCCCTCCCCTTCCTAAAATCCGAGTTCTAGAAGACCGACTCGTCGAGGTCCATCAGATCCACCGTGGCGGACTCAATGATCTTGCGGTCGGTGGTGATCCGGGGGAGCACCTCGCTCGCGAAGAACTTCGCCGCCGCGACCTTGCCGAGGTAGAACGCCCGGTCGGTCTCGGAGACGCCGTCACCGGCGAGCGCCGCGAGCGCCACCGTCGCCTGGCGCTGGAGCAGCCAGCCGACGACGAGGTCGCCCAGGCCGAGCAGCAGGCGCCGCGAGTGCAGGCCGACCTTGTAGACCGCCCGCTCGTCGCCGCCGGCCGCCTCGGCGAGCCAGCCGGTCATGGTGCCGAGCGCGCCCTGGATGTCGGTGAGCGCGGTCGTCAGCGACTCGCGCTCCTCCTTGAGCTCACCATCAGAACCCTCCGCCAGGTACGCCGAGATCTCGCCGGCCACCGTCAGCAGCGCCCGGCCACCGTCCTTCACGATCTTGCGGAAGAAGAGGTCGAGGCTCTGGATGGCGGTGGTTCCCTCGTAGAGGGAGTCGATCTTCGCGTCGCGGACGTACTGCTCCAGCGGGTAGTCCTGGAGGAATCCGGAGCCGCCGAAGGTCTGCAGGGCCTCGGAACCGAGCAGCTCGAAGGCGCGCTCCGAACCGCAGGCCTTGACGAGGGGGAGGAGCAGGTCGTTGACCTTCTCCGCCTTCTTCGCGGCCTTCTCGTCGCCGGCCGTCGCGGCGAGGTTGGCCTTGTCGGCCCAGCCCGCGGCGTAGATGGCGAGTGCGCGCAGGCCCTCGGCGTATGACTTCTGCAGCATCAGCGAGCGGCGCACGTCGGGGTGGTGCGTGATCGTGACCCGGGGTGCCGTCTTGTCCGCCATCTGCAGCAGGTCGGAGCCCTGGACCCGCTCCTTCGCATACTCCAGCGCGTTCAGGTAACCGGTGGAGAGCGTCGCGATCGCCTTGGTGCCGACCATCATCCGGGCGTTCTCGATGATGAGGAACATCTGCCGGATGCCCTCGTGCACCTCACCGAGCAGCCAGCCCTGCGCCGGGACGCCGTGCCCGCCGAAGGTCATCTCGCAGGTCGCGGAGACCTTGAGACCCATCTTGTGCTCGACGTTGGTGGCGAAGACGCCGTTGCGCTCGCCCAGGTTGCCCTCGGCGTCGAAGTGGAACTTCGGTACGAGGAAGAGCGACAGACCCTTGGTTCCCGGACCACCCGCACCGGGCGTGTCCACGGGACGGGCCAGCACGTAGTGAATGATGTTCTCGGAGAGGTCGTGCTCACCCGAGGTGATGAAGCGCTTGACGCCCTCGATGTGCCAGGAGCCGTCGGCCTGCGGGATCGCCCTGGTCCGGGCGGCGCCGACGTCGGAGCCGGCGTCGGGCTCGGTCAGCACCATCGTGGCGGCCCAGCGCTTCTCGACGAAGATCTTGGCCCATTCGCGCTGCGCGTCGGTGCCCTCGGACTGGATCGTCCGGGCGAAGGACGGACCGCAGGAATACATCCAGATCGCCGGGTTGGACCCCAGGATCATCTCGGCGAGCGACCACCAGAACGCGCGGGGCGCCAGGGTGCCGTTGAGCTCGCTCGGGATGTCGAGGCGCCAGAACTCCGAGTCCATGAACGTGTCGAAGGACTTCTTGAAGCTGGTCGGCAGCTTCACCGTGTGGGTGGCGGCGTCGAAGACCGGCGGATTGCGATCGGCGTCGGCGAAGCTCGCCGCCAGATCCACCCGGCTGAGCCGGTCGACCTCGGCGAGGATGCCGCGCGCGCTGTCGGTGTCGACGTCGGCGAAGGGTCCCTCGCCGAGGTGGTTGTCGAAGACCTCGAAGAGGTTGAACTCCAGGTCCCGCAGGTTGCTCTTGTAATGGGTCATTGCCGTCCCCTGCACAGAAATTGCCGTCTGGTACATCGAGAGTATTACTCATCGGTAACTACGGCAACAAAACTCGGCAACTTGTCTGAATTGCCCTAGAAAATGAGTAGATGTGTGCCGAGAAATGCAACCCGCCACGCCGATAAGCGTCACCCGAATTTGGTGTCCTCGTTCCTACATACGAGTAACGAGGAGGAGAAGAAAATGATTGAAACACTCATGAACCGGATGTTCGAGCCGCGCTACCCCCGCCGCTACGTCGGCAAGCACCGGGCCGCCTCGACCCTGCCTCAGCTCGGCTTCGCGGTCCGCCGTCGACAGGACGCGATCGCCTGACTCAGCTCTGGTCGGCCCCGACTTCCCAGCTCGGCACGGCCGCCGCAGTCAGACCCTGCTGGGGACCCGCGTACTCCAGCAGCACCAGTGCGATGTCATCGTCGAGCCGCCCGTGCACCCATTCGGCCAGGGCGGATTCGACCGAGGCCAGCCCGTCGCTGACGGAGCCGTGCCCCAGCAGCCGCCAGGCGCGATCAGCGATCGGGAAGAAGGCACCGTCGCGCCGCGCCTCGGCCAGGCCATCCGTGAAGAGCAGCAGCCGGTCGCCCGGCTCCAAGCGCTCGACCCGGGCCTTCACCGAGGGAACGAAGCCCAGCGGCGGCGCCGGCGACGGCGGGTCCAGGGAGATCACCTCGCCGCGGCGCAGCAGCAGCGGTGCCGGATGCCCGCAGTTGACCACCGTCAGCGTTCCGCCGCGCTCCTCGACCAGCACCGCCGTGACGAAATCCTCGTCACCCACGTTGCGGGAGACCGCCCGGTCCAGGTCGGTCACGATCGCGCGCAGATCGGCCCGGTCATAGGCCACGTGCCGGTAGCTGCCGAGCACGATGCTCGCGAGCCGGACCGCGTCCAGGCCCTTGCCCTTCACATCACCGATGATGATGCGTACGCCATAGGGCGTGTCGACCGCCTCGTAGAGGTCCCCGCCGATGTCGGCGGCGACCGTGGCGGAGATGTATCGTCCGGCGATCGCCAGCGAACCCAGTCGCGGGCCGAGAGGTCGCAGCACCGCCTGCTGTGCCACATCGGCGAGGCGGGAGAGCTCGGCGATCCGCTCGGCCTGCCGCTGCCGCAGGGTGGCCGCCGTCGCCGCGAGGGCCGTGGCACCGCCGATGCCGAAGACGTTCAGCACCGTCGACATGCTGGGGGCATCCCCGAGCAGCGCGAACAGCGTACCCACAGCAGTGGCCAGACCACCCACGACCAGGACCGTCCGCCAGGAGGCGAACGCGGCCGCGAGGAACGGCGCGGTCGCCATGAGGCCGATGTAGTGACCCTGCGCCCCGTCGAGTGCCTCGACCACGCTCAGGAAAACGAGCAGCGCGACAGCCGCGCCGAGTCCGGCGCGGGTCCCAGGGGTGACCGGGCGTCGACCCGGCAACTGCAGTCTCGTGATTACGGCACAAGCATGACTGATCACGCGGTGGATCTGAGAGAGGTTGACCTTACGTCTGACCTCATTATGTCCACCCGGATGAACTGCCGCAGGTGGTGTCTCTGGGTCGCTTCGCTCCGCGCGCCCCTGTGTGACGCCTTCCCTCGTCGCTCTATTGCTGGGTCGCTTCGCTCCGCGCGCCCCTGTGCGACGCCTTCCCTCGTCGCTCTATTGCTGGGTCGCTTCGCTCCGCGCGCCCCTGTGCGACGCCTTCCCTCGTCGCTGCGCTCCTCAGTCCAGGCGTCGCGGCGCGCTCCGCGAAGCTCCTGTGTTCCGCGAAGCTCTGGTGAGATCAGGCGAAGACGGCGAAGTAGATCGCGATGTGGTGGCAGATCGCCGCGATCAGCGTGCACGCGTGGAAGAACTCGTGGTGTCCGAAGACGGTCGGCCACGGGTTGGGGCGGCGCAGCGCGTAGAAGATCGCACCGACGCTGTAGGCGAGGCCGCCCACTGCTAGCAGCACCAATGCGGCCACGCCGCCGGAGTGCATGATGTCGGGGAGCACCGCGACCGCGACCCAGCCGAGCGCCAGATAGAGGGGTGCGGTGACCCAGCGCGGGGCGTGCGGCCAGACCAGCGAGATGACGGCACCGGCGAGCGCGCCGGTCCACACGATGATGAGCAGCAGCTTTCCCTTGTCGGGCGGCAGCAGCAGCGCGCAGAACGGGGTGTAGGTGCCCGCGATGAAGATGAAGATCATGGCGTGATCGAGCCTGCGCATGGTCTTGTAGCCGCGCTCGCTCCACCAACGACGGTGATAGAGGGCGCTGATCCCGAAGAGGCCGCAGACGGTCAGGCTGTAGATCGCGGTGCTCACCAGCGCGGCCGTGCTCGCCTGCGCGGCGGCGATCGAGACGAGCACGATGCCGCAGGCCACCGCGACGAAGAAGGCATAGGTGTGCAGCCAGCCGCGCATGCGCGGTTTGCCTTGGTCGACGGGCTTCACCCGGGGGCGTGTCTGGGTCACCCTTACAGGTTACGGTATCGTAGGTTACTCGCGCGTAGGGTGTGCGAGGCCTCACCATCGACGAGTGGTAAACATCCGCCGAGCCGGCACGGACGCCCTGCTCCTGGAGGTCGACGCCCCGCACACGTGGTTTGCGGCGATCGATGCCGCCCGCGCCCGGGGCGAGATCGAGTGCAGAGAGCTCGTGCCCGGCGCGCAGACCCTGCTCATCATCGGTGTCGATCCCGATGATCCGGTGCTCGGAGCCCTCATCGACTCGACCGCCAAGGCA
The DNA here is from genome assembly GCF_014204945.1 of Allocatelliglobosispora scoriae. Taxonomy (NCBI): domain Bacteria; kingdom Bacillati; phylum Actinomycetota; class Actinomycetes; order Micromonosporales; family Micromonosporaceae; genus Allocatelliglobosispora; species Allocatelliglobosispora scoriae. The sequence goes on from NZ_JACHMN010000002.1 coordinate 3,659,288, forward strand.
CTCACCTGCCCCTTCGTCTCCTCCGTCGAGGAGACCGCGGTGCTGCCGCTGGAGATCGCGGTGCGCTGGGACGGGCCGGACCTCGACGAGGTCGGCACTGTCTGGGGCTGCGACCCGATCGCGGTGATGCGGGAGACCGTCTTCACCGTCGCGTTCGGGGGGTTCGCGCCCGGATTCGCCTACCTGACCGGGCTCGCCGAGAAATGGCACCTCGCCAGGCGGCCTACGCCACGGGCCAGCGTGCCGGTCGGTTCGGTCGCCGTCGCCGGGGCCTACGCCGGGATCTATCCGCGGTCCACCCCCGGCGGGTGGCACCTCCTCGGCTCCACCGACGCGGTCCTCTTCGATGTCGAACGGCAGCCGCCGGCGCTGCTCCTGCCCGGGATGACGGTAAGGATGATCGATGCTTAGTGTCCGCCGGCCCGGGCCGCTGACGACCGTTCAGGACCGGGGCCGCCACGGATACGCCCACCTCGGCGTCTCGCCGAGCGGCGCGCTCGATCAGCCCGCCCTCGACGCGGCCAACGCTCTCGTCGGCAATACACCGGAACTCGCCGGACTGGAGATCACGCTCGGCGGCTGCGTGCTGGCCGCCGTCGAGCCCGTCACCGTGGCGGTGACCGGCGCGCCCGGACCGCTGCGGATCGGCGGGGTCGACGCGGCGCTCGGCGAGGCGCACCCGGTGGATGCCGGTGCGGAGATCGAGATCGGCAACGCGAGCCGTGGGCTGCGGAGATACCTCGCGGTGGCTGGTGGCATCGACGTGGCGGCGGTGCTCGGCTCGCGTTCCTCCGACACGCTCAGCGGTCTCGGCCCGGCCGCCCTCCGCCGAGGCGACAGCCTCCCCGTCGGCCCGCCCTTAGCGCCAACTCTTCAAGAGTTGGTGCTGAAGGGGAGGTCCGACGAGGTGGGTGGGGAGATCGTGCTTCGAGCCACGGCGGGGCCCCGGGACGACTGGTTCGCCGACCTCGAGGAGTTGGTGCGGTCGGCGTACCAGGTGAGTCCTCTGAGCAACCGGGTCGGAGCGCGACTCATCGGGACGAGCCTGACCCGCTCGCGCGCCGGGGAACTGCCCAGCGAAGGTGTCGTCACCGGAGCGGTGCAGGTCCCCGCCGACGGGCAGCCGCTGATCTTCCTCAACGATCACCCGACCACCGGCGGCTACCCCGTCATCGCCGTCGTCGAACGCGCCGACCTGCCGCTGCTCGCGCAGGCGCGGCCCGGAGCCGCGATCCGCTTTAGGCTGTCACAGTGGACCTGAACGCAGATCTGGCCGAAGGCTTCGGCCACTGGGAACTGGGCGACGACGAAGCCATGCTCGACGTCGTGACCAGTGCAAACGTCGCCTGCGGCTTTCATGCCGGTGACGCACTCACGATGCGGCGCGTCTGCGCCTACGCCCGAGAACGAGGCGTCGCCGTGGGCGCGCAGGTCGGCTACCGGGACCTGCCGGGGTTCGGGCGGCGATTCATCGCGTACGAGCACAACCAACTCCGCGACGAACTCATCTACCAGATCGGGGCCCTCGACGCGCTGGCCCGGACCGAAGGGGTGCGCGTCGCATACGTGAAACCGCACGGGGCGCTCTATCACGCGACCGTTCACGCCGAGGCGATCGTGGACGCGGTGCGCGATCTCGATCCGAAGCTGCCGGTGCTGTGCTCGCCCGGGTCGGTGCTCGCGACAGCGGCGTCGGACGCGGCGTTGAAAGTGATCTTCGAGGGGTTTGCGGATCGGGGGTACCTCCCCGACGGCAGCCTCATGCCGCGCAGCAAGGCGGGCGCGGTCGTCACCGACACCGAGGAGGTCGTCGCGCGGGCGCTGCTGATGGCGACGGAGCAGCGGGTGATCGCGTTCGAGGGCACGGTGATCGACCTGCCGGTGGACTCGATCTGCTTGCACGGGGACACGCCGGGCGCGGTGCAGTTGGGCCTTGCGGTACGCGCGGCCCTGACGGAGGCAGGTGTTCCCTTGCAGCGCTTCACGACGGTGTAACACTCGCGTCGGTGCGGTGCGGTGCGGTGCGGTGCGGTGCGGTGCGGTGCGGTGCGGTGCGGTGCGGTGCGGTGCGGTGCGGTGCGGTGCGGTGCGGTGCGGTGCGGTGCGGTGCAAGGGACGCGACGCCAACCGGCGTCAGCGTGGCGCAGCGCTCAGCGTGGCGCAGCGCTCAGCGTGGCGCAGCGCTCAGCGTGGTGTGGCGTGGTTGCCCAGCGTGCGTGGCGCGGTGTTTAGCGTGGCGTCCGGCGCGGTGCTTCGCGTGGTGCGGTGCGGTGCATGATCGTGCAAGAACCCGGAAATAGGCCCTTCCTGGGGTCAAGATTCGCGCTGCTTCCGGGTTTTTGCGCGATCATGCTACGAGGAGCGGGCAATTTCCCGGTTTCTGCGCGATCTTGCGGGCAGGGATCGCCGGCCGCGCCAAGTCCGCCGCCCGCAGCTTGATCGCGTTGAAAGCTGGAAACAGCGCGAATCTTGACCCCAGGAAGGGCCTCTTTCCGGGAAGCAACGCGATCACGACGCGCATGTAGCACTACTCGCCCGATATGTGCGCGATCATGCCGCGCACATCGCTACTTGCCTGGAATGTGCGCGATCGTGTCACGCCCTGCGTGCTGCCTGCCTGGAGCGGGCGCGGTCATTTGCCGCGCCTCACGTGCCACTTGCTTGGAATGGGCGCGGTCATTTGCCGCGCCTCACGTGCCACTTGCTTGGAATGGGCGCGGTCATTGCCGCGCCTCACGTGCTAATTGCCTGGATGAGCGTGATCATGTCGCATACCACGTACTACCTACGTGCCCGATATGTGCGCGATCATGCTGCGCATCCCGCATCCCGCACCCCGCACCCCGCACCCCGCACCCGACGCGAGCGCGTTCGCGCCGCGCACCCCGCACCGCGCACCCCGCACCGCGCACCCCGCACCGCGCACCCCGCACCGCGCACCCCGCACCCGACGCGAGCGCGTTCGCGCCGCGCACCCCGCGCCGCGCACCCCGCGCCGCGCACCCCGATTTGCGCGATCAAGCCGCCCACCCCGCGCCATATGCCCGAGATGGGCGCGAGTGTCGCGGGAGTGGAGCGGGTTAGGCGTCGAGGCCGCGGAGGATCAGGGGGAGCCGGGCGTCGCCGTCGGCGGTGATGCGCAGCGGGACACCCCAGTCCTGGCGGGTGAGGTGGCAGGCCGGGTTCGCCGCGTCGATGTCGCAGGTGGCAGCCTGCGCAACCACCTGCAGCACGCCCTGCGTCACCGCCGGATTGATCTCCAGTCGTCGGCTGAGATCGGTCGTCGTACCCGCGCCGGTCAGCAGCAGCTCCGGCGGGGACGCTGAGACCGACAGCCGGGTCGACGGACCGAAGGTCTCGTCCAGCTTCTGCCCCGGCGCGGGCGTGAAGATGATCTCCAGCGTCACCGCACCTGATTGCAGCAGCGTCGGCGGACGCTCGACGGTGTGCCGTCCACCATCCATTGTCGACCCGGTCGAGGGTGCCAGCGTGATCAGCCGGTGCGCGGCCGATTCGACCACGAGCACGGTGCCGTCGGCGGTCACCACCACGTCGCTCGGCTCGGCGAGATCGGTCTCCACAGTGGAGAGCGCGCCGTCCGCGAAGCGCCGGACCGCGCCGTTGTAGGTGTCCGCGATCAGCACCGAACCGTCCGCGAGCGCGGCGAGCCCCAGCGGGTGCTGCATCAGCGCGGTCCCGCCCGGGCCGTCGACGTGCCCGAAGTCGAAGAGTCCCTGGCCGACGGCGGTGCGGACGACGAGGTCGGTGCTGGTGCCGCCGTCGTCGGGGGCCGCTCGCTCGACGTACCGCAGCGCGCTCGTCTCGGAGTCCACAAACCACAGCCGCTCGCCGTCGGGCGAGGTGGACAGGCCGGAGGGCTGCGCCAGCCAGACGTCGGGGAGCTGCCCGTCGCGCAGTGCCTCCACGGTCGTTCCCGCGAAAACCCCGGTGGTACGCCGGATCGGGTCGAACCACCACAGCTGGTGGATGCCCGCCATCGCGATGATCACCCGCTCCTCGAACCAGGCCACGTCCCACGGCGAGGAGAGGTCGATGCTGAGCGCGTCGTGTGCGTGATCGTCCACGGTGGAGCGCCACTGGCGGCCCGTGCCCGCGATCGTGGTCACCTCACCGGTACGCAGGCGCAGGCCCCGCAGCAGGTGGTTGACGGTGTCGGCGACGACCACGTCATAACCGACGAGTTCGGCGACGCGCTGTGGCAGTGCGAGCAGTCCCTGCGGCTCGGAGAGGCTGGCGGTCGAGGGGCCGCCGTCGGCGCGTCCACGCGTACCGGAGCCGATTCGACGCACGACGGTCTCGGCGTCGGCGGCGAGCTCGACCAGCGCGTGCCTCGACGAATCGGAGACGAGGAAGCCGCCACTGGGCAGCGGTAGCGCCTTGCCGGGGAAGCGCAGCGCGGTCTTCGCGGTGAGCGGGGGGACATAGAGGCCCTCGCCGCGGTGCAGGGTGCCCTTCGCCTCGTGCTCGGCGATGAGCTGGTCCACGAGGCGGGTCAGGCCATCGGCGTGGCCCTCGCCGGCCATGCTCGCCACGACGTAGCCCTCGGGGTCGATGACGCTCAGGGTCGGCCAGGCCTTGGCCGCGTACTGCCGCCAGGTGATGAGCTCCGGATCGTCGAGGACGGGGTGCTCCACGCCGTACCGCTCCACGGCGGCGGCGAGCGCCTCGGGGTCCTTCTCGTGCTCGAACTTGGGCGAGTGCACACCGATGATCACGAGCGCGTCGCCGTACTTCTGCTCCAGCGGCCGCAGTTCGTCGAGCACGTGCAGGCAGTTGATGCAGCAGAAGGTCCAGAAGTCGAGGATTGCGATCTTGCCCCGGAGATCCTTGAGGGTGATCTCCTTGCCGGCGGTGTTCAGCCAGCCTCGTCCGCGCAGCTCTGGCGCCCTTACCCGCATCCGGCCATTCTGCCGGACCGCCCTGGTCCGCAACGAGCAGGGACGGTGTGAGCTATCCGATGCGGCTAAGCGGCGACGTGCGCCGGGGCGAGGATCCGGCCGTCCTGGTCGACGGTGAGCAGTCGGCGCAGCGACAGGGCCAGCACCGAGGCGATCAGGCAGCCGCCGACGACGAGCCCGATCCAGAGCCCGCCGAGCCCGGCACCGATCAGCGGCGCCGCCGAGACGGGGCCGACGATGCCGCTGATGCCCCAGACCATCGAGCCCAGCGCGTTGTAGCGCCCGCGCAGCTCATCGGTGGCGAGGGCGTTGATCAGGGTCGGGTTGACCGGGGAGAGCAGGGTCTCACCGACGGCGAAGATCCCGCCGGTCGCGATCACGCCGACCGCCGCGAGCACCGCGTTGCCGCCGTCGACGAAGCCCGCGAGACCGAGGACGAGCCAGGACGAGGCCATGATGACGCCGACCGAGGCGAGGACGCGGGTGCGGCTGCGGCCCTGGATCAGCTTGATCACGAAGAGCTGAGCCACGACGATCACCATCGTGTTCATCGTGAACGCGTAGCCCACGATCTGCGTCGAGACGTGCGCGACGTCGATGGCGAAGGCGGTGAAGCCGACCTCTATCTGCGCGTATCCGCTGATGGTGAGCACGATGGCGAAGGTGAGCCAGCGCACGAACGCCCGGTCGCGGAAGACCTCGCGGTAGCCGGGCTCGTCGCGCTTGGCGGTGGCGGGACGGTCGACGAGGCGGCGGCCGACCGTGGGCATGGAGAGCAGGATCCCCAGCGGGATGAGGTAACAGGCGGCGTCGACGAGGTAGATGAGCTGGAAGGTGCCGGGACGCTCGATGTCGACCAGCGTGCCGGAGATCGTCGCACCGACCCCGATGCCGAGGTTGAGCAGGGCGAACTGGAGACCGAAGACCTTCTGCCGCTCGGCGTCGGACGTCACCGAGCTGAGGATCGTCGTCATCGCCGACCAGATGACACCGCCGCCGATCGCGACCAGCGTCGCCGAGACGAAGGCGCGCAACGGCGAGGTGACGAGCGCGAGCGAGGCGACGCCGGCCGCCTCGACGAGCAGCATCGGCAGCACGATCCGCCGGGCGCCGAGCCGGTCGACGAGGGTGCCCCCGACCGGGGCGATGAGCAGCGTCGCCAGCCCCAGCCAGCCGATCACCAGACCGGCGGTCGTCGGCGTGATGTCGCGCACCTTGGTCAGATAGATGAAGAGGAATGGCAGCGTGAGACCCCTGCCGATCGCCGAGACGGCGGTGCCCAGCAGCATCCGGCGGGCGGCTTGCTGCTGAGGCAGGGCATCACGAAACATGCCCACAACCTAATCGCCGGGTCTGACACCGACCACCAGATAAACCGCCCACCAGACGAAAACGCCCGCCGAGACGAGCCGTCTCGGCGGGCGCTCCAGGTCTGCTCGACTAGGGGGTGGCTGCCGGCTTGAGGCAGAGGATCCCGTTGGTCTGCACGATCGTCGGCTGGGTGCTGTCTGGGCACTTGCTCTTCTCGGTGACGATCTCCGTCACGGTGAAGGCGCCCGCCTCGGTGCAGTCGGCGGCGACGGCCTTGGTGCCGTCCTGCTTCACGCACTGCCCGACCCCGAACGTGGCTGGCTTCTCGGCCATCACGTTGCCGACGACCCATAGGGTGCCGAGCGCGATGCCGAGGAGGAGCACACAGGCGCCGATGACGATGAAGAGCACCTTGCTGCTGCGGACGGGAGCGGGGGGCTCTTCGGCGGGCTTGAAGTTGCCGAAGCGGTCCTGGGCCGGCTCCGCCGGAGCGGCACCCGGACCGCGCTGCGCCGGAACCAGGTTGTTCGGCAGCTGCGTGGGCTGGCGCTGGGGCACCTGGGCGGATGCCGGGCCGAGCAGGTCGCCATAGGGCGGCATGCCGCCACCGCGCTGGGTGCCCGTCGGCGCCGGACCCGACTGCGCGGGCAGACCGCCACCACCCTGGAGCGTGCCGGTCGCACCCCCGCCGCCGTAGACGTTGGCGGGAGGCGCATCGGCGGGTGCGGACTGCGCTGCGGCGGCCTGGGCGGCTGCGGCGGGGCTGCCGTAGACGGTCGACTGCGGCCGACCGTAGACGCCGGACTGCGCGGGCGGCGGCTGGACGGCATCGGTCGGGGTGATCCGGCCGACGGAGACCGAGGCACGCGCGACCGCGGGGCGGCCGGTGCTCTCGGCCACGGGCGCGGACGCCTGCTGGGGAACGACCGGCGGCTCGGCGGCGATCGGCGCGGGGCCGGGCTCGTCGCTGATCTCGGCCGGGCGCGCGGCACCGTAGACGCGGGGCTCGGATCTGGCCGGCTGGACCGGCTCGGTCGGCGGTGACAGGCGGCTCGCCACGGGCACCGATGCGGAGGCCCGGGTGGGCTGCTCCGGCGGGCTCGTCTGGGCGACCGGCGCGGGCCGCTCGGGCTCGACCGGTTGCACGGGTGCGAAGGCGGCCGGCTCGGCGGCGGGTGTCGACCACGGCTGCTTCTCGGCCGCCTGCGGCTCCTGCCACTGGCCGTCGGGCTCGGTGGTGTGCGGTGCGGTGAAGGCGGGCCAGCTGCCCTCCAGCGTCGCACCGGGGACGCGCTGCTCCGAGTGGAGCGGGCTCGTCTCGGCCGGCGGCTCGTAGGAGGTCCAGCTCTGGTCGGCGGGTGCCTCGGCGGGAACCGGCGCGGGCGCTGCCTCGGCCGGAGTCGGCTCGTAGGGCGGGAGGTTGGTGAATGCCGACCAGCCGGACTGCTGCTCCGGCTCCTCGGGCTGCCGGGTGGGCAGCGGCGACCAGGGCTGCTCCTGGAACTGCGGTGTCGGCTCCGGCGTCGCGGCGTAGTTGTTTCCCCAGGCGGGGGAGGGGTCCTCGGCGGGAGGCGCAGCGCTCGCGAACCCAGACCAGGCAGGCTGCTCGACGGGCTGGTCGGCGGGCGCGGTGAACGCAGCCCAACCCTGGTCGACGCCGGTGGGAGCGGGCTCCTCGGCCGGGGTGTAAGCCGCCCAGGAGACGACGGGCTGTGGCTCCTCGACCGCCGGCGGAGCGGCCGCCGGCGGAGCGTTCGGCGGCGGCGGTGTGTGCGAGAAGGAGGCCCAGGACTGCTGCGGCTCCTCCTGCGCGGGCCGGGCCGGGGGCTGGTTCTGCGAGTATGCCGACCAGCTCGACACTTCTTCGTCGGGCACGGCCGGGTTGGGGATCGGCATGACGGCCGGCGCGGGGACATAGACCCCGCTGCTCGTGGGCGCCTCGACCGGATCCGGGGGGAAGCCGCTGAAACCGCTGTTGGCCTGCGAGTATCCCGGGTCGTCAGGGATGCGCAGGGGCTCGATGTCGCCGTGACTCTGCTCGCCGCCGGCGGCCTGGTCGGTCTCGCTGAACCGCGAGTACGGCGAGGATGTCCCACCGTGGCGACTGGGCGTGAAGGTGGCAAACTCGTCCGGCACCTCCGGCGCCTCGAAGAGGCCGAAGCTCGACGGGCGGTCGCCTCGCGCAGGCGACGCCGTGTCGCTCGCACGGTCGGCGGGCTGGTGGCCCTCGGACGTCATCTGTGCCTCCTTCGCGTTTCGCGTCCGAACCCTATCGGGCCGGAGCGCTCACGGGAATAGTGGGAGCGGCTGAGCTGTGTGATCACGGCCCTGGCCAGGGATGGATGTCTCAGTCACGGGGAGTGACCGCTGCCAGGAGCTCGGGACCTCGCCGATCGATGGCATCGCCAGCGATGATCATGCCGAGCCAGGCGGCGACGATTCCGTAGACGATGCCTACGGGTAATGCGATTATTTGCCAGGTTTCGCCGAGGAGTGCCGCGCCGAGAGCCATCGGCAGCGCCAGGATCAGCGAACCGACGAGTGCGCCGAGGGCGAGGAAGCTCTTCGTGACGCCCGCGCCGGTCTTCACGGCGAAGGGGTTCTGGTTCTCCGGCAGGGAGTACGCCCCCAGGACACTGATGATCAGGGTCACCGCGAGCCCGACCCCGAACGCGGCGAGCATCGTGCCGAGCATCATCGGCAGGTCGCCGAGCCGGCCGAGGATGACCGAGATGACGATCGAGATGACGACCATCAGCGGGAGCACGAAGATGGAGTAGCCGAGGACCCGGGCGCGCAGCTCCTGCCGTCCGCGCACCCCGACGATGAGGTGCAGGGCATAGGCAGTGCCGTCGAAGCCGAACTGGTTCGCCAGGTTGAGCGCGGCGACCGTACCCACGAAGATCATTGAAGTCGCGCGGGACAGCGGTGACTGCGTCGCGGGCTCGTTGCCCGCGAAGGCCATCGGGCCGCCGAGATTGACGACGACCGGGATGAAGATCCCGATCACGGCGAAGGTGACGAGCGCCGCGCGGCGCCGGGTGTCGCGCCACCAGTAGCGCATCTCACGGGCGACGAGCGCGCCGTCGATCGTGCGGGGCAGTCGGCCCAGCGCCCCGCCGAACAGGCGTGCGATCGGCCCGCCCGTGGCGGCTGCTCGCTTCGACCCCGACGAGCCCGCCTGGCCCAGCATCGCGCTCTCGATCGTGGCCGCCCACCACCAGAGCAGCAGGCCGACGCAGGCGAGGGTCATCGCCAGCTTCGCGACGGCCGCGCCGAGGTTGCCCGCGGCCGCCTCGGAGCCGATCGTCCAGGGCGCGCCGAGCGGCGTCCAGCCGAGCACGTCGGCGAGCGCGAGGAGCTGGCTGCGCTTGGCGTGCTGAGCCGCCGAGACGCCCCAGAACTGCAGCGGCCCGATCAGCGCCACGAGCAGCGCCAGCAGCACCGCGGCGAGGTCCTTGACCCGGCGTGACCGCAGCATGTTGGCGAACGCGCTCGTCACCGCCCGCGACAGCGCCACGCAGAGCAGGATGCCGCCGATCACGCCGACGAGCTGCAGGGCGGTCGCGAGCACGCCCTGCCACAGGGCCGCGCCGACGACCAGGCTCGTCATCGCAAGGGCAGAGGCCGCCGCCGGTACGCCCACCAGCGCCGCCGCGAACAGCCCGCTGACGAGGGTGCGGCGCGGCAGCGGCAGCAGCGCGAACCGGGCCGGGTCCAGCGTCTCGTCGATGCCGAACCAGATGAGCGGCCCGAAGACCCAGCCGACGACGAGCAGCGAGCCGATGAGGGCCGGGACGAGCGGGCCGAGGGTGTCGGCGTAGTCGGGTTTGAGGGAGACGAGGATCGCCGCGAAGGCGCCGAGCGCCATCCAGACGGCGAAGAGCGCACCGATGACGAACATGACGATCCGGGCAGGGCGCCCGCGGAATCCGTTGCGCAGCACGCGCAGCTTCATCCGGGCGAAGGTGCGCGCGGTGACCGGCCTGGGCGCGGGGATCCCGGCGTCGGCGGTCACAGCCACGACAGCTCCTCGCCGGTGGAGGTACGCCCGCCGACCACCTCGACGAAGACCTCCTCCAGGTCCCGGCCGCCGGTGACCGTGGCGAGGTCGCCCACCGTCTTGATCCGGCCGTCGGCCATGATCGCGACGTGGGTGCAGAGGCGCTCGACGACCTCCATCACGTGGCTGGAGAAGATCACCGTGCCGCCGCCGGTGACGTACCGCTGGAGGATGTCACGGATCAGTGAGCCGCTGACCGGGTCGACCGCCTCGAAGGGCTCGTCCAGCACCAGCACCCGGGGCGCGTGCAGCAGGGCGGACGCGAGACCGATCTTCTTCTTCATGCCCGCCGAGTAGTCGACGACGAGCGTGCGACCGGCGTCGGCGAGGGCGAGGACGTCGAGGAGCTCCCGGGCCCGCTGGTCCACCACGGCGGGGTCCATCCCGCGCAGCAGCCCCGTGTAGGCGAGCAGCTCAGCGCCGTCGAGGCGGTCGAAGAGGCGTACGCCGTCGGGCATCACGCCGAGCAGCCGCTTCGCGAGCACGGGGTCGGCCCAGACGTCGTGGCCGAGGACCGTGGCGGTGCCCGAATCGGGTCGGAGCAGGCCGACCGCCATGCTCAGCGTGGTCGTCTTCCCGGCGCCGTTGGGTCCCAGCAGGCCGAAGAAGCTGCCCGGGGGCACGTCCAGATCCACACCGGCGACGGCGACCTTCTGATCGAAGTGCTTGACCAGTCCTCGCAACGCGAACGCGCTCTCCGAGATCACCCTCACAGCCTAGCCATCGAATACCAAATGGCTTGCAGTAAGTGTGTGAGCTGGGAGGATGACCCGGTGCTGCTCACCGTGTCGACCACTCATGACCCCGCGACCGACCTCGGCTACCTCCTCGTCAAGCATCCCGACCGTTTGCACGAGGTCGAACTGCCCACGGGGCGGGCGCTCGTCTGCTATCCGGAGGCGACGCGGCAGCGGTGCACGGCGGCGCTGATCCTCGAGGTGGACCCGATCAAGCTGCAGGCGGCGGCCCGTGGTCGGACCAGCACCGTGCCGGACGGCTTCACACTGAGCCAGCACGTCAACGACCGGCCCTACGCCGCGTCGAGCCTGCTCGCCTCGGCCCTGACGAAGACCTTCCGCTCCGCGATGAAGGGTGCGAGCAAGGACCGGCCCGAGCTCGCCGCCACCGCGATCCCGCTGGAGATCCGCGTTCCGGTGCTGCGCTGCCGCGGCGGAGCCGACCTCGCGGTCCGATTTTTCGAGCCGCTCGGCTGGCAGGTCACAGCCGAACCGATCGCGCTGGACCCGGCGTTCCCGGAGTGGGGCGAGAGCCGCTATGTCGATCTGCGCCTCGCCGCCACGATGCGCCTCGCCGACGCTCTCAACCATCTCTACGTGCTGATCCCGGTGCTCGACGACGCCCGGCACTACTGGGTCTCGGCCGACGACATCGACACGCTGCTGCGGTCGGGCGACGGCTGGCTCGCCGGCCACCCGGAGCGCCGCCAGATCGTCCACCGCTACCTCGCCCACCAGCGGCAGCTCTCCGAGCCCGCGCTGGAGCGGCTCGCCGAGAGCGACGACCTCGCCGGTGGCGACAGCCTGGAGCTGATCGCCGAGTCCGATGAGGACGGTGAGCTGCCCGGGAGCGTGGCACGGGCGCCGCTCGCCCGCCTGCGCCGCGAGGCGGTGGTCGCGGCGGTCGTCGCCTCCGGCGCCACCCGGGTCCTGGACCTCGGCTGCGGCCCCGGCGCGCTCCTGTCCGACCTGGTCAAGCACCGCCACCTCACCGAGATCGTCGGTGTCGACATCTCGGCCCGGTCGCTGGCGACGGCCGCGCGCAAGCTGCGGCTCGACCGCCCACACAACCCGCACACCAGCCGGGTACGCCTGGTGCAGGGCGCCCTCACCTACCGCGACAGCCGGCTCGCCGGATTCGACGCGGCGGTCCTGATGGAGGTGATCGAGCACCTCGACGAGCCCCGGCTGCCCGCACTCGTCAGCTCGGTCTTCGGCCACGCCAAGCCGAGCACCGTCATCGTCACGATGCCCAACGTCGAGCACAACGTCCGCTACGAAGGGCTCGCCCACGGCACGCACCGCCACCACGACCACCGGTTCGAGTGGACCCGGGCGCAGTTCCGGACCTGGGCCGATGCCGTCGCCGCGGAGCACGGCTACACCGTCGCGATCAGCCCGGTCGGCGACGACGATCCCGAGGTCGGTCCGCCGACGCAGCTCGCCGTGTTCAGTGTCAAGGAAAGGGAAGCAGCATGACCGAGCTCGCCATCCCCGCGCTGAGCCTGGTCGCGCTCGTCGGCATCTCCGGCTCGGGCAAGTCGACCTTCGCCCGCAAGAACTTCGCCGCGACCCAGGTGCTCTCCTCGGACGCGTTCCGCGCGATGGTCGCCGACGACGAGAACGACCAGTCCGCGTCGACCGCCGCCTTCGAATCGCTGCACTTCGTCGCGGGCAAGCGGCTCGCGGCGGGTCGACTCACCGTCGTCGACGCCACCAACGTCCAGGAGCACGCGCGGGCCGGGCTCGTCGCGGTCGCCCGCGCGCACGACGTGCTGCCGACGGCGATCGTCCTCGACGTGCCGGAGGAGGAGTGCTGGGCCCGCACCCAGGCCCGCCCCGATCGGCACTTCGACCGGCGGGTGCTGACGCGGCAGTCCCGGGACCTGCGCCGCACGATCAAGTCGCTGGCGCGGGAGGGGTTCCGCAAGGTCCACGTGCTGCGCGGCGTCGACGAGATCGAGTCGGCGACGATCGCGTACGAGCGGCTCTTCAACGACCGCACCGAGCTGACGGGACCCTTCGACATCATCGGCGACGTCCACGGCTGCCGGTCGGAGCTGGAGACGCTGCTGACGGCACTGGGCTGGGAGATCAGCCGCGACGAGGCCGGGCGCGCCTGCTCGGCGCGGCACGCGGGTGGGCGGGTGGCGCTGTTCGTGGGCGACCTGGTCGACCGCGGCCCGGACTCTCCCGGCGTGATCCGGCTGGTCAAGGGGATGGTCGAAGCGGGCACCGCGCTCTGCGTCTCCGGCAACCACGAGGCGAAGCTGCTGCGCGCGCTCACCGGCCGCAAGGTCACCGTGTCGCACGGCCTCGCCGAGTCGCTGGCCCAGTTCGGCGCGGAGGACGAATCCTTCGTCGCCGAGGCGAAGTCCTTCATGGATGGTCTGATCAGCCACTACGTCCTCGACGGGGGTCGCCTGGTGGTGGCGCACGCCGGGCTCAAGGAGGTCTACCACGGGCGCGCCTCGGCCCGGGTCCGCGACTTCTGCCTCTACGGCGAGACGACGGGCGAGACCGACGAGTACGGCCTGCCCGTGCGCTACCCGTGGGCGGAGGACTATCGGGGCCGGGCGACCGTCGTCTATGGACACACGCCGGTGCCGAAGCCGGTCTGGATCAACAACACCATCTGCCTCGACACCGCCTGCGTCTTCGGCGGCGAGCTGACCGCGCTGCGCTACCCCGAGCGCGAGCTCGTCGCCGTCCCGGCGGAGCGGGAGCACTACGCGCCGGTCAAGCCGCTGGCCCCGGCGGGTGGCGGCCGGCCCTCGGACGTGCTCGACATCGGCGACGTCATCAACATCGCCGACCCGGCCGGGAGGCGTCACCTCGACACCGGATACGGCCGGATCGCCGTGGACGGCCGCCAGGCCGCGGCGGCGCTGGAGGTGATGGGCCGGTTCGCCATCGATCCCGGCCTGCTGCTGTGGCTGCCGCCGACGATGGCTCCGGCCTCGACATCGCAGGTCGAGGGCTACCTCGAACACCCGACGGCTGCCTTCGCCGACTATCGGAAGGTCGGCGTCGACACGGTCGTCTGCGAGGAGAAGCACATGGGCTCGCGGGCCGTCGTGCTCGTCTGCCGGGATCAGGCGGCCGCCGAGAAGCGCTTCGGGGGCGGGGCGACGGGTGCGGTCCACACGCGTACCGGCCGACCGTTCTTCAGCGACGCGGCCGTGACCGAGGCGCTGCTGGACCGGGTGCGCGCGGGCGTGACCGCGGCGGGGCTCTTCGACGAGCTCGGCACCGACTGGCTGCTGCTCGACGCGGAGCTGCTGCCCTGGTCGGCGAAGGCGGGACCCCTCATCCGCGACCAGTACGCCAGCGTCGGCACCGCCGCCCGCAACGCCCTGCCGCACGCCATCGACGTGCTGGACCAGGTGGCGCGGCGCGGCATTGATGTGACCGCGCTGCGGGGCAGGCTCGCCGGGCGGGCCGAGAACGCGCAGCGCTTCACCGACGCCTACCGCGCCTATGTGCGGCCGACCGACGGGCTCGCCGGGATCACCCTGGCGCCGTTCGTGATCCTCGCGAGCGAGGGCGCCAACCACGCCGGGCGCGACCACGGCTGGCACCTCGCGCTCGCCGACCGCCTCGTCGACGCCGCCTCGGGGCTCTTCACCCGGACCCGGCGCCTCGTCGTCGCGCTCGACGACGAGCAGGCCGTGGCCGGTGCCGTCGACTGGTGGGTGGAGCTGACCGGCTCGGGCGGCGAGGGCATGGTGGTCAAGCCGCTCGCCGGGCTGGTCCGGACGCCGAAGCGGGACCTGGTGCAGCCGGGGCTGAAGTGCCGCGGCCGGGAGTACCTCCGGATCATCTACGGCCCGGACTACACCGACGCGGATCAGCTGCACCGGCTGCGCGACCGCAGCCTGGGCCGCAAGCGCGGGCTCGCCCTGCGCGAATACGCCCTGGGCCTCGCCGCGCTCGACCGGGTGGCTGCGAACGAGCCGCCGTGGCGGGTGCACGAGCTGGTGTTCGCGATCCTGGCGAGCGAATCGGAGCCGGTCGACCCGCGGTTGTAACCCGACCCGGCGCCGGGTCGGTGCGGGCGCCCGTCAGTCTGCACCTGCCGGGCGCTCTCAACACCAACTCTTCAAGAGTTGCGGCGATCTTTGCGTAGCGGGCTGGAGCACCCTACTTGCCCCGTCGATGAGGTCGGGGGAGACTGCGCCGATGACCGCCCCGCGCCGGACCCGCGTCGTGCTCGCCTCGGTGGCTGCTCAGCGGCCGCCGAGGCAGACCGCCGCGGCTGAACTCGCGGAGCAGACCCGGGTCGGCGATGCACTGCTGCGCGGGCTGATCCGCGCTCAGCTCGCCCTCGCGCTGCGCCTCGCCGTGGTCGTGCTCGTCTGCCTCGGCTCGCTGCCGCTGCTGTTCGTGGTGGCACCGGCCCTGGGGTCCGTGACGATCCTCGGCGCGCGGCTGCCGTGGCTGCTGCTCGGGCTGATCGCCTATCCCTTCCTCATCGTGGTCGGCGTCGTCTTCATCCGGGGGGCGGCGCGTAACGAGCAGGACTTCGCCGCCCTGGTCAAGCGCCGATGAGACGGCCGTGGTGAGGCTGCCGCGATGAACAACGCATACACGCTGCCGGCGATCATCGCGGTCACGCTGGCGACGCTCGCCATCGGTGCCTACGGGCTGCGGCTGGCCCGCACGACCAGCGACTTCCTCGTCGCGTCCCGGGTGGTCAGCCCGCACTGGAACGCGGCGGCGATCGGCGGCGAATACCTCAGCGCGGCGAGCTTCCTCGGCGTGGCCGGGTTGATCCTCCGCGACGGCGTCGAGATGCTCTGGTACCCGGTCGGCTTCGCCGCGGGGTACCTGGCGCTGCTGCTCTTCGTCGCCGCGCCGCTGCGCCGCTCCGGTGCCTTCACCCTGCCCGACTTCTGCGAGCTGCGGCTGCGGTCGCGAAAGCTGCGCAAGCTCGCCACCTGCTTCGTCGTCTTCATCGGCTGGCTCTATCTGATGCCCCAGCTCCAGGGTGCCGGGCTGACCCTGTCCACCGTCGCGGGCGGCCCGTCGTGGATCGGATCCGCCCTGGTGGGTGCCGTCGTCACGGCCAACGTCGCCTTCGGCGGGATGCGGGCGATCACCTTCGTCCAGGCGTTTCAGTACTGGCTGAAGCTGACCGCGCTCGCCGTACCGGCGATCTTCCTGGTGATCCATTGGCGGGCGACGGGGCAGCCGCCGATCCCCGCTCCGGAGTCCTGGCTCACGCCGGGGGAGCACGGGTCGAGCGGGCTCTTCGGCACCTATTCGCTGATGCTCGCGACCTTCCTGGGAACCATGGGGCTGCCGCACGTGCTGGTGCGGTTCTACACCAACCCGGACGGGGCGGCTGCACGGCGTACCACCCTGGTGGTTTTGGGGCTTGTCGGGGTTTTCTATCTCTTTCCCACGCTCTATGGGCTGCTGGGGCGCATCTGGACGCCGGAACTCGCGACCAACGGGCACAGCGACGCCGTCGTGCTGCTGCTGCCCGTCGCGGCGCTCGGTGACGGTGTGCTCGGCGAACTGCTCGGCGCGCTCGTCGCGGCGGGGGCGTTCGCGGCCTTCCTGTCGACCGCGTCCGGGCTCCTCACGGCGGTCGCCGGGGTGCTCGCCACCGATGTGCTCGGCTCGCGCTCGATCCGCGGATTCCGGCTCGCGACGCTGCTCGGCGGTGCGGTGCCGCTGGTCCTCGCGCTCCAGGTCACCGGGCTCAACGTGTCGCAGGTCGTCGGGCTCGCCTTCGCCGTCGCCGCGTCGAGCTTCTGCCCGCTGCTGGTGCTGGGGATCTGGTGGCGCGGTCTCACCGATCTCGGCGCGGCGGCCGGGATCCTCGTCGGTGGCGGGCTCGCGGCGGCATCGGTGCTGGTCACGGTCTTCGGACATCCGACGGGAACGCTGGGTCAGCTCGTCGCCCAACCGGCCGCGTGGACGGTCCCGCTGGCTTTCGCGGTCATGGTCACGGTCTCCCTGGCGACCCGCGGCCGGGCTCCGGCGCACGTGGCTGACATCATGCTCCGCCTACACGCCCCGGACACCCTGCGCGTCTGATCCCCTGAATTTTAATGCTGGACACGCCGTCCCATCTGCAACAAAAGTCATGATCGATTAGGCGGCAGAAGTTGATCCTGACAGTTGTGACGATGTCTGCGGCGTGTCCAGCATTAAAGTTCAGGGGGTTGGCATGGCCACGGCCCGAGATCTTGTGGATCTCGGGCCGTGGGCGGTTGCGGGGTGGGAAGGAGAGTTAGCCCCGCTCGTTGTCGAACCTGAACGCATCCTGGCACGTCCCGATCGCGCCGGGCCCGAGGTCAGCGATGACCTTCCTGGCCTGCTTGCGGGAGTAGTTCCAGGAGTACCAGGTATCCGGGTCGTTCTTGAGTTCCTTGGCGATCTGGCTGAGCGCGCACTTGCGCATCTCGGCCGGAAGGTCCGCCAGCGCCGGTGTCGCGTCGGCGGAGAGCGCTCGCAGATAGAACAGGTCGATTATCTTGCCCGACTTCTCGTAGCGGGCGACGTTCTGCTCGGCCATGAAGCGCTCCGGGTTGACCACCGCGAGGGCGAGCAGCATGACGACCGCAGTCCCGGCGACCGCCCGGGGCAGCCACTCTGCCTTGAGCTGGATGCCGGCGAGCAGAATCAGCACGAAGATCAGGCCGAGGCCGATCTCGACCGCGCCGACGAAGATCCGCTCGCGCGTCCAGCCCCGGTAGTCCTGGTAGAGCGACAACCGGTAGATCGCCGAGGCGACGATCACGAGGCTGAGGGCGGCCACCCCGCCGAGCAGGATGCGCAGGAGCAGCCGGTCCTTCGGCGTCTCCCGCCGGGCCCAGCGAGCCGACGCGGCGATGACGATGAGGGTCAGCACCGTGACGATGATGAGCTGGCGGAAGCCGCTGCGGGCGTATTCGGCGTGGCTGACCCCGGCGGTCCGCAGCACGTTGGTGCCGGAGGCGAAGAGCACCGTGAACTGCACCGCGACGAACCCGGCGAAGAGGAGCACGAGCGCGCCGAGCGGCAGGGCGAACTCGAACCCGCCGATGCGCGCCTTGCCCGGGTTCTCCATCCGGTGCAGGTCCGGCGGGGCGGTGACGAGGAAGATCCCGCCGGCCGTGAAGAGTCCGCCGGTGACGAGGAGCAGCGTCCAGACGAAGATCGTCGGGATGTCGAGGTCCTTGAAGATGTCGGCGACGTATTTGAGCGGCCGGCCGAGCAGCTCGGCGAACGCGTCGTCGGCGGAGGCGAGCAGCCCGCCGAAGACGAGCAGCAGCACGATCGTGACGATCACAGCGAGGAAGATGCGGGCGCCACGCACGCCGCCGTCGTCCTTCTGCGCTGCGGCGACCGGGTCGGCCTGCGCCTCGGCCCGCTTGGCGGCGGAGCGCTGGGCGAGCAGCACACCGACGCCCTTGCCGATCCAGGGGATGCTGCGCAGCGCGGCGAGCGGCACGGAGACCGCGCCGACCGCCATGGCCCGCATCGAGCGGCCACCGGCGGCGGCGAGCGATGCGCAGCCCAGGGCCGCGAGCAGGCAGCAGAAGAAGAGCCAGCCGGCCGCGCGGAAGGTGCCGACCGAGAGCAGCGCGAGCGCCGCGAGTCCCCAGAGCACCCGCGCGACGCGGTCACCGCTGGAGACGGGCGCGCCGGCGGTCCGGGCCACCAGTCCGACGGCGGCTGCGGCCACCGCAGCGGAGATCAACCAACCAACCCCGGGACGATCGAGGGGTACGGCGACCGCAGCCCCCACGGCACCGGCGGCTGTGCCGAGGACGGCCGCCTTCCCGGCGGGAGTGCTCGGCCCCTTCCAGCGGGTCTCGAAGAACCCGGGGCGGGGCGGCGGCGGTGGCTGGGTCCAGTACATCGGGCGCTGCTGTTGCGGCCATCCGGGCGGCGGGGTGCCCGGCGTGTGCGGGACCGGTTGTCCAGGGTGGACACCGGGCTGCTGCTGCGCTGCCGGAGCCTGCTGCGCCGGGACCTGCGGGGCACCCGGCTGTGCCGGAGCGGCCACCTGCGCGGGAGCGGCCACCTGGGCGGGCGCCTGCTGAGCCGGTGCCTGCGGTGCGTCCTGCTGTGCCGGTGGAGCCTGCGGTGCGTCCGCGGGGGCCGCAGCCTCGACCGCGCCATCGGCCTCCTCGGCAGCCGGCGTGACGGTCGGCGTACCGTCGACGGGCGTCGGCGTTCTCAGGGCGTCCTGGTGCGGTGGTACGGGCTGCGCTGGCTCTTCTGTCATCACAGTCTCCACACGGTTCTATAACAGGATGGGCAATATAACGCGGACACGGCAGCCGGTGCTGCCCCCCGAACCGCCATCTGCGATCGAGATCGTGCCGCGGTGGAGCTCCACGACCCAGCGGGCGATGGCCAGTCCCAGGCCAGTGCCGCCGTCGGTGCCCGAACGGTCACCTCGCGTGAACCTTTCGAAAACCCGCTCGCGCAGGTCGGGGGCGATGCCGGGACCGGCATCGATGACTTCGAACTGAACGGTCGAGCCGTCCTGGCAAGCCGTCAGCGTGACTGTGCCATCTTGCGGGCTGTGCCGGGCGGCGTTGTCGAGCAGGTTGGCGAAGACCTGATGCAGCCGCGCCGGATCGGCCTGCACCCGCAACGATTGGTCGGGCGGCGCCAGCTCGAAGGTGATCTCGGGCCAGGCGAGGCGCGCCTGCGCCACCGAGTCCGCGAGGAACTTCGCCGCCGCCAGCTCCTCGACCCGCAGCGCCACCACACCGGCGTCGAGTCGGGAGAGGTCCAGCAGCTCCGTCACGAGCCTGCCCAGCCGCTCGGTCTGCGCCAGCGCGGTCTTGAGCTGCTCCGGATCGGGCTCGGCGACACCGTCGACCAGGTTCTCCAGCACGCCCTGCAGGGCGGTGATCGGTGTACGCAACTCGTGCGAGACGTTGGCGATCAGCTCCCGCCGCTGCTGGTCGGCGGTGCCGAGGTCCGTGGCCATCTGGTTGAACGCCCGCGCCAGGTCGCCGACCTCGTCGCGGCTGGTTGCGCGTACCCGTCGGGTGTATTCGCCACGGGCCATGCCGCGGGCGGCGGCGGTCATCTCGCGGAGCGGCTTGGTCATGCCGTGCGCGAAGATCTGCAGCGTGACCAGGCCGACCGCGGCGGCGGCGAAGGCGGTCTTCCAGGCGATCCAGCCGATGCCGAACCAGAAGACGGTGATGCCGGTCGTGCCCGCGAGCCCGAGCAGGATGGCGAGCTTCAGCTTGATGGAGCGGAAGGGGTCCAGCGGGCGGGGCAGCCGGTCCAGGACCCGGTTGCTGACGCGGATCGCCGGGCCGAGGACCCGGAACATGACGGCCGTCAGCCGGTCCATGATCTGCTCGATCATCGCGTCTCCAGGGCGTAGCCGACGCCGTGCACCGTGCGGATCAGATCGGCGCCGAGCTTGCGGCGCAGGGATTTCACGTGGGAGTCGACCGTACGCGTCCCGCACCCCTCCGCCCAGCCCCACACGTCGGCGAGGAGCCGCTCGCGGGAGAGCACGCTGCGGTGCCGCTGGGCGAGGTAGACGAGCAGCTCGAACTCGATCGGGGTGAGGTGTGCCTCGGTGCCTGCTCGGCGTACCCGGCGCTCGACCTGGTTGATCTCCAGATCGCCGAGGCGAAGCTCGTGCCCGGCGACCGGTGTGCGTTCGGTACGCCGCAGCAGCGCGTGCACGCGGGCCGCGAGCACCCGCAGCGAGAACGGCTTGGTGAGATAGTCGTCGGCACCGACCGCGAGCCCGATGAGCACGTCGTTCTCGTCGTCGCGGGCGGTGAGCATCAGCACCGGCACCGGCCGCTGTGCCTGGATCCGCCGGCAGACCTCCAGCCCGTCGAAGCCCGGCAGCATGATGTCGAGCACGACGAGGTCCGGCTTGTAGCGAAGCGCCGCGTCCACTCCGGCAGGTCCGCTGCCGGCAACCCCGACCTCGAACCCTTCAGCCCGAAGCCGAGCAGCCACGGACTGCGCGATAACGCCGTCGTCCTCCACCACCAGCACCCGTCGCACCGTCATGAGGGGACTCTAAGCGCGCGATAAGGAGAACCCGTCCCCCCGATGTGAAGGTTGTGTAGAGGCCCACCCCCAATTTCGCGTTGATCAAGGGAAGACTCGCCGCATATCGGGCACCCCACATGGTGAGTCTTCCCTTGATCAACGCGAATTTGGGGGCTTACCGCCAGTGGTGCTTGGCTGCTCGGACTAGGCGGTCCTTTAAGTCCCTCGTGTGTCTTCTGCTTACTGGGAGTTCGGTGTTGTCGATGATCACCACGTAGCCGTTGTTCGTCAGGCGGAGTTCGTTGATCAGCTTCAACTGGACAACGTAGGAGCGGTGGATCCGGACGAAGCCTGCCTCGGCCCATCGTTCGGCGAGGGTGGCCAGCGAGACCCGGACCAGGTGGGAGCCGGCCGTCGTGTGCAGCCTGGCGTAATCGCCCTGGGCTTCGACCCAGCGGACCGTGGAGCGGGCGAGCATCTTCGTCACGCCGCCCAGCTCGACCGGGATCGAGACGTCGTCGGGGGCTGCGGGGGCGGCGGGGCTGGGGAGCAGCAGCCTCGTCAGGACTCGGCGGACCGCCTCGGCCAGGCGGTCGGCGCGGACGGGCTTGCGGACGTAGTCGACCACGCCCAGGTCGAAGGCGTCGACGGCGCCGTCGTCATAGGCGGTGACGAAGACGATCGCGGGTGGCGCGGCGAACCGGCGCAGCACCCGGGCCAGCTCCAGACCGTCGAGTCCGGGCATCCGGATGTCCAGGAAGACCGCCTCGACCTCGTGGTCGCGCAGGATGCGCAGCGCGTCGGTGGCGTCCCCGGCGGTGTGTACGCGAGAGATGCGGCTGTCGGCGCGCAGCAGGAAGGCGAGCTCGTCGAGTGCGGGGGGTTCGTCGTCGACGGCGAGTACGCGAAGGAACCCCGGCAGATCCACGGTCATGTGACCCGTACCTTCGGATGGAACTTCGGGATCCGCAGGATGACCCTGGTCCCCGCGTCGATGCCGGTCTCCACGACGAGCCCGAACTGATCGCCGAACGCAGCCCGCAACCGCTCGTCGACGTTGGCGAGGCCCACGTGCTGCCCGTCGTCGTCCGAGTGCGCCAGGGTCGGGCCGATGACCTCTGGATCCATCCCCACTCCGTCGTCCTCCACCGTGATGTGGCACTCGGCGCCGGCGTCCTCGGCCTCGATGTGCAGGTTGCCGACGCCCGGCTTACGGGACAGCCCGTGGCGGACCGCGTTCTCGACCAGCGGTTGCAGGCAGAGGAACGGCAGCGTCACGGGCAGCACCTCGGGTGCGATCCGCAGCCGCACCTGGAGCCGGTCGCCGAAGCGAGCCCGCTCGATCGTGAGGTAGCGATCGATCGAGCGCAACTCCTCGGCGAGGGTGGTGAACTCCCCGTGCGCGCGGAAGGAGTAGCGGGTGAACTCCGCGAACTCCTCCAGCAGTTCCCGGGCCCGATCGGGGTCGGTGCGGACGAACGAGGCGATCGCCGTGAGCGCGTTGTAGATGAAGTGCGGGCTGATCTGCGCGCGCAACGCCCGGACCTCGGCGCGGGCGAGCCGCTCCCGGGAGGCGTCGAGCTCGGCGAGGGCGAGCTGCGCCGAGACCCAGCGTCCGGTCTCCAGCGCGGCCTGGACGAGACCGGGTGCGGGGTGCTGATCGGTGACGGCGACGAGCGCGCCGGTGCTGCTGACCGGCACGATCACCGCTCCCCGCACCGGGCAGTCGAGCAGTTCGCAGGGCAGTTCGTCGGTACGCAGCACGGTGGCCCGATCACCCTCGACGGCCCGCTGGGCGGCGATGGTGAACTGAGCGGCGTGATGATCGCCGTCCCCGTCGAGGGCGAGCACGGTGCCGTGCTCGATCAGGGCGAGCCCGGTGGATCCGACGAGCGGTCGCAGCAGCTTGCTCGCCTTCGCGGCCGACGACGGGGTGAGGCCACCGCGCAGCGGTTCGGCGGCGAGCCCGGCCGCGTGCAGCACCTGATAGGTCGCCCGCTGCGTCTCGGTGGCGATCCGCTGGCGCCCGCGCAGGCTGGTTACGGCCCAGATCGCCGCCGCGAGGGCACCGATGAGGGCCGTGACGGCGAGGGCGGTGGGCATCAGCGAGCCCAGCGGCCTAGTAGGCGCCCTTGCGGGCGAGCACGACGCCGATCGTGCGCCACAGGATCGAGATGTCGTAAGCCAGCGACCAGTTGTCGACGTAGTAGAGGTCGAGCCGGACCGCTTCGTCCCAGGAGAGGTCGGAGCGCCCGGAGACCTGCCACAGCCCGGTCATGCCCGGCCGGACGAGCAACCGGCGGCGCACGTCGCCGAGGAAGTCGCCGTCGTCGGCGGGGAGCGGGCGGGGGCCGACCAGCGACATCTCGCCCTTGAGCACGTTGATGAGCTGCGGCAGCTCGTCGAGGGAGGTGGCCCGCAGGAACCGGCCGACCGGAGTGACCCGCGGGTCGTCGCGGATCTTGAAGAGCATCCCGTCGCCCTCGTTCTGGTCTGTCAGGGCGGCGAGTCGGTCCTCCGCGTCGGTATACATCGTGCGGAACTTCCAGACCCGGAAGGTGCGCCCCTCGTGACCGACCCGGCCCTGGCGGAACATGACGGGTCCGGGGTCGTTGATCCGGATCGCCAGCGAGATGACGGCGAGCAGCGGGGTCAGGACGATCAGCCCGAGACCGGCGCCGACGCGGTCCATCATGTTCTTCGCCAGCAGCGACAGGCCGGAGAGCGTCGGCTCCTCGACGTGCAGCAGCGGCAGGCCCTCGATCGGGCGGATGTGCACGCGCGGTCCGGCGATGTCGGTGAGCTGCGGCGCGACCACGAGGTCGATGCCGGAGCCCTCCAGTTGCCAGGCGAGCCTGCGCAGCTCACCCGGGTCGCTGCCGGACGATCCGCAGACCGCGATCGTGTCGGCGCCGACCTCGTTGGCGAGCTTCAGCAGGTCGTTGCCCGTGTAGGTCGGGATCGGCGCCTGCGTCCGCCGAGCGGCTCCGTAGCCGTCGGAGAGGTGGATCGCGACCGGGTGCAGGCCGGCGGCCGGGCTACGGGTCACGATCTTGTAGACGAACATCGTCTCCTGCAGCGTGCCCGTGAGCAGCATCCGGTGCGTCGCCTGGTGCCGGCGTCGGCGGACCGAGTGCAGCGCCCGGCGGGCGGCCGTCCGCATGAAGAGCATGTAGATGAGGGTCGCCGAGACCGCGGTCGCGACGGACCAGCGCGAAAGGTCGATCTTGAAACCGAGGGCGAGGATCGAGATGCCGGCGGTGACCGTCACCGCGGCGCGCAGGACGCGCTTGAACTCCTCGGTGCCCACGCCGAGCGAGCGCCGGTCATAGGCGCCACCTGCCCAGAGCAGGACCAGCCAGCCGACCGGCATCATCGCGTAGGCGATGAGGTTGAAGTAGATGATCGGGAATCGCGCGAAACCGGAGTCGGCCTGCTCGAAGAGCTGGACCGCGGTCCAGCTGCCCGCGAGCGCCGAGATGATGTCGACGACGACCAGCAGCGCGATATAGGGGCGGTGCCACCGGGCCAGCCGGCGGCGATTGCGGGTAAACGCCGACCGCGCCACACCGTTGCTCTTGGGCACGACAGGGGGGAGCTCCTCAGTAGGAGGCTCTATGTGCGTGCCGTCGACCGGATTGGTGCGCGCAGTGACGGGAGGCTGCTTCAGGCTCGTCGTCACCTCACCCGGGTCCTCCCGTGCCACCTGCTCAGTCTTCCACTCCAGACCTGTCCTGACGCGGATCATCGAATCAACTTGCGTTAACCCGACAGCGTGTCCGTGCAGGCGACTGGGGACCGGGTCACTATACCGACGATTGGGCACAGGGGAAGAGGCGCTGCTAGCGCAAAAGCTTGGAAAGGCGCCGATCGGCCAGTGGCTTCCCGCCTGTTTGGCAGGTCGGGCAGTATTGAAGGCTCGAATCAGCGAATGAGACTTCACGAACCGTATCCCCGCAGACAGGGCAGGGTTCACCTTTACGGCCATGCACGCGCATCCCGCCGCGCTTCTCGGACTTCAGCTCCGCCGCCTTCTGCCCGACGGACCGCTCGATCGCGTCGGTGAGCAGGGAGCGCATCGCCTCGTAAACGGCGCTCACCTGCTCCTCGGTCAGCTTGCTGGAGATCGCGAAGGGCGAGAGCTTCGCCGCGTGCAAGATCTCATCCGAGTACGCGTTGCCGATGCCCGCGATCGTCCGCTGGTCCCGCAGGACCCCCTTGATCTGGCCCTTCTGCGATTTCAGGATCGCCGCGAAGGCAGCCTCGTCGAGGTCGAGCGGTTCCGGTCCGAGGGTGGCGACGTTCGGGATCTGTTGCAGATCGGTCACGAGATAGACGGCGAGCTTCTTCTGCGTACCCGCCTCGGTGAGGTCGAACCCCTCGCCTCCCTCGAGGTGCACGCGCAGCGCGATGGGTCCCTTGCCCGGTTTGAGCAGTTTGTTGTCCATCGAGTCGCGGTAGTGCAGCCACCCCGCGCGGGCGAGGTGGGTGACGAGCTTGAAGGAGTCGAGGTCGATCGCGAGGAACTTGCCCCGCCGGGACGCACCGCGGATGTGCTGCCCGGAGGCGGCGCTCAGCGGCGGGTCGAAGGTTTTGAGAGCACTGATCGCGGAGAGGTCGATCCGCTCCACCTGGCGGCCGACGGCACGCTCGCGCACATAGGCGGCGAGCGCTTCGACCTCGGGCAACTCCGGCACCAGACCACCGTATCCGACCCGGGTGCCGGCCGCCTCCGCGATTCTGTAGAGCCATACCTCTTAGAGGCGTACCTCTAAGAGGTATGGTTCTTAGAAGTACGCCTCTAAGGGCAAGGTGAATGACGTGACAGCGATTCCGAAGCCTGCGGAGATCTTCGATCGCACCGCCGAGTGGGCCGCACTCGCCAGGTTTGCCGGTGCCCCGACCGAGCAGGCCAGGTTCGGCGTCGTCAGCGGACGGCGCCGTCAGGGCAAGACGTTCCTGCTCAGCGGGCTTGCCAACGCGGTCGGTGGCTTCCACTTCGTGGCGACCGACGACACCGAGGTGCAGGGTCTGCGCCGGTTCGGCGAGGCGCTGGCGACCTATGCCGGAGCGGGCGGTCAGTTCCACTTCTCGACTTGGGACGAGGCGATCGACCGGCTCTACGCCGTGGTCCGGGATCGTCTGATCGTGATCGACGAGTTCCCCTACCTGATGAAGGCCGCACCGGTCCTGCCGTCTTTGCTGCAGAAGGCGCTGGACCCCAACGGCGTTGCGCGCTCCAGCCAGGCAAAGCTGCTGATCTGCGGTTCCGCCATGTCCGTGATGGGCGGCATCCTCTCCGGCTCCGCGCCGCTGCGCGGCCGGGCGAGCCTGGAGCTGATGGTCCGTCCCATGGATTACCTCACGGCCGCCGAATTCTGGGGCTGCGCCGACGACCCGGAGCTCGCGGTCCTGCTGCACAGCATCGTCGGCGGGACGCCCGCTTACCGGCATGAGTTCGTCCACTCCGATGCGCCGTCGGACCGGACCGACTTCCACGCGTGGGTCGCTCGCACGGTGCTCAACCCGTCCGTCCCGCTCTTCCGGGAGGCGCGCTACCTGCTCGCCGAGGAGACCGAGGTCCGCGACGCGGCGACATATCACGCGGTGCTCAACGCCATCGCCACCGGACACACCAGCCGGGGGGGCATCGCCGGCTACCTGGAACGGCCGTCAACGCACATCGGGCACCCGCTTGCGGTGCTGGAGGACACCGGCCTCATCAGCAAGGAGCCGGACGCGTTCCGGACCAGCCGGTCGGCGTACCGGATCAATGAGCCTTTGATCACTTTTTATGAAGCGATCATGCGGCGGACCTGGAGCTTCCTGGAGCGCGGCATGGCCGACCAGGCCTGGGCGCTGGCTAGGGAGAGCTTCCTGTCGCAGGTCGTCGGGCCGCATTTCGAGCAGATCTGCCGCGAATACACGCTGCGTAGCGCGGTGGAGCTCTTCAACGCGATCCCCGGCCAGGTCGCGGCCGGGACGGTCGGTGACCCGGGCAACAAGACGCAGATCCAGGTCGACGTCGCCGTCATCGGCGCACATGAGCGCACCGTGCTGGGGCTGGGCGAGGTGAAGTGGCAGCGAATCATGGGCCTGCGCCACCTGGGTCGGCTGCAGCGGGCGCGCGACCTGCTCTCGGTCGCGGGCTACGACGTCTCGGCCGTCAAGCTCATGTGTTTCAGCGGTGCCGGGTTCGACGCCGAGCTGACCGCTGCCGGAGCGCGCGGCGATGCGGTGCTGATCGGGCTCAGCGACCTCTACCGGCGATGAGCCCGGCGTAGACGTCGACGAGCTGCCCGGTGGTGACCGACGGGTGGAAGGTGCTCTCGTAACGCGCCCGGGCCTTGTCGGCGAGGCTGGCGGCCTCCCTGACCGCCACCGGCAGCGCCGCAGCCCACGCGTCGACGGTCGGCTCGGCGGTCCAGCCCGCGTCGCCGATGACGAACGGGCTCCCGCCGAGCGTCGTGCCGAGCGCCGGGCGCCCGCTGGCGAGGGACTCGATGATGCTGGTCGGCAGCACGTCGTGCCACATCGACGGCGCCGCGAGCAGCGCCGAGCCGGCCAGCTCGCGGAAGACCCCGGCCCGGTCCAGCGGCCCGAGGTAGACGACGTCGCCCCGGATCGCGGCGGCCTGCTCGGCGAGCCCGCGCTGCTCGCCGTCACCGGCGATGCGCAGCGTGCCGAGCGAGCCGTCCGGGTGCCGCGACCAGGCCTCCAGCAGCAGCCCGAGGCCCTTCTCCGGCGCGAGGCGGGCGGCGAAGAGCACGCCCTCGCCGATCGGGGTCGGCTGACCGGGGTCGTTGATCCCGTTGGGCTTGATGACGATCCGCTCGGCCGGGATGCCGAAGTCGCGCAGGTGCTCGGCGATCTGGCTGGTCAGCGCGATGTAGCGGTCCACCGACTTCCAGGTGCCCCGATGCACGGCGAGCGTGGTCGCCATGATCGCGCTCTGGGCGGCCGAGTCGCGGTAGCAGCGGTTCGTGATCGCCGGCAGCGCGAACGCCCTGCCCTTGCAGTCGGTGCAGACGTGCCCGTCGCGGAAGTAGACGCCGGGCGCGCAGACCTGCCGGTAGTTGTGCACGGTCTGGATCACCGGGACGCCGTGCTTGTGCGCGGTCCGCACCACCCACGGCGAGAGCAGCGGATAGGGATTGTGCAGATGGAGCACATCCGGGCGGTGCTCGCGGAGCAGCGCGTCGAGCGCGGCGGTCGACGACGGTGAATAGATCGGGGAGAGGGGCAGCAGTGCCCTCTGCCCCCGTGACATGGTCGGGATCTCGTCGGAGCTCCGCAGGAACGGCACTACCGTCAATCCGGCCGCACCGAGCTGCTCGATCTCGAGATCGACGATCGTGTTCTCGCCCGACGGCGCGTCGGACCGGTAGCGGTTGTGCGCGATCACGACCTTCACCGGGGAGAGGTTACTCTCCACGGATGACCTGGGGAGAGTCGCTGGCGCCGCTGCGGTCCAAGCCGTTTCGGCGCCTGGTCATCGGCCGCACGATCAGCATGCTCGGCAACGGCATCGCGCCGATCGCGCTCGCCTTCGCGGTCCTCGACCTGACCGATTCGGCCACGGCACTGGGGCTCGTGGTGGCGGCCCGCTCGGTGACGAGCGTGCTCTTCATCCTCGTCGGCGGCGTCGTCGCGGACCGGTTGCCCCGGCACCTGGTCACGGTCGTCTCGGCGCTCGCCGCGGGCGCGTGCCAGATCGTCGCGGGCGCGCTGGTGCTGACCGGCAACGCCAACGTGCCGCTGCTCGCCGCCTGCGCGGCCGTCGGCGGCATCGCGTCGGCGTTCACCTTCCCGGCGATGTCGTCGCTGCTCGGCCAGGTGATCGACCCCGATCAGCGCAAGAGCGCCAACGCGATCAACCGGATGGGCGCCAACGCCGCGATGATCATCGGTGCGTCGTCCGGCGGCATCCTCGTCGCGGCCTTCAACCCGGGCATCGGCCTCGTCATCGACGGGCTCACCTTCGCCGTCGCGGCGTTCATGTTCTCCCTGGTCAAGGTGCCGTCGGTGGCGGTCGCCCCGGTCGCGGGGGAGCGCAGCAGCATGATCCGGGACCTGCGGGTGGGCTGGCGCGAGTTCATCGGCCGCACCTGGCTCTGGGTCGTGGTGCTCGGCTTCATGTTCCTCAACGCGGCCGAGGTGGGTGCCTTCGGCGTACTCGGTCCGGTCATCGCCGAGGACACCGTGGGCCGAAAAGCCTTCGGCCTCGCGCTCGCCGCGGAGACTCTCGGCATGGTCGTGGGCGCGGTGATCGCACTCCGGTGGGTACGCGTGAAGCGCCTGCTCCTCGTCGGCTGCGTCAGCATGCTGCTGCCGGTGCTGCCGCTCGTCGTCCTGGCGGTCCATCCGCACCCGCTGTGGCTGATCGGGTCGTGCTTCATCGCCGGTGTCGGCGTGGAGCAGTTCGGCATCGCGTGGGAGACGACGATGCAGGAGCACGTGCCTGCGGACAAGCTGGCGCGGGTCTACTCCTATGACATGCTCGGCTCGATCGTGGCGATCCCCGCTGGTCAGGTAGCGGCAGGCCCGGCGGCGGCGGTCTTCGGTCCGGTCGCCGCGATCACCGGTGCGGCGGGCATCGTCGGCGTCGCGGTGGCCGGCATGGTAGCCAGCCGCAGCGTCCGCAACCTCCACCACAACCCGACCCCGACCCTCACCCCCGCCCCGGTCCCCACCCCGGTGTAGCCCACGGCCCCGGTCACGTTTTGCAGCAAAGCGTGGCCTCGCTTGGCGAAATGGCCACGCTTTGCTGCAAAACGTGACGCGCGGGTCAGCGGAGGGCGGCGCGGGCGGTGAAGGCGATGCTGGCGATCAGGAACACGCCGTTGATCACGGTGAACGCGCCGACCACCCAGATCATCCACTGGGGCGCGAAGGTCAGCACCAGCCCGGCGACGAGGATGAGCGCCCCGTAGTCGCGGATCAGCTTCACCAGCCGCACCGGCAGCGATGTCGAGGTCACCATCGACGCGGCCTTGTCGGAGGTGGCGAGCACGCTGGTGACGAGGTTGACCATCCAGGTGCCGGCGAACGCGGCGGCGAGCCACACCGGTGCCTCGGCGACGGCGGCGAGCGCGGTGACGAGCGCGATCTGCGTGGCGACGTCGCAGATGATGTCGATCCGGGCACCCGCGATGCTGCCCTGACCGGTGACCCGGGCGAGCTGCCCGTCGGCGCAGTCGAACGCGTACGCCGCCTGCCACCCCACCAGCGCCAGCGCACCGAGCCACCGGGGCAGGGAGTCGGCCTGGAGCACCACCGCGGTGGAGAGGCCGATTCCGATGACCAGGTTGATCAGCGTGAGGTGGGTCGGCTTAAGACGCAGGCGTGCGGCGGTGCTGGCGATCACCGCGCCGATCCACTGGCTGACGCCCTCGGAGAAGAGCCCACCACCGCGGTTCACCGCATAGAAACTACGAATTGATGGCACCGACGTAGTCTGCCACCATGGCGTTAACCTCGCGTTCAGCGAGGTGGTCTATGCCGATGTGCTCGAGAATGGTGTAACGCTCGGGCCGCGTCCGCGGTGCATAGCGCACGATCTCCGCGAACTGGTCGTCCCCCAGGCCCAGATCGGCCGGGCTCCGCGGCACCTCGTGGCGCCGCATCGTGGCCGAGAGCTGCGCGAACCGAGCGTCCTCGCCGCGCAGGAAGGTGCAGAAGAGCGCACCCACCCCGCACTGCGTGCCGTGCGAGCCGACGCCCGGATAGAGGATGTCGATCGCGTGCGAGATCTCGTGGCAGCCGCCGCTCGCGGGTCGCGACGTGCCGCTCACCGCCATCGCGAGGCCGCCCATGATCAGCGACTCCGCCAGCACGGTCAGGAACCCGTCGTCGCCGAGGTCCCCCGGATGGTTGATCAGGGCCTCGGCACCGGACCGCGCCATCGCGACCGCGATCCCGTCGATGGGCTCGCCGATCGCGCGCGCGGCGAGCTCCCAGTCGGCGATGGCGTTGAGGTTGCTCAGGGTCTCGCCGATCCCCGCGCGGCTCTGGGAGTCGGGTCCCGACTCCACAAAATCAAGATCGATAACAGCCGCAAGCGGGATGTGTACGCCATAGGAGCCCCGCCCGCCCTCATGATCCAACGACGCGGTCGGTGAGCAGATCCCGTCGTTCGCCAGGCTGGTGGCGACGCTGACCATGGGGATCCCGTACCGGGACGCGGCGTATTTCGTCGTGTCGATCGTCTTGCCCCCGCCGATGCCGACGACCGCGTCGATGTTGCGCCCGCGCAGCTTGGCGCCGAGCTCCAGCGCCGACTCCAGGGTGCCGCCGGTGGTGAAGATGATCTCGGCGTTGCCCAGCGTAGGCGCGAGCAGCGCGGCGATCTGCTCACCGAGCCCCGGCCCGACGACGACCGCCACGTCGCCCCGCGCCGAGATCCGCCGATCGTGGAGCAGCTCACCCAGGGTGGCGATCGCTCCCCGGCGGACGTCGATGTTGAGCGGGGTCTGCACGGACCTCGTCAGTAGCGGCATGCGATCTCCCGTGCCCGCGCCAGGTCGTCGTGGTTGTCCACCTCGACCCATTCGAGGGCACCGATCGGCGCCTTGGTGATGAGGCCGCCGCGGTTGGCGTACTCCTGGTAGCCGTCCTCGTAGTAGAGGTTGGGGTCGCGCTCCCAGGTCGTCTTGAGCGAGTCGGCGAGCTCGGCGGCGACCTCCGGCTGGATCAGCGTGGCCCCGATGTACTCACCGTGCGCCGTCGCCGGGTCCATCAGCTTGGTGATCCGCTCCAGGCGCCCGTCGGCCGAGAAGATCACCTTCATCTCCTCGTCGGCGAGGCGCTTCTGGTCGTCGATCGCGAGGACGATGCCGTTGGCGGGTGCCGAGAGCAGGGTCTTCTCCACGCTCACCGGGTGGACGGTGTCGCCGTTGACGAGCAGGGCACCCTTGGCGAACTCGTCCCGGGCCAGCCACAGCGAGTAGGCGTTGTTCCACTCCTCGGCCTTGTCGTTGTGGACGAGGGTGAGCTTCACGCCGTACTTCTCCTCCAGGCCGACCTGCCGGGACTCGACGGCCTCGGCCCGGTAGCCGACCACGACGGCGACATCGGTGAGCCCGACCGCGGCGAGGTTGCGCAGCGCGATGTCCAAGATCGTCGTCTCGCCGTCGACCGGCACCAGGGCCTTGGGCAGGGTGTCGGTATAGGGGCGCAGGCGGCGGCCGGCACCGGCGGCGAGGACAAGCCCGATCATGATGAATCTCCCGATAGCTAGAGTCCGCCCAGCTTAGCCAGGGGGATCGGACCGCTATCCATGCGCCCGCTCCTGATCAAACCGAAATATGTCAAGTCTTGAGAGTTGCCTCCAGGGGCGGGAGGATGTCCGTACGGTTCGTTTCAATGACGTTTCGACCGAAAGGGGCACTTGCCATGCAGGCCGCAATCCTCGTCAAGGACGCGATGACGAAACCCGTGCTCATCGTCGGTCCGACACACACCCTTCGGCAGGTGGCACAGCTCATGTCGGCCCGTCGGGTGGGGTCGGCGATCGTCCTGGACCCCGACGGTGCGGGCGTCGGCATCATGACCGAGCGCGACATGCTCTACGCGATCGGCGCCGGTGTCGATCCGGACATCGAGCACGCCAGCGGATACATCACCTGGGACGTCGTTTACGCGACACCCGAGTGGTCCCTCGAAGAGGCGGCGATGGCGATGTCCCGGGGCGGCTTCCGCCACCTGGTCGTCATGGACTCCGACGAGGTCCTGGGGATCATCTCGGTGCGCGACATCATGCGGGTCTGGGCCCAGCGGCGGGCCGAGGCCGGCGCCGCGGTCTAGAGCCCGGTGTAGCGCGGGTCACGTCCATATCGCGGAATCCACCGGCCCGTCGGGGGTTCCGGCGGTTCACGCATCGGTAGGCTGACCAGCTATGACCCCCGCACAGCTCATCACGTTTGCCCGCGGTGCACCATCGGTGGACATCGTCGACATCGCCGGGTTGAAGGCCGCCGCGATTCGCGCCTTCGACACGGACTCGTCGATCGTCACTCCCTATGGTGCGAGCACCGGCTATCCGCCGCTTCGCGCGTGGATCGCGGCGAAGCACGGCGTCCCGGTCGAGCACGTCCTGATCACCAACGGCTCGCTCCAGGCCGACGCGTTCGTCTTCGAGCACCTGATCAAGCCGGGTGACGACGTGATCGTCGAGAAGCCGACCTACGATCGGACGCTGCTCAACCTGCTCAAGCAGCTGCAGGCCAAGGTGCACCAGGTCACGGTCAACGACGACGGCATCGACACGGGCGAGCTGCGCAAGCTGCTGGAGTCGGGCGTCCGGCCCCGGATCGCTCACATCATCCCGAACTACCAGAACCCCGCGGGTGTCACGCTCAGCCTGCAGAAGCGGCACGAGCTGCTCGGCCTCGCCGCCGAGTACGGCTTCACGATCTTCGAGGACGACCCCTACATCGACATCCGGTTCCGCGGCGAGGCGCTGCCGTCGATGCTGTCGCTCGCCCCGTCGGTGCCCGGCGCCGCCGAGGCCGTGGTGCACGCCAGCTCCTTCACGAAGACGGTCTGCCCTGGCGTACGCATCGGGTATCTCGTGGCATCGCCCAGCGTGATCAATCCGATCGCCGCGCGTGCGACGAGCCTCTACATCTCGGCCGGTCAGGTCTCGCAGGGCATCGTCTACCAGTTCTGCGTCGTCGGCGACCTCGACAAGTCGATCGCGACCGTGAGCGCCGCCCTCGGCGAGCGGGCGAGGCTGCTCGCGGAGTCGCTGCGCCGGCACGTGCCCGACGCGCGCTTCACCGAGCCTGACGGCGGCTACTTCCTCTGGGTCGACCTGCCCGACGACGTCCACGTGGACAAGCTCGTGCCCGCCGGCATCGAGCACGGTGTCGCGGTGGTGAAGGGTTCGGACTTCCTCCTCGAGGGTGGCGAGCACTCGCTGCGGCTCGCGTTCT
The DNA here is from genome assembly GCF_014204945.1 of Allocatelliglobosispora scoriae. Classification (NCBI taxonomy): domain Bacteria; kingdom Bacillati; phylum Actinomycetota; class Actinomycetes; order Micromonosporales; family Micromonosporaceae; genus Allocatelliglobosispora; species Allocatelliglobosispora scoriae. Next base: position 3,693,237 of record NZ_JACHMN010000002.1, read on the forward strand.
CGGGGGTCACCGACGACCAGATCGACGAGGGCGTGCGGCGTCTCGCCGAGGCGATCGCGGCGGTCCGGGGCTAGACATCGACCGTATTAACGCTGCGTAAACGGGTGTCAGGTATCTGACAGATCTGTAGACGTTCCCAAGACAGTGTTTCGTGGCTCACAATGCGTCGGGCGATACGCCCGACGCATTGTCTTTGCCCTGCCCCCCACAGGGAACCCACGATCGCACGCGTGGGCCCTGCCGGGTGGATCGACCGCTCCCACCCCCCCCCGATTGCGGTCGGTCCACCCGGCTTTAATTTTCGCGCTGTCTTAACCTGTCCCCATGTCGGATGAGGCGCGTAATGGCGAGGGACTCTCGTTCTCCCGGGCGTGGCGGCGGCCGGTGCAGGCGGTCTCCCGCATCTGGTCGGCCCCGGACGACGAGTCGGGTGAGCCCCACGTCGATCCGGGCCGGAGCGCGATCGTCGACTGCGCGCTCTACCGCGACGGCGTACGCCAACCGGGCACGATCGATTACCGGGAAGGCCTGGCCGCAGCCCGCAAGGACCGCAACGCCTTCGTCTGGCTGGGCCTGCACGAGCCCTACGCGACCCAGATGCGGGATATCGCCGAGGCTTTCGGGCTCCACGAACTCGCCGTCTCCGACGTGGTCAACGCCGGGCAGCGGGCGAAGCTGGAGCAGTTCGGCGACGTGCACTTCCTGGTGCTGCGCTCGGCGCGGTACATGGAGCACGAGGAGCTCAGCGGCGACACCGACGTGGTCGAGACCGGCCAGGTGATGCTGCTGATCGGCGACCACTTCGTGATCTCGGTGCGGCACGGCGAGGCGGCGACGCTCGCCCCGGTGCGCAAGCACCTGGAGGCGCGCAAGGACCTGCTCAAGCACGGTCCGTGGGCGGTCGCCTACGCGGTCACGGACCACGTCGTCGACATCTATGTGGATGTCGCGCAGAGCATGGAGTCCGATCTGGACACGCTGGAGGAGGCAGTCTTCTCCAACGGCTCGTCGCACGGGCGGATCCAGCAGATCTATCAGCTCAAGCGGGAGCTGGTGGAGTTCAAGCGGGCGGTGGTGCCGTTGATCCGGCCGATGATGACCCTCACCGGTGAGCAGTCGGAGATCCCCAGGGAGCTGCGGCGCTACTTCCGGGACGCGCAGGACCACCTCACGCGTACCGTCGAGCAGGTCGTCGGCTTCGACGAGCTGCTGAACTCCATCCTGCAGGCGCGGCTGGCGCAGGTCACCGTCGATCAGAACAACGACATGCGCAAGATCGCCGCCTGGGCCGGTATAGCGGCGGTGTGGACCGCGATCGCCGGGATCTACGGCATGAACTTCGACTTCATGCCGGAACTCCACTGGCGGATCGGGTACCCGCTCGCCGTCAGCCTCATGGTCGGCGCGTCATTCCTGCTCTACCGCCAGTTCCGCCGCTCAGGCTGGCTGTGAGGATGATTGCCCGCGCCGACCAGGGCGCGGGCTCATCACCGCTTCGTCAGCCGCGCAGCCTGTTGCTGCTGGTGCTGTAGGAGTTGCTGTCGGTGAGGTCGTTGGCGATCGCCTTCGAGTTCTCCGCAGCCTCCTTCGCCATACCCTTCGCGTCGGATGTCATGTCCTTCGCGCCGCTCTTGAGGTCCGATGCCATGTCCTTGGCGCCGGACTTGAGGTCCTTCGCCGTGTCCACCGCGGAGTCCTTGAGGTCCTTGGCCTTGTCGGAGACCTTGTCCATCATGTCTCCGGCGTCCGACTTGACGCCCTCCAGCGCGGAGCTCGGGTCGAACTCCTCCCAGGAGTTGGCGCGGCGGCGGCGGACCACGAGGGCCGCAGCGGCACCGGCGGCAGCGCCTGCGACCAGGACACCGACGATCAGGCCGATCTTCTTACGGGACATTCCCTGCTCCCTCTTCAAACGCTTCTCTTCCGCGGCCTTCGCCTTGAGCGCGGCTTCGGTAGCCTCACGAGCACCTTCCTTGGCAGCCGCTACGAGCGGCGCGAAGGTGCTCCGGGTGTTGACCCAGCCGTTGTTTGCCACATCCTTCACCCGTCCTGCCGTTGGCGCGACCACCGTGCGCATGGCGTGGTACCGCGGACCGACCGCAGCACCCGCGCCGCCGGCGGCGTGTGCCGCGGCTTGCATCAAGTGATCGAAACCGATTCCCAGCTCCTCTTTTGAGAGCTGGCCCCGTGTCTTTGCCGGGGTCCCCCCGAATCCGAACAAAACCCACCTCCCGTGGTGTGTCCCCACGGACATACTGCCCTTTTCTCCGCTAGCCCACACCCAGAACTGCAAAGCACGCTAATCCGACTCATGGGTAACAGCGGTTCGTGGGGAATCGTGGCGATAGGGAGGGCTGCGGGAAGATAGGTCCACGGCGGCATGGGAGGATCGGGGGGTAACTCGACTCTTCTCACGACGGGAGGCGCACAGTGGCTGACGCCCGCTACGCGACCCTGCACACCAGCCTCGGCCCGATCCGGCTGGAGCTTTTCGGAAACCACGCGCCGAAGACGGTCGCCAACTTCGTCGACCTCGCCGAGGGCAATAAGGAATACAAGGACCCGCGCAACGGCGAGACCGGCAAGGGCCCGTACTACGACGGAACCCCGTTCCACCGTGTCATCGACGGATTCATGATCCAGACGGGTGACCCGACCGGCACCGGCCGGGGCGGCCCCGGCTACACCTTCGCCGACGAGTTCCACCCGGAGCTGCAGTTCGACAAGCCCTACCTGCTGGCCATGGCCAACGCCGGTCCGGGCACCAACGGATCGCAGTTCTTCATCACGGTCGGCCCGACGGGCTGGCTCAACTTCAAGCACACGATCTTCGGCGTGGTGGCCGACCAGGCATCGATCGATGTCGTCAACGCCATCGCGAAGACCGACGTCGACGCGGGCGACCGCCCGCTGACGCCGATCATCATCGAGAAGGTCGAGATCGAGCGCGCCTGACGTATCCGTGGATAGTCATGCCGACCGGTTAATCTGGTCGGCATGACTTCTGCCCCCACCTCGGTACCAGTCTGTTACCGCCATCCCGGGCGGGAGACATACCTCTCCTGTACGCGGTGCGAGCGACCCATCTGCCCCGAGTGCATGATTCCGGCCTCGGTCGGCCACCAGTGCCCCGAGTGCGTGCGGCAGGGGCAGGCCGGCCAGCGCAAGGCGGTCACCGCGTTCGGCGGCGATGCCCGGGTGGGGTCGCAGGGATACGTCACCAAGGCACTTATCGGCATCAACGTCGCGATCTTCCTCATCGGTGCGCTGCTCAGCCTCAAGACGATCGCCGGTGGCGGCTGGGGCGGCCTCCTCGGCCAGGCGGGCGACCTCAGCGAGTGGGGGGCCCTGCGGCCCGGTTCGTCGGTGCCCTTCATCTACACCGACCAGAACGGTCCGCACCTGATCTCGAGCCTCTCCGGTGTCGCGACGGGCGAGTGGTACCGGATCTTCACCTCGATGTTCCTGCACTACGGCCTGCTGCACGTGGCGATGAACATGTGGGCGCTCTGGGCGATCGGCCGAGTGATCGAGCAGGCACTCGGGCCGGTGCGGTTCCTCGCGCTCTACCTGCTGGCGGGCATGGGCGGTTCGGTCGCCGCCTACTTCGTCACCTCGCCGTGGACGTCGACGGCGGGCGCCTCGGGAGCCATCTTCGGCCTCTTCGCCGCGCTCTTCATCCTGCTGAAACGGGTCGGCCGGGACACGTCGTCACTGCTGCCGGTGATCATCATCAACGTGGTCGTCACCTTCGTCGTACCGGGGATCTCCATCGCCGGGCACATCGGCGGCCTGATCACGGGTGCGATCGTCGGGTTCGGCCTCGCCTACGCGCCCAAGGAGGGCCGCAACGTTCGCCAGGCCCTGGTGATAGGCGGCACCTTCGTGGTCCTGTCGCTCCTGGTGGTGGCCCGCACCGTGATGATCAACTCAGCGGTCGTCGGTTAACACCAACTCTTCGAGAGTTGCGGCGATCTTGGGCATGTAGGGCCGACTCTTGAAGAGTTGGCCCTACATGCTGCTACGACGGCAGGGTGACGGTGAATCTGGCGCCGCCCTCGGGGGCGTGACCGGCCGTGATCGAGCCGCCCAGGCGCCTGGCGAGACCGGCTGCCAGCGCCAGACCCAGGCCGCTGCCGACCTTGCGGACGCCGCGGTAGCGCTGGTGCAGAGCTCCCCGCTCGAACGCCACCGCCAGGTCGTCGTCGGTGAAGCCGGGGCCGCCGTCGCGTACCTCGACGATCATCGCGCCGTCCCGGGCGAAGACCGCCACCACGATCGGTGCGCCCGGCGGGGTGACGCGCAGCGCGTTCTCCAGCAGGCCGTCGACGAGCTGGCGCACGCGTCCGGCATCGGTCCGCAGCACGAGCGGGCCGTCGGGCGACTCCACCCTGATGGGTACGCCATGAGCCGTCCCCCGGGGCCGCCACGCGCCCGCGACGTTCTCGGCGAGCACGGTGAGGTCGACCGTGGAGAACGTGAGCGGGAAGTCCACCGCGTCGAGCCGGGCCAGCGCGAGCAGGTCGTCGATGAGGCGCCCGAGATGGTCCGCCTCGCCGAGCATGACGTTGCCGATCTCGACGGTCTCGGTCCCCTGGACCACGCCGTCCCCGAGCGCCTCGGCATAGCCGCGCAGGGTCGTCAGCGGTGTCTTCAGCTCGTGGGAGATGGAGAGCAGGAACTCGCGCTGCCGGGACTCGGAGGTGGCGAGAGCACTGCTGAGCTGGTTGAGCGCCTCGGCGATGTCGGCGACCTCGGGCGGAGAGGTGACGGGCAGGCGTACCCCCCGATCTCCTGATCTGAGCCGGACCGCCGCGGCCGCCGCCGTGCGCAGGGGTTTCGCGATGCGGCGCGCGAGCAGTGCGCCGAGCAGGACACCGGCCGCGAGACCGGCGAGCAGGGGGAGCCAGAGGTTGCGCCAGACGGCCTTGGCCGCGCCGGTCGTCGCGTCGGCGGTGAGCACGATGCCGTCCTCGGTGCCGAGCGGGCGCCCCTCGACGAGGACGAGCTTGCCGTTGACGAGCGCCGCCCGCTGGCTCACCTCGCTGCCGCCGGTGACCCGCTGGATCACGTGCGCGGGCAGCCCGGCACGGTCGGCGACACCGTTGCGGATGATGTAGATGCCGGTGCCCTCGTTGCGGAGCTGCTTGGCGATGCGCTGCTCGTCGTTGACCCGGCCGACGTCGACGCGGTTCTTGAGGAGCTCGGCGACGAGGTTCGCCTCGACGGCGAGGGTGTCGCGGGCGCGGGCCTCCGATGCCCGGACCGCGAGCGGCACCGCGACCGCGGCGGTGACGAGGACCGAGATGAGCGCGACGAGCCCGCCTGCGAGCACTGCTCTCGCGGTCAGCCCCATGCCCCGGCGGCGCTCAGCCGGCGGCATAACCGACCCCGCGTACCGTCCGGATGATCGTGCCCGCCTCGCCGAGCTTGCCCCGCACCTGGGCCACGTGCACGTCGACCGTACGGGTGCCGGCGTGCGAGGCGTAACCCCAGACCGCGCTGAGCAGCTCCTCCCGGCTGAAGACCCGACCGGGCCGGGTCATCAGGTGGCTGAGCAGATCGAACTCGGTGGCGGTCAGCACAACGGGTGTGCCGTCGACGGTGACCACCCGGGTCGACGGGTCGAGGTGCACCCCGCCGAGGGCGCGGCTGCGATCGGGCTCCGTGGTCGTGCCGCTGCGCCGCAGGACTGCCTTGAGCCGGGCGACGAGCTCGCGCGGGCTGAAGGGTTTGGTGACGTAGTCGTCGGCGCCGAGTTCGAGGCCGACGATCCGGTCGACCTCGTCGTCGCGGGCGGTGAGGAAGATGACCGGAGTCCAGTCACCGGCGGCGCGCAGCCGTCGGCAGATCTCCGTACCGTCGATGCCGGGCAGGGAGATGTCGAGGATGCACGCGACGGGTCGCAGCCGTTGTGCCGCTGCGATTCCCGCCAGTCCGTCGTGCTCGATATGGCAGCCGAAGCCGTCACGCTGGAGATAGAGCCGCACCAGGTCGGCGATGGATCGCTCGTCCTCGACGACGAGGACGAGCCCCTTCTCGGTCACGCCGACACTCTAAGCCAGCCCGGGCCGAGGAGTGTCGGGGTCAAGACCAAGATCGTCGCAACTCTTGAAGAGTTGGTCCTAAAGGGGTGCGGTCTAGAAGGCGCCGACCGGCGACAGCAGCGAGTCGTTGCGCTGCGCGCCGAGTACTCGGGGCTTGAAGACGTGGCTGAAGAGCGCGTCGAGGTGCCACACCTGCTTCGGGTGGTTGACCTTGACCAGGAACCGCTCCCGGATCCCGTCGACAGCGGTCGCTGCGAACTCGACGGCGGAGAGGCGCTGGTCCGGGTGCCACACGACGTTGCCCAGGTGGCGCAGCTCGGTGTTGAGGTGCAGCCGCAGGCGGTGGGTGAGCCAGCTCTCCTGGGTCAACACCAGCCGGCGATAGGTGAGCACCATCAGGTACTCGCGGCCCAGCGGGCGGTCCGGGCGCACACAGCGTGCGACCAGAACGGCGGGGTCGTCGTGTTCGATGCAGCGGCGCAGAACGGGCATGTGCCTGCTGACGGTCGGCATCGTGAGGCCGGCCTCGGAGGTTGCGGGGAGGAACGTTCGTGAGAACACATCCATGAAAATCCCAACGACGCAACTTGCATTTTGACACTGGGCCCTTCGCCGAGTGGCCGTTGGGCAGCAGTCAGGAGCGGTTGCAGAGGTCAAAGTGCATCCTGTTGGGCAGCGGGTTAAGCTGGGCAACGATTTGTCGGCGACGTTGTGGAGATCGTGCCGTGAAGCTTTCCATTCTCATGCCGGTCTACAACGAAGAAGAACGGCTCGCCGAGGCGCTGAAGCAGGCCCTCGCCGTCGACTATCCGTGTGACATCGAGCTGGTCGTCGTCAACGACGGCAGCGCCGACGCCACCGCCGAGATCCTCAACGGTTGGGACGACCCACGGTTGCGCCCGATCCACCACGAGCGCAACGCGGGCAAGGGCGCGGCGATCAAGACCGCCGTCGCCTCCGCCACCGGCGACTACATGGTGATCCTCGACGCCGACCTGGAGTACGACCCCCAGGACATCCCGCGGCTGCTCGTCCCCGTGCTGGACGGCAAGGCCAAGATCGTCTATGGCAATCGCAGCTTCGGCGGCCACAGCGCCTTCTCGTTCTGGTATGTCATGGGCAACAAGGGCGTCACGCTCTTCGCCAACGTGCTCTACAACTCCTACATCGGCGACCTGGAGACCTGCTTCAAGCTGATGCCGCTGGAGCTCTACCGGTCGCTCGGGATCAAGTCGAAGGGCTTCGGCATGGAAGCCGAGGTCACCGGCAAGCTGCTGCGCCGCAAGCTGCGCCCCTACGAGGTGCCGATCAGCTACCACGCCCGCACCCGCGAGGAGGGCAAGAAGATCACCGCGATGGACGGTGTCGAGGCCCTGCTGATCCTCACCCGCGAGCGCTTCCGCCCGCGCCCCAAGAAGAAGTAAGCAGGACCTTTCCGAGGTGGTCGCTGCTCGCGACCACCTCCTGCGCCGCCTTCGCCTCGGTCATCGGCATCGTCCTGTCGATCACAGGCCGGATCGCGCCCGCCTCGATCAGCGGCCACACATCGCGCTCCACCCCGGCGACGATCGCCGACTTCTCCGCCGACGGCCGCGAGCGCAGCGTCGTGCCGAAGACGCTCGCCCGCTTCGCGAGCAGCGTCCCCAGGTCAAGCTCCGCGGACCTGCCGCCCTGCATGCCGATCACCACCAGCCGGCCGTTCCCGGCCAGGGCCGCGAGATTCTTCGCCAGGTACGCCGCACCCATGATGTCGAGCACCACATCCGCCCCGACGCCGGTGAAGTCATCGGTGCGGTAATCGAGCGTCACGTCGGCACCGAGCGCTTTCAACGCCGCATGCTTCTCAGACCGGGCGGTCGTCAGCACCCGGGCGCCGAGGGCCTTGGCGTACTGGATGGCGAAGGTGCCGATGCCACTGCCGCCGCCGTGGATCAGGATCGTCTCGCCCGCGCGCAGACCCGCCACCATCGTGAGGTTGGACCAGACCGTGCAGGCCACCTCGGGCAGGCCCGCCGCATCGATGAGGCTGACGCCCTTCGGGATCGGCAACACGTGCTCGGCGTCGACGGCGGTGCTGGTGGCGTACCCACCTCCGGGGAGGAGGGCGCAGACTTCCTCGCCGACCCGCCACCGGCCGGACCCGGTCGCCACCACGCCGGAGCACTCCATGCCCGGGTAGGGCGACGCGCCCTTCGGCGGTGGGTATTTCCCGGCGACCTGGAGCAGGTCCGCCCGGTTGATCCCGGCCGCGGCGACGTCGATGAGCACCTCGCCCGGGGCGGGCGCCGCATCCGGCACCTCTTCCCAGATGAGCGAGCCGGGGGTGGGATTCGTCATGGCGTGCACGAAGGGGCTCCCTCTACTGTCGATGCGTGAAGGCCGCCAACCGCTGGACCATGCTCATCCTGGGGATGTCGGCACAGGCCGCGGGGTCGGCGTTCATGTACGGTATCCCGTTCCTCGTCCCGGATCTGCGCTCCGCGCTCGGACTTGATCTCGCCGAGGTCGGCCTGATCGTCAGCGCACCCTCCGTCGGCATGGTGCTCACGCTGGTCGCGTGGGGTGCTGCCGCCGACCGGTGGGGTGAGCGGCTCGTCATGAGCATCGGACTCGGGATCGCCGGTGTCTTCGCCGTCCTCGCCGCCACGACCACCTCGCTGCTGCCGCTCGGGTTGGTGCTGGTGGTCGCCGGTGCGGCCGCGTCCAGCGTCGTCTCCGCCAGCGGGCGGGTCGTGCTCGGATGGTTCCCGCCGGAGCGCCGGGGCATCGCGATGGCGTGGCGGCAGACCGCGCACCCGCTCGGAGTCACGATCGCCGGGTTCATGCTGCCGCCCGTCGCCGCGGCCTGGGGGATCGGCGCGGCGTTCCTCTCACTCGGCGGGCTCTGTCTCGTGGCCACCCTGCTGGTGGTGCTCTTCGTCGTCGACCCGCCTCGGCATCAGGTGCAGGGGGCGGTCTCGGTCAATCCCTATCGGCGGCCGATCCTCTACCGGATCCACACCTCGGCGGCTCTGCACGTGGTGGGACAGTTCACCGTGGCGGCGTTCGGACCGGTCTACCTCGTCTATCGGGGCTGGTCACCGGCGGCGGCCGGGGCGGTCTTCGCCATCGCGGGGTTCGCCGGGGCCGCGACCCGGTTGGCGGCGGGGCGGTGGTCCGATGCGATCGGGGACCGGCTGTCGCCGGTGAAGTGGCTGGCTCTGGCGAACGGCGCCGCGCTGCTGGCGACCGCTGTGTTCCTGCCCACGTCGGTGGGGGCCGTGCTGGTCATCATCGCGTCGATCATGAATGTGAGTACCAACGGGCTGACGTTCACCGCTGCTGCGGAGATCGCGGGGCAGTCGTGGGCCGGGCGGACGCTGGGGGTCCACACCACGGCGCAGAACGCGATCGGGGCCGTGGCGGGGCCGGTGATGGGGTCGGTGATCGCTGCGCGGGGGTTCGGGGTGGGGTTCGCGGTGGCTGCGGTCTTCCCTGTGATGGCTGCGGTTGCCGTTTGGACACGGCGGAGGCCGTCGGTTCCGGTGGAGGGGCGCACGTCTGGCACACTGGTGGGTAGTTCTGGAGGGTTCGCCTAGTGGCCGATGGCGGCGGTCTTGAAAACCGCTAGGGTCTCAAAGCCCTCAAGGGTTCGAATCCCTTACCCTCTGCCAGGGACCAGCAGAAATGCAGGTCAGGGCCGGTATCCACAGTCTGTGGATACCGGCCCTTCTTCGTAGGCGTCCATGGCGGCTGGGTTCAGCCGAGCACCTTGACGGCTCCAGGGACCTTCACATCGATGCTGGACAGAGCTCGACCCGCTATCGCGGCGGCCGGCCCGGACCCGCCGGGGGAGCTGGCGGTCCCGACGTAGAGGTAGAAGGTTCCCACGACGTCGACCAGGACGTTCGCCTGCCCAGCGTGGTTGTAGACATTGAAGGCGTTCGCCGGACCGATCGCGGTGATCGCCGCGTTGGGCACCGTCTGTCCTGCCGCCGGGTTGAGATTGCTGACCGTCGGCTGCCCGATCCCGTCAATGCCGTCCGGCCACAGGGTGAGGTAGGTGCCGCTCGTCGGCGCGACAGCCGTCACGTTCAGAGCCAGCGCCTTCATCGGCCCGGTGGCGAGCGAGCCGGGCGCTGTGATCGTCGCGGTCGCGCGGGGGCCCAGAGCGTCGGGTACGCCGAGCCCGGACCGCGTGTCCGCGATGCGTACCGGTGGTCGCGGTGTGAAGCGCAGCCCGTCCGGCAGTGTGCTGTCGTCGATGACGCCCACGATGTCCACGAGCAGATGCGTGTCCGCCGAGGTGTAGACCCCGATGGACGGCAGTCCGGTCGCGAGACCGCAGTCCGCGCAGTTGACGACGGGCACGATCGCGAAGTTGGGCACATTGCTGCCCTTAGCGAAGTTCAACGTCGACGTGTCGGGCCGGGTCCACTGCGATCCGGTCCAGGCGGTGAGGTAGCCGGAACCGGTCGGGCTGACGGCGGTGATGTTCACCGCGACCGCCCGGATGCTGGGGTCGACCCCGGCGCCGTAGCTGAAGGGGATGTTGGCGTAGTAACCGGCCGGCAGGCGTACGCCCCAATCGGTTCGGGTGTCGAGCAGGCGCTGCGGCTTCACCGGGTGGTACTGGCCGCCCAACCCGGTGGGACCCCATCTGTCGGGACCGTTGCCGTAGTAGCCCACCACGTCGGCGATGATCTGGGTCTTGCCGCTGTGCTGGTAGATGTCCACCTTGCCGTCATCGCTCACCGCGACGGTGACGGAGTTGGCGATCGTTGCGCCCTTGGTGAAGTTGAGCGCGGAGGTCGTCGGCCGAGTCGTTCCCGTGGGGTAGATGGTCAGGAAGCTCGACGCGGTCGCCCCCGTGACCGTCACGTTGAGCACGACAGCCCCGACTCCGTTCGCCGGCACTCCCGCTCGCCCGGTGACCTTCAGGTGGATCACCTTGCCCGCCCCGACCGGAGCCTTTGCGGCACCGACGCCGAATCGGGTGTCGAGGGTGCGCTGCGGCTCGGTGAGGTGGAACAGGCCGTGTCCGCCGATGTAGCCCCACAGGCTCATCTGCACCGTCTTCGGCGAGGTCAGGCTGTTGTCGGGGATGAACAACGTGGCGGTCTGGCTGCCCGTCGCCGTCGGTTTCGGTCGGATGGAGATCTGGCAGCTCTCCTGGACGGCGATGGTCTTGCCCGAGCACCCGTCGGACGCGATCACGAATGCTTCGGGGGTGGCGCCACCCATGTAGGCGGTGCCGAAGGTGACGGGCAGGGAACCGTTGGCCGTCACGGTGACGGTCTGAGGTTCGCCCTCCATCCCGAGGTACTCGGTGTTCCAGGTGAAGTTCCACGGCGACAGGTCGACCGTACGCGGATCGGTACCCGTGACCTGGACCACCACAGGACGCTTGCCGTAGCCGGTGTTGTCCGGCAGCTCGAGGAATGCGGTTTCGGTCTCAGCCCGGACCGGGGCCGCTTGAAAGGTCAGGTAGCAGGTCTCGCCGTAGGGGAGGGTGGTGCCCGAGCAGGTATCGGTGAGCAGCGAGAAGCTGTCCGCCGTGCCGTAGACGGGCTTGAACGACGCCTGCCCGAAGATGATCGGCTTGCTGCCGGTCGATGTCACCGTGAACGTCTTGGCCGCGCTCGTGCCGATGGGCAGGTTCGGAAACGTGTGGCGGTTCAGACTCATCGCCGCGCCGACGTAACCCAGGCTGGAGTTCCAGCGGACCTCGCCGTGCAGGTCCTTGCCGCCGGTCTGGCACTGGATGGCGAACTCCGCGGCCAGACCGGTCAGGGTGTTGCTGTGCGGATCGCGGACGACCTCCTTCACCGTGACCCATCCGGGCCACTCGGGGCAGGTCGAGCCCTGTTGAGTGAGGTGGAGCTTCGCGTAGGTGCTCGTCGCGGTGCCGCGCAGCTCGTAGGTCGAGCCGGCGGTCCACCCGCCTGTCGGCGGCGTCAGGTCCAGCGTCCAGAAATCCGTGCCGCGATCGGTCCGGAAGCTCAGCCCATCACCGTTCACCGCCTGGGCGGTGAAGGTCGAACCGTTGCTCGGAGTGAAGGTCTTCGGGCCGTCGAACACCCCCCACGACAAATAGTTGCCGTCGAGGAAGAGTGCCGTGTAGGGCGCCGTCGGCGCTGCCGCCGCTGCCGCGGTCGGCGTGATGAACAGGGCGACCGCCAGGAGAAGCGCGGACGCCACAGCGCCTCGAACAAAGCGCAAGAGTGCCCCCGTGGTAGTGGTGTGATTACTTGATCATTCCGAACCTAGGGCAGCGATCGGGCACTGGCAATCGGGCGTTCGTCGAGGCCGCGGCGCTACTTCGTTGGCAGGATCTCGAATTCCGCCCCGGTACGCAGGACCCGCCCGAGGAGGACGGGTCGGCCCGGTGCCGGCCGGCGATAGGCGACGACTCATATGAACCCCTGATTGCCGTGACGTGAATCCGCAAGGGGAGGGCAAGGGCGGCAAAGGGCTTACATCGACTAGTGCCTTTGGTTGGCTCGGGGCGCCGCATCAAGCGGCTCACCTACCCCCAGGAGCCGAAATGATTCGCAGAACGGTGACGGCCGGGTTATCCCTGGCCGTGATCGCCGGGATGACGGTGGTGCTGGCCGCACAGGCCACCTCCGCTGCCCCGCCGAAGGCCACGCCAGTGCCGAACCCGCTCGCCCTCGCGCTCAACGCCGCCGACCGGGCCGCCGCCAGCGGCCTCGACGCGCTGGCGAAGGGCCCGAACGAGCAGTACGACCGCCACATGGTCACGCCATGGGTCAACGGCCTCTACTCGATCGCCTACCAGCGCACCTACCGCGGCCTGCCGGTCGTCGGTGGAGACGCCGCGGTTCTCGCGGACGGCCAGGGTGCCGTCCGCGCCATCGCCGCCGCGACCTCCGCGAAAATCTCCATCGGTACGCTGCCGTCCGTCACCGCCGCCACCGCCGAGCAGGCGAGCCGGGCTCGACTGCCCAAGGTGGACAGTGTCGAGTCGCGCCGCCTCGTGGTGCACGTGAAGGACGACACGCCTCGCCTCGCCTGGGAGACCGTGCTCGTCGGGCGGACCGCGACGGCCCCGAGCCACCTGCACGTCTTCGTCGACGCGCGCTCCGGTGCGGTGCTCGCGCAGCGCGACGACGTGGTGGCCGGCACGGGTACGGGCAAGTGGAACGGCCCGAACCCGCTGACGATCGCGACCACCCAGTCGGGCAGCACCTACTCGCTGCGCGACCCGGCCCACTCGACCCTGTCCTGTGGCGACTACGCCAACAGCACGGTCTTCTCGGGCTCGGACGACGTCTGGGGCAACGGTGTCGGCACCAGCAAGGAGACCGGCTGCGTCGACGTGATGTACGCGGCGCAGAAGCAGTGGGACATGCTGGTCAACTGGCTGGGCCGCAACGGGCACAACGGCAACGGCGGCAGCTGGCCGACGCTGGTCGGCCTCGGCGAGGTCAACGCGTACTGGGACGGGTCGCGGATCACGATCGGCCGCAACCAGGCCAGCGAGTGGATCTCGGCGATGGATGTCGTGGGCCACGAGTACGGCCACGGCATCGACCAGAACACCCCCGGCGGCACGTCCCAGGAGGCCGGGCTCGGTGAGGGCACCGGTGACATCTTCGGTGCGCTGACGGAGGCCTACGCCAACCAGTCGTCCGCCTATGACCCGCCGGACTTCACGGTCGGCGAGGAGATCAACCTCACCGGCAACGGTCCGATCCGCAACATGTACAACCCGTCCCTCGTCGGCGGCGACCCCAACTGCTACTCGTCGTCCATCCCGGGCACCGAGGTGCACGCGGCGGCCGGTCCGCTGAACCACTGGTTCTACCTGCTCTCCGAGGGCAACGCCCCCGGTGGCGGCAAGCCGAGCAGCCCGATCTGCTCCGGCGGACCGTCGTCGGTGACGGGTGTCGGCATCCAGACCGCGGGCAAGATCTTCTATGGCGGCATGCTGCTCAAGACGAGCGGCATGACCTACAAGAAGTACCGCATCGCCACCCTCACGGCGGCGAAGAACCTGGACTCGACCTGCAACCTCTACAACCGCACGAAGGACGCGTGGAACGCGATCACGCTGCCGGCCCAGTCCGGTGAGCCGACCTGCACGGCGCAGAGCAGCGACTTCACCATCGCGACCAGCCCCACCTCGGGCACGGTGCAGCCGGGCAACTCGGTCACCTCGACCGTCTCCACCACCACGATCGGCACGGCGCAGACGGTCAACCTGTCCGCGTCGGGCGCGCCCTCGGGTGTCACGGTCTCCTTCAGCCCGTCGTCGGTGACCTCGGGCAACAGCTCCACGATGACTGTCGCTGCGTCGGCCGGTGCGGCCGCCGGGACCTACACGATCACCGTGACGGGTACGGGCAGCGTCACGCACACGGCTCAGTACACCCTGACGGTGGGCACGGTCTCCCAGAACGACTTCTCGATCGGGCTCAACCCGGGCTCGGGCAACGTCGCGCCGGGCGCCTCGACCACCTCGACGGTCAACACGGCCACGACGAGCGGTTCGGCGCAGACGGTCAGCCTCTCCGCGTCGGGTGCTCCGTCGGGTGTGACGGTCTCGTTCAGCCCGTCGTCGGTGACCTCCGGCAACAGCTCCACGATGACCGTCGCCGCGGCGGCGAGCACGACCGCCGGGACCTACACCATCACGGTCACCGGTTCGGGCAGCGTGAGCCGCACCGCTCAGTACACGCTGACCGTCGGCACGGTGTCGGGCGGTGTCCCGGACATCAACGTCGCCAACGTCCAGGCGCACCTGACCCAGCTCCAGACGATCGCCACCAACAACGGCGGCAACCGGCGGTCCACGACCAACGGCTACCTCCAGTCGGTCGCGTACGTGAAGGGCAAACTGCAGACGGCGGGCTACACCGTCACCGAGCAGCCCTGCACCTCGGGCTGCACCGCCGGTGCCGGTCCGAACCTGATCGCCGAGTGGCCGCAGGGCAACGCCGACAACGTCTACATGTTCGGCGCCCACCTCGACAGCGTCTCGGCCGGTCCGGGCATGAACGACAACGGTTCGGGCTCCGCGGCACTGCTGGAGAACGCGCTGGTGCTCGCCGCGACCAACCCGACGATGACCAACCGGATCCGGTTCGGCTGGTGGACGGATGAGGAGCAGGGCCTCAACGGCTCCGAGTTCTACGCCAACTCCCTCTCGTCGGCCAACCGCGCCAAGATCAAGGCGTACTACAACTTCGACATGATCGCGTCGAAGAACGGTGGCTACTTCATCAACAACGTCAACTCCACCGCTTCCGCGCCGATGAAGGCCTACTGGACCTCGCTCGGCCTGGCTCCGGAGGAGAACGTCGAGGGGCAGGGCCGCTCGGACGACGCGTCGTTCCAGGCGGTCGGCATCCCCACCTCGGGTTATGCCATGGGTGCCAGCGCCACGAAGACGTCGGCTCAGGCGACGAAGTGGGGCGGCACGGCCGGAGCCGCGTACGACTCCTGCTACCACTCGTCCTGCGACACCACCACCAACATCAACGCCACCGGCCTGAACCGTGCGGCCGACGGTATCGCGTACACCATCTGGGACCGGGCGGTCGGCTCGACGCCGGCCAACGACTTCTCGGTCGGGCTCAACCCCGGCTCGGGCAGCGTGCAGCCGGGTTCCTCGGTGACCTCGACGGTCAGCACGGCCACGACGAGCGGTTCGGCGCAGACGGTCAGCCTCTCCGCGTCGGGTGCTCCGTCGGGTGTGACGGTCTCGTTCAGCCCGTCGTCGGTGACCTCCGGCAACAGCTCCACGATGACCGTTGCAGCGTCGGCGAGCGCGGCCACGGGCACCTACACCATCACGGTGACGGGCTCGGGCAGCGTGACCCGGACGGCGACCTACTCGCTCACGATCGGCACCGCTCCGGCGAACGACTTCTCCATCGCGGCGAACCCGTCGTCGGGCAGCGCCAACCGGGGTTCGTCGGTCACCACCACGGTCTCGACCGCGACGGTCAGCGGTTCGGCGCAGACGGTCAGCCTGTCCGCGTCGGGCGCTCCGTCGGGCGTGACGGTCTCCTTCAGCCCGTCGTCGGTGACCTCGGGCAACTCCTCGACCGCGACGATCTCGGTCGGGGCGTCCACGGCGCTCGGCACCTACACCATCACCATCACCGGCTCGGGTTCCGTGTCGCACAGCACCACCTACACGATCACCGTCACCGGGACCGGTGGCTGCACTCCGGCCCAGGTCGTCAGCAACGGCGGCTTCGAGTCGGGTGTCTCGCCGTGGACCGGCACCACCACGACGATCGGCGTGCACGCGGGCCAGCCCGCACACTCCGGCGTCGCGGTCTCCTACCTCGTCGGCTACGGCTACGCCTCGACCGAGACGATCAACCAGAGCGTCACGATCCCGGCCGGCTGCACCAGCGCGGTGCTGACCTACTGGCTCCACATCGACACCGCTGAGTACGAAGCGGTGGCCTACGACACGTTCCGGGTCCGGGTCAACGGCACCACGCTGACGACCCTCTCCAACGTGAACGCGGCCGCCGGCTACACGCAGCGCACGGTCAACCTCGGCGCGTACGCCGGTCAGACGGTCACGCTGACCTTCACCGCGACCGAGGACACCAACCTGCAGACGAGCTTCGTCGTCGACGACGTGACTCTTCAGGTGAGCTGATCCGGCCGGGGGTGCCAGGCCCCTGACCGATCAGATGCGGGCCGTCCCCACCACAGGGGGCGGCCCGCAGTCGTCCACCGAGCTGAGCGCGGGCTTCCCATAGGACCAACTCTTGAAGAGTTGCGGCGATCTTGGGCACGCAGCGAGCAGTGGCCGGGAGCGGGAGCTAGCGGATGCAGCAGCCGGAGCAGACCTTGGGCTGGTCGAGGGTGAACGCGAGGCAGCAGGTCTTGCGTCGCACGGCGAGCCCGTCGGCCTCGGCGGAGACCTCGACCAGGTCGTCCAGGTCGAGCGCGGTGAGCAGCCTCGCCAGGGACTCCTGGGTGCCGCAGGGCAGGCCGACCTCGGCCCGGATCATGCCGTAGGAGATGCCTGACGCGACCGAGCCCAGCAGGGTCCGGCGGCCGATCCGCACCCGCTCGCGGATGCCGTCGAGCAGCGGGTCGAGGTGCTGGTCGAGCAGCGTCTCCCGGACGATCCGCAGCAGCGCCTCCTCGTCGGGGGCGATGATCACCTTTGCGCCGTCGGCCCAGACCGGGGCCACCATGGCGAACGGGTCGTCGGGGAGCACCGCCCAGTCGGGGGCGGCACCGGCGAAGCGCATCTCGCCGCCGCTGAGCCGCACCAGCGTCTGCCCGGCGGTGAGCAGGGGAACCCGGCGGGCCGAGGCCCAGCCGAGCACGATCGGCAGCGACGCCCAGTAGCTGTAGCTCTTCCAGGCCAGCGCTGCGGCGGCGTGAGGCGCGGCCGACCAGCGGTGCGCGGCGACGTCGAGGAGCGCGGTGAGCGAGTCGCCGCTGACGAGTGTCGCCGCGGGCGTCCAGTCGGTGCGGTCGGCGGCGAAGAAAGGCGTCGCGAGCCCGGCGGTCGATGCCTCACCGGCGTGCGAACGCATCGCGGAGAGGGCTGCCTCGATCGGCTCCCAGGCGAAGTTGTGCAGTTCGGGCACAGTGCAGCTCAGGGTACGGGCCGGTGCTCGCGTCGCCGCGAACGCAGGAGCCGTCATCCCCGCACACCTTCTTCCAGGAGTAACTGAAGCCTTGGAGCACCGCCAGCCTAGCTGACTAAGGTTAGCCTTACCACTCCGCCTAACGGTTACACGCCGAGTGTCCCCGGAAATCCGACTCATGTCCCGCTGTTCTTGATGATCGGTTCCAAAAACTGTCAATGCATTTGTCGGGTACAAAACACTACGTTTTATAGGGAGTGGAAGAGCCGGAAACTGGACTATCTGTTCGCGGAGGTGAACGCATGACCACGTCCGGCGTGGAGCGGTCGGCAGAAGCGTTCGCTACCGAGTTGGCCCGATGGCGGGTCGAGAGAGGCATGTCGAAGAAGCAGCTCGCGGGGCTGATGGGTTTCGACCCGTCCTACGTGAGTCACGTGGAGGGGCGGCGCCACCGACCCACCGAGGACTTCGCCCGGCGTGCCGACATGGTGCTCGGCGCCGACGGGGCGATCTGGCAGCGCTTCCAGGACTTCGACGAGGCACGGCACGGCCGCACCCTGACCACCCTGGTGACCCGGGATGCCCAGGTGCCACAGCAGTGGCTCCCGCCGGGCACGGGCCTCGTGGTGGAGCAGGAGGAGGCCTCCCTGGCCTATCTCGACGGCGGCTATGCCACGACGGTGCGGCGCTCGCTCTACAACGCGGGGCGCGAGCCGGTGAGCAGATATCTCATCCGGGTCGCGGTCGACCGCTACCCGGGTGACCCGAGCCGGTCCAACCAGCATCACCGCGACCACCCGCTCACCATCGCCGAGCTCGACATCCAGGCCTCCTGCGGTGACACGGGAGTGGCCGAGTCGATGCGCTGGCGGGTCAAGCAGGACCGCGACGCCTTCAAGGAGGTCTGGCTCCTCTTCGAGAACGAGGACGGCCGCTTCCCGCTCTACCCGGGTGAGCGCACGATGATCACCTATTCCTACCGGGTCGGCGAGGACAAGTGGGGCAACTGGTTCCAGCGTGCGGTCCGGCTGCCCACCCGCCGGATGACGGTCCGCATCGACCTGCCCGCCGCGCTGGATCCGCAGGTGTGGGGCATCGAGACCTCCATGTCGGCGGAGGAGGCTCCGCTGCGTACCCCCATTGAGAAGGAGTCGGAGGGTGACCGGTCGGTCTTCACCTGGACCACCGACAACCCGACCCTCAACGCCCGCTTCCGGCTGCAGTGGCGCTTCCGGGCGGTGCCGTCGGCACCGCCCGCGATCGGCGGGAACACCCAGGTGACTCCGGGTGCGCGGATGGCAGCCGTCGGCGTACGCCAATGGCCCCTCCCCGAGACCGGCGACGCGCCCCTCACCGCCGGCGCTGCCCGGCAGGACCGGCTGGGCGGCGCGGAGCTGCGCGGCAGTGCCCGACGGCTCGCCCTGCCCGACGAGGAGGTTCTCGCCCGGGCGACGGTGGGCAGGCTGCAGGAGGCCCTGGGCCACATCTCGCGGCTGCACGACTTCGGCAAGGGCCTCGGGCTCGCCGCGGTGCAGATCGGTGTCGACGCGGCGATCGCCGTCGTGCTGCCACCGGGGTCGGGGGAGCCGTTCGTGCTGCTCAACCCTCGGATCGTCGGCGTCTCGACCGAGATCGACGAGCAGATCGAGGGATGCCTGTCCTTCTTCGACCTGCGCGGTCTCGTGCCGCGCCCGCTGCGGATCGAGGTGGAGCACCAGCGCTTCGACGGCGGCCGGGTGGTGAGCACCTTCGAGCGCGGCCTCGCGCGCCTCGTCGAGCACGAGGTCGACCACCTCGACGGGCGCCTCTACCTGGACCGGATGCCGCAGGACGCGGAGCTGATCCCGTTGGAGCGCCACCACTCGTCCGGCCAGCCCTGGCAGTACCAGGCATAGAGAAGGGGCGCCGCGGACCGCGGCGCCCCTTCCTTACCGGTGCTTCTTAGCTGTTCACCGTGACGATCGTGCTGCCCACGACCGACGTCCCGTCGCCGTAGCTGAGCGTCCCCAGGTAGCGGGTGCCGGGGGTGAGTCCGGTCCACGCCACGGTGAGGGTGACCGTGCCGTTGACCGTGATCGGAGCGCTGGCCGGAGTGGCGGTGAAGTTGCCCGCCGCCGTGCCGTCGAGCACGAACGAGTGTCCCTTGATCGTCGTCGGCGCGGCTGCGTCGAAGAGCGAGTAGTAGATGTCGTAGCTGCCCGGGCCCAGGGTCACGATCTCCTGAGCGGTCCCCCCGGCGCTCTGGCCGGCCGTCGTCGCAGTGCCCGCCAGGTAGGTGAACACGTCGATGTCGGTGCCGCCCATGTAGTCGGCGTCATAGGTGCCGACCCGGCCGAGACCGCCGGCCGGAACCGTGATCGTCACCTTCGCGGTGCGGCTGCTGGCAGCCGGTGCGTTGGTGTTGAAGTCCGGTCCGTCCGGGTCGAGCACGCCACCGGTGATCGTCGCCGGCACGAGGCCCGCGACGGTGGTGGTGAGGGTGCCGGCGAAGCCGCCCTTGACCTTGACGGTGGTGCCGGAACCGCTCGTGACCAGCTCGGTCGGTGCGGCCAGCGGAACCGGCCGGACCGCGATCGGGCTGCGGACCGAGTGCGTGCCCAGGGCCGTCTGGTTCCAGGTGAGCGAACCGAACGCCCAGGCGTGCTGAGCGGCGGTGGTACGCGTGATCTCCACCGTGAACGCCTGCGACTGCAGCGGCAGCAGCACCAGCGTCGACGGGGTCACCTTGACGGTGAAGCCCGGCGGCGCCACCGCGGTGGCCTTGTAGATCGCGGGCAGGAGCGTCACGTTGGTGACGGTCCGCTTGATCTTCTGCGAGCCTGTGAGGTCCCCGACGGCGATCGACGGGTAGTTCAGGTCGCTCGGGTCGATCACGGGCACCGAGGCGCAGCCCGAGGCCGGGATCTGGCCGATGGCGCAGGCGTACGCGTCCCAGTCCTTCGGACCGGAGGTGTAGACGAGGCCCGGGTCGAACGAGGCGGCCGGGCTGATGTGTCCGGCGCCGTAGTTCAGCGGGTTCGCCACTGTCGGCGGCCGCTGGATCGGGGCGCCCTGGTTGTCGGTCTGGTACGCGGTGGTCATGATCGCCGACTTGACGATCATCGGCGTCCACAGCGGGTGCTTGCTCATGAGGAGCGCCGCGATACCGGAGACGTGCGGTGCCGACATCGACGTACCGGAGAGCGCGTCGAAGTTGTTGCCGCCCTCGGCGGGCGACACGGCGGCGATGATGTCGACGCCGGGCGCGGTGATGTCCGGCTTGAGCAGGTCACCGCCACCGGCGACGGCCGGGCCGTAGGACGAGAAGCCCGCCATCGTCGGGGCGACGACCGGGGTCGGGTCCGTGATGGAGAAGCTCGCCGTCGCCGAGGCACCGGCGCCGGCCGCGTAGGCCTTGATCGCGTTGCCCTCGACGGGTCCGAGGTGGACGGTCGGTACGGCGTGGAAGTCACCGTTGAGCGACTGCACCGCCGGGTTCACCAGAATCGTGCCGACACCACCGGCGGCCCCGACGACGGCACTCTTCTCCACGCGGGCGTTGACGCCACGCGTACAAATGACGATCTTGCCTGCGGCGAGCGCGGGATCGATCGAGCCGGGCATGCAGAGCCGGGCATTCGCCGCGGTCTGGCCGGCGGCCGGGATGAACTCGGAGTCGACGAGCCCGGTCGAGGCGACCGCGCCCGGCACGACGCCGACGCCGGTGTAGCTGGAGCCGTTGCCCAGCGTGACCGTCTTCTGGTTGCCCCGGTCGTGCGTGCTCGCCGCCACCGTCATGGTCCACGGCGCGTTGTGCGCGACCGTCGACGGACCGTTGTCGCCGTTGTTGCCGGCGGAGGTGGAG
Source organism: Allocatelliglobosispora scoriae (assembly GCF_014204945.1). Classification (NCBI taxonomy): domain Bacteria; kingdom Bacillati; phylum Actinomycetota; class Actinomycetes; order Micromonosporales; family Micromonosporaceae; genus Allocatelliglobosispora; species Allocatelliglobosispora scoriae. The sequence goes on from NZ_JACHMN010000002.1 coordinate 3,714,704, forward strand.
ACGAAGACACCGGCGGCCGCGGCGTTGCGGAACGCCGCCTCGTCCGGTCCGACGATGTCGTCGGTCGAGCCCGAGATCGAGTAGTTGATGACGTCGACACCGTCGGCGACGGCGTCGTTGATGGCCTGCACGATGCCGGCGGTGGTGCCGCTGGCGCCCGTGCGGTCCTCCTTCTCCCACAGCACCTTGTAGACGGCGATGCGGGCAGCGGGCGCGATGCCGCTGACGGAGCCCACGGAGCCGCCGTTGATCGTTGCCGGGACATCGGTGTTGCCCGCCGAGGTCGAGGCGGTGTGCGTGCCGTGGTCGCTGAGGTCACGCGGGCCGACGAACTCGTCGTCGATCACCGAGTTGCCGTAGCCCGCGTAGTAGCGCGCGCCGATCAGCTTGTTGTTGCACGCGATCGGGGACTCGGCGCCCGGGTCGCAGGTGCCGTGCCACTTCGCGTTGATGAGCCACTGGTCCCAGCGCGGGGTGGGCAGCGGTGCGAAGGCGGCGTTCTCCGGCCAGATACCCGAGTCGATGACGCCGACGATGATGCCGGCGCCCGCGTTGTCGGTGGAGCCGAACTTCTTCTTCCACACCCCGTTGTCCCCGGTCAGACCGAGGAACCTGGGCGTCGCGGTGGTGTCGACCGTGCGGATCTCGTTCTCCCAGACCTTCACCACACCGGAGGTCTTGGCGAGCTTGGCAGCCTGAGCATCGGTGAGCTCGGCCACGAAACCGTTGAGCACGGTCGAGAGGTCGCCACGCTTGCGGTCGGCCGCGCCGACCGAGCGCAGCACGTTGTCGTGCCGCGTCCGCAGCAGGCCCGTGTAGGCCTTCGCCGCGGCCGACGTGTTGTCGAACCGCTCGCCCTCGGCCGGTTTGGTGGCGGCGTAGCCCGCGACACCACCGGCGTAGGTGCCCGCCGGCTCGCCCGCGGTCTGTACGATGTAGATCTTGGTTGCCGCGGATCCCGATGGAGCCGCCTGTGCACTGCCGTTACCTGCGGCTACGAACGCCGTGGATAGAGCGGCGAGTGCGAACATGGCCGACTTCTTGCCGGCCAGTCGCGAGATTCTCACGAGGGGTAACCTCCTGCCTCCAGTGGACGCGCTCCGTCGGGCATCCACGTTGGCATGAACGTATGTCGATCAACCTGGGTGACCCATCCGTCGGACGGCCAGATATCGGCGAATAGTTCGATGCCGGAGGCTCGGTGCTGCCGAATATCGCGGCATTACCGGAGGAAGGGCAGCACATCCCGCAATATCGCGTAACCGACGAAAGCGACCACGTCGAGCAGGGTGTGCGCGACGATCAGCGGCCCGACCCGCCTCGTCCGCAGGAAGACGAGCGCGAAGATCACGCCCATGACGGCGTTGCCGACGAATGCACCGAACCCCTGGTAGAGGTGGTAGGAGCCGCGCAGCAGCGCGCTCGCCGCGATGACCGCGACCGGCGACCAGGCGAGCTGCCGCAGCCGGGTCATCAGGTAGCCGACGACGATGATCTCCTCCAGCAGCGCGTTCTCCAGCGCCGCGAGGATCAGCACCGGCACCGCCCACCAGACCTCGCCGAGCGCCGCCGGCACCACCGTCGCGTTGAGCCCCAGCTCGCGGGCGAGCAGGTAGAGCCCGAGGCCCGGCAGGCCGATCACCGCGGCGAGCGCGGCTCCACCACCGAGATCCAGCAGCGGCCGCCGCCGGTCCAGCCCCAGCACCAGTCGCGGCCGCCCCGGGTCGCGCCCCAGCAGGTGGTACGCCATCCCGACCGGCACGAGTGCGAAGAGGATCCCGAGCAATTGGAGAGAGAGGTCGAGCCACGGTCGACCGGGCGCCTGCGACGGGTTGAGCGTCGCCTGCTGGGAACTGAGCTCCTGGTCCTTGGTGAGCTTCGCGATGAGCGAGACGACGGAGTAGACGGCCGACTGCCCCAGCGAGAGCCCGAGGACGAGCAGCACCTCATGCCGCCTGCGTACGGTGGTTTCCACCCGCACACTTTAGGCGTGTCACCTTGCCGACGCGCACGCGCGAACGGAAGGTGATTCACGGGGAATCGCACATTGTGTGCGACTGACCGTCACTGTCTGTGGGCAAGGTCGTTATGTGTCGGATCTGCAACGGTTGTTGAAGGAGTCCTGGACTCTCGTCGAGGAGCAGCAGGACAAGCTCTCCGGCTACTTCTACGCGCGTATCTTCCTGAATCATCCACATCTGCGGGAGCTCTTCCCGGTCACGATGGACGTTCAGCGTGCTCGGCTGCTCGGCGCGATCGTCACCGCGGTGCAGACCGTCGACGACCCGGACAGGTTCGACGAGTACCTGCGGGCGCTGGGCCGGGACCACCGGAAGTTCCACGTCACCCCGGACCAGTACGAGGTGATCGGCAGCGCGCTGATCGAGTCCCTGCGCGCCTTCGCCCGGGACGAGTGGACCCCCGAGTACGACCAGGCCTGGCGGGACGCCTACGACGTCATCGCCCGCAAGATGCTGGCCGGGGCCGAGGCGGACCCCAACCCGCCGTGGTGGCACGCCGAGGTGGTCCGGCACGAGCGGCGGTCCCGTGACATCGGAGTCATCACCGTCCGTCCGCTGGGCAGCCTGGAGTTCCGGCCGGGCCAGTACCTGAGCGTGGAGTGCCCGCAATACCACCCCCGGGTGTGGCGGACCTACTCGATCGCGAACGCCCCCCGCGAGGACGGCTCCTTCGACCTGCACGTCCGGGCTCTCGGCGCGGGCTGGGTCTCCGGCGCGCTGGTCCGGCGCAGCAAGGTCGGCGATCTGCTCCGGGTAGCCGCCCCGATGGGCTCGATGACGCTCAACCGCCGCTCCGCGCACGACATCGTCATGGTGGCGGGCGGGACCGGACTGGCGCCGATCAAGTCGCTCATCGAGGAGCTCGCGACCTTCAACCGCACTCGCTGGGTGCACGTCTTCATCGGCGCTCGCGACCGCGACGACCTCTACGACCTGCCGGCCCTGCAGCGGATGGCGGCTGCCTATCCGTGGCTGCAGCTCGTGCCGGTCTGCTCGGCCGATCCGGGCTGGGGCGGCGAAGAAGGGCTGATCAGTGAAGCGGTGACCCGGTTCGGACCGTGGCAGGAGCACGACTTCTACGTCTCGGGGTCGCCCCCGATGGTCCGCAGCACTCTGCGCAGCCTCACCGAGCTGCAGGTCTCCTCGATGCGCATCCGCTACGACGCCTTCAGCGAGCACTGATCCGGCGCCTGTCCGACGATCGCCGGGCGGGCACCGCGGGTGCGGCACCCGCCCGGCGACGGCTTACAGGCTGAGCTGTCAGCGCGGGAACCGCGCACCGGGGGGTAGGGGCCGACCGGGCCCGACTCACGCCGCTGTGTCGGTGGGCGCACCGGGTGGTCCAGCGAGATCTGATAGGCCGGTCGGGCCAGGACGAAGCTCCAGGCACTGGCGAAGTTGGTGCCTCCGAACCACTCCCACCCGGCGCCGCCGAGCCAGGCGACCTTGATCGGCTCCCCGCTCAGGACGTGCATCGTCATCGTCGGCGAGCCGTTGTCCGCCCAGCCCGCGCTGACGTAATCGCCGCTCACGGCGTCGTGCAGGACGACGAAGCCGCCGGCGTTGCGGTCGGTCACCGTGAACACGACGGCCCGGCCGGTCCGGAGCTGGTAGTTGTACGTCGTGGTCTTGCCCGACGTGACCTTGATCTTCGACGCGACGAGCCGGTTGCCCGTCGTGCCGCTCCACTGCGTGGCGTGGTCGGCCCCCCGGAACATCAGCGGCCACTGGTAGGGCCCGAGGAAGTCGATCCGGTAGTTGCCGTTGCTGTCCAGTTCGGCGTCGGCGATGTTGCCGCCCACGTTGAAATACTCCGGGAAGAGTCCAACCGCCCCGAACCGGATCCGCTGGCCGGTCTGGCTCGTCACCTTGCCCGTGATCACGCCGGCCTTGTCCAGCTTGATCGGCGGAACCGTGACCGTGGCGCCGTCGGCGACCGTGGTGAGCCTGGCCGATTGCTGGTCACCCGTGCCGCCGTTGACTCCGACCCACTGGGCGCCGTAGCCGGGTGCCTGCCGCGGGAGCGCGAAGAGCTGGTAGGAGCCCGGGCTCTCCAGGTTGACCGTGACCTCGCCGGCAGCGTTGCTGTAGCGCTCCGGGTCACCGCAACCATCGGGGGTACGAGCGAAGCCCGGCTGGGTGTCGAAGACGCAGACACCCTGGACGGGCGCGCCGGTCTTGGCGTCGACGACCTTCGTCTTGATCTTCGAGTAGGGCACGAGCTGGACCGTGAGGATCGTCTGCACGCCCTCGGTGACCGTGAGCGGCACGTTCTCAAGGATCTTGTAACCGGCGCCGCCGATCACCATCTGGTAACTCCCGATGGCGACGTTCTCGAGGATCACCGCTCCATTCGTCGTGTCGCCGGACCGGACGCCGCCGTACGCCCAGAAATCATTGATCACCGCACCGGTCCTGGCGTCCTTCGCGGTGATCTTCACGCTGCCCGTGGGCAGCCGCGAGTCGTTGACGGTCGTGGTCGAACCGGGGACCACCGTGACGGATTCGGCCGTCTGGAGGCTGACCTTGCCGTAGGCCCACTGCTGGAACCGCTGGGTCGGGTCCTCGTCGTCCCACTTCGCGAAGGAGACCTTGTAGGCACCGCCGAAGACGTGCTCGAAGGCGTAGTAGCCGTTCGCGTCGGTGGTCGTCGCGAGATAGTCGCTCGATGCCGAGTCGAGCTGGACGTCCACCCCCGCGACCCCGGCGCCGCCCTCGGTGAAGCGTCCGGCGAGACGCCCGGTGGGCAGCCTGGTCTCGTCGACCGTGATGGTCTCGCCGATCGAGCCGACCACGATCGGCGTGGCAGTGGCGAAGGTACGCGCGTTGTGCGCCCACTGCTCCTGCACGCCGTCGTCGAAGCGCAGCTTGTAGGTGCCCGGCAGCACGGTGAGGCTGAAGCTGCCGTCGTAGGTGTAGGCCGAGGCCACCCCGTCCCACTCGTCGGTGCCCGTCACGAGCGAGATGCCGGTCTGCACGCCGTTGCCGTCGGCGTCGACCAGCTTGCCGGTGATCGTCGCGCCCGGCAGCAGTGCCTCGTTGACGACCGTGTTGGCGCCTGCCTTGACCGTGATCGGGTCGGCGGTCGCCGCGGAGGTCTTGCCGTGGCTCCACTGCTCGAAGTGGTCGGGGGCGTTGAAGCTGAGCTGGTAGGCACCGGCAGCGAGATCGGTGATCCGGAAGCTGCCGTCACCCTTGGTGTAGTCGGTGCCGTAGCCGTCGTCACCCTGGGCCGTCACCCAAGCCATGCCGACGGGCACCCCGTTCCTGGTGAGTACGCCGGTGATGCTGCCCGGCGCGGCTGCGTGTGCGGGAGCGCCCGGGACGAAGAGCCCGAGCAGGGTCATCGCCGAGGCGAGCGCGACGGCGCAGGCCCGGCGGAGTGATTTCGCGTTCATGGGGTCCTCGAAGGGGGAGAAGACGACATGGTGCGAGGACGGCTCGGCCGAGCCTGGTACTTCCCCGTGACCGCAGGGTACCGATCGAGCGCCACCTGCGGTGACCTCGTGACACACTCCGCACACGCCGGTCCGGTCGGCGGTGGGTAAGTCGCTTTGCTCCACCATGAGGGGGCAGGGTATCCTCGTCCGGCGATGGTCTTACAGCCATCCGGGAGACTTCGCCTAGTTCGGTCTATGGCGCCGCACTGCTAATGCGGTTGGGGTCTTAAAGCCCCTCCCGGGTTCGAATCCCGGAGTCTCCGCGCTCGACCTGATCGGGGAAACCCGATTAACGGGTCCGAAAGGGTCTGTGTAAACTGGTCAAGCACCTGCGCCCGTAGCTCAACGGATAGAGCATCTGACTACGGATCAGAAGGTTAGGGGTTCGAGTCCCTTCGGGCGCACCAGCAGGCCAAGGGCCGGTTTTCCGTCACTGGAATACCGGCCCTTGATCACGTTTACCCCCAGATTTGACCCCTACGGTCAGTCGTCGAACAGGAAATCCAGTCGGTCGACAGCATCACGCTGGATCTTGCGTGTTGCCTCGACGTAGATCGTCTTGGTGATCGTCGGCGAGCTGTGCCCGAGCACGTCCTGGATGTTCTCGATCGGCACGCCCTGGTCGTACAAGATCGTTGCGCAGGAGTGCCGGAGATCGTGAAACCGGATCCGGGGGACTCCCGCCCGTTCGCACAGTTGATCAAAGTGACGGTTGAGGTTGCGCGGCTCGATCGGCGTCCCGAGCTTCGTCGTGAAGACCATCCCGTGATCGGTCCACTTCTTCGCGATCTTGCGCTCTCGCGCCTGCTCCGCCTTGTGCAGCGTCAGCACCCGGGCCAGCGCAGCGGGCACGCCGACCTTGCGATCCGAGGACTCCGTCTTGACCGGCCCGTTGGTCAACTGCCCGTTGACCCGCTGCAATGTCCGGCGAATGCTGATCACGTTGTCGATCAGATCGACGTCGACCCACCGCAGTCCCAGCGCTTCGCCTCTGCGCAGCCCCAGCGCGAGAGCCACCGAGTACAGCGCGTACCAGCGATCCTCCCGGGCCACCTTCAAGAAGCTCCGCGCCTCATCGGCCGACCACGGCGTGAACTTCGGCCGGTACCGGTGAGAGATCCGCAGGTGACGAGCCGGATTCGTAGCGATCAACTCATCCACGATCGCGTCTTGCAGCGCGGCCCGCACCAACCGATGCGCGTAGCGGACCGAGCCGTCCGACAGGAAGCCCTCGCAGCACTGCCGAGGCGTCAACGCGCAACACCGGGCAGCCTGCCCACGCTCGACCCGACGCTTGTCCTTCCCCAGCGCGCAGCACTGGCAGACGCCCTTGAGCCGGTTGAGGAACGTCCGGATGTCGGCAGGCCGTAGCCGGGCGAGCTTCTTCGAGCCGAGGTACGGCAGCACGTAGGTGGTGATCAACCACCGGTAGCTGGCCATGGTCGACGGGCGCACCCGAGGCTCCGCGATCTGCGACAGCCAGTACGCCAGGTAGTCGCCGACCGTGTCCGCGCTGGCCGGAATCCGTACTCCGGCCATCTTGTCGGACTGAAGCTTGATCATCGCCTCATGCGCCTCGTCCCACGAGTCCCCGTAGACGCTGCGCCGCACCTCCGACCCATCGGTCGAGAAGACCCAGACCCGAGCCTCCCACCGGCCGTCTTTGCGCTGGCGAATCGAACCCTCGCCGTTGCGTCTACTCCGAGCACGGCGGCCCGGAGGGTCCTCGTCGGGTGCTGCGGTCACGGTTGGCATCAGGATGACTCCTCAACTAGGCGGTTCATGTAGATCCGGACGGAAGCCTCAGAAATCCGCCGCGCCCGGGTCGAGACCGTGACGGCCACGAGCTTGCGTTGCTTGGCGAGACGAAAGACCGTCCACCGCGAGACGCCGAGAAGGCTCCCCGCCTCATCCATGGTCAAAAACCGATCCATGCCCAACTCCCTCCCCTGGTCGCTCAGCCGATGTCCGGCCTGTTCACCTGTGGTCTTCTCTGGCGTGCGGCATCAGCGGCCATCGCGGCGAGAGCAGCATCGGCAGTCGTGCGCCAGCCGTTGCCGACGTGCTGCCAGGTCGCCACGGCGAGGGTCGCTTCGGCGTCGTCGCGGAGCTGCTCGGCGGTGAGGACCGGGTCCACGTCGCCGACCGAGGTGAGGCGGGGCCGGTTGCCGGGTCGGCGTGCTTTGCGCAGCGCGGCCATGGTGGTCGAGTACTTGCGGGACTTGGTGTGGAAGTGCCCGCCGAACCCGAACTTGTGCGCCGACCTCCGCATCCCCGACCACTGAGGGTCCGCACCCATGGACCAGCACATGCTGATCAGGCGGTGTACGTGACGGCCGAGGTTCGTGTACGCGTCGATGGTCTCGCCGTCGATCCGCCCCGCGACGACACCGCAGGTCTCGGTGGACTTCGTCGCGTACTTGGCGAGGTACCCGGCGACGTGCCGCTCGGTCATCTCCCCACCGGGCAGCCCGGACGTGATCGGGATCGTCTTGTTGTGGCCTCCCCAGGCGAGCCGCCATCCGGCGGGCTGGATCAGGTCGGGTTCGGTCCGCAGGAAAGCGCCGGCCACGGCGTCGTCGACGACCCGCTTCAAGCCGTGCGAGGTGTAGAGCTGCACGGTGTTGCCGTCCGGGTCGACCCCGACCGGAGGAGGCAGGATCGCGTCCGGGCGGTCGGGGTCGTACCCGTCCAGGCGGAGCAGGGCGTGGAGGTGCACGACGCCGCGCCGCTGGAACTCCGCGACCTTCACGTACCGCAGCCGCAGCGGGCTGTTCCCGGCAGCACCGAGGGCACGACGGATCCGGAGCATGGTCCGGTCCCACAACCGGGCGGACAGGTAGTTGAACATGACGTGCCCGGGGTAGTCGTAGCACTCCAGGCACAAGGGCTGTCCGATGCGCCGGTCGTCGTCGCCGTGGTGGGCCATGCAGTACGCCGGTTTGCCGTGCTCGCACTTCGGGCGGTTGCTGCGCGCCTGGCAGGGCTTGGGCTTGCCCGCGTTGGTGAATAGCTGCGCGTGGACCTTCCCGAACGACGGCGCGGTGAGCGTGACGAACACAGCCGGATGCGTCGCCACGCTCTCAGGGACGCCTTTGCCACCGGCGAGTCCGGATTTGATGAGCTGGTAGCAGTCCCACCGGTACACCTCCGCGCATGACGGGCACCGCGACGAAAGCCTTGTGCCGCAAGGCTTGTAGAGCACACCGTCGGGAAGGTCGTCGGTCGTGAACCGTTCGAGGAGCCGCCCGGTTCCCGCTTCGACCGTGAGGACTTCGCCGCGTAGGCGGACGGGTTGGGTGCAGCCGCGGGCACGTCCGGCGTGCTCGAACCAGCGACCGAAGCCGGGCTTGCTGGCCCGGTCGAAGAGCGCGGCGGTGTCGGGGTTGTTGTCGGCGAGGGTGAGTCCGGACAGCCCTTCGAGGAGGGCCCGGGTCAGGTCACGCTGAGCATCGTCGATCGGGTGGGGCTGGGTTTTGAGCGCAGTGGTCACGGGGCACCTCCCTTCAGGGCTGTCCGGGTGTCACGGAGCGAGGTCCGGAGTTCGGGGTGCGACGGCGCGTTGAGCTGCCGTCCGTCGATGTGGGGACGAGGACCGGGACGAGGACGCGGCTACCGCTTGTCCATGACCGGGCCGGAGACCATCCGCGCCGGGCCGGACCTGTGCACGTAGACCTCGTTCGTCGAGACGTGGGGAGCCTCAGCATGGAACGTCAACGGCTCACGAGGCGCCGGACGCGGATGAGCGAGCTTGCGCGGCTGTGCGGCAACACGGTCCGGCTCGGTACGGGCAACCTCGGGTACGACGGCCGAGAAGGCAGCCTCGACGAGACCCCACACGCAGTGGCAGGCCTCGCCCTCCAGACCGTGCGGAGCTTCGGTGCCACCGTCGCAGGTCGGGCAGATCATCCAGGCGGACGCCTCGTGCACCTCGACACACCTGGCCGACTCACACCACCGGGTCGAGCACCAGATACACGTCTGAGCGAAGTTAAGACGAAGGGGCTTGAGCTGGGTTACCGCCGGAGCGGTAGACTGAACGAGCATCGAACCAGTCCTTTCGCGAGGAGACTTCGGTGCGCTGGCCTCGTTGGGTTGCCTCCCGACGGGGCCGAACTTATCTAGTGGTGTCTAGACCATAGCGCGACGTTGCTAGGCCTGTCTAGATAGGTTGCCAAGATTATTAGATACCTTTAGGTGACTAGGCTTGTCTAGGTCGGTAACCTTGGTCCATGTCCGAGTCGAAGATCCTGGCCAACGATCCACGGCCCCCGTATGTGCAGATCGCAGATGACATCCGAGCTTCGATCGCCGCCGGGACTCTCAAGACCGGTGATCGCATCAGGTCAGCCCGACTGCTCTCCGAGGCGTACGGCGTAGCACCGATGACGATCTGGCAGGCGCTGCGCGTCTTAAAGGCCGAAGGCCTACTCGTCTCGTGGAAGGGCCGAGGCGTGTTCGTTGGCGAGCCTGCGGCCGATGTGAGCGAGGCGGAGGAAGGCGACCTCATTGAGCGCCTTGACGACGTACTTGCTCAGCTACGGAGCCTTGAGCAGCGGGTAACTGCGATCGAGGCTGCTCGAAAGTAGCGTCCTCAAGTGCGGCAACGCGGTTGGTCAGAGTGTTGACGAGGTCGGCCAACTCCTCGATTCGTTGACTCAGGGTCGCGGCCCGGCTCGGGTTCGTCATGCTTTAAGAACACCAGCTCAGCAGGCATATCAGAACAGCATTCACGCGGCACGTCCACGGCAGCGGGTAGGCAGCAAGAGCCTGACGCCCGTAGCCTGCCTACGGAGTGCCTAATCAATGCCTATCTAGGGATACGTCGATGACCGGGAACGCATCTCCCAACGGCACGTTGTACAACCTCCGCACCGCAGCAGGGTTGTCTCAGCAGGATGTGGCAGAGCGCATGAACGACATCGCCAACCGCGACGGCCGCGCGGGCCAGGTCGTCACGTCGAACGCGGTTAGCCGCTGGGAACGGGGGTATGCCACCCCTTCACCGCTTTACCGTCGGCTCCTGGCAGAAGTGTTCAGCGTCACCGTCGATGAACTCGGCCTACACCTTCACCGCGAAGAGCCGAAGACCGTTAGACCAGAGCCAGCAAAGTACGCCTACGCGGAAGTTGAGGACGTGGACCTAGACCCTCGTGTGGTGCACAGCCAGGATGCATGGCGACGTACCCGACGCGCGATGAACGCCCAGCGGCCCGGACTAACGCAGTTGGCAGCACAGGTCTACGACAGCAGCGTGCGTCTCGGCCGCACCGGGTTACTCACCGCCCCAGGCTGGCTCCCCGACGAACCTGTCGACCTAGCGGACATCGAACTCACCTACGACGCCGCACCGCCGGAACCTGCGATCAACGGGACCGAACAGGAATCAGACAACGTCAGGCCGCGTTCAAACCTGACCCGCCACTACCCGCGATACACGCAAGCAGTCCGTGACCTCGACCCACCCCGCTTGTTCGAGAGCCGCCCGTGCTGGCGGATGCTCGACCTCGAATGGACCGTAGGCAAGGGGGCGATGAGGTTCGGCCCGAGCACCTACTTTGCGGGCGTCGACACGTACGAGGCACTCGCCCATGAGACCGCGTTCGTACACCTCGATGGAGACGGCTCGATCGGCACCAAGCCACCGGTGATGCGGGATCTGCCGTTCCGCAAGCTCATCGGCAGCCCTTTCGACTTCGGCCGGCGTCCGTTGCTCCCGTCTATCGACACTCTGACGATTCGGCAAGGTCCGGACGGCGCCAGCTTCATCCTGCACAAGCGTGATCCACGCCGAGTAGCGGTAGCAGGCGGCATGCTTCAGGTCATCCCATCGGGCGTGTTCCAGCCATCCAGCGTCCTGCCATCCGCGCTGAACACAGACTTCGACCTGTGGCGCAACACTCAGCGTGAGTACTCCGAAGAACTCTTCGGCAACCCAGAGCACGAGGGCAGCGGGCAACCCGTCAGCTACGACCAGGAACCGTTCCTATCGCTTGACGCTGCACGAGCAGAAGGTCGAGTCAGAGCCTTGTGCTTAGGAGTCGCCCTCGACGCGCTGACCCTCGTCGGCGAGATACTCACAGTGGTCGTCTTCGATGCCGACGTGTTCGACGACCTCGCACATGACTTCGTCGAGGTCAACGACGAAGGAACCGTCATCAACCAGCGAGTTCCCTTCACCGCCGAGGGCATCGAGAGCATCATGAACAGCGGGATGATCGCTCCGGCGGGAGCGGGATGTATCGAGCTTGCATGGCAGCACCGCGAGAGCATTCTGGGCATGTAGCAGCTCAGCCAGCTCATGCAGGTGCGCGACCGAACCAGCGCAAGGCTTGCCAGTCCAACCATCCGAAGCTCTGTCAATTTCGTCAGCCCAAGAAGATCGATAGAGCCTGTTGTGGTCTGTCGAAATTTTCCTTACGAGGTCAAGGCGGCCCGCAAGCGGACCGCGCCCGGGTTCGGCTCGCCCTGCGCCAGCGTTCCGCGCGCTGGGCGACCGACCCGGGCCGGGTCCAGCATCGCCACGACCAGCAGGAACACGACACCCATCACGCCTCATCGATCAATACGGTTGACGCCACGACCATGCGCCCGATGATCGACTGAGCAGCCCGCGCGGCCATCGGCAACGCGTTGCCGCAGCTCCAGAACCTCAACCCCAGGATGATCTTTAGGGGGAGGGAGGGGGTAAAGGTTGTAGTAGTTATCTGCCTTTACCGCCAGCAAGACTTCATGTGCTCTTACTTTTGCGGACCTGATCGACGGACCTGACCGTTGCTCCCGCCACGCCGTCACCTGAGCAATCCAAGCTCTCCTGAAGGTCAAACCCCTCAAGCGCTCCGGCTCCGGGGAGGTTCCCCGCCTACCATCGGCCCGGTCGGAGACTTCCTGGTTTCTGCCGGCACCGCCAGCCTTGCGCGGTCACCTCACGCCCCGTCGGTGGTGGCGGTGCCGGCAGAAACCAGGACCACGGTGTGCGGGCCGACGGCAGACGGGGAACAGGTACGCCTATCACGCTAAAAAACCTGACCCCCGCGTGACCCCAGCAAGGTGCTTCCGCGAGCTACGCGGTACACGACCAGACCGAGCCTGCGACCCCTCCACCTGTCCCGCTGATCGACTAGGACGGGTCTACGGATCAGAAGGTTAGGGGTTCGAGTCCCTTCGGGCGCACCAGCAGGTCAAGGGCCGGTTTCCAGCAATGGGGATCGGCCCTTCTCCATGTCCAGCCGTGACAATGTGATGGCCGGTCCCCGCGTGGAGACCGGCCATCACATTCCCCCCGGAACGACCCCGGGTAACACGTCTAGCTATAGCTGTAACGATCGACACCGAGGCTCTGCCATGTGCCGATCGCGGTGAGTCCGTTGAGGATGCGCCACGCTTCGTCTTCGGTCGCGAACTCCCGGACGGTCGAGCGGGTGAGGCCACCGCGACCGATCGGAACGCGCTCTTCCACTTCCCACTGGCCAGCTTCTGGGTTGGAGCGCAGGAAGACATCCCGCAGAATCCAACCGCTGGCCCCACAATGCCACCTGTGCTCCACCAGCTCCATGACGGCGATCGTACACCTGTTCGACTATGAGGCAAGCCCTGAGTGCGACACCTGTTCGACCGCTGGAGCCATCATCGCTGATTCCCGCAACACTTCCAAGCGTTTGATCAAACGGCGTACGAGATAGAGCGGAATGATGCCGAAGACGCCGAAGGACATGTCGACGAGCTGCCAGCCCCAGGGGATGTCGCGGACGACGCCGCAGATCAGCACGGCCGGGATGACCGCGACGCAGGCGATCATCCCGAACTCGATGACCCAGATGTTGCGGACCGGGTCGCGCAGCGGCCCCCAGAACGCGATGGCGATGACGAGGTGCGCGAAGGCGAGCCAGTCGGTGCCGTAGGCGAGGAACGGGTATTTGGCGTAGCTCTCGCTCAGCCCGGTCTGGACATGCTCCAGCCACCTCTGAAGCGACGGGATCGCATCGGCGACCGGCGAGGCCCAGCCGTGCAGGGAGCGCACGAGCCAGCGGAGTTCGAACTCCAGGGGAAACGCCGTGAGGCCGGCGACGGCCAGCCCGATGATGAAGAGGATCAGCCAGATCCGGATGCGTCGTTCGAGGTGTCTGGGGGTCACGCCGGGAGCGTAACGGCGTGTCTCGTCATCGGCGGTGCGGCCGATACGAAACGTTCACAACCTGATCAGGCCCGCTCCTTGACGTAGACCGCCTCGCCCTGCCGCCCCTCGATCAGTCCCTCTGCCTTCAGCACCAGCATCGCTCCGCGAACGGATCCATAGCTGATGCCGAACTCCTCGCGTAGCTGCGAGATCGATGGCAGGCGGTCGCCGGGGCGCAGTTCGCCAGAATTGATCTGGTCTCTGATGCTGTCGGCCAACCTGACGTATTTTGCTGTCATCTTCCACTCCCGGGTCGCTGGCCTCAGTAGTAGATCACCGCCACTCACGTTCTATCAACTACCAAAAATGTACGAACCAGATAGATAGACATCAAAATAAATACACGCACCAAAAATCTGCTCAAAGCATCTGGACGTAGGGAGATCCCACCTCCTATCATCACTTACGATCGCCTGAAGCACCGCACTGCGGAGGGTGGTCACCCCGGCCGTCGTGGGTGCCTCAGGCAGCTTGCGTGCCGCAGTGCAGCCGACCTGGCACCCGTCGACCAGGTTGGCGCCACGGTGCCTGCCTCCGCGCCGGCCGGGGACCTGACGGCCAGGCCGCGGATGGGTCGCTTCCGGGGTCGGCCTGGTCGGGTGGTCCGGCGGAGGCGGGGTTGGCGTCCCCGCCGGACCACCGTCCCCTCACGCTCCCCACCGCAGATTTCGTCCATCGGACGGGGGATGGCCGCCGTGGTGTTATCAAAATGTTACAGATCGGCCATCTTCTACGCAGAGTGAGAATCGCGCCCGATTCTGGGGCCTACGTCACCGGGTCTCCCCCGATGACCGTTACCGCGAGTGACACTAAACGGCCCTTGTACTTTCTTTGGTTAACTCGCCAGTAGCTTAGGTCTTGTGAGGTACGTCGCAAGGCGGAAACATGCCTGTCACAAAGCGCCGTGCCGCAGCCGGCGCACCCCATTCGAGGAGGACCCGTGCAGGACTCGAAAGGCGATCTGGTGCAGGGCCGCACCAGATGGCGACGGTTCGCAGCCGTCGTCGTACCGGCGACGGTAGCCGTCGGCGGCCTTCTGGCCGGTGTGGCCAACGGTGCGGTGCCGGTGGCGGTCAACGTCTCCGGCTCCAGCTTCAAGATCTCGGCGACCAAGCTGCACGCCGAAGGCTTCGCCCAGTACGGCTCGGCCGTGGTGAAGCCGGACGGCACGAAGATCCCGGTGGCGGCCGCCTCCATCAACCACGCCGACATCACCAACCTGTGCCAGTCGGTGAAGTTCCCCGGCCTGCCCCTCACCATGGTGATCCGCGCCGGTCGCGAGGCCGGTAAGCCGGCCACCGCCGACAACCTCATCATCGGCATGGACTACCTGGTCGCGGACGCCACCTTCCACAACATCGACATCGGTGTGGACGCGGGCAAGCTCAGCAAGGGCGCCGACGGCGACCACGGTTCGACCGAGGGCTTCGGCCAGCAGGCCGACAGCGCCGACCTCAACAACGTCAAGCAGCGTGCCTTCAGCACCCACGCCGGCACGTTCAAGCTCGTCGGTCTCTCCATGAGTGTTCAGCCGGGCACGGAGTGCTTCGCGGACTCCGACCTCAACTGACGTCAGCCGGTGGGGCCCGCCGCGGCGAGCCCCACCGGGCACCCCCATCCAGGAGGACCACGTGACAACGGCCGAATCTTCCGCGGGAAGCCGCGCTTGGCAGGCCTTTCGCCGCTGGCGGCGAGGGCGCCCGTTCTGGGGCGGCCTCCTCGCGATCCTGGCCGGTCTCGAGCTCTTCGCGACCACCCAGTCGCTCGAAGGCCTCGAAATCAAGATCGGCATGGAGGGCTTCCAGTCGATCCTGATCCCGCTGATGCTCGTCCTCGCCGGCATCCTGGGCTGGGCCACCCCCGCCCAGCGGCACTTCTACGGCGTGATCACCGTCGTCGTCGCGGTCTACTCGTTCGTCGGCCTCAACTTCGGCGGCTTCTTCATCGGCATGCTGCTCGGGATCATCGGCGGGGCGCTCATCTTCGCCTGGTCGCCCGCGCAGCCGCCCGCCTCGCCCGAGGCGGAGACGCCGGACGACGAGAGCGACGACGAGGGTCCGACGGGCCGGCACGCCGCGTCCGACGGGTCCATGGACGAGCTGCTCGACGGGGCGTCGGCGGGGAGTCTGCGGTCGGCCTCTCCGCCCGCGGTCCCGCAGCAGCGCCCGGTCGCACCCGACGAGCACGACCCTGAGCTGCCCCGACGCAGTCCTCGGCTCCTCTCGGTGATCATTTTGCCGGTGGCCCTGGTCATCACGGGCGCAGTCGCACTGCAAACACAGTCACCGGCCGCGGCGGAGGGGTGCACCGCTCCCCGGCGTACAGCCGAGGCGACAACGAGCCCGACGGCCCGCAAGGTGAAGACGCCTTCACCCACCACGGCCGCGCCGTCCCCGACGCAGGGCGGCGGAATCATCGGCGACATCCTCGACGCACTCGGCGGCCTGCTGGGGGGCAAGAAGAAGGCGAGTCCGAGCCCCAGCACCGCGCCGAAGCCCACGCCGACGAAGCCGACCACCTCGCCGACGAAGCCGACGCCCGGAGGTTCGGCATCCCCGCAGAACCCGTGCCCCAGCCCGACGGTCAACAGGGCCAAGCGTCTCCAGGCCGACGCGGGCCAGCTCGACGTGGCCCTGCGGCCCGGCCAGATGACCGGGTCGCGGGTGACGATGATCAACCTGAACTTCCAGGGCATCGTCGATCTGCCGACCGCCGACGGCGCCGTCACGGTGCTGAAGTTCACCATGAACTCGTCGACCACCGACGACTTCAAGCTGCGGATTCATGGTGGCGCCCGGGACGTGCTCCAGTCGACGGCGGAACTGACGGTCAAGCAGAACGTGGTCTTCTACACCAACCGGTTTCGGGGCAACCTGTTCGGCCTGATCCCGGTGGATTACACGCCGACCGCTCCGCCGCCACCGATCCCGCTCCCGATCGTCTTCTTCACCAACCCCGACATCCAGCTCGTGCTGGTCACGACGGATGTGCTGACGGCGAAGCCGAAGCTGACGATGAAGCTCGTCGCGGTCTGAACAGACACCCGCTCCCACGCGAACGGCCCGCCCGATCATCGGGCGGGCCGTTCGTCGAATTGGTGCCTAGATCCTGGCCAGCGCCTTGCGCAGCGGGTCCAGCCCGAGGCTGCCGAGGTTGAGCGCGTCGCTGTGGAACTTCTTCAGGTCGAAGTCGGCGCCCTTGCGGACCTTGGCGTCCTCGCGGGCCTGGAGCCAGATCCGCTCGCCGACCTTGTATGCCGGGGCCTGCCCGGGCCAGCCCAGATAGCGGCTGAGCTCGAAGCGCAGCGCCTCATCGGTCAGGCGGCAGTGCGCCCGGGCGAACTCCCAGCCCAGCTCCGGGGTCCAGCGCTCGCCCGGGTGGAACCCGAACGGGTTGTCGCGCGGGATCTCAAGCTCCAGGTGCATGCCGATGTCGATGATGACGCGGGTGGCCCGGAACGCCTGCCCGTCGAGCATGCCCAGCTTGTCGGCGGGGTCGGACAGGTAGCCCAGCTCATCCATGAGCCGCTCGGCGTAGAGCGCCCAGCCCTCGCCGTGCCCGGAGGACCATGCGAGCAGCCGCTGCCAGCGGTTGAGCAGCTCGGACCGGACGGCGGTCTGCGCGACCTGGAGGTGGTGGCCCGGAACGCCCTCGTGGTAGACCGTGGTCACCTCGCGCCAGGTGGAGAAGTCGTCGATGCCCTGCGGCACCGCCCACCACATCCGGCCCGGGCGGGAGAAGTCCTCGCTCGGCCCGGTGTAGTAGATGCCGCCGTCGCTGGTCGGCGCGATGCGGGCCTCGATGATGCGGACCTGCTCCGGGATGTCGAAGTGGGTGCCGTTGAGCTCGTTGATCGCGGTCGTGCCCAGCTCCTGCATCCAGGCGCGGAAATTCTCCTTGCCGGAGATCCGGTAACGCGGGTCCGCGTCGAGCTTCGCGACCGCGTCGTCGATGCTCGCGCCGGGCCCGGCGATCTGGGCCGAGACGGCACGCATCTCGGTCTCCAGCCGGTGCAGCTCCTCGAAGCCCCACGCGTAGGTCTCGTCGAGGTCGATCTTCGCACCGAGGAAATACTGGGAGGCGAGTGCGTAGCGCTCGCGGCCCGCCGCCTCCTTGGGCCGTCCCTGCGGCGCGAGCTCGTCGCGGAGGAATTTGCCGAACTCGGCGGTGGCGGTGTTGGCGACCTCGGCCGCCTCGTCGAGCGTCGCGCGCAGGGCGCCGTCGGCGTCGAGCCGCCTGGCCAACCCGCGATAGAAGTCGTCGCCGTCAGCGCTGGTCCAGATCTCGCACTGCTTGGCGACCTCGACGATCTGGCGCTGCGCACTGACGTGCCCCTCGGCGGCGGCCTGGAGCAGCGTCGCCTTGTACTGAGTGAGGGCGCGGGGGAACTGCGAGAGCCGCGAGGCGATGTTGGCGATCGCCTCCTCGCCCTCGCTCGGCATCAGGTCGAAGACCATGCGCAGGTCGTGCAGCGCGCTGGCGATGACGTTGACCTCGCTCGTCGCCTCACCGGCGTCGAAGCGGGCGACACCGATCTCCAGCCGCTCGATCATCGCCTCCTTGGCCACGAACTCCTGGTCGTCGACCGGGTCGATGGCGTGGAGCTGCGCCAGAGTCCGCCGATTGAGATCGACCCCGGCGGCATAGCCGTCCACCGACAAATCATCAAGCTTGTCGTCATAACCGCTGATCCCGAGGAAGGTGGCGCCGGAAGGGCTCAGCGGCGCCCACTCCTCCACATAACGGTTGGCAAGGTCATCTACTCGTCCCATGGAGCGACCTTACGTGACGGGGACGACACCTCGCCGACTACTTTCAGCGGCTTTCGGCGGCCGAAACCCGCGAGATTTCGCCGGTTGCTTCTGGCAGAGTGTCAGGAGTGAAGGCCCCTTCCGCTCCTGACACCACGCCCGCCCTGTCGGCCTGGCTCCCCGCGTTTCTCAGCAACGCGGTGATCTGGGGGGCCAGCTTCGTCTTCATCAAGATCGCCGTGGACGGCGGGCTGCACCCGACCTATGTCGCGGCCGGGCGAGTCGTCGCCGGTGCGCTGGCGCTGGTCCTGATCCTGCTGGTCACCCGGGACCGGCTGCCGCGCGATCCCCGGCTGTGGGCGCACATGATCGTGCCGGGAGTGGTCGGCACCGTCATCCCCTTCACCCTCTTCTCCTATGGCGAGCAGCGCATCCCCAGCGTCGTCGCCGGCATCTGGAATGCGACGACGGCGCTCTGGGTGCTCCCGATCGCCGTCCTCATCTATCGCACGGAGACCTTCTCCGCGCGTAAGGCGATCGGGCTCGGTGTCGGCTTCGTCGGCGTCGCGACGGTGCTCGGCTTCTGGCACATCCAGGGCGATGCCTCCCTCACCGGGCAGGCGATGTGCGCGGCGGCGGCGATCTGTTACGGCTTCTCCATCCCCTATCTGAAGCGCTTCGTCTCCGGCCGCACCGACGGCGGCCGACCGGTCTCCGGGGTCGCCTTCGCGGCCTGCCAGCTCATCGTGGCGTCGGTGGTGCTCATCGTGGTGTCACCCCTCATCGCCGGGCCGCCGCCCGCCCCCGCCGACCTCTCCTGGGGCGTGCTCGCCTCGGTCGCTGTGCTCGGCATCTTCGGCAGCGGCATCGCCTTCGCGCTGAACATGCGGGTCATCGAGGTCAAGGGCGCGTCGACGACGGCCTTCGTGACCTATCTGATCCCGGTCGTCGCGACGATCCTCGGTGTCACGGTGATGTCCGAGACCTTCACCTGGAACCAGCCGGTCGGCGCGGCGATCGTGCTCGTCGGCGTCGCCTATGCACAGGGGGTCTTCTCAAGCGTGCGACGCCGTCCAGGCCAGCAGCTCCTCGGCCGACCACGTGTTGATGATCCGGTCCGCGGTTAGCCCGGCGTTCTCGGCCCGCTCGCAGCCGAGGGCCTGCCAGGCGAGCTGATCGGTGGCGTGCGAGTCGGTGTCGATCGCGAAGCGCAGCCCGGGCACCTGAGCGGCCGCCGCCAGCAGTGCGGTCGGCGGATCGCGCCGGTCCGGGCGGCAGTTGATCTCGATGGCCTTGTCGTGGCGGACGGCGGTGGCGAAGACCGCCTTGGCGTCGAAATCGCTCGGCGGCCGCCAGCCGGAGCGCGAGTGCGCGGCATCCGTCTTCACCGCCAGCTTGCGTCCCGTGCAGTGGCCGAGGATGTCCAGGTGGGGGTTGGCGAGCGCGGTCTTCATCCGCCGTGTCATCACCGCCCGGTCGTCGCGCAATCCACTGTGGATCGAGCCGACCACGACATCGAGCCGGGCGAGCAGCTCCGGCTCCTGATCGAGCGAACCGTCCGCGAGGATGTCCACCTCGATGCCGGTGAGCAGGCGGAAGCCGGTGGAGTCGAGCGCGGCGTTGATCGCGTCGATCTGATCGAGCTGGCGCCGCAGCCGGGCCGGGCTGAGCCCGTTGGCGATCGTCAGCCGGGGTGAGTGATCGGTGATGACGAGCCAGTCGTGCCCGAGCTCGGCGGCGGCCGCGGCCATCTCGGCGATGGTCGCGCTGCCGTCGGAGGCGTCGGTGTGCGCGTGGCAGTCACCGCGCATCGCCGACCGGAGGTCACTCATGCGATGAGGCTACCGGCGGGCCGGTGTGAAGGTGTCCGCTCGGCCGTTGTCCGCCGCTCGGCCCGCACGTTACTGTCCGCTGGCCGCGCGCGGGGCTGCGGCACGGGGAGGTGTTACAACCATGGTCGGACGGCTTCGAGTACTGCTGAGCCTGGTGATGCTCGGCGGGTTCTATCTGGTCGCGCTGCTGCAGCTCGCGATAGCGATCGGGCTCGGCGTCTGGGTCTACTCGCTGGTTCATCAGGCCGTCGCGATCAAGATCTTCATCTGGATCATCATCGCCCTCGTCGGCTCGGTCGGCGCCGCGCTCTGGAACGCGCTGCGCTTCAAGCCCGAGCCGCCGCCCGGTGTGGTCATCCACCCGGACACGGCGCCGCAGCTCTGGGCCGAGGTACGCGGGCTCGCGACGGCAGCCGGGACCCGCCCACCGGACGAGATCCGGATCATCCCCGAGGTCAACGCCGCCGTCTCGGAGCACGCGAAGCTGATGGGGCTCATCCCCGGCAAGCGCTACCTCTACATCGGCATGCCGCTGCTGCAGACGCTCACCGTCAGCCAGCTCCGCTCGGTGCTCGGACACGAGCTCGGCCACTACTCCGGCAACCACACGAAGCTCGGCGCGGTGGCCTATCGCGGGCGGCTCGCGATCCAGGGCACGATCATGCGTATCGGCACCGGCAACCCGATCGGCTGGGCGTTCCGCGGCTACGGCCGGCTCTACCTCCTGGTGGACAACGCCGTCGCCCGGATGCAGGAGTCCGAGGCCGACACCGTCGCGGTGAAGGTGGCCGGCAACGAGGCCGCCGCGAGCGCGCTGCGGGAGCTGCTCGTCATCGAGAGCGCGTGGAGCTTCTACTTCGCGCGTTACGTGGGTCCCGGCGCCGAGGCCGGATTCCTCCCCGACGACCTCTTCGGCGGCTTCGGCGAGCTCGTCGCGGCGAGACAGGACGAGCTGGTCAAGCTGCGGGAGGTGGAGCACGAGGTGGAGAGTTCGGTCTGGGACACCCACCCGCCGATCCCGGACCGGGTCCGGGCGATCCTGGCGATGCCCAGGGTCTACCAGCACCCCGACACCAGGCTCTCCGGCGACCTGCTGCCGCACCTGGGCTCCCTGGGCCGGACGCTGCAGGCAGCCGTCGTCGAGGTGGGCGGGCGGCAGGTCCTGCCGTGGCCGGAGTTCACCGCCGCCGTCGCCACCGCCAATCTCCAGGAGGTCGCCGACCGGATCTTCCGGCAGGTGGGCAGGGTCATCAAGGACCGCCGGATCGGTCTGCCCGCCGTGCTCGGCCTGGTCGAGTCCGGCCGCGCGGGTGAGATCGCCGAACCCTTCTTCCCCGGCAAGACCAAGCGCGAGGCGCGGGAGCTGCTCTATCAGCCGGTCGACGCGCTGATCACCCTCGCGGCGATCCGCAGCGGCAAGGCGTCCTTCCGGCACTCGTGGGCGCAGCGCGCCGAACTCGTCGGCCCCGACGGCGAGCTCGTCGACTTCGAGGAGCTGGCCCGGCTCGCCGCCACGGCGGAGACCCTGCCGCAGGCGCGGATCCGCCTCGCCGAACTCGGCATCGAGATCGAGACGACCGCCGTCGTGGAGCAGGTCGCCACGGCGAAGGGTGCCGACGTGATCGGCGGCCTCGGTAACGTCAAGATCGATAAGGTGTCGCACGACCTGCTCATCCTCGACACAGGACTGATCTTCCTCGCTGGCGCCGGTGACTCCGACGAGGGCAACAAGCGGATGCACGCGGCGCTCGGCTCCACACCGATTCCGGAGCTCGCGCGGCGGCATCGCTTCCTGCCCTACGAGGAGATCGCGGCAGTGAAGATCGAAAAAGAGGTACCTGTGCGCGCAACGCTTACGCTGCACGACGGCAACGTCGTCGCGCTGCACGAGACGTGGACGGGCGACCAGCTGACCAAGCAGAGCCGGGACAACCTGCTACAGGCGTTGCGGCAGACCACGGAGGTGTGATCGAAGATGACGGAGCAACCAGCACCGACGCAGCGGCACCCGGGCGAGCACGCCGAGGTGGTGGTGGGCCGGGCGACCGTCTCCGTCGCCGGGCGCGAGGTCGCCTCCGTCGCGGTCGAGGCGGCGGTGATGGTGCCGGACGAGGTGGAGGACGAGTCGGCGCTCCGCTCGATCGGCGACTACCGGCTGATCGCGCTGCTGGTCGGGGCACTGGCGACCGGGATCATCGCGTGGTTCAACCCCGACCGGCTCGCGGCCGGCGACCGGCACGACAAGTGGGTCATCTACGCGATGATCGCCGTCGTGCTCGGCGCGGTCGCCGGTGAGGCCTTCGGGTTCGGCATCGCCCGCTGGCGTGAGATCCGGGCCATCCGGCGCATTCGGATCGTCACGATCCTGCCGACGATCGCCGTCGTCATCGCGCTCGCGGTGGGGCTGCTCGCGGTGGCACCGCAGTTCGTCGGCAACAACGTCGTCACGTCGCGGGGCTGGTGGATCTCGCTCATCGCGGTCGTCGGGGCACTGCCCACGGCAGCGGCCCTCGCGGGGATCGAACGGGTGGCGTCCAAGCCCCTGCCCGGCTCGGTCGGCGCGCAGCTGTCACTGCTGATGCACCTTCGGCGTACGCTGTCGCGCCTGCTCAACCAGCTCGGTCTGCTCGTCATCCTGGTGATGGCGGTCAACGGAGCGGCGTGGATGGAGCAGGAGGGCAACAACGCGGCGATCTTCTCCGGTGCGGTCGGCTCGCTCATCGTCGGCGCCATGTACGTCCCGGCGGCGACCACGCTGCGGCGGCGCTCGTCCACCTTCGTCGCGCGCCACTTCTCGATCGCGAACGTCCCGCACGACCAGCTCGTCGACGCGGCGGAGGGCCAGGGGAAGCTGGAGAAGCTGCTCGGCCTCGATCAGACGACCTTCAGCGAGATGAAGGCCGGGCTCGTCATCCTGACGCCGTTCGTGGCGAGCGCGCTGACGACGTTCGTGAAGTTCTGAGGCGCCCCGGCCGGAAGCGCCCCAGAACCGATGTCACGGGCCGAAGATGACGAGCCGCTGCTGCGGCTTGCCGTTGACCTGCGTAAACGTGCCGCCGGCAGCGACGATGCCGAGGCCCGGGCTGGAGATGAGCGCGGTGACGCCCTTGACCCCGTTGGCGTTGGCGTTCCAGCCGAGCAGCTTGCCGGCCATGTTCACCGCGGCGATCTTGATCCGGATGTCGGAGCCGTCGTTGCAGAACCCCTTGTCGCCGACGCTGCTCGTCTTGCAGACCCGGTCGTAGTGGCCGCCGAAGTAGATGACGCTGTCCAGCACCGCCACCGCCTGCACGTCGCCGTCCGTGGTGACCGTCCAGGCCGCGTCGCCGTTGGCGGCGTTGACCGACATGATCCGGCCGCCGGGCCCGGCCACGGCCGCATAGACCTTGTCACCGTTGAGGGTCAGCCCGTTGACGTTGTAGGCGATGTCGGGCGTGAACCCCGCCTTCGCCGCACCCGTGGCCGGATCGACCAGGGCCAGGCTCTTGGTCCCCGCCACGCTGCCGACATTGGTGAAGGAGCCGCCGAGGTAGACGCCGCCGGAGCCGATGACGATCGAGTTCACGTTGGACTTGTTGGGCTTCGGAGCCCAGCCCTTGGCGAGCGCGCCATTGCTCAGGTCGAAGGCGGCAGCGCCCTGCACGACGACACCGTCGACGCTGGTCACCGAGCCGCCGAGGTAGAGCCGCTGCGATGTGAGGGCGAGCGTCTTCGGGTGTCCGGAGATCTTGTGGGAGAAGACCTTGTTGCTGCCGCTGGTCGGGTCGACGGCGGCGAGGGAGTCCCGCTTCGTACCGTTGATCGTGGCGAACTCGCCCGCGATGAAGACGGCTGCCTCGTTGGCGGCGAGCGCCCGGACGGGTGCGTCCGCGGTGGGCTTCCATGGCAGCAGTACGCCGGTGGCGACGTTGATCGCCGCGAGCCGGGTCCGGGCCACGGACTTCCCGCCGACGTAGGCGTGGGTGAAGGCGCCGCCGACATAGAGGATGTTGCCCTTGGTGGCCAGGGCCATCACCTCGCCGTCGAAGGTCGGCATCGCGAGCGGCTGGGTCGAGACGACCCGCTCGACCGGTTCGGGGTTGACGTCGTCGGGCATCACGACGGCGCCCGGCGCCACGGGGGGCGCGGCGGGATCCGGCACGGGGTCGACCGGCGGGGCCGGGGGAGCCGGGGCTACAGGAGCGCTCGCACCGGGCACCGGCGCGGTCGGCTCGGCGGAGGCTGCGGATGTTGTTCCGGCTAAACCGGCCGTGAACAGGGTGAAGAGCGTCAGCGCTCGGAAGATCGTCGACATAATTCGTTAACGAGACACGATGTGGCAGGCTGCGTTCCGTGGACATCGCGGTGATCGGACTCGGCCTCATCGGTGGCTCCATGCTGCGGGCCCTCGCCTCCGCAGGTCACAGCGTCCTCGGCTACGACGCCGACCCGGCGACCCGGGCGACCGCCCGGACGGCCGCCGCGCAGTCCGCGCGCGACTCCCGCTGGCAGATCACCTCGACGGTCCGCGATGCCGCCAACGCCGCCTCGCTCGTGATCATGGCGGTGCCCCTGCCGGCCGTCCCCGGCGTCCTCGACGAGCTCGTCGACGCCGGATACACCGGCTTGTTAACGGACGTGACCTCGGTGAAGGGCCCGGTGCGCGACCTCGTGCGTACCCACCTGAGCCGGTCGGCGAACCCGCTCGCAGGCTATGTCGGCGGGCACCCGATGGCCGGCCGCGAGCGTTCCGGCTTCGCCGCCGCCGACCCGCACCTCTTCACGCAGTGCGCCTGGGTGCTCTGCCTGGAGGAGACGACCAACCTCAGCGACTGGCTCGAGCTCGCCTCGCTGATCACGTCGCTGGGTGCCCGGGTCGTGCCGACCACGGCGGACGAGCACGACCGGGCCGTCGCGCGCATCAGCCACCTGCCACACCTGCTCGCCGTCGCCCTCGCGGCCACGGTCATCGACAACCCCCTCGCCGGTACGCTCGCCGCCGGCTCCTTCCGCGACGGGACCCGGGTCGCGGGCAGCCGCCCGGAACTCATCGCCGCCATGTGCGGGGGCAATGCGGCGGCCCTGCGCCCGGTGCTCGACGAGGTACTCGACGCCCTCGACGCCGCAGGCTCCCTGCTGGAGTCGAAGGATCCGATGAAGTCCCTGGTCCCGTGGCTGCGCCCGGGTCACGACGCCCGATCGTCCTGGCCGACCCCGGCGGGCGACTCGATCGACCTTCCCGCGAAGGCCGATGTCCTCGGCCGGTTGGGCAGGGTGGGCGGCTGGATCATCGGTGTGGCCGACGACCGCCGCACCGTCACCGCGGTCCGCCCCGCCCGCCCTGACTAGTCCGAAGCCCAAGATCGCCGCAACTCTTCAAGAGTTGGTCCTAACGGGTTTTCAGGACCAACTCTTGAAGAGTTGCGGCGATCTTGGGTCAGGGGGCCTTGGGGCAGCCGTGCTTGGCGTGCCAGGCGGTGATCTCGCTGATCGCGGAGAGGTTCTGGCCCTTGTGCCACGCGTCGAGGTATTTCGCGGGCCAGATGACGCCGCGGCGGATCCACCAGTCGTCGACCTGAGCGCACGGCGCGGAGATGCCGAAGTGCAGGTGGCAGATGCCGCTGGCGTTGCCGGTGTGCCCGACGACGCCGAGCTGCTGCCCCGCGCTCACGCGAACGCCCGCCTTGATGCCCGTCTGCACCCGCAGCAGGTGCGAGCCGTAGTAGCGCACCCCGTCGTCGCCGAGCAGCGACACCGACAGGCCGCCCTTCGTGGCGCCGGTCGGGTGCTTGAGGTCGAACCTGTCGACCAGGTTGATCTCCAAGATCACGCCGTCGGTGACCGCCCGGACAGCCGTGCCGCACTTGGCGAAGATGTCGGTCGCCGGATATTCGGAGTGAGTTTTCCCATAGGAGGCCCCTGTGGCGACGGGGAAGACGAATCTCAGCGCGCCCGTCGGCTTGCCCGGCGAGGCCGAGGGCGCCGGGGTCGCTCCGGCGGCGGGGCTGGCCGCGGCTTTCGCGGACGGATGTGGCGGCTGGTACGCCGTGCTCGGTGCTGATCCGCAGCCCGCCGCGAAACAGAGCACGGCGAGAAGGGGGAGGGCGGCGAGGCGAGCCATGGAAGCCATGGTGGCACGCGTCGCCCCGCCGTGGGGGTCGGACCGATCCGCACTAACGACTAATGGCACTATTCGGTCATGAGCCTCCAGGTACGGCGTACCCCCTCGGGTTTGCTGCCGATGGGCCCGCGGCGGCCGACGCTGCGCGAGCCGACGCCGGTCCGGTCGTGGGCGATCCTCGCGGGGCTGGTCGGCGGCGGCGTGTGGCTGTTGGCTTTCGGACAGATCGCCGGAGATCTGGCCGGATATGCCTGGTGGACCCTGGTGGGCGGTTTGCTCGCGTGGGTTGCGGCGATCGTGCTCGCACGTTTCGGGGACCGTGGTGCCGCCGCCGGAATATCACTCGCTGTGGCGATCGGCTGGTCGACGACCGCGGTGGCGATCGTTGCCACCTGGGCAAACTCTGGCGATTGGCCGATGTGGTGACGGTGAGTGATTTGATCAGCGCGAATCCGAGGACTTGACGGGACCGCAGCTCACGGGGCACTCTCAGGAATATGTGGACGCTCCACCGGCTTGATCCTGACCGCCGGCGTCGGCGGATTCAGCTCCTCGCGGAGCTCGCCGACGCGAAGGCCGTCCGCACTCGTTTAGCCCCTAAGAAGGCCCGTGGCGACCGGCTCCGCGAGCTCATCGCGGTGCGTCGACGACTCGCCGACTAACGGAAGGCCTAAGCGCCCCAAACTACGCGGCTCACCGGATACCGTCACCGAAGATGTAGGTTCGACCTCCAAGGACTGACGCTTGTGTCGTACTTTGCCGCCGCCGTTACACGCGGCAGGTCCGGTTGGACCGCCTCCGAACTTGACCTGAGTGACGTCGCCGATGTCGATCAGGTCGCCGACCTCATGCGCGATGTCGATCCCGACGCTCTGGTCTCGCTGCTCTTCATCGAGGCCGACGATGCATACCTCACCGTGCTGCGCCTCGACGACGGCGAGGACCTGCGGGTCTTCGGCTCCGACGCGGCTTATGCGGACGACTCCCGCCTCGGCAAGCTGCTGATCGGCGATGTCACGGAGCCGGCGACCGAGGCCGCCATCGACGGCGACCTCGACGACCTGGAGCCCGTCGTCGCGGCCGACGACGACGAGGATCCGCCGGTGGTCGACCCGACCGCGACCCCGATCGGCGACGCGGACCTCCTCGCCGACCTCGGCGTCTCCGCGCACAAGCTGCTCGCGCTCTGCGCCACCGACGGCCTGCTGCCCGCCGATGTCACGGCTGAGGTCTGCCAGGCGATCGGCTGCGGCGACGAGGTCGAGGAGCTCCGGGAGGCGTGAACCGCGGCGCGCGCCATGAGACCTGGATGCGGCGCGCGCTGGCGATGGCCGCCGGGTCGGGCGACGACGTGCCGGTCGGTGCGGTGGTGCTCGATCCGACCGGTGCCGAGGTGGCCTCCGCCCACAACGAGCGCGAGCTCGGGGTCGACCCCACAGCGCACGCCGAGATCGTCGCGATCCGCCGGGCCGCGCTCGCGGCCAACGACTCGCACCTCGACGGATACACCCTGGTGGTGACCCTGGAACCCTGCACGATGTGCGCGGGTGCGATCACCCTCGCCCGGATCGGCACCGTGGTCTTCGGCGCATGGGAGCCCAAGACGGGTGCCGTCGGCTCGCTCTGGGATGTCCTGCGCGACCGGCGCCTCAACCACCGCCCGGAGGTCTACCCCGGGGTGCTGGAGGCCGAGTGCGCCGCGCTGCTCCGGTCATTCTTTCGCTAGACCGGCGGCGACCTCACGGCCCGCGGGGGTCCAGGCATCAGGCCGGCCGGTACGCGGGTCGAACTTGACCATCACCCGCCGCCCCTCGGCGTGGACGGTGCCGTGGTCGGCGGAGAGGAAGCGGAACCCGTAGACGGCGCTCGAACCGCCGAGCTTCTCCACCCAGAAGTGCACGTCGACCGGGCCGGTGCCGCGGATCGGCACGTGATAGGTGATCGAGAATTCGCGGACCGCCGAGACGACATCGCTGCTGGTCGGCAGGCCGCCCTCGTAGGAGAAGCCGAACCGGGCCCAGTAGATCGACAGGACGCGCTCCAGCACCAGGGCGTAGCGGGCGTTGTGCATGAGCCCCGACGCGTCCAGGTCGTCGAAGTGGATGATGGCTTGCTCGATCTTGCCGAACTCGACGGCGGGTTCCAGCATCGTGCTCGTCATGGTCTTCACCTATCCGGTAGCAGCGTGGGGTCGGTTGTCAGGTCGCGCAGCCGGTTGAGCACCGCGCGCCGGCTGTCGTCGAGGTCACGGCCGATCAGGCGCGAGTGCAGCAGGCCCGCCACGCCCGCCGAGTCGATCTCGAAGGCGAGGAGCCGCGGCTCGACGGTCGCGGGCAGCTCGCCCTGCTCGACCGCTTCGGTGACGAGGCGCTCCAGCAGCGTGGTCCACTCGGTGAGCGCGGCGACGAGGGCGGTCCGCACCTCGCCCTCGGGCGCGCGGCCGGTGTATTCGAACTCCGCATTGGCGAAGAAACACCCTCCGGGCAGCGTGCGCCGGGCGTAGAACTCCAGTCGGCTCTCGTGGACGGCGAAGAGGCGCCGGACGCCACGAGGGTGGGCCAGGGCCGGGTGGACGATGCGCTCGGCCCACTGATTGCGGGCGTGGGCGACAGCGGCGAGCTGCAGCTCCTCCTTGGATCGCCAGTGCGCGAAGAGGCCGGACTTGCTGACACCGAGCCGCTCGGCGAGCTGGGCCAGGGAGAGGCCGTCGAGGCCCACCTCGGAGGCGAGCGCGACAGCCTCGTCGAGCACAGCCGTCCGCGTACGTTCGCCCCGCGCCAATCTCCCGTCCATACGCCGACCCTAAAAGAAGACCGACCGGTCGTAAAGATATCTGTGCGCTTCGTCTCACCCGGTCTCGTCACACCCTCAAGATCGCCGCAACTCTTCAAGAGTTGGTCCTAACGGGTTTCTAGGACCAACTCTTGAAGAGTTGCGGCGATCTTGGGGGTTGGAGAACTAGGCGATCGCGGTGTCCAGGGCGATCTCGACCATCGAGGAGAAGGTCTGCTCGCGCTCCTGAGCCGTCGTGGCCTCGCCGCGCTTGATGTGGTCGCTCACCGTGAGCAGCGTCAGCGCCTTGGCGCCGAAGCGAGCGGCGATCGTGTAGAGCGCCGCCGACTCCATCTCCACCGCCAGCACGCCGTAGTCGGCGAGCCGGTCGTAGAGGTCCGGCCGGTCGGTGTAGAAAGCGTCCGCAGCGAGGATCGGCCCGACCTTCATCTCGATGCCCCGGGCCTCGGCGACCTCGACGGCCTTGCGGAGCAGCCCGAAATCGGCCACGGGTGCGTAGTCGATCAGACCGTCGAACCGCTGCCGGTTCATGTTGGAGTCCGTCGACGACCCGATCGCGGCCACCACGTCGCGGAGGTTGAGCGATTCGGCCAGCGCCCCGCAGGAGCCGACCCGGATCAGCGTCTTCACGCCGTACTCGTTGATGAGCTCGTGGGCGTAGATGGACGCCGATGGCATGCCCATCCCGGAGCCCTGAATCGAGACCGGAACACCCTGGTAGGTGCCCGTGAACCCGAACATGTTGCGCACCGTCGAATAGCACTTCGCATCGGTGAGGAAGGTCTCGGCGATCCACTTCGCGCGGAGCGGGTCTCCCGGCATGAGGACCCGTTCGGCGATCTCGCCCGGCTTGGCTCCGATGTGCGTACTCATGGGCCAGATCTTTCCACGACGAGCCCGGCGGCGGGGCGAAGGAAGCCGTTTCGATCTGGGGCCAGGTCTCGTGTAATGTACCCGGCGGTGGTGTGTCCGAGTGGCCTAAGGAGCACGCCTCGAAAGCGTGTGAGGGTGAGAGCCCTCCCAGGGTTCAAATCCCTGCACCACCGCCAATCCGAGAGCCGGGCAGCTGCCCGGCTCTCGGCGTATCCGGGCATGGCGCGTCCACCAAAACGGACATATTGCATAGTCTGGTGCGGTGCAGACGCAGACACCGGTGAAGCCGATCCGAACCCTCGACGATGTGCCCGGCTGGTTCCGCCGGACCGATCAACTCGTCACGGACCGCCTGCTGCGCCACCAGACCACCCTCGGCCAGACCGGCGACCTGCTGGAACTCGGCGCCTACCTCGGCAAGAGCGCCATCCTGCTCGGCCGGCACCGCCAGCCCGGCGAACGCCTCGTCGTCTGCGACCTCTTCGGCGAGCAGGCGCCCGCCGAGCCCAACCGGCGTACGGCGCAGCTCTACGCCAGCCTCACCCATCAGGCGTTCGAGGCGAACTTCGCCATGTTCCACGCCGAGCCGGCCACGGTGATCGTCGGCCCGACGACCGTCGTGCCGGATCGGGTGCCGGGGGACTCCTTCCGATTCGTGCACATCGACGCGTGCCACCTCTATGACCAGGTCGCCGAGGACATCGAGATCGCCCGCACGCTGCTGACACCCGAGGGGATCGTCGTCTTCGACGACATTCGGGCGGCGCATACTCCCGGCGTACCGGCCGCGGTGTGGCCGCGAGTCGCGACCGGCGAGCTGCGCCCGATCGCGCTGACCCCCAACAAGCTGTATGCGACCTGGGGTCAGGCGGAGCGGCACGTCAACGAGCTGCGCGACTTCGCGGCCGAGACGAGCGGGAAGTTCGACATGCAGGAGGTGGCCGGGCAGCGCTTCATCCGGATCGCCGACTGGCGCATCGCGCCGCCGTCGCCGGTCCCGCCGCTCGCCGCCGCACCGCGCCGCAACCGCCTCGTCCCGCACGCCCGCCGCGTCGCGGTCAACCTGCTCCCGCCCGTCGTGACCCGCGTGATCAAGCGGGCGCGGGCGGCTCGCTAGCAGGCGCCGAAGCCCTCGGCGAAGAGTTGCTCGAGGTAGGTCGTGTAACCGGCGATGAGCTTCTGCACGTGCTTGCCGTCGTGCAGGAAGAGGAAGCCGAACTCGCCCTTGCTCACGAGCAGCCCATCGAAGCGATAGGTGCCCGTCGGGGCCGTCAGTGGTGTGGCCTGCGGATACGTCGACTTCACCACGTCCATGGCGGTCCCGACGGCGACGTTCTCCGGGGTGTGCAGCGGGGGATTGGCCCAGAGGAGCACGAGCTTCTCGCCCGCGTCCTCGTCGGTGAAGACCGGGCTGACCTCGGTGACCCCGACGATGTGCTCGCCACAGCCGCCCGGGCCCTCGGAGAGGCCGGGCTCGTCGCTGAGCTCGTCGCGCGTCTGCCCGAACCGCACGGCGCGGACCCCGGCCAGCGAGATCACGTCCGGGCCGAGAGTGGGCGCGATGCTGGTCGTCGGCGTCGCGGTCGGTGCGGCCGTCTCGGCCGCGGGAGAGCAGGCGCTCAACCCCACAACCATGACTGGTACGAGCACCAGCGCGCGCAGCGACAGTGAATGGGCCATGCTGACCTCCCCTTTGCCCGCGAGCTTAGGGGTGAAGGGCACAGCCCGCGCGGTGGAAACGCCTGACCGTGTGGACACAAATAGCGAAGACCTGACACTTTCGTCAGGTCTTCGCACTTCTCAGATTACGCCCGGCGGCCGATCGGGGAGGGTTTTCGGGAAAATCCCGCGAGAATCCTCGGCAAACGTGAGGCTACGAACACGTGTTCGAGTTATCCACAGTATCCACAGGTCTATCCACAGGCTGCCCGGCCACACATATAGCGAAGACCTGACACTTTCGTCAGGTCTTCGCACTTCTGAGAGTACGCACCCGCCGACGGCCGCGTGGCGTTTCCGAAGATCTGCTCAGCAGATTCCCTGGCGCCGCTGCTCGGGGAGGCGCGCCGTGTGCCGGGTCGGCTCCTCCGGCGGGGCGGAACCTAAAAGGGGCTACTGAGACCCAAACTGAGACCGGAGACGAACGTGGGGCCCGGATCTGTGATCCGGGCCCCACGTTTTGCCTGTTCAGGCTGGCGGAGGATACGAGATTCGAACTCGTGAGGGCTTGCACCCAACACGCTTTCCAAGCGTGCGCCCTAGGCCACTAGGCGAATCCTCCGTGGAGAAGAATACAGACTGCCCGGCGGGCAGTGCGCCTGGGTTACCGGGTACAGTGACAGAGCCCCCGTGCGGCGGCACCCTGTGAACCTCCCCAGGGCCGGAAGGCAGCAAGGATAAACAGGCAATACCGGGTGCACGGGGGCCTTTTGCTGCCCAGCAACTGTCGGTGGGGCGTGAGAAGCTTGTCCCCGACATCGCGTGGGTGAGGAGGCGGGTCGAGATGGCGTTGGCGCTCTACCGGAAATACCGGCCGAAGAGCTTCGCCGAACTTATCGGTCAAGATCATGTGACCGGGCCGCTGATGCAGGCGCTGCGCACGGGTCGGCTCAACCACGCCTACCTCTTCTCCGGGCCTCGCGGCTGCGGCAAGACGTCGAGTGCGCGCATCCTGGCCCGCTCGCTCAACTGCGAGCAGGGCCCCACCCCCGAGCCGTGTGGCGAGTGCGAGTCGTGCCGCGCCCTGGCTCCCGACGGTCCGGGTTCGATCGACGTCATCGAGATCGACGCCGCCTCGCACGGCGGTGTCGACGACGCCCGTGACCTGCGCGAGCGGGCCTTCTTCGCGCCGGCGGTCAGCCGGTTCAAGATCTACATCATCGACGAGGCCCACATGGTCTCGTCGGCGGGCTTCAACGCGCTGCTCAAGCTCGTCGAGGAGCCGCCCGACTTCGTGAAGTTCGTCTTCGCGACCACGGAGCCGGAGAAGGTTCTCGGCACGATCAAGTCGCGGACCCACCACTACCCGTTCCGGCTGATCCCGCCCGGTGTGCTGCGCCCCTATCTGGAGCAGCTCTGCGTGCGCGAGGATGTCAAGGTCGATCCGGCCGTGTTCCCGCTGGTGGTGCGGGCCGGTGGCGGCAGCGCCCGGGACTCGCTCTCCGTGCTCGACCAGCTCATCGCCGGAGCCGGCGACGAGGGCGTGACCTATGCGGGTGCGGTGGCGCTGCTCGGGGTCACCGACGCCACGCTGATCGACGAGATCTGCGACGCGCTCGCGGCCGACGACGGCGCGGGTGCCTTCGGCGCGATCGACCGGGTTGCCGAGGCCGGTCTCGATCCCCGTCGGTTCGCCGGTGACCTGCTCGAGCGCCTCCGCGACCTGATCCTGCTGCGGCAGGTGCCGGACGCGGCGAGCAAGGGCCTGATCGATGCGCCCGCCGACCAGCTCGAGCGGATGCAGGGCCACGCGGCGCGGTTGGGCCCGGCGACGCTCTCCCGCTGGGCCGACATCGTGCACAACGGGCTCGTCGAGATGCGCGGCACGACCTCGCCTCGACTGCTGCTGGAGCTGATCACGGCCCGGATGCTGCTGCCGGCCGCCGACACCTCCAGCGCCGCGATGCTCTCCCGGCTGGAGCGGTTGGAGAGAGGTGCTCCGCTCACCGCCGGTCCGGCCCGGTCGCAGTCGGCCGCCGCGCCCGGCGTCGGTGAGCCTGTTCCGACCGGTCCAGCCGCGACCGGTGCGTCGGGCGGCGGCCGTGAGGCAGCCCGGGCCGCCGCGTCCGCTGCGGCTCACGGCGGCCCGGTGAAGCCGACTTCTCCAGCGCCCGCCGCCGACCGGGCCGTGCCGACGGCTGAGGCTGCTCCACCAGCGTCGGGCTCCCCGGTGCAAGCACCTCCGGCGGAAGCACCGAATGTGAGCGCCGCAGCGTCCGGTCCGACGACCGACTCCCGCTCGGCGGACACGGAGGCGACCGCGACGGACCACCCGGGCGCGCCCGGACAGCAGGCGGAAGCGGCGCTTGCCGCCCCCCGCCCCGCCGCCGTCGAGCCGGAGCCCCAACCCGCTGCGGCAGCGGCTCAGCCCGCCGAGGCGCCTCAGGCGGCGTCCGCCGGTGGCAAGCGGCTCGATGCCGTCGGCGTTCGCCAGGCCTGGCGCGACGAGATCATGCCGCTGCTCAGCCGCTCCCACAAGCGCGTCGCCGCGATGGCGGTGGACGCCGTCGTCCGCGAGGTCGAGGGCGACACCCTGGTGCTCGTCTTCGCGCACGCCTTCCACCTCAACTCGATCGCCAAGGACCCGACGGTGCTGCTCTCGGCCGTCAGCGAGGTGCTCGGCGGCACGTGGAAGCTCCGCTGCGAGCTCGGCGGCGATCAGCGTCAGGCCGAGCCTGCGGCAGACAAGCCCCGAGCGGCGACGGCACCCGCCCCGGCCTCAGCGCCGCCGCCCGCACCGATCCCTGAGCCTGCCGCGCCGGTCGGTGCCGACGGCTGGCCCACCCCGGCCGCTCTCGGCGGCAGCGGAGCGAGCAGCGAGGCATCCATCGCGGCCGCACCGGCTGGCACCGGCAAGGGTGCCGCGCCGACCGTGGCGGGCAAGAACGCCGCCGCCCCGGCCGGAGCCGCACCCCGTGCCATCCCCGCCCCGACCGGCAACAGTGGACGCGATGCCGCGAGGCAGGCGGCCGCCGGCGGCGGGACCAAGACGGCGACCCGCCCGGCGAAAGCCGCGGCGTCCCGGGACGACGGACCGCCGCCCGGCGAGCCGCCCTATGACCCGGAGTTCGACGGTCCGCCGCCGAAGAGTGCCTACGACGGGTTCGCTCCGGGTGACGAGCCCACCGACGAGGTCATCGACCCGGCGGTGGCGCGGCGAAACAGCCAGCAGCAAGCCGTTGACGTGGTGAAGCAGGCCTTCCGGGGCGCGGAGACGATCGGCGAGGTCGAAGCCCGTTAGGCTGGCGGCTAAAGCTCATCCAAAGGAGATCATTGTGCGGCCCGGTGGACAGCCCAACATGCAGCAGCTCATGAAGCAGGCGCAGAAGATGCAGCAGCAGCTCGCGGCGGCTCAGGCAGAGCTTGCCGAGACCGAGCTGACCGGCACGTCCGGTGGCGGCCTGGTGACGGTGGTGATCGGCGGCGGCGGCGACGTGCGCTCAGTCAAGATCGACCCCAAGGCGGTCGACCCGGACGACGTCGAGACGCTGGAGGACCTGGTCCTGCTGGCGATCACCAACGCCTCCGAGCAGGTGCGCAAGCTGACCGACCAGAAGATGGGCCCACTCACCGGCGGCATGGGCCTGCCGTTCTGACGGGAGCGCCACCATGTATGAAGGCGCCATCCAGGACCTGATCGACGAGCTGGGGCGGTTGCCGGGCATCGGCCCGAAGAGCGCCCAGCGGCTCGCCTTTCACGTGCTCTCCGCCGACCCGACGGACATCAAGCGGCTCGCCGCTTCGCTGACCCGGGTCAAGGAGCTGGTCCGCTTCTGCACGACCTGTTTCAACGTCGCCGAGGCGGATCTCTGCCGCATCTGCCGCGACCCGAGGCGCGTCGACGACCTGCTCTGCGTCGTCGAGGAGCCCAAGGACGTCGTGGCGATCGAGCGCACCAACGAGTTCCGTGGTCGCTATCACATTCTGGGCGGGGCGATCAATCCGCTGGAGGGGATCGGCCCCGACAATCTGCGCATCCGCGAGCTGATGATCCGGCTCGGCGCGGGCACGGTGAAAGAGCTGATCATCGCGACAGACCCGAATACCGAGGGTGAGGCCACGGCTACCTATCTGGCGCTGTTGGTGAAGCCGATGGGGATCACGGTGTCCCGGTTGGCGAGCGGTCTGCCGGTCGGCGGAGATCTTGAATACGCTGATGAGATCACTCTTGGCCGGGCATTCGAGGGTCGCCGCACCGTCTGAACGATGACTTGGGTCGAGCCACAACGATCTGATATCGATCATTCCTCAACGGGCTACTACGGGTTATGGTCCCCCACAAAGCCATCCCCGCCAGTTGTTCTTAGAGGACAGAGGTGAACCCCATGCGCAGATTCAGGCTTCGCACCGCTACCGCGGTCGCGGCCGCAGGCATCCTTGCCCTATCCGCCGCCGGTTGCGTGCAGAGCGATCGCACCGAGGAGGGCTCACAGCCGAAGAAGGACACCCTCGTGTTCGGCGTTGCCGGCGACGCGAAGGTGCTCGACCCCGCTCTTGCGAGTGACGGCGAGTCGTTCCGCGTTGCCCGCGAGGTCTTCGAAGGACTTCTGCGTGCCGAGCCCGGTGGCACGAAGATCGTGCCCGCGCTCGCCGAGAGCTGGGCCCCCGACTCCACCGGTCTGGTGTGGACCTTCAAGTTGAAGTCCGGGGTCAAGTTCCACGACGGCAGCGACTTCAACGGCGAGGCCGTCTGCGCCAACTTCGACCGGTGGTACAACTGGTCCGGGCTGATGCAGGGCGAGGACATCTCGACCTACTGGCAGGACGTCTTCGGCGGGTTCGCCAAGAACGAGTCCGCGGCGCTGCCGACGAGCCTCTTCTCCAAGTGCGCCGCTCCCGATGCCGGCACCGCGGTCATCACGATCTCGCGGGTGACCAGCAAGTTCCCGGCCGCACTGATCCTGCCGGCCTTCTCGATCTCCAGCCCGAAGGCGCTGAAGGAGTTCGAGGCCAACAAGATCGGCGGCACGGCGGACAGCGTCACCTACCCGCCCTACGCCACGGACCACCCGACCGGCACCGGCCCCTACAAGTTCGTCAAGTGGGACCGCACCAACAAGGTCGTCGAGCTGGAGCGTTTCGACGGCTACCACGAGGCCAAGGCGAAGATCAAGAACCTCAAGTTCAAGACCATCGCCGACCTGAGCGCGCGCAAGCAGGCGCTGCGTGCCGGTGAGATCCAGGGGTACGACCTGGTCGCCCCCGCGGACATCAAGCCGCTCACGGACGAGGGCTTCTCCGTGCTGCCCCGCCCGGCGTTCAACATCTTCTACCTCGCGCTCAACCAGTCCGGTAACCCGGCGCTGAAGAAGCCCGAGGTTCGCCAGGCGATCGCCTACGCGATCAACAAGCAGGCGATCATCGACTCGAAGTACCCGGTGGGTTCTTCGGTGGCGACGAACTTCTGCCCGCCGACCCTGGCGGGTTGCGACGCCGCCACCGAGGCGCACGCCTACGACCCGGCGAAGGCCAAGGAGCTGCTCGCGGCTGCCGGTGTCACGGGCCTGAAGCTGCGCTTCCACTACCCGACCGAGGTCACCCGGCCCTACATGCCGGCGCCGAAGGACATCTTCGAGCTGATCTCGGCCGACCTGAAGGCTGTCGGCATCGAGGTCACCCCGGTCCCGCTCAAGTGGACGCCGGACTACCTCAACGCGGTCCAGGTCGGCACCGCGCACGACCTGCACCTGCTCGGTTGGACCGGTGACTACTCCGATGCCTACAACTTCATCGGCACCTTCTTCGACCGCCAGAAGCAGGAGTGGGGCTTCAACGACCCCGCGCTCTTCGCCGAGTTCAAGGCCGCTGACCAGGAGCCGGACGCGACCAAGCGGGCGGACCTCTACCGCGCGCTCGGCGTGAAGCTCTCGCAGATGGTTCCGGGTGTGCCGATCGCGCACGGTCCGCCGTCGCTCGTGCTCTCCAAGGACATCACGGGTCTGAAGCCCAGCCCGCTGACCGACGAGCGTTTCGACACCGCCGAATACAAGTAGCCAGCCGCCGTGGTCCCCGGGGTGCGATGAGCACCCCGGGGACCACGGCCATCTTCGCAAGGACGACGACGAATGCTTCGTTATGTCGTACGCCGGCTGCTCCAGCTCATTCCGACGCTGATCGGCCTGTCCCTTATCCTCTTCATCTGGCTGCACCGGCTGCCCGGCGGTCCGGAGACCGCGATCCTGGGTGAGCGCGGCGACGCCGAGAGCCGGGCGAGGCTCCGGCACAGTCTCGGCCTCGACCTGCCGCTTCCGTTGCAGTACGGCCGTTTCATGAAGCGCCTCATCACCGGCGACCTGGGCAACTCGATCGACACCAAGCGCCCGGTCATCACGGAGTTCGCCGAGCGCTTCCCCGGTACGGTCGAGCTCACGATCGCCGCCCTGATCATCGCGATCGGCATCGGCATCCCGCTCGGCTACCTCGCCGCCCGTCGGCGGGCCACCTTTCTCGATCACGCCTCGGTGGCGGGATCCCTGCTCGGCGTCTGCATCCCGATCTTCGTCCTGGCGTACCTCATGAAGGAGGTCTTCGCGGTCAAGCTCGGCTGGTTCCCGACGACCGGTCGCCAGGACGTCAACATCGACGCGACCCGGGTCACCAACTTCTACGTGCTCGACGGGTTCCTCACCCAGGAGTGGGACGCCATGCTCGACGCGCTCTGGCATCTCGTGCTGCCCGCGATGACGCTCGCCACGATCCCGCTCGCGATCATCGTCCGGATGACCCGGGCCAGCGTGCTGGAGGTGCTCGGCGAGGACTACGTCCGCACGGCGCAGGCGAAGGGCCTGACCGAGTCGACGATCCGGCGGCGCCACATCCTGCGCAACGCGATGCTCCCGGTCGCCACGACGATCGGCCTCCTCACCGGCGGCCTGCTCTCGGGAGCGGTGCTCACCGAGACCGTCTACGCGTTCACGGGCATCGGCCAGTTCATCGCCGAGGCGATCGACCATAGGGACTATCCGGTGCTGATGGGCTTCATCATGTTCATCGCCGTCATCTACGTGCTGGTCAATCTGCTCGTCGACATCTCGTACGGCTTGATCGACCCGAGGGTGAGGGTGCGATGAGCGCGCGGACCGATCGACTGGACCGCCTCGCGGAGCTCGCCGCCGAGCACGCGGACGAGCGGGGCCAGAGCCTCTGGCGGGAGGCCTATGCGCGGCTCCGCCGCAATCCGGCCGCGATCATCGGTGGTGTCATCCTCGGCCTCTTCGTCCTGGTGGCGATCATCGGGCCCTTCCTGGTGCCCTACTCGCCGACCTCGACGGCCTGGTCCAATCAGGTCTCCGAGGCTCGCAACATCATCCCGGGGCCGAGCGCGGACCACTGGTTCGGCATCGACCACAACGGCCGCGACGAGTTCAGCCGGGTGATCGTCGGAGCTCGGCAGACCCTGCTCGTCGGCGTCGTCGCGACGGGTCTCGGACTCACCTTCGGCTGTCTGCTCGGCGGCTTCGCCGGTGCCTGTTACGGGCTCGGCGGGGTACGCGGCCGGCGGATCGACAACCTCATCATGCGCGTCGTCGACATGCTGCTCGCGATGCCGAGCCTGCTGCTCGCGGTGAGTGTCGTGGCGGTGCTCGGGCCCAGCTTGATCACCGTGATGATCGCAGTCGGTTTCATCTCGATCCCGGTCTTCGCCCGTCTGTTACGCGGCTCCATGATCGCCTCGTCGCGTGCCGAGTACGTGACCGCCGCGACCTCCCTCGGCGTACGCCGTTGGCGCATCGCCGTCGGTCACGTCCTGCCGAACTCGATCGCACCGGTGCTGGTCCAGGCGACGCTGACCCTCGCCACCGCGATCATCGAGGCGGCGGCGCTCTCCTTCCTGGGTCTGGGCAATCCGGACCCCTCGGTGCCGGAGTGGGGCGTGATGCTCACCGACGCGCTGACCCGGTTGGAGATCGCTCCCCGCCTGACCATCTATCCGGCTGTCGCGATCGTCATCACCGCCTTCGGCTTCACGCTGCTCGGCGAGGCGATGCGTGAGGCACTCGATCCCAAGTTGCGGAAGTGAGCGCGATGTCTCTGCTGCGGGTCGAGGAATTGACCGTGACGTTCCGCGGTGGCGGTCGGGAGGTCCGGGCAGTCGACGGAGTCTCCTTCGACGTCAACGCGGGTGAGGTGGTGGGGCTCGTCGGCGAGTCCGGCTGCGGCAAGTCGGTGACCTCGCTGGCCCTGATGGGGCTGCTGCCCAGGAAGGCCGCCACGATCGGGGGCCGGGCCGAGTTCGACGGGATGGACCTGCTCTCCGCCGACGACCGCACGCTGCGCGACATCCGGGGCCGGGAGATCGCGATGATCTTCCAGGACCCGCTGTCGTCGCTGAACCCGGTGGTGCCGATCGGTCTCCAGGTGACCGAAGTGCTGGTCCGCCACCGTGGGCAGAGCAAGGAGGAGGCCCGTCGCAAGGCCGCCGAGTTGCTCGATCGGGTCGGCATCCCGGACCCGACCCGGCGGCTCAAGGAGTACCCGCACCAGCTCTCCGGCGGTATGCGCCAGCGGGCGCTGATCGCGATGGCGGTGGCCTGTCGGCCGCGCCTGCTCATCGCGGACGAGCCGACGACCGCGCTCGACGTGACGATCCAGGCGCAGATCCTGGAGCTGCTCAAGGAGCTGGTACGCGAGGACGGCACCGCCCTGATCATGATCACTCACGATCTCGGCGTCGTCGCGGGGCTCTGCGATTCGATCAACGTGCTCTACTCCGGCCGGGTGGTCGAGACCGCCGGTCGTTACCCGCTGTTCGACGACCCGACCCACCCGTACACCCTGGGGTTGTTGGGTTCGATCCCGCGCCTGGACGCGGCGCCGGGCGAGCGGCTGACCCCCATCCGCGGCTCGGTGCGTGACATCCTGCCCTGGCGGGAGGGGTGCGCTTTCGCGCCGCGCTGCGACCGGGTGGTCGACGGCTGCGTCGGCGTGACGCCTGAGCTGCGGTCGACCGTCGCAGGCCACCTCCACCGCTGCGTGAACCCATCGGAGGTCCCGGCATGAGCGAGCAGCCCGGCACGACTCTCGACGCGAGCGAGACGAGCGAGCGGTCCACGCTGGTCGAGGTCGACAATCTGAAGGTGCACTTCCCGATCCTGCGCGGGGTGATCCTGGACCGCGTCGTCGGCCACGTGCGCGCGGTCGACGGTGTCTCGCTGACGGTCAAGCGCGGCGAGACCTACGGCCTGGTCGGCGAGTCCGGCTGCGGCAAGACGACGCTGGGCCGGGCGCTGCTGCGCCTGGTCGACGCGACCGACGGGGCGGTCCGCTTCGACGGGGTGGACATCCTCGCCGCGAAGCCCAAGGAGCTGCGGGCGATCCGGCGGCGAATGCAGATGATCTTCCAGGATCCGCTCTCCTCGCTGGATCCCCGGCAGAACATCGAGTCGATCCTGACCGAGGGCCTGGAGGCGCACGGCATCGGCGCGGACCGGGCCGCGCGCCGGGTCATCGTCGGCGATGCACTCGACGCGGTCGGCCTGCCGCGGTGGGCACTGTCGCGCTATCCGCACGAGTTCTCCGGCGGCCAGCGGCAGCGCATCGGCATCGCCCGGGCGCTCGTGCTCGACCCGGACCTGATCGTCGCCGACGAGCCGGTCTCCGCGCTCGACGTCTCGATCCAGGCCCAGGTCATCAACCTGTTGGACGACCTGCAGCGGGATCGCGGTCTGACCTATGTGGTCATCGCGCATGATCTCGCGGTGGTGCGGCACATCTCCGACACGGTCGGCGTCATGTACCTCGGCGCACTCGTCGAGGAGGCCGCATCGGTGGATCTCTATCGGGCGCCGTTGCACCCCTATACGAAGGCGCTGCTCTCGGCGGTGCCGGTGCCCGATCCTCGGGTTGAAGAGCACCGCAAGCGGATCCTGCTCACCGGCGATCTGCCGTCGCCGGCGAACCCGCCGTCGGGCTGCCGTTTCCGCACGCGCTGCCCGTGGGCGCAGGAGCGCTGCTCGCAGGAGCGGCCGGAGCTGCGGG
The DNA here is from genome assembly GCF_014204945.1 of Allocatelliglobosispora scoriae. Classification (NCBI taxonomy): domain Bacteria; kingdom Bacillati; phylum Actinomycetota; class Actinomycetes; order Micromonosporales; family Micromonosporaceae; genus Allocatelliglobosispora; species Allocatelliglobosispora scoriae. Next base: position 3,756,387 of record NZ_JACHMN010000002.1, read on the forward strand.
TGATCGAGGGCGGTTCGACCAACCACCGCGTGGCCTGCCACTTCGCCGAAGAGCTCCTCGACGCGTAACACCCAAGATCGCCGCAACTCTTGAAGAGTTGCGGCGATCTTGCGTCCCGTTACGTTTTGCAGCAAAACGTGGCTTCGCGGCGTGACATGACCACGCTTTGCTGCAAAACGTAACCAGGACCGCGATCCGGGTCAGGCGGGCTGGATCAGTTGGGGGACACCCCGGCGGGCTCGGTCCAGATAGGCGTGCTCGATCGTGGAGCGCACCGCGGCCGGGTCGCCGCTGATCTGGTCGGGGGCGAAGCGCAGCGTCTGCGCGCCGAGATCGGCGAAGGCCTGCCGCTGCTGGAGATGCATGTGCCAGTCCTCCGGGGACTCGATCTGCAGCGCGATCGCGACATCGCCGATCCACGCAGTCGGCGTCGGCAGCCGATCACCGTGCGGTCCGATCAGCCGCGGATGCCAGGCGATCGGCGGCAGCACCGAGGAGCGGGAGCAGAGTTCGCGCAGCTCGGCCTCGGGCGCCGACCGCACGCCGGCCGAGATCTCGTCGAGCGCCTGCCGCAGCCGCAGGCTCCCGCGCCGAGGGCCCTCGCGCAGTTCGGTCGCGATCGCGTCGACCCCGGCCAGCCCCGTCTGCACGGCCTCGGCGACGAGCGCGCGAGCCTCGCGCAGCCCGATCCCGAGCCGCGCCGTGTCCGCGACGGCGCGGGCAGCGCCGGCGACCGCCATCCGGCCGATGGTCACGGCATGGGCGCACAACCGGCCGGTACGCGAGACGACGGCGAACCGCGCCGACGCGACCCGCCGGTGATCCGGTATGAGCACGTGAACGTGTTCGTGAGCGGGGACGGATCGAAATCCGTGCAGGTGGAGTGCCACGGGGCCCGTCAGCTGGGAATCCTCCCCGGCGTAGAGTAGGCCCGCGAAGGCCCGCTCCTCGGGGGTGAGCCGCCCGTTGTGGGTGGCGTAGACCGAGGGCAGCACGGCCTGCCAGTGGCCCTTCTCCAGCTTCCAGCGGAGCGCCGCGTCGGTGAGCATGCTGCCGACGACCTGATCCCGGCGGACCAGGCCGTATTGAAGCTCGGTGAGCCCGCTGAGGTCGGGCCGGGAGGCTTGCCGCGGCATGCGGCCACTGTGCCGGAGTGTGATTACTCTCCGCGACCCCCTGTGGATAACGATTCGAGATCGATGAACCAAATCCGCTGCTAGAACAACGTGAACCTTCCGTCCATTCTTTGATAACGGAATGGTAACGACCCTTGACGATGACGGTGAGTAACGGAGATCGTTGCCGAGTCGCAGGTCACACCCCGTCCGGCGATGTGAACCACTACACACCGTGACAGGAGGGCCTCGTGGCTGACCCCACCACGAAGGCGATCGAGGGACGTTCCCTCGGCAGGATCGCGTGGACCAGGTTGAAGCGCGACAAGGTCGCACTCACCGGCGGCGCGGTCGTGCTCTTCCTGATCGTGGTCGCCGTCCTCGCCTACCCGATCGCGGCGATCTTCGGCCACCCGATCGACGAGATGCACGGCGATCTGATCGACCCCAACCTGGGCGGCCTGCCCAAGGGCGAGTGGGGCGGCATGTCCTGGGACTACCTCCTGGGCGTCGAGCCGGGCCACGGCCGCGACGTCTTCAGCCGGGTCGTCGTCGGTGCGCAGGTCTCCCTGCTCATCGCGTTCGTCGCCACGGTCGTCTCCACGGTGCTGGGCGTGACGCTCGGTCTGCTCGCCGGATACAAGGGCGGCTGGATCGACACCGTGCTCAGCCGGGTGATGGACTACTTCCTCGCCTTCCCGACGCTGCTGCTCTCCATCGCGCTCATCGTCGTGATGCCGCGCAAGTTCCTCGGGCTCAGCGGCACGTGGCTGAACATGGCCGTCATCGTCCTGATCATCGGTGGCTTCTCCTGGCCGTATATCGGGCGCATCGTCCGCGGGCAGGTCCTGTCCCTCAAGGAGCGGGAGTTCGTCGAGGCGTCCAAGAGCCTCGGTGCCCGTACGCCGTACATCGTCTTCCGGGAGCTGCTGCCCAACCTCGTGGCGCCGATCCTGGTCTACGCCACCCTGGCGATCCCGACCAACATGCTCTTCGAGGCGGCGCTCTCCTTCCTCGGCGTCGGTGTGCAGCCGCCCAAGCCGAGCTGGGGCCAGATGATCTCGGACGCGATCAACTACTACGAGTTCGATCCGCTCTACCTGATCGTCCCCGGCGGCGCGCTCTTCATCACGGTCCTCGCCTTCAACCTCTTCGGCGACGGCCTGCGCGACGCGCTGGACCCCAAGGCCAATTAACCGGCTCGAAGTTGGAATCGATTCCAACCGCTCCAGCCTGCTCTTTTCACAGACAACCGCCAAAGTCGGCGGGGGTTCCACAGCTCCACAGCAACACCCCTCTAAGAAAGAAGGAAGCACGTGGCTAAGAAGAAGGTGCTGGTGACCGTTGTTGCGGTCGGCCTCGCGCTGGGTCTTGCCGCTTGCGGTGGCAAGACGGACGACACGAAGACCGCGAACGCGGGCGCGTCGGCTTTCAACGCCGCCAATGGCAGCGTCGTCAACCCCTCGGACGTCAAGGGCGGCACGCTCAAGCTGGCCAACTCGTCCGACGCTGACTCGTGGGACCCCGCCCGCGCTTACTACGCCTGGGTCTGGGACATGAACCGGCTCTACAGCCGCACCCTCATGACCTACGACGCGAAGGCCGGCAAGGACGGCCTCGGCCTCGTGCCCGACCTCGCCGCCAAGGCCCCCGAGATCTCCGCCGACGGCAAGACCTACACCTTCACGCTGAAGGACGGCGTGAAGTTCGAGGACGGCACGGCGATCACCAGCAAGGACATCAAGTACGGCATCGAGCGCACCTTCGCTCAGGACGTCCTCTCGGGCGGCCCGACCTACCTGATCGACTTCCTGGACCAGGGACAGGGCTACAAGGGTCCCTACAAGGACACCGACCCCAACAAGCTGGGCCTCAAGTCGGTTCAGACCCCGGACGACAAGACGATCGTCTTCACGCTGAAGGAGGCCTTCGGCGACTTCCAGTACCTGCTCGCCATGGCCGCCGCGGCGCCCGTGCCGCAGAAGGCCGACACCGGCGACAAGTACGGCAGCAAGCCGGTCTCCTCGGGCCCCTACAAGTTCGAGTCCTACGAGCCCGGCAAGTCGGTCAAGTTCGTCCGCAACACCGCGTGGGACCCGGCGACCGACACGGTCCGCAAGGCCCTGCCGGACGCGATCGACCTGACGCTGGGCCTCGACCCGGCTGAGATCGACAACCGCCTCCTGAGCGGCGCGATCGACATCGACACCGGCCAGACCGGTGTCCAGGCGGCCGCCCAGGCGAAGATCATGCTGGACAAGGACCTGAAGGCCAACGCCGACGCGCCCAACACCGGCTTCATCCGCTACATCGCGCTCAGCAACAACGTGGCGCCGTTCGACAACGAGCACTGCCGCAAGGCCGTGCAGTACGCGACGGACAAGGTCGCTCTGCAGACCGACCGTGGCGGCGCGGACGCCGGTGGCGACATCGCGACCAACATGCTCCCGCCGAACATCGCCGGTCACGTGGACTCCTACGACCCGTACAACACCAAGTCGGGCAAGCCGCAGATCGAGAAGGCCAAGGAGGAGCTCGCGCTCTGTGGCAAGCCGAACGGCTTCGACACGATCATCGCGGTCCGCAACAAGGGCAAGGAGCCCAAGACCGCCGAGTCGCTGCAGGCCGCGCTGAAGGCCGTGGGCATCAACGCCACGATCGAGAAGCACGAGGCTGCGGTCTACTACAAGTCCGTCGTCGGCTCGCCCGACAACGTGCACAAGAAGGGCTACGGGATCATCTTCTCGGGCTGGGGCGCCGACTGGAACACCGGTTACGGCTACCTGCGGGCCCTGGTCGACGGTCGCGCCATCCTGGCGAACGGCAACAACAACTTCGCTGAGATCAACAGCCCGGAGATCAACTCCCTGATCGACCAGGTCACGGCCGAGCCGGACGCCACCAAGCAGGCCGCGCTCTGGACGAAGATCAACGAGAAGGTCATGGAGAACGCGGGCCTGATCCCGTTCGTCTACGACAAGGCGCTCAACTACCGCGGCAAGCGGCTGACCAACGTCTACGTCCACGAGGCGTTCGGCATGGTCGACTTCGGCTCGCTCGGTATCGCTCAGTAATTCCCTCCATGGAGCGGGCGGTCCACCCACCGCCCGCTCCATGGCACCCCTGAAGGGCGAAGCAGTGTTCTTTTACCTTGTCCGGCGGATCACCACCGCCATCGGGATGCTCTTCCTGGTCAGCGTGACGACATTCGGGATCTTCTTCCTGGTGCCGAAGGCGACCGGAACCGACCCGGCCGTACTCTTCACCGGCAAAACCGCCGACGCTCGCGCGGTCGAGGGCATCCGGATCAAGCTCGGCCTCGGCGACCCGATCTGGCTGCAGTACTGGCACTTCATCAAGGGCATCTTCGTCGGCCGCGACTTCAACTCCGGGCCGGACGTCACGCACTGCTCCGCACCCTGCTTCGGCTACTCCTTCAAGACCGACCAGGAGGTCTGGGGCCTGCTCATCAGCCGACTCCCGGTCACCCTGTCGCTCGCGCTCGGCGCGGCGGTGATCTGGCTCCTGGTGGGTACGCTCGCCGGCTCCATCTCGGCCCTGCGCAAGGGCACCATGCTCGACCGGACCGTGATGATCCTGGCCCTCGCCGGCGTCTCGCTCCCCATCTACTTCACCGGGCTGATCGCCCAGCTCCTCTTCGTGCACAAGCTCGAATGGTTCCCGCCGATCGGTTACGTCGACTTCCTCGACAGCCCCGGCGAGTGGGCGATGAACCTGATCCTCCCCTGGATCACGCTGGCGATGCTCTACGCCGCGCAATATGCCCGGATGACCCGTGGCGCCATGCTCGACACCCTCGGCGAGGACTACGTCCGCACCGCCCGAGCCAAGGGCCTGCGCGAACGCAAGGTCATCGGCAAGCACGCGATGCGCTCGGTGATGACCCCGGTGATCACGATCTTCGGCCTCGACCTCGGCGGCCTGCTCGGCGGCGCCATCCTCACCGAGGGCGTCTTCAGCCTGCACGGCCTCGGCAAGGAGGCGATCCAGGCGATCGGCAGCTTCGACCTGCCGGTGATCATGGGTGTCACCCTCTTCGGCGCGTTCTTCATCGTCGTGGCGAACCTCGCCGTCGACCTCCTCTACGCGGTCATCGACCCGCGCGTGAAGCTCTCCTAGCGGGAAGGGAAAGATCACAATGGCTTTCCTCGACGTACGCGACCTGCGGGTCCACTTCGAGACCGACGACGGGGTGGTCCGCTCGGTCGACGGGCTGAGCTTCTCGCTCGAGCGCGGCAAGACCCTCGGCATCGTGGGCGAGTCCGGCTCCGGCAAGTCCGTGACGAGCCTCGGCATCATGGGCCTGCACAAGGGCCGGTCCCGCTCGCGGATCAGCGGCCAGATCATCCTGGACGGCGAGGACCTCGTCGCCGCCGATCCCGATCACGTGCGGACGCTGCGCGGCCAGAAGATGGCGATGATCTTCCAGGATCCGCTGAGCGCGATGCACCCCTACTTCACGATCGGTGCGCAGATCGTCGAGGCTTACCGGACGCACAACCAGGTCAGCAAGGCGGTCGCCCGCAAGCGGGCCGTCGAGATGCTCGACCGGGTCGGCATCCCGCAGCCCGACAAGCGCGTCGACAACTACCCGCACGAGTTCTCCGGCGGCATGCGCCAGCGGGCGATGATCGCGATGTCGCTCGTCAACAACCCGCAGCTGCTCATCGCCGACGAGCCCACCACGGCGCTCGACGTCACGGTGCAGGCGCAGATCCTCGACCTGATCCGCGACCTCCAGCAGGAGTTCGGCTCGGCGGTCATCGTCATCACCCACGACCTGGGCGTCGTCGCCGAACTCGCCGACGACATCCTCGTCATGTACGGCGGCCGGGCCATCGAGTACGGCACCGCCGTCGACGTGTTCGAGGCACCGCAGCACCCCTACACCTGGGGGCTGCTCGGATCGATGCCGCGGCTGGACCGGGAGCTCCGCGAGCGGCTCACGCCGATCAAGGGCACCCCGCCGAGCCTGATCAACCTGCCGAGCGGGTGTGCGTTCTCGCCGCGGTGTCCGTACACCCGGGATGACTGCACCACGATCTCGCCGCTGCTGCCCACCCAGGGCGCGCACCGCGTCGCCTGCCACCTGCCCACGGCCCAGCGGGCGGCGATCTTCGCCGACTCCGTCGCGCCGGCGCTGTAGCCCGAGAGGAACGACGATGACCGAGAACCTCCTCGAGGTCACGGGCGTGCGCAAGCACTTCCCGATCAAGAAGGGCCTCTTCGGCGGCAGCAAGGGCGCCGTTCGCGCGGTCGACGGGCTGGACTTCACCGTCCGGCGCGGCGAGACGCTGGGGCTCGTCGGCGAGTCGGGCTGCGGCAAGTCGACCACCGGCCGGCTGCTCACCCGCATCCTGGAGCCGACCGACGGCAGGATCGTGTTCGACGGCCGGGACGTGTCGCACGCCTCGAACGGCCAGCTCCGGCCCTTCCGGCGCGACGTGCAGATGATCTTCCAGGATCCCTACTCGTCGCTGAACCCGCGGCACACGGTCGGTGCGATCATCTCGGCGCCTCTGCGGATCCAGGGGACGACCAAGAGCGGCCAGGAGACCAAGCGCGAGGTCCAGCGGCTGCTGGAGATCGTCGGGCTCAACCCCGAGCACGTCAACCGCTACCCGCACGAGTTCTCCGGCGGGCAGCGGCAGCGCATCGGCATCGCGCGGGCGCTGGCGCTGCGGCCGAAGCTGATCGTCTGCGACGAGCCGGTCTCCGCGCTCGACGTGTCGATCCAGGCCCAGGTCGTCAACCTGCTCGACGACCTGCAGGGCGAGTTCGGGCTCACCTATGTCTTCATCGCGCACGACCTGTCGGTGGTCCGGCACATCAGCGACCGGGTCGCGGTGATGTACCTCGGCAAGATCGTCGAACTCGCGGATCGGGACACGCTCTACGCCGCGCCGCAGCACCCCTATACGAAAGCGCTGCTCTCGGCGGTGCCGACGCCGGATCCCCGGCGCAAGGGGACCAATCAGCCGGAGCGGATCCGGCTCACCGGCGATGTGCCGAGCCCGATCAACCCGCCGTCGGGGTGCCGCTTCCGGACCCGCTGCTGGAAGGCCCAGGAGGTCTGCGCGACGACCGAGCCGGTGCTGACGCCGACCTCGGCCGCCCAGGCCGTGGCCTGTCACTTCCCGGAGTAGCCCCTGCTCAACGCACAAGATCGTCGCAACTCTTGAAGAGTTGTGCTTAAGGCCTGGCGGCCTGAAGCGACAACTCTTCAAGAGTTGCGACGATCTTGGTCAGCCTTCGGGGCGGTGCAGGATGGCCACTGCCACGTCGTGGACGGCGTCCAGGTCGGCCGGGTCCTTGAGGGGGACCCGGACCACCGAATACCACTCCTCGGCGCCCTTGTACTGCACGCTCACCACGGCATCCGCCCCCTCGACGTCGGTCTTGAGGGTCAGTTCACCGGTCACGACCCCCACCTCGACGGTCATCACGCCGCCGGGTGGGGGAAGGATGTCAGTTATGCGCATGTTCCAAGCATGTCACTCAAAGCTGCCTTTTCGGGCGCAGTGATGTTCAGCTTGTAGAACGTCTTCACCGTGATCCAGTCCTGGGCGTAGGTGCACCAGGCGTCCTTGGACGGCGGCTTCCACGTGTCGGGGGCCTGGTCGCCCTTGGACCGGTTGCTCGCCGCCGAGACCGCGAAGAGCTGCGGGCGGGTCAGGTCGTTGGCGAAGTCGCCGCGCTGCTCGGTCGTCCACGCGTTGGCACCTGAACGCCACGCGTTGGCGAGCGGCACCATGTGGTCGATGTCGATCTTCAGCGGCTCGCTGGTGGTGAGCCCGTCGTACCAGCTCGACCAGGTGCCGCCGGTGACGTTGCAGCCGGTCTTCTTGATGGCCTTGCCGTCGCGCTCCAGGACCGTGTCGCGCACGTCGCAGTTGGAGCCGGCGCTGCGCCAGTGCGGGAACTTCTCCCGGGTGTAACCGGTCATCGCCTCGGCGGAGGCGACATTCAGCTTGGCGAGGGCGGTCTTGGCAGAGGCGGCGCTGCCGCTCTTGGGGGGTGCGGCGTTGCCCGTCTTCTTCGCCGAAGGCGACGAAGCGTCGGGAAGTGTGGTGCCGTCGCAGCCAGCGGCGAGGGCGGCGAGCATGATGAGAGCCGCGACCATGCGCGGACTGCGGGGGAGGGACACGCTGTCACTGTGCATGGCAAGTCAAGAGGAGGGCAAGCTCAGAGTGATTGTGGGCGTTTCACCCCCAAAGCAGGCGATCGGCCAGGCAGATTTGACGACATGGTGACCGAGACGGCCCCTGGCCTGCGGTTGGGCACCGCCCGAGGGCGGGGGACCCTCGTCGCGGCGGTTCTCGCCAGCGGCATGGCATTCCTCGACTCGACCGTGGTCAACGTCGCCCTGCCCAAACTCGGCGAGGACCTGCACGCCGAGATGTCCGGCCTCCAGTGGGTCGTCAACGGATACACGCTGACCCTCGCCGCCTTCGTGCTGCTCGGCGGGGCGCTCGGTGACCGCTTCGGCCGCCGCCGGGTCTTCCTCATCGGCGTCGTCTGGTTTGCTCTCGCCTCCGTGGCCTGCGGGTTTGCGCCCTCCATCGAGCTGCTCGTCTTCGCCCGCATCGTCCAGGGCGTCGGCGCCGCGCTGCTCGTCCCGGGGTCGCTCGCCATGATTCAGGCCTCCTTCGACCCCGCCGAACGGGGAAGGGCGATCGGTGCCTGGTCGGGACTCTCCGGTGTCTCCACCGCCGTCGGGCCCTTCATCGGCGGGTGGCTGATCGACTCGCTGAGCTGGCGGTGGATCTTCTTCATCAACATCCCGCTCGCGGTCGGCGTCGTGCTCTGCGCCCATTGGATCCCGGAGAGCCGCAGTCTCGCCGCTCGCAACACCCGCTTCGACATCGCCGGGTCCATGCTCGGCGCGCTCGGACTGGCCGGGATCACCTACGCACTGATCGCCGCACCCGAGCACGGCCTCGGCAGCTTCACCGTGCTGCTGCCCTTCCTCGTCGGGATCGCCTGCCTCATCAGCTTCGTGCAGGTCGAGAAGCGGCGCGGCGAGCCGGGCGTCGGCCACGCCGACCGCGACGGCCGGCCCCGGCGGCCGGCGATGCTGCCGCCCTCGCTCTTCACGTCCCGGGTCTTCACGCTGCTCAACATCTACACGCTCTTCGTCTACGGCGCGTTCGGCGGGATCTTCTTCTTCCTCGTCATCCAGCTCCAGTCGGTCTCCGGATACTCCGCGCTGGAGGCGGGCATCGCGACGCTGCCGATCACCCTGCTGCTGCTCATCGGATCCGCCCAGAGCGGTGCTCTCGCCACTCGGATCGGGCCGCGACCCCAGCTCGTCCTCGGTCCGCTGCTCTGCGCTGCGGGCGCGCTGCTGCTGCATCTCGTCGGACCCGAGGCCGACTACATCACCCGGGTCCTGCCGGGGGTGCTGCTCTTCGGGCTCGGGCTGATGGCTCTCGTCGCGCCGCTCACCTCCGCGGTGCTCGCCGCGGTCGAGGACGAGCACGCGGGTGTGGCGAGCGGGGTCAACAACACCGCGGCCAGGGCCGCCTCACTGCTCGCGGTCGCCGCACTGCCGCTGCTGGTCGGGCTCTCCGGCGCGGCGTACGCCAACCCGGTCGCCTTCGACCACGGCTTCAACCAGGCGCTGTGGTGGTGTGCGGGGCTGCTGGTCGTCGGCGGGGTGCTGGCACTGCTGGTCCGCGTGCCCGGAGCAGGCGAACGCCCCCGTCGAGGCCAGGACTGACCGCTTCCCGGTCGTGCCCCGGTGCGGGCTCGGCGGTGATCGGCGCGGGCTCGGCGGTGATCGCGCACATTTCGGGAAACTGCCCCTACCAACGTGCTTGATCGTGCTGTTTCCCGGAAGCAATCCCTACCGAGGCGCTCCGAGGGGACTACTTCCGGGAAGCAGCACGATCTTGCGTGCCGACTCGGTGTCATGCGCTGAGCACCCACGCCGGTTTGCAGCAAAGCGTGCCCTCGCCGAGCGAAATGGGCACGCTTTGCTGCAAAACGTGGCTCTAGCGGTTGACCGCGCTCGCCACTGCCTTCAGGGACGCGGTGATGATGCTGGCGTCGATGCCGACACCCCAGCGGGTTTCGCCGTCGACGTCGCACTCGACATACGCAGCCGCCTGGGCATCGCCACCGGCAGTGAGCGCGTGCTCGGCGTAGTCCAGCACCCGCACCGTGACACCCCGGTCGGCCAGCGCATGCGTGAACGCGTCGATCGGGCCGTTGCCGACACCCGAGAGCTGACACTCGGCGCCCTCGATGATCGCGTCGGCCGTGATCTCGACCTTGCCGTCCACAGTGGAGATCGAGTATCCGCTCACCGAGAAGCGCTGCTCCGACAGGTACTCCGTCTTGAAGATCTGCCACATGCGGGCCGCGTCGACCTCGCCACCGGCGTCGTCGGTGTGCCGCTGGATCACCGCGGAGAACTCGATCTGCATCCGGCGCGGCAGGTCGAGCTGGTGCTCGGCCTTCATGATGTAGGCGACGCCGCCCTTGCCGGACTGCGAGTTGACCCGGATCACGGCCTCGTAGGTGCGGCCCAGATCCTTCGGGTCGATCGGCAGGTAGGGGACGGCCCAGAAGCCCTCGGCGGGCTGGGCGTCGAGGCCCTTCTTGATCGCGTCCTGGTGGCTGCCGGAGAAGGCCGTGTAGACCAGGTCGCCCGCGTAGGGGTGGCGCTCGTGCACCGGCAGCTGGTTGCAGTATTCGACGGTCCGCTTGATCTCGTCGATCCCGTGGAAATTGATCTCCGGGTCGATGCCCTGGCTGAACAGGTTGAGCCCCAGCGTGATCAGGTCGACGTTGCCGGTGCGCTCGCCGTTGCCGAACAGGCAGCCCTCGATGCGGTCGGCACCGGCCAGCAGGGCCAGCTCGGACGCGGCGACCGCGGTGCCCCGGTCGTTGTGCGGGTGCACGCTCAGCACGACACTGTCGCGACGCGGCAGGTGGCGGTGCATCCACTCGATCGAGTCGGCGTAGACGTTGGGCATCGCCGCCTCGACGGTGGCGGGCAGGTTGATGACGATCGGCCGGTCGACGGTCGGGTTGATCGCCTCGATGACGGCCGAGCAGACCTCCAACGCGTACTCCAGCTCGGTGCCGGTGTAGGACTCGGGCGAATACTCGTAGTAGATCTCGGTGTCGGGGGTGTGGATCTCCGCGTACTTCTGGCAGAGGCGGGCACCGTCGACGGCGATCGCGGTGATCCCGGCCTTGTCCAGGCCGAACACGACCCGCCGCTGCAGCACCGAGGTCGAGTTGTAGAAGTGCACGATCGCCCGCTTGGCGCCCCGCAGGCTCTGGTAGGTGCGCTCGATCAGGTGCTCGCGGCACTGCACCAGGACCTGGATCGTGACGTCGTCGGGGATCAGGTCGCCCTCGATCAGCTGGCGCACGAAGTCGAAGTCGGTCTGGCTCGCGGCCGGGAAGCCGACCTCGATCTCCTTGTAGCCCATCGAGACGAGCAGCTGGAACATGCGCAGCTTGCGCTCGGGGGACATCGGGTCGATCAGGGCCTGGTTGCCGTCGCGCAGGTCCACCGCACACCAGCGGGGAGCGCGCTCGACCCGCTTGGTCGGCCAGGTCCGGTCGGGCAGCTCGACCCGGATCTGATCATGGAACGGTTGGTAGCGCTGGTAGGGCATGGTGCTGGGACGCTGAGTGGCGATCGGATCCTGGGCAGATGTAACCGACATGGGTCAATTCTCCTGAAGTCATGGGTCGCAGACGAGGCGCAGCGAAGTGATGTGAGGAAGGACTCTCAGATCGACTGGCTAGCGCGTGCGCGCTCGAACCCCGCGACGAGGTGCCAGTCGGTCAGGCCTCGTCGCGGCGGCCAAGGAGAAGTGCACGCCACATGATGCGAGTCACCTTACGCGCCGTTCCCACCCTTTTCGCCCGACCTCCCACCACGTGAGACGCCGCGTCTTGGGACCAACTCTTCAAGAGTTGGTCCGATAGTCAGCGCAGCGTCGGGGTCGGAGTCGCGGCCGCGACGACCGGGATGACGGGTACGCCGGGACGCGGGCTGTTCGCCGCCCACCACATCAGCGGCCCGGCGACGAGCGCCACCAGCCCGAAGACCCCGCCGATCAGCCACCAGCCCCACCCCGTGTGCAGGGCGAGGAACGTCAGCGCGGCCGGACCGACCATCGCCTGCGCGGCACCGCCCATCCGCATCGCACCCAGATATTCACCCCGTCGATCGGGCGGCGGGATCTCGCTGAAGAGGTACCACATCGCCGACGAGACCCACAGCTCGGTCATCGTCACCAGCGCCACGCAGACCGCGAGGACGCCGATCGTGAGCCAGCCGCTGCCGCCGGAGGTGAACAGCACCAGCGGGCAGGCGGCCATCGTGGCGAGGGCGCCCCAGCGCATCAGCCGGATCGCGCCCGGCATGCTGTCGGCGCCCCGGCTCGCCGGGACCTGGAGCAGCACCGCCATGATCGTGTTGATGGTGAAGAGAGCACCGATCACCGGTTTCGGCACCTCCGTCCGGTTGATGATCCAGAGCGGGATCACCTCGGCGAAGACGGTGCCGTAGAGCATGGCCGCACCGAGCAGCCCGGTGAGGGCGAGGATCGGCCGGTCCCGGAAGACCGCGATCCGGCTCGGTTTCCTGCCGTCGACGAGGGGCGCTCGCTCGATCGGCGGCGCCTTCGGCAGGCGTGAGACGAACAGGCCGTTGACGACGAGGCCGATCGCGTTGGAGATGACGAGGATGTTGAGCACGCTGTGCGAGTGGAACGCGAGCACGATCGCGCTCATCCCCGCGCCGACGGTGAAGCCCACGTTGAGCGCGGAGCGCATGAAGGCCTGTGTGCGTACGCGGATCTCGGGCGGGATCACCGCAATCGTGTAGGCACCCCGCCCCGCCTGCGCGAAGACCTGGGCGACCGCGATGAACGACAACGCGACGAGGAAGCCGGTGAACCCCTTGACCAGGGGATAGACGGCGAAGACCGCGCCCTCGGCGAGCGCGCCGAGCATCCAGGAGCGCTGCGCGCCGACGCGGTCGACGAGGGCTCCCATGGGTACGGAGAACAGCAGCGACAGGCCGCCCGCGATGGAGAAGCCGATGCCGATCTGGATCGCGGTGAGGCCGACGACCTCGGTGAAGTAGACGGCGCTGCCGGTGAGGAACATCCCGCTGCCGAGGGAGAAGAGCAGCGATTGCAGCGCGAGCGACCGTGGCAGGCCACGATCGGGAATCACGTTCGACATCCAGCGGGGCCCCGTCATGCGGCTGATTCGATCAACCGCATGACGGGACGCGCAACTCCGTTACAGTCCGTTCACGATCGACTGCACCCAGGTCGACTCGTACTCCACCTGGTTGTTGTAGAGCGTGCGGCGGCCGACCGCCTTGCCCGACGCGGGGTCGAAGAGGATCTCGTCACCGCTGAGCTTCTCGGTGTGGCGGATCGCGACCAGCGAGTGGCCGTTGACCGTGACGGTGCTGGTGGTGAGGCCGTGCAGGCCGCTGAGGGCCTGCAGCAGGGCCGCCCGGACCGCCGGGGTGAGCGCGATCTCGCTGCCGGAGTAGAGATTCGCCATCGTGTCCCAGAGCCGGTGGTCGACCGACCAGGCGGCGCCCTCCTGCTGGCTCTCCGCGCGCAGCTGTGCCAGCAGCGCGGTCGGGTCGGTCGGCAGCGCGGCGAGCCACTGCGGGGTGGGCCGGATCAGGCTCGGACCCTGCGTGGCGAGATCGTCGCGGGCCTGCGCGATCTCCGCCGCGAAGTTGGACTTCGGCCCGGCGTTCAGGTCGTTCACACCATCGGTGATCTTCAGGGGGATCGCACCCTGCGGGTCGAACCAGATCTCGCGGACCTCCGCCTCCGTCGTCACCACGGCCGGCGACGCAACGGCGCCGCCGGTCTCGGCCTGCCCCGAGGTGCTGTTGGCGGTGCCGTCGGTGCGGACGAAGACGAGCTGGCCCGCGTTGATCGTGACCGCGGTGCCGCCGCCCGCCGCCGTGGCGAGAGCGTTGAGCGCCGTGACCGTCTCGGGCGAGGCCGGGTCGGTGTTCGGCTCGATCTCCTTGGTGGCGCCCGGCGAGGGCAGGACCACCGTCGTGCCGGCGTCCTGGCCACCGCTCGGCCGGAGCAGGGTCACCCCGCCGATCGTGAGCGCGGCGACGACGACCGCGGCGGTCACCGGGACCGCCCACGGCAGCGGGCGGCGCGTGCTCCGCTCGGCGGCGGTCAGCCGGGTCAGCTTGTGCCAGGTACGGCTGACCGACTCATCGGTCGGCTCCGCCATCGTCGGCGGGATCGCGCGGACGGCGTGGATATCGGGATCGTTCATCGGGAACCTCCGGAGACAATGGCGGCGCGGACCTTCGTCCGGGCCCGGTGCAGGGCTGACTGGACCGAGCCGAGCGGGATCCCGAGGGCGGCCGCTATCTCGGCGTACTCGAGCTCCGCGACGGCGAACAGGAGCAGCACGTCTCGTTGCCGTCGAGGGAGCCCCGCGAGGATCGACGCCGCTCGGCGCATGCTGCGCTCGGCGTCGATCCGGTCCGCCGCCCGCTGATCGAGGTTCTCGGCCTCGACCTGTCCGGCAATGGCCCGCAGGGCCCGCTTCTCCACCCGCAGGTGCTTGCGCAGCACGTTGGTGGCGATCCCGTAGAGCCACGGCAGCGGCTCACCCTTGGCGGGGTCGTAACTCTGCCGTCGCTCATGCGCGATGAGGAACGTCTCGGCGACGACATCCTCGGCGAGATTCGGCCCGACCCGCTGGGTGGCGTACCGAAGCAGCGGCCGGGAGTACGCGTCGAACACTTCGCCAAGGTCGGCGAGGTCGACGCGCTGTGCGGTCACAGTCATACCCGTACTTGCCATTCCCGGCCGCTGCTGTTCCCCGCCAACGCAAAATTCCCGTTGATCAAGGGAAGACTCGCCATGTCGGGGGTCCGATTTGCGGCGAGTGTTCCCTTGATCAACGGGAATTTCGGGGCTTACCGGTCAGGCGGAGAGTTCGGCGGAGAGGAGCTCCGCGATCTGGGCCGTGTTGAGGGCGGCGCCCTTGCGGAGGTTGTCGCCGGTGACGAAGAAGTCCAGCGCCCTCGGGTCGTCGACCGCCCGGCGGATCCGGCCGACCCAGGAGGGGTCGGTGCCGACGGCGTCGATCGGCATGGGGAACTCGCCCTCGGCCGGGTCGTCCACGATGATCACGCCGGGCGCGCCGCCGAGGACCTCGCGGGCACCGTCGGCGTCGACCTCAGAACCGAAGACCGCGTGCACGGCGACGGAGTGACCGGTGACGACCGGCACCCGGACGCAGGTGGCGCTGACCTTCAGGTCGGGCAGGCCGAGGATCTTGCGGGACTCGTTGCGCATCTTCAGCTCCTCGGACGACCAGCCGCCGTCCTTGAGCGAACCCGCCCACGGCACCACGTTGAGCGCCAGGGGAGCGGGGAAGGGGCCGAGGTCGTCGCCGATCGCCTGGCGGACATTGCCCGTCCGCGAGCCGAGGATGCGGTCGCCGGCCACCTTGGCGAGCTGGTCGTGCAGCGTGTCGATGCCGATCTGCCCGGCACCGGAGACCGCCTGGTAGGAGGCGAGGACCAGCTCGCGCAGGCCATATTCCCGGTGCAGCGGCGCGACGGCGACGATCATCGCGAGCGTGGTGCAGTTGGCGTTGGCGATGATGCCCTTGGGCCGGTTGCGGGTCTGCTCCGGGTTGATCTCCGGAACGACGAGCGGCACATCGGGATCCATCCGGAAGGCGCCGGAGTTGTCGACCGCGATCGCGCCGCGGGCCACCGCGATGGGTGCCCAGTGAGCCGAGATCTCGTCGGGGACGTCGAACATCGCGACGTCGACGCCGTCGAACGCCTCCTCGGAGAGGGCGATCACCTCGACCTCCTCGCCGCGAACGGAGAGGCGCTTGCCCGCGGAGCGGGCCGAGGCGATGAGCCGGATCTCGCCCCAGACGTTCTTGCGGCTGGAGAGGATCTCCAGCATCACCGTGCCGACGGCACCGGTGGCTCCAACCACTGCGAGGGTGGGCAGCTTGGACATCTCAGTCATTACCTTCCGGTCCCGCCGTAGACCACCGCTGCGGTCTCGGCTCCCAGTTCGAACGCCTCGTGCACGGCCAGGACGGCCTTGTCGAGGTCGGTGTCGCGGCACACCACCGAGACGCGGATCTCCGAAGTCGAGATCATCTCGATGTTGACCCCCGCCTCCCCCAGCGCGGCGAAGAACTTGGCGGCGACGCCCGGGTGCGAGCGCATGCCCGCGCCCACGAGCGAGACCTTACCCACATGGTCGTCGAAGAGCAGGCCCTTGAAGCCGACGAGCTCCTGGATCCGCGAGAGGGCCGCCATCGCGGTCGGGCCGTCGGTCTTGGGCAGCGTGAACGAGATGTCCGTGCGGCCCGTGCCCTCCGTGGAGACGTTCTGCACGATCATGTCGAGATTCGTCTCGGCGCCGGCGACCGTCTCGAAGATCTTCGCGGCGAAGCCCGGTGTGTCCGGAACGCCGACGATCGTGATCTTCGCTTCCGAGCGGTCGTGCGCGACGCCGGTGATCAGTGCCATTTCCACGGGGAGGTCCTCCATCGATCCGGTCACCATCGTGCCGGACTTGTCGGAATACGAAGAGCGCACGTGAATCGGGAGGTTGGCCCGGCGGGCGTACTCCACGCTTCGCAGGTGCAGCACCTTGGCGCCGCACGCAGCGAGCTCGAGCATCTCTTCATAGGTGATCTGGGAGATGTGCCGGGCGTTCGGCACGATCCGCGGGTCGGCGGAGAAGATGCCGTCCACGTCGGTGTAGATCTCACACACGTCGGCGTTGAGCGCCGCGGCGAGCGCCACGGCGGTCGTGTCGGAGCCGCCCCGGCCCAGCGTGGTGATGTCCTTGGTGTCCTGGGACACGCCCTGGAAGCCCGCGACGATCGCGATCGCTCCCTCGTCGAGGGCGCTGCGCAGCCGGCCGGGCGTCACATCGATGATCCGCGCCTTGCCGTGCGCCGAGGTGGTGATCACTCCCGCCTGCGAACCCGTGTAGGAACGGGCTTCGTAGCCGAGGTTGTGGATCGCCATGGCGACCAGCGACATCGAGATCCGCTCGCCGGCCGTCAGGAGCATGTCCATCTCGCGGCCGGGCGGCAGCGGGCTCACCTGGTGTGCCAGGTCGAGGAGCTCGTCGGTGGTGTCGCCCATCGCGGAGACGACGACGACCACCTCGTCGCCCGACTTGCGGGCCGCGACGATGCGCTCGGCCACTCGCTTGATGCGCTCGGCGTTGGCGACGGAGGAGCCACCGTACTTCTGAACCACCAGAGCCACTGTGTTGATCTCCTCTCGCACAAGAATGCGCCGACGGCCGCATGCCGCCGACGCCGCGTGGTGGGCTCAGTCTACCGACCGGAATACCTGCTCAGCACAGTGCGTTCCCACCATCTGACCAAGGGTGAAGATCTTGCTAGGCATGCCCATCGGCCTGCTCGGCCTCTCCTGCGAACCGTGCCGCCAGGGAGAATTCTTCCCGCGAGCACTCGGCGGGCGCCTCGGGTCACGCCTTGGCAGTCGGTCAGCGTGGCACGTCGCTTCCTGACGTGTCGACCGCCACAATGTCGCGCATGCGATCAGCTTCGCGGGTCTGTGCACTCCTCCTCGCCGTCGCCGGCGCGGCTTCCACCGGTGCCTGCGGGGGTGCGGACCCGATCGCCGAGGCGAGCTCCCCGGCCGCACCGACCAAGGCGGCCGAGCCCCGGCTGCAGCTCGCGGCTCGCGCTGCCGCCGCGCAGGATCTCCGCCAAGTCGCCCAGTACGCCTTCCGCGCCAACGGCCGTCCACAACGGACGGTGGTGGTGACCCTGGCGGCGGACGACACCTGGCGGGTCGACGTGCAGGGTGGCGCACTCGGCGGGACGGTCGACATCGCGCTGGTGCGTACGGGCGGCAAGACATATCACTGCGCGCTCGCCTCGACGGCATACCCGACACCGGGGTGTGTCGAGGTGACGAAGATGAGCAAGACCTTCGATCCCCTCGTGTGGCACCTCTTCACGGACTGGCTCACCGCCTTCACCGATCGGGACATGCCGCTCGTCGTCTCCAAGGCGAACTCGATCCTCGGCACGACCGGGACCTGCTTCTCCGTCGACAGCTCGACCGTCTCGGTCACGTCGCCGGTGGATGCCGGGATCTACTGCTATGCCGACGACGGCACCCTGACCGCGGCGAAGGTCTCGTTCGGCACGCTCGCGCTGGTGGCGCCGCCGGCCGCCGGACCGCCGACCGTCACGCTCCCGGCAGCGGTGGTCCCGGGCAAGCCCTTGCCGATCGCCTCGCCGTCACCGTCGCCGTCACCATCGGCGTCCGGTTCGCTGAAGCCGTCCCCGAAGCCGTCCGCATAACACCAACTCTTCAAGAGTTGCGGCGATCGTGGGGCGGTCCCGTCACGTTGTGCAGCAAAGCGTGGCCGCGCTTTGCTGCACAACGTGACCGAGGTGGTCAGCGGGCCAGCTTGATGCCGTCTCGGCCCTGGCGCTTTACCTGATAGAGAGCCGTGTCGGCGCGGTGGAGGGTGTCCTCGGCCGTCTCGGCCTCGCCGCGCAGCGCGACGCCGATCGAGATGGTCCGGCCGGTACGCCGAGCAGCCGCGATGAGCCGGTCCGCCACCGCCAGCGCTTCACCCGCACTGGGTACGTCGACCACCGCGACGAACTCGTCACCGCCGACGCGGTAGAGCTCGTCACCGAGGCGCAGCGTCGCGGCGAGAGCCTTCGCCAGGTCGACGAGCGCCCGGTCGCCGGCGGCGTGGCCGTATGTGTCGTTGATCACCTTGAAGAGGTCCACGTCGATCGCGAGCAGCGCCGTCTTGCCGGGCGTCGCCTCGGCGAGCCGCTCACCGAAGGGCCCCTGGTGCCGCAGCCCCGTCAGCGGGTCGGAGCTGGCCCGCTCGTGCAGCTTGATCAGGGTGGCGATCCGGTCCAGGCAGGTCCAGGCCTGCGCGGCGAGCAGCTCCAGCAGGCTGACCCGGGCCGGATCCGGCCGGGACGTGGTGTCGTCGAGGGTGAGCAGTACGCCGCCCGCCGCCCCCGGGCCGACCGGAGTCGAGATCATCGTGCGTACGCCGACCGTGGTCAGGGCCTCGTACCCGTGCGAGTCGAAATCGTCGGGGTCGCCGAGGGTGAAGGATGCTCCGTGCCGGCCCACCCGTTCGGCGAGGTCGAGCAGCGACTCGTGATCGAGCTTCGCCAGCCGGTCGATGATCGGCCGGTCCAGGGGGCGCGGGGAGCTGGCCCGCACGACGACGCCGTCCGGCGCGAAGCCGAGCAGCACCGCCGAGGAGAGGCCGGAGATGTCGCGGGCCGCCTCGACGCAGCGCGTCAGCACCTCGGCCTCGGTGGTGGCGGTGGAGAGCGACAGCGAGTAACGCAGCAGCTTCTCGCCGACCGACTCGGCGGGCGGGCCGCCGAGCTCGTCGACGCGGGCACCGAGCAGCCGGGCGATCTCCTCGATCACCGGCTGCCACTCGGCGACGTCGACGGGGCCGGTCCACTCCACGTTGAGGGCGCCGACCGGCTGGCCGGCCCGGTCGGTGATGGGGGCGCAGATCTCGGCGGCGATGTCGGGGCCGAGGCGGATGAAGTCGGCCTCGTCGTCCGGGTCGACGACGACGGCGGTCTTGCCGGAGGCGTAGACGCGGCCGACGACCCCCCGGCCCAGCAGCACGGCGGAGAAGACCTGCCAGGAGCCGGTGGCGGCGACGCAGCGGAGGCGGTCGTGCACGTGCAGGAGGGTGGCGATCAGGGCATTCGTGTGCTCGCCGAGGACCTCGACGCAGCCGTCGCAGGCATCGACCGCGCTCGCGGCCGAGCGCAGTCGCCGGGTCACATCCGCAATGATGTGCGAGTGGTTCAGCACGTCCCTTGACTTCGGTGAGGAGGCGGGGCTGCCAACCCTACCCGCGCAAACTGCCTGGATGACACCCGTACGTGATAAGTGATTCACGTATCAAGCGCTGTGAAGGTCCTGTGCGCAGGAGGGCGACAGCCCCGCCGCGCGCGGCTACGGTCGGCCGATGGGGCGCATCTACGCGCGGTGGGAGCTGATCGCCGCGGTCTGGCTCGCCGTGCTGATCCTGTCGGCGCTGGCGGCGACCGCGGCGTTCCGGTGGCGGCGGAGCCGGTCGCATCCGGCACCGCTGCGCGACAGCGTGGCCGAGGCGGCGCTCTTCGTGGGCACGCTCCCGTGGCTCGTCCTGATGGTCTGGCCGACGGTCGACGCGACCCGGGTCGAGCTGGTGCCGCTGCGCGACCTCGCGGCTCAGCTCGGCGACGACCCGATCGCGGCGGCGATCCAGATCACGGCCAACCTGGTGGTCTTCGCGCCGCTCGGCTTCTTCGGTCCGATCCGGTGGCCGGCGCTGCGCTCCTGGCCGCGGCTCGCACTGCTCGGCTTCGGCGGTGCGGCGCTGGTCGAGCTCACCCAGTTCGGGTTGCGCCTCGGCCGCGTCTCGTCCGTCGACGACGTGCTGCTCAACGGCGGCGGGATGGTCCTCGCCGCGGTCCTGTCCCGGCGGTGGTGGGCTAGCCGCCCTGCCGGATCTGATCGAAGCGGAGCCGGGCGTAATCGAAGGCATCCGGCCCGATCCGCTCCGCTCGGCTGAACGGGAATTCGAGCTGGTAGACGGCGTAGAGCAGGAGCACCACCATCATCGTCAGGCCGACGGTGAAGATGATCTGCGGGACCGTGCCGGCGATGTCGAAGAGGTAGGCGAAGGCGACCGTCAGCAGCCCGCCGCCGATCAGCAGGAACCACATCACCGCCGGCAGTCCACGGGATGCCGCGGCGAGCCGGTCCTGCCGCGCCGTGCTGATCGCGCCGACGCTGGCGGAGACATCCCTGTACTCGTCGACCGACGCGTCGGTGGCGATCATGCCGGGTGCGGTCTCCTCGACGAGCGAGCCGATCCGGTCCAGGGTCACCCAGTCGTCCAGCGGCACGGGCTGGGCGAGGGCCATCATCGGCCACTCGTCGCGGATGACGCGTGCGTTGTAGTCGCGCACCGCACCCTGGATCTGCGCGCGGACATCGTCGGGTTGGCCCTCGGCGTACTGGTAGACCTCGATCAGGGAGGTCGCCTCGGCGTAGGTGTCGGCGCGGGCGCTGGTCATGTGCTCCCACACGTCGAGCACGACGAAGGCGAGCACGATGGCGTAGAGCACGCCGACGACGGCGAAGACCATGCCGATCGCGTCCACATACCCGTCATGGCGCTCGGTGGGCGAGTATTTCTGCACCACGAGCACGAGCGCACCCGCGACGACGGCGGTGACGAGCGAAACCAGGATTCCCCCGGTGATCAGACCCACGCCAGGTGAAACGTCATCCGTCACGCAGGGTGACGCGGAACGTTTGTCCGGATATGCGGCGTCGGCGAATGATATGGGCGATCGCGGGCGCGGTGGTCGTGCTCGCCCCGCTGATCGCGCTCGCGGCACCGGAGACCCGCGCGGCCTGCGCGACATACGAAGTGCGCTCGCGCGGCACGGCCGACCGCTCCACCCTCTATCAAATCGATCCGGGTACGGGCACCAGCAAGCCCCTGACGAGGCTGGACAGTCCCGTCAACGCGGTCGGCTACTGGGACGGCGATCTCTACGGCATCGCACAGGGCGGGGGCACCCGGCTGGTCCGGCTCGGCACCGACGGCGAGATGACCGACCTCGCGACGGTCCCCACCCTCGCCGACGCGTACGCCGGAGCCATTCGCAACGGCACCTTCTTCCTGCTCGCCGACGACTCGGTGCAGCGGATCCTCCTGGACGGGCTGCGCCTCGCCGAGCCCGTGCACCTGAGCGGCCCGGTCGAGATCGGCGACTGGGATCTCGATCCGAGCGGTACCCGGCTGCTCGCCATCTCGACGCTGCGCCGCACCGCAGTGCTCGTCAGCATCGACCCGGTCACCGGCTCGGTCCGGGAGCTCGGGCGGCCGCGAGGGCTGGTGCCGGGGAGCACCTATGGCGCGGTCTGGGTGGATCCGATCGACGGGGTGCTGTGGGCCAGGCACAACGGCACCGGGACGACCTTCCGGGTGGACCTGGCGAACCCGTCGGTCGGGGTGGCGGTGGCCACCGAGGAGCCGGTGGGGAGCTCGGACGCGGCGGGGTGCCGGATCGCGTCGTCGCCGTCGCCGTCGCCGTCGCCGTCGCCGTCGCGGTCCGCCTCGCCCGGTCCGGCGAACTCGCCGAGCCTGCCCGCATCACCGAGCCCGGCCGTGGTGCCCAGCCCGTCGGCGACCCCGGTCCGGACGCCGATCGCGGCGTCCAGGCCCGGTGCGCGGCCCGCATCGGCAGCTCCTTCGCCCGCTCGGACCAGCCCCGGACCCGTTCGTGCGGTGCCGTCGGCGGGGGCGGTCGCGCCCATCGTGGTCCGTCCGCCGCGGGGGTTGGCGCCGGTGGGCGTACCCCCGGAAGGACCGCGACCCGTCGATCCGCCGCCGCGTGCCCCGGCGTGGAAGCGGCCGCGCGCGGTGGTGCCACCCGCCTACCCTGAGTCGGTCGCGGCGCAGCTCGCCGTGCATCGACGGGGTGCGCCGCCGGACCGGACCGAAAAGCGGCGGCGAGTGGCGGCCGGAGTCGGTGCACTCACGATGATTGGCCTGGTCACGAAGGCCGCCGCCCGAGGGAAGATCAAGGTTCGCTAGGAGTTGCGTCGATTGCTGGGGCGTTTTAGGGGCGTTTCAATCGGCAAGATGTCCGTCAAGTGTCCCGGCTTCGGGGTGGTTGTGAGGCGGTGCTGGCCCTAGCGTGAACGCCATGGCCGAGACGCCGTTGCTCGTCCTCTGGGACGTGGATGGGACGCTCATCTCCAATGGCGGAGTGAGCAAGGAGGCCTATGCCCTCGCCTTCCGGATGCTGACCGGCCGCACCTCCACCGAGAAGGTCATCACCGATGGAATGACCGACATCGCGATCATGCGTTCGCTCTTCGACCGGCACGGTCTGGAGATCTCGCGCGATCAGTACGAGCGCCTATTCAAGGTGATGCCGCGCGCGCTCGACTCCCTCGTCGTGCAGCTGCGCAACCGGGGCAAGGCGATGCCCGGCGCCCGGCACGCCACCCACGCGCTCGCCCACGAGCACAACGTGATCCAGTCGGTGCTCTCGGGCAACGTCGCGGCCAACGCCTTCACCAAGCTCGCCACCTTCGGCCTGCACGGATTCCTCGACTTCGAGATCGGCGGTTACGGCTCCGACAGCGAGCAGCGCAACGACCTCGTCGAGATCGCCCGGTCGAAGGCGCTGGAGAAATACAACATCGTCTTCGACTCCTTCACGACCGTGATCGTCGGCGACACCCCGCGCGATGTCGAGGCCGGCAAGGTCGGCGGTGCCTACGTCGTCGCGGTCGCCTCGGGGGAGTATGACGTCGACGACCTCACCACCCTCGGCGCCGACGTCGTGCTGCCCGACCTGAAGGACACCCCTCGGCTCGTCGAGGCGGTGCTCTCAGCTCGCCGCGCCCGGTAAGTAGGGGTAGCCGGCATCCCAGACCCGCTCCAGCGAGTCCGCATAGGTGCCGAAGAGATCGCCGCCCTCGACCCGCCGCAGGTGCAGGATCGGCGCCATGTAGCCGTAGACCCCGTAGGCGTGCTGGTTGACCAGCATCTCGTCGTCGTAGATGAAGATCGAGTTGTAGAGCGTCGTGCGGTGCAGGCGGAACTCGATGTTCGGCGTCCCCAGCAGCGGCCGGTAATAGGCGATCGCCATCCGGACCCGCCCCACCAGACCCTCGAAGAGCTGCTCCTCCACGCCGCGCAGCGCCACCTCGGGCGAATCGGGGTCGCCGAGCGCGATCCGGATCCGGCACCCCGCCGCCGCCTTGTCCCGCAGCAGGCGGATCGACTCCGGGTTGTCCTCCGGCAGGAACAGGCTCGCGTACGCCATCAGGGTGATCTCGCGCTGCGCGTCCCGCAGCAGGTCCAGCCAGAGCGCCTTCGGTGTCTGCGCCCGGTGCGGATAGAACGTCACCACCTCCGACTCGGTCGCGGTCGCGTTCGTCTCGACCAGCGCCGGCCACAGCCAATTGGGCTGGGCGCCGAGCACCCTCGCGGCGGCGAGAGCCGTGGTCCGGTGCGGGACGACGCCCCGGGTGATCCAACGCTCGACGGTCTTGGGGTCGACGCCCAGCTCACCGGCGAGTTTCGGCGTGGAGTAGCCACCCGTCCCCATCGCGCTGCGCAGCCGCTCGTTTGCCACTGGATATCCCGTTCCAGGAAGGTCATTCGTTTGCGTCAATGATGGGGCACGCGACCGGTTATGGGGAGTCCCGCAACCAGCGCGTTATCGGGATGGGTCATGATCGCGGGCATATCTCCTCGCGTTCGGGCTGTGCTGCCGCCGGTGGCGCGCCTGGCTAGCCGACTCATTCTCATCCAGGGACACGTTGTGGCTGTCTCAGCGGTCCTGAGGCAGCCACAACGTGTCCCTGGATGAGCTCGGGTGCGCCCGTGGGAGCCGACCCTTGAGGGGTTGCTGGGATCTTGCTGGATCAGCGGTTGTGCCACAGGACGCTCCGTGGAAGGACGTGGACCAGTAATGCCAGGCAGTCGGAGCGGCTGGCCGTCCCTCACCATGTGAGTCTCGCCCCTATCGGCTGAATGCAGAAGGGCCAGGTCACCGAAGTGACCTGGCCCTTGCCTCTGTCGGGGTAGCCGGATTTGAACCGACGACCTCTTCGTCCCGAACGAAGCGCGCTACCAAGCTGCGCTATACCCCGAGGCGTGCCGACAAATAGTAGCTGACGGCACGCTCCCCGCAAACTCAGTACCCCCGTGGCGTCCCGGTCACCGGGGGATGATCGTCAGAATCGACGCCTCGGGGCGGCAGGCGAACCGCACCGGCGCGGTCGGGTGGGTGCCGAGACCGGCGCTGACGTGCAGGTAGGAGTCGGTGCCGGGCCAGCGGTGCAGGCCCCGGGCCATCCGCCGGTCCAGGCCGCAGTTGGTCACCAGGGCACCCACGCCGGGTACGCGTACCTGCCCCCCGTGGGTGTGTCCGGCGAGCAGGAGCTGGTATCCGTCGGCGGACATCGCGTCGAGCAGGCGGGGTTCGGGGGAGTGCAGCAGCCCGAGCCGCAGGTCGGAGGTGCTGGATGCGAGCACGGAGTGGTAGGCGTCGCGCCCGATGTGCGGGTCGTCGACGCCGATCAGCTCGACGACGCGTCCGCCCGCCTTGACGGTGGTGTGCGCATTGTTGAGGTCGGCCCAGCCCGCCCCGACGAAGAGACTGCGCAACTCCTCGTAAGGCAGGTCGACGCCGTGTTCGTATTCGTCGCGGTGGGAGAAGTAGGAGAACGGGCTCTTCCAGACCGGTCCGGAGTAGTCGTTGGAGCCGAAGACGAAGGCGCCGGGGTAGTGCAGGAGCGGGCCGAGGGTCCGCTCGATCGCGGGCATGACGTCCGGATGTGCCATGTTGTCGCCGGTGACGACGACCAGGTCGGGGTCGAGGGCGGCCAGCTCCGCGACCCACCGCTGCTTGCGCTGCTGGGCGGGGGTCAGGTGCAGGTCGGAGAGGTGCAGGATGCGCAGGGGCTCCGCGTCCGGCGCCAGCACCGGCACGTCGAATCGGCGCAGCGTGAAGAGGTTGCGTTCGACGACCGAGGCGTAAGCGAAGGTGGCGGCGCCCGCCACGACGACGCCGGCGGCCAATTTTCCGAGCGGGCTCATGCACGTAAGGGTAGTTTCTCAACCCGTGAGCACTCTCAAAGACCGGCTGACCGCTGACATGCGGCAGGCAATGAAGGACCGGGACACCACCGTCACCTCCACCCTGCGGATGGCGCTGACCGCCATCGGCAACGTCGAGGTCGCGGGCACGGTGAAGCGGGAACTCTCCGATGACGAGGTGCTGGCCGTGCTGATCAAGGAGGCGAAGAAGCGCCGCGAGGCGTCCACCGCCTTCGCCGACGCCGGTCGGGCGGAGCAGGCGGAGAAGGAGCTCGCTGAGGAAGCGGTGCTCTCGGCGTACCTGCCGCGTCAGCTTTCCGACGATGAGCTGGTGGCGGCGGTCACAGCCGCGCTCACCGCGGGTGGGTTCTCCGGCCCCGGCTCGATGGGCCCGGCCATGAAGGCGGTCAAGGCCGTGGTGGGCGACCAAGCCGACGGGGGCAGGCTCTCGGCGGAGGTACGCCGCCAGTTGACCGCCTGACCCGGCTGATTGCCCCAAGACGCCAACAGGGGGACCGTGCCCGGCCGGCACGGTCCCCCTGTTGGTTGGCTCTAAGCAGTGACCAGCTGCTTGTCGTTCTGCTTCATGGCGGTCTCGAAGGTCCGCCGCCAGCTCACCACCTGCGGGTGCCGACGGAGCAGAGCACGGCGCTCACGCTCAGTCATGCCACCCCAGACACCGAACTCGATCCGGTTGTCGAGTGCGTCTGCCAGGCACTCGTAGCGAACCGGACAACCGCGGCATACGCGTTTTGCGACATTCTGCTCGGCGCCCTGCACGAAGAGTGCATCCGGGTCGCCGTTGCGGCATGCCGCCATGCTCGGCCAATCCGTGACCATGCCCATGTTCCACGTCCCCCCTTGCTTCCGACCACTCCGCTCGGGCCCGTCTGACGTCGCGCCGCGAACGGGGCAATCGCCCCCGACCGCCCCCGAGGCCTGTCCTCGCCAACGTGGGCACGCTGGCGCTGACTCCCTCCCCGCAATGGCACCGCGGGCGGCAATGTCTCGCCGGACCATCATGCTCCGTAGTCACGCGGTTACGCAACGTTGTCGGCGGAATCGCCTGTATCGGATTTTTGGCGCGTTTCACTCCGGCATGGGTTCTGTGGATCTTCAGCCTGACAACGGCCGTGAAGGATCTTCTGGTAACTCGCAACCGCACGCCGGGGGTCGTGCGTCTTGGACAACGAGAACGAGCCCTTTAGGTCGCGGCCCAGGCTGGCTGCTCTCTGATGTCCCAACTACTCTGAGGCGGTGACCCGGATGCCCAAGCGTGACCACAGCGTGCTCGCGAACGTGTCGTCCCTATTGCTCTGTGGTCTGCTGGCCGGAGTGGTAGTGGCTGCGGCGGCGTTCCCAGCGATCGCCATGTCCGGCCTCGCGGCCAAGGCAGGGGCCAAAGCCTTCGGTGACCTCCCCGTCGAGCTGACCCTCAAGACCTCCCCCCAGATCAGCTATGTCTACGCCTCCGACGGCAAGACGCTGCTGGCGCTGATGTACGACGAGAACCGCCGCAACGTGCGCCTCGACGAGATCGCGCCGATCATGCAGAAGGCGATCGTCGCGGCCGAGGACCACAAGTTCTACGAGCACAACGGCGTCGACATGAAGGGCATCGCCCGCGCCTTCGTCGCCAACAAGCAGGCCGGCGAGACCGAGCAGGGCGCCTCGACGCTGACGATGCAGTTCGTCCGCCTCGCCGTCTCCTACTCCACCAACAGCCCCAACAAGATGCTGACCGCCACCGAGGACACCGCCCAGCGCAAGCTCCTGGAGATCAAGAACGCCCTCGCGGTCGAGGAGCGGATGACCAAGGAGCAGATCCTCGAGGGCTACCTGAACATGGCCTTCTACGGCAACGGCGCCTTCGGGATCTACGCCGCCAGCCAGGTCTACTTCAACAAGGAGCCCAAGGACCTCACGGCGCCCGAGGCGGCGTTCCTCGCGGGTCTGGTCAAGTCGCCGTCCAACTACAACCCGGTCGGTCTCGACAACGCGATCGACCCCGACGGGTTCAAGAAGGGCAAGGACCGGCGCGACTGGGTCATCGGGCAGATGCACGAGATCGGCGCGATCGACGACGCCGGTCAGACCGCCGCGCTCAAGACCGAGCTGACGATCGTCGGCAAGCGGGCGCCCAAGGGCTGCTTCGCCACGATCAAGGCCCACTGGGGCTTCTTCTGCGACTTCCTGACCCGCTGGTGGATGCAGCAGGATGCCTTCGGCGCCAACGAGTACGAGCGCGAGCGCGCACTCAACAGCGGTGGCTACAAGATCATTTCTTCGCTCGACATCGTCACGCAGGAGTCGGCGAAGAAGACGGTCGAGAAGCAGCTCAAGACGGGCAGCAAGCTCGCACTGATGTCCGCCTCGATCGAGCCCGGCTCCGGCAAGGTGCGCTCGCTCGCGGTCAACCGCAACTTCAAGATCGATGACCCGAAGAACCCGCAGAACGGGGTCAACACCGACCCGAAGAAGCGGGCACTCGGCATCCGGGGCACCTACCCCAACACGGCCAACCCGCTGATGACCGGCGACGACTACGGTTACCAGTTCGGCTCCACCTTCAAGATCTTCACGCTGGTGGCAGCCCTGGAGCGGGGCATGCCGCTGGACACCAACATCAAGGCCGACAGCACCTTCGTCTCGAAGTTCCCAGTCGGCTCCGGCCCGGCGAGCTGCGGCGGCTACTGGTGCCCGGGCAACGCCAACCCCGGTTGGATGAACGGCGTCCGCAACATGTGGAGCGGTTTCGGCCGCTCCGTGAACACCTACTTCGCCCAGCTCATCCAGCGCGTCGGACCGAAATACGTCATCGACGCGGCCACCCGGATGGGTCTGAAGTTCCGCGGCGACGCCACCAAGTGCTGCTCTGACGCCTACTACGCCAAGCACCCGGACGCGTGGGGCGCCTTCACCCTGGGCGTCACCTCCAACACCCCGCTGGAGACCGCCAACGCGTACGCGACGCTCGCCGCCGACGGCACCTACTGCGAGCCGACGCCGGTGGAGAGCATCACCGACGCCGGAGGCAAGGTGCTCGACGTGGGCAACCCGCGCTGCAAGAAGGTGATCGAGACCGATGTGGCCCGGGCTGCCGTCGACGCCGCCCGGTGCCCGCTCGGTGACAGCTCGCTCTACGGCAAGTGCGACGGCGGCACCGCGACGAACGTCCGCGGCATCGTCGGCCGTCAGGTCGCCGGCAAGTCCGGCACCACCGACGAGAACCGTACGGCGGCCTTCGTCTCCATGACCCCGCAGCTCGCGGTCGCTTCGATCCTCGCCGACCCGGACTACACGCTCGCCTCGATGCCGACCAACAGCCACCCGATCGCCAACCCCGCCTCCTACATAGTGCTGCGGGACGCGATGAAGGGTAAGCCGGTCCAGAAGTTCCAGAAGCCGGAGAACCAGAAGATCGTCTACGGCACCCCGGTCAAGATCCCGTCCATCCCGGCCTGTGCCACGGTCGCCGCGGCCCAGAGCATCCTGAAGAACAGCGGGTTCCAGGTCGACATCGACACGAAGCCGATCGACTCCGCCTGCCCCGCGGGCACCTTCGCGGGCACCAACCCGACCGGCCGGGCGCAGAAGAACGGCCTGGTCGTGATCCAGATCAGCAACGGCAAGAAGGCACCGACGGTCCCGCCCGGCCCCGGTGCCGGCGGCGGGCCCGGCGGTCCGGGTGGCGGACGGCGGGTCCAGCCCGATCAGGTGGGCTTCACCCTGACCTGCCCGCCGATCTGCCGTAACGAGGAGCGCTACAACCTCTAGAAACGCGTCAACGACGATGGCGCCCCCGGATCTCCGGAGGCGCCATCGTCATGTCCGGGACCGCTACGCCAGGATGGCGCGCAGGCCGTCGAGGTCGTGCACATCCGTTGCCTGAGCGGCGATCGCCAGCACCGGGACCTGGGGGAACTCGCCGGTGAACCGGCCGATCACCCGCTGCTCGCGCTCCGCCTGCTCGGCGACGGCCGCGTGGATCCGCAGCGCGTCGGCGGCGACGGGGAACTCCGCCGCGATCGAGTCGGCGGCGGCGAGCGCCTCCGCCGCGGAGATCTCGGCCGCACCGGTCTGATGCACCCGGTTGAGAACCAGCCCAGCCAGCGGCATCCGCTCCTCGCCGAGCCGGCCGGCGAAGAAGGCCGCCTCGCGGACGGCGTCGGGCTCCGGCGCCGCGACCACCAGGAACGCCGTCTGGGGATCCTGGAGGACCCGATAGGTCTGCTCGGACCGCTCGCGGAACCCGCCGAACATCGAGTCGAGCGCCGCGACGAAGCCCGAGAGATCGGTGAGCAGCTGCGCACCGAGGATCTTCTGGACCGCCTTCGAGAAGAGCCCGAACGACGCCGTGACCAGGTTGAAGACGCTGCGCCCGCCGGCCTTGGCCGGGGCGATCAGCAGCCGGAGCATCTTGCCGTCGAGGAAGCGGCCCAGGCGGGCCGGTGCGTCGAGGAAGTCCAGCGCCGACCGTGAGGGCGGGGTGTCGACGACGATGAGATCCCAGTCCTTCGAGGCGCGGAGCTGGGCGAGCTTCTCCATCGCCATGTATTCCTGAGTGCCGGAGAAGGTCGAGCTCATCGCCTGGTAGAACGGGTTCGCGAAGATCTCCTTGGCCCGGGCCGGCTCGGTGTGGGCGGCCACGACCTCGTCGAAGGTCCGCTTCATGTCGAGCATCATCGCTGAGAGCTCGCCACCGGCGCTCTCGTCCATGCCGGTGACGGCGCGCGGGGTGTTGTCGAGCTCGGTCAGGCCCAGCGACTGCGCCAGGCGGCGGGCCGGGTCGATCGTGAGCACGACGACATGGCGCCCGTGCCGCTCCGCCGCGCGTAGGGCAAGTGCGGCAGCCGTGGTCGTCTTGCCCACCCCGCCCGATCCGCAGCAGACCACGATCCGCACGGACGCGTCACTGAGGAGCCCGTCGACATCCAGAGAATGACTCACGGCGCCGCCCGCAGAAGGCTCGCGAGGTCGGTCAGGGTGTCCCTGCCGATGCCGCCGGGCAGCAGCGGCAGCTCGACCAGGGGGCGGCCCACCTCGGCCAGCTCGGCGCCGAGTTCCTGCTCGATCGACCGGCGCGCCAGGTAGGCGGTCGCCTCGACCTGGAGACCGGCGACGGTCGGCTTGTCGGCGGGCAGGCCCGCGGCGACGAGGCCGCGGCGGATGTCGGCGAGCGTGATGCGGCGGGACCCCTCGAGAAGTTGCGGCTGCGCGCGGTTGACGATCACCTTGCCCACCGCGATGCCGAGGCCCTTGAGCTCGGCGACCGCGTCGACCGTCTCCTGCACCGGCATCTCCTCCAGGAGCGTCACCAGGTGCACGGAGGTCATCGGCGAGCGCAGCAGCGCCGCCACGCCCTCGCTCTGGTTTTTGATCGGGCCCATCTTGGCGAGCTTCGCCGCCTCGGCGGTGACGTTGAGGAAGCGGCCGATCCGGCCGGTGGGCGGTGCGTCGAGCACCACCGCGTGATAGACCCGGCGACCGCGCTCGTCGGTGCGGGTGGTCGCCTCCTTCACCTTGCCGGTGAGCAGGACATCCCGCAGCCCGGGGGCGATCGTGGTGGCGAAGTCGATGGCGCCGACCTTGCGCAGCGCCCGGCCGGCCGCGCCGAGCTTGTAGAAGAGGGCGAGGTACTCCAGGAGGGCTTCCTCGGGGTCGACCGCGAGCGCGCGGACCTCACCGCCGCCCGGCACGGTCGCCACCAGCCGCTCCTCGTAGGGCAGCGGTGGCAGCCCGAAGAGCTGGGCGATGCCCTGCCTGCCCTCCACCTCGACGAGGAGCGTGCGCCGGCCCTGATCGGCGAGCGCGAGAGCCAGCGCCGCGGCGACCGAGGTCTTGCCCACGCCGCCCTTGCCGCTGACCACGTGCAGACGGGCCGGCCATGAGTTGGCCGGCCCGTCCGTCAGCGTCGAGGAGGTCATCTATAGGAGGTTACCCTGGGCGGTTGGACGACCGACCGAAGCGGGTCATCCCTTGACGTCACACACCCGCCAGCCATCCATCTTGGTGACGACCAGGGAGAGGTTCTGAGTGCTGACCTTCTCGTCGGCGGTGGTCATCGTGAGCTTGACATCGGCCTTCGCGCTCTCGGCCGTCTCGTCGGTGACCTTGATCTCCCAGGTGAACTTGGGGCTGTTGTAGGTCGTGTAGTAACCGGCGATCCGCTCGATCTGGGCGTCGATGTCCTTCTTGACCCGCGCCTGCTTGCAGACGGTCTCCTCGGCCTTGCCGGAGTTCTTCTCGACATAGAAGGCGTTGAGGAAGGCGTTCGTCGCGGTCTTCGGGGTGTCGTAGCCGGTGCCGAGCGGGTCGACGTTGTTCTTGAAGATCAGGAACGCCGCCAGGCCGCCGCCGCCGCAGAGCAGCAGCAGGACGCCGAGCACGATGCCGATGATCAGCGGCGCCTTGCTCTTCTTCTTGGGAGCCTCGGGCGTGGGGTAACCGGCCGGGTAACCGGGCTGACCGGGCTGGCCGTAGGCGGGGTAGCCCTGCGGCGCGGTCTGCGGGTAGCCGGGCTGCTGACCGTAGCCGGGCTGAGCCGGGTAACCGGAGGTCGGCGCGGCGGGGTAGCCAGAGACCGGAGCGGCGGCCGGGTAACCCGAGGTGGGGGCAGCGGGGTAGCCCGAGACCGGAGCGGCGGCGGGGTAGCCCGAGGTCGGCGCCGCGGTCGGATAGCCCGAGGTCGGGGCGGCGGCGGGGTAGCCCGAGGTCGGGGCGGCGGCCGGGTAGCCGGAGGTCGGCGCCGCAGCCGGGTAGCCCGAGGTGGGGGCGGCGGCCGGGTAGCCGGGCGCGGGGGCGACGGGGTAGCCGGAGGTCGGCGGGGTCGCGTCCGGCGTGCCGGGAGCCACGGGGGCCGGGCCCGACTGGAAGGTCGGCGCCGCCGGGTAGGCAGTCGTGGCGGGGTACTCCTGCGGTGCGGGGAAGGCCGGCGCGCTCGGGTACGGCTGCGTGCCGTCGCCGGCCGGCTGCGCTGCGACGGGCTGGTCGGCGGGCGGCTGGATCGGCGCGGTCGGCGGCTCCGGCGCGGACGCCGGCTGCTGGTAGGGGTCGGTCGGCGGCGTCAGCGGCTCAGTCATGGTCTGTTCTCCCCCGCAGGGCGGTTGGTCGCGGTGCGTCGTGCCGGTTCGATTCCGGGCGCGTGGCGAGTGAGCTTAACCGCTCGCCGGAGGATGCGCGCACCCGGTTATGGTGACAGGCATGACGAAGTGGGAGTACGCGACCGTGCCGCTTTTGGTGCACGCGACCAAGCAGATCCTGGATAACTGGGGTACGGACGGCTGGGAACTGGTTGCTGTGGTCCCTGGACCCAACCCGGAACAGCTCGTCGCCTACTTCAAGCGGCCCAAGGAGGCCTAGATGACTGACCCGTACGCCAAGCTCGGCGAGCTCGGACTCACGCTCCCCGAGGTGGTGCCGCCGGTCGCCTCCTATGTACCGGCGGTGCAGTCGGGCGACCAGGTGTTCGTCTCGGGCCAGCTGCCGATGGTCGACGGCAAGCTCCTCGCCACCGGCAAGGTCGGTGACGGGGTCTCGCCCGAGCAGGCCAAGGAGCTCGCGGAGCGGTGCGCGCTGAACGCGCTCGCCGCGATCGACTCCCTGGTGGGCCTGGAGAAGGTTGTCAAGATCGTTAAAGTGACCGGGTTCGTCGCCGCGGCCGAGGGCTTCACGGCCATCCCCGCGGTGATCAACGGTGCCTCCGAGCTCTTCGGCGCGGTCTTCGGCGAGGCCGGACGGCACGCTCGCAGTGCTGTCGGTGTCGCCGAACTGCCGCTGGGCTCGCCCGTCGAGGTCGAGGTCATCGCCGAGGTCTCCGAGTAGTTGTAGTTACAGCCGGGCGCGCTCCCATCCATCACCTGGATTTAGGTGGTGGGTGGGAGCGTTCGGCGGGCTAACATCGCTGGCATGGCGGGTGGGGCTCGGCTTCCTGAGTGGGTGTCTCTGCTTCGTGCACCCAACCCCGGACCGATGACGCTGGACGGGACCAACACCTGGATCGTCGACGGGCGGATCTGCATCGACCCCGGCCCCGATGACCAGGGACATCTCGCCGCGATCGGCTCGGTCGACGAGATCGTGACCACGCACGGGCACCCGGACCATACCGATGGCGTCCCCGGTCTGATCGAGCTCACGGGCGCCGTGGTCGTCACCGCTCCGACCGGTCTGGAGGTCCTCCCGACACCCGGACACACCGCCGACTCGGTCTGCTTCGTCGCCGATCGCGACGGCGAGCGTGCCGTCTTCACCGGCGACACGATCCTCGGCCGGGGGACGACCGTCGTCGCGTGGCCCGATGGCGATCTCGGTGCCTATCTGGCGAGCCTGCGGGTGCTGGCGGGCTTCGACGGAGTGCTCGGGCTGCCGGGGCACGGTCCGGTCATCCCCGACGTGGGTGCCGCGGCGAGGGCCTATCTGAGCCATCGGGAGCAGCGCCTCGACCAGGTCCGCGCCGCGCTCGCCGCGGGCGCCGAGACCGCCGAGGATGTCGTCGACGTGGTCTATGCCGACGTGGATCCGGGTGTCCGCTTCGCGGCGGTGTGGTCGGTTCGTGCTCAGCTCGCCTACCTGGGGCGGCCATGACCTGCCCCATCTGCGGGACCGTCGCCGTCCTCGGGGCCAACTTCTGTCACAACTGCGGAGCCGCGCTTCCGGCCGCCGCCGACCTGCCCCGGGCCGAGCGCCGGGTCGTCACCGTGCTCTTCGGCGACCTCTCCGACTTCACCTCCTGGTCGGAGGATCTCGATCCCGAGCGGGTCGGCGCGGTCACCGACCGGGTGATGGCGGCCCTCGCCGGCGCCGTGAAGACCTTCGGCGGGCACGTCGACAAGCTCACCGGCGACGGGATCATGGCGGTCTTCGGCGCGCCCGTGGCGCACGAGGACGACGCCGAGCGGGCCGTTCGCGCTGCTCTCTCCATCCAGCGCGCGGTGCGGCGGGTCCTCGACGACGAGCGGGGCGGCGGGGCGCCGTTGGGGCTGCGGGTCGGGCTCAACACCGGCGAGGTCATCGCGGGCATCCAGGGTGCCATCGAATACACGGTCATCGGCGACGTGGTCAACACCGCTGCCCGGCTCGCCGACGCAGCCGCCATCGGTGCGGTGTACGCGGGTCGGCGTACCGCCGATGCCACCCGCCACCTGGCCGGCTGGCGCGAGTTGCGACCCCTGCGGCTGAAGGGCAAACGCGAACCCGTCGAGGCGTTCGAGCTGCTGGGGCTGCATGACGCACCCGGCACCCGCAGCGGCATGGGCGACGAGGCACCCTTCGTGGGGCGGGAGGCGGAGCTGGGCCGGGTGATCGGCCGGCTCGCCGAGGTCGTCGACCGCAACGAGCCCCGGGTCCTGGTGCTCACCGCCGAGGCGGGCATCGGCAAGACCCGCTTCGCGGCCGAGGTGGAGCGCTTCGCCACGGGTTACGAGGTGGTGCCGGGCCGCTACCCGGCCCGGACCGGCGCGCGGGTGCTGAGCGTGCACTGTGCGGCCTACGGCGAGCGCCGGCGGCTGGCACCCCTGGCCGACCTGGTCCGCCAGGCGATCGGCCTGCCGATGGACCAGTCCACCGCGGTGACCCGCGTCGCGATCGAGGAACGCCTGATCCGGCTGCGCCAGCGGCTGCTGGCCCGCTCCCGGCCGGGCGAGCCGGTGCCCGCGATCGCCGTCGATCACCTGCTCATCCTGCTCGGCCTCTATCCCGACGGCGCCCGTCCCATCGACGACGAGACCAAGAACGCCGATCTCTCCGTGCTCGCGAAGGCGGTGGCCGGGTTCCTCTCGGCCCTCGCCGCCGAATCACCCGTCGTGGTGCTCGTCGACGACCTCCAGGACGCCACCCCCGACACGATCGACGCGCTCGGCATCACCCTCGCCGAGTTGACCGGCCCGATCCTGGTGCTGCTGCTGGGGCGGCCGGAGCTCGTCCGCAAGGCCGGGCTGCTGACCCGGGTCGCCGACGCCGAGGTGCAGACCCTCGCGCCGCTGCGGGGCGCCGACGCGGCCCGGCTGCTCGCGAGCTATCTGCGCGGCGGGCGGCTGCCGCAGCCCGACGAGGACCGGTTGCTCGCCACCGCGCAGGGCAACCCGTTCTACCTCGCCGAGCTCGTCACCCTGCTGATCGAGCGCGGTGCTCTGACCAGGGGAATCGCCGGTCGACCGGTCCCGACGACCGCGGCGGGCGGGCTCGGTTCCCCGCATCGGGCGATCCCGTCGGCGAGCCGCGCGGAGCCCGCCAGCGTGTGGCGGCTGACCCCGGGCTCGCTCGGCTCCCGGCTGCTCTCCCGCGACCTCGCGGCGGTCCTCGCCGCCCGCATCGATGCGCTCCCCGCCGATGCCCGATCGGTGCTGCGGGACGCGGCGGTCGTGGGCGACACCTCACCGGCGGGCGCCCTGGAGGCGCTGCGCGAACGCCGCTCCGGCCGCGACGGCCGCCCGGCTGCCGTGGTCGCCGTCGAGCTCGACCGGGCCATCGACGAGCTGCTCGCCCGGCGGATGCTGCGCCGGGTGCGGGGCGGCTTCGCCTTCGCCACGCCGCTGCTGCGCGAGGCGGCCTACGGAGGCATCTCCAAGGCCGATCTCGCCGACCGTCATGCCTTCCTGGCCCGCTGGGCCGCACCGGCCGGTCCGAGCGCCGCCGACGAACCCTGGACCGCCCCGTCGGGCCGTCGGCTCGCTCCGGCGATGCACGGCGTCCCGGACGATGTGCGCGACGACTTCATCGCCGACCACGCGGAGCGGGCGCACCAGCTCGCCGACGCGGTGCGGCTGCGTCCCGACGCCGCAGCCAGGGAGGTCTCCCCGCTCGGGGTCGCCGCCCTCGGCCGGGCCGCAGCGCGAGCCAGCGCCGAGGGCGAGCCCGCCTCGGCACTGGAGCTGACGGCACGGGCGGAGAAGCTCGCCGGTTCGCTGCCGCTGCCGATCTGGCTCACCCACGCTCGCGCGCTGCTGCAGTCGGGCCGGACGGCGGAGGCGCTCACCAACTCCGAGAAGATCATCGCCAACGCGGCCGAGGAGCCACGGATCCGAGCCGCTGCGCTGCTGCTCGCCGGTCGGGCGCATCGTGTGCTCGGCGACCCCGTGCGCAGCACCGCGTGCTGGCAGGAGGCCCTCTCGGTGGCGACCGAGGCGTCGGCTTCGGCTGAGCGTGCCGAGGCGATGCGGCGGCTGGGCATGGCCGACTTCCTCAGCGGGCGGCTCTCCGACGCGGGGTCCCGCTTCGCGGCTGCGTTCCAGGTGGCTGTCGCGGCCGGTGACCGCCGCTCGCAGGCCTGGTCGCTGCAGAACCTCGCCTGGGTCACCACGACCCGGGGTGACTTCGCCGGTGCCGACGCGGCGCTGGGCCGGGCGGCCCGGCTCTTCGCCGAGCTGCGTGACCCGGCCGGGCGGGCCTGGCTGCGCGGGGCCACCGCCTTCAACCGCCTGCTCGCGGGGCGCCTCACCGAGGCACAGCGGCTCGCCCGGGTCTTCCTGCCCTTCGGCGAGCGGGTCGGCGAGGCCTGGGCCGTCGGCACGCTGCGCGCGGTCGACGCCTACGCCGCTGCCGAGTTGGGCGAGCTCGACTCGGCGGACCGCGACGCCCGGCGCGCCTATCGCGACTTCGCCGCCGCCAATGATCTCTGGGGGCGGGGGTTCGCGCTGGTGGTGCGGGGTGTCATCGCCCGGGGCCTCAATGAACCGGGCCACGCCGCCGACCTGCTCAGCGACGCGCTCACCTATGGCGAGCGCACGGCGCACCCGCTGCTGCTCGGCATGGCCGGCACGATGCGCGGCTTCGTCAGCCTGGACCAGGGCGACCCCGACGGCGCCGAGCGCGACGCCCGCCGGGTGCTCTCGATCGTCACCGAGCACGGCATGCTGGAGTCCGTCCAGGTCGGTCCACGGGCGCTACTGGGCGCCGCGCGGCTCGCGGCCGGTGACCCCCAAGGCGCTATCGACGCGCTCGAGGTGCTCGCCCGCAAGCCCACCGCCCCGTCGATGCTCTTCTCCCGCAGTCAGGCGGTCGCGCTCTACGCCTCGGCCCTGCTCGCCGCCGGACGCCGCGATGAGGCGCTCACACAGGCGGAGTTGGCGGTCGCATTACCCGCCGACGACATTCGCAGTAAGCGGGTAGCCACCCGGGTGCTGACCGAGGTCCGGTCGGCCACGTAAATTCTCCTTCGTGAACAACCCTCAATCGGCCGACCTCCCGCCGACCATCGCTGGCCTCGGTGAGCTGAAGCTGCACAGCCACGGTGGCTACGCGACGATCTACCGGGCCACCCAGGGCAGGGTCGGCCGCGAGGTCGCAGTCAAGATCGAAAATCGGACGATCGAGGACGAGCTGGAGCAGCGCCGCTTCATCCGCGAGGCGCACGCCGCCGGGCGGATGTCGTCGCACCGGCACGTCGTCGACCTCTTCGATGCCGGGGTCACCGATGACAACCGGCCGTTCCTGGTGATGGAGCTCTGCGCCGAGAGCTACGCCGACCGGATGAAGGTCGGGGTGCTGGATCAGGTCGAGGTACGCGAGCTGGGGGTCAAGATCGCCGGTGCGCTGGCGGACGCGCACAAACTCGGGGTGCTGCACCGGGACGTGAAACCGGCGAACATCCTGATCAGCGTCTTCGGTGAGCCCGCGCTCGCCGACTTCGGGCTCTCCATCCTCGTGGAGATGCGCGATCCGACGGTCAACCTGGAGATCCTGACCCCGGCCTACGCGCCGCCGGAGATGTTCGACCGGGCGGAGCCCGCGCCCGCCGCCGATGTCTACTCGCTCTGCGCGACGCTCTATGCCCTGCTCCGGGGTGCTCCGCCGCGCTGGCGCGACGACCACTATCTGGGCCTGTCGGCGCTGCTGGAGCTCTTCACCGAGGCGATCCCGGATCTCGCCGGTGTCTCGCCCCAGCTGACCGAGCTGCTCCGCCAGGGCATGTCCAACGATCCGCTCGACCGGCCGACCGCCGCGGAGCTCGCCGGGCGCCTCGCCGCGCTGGAGCTCACGAGTGAGATCCCGGGTCAGCGCGGTGCTCCCAGCCTTGACCGGCGCAGCGACGCCGCCGACGAGGTGACGGCACCGGCCCCGCGCCGGTGGTCGCTGGCGCGTCTGTTCGGCCTGGACGACTGAGCGAGGCTGCCGTGTGACCTCGGCGAACTCGGCAGATGCCAAGATCGCCGCAACTCTTCAAGAGTTGGTGCGATCTTGGATGGGTCGAGGGCAATCGGGGCTTTATCCAGGAGACGCGCCGGGTGCGCCGTACCGGTGGTCCGAGGACGCTCGTTGTCGTGTTGGCGACGCACGAGTGTCTAGAGATCAGGTACGCAGATGGCGATTCTCGATACAGGGCTTGATCCGCGTACACCCTCCTATCTGGACAGTCGCGGGCTCATGTTGACCGCGGTGGCAGAGTTGGACGCGGCGATCGTGAAGGCCCGCGAGGGCGGCGGGGAGAAGCAGGTCACGAGGCATCACGCCCGTGGCAAGCTGCTGCCCAGGGAGCGGATCGAACTGCTGCTCGACCGGGACACGGCCTTCCTGGAGCTCTCCACGATCGCGGGGTTCGGCACCGGGCACCCGGTCGGGGCGGGGGTGGTCACGGGGATCGGTGTCGTCGAAGGCACCGAATGCGTGATCATCGCGAGCGACCCGACGGTGCGCGGGGGCGCGGTCAACGCGTACTCCCTGCTGAAGATGGAGCGAGCCGCCCAGATCGCGGCAGACAACGGGTTGCCCCTGGTCAGCCTCATCGAGTCGGACGGCCTGGACCCGAGCGGCCAGGCCGAGGCGCTGCTGCCCGGCGGCGCGGTCCTCGGCGGGCAGGCCAGGCTGCGCGGTCGCGGCTCGCCCTCGATCTGCGCGATCTTCGGGATCGCCACGGCCGCCGGCATGTCACTGCCCGCGCTCGCTGACCAGGTCATCCTGGTACGCGGACAGGCCCGCGTCCATCTGGCCGGCTCCCACGTCGTCCGGGCCGCGACCGGCGAGGTGGTCGACGAGGAGGCGCTCGGCGGCGCGACCCTGCACGCCACCCGCACGGGCCTCGCCGACCTGCTCGCCGAGGACGAGCGGGACGCGCTGCGCCTGGTCCGCCACGCGGTACGCCGCCTGCGCACCCCTCGAACCGCCTCCCCGCCGGGCCTGGTCGCACCCCCGAAATACGACGCCGACGACCTGATCGCCGTGGCCGCAGCGACGAGCCCGGCGCGGGAAACCCTCGCCCGGATCCTCGACGGCAGCGAGTTCGACGAGGTCGCGCCCCTGTTCGGGGAGGGCCTCGTGACCGGCTGGGGCAGCGTGCACGGCCACCCGATCGGCGTCATCGCCAGCGACCGGCCGATGCTCGGCGTCGACGAGATCGCCAAGGCGCTGCGGTTCATCGAGATCTCGGCGCCCGTACCCCTGGTGCTCCTCGTGAATTCGACGGGTTTCGCCGTCGGCGGGGATGACGAGTCCCGGGGCATCGCGGTGAGCGCGGCCCGGCTCGTCCGGGCGCTCGCCAACACCCCCGCGCCGTTGATCACCATCGTGACCGGCAGCGCGCACGGGCCAGGCGGGCAGGCGCTGGGCGGTCGTGGCATGAACCCCCGCTTCCTGCTGAGCTGGCCGACCGCGCGTGCCTCGGCACTGCCGCCGGCCCAGGTGCTCGCGATCGCCGAGCACCGGTCACTCGCCGACGACGGCGAACCCGACCACCCCGTCACCGCGCTCCGGCTGGAGGAGGAGTCGTCGGCGATGCGCCGGTCCGGGCTCCTCGCCGACGACGGCATCATCGATCCGCGGGACACCCGAACCGTACTGGGCATCTGCCTCTCCTCGATCCACCGTGGAGCCGCTTCAGAGGGGAACAGACCATGATCAGGCGCCTGCTCGTTGCCAACCGGGGCGAGGTCGCCCGCCGCATCTTCGCCACCTGCCGAGCCGTCGGGGTGGAGACGGTCGCCGTCTACTCCGACGCGGACGCCGACGCGCCTTACCTCGCCGAGGCCGATTACGCCGTACAGCTGCCGGGATCGGCGCCGAGCGCCACCTACCTGCGCGGGGATCTGATCATCGCGGCGGCGAAGAAGACGCTCGCCGACGCGATCCACCCCGGTTACGGCTTCCTCGCCGAGAACCCGGACTTCGCCGCCGCCGTCGCGGACGCCGGGCTCACCTGGGTCGGCCCGCCCGCCAAGGTGATCGAGGTGATGGGCGACAAGGTCGAGGCGAAGGCGCTGCTCGCCGAGGCCGATGTGCCGATGCTGCCGAGCTGGACCGACCCCGAGACGGTCGACGAGTACCCGGTGCTGGTCAAGGCCTCCACCGGTGGCGGTGGCCGGGGCATGCGGGTCGTACGCGAGGCCGGTGCGCTCGCCGAGGCCGTCTCGTCGGCCCGCCGGGAGGCGTTCACCGCGTTCGGGGACGGCGACGTCTTCTGCGAGCGTTACATCGAGGGCGCCCGCCACATCGAGGTGCAGATCCTCGCCGACCAGCACGGCAACATCATGACGCTGGGGGAGCGGGAGTGCTCGATCCAGCGCCGCCACCAGAAGGTGATCGAGGAGACGCCCTCCCCGGCGGTCTCACCCGAGCTGCGCGACCACCTCTGCCGGGCCGCGGTCGCCGCCGCCGAAGCGGTCGGCTATGTCGGCATCGGCACCGTGGAGTTCCTGCTCACCCCCAGCGGCGAGTTCTTCTTCCTGGAGATGAGCACGCGGCTGCAGGTCGAGCACGCGGTCACCGAGTGCGTCACCGGCATCGACCTGGTCCGGATGCAGCTCTTCGTCGCCGAGGGCGGCGCGCTGGCCGCCGGAGCGGCACCCCCGATGCGCGGGCACGCCATCGAGGTGCGGCTCTGTGCCGAGGACCCGGCGACCGCCTGGCTCCCCGCCACCGGCACTCTGCAGCGATTCGAGGTACCGGGGGTCACCTCGAGATTCGCCCCGATGAACCTGCCCGGCATCCGGCTCGACTCGGGCGTCGAGGAGGGCAGCCGGATCGGCGTGCACTACGACTCGATGCTGGCGAAGATCGTGGCCTGGGCGCCGACACGTTACGAGGCCGCCCGGCTGCTCGCCGCCACGCTCGCGAAGACCCAGGTGCACGGGCTGCTCACCAACCGTGACCTGCTCGTGCGTACGCTGCGGCACCCGGCCTTCCTGATGGGCCAGATCGACACCGGCATGCTCGACCGGCACCCGGAGCTCTTCGCGCCGCTGCTCTCCAGCGTCGACGCGGTCCGGCTCTCCTGCCTCGCCGCGGCGCTCGCGGGCAGTGCCGCTCGCCGGGCCACCGCGACCGTGCAGCCGACGATCCCGTCCGGCTGGCGCAACGTGCCGACGGTGGCGCAGACGGTCGTCTACGACTCGCCCTCCGGGCCGATGGAGATCGGTTACCGGCTGGACCGGGTCGGCGCCCTCGCCCAGTGGTGGGTCCGCGCCGTCGACCCGGAGGAGATCGACCTCGCCGGGCTCGGACTGCCCGGACCGGCCGAGGACCATCCGCCGGTCGCCGTCGTCACCGCGACCGAGACCCATGTCGTGCTGGATGTCGCGGGCATCATGCTCCGGGTCGACCTGCACCGGGTCGGGCTCGTCACCTATGTCGACAGCGTCGAGGGCTCGCTGACCCTGACGGAGCTGCCGAGGTTCCCGCTGCCGGGCGCTGAGGCCGCCGAGGGCTCGTTGACGGCGCCGCTGCCCGGCAGCGTGGGGCGCGTCCTGGTGATGCCGGGCCAGCGGGTCGCCGCGGGCGAGCTGCTGATGACCCTGGAGGCGATGAAGCTGGAGCACCCGGTCCACGCCCCCGCCGCCGGTGTGGTGAGCGAGGTCCCGGTGACGGTAGGAGCCCAGGTGGACACCGGCACAGTCCTGGCAGTCCTGGTCAGCTAACCCCTGAATTTTAATGCTGGACACGCCGTCCAACCTGCAACAAAAGTCAGGATCAACTCTTCCGAGAAGTTGATCCTGACTTTTGTTGCACTTTTCGCGGCGTGTCCAGCATTAAAATTCAGGATGGAAGTGGCGGGCACCCGGTCGGGAGCCCGCCACATCTGCGCGAATGGGTGTTGCCGGTCTGCCGAGGCCTGGAGTGACTTCTGCAGTGTTCGCCGCTTTCGATATCGGCAGACCGGCGGTAGCTGCTAGCCCAGGTCGGCGGAGGAGCCGCCCTGGCTCCACGCGTTGGCCGTACCCAGGAGGCCCACGGCGAGGCTGCTCACCTCGACGGGGATCTGGATCGGCGCGTAGATCTGGGTGCCGTTCAGGATGCCCGTGTTGCCGCTGCTGATCATCGTGACGTCACGTCCACCGTGGCCGTGCTCGTCGCAGTCGTGCTGCGGGCGAGGCGTCGGCTTCGGCTTGGGCCGCGGGGTCGGGTGACCCTTGCCGCCACCGGAGCCGCCGTTGATCACGGTCGCCGGTCCGCCGGTGCTCTCGGTCTGGAAGCCGCCGAGGTCGCCCAGGTTGCCGAGGCTGCCGACGAGGGGCAGGTTGGTGTT
Organism: Allocatelliglobosispora scoriae; assembly: GCF_014204945.1. Classification (NCBI taxonomy): domain Bacteria; kingdom Bacillati; phylum Actinomycetota; class Actinomycetes; order Micromonosporales; family Micromonosporaceae; genus Allocatelliglobosispora; species Allocatelliglobosispora scoriae. Next base: position 3,799,664 of record NZ_JACHMN010000002.1, read on the forward strand.
GCTGCCGGTCAGGCCGGACAGCAGCGGGCCGACGAGGGGCAGGCCGGAGGAGCCCTGTCCGCCGCTGAGCATGCCGCCGACGAGCGGGAGACCGTTGGTCAGTCCGCCGAGCGAGCCCACCACGGGCAGACCCTCGGTCTCGGCGGATTCGCGACGGTGCCCGTACCCACCGCGGTCGTTCTTGTGACCGTGACCGCCGCCGTTGGTGGCGGTGGCGCCGCCCTCGCAGCCCGCCCAGGCGCCGCCGATGACGCCGAGCGCGTTGCCGCAGACGTCGACGGGGATCTGGATCGGAGCGGCGATCTGGGTTCCGTTGAGGATGCCCGTGTTGCCGGACGTGGCCTGGTAGTGCGCCCAGCCCCACTCCTTGTTGACGGCGGTGGCGCCGCCCTCGCAGCTCGCCCCGGCGGTGCCGAGCAGCGCGACCGCGTTGCCGCAGACGTCGACGGGGATCTGGATCGGGGCGTAGAGCTGGGTGCCGTTGAGAATGCCGGTGTTGTCGCTGCTCACCAACGTGGTGTCGGCGTGCGCAGCGGTGCCGCATGCCAGCAGGGCGCCGGCAGACAGGGCACCGGCGTTGAGTGAGCGTCGAACCCACGTGTTCATCGCGAGGGACCTTCTCTCGATCATCGGGTGACGTGCGGACCGCCGCAAATGCGACGGATCCACGGACGCTGAGAGAAACGAGGTCCCGCTGAGGGATGAGACGAAAAGGTCAGGTTACCGACAGTTTTGATCCGACAAAACGGACAATTGCTAACTAAACTCGGGCCCGGCGTGCAAGCCGCTCCGGGTCGAGAATGATCACGCTCTTGCCATCGAGGCGAAGCCAACCGCGCGAGGCGAAGTCGGCGAGGGCCTTGTTGACCGTCTCGCGCGACGCACCGACGAGCTGAGCGAGCTCCTCCTGCGTGAGGTCGTGGGTGACCCGCAGCACGCCGCCGTCCCGCGTGCCGAAGCGACCCGCCATCTGCAGCAGGTTCTTCGCCACGCGCCCGGGGACATCCGTGAAGATCAAATCCGCAAGCGCGTCATTGGTACGCCGAAGGCGCCGCGCCAGCACCCGCAGGAGCTGCTCGGCGATCTCGGGACGGTTGTTGAGCCATGGCCGCAGCGCCTGCTTGCGCAGCCGGGCCAGGCGCGTGTCGGTGACCGCCGTGGCGGTGGCCGTGCGAGGACCCGGGTCGAAGAGCGAGAGCTCGCCGACCATGTCGGACGGGCCCATCACGGCGATCAGGTTCTGCCGGCCGTCGGCGGCACGGCGGCCGACCTTGAGCTTGCCGGACAGGACGATATAGAGGCTGTCACCGGGCTCGCCCTCGTTGAAGACGACCTCGCCCTTTCGGGCCTCGATCGTCTCCATCTCGCGCGCAAGCGCCTCGGCGGCCTCCGGGTCGACACCCTGGAAGATTCCGCTGCGAGCCAGAACCTCATCCATCGAGCTCTACCTCCATCGCGCGCCGGCTGCTTCTCAACCCTGTATCCCTACCACTATTGCGCAACAAACACGCAACGTCAGTCTAGGCACAGTTGGGCCAGAACCGGACGGGTACCCCAAAGATCGGTGATCACCTCCGGATACTGTCTTCAGATGCACCCTGAGCTGTGTTTTCGGGATGAGGGCGGAGCCAAGGCGCCGATTTTGGTCTGGCGATTGCCGCACGATTGGCAGGGAATCGCGTCCGGGCCGCTCGGCGGAGGGATCGGTTCTCGCCAGTGGGTGATAAATGCCACGGTACCTATGTGGTACGACCGGGATGATCCGGACGTGCACCTCACCGAGATCGCCGCAGCGCTCAATCTGGACGGATCGGGCGTCGGGCTGATGACCGGTGTCGACGTCACCGAGGTCGTCAGCGCCGCCGAGGGGGCCGTCACGGTCTGGGCCACGGTAGGCCTGGGCTCGCCGATCCTCGCCGCCGCCTCGATCGCCGATGCCGCAGTCGTGGTGGCGCCGGGAACGGTGAACATCGTGGCGAGCCTGCCGGTCCGGCTCAGCGATGCTGCGCTGGTCAACGCCGTTTCCACCGTCACCGAGGCGAAGGTGCAGGCCCTGCGGGATCTCGGCATCCACGCCACCGGCACCGCCACGGACGCCACCTGCCTCGTCTGCCCCGCGTCCGGCCGGGTGGAGGCATATGGCGGGCCGCGCTCCGTCTATGGCTCCGTGCTGGCGCGGGTGACATATGACGTGCTCATGACCGGTGGACGGCGCTGGATGTCGCGCGGGCTGGCCTGGTCCGACCGAAGGTGACGGGTCCCCGGCGAAGCGGCGTCCCGGGTAGTGTGTGCGGCGATGTCGAACTCCCCGTACGCCCCCGCACCGGTTCGGAGCCGAATCATGAACCGCTCACGCCTCATGATGGCCGCCGCCCTCGCCGCAGTCGTCGTCGCGACAGGTGCCGGCTGTGGCGCCCCCGAATCGGAGCCGAGGTGGGTCGCCGCCACGGTGGAGCCGTCCGAGGCCGCCCCCAGCACCGCTCCCTCGCCCTCGGCGACGGCTGAGCCCGCCGGTGGGGCGATCAGCCTCTCGGCCACGGGTGACATCGTGATGGGACGCCCCGGCGCCTATCCGGCCAACGACGGCAAGGGCTTCTTCGACAAGGTGAAGTCGCTGCTCCCGGCCGATCTGGTGATGGGCAACCTCGAGGAGCCGATCACCGACGACACCGGTACGCGTAAGTGCGCTCCGACCTCGACCAAGTGCCACCAGTTCCGGGTGCCGCCGCACTACGCGAAATACCTGAGCGACGCCGGCTTCATGCTGATGAACCAGGCCAACAACCACGGCAACGACTTCGGCTCGAAGGGTTACTCCAACACCCAGAAGGCGCTGGAGGAGGTCGGGCTGAAGCACACCGGCGCGCCCGACCAGATCACCGTCGTCGACGTCAAGGGCGTCAAGGTGGCGGTCGTCGGGTTCTCGTCGTACGCGTGGAACAACAGCCTCACCAACATCACCTCGGCCAAGAAGGTCGTCGAGAAGGCGGCCGAGAAGGCCGACATCGTGGTGGTCCAGGTGCATATGGGTGCCGAGGGCAGCGGGATGACCCACGTGAAGCCCGGTACCGAGATGTTCCTCGGCGAGAACCGGGGCGACCCGATCAAGTTCTCCCACGCCATGATCGACGCCGGTGCCGACCTCATCGTCGGGCACGGGCCGCACGTGCTGCGGGGCATGGAGTTCTACAAGGGCCGGCTCATCGCGTACAGCCTGGGGAACTTCGCGGGCGGCGGCAGGTCGCTCACGCCCGACGGCCGGCTCGGCTGGGGCGGCGTGCTCAAGGTGACGCTCAAGGCCGACGGCTCCTGGGTCAGCGGCGACTTCCTCTCCTCGATCATGAACAGCGCTGGCATCCCCACGGTCGACTCGAACAAGAAGGGCGCCGGTGCGGTGAGCGACCTGACCAAGGCCGACTTCCCGAAGACCGGCCCGAAGATCGACAAGTCGACCGGGAAGATCACGCCTGCCGATGCCTGACCCGGCCGCTGCGGCGCTGCTGATGGGCGGTGTCGGAGCGGAGGTTTAGAGTTTCGTCCGTGACGGAGACTGAGCTGGCATTGAAACGTCGGGCTCGGCGCATGGCGCGTGAGCTCGAGGTCATCCACCCTGATGCGCACTGCGAGCTCGACCACACCAATGCGCTGGAGCTCGCGGTCGCGACGATCCTCTCCGCGCAGTGCACCGATGCCCGGGTCAACGAGGTGACGCCGGCGCTGTTCCGGCGCTATCCGAAGGCTGCGGACTACGCGGGGGCCGATCGGGGCGAGCTCGAAGCAATGATCAAGCCGACGGGGTTCTTCCGAAACAAGACCAATTCGCTGATCAACCTGGGTGCTGCGTTGGTGGAGCGGTTCGGGGGCGAGGTGCCCGGGCGGCTCGACGATCTGGTGACCCTGCCGGGGATCGGCCGGAAGACCGCGAATGTGATCCTGGGGAACGCGTTCGATGTGCCGGGCATCACGGTGGATACGCATTTCGGGCGATTGGTGAATCGGTGGGGGTGGACTGCCGAGACCGATCCCGTGAAGGTCGAGCACATCGTCGGCGCCCTGATCCCCAAGCGTGACTGGACGATGCTGTCGCACCGGGTGATCTTTCACGGGCGGCGGGTTTGTCACGCTCGGAAGCCTGCGTGTGGTGCTTGCACGTTGGCGCCGTCGTGTCCGTCCTATGGTCTCGGGCCTGTCGGGTTCGCTGAGGCTGCTCGGCTGCTCAAGGGGCCTCGGGTTGCTGAGCTTGCTGCGCTCGCGCTGGGGGATGGTGACGGGGTGGCCGTGGGGGGCGGGGAATGACCCGCTCTGGGCGGTCAGGCTTGATCCCGACGCGGGTCATTCGCCGCCCCCCACGGCGACTCTGGTCGCGGTGGGGTGGGCGCGCGGGAGGTTTTCACAGATTGACGGTGGCACTGGTTGGCTGGGTCTTGGTTTCGGGGGTTGTGGCGGGGTGTTCGCCGTCTGTTGCTGCTTCTGAGCCGCTTGTCACCGGGGCTTTTGAGTCCTGTTCTCCGTTGACTTCCTCCTCGGCTTCGCCTTCGGGGTCGGGGGCACTGCTGCCTGAGTTGCAGTTGCCGTGTTTCGACGGGGGGTCCGTGGTTGACGTGCGGGCCCTGCGGGGGCCGATGGTGATCAACATGTGGGCGTCGTGGTGTGCCCCGTGCCGGGAGGAGCTGCCGGCGTTTGAGAGGTTGGCGCGGAAGACGGGGGCGCCGAAGGTTGTTGGGGTTGTCGACACGTCGACCCGGGCGGCGGCGGTGTCGGTGGCTGAGGACCTGGGGGTGAGTTTTCCGATGCTCTTCGATGACAGGAGCCGGTTCAACTCGGCGATGGCGTTGGGGTTCGTGCCTGCGACGATCTTTGTCGACGAGGCCGGGCGGATCGCCTTCATCTATCGGAGCGTGGCGCTGGATGATGCGTCGCTGGGTGCGCTGGTGGAGAAGTACCTGTGAGCCTGGTCTTGCCGGGGTGGTTCGAGCCGTTGGCGGGGCGGGTCCGGGCGTCGTCGGTTGCGGACTTCACCCGCTTCTCGGTTCCCGAGGGGGGCGGGCGGGCCGCCTCGGTGCTGGTCCTGTTGGGGGAGGGGCCGTCGGGGCCGGACGTGTTGGTGCTGGAGCGGGCGGCGAATATGCGTACGCATGCGGGGCAGCCGGCATTTCCCGGCGGAGCGGCCGACCCGGGCGACGGCGGGCCGGTCGGGACCGCGCTGCGCGAGGCGGCGGAGGAGGTCGGGCTGGACCCGGCGAGCGTGACCGTCGTTGCGGAGCTGCCGCAGCTCTGGATCCCCGTCAGCGACTTCGTCGTGACACCCGTGCTGGCCTGGTGGCACGCGCCGCACCCGGTGACCGCGGTCGACGCCGCCGAGGTGGCGAGCGTCGCGCGGCTGCCGATCTCGGAGCTCGTCGACCCGGCCAATCGGTTCCGGTGCCGCCACCCCAGCGGGTGGACCGGACCGGCCTTCCAGGCGGGCGGGATGCTCGTCTGGGGCTTCACCGCGGGCGTCCTGACGACCCTGCTGGAGATGGGCGGCTGGGCTCGCCCGTGGGACACCTCGCGCATCGAGCCGTTGCCCGTAGGCTAGGGCGATGTCCGTGGTCGACGTGATCCTGTTGGGCCTCATGGTGGTGTTCGCCATCAGTGGCTATCGCCAGGGTTTTGTCGTTGGCGTGCTCTCGTTCGCCGGGTTCTTCGGCGGTGCGATCATCGGCCTGCAACTGGGTCCGCTGCTCGTCTCCGGCCTGACCGACCCGACGCTGCGACTCGTCTTCGCCCTGGTCACGATCTTCGGACTGGCGATCCTGGGGCAGGCGCTCACCGGCTGGGTCGGCAACCGGCTGCGCGGCGGCATCACCAATCGCAACCTCGCCACCGTCGACGACCTCGGCGGCGCGGGCGTCTCGCTGCTCGCCGTCGTGATGGTCGCCTGGCTCGTCGCGATCCCGCTCAGCAAGGCCGATTCGCCGTGGCTCGCCGGCGCCGTCCGGAACAGCTTCGTGCTCGGCACGATCGACCACGTCATGCCCGACAAGGCCCGCGCGCTCACCGAGTCGCTGCGGGAGACCGTCGACACCAACGGCTTCCCGGACGTCTTCGACGGTCTCGTGCCGACCCGCGTCCGCGACGTGCCCGCCCCCGACAGCAAGCTCGCCCGGCTGCCCGTGGTGGTCAACGCCCAGCGCTCCGTGGTCAAGGTGCTGGGCAGCGCGCCGAGCTGCTCCCGGCGGATCGAGGGCTCCGGCTTCGTCTACGCGCCCGAGCACGTGCTCACCAACGCCCACGTCGTCGCCGGGACCAAGGGCATCGCGATCGAGGTCGGCGGTGCCCGGCACACCGGCCGCGTCGTGACCTACGACCCGGAGCGCGACCTCGCCGTGCTCTTCATCCCCGGCCTCACGGCTCCGGTCCTGCGCTTCGCGGAGTCCGACGCGTCGACGAATGCCGACGCGATCGTCCTCGGTTACCCGCTGGACGGCCCCTACAACGCGCAGAGCGCCCGGATCCGTGACATGGGTCCGATCACGGGTCCCGACATCTACAACGACGAGCGGGTCACCCGTGAGGTCTACACGATCCGGGCCCTCGTGCGCAGCGGCAACTCCGGTGGGCCGCTGATCACCACCGACGGCCGCGTCCTCGGCATCATCTTCGCCGCCGCCGCCGACGACCCCAACACGGGATTCGCGGTCACCGCGGACGAGGCAGCCTCCGTCGCGAGCGCCGGAGCCGCCCGGACCGCGGGGACGGGCACCGGCACCTGCACATAGATGGCGAGTGACGGTTCACTCAGCCTGGTGAGTTCTCAAAACCTCGATGAGGCGGTAATTTTTAGGGCTAGTCACCCGTAGGGAGTCGTTAGAAAGTCGTGAAGACCGACAGGCACAGACGGACCAGCGCCGGATCGCGGACAGCGACGGCGCTGATGCGTGTCGGTGCGCTCGGCCTCACCGGCTTCCTCGCCGTGCTGATCGGCGCACCGCCGGCTGCCGCCTCCGTGCCGCTCGCGCCGCCCGTCGCCGACAAGGTTCGCGACGAGCAGTGGCAGCTCTCCGCGCTGCATGCCGAGGCCGCCTGGCGGATCTCCACCGGCGCCGGGGTCACCGTCGCGGTCATCGACTCCGGGGTCGACGCCACCCACCCCGACCTCGCCGGGCAGGTGCTCGGCGGGCGCGACCTGGTCGACTCCGCGGGCGACGGCTATGACGACGAGGTCGGCCACGGCACGACCGTCGCGGCGCTGATCGCCGGGCGCGGTGACGATGCCAGGGGCGTCGTCGGACTCGCGCCGGGTGCCAAGATCCTTCCGGTGCGCGTGCTCGACTCCAGGAATCTCTACGAGGACGACCGGGTCGTGGCGGACGCGGTGCGCTGGTCCGTCGACCACGGCGCCGACGTCATCAACCTCTCCCTCGGCGGTGCCGTGGACAGCGCGGCTCTCGCCGATGCCATCGACTACGCCTTCGAGCGCGATGTCGTCGTCGTCGCGTGCACCGGCAACACGGACCCGGAGAAGCAGAACGAGGTGTGGTACCCGGCTCGCGAGCCTGGCGTACTCGCCGTGACGGGCCTCGCCCACCGTGGTGACTCGCCGCTGTGGACCGGCTCCATCACCGGCTCCGCCACGGTGCTGAGCGCCCCCGCCAACGATCTGCTCGGCGCGACGCCCGGCGGCTACTGGCGGGTGGAGGGCACCAGTTTCGCCGCGCCGCTCGTCGCCGCCACCGCCGCGCTGGTGCGGGCACGCTGGCCGGAGATGTCGGCGGCGAATGTCGTCAACCGGCTCATCAAGACCGCGCGCGATCTCGGCCCGGCCGGTCGCGACTCCTCCTATGGCTTCGGCGAGGTCGATCCCGTCGCGGCCCTCACCGACACGGTCGCCGAGGTGCGGGCCAACCCGCTCGACAACGTGCCGCCGCCGGGCAAGGCGACCTTCAGCCGGGCCACCGGGCTCCCTGCCGCGCCGTTGCAGAAGTCGACGGAGAAGGCACCCTTCGACCGCAACCACCCCGATGTCGAGGTGTCACTGCCCGCCGGGCTGACCATGGTCATTCTCCTCATGGGCACCTCCTCGGCGATCCTCCGCCGCCGCCACGACTGGTCCGTTCAGTAGCAGCCCAAGATCCCACCAACTCTTCAAGAGTTGGTGCGGTGCGCGTGGCGCAGGTAAGGACCAACTCTTGAAGAGTTGGTGGAATCTTGGTGCTAGGCGGAGAGGCCTCGGGCCAGGGCGTAGAGGTCCAGGACCCAGCAGGCCACCGGGACCACCGACACCACGACGGCCATCTCGAACAGGTCCGCGAGGCGCCCGATGTAGGGCGACGGCGGCGTGTGCGACCAGGCCTGCCCGGCGACCACGACGATGAGCGCGAGCGCCACCGCGCCGAGCGCCAGCACCGTGCGACCGGGGCCGTCGATCGTCAGGATCAGCCCGGCCAGCAGCACCGAGGCGGTGGCGAGCCCAGCGGTGAGCAGCGGCACCCGGTGCCGGGTGCTGAGGAAGAGCCGCGACCGCAGCAGCAGCGCGGTGGCCGCGATCGCGGTGAGGGTGCGTCCCGCCGTGCCACCGGTCGCCACGAGGGGGACGGCGGCGCCGATCGCCAGCGCCGCATAGCCGATCAGCATCCCGGCGAGGAGCTCCTCGGAGCGGGCGACCGCCGCGAAGACCCGGCTGCGCTCGGGCAGCCTGCGTACCGAGTCCAGCGCCGACGGGCTCGCCGAGGTGAAGCCGTCGCTGCTCTGGCCGCCCGCCGGCAGGGTGATCGGGGGTACGGGCACCTTGCCGAACCTGACCGCCAGCACCGGTAGCAGGCCGATGCCGCAGACGAGGATCGCGACGACGACGGCGGCACCGTCAGCGGCGGAGAGGCTCTCGGACAGCACCATGCCGAGCAGCGCGGCGATCGCGGTGATGAGGCCGATGGTGATGCCCGCGGTGAAGATGCGCAATCGCCCGCCGATGCCGACCGCGCCGATCGTCGAGAAGAGCAGCATCGCGACGGCGCCGACGAGGAGCTGCGGTTCACCGAGCCACCGCACGAAGCCGAGGGCGCCGTCGGCCGTGTCGGAGCCGAACACCAGGGCGCCGCCGGCGAACGCGTAGGGCAGGGCGAACCCGCCGAGCGCGGCACCGATCCGGCTCTCCCCGTAGGCCCGCGCGGCGACGACACCGGACAGCAGCAGCACAAGTGCCGTACCGAGCCCGATCCAGCCACCGAGAATCCATTGTGGACCACTCTGGACGATCGCGAGCAGTCCACCGGCGAGCAGCACCGCGGCACCGGCGACGGTGGCGGTCCGGGTAGCCTCGGCCGACCAGCCCGCCCCGCGACGCCGGGCGCCCTCGGCGATCGCCTCGACCACGTCGTCGTATTCGAGCTCGGGCCAGGCCGCGCGAGCCGGGACGAGGTGCAGCACCTCGCCGTCGCGAACCCCCTGCGCGTGCAGCCCTCTCTCCGGAGCGAGCGCCGAACCGTCGGCCCGCCGCAGCAGCCAGCCGCCGTGGCGCTCGCCGTCGTCGGCGAAGCCCTCACCGGCGTGCCGCAACAGATCCGGCAGGAGCTCCACGACCGGGATCTGTTCGGGCAGTGCGACATCGACGCGGCGGTGCGGTGTATTCACGGTGACGCGGGCAAGGCTGAGCGCGCTCGGGATGCTCACGCCGGTACTTTAACGCCGCCGACAATTGTTGGGGTGCCCCGATCCAGGCAGGGCTTCCGTCGTCGGACGCAACGACTAGCATGAGCGCCGTTGGGGTGTCAGCACTCGGGGAGGTGGCCACCCGCATGGGCACGGTTGTCGTCAAACGGGGGTCGCGACTGCCCGCGCCCGAGATTCCCGACGGCGAGCTGACCATCGATCCGCCGCCGGAGATCCCGCAGCAGACCGGCGGTCGCTGGCAGCAGGCGATGATGGCGCTGCCGATGCTCGGCGGCACGCTCGCCAGCGCGATGATGATGGGGCGGGCCAACCCCGGCGACAAGACATCCTATGTGGTCGGCGGCATGTTCGGGCTCTCCTCGATCGCCATGCTCGCGAGCAGCTTCGCCAGCGGATCCGGCCAGCCCAAGAAGGCCGAGATGATGGCGGCGCGGCGGGAGTACCTCCGCCACCTCGCCACGCTGCGCAGCCGGGTCCGGTCGACCGCGATGCGGCAGCGGGCCGGGCTCTCCTACCGCCACCCCGACCCGGCTCAACTCTGGTCCACAGTCGACAGCCACCGGCTCTGGGAGCGGCGCCCGGCCGATCCGGACTTCGGCGTCACCCGGATCGGCACCGGCCCGCAGACCCTCGCCACACCGCTCGTCCCGCCGGTCACCCGGCCGCTGGAGGAGCTGGAGCCGATGACGGCGGGTGCACTGCGGCGCTTCCTCGACGCCTACTCCATCGTGCCCGACCTGCCCGTCGCGGTGTCGCTGCCCGCCTTCGCCCGGGTCTACCTGCGGTCGGACGGTTCGCGTCCGGCCGCTGATCGCGATCACCGGGACCTCGGCGACGCGCACGGGCTGGTCCGGGCGATCCTCACCCAGCTCGCCGTCTTCCAGGCACCCGACGACCTCCTGATCGCGATCTGCGCACCGCCGCACCGCCTCGACACGTGGGACTGGGTGAAGTGGCTGCCGCACAGCGGGCACCCCGGGCGCGTCGACGCACTCGGTGCCGCTCGATTGGTCGCGCCGACCGCTGCTGACCTGGAGGAGCTGCTCGGCGACGTGATCGGCAACCGGCCGCGCTTCGGCGGTGCCACCACGGGTCCGCACGTCGTGGTGGTGCTCGATGGAGCCGACCTGACCGGATCAGCCCACCTCGGCACCGAGGGAGGGCTCGCGGGGGTGACGATTCTGGACCTGGACGGCGTACCCCCGAGGCTTGTGGATCGGTCCGCACTCTCGCTGGAGGTGACCGGGGCCGAGCGTCGGCTGCACACCCTGACCGCCGATGGGGCGGCCGAGGTCGGCGTCGCCGACCGGATCGGCGTCGTGCAGGCCGAGGCGCTGGCCCGGCGGCTCGCACCGTTGCGACTCAGCGCGGCCACCAAGTCGGCCGACGCGCCGCTCGCGGGCGAGAAGGGCCTCGCCGACCTGCTCGGCATCGCCGATCCGGAGCAGTTCGAGGTCGCGCAGGGCTGGATTCCCCGGCCCAACCGCGACAAGCTGCGCGTGCCGATCGGCGTGGGCGTCGACGGTTCCACCGTCGAGCTCGACATCAAGGAGTCCGCTCAGGACGGCATGGGTCCGCACGGCCTGCTCATCGGTGCGACCGGTTCGGGCAAATCAGAGCTCCTGCGTACGCTGGTGCTCTCGCTCGCGCTGACCCACTCGTCCGAGGAGCTCAACTTCGTCCTCGTCGACTACAAGGGCGGCGCGACATTCGCCTCGCTCGACCGGCTGCCGCACACCTCGGCGGTCATCACCAACCTGGAGGGCGAGGCGCTGCTCGTCGACCGGATGGCCGACGCGATCAACGGTGAGGTGATCCGCCGACAGGAGCTGCTGCGCCGGGCGGGCAACTTCGCCAACCTCAAGGATTACGAGAAGGCGCGGGCAGGTGGTGCGCCGCTGGCACCGCTGCCGTCGCTCTTCATCGTCTGCGACGAGTTCTCCGAGATGCTGACCGCCAAGCCGGAGTTCATCGAGATCTTCGTCCAGATCGGCCGCGTCGGCCGCTCCATCGGCATCCACCTGCTCCTCGCCAGCCAGCGGTTGGAGGAGGGGCGGCTGCGCGGGCTCGACACGCACCTGTCCTACCGGATCGGCCTGCGCACCTTCTCGGCGATGGAGTCGCGCACGGTGCTCGGCGTGCCCGACGCCTATGATTTGCCCCGCGCGCCCGGCCACGGGTACCTGAAGTTCGGCACGGAACCGCTGGTCCGGCTCAAGGCGGCCTATGTCTCGGGCTCCTTCGCGAAGGCCGGCGGCGGGGCCGGCCGGAGCGGATCGATCGAGATCCAGAACTTCGGCACCCACTTCGTGCCGCTGCCCGAGCGGCCGGCCGGGGCCGAGCCGCAGGTCGACTGGGATGTCCGCCCCGGCGAGAGCCTGCTGGACGTGCTGGTCGGCCGGTTGGCGGGCAAGGGTCCACCGGCGCACCAGGTGTGGCTGCCGCCGCTCGACGACGCGGACACGCTGGAGGAGGCGCTCGGCAAGATCGTCCTGCACCCGCAGCGCGGCCTCACCACGGCCAACGCCGAGCTCTTCGGCGCGCTCCAGGTGCCGGTCGCCGTCGTCGACAAACCCGCACAGCAGCGCCGTGACGTGCACTGGATCCATCTCGCCGGCGCGCAGGGCCACGTCGCGATCGCGGGTGCCACGCAGAGCGGCAAGTCCTCGCTGCTGCGCACGATCATCAGCGGGATCGCGCTCACGAACACCCCGCTTGAGGCGCAGTTCTACTGCCTGGACTTCGGCGGGGGCACCCTCGGTGCGCTGCGTGAGCTACCGCACGTCGGCGGCGTCGCCGGGCGGCTCGACACCGCCCAGGTCCGGCGGACGGTGAGCGAGGTCGCCGCGCTGCTGGCCCAGCGTGAGGTGCGGTTCGGTGAGCTCGGTGTCGACTCGATGGCCTCCTATCGCCGTCGCCGTGCCGCCGGGCTCGCCGACGACGACCCCTACGGCGATGTCTTCCTCGTCGTCGACGGCTGGTCGACGCTGCGCGAGAGCTATGACGACCTCGAACCGGTGATCACCGACATCGCGACCCGCGGCCTCTCCTACGGCGTGCACGTGATCGCAGCTTCGATGCGCTGGCGCGACTTCCGGGCCGCCATCCAGGACCAGTTCGGCACGAAGCTGGAGCTGCGGCTCGGCGATCCCACGGACTCGATCTGCAAGAACCGCCGGGCGGCGCAGTCGGTGCGCCCGCTGCCCGGTCACGGGGTGACCGCCGACGGGCACTACTTCCTGGCGACCCGGCCCGAGCTCAGCTCGCTCGGCAGCGACGGGTCGATCCTCGCCAAGCACGTCGCCGCCAACTGGAGCGGCGCACCGGCTCCCGCCGTGCGGATGCTCCCACCGGTCTTCGCCTATGACCGCCTGCCCGTCACGGGCGGAGAGCCGCTGCACATCCCGGTCGGGCTCGGCGAGGACCTGCACCCGATCGCGCTCAACTTCAAGGACGACCAGCACTTCGTCGTCTTCGGCGAGAGCGAGTGCGGCAAGTCCACCCTGCTCCGCGGCATCGCGACGACGCTGACCAGGCGCTTCACGCCCGACGAGGCGAAGATGCTGATCATCGATCACCGGCGCAGCCTGCTCGGTGCGATCGAGGGCGATCACCTGCTCGGCTACACGACGAGCTTCGAGCAGAGCGTGCAATATGTCACAGCCGTCGCCGGCTACATGGAGCAGCGCAAGCCCCCGGCCGATGTCACACCGCAGCAGCTCCGCGACCGGCCGTGGCTCGCCGGGCGGCCCGAGTGCTTCGTGATCGTCGACGATTACGAGATGGTCGCCTCCGGGTCCGGCAACCCGCTCGACGCGCTACTGCCCTACCTGGAGATCGCCCGTGATGTCGGCCTGCACGTGATCCTCGCCCGGACGGCGACCGGGGCCGGCGGAGTCGGATTCCAGCCGCTCTTCCAGACGATGCGCCGCCTCGGTACGCCGGGACTGCTCATGTCCGGCGACCGGGGCGAGAGCTCACCGCTGGGTGATGTCCGTTTCGAGCGCATGGTGCCCGGCCGGGGCCGACTCGTCTCCCGCAAGCAGGGCAACCGCCTCATCCAGGTGGCCGACCTGCCCAGCCTGTGACCTACCGGCAGCCGCAGGCCGCGATGGTGTTGGCGATGACGTCGAGCTGGTCGCGGGCGATGTCGTTGTCGACCGGCACCTGATCGGCGAGGATGGCGAAGGCGAGCAGCCGCCCGTCCTTCGTGACGACGATGCCCGAGATCGCGTTGACCGCGCTGAGCGTCCCGGTCTTGGCTCGCACCAGGCCGCCGCCACCGGCGACCGACTTCGCCTTGAACCGGTCGTTAAGCGTCCCCGACCAGGCGCCGACGGGCAGCCCGGCGAAGAGTCCGCGCAGCTCGGGGTGCTTGGGTCCGGCGGCGAGCGCGAGCAGGTAGGTCTGCACCGCGGGCGAGATCGCGTCCCGTCGGGAGAGGCCGGAGCCGTCGACGAGCTTGATCTGCGCCGGGTCGGCGCCGAGCCCCGCGAGCACCTCCGCGGTGGCGATGCCGCCGTTCTCGAAGGTGGCGGGCTTGCCCTTGGCGATCGCGACCTGCCGGGCCATCGCCTCGGCGACGACGTTGTCGCTCTCGGCGAGCATGACCTCGACCATGGAGCCGACGGTGGGGGAGGTGACGGACCCGAGCACGGCGGCGCCCTCGGCGGCCTTGCCCTTCGTGACGGCGCTGATCGGGAGTCCGAGCAGCTTGGCGAAGGCCTGGCCGGCGGCGAGGTCGGGCTGGGCGGAGCGGTCGTAGCTGGCGTGGATGTCCCGGTTGCGTTTCGGACTCGTACGCGCACCGTCCACCATCAGACCGCTGATGCGCGCGCCGTAGCCGCCGGTCGCGATGTCCTCGTCCCAGCCGGGCCCGAGCGTCGAGCCGGGGAAGATCGTCGGGTCGATGATCACCTTGGTCGGAGCGACTCCGGCGAGTGCCGCCTTGACCTGCTTGGCGAGCTCGTCGAGCCGGGCGGCACCCTGGTAGAACGTGGTCGGTCCGACGCCGAGGGTCGGGTCGCCGGCGCCGACGAGGACCACCTCGCCGCCCTTGGGTCCGGCGACGGCGGAGGTGGTGATCCGGTGGTCGGCGCCCCGGACGGAGAGCACCGCGGCGGCGGTGAGCAGCTTCGTCGTGGAGGCGGGGGTGGTGGTCTCCTGCCCGCCCCGGTCGTAGAGCGTCGTCCCGGTGAGGGCGTCGACGACGGAGATGTTGACGGGGCCGATCCCGGCGGTGGTGACCGACTTGTCGAGGAGGGCCTTGAGCTTCGCGGCGGTCGGCTGCGGTGCGTTCTCGTCCATGCCCGCGAGGACCGGTTCGGCGGTCGGCGCCGGCGTGGTCGCGTCGGCGCTCGGCGTACCGGTGATGTGCAGGAGCTCGGAGAGCTGCTCGGGGCGGACGAGGGCGAAGCCGCCGATCACGAGCCCGGCGACGATCAGGAGCGAGACGGCGGCGATCGCCGCTCCGCGCCGCTTACGCCGCTTGCGGGTCTTCTTCGGTGGACGAGCGTTCTGTGGACGACCGGCGGGTCCCTGTGGATAACCTACCTGTGGATAAAGTCCACTTTGCGGTGGATTATCCTGTGGATAACGATGGGGATAGCCGGCCTGTTCCTGTGGATAAGTCGGTGGAAAACTCGGTTGTTGCTGCTCAGAGGCCCAGATCGGCGGCTCCGTGTACGCCTGCTGCGGGCGATTCTCAGCCCACGACGGATCGGAGTCGTAGTGTGAACCATGCCTCCCCACGGAGCCTCCCTCTATGTGCATTCAACGACCTAGGCGAGACTAACCACAATTGGCCAGCGTCGGCGAGACCTTGGCGTCGATGCGTCGATGATCAGGGGCGATAAATGAGCAGGGAGCGTGACATGGATTTCGACGTCACTGTTGAGATCCCGAAGGGGCAACGCAACAAGTACGAGGTCGATCACGCTACGGGCCGGATCCGGCTCGACCGGACCCTGTTCACCTCCACGCAGTACCCGGCTGACTACGGCTTCATCGAGGGCACCCTCGGTGAGGACGGCGATCCGCTGGACGCGCTCGTGCTGGTACAGGAGCCCACCTTTCCCGGCTGCCTGATCCGCTGCCGGGCCATCGGCATGTTCCGCATGACCGATGAAAAGGGCGGCGACGACAAGGTGCTCTGCGTTCCCTACGAGGATCCGCGGCTGGAGCACCTCCGCGACATTCACCACGTCGGTGAGTTCGACCGGCTGGAGATCCAGCACTTCTTCGAGGTCTACAAGGACCTTGAGCCCGGCAAGAGCGTCGAGGGCGCGACCTGGGTCGGGCGTGTCGAGGCCGAGGCCGAGGTGAAGCGCTCGTTCCAGCGTCTCAAGGACCACGAGGCGGAGCACGGCTCGCACTGATCTGCGTTCCGGGGGTCTGTCGTCGCCATGATCGGCGGGACAGGCCCCCGCGCGCTAGGGTCAGTGCCATGGCTCAGCTCGTGGATTGGGAGTTGGCGGCGGCGACCGCGGCGAAACTCGGCCCCACCGGGCCGAAGGTGACGCCCGGCGAAGCCGCCTCGGCCGTGGCCGACCTGCGCCGCCTCGCCGACGAGGCGACCGGTCATGTCGCCGCCTTCACCGGGCTCACCGAGGCGATGACCCCCGGTCCGGTCCGGGTCGTCGACCGGCGTGACTGGGCGGCGGCCAACGTGGCGGGCCTGCAGGCGGTGGTCAACCCGCTGGCGGACCGGCTCACCAAGGGCAAGGAGGTGCCGGGCCTGCTCGACTCCGTCGGCTCCAAGGTCACCGGGGTGCAGGCCGGCACGGTCCTGGGCTACCTCTCCGGCAAGGTGCTCGGCCAGTATGAGGTCTTCTCCGCCGAGCCCGGCCAGCTGCTGCTCGTCGCGCCCAACATCGTGGGGGTCGAGCGCAAGCTCGGCGCCGATCCGCGCGACTTCCGGCTCTGGGTCTGCCTGCACGAGGTGACGCACCGGGTGCAGTTCACCGCGGTGCCGTGGCTGCGCTCGCACTTCCTCGCCGAGGTCCAGGCCTTCGTGGACGCCTCCGAGACCAACAGCCAGCAGTTCGTGACCCGGGCTCGCGAGGCGCTGGGGACGATCGCCGACGCGATCCGCGACCCGAAGAGCACCGTCAGCATGATCGACGTGGTCCAGACGCCGGAGAGCAAGGCGGTCCTCGATCGCCTGACGGCGCTGATGACGCTTGTCGAGGGGCACGCCGAGGTCGTGATGGACGGCGTCGGACCGCAGGTCATCCCCTCGGTCGGTGCGATCCGCGAGAGCTTCAACCGCCGCCGGGCCGCTGGCGGCTCGGTCGAGTCGGTGATCCGCCGGCTGCTGGGGATCGACGCCAAACTCCGCCAGTACGCCGAGGGCCGCCACTTCGTGCAAACGGTCGTCGACCGCGTCGGCATGCCCGCCTTCAACACGATCTGGACCTCGCCGGAGACCCTGCCGACGATCGCCGAGCTCGCCGCACCGGAAGCATGGATCTCCCGCGTCGCCCATTGATCACGGAGTCCGGCGAGCACGAGATCAGCGAACACGGAGATCCGCGAGAATCGGTGAGCAAGAAGCGCGGTGAGCATGGAGAGCGGTGACCGCCGATGAGCGGCCCTTCACCGGCCGTGGCCGAGATCCGTGTCGCGGTTCGCGCTGCCCTGACGGCTCGGGCTGCCCTGACGGCTGAAGCTGCCGGGCGCACGGTTCTCGTCGCCTGCTCCGGCGGCGCCGACTCCGTCGCGCTCGCCGCCGCCGCCGCGTTCGTCGCGCCCCGGCTCGGGATGAGGGCAGGTCTCGTCACCGTCGACCACGGCCTTCAGGACAGCTCCTCGGAGCGTGCCGGGGCGGTCGCGGCCTGGGCTCGCACCATCGGCCTCGATCCGGTCGAGTCCGTGGCCGTCCACGTGCCGGAGGACGGGACGGGCCCGGAGGCCGCAGCCCGGTCGGCCCGGTACGGAGCGCTCGTCGACACGGCACGCGAACATGGTGCGGTCGGGGTGCTGCTGGGCCACACGATGGAGGATCAGGCCGAGACGTGCCTGCTCGCCCTCGCCCGGGGTGCCGGGCCGCGCGGGCTGGCCGGGATGCCCGCCGTCCGCGAGCTCGACGGTGTCGGCCTGCTCCGACCACTGCTCGGGATGAGGCGTGCCACGACCAGGGCGGCGGCGATCGAGAGCGGGTTCATCCCGTGGGACGACCCGCACAACGGCGATCCGAGATATGCCCGGCCTCGCGTACGCCATGAGCTGCTGCCCGCCCTGATCGACGCGCTCGGCGACGGTGTCGTGGGCAACCTGGCGCAGACCGCTCGGCAGCTCGCGATGGACGCCGATTACCTGGACCGGGTGGCGACCGACGAGACGAGCCTCGATGTCAGGGTGCTCGCCGGGCTGCATCCCGCGATCCGAGGGCGGGTGCTGCACCGCTTCGCCCTCGACGCCGGTGCGGTGGCGTCGGCGCTCGGGCACCGGCACGTCGACGCGCTCGACGCATTGATCACCCGCTGGCACGGGCAGGGCCCGGTCTGGCTGCCCGGTGGCGTGGCGGTTGCGCGCGTCGAGGGTCGGCTGCAGAAGCACGGTGGGAAGATTCCTCCCTAATACTTGCGAATTGGGGGATTTCAGTGCTGGGCAGCAGCGTCAGGAATTGGTTCACCGCGCTCCTCGTACCCCCGCTGCTTTTCATGAGCGCGACCCCCACCTGGGCCGCGGCCGCCGGCGAGGCGACGGCGCTCAAGCCCGGCGCCCGGGCGACCGCGGCGAAGGTGACGAGCCGGATCGCCCGCACGGATCGCACGCTGCTCGGCCAGCGGGCCACGAGCGCGGTGTCGGTGCTGGTCAAGCTCGACTACGACCCCGTGGCGACCTACGCCGGGGATGTGCGCGGCTATGCGGCGACGAGCCCGTCGGTGACCGGGCGGGCGCTCGCCGGGGGCAGCGCCGAGATCGCCTACGAGCGATATGTCGCGGCGCGGGAGGCGGCCTTCGGCCGTGCGCTCGCCTCCCGGCTGCCCGGCGCGAAGCTGGGGCGCAGCCTCCGGACCGTCTACGGCGGCATCGCGGTGACGCTGCCCGCCAACCGGGTCGACGACCTGCTGCGGATCAGCGGCGTCGCTGCCGTGCAGCGCGACGAGATCCGCCAGCCGCTCACGGACTCCAGCGGTGCGTTCATCGGCGCCGACATCGTGCAGCAGCAGCTCGGCGGCGAGCGCGACGCCGGGCGCGGTGTGATCTTCGGGGTGCTCGACACGGGCGCCTGGCCGGAGCACCCGTCCTTCGCCGACCAGGGCAACCTCTCGGCACCGCCCGCGAAGGCCGACGGCACTGCTCGCACCTGCGACTTCGGCGTCAACCCGCAGACGAAGCAGCGCTTCACCTGCACCAACAAGCTCATCGGCGGCGCGGCCTTCCTCGACACCTATCGCCAGCAGCACGGTGCCGACAGCGAGACCTTCTGGAGCGCCCGCGACAGCGAGGGCCACGGCACCCACACCGCCTCCACCTCCGCAGGCAACGCGCTGACCAGCGCGAAGGTCTTCGGCGTCGAGCGCGGTCCACTGCGCGGCGTCGCGCCGGGCGCGTGGATCAGCGTCTACAAGGTCTGCGGCGGACTGGGCTGCTTCTCCTCCGACGCGGCGGCGGCGGTCGCGCAGGCCGTCAAGGACGGCGTCGAGGTGATCAACTTCTCCGTCTCCGGCGGCACCGAGCCCTCCACCGATCCGGTCGAGCTCGCCTTCCTCGACGCCTATGCCGCCGGGGTCTTCGTCGCCGCGTCGGCGGGCAACTCGGGCCCCGACGCGGGCACGGTCAACCACCTCTCGCCCTGGGTGACCACGGTCGCGGCCTCCACCCAGCTCCGCGAGTTCAGCTCGACGCTCACCCTGCGCGCCGGTGACAAGACCCTCACGCTGCGCGGATCCTCCATCACCGCGGGCGTCGGCACCTCCCCGGTGGTACGCGCAGCAGACGTACCCGGATACACCGGCGGCGCCCAGTGCCTGCGGGCGGCGAAGAAGAACGCGTTCGCCGGGAAGATCATCGTCTGTGAGCGCGGTGAGAACGCCCGCGTCGAGAAGGGCTACTTCGCCTTCCGGGCCGGTGCCGTCGGCATGATCCTTTACAACCCGACGAAGCAGGACACCGAGACCGACAACCACTGGCTGCCCACGGTGCACCTCGCGGACGGCTCGAAGCTGCTGCCCTTCTTGAAAAGGGGCAACGTCCAGGGCAGCTTCACCGCCGGGGCGGCCCGCAAGGGCACCGGCGACGTGATGGCCGCCTTCTCCTCGCGCGGCCCCGGCGGACTCGCCCTCAAGCCGGATGTCACCGCACCCGGCGTGCAGATCCTCGCCGGGCACACTCCCGTACCGGACGAGCCCACCGGCGGCCCCAAGGGCGAGCTGTTCCAGGCGATCGCGGGCACCTCGATGTCGGGCCCGCACGTGGCGGGCGCCGGGATCCTGCTCGCCGCCGCGCATCCCGGCTGGTCACCGGGGCAGATCAAGTCGGCGCTGATGACGACCGCGGTGACCGAGGTCGTCAAGGAGGACGGCATCACCAAGGCCGACCCGCTCGACCTCGGTGCCGGGCGGATCGCCGTCGACCGCGCGGTCACGCCGGGCCTCACCTTCGACGAGACCGCCGCCCGGATGACCGCGCTCGCCGCCAACGATGTCGCCGCCGTGCAGCTCAACAGCCCGTCGATCAACGCGCCGGTGATGCCGGGACGGCTCGTCGTCGTGCGGACCGCCCGCAATGTCACCGACCACGCGCTCAGCTACACCGCCGCGACCACGGCACCCGCGAAGAGCTCGATCACCGTCAGCCCGGCCGCCTTCACCGTCGCGGCGGGCGAGTCCGTCCGCCTGACGATCACCATCTCGTCGACGGCGGGGAAGAAGCAGCTCTTCGGTGCGGTCCGGCTCACCCCGGCGAGCGGGTCCGGCGTACCGGCGCTGCACCTGCCGGTGGCGTTCGTGCCGCAGCAGGGCTCCACCACGCTGACCGGCGACTGCTCGTCGACGACGATGCGGCTCGGCGGCGCGGTGGACTGCGACTACCGGGTGCGCAACGACTCCTATGCGGCGGCGACGGTGAAGATCAACGCCAAGATCGGCGAGGGTACGGTCGTCAGCGGCTCGACACCGCCCGCCGGTGAGGTGACCCTCGCGGGCGCCACACCGGGCCTGCCCTCGATCGCGAAGGTCGACGGGGTGCACTGGCACTCGCTCGGCGCCCTCGGCATCCCGGCCGAGCCCATCGGCGACGAGGACATCCTGAACTTCGACACGCCGAGCTTCACCTACGCGGGTGCGAGCTACGACTCGATCGGGGTCACCTCCAACGGCTACCTCGTGGTCGGCGGTGGCGGCGCGCAGGACCTCTCCGCCGAGCCCGGCGGCCTGCCCGACCCCCGGCGCCCCAACAACGTGCTGGCGCCCTTCTGGACGGATCTGGACGGCTCCGGCGCCGACGGGATCCGGGCCGGTGCCGTGCGGGTGGACGGCAAGGACTGGATCGCCGTCGAGTGGGGCGTCAAGGTCTTCGGCACCGACTCCGACCGCCGCTTCCAGGTCTGGATCGCGCTCGGCGACGACCCCGAGGTGATCTTCGCTTACGACCCGGCGACGCCGCTCGCCGCGCCCGGTGCCCTGAAGTGGGCGATCGGCGCCGAGAACATGATCGGCGGCGGCGACGCCCGGGCCGCGCTCCCCACGGCCGACCTGCGCGTCACGGCCACTGCGGGCAAGCCCGGGCAATCCATCGGGTACGCCTTCCGGGTGACCGGGCTGCGCCCCGGCACGACCTCGATCGTCACCACGATGACCAGCACATCCGTCCCAGGAACCACGGTACTCAAGCAGCCCCTCACGGTGGTCCTGCGGTGAGAGGGCAATCTTGGTCACCCCGGGGTGCGGGAACCCATGAACATCGGGCAGGCTAGTGGTCATGGCTGACGTGCCCGGGTGGTATGACAACGACATCGAACGAGTGGTCGTCTCCGCGGAGGACATCCGCACCAAGACCGACGAGCTCGCGAAACAGGTCGCCGCTGACTATTCGGACGCGGACGGGGTGTTGCTGGTCTGCGTACTCAAGGGTGCGGTCATGTTCATGGCCGACTTCGCCCGTGCGCTGGGCCGCTACGGCCCGCCGGCGGAGCTCGAGTTCATGGCCGTCTCGTCCTACGGGCAGGGCACGACCTCGAGCGGCGTGGTCCGGATCCTCAAGGACCTCGACCGTGACATCGCGGGCAAGCACGTGATCGTGGTCGAGGACATCGTCGACTCCGGCCTCACGCTGAGCTGGCTCCTGAAATATCTCGAGTCGCGGTCGGCTCGCAGCGTCGAGGTCGTGGCGCTGCTGCGCAAGCCCGATGCGATCAAGGTCTCGGTGCCGGTGAAGTACGTCGGCTTCGACATCGCCAACGAATTCGTGGTGGGCTACGGGCTGGACTACGCAGAACGCTACCGAGATGCGCCATATGTCGGAGTTCTGAAGCCCGAGGTATACCAGAGGTAGCAGACTCTCAGCGAGTCCCCAGGTAGCCGTCGGGAGACGCTCGGTAACGTGAAGCGGCACCGTTGATGCGAACGGTGTACCGTCTAATCACTTGACGGCTCACGTATCGATCGGGAGGTTTCGGGCGCTCCGGCGCTCGGCAGTAGCATGGAGCGAACCCGTTTCTACCGACGCCCGTGGTTCTGGTTTGGCATCGCCGCACTGGCTGCCATCCTGCTGGTTCAGTTCTTCAGCACCGGCCCCAGCTACCACAAGGTCGATACATCCGACGTCCTCGACCAGCTCAACAACAAGGGTGGCATCACCAAGGTCCTGATCCAGGACAAGGAACAGACGATCCGTCTGGACCTCAAGGACAAGGCGACCTTCGGCGATGACAAGACCCCGGTCGACAAGATCGAGGCACAGTACCCCTACCTTTCCAGTGACGAGATCTTCGCCGCCGTGCAGAAGGCGAAGGCCGAAGGCAAGGTCTCGGGGAACTTCAACACCGACTTCACCCAGGACAGCGTCCTGCTCTCGCTGCTGTTCAGCGTGCTGCCGCTAGCCCTGCTGGTGATCCTGATGCTCGTCATGTTCTCGCAGATGCAGGGCGGCGGATCGAGGGTCCTCAACTTCGGCAAGTCCAAGGCGAAACTCGTCTCCAAGGACACCCCGAAGACGACCTTCGCCGACGTCGCCGGTGCCGAAGAGGCCGTCGAAGAGCTGCACGAGATCAAGGACTTCCTGCAGAACCCCGCGAAATACCAGGCCCTCGGCGCCAAGATCCCGAAGGGTGTGCTGCTCTTCGGCCCGCCCGGAACGGGTAAGACGCTGCTGGCCCGGGCCGTCGCTGGCGAGGCGGGGGTTCCGTTCTACTCGATCTCCGGTTCGGACTTCGTCGAGATGTTCGTCGGTGTCGGCGCCTCCCGCGTCCGGGACCTCTTCGAGCAGGCCAAGGCGAACGCTCCGGCGATCGTCTTCGTCGACGAGATCGACGCCGTCGGCCGCCACCGCGGTGCCGGCATGGGCGGCGGTCACGACGAGCGCGAGCAGACCCTCAACCAGCTGCTCGTCGAGATGGACGGCTTCGACGCGAAGGGCGGCGTCATCATGATCGCCGCCACGAACCGGCCGGACATCCTCGACCCGGCGCTGCTGCGCCCGGGCCGTTTCGACCGCCAGATCGCCGTCGACACGCCCGACATGGAGGGCCGCAAGGCCATCCTGCGGGTGCACGCCAAGGGCAAGCCGTTCACGCCCGATGTCGACCTCGACGCGGTGGCCCGCCGGACGCCCGGTTTCACCGGTGCCGACCTGGCCAACGTGATCAACGAGTCCGCACTGCTCACCGCGCGTAACGACAAGCGGGCGATCTCCAACGAGTTCCTCGAGGAGTCGATCGACCGCGTCGTCGCCGGACCGCAGCGCCGGACCCGGGTCATGTCCGACAACGAGAAGAAGATCACCGCCTACCACGAGGGCGGGCACGCCCTGGTGGCGCACGCGCTGCCGAACTCGGCACCGGTGCACAAGGTGACGATCCTTTCGCGCGGACGCTCCCTCGGCCACACCCTGGTGCTGCCGATGGAGGACAAGTACACGCAGACGCGCGCCGAGATGATCGACACCCTGGCGTACGCGCTGGGTGGCCGGGCAGCCGAGGAGCTCGTCTTCCATGAGCCCACCACCGGCGCCGGCAACGACATCGAGAAGGCGTCCGCGCTGGCCCGTGCGATGGTCACGCAGTACGGCATGAGCTCCAAGCTCGGCGCCATCAAGTACGGCACCAGCGGTGACGAGCCCTTCCTGGGGCGGTCCTACGGCCACACCAGGGACTACTCGGACTCCGTCGCCGCCGAGATCGACGCCGAGGTGCGTACCCTGATCGAGCTGGCCCACGACGAGGCCTACGCGATCCTGGTGGAGTACCGCGACGTCCTCGACGACATGGTGCTGGAGCTGATCGAGAAGGAGACCCTCTCGACCGCCGACATGAACCGGATCTGCGCCCGGGTCGTGAAGCGCCCGCAGATGGCTCCGTTCAACGGCTTCGGCAAGCGGACGCCGTCCGACAAGCCGCCCGTGCTGACTCCGGCCGAAGTGACGGCCAAGTCAACGCCGGCGGAGTCGGAGACGCCCGCCTCGGCTGAGGTTACAAACTGACCGCGAACGACGGCGATCGCCTCGACTACCTGGCCGCACGGCTGGTAGACGGGGCGATCGCCGGTTCACCGGTCGAGGACGCCGTTGACCTGCCGCGCATCGAGCGAGCGGTTCGCGAGATCCTCATCGCCGTCGGCGAGGACCCCGATCGGGACGGGCTCGCCAAGACCCCGGCCCGGGTCGCCCGCGCCTATGCCGAGCTCTTCGCCGGTCTGCGGGTCGATGCCGCCCAGGTCCTGCGTACGTCGTTCGAGGCAGATCACGAGGAACTCGTCCTGGTGCGGGACATCACGGTCTTCAGCCTCTGCGAGCACCACCTGCTGCCTTTCCGGGGCGTGGCGCACATCGGCTACATCCCCGGTGCCGACGGCCGGATCACCGGGCTGTCGAAGCTCGCCCGGCTCGTCGAGGTCTACGCCCGGCGCCCCCAGGTGCAGGAGCGCCTCACCTCGCAGATCGCCGACCTGCTCTACACGGAGCTCAGCGCGCGCGGTGTGATCGTCGTTCTCGAGTGCGAGCACATGTGCATGGAGATGCGCGGCATCAGCAAGGCGGGCGCGCGGACGATCACGTCGGCGGTCCGCGGGATCATGCAGTCCGACGCCCGGACCCGCGGCGAGGCCCTGGCGCTGATCAACGCTCACTGAGCGTCTCTCATCCCCACCTGATCGGTCCCGGTGCCCCTGTGTGGCTCTCAGCCCGGTGTGCGGCCGGATACAGCCGGGGTTGCCGGGTACCGGTAGCCGTGCACCGCGCTTTGCTCTGCTTACACCTACGCAACACCTGAGCCATCGACGCGGCGTGACCGGAGGTCACGCCGCGTCTGATGCGTCCGTGTAAGCAGAGCAAAGCGCGGTGCATGCGCACAATCCTCACCGCGTCTGATGCGTCCGTGTAAGCAGAGCAAAGCGCGGTGCATGCGCACAATCCTCACCGCGTCTGATGCGTCCGTGTAAGCAGAGCAAAGCGCGGTGCACGCGCACAAACCTCACCTCTCGCCACGTCATCTCGCGCCCTGGACGGCGGCCGGGACCCTATGTAGAGTCCCTACTATGGTGTCGGAGATACGCATGACGATTCCGGTCACGAGGGTGCTCGCGGCCCTCCTGGCCGAGCCGGACGGTGATCACTACGGACTGGCGCTGATGCAGGCTTCGGGGCTCCCCAGCGGCACGCTCTACCCGATCCTCGCCCGGCTGACCGAGGCCGGCTGGTTGGAGAAGCGCGGGGAGGAGATCGACCCGTCCACGGAGGGCCGACCCGCGAGGCGCTACTACCGGATCACCCCGGTTGCGCTGCCGATCGCCCGCCAGCACCTCGCGGAGCTGCACGAGAGCACACGCGGCACCGCCATCCGGACGCAGCACGGCGGCAGGGAGGCGACGGCATGATCTACGACCTTCTCCTGCGTACGGCGGTCCGCCGCTGGCCCGCAGAGCTGCAGGAGGACCTGCTGCGGGAGTGGACCGCCGAGCTGCACGCGAGTGGTGGAGCCTGGCAGCGCCTGCGATTTGCCGGCAGCCTCGCCGTCTCCCGTCCGCACCGGCCGGGAGCAGGGCTGCCGCGACCGGTGCTCTCGATCGGCGGTGCCGCCTTCGCCTCGATCGCCGTGGTGGTGCTGCCGCTTGTCTACGGGGTCTACTCCGCGCTCTGGACGCCTCAGCAGAGCAGCGACACCATCGGCCGCCAGGCGCTGGCCGGAGTGGCTTCCTTTGCCGTTGCGGCACTGTTCGGGGCCGTCTGTGCCCGGATATCGACGGGGATGACGCGGATCGTCAAGCCTGGGTGGCTGCCGATCTGGGTGTTCGGGCTCCTCGGCGCCACCCTGATCATCGCCCGCGCAGGTCATCCCTACGCCGCCCTGCGGCCTGCCGATCTACGCGACATCGCGAGCTGGCTGAGCCTGTCGGTCCTCATCGGTGTGGCCGTCGTGCGGCTGACGAGTCGGCGGCTGCGGTGGGTCGCGTGGCTGCTCATGCCGATGGGTGCTGTGATCGCACCCTGACTGCTCAGCACCGGGGGGAACC
This sequence comes from Allocatelliglobosispora scoriae, assembly GCF_014204945.1. Taxonomy (NCBI): domain Bacteria; kingdom Bacillati; phylum Actinomycetota; class Actinomycetes; order Micromonosporales; family Micromonosporaceae; genus Allocatelliglobosispora; species Allocatelliglobosispora scoriae. The sequence goes on from NZ_JACHMN010000002.1 coordinate 3,825,988, forward strand.
TCGTCTGGCCGACCTACGGGATGGAGACGTTCTTCGGCGGCTCCGTGCTGCAGGCGACGCTCTACCTGCTGGTGACGGACCAGTTCATGCACACCACGCTCTTCGCCCTCGTTCTGGTCCAGCAGCTGACCCGGCGGCACCGTCCGGCCTGAGAGCTTCCCGTGCCGCCCAGCAGCGCCCCGTCGGGCGGCACGCGGATGTCAGGCGACGCTGCGCCAGGAGTCCGCGTCGGTGATCGCGCCGTTGGCGAGCAGCTGAGCCTCGTCGAGCCGCTCGCGGGCCTGCTGGAGCTTGTTGACCGCGTCGATCAGCGTCGGGTGCACCGATCCCGCAGCCGTCAGGCGCAGCATCCCGATCGCCTCGTCGAGCTGCTGCCCGACGCCCCGCAGCTGCAGCATCGCCTGGTTGGTCTGCGCGACCGTCGCCGCGACACGCAGCTTGAGCTCTTCGACGCTGGACACGGGGTGCTCCTAACGGACGAGGAAGGCGAGCATGACCAGCGCCACCGGCAGCGCGCAGACGATCGCGCCCAGGCCGCCCGCCCGCTGCTTGGTCTTCAGGATCGGTGCGACGAGCAGCCAACCTATACCCCAGCCGAGCACGGCGAGCAGCGCGTCGCAGGGCACCAGGAGGAGGAGGGTGCCCGGTCGCGGATCGACGACGACCAGCAGATAGGCCTGGAAGAGCAGGAGCAGCAGCGCGATGGGGCCGTAGACGAGCAGCGGTCGCAGGTCGAATTTCCCGGCGGGTGCCCCGGCGGCGATGGCGGCGTCGGCGACGTCCACGGTGGAGCGTGCTTGGCGCAGCGCGGCGAGCACGACCACGGGACCCCCGGCGACCTGCCGGTTGGCCGCCGCCGTGTCGACCTGGGTGGGGATCAGCGGTGGTGGGGCGCCTCCGCCCGCAGTGGCGACCTCGACGAGGCGCTGGTGCTGCAGGGCCAGCCGTGCGCGTACCGCCGGGAGTTCTTCTCGGGCGGCGGTGAGCGCGGCGGCCTCCGCGGCGACGACCTCCGCGGCCTCGCGCCGCACCGCGTCGAGTCGCTGGGTGGCGGAGAGGTAGTCCTGCCAGGGTCCGGTCACGAGGACGCTCCGGTGTAGGGCACGATCACCGAGGTCTCCCCGGTGTGGCGGTCATGGAAGAGAGCGCGTCCTCGGCGGGGTTCCCACTCGACGTTGGTGCCGACGAGCAGCGAGACCTCCTGCGCGGGAGCGTTGAGGAAGACGAGGCCGGCCACGTCCTCGCGGCCGGAGCTGCCGCCGATGTCCTCGCTGAAGCGGCGGAGCTGGCGCCACCAGCCGAGCAGGTGCAGGCCGCGAGCCGGACCCTCCCGGAGCATGCCGCGCGGATCGGCCGAGGCCGTGTCCATGCCCCACACCACCAGGTACGCGTCGTCGCGCTCGAACGTGTCCGCGAGCCCCACCTTGTCCACGGTCTCGACGGGGTGTCCCATGTCGATGAGGTCCTCGGCCAGCGCGAAGACCCGCTCGTGCTCGGTGGCGACGAGCGGTGCGAGCACAAAGTGGACGGTGCTCGGCTCGTGCTGCGCGGCGAGGGATCGAACGGCCGCTTCGAGTACGTCAGCCCCATCAGCCGACGGGCCGAGCACCGCGAGGTGCCGTCCGGGCGAGGAGTCGAAGGCGAAATCGGCCGTCGTCATCGTCACGTCGACCCGTCGCCCGAGCAGCGCCCGCGGCTGCTGCGACTTCGAGTAGAGCCGGGCGTCCAGGCGCAGCGACTGATATGTCGGGTCGTCGTCGAGGTGCTGGGCCGCGAAACCGCTGAAGACGATCGGCGGGGTGTCCTCGGTGGAGCGTGCCTGCCAGAGCCGCTGCCGCAGCGCGGTGAGGATCTGCTGGTCGGCGTGCGGATCGGGGAAGCGGACGAGCTTCTCGTGCGCCCGGCTCGCGCCACGGGGACCGCCGAGCCCACCGGCCGTGTTGACGATCGCCGTGCCGAGCTGAAGGGTCGCGGCGGAGTCGTTGTTGGGTTCCAGCACGTCTGCGCCGCCCGGCAGCGCCACCCGGACCGGGAACTGGCCGAAGATCGAGTCCCGCTTGGCATAGAGCGCTTCGATCCCGCGAACGGTCTGCGACGCCAGGATCAGGTGGATCCCGAACGACCGGCCCTTGCGCGCGACGGATTCGAGCAGCGCGACGGCTTCCGTGGCGGTGCGGTCGGTCCCGGCGAGCAGCACCTGGAACTCGTCGATGACACAGACGATCCGGGGCAGCACCTCACCGAGGTTGCGCAGGTCGACATAGCGGGAGACGCCCGCGTTCTTGAAGATGGTGGCCCGGCGGCTCATCTCCGCGTCGAGATCGCGCAGCACCGCGAGGCCGTATGCCCGGTCGCTCTCGATGCCGACGGCGAAGGCGTGCGGCAGCCAGCTCGGGTCGCGCGGTGTCGGGATGAACTCGGAGAAGGAGACGCCCTCTTTGAAGTCCAGGAGGTAGAGCGCGAGCTCCTCGGGGTCGTAACGGGTCGCCAGTCCATAGAGGACGTCGATGAGGAAGGCAGTCTTGCCGCCGCCGGAACGCCCGCCGACCAGCCAGTGCGGCGTCAGGTCGGCGAAGTGCAGGCTGACCTGGGTGTCCCCGGCGAGGCCGACGCTGACGCTGAGCCCGGCCGCGGCCGACTCGGCCCACCAGCCGTGATCGGGATCGGGGAGCAGATCGAGCAGGTGCACCGCGCCCTGCTGGGTGAAGCTCGCTCCGAGCTCCTCGCAGACCCGCTGAACCAGCTCGACCGGCGGCTCCGGGTCGAGATAGACCGGCACGTTGAGGCTGCGCCCCATCGAGTAGGCCGCCCCGGGCGGATTGCCGACCAGCACGTGCGGGTTCTTCACCTTGATCGGTGTGGCGAGCGCGAGTCGCTCCTGCGTGGTCTCGGGGCTCAGTGCGGCGCCCGGCCAGCCCGCGACGACCAGGTGCAGGCCGTGCGTGGGTCCGGTCCGGGCCAGCGCCGCGATCCGGGCCAGCTCGCCCGCACCGGTCATGCTCGGCAGGCTCGCGATGACGAGCAGCATGCTGCGGTCCCGGCGGCGGGGCTTCGCCTTGCGCTCGCGAGCCGATTTCGGGTCGCTCTCGGGCCGGGTCGGGCGGCACCAGTGCTCCGCCTCGGCGAGCACCGCGCGCAGCCCGTCGCGATCGGCGACCGCCAGGGGCATCAGCCCGGCGTCGGCGAGCGGTTGGAACGACCGGAAGACCGACTCGGTCGCATCGATCGCCCGCACTATCAGGGTGCCGGCCGGTGCCGTGGCGAGCAGTCGCAGCACGATGGAGCGCAGCACGCCGCCGACCCGGGGGTCGCGGGCGTCGGCGCTGAAGGTCAGGTGGCCGGTGCCGAGCAGAGGCACCAGCATGGGAAACGTCGCGTCGTCGAGCGGCTGTCCGGTGCCGATCCGCACGAACTCGGGGCGCCTGCTGCCGCCCAGCGGAGTGGTCGACGGCAGCGCGTCCAGCGGCGCACCGAGCCAGCCCGGAGCGAGATGCTCAGCGGCGGAACGCAATCGGGCGGCGAGCTCGTGCTGCTCGGCGAGATCGGGTCGCGGCGACGGCAGATAGTTGTCGAGTGCGATCGCCGCTGCGGCGGTGACGGCGGCGGCGTGCCGGTGCAGCCCGGCGGCCTGATCGATGCGCTCGTTCACACCCCGCCCCCCTTATCGTCTCGCTTGTGCTCCGGGGAACCGTAGCGCTTTTTCCCAGCAGAGGCGTGCTTCCGTCGGGGAATGTCGCAACCGGTGTTCAGCAGGCACGAAAATTGTGCCAGTGAGCGCAGCGGAGCACGCCGCAGTGCCTGGACTGAGGAGCGTAGCGACGAGGGAAGGCGCTGCATAGGGGCGTGCGGGAGCGGAGCGAACCAGAAATACAGTCAGTGCACCAGGAGTCGGCGGTCCAGATAACCCAGAACGGCATCGACGGCGCCGGGGTCGAAGTCACGATCCTCCCGCAGCCGCAACGCCTCCGCCTGAGCCGCCGCGAAGAGTTCTCCGCTCACCTCGCGATGCCGCCGCATCCGCTTGACGTTGTCGGCGAGGCGGGGATCGGCCTCCCCACCGGGGCTCAATGCCGCGACGAGGTTGCGAGCCCGCTCGCGCCAGGCCGCCGCGACCTCCGCACTGATCTCGTTCTCGTCCCGAAGTTCGTCGAGGCGGCTCACCATCGCCTCGGTGACCCGCACCGCGATCTCCCGCTGGGCGGCGTCACGGTCGATGCCGCCTACCTTGAGTACCTTGACCAGCCACGGCAGGGTGATGCCGGGCAGCACGAGGGTGCCCATGACGACGACGAAGGTGACGAGGATCAGCTCCGCGCGGTGCGGCAGGTTCGTCGGGAGGCTCAGCGCGGCGGCGATCGTCACGACACCTCGCATCCCGCCCCAGCCCAGAACCAGTGCTTCGCGCCAGTTGGCGGGGGTGGGGCGGCTGGTCAGGCGCAGGTTGTCGGCGAGCAGGCCGGCGCCGAGGAGCCACGCCAGGCGTACCCCGATGAGGAGCGCGCACACCGCGATGCCGGCGGTGATGGAGGTTTTGATCGATCCGTTGGCGTGCTGGACGATCGGCCGGAGTTCGAGTCCAATAAGGATGAAGGCGAACGCGGTGAGCAGCAGGTCGAGAATCTCCCAGAACGCCCGGCCGACCAGGCGTGCCTCCGCGTCGAGGACCTGGAACCGGACCGCCGCCACCGCCATCGCGGTCGCCAGCACCGCGAGCACGCCGCTCGCGCCCACCGCGTCGGCGGCGGCGTAGGCGCCGAACGGCAGCACCACGCTGAACGCCCCCGCCAGCGTCGCGTCGGTCACCCAGTCCAGCACCTTGCGCGCGATCAGGGCGACGAGCAGCCCGATCGCGACACCGCCGATGCTGGAGACGACGAGTTCCTCGGCGGCGGCGACCCAGGAGATGGTCCCGCCGACCGCCGCCGAGGCGAGCCCGGTGTTGAAGAGCGTCAGGGCCGTCGCGTCGTTGCCGAGCCCTTCTCCCTCGATCACCGAGACCATCCGGTGCGGCAGGCCGAGCCGTCCCGCGACGCTTGTCGCCGCGACCGGGTCCGGCGGCGCCATCGCCGCACCCACCGCGAACGCCAACGGCCACGGCACCCCCGGGATCAGCCGGGTGATCAGCGCGGCCGCGGCGAACGCGCTCACGATCACCAGGGCGACCGCGAGCGCGAGGATCGGCCGCATGTTGGCCTTGAGGTGCGTCCAGGATGTCCGACTCGCCGCCGTCCAGAGCAGCGGCGGCAGCAGCACCGGCAGGATCAGGTCAGGATCAAGTTCAATCGGGGGTACGCCGGGAATGAGCGCCACCCCGATCCCGACGATCGTCAGCAGCACCGGATAGGGGAGGTTGAGCCTGCTCGCCAACGGCATGGCGACGACGAGCGCGCCGACGGCGAGGAAGAGCAGCTCAATCCTATTCATTACCGGACATTATGCTGCTAGATCGGTGATGACCTCCGCGTTCGGGAGCTTCTTGAGCAGCGCGCCCTCGATGAGGATCTTGCTGCCTCGGATGCCGGAGCCGATGATGACCCACGGCGTGGCGTCCACCCTGGAATCGATCAGAATCCGCCACTCGGACGGCAGGCCGATCGGGGTGATCCCGCCATACTCCATGCCGGTGAGCTCGACGGCGTCGTCCATCGGGGCGAAGCTCGCCTTGCGGGCGTCGATCAGCCTGCGGACCGTCCCGTTGACATCGGCCCGGGTGGTGGCGAGCACGAGGCAGGCCGCGTAGGTCACCCGGTCGCCCCGCTTGCCCGCCACGATGACGCAGTTGGCGGAGACGTCGAGGCCGACCTCGTAGGCCTCGCAGAAGGCCGCGGTGTCGGCGAGGGTCGGATCGATCGGCGCGACGTAGACATCGCCGTCGAGGCCGGTGAGCGCCTTGGCGACCGGGGCCGCGAGCAGCTCGGTGGCGTCCGGTGCCGGACGCGTCTCCAGAGTCCCCATCTTCACGCCCCTCATCCTGGCACGCCGCTCTCGTCCGTCGTCGGCTTGCCCGGCCGCGTGCCTTCTCCGGGTGCGACCGTGCGCTCGTCGCTCTCCGCTGTCTCCGCTGTCGGGACCGGGCCTTCGTCGACGATCGCCGGGTGGCGGATCAGGCCGACGGTGTCGACGACCTGCGTCGCCGCGTCGTAACGACCCCGATTGGTTCGCGGGCCGAGATAGAACGGTCCGCGGCCGGGCGGGCGGCGAGCCAGCAGCCGATCGGCGACGACATCGTTGCCGCCCCGCCCGAGAAGGTAGGCGGCCCGGCTCCAGGCGCTCGCGTTGCGCCCGGCGAGGAGACGGCTTTGGGTAGCGGTGTCGACCTGCGTCGCAATTGTCGGCAACCAGACAGAAAGGCCCGCCCAGTTGTGAAAGCCGTCCGGACGGATCGATATCGATGAGATCAATCCGTCGGCGGTCTGCACCGGCAATCCACGCAGCGGATCGAACGCCTCCCTCGGCAAGGTAAGCCTGACCAGGCGAAACATGCTGAGAGCCCGGATCACGGCGGCACCCTCGTCGAGGACGATCACCTCTCGCGCCGGTGGTTTCGCGGCGAACCCGCGAAGGAAGGCCGCTGATTCAAAGCCGATGCCGACGAAGGTCTCCGATCGAACGGCGGCGAGCGCTCGCACCTCGATGAATGGGTCGCCGACGGCGATCGCCGCGCCCCGGTCGGCCGGTGCGAACTCCCAGGCACCTCTGACACGTAGGGGCAATAACCAGCCCAAACGCCGCAGTCTCCGGGCGATCTCACCCGGCTGGAGCGATATCCCGAGCTGCCGCCGACGGCGATCCAGGTCCTCGATCGTGACGATTTCCGGCCTGTCGATCTCCAGATCGCGCAGGAGCGGAGCGAGCGAACTTGGCACAGCGCGTGCTACTGACACTTGACATAACTCCAGGCAACAATATGGTCTATAAGTGTGATGTACGTCAGAGATCCGACAGGAGGGGTGACGCGCCGGTAGAGCCAGGTGAAGGGCCAGATATGGCATCCCCGTGACTCTGGTGCCCAGCCGTTATTGCAGGTCACCCGGTGTTGGAAAACCTTTACTTGCGTAATCGACGTTCTCCGTGCCTAATGTTATGATAAGAAACCGCATCAGGTCAACGCTTCAAAGTGACTACTTGCCACCCATGGTCACCTCGTGGTGCGATCAGGGGGCCAGTTCGAGGAAGGTAGAACTACATGTCGAGTCCCAAGTACCGTCAGCTCGTCGCTGACATCCGCGAGAAGATCTCCTCCGGTGAACTTGCGGCCGGAGCACAGATCCCCTCCACCGCGGAGCTCTGCTCGCAGTACAGCGTCAGCGCGACCGTGGTCAACCAGGCCGTGCTGATCCTCGACGCGGAGGGCCTCATCGAGGGCGTTCCCGGAGTCGGCCGCTTCGTGAAGAAGAAGGAAAAGTAGACCGTGATCTGAGCTGGTGGTGAGGCTCTCGACCGAGCAATGCCACCAGCTCAGCCCACCGCGGCGTAGTGGAAGACGTCTCCCGGTAGCGCCCGCTCCAGCTGCCACACGATCCGGATCGGGCGATCCCGCTCATGCGAGACATAGCTCATCGGCCCGGCGTAAAGGTAGGGCGGTGCTCCCCAACCCTCGTCGCGCTTGGACTCCCGCAGGAACAGGTGCACCGACGTGCCCCGCGCCCGCTGGTTCAGGTACCGCTCCGCGGTCGGCGTCGCAATGCCGAGGGTGCTCTGCGACTCCCACTGGAACAGCCGCTCCGTGATGGCCCGGTCGTGATAGAGCGTGGTCGGCGAGTAGTGCTGCTCGGCCTTGTCGATCGTGACGAAGAGCAGGTCAGCCTGGTGCTCAGCCACCCATCGCACACCCTCGCGCATGTTCGCCGGCTTGGCCACCCCGAAGGCGGCGAGTGCCTCGTTCTTCGAATACCGGGCGTGCACCCGTAGCGGCACCTCGGCATCGACACCGGGGGTCACCCGGTGGATCTCCTCGTGCAGCAGGCCGAGAATCGATCGGAGTTCCCCGCACCGCTCGGTGTTCTCCAGCAGCCGCGCGAGTCTCGTCTCCACCTCGGACGGTTCGCCGGTGCCGTTCCACAGCGCGGCGTCGAGCATCGCGAGCAGCCTGTGCTCCCTCGATGCCGCCGGCCGCCGCCCGTCGAGGACATCGGCGATGAACGTCAGCCGCTCGTCGTCGTCGATGTGCAGCATGCGCCCGAAGGCCCTGCCCAGCGTCTCGTCGGACGGGGAGACCTCTGCCGGGATGAGCCCCGCTGTCCGGCGCAGCGCGGTCCACCCGCCCCGGCGCCGGTAGAGGTCCTCCAGCTCCCACCCCGTCTCCCGCAGGAACAGGTCGAGTGGCACGTCACCGAGGTGACGCAGCTCCCTGGCCAGGTCGGGCCAGCTCAACCGGAGGGCCTGCTTGACGTTGTCGAGCACGATCTCGCGTACGTCCCGATCCAGGTCGATCACGCAACCGGCGGGCAGGGTGGCGAAGCCCTCGTCGACCTCCGCCACCAGCCGGGTCCGGCTCAGCCCGGTCAGCGCGCGCAGCTTGCGGTCGAACCGGAAGGACCGGTGCTGGTTGCCGATGAAGTCCAGGACGGTCAGGCAGGGTTTCTCCTCGGCGAGCCGCAGACCACGGCCGAGCTGCTGCAGGAAGACCGTGGCGCTGTCGGTCGGCCGCAGGAACAGCACGGTGTCGACCTCGGGGATGTCGACCCCCTCGTTGAACAGGTCCACCGAGAAGATCACCTTGATGTCACGCTTTCGCAGATCCCGCAGCGCCTGTGCGCGTACCTCCGAGGGGGTTGCCGACGTGACGGCGACCGAGCTGACACCCGCGGCGTTGAACCTCGCCGCCATGAACTCCGCATGTCGCACGTCGACGCAGAACCCCAGCGCCCGCATCTTCCCCAGGTCGCCGACCTTTCGCCGCAGCGCCTCCAGCACCACGCCCACCCGGCCGCCGTCGTCGGCGTAGACCTGGGAGAGCGCGGCCTGGTCGTAGCCTCGCCTCCAGGGCAAAGACCGAAGATCGACCCCATCGTGTACGCCGAAATACTGGAACGGCGCCAGCAGCCCTCGCTCGATCGCCTCCCAGAGCCGCAGCTCGACCGCGATCCTGCCGTCGAAGAACTCCTTGACGTGGTGGCCGTCAGCGCGCTCCGGCGTCGCGGTGAGCCCCAGCAGTTCCTTCGGCGCCAGCCGGTCCAGCAGCGCCCGGTAGGTCGGCGCCTCGGCATGGTGGAACTCGTCGATGATGACCATGTCGAAGTCGTCAGGCGAGAGCTGGTCCGGTGCAGCCGCACTGAGCGCCTGGATCGAGGCGAAGACATGCCGCCCATCCCGTGGCTTCGCCTCGCCCACCAGCAGCTCGCCGAACTCCTGATCCCGCATGACCAGCCGGAACGTCGCCCGGCTCTGCTGCAGGATCTCCCGGCGGTGCGCGACGAAGAGCAGCGAACCGACCTGTCCCGTCGCCGCCAGGCGCCGGTAGTCCAGCGCCGCCACAATGGTCTTCCCCGTGCCCGTCGCCATCACCACGAGATTGCGATGGCGCCCGTGCACCTGCCGCTCCGCGTCCAACCCGTCCAGGATCTCCGACTGAAACGGGTACGGCCGGACGTCGACAGCCGCGAAATCGATCTCTACGCTCGATCCGCCTCGCTCCTTCGCCAAGGCCCGGGTCAGCCGTTCACCGTCGCGGGCCGGGTCATAGGGCTCGAATGCCGCGTCGTCCCAGTAACTGTCGAAGGTCGCCGCGAACGTGTCGATGAGGTGGGGCTGCTCGGCCTCGGCGAGGCGCACGTTCCACTCGAGCCCATGGCTCAACGCCGACTTCGACAGATTCGACGAACCGACATAGGCGGTGGAAAGGTCGTTGTCCCGGTGGAACAGCCAGGCCTTCGCGTGCAGCCGGGTCATCTTCGTCTCGTAGGAGACACGGACCTGCGCACCCAGCTCGACCAGCCGATCCACAGCCATCCGATCCGTGGCGCCGATGTAGGTCGTCGTGATGACCCGGAGCCGGCCGCCGCGCTCCATGAACTCGGCCAACTGCCGTTCCAACACCCGTACGCCGTTCCACTTCACGAAGGCGCAGAGCAGGTCGACGGAGCGAGTCGAGGCGAGTTCGCGCTGCAGCTCGAAGCCGATCTGAGGCTGACCGTGGCCGTTCATCAGGAGCGCGCTCGCGTTGAGGGGCACGATCGGGCGTTCGGGGAAGTGAACGGTACCGCCGAGTTCCCGTCGAGCGGCTATCGCGAGCAGCTCACTGCTGGCGGCGACCATCGCCTCCGGCGCCACCACCTCGGGGGCGAGCTCGATCAGGAGTTCCGTCACTCTATTGACGATCTCCAGCTGCCGGCTCAGCCTCTCGTCGGGTTCACCCCGGACGCTTCGCAGAGCCTTGCGGGTGAGCGCTGCGATATGACGGGCCAGCGGCACATCGGCGTCGACCGGATCCAGGGACCTGACTTTGACGAGCTCTGTGTCGGACACGCTCTCGACCAGCTCGTCGAGGCTTCGGGTCATGAGGTGTTCGTACACGCCGGGCTTCATCGCGGTCACCCAGCGCACTCTACGGAAGGTTGACCACGGGCGTTTTGGAGAAGCGATGAGCCGCCTGCCGTAACGCGGAGGCTGGCGACGCAGCGGATGCGTGTCGATACTCATCGTTTTTTCGGCCACGATCTACGTCATCCATGCTGGCGGGAGGCAATCATGGATCGCAATCCCGTACCCATATCGACTCCCATCGACCTGGATGGACTTCGGCATTTCGCCGAAAGCTCAAGGCGGATGCAAATGTCGAGCTGCAGCCGGGTGTCGAATGAGTCCGACGCGGAGGCGCGGTCTGCTGGCTGGTCGGCTTGGCGATGTTCTAATAGCGACTGCGAGTACTGCTGGCGGCGGACGATACGGAATCGGTGGACAACGGATGCGAGTGGTCAAGATGTACGCGGCGACAGATTCCGTCCCAATACGAGACGCAGGGCGGTTAAGTGGCTTGATACTCAATTAGTCAACGATGCTAGCTGGGTAAAATTACGTGTCTGATAGATGGTTTTTATTGCTATTTGTCTATCAGCGTTTGCGTTCGTGGGCAACGTAGGTGACGAGATTGATCAGTTTTCCTGGGTGTCTAGTGTCCGCCAAGTAGTCATTAGTCGTATTCTTATAACATGGCAGATGAAGACAGGCGCAGCAGCAAAACGCGACGAATTATAGTTTTTGTGTTAGTTGCCACGGGTCTTGTTGTGCTTGGGGGTGCCGGGTTGACATTTCGGATTTATGACCAGGCCACAAAGGTCGACCGCTCCCAGCCAGAAGTGGTGGTTCGTGAGTATATTGTGGCAGTGCTAAACAGGCGTGACGATGCAAAGGCTGCAATATACTCGTGTGAAAATAGTCAAGGATTAATGTCTATTCTCGAATTGAGAAGCTCTTTAGAGTCTGACGAACGTAAGTTCAATCTCTCAACTCAGGTTTCGCTAGCGCGGCTTTCTCGCGATGGTTCAGGAAGGGTTGACGCAGACTTGGAAATCTTGCAACAAGGCAGCGGTGGCGCTACCCAAGATAGGCAGCACTGGAAATTCACGATGGTTCAGGACGATGGGTGGCGGGTTTGTGGTGCTGAACGCCTGCCTGACCCCATACCTACGCCGACTCCATCACCGTCTACTACTCAACCCACAGCTCCGTAACCTCGACAGGTCTCGTGGGCGGCAGCTTCCCGTTTGTCGCCCACCGATACCAGTCGGACTCCTTCGCGACCCGTACCTCAACGCGGTCATGCCCCGCTGAGTAGGCCTCGGTGACCGCCCGCAGCCCTCGTTCCTCGCCGTCCGGCCCGACAGCCACCACCCGACGACCGGTGAGGTGGCCGACTTCGCGAGCGTGCGCAGCGATCCGGATGGCCGGCGAGTCAAGGGAGACCAGCGTCGAGGGCGGCTCCCCGGGATGCCCGGGCCCATGGGTCGGCAGATCGCTACGCAGCGTCTCCAACCACACCCGCTCAGCGGGTATCAACGACGCGAAGACCTCCAGCCGGTCCTCTTCGGATCGGTACCACTCCGCCTCCGGCATGACCGGCACCAGGCTGTGGGATCCGCGAGTGACGAGGCTGTCGGCCCGAAGGTCCATCCGCCAACCGTGTCCCGGTAGCCCGATGATGACGCGCTCACCGCGCAGGGCCGATGGCGGAACTGATAACGCCGGCACGGGCACGATGGGCGCCGGCGCACTCCGCCATTCCGATGCCCAAGCAGCAAAGTCCGCCTCGCTCATTCCCCGGACCCTAGCGGGGCTCCGCGGGCAGCCATGAAGGAGACCGGGTTGACAGCGCCCCGGCCGGAGCGGTCGCCATCCAGGTGGGTCTCGAAGTGCAGGTGCGGCCCGCTGGAGTGTCCGGACGTTCCCACCTGTCCGATGACCTGGCCCGCCGTTACCCGATCGCCGACACGGACGAAGGGCCTGCGGACCATGTGGCAGTACCGGGTGATTATCTGATCGGCGTGGAGGATGTCGACGAACCATCCGCACCCGGGGGTCGACGGAGATCCGTCGCGGTCACAGTTGCCGACATCGCATTTGCTGACGATGACGACTCCGGCCGCTGCAGCGTGGATCTGGTCGTAGCGTGACGCACCGAGGTCGACGCCATTGTGGGTCGGTCGGGAGGAGGTCCGGAAACCGGAGACGATGCCATCCGGCACCGGAGAGGTCCAGCCGGAGGCTGCGATCTCACCCGGGTTGGCGCAGCGCAGGTCGCCGACGGAGATGGTTCCAGGGGCAAGTCCGGCACCATCCGCCAGCGTGTTCACGATCGTGGTCGCGAGGCTCTCATGCTTGGCGTACGCATCGGGAAATGCCGAGCGTTGAACGGCCTGAGCCGCCTCGGTGAGCGGTCGGGTCGCCCAGTTCGAGATGGTGACCAGCTTCTGGTAGAACTTCCGGCTCGAATACCGGGGATCCATCACCTGTTCCGGAGTTCCCCAGCCTTGGCTCGGCCGCTGCTGGAAGAGTCCGAGCGAATCGTGGTCGTTGCGGTCGCCGAGGAAGCCGTGATTGGTGAGGCTGCTCTCCTGCATAGCGGTCGCTACGGCGATGATCCAGCCCCGCGGCGGCACCTTCATCTCGTGCCCGACGGTAATGATGATCGCGGCGTTTCGAATCTGGTCCTCGCTGTAGGGACCGATCCGCGGCATCTTGCTGTTGATGTCGACGACACCTGCTTTTCCACAGGTGAATGCTGCCGATGCCGCGTTCGTTCCGCTGAGCTGGTCGAGAAACAGCGCGCTGATCCCGCCACCGCAGCAGAGCAGAGCGAGGGTTGCGGTCAGCGCGATCCACAGCCCGATCCGCGGCCTGCGGCGTTCATCCCGCATACCGGCCGGCGCGAAGTCGAGATGTCCGTCGCTCATGACCGGTCCCAGTCAACGCCGTCCACGTACCAGTGGCCGTCTGGACCGAGCAGTCGGAGCTTCAGCACTCCGGCATCGAGCGGGATGCTGACCTCGGCGTAGGTGAAGGCTCGGGGGATCAAGGTGGGCTTGCCTGTCACCTTGCTCGCGGGCACTGAGGACGGGTCGACATCCCTGAGCTGCTCCAGCAGATGCTCTGTGCAGTGCGGGCGCAAAGCTGCGAGCCAGGAGGACGCCGAGCGGGTTCCCTGCACCCAGCTTGCAGCGAATGACGCAGCGACGTCCACGGGGTTCGCTGCCCCGGGGGCGACCGAAGGTGACTGCACGGGCGGTGGGGTAGCGACGCCGTCGTCAGGCTCATGCGTCACCAGGGTCGGCAACTCGGTATATCGAGGGCCTCCCTGCACCGGCGATTGTGGCGCGGCGCCGAACACCCGGAACACACCGACGACCAACAGCACCAGGGCGAGCAGCACCACTGCGACTCCTACGCGGGAGCGCAGCAGCCCGGCCAGGGTGGCCCGCATGACTACTTCGCTTCGACGCGCGTCGCGGGCCGGCTCGGCGCCGGCTCCGGTGCGGTCTCGGTCGGTCGGTACAGAACCTGGGCCGGTGCCGCTTCAGGCAAGTCGGCGGTACGCCAACGACGCTGCTCGGGTACGCCTTCCGACCGTCCACCACCGACCTCGACGCGCATCGGCGGCGTATCGACGGCCCCACGGTTGTCTGCCTGCCCTTCCTTTCGCGCCTCCGGTCGACCAGCAGCCACAACGGCAGCCACGGCTGGCGGAGCGACCGCAGCAGCCGTAGCTGCGGCAGCGGGACGAAGAAGCGCTTTGCCCCAGCCCTGGGTGGCTGGCGCGCCGCCGAGCTGTGTGATGCGGCGATAGGGGCGGAGCAGGATCCAGCCGACGACACCGCAGAGCAGGATTAGCGTGACCTGTAGCCAACCGGGCAGGCTGGGGGTATTCATGATCAAGTCAACGGCGGAGAGGTAGACGGCGGCACCTGTGCCGAAGATGGCGATGTTGAATACCGCCGCGAGCACAGCACCAGCGAGGCGCCGTAGCCCGGCACTGGCCGGACGGAGCATCGCCACCGTACCGAGCGCCGGTGTGGCTATGACCGCCCACCGGAAGATCAGGAACCCAAGCAGCACCAGCAGCGAGGCAACGATATCGAAGAGCGCAAAGCTAAGGGCAGAGAGAATCGCGACGAAACCAGCGCCGATCCGCTCCATTCCCTTCGTCCCCTGCAGGTAGGAGTAGGCCTCCGGATCCTCAGTCTTAATCTGCTCCGCAACCCGCATCCACCGACCTTGCTTTTCGCGGACGATGCTGTCGCGAAGATTCTGCCGAGTCGTGGCGTCGGGAGTGCTTCGAAGGAGTTCCAGATCGGTCCAGCTCATCGATTTTGAGTTGTATAGGACCGGCCCGTACTTCTGCGCTGTCTCGCTGTCGGCCGAACCTAATGCCCCGCGTAGCCAATTGCGATAGAGCAGTGTATCCACGGCGGTATCCCCAGCCCGAACTGCAGGTGGGCGATTGTCAATACAGCGAGGTTCCGCTTCGTGTCCGACACATTGGGGGGGAACGGGGCTGGACGGACCTATGGCATCATGTACTACGCCGAGTGTCCCTGTAAGTACTGAGTCTGCGACGTTGGCAGAATGAACAGGCCAGGCGGCAATCGCGGTAACGGCTATCATCACGAAAATTGCCCAACCTGCGGTTGTCATGGCGCCGGACATCTCCGCCCGTCGGGAACGCCATATCAAATACAGACCCACAACTGCCAAAGTGATAACACCGAATATGGTGAAGACCTTGTCGTAGATTGCTTTTGTGGAGTTCTCGACGAGGGGGTCTGCCCACGCCCACATTTCACCCGGGTCCCATGAGCGTTCACGTAGTGCATTTGCGCCAGCCACCACGCCTGTGGCTATCATCAACTCGCCATTGGCGACCGTGTTCTCGAACTTGTAGTCCGGGTGCATAAGGGTCTGAGCGCAGCCGATATCATAGGTAGTGTAGTCATATCCAGCGTAGCCATACAGGCTGTATCGGCCACGTCCGCTACCTTGCCCAGCGTTCCACGTAGGTTCGGATGCGAACCAGCCAGCAAATCCGGAGTCGGGTGTGGCTGGTGTTGGAGCAGTCAGGCATTGTGCACGCGATGCTGCAACATCTTGTAGGCGATTTACGCACTCATCAAAATCAGAGATACCAAGATTTCGCCATTCCTCGACTGAGCAGAGGCCGTCGCCAGGTGCTGCGGTGGGCAGGCTTGAGTGGGCTGCCGCAGCGGGAGTGCCGAAGAGGGTTGCGATCGCGAGTACGAGGAGTGCCAGGACACCTGCGCGGATACGCGTCACCGGGCTCACCCCGCCTTGGTTGCTTCGGCGGAACCTGTGGGTGTCGTGTCCAGCACGTTGAGCAGCCCCTCCACGTAGGAGACGTCGACTCTTACCTTCTGCACACGACCGTCCACGTCGCGTACAACGAACTCGCGGTATCCAAGGCGCGCTGACGAGCCGCCATCGGCCTGCGACAGCGTCGCGAGCACCGCTTCATAGCCGACATCTGTCGGCACCCGGAGCAACCGGAGCGCCTCGGAAGCGATTTCACTGTCCTCGGCGATGCGCCCGACCATCACTGTCGAGACGAGGTTCTGCACATCGAGACCGAGAATGTCTTTCGGGTTCTGCGATGCGACCAGGGCCGCGAGGTTCCACTTACGCGAGTCGCGGGCGAGACGCACCAGGAAGGAGCGCCCGGAGCGCCAACCCTCCATGAAGTGGGCCTCGTCGAGACCGACGAGTTTGCGCTGGTGCATGTCGCCGGAGTAGCAGCGCCGCACGGCGAGCCGGTGTGCGGTGTGCAGCATCGGCAGGGCGAGGGCTTCCTCAGCCGACCAGTATTCGCGCTCGATCTTGAGGTCGGGCAGTCGCAGGCCGGCCATGGTGATGACGGTGAGCGCCGAGTTCGAATCGAGCAGGCCGGGTGGCGGCGAGCCGAAGAAGAGCAGCGCGAGCGGCATCTCGGCGGTGTCGAGGAGCAGGTTGGCGAGCTCCCGGCCGTCGGAGCCGGAGTCGCTGACGTTGCGGAGGCACTCGACGACGTCGTCCAGGGTGGAGGTCTCCTCGGCGGGGACCGTCCGCACCGCGTGCCGCAGCAGGGTCGCCGTGGAGGCTTCCCGGGCGACCTGCGGCGGGACGAGCATCGAGGCGATGTCCTGGACGAGCATGCGGCGTTCGGCGCGGGCGTTGGAGACGGCGATGTCGAACTCGCGGTCGCCACTCGCGTCGGCGCTGAACTCGTCGCGGGTGGGCGTCGGGATCAGCGCATAAGGCGCGAGCGTGCCCTGCTCGGATCCGGTCAGGTTGATGACGCGGGAGAAGGGGCGCAGCTCGGGCATGCTGGCGAGCCGGGCGAGCGGACCGGACGGGTCGAGCAGGGTGACCCGCACACCGCGCCGAGCGGCGAGGTAGCCGAGGGCACCGAGCAGGGTCGACTTGCCACCACCGGGCTCGGCGACGAAGACACCGAGGCCGGAGCGCTCGCGTACCTCCATGGGGAAGTGCAGGTCGAGGAAGACCGGGCGGCGTGACGTGCCGGCGGTGCGGCCGATCAGGTCGCCGCGGGTGTCGCCGACCGTCGACGCGGCCTGGGGCAGCGCGGCGGCGAGCAGCTTGACCGGCATCCGGCGCAGGTATCCCGAGTTGGCGATGGGCTCACCCGGGATGAACTCGCGGGCGAGCAGTTCCTGCTGCTTGGGGTGCTGCAGCGAGATGCGCATCTCCCGGCCGTAGGTCTGGATGACCTTGCGGGCGCGCTCCAGGCACTCCTCGCGGGTGTCGCCGCCGACCGCGATGCGGTGCCAGCCGTGCGCGCGAGCGGAGTCGACGGGCAGGCCGGTCGTCATCTCGTCGCCGATCACCAGGGCGCGCTTGGCGAGGCGCTCCAGCTCGGGCGGCGCGTCCATGCCGTGCTCCATGTAGTCGAGCTGCTGCGAGCGGATCATCCGCAGGCGCTGCTCGAGGTTCTTGAAGGAGTCGGACTGGCCGAGGATGTCGACCCGGGACGACAGCTCCATGGAGTAGGGCAGCCGCTCGTGGAAGTGCAGCCACGGCTCGTGCCGCTCCGGGATCTCCAGCGGCTCCATCCGGCCGACGGTGAGTACGGCGACGTGCCGCTCCTCGCCGGTGATCCGGTTGACGAGCTTGACGGTCGACCCGTAGGGCGTGCGGTAGCGCTCGATCTGCTCGGTGAGCGCGAGCAGGTCACCGGCCTGCCACTGGCCGTGCTGCACGGTGAGCAGCTCGGGTCCGGGCGGGTCCATGCAGAGCGCGACGGAACGGTAGAGCAGCCACTCCAGCTCGGTGGCGCTGGCTCGGCGGCCGCGCATACCGAAGGCGCCGAGGACCTCGTCGAACTGCTCGACGGCCTTGCCGAGCTTGGTCCGCTCGCCGTTGGAGGTGCCCTTGCCGAAGGCTCGCGCGAGCTTCTCGACCCAGGAGTCGCCGATCGACCGGCGGGCGAAGGTCACCCCGAGGTAGGTGCGGCCCTCCGCGTGGTTGATCTCCATGAGGTGGCGCTGCGCCGCGACGAGGTGGTCCGACCAGGAGGTCGCACCTTCGACGTTGGGCAGGGGCCGCGCAGTGAGCTGGTCCACGGTCCGCGCCCAGGCCGCGGAGGGAAAAGGCTGGGTGGTACGCCGGATGTGCAGCCGGAAGCCCGCAAGCCCCGCGTACTGCTCGGCGATGGCGTCGAGGAGCGCTTCCCGTTCGGCGTCCGGTCGGAAGGACCAGCGGACCTCGGGCACCCAGTACCACGCGGTGACGGCGTGCGGCGTGAACGTCAGGTGCCCGGCGATCTCGGTCATCGCGAGCTCGACGGACGGGTCACGATCCTTCGTCTTGGGTGCCTTCGGCGGAGGCGCCTTCTTCCCGGTGGAGCTGGGCGGCGGAGGCGGCGGGGTACGCCGGGGCGGGGCCGTCGGAGCCGATCGCCGCTGCGGAGCGGGCTCGGGCTGCCGGGGCGCCATCGCCGGTTCCTCGCCACGGCGCTGCGGCGGCTGCTGCGCCGGGCGGGTGTGCCGACCGGGAGCCTCGCGACGCGCGGCCGACGGCGGGCCGCTGACAGGCGGTGCGGCGACCGGGGGAGTGACCCTGATCGGCGGTGGCGTCGCGGCGGCGCGGGGCTGCGGCTGCGGTGCCGGAGCCGGCTGTTGTTGCGGCTGTTGTGGCGGCGCTGAGGGCACAGTCGTGCCGTCGACGACACGGGCGGCGCCGCCTCTGCGGAGGACGGCGACGGCGTTGGGGATGGGTGCGTCAGCGTCGAAGAGGTCGAGGAATGGTGACTCGATCTCGTCGGGCGAGCGGCGGGGTGGCGGAGTGGTGTTCCCCGTCATCTCCGTGATCTCCATGTCGTCAGTCGTCATCGGCTTTACCGGATGCTCTCGCGTACGTGGACCCGGCGGGCGACGAAACGAGGGTCGCGCTGCTCCTGGTCGGGTTGCCGGCTGCGCCGCCAGTCGGTCAGGGCGGTCCGGATGACCATGCGGGCCGGTCGGTCGGGGTCGACGTGGCGGAAGACGTATGACGTGGTCACCATCGCGAGCGCGATCTCCCACGCGGGGAAGACCTCGACCTTGAAGGTGAAGAGGTAGTGGATGCCCACGAAGAGCGGCACGAGGAGGGTGAAGAGCCCGTACTGCGCGTAGGGCAGCTGCACGGGCAGCGTGTATCCAGGCGGGCCCAGGTAGACGAGCCTCGCCCGGTAGATGTCGTCGTCAGTCCTCAGTCGCATGGGCGGCCGCCGACTATCCGAAGATCAGGGTGACGAGGTATTCGCCGAAGAAGAAGAGCGCACCCGCTCCGGCGATGAAGGCCAACCCGACGATCGCGATCGCCGAGCTGGTGAGGACCTTGGAGATCTCACCCTTGCTGGCCCGGCCGATGAAGATGATGCCGAGAACGGCGAGCAGGATCGGCACGATATTTTTGACGAAGAAGCCGATGACGCCGTCGGTGTTGATCCCGGGCTTGGGCGTGGGTGTCGGCGCAAACGCGATCAGCGCTGCTGTCTCCTGCCAGATGGTGTGAGCAAGCTCTGAGACGATCATTGCGTGTCCCTCCCCGATGCCGTTGACATGTGCCCTGGTAGTTGCCAGACAACAGCCTTCCAGCATCCGACCGCTATGCCGGGTAACCTGCGCCCGGGCCCGGCGTCGTGTCTCGCTTCCGGTTCAGTTATGCGAAGAGCCTACGACCCCTCAGGACCCCAAACAACCCGCCGGGTAGCGTGATCGTCATGATTTGGTCACCGCCCGTGGTGATGGCGCCGCAAATGGTGGTCGGCATCCTTAATGTCACCCCCGACTCCTTTTCGGACGGCGGCCGTTACGACTCCCTGGGCGCGGCAATCACTCACGGCTGTCAACTTCACGACGAAGGGGCAGGTCTCGTCGATGTCGGCGGTGAGTCGACCCGGCCGGGGGCCCAGCGCATCGACGCGGCGACCGAGATCCACCGAGTCGTCCCGGTTATCCGGGCTCTGACCGAGGCCGGTGTGCCAACCAGTGTGGACACGACCCGGGCCACCGTCGCCGCGGCCGCGGTCGAAGCGGGTGCCGCGGTCGTCAACGATGTCTCCGGCGGCCTCGCCGATCCCGAGATGCTGCCGGTCGTGGCGTCGCTGGGCTGTCCCTACGTGATCATGCACTGGCGGGGGCACTCGGCCGGGATGCAGGCGCTCGCGGTCTACGACGACGTGGTCCAGATGGTCCGGGACGAGCTGTCGCAGCAGGTCGACGCCGCGCTCGCGGCCGGGATCGCGCGTGAGGTGATCATTTTGGACCCGGGGCTGGGCTTCGCCAAGACCGCCGCGCACAACTGGGCACTCACCAAGCACCTCGATCGCATCGTCGACCTGGGCTTCCCCGTCCTCTTCGGTGCCAGCCGCAAGAGCTACCTGGGCGCGTTGCTCGCTGACGACCAGGGGCGGCCGAGGCCCGCCGACCAGCGCGCGGCCGCGACCGTCGCCACCAGCCTGATCGCGATCGCGGCGGGCGCCTGGGGGGTACGCGTGCACGACGTGCAGGACACCGTCGACGCACTCGCCGTGTGGCGCAGGACGCAGGAGGAACCGTGACCGACACGATCACGCTGACCGGGCTGCGTGCCTTCGGCCGGCACGGCGTCTTCGACTTCGAAAGGGAGAACGGCCAGGACTTCGTGGTCGACGCCGTTCTCTCCCTCGACCTCACGAAGGCCGCGAACAGCGACGATGTCACCGACACGGTCCACTACGGCGAGCTCGCCGACGCGCTCGTCGCGATCGTCACGGGCCCGCCGGTGAACCTGCTGGAGACCCTGGCGACGAGGCTCGTCGAAGCGTGTCTCGTCGATGAACGGGTTCAGCGGGCGATCGTCACGGTGCACAAGCCGTCGGCGCCGATCCCGCACAGCTTCACCGATGTCAGCGTGACGATGGAGCGCCGGCGCGGCGAGCAGCGATGACCCGAGTGCTGCTCGCCTTCGGGAGCAACCTGGGCGACCGTGCGGCGCACCTGCGGGCGGCGGTGGATCAGCTCGCCGACGAGCTCGTCGTGGTCAGCGGGGTCTACGAGACGCCGCCGTGGGGGGACGCCGACCAACCGTCCTATCTCAACGCGGTCGCGCTGGTGACGCATCCGACCCGGACGGTGGAGGAGTGGCTGGCCGAGGCGCAACGCATCGAGGCGAGTCGCGGTCGGGTCCGGGACGAGGCGCGGCGCTTCGGTCCGCGTACCCTCGATGTGGATCTCATCGCGGCCTGGACCGACGACGGCGCGCCGGTTGTGCGCGACTCTCCCGAGCTGACGCTGCCGCACCCGCGTGCCCACCTGCGGGCCTTCGTGCTGCGGCCGTGGCTGGAGATCCAGCCCTACGCCAGCCTGCCGGGACACGGCTGGGTCAACGATCTGGTGCTCGCCGAACCGGTCGCCTCCGACGTCATGAGCATGACGGCTCGTCGGGATGTCACGCTGGATTGAGCGCTGGCACGAGGAGTGAGCGAGCGAAGCGAGGGAGCCCCGCAGGGCGCGCTAGATTAGCGCGGTGACCCAACCTCAGCCGGTGCTCCGGCCCACCAGCCCGGCGACGCTGGTTGCAGCGGCGCTGGCCTCGGCCTCGGTCTCCTGGGTGTTGATCAGTTCCGACTACGGAAG
Organism: Allocatelliglobosispora scoriae; assembly: GCF_014204945.1. NCBI lineage: Bacteria > Bacillati > Actinomycetota > Actinomycetes > Micromonosporales > Micromonosporaceae > Allocatelliglobosispora > Allocatelliglobosispora scoriae. The sequence continues at coordinate 3,847,590 of NZ_JACHMN010000002.1, forward strand.
CATGCCGATCCCGCCGTGGCTGCTGGCGGGCACCCTCTTCGTCCTGGGGCTCACCGAGATGGTGCTGGCGCGGGGAGCCGCCGCCCGCATCGCCCGCAAGCCGGGCCGGCCGCCGGTCGAGCCGCTGCAGATGGCGAGGCTCGTCGTGCTCGCCAAGGCATCGTCGGTGGTCGGTGCGCTCTTCGGCGGGTACGCGGTCGGCGTGCTGATCTACCTGCTGCTGGAGCGCAGTCGGTTGATCTATCCGGATAGAGACCTACCTGAAACGATCGCGACCGTTGTCGCCGCGATTGTGCTGGTCATCGCGGCTCTCTGGCTGGAGCATTCGTGCCGGGTGCCCAAGCGCCCCGATGATGAGGAAACCCCGACGTAGGGCTTTTGCGAATACGATTCGCCCGGTAGGTTCGCCACGCAGAGACCCCCTGGCCGTACCCCGACGGCCAGTGGCGTTCCCGACGGGAGGGCGTGGGCATGGCCTACGACGAACACACCGACCCGGCGCGTTTCCGCGGCGAACCCGGCTTCCGAGAGGAGCCTGATTTCCGCGCGTCCCCGGCCGGTCTCGGCGGTGCCGGCATCCCAGCCGCACGGCACGGTGTCTCAGCAGCGGCGCTGGACGATGTCTTCGACGATCCCGATCACGGCGATCCCGGCCGCGACCGGCTCGCGGTGCACTTCGCCTGGGAGGCGGTGCTGCTCGTGGGCATCGCCATCCTCGGCTACCTGCTCTTCAGCCAGCACCGCGCGACGGTCACGGGGGACTCGTTGCAGCGGCTGCTCGTCTTCGGCTCCGCCATCGGCCTGCTCGCGCTCGCCGGGGCCATGTCGCTGCGGACGGGGGCGGTCAACCTCGCCGTCGGCCCGGTCGCGATCGCCTCGGCACTCTTCTTCGCGCAGCACGGCAACGACGGTGTCGTTCCGACGACCCTGAAGGCCGTCGCGCTCGCCGCCGCCGTCGGCGCCGTGATCGCGGTGCTCGTCGTCGGCTTCCACGTACCCGGCTGGGCGGGCAGTCTCGTCGCCGCGCTCACCGTCATCGTCTGGATCCAGCGCCACTCCGGTCCGGTGACGGTCGCCGGTGAGTACGACCCGACCGACCGGGCCCTCTACTACGCGGGTGGCTTCGTCATCCTGTCGCTGCTCGCGGCGACCCTGGGGACCATCAAATCCGTTCGCCGAGGGGTGGGCCGGTTCCGCCCGGTCGGCGATCCGGCGCTGCGGCGGGGTACCTTCGCGGGCTTCGTCACCGCGGCGGCGCTCGTCGGCTCGACGGTGCTGGCGGCGGTGGCTGGCGTACTCCTCGCCGGGCTCTCGCCGAAGGTCGAGCCGACCCTCGGCCTGGAGTTGACCGGCATCGCGCTCGGTGTGGCGATGCTCGGCGGCGTGAGCGCCTTCGGCCGCCGGGGCGGAGTCTTCGGCACGGTGCTCGCCACCACGGCCGTCGCGCTCGTCATCTGGTTCGGCGAGGCGGCCGGCTGGAAGCTCTCGCTCTACGCCGTGGCGGCCGCGACCGTCGCGGCCGGTCTCGTGGTGACGCGGCTCGTGGAGACGTTCGGGCGGCCGATGCCCAACGTCGACGAGGAGGAGTGGACCGCCGAGGCCTCGACGAGCTGGGCGACCGAGACGACGGGGAGCTGGTCGGCGACGCTGCCGGCCCAGCAGACCGCGGCCAACCGGCCCGACCCGTGGCCCGACGACCGCTGGACAGCGGGGCGGTAGAACCACCCGCCGACGGGCGCTCTGTAAGCTCAGCGCCATGTCGACATTCGCCGAACTGGACGCCCACACCACCGAGGACCTGCGCGAGCTCGCGTTCGCGAAGGCGAAGTCCGAGCGTGACGTGAGCTTCTTCTGGGACCTCTTCCAGCACCTGCCGAGCGCGACGGAGGCCGAGGTCGGCGACAACTCCCTCGGGGACATCGGCCCCCAGGTCGACGACTATGTCGGATTGTGGCGTGAGTTCACCGGGCACAATTACGGCGAGCAGGAGCCCCTCATCCGGGCGCGCTTCATCGACTACCTGCTCAACAGCTGATCCAGCGCTTTGTTGACTAGGTTCGGTCCTTTGCAAAGGCCAACCTAGTGGGTAGGCTGCTCAGCCATGCCGCCTACTACCGAAACCGCTGAACGGCAGGGTGCGCGACTGCTCACCCCGCTCTTCTGGGCCGGGGTCGGACTGGCTCCGATCGCCGCCCTGTTTCTGCTGGTCGGAGACGGGGATGGCTCGCTGCGGGCCGCTGTCGGCATCGCCCTGCTGAGCATCATCCTGATGGGACTCTCGCTCGCCCTGCGGCCCCAGCCGGAATCGATCAAGGTTGAGCTCGAGGACACGATCTTCGACGAGATCGACATCCTGCGGGAGGACGTGCGCGCCGACATCACCACCGCCGCGCGCGCCACGCACCGCCAGTTCGGTGAGAAGTTCCAGTACCTGCAGGACAACGTGGAGCACATGCGCGGCCAGCTCGAGGCGATCCGTGCCGAGCTGGCCCGGGCGCAGCAGCACACACCCGTGCACCACCCGGTTCCGCCGCCGCAGCACACGGGCCCCCCGCCCGTCGCGCGGCCGAGCGGACCGCCGATCGTCCCCGGTGGCCCCGGCATCGTCCGGCACACCGAGACCGTGCAGGTCACCACCCGCTCCACCATCGTCGACCCTCATGCCGAGGACGCCCGCCGTGGCGCCGCCCCGCGCGGCACCGAGTGGGGCACCCGCCAGCCGCAGCCCAGCCGGGCCGAGCATGAGGAGTCCTGGACCGAGCAGCGCCTGCGGGAGCGGCTCGCCAGCGCAGGTCGCGAGCGGGAGGTCGACGGCGAGGTCGTCGCACCCCGCGACCGGTTCGAGGGCGAGCGTGACGGTGAGGACCGCTGGGCAGGCATGCGCTCCGGCGACCGGTGGGCCTCCGTGCGCTCCGACGACCGCGGTCGCGAGCTGCGCGTCGGCGAGCGCCGCGCCGCGGTCCACAGCGACGAGAGCGGCACCGAGATGCGCATCGAGGACCGCTGGGCCGCCGTGCGCCGCGACGAGCGACGTGACGATCCACCGCGCCGCGACGATCCCCCGCGCCGCGACGATCCGCGTCGGGCCGCCGACGACCGCTGGGAGGAGCCGCGCACGCGGCGCCCCGCGCCCGAGGACGCCGACTGGGACAGCCGCGACGACGAGCGCGGCTACAGCCGCCGGGCGCTGCCGGCCGAGCCGGAGGAGCCGTCGGCCGGTGAGTGGGTCCGTGGCTGGTCCCGCGAGCCCGAACCCGAGCGCGAACGCGAGCGCGAGCGCCGCCGCTACGACTACTGAGTCTCCGGCGGGGCGCGGCGACCCGGTCGCGGTTATTACTTGTCGATGTCGCCGACGACGAAGAACATCGAGCCGAGGATGGCGACCAGGTCCGGCACGAGGGTTCCCGGCAGCAGTGTCGCCAAGGCCTGCACGTTGGAGTAGGACGCGGTCCGCAGCTTGAGGCGCCACGGCGTCTTGTCGCCCCGGGAGACCAGGTAGTACCCGTTGACCCCGAGCGGGTTCTCGGTCCACGCGTAGGTGTGGCCCTCCGGTGCCTTGACCACCTTGGGCAGCCGCACATTGATGGGGCCGGAGATCCGGTCGAGCCGGTCGAGGCACACCTGTGCCAGGTCGAGCGAGACGTAGACCTGGTCCAGCAGCACCTCGAAGCGCGCATGGCAGTCGCCGGCCGTCTTGGTGATCACCGGAACGTCGAGCTCCCCGTACGCCAGGTAGGGCTCGTCGCGGCGCAGATCGAAGTCGAGGCCGCTGGCCCGGGCGACCGGACCGGAGGCCCCGAACGCCGCTGCCTTCTCGGCGCTGAGCACCCCGACGCCCACGGTGCGGGCCATGAAGATCTCGTTGGTGCGGATCAAGTTGTCGAGGTCGGGCATGCGGCGGCGGACCAGGTCGATCGCCTCGCGGGCCCGCCGGGTCCAGCCCGCCGGGACCTCCTCCTTCACCCCGCCGACGCGGTTGAACATGTAGTGCATCCGCCCGCCGGAGACCTCCTCCATCACCGCCTGGATCGTCTCCCGCTCTCGGAACGCGTAGAAGACCGGCGTGATCGCGCCGATCTCCAGCGGGTAGGAGCCGAGGAACATCAGGTGGTTGAGGACCCGGTTGAGCTCGGCGAGGGCGGTGCGCAGCCAGACCGCGCGTTCCGGCACCTCGATGCCCATCAGCCGCTCGACGGCGAGTGCCACGCCGAGTTCGTTGCTGAAGGCGGAGAGCCAGTCGTGCCGGTTGGCGAGCATGATGATCTGCCGGTAGTCGCGTACCTCGAAGAGCTTCTCGGCGCCGCGATGCATGTAGCCGACGATCGGTTCGGCCGCCACGACCTGCTCGCCGTCGAGGGTCAGTTTCAGTCGCAGGACACCGTGGGTGGAGGGGTGCTGCGGACCGATGTTGAGGATCATGTCGCTCGTTTCGAGCCCGGCGCCCGTACCGACCGTCATCTCCCGCAGCTGGCTCATGCTGCCCACCCTAATTGGATGCCGACCTGGTGCAGCAGCCACAGGTGCGCGCCGAGTCCGCGCGGGTCGGTCAGCTCGGCCGCCGCACTCGCCGCGCTCAATTTTCGCAGGTACGCCAGAGGCTCGCTGCTCGCAAGCGCTATCGGTGGCCGTGCACCGGTTATCCCCAGCCTGTGGAAAACCTCGCGCTGCGTTATCAGTTCGTCACCCGGTCGTACCAACGAGTCCATCGCGACGTGTGCGGTGATGTCGGTGCTCCCGTCGAACCGGGGCTCGACCTCCCGCCCGCCTCGGAAGCCGGTGAGCGTTCCACCCCATGGCCGCTCCGCGAGCCGGTGCCCGTAGTCGATGGCGACGGCGAGCCCGCGATCGAGCCGGGAGACGGCGTCAGCCCAGGCCAGGTCCCGGCTGAGCCCGATCTCCGCGACCTCACCCGGTTCGCTGATCGGCCACCACCGAGCCAACCAGTCCGCGTCGTCCCCGCGGACCGGTGCCCCCATCCCGTCGACGGTCCGGTAGCGCACGGTCCCGAAGCCGTCGACCTCGGCGAGGTCCAGCGGCACGTTGTCCAGCCACTCACACCCGAGCAGCACCCCAGTCACACCGACGGGCACGTCCGCCACCCACGCGATCCGCTCGTCCAACCCCTCCGGCCGCCGCCCGACCTCCACCCCCACCCACCGAAATTCGCGTTGATCAAGGGAAGACTCGCCATCCGGGGTGTCCGATATGCGGCGAGTCTTCCCTTGATCAACGCGAATTAGGGGGAGGAGGGCGGTGAGGAGTTCTCCTCGGCCGGCGCCCACGTCGACGACCGTGACGGGGGTGGTGGGGGGTAGGAGGCCGGCCACGCTGTGGATGAGGGTGGCGATGGCCTGTGCGAAGAGGGGGGAGGCGAGCGCGCTGGTGCGGAAGTGGTCCGCCGGTCGTTCCCGGATGAAGAAGCCGTCCGGGCCGTAGAGCGCGCCCGCCATCGCCGCCTTGATCGTCATGCGGTGATGCGGTCCAGTTCGTGCAGCTCCTCGGTGGTGGGCAGCCACGATCCGGCGGCGGCGTTGGCCCGGACCTGGGACGGTGAGGTTGCTCCGGCGATGACGGAACTCACACCCGGCTTCGCCGCCAGGCCGCCGATCGCCACGTCGAGCATCGTGACGCCACGGTCGGAGGCGAACTGCTGGAGCGCCTCGATCTTGTCCCAGGGCGCCCGGTCGAACCACGACTGGTAGCGCTCGTTCGCCATCCTGGTCCCCTGCGGGGGTGCCTCGCCACGGCGGTAGACGCCCGTGAGCAGCCCGGACTCAAGCGGGAAGAAGGGGATGAAGCCGACGCCGTGGTGCGCGCAGGCGGGGAGCATCTCCTTCTCCGGTGCCCGGTGCAGCCAGTTGTAGTGGTTGGTGGTGCTGATGAACGAGGTCAGCCCGGCGTGCTTCGAGGTCCACGCGGCGTCGACGACCTGCCACGCGGCGAACTGCGACGAGCCGATGTAGCGGACCTTGCCCGAGCGGACGAGGTCGTCCAGCGCGCGCAGGGTCTCCTCGATCGGAGTTGCCGGGTCGGGGGTGTGGAACTGGAAGAGGTCCAGATGATCAGTGCCGAGCCTGGTCAGCGACGCCTCGACGGCCTGCATGATGTAACGCCGGGATCCCCGGGCATTGCCATCGGGCAGCCCCATCGGCATGCCGAACTTGCTGGCGAGCACCACCTCGTCGCGTACGCCCTTGAGCGCTGGTCCGAGGTGGCTCTCCGAGGAGCCGGCCGGGTCCCCGTACACATCTGCTGTGTCGAAGAACGTGATGCCGGAGTCGAGCGCGGCCTCGACCACCGCGGACGTCTGCGCAGCGTCGAGCTTGCGTCCGAAGTTATTACAGCCGAGCCCGACGGCGGAGACGACAAGCCCGGAGTTGCCAAGTCTGCGATAACGCATCTCACCCATGCCGTTGACCTTAACGACTCGGGAGGTAGCCTCGGAGACGTGACGAGCCAGGCGGAGATCGACAGCATCCTTCAGCGCGGCGCCGATGGCGGCCGGATCACGCCCGAGGAGGCGTTGTTCCTGTATACCGAGGCGCCGCTGCACGCGCTCGGCGAGGCGGCGGACACCGTGCGCCGCCGGCGCTACCCGGACGGGATCGTCACCTACCTGATCGACCGCAACATCAACTACACCAACGTCTGCGTCACCGCCTGCAAGTTCTGCGCGTTCTACCGCGCGCCGAAGCACTCCGAGGGCTGGTCGCACGACATGGACGAGATCCTGCGCCGCTGCGGCGAGGCGGTCGACCTCGGTGCCACGCAGGTCATGCTCCAGGGCGGGCACCACCCGGACTACGGCGTCGACTACTACGAGAACCTCTTCTCGTCGGTGAAGTCCGCCTACCCGGACCTGGTGATCCACTCGATCGGGCCGAGCGAGATCCTGCACATGGCCAAGGTCAGCGGCACCACCATCTCCGAGGCCGTGGTCCGCATCAAGGCGGCCGGTCTCGACTCCATCGCCGGTGCCGGCGCGGAGATGCTGCCCGAGCGGCCGCGCAAGGCGATCGCGCCGCTCAAGGAGTCGGGCGCGCGCTGGCTTGAGGTCATGGAGGTCGCGCACCGGCACGGTGTCGAGTCCACGGCCACCATGATGATGGGTACGGGTGAGACCAACACCGAACGCATCGAGCACATGACGATGATCCGGGACGTGCAGGACCGGACGGGCGGGTTCCGGGCCTTCATCCCGTGGACCTACCAGCCGGAGAACAACCACCTCAAGGGCCGCACCCAGGCGACCTCCCTGGAGTACCTGCGCCTCATCGCCGTCGCCCGCCTCTTCTTCGACAACGTCAACCACCTGCAGGCGTCGTGGCTGACGACCGGCAAGGACGTCGGCCAGCTCGCCCTGCACATGGGTGTCGACGACCTCGGCTCGATCATGCTGGAGGAGAACGTCATCTCCTCGGCGGGCGCGAAGCACCGGTCCAACCTGCACGACCTGATCTGGCTGATCCGCAGCGCCGGCCGGATCCCGGCGCAGCGCGACACCCTCTACAACCACCTGGCAGTGCACTACACGCCCGCCGACGACCCGACCGACGACCGGGTGACCTCGCACTTCTCGTCGATCGTCAACCGGTCGCTGCCGCTGGTCGAGGCCCGCTAGCCGAAGCCTTCTCGTGTTACTGTCCTGATCCGCCGCGCTGGGCGCGTCCGACCGGGGGAGTAGATCGTCGTGCGTTTCGTCCGTGGCATGTTCGCACTCGTCGTGGCCCTGCTGGTGACGTTCTCGGCAGGGGCGGCACACGCTGCTGACGTTCGCACCGCCGACCTCGATCCGGCAGCACAGTCCGGTCATGCCCGGGTGGGTTCGGAGGCACGAGTCGGGCTGGTCGTCCACAACCACGGACCTAACCCGACGGTCACCGCGAAGGTGGTCATCGATGTCACCGCGCCCGGCGGCACGGTCTTCGGCAACAGCCTCGACAAGTACGTGAGCACCTACTACCTCTGCACGGTCGTCACGCCGCACAAGCGCGCCCGATGCAAGCTGGGCGCGATGTGGTACCCCGACAACGACCAGCCGAGCAGCGTCGACGGCCCGTCCGGCTGGCACGCGCTGACCTTCAAGGTCGTGGCGAAGTGCACGACACCCGGCCGGTTCAAGCTGGAATACCCGTGGGACCCGAAGCCGTCCAACAACTCCGCCTCGCTCGTGGTGAAGGTCGACGGGGTCGCCGCGAAGGAGTGCGAGAAGCCCCGGCCCTCCCCGTCGGCGCCGAAGCCCGCGGTTGTCGCCGCTGTGTCGGCGAGCCCTTCCGTGAGCCCTTCCATGAGCCCTTCCGTCGATGCGGTCGTCGGTGAACCGTCCAGGTCGACCGAGGCTGCTCCGCTGGTCGCCGAGCCTGAGCAGTCGTCGGACTCGGGGATGAGCACCGGTGGATTCATCGTCGGCGGCATCGCCGTGCTGCTCGGTGTCGCGTTGCTCGTCGGAGCCCTGTGGCGGGGTCGGCAGCGCAGTGCGGCGGAGGAGTTCGACGAGGGCGTCATCCGTACCGATCAGAGGTTCATGCAGAATGGCGGGTTGTGAGCCGCGCAAATCTGGACAAGCAGCCCCATGAGATCGCCGAGATGTTCGACGGTGTCGCCGCGAACTACGACCGGACCAACACGATCCTCTCCTTTGGACGGGACCGGGCCTGGCGGAAGGCGACGGCTGCGGCCCTCGCGCTGAAGCCCGGTGAGAAGGTGCTCGATCTGGGTGCCGGTACGGGGGTCTCCACGGTGGACCTCGCCCGTGGCGGTGCCTTCGCGGTCGGCTCCGACCTCTCCCTCGGCATGCTCGGCGTCGGCCGCCGGGTCCGCCCGGAGGTGCCGCTCGTCGCCGGTGACGCCCTCGCGCTGCCCTTCGCCGACGGCGTCTTCGACGCGGTGACGATCTCGTTCGCCCTGCGCAACGTCGTCGACACCGCCGGGGCCCTGCGCGAGATGGCCCGGGTCACCAAGCCCGGTGGACGCCTCGTGGTCTGCGAGTTCTCGCATCCGACGTGGGGTGCGTTCCGCAAGGCGTACCTGACGTATCTGATGGGGAGCCTGCCCGCCGTGGCCCGGCGGGTCTCGTCCAACCCGGACGCGTACGTCTACCTCGCCGAGTCGATCCGGGCCTGGCCCGACCAGGCGGGTCTCAGCGAGATCATGCAGGGCGCCGGCTGGTCCAAGGTGGGCTGGCGCAACCTCACCGGCGGCATCGTCGCTCTTCATCGCGCCATTCGCTAAATCAGGCGGGTTCTCCACAGGGGCTCCTCCTCCACCGGTCCGACCTCCTCACCCGTCCCAGGCTCTGGCGGGCATGAGCGCCAAGACCGCCGCAACTCTTCAAGAGTTGGTCCTGAACGCTCGGTTCAGGCGATCTTGGCGTGGGCGCAGGGCGGGGTGCGACGTGGGGGCGCGGCGCGGGAGCGGGTCGGGGTGCGGAAAGGTGCATAATGCGCATTGTGGGGGAAAAGTCAACGGGGGACTTTGGGGGCGGGTTTGGGGAGGAGCCTGTCCGGGTTCGTGACCTCGAGGAGAACGCCGCCCGGGAGATCAAAGAACGGGGCGAAACCAGCCACCGGAACGATGATCCCAAGGTGTGGGAGCAGCGGAAACGTAAAAGTGGACCTTGACCAGCCCCGACGAGATGAATGTCACGGCTTAGGGTTGCCTAAGTCACGGGTGTTAACGCGAGCGGTACTAGAGTGCCCACCGGACAGCTTGTGAAGAGTTTCACGAGCGGCGACCGGTGGAGGTGACCTGTGAAGGAACCAGCGGATAGAGACGCTGACGTCATCGTTGTCGGCGCCGGACCCGGCGGTTCGACCACCGCCTTCCATCTCGCCAGTCACGGGCTCAACGTGCTGCTGCTCGAGAAGACCGAATTCCCCCGGGAGAAGGTCTGCGGCGACGGGCTCACCCCGCGCGCGGTCAAGCAGCTCATCAACATGGGCATCGACACCAGCCCCGAAGCCGGCTGGCTGCGCAACAAGGGCCTGCGGGTCATCGGCGGGGGAGTGCGGCTCGAGCTGGACTGGCCCGACCTCGCGAGCTTCCCCGACTACGGGCTCACGCGCACCCGGCTCGACTTCGACGACCTGCTGGCGAAGCGGGCGGTCGAGGCCGGCGCGGTTCTGCGTACCAACACGAATGTCACCGGGCCGGTGCTCGACGCGGCCGGACGGGTGGTCGGGGTGGAGGCGCTCGTGGGACGCGGCAAGGAGCCGGTGACCTACCGCGCGCCGCTCGTGGTGAGCGCCGACGGTGTCAGCGCGCGGTTCCCGCTCGCGCTGGGGATCGCCAAGCGCGAGGACCGCCCGATGGGCGTCGCCGTCCGGAGGTATTACCGCTGCGCGGCGAAGGCCAACGACGACTACCTGGAGTCGTGGCTGGAGCTGCGCAGCAAGGAGTCCGACGGCAAGCTGCTCCCCGGTTACGGCTGGATCTTCGGCATGGGCGACGGCCGGATCAACGTCGGTCTCGGCGTGCTCAACAGCTCCAAGGCCTACCAGAAGACGAACTACCGGCAGATGCTGCTCGACTGGATGAGCTCGACGCCCGAGGAGTGGGGGCTCACCGACGAGTCCAACGCCGACGGCGGCATCCAGGGCGCCGCGCTGCCGATGGGCTTCAACCGCACCCCGCACTACACCCGCGGCCTGCTGCTCGTTGGAGATTCGGGAGGCATGGTCAACCCGTTCAACGGGGAGGGCATCGCCTACGCGATGGAGTCCGGTGAGCTCGCCGCCGAGGTGATGATCCAGGCACTCGCTCGCGCGGAGGGCCCGGAGCGCGAACGTGCGCTCTCGGCCTACCCGACCGAGTTGAAGGCACGCTATGGCGGTTACTACCGGCTCGGCGGCGTCTTCGTGAAAATGATCGGGAACCCGCAGGTGATGAAGCTGGCTACGAAGCACGGCATGCCGCATCCGACGCTGATGCGCTTCGTGCTCAAGCTGCTCGCCAACCTGACCGATCCGCGGGGCGGCGACGCGATGGATCGAGTCATCAATGGTCTCAGCCGGTTGGCCCCGGCGGTATAACGACAGGGAGCAGTGATGTCGGCGTATGTACCCATAGTCGGGCTCGCGGCACTCGCCGCACTCTTCGCGCTCTTCTCCGTTGGCATCGCGCCCTTCGTGGGCCCGCGGCGCTTCAACAGGGCGAAGCTCGAAGCGTACGAGTGTGGCATCGAGCCGACTCCGCAGCCGGTCGGCGGTGGGCGCTTCCCGGTGAAGTTCTACCTGACCGCGATGCTCTTCATCATCTTCGACATTGAGATCATCTTCCTGTACCCGTGGGCGGTCAGCTTCGAAGCGCTGGGTGTCTTCGGGTTCATCGAGATGGCCATGTTCATCGCAACGGTCTTCATCGCGTACGCCTATGTGTGGCGGCGCGGCGGCCTGGACTGGGACTAGGAGCTGACCCATGGGTATCGAATCCGCGGCTCTGCCCAACGGCGTTCTGCTGACCACCGTCGAGAAGCTGGTCAACTGGTCGCGTAAGGCGAGCTTCTGGCCGGCCACCTTCGGCCTGGCCTGCTGTGCCATCGAGATGATGGCGACCGGCGCGGCCCGCTACGACCTCGCCCGCTTCGGCATGGAGGTCTTCCGGGCGTCGCCGCGGCAGGCCGACCTGATGATCGTCGCCGGCCGGGTGAGCCAGAAGATGGCCCCGGTCCTGCGCCAGATCTACGACCAGATGCCGGAGCCCCGCTGGGTGCTGAGCATGGGCGTCTGCGCGAGCTCGGGCGGCATGTTCAACAACTACGCGATCGTGCAGGGTGTCGACCACATCGTGCCGGTCGACATGTACCTGCCCGGCTGCCCGCCGCGGCCGGAGATGCTGATCGACGCGATCCTGAAGCTGCACGAGAAGGTCATGGCCGAGCCGATCGACGCTCGCCGGGCCAAGACCGTCGCCGCGGGCAAGCAGCCGATCGTGGCACCCGGCGCGATGCCGTCGAGCTACCGCTACGACAAGCAGCGTCGGGCGGAGTGGGAGCAGGCGGTGGCTGCCGGCACGGAAGAGCAGCTGCGCATCGCCAACTGGATGGGGGTCGGCAAGTGACAGACCACGGCGCATTCGGAGTCAAGGGCTCCGGTGACACCTCCGGCTTCGGCGGCCTGGTCCGCAAGCCGGGCACGGTGCTGGAGTCGCAGCGGCCCTTCGGCGGCTGGTTCGACGAGGTCACGGATTCGCTGGAGGAGGCGTACCCGGAGTTCGCGGACGCCATCGAGCGGGTCGTCGTCGACCGCGGCGAGTTGACGTTGCACGTGAAACCTGAGCGCATCGCCGAGGTGTGCCAGGTGCTCCGCGACGACGAGGGGCTGCGCTTCGAGCTGCTCTCCTCGGTCTCCGGTGCCGACTACCCGGCCGAGGAGCGTCGACTGCACTCGGTCTACCACCTCACCTCGATGACCTACCGCCGCCGCATCCGGCTGGAGTGCGCGGTGACCGTCGAGAACCCGCACCTGCCGAGCGTGACCGCCGTCTACCCGACCGCCGACTGGCAGGAGCGGGAGGCCTGGGACATGTTCGGGATCATCTACGACGGGCACCCCAACCTGACCCGCATCCTCATGCCGGATGACTGGGACGGTCACCCGCAGCGCAAGGACTACCCCCTCGGCGGCGTGCCGATCGAGTACAAGGGCGTCGAGATCCCACCGCCAGACCAGCGGAGGTCGTACAAGTGAGCAGCAACACGAGTTACGCCAGCGAGCGCGAGACGACCGAGGGCAAGGTCTTCACCGTCACCGGTGGCGACTGGGAGACCATCGTCTCGGGCACCGATCCGATCAGCGACGAGCGGATCGTCGTCAACATGGGGCCGCAGCACCCCTCCACGCACGGCGTTCTGCGCCTGGTGCTGGAGCTGGAGGGCGAGACGGTCACCGACTGCCGGCTGGTCGTCGGCTACCTGCACACGGGCATCGAGAAGAACCTCGAATACCGCAACTGGACGCAGGGCACCACGTTCGTCACCCGGATGGACTACCTCGCGCCGATCTTCAACGAGACGGCGTACTGCCTGGCGGTGGAGAAGCTGCTCGGCGTCGAGGACCAGATTCCGCAGCGGGCCACCACGATCCGCGTGCTGATGATGGAGCTCAACCGCATCGCCTCGCACCTGGTCTGGCTCGCCACGACCGGCATGGAGCTCGGCGCGCTCTCGATGATGATCTACGGCTTCCGCGAGCGTGAGTTCATCCTGGACATCTTCGAGATGATCACCGGTGCCCGGATGAACATGGCCTACGTCCGCCCCGGCGGCGTGGCACAGGACCTCCCGGACGCCGCGATCCCGAAGATCCGCGAGCTGATCGACTTCATGCCCAAGCGCATCAAGGAGTACGAGGCGCTGCTCTCGGACAACGCGATCTGGGAGGCGCGCACCAAGGGTGTCGCCGTCCTCGACGTGACCGGGTGCCTCGCGCTCGGCATCACCGGGCCGGTGCTGCGCAGCTCGGGCCTCGCCTGGGACCTGCGCAAGACGCAGCCCTACTGCGGCTACGAGACCTACAACTTCGAGGTGCCGGTCGCCGAGACCGCCGATGTCTACGGCCGCTACCTGGTGCGGCTGGCCGAGATGAAGGAGTCGGTGCGGATCGTCGCGCAGGCGCTGGACCGGCTGGAGCCGGGTCCGGTCATGATCGCCGACAAGAAGATCGCCTGGCCGGCGCAGCTCGCGGTGGGTCAGGACGGCATGGGCAACTCGCTCAACCACGTCGCGAAGATCATGGGTCAGTCGATGGAGTCCCTCATCCACCACTTCAAGCTGGTGACCGAGGGGTTCCGGGTGCCCGCGGGGCAGGTCTACGTCGCGGTCGAGGCGCCTCGGGGGGAGCTTGGCGTACACGCCGTCTCCGATGGCGGAACGCGGCCGTTCCGGGTGCACTACCGCGAGCCGAGCTTTATCAACCTGCAGGCCATCCCCGCGATGGCCGAGGGCGGCCTGCTCGCCGACGTCATCGCCGGCGGCGCGTCCCTGGACCCGGTTATGGGAGGGTGTGACCGATGAGCACCGGCGCGAAGAGCCACCTCATCCAGCTGAGCGCTCGTGACTCCGACTCCGATGTCGAGGTGCACTTCAGCGACGCCACCTATGAGCGGGCGAAGGAGATCATCGCCCGCTACCCGGCCGGCAAGGAGCGCTCGGCACTGCTGCCGCTGCTGCACCTGGTCCAGTCCGAGGACGGCTACGTCACCCCGGCCGGCGTCGCGTTCTGCGCGGAGCAGCTCGGCCTGACGAAGGCCAACGTCGGCGCGGTCGCGACCTTCTACACCATGTACAAGCGCAAGCCGACCGGCGACTTCCTGATCAGCGTCTGCACCAACACCATGTGCGACGTGCTCGGCGGGCAGAAGGTCTTCGACGAGCTCAGCGAGCACCTCAACGTGGGGCACGACGAGACGACCGCCGACGGCAAGATCACGCTGGAGCACGCCGAGTGCCTCGCGGCCTGCGACTACGGCCCGGTGCTCACCGTCAACTACGACTTCTTCGACCGGGTCACCCCCGAGTCGGCGGTCGCGCTCGCGGACAAGCTGGCGGCGGGCGAGCGGCCGATGCCGACGCGCGGCGCGCGCCTGTGCACGCTCAAGGAGATGGCGCTGCAGCTCGCCGGTTTCGGTGACGAGCGCGACGGCGCGGTCGCGGACGGTCCCGCCGGAGATCCAACCCTCCAGGGGGTACGCCTGGCGCAGCAGCACGGCGTCAGCGTGGCGGACTTCGACATCAACACTCCGATCCCCACAGCGGGAGGTAGCAAGTGAGTGTCTACGAGAAGCTGACTCCGGTGCTGACCAAGCGGTGGCTCTCGCCGGACGCCTGGCGCCTCGACGTCTACGAGCAGCTCGACGGCTATGCGGCGATGCGCAAGGCGCTCCAGGCGCACCCGGACGACCTGATCGCTCTGATCAAGGACTCCGGGCTGCGCGGGCGTGGCGGCGCCGGCTTCCCGACCGGTCTGAAGTGGGGCTTCATCCCGCAGAACGACGGCAAGCCGCACTACCTGGTCGTCAACGCCGACGAGGGTGAGCCGGGGACCTGCAAGGACCTGCCGCTGATGACGCACGACCCGCACTCGCTGCTGGAAGGCGTCATCATCGCGTCCTACGCGATCCGCTCCAACCGGGCCTTCATCTACATCCGGGGCGAGGCCGTGCACGCGGCCCGGCGGCTGCGCAACGCGGTCGCCGAGGCCTACAAGGCCGGCTACCTCGGCAAGAACATCCTCGGTACCGGCTTCGACCTCGACGTCGTCGTCCACTCCGGCGCGGGTGCCTACATCTGCGGCGAGGAGACGGCGCTGCTGGACTCGCTGGAGGGGTTCCGCGGCCAGCCCCGGCTGCGCCCGCCCTTCCCGGCGACCCACGGCCTCTACGCCTGCCCGACGGTCGTCAACAACGTCGGCACCATCGCGAGCGTGCCCTACATCGTGCTGGGCGGCGCTGCCTGGTGGAAGACGATGGGCACCGAGAAGTCGTCCGGCCCGATGATCTATTCGCTCTCCGGGCGGGTGAAGAACCCCGGGCAGTACGAGTGCTCGATGGGTGTCACCCTGCGGGAGCTGATCGAGCTGGCGGGCGGCATGCTGCCGGGTCACGAGCTGAAGTTCTGGACGCCGGGCGGCTCGTCGACGCCGCTGCTCGCGGCGCAGCACATCGACACGGCGATGGACTTCGAGTCCGTCGCCGCGGCCGGCTCGATCCTCGGCACCACGGCGACCCAGATCTTCTCCGATCAGGACTGCCCGGTCTACGCGACCTATCGCTGGCTGGAGTTCTACCACCACGAGTCGTGCGGCAAGTGCACCCCGTGCCGCGAGGGCAACTACTGGATGGTCCGGGTCTACCGCCGCATCCTCACCGGCCACGGCACGCACGAAGATCTGGACACGCTGCTCGACACGGCCGACAACATCCTGGGCCGGTCGTTCTGCGGTCTCGGTGACGGCGCGACCAGTTCGGTGACGAGCTCGCTGCAGTACTTCAAGCAGGACTACCTGGACTACATCGAGGGCCGGAAGCAGCCTGTGCTCTCGGTCCGCGCACTGGCAGGAGCACACTGATGACTGCTGAGGTAGTAAAAGCGACCGATACGGTCACGCTCACGATCGACGGGATCGAGGTGACCGCGCCGAAGGGTGCGCTGCTCATCCGGGTCGCCGAGACGATGGGCATCGAGATCCCGCGGTTCTGCGACCACCCGCTGCTCGCCCCGGCCGGTGCCTGCCGCCAGTGCCTCGTCGACGTCGAGGGCCAGCGCAAGCCGGTCGCCTCGTGTACGCAGACGGTCGCCGACGGCATGGTCGTGCGGACCCAGCTCACCTCCGAGGTCGCCAAGAAGGCGCAGGAGGGGGTCATGGAGCTGCTGCTCGTCAACCACCCCCTCGACTGCCCCATGTGCGACAAGGGCGGCGAGTGCCCGCTGCAGAACCAGGCGATGTCGACCGGCCGCACGGAGTCCCGCTTCCACGAGCACAAGCGCGAGTACGAGAAGCCGATCAACATCTCCACCCAGGTGCTGCTGGACCGCGAGCGCTGCGTGCTCTGCCAGCGCTGCACCCGGTTCTCGGAGGAGATCGCCGGTGACGAGTTCATCGACCTGATGGAGCGCTCGTCCAACGAGCAGATCAACACCTACCGGGACTCGTTCTACGGCAAGGAGGACGGCGAGACCGAGCCGTTCAACTCATACTTCTCGGGAAACACGATCCAGATCTGCCCGGTCGGGGCACTGACGAGCGCGCAGTACCGCTTCCGCGCCCGCCCCTTCGACCTCGTCTCCACCCCGAGCGTCTGCGAGCACTGCTCGGCGGGGTGCGCCCAGCGCACCGACCACCGCCGCGGCAAGGTCATGCGCCGCCTCGCCGGTGAGGACCCGCAGGTCAACGAGGAGTGGAACTGTGACAAGGGCCGGTGGGGCTTCCGTTACGCCACCAGCTTCGACCGCCTCCTGACGCCGAAGATCCGCGATGCGGAGAGCGGTGAGCTGCGCGACGCCTCCTGGAGCGAGGCGCTGCAGTTCGCCGCCGCCGGGCTGCGCAAGGCCCGCGACGGTGCCTACGGCGTCGGGGTGCTCCCCGGCGGCCGGTTGACGGTCGAGGACGCCTACGCCTACGCGAAGTTCGCCCGCGCGGTCCTCGGCACCAACGACATCGACTTCCGCGCCCGCCCGGTCAGCAACGAGGAGACCGACTTCCTCGCCTCCACCGTGGTCGGCGACAACAGCGTCACCTACGCCGACCTGGAGAAGGCGAAGCACGTGGTCCTCGTCGGGCTGGAGCCCGAGGAGGAGTGCCCGATCGTCTTCACCCGGCTGCGCAAGGCGCACGCCAAGGGCAAGCTGCGGGTCACCTCGGTGGCGCCGTTCGCGACCCGGGGTCTGGAGAAGCTCGGCGGTGCGCTGATCAGCACGGCACCGGGCGGCGAGCCCGGCGCGCTGGAGGTGCTCCAGGGCGTCGACACCGACACGGTCATCCTCGTGGGTGAGCGGCTCGCCACGGTCTCGGGCGGCTTCTCGGCGGTGGCGGGGCTCGCCGGGCGTACCGGCGCGAAGTTGGCCTGGGTGCCGCGGCGCGCGGGTGACCGCGGCGCCGTCGACGCGGGCTGCCTGCCCAACCTGCTCCCCGGCGGCCGGTCGGTCATCGACCCGGCCGCGCGGGCCGAGCTCGCGCAGGCGTGGGGCCTGGAGCCGGGGCAGATCCCCGGCCAGCCCGGACGCGACACCGACGCCATCATCGCAGCGGCCAACAGCGGCCGCATCGGCGCGCTGATCGTGGCCGGAGTCGACCCGGCCGACCTCGCCGACCCGAAGGCCGCCGAGGACGCGCTCGACAAGGTCGAGTTCCTCATCTCGCTGGAGGTGCGCGGCACCTCGGTGGCGCGCCGGGCCGACGTGGTCTTCCCGGTCGCCCCGGTCGCCGAGAAGGCCGGCTCCTTCGTCAACTGGGAGGGTCGCCTGCGCACGTTCGAGCAGGTCTTCGACCTCTCCTCGATGTCGGACGCGCGGGTCCTCGACGCGATCGCCCGGGAGCTCGGCGTCACGCTCGGCACCGGCGACGTCCTCTCCATCCGCCAGGAGCTGGGCAGCCTGCCCGCCACGACCTCGGCCCGGCCCCTGCCGCCGGCGACCCCTGCGGGCGAGCGGACGCTGCCGGGCAGCGGCGAGGCGATCCTCGCCACCTGGCACCACCTGCTCGACCTCGGCAGCCTGACCGACGGCGACGAGGAGCTGGCCGGCACGGCCCGCACCCCGGTCGTCCGGGTCTCCAAGGCGACCGCGACCGAGCTCGGCGTCGCCGACGGCGACCCGGTCACCGTCGGCACGAAGCGCGGCGCCATCACGCTCGCGGCGCTCGTCACCGAGATGCCCGACGGCGTGGTGTGGGTTCCGACCAACTCACCCGGCAGTACCGTGCGGCGCAGCCTCGGCGTGGCCGCCGGTGCGCTGGTCTCCATCTCTGGGGGTAAGTCATGATCCTCGCTCAGGATCCCACCCTCGCCGACTTCGGCAAGGACCCCTGGTGGCTGGTCCTGCTCAAGGTCGTCGCGATCTTCGCCTTCCTGGTGGTGATGACCCTCTTCGCCATCTGGTACGAGCGGCGTGTCGTCGCCCGCATGCAGGTGCGTCCCGGCCCCAACCGCAACGGGCCCTTCGGCCTGCTGCAGTCGCTCGCCGACGGTCTGAAGCTCGCCTTCAAGGAAGACATCATGCCGAAGGCCGCCGACAAGGTGGTCTTCTTCCTGGCACCGGTGATCTCGACGCTCTGCGCGTTCACGGCGTTCGCGATCATCCCGCTCGGCGGCATGGTCTCGATCTTCGGCACGAAGACCCCGCTGCAGCTCACCGACATCCCGGTCGCCGTGCTGCTGGTGCTCGCCTGCGGCGGCCTCGCCGTCTACGGCATCGTGCTGGGCGGCTGGGCGTCGGGCTCGACCTACCCGCTCCTCGGTGGTCTGCGCTCCAGCGCCCAGATGATCTCTTACGAGGTCGCGATGGGCCTGTCGATCGTGGCGGTCTTCATGACCGCGGGCACGATGAGCACCTCGCAGATCGTCGCGGCGCAGGGTTCGGGCATCAAGGTCTCGCCCTTCGGGCTCGACTTCACCGCACCCGGGTGGTACGGCATCCTGCTGCTCCCCAGCTTCATCATCTACTTCGTCTCGGCGGTCGGTGAGACGAACCGTGCTCCCTTCGACCTCCCCGAGGCCGAGTCCGAGCTGGTCGGCGGCTTCCACACGGAGTACAGCTCGCTGAAGTTCGCGCTGTTCTTCCTCGCCGAATACGTCAACATGGTGACCGTCTCCGCGCTCTGCACGACGCTCTTCCTGGGCGGCTGGCGGGCACCGGCACCGATCACCACGTGGTGGGCGGGCGCCAACAGCGGCTGGTGGACCTTCCTGTGGTTCACGATCAAGGTCCTGATCCTGCTCTTCGTCTTCGTCTGGCTCCGGGGTACGCTGCCGCGGCTCCGCTACGACCAGTTCATGCGCTTCGGCTGGAAGGTGCTGATCCCGGCGAATCTCGTCTGGATCCTCCTGCTCGCCGGCATCAAGATCGTCCAGAACCAGCAGGGCTGGGACACCCAGCAGCGGCTCATCGCCCTCGGCATCCCGCTGGGCATCGTGCTGTTCATCGCGATGGTCTGGCCGACCAAGGAGAAGCCGAAGCCGGAGACGATCGCCGAGCACATCCGCAAGCGCCCCCGTGGCAGCTTCCCGGTCCCGCCGATCGATCTGCAGGTCCCGGTGAATCCCCGTACCGCCAAGCGGCTGACCGCGGACCGGGAAACGGTCCCGGCCGGCGCCGACGGCGGCACCGACAGTGCAGAGGAGGCATGACATGGGCATGATCATCGGCGCGGCCAAGGGCTTCGGGGTGACCTTCTCGCACATGTTCAAGAAGGTCGTCACCACCGAATACCCCGAGAAGCCGGACGCCACCGCGCCCCGCTACCACGGCCGGCACATCCTCAACCGTCACCCCGACGGCCTGGAGAAGTGCATCGGCTGCGAGCTGTGCGCCTGGGCGTGCCCGGCGGACGCGATCTACGTGGAGGGTGGCGACAACTCCGAGCAGGGCCGATTCTCGCCCGGCGAGCGGTACGCCACGATCTACCAGATCAACTACGCCCGCTGCATCTTCTGCGGCCTCTGCATCGAGGCCTGCCCGACCCGTTCGCTCACGATGAGCAACGAGTACGAGCTGGCCCGCGACAGCCGCAAGGACCTGATCTTCACCAAGGAGATGCTGCTCGCGCCGCTGCTGGCGGGCATGGAGCAGCCGCCGCACCCGATGCGGTTGGGCGAGACGGAGAAGGACTACTACCTGTCGGGCCCGAGCAACCCCGGGACCTCGGTTGGAGCTGAGGGCGTATGAGCACGTCAACGCAGATCCTTGCGGCAGCGGCGGGTGCCGCGAGCACCGGCGAGCAGGTGACCTTCTTCATCCTCGCCCCGCTGGCCCTGATCGGCGCGCTCGGCATGGTGCTGGCCCGCAACGCGGTCCACTCCGCGCTCTGGCTCGTGCTGACCATGCTCTGCCTGGGTGTCTTCTACATCATCCAGTCCGGGCCGTTCATCGGCATGGCGCAGATCATCGTCTACACCGGCGCGATCATGATGCTCTTCCTCTTCGTGCTGATGCTGGTCGGCCGGGACGCCTCGGACTCGGTGATCGAGACACTCCGCGGGCAGCAGGTCGCTGCGGGCGTGCTCGGCATCGCCTTCGCGGTCCTGCTCGGCACCGGCGTCTTCCGCGCGATGAAGGGCGTCACCCCGGTCGGCCTGACCGAGGCGAACAAGGTCCACGGCGGCAACGTCGAGGGCCTCGCCGCGAGCGTCTTCACCAAATACGTCTTCGCCTTCGAAGTCACCAGCGCGCTGCTGATCACCGCAGCCGTCGGCGCCATGCTGCTGGCCCACATCGTGCGGCGCAAGGAAGAGAAGCTCAGCCAGCCCGAGCAGATGCGGGCGCGCTTCGCACCCGGCAACTACCCGGGGCCCAAGGCCGGGCCGGGCGTCTTCGCGACCTCCAACTCGGTGGCCACCCCGGCAAAGCTGCCGGACGGCACACCCGCGCAGCGCAGCATCTCGCCGATCCTGCCGACCCGCGAGCTCACCTCCGCGGAAGTCACCAACAAGGCGACGGAGGGCAAGTAACCATGACTCCCACGTACTACATCGTGCTCGCGTGCGTCCTGTTCACGATCGGCGCGGTCGGCGTACTGATCCGGCGCAACGCGATCGTGCTCTTCATGTGCATCGAGCTGATGCTGAACGCCTCGAACCTGGCGCTGGTCACCTTCAGCCGGATCAACGGCACGCTGGACGGTCAGATCATGGCGTTCTTCGCGATGGTCGTCGCCGCAGCCGAGGTCGTGGTCGGCCTCGCCATCATCATGTCCATCTTCCGGACTCGACGCTCCGCGAGTGTCGACGACGCGAACCTGCTGAAGTACTGAGGTCAGGCAGATGACGGCTGTAACCTACGAGCCAGCCACCGGGCTGCTCTCGTCGATGTGGCTGCTCGTGGCGATCCCCGCCGCCAGCGCCGCAGTGCTCCTGCTGCTCGGGCGTCGCGCGGACAAGTGGGGGCACTGGCTGGGCGTACTCGCGCCGGTCGTCGCCTTCGCCCTCGGCCTGTCGATGTTCCTGCAGCTCGACGACCTCAGCGGGGAACGGGCGGTGCAGGTCAATCTCTGGACCTTCATCGAGTCGGGCTCGCTCAACGTCAAGTTCGGCATGCTCTTCGACCCGCTCACCGCGGTCTTCGTCCTGCTGATCACGGGTGTCGGTTCGCTGATCCACCTGTACGCCGTGGGCTACATGTCCCACGACAGCGGGCGCCGCAAGTTCTTCGGGTACTTCAACCTCTTCGTGGCGTCGATGCTGCTGCTGGTGCTGGGCAACAACTTCGTGATGCTCTACCTCGGCTGGGAGGCCGTGGGTCTGGCGTCATACCTGCTCATCTCCTTCTGGTACCTGCGCAACTCGGCTGCGACCGCCGGTAAGAAGGCCTTCCTGATGAACCGGGTCGGTGACGCGGGCTTCGCCCTCGCCATCTTCCTGATGTTCGCCCAGCTCGGCTCGGTCAACTACGACACCGTCTTCAACAACGTCGGTTCGCTCTCCGCGACCGTCGTCCTGATCATGGGTCTGCTGCTGCTGCTCGGTGCCGCCGGCAAGTCCGGCCAGTTCCCGCTGCAGGCGTGGTTGCCCGACGCGATGGAGGGCCCGACCCCGGTCTCGGCCCTCATCCACGCAGCGACGATGGTCACCGCCGGTGTCTACCTGATCGCCCGGTCCAACCCGATCTTCTCCCAGAACGAGACGCTGCAGACGGTCGTGGTCAGCGTGGGTGCGCTCACGCTGCTCATCGGCTGCATCATCGGCTGTGCGAAGGACGACATCAAGCGGGTCCTCGCCTGGTCGACGGTGAGCCAGATCGGCTACATGTTCCTCGGTGTCGGGCTCGGCGGCGGGGCGTACGCCCTGGCCATCGTCCACCTGCTGGCGCACGGCTTTTTCAAGGCGGGCCTGTTCCTCGGCGCGGGCTCGGTCATGCACGGCATGAACGACCAGACCGACATCCGGCGCTTCGGCGGCCTGTGGAAGTACATGAAGATCACCTGGGCCACCTTCGGCCTGGCGTGGCTGGCGATCATCGGCATCCCGCCGCTGTCCGGCTTCTTTTCCAAGGAGCCGATCATCGTGGCCGCCTTCAACCGGCCCGGCTGGACCGGCTGGCTCTACGGCTTCGCCGCGCTGCTCGGCGCGGGCCTGACCGCGTTCTACATGACCCGCCTGTTCATCCTGACCTTCCACGGCCCGAAGCGGTGGACCGACGACATCAAGCACCCGCACGAGTCGCCGGCGGTCATGACGATCCCGCTGATCCTGCTCGCGGTCGGCTCGGTCGGTGCCGGTGCGCTGATGGCGACCCGGGTGCCCGAGTGGCTGGAGCCGGTCCTCGGCGAGCCGATCAACGAGGAAGCACACCTGGCGCACCTGAACCACACGCTGATCACGGTCCTCTCGATCGGCATCACCGTGCTCGGCGCGGGCCTGGGCTACCTGCTGTTCCGCCGGGGCACCGCTCTGGTCGAGCAGCCGGCCGGCCCGCTCGTCACGGCGGCTCGCCGCAACCTCTACGCCGACGCCTTCAACGAGGCGGTCTTCGAGAAGCCGGGCCGCTGGCTGACCCGGGCGCTGGTCTACGTCGACAGCAAGGGCGTCGACGGCCTGGTCAACGGGCTCGCCGCGCTGGTGGGCGGCTCGTCCGGCCGGCTCCGGCGGACCCAGACCGGCTACGTGCGCACGTACGCCCTCTCCATGCTCACCGGCGCTGTGCTCGTCGTCGGCGCATTTCTGCTTGTGATCGCGCAGGGGTGAAACAGTGAAATACCTGTCAATTGTGACCATCGCCCCGTTCGTGGGCGCCCTGATCGTGGCGATGGTGCCGCGGTCGAAGGGCTCGCTCGCGAAGCTGATCGCGCTGATCTGGTCCCTGGCGATCCTGGCCTGGACGGTGGCCGCCTGGGTCGCCTATAAGCCCAGCGGCGCCCGGCTCCAGCTCGTCGAGAGCTACCCGTGGATCGCCGAGTGGGGCGTGCGCTTCACCTTCGGCGTCGACGGCATCGCCCTGGTGATGCTGGCGCTGACCGCGGTGCTCACCCCGCTCGTGGTTCTGGCGAGCTGGGACGACGCCAAGCGGACCAACCGCAGCGAGCCGGCGTACTTCGCGCTGATCCTGGCGCTGCAGGGTTCGATGATCGGCACCTTCACGGCCGCCGACGTCTTCCTCTTCTACGTCTTCTTCGAGCTGATGCTGGTCCCGATGTATTTCCTCATCGGCAGCTACGGCGACGGGCAGAAGCAGCGGCAGTACGCAGCCGTCAAGTTCTTCCTCTACTCGCTCGTCGGCGGCCTGCTGATGCTCGCCGCCGTGATCGGGCTCTGGGTCGCCGGTGGCCACAACTTCGACTGGCAGACGCTGACCAGCGCGGAGTTCAGCCAGAGCACGGAGCGGTGGCTCTTCCTCGGCTTCTTCATGGCCTTCGCGATCAAGGCGCCGTTCTTCCCCTTCCACACCTGGCTGCCGGACGCCGGTGGTGCCGCACCAGCGGGCGCCGCAGCGCTGCTCGTCGGTGTGATGGACAAGGTCGGCACCTTCGGCATCCTGCGCTACTGCCTGCCGCTGTTCCCGAACGCCTCGAAGTACTTCGCCCCGCTCGCGATCACTCTCGCGCTCGTCGGCATCGTCTACGCGGCGCTCCTGGCGGTCGGACAGAACGACCTGAAGCGACTCGTCTCCTACACGTCGATCGCCCACTTCGGGTTCATCGGCATCGGGATCTTCGCCTTCACCACCCCGGCCGGGTCCGGAGCGGTGCTCTACATGGTCAACCACGGCCTCGCGACCGGCCTGCTCTTCCTGGTCGTCGGCATGCTGGTGACCCGCCGCGGCAGCGCGCTGGTGAGTGACTTCGGCGGTGCGGGCAAGCTGGTCCCGGTGCTCGCCGGTGTCTTCTTCATCGCCGGTCTCGCCTCGCTGGCGCTGCCGGGCCTGGCGCCCTTCGTCTCCGAGTTCCTCGTGCTGGTCGGCGTCTTCTCGGTCAACAAGGTGGTGGCGGTGATCGCCACGGCCGGGATCGTGCTCGCCGCCGCCTACGTCCTGTGGATGATCCAGCGGACCACGCAGGGCACGACGAACCCGGCCCTGGCCGAGATCGGCGCCATGCGCAAGGACCTCACCCTGCGGGAGGCGGCCGTCGTGACGCCGCTGATCGTGCTGCTCCTCGTACTCGGCTTCTATCCGAAGCCGGTACTCGACGTCATCAACCCGGCGGTGCAGGCAACGCTGACCCAGGACTTGGGTACGACTGACCCGGCTCCGAAGGTCTCGACCGTGGAGGCGAACAAGTGACGCTGCAACTAGCCGAGGCTGCTGAGACCCTGAAGCTGCCTCACCTGGACTACGCGGCGCTCGCGCCGATGCTGATCCTCTTCGCCGTGGCGTGTATCGGTGTCCTCATCGAGGCCTTCGTCGGCCGCGCGGTGCGCAACATCGTCCAGCTCACCGTGGGCATCCTCGGCCTGGTGGGTGCGTTGATCGCGATCGTCAAGCGGGCAGCCGACGTGACGGCGGACAACGCGATCACGGCGGCCGGTGCCGTCTCGGTCGACAAGCCGGCCCTCTTCCTGCAGGGCGCGATCGTGCTGCTGGCGATCGTCGCGCTGCTGCTCATCGGCGAGCGCACGCTGGAGAACGGCGGCCCGTTCGTGGCGCAGGCCGCGATCACGGTCGGCTCCGAGGCCGACCAGCGGCAGGCGAAGGACGAGCCGGGCGCGACCGAGGTCTTCCCGCTGGCGATCTTCGCGGTCGCCGGGATGCTGCTCTTCGTCTCGGCCAACGACCTGCTGACGATGTTCATCGCGCTGGAGGTCTTCTCCCTCCCGCTCTACCTGCTCTGCGCACTGGCTCGCCGCCGGCGGCTGATCTCGCAGGAGGCGGCGATGAAGTACTTCCTGCTCGGCGCCTATGCCTCGGCGTTCTTCCTCTTCGGCATCGCCCTCGTCTACGGCTTCGCCGGCGGGGTGACCTTCGCCGAGATCGACAGCGCCCTGCTCGGGTCCACCAAGAACACCGGCCTCGTCTACGCCGGTCTGGCGCTGCTCGCGATCGGCCTGCTCTTCAAGGCGGCGGCCGCGCCGTTCCACGTCTGGACGCCCGACGTCTACCAGGGCGCCCCGACCTCCATCACGGCCTTCATGGCGGCGTGCACGAAGGTCGCGGCTTTCGGCGGCCTGCTGAGGGTCCTCTACGTGGCCTTCGAGCGCGCGCAGTGGCCCTACGTGCCGGTGCTGGGCGCGATCGCGGTGCTGACGATGCTCGTCGGCGCCGTCCTCGCGGTGACGCAGACCGACATCAAGCGGCTGCTCGCCTACTCGTCCATCGCCAACGCGGGCTACCTGCTCGTCGGCGTACTGGGCGGCGGCCAGGACGGCCTGTCGAGCACGATGTTCTACCTCGCGGCCTACGGCTTCGCGGTGATCGCCGGGTTCGCGGTCATCACGCTCGTCCGCGATGCCGACGGAGAAGCGACGCACCTGTCCCGCTGGGCGGGTCTGGGACGGCGTTCACCGTTCTTCGCCGGTATCTTCACGTTTGTCCTGTTCGCCTTCGCCGGTATTCCGCTGACCAGCCTCTTCGCTGCTAAGTTCGCGGTCTTCGGTGCGGCGATCACCGGCGGGCAGACCTGGCTCGCGATCGCGGGTGTGATCACCAGCATGATTCTCGCCTTCCCGTACCTGCGGGTCGTCGTGATGATGTGGCTCTCCGAGCCCGGTGAGTCCACCCCGTCGGTCTCCGTTCCCGGCGGGCTCACCGCTGCGGCGCTGATGATCGGGGTCGTGCTGACGTTGGTCCTGGGCGTGGCACCGCAGCCGCTGCTCAACCTGGCGTCCGAGGCGGCCAACTTCATCCGGTGATCGGGGCCGGTGACGGCGCCGGTTACAGTCGGGTGCAGTGCTTGGGGAGGGGCAGGGTGTGGCATCGTGGGAACCGTGGTGGTGAGCAGCGCTAACGCGCGATCAGGTGTCGAGTTCACGGATCCGGGGCTGGAGACGGCGATCTCGGCCGCGCTCGACCTGGTCGAGCAGCGGCTGTATGCAGCCGTCGCGAGCTCCGACCCGTTCGTGCAGGAGGCCGCGCGGCACCTCGTCGACGCCGGAGGCAAGCGCTTCCGGCCGATGCTGGTCACGCTGGGCGGCCAGTTCGGCGATCCGACCGACGCGCGGCTCGTCGACGCGGCCGCCGTCATGGAGCTCACCCACCTCGCCACCCTCTATCACGACGACGTCATGGACGAGGCGCACGTGCGCCGGGGAGCACCCAGCGCCAACGCGCGCTGGGGCAACTCCCTGGCGATCCTCGTCGGCGACTACCTCTTCGCCCAGGCCGCCGACATCGCCGCCGAACTGGGCACCGAGGCCGTCCGGCTGCAGGCGCGCACCTTCGCCCGGCTCGTGCACGGGCAGATCGCCGAGACGATCGGGCCCCGCGACTCGGACCCGATCGAGCACCACCTCACCGTCCTCGCCGAGAAGACCGGATCGTTGATCGCCACCTCGGCCCGGATCGGCGCCATGATGGCCGGTGCTCCCGAGCACGCCATCGAGGCGCTCACGGAGTACGGCGAGATGATCGGCATCGCCTTCCAGCTCTCCGACGATCTGCTCGACATCGCCAGCGACAGCCTGCAGTCGGGCAAGACGCCGGGCACGGACCTGCGCGAAGGCGTACCAACCCTGCCTGTGCTCTATGCCCTCGCCGACGACGAGCCGTCGCTGGAGGCGGTGCGCCTGCGCGAGATCCTCGCGGCCGGTCCGGTGACCGACGACGACCTGCACGCGGAGGCGCTGGCGCTGCTGCGCGACTCGGCCGCGCTCAAGCGGGCACGGCAGACGGTGCGCGACTATGCCGACCAGGCCGCCGAGGCGCTGAGCGGGCTGCCGGACATCGCCGCCCGCCGCGCCCTCGCCTCGCTGTGTCACGCCATTGTGGACCGAACGAGTTAATTTGTTGCACGGGCATTAATTCCATGCAATTTGCGACACGCAAAACTCATTCTTCTCACGGGCCCTTCACGGGATGGGCGTTTGTGCATATGGTGGAGAGCCGGTACGTCTTCGACAACTGAGAGTGTTGACGGAGGGCGATGTGCGTGACCCGCAAGCAGAACCAACTGATCTGATTCGCAGTGTCTCTCGCGCGCTCCGCGTGCTGGAGGCGGTCGGCCGCACCCCCGGCGGACTCACGGTGAAGCAGATCGCCCGGCGCTGCGAATTGACCGTTGCGACCACCTACCACCTGGTGCGGACGCTGGCCTACGAGGGCTATGTCAACCGGCGCGAGGATGGGACCTATGTGGTCGGCCTCGAGGTCGCTGATCGATATCGCGAGCTCGTGACCGCTTTCCGGGGCCCCGTCGGCGTCGGTGACGTGCTGCGGCGAGCGGCGGTGGAGACGGGCTACAGCCACTACATGGCGAGCTTCGTCGGCGGCCGGGTCGCGATCACCGCGGTGGGGGAAGGCCCGAGGTCGCCCTATCTGGAGGATCTCGTGCCGGGCTTCGACGACGGCGCGCACGCGACCGCCCTCGGCAAGTCCCTGCTCAGCACCCTCACTCTTGACCAGCGCAAACGCTACGTCAAGGACACCGGCGGGCTGCGCCAGTTCACCAACAACACGATCATCTCGACGACCGGCCTCGAAGCCGACATCGCCAAGGGCCAGCGGCACGGCATGCAGGTCGAGGTGGCCCAGTTCCGCCCCGGCGTCGCCTGCGCATCCGTGCTGGTCAGTGCCGATCGGGAGCTGGAGCGGCGCTACGTCGTCGCCTGCTCGCTGCCGGCCGAGGACATGTCGCCGCACGCGATGGCGATCCGCCAGCGCCTCCAGACGACGGCGAAGCTGCTCGCCAGCACGATGGTCGACGCGACGGTGTGAGAAAGCGGCGGCTCCCCGGAAAAGGAGCCGCCGCCGACCAGTGCTGACCAGATCAGTGCTGGTTACACGCCTGCCGGGCGTCCGTCCGGGCGCCACGCCACTGCGACGGCGGGACGGGCGAAGTCGCCGTCGGGCCAGCGCGAGGCCGGGTTCTCCACCGTGGCACCGGCGATCTCACCCGGGTGCTGCACGGCGACGAAGACGCTGCGTCCGTCCTCGGTGACGACGGGGCCGCACGCCTCGGCGCCGTAGGGCACCGAGAGGAACTGCTTGACGTGACCGGCCTCCGGGCCGCTCAGCGGCGTGGCGAAGATGCCGTCGTTGAGCGAGAGCCCCTCCGGCGTACGCAGAGCGTTGCCGTCCGTCGAGATCCACAGGTTGCCCGACGGGTCGAAGGCGAGGTTGTCGGGGCAGGAGATCGGCGAGACCTTGGTCTTGTCGAAGCCCGCGAAGTAGGTCTTCGGGTCCGCCGGGTCGCCGCAGACGATCGGGATCGACCAGGTGAAGGTCAGAGCCGCCGCGTCGTTGTGCGTCTCGATCAGCTCCAGGATGTGCCCGTGCTTGTTGTTGTTGCGCGGGTTCGCCTCATCGGCGGAGGCCTTCGCGCCCGGCGCCCGAGCGGTGTTGTTGGTGAGCGCGACGTAGACGCGGCCGGTCACCGGGCTCGGCTGGACGTCCTCGGGCCGGTCCATCTTCGTCGGACCGATCTTGTCGGCGGCGAGGCGGGTGTGGACGAGCACCTGCTCCACGGTCATGCCGGGGACCTTCGAGACGCCGTCCTTGACGAGCGGCAGCCAGACGCCGCCGCCGTTGAAGGCGCCGTCGGAGGGCAGGGTGCCCGTCCCGTCGATCTCCGACTCCGGGCTGGAGTAGGAGAGCTTCGCGACGAAGAGGTCGCCCGACTCGAGCAGCGTCAGGTTGTGCTTGCGCTGGCCGGGGCGGTATTTCTTGTGCGAGACGAACTTGTAGAGGTAGTCGAAGCGCTCGTCGTCACCCATGTAGGCGACCGCGCGGCCGTCCTTGGCGATCTCGATCGTCGCGGCCTCGTGCTTGAAGCGGCCCAGCGCCGTGTGCTTGCGCGGGGTCGAGTCGGGGTCGGTCGGGTCGATCTCCACGATCCAGCCGAAGCGGTTGGCCTCGTTGGGGTTGACCGCCAGGTCGAAGCGGGCGTCGGCCCGGTCCCACTTGCGCGAGCCCGAGGGGTAACGGGTGGTCGTGGCGAAACCGTAGCGGGCCAGCGACTCCTTCGCCTCGGCCGGGGCGCCGTCGGCACCCACGAAATACTGGTTGTAGTTCTCCTCGCCGGACAGGATGGTGCCCCACGGCGTCACGCCGCCGGCACAGTTGTTGAGCGTGCCGATCACCTTGCGACCGGTCGGGTCGGCGGCGGTCTTCAGTGACGCGGTGCCTGCGGCCGGTCCCGTGACCGCGAACTTCGTGGTCAGGGCCGAGATGCGCCGGTTGTAGGGGCGGCGGCCGTGGGTGACCAGGCGCCAGGCACCACTGTGCCCGATCCGCTCGATCTCCACGATCGACAGTCCGTGCGCCGAGATGGCGATCTTGAGCTGCTCGACGGTGAGCGCGTCGTGGCCCGTGAAGCCGGGGAAGATCAGCTCCTCGTTCGTGTACTCGTGGTTGGCGACGAGCAGCGCGCTGCGGCAGTGCTCCTTGTGCCCGTCGAGCGGCAGGACCGCCACGAAGTCGTTGTTGTAGCCGAACTGCCGCTCCTGCGACGCGACCGTCTGGTTGTGCACGTCGAAGGCGGGTGCGCCGGGCAGCACCGGGTCGCCCCAGCGGATGACGACGCGCTGGGCGTACCCGTCCGGGACCGTGATCGCGTCGGCCCGGTTCGGCGGCACGGAGGTGAAGGTGAGCGGGCGCGGGCCGTGCCCGTGGCGCCAGCCCTGCGTCTCCGAGGTGCCGTGTGCCAGAACGGGCTCGGCCGTCGCGGCGACGGCCGTCCCCGCCAGTCCGATGACCACGGCACCGGCACCGGCGGCCTGGAGCAGCCCGCGACGGGACACCTCGGCCGCCACGACATCGCCGAAATACTCGTTGGCGGAGGTGTTGGGAACCGGGTGGTCGCAGGCGTTGCCGCAGCGGTAAAGGCACGTCATCGACGATCGCCCACCGTGCTGCCCGCCCAGGAGTGGGAGCATTCTGGGGTTCATAGGAGAAGCCTCAATTCGTGGATTGGCCGGGTGCTACCGGCCGCACGCTAGAAGGGCTTCCTGAGCGCAGCTAGGCCGTTGCGTGAACCAGACGTGAACTACGCCTGGCGGCCCAGATCCCATCGAGGCTGAAGACGACGAGCGCGATCCAGACGATCGCGAAACCGGCCCAGCGGGCGGGCGGCATCGGCTCGTGGAAGAGGAAGACGCCGAGCGCGAACTGCAGCACCGGCGCGACATACTGCAGCGTCCCGAGGGCGTAGAGCGGGAGCCGGTTGGCCGCGCCCGCGAAGAGCAGCAGCGGCACGGCGGTCGCCACGCCGGAGGCGAGCAGGAGCAGCGTGTGGGTGGTCCCGGCCGTGCCGAACGAGCTCTCCCCGGTCCCGACGAGCATCCCCAGGTACGCCAGACACGGCAGCACGAGCACCGCCGACTCCATCAACAGGCCATCGGCGGCCGGCAGGCCCAGGCGCTTCTTGACGAAGCCGTACATGCCGAACGAGGCGGCGAGGGTGAGTGCGATCCAGGGCAGCCTGCCGTAATCGACGGTGAGCACGACGACGGCGATCGCGCCGATCCCCACCGCCGCCCACTGGGCCGGCCGGAGCCGCTCGTGCAGCACGACGACGCCGAGCAGGATGACGAAGAGCGGGGTGATGAAGTAGCCCAGCGAGGTCTCCACCACCCGATCGGCGTTGACCCCGTAGATGTAGGTGCACCAGTTGATCGCGATCAGCACGGCGGCGACGGCGATCCCGCCCATCGTGGCGGGCTTCCTGACCAGCTCGCGGATCGTGGCCCAGCGGCGCATGGCGGTGATCGCGACGGCGACGCAGAGCAGGGCCCAGACGACCCGGTGCGACAGGATCTCCAGTGCTCCGGCGGCGTGGAGGTGCTTGAAGAGGAGCGGGAAGAAGCCCCACAGCACATAAGCGGTGAAGCCGAAGAGATAACCACGCCGAAGGTCGCTCACGTTAAGTACCGTACTGCCCTTCGGTCATTACAATGCTCGCCCCCGAGGTGCCCCGCGTCACGTTTTGCAGCAAAGCGTGGCCTCGATTCGAATCGAGGCCACGCTTTGCTGCAAAACGTGCCATGAGTCAGTCGTCGCTGTTGATGAACATGTTGACGAGCCAGCTGACGACGCCGACGAAGAGGGCGCCCAGGACCGCGTCCCAGAAGAACTCGTCGACGTGGAACGGGATGCCGAGCTGCCCGGCGATCCAGCTCGTGAGCATGAACAGCAGGGCGTTGACGACGAGCGCCAGCAGGCCGAGCGTCAGCACGTAGAACGCGCAGCCGACGGTCTTGATGATCGGCCGCAGGACGGCGTTGACGACCCCGAAGATCAGGGCGACGAGGACGAAGGTGCCGACCTTGCCGGCGGTGGTCTCGGCGGTCACCGAGATGCCGTCGAAGACGAGGGTGGCGAGCCACAGTGCGAATGCGCTGGCTCCCAGGCGGAGGAGAATGCCCATCAGCAATCCTTACGTGAGAAGTTGTTGTTCGAGTGGAGCGGTGCCGAGCGAGGCCCATCGGACCGATCGGCGGTGCACGACGCCGATGAGCCCGGGGACGGGCCGGGCGAAGGCGTCGCGTTGGCTCTCGGAGAGCCCGAGCACGGCGACGGCGATGCCTGCTGCCTGCGCCGACATCGGCTGGACCAGGGCGATGTCGGCATGGCCCAGCGCGTCGATGTCGACGGCGGCCAGCTCGTCGCGGAGCACCAGCGTCGTGTGCCACGGGTGCCCGGCGGACCGGTCCGCGCCGACGGCGCCCACGTCCACCACGAGGAGCAGGGGTCGGAGCCGGGTCGCGGCCGGTACGGAGACCTGCTTGCCGGGGATGGCGAGCGCGATCGAGTCGTTGGGCCCGCCGAGGTTGCGGAAGAACCGCTCCCATGCCTGGGGACGGGTCGTCTGCACGATGACCCGGGCGCCGAGCGCCATTGATCGCAAGGCCAGGAGCTGCGCTGATGTGACACCGCCGATGAGCATCGCACGGGTCGGCTCCGGCCGGAAGAACCGCACGGTGACGGGCTCCCGGCGGCGGTTGGGTCCGACCATCAGCCCGGCGGTGCCGAAGGGCAGCCGCAGACCGGAGAGCGGGGCGGCGGGCCGGATCGAGCCGTGCTCGACCTGGGTCGGCAGGACCGCCGGTGCGGTGCCGCCCAGGGGCAGGGTCGCCGCGAGCCCGTCGAGGTGCTCGCCGTCGAGTCGCCGGGCCGCTGCCTTCTCCGATGCGAGCACCCGGTGCAGGGCGGTGGTGGCGGCGGCGAGCGACGGTGCGTCGGCGGCGGTCAGGCGTACCACCAGATCGGCTCTGAGGGTGGTGGCGGCCGTGACCCACGGGCCGACCGTGAGCGAGACGGTGACCGTGCTGCCGGGGAGCGCGAGCAGCCGGGGGATGAGGTCGCGCGCGGCCTCGCCGCGCAGGTCGGGCCAGCGCCGCAGCCGGAAGGCGGCCTGCGGCAGGCCGCCTGCGTGGAGACTGCTCCACGTCTCGCGCACCGGGTGGGCGCCGTCGTGGTGGGCGAGCTCGGTCAGCGCGGCGAGGACGCCGTCCGGTCCGAGCACGCGGGCGGGCGAATCGCCGAGCTTGCGGTGGACCTTGCGGACCGCGCCGCTGAGCGCTCGGCGCAGGTCGCTCTCGGACCACTCCTCGGCCGCGGGCACGTGCACCGCGAGGACGGCGCGCTCACCGGCGGCGATCCGACCCTCGGTGAGCTGCCGATAGGCCGAACCCACCGAGCCCGACCCGCTCGCGTGGACGGCGGAGAGCACGAGCTGGAACCGGTGGCGGGGCGTGTCGGGCGCGGGCGTCGGCAGCAGGTCGACCGGTGAGCGCAGCAGGACCATCGCCTGCGCGGGCAGGAGGGCCGGGTCGCCGAGGTCGACGAGCGCGGTCAGCCCGCCGCCGTCGGCGATGATCGCGCCGGGAACGCCGTCGAGCTCGGCCTCCTCGATCCGCGCGCCGGGTCGCAGCAGCGTGATCAGCGCGGTCGCGTCGGAGGCGGGCGCCAGAGTGCGGCACCGGGTGCGGTAGCTGAGCCAGACCCGCGTCCACTGGAAGAGCCATCGACCGCGAAGCCGGCTCCACGCGAGCACGAGCAGCGCGGCGGCGATCGGGGCGAGCGCGAGCGTGGCGACGACTCCCGCGGCGACGCCCACGATCATCGCGACGACGGCGATCTGGGTGGCGACGATCTGACCACTGTGGACGCCCGTGGTACGCGAACCCCGTCGCGGCACCGCTGCCGGAGTGGCCCTGCTTCGCTCCGCCACCACCGTCATCCGCCGCGCCCCCTTCCGCATGCCTCAGCGCCGCTATCCTAGGCCCCACGTGCGTCACATGGGGAGGATCGATGCCTTCGAGGCAGGATCAGCTGCACTCATACCAATTCATGGTGCAGCGTGTGGTCTCGGCATTGGTCGTCCGGGAGACCGATCCGGCGCAGTCGCCGTTCCGCCGGGTCGCCGTCGCCGCACTCGCGAGCCTGATGATCGCGATGGTGGGGGTGGCCGGATTCGCCGTCTACGGCGTCTTCGCGGGCGGCTCCAACGCCGACTGGAAGGCGACGCCCAACTCGGTGATCGTCGAGAAGGAGTCCGGCGCGAGCTTCGTCTACCGCGACGGCGTGCTCCATCCCGTACGCAATCTGGCATCCGCGCTGCTCATCGCCGGTGGCGGCGCGCCCGCCGTCCTCCAGGTCGGACGGTCCTCGCTCGCGGACACGCCGCGCGGTTCGCTGCTCGGCATCACCGACGCACCCGATGCGGTGCCCGCGCCGGAGCAGCTGGTCAGCGGCGCGTGGACCGTCTGCGCTGCCACGACGCCCACGGCCGAGGCGGTCTCGCTGCTCGCGATCGGCGACCGGTCCGTCGGTGGCAGGCCGCTGGCCGAGGAGTCGGCCACGACCGTCGCGGCGGCGGGCGATCCGAACACCGTCTACCTGCTGTGGCGCAACCGGAAATACCTGGTCCGGGGCAGGGGCGACGGCAACTCCGTGCTCGCGGCGCTGCGGATGCACAACGCACCGGCGCGGTCGGTGGACCCGGCCTTCCTCAATGCGGTGCCCGCCGGGGATCCCATCGTCGCGCCGCCGCTCGGCCCGTCGGGTCGATCCAGCTACGGCGACGCCTCCGTCGGCGACGTCTTCCGGTTCGAGCCGCCCGACGGCGGCACGCCGCGCTACTTCGCCGCCGTGCGGGACGGCCTCGCGGAGATCACCGCACTGCAGGCCAACGTGCTGGGGCAGCGGAGTCCGACCAGGACGGTCGGTGACGCGCCGCCGTCGAACCCCCGGTCGCTCCTGCCCGCCGGCGAGCTCGCGCCGCCACCGTTCGTCCCGGCCTTCGTCAACACCGGGTCCGCGGGACTCTGTGCCACCACCACGGACGACCAGGGGGTACGCGAGATCCGCTTCAACGCCACCGTGCCGGATCTGTCGGCGCTGTCCCGGACGGCGGGGGAGCGGAAGGGCACCCGGGCAGTGATCGCCGATTACGTCCTCGTCGAGCCCGGGCGCGGCGTGCTGGTGGAGGGCTTCACCACCGCGGGCACCTCCGGCGGCGTGGTCAGTCTCGTCACCGATCTCGGACAGCAGTTCGCCCTTGAGAACGCGGCAGCCCGAGCAGCACTCGGCTTCGCCACCACCGTCCCCGTACGCATGCCGACGGCGCTCGTCGCCCTGCTCCCCGAGGGCCCCAGGCTGGGCGTGGACGACGCGATGCAGGCTGTGACTCTCAGTTGATTGAGTTATCCACATGGGGTAGCACGGTCGATGGGTCGCGACTAGCGTCTCCTCCAGCGCGCGGATCCATCGGTTCCTGACGAACTCCTCTGTGGAGGGACGGTGCCGACCGTGTCGCATGGTGAATCGACGACAGAGGACGGGGTGACGATGTCCCAGACACAGGCTCAGGCCGCGATCATGGAGAGCACGGCGGCGAAGTTCGAAGCCACCAACGACTCGCTCCAGGGCATGCTCAAGCGGCTCATGGACGAGCTGTCCGTGCTGCAGGGCGCTTGGAAGGGCCAGGGCAGCAGGTCCTTCGACCAGGTGAAGCTCGCCTGGGAGGCCGACCAGCGCAAGCTTCAGCAGGCGTTGCGGGAGACCGCGACCGCCATCCGGACGGCAGGCAAGCAGTACGACGCGACCGACACGGACGCCGCCGGCCGAATGAACTCCATCCACAGCGGCGGCGGCGTCCAGCTCGCGCTGTAAGAAGACCTTCGGGGAGGTAGTCATGAGTCACGACGGCGACACGCTGATCATCAACTTCGCTGCCCTGCAGCAGGCCGGCCTGGATATCCACAACGCGCTCAACACGCTCAACTCGCAGCTCGGCCAGCTGGAGTCCGACGCGGCACCGCTCGTCGCCAGCTGGGACGGTGACGCCAAGGTCGCCTACGAGCAGCGACAGAAGGCCTGGCGCGCGGCGGCCGGGGATCTGGAGAACATCCTGCGGGAGATCCGGCGGGCGCTCGAGGAGTCCGCGGGGCGGTATCGGGAGACCGAGGATTCCAACACCCGCTTGTTCGAGTAGGTGTAGCGCTCCGGATTTCGGGGCGGGAGTGGCATGCGACGGCCGGTGAGGCGTGATCCCGTCGCACGCCACCCCGCCCCGAACCCTTTCCCGCGTTTGTCGGCGTGTCAGCCTGCGCCAAGATCGCCGCAACTCTTCAAGAGTTGGTCCTAACGGGGCTCCCCGGGTGTGTTTGCGGCGAGATCGCGTTGCTTCCCGGAAACAGGCCCTACCGACGCGCTGCGAGGGGGCTATTTCCGGGAAACAGCACGATCTCGCGCGATCTCCTCAGCGCGGGGGCGGGCTCGGGCTCGGATGGTGGCGGCGAGGAGGGTCAGGGCTGCCAGGGCTGCACCGGCTGCGGCCAGCCACAGAGCCAGATGGCGCCGACTCGTCGCCCGGGCGGCGGCGGCCACTGCGGCAGGGTCCGCTGCGGTGGCGGCCAGGGCGGGAACGGCGAAGGGCTTGCCGACGGCAACGGTCTCGGTGAGTGCCCGGACCGGGTTGACCACGCCGGCCCCGTGAGTGGTGGAGCCGCGACCGCCCAGGGACGGATCCGCTGTTGCGGTGATCTGATCGACGACCTGACGAGCGGTCCAGTCAGGGTGGGCCTGGCGGAGCAGCGCGGCGACTCCGGCGACGATCGGCGCGGCGAAGCTGGTGCCGGTCTGCACGTTGCGGGTGCCGTGGGGCCAGGCGACCGCGATGTTCTCGCCGGGTGCGGTGACCTTGACGAAGGAGCCGATCATCGACGCCTGCTGCCGGGTGCCGTCCCCGGTGATGGCACCCACCCCCAGCACGCCGTCATATCCGGCCGGAAAGCTGACATTCTTGGGATGATCGTTGCCGACGGCAGCCACGATGACGATGTCTGCCGCGACCGCTCGGGCGATGGCGGAGCGCACCTCGGGGGCGTCGGCCTCGGACTGCTCCGCCCGGTCGGCGGTGATCGCGAACGACATGTTGATGACATCGACGTGCCGGTTGATCGCCAGGTCGATGGCGTCGGCGAGCTTCTGCGGCGAGGCAGTCTCGGCACGTTTGTCGTCGGCTCGGGTGCGTTCGCTCACGCGTACCGGCAGGATGGTTGTTCCGGGGGCGATGCCGCGGAAGTCGCCGACGGCCTTGCCCGCGATGAGGCTGGCGACCGCCGTGCCGTGGCCGACGCAGTCCTCGCGGCCCCTGGTCGCCGAGGAGTGCAGCATGTCCGCGCCGTCGATGACCCGGCCGGTGAGCAGGGGATGGTCGGCCTCCACGCCGGAGTCGAGGACGGCGACGACGGTGCCCCGGCCGTCGATGCCGGACGGGAGCCGATCGAGTCCGAAGCGCTGGAGCGCCCAGTAGCTCTCCTTGGTCGGTTTCGCGGTCGGCGGTGGCGGATCGCACGCGGCGCGGGCGACGCCCGGAGCGAAAATTATTGCGATCGAGGCGATGAATGTTCCGGCCATCAGGGCACGAATCGTCATCAATCGCCTCCCCAGCGCGCGATTGTCGGCGAGTGGACCGCGCCGATGCTATCCGCTAAGGCGCGCCGCGTGTTGCCTTGCTTGTAAGTTGTACGCGACGGACCACACAGTGTGTCCCCGATGCGTGGCGGAGGTGACCGTGACCGAGTGGCAGCCGAGCACCGAGGCCGAGGCGGCGCTGCGTGATGCCCTGCGCAACGGTGACCAGGAGATGTATTTCCGCATTCTCTCCCGGATCGAGCTGCTCCTGCCGGTCTCGGCGGAGGCGCTCGCCGGTCGGGCGCCGATGGGCTGGGCGACGTGGAGTGCCGACACGCGCACCCACCTGCTCGCCTTCACCTCCGAGCAGGCGATGTATGCCTGCCTCGCCGACAACGCGGGCTCCGCCCGGCGCGTCCCCTATGCCCAGCTCGCCGAGGAGTGGCCCAACCACGACTGGTGGCTGGCGATCAACCCCGGCCTGCCGATCGAGGGGTACCTGCCGTCCTGGTTCGTCTCCCAGCTCGCGCGCGGCGACGTGCGGATGCCGGGGCGCTCCCGGTCCGAGGCGGAGTCGAACCCCGTGCCCGCCGCACCGCCGCTCGCGCTGGAGGCCGCCCCCGGCGTCTCGTCGTCCTCGACGGCGCGCCGCCCGGCCGGTGCCCGGCACGCCAACACCTTCGCCCCGGCCAACCAGGTCGAGCGCGACCTCTTCGACGCGGCCGAGGCCGGCGACACCGACGTCTTCCAGTCGGTGCTGCTGCTCGCCTCGGTGCTCGTGCCGATCAGCCCCGGCGCCGACCCCAACCTGCGCCCGCGCGACCCCGACTTCGACTGGCACTTCGAGGAGATCGGGGGTGAGCCGTTCATCGTCGTCTACACGTCGCCGGAGCTGGCCGCCGCAGCGCCGCCCGAGTGCGAGCTGGTCAAGTGCCGTTTCGTGCAGATCATCGCGGCGTGGCCGGACGAGCGGCTCTCCTTCGCCGTCAACCCCGGCACCCCCGTCGGCGCCACGCTCCCCGGCGAGCAGGTGCTCGCGCTCGCGAGCTGGGCGGCGCAGATGGGCCTCGGCACCGAGGACCGCAAGGAGATCGCGCCGACTCCGGCTGCGGCTTCGCGTTCGGCCGCCGACACGGTGATCGACATGCAGAAGGCGATCGCGCCGAGCCAGGTCTCCTACTACCTCGACCGGGGGTACGACCGCGTCTCGGGCTTCGTGCATCGCGCGCGCGAGGTGGGCCGCCTCAAAACCCCCGCCCAGGTACGCGCAGCGCTGGGCCTGACCTGGTCCGGCTCCCCGTTCGCGCCGGACGCCGACGAGATCTACGTCCTGCGCTGGGCGGCACACCGGCCGAGCCTCTACCGCATCCCCTACGGCGGCTCGAATGAGGCGGCGATGAAGGCGATGGAGGGCTGGGTGATCGAGCGGGCTCCCTTCCGGGGCAACGGCTTCGCACCCGGCGAGTCCCGCGAGATCATCGCCGAGTTCAAGGTGGACAGCACCCGGCTGCCGCACGGCGCGCGCCTCTTCCGGCTGCACGCCGACGGTTCCGAGGACCTGGTCGCGGTGCTCGACGCCGACGGACCTCGCTGGCTGCGCGTCGGTGGCGACTCCGCGACCGACGGCGATGCCGATTCCTACGTCGGAGGCGGTGCCTGATGCGCGACGGTTACATCGCCCGCTGGCAGGAGATGGAGTATGAAGCCAGCCCCGACGGCGACGACGTGCGGATCTACCTGCCCGATCCGGCGCCCGGCTTCGAGGAGGTCCGGCCCGGCCGCTACGTGCGGGTGCTGTCGATCGGCGAGGTCGAGGACGTCTGCTACATCCGGACCGCCTGCGTGTGGCGCGGCGAGCCGTTCATCATCCTCGGCGAGCACAACACCTGGCTGCGCGTGGAATACACGGGTGGCAAGGCGCCGGTCGCGATCGAGCTCGGCCTGGAGGAGTTCGACTTCGGCGTCTACCAGGGGTGGGCGGCGAAGGCCGAAGTGACGGACGTCCGCGAAATCCGCGTCTGACCCCCCTCACCCCCCTCACCCAGCACGCGCGCCCCAGCCCCCGCCCCCTCCCCTGAATTTTAATGCTGGACACGCCGTCAAAAGTGCAACAAAAGTCAGGATCAACTAGTACGTGGAAGTTGATCCTGACTTTGGTGACGGGTTTACCGGCGTGTCCAGCATTAAAATTCAGGGGAGGGGGCGGGGGCGAGACAGGTATGCCGAGCTGGGGTGTCAGCTCTTGGCCCAGCGGATGATCTCGCCTGCCACCAGGTCGGGCTCCTCCAGGTGCGGGAAGTGGCCGACACCGTCGAGCATGCGCCACTCGTAAGGCGCGATCACATAGCGGCCCGAGCCCTGCGCCGTGCCGGGCAGCGATGCGGCGTCGAGCTCACCGTGCAGCTGGAGCGTCGGCGTGACGATCGGCTGGCGGACCTGGCGGACGAAGCGATAACCGTGCAGCCGCAGCACCGACCGGAACGCCCAGCGGTAGGCCTCCAGCGCGCAGAACATCGCCTGCGGGATCTGCATCGCCTCGCGATAGCGGGAATCGGTCTCGGCGAACGACGGGGTGTCGAGCCACTGCGGACCGGCCCACCCTCGCAGCAGCTCACCGATGCCGGCCGCGTCGTCCTTGGTGAGCGTGTGCTCGTACCGCGGAATCTGGAACTTGAGCAACGGCGCCGAGGCCGCCATCTGGCCGCGCGGATCGGTGATGATCGCGGAGCGTAGCCGCAGCGGGTGCGCGGCGCCGAGCACGACGAGCCGCCGCACCATCCGGGGGTGGAACGCGGCGGTGGTCCACGCGACCAGGCCGCCGGCACCGGCGCCGACCAGGACCGCGTCGCGCTCGCCGAGCGCGCGGATCAGGCCGACCACGTCGGCGGCGAGCGTGAAGCCGTCATAGCCGCGCGGAGGTTTGTCGGTGGCGCCGTAGCCGCGCAGGTCGATGGCGACCGCCCGGAACCCGGCGTCGGCGAGCATCGTGAGCTGGTCGTGCCAGGCCCACCAGAACTCGGGGAAGCCGTGCAGCAGCAGCACCAGCGGTCCGGTGCCGGCTTCGACGACGTGGAAACGGGAGCCGTTGGCATGCACGAAGCGGTGCGTCCAGTCGCCTTCGACCAGGACGCAGGCCTCATCAACCACCGGGCTACCCACGGCCACAGGCTACCTTGCCGCCAGGTTAACGGCGGGCTTTGACCCGTCGCCGCAGCAGCGCCGCGGAGAGCAGCGCGGCGACGAGTGAGCCGAGCAGCACCGCCATCTTGATCCGGTCCCGCTGCGGTCCGGCGTCGAAGGCGAGTTCGGCGATGAGCAGGCTCACCGTGAAGCCGCAGCCGGTGAGCACGCTGACGGCGAAGAGGTCGCGCCAGTCCAGGTCCCCGGGCAGGCTCGCGAGGCGCAGCCTGGTCGCGACGAGCGCTCCGCCGAAGACGCCGATCGTCTTGCCCACGACCAAGCCGATGAGTACGCCGAGCGCTGCCCGGTCGGTGAACAGCCGCGACATCGCGTCGGCGCTGACGGGGATCCCGGCCGCGACGAAGGCGAACAGCGGCACGCAGATGCCCGCGGAGACGGGTTGGAGCTTGTGTTCCAGCAGCTCGGCGGGGGATTCGTGCTCGCCGGGATCGTGCTTGACCCGGGTGACGAGTCCGATCGCGACGCCCGCGAGGGTGGCGTGGATGCCGGAGGTGTGCAGCAGCGCCCAGGCGGCGACACCGAGCGGGAGGTAGATCCACCAGCCGGTGACCCGCATCTGCTGGAAGACGGCGTAGACGGCGATCGCGGCGACCGCACCGATCAGCGCGAGCAGGTTGAGGTGCGCGGTGAAGAGGGCGGCGATGAGCAGGATCGCGCCGAGGTCGTCGACGATCGCCAGGGAGAGCAGGAAGACCCGCAGGCTGGGCGGGAGCTGCCGGGCGCAGATCGCGAGCACGGCGAGCGCGAAGGCGATGTCGGTGGCGACCGGGACGGCCCACGCCTCGCCCCCGCCGGGCGCCCCGATGGCGACGAAGTAGCAGACGGCGGCCGGGACGATCATGCCGCCGAGAGCGCCGATGATCGGCAGCATCGCCTGGCGGGGCTCGCGCAGCTCGCCGATGACGAGTTCCCGCTTGAGTTCGAGCCCGGCGACGACGAAGAAGATGGTGAGGAGCCCGTCGGTGGCCCACTGCTGCACGCTGAGGTGCAGGTGCAGGCTCTCGGGGCCGAAGGAGGCGCTGACGAGCCGGTGATAGGCGGAGGCGAGCCCCGAGTTGGCGACGATCAGCGCCAACGCGGTCGCGGCGAGCAGGATCATCCCGCCGACCTGCTCGGTCCGCAGGAACCGCACGACACCCGAAGCGGCCCCGACCACCCGCCGCCGCTTCAGCATCCGGACTCGCCGCCGCCGCTCCCGCTCCCCAGTCACGCCCCGAGCCTATGCGCATTTCGCGTTGATCAAGGGAAGACTCCAGGCATATCGGACACCCCGGATGGTGAGTCTTCCCTTGATCAACGCGAAATATGGGGCTTACCGCGCGGAATTGGCGTCGCGGTGGAGGGGCTGGCGCGGTTAGGGTGCGCCATGAGCTCTTCTCAGCTTCTCGTCGTTGATGTCAGTGGGACGCCTGCCGAGTTGGGGGCCGCCTACGGGGCTCAGGCTGCGGAGATGATTCGGGCCAACGTCGAGGCCTATCTGGAGCGGTTCTCGGCCGGGGTGGGGCTCGATCGGGCCGCCGTCACCGTGCAGGGTGCGGTATATCGGGCCACCACGCTGGCGCACTTTCCCCGGCTCGCCGCGACGCTGGACGCTGTGGCGGAGGCTGCGGGCGTGGAGGTGGAGCTGATCTACGCGATCAACGCGCGGTCGGAGCTGCTCTACGGGACCGTCGCCTGCGGGGCGCCCGGCGACCCGCCGGCGGGTGAGGGGGAGTGCACCTCGCTCGGGGTCCTCGGCAGCCACACCGTCAACGGGCACACGATCATCGGGCAGAACTGGGACTGGCACCCGGAGCAGCGGCCGTACACGCTGCTGCTGATCACCCGTGACGAGCGCGGGCACGAGATCGCCGCGCTCACCGAGGCGGGCATGCTCGCCAAGGCCGGGCTCAACTCCCGGGGCGTCGGCGTCTGCGTCAACCTGCTCGGCAGCGATCGGGACGGCCGTCCCGGCGGCGTGCCTTACCACGTCCTGCTGCGCTCGGTGCTGGAGGCGGACTCGCTCTCCTGGTCACTGCGCAACGCCATCCGGTCGCCCCGGTCGGCCTCGATCAACCTGATGATCGGTGCCGCCGCCCAGGACGGGCCCGGCGAGGTGATCGACCTGGAGCTCGTGCCCGGCGACAGTGCCTGGCTGCACCCGCAGGACGGCCTGCTGGTGCATGCGAACCACTTCGAGGCGCCACTGCCGATCTACGACACGATCAAGGACTGGGGCGGCTCGTCGCTCTTCCGGTCGGCCCGGATGCGGCGGCTGCTCGCCGACCGGATCGCCGAAGGAAAGGGTCGCATCGATGGGCCGGGCATCGTTGAAGCCCTCTGTGACCATCAGAGCGCCCCGATCTCGATCTGTCGGCACGTCGATGAGCGGGATGCCGTTCTCGACCGCTCAGAAACGATCTGGACCGTCGTGATGGATCTGGAGGACCGCAGCATCCAGCTGATCGCGGGACCGCCCTGCACCGGCGGCGAGGGGCAGACCTTCCGGCCCTTCAGCTGACGGGCTCGACCTTGACGATGCTGCGGTGCTCGCCGGGTCCACAGTAGATCTTGATGAGCAGGGGTGCCGTCTGCACCCGGACGACCTGGCCCTCGGTCAGTGTGGTCCCGGCGGTGCTGTAGAGCGCGTACTGCTTGTCGTCGTCGGTGATGAGGCCGTAGCAGGGGCCGGTGCCGCCCTTGGTGATCCGACCCACGACCACATCGGTCGGCAGTGCGTCGGTCGGGCTCTTCGGTGGTGCCGTCGGCGGCGTCATCGTGGGGAGCCCGCTGCCGGCGGGGCTCGTGACCGGTGCGGTCGGTGATGCGGACGGATCCGGCTGGTCGGCGCACCCGGCCACGGTGCTGAGCCCGACCACCAGCATGAAACCGGCAACTGTTCTGTTCATCGAGCATCTCCTCCAGATGGCTGTGCTCTAGATCGACGCAGCCGGACCAGGTTTCGTTCCCAGAAAGCGGGAAATGCAGCGGCGCCCGGGGAGTGATTCCCCGGGCGCCGCCGTTGTCTAACTCAGATCAGCAAACCCTTTGGATCAGAACACCGCGACCCAGGTCGAGGTGCCGCTGGTCCACAGAACGGCGATCTGAACACCCGCGTTGGCAACCTTGACGCCGTGGTTCGGCAGCTCGGGGTACCAGTAGGTCTTCGTGTCGTCGAACAGCGGGTTGCCGGCCTGGCTCTTGATGGTCTCAAGAACGCCAGCCTGGTGGATCTGGACCTTGCCCGTCTTGTTCAGGCCGAACGGAGCGTCGTAGACCTGGACACGAGCGCGCCAGATGACGCCGTCCGAACGGACGAGCGGCTTCGGGTGCGAGTCGATGATCAGGTTACGACCGTTGCCCGGGTGGACGAACGTGTCGTTGTCCGCGTACGAGGTGTCCCAGTACGAGATCAGCAGACCCTCGTCGTACGAGTAGTGGTCGACCTTGTCCGGGAACGTCGGGTTGTACCCGAAGTAGTACGGACCGGTCTTGAGGTACTTGTCGTACGACG
This sequence comes from Allocatelliglobosispora scoriae, assembly GCF_014204945.1. Lineage (NCBI taxonomy): Bacteria > Bacillati > Actinomycetota > Actinomycetes > Micromonosporales > Micromonosporaceae > Allocatelliglobosispora > Allocatelliglobosispora scoriae. Next base: position 3,891,938 of record NZ_JACHMN010000002.1, read on the forward strand.
TGTAGGTGCGACCACCCGCGATGTAGAAGTGGTCGAACTCCTGCGTCGACGTGGAGCCGACGACGGAGAACCCGTCGAGCGCCCAGGTCGTCGCGGTCTCGGCGCCGTCGGCGAAGATCTCGGCACCGTTGGCGGTGACGGAGATGTTGTCGCCGAAGAAGCCACCCTCGAAGACGCCACCGTCGGTGACGTAGTGCAGGCGGACCTGCACCGGAGCACCGGCGTAGGCGGTCAGAGGGACGTTGATGTCCACCCACGCGCCACCGGTGTTGCCCTCGATGGCCGGACGGCCGCCGCCATCGGCACTGAACGGCGCTCCGCCGACGGTGCCGTTGAGAGCGGTCCAGTTGGTGCCGTCGGTCGAGGCCTCGAAGTAGAGGTAGTCGAACCCTTCCTCGATGCCGTACCGACCCTTGAGCGACAGAGCCGCGGACGACTTGCCGGTCAGGTCGAACGACCGCGTCTGCGTGGTGTTGAGGTCGTCGGCGTTGCCGGAGAAGTACTGCTTGGAGCCCGCGAACGGAGCACCCAGGTCAGAGGTGACCTGCTTCTTCGGCAGTGTGACGACGAGAGCCTGCGGCTTCGCGGTGTTGTACTCCTGCGGGCCGAGCTCCAGCAGCTTGACGTCGCCGGCCTTGACGTTCTTGTAGTTCAGCCAGCCGAGCTGCAGCTTGTTCCAAGCACCGAGGTCACCGGCACGGTCGCCGATCCACTGCTCGCCAGCCGCGCCGAGGCGGGACTGGGCCATCAGGGTCCAGTGCTCGTTGTTGTTGTCGCCACCGCTGCTGACGTTGTAGTCGTCCGGGAGACCGAGGTCGTGACCGTACTCGTGGAAGAAGACCGACCGTCCGCCGTTCTCAGGCTGGATGGTGTAGTCGCCGATCCACAGGCCGGTCGTGCCAACCTGGGTGCCGCCGAGCGGGTTGTACGCCGGTCCGTCCAGGCCAGCGTTGCTGACGTAGGCGTACCAACGGTGGCTCCAGATCGCGTCCTCACCCTGCTGCGGGTCGCCGTCGGCCTGGTCGCCGCCGGAGTGGACGATCTGGAAGTGGTCGAGGTAACCGTCCGGCTCGTTGAAGTTGCCGTCGCCATCGAAGTCGTAACGGTCCCACTTGTCGAAGGTGGCAAGCTCCGCCGCGATCTGCGCGTCGGTGCGTCCCATCGCCTTCTGGTCGGCGACCCACTGGTTGGCGGCGTCCTTGACCAACACCCAGGTGTTGTTGCAGACGTTGCCACCGCACGGGAAGCCGTTGGACCGGCCGTACCGGGCCTCGTTGTACTTGACCTTCACCCAGTCGGTGACGGTGCCGGAGACGCTGTAGCGACCCGAAGACTGGGTCTCGTAGTAGGTCTTCAGCGACTCGGTGTTGGTGCCAGCGCCGAAGTACACGTTCCGGAAGTAATCCGGGGTGAAGTCGGACTGCCACTTCGTCGAGTTGTCGACCGTACGGTCGGGTGCCGGGATCGCGTTGTGCAGCGGTCCCTGGAAGGTCGCCGGTCCCTGCGTCGTCGGGTCAGTGTCCTGATCCGGGTAGCTGGGGTGCCGGTCGTTGCCGAACTCCGCGAGGATGACGAACACGCGGTCCGTCGTCTCGCGCGCGAGCTCGACATACTGGTTGCGCTTGCCACCGAACAGCCCGCCGATACCCCTGCCGCCTGAAACGCTGGCACCGTTGGTTTGGCCGACCTTGGCGACGGTGCTGGCACCGCGCTTCTCGGTGGAGATCTGACCCGTGAGCACCTCGCTGAGCGCCTGCTCGCGAAGCTCACGCCGCTTAGCCTCAAGCGGGTTGGGCAGATCGTCGTCTGCGGGGGCGGGGGAACTGGGATCGGCCTGCACCGATGGTGCCGCGAACGCAACCGGGCTGAGCGTGAGGCCCATCCCTGTCGCGAGCGACACGGTGAGCAGGCCCACCATGAGTTTACGCACCTACGAACCTCCGGGTTGGGGGATGCCGAATGCCCTCCTGAGGATGGGGAGGGCCTACGCAGATGACAATGTCGTCATGCGCAAGGGCTAACTGTGAAGATAGACACTGCGAGGGTTTCTGGGAACCCACCGACGACTAAATCATTTTCACAGTAGTCGTTAACTCGACATGAATGGATTCGTGCGCAGGTCGCATGGCTCGTGTGTCCACTGTAGAGATAACGTCGGTGCCCAAGACAAAACGGCGGGTAACAGCCCTCCAGGCCGTTACCCGCCGCTTATTCGGTTGGTCTGAGTGGTTAGTCCTCGTCCGATTTGCCAGCCTGAACTCCGGCGGAGATCAGGTCCATAACGGACGAATCCTGCAATGTAGTGACATCGCCCATTGTTCGCTTCTCGGCGATGTCGCGGAGCAGGCGACGCATGATCTTGCCGGACCGCGTCTTCGGCAGCTCGGCGACGACCTGGATCGAACGCGGCTTGCAGATCGGGCCGAGCGTCTTGGCCACGTGCTCGCGCAGCGTCGCCTCGTCGACCTCGGCGCCGCCGCGCAGGATGACGAACGCGACGATCGCCTGGCCGGTGGTGGGGTCGGTCGCGCCGACCACCGCCGCCTCGGCGACCGCGGCATGGGCGACCAGCGCCGACTCGACCTCGGTGGTGGAGATGTTGTGCCCGCTGACGAGCATCACGTCGTCGACCCGGCCGAGCAGCCAGAGCGCGCCGTCGTCGTCCTTCTTGGCACCGTCGCCGGCGAAGTAGTAGCCCTGCGCGGCGAAGCGCGACCAGTAGGTCTCGATGAACCGGTCGTCGTCGCCCCAGATCGTGCGCAGCATCGACGGCCACGGCTCGTTGAGCACCAGGTAACCGCCGCCGCCGTTGCCGACCGGGTTGCCCGCGTCGTCGACGACCTCCGCACTGATGCCGGGCAGCGGGCCCATCGCCGAGCCCGGCTTCGTCACGGTCACGCCCGGCAGCGGGGAGACCATGATGGCGCCGGTCTCGGTCTGCCACCAGGTGTCGACGATCGGACAGCGGTCGCCGCCGATGTGCTCGCGGTACCACATCCAGGCCTCGGGGTTGATCGGCTCGCCGACCGAGCCCAGCAGCCGCAGGCTCGACAGGTCGAACTGCGCCGGGATGTCGTCACCCCACTTGGCGAAGGTGCGGATCGCCGTCGGCGCCGTGTAGAGGATCGTCACCTTGTACTTCTCGACGATCTCCCAGAACCTGCCCCGGTGCGGGGTGTCGGGCGTGCCCTCGTACATTACCTGGGTGGCGCCGTTGGAGAGCGGGCCGTAGACGATGTAGCTGTGGCCGGTGACCCAGCCGATGTCGGCCGTGCACCAGTAGACGTCGTTCTCGGGCTTGAGGTCGAAGACCGCGTGGTGGGTGTAGCTCGCCTGGGTGAGGTATCCGCCGGTGGTGTGCAGGATGCCCTTGGGCTTCGCCGTCGTGCCGGAGGTGTAGAGGATGAAGAGCGGGTGCTCCGCGTCGAACGCCTGTGCCTCGTGCTCGGAGGACGCGTTGTCGACCACGTCGTGCCACCACACGTCGCGGCCGTCCTGCCAGTCGACATCCTGGCCGGTACGCCGGACGACGAGGACCTTCTCGATCGTCGGGCACTCGGCGACGGACTCGTCGACCGTGGGCTTGAGCGCGCTCGGCGCACCGCGGCGGTAGCCGCCGTCGGCGGTGATGACGACCTTGGCGCTCGCGTCGCGGATGCGTCCGGCGAGGGCGTCCTTGCTGAAGCCGCCGAAGACGACGGAGTGCGTGGCGCCGATGCGGGCACAGGCGAGCATCGCCACCGCCGCCTCGGGGATCATCGGCATGTAGATCGCGACCCGGTCACCGGCCGTGACACCCAGGTCGGTCAGCGCGTTGGCGGCGCGACACACCTCGGTGTGCAGGTCGGCGTAGGTGATGGTGCGGGTGTCGCCGGGCTCGCCCTCCCAGTGGATCGCGACGCGGTCGCCGATCCCGTTGAGAACATGCCGGTCGAGGCAGTTGTAGGCGATGTTGAGCCGGCCGCCGACGAACCACTTCGCAAACGGCGGGTTGGACCAGTCGAGCACCTGGTCCCACTCCTTGGACCAGTCCAGCCGGTGGGCCTTGTCGGCCCAGAAGGCGAGCCGGTCGGCGGCGGCGTCGTCGAATGCCGAGGCGGTGACGTTCGCGTTCGCGGCGAGTTCTGCGGGCGGCGGGAAGAGCCGATCCTCCTGCAGCAGGTTCTCCAAGGTCTCGCTCATCGATGAGACTCCTCAGTGTGCGCGGTGTGTGCCTAGGTTAGTGCTGGTCGTGCTCCGGGTCGAGGGGTCGGCAACCCGTCGAGCCAGGCCCGCGCCGAACGGTCCCAGCGTTGCGCTCACTGGCGTTGCGTGCGCAGTTCGGCTTGATAGTGCTCACATAATGCCCTTTCCGCGCAGCTTCGAGCAACACGCCCTTCATATTAAGCTGATCAACGTGACCGACCCGCTTGCTCCACTCTTGCAGCTTCCCGACGTCGAGGCGGCGGTTGTCCGTGCGCGGGCGGCGGTCGACGGCGCGCTGAAGCACTGGTCGCTGCGGAAGAAGGGCGGTCCGGTCGCGGCCGAGGTCAGCCTGCGGGCGGCGGTGGCGAGCGCTGCGTTGAGTGATCATCGGTACGCCACCGAAGAGGTCCGCACCGGCGCCGTCCTCGACCCCGTGGTCCAGGGCTCCCTGCGCGTCGCCGAGGCGCTGCCCGGCATGGTGGAGCTCTGGCCGAAGGTCCCCCGCCAGGCGCTGGCCCGCCTGCACCTGCTCGCCGCCACCGGTGTCCTGCCCGAGTCGGAGCTGGGCCGGCCGGTGGCCGACCCCGTCGTCGCGGCCCGCCTGGAGGCGCTCTCCGAGCTTGTCATCGCAGCCGAGGGGGAGCCGATCATCCGAGCGGCCGTCGTCCACGGGGAGCTGCTCGCCCTGCGCGCCTTCGAGGGGGCCAACGGGGTGGTCGCGCGGGCGGCGGCGAGGCTCACGCTGGTGAGCAGCGGGTTCGATGCGCGGGGCGTCATCGCGGTCGAGGAGGGCCACATGCGCCGCGAGCCCGAGTACGTCGGAGCCGCCAACGCCTTCGCCACCGGTACGCCGGACGGCCTGCGCTCCTGGCTGCGCCACTACACGACGGCGATAGAGGAAGGCGTCGGCGTCTTCACGGAGATCGCCGACGCCTTCAACTGATGCGTCCTACTGCTCCTGGACCGGGCTGACCGGCGCCGGCTGCGCGGCCTGCGGTGCTGCAGGCTGGGGTGCGTAGGGCTGGGGTGCTGCAGGCTGGGGTGCGTAGGCCTGCGGTGCTGCCGGCTGGGGTGCGTAGGGCTGGGCGGCGTTCGCCTGCGGCGGGTAGGCCGGGTAGGGGTTCGCCTGCGCCTCGACCGGGCCGGCCTTGCGCTCCTTGCGGCGGGTGATCGCGTTGCGGATCACGTTGAAGATCAGCACGGCGGGCACGATGAACGCCTTGAAGACGATCCAGTAGGTGCCGCCGTCGAAGAGCAGGGCCAGGTAGAAGCCGTAGCCGAAGAAGGCGAGGCCGACCACGGCGCTGACCGCCCGCTCGCCCTTCGTCTGCTCGCCGACGCCGCTGATGCCGAGGAACAGCATGATCAGGCCTGAGATGACCAGGAGGACGACGTAGGCCGAGAAGCCGGGGTCGGCGTCGAAGTCGAGATTCCAGTACATGAGGGGCTCCGCAGGTGGGGGTTGAACACAAGAACGGCGTGACTCTAGAGCAGAACGCCGAAGCTGTGTGTCCCCTGGGAACTGAGCATGACTGGCGGTAATGACGGGAAAGTAGGATGGCGCCGCTACAAGACGCGGCGCCATCGCGCACTTCCCGCCGGGTTACCAGGCGTGCACCTATGACGAACGACGCCGGTCCTTGCGGTGCCGACGCCTCGTGCCTACTCGCGGCTGATCGCGCGTGGGTGCCCGGAGGCCGTGCCCGGAATCCAAGTCACCAAGTGCGGTTATTCGGTTCCGTATCCACTTTTCTACGCTTCTACCTGCGAGTAGTGAAGCGGTCGCCGTGATCCTGTGACTGGTGGGGCAGATGAGGCTGGTGTGACGGTCAGGCGTCCAGCTTTCGGGCGGCGCGGCGCTTGTGCCCGTACCAGGCGATGCCGATGGCGAGACCGACGCCGACCGCGGCGGCTGCCGCGACCGGGACCGCCGGGCGCTCCTTGAGCTGCTTGCGGACCCGCATGCTGAGCGGCACCGGGTGGCGGAACTCCAGGATCGGCCAGTCGTGCTCGACGGCGAGCTTGCGCAGCCCGCGATCGGGGTTGACCGCCGTCGGGTGGCCGACCTCCTCCAGCAGCGGGGCATCGGAGATCGAGTCGGAGTAGGCATAGCACTCGGCGAGGTCGTAGCCGCGCTCCTTGGCGAGCTCGCGAACCCCGTCGACCTTCGCCGGACCGGCGGCATAGAAATCGATCTCGCCGGTGTAGGTGCCGTCGACGACGCGCATCCGGGTCGCGATCACGTCGCTGACCCCGAGCTGCTCGCCGATCGGGCGCACGAACTCGTCGCCCGATGCCGAGACGAGGACCACGTCCCGCCCCGCCGCCTGGTGCTCGGCGATGAGCGTCGCCGCCTCCGCGTAGACATAGGGCTTGATCAGCTCGTTGAGCGTCTCCGCGACGATCTGCTGCACCTGGTCGGCTCGCCAGCCACGGCAGAGCTCGGCCAGGTAGTCGCGAGTCTTCGCCATGCCGGCCTCATCGGCGCCGCCCAGCTTGAAGGCCAGGTGCGCGTAGGCCGCCTTGACGGCATCGCGTCGCGTGATGAGCCCATCACGATAGAAGGGACGACCGAAGGCCAACGCGCTTGATTTGGCGATGACGGTCTTGTCCAGGTCGAAGAAAGCGGCGCTACGCCCCACGGCTGGCGAGTCTACGCGGCCCCCGCGAGCGGGTGTGACCCCACGCCGGTGGCCACATCCGGCCGGTGCTTTTGTTACTGATCAGCGACTCAGTGATTGCGCAGAGTACGATCTTGAAAGCGAATCGGCGTGTCGGCGCGTTTTAGGCAAATCCCCCCTCGACGCGCACGGCTCGCTCAGGCATGCTTGACACACGCGAGCCCTCGGCGGTCGCACCCCCCCCGTGACCGCTGAGCGGGTTTCGGCTCAACCCCCCCGGAGCCGGACCCCTAGGACGACCCCCGTCTATCGACGGGGGTCGTCGCCATTGTGGGCTGACATCCAGGCCCCCGTAGTCCTGTGGAACGCACCCCCCGGTTGTCCACATGGCCGTGATGTCCACAGAAGTGGACATCATCAATGGCATCGAGCGCTGTCCGGTAGAGGACCGTGAACGGGTCACCTTCCCGACCCGAGACCGGAGCCCGCCGATGCGTTCGACCGTCCGACCCCTGGTCATCACCGCCGATCCGGAGATCCTCGACGACCTGCTCCGGCTCGTCTCCGTCGCCGGTGCCGAGGCCGACGTCGTCATCGATCCCGCCGGCGCGCGTTCCCGTTTCGGCACCGCGCCGCTCGTCCTGATCGGGGCGGATCAGGCGCCCGCCTGCATGCGGGCCCGATTCCCACGTCGGCGGCGTGTCGTCTTCGTCGCCCGCGACGGCGCGACGGCCGAGCAGGTCAACGAGTTCGCGCCGCAGTTCGGGGCCGAGTTCGTCGCCGTGCTGCCGATCGCCGAGCCGTGGCTGGTCGACCTGATCGCCGACTGCCACAGCGATGCGAGTGCCCGGCCGGGCCGGGTCGTCACCGTCGTCGGCGGTCGCGGTGGGGCCGGTGCCTCGACGCTCGCGGCCGGGCTCGCGACCACCGCGGTGCGGGCGGGCAAGCGCACCCTCCTGATCGACGCGGATCCCCTCGGCGGCGGGCTCGACCTGGTGCTGGGCTGGGAGACGGTGCAGGGGCTGCGCTGGCCGTCGCTGGTCGAGGCGAGTGGCCGGGTCGACGAGGCGGCGCTCGTGCGCGAGCTGCCCGGCCGAGGCGATCTGGTGGTGCTCTCGTGGGGTCGGGCCGACCGCGACGGCGAGTCGCCCACCTGGCTGCCGGCCGAGGCGATGGCCGCGACCCTGGACGCCGGTCGCCGTGGCCGCGACCTCATCGTGGTCGACCTGCCCAGACGTCTCGACGACACCGCGATGGTCGCCCTCGCCGCCGCCGACCTCGCGCTGATGGTGATCCCCGCGGAGCTGCGTGCCGCCGCTGCCGCCGCCCGCTTCGCCGTCGAGGTGCTGCGACATCGCGACTCGCTCGACCTCATCGTGCGCGGTCCGTCCCCGGGCAACCTGCGCCCGGAGGAGGTCGCCAAGGCGGTCGGGCTGCCGCTCGCGGGAGTGCTGCGCCCCGAGCCCGGCCTCGACGCCGCTCTCGAACGCGGTGAGGCGCCCGCGGCGAGCGGACGTGGACCGCTCGCCGAACTCTGCACCCGCCTGCTGAAGGAGCTGCCGTGACACTGCTGGCCCAGGACCATTTCACCGACCGGGTTCGCGAGCGCCTCGCGGGCAGCGGCGATGCCGCCTCACCATCGGCGGTCGTCGCGGCGCTGCGGGCCGAGCCCGGCGTCGCGCCGCTCGGCGACACGACGCTGCTGCGTCTCGCCGATCGCGTGCACAGCGATCTCGCGGGTGCGGGGCCGCTCGCCGGGCTCCTCGCCGACCAGGCCGTCACCGATGTGCTCGTCAACGGGGTCGAGGTCTGGGTCGATCGAGGCCACGGCCTGGTCCGGGGACCGTCGCTCTTCCGCGATCCGCAGGAGGTGCGACGGCTCGCGCAGCGCCTCGCCGCCGGGGCCGGTCGTCGGCTCGACGACGGGAGCCCGTTCGTGGACGCCCGTCTCGCGGACGGCACCCGGCTGCACGCGGTCCTGCCGCCGGTCGCCCCCTTCGGTCCGTGCCTGTCGCTGCGTACGTTTCGCCAGCGCCCGTTCGTCATCGGCGAGCTGGTCCCGGCGCCCGTCGCCGAGTTGCTCGCGGCGGTGATGGCGGCCCGGCTGAGCTTCGTCATCAGCGGCGGGACCGGTTCGGGCAAGACGACCATGCTCAACGCGATGCTGGGGCTCGTCCCGGTGACCGAGCGGATCGTGCTCGTCGAGGACTCCGCCGAGCTGCGCCCCCGCCATCCGCACGTCGTGGGGCTGCAATCCCGAACAGCCAATGTGGAGGGTGCGGGATCGGTCGCGATGGCCGACCTCGTCCGGCAGGCGCTGCGGATGCGCCCCGATCGCCTCGTGGTGGGGGAGTGCCGCGGTGGCGAGGTCGCCGACCTGCTCGCTGCCCTCAACACCGGCCACGAGGGCGGCGCGGGCACGCTGCACGCCAACGCGGCGACCGACGTACCGGCCCGGCTCGAATCGCTCGGGCTGCTCGGCGGCCTGCCGAGAGCGGTGCTCCACGCACAGCTCGCCGCAGCGCTCCAGCTCGTCCTGCACCTGCGCCGGGTCCCCGGCGGCCGGGTGCTGGAGGAGGCGTGCCTGCTGCTGCCGTCCGGCCGCGACGGCTTGGTGGCCGCCGTCCCGGCCTGGCAGCTCGGTCGCGGCGCTGGGCCCGCAGCGCAACGCCTCTCCGACCTCTTCACCACCCGTGGGGTACGCCCACCGGCGCTCCTCGGCACCCCGGGGTCCGCACCGTGCTGACCGGGTCGACCCGCCGGCTGCGCCGGATCCTCCCCTCCGCCGCACCGGTCGGCGGGGCCAGGAGGCTCGCCCTGTCCGGCAGGGTCGTGACGGTGGCCGTGGTGGGCGTGGGTTCCCTGGTCGGGGGCCTGCTCGGCGGGCCGGTCGCCACCGTCGTGGCCGCCGCCTATCTCGGCACCGCCGCTTACCTGGTGCACCGGACCCGGCGCGACGCGGCAGCGCAGCGGCGATTCGGTGCGGCGCTGGACACGCTCGCCGACGGTGCTGCCGCACTGCGGGCGGGGCTCGTCACCACCGATCTGTCCCTTGTGGAGGACGAGGTCCTACGTGCGCAGGCCTGGTCCGCGCTGTCGCTGTCGGAGCGGACGGGCGCACCCCTCGCCGAGCTGCTGGAGCGGATCGAGACGCAGCATCGGCTCGCGATCCGCTCGGCCGCCCGGGCCGGGAGTGAGGCGGCGGGCGCCGCGACGACGGCGGTGCTGCTCGCGGCCCTGCCGATCGGCGGAGTCGCCCTGGGCTACGTGCTCGGCGTGAACCCGGCCCGGATCCTGCTGCACACGCCGCTCGGTGCGGGGTGCGCGATCGGGGCGATCCTGCTGCAGCTGGGCGGCCTCGCCTGGGTCATGCGGTTGGTGCGTCCGCCGCGGTCCGATCCCACGGCGCGGGTTCTCGCGGCCGGCGCTCGAAGACCGGCGGACCTGCGGGGACCAGGAACGGCCCGCCCCGGCCACGCGTCCCCCGAGAGATCTCCGCTGTCTCGAAGTCGCACGTGAGCGGTGCTCTGATCAAGCCGGTGCTGATCGCGGCCGGTGCCGGTGGCGTGCTCGTGATCTGCGTCGGCGGCACTGCGGGCATCGTGGCCGGGCTCCTCGGCGCGGGCGCACTGCTCGCCTTTCTGCTGCGGGCCGAGCCGCCCGAGCGACGCCGGGAGCGCGAGGCGGCCCGCCGGGACCTGCCGCTCGCGATCGACCTCATCGCCGCAGCCCTGCGTGCCGGTGCGCCGCTGGACCACTGCCTGCTCGCCGTCTCGGACTCGTTGCAAGGGCCGATCAGCGAGCGCCTCGACCGGGCCGGGCGCTCGCTCGCCCTCGGCGCGCCGGTCCGTGATGCGCTGCGCCACCTGGCCGACCTCGACGGCGCGGCCCGTGTCGTGACGGCGGCCGAGCGGAGCTCCGCCAACGGAGCGGCGCTCGCGGGTGTCCTGCAACGCTGCGCGGCCGACCTGCGCGACCTCGACGCGTTGGCGGTCGAGACCGCGTCGCGCCGGGCCGGGGTGCTGATCGTGCTTCCCCTGGGGCTGTGTTTCCTGCCCGCCTTTGTGCTGGCCGGCCTGGTGCCGGTGCTGATCGCCTATCTCGGCGACCTGACCCTGTGAGGAGATGTCATGAGGCTGTTCAAGAGGCTCAACCGGAATGCGCGGGACGCGGGCATGAGCACCGCGGAGTACGCGGTCGGCACGCTCGCCGCCGTCGCCTTCGCGGGGATCCTCTTCAAGGTGGTGACGAGCAATGCCGTGCAGTCGGCGCTCGCCGCGATCGTCCAGCGGGCGCTCAAGTGAGCCGTGTCGTTCCGGCCGGCCGCGAGCCGGCGGACGGCGGTGCGGCTGCCGGACGAGCGGCGCGTGGCGGACGAGCGGCGCGTGGCGGGCGAGCGGCGTGTTCGCGGCAGCGGGGCTCGGCGACCGCTGAGCTCGCGGTCAGCCTGCCCGTGCTGATGATGCTGCTGATGTTCGGTCTGACCTCGGTCGTCGCCGTGACCCGGCAACTGCGGTGTCTGGACGCGGCCCGCGACGTGGCGCTGGCGGTGGCGCGCGGCGAGGATCCGCCGACGCTGCCCGCGGGGTCGTCGGTGCGGATCAGCCGCGACGGCGATCAGGTCGTCGCGGTCGTCAGTGCGGCGGTGTCGCTGCCCGGAGGGCGCCTGCCGGAGCTGACGGTGACTGCACGCGCCACCGCGGCGGTCGAGGTGTCCGATAGCGGAAGAGGATCGTCGACGTGACGCCGACGATGCCGGCCAGCACCATGCCGCCGAGGAAGAAGCCGGCGACGATGCCGACCGCAATCCCGACGGCGACGACGGTGGCGACGGCCACGATCAGGCCGAGGATCATGAAAATCAGGACGAGCGCGGTCCCCATGGTCAGGAAGCGTATGACCGGTGACCGGGGCAGCGCATCCCTGTGTGTTCTCTTTGTAGGGATGATCATCTCGCTCTTCGCCGCCGCGTCGGCGCTCATCGGCACGGCGGTCGCGACCCGGCATCAGGCCCAGGTGGCGGCCGATCTCGGTGCGCTGGCCGGGGCTCGGCGATCCGCGTGGGGTGCGGCGGTGGCGTGCGAGCGGGCCGGGGCGTACGTCGCGGCCAACGGAGCGGTGCTCACACAGTGCCGTCTCGACGGCCTGAATCTGCTGGTGACGGCTCAGGTGCGATGGCACGGCCTGTCCGCCGAAGCGGTTGCCCTGGCGGGCCCGGTGCTCTAGCCGATCCGTTCCCCGCTCGCGGCATGATCGCGCCATTTCCCGGAAGGTGACCCTTCAAAGTGCAGTTGAGGGGACTGTTGGCAGGAAATGGCGCGATCATGCCCGGTGCTATGCCGGTTCGGCGGGTGGTGTTGCGGGGCGGCGACGGATCAGCAGGCCGAAGACGGCTGCGGTGAAGAACATGATGAGGCCGTAGACCGCGGCGGGGATCGCCATCTCGGTGCTGTCGAGCAGGGCCGGGCTGATCGCGATGGTGATCGCGAGCGTGCTGTTGTGGATGCCGATCTCGAAGGCCGCCGCGATGGACTGGGTCCGCTCGACGGTCGCGAGCCGGGGCAGCCAGTAGCCGACCGAGAGGCTGATCACGTTGAAGATCAGCGCCGCGACACCCACCGCCACGAAGTAGTCGGCGATGTGCTCCTTCTCCTTCAGGACGGCTCCCGCGATGACCGCGACCAGCACGACGATCGACAGGATCTTGACCGGGCGCTGCATCCGGTCGGCGAAGGCGGGTGCCTTGGCACGGATCAGCATGCCGATCGCGACCGGGACGAGCACGATCGCGAATACCTGGGCGACCTTGTCGAATTGGAGGCCGATGCTGTCGTTGCCGCTCATGAAGTTGGCGATCGCGAAGTTGACCACCACCGGCAGGGTGACGACGGCGAGCACCGAGTTGATCGCGGTGAGGGTGACGTTGAGGGCGACGTGACCGCCGAAGAGGTGGCTGTAGAGGTTGGCGGTGGTGCCGCCGGGGGAAGCCGCGAGCACCATCATGCCGACGGCGAGCGCGGGCGGCAGGTCGAGCAGGATGACGAGGCCGAAACAGAGCGCGGGCAGCAGGAGGAGCTGGCAGCCGAGCGCGATCAGCACCGCCTTGGGGTAGAGGACGACGCGCCGGAAGTCGTCGACGGTAAGGCCCAGGCCGAGCCCCAGCATGATGATGCCGAGAGCGACCGGGAGAAAGACGAGGGTCAGTGCGGAGTTCATCGCAACTCCTTGATCCGAGGGGTGCCACGAATTGTGTCCGTCTTGTTACTCACCCGGCATCGTGCAATTGGATGACCGCCAAACCCGGCGTAGGGCAGCGAAATCAGCGCAGGGCGGTCAGCACCAGATCGAGGATCTCGACGGCGCCCGGCTTGCTGAGCGGGTCGTTGCCGTTGCCGCACTTCGGGGACTGCACGCAGCTCGGGCAGCCGGTCCGGCATTCACACGCGGCGATGGCGTCCCTGGTCGCGCCGAGCCACTGCTCGACCACGGCGTACGCCCGCTCGGCGAATCCCGCCCCACCCGGGTGCCCGTCGTAAACGAAGATCGTCGGCGCTCCCGTGTCCGGGTGCAGCGCCGTGGAGAGCCCGCCGATGTCCCAGCGGTCGCAGGTGGCGATGAGCGGCAGCAGGCCGATCGCCGCGTGCTCGGCGGCGTGCAGCGACCCCGGCAGGTCGACCACCTCGGCCGTCGACTCCTCCGTGAGGGTGGCCCACACGGCGACGGTCCGCAGCTGACGCGTAGGCAGGTCCAGCGGAAACGTGCCGATCACCTCGCCCGAGCCGACCCGCCGCCGCTGGAAGGAGACGACCTGGTGGGTGACGTCGACATCGCCGAGGAAGAGCCCGATCGGCCCCAGCGCGCGGTGCTCGCGGATCTCGATGACATGGAGATCGGTGACATCACGGGCATGCGTCGTGTAGTCCGGCTCGTCGGGGTGCACGAGCGCGGTCGCGTCCGCGAGGTCGAGGTCGTCGACGACGAAGGACCGGCCCTGATGCAGGTAGACGGCACCCTGGTGCAGCGCGTGGTGCGCGGAGCCCGCGTCGAGCGTGCCGACGAGCCGCCCGGAACCGGACTCGACGATGGAGATCGGCGCACCGCCGGAGCCGCGCAGGTCCACCTCGGGCCGGGTGGCGTGCGTCCAGTAGTAGCCCGTCGGCCTGCTGCGCAGCGCCCCCGCCCGGACCAGATCGTCGACGAGGCCCTGCGGTGCGCCGAAGAGCTCCAGGTCGTCGCCGGTGAGCGGCCGCTCCATCGCGGCGCTGCACAGGTGCGGTGCGAGCACGTAGGGGTTGCCGGGGTCGAGGACGGTCGCCTCGATCGGCCGGGCGAAGAGCGCCGCCGGGTGGTGCACGAGGTAGGTGTCGAGCGGGTCGTCCTTCGCCACCAGCACGCAGAGGGAATCGCGCCCGGCCCGGCCGGCCCGCCCGGCCTGCTGCCACATCGAGGCGAGCCGTCCCGGATACCCGGCGAGGATCACCGCGTCGAGTCCGGTCAGGTCCACGCCGAGCTCCAGCGCGTTGGTGGTGGCGAGGCCGGTCAGCGTGCCGTCGAGCAGCGCCCGCTCCAGCGCTCGCCGGTCCTCGCGCAGGTAGCCGCCCCGGTATGCCGCGACGCTCGCGCCGAGCCCCGGCACGGCCTCGTCGAGCGCGCGCTTCGCCATCGCCGCGACCACCTCGGCGCCGCGTCGCGAGGGCACGAACGCGAGGGTACGCATCCCGCGCAGCACGGCGTCCGTGAGCAGGTCGGCGGTCTCGGCGAGGGTGGACCTGCGGTGCTGCACCCCGTCGGCGTCGGACTGCATCGGCGGTTCCCAGAGCGCGAAGGTCGACGCGCCCCGGGGAGCGGTGTCCTCGGTGACGGCGACGACCGGTGCTCCGACCAGCCGGGAGACCGAGGCGGCCGGATCACCGGCGGTGGCCGACGCGGCGATGAAGACCGGTACGCCGCTGAGCCGCCGCAGCCGCCGCAGCACGTGCGCCACGTGGGAGCCGAAGACTCCCCGATATGTGTGGCTCTCGTCGACGACCACGTAGCGCAGGTGCTTCAGGAACAGCCGCCAGCGCTCGTGCCCGGGGAGGATGCCGTGGTGCAACATGTCCGGATTGGTGAGCACCAGGTTGGCGTGCTGCCGAACCCATTCCCGCTCCTCCCGTGGCGTGTCACCGTCGTAGACGGCAGCGCGTACCCCCGGGAGGTTGAGGTTTGTGATCGAGCGCAACTGATCCGCGGCGAGCGCCTTGGTCGGAGCGAGATAAAGGACGCGGTCGCGCGTGCCCGTGAGCAGCGCGGTCAGCGCCGGGAGCAGGTAGGCGAGCGATTTGCCGGAACCGGTCCCGGTGGCGATCACGATGTTGGTGCCGCCGTGCGCGAGCGACGCGGCCTGGGCCTGGTGCCGCCACGGCTCATCGATCCCGATCGTGGCGAGCGCCTTGATCAGCTCCTCCGGCACGAAGGCCGGCCAGGGTGACCGCTCGCCCGCGCGGGCGGCGGTCCGCTCGATGTGGGTGATCGCCTCGGCCGAGCGCCCGGGCCGCAGCACAGCCAGGCGGTCTTCCAGGGGGAGGGAGGCCACGCCCGGCAGCGTACCCGGGAGGGGATGAATATAGACCGTGGCGGGGAAGCGCTCGGGTTGGCCGCAGTGGCAAGATGCGTGCATGGACTTGTCCCTGGCGACGCGCGTCGTCGCGGCACACACGGTGCTCGAGGTCGGCGGTGAGATCGACGTCTATACGGCGCCGAAGCTTCGCGAGCGCCTGGTCGAGCTGCTGGAGGCGGGCACGAGCGCGCTCGTCGTCGACCTCGGCAAGGTCGAGTTCCTCGACTCCACCGGGCTCGGTGTGCTGGTCGGCGGGCTCAAGAAATCTCGTGCCGCAGGAGCGACCTTCAGCCTCGTCTGCTCGCGCGACAACCTGCTGAAGATCTTCCGGATCACCGCGCTCGACCAGGTCCTGCCGCTCTATCCGACGGTGGAAGCTGCCGTGGCCGAGGGCGCCGCGACCGGCGAGGCCGCGTCCTGAATGGCGATCGTGCGTCTGGAGTTCAGCCCGGAGCCCGCCCACGTGCGGACCGCGCGCCTGGTCGGCGTCGCCGTCGCCCGTAAGGCGGGACTGCCCGAGGACCGGCTCGACGAGGTGCGCCTCGCGATCGGCGAGGCCTGCGGCCGGGCCGTGACCCGCCACCAGCGGCACCGGCTGCGTTCGCCGATCGTGGTGGAGATGAGCGACGACAACCCCTACACGGTCCGGGTGACCGATCGGGCGCCCGGCGGCATCGAGTCACGCTCGACCGACCCCGTCGAAGAGATCACCGAGGAAGCGAGCCTGCTGCTGCTCACCGGGGTCGCCGACGAGTTCTCCGTCGCGGCCGCCGAAGAGGGCGGCGGCTCCGTGGTCAGCATGATCTGGCCACTGAAGCGCTCGCGTAGGTAAAAGGTCGGCGTCGGCGCGATCTTGCAGGCCATGCCGGGTCTCGCAGCTCACGCAGGGCAAAGTTAGGAACCTTAGCGGAAACTCCGGAGTAACACAGCGGCAAAGATCACCGCGACACTTCGGGGTTCTGATGTGACCTGCAACACGCCCTAAAGCTAGAGTGCACGGGTTATCTGCAACCGCCGCCTCCCTTGTGGGAGGCGTCGTGCCAACAGGAGGACATCGATGTCCGGGACTCAACTCGTCGCCGCTGGCGACGGGCTGTCCCTTACCGGCACCAACGTTACGTTGATCGTCGTCGCCGCCGTGATTGCACTGGTGGCGCTTGGCTTCGCCGCAGCACTCGTGCGCGCGGTGCTGGCGACCGGTAAGGGCACCAAAAAGATGCAGGATATCGCGGGTGCCGTCCAAGAGGGCGCCTCCGCATACCTGTTCCGTCAGTTCAAGACGCTGGGCATTTTCGTCGTGCTCGCCGTCGTCGTGCTCTACCTGCTGCCGGTGAGCCACGCTTCCGGCGACAACGAAACCATGGTGAAGATCGGCCGGTCGGCCTTCTTCGTCGTCGGTGCCCTCTTCTCCGCCTTCATCGGCGGCGCGGGCATGGCACTCGCCACCCGGGCGAACCTGCGGGTGGCCGCAGCTGCCCGTGAGGCCGAGGGCGGCCGTGAGAAGGCGATGAGCATCGCCTTCCGTACGGGTGGCGTCGTCGGCTTCCTCACCGTGGGCCTCGGCCTCTTCGGTGCCGCGCTCGTCGTCTTCCTCTACGAGTCCGACGCTCCGACCGTGCTCGAGGGCTTCGGCTTCGGCGCCGCGCTGCTCGCGATGTTCATGCGCGTCGGCGGCGGCATCTTCACCAAGGCCGCGGACGTCGGCGCCGACCTGGTCGGCAAGGTCGAGCAGGGCATCCCCGAGGATGACCCGCGCAACGCCGCGACGATCGCCGACAACGTCGGTGACAACGTCGGTGACTGCGCCGGCATGGCCGCCGATCTCTTCGAGTCCTATGCGGTCACGCTCGTCGCCTCGCTGATCCTCGGCAAGGCGGCCTTCGGCACGCAGTACGGTCTCGTCTTCCCGCTCGTCATCTCGGCGGTCGGCGTCATCGTGGCGATCATCGGTGTCTTCATCACCCGGCTCCGCAAGGCCGACAAGAGCGGCCTCACCGCGATCAACCGGGCGTTCTATATCTCGGCTGTCATCGCGGCAGCGGCCGTCGCCGCCGCCACCTGGGCGTACCTGCCCGGGACCTGGGCCGGCCTCGCCAGCCCGCTGAAGAACGTCGGCGCCAACACCAACCCGCGGATCATCGCGCTCGCCGCGGTCGTCATCGGCATCGCGCTCGCTGCGGCGATCATGGCGCTGACCGGCTACTACACCGAGACGAGCCGCCGCCCGGTCAAGGACATCGGCAAGTCGGCCCTCACGGGTGCCGCCACCGTCGTCCTCGCGGGCATCAGCGTCGGCCTCGAGTCGGCCGTCTACAGCGCGCTGCTCATCGGCGGTGCCGTCTTCGGCGCGTTCCTCCTGGGTACGGGCTCCATCACGCTGTCGCTCTTCGCGGTGGCGCTGGCGGGCTGCGGTCTCCTCACCACGGTCGGCGTGATCGTGGCGATGGACACCTTCGGTCCCATCAGCGACAACGCTCAGGGCATCGCGGAGATGTCCGGCGACATCGACGAGAAGGGTGCGCGCACCCTGACCGAGCTCGACGCCGTCGGCAACACCACGAAGGCGATCACCAAGGGAATCGCGATCGCGACCGCCGTGCTCGCGGCGACCGCGCTCTTCGGCTCCTACACCGACACCCTGGTCAGCTCGCTGACCACGGCCGGTCAGAACGTCGCCGAGGCGCTGGCGGACATGCTCAACGTCTCCAACCCGGCCAACCTGGTCGGCCTGCTCATCGGCTCCGCGGTGGTGTTCCTCTTCTCGGGGCTCGCCATCAACGCCGTGTCGCGGTCGGCCATGGCCGTCGTGTTCGAGGTGCGCCGCCAGTTCCGGGAGTTCCCGGGCATCATGGACGGCACCCAGCGTCCGGAGTACGGCAAGGTCGTCGACATCTGCACCCGGGACGCGCAGCGCGAGCTGATCACGCCCGGTCTGCTGGCCGTCCTGGCCCCGATCGCGGTCGGCTTCGGCCTGGGCGCGGGTCCGCTCGCGTCCTACCTCGCCGGTGCGATCGGCACGGGCACCCTGATGGCCGTCTTCCTGGCCAACTCGGGTGGCGCGTGGGACAACGCGAAGAAGATGGTCGAGGACGGCGCCTACGGTGGCAAGGGCTCGCCCGCCCACGAGGCGACGATCATCGGTGACACCGTCGGTGACCCGTTCAAGGACACCGCCGGCCCGGCGATCAACCCGCTGCTCAAGGTGATGAACCTGGTCGCGCTGCTCATCGCGCCGGCCGTCGTCGCGCTGAGCGTCGGACCGGACTCCAACACCGGCGCCCGCGTCGGCATCGCCGCGTTCGCCGCCGCCGTGATCGTCATCGCGGTCTGGTTCAGCAAGCGCAAGCCGCTCTCGCTGGGCGAGGTCGACGGCGAGGGAAAAGGTGACGGGACGGTGACCCCCTCCCAGCGGGAGAAGGCCGCCGTCTAGCAGGTGCGATAAAACGAAGGGCCGAAGCGCATCGCGCGCTTCGGCCCTTACGCTTTACGCTGCTAGCCATGCGAAGGCTGGTGAGCGCTGGCTTGAAGCCCTCCTTGGCGCTGGCGCTGCTCCTCGCCGGGCTGGGGGGTTGTGCGGGTGAACCACCGCCGGAGGTGTGGGCGGCATCGGTCTGCTCGGCGCTGACCCCGTGGCGCACGGAGATAAACGCGCTGACCAAGCGCACCCAGCAGCAGCAGGAGGCGGCGCCCAACACGGCGCAGGCGAAGGAGAACCTGACCAGGCTCTTCGCCAGCGCCGAGACCGCCACCGAGAGCGCCCGGTCCAAGGTGGTCGCCGCCGGCGCACCCGATGTCACCGACGGCCCCGCGATCGCTGCGAGCTTCGTCACATCGCTCGCGGGGGTCCGCGACGCTTACGCGCACGCGAAGAACGGCATCTCGGCGATCACGGCCACCGAGAACAAGGACTTCTCCGACCAGGTCGCCGCGGTGCTCGACACCCTCAACTCCGAGTACGCCAAGACGGCCCCCGACCTCGGCAAGCTCCAGTCGGTGGAGCTGCGCGAAGCCTTCGAAGAGGTACCGGAGTGCCGCTAGTCGCCGGGCAGCTCCCGATCTTCGGCGCCTCGTCCGCCGACCCCTCACCCAACGATCTCGCCGGGCTGCTGATCGGACCCGGCCGACTGGTGCGGATGGGCGGCACCGCGCGGGTCTCCGTCGTCGTCAGCCACGCCTGGCGGGTGCACGTGCTCATGGCGGAGCTCGGCGTGCGTCAGCTCAACCCCGCCTGGGAGCCCGCTCAGGTCCCCGGACAGCGTCGCGAGCCCGAGCTTCAGGTCCCCGACATCGATGCGCCGATCGAGGCTCCACGGCCCGCTCAGCCCTCGCAAGAGGTCGACCACGTCGACGAGGTCGAGGATGTGCTCGCGCCCGACGGGGACTCGCTGCCGGAGCGCGACATCCGGGAGGGGGTGGTGGAGTCGCCCGCCCCGGTGCCGGAGGAGCCCGTTCCGGACGGGGAGCACCCGGCACCTGCGCCGGAGGAGTTCACGGTGCGGACGGCGTACACGGGGATATTGGCTCCGCTGAGCGCGGCCTGGCTGCGGGAGACCGAGAAGGTGCCACCGGAGGCCTTCGTGCTCGACGGCGTGCGGCTGCGGCTGTGGTTCGTCGCGGCCGGGTCGCTGCGGTTGAACGACTCGGAGATCCTGCTGCGCCTCGGTGCGCAGGACGCGGAGTGCTGGCAGCCGGCGCAGAAGGCGCTCTGGCAACTCGGCATCGACGCGGAACTCGCCAAGGGCCCGGTGCTCAAGATCTCCGGTCGTCGCAAGATCCGCCGCTTCGGCGAATTGATCGGCGATCATCCGCACGCCGCCGCTCCGTGGCCCTAACGGGCATAGTCTAGTCTTATGTCCGGTTTGGGACGACCTTGCGGCGATCATTGACAGGGTGCGCAACTTGGGGTTTCAGCGGAGCGTTACCTTGGACATCCGCGGGCGGGCAGAACCGTCCAATCATCCGAACCAATGCGGAGAGGTGCCGTGCCGACAGCCGCCAAGAACCGACTGGTCATCGTCGAGTCCCCGGCGAAGGCTAAGACGATCTCGGGCTATCTCGGCCCGGGTTATGTCGTCGAGGCCAGCCTGGGACACATCCGGGATCTCCCGGCCGGTGCCAAGCAGATGCCCGAGAAGTACAAGAAAGAGCCGTGGGCATATCTCGGTGTCGATGTGGATCACGACTTCGCCCCCGTTTACATCATCAATCCTGACCGCAGCAAGCACGTCGCCAAGCTGAAGCAGCTGCTCAAGGATGCCGACGAGCTCTATCTCGCGACGGATGAGGACCGCGAGGGCGAGGCGATCGCCTGGCACCTGGCCGAGACGCTGAAGCCCAAGGTCCCGGTCAAGCGGATGGTCTTCCACGAGATCACCAAGGCCGCGATCCAGGCCGCCGTCGCCAACCCGCGCGAGATCGACCGCGACCTCGTCGACGCGCAGGAGACCCGGCGCATCCTCGACCGCCTCTACGGCTACGACGTCTCCGCCGTGCTGTGGAAGAAGGTCTCCCGAGGCACCTCCGCCGGCCGCGTGCAGTCCGTCGCGACCCGGATCGTCGTCGAGCGCGAGCGCCACCGGATGGCGTTCCGCTCCGCCGAATACTGGGACATCGCGGCGAACCTGCTGGCCTCCGGCAAGGACGGCGGCTCCTTCACCGCCACGCTGATCGCCCTCGACGGGGACCGGATCGCCACCGGCAAGGACTTCGAACCGACGACCGGCAAGGTCAAGGGCGGCGTCGTCCACCTCGACGAGAGCGGCGCCCGAGGTCTCGCGGCCCGCCTCGAAGGGCGGCCGTTCAAGGTCACCAAGGTGGAGGAGAAGCCCTACCGGCGCAAGCCCGCGGCTCCCTTCATCACCTCGACCCTCCAGCAGGAGGCGGCCCGCAAGCTGCGCTTCTCCTCGCAGCAGACGATGCGTACGGCGCAGCGCCTCTACGAGAACGGCTACATCACCTACATGCGTACGGACTCGGTGAGCCTCTCCGAGACCGCCCTCGCGGCGGCCCGGACGCAGATCGCCGAGCTCTACGGCCCGTCGGCGGTCCCGCCGCAGCCCCGGCGCTATGCCAGCAAGGTCAAGAACGCGCAGGAGGCGCACGAGGCGATCCGTCCCTCGGGTGACAGCTTCCGCACCCCCGGCGAGCTGGCCAAGGCACTGTCGATCGAGGAGTTCAAGCTCTACGAGCTGATCTGGCAGCGGACCCTCGCGTCGCAGATGACCGACGCGGTCGGCAACA
Organism: Allocatelliglobosispora scoriae; assembly: GCF_014204945.1. Lineage (NCBI taxonomy): Bacteria > Bacillati > Actinomycetota > Actinomycetes > Micromonosporales > Micromonosporaceae > Allocatelliglobosispora > Allocatelliglobosispora scoriae. The sequence goes on from NZ_JACHMN010000002.1 coordinate 3,913,583, forward strand.
CCGTCAGCGCCCGGATCCGTGCCGTCACGCTCGGCGGCGAGGAGGCCGACTTCGGTGCCTCCGGGCGGACCATCACCGACCCCGGCTTCCTGCGCGTCTACGTCGAGTCGACCGACGACGACGAGGACACCGAGAGCGCCGAGCGCCGGCTGCCGGTGCTCGTCAAGGACCAGCCGCTCACCGAGCAGGGGCTGACCCCGGTCGGGCACACCACCCAGCCGCCCGCCCGATACACGGAGGCATCGCTGGTCAAGGCGCTGGAGGAGCTCGGCATCGGCCGACCCTCCACCTACGCGTCGATCATGCAGACGATCCAGGACCGGGGCTACGTCTGGCGCCGGGGGCAGGCCCTCGTGCCGTCGTTCCTGGCGTTCGCCGTGGTCGGGCTGATGGAGCAGCACTACCCGAGGCTGGTGGACTACAACTTCACCGCCGCGATGGAGGACGACCTCGACCAGATCGCGGCCGGGGACGCCACCGCGCTCGCCTTCCTGACCAGCTTCTACTTCGGTGCGCCCAACGCCGCCGAGGGATCCGTCGCCGCAGCGGGCGGCCTGCGCAAGCTCGTGACGGAGAACCTGGGCGAGATCGACGCCCGCTCGGTCAACTCCATCCCGCTCTTCACCGACGAGCAGGGGCGGGAGGTCGTCGTGCGGGTGGGGCGCTATGGCCCGTACCTGCAGCGTGGCGGCACCGCCGGGGAGGTCGACCCCGAGGCCGAGAGTGCGGCGGACGGAGATCGGGTCTCGATTCCGGACGGCGTCGCGCCGGACGACCTGACCCCGGAGAAGGTCGAGGAGCTCTTCCTCGGCGGTGGCGGCGAGCGCAAGCTCGGCGAGCACCCCGAGACGGGCGAGCCGATCCTGGTGAAGTCGGGCCGTTACGGTCCCTACATCACCAGCGGTGAGAAGAACGCCTCGCTGCTCAGCACCCACTCGCCGGAGACGCTGACTCTGGAGGAGGCGCTCAAGCTGCTCACGCTCCCGCGCCTCGTCGGCACGGACGCCGAGGGTGTGGAGATCTTCGCCTCCGGCGGCCGCTACGGCCCCTATATCAAGCGGGGCGACGACACCCGGTCGCTGACGAGCGAGGACCAGCTCTTCACGGTCACGACCGAGGAGGCGCTGGCGCTGCTCGCGGCGCCGAAGGGGCGGCAGCAGCGCCAGGCGAAGCCGCCGCTCAAGGAGCTCGGCATCGACCCGCTCACCGAGAAGAAGCTGATCATCAAGGAGGGCCGCTTCGGGCCCTACGTCACCGACGAGGAGACCAACGCCTCGCTGCGGCGCGGCCAGTCGCCGGAGACGTTGACGCTGGAGCAGGCCTCGGAGATGCTCTCGGAGAAGCGGGCCGCGGGTCCCGCCACGCCGCGCAAGAAGGCGGCGGCACCGGCGAAGAAGGCCGCGGCCAAGAAGACGACTGCGGCGAAGAAGACGACGGCCAAGGCGACCACCGCCAAGAAGGCGACGGCGGCCAAGGCGACCACGGCGGCGAAGAAGACGACGGCCGCGGCGAAGAAGGCCGTGCCGAAGAAGGCAGCTCCGAAGAAAACATCCTGAAAGCGGAAACGTCCGTCCAGGCAGAGACGTAGCCGTCACGCGCTCGTTGATCCGAGTAAGGTTTCGGTTTCAGTGCGTGACGGCCGTCCGGCTGTCACGCCTTGGCGAAGGAGCGGCGAGTGTCCACACCAGCCGTGCTGTCCCGGCCTCTACGCCGGGTGCCAGTGCAGGGTCGCAGCGTGGCGCGCGTGCAACGCATGCTCGACGCGTGCGCGGAGTTGGTCGATGAGGTCGGTTACGAGGGTTTGACGACGACGCTGCTGGCCGAACGGGCTGGCGTGGCGATCGGCTCGGTCTATCAGTTCTTCCCCGACAAGCGGGCGGTCGTGCAGGCGCTGACCCTGCGCAACGTCGAGGCTTACCTGGCGAGGCTGGCCGAGCGCATCCCCGCCGGTGAGCTGCTGGACTGGTGGGACGGTGTCGATGCGGCGATCGAGGAGTACATCGAGCTGCACCGGACCGTCCCGGGATTCCGGACGCTGCACTTCGGCGATGTCGTCGACGTGCACCTCATCGACGCGGAGCGCGACAACAACCAGGTGATCGCCGATCACCTGGCGGATCTGCTCATCCGCTACCACTCGGTGATCGACCGGCCCAAACTGCGGTTCGCGCTCATGATCGCGGTCGAGGCGGCCGATGCGCTCATCAAGTTGGCATTCCGGCGTAACACCGACGGCGACGACGAGGTTCTGATCGAGTCGAAGGCGCTGGTGCGCGAGTATCTGCACCGCCACGTGGGAGTCTGATCCGCCCCTGTGCGGCTGTCCCGGCGTGCGCCCGGTCTCATATCCGGGTAAGTTCCGGGTCCGCTTCGCTGGCCTCACCATTAGAGTGAGGCCAGCGGGGGCGGACGGGCGGAGGAGAGACCATCAGCAAGTCAGGTGGCGGGACGGGTGACACACCCCGGACCGAAGAGAAAACGGGGGAGGCGGGGATCGGCCAAGCCGATGCCGCTCCCTATCCTGCCGAGACAGCTGCGGTTGAGCTCTCCGGCTTCGCCGAACTGCGGGCGATCCTGCGCATCCGCGCCTTCCGGCGCCTGTGGATGGTGCTCGGTGTCGCGTCCCTCGGCGACTGGTTGGGCCTGCTCGCGACCGCCACCTTCGCTTCCGCGCAGGTCACCGGTTCAGCGGCGAAGGGCGTCGCCTTCGGCTCGGTGATCGCCGTGCGGCTGCTCCCGGCCCTCGTGCTCGGTCCGCTGGCGGGCGTCCTCGCCGACCGGTTCGACCGCCGCTACACCATGGTCGTCTGCGACCTGCTGCGATTCCCGCTCTTCGCCTCGATCCCCACCGTCGCGCTCCTGTCGGAGAACGCGGCGGTCACGGTCGGCTGGGCGGCGATCGCCACCTTCCTGGTCGAGGCGATCACGATGATCTGGACGCCGGCCAAGGACGCCTCGATCCCCAACCTGATCCCGCGCGCCCGGCTCGAAGCGGCCAACCAGCTCACGCTGATCACGACCTACGGCATCACGCCGGTCCTCGCCGCGATCAGCCTCGCCGGACTCAGCCAGCTCTACCAGTCGGCCGTCTCCAACGGCGTGGACCTGCCGACGAGCACCGCGTCGTCGGTCGCCCTCTACTTCCTCGCGCTCTCGCGCCTCGCGACCGCAGTCGTCGTCTTCTTCGGCATCAAGGAGATCGGCGGCCGGGAGAGCCGGGGCGACGGCGCCGACCAGGGCGTGCTGCGCCAGTTCGTCGACGGCTGGAAATACGTGGCGCGGACGCCGCTGGTGCGGGGCCTCGTCCTCGGCATCCTCGGCGCCTTCGCCTGCGGCGGTCTCGTGGTCGGCACCGCCCAGTTCTACGCGCTCTCGCTCGGCGGCGGCGACTCAACCTTCTCGCTGCTCTTCGGCCTGATCTTCGTCGGTCTCGGGCTCGGCATCGCCTTCGGTCCCCGGCTCGTCGGCGCGCTGTCCCGCCGCCGCTGGTTCGGCTTCTCGATCATGCTCGCCGCCTCGTCGGTCGGGCTGCTCGCGCTCGCTCCGCACCTCAGCATCGCCGCCGCGGTCACCCTGCTGGTCGGCGCGGGCGCCGGGATGGCCTTCCTCTCCGGCACCACCCTGCTCGGCGGGGAGGTCGAGGACGACGTCCGGGGCCGGGTGTTCGCCTTCGTGCAGACCGCCGTGCGCGTGGTGCTGATGCTCGCGATCGCGCTCTCCGGCGTACTGGTGGGGGTGGGCGGGTCGCGGGAGTTCCACATCGCCGGGCTCGCCTTCCCGATCTCCTCGACCCGCCTGCTGCTGCTCGTCGCGGGCATCGCCGGGACGTTCGCCGGCATGTGGGCCCTGCGGCAGATGGACGACAAGCCGGGCGTCCCGCTCTTCCGCGACCTGTGGAGCTCCATGCGGGGACGTCCGCTGGAGATGCCCGAGGGACACACCAAGGGCGGAACCTTCATCGTCTTCGAGGGTGGCGAGGGCGCGGGTAAGTCGACACAGCTCGAACTGCTCGCCGAGAAGCTGCGCGGGCTGGGCCACGACGTGGTCGTCACCCGCGAGCCGGGTGCCACGCCCGTGGGTGCCGGCATCCGCAAGCTCGTCCTGGACCGCGAGTCCGCGGATGACGCGCCCATCGGCCCGCGCGCCGAGGCCCTCCTCTACGCCGCGGACCGCGCGCATCACGTCGCCTCGCTGGTACGCCCAGCGCTGGCCCGAGGTGCCGTCGTCATCTCCGACCGCTATGTCGACAGCTCGCTCGCCTATCAGGGTGCCGGTCGCGCCCTCGCCGCCGAGGATGTCGCCTGGCTGTCCCGGTGGGCCACCAACGGGCTCAAGCCCGACCTCACCATCGTGCTCGACGTCGACCCGACCACCGGCCTGAGCCGGGTCGCTGATCGTGGCGCCGGACATGATCGGCTGGAGAGCGAGAGCCTGCGGTTCCACGAGCGGGTGCGCCACGCCTTCCTCGACCTCGCCGCGGCGGAGCCCGCCCGATACCTCGTCGTCGACGCCGCCGAACCGGTCGAGACGATCACGGAGCTCATCGCCGAGCGGGTCACCGAGCTCCTGCCGCCTCCCCTGGAGGGTCCTTTTCTGACCCCACCGTCCGACGCCGAGTTGAGTTCCATCGTGGACAGCGAGCTGGAGCGGCGCTGATGTCCGTCTTCGACCAGGTCATCGGGCAGCCTGCGGCTGTCGCCACGCTGCGCAACGCGGCACACGCCGCCAACCTGCTCGTCTCCGGCTCCCCGCTGGGCGACCGCCGCAGCGCCATGACCCACGCCTGGCTCTTCACCGGGCCACCCGGGTCGGGCCGCTCGGTCGCCGCCAGGGCACTCGCCGCCGCGCTGCAGTGCGTCGAGGACGGGGTCGGCTGCGGTGAGTGCTCGGGCTGCCACACGACGATGGCCGGGACCCACCCCGACGTGCGAGCCGTCGTCCCCGACGGGCTCAGCATCCCGGTCTCGCTCATGCGCGAGCTGGTGCTGCGCTCGGCGGGCTCCCCGGCCAACGGCCGCTGGCAGGTGCTGCTCGTCGAGGACGCCGACCGGCTTACCGAGGCGGCCGGAAACGCCCTGCTCAAAGCCGTCGAGGAGCCGCCCGAGCGGACCGTCTTCCTGCTCTGCGCACCCTCGACCCACCCCGATGACGTCTCGATCACGATCCGCTCGCGCTGCCGGGTCGTCCAGCTCCGGCAACCCGCCGCCGCCGACGTCGCCGAGCTGCTCGTCACCCGCGACGGCATCAGGCGTGACGACGCAGTCTGGGCCGCAGCCGCAGCTCAGGGCCATGTCGGCCGGGCCCGTCGGCTCGCGCGTGACCCGCAGGCCCGCGCGCGGCGGGAGGCGGTCCTGTCCTTCCCCCGCAAGCTCACCGGCGTCGGGGCCTGCTTCGACGCAGCAGCCGCGCTGATCGCGGCGACCGAGGAGGAGACAGCCGACTCCGTGGCGGCGGTCGATGCGGGAGAGCGCTCCGCGCTGGAGACCGCGCTCGGTGCCGGTGGCACGGGCAAGGGCTCGGCGGGCGCGTCCCGGGGCATGGCCGGGCAGCTCAAGGAACTCGAACGTCGACAGAAGTCGCGGGCGACGAGGGCTCAGCGGGACGCCCTGGACCGGGCCCTGATCGACCTGGCCGGGTTCTACCGGGATGTGCTCAACATCCAGTTCGGCGGTTCGGTGGCGCCGATCCATGTGGACACAGCGGAGATGGCGAGCCAGGCGGCCGCCCGGTGGAGCCGGGAGAGTGCTCTGCGCAGGCTGGAGGCGGTGCTCGCCTGCCGTACGGCGATCGAGATCAACGTCAAGCCGCGGATCGCGGTGGAGGCGATGATGCTCGCGCTGTGGAAGGGTTGAGCCCGATAGGGCGCGTATGAGCCAGGGTTATCCACAGGCCCTGTTGACGGTGGCTGCGCCCCGGTAGCGTCTGCGACCGTGAGGGAAATCGACGAAGCCTGGATCGAGGAGGCGGTGACCGCCTACCGCCGGATCGAGGAGCGCCAGGCGGATTACCGCCGTGCCCTCGCCGAGATAGAGGTCAGTGTGCGCTCACCCGATGGGTTGGTCGAGGTGACGGTCGGCGGCGAGGGCGGAGCGGTGCTCGGCGTCGAGATCATCGGGAGCCTGCGCGACCGCACCGCCGGTGACGTCAACCGGGCGATCCAGTCGACGCTCGTCGCGGCTCGCGACGCGGCCGACTGGGCCCGGCGCAAGCTCCACCAGGAGATCTTCGGAGAATATCCGGCGCTGGGAGGTCAGCGATGACAGAGCTCAACCGCCTCGGCGCGGAGCTCGCCACCGCGTCCGGACAGCTCTCCGACGCGCGGCACACGGCGAGCCTGCTCGGTGACGATCCGATCGGCAGCCTCGCCGGAGCTCCGGGGCGGCTCGGCGAGATCGGCCGGCGGCTCTCCGGCCAGCTCCGGCAGGCGTGGTCGGACCGCATCGACGAGCTGGGCGAGGCCCACGCCGACATGGACCGGCTCGCGGAGGCCGTCGACCGGGCCGTGGCGCGCTATGCGCAGGCGGAGGACCACACCCGTCACGGCGTCGGCCGCCTGCATGCCGAGGAGATGTGATGGACGCCCTCGATCGGGTCAACCTCGCCGCCGCGGACCTGCTGCGCCGGGTGGACGAAGCCCTGAGCGGCGGAGCACCGGCCGGCCACCGGGTCTGGCCGCTGCTGCGCTGGATCCGCGTCCTGCCGGGTCCGGCCGTCGAGGCGATCGTCGGGCTGCGCCCACCGGATGCCGAGGACGCCCGGGAGGTGGAGACGCTCGCCGTTCGGGTCGCCGAGGCGGCCGAGCCGCTCGCCACCCAGGTCGCCTGGGAGGGGTCGGCCGGTGCGGCGTTCGAGACGCAGCGGCGGGCATACCGGGAGCATCTGGTCGACTCCGTGGACTCCGTCACGGTCCGGCTGGAGGATTTCGCCTCCTATCTGGAGGAGCTCGGCGCCTGGATCGCGGAGAGTCGGGTCGCGCTGGCGCTGCGGCTGGCGACCGTGCTGCGCTCGCAGGAGTCCGTGACGCTGCTGACCAGCCTCGACGCTGCCGAGAGGGGGCTCGCGGCGGCCGAGATCGGTGCCGAGGTGCTCGCCGAGATCGAGGAGATCCTCCGCGCGGGCGAGGAGGTCGAGGCCGATTGGCAGCCCCGCCTCGCCCGGCTGCGGCGAGGAGCCTGGCGGCCGGACCTCTCCGGTCCGGCAGCTCCGACCACGCTGCGATTGGATCTCTGATCGGGGTGTGATCCGGCCCGATCGTGGGTAAAGCGAAAAGTCGTGGCCCGGCCAGGGGTGCGCCTGGCCGGGCCACGAACCTGAGGGGGAAACGCGCTAGCTGACAGCGTTTCGCCTACGCGATAGCAGGAGCAGGAGCCGGCCGAGGAAGGCCAGCACCACCCCGGCCCCGATGAGGAACGGCAGCCCTGACGAGCCGGTCAGCGGCAGGCTGCAACCCGGTCCGCCGCAGCCCGCTGGCGACGTTCTCGGCGAGGGGACCGGCGCCGACGGGCTGGCGCTCGAGTCCGGCGGGCAGACGCAGTTGGAGTGGGAGGGGCTCGGGCCGGGGCTCGTCGTCGCGGTCCGCGGTGCGACCGCCGACACCTCCAGCAGGCCGATGCCGAGGTCGAGTACGGTCGACTCGCCACCCCGCCGGTCGCCGAGCACGACGAGTTGCAGCCGCAGCGAGGCCGCCTGAGCGCTGACACCCGTGTCGGTGACCCGCTTGTCGAGCCCGCCGATCGACAGGCGCAGCACCGCGAGCGAGCCCGCACCGGGCTGGCGTGTGCCGTTGCCGGCCGAGCTCACTCCGCCGAGCAGGCCCGGCAGCAGCGGCACGTTCTCGATCTCGGGCAGCCCGGGCAGGGACACCGACGAGCTGCCGCCGCCCGTGATCCCGGCGAGCGAACCGATCGGCAGGGCCGCGAGCAGGGAGTTCAGCGGGTCGCCACCGACGAGGGGCAGCCCTTCCTGGCGGGCGCGGTCGGCGGCACCGAGGCGCGCCAGCATCGACGGCGGCAGGGCCACCTCGATCTGCTTCTCGGGAGAGTCCAGCCGGTGCGTCCGCACCCCGTCGCCGGAGATCTCCAGGATCGGAGCCTTGTAGTCCACCGTGGAGGTACGCGCGTTGCCGGTCGCGATCACCGCCAGCGTCGGCGGCTTGAGCACCTTCACGCCGAGCGAGTTGGAGAGCAGCTGCAGGTCGGCGAGTTCGATCTCGGCCGCGGCTGCGGCGGCGAACTTGCCGTTCACCAGTTGCAGGCCGGTCACCGCCTGGCTGGTGAGGTTCTGCGGTGCGCGTACCAGACTGGTGTTGCGGGACCCGGGCAGAACCGTGAGGTCGGCGACGGTCGCGCGGCTGACGCCGGCCGGCCCGGCATAGCTGCAGCCCATGCCCTCGGCCCAGGTGGCGTGCGCGGAGAGCGAGCCGAGGCCGACCCGGGCGACACCGAGCTGGATGGCGCCGGCGGAGGCGACGGACGCGGCCTTGTGCGTCGGCGGAGCCTGCTGCGCGACGGACTTGTCCAGCGGGCCGGTCGGGAGGCTCAGGCCGAGGAGGTCGGCGTCGGCGTAGCGGGAGGCTGCGGCCGACTGCGTGCGGGCCTTGGCGTTCATCCCGGCGCTGGTCGAGGCGACCCGGACGTCGGCGACCGGGCCGACGGGCAGGCCCAGCGGTCGCAGGTCGAGCAGCCCCACGCGGACCAGGTCGGCGCTGGCCCGGGCGGAGAACGCGCCGGGTGAGCAGGCCGCGGCGCTGGCGGGAGTGGCAGGTGCGGCCAGGATCGGCACGGTGAGCAGCACTGCTGCGGCGGGTAGCCGGCGTTGCCAAGACATGCGGAGTCCTCTTCGTCGGGGGCTGTCGATGAGGCCCAACGAAGGCAATGGATTGGGGTGACGCAGTCCACCCAAACGTACAACGACAAATCGTCCGAATAGGTACGGGATCCGCCGCTGCGGTCACAACTCCATTACAGTGTGCGGATGGGAATGCTCTGTGCGGTCACTTTCAACCGATCCGGGCGCCTCTTCTACCTCGATCCTGGAGAATTCCGGCCCACGGTCGGCCAGATGGTGCTGATCGGCACCGACGAGGGACCAGAGGTCGCCCAGTGCGTGTGGGCCGCGACGTGGAGCGAGGAAGACACCGACAACTTCCCCAAACTCATCGGTTACGCCGACGACCAGGACCTCTATCGCGATGCCGAGCTGCGCAAGCGCAAGGCCGAGGCGCAGGTCGCCGCCCGCAAGCTGATCCGCGAGCACGAGCTGCCGATGAAGGTCGTCGGCGTCGACCACCTCGACGGCGACAGTCCACAGACGACGATCTACTTCACCGCGCCGCACCGGGTCGACTTCCGATCGCTCGTGCGCGACCTCGGCGCGACGCTGAAGTGCCGGGTCGAGCTGCGCCAGCTCTCCGCCCGCGACTCCGCCCGGCTGCAGGGCGGCATCGGTTCCTGCGGGCGCGACCTGTGCTGCGCCACCTTCCTCGTCGACTTCGAACCGGTCACCATCCGGATGGCGAAGGACCAGGACCTGCCGCTCAACCCGCTGCGCATCTCCGGCGCCTGCGGCCGACTGATGTGCTGCCTGAAATATGAGCACCCGCTCTACCAGAAGTTCGCCGAGACCGCCCCGGCGCTGGGCGAGAGAGTCGAGACCGACGAGGGCCCCGGCCGCGTCGTCGGCCACTCCGTGCCGAGGGACGCCGTGGTGGTCCGGATGGACTCCGACGGCAAGCGCAGCGTCTGTCCAAAGGCGTCCGTCTGTGGGTCTCGGAAAGTGTTCGAACAGCGGTACAACGACGAGACGTAAGCGGCTAGGCTCCGCTGCTGTGAGCGATGCCGATGCGACCGAGCCGATTCCGACCGTCGGGATTCCCGCCGTGGTGCTTCCCACCGAGGCTGTCCCGACGGTGATCATTGTTCCGGCGCAGCTGATCCCGGAAGAGATCAGCGACGAGCCGACCATCGTGCTGCCGAGTCACCGGCCGTCCTCGATGGACCCCAAGGACCTCGGCTTCACGCCGCAGTCCCCGGTGCCGTGGCTCGGCCCGGTGCTGCTCGCCGCGACCGGCGCCCGCGTCGCCCTCGCCAGCCAGTTCGGGGCCTACCTGGACAAGCGTGAGCTGCAGGGCGCCTTCGCCACCCGGATCTTCGAGGAGCACGCGCTCGACGAGGAGCTGTGGGTCGACTACGTCGCCGACCTCGGCGACGGCTTCAACGCCACCTACTCCATCGCGTGGCTGCTCGCGCAGAAGAAGCTCACGGTCGACGGGCACGAGCTGCCGCGCGCCGAGGTGCTGCTGATGGGCGGCGACCAGGTCTACCCGACGGCGAGCAGCGAGGCCTACGAGAACCGCATGGTCGGTCCCTACCTCGCCGCGATGCCGACGCCCGCTCCCGGCGAGACCCCGCCGACGCTCTTCGCGCTCCCCGGAAACCACGACTGGTACGACGGACTCACCGCCTTCCTGCGCCTGTTCGCCCGTCGTGAGGGCGGCCACCTCGGTGCCTGGCAGACGAAGCAGACTCGCAGCTACTTCGCGATGAAGCTGCCCAACAAGTGGTGGATCCTCGCGGTCGACGTGCAGGCCGAGGCCTATCTCGACGATCCGCAGATGGACTATTTCCGCAGCGTGGCTGCGTTGATGGGGCCCGATGACAAGGTCATCATCACCTATCCGCAGCCGTCCTGGGCGCAGACCCGGGAGCACCCGCGCGGCTATGACACGCTCGCCTACTTCCGGCGCAAACTGATCGACCCGACGGGTGCGAAGGTCGCGGTCATGATCTCCGGCGACACCCACCACTACGCGCGGTACGCCGAGAAGGGCAGCGACGCGGAGCACCTCATCACCGCCGGCGGCGGCGGCGCCTACCTCGCGGCGACCCACGGGCTGCCGACCACGGTGACCGTTCCTCCCCGGCAGCCCTTCGCCCGTGACACCCGCCAGCGCGATTACACGCTGCGCAAGACCTACCCGAGCCGGGCTCGCTCGCACGCGCTCGGCGGCGGGATCTTCGCCCGGCTGCCGCTGCGCAATCCGGGCTTCACCACCCTGCTCGGCATAGCGCAGACGCTCTTCCTGCTCTCCCTGAACGGCCGGGCCAACCGCCTGCTCAGCATGCCGGCCTTCCTCATGATCGCGGTCATGATGATCGGCTCGCTCTTCTTCGCGATCGGCCTGTCCCACGGCATGATGCGGCGGGTCCCCGTCATCCTCGGCTTCTTCCACGGCCTCGGCCACATCGCGCTCGGCTACGCGGGGTGGTATCTCTGGCGGGAACTGCCCTTCGACGGCTACGACTGGCCGCTGCCCGGGGTGCTCGCCTTCGTGATCTACGGTCCGATCTGGGGCGTCGTGGCGTCCGAACTCGTCGCGTTGTATCTCTTCATCGCCGGCAACTTCCGGGTCAACCTCAACGAGCTCTTCGCCGGTCAGGGCATCGAGGACTACAAGGGGTTCCTGCGGCTGCACTTCGGTCGCGACGGCTCGCTCACGATCTACCCGATCGGCCTGGACCGGGTCGGGCGCAAGTGGATGCCGCAGCCCAACCGTGCCGCGCACACCCCGTGGCTCGACCCGAAGAAGCCGCTGACACCCAGATTGATCGAGGAACCGATCAAGATTCCGGCCTAGGATCAATCCGTGCTTCAGGAGATCGGCCGGATCATCACCGCCATCGCCGCGCTGCTCGTGGCGATGGCGGGCCGTGTCTGGCGGGGTATGCAGTGGCTCGTCCGGCACGCGTTGGCGGCCCGCGTGGTCACCGCCAACGGCGTGCCCCGGCTCGGGCGGCTGCTCGACCTCGCCGCCCTCTCGGTCGCGGCGGACCTGCTCTTCCTCGCCGAGCTGTGGCGGCGCGGCTCGCCGGTCGGCTCGGGCTGGGCTTCCCTCTTCGGCGCCCTCGCCGCCGTCGCGATCTGCGGCGCGCTCTACTTCACGCAGCGCAGCCTGATCCGGCTCACCTGGGCCGCGCTCACGATCCTGCGGGTGATCGCTCTCGCCGTGCTGGCTCTCGCGCCGCCGGTCTTCCTCGTCGGCGGCGGCTCGGGCTCGTCGAAGTTCTTCGGTGCCCTCGCCGTGGCGGTCCTGGTCGCGATGCTGCTCGTCGACCGCTTCTCATGGGTGCTGACCATGCGCTCGCTGCTGGCGCCGACGACGCGCGGGCGGTTCGTGGCGGGCACGCTGAGCTACGTCGCCTACACGATGCCGTGGGCGATCGGGCTCGCGCTGATCGCGCTGATGATCGGCGGGCTGTGGCCGCTGACGATCGCCGAGGTCCTGCTGGTCGCCGTGGCGATCATCGTGCTGACGCTGCCGGGCCCGACCGTCGACGATGAGCCCCGGCCGCCCGTCGTGAAGCAGCCGACGCGCAAGTCGCTGCCGACGCAGCCGGTCGCGCCGCAGCAGCCGATCGCGCCGACGGAGATCCTGCCGCCGGTGGGCGCGCACCCGGGCGACGCGGAGGCCGAGGGCTACTCGGTCTATCGCCCGTCGACTTTGGACGACTGAGCAGCGGCCCTTTGCCGGTCTGCTATGGCGCTTGATCGTGCTCTTTCCCAGAAATAGCGGCTTCGGGAGGGGCCGGAGAGGGCAATTTCCCGGAACGAGCGCGATCGAGGCCGTGCGGAACCTGATCGCGGCACCCGGGACGCAGCGTGGCATGCCGCAGGGCGCACTCAGTGCAGGACTGGCCGCATCGGCGGCGCGGCGCGGCGGGTACCGCATACGCTGCGTGACTTGCCTGACGTTTGTGTGATGGGATCTGGGGTTGGCTTAAGGTGTCGCGAGGCTTTGCTCTGCTTACACGGACGCACCACGGCGACTGATGCGTAGGTGTAAGCAGAGCGATGGTGGTGGTGCGCAGATGTAAGCAGAGCGATGGTGCGGTGCGCAGGTGTAAGCAGAGCGATGGTGTGGTGCGCGGGTGTAAGCAGAGCGATGGTGGTGCGCGGGTGTAAGCAGAGCAAAGCGTCGCGCACGACCACTGGCAAGCCCGCCCCGGGCAGTCGCGCACGACGACCGGCAAGCCCGCAACGGGCAGGGCACACGACCACTGGCGAGCCCGCCACGGGCAGGAGAGGGAGCACATGACGACGCTGGTGGTGACGGCTGTCGAGGCCGAGGCCGACGCATTCCGGGCCGGGTTGTCCGGGATCGATCCGGAGCTGCTGACCGTGGCGGCAGTCGGTGTCGGTCCGGCGGCGGCAGCGGCCGGGACCGCGAGACTGCTGGCGCTCGCCGAGGGGCGCGGGTCGGCGTACACCCGGGTGGTTTCGGTGGGGATCGGGGGTGGGTTCGCCGACCGGACCGAGCTCGGCGGCCTCGTCGTCGCGGCCCGCAGCATCATCGCGGACCTGGGCGCCGATGCACCGGACGGGTTCATCCCCATCGACGAGCTGGGCTTCGGTTCGGCGATCACGACGGCCGACGCGGCGCTGCTGGCCGAGCTGGTCGCAGCGCTGCCGGGCGCCGAGATCGGTGACATCCTCACCGTCTCCACGGTCACCGGGACCGCGGCGGGGACCGCGGAGGTACGCCGCCGCTGGCCCGACGCCGTCGCTGAGGCGATGGAGGGTGGCGGTGTCGCGGCTGCCGCCGCGGGCGCGGGCATCGCGTTCGGCGAGCTGCGGGCGATCTCCAACGCGATCGGACCCCGCGATCGGGGTTCCTGGCGCATCGGGGCGGCACTGTCGGCCCTCACGAGCGCCGCTGCCGGCTGGGGGCATACGGTGGGGCGGTGAGCCTCTCGATCGCCTTCTCACCCTGCCCGAACGACACGTTCGTCTTCCACGCGCTCGTGCACGGGCTGGTGCCGGGAGCGCCGAGCTTCGACGTCACCTTCGCCGACGTGGACGTGACCAACACCAGTGCGCTCGACGGGCGGTTCGACCTGGTCAAGGTCTCCTACGCGGCGCTGCCGTGGCTGCTGGACACCTATGAGCTGCTGCCCTGCGGCGGCGCGCTCGGGCGGGGCTGCGGTCCGCTGCTGCTCACCAACGGCCAGGGGTTCCACGACGGGGTGGTCGCCGTGCCGGGGGAGCGGACGACGGCTTACCTGCTGATGCGGCTCTGGGCCCAGCAATCCGGTCAGGTGCCTCGGGAGGTCGTCGTGGTGCCGTTCCACGAGATCATGCCGGGGGTCGCGGCGGGTCGATTCGATGCCGGGCTCGTCATCCACGAGGCCCGCTTCACCTACCAGCGTTACGGCCTGACCCAGCTCGTCGACCTGGGCGAGTGGTGGGAGACCGACACCGGGCTGCCGATCCCGCTCGGTGCGATCCTCGCCAAGCGCGGAGCCGTCGACCCGGTCGAGGCAGCCGAGTGGATCCGGCAATCCGTGCGGACGGCCTGGGCCGATCCGTCGCTGAGCCGGGACTACGTCCTGTCGCACGCGCAGGAGATGGAGCCGGAGGTCGTCGACGCGCACATCGCGCTCTATGTCAACGAGTTCACCGAGAACCTCGGCCCCGACGGAGAGCGAGCGGTGGCAGCCCTGTTGAAGGCCACCACCGCTTGAGAAGGGACTAACTCTCCAGTTCGCGGGCGACCACGTGGAGCGCCTCGCCGATCTTCTGGCCCATCTTGCGGTCGGGGTGCCGGCCGCGCTTCAGGTCCGGGAGGATCTTCGACTCCAAGACCTTGATCATGTCTTCGATGAGCGTGTTGAGCTCGTCCGGCGAGCGGCGCTGCGCGTCCGCCCGTGCCTGCGTCAGCGACGGCGGCGCGTCGAGGACCTGCACAGACATCGCCTGCGCGCCCTTGCGTCCTTCGACGACACCGAACTCGATCTTCTGGCCCTGTTTGACCTCGGTGACGCCGGCGGGTAGCGCGGTCTTGGGCAGAAACACGTCGCCGCCCTCGTCGCTCGTGACGAAGCCGTAGCCCTTCTGGGCGTCATACCACTTGACCCGACCGGTAGGCACCGCTGATCCCTGCCTTCTTGGAACTGTGCGTCAACTCGACTCCAGCCGCGTCGCGCGGCCCGTCGATAAGGCTAACGATCGTGGCCCAATCAACCAACGGGGATATGCCACTGACGGTCGTGCCCCACCGCACCCGGCGCGGGCGCTAGCGTAGAGGGGATGGGCACCTCATTCGCCGAACGGCTCCGCGCGCTGACAGATGAGGCGCTGGGCGGACTCCTGCGGGCCCGACCCGACCTGGTCACCCCGATCCCCGCCGACATGGGGGTGCTCGCCGCGCGGGCGCAGACCCGCCTCTCGGTGGCACGCGTCCTCGACGGGCTCGACCTCTTCACGCTCGAGATCCTCGACGCGGCCCGGCTGACCCGGTCCGACGACGGCTACACCTCCGCCGACGCGATCATCGCGCTCGCCGCGGTGCCGACCGGCGGGCCGGAGCCGACCCGCGTCCGCAGCGCCGTGCAGGAGCTGATCACGCTCTTCCTGCTCTATGGACCCGATGACGAGCTCCGGGTCGCCGGTGCCGTCGACGAGGTCCGCGGGCACTACATCGCCGGGCTGGGCCGCCCGGCGGACGCCCTCGACGAGCAGACGGCTGCGCTCATGGCCGACCCCGCTCGCGTCCGCCGCGCTCTGCTCGCGGCACCGCCGGAGGCTCGGGCGGTGCTGGACCGGCTCGCCGAGGGCCCGCCCGTCGGCACCTTCACCGAACCGTCCGAGACCCTGCTGGGCCTCATCGGACAGCACCTCCTCGTGCGCGTCGACCACCAGACCGTGGAGCTCCCGCGCGAGCTGGGGCTGCTGCTGCGCCGCGACGCCGGGCCGCTCGGACCGCTCCATCCGGCGGCCCCGGAGCTGCCGCCGCCGTCGCGTGCGCAGGCGGCCATCGACCGCGCCGCCGCAGGCCAGGTCATGTCTGTGGTACGCCAAGCAGAAGCCCTGATCGAGGCGCTCGCCGCCGATCCGCCGCCCGTGCTGCGTGCCGGTGGCATGGGCGTGCTGCCGTTGCGCCGCCTCGCCAAGTCGGCCGACCTGCCCGAGCCGCTGGCGGCGCTGCTGATCGAGATCGTCTACGCGGCGGGCCTCGTCGCGGAGCTGGAGACCTCGATCGAGACGATCTATCTGCCGAGCGCCGCATATGACGGATGGCGCACCGAGACCGTCGCGCAACGGTGGGCGGTGCTCGCCACGGCGTGGCTGGCGATGCCGAGGCAGGCGGCCCTGATCGGTCAGCGCGACGAGCGGGACCGGGCGATCACGGCACTCGCTCCGGAGGCGGAGCGAGCCGGCGCACCCGTGCTGCGCAAGGCGACGCTGCGGGCACTGCCGCCCGGCGTCACGCCCACCCCGGAGCAGCTCGTCGAGGTGCTCGCCTGGCATACGCCGCTGCGGGTCCGAGGTCGTGAGCAGCTCTATCTCGGGGTGCTGTCGGAGGCTGCGGAGCTGGGCTTCACGGGTTACGGCGGCCTCGCCTCTTACGCATTGCCGCTGGTCGTGCCCGACGAGCCGGACGATCCGCTGGGTCGAGGGCCGAGCGGTGACCGCCCGCGCGATCAGAACCCGGCCGCCGTGGCGCTCGCCGCACTGCTGCCGCCGCCGGTGACCGAGTTCCTGATCCAGGGGGACCTGACGGTCGTCGTGCCGGGGCCGCCGGAGGCCGGTCTCGCGGCGGAGCTCGATCTCGTCGCCGACCACGAATCCGGTGGCGGTGCCGTGGTCTACCGGGTGACCCAGGCCAGCCTGCGGCGGGCGCTCGACGCCGGTTACGCCGGTGCCGACCTGCACTCGCTCTTCGCCCGCCGGTCCCGGACGCCGGTGCCGCAGGGGCTCACCTACCTGATCGACGATGCTGCGCGTACCCACGGCGGTTTGCGGACCGGCTCGGCCGGGGCCTATCTGCGCAGCGATGACGAGGCGCTGATCGCGACCGTGCTCGCGGACCGGCGGCTGAGCGCGCTGGGGCTGCGGCGGCTGGCGCCGACGGTGCTGATCACGGTGAGCCAGGCGGGGCGGCTGCTGACGGCGCTGCGCGAGGCGGGCTATGCACCGTCCCCGGAGGACTCGACCGGTGCGGTCGTGCTGACCAGGCCCAAGCTGCGCCGGTCGGTGGCGCGGCCGCCGGTGAGTCCGGCGATCGACCTGACCGCCGGGCTGACCCGGCCGCGACTGCTGGGGATCGTGGAGCAGATCCGGCGCGGCGACGCCGCGAGTCGGGCGGCCCGCCGAGCGCCCCTGGCGGTCCGTGCGGCGACAGGGGGTCCCGTCGATGGGCTGACCGCCGTTCAGGCGCACACGGAGGCGCTGGCGGTGCTGCAGCAGGCGGTGCGGGACAAGGCGAAGGTCTGGGTCGGCTACGTCGACGCGCACGGCTCGACGGCGTCGCGGTTGGTGCGCCCGGTCTCGATCGGCGCGGGCTACCTACGCGCCGAGGACGACCGCACCCAGACCCTGCACACATTCGCGCTGAGTCGAGTCACCGCGGCCGTCCTCGATACGCAATAACAGGCGTTCTACCGATCAGGTGCCGATGCGCCGACCGTAGAGGCGCACCTTGGAGCCGTAGCCGAGCAGCGAGTATGCCTTGACCGCGTCGTTGTGGAGCAGGTTGACGCAGCCGTGCGAGCCGATGCCCGTGTTGTGGATGTAGGTGGTGGTCTCGTGCAGGCCCATGCCGTCGTTGAAGTGCTGCCAGTAGGGCAGCCAGACCTTGTAGGGACGCGACCAGTGCTTCGTGCTGCGGTCGTTGATCCCGTAGGTGCCCGCCGTGGTGGCGAACCCCTTCATGCCGGTCCGGGTGACGGTCGGTCCGAGGACCACCTTGCCGCCCGACATGATGTAGAAGGTCTGGTGAGTCAGGTCGACGCAGGCCATGGTGGCGTTACCGGCCTTGCAGGTGGCCGGGTCGGTGGCGGCGATGCGCTTCGCGACGGCGGCCGTGGTCTCGCCTGCCTTGCCGTTGGCGGGGGAGATCCCCATCCGCTTCTGGAAGGCCTTGATGGTGGCGCAGTCCCCGGCGCTCAGCTTTCCGTCGGCGACGATCGCGCCGTAGGTGCCGATCTTGGCGAGGGCCGTCTCGACGTCCCTCAGCTTCGAGCCGAGCGGGCACGGCGAGGATGCCGCACCGCCGCCTCCGGTGCCGGCCGCCGCCTTGGTGGGCGTCGGCTTGGCGGACGGGGACGGCTGGATCGCCGCCGTACTCGTCGCGGGGGCGCTGCTGGTCTGTGCCACCGGTTCTTGGGGTGCGGCCACGTTGTCCGTGGGTCCGCAGCCGGTCAGTAGGAACAGGGCACCAAGCGCCAGCGCGCCGGCCCTGCGGATCGTTCGATGCTCAGCTCGCATCTGGCCCTCCCCGACCAACGGTGTCGATTCTTCCCGGTACACGTGGAAGATCGGCGTCCGGTTGCACCGAGACATTAACCGCTGGTAGCACATTCTCGATAGCCCCGCCCGGCTCTTCCGGGATGGACAGACGCGCCGCTCAGGCGGGGTCCGCGCGCTCGTCCGGGCAGTGTCGGCGAAAACTCCTCATACGGGCGTTTCGCGTGCCAGTCTGGTGGTCGGGACTGCGCTCGAACGCGGGAGGGCGGCAATGACAACGGAGCCGGAACTGGGCCAGCCGGAGGAGACGGCGAAGTCGCCGGGCATCTCACGCGCGGCCCGGGCCGTCACGGTGGCGGTTGCCCTGGGGCTCGTCGCCTGGTTCTTCTTCGCCTGGCTGGTGCTCGACCGGCACCTGCTCGACGCCGCCGGAGAATCGGTCGGCACGGCGCTGCTGCTGCTCATCGTGGTCTCGGTGGTCGGAGCGGTCTGGCGCAACAACGCTCGCGATCGATAGCCTCAATCGATGGCGGCGCCGGCGGAGAACCGCCGGCGCCATCCCCGTTTTGCATTGCAGGCATCGTTCGCCCCCGTTGGACGCCCCCGAACGTGCATGCAACCGAGGGACGCATAGGCGGTATGCAGAGGTTGCGGTCGGACCCCCGAATGGTCCGTTCGGTGAGCCCGGTGTGACCGTTTGGACAGGTTCCGGCGAGGTTGTCTCCTTCGGCGAAACGCGGTCTCCCTCGGGACGTGTCACCATGGAGGGTCATCGTCAGCCAACCCGGAGGTCATGAAGTGTCGGGCGGACCCCTGATCGTTCAGTCGGACAAGACCCTGCTGCTGGAGGTGGACCACGCCGACGCCACCGCCTGCCGGATGGCGATCGCGCCCTTCGCCGAGCTGGAGCGCTCGCCGGAGCACATGCACACCTACCGGCTGACGCCGCTGGGGCTGTGGAACGCGCGCGCGGCGGGCCACGACGCCGAGGCGGTCGTCGATGCCCTGCTGCGCTTCTCGCGCTACCCGGTGCCGCACGCGCTGCTCGTCGATGTCGCCGAGACGATGGACCGCTACGGCAGGCTCCAGCTCGTCGCCGATCCGGTGCACGGTCTCGTGCTGCGCGGGCTGGACCGGATGGTGCTGATCGAGGTCGCCAAGTCGAAGAAGCTCGCCGGGATGCTCGGCGCGCAGATCGACGCCGACACGATCCAGGTGCACCCGTCCGAGCGGGGCCGGCTCAAGCAGGCGCTGCTGAAGCTCGGCTGGCCCGCCGAGGACCTCGCGGGCTATGTCGACGGCGAGGCGCACCAGATCGACCTCGCGGAGGACGGCTGGACGCTGCGCGGTTATCAGCGCGAAGCGGTCCAGCACTTCGCGGCCGGCGGCTCCGGTGTCGTCGTGCTCCCCTGCGGTGCGGGCAAGACGCTGGTGGGCGCTGCCGCGATGGCCGATGTCAAGGCCACGACGCTGATCCTCGTGACCAACACGGTCGCCGGTCGGCAGTGGAAGCGCGAGCTGATCGCGCGGACCAACCTGACCGAGGAGGAGATCGGGGAGTATTCGGGCGAACGCAAGGAGATCCGCCCGGTCACGATCGCGACCTACCAGGTGCTCACGATGCGTCGTGGTGGCACCTTCCCGCACCTCAACGTCTTCGAGGCCCGGGACTGGGGCCTGATCATCTATGACGAGGTGCACCTGCTCCCGGCACCGATCTTCCGCTTCACCGCCGACCTCCAGGCCCGGCGGCGGCTCGGCCTCACCGCCACGCTCGTCCGCGAGGACGGCAAGGAGGGCGACGTCTTCAGCCTGATCGGGCCGAAGCGCTACGACGCGCCGTGGAAGGACATCGAGGCGCAGGGCTGGATCGCGCCGGCCGAGTGCGTCGAGGTACGCGTCACGCTCACCGACGAGGAGCGGATGGCCTACGCCCTGACGGAGGCCGAGGAGCGCTACCGCCTCGCCGCGACCGCCCGGACCAAGCTCCCCGTGGTGAAGGCGATCGTGGACAAGCACCCCGACGAGCAGGTGCTCGTGATCGGCGCCTACCTGGACCAGCTGCACGAGCTGGGGGAGTTCCTCGACGCCCCGATCATCCAGGGCGCGACGACCAACAAGGAGCGCGAGCGGCTCTTCGACGCGTTCCGGTCCGGTGAGATCCGCACCCTGATCCTGTCGAAGGTCGGCAACTTCTCCATCGACCTCCCCGAGGCGGCCGTCGCGATCCAGGTCAGCGGCACCTTCGGCAGCCGCCAGGAGGAGGCCCAGCGCCTGGGCAGGGTCCTGCGCCCCAAGGGCGACCACCGCCAGGCCCACTTCTACACGGTGGTGTCGAGGGACACGATAGACACCGAGTACGCGGCTCACCGCCAGCGCTTCCTGGCCGAACAGGGCTACGCCTACACCATCGTCGACGCCGACTCCCTCACGCCGTAACCCCGAAAATTCGCGTTGATCAAGGGAAGACTCGCCGCATATCGGACCCCCGACATGGCGAGTCTTCCCTTGATCAACGCGAATAAAGGTCGCCGGTCGTGGTGACGCGGTGCAGGGTTTCGGCGGGGGTGAAGGTTTCCGGGGTGAATCCCCCCTTGGCCACCTCTGGCCAGGACAGGGGGGTGGAGACCGTGGGGATAGGGCCCGCCCGCAGGGAGTATGCGGTGACGGTGGTCTTGGACGGGTTGTTCTGGCTCCAGTCGATGAAGACCTTCCCGGTGCGGCCGGCGACGACCATGCGGTCGGTGATCTGCCCCGGTGCCGCCTTGGCGAACTCTGCCGCTATCGCCTTGACATAGGACTGCGCCTCGTCGGCGTTGCCGGTCCAGGCGGCGCTGACCTGCATGCCCTTGCGGCCCGAGGTCTTGGCGAAGGCTTCCCGGCCGTCGAGCGCCAGGCGGTCCTTGATCGCCAGGGCGACCGTGCGGCACTCGTCCAGGCCTGCCGGGGGACCGGGGTCCAGGTCGAAGACGACCATGTCGGGACGGTCGGGGCTGCCGACCCGCCACTGCGGGGTGTGCAGCTCCAGGGCGGCGAGGTTGGCGAGCCAGACCAGCGTCGCGAGCTCCTCGCAGACGATGAGGCCGTCGGGGGTACGCGGGATCCACGACGGGGTGCCGGCCGGGGCGTTCTTCTCGAAGAAGCCGGCGGTGTGCGTACCCGATGGGAATCTGATCCTGGTCAGCGGCCTGTCGGCGAGGTGCGGCAGCAGGACCGGCGCGATGCGCGTGTAGTAGTCGATGACCTCACCCTTGGTGAAACCATCCTCGTAGAGCGGTTTGTCAAGATTTGAGAGATCAAGCTGCCTCCCGTCGATCTCGACCCGCATGCCCACAGAATATGCGAATCTGGTTCGTATGAGGGCGATCTGGAAGGGCGCGGTGTCATTCGGGCTGGTCGCGATCGCGGTCAAGCTCTACTCCGCGACCGAGGAGAAGGACATCCGCTTCCATCAGGTGCACCCGGAGGACGGCGGGCGCATCTCCTACCAGCGCGTCTGCAAGATCTGCGGCAAGCAGCTCACCTTCGACCAGATCGCCAAGGGGCTCGATGTCGGCGGTGGCGAGCTGGTGATCCTGACCGACGAGGACCTCGCCGATCTGCCGCTCGCCAGCTCGCACTCGATCGAGGTGCTGGAGTTCGTGCCCGCCGAGCAGATCGACCCGATCCTCTACAGCAAGAGCTACTACCTCGAACCCGACGGCGCCGCGGGCGTCAAGCCCTATCTCCTGCTGCGCGACTCGCTCGCCCAGGCCGGGAAGATCGGGGTGGTCAAGGTCGCGCTGCGACAGCGCGAGCAGCTCGCAGCCATGCGGGTACGCGACAACGTGCTCGTCCTCAACACGATGCTCTGGCCCGACGAGGTGCGTGATCCCGCCTTCGGCTTCCTGGAGAAGGATGTCGACCTGCGCAAGCAGGAGCTGCAGATGGCCGCGTCGCTGATCGAGTCGATGGCGGGCGAGTTCCACCCGGACGAGTTCACCGATTCCTATCGCGAGGCGTTGCAGCAGGTCATCGACGCCAAGGTGGCGGGCAAGGAGGTCGTTGCCGCTGCCGAGCCGGAGACCGAGCCGGGCGAGGTGATCGACCTGATGGCGGCGCTGAAGGCCTCCGTCGAGCGGGGCCCGCGCGGCGCGCAAGGACGAGCCGGCCGCGGAGCCCGCCGCACCCGCCAAGCCCGCCGCCAAGAAGGCCGCCGTGAAGAAGGCGGCACCGGCCAAGTCGACTGCGGCGAAGAAGGCCGCGGCCAAGAAGGCTGCGTGATGTCGCATCGAAGCGGTAGTTTGGCGGCGTGACAGCCGAGGAAGAGTGGTGGGCGTCCTACCACGGCAAGCTACGTGCCGCATTTCCCGATGAGACGCTCCTGTTCGTCGGAGCTCGCGGTCTCGTCCGCGATGATCAGGGCCGGTTCTTGCTGATCAAACGCGTGGACAACGGCAGCTGGTCGTTCCCCGCCGGTGGCATGGAGCTGGGCGAGTCGCTCGACGAGTGCGTGGTCCGGGAGGTGTGGGAGGAGACCGGCATCAAGGCCGGGCTGGCGACGCCGTTCGCGTTCTACAGCGGCTCGCAGTTCACCTACACCAACGTGTTCGGACACACCTACCAGCACATCTCGATGTCCTACCTGCTGACCGACGTCAGCGGCGAGCTCAAGCCCGATCCGGAGGAGGCGGCCGACGCCGGCTTCTTCCACCCGTCGGAGATGCCGCTGAGCGACTTCCACCAGCTGGTCCTGCAGGATCTCGCCAACTTCGAGCGGACCGGGATCCTCCAGGTCCACTGACGCACGGCGTCACATCATGGTCTGGGTGTGTGCCGCGGCTTCGGCTGCCTGCGAGTCCGCGTCGCTGTCGACGTCGTCGTCGGGCTCGTTGACCGAGACCGGCGGCGGGCCGCTGCGCAGCTTCAGGTCGGGGATGCCCAGCGCGATCAGGACGCCGACCGCCGCGACCAGCGACGAGATGAGGAAGACCGGGTGCAGCGATCCGGTCAGCGCGGTCTCGACGGCGTTGCGCAGCGGGCCGGGGAGCAGCTTGATCTGCGCCGGTGACGCGATGGTGATCACCTGGTCCTTGAACCTGGCGGCGATGTCGGCGGGCAGTTGCTGCAGCGCGGCGGGCATCGCGTCGGCGAGCTTCGTGGCGAGGTTGTTGTTGAGCACCGTGCCGAGGATCGCGACGCCGAAGGAACCACCGAGCGACCGGAAGAAGGTCGAGGTGGAGGTGCCCGCGCCGAGGTCCTTGGGGTCGATGGCGTTCTGCAGACCGAGG
This sequence comes from Allocatelliglobosispora scoriae, assembly GCF_014204945.1. Taxonomy (NCBI): domain Bacteria; kingdom Bacillati; phylum Actinomycetota; class Actinomycetes; order Micromonosporales; family Micromonosporaceae; genus Allocatelliglobosispora; species Allocatelliglobosispora scoriae. The sequence goes on from NZ_JACHMN010000002.1 coordinate 3,937,096, forward strand.
ATGAGGGTCTGCATCGACATGCCGAGGCCGATGCCGACGACGACCATGTAGATGAACGAGACCCACAGCGGCGACGTGACCTTCAGGTGGCTGAAGAGGAAGAGGCCGACCGCCATCGTCGCGATGCCGACGACCGGGAACCACTTGTAGCGGCCGATCTTCGCCGTCGCCGCGCCCACGATGATCGAGGTGAAGATGATGCCGGCCATCATCGGCAGCATCAGCAGTCCGGACGCGGTGGGTGTCGCGCCCTTGACGATCTGCAGGTAGAGCGGGATGTAGATGATCGAGCCGAACATCGCGAAGCCGACGACGAAGCTCGCCGCGTTGCTGAGCGAGAAGGTCCGGTTCTTGAACAGGCGCAGCGGCAGGATCGGCTCGACTGCCTTCGTCTCGATGTAGATGAACAGCGCGCTCAGGATGGCACCGGCCACGAAGAGCGTGATGATCGTGGGGGAGCCCCAGGCGTACTCGGATCCGCCCCAGGAGAGCGCGAGCAGCAGGCAGCTCACACCGGCGACCATCGCTGCGGCACCCAGCCAGTCGATCTTGTGCTGGCGGTGCGGGACGTTGACGTGGCGCAGCACCTGGTTGCAGAGGATGAGCGCGATGATGCCGAGCGGCAGGTTGATGTAGAAGATCCAGCGCCAGTTGTGCTCGGCGAAGTATCCACCGACGAGCGGCCCGGCCACCGACGAGACGCCGAAGACGGCGCCGAAGAATCCCTGGTAGCGGCCGCGCTCGCGGGGCGGCACCACGTCGGAGACGATGGTGAAGGCGAGCGTCATCAGACCGCCGGCGCCGAGACCCTGCACGCCGCGGAAGATGATGAGCTGCGTCATGTTCTGCGAGAGGCCTGCCAGCAGTGAGCCGAGCAGGAACATGCCGATCGCGAAGAGCAGGACCGGGCGCCGCCCGTAGAGGTCGGAGATCTTGCCGTAGAGCGGGGTCGACGCGGTCGAGGCGAGCAGGTAGGCCGTGACCACCCATGAGTAGTGGCTCAGGCCGCCGAGCTCGCCGACGATCGTGGGCAGGGCGGTGCCGACGATCGTCTGGTCGAGAGCCGCGAGCAGCATCGCGAGCATGAGGCCGGCGAGCAGCCAGTAGAGCTGACGTTTCGAGAGCTGCACACCTGGACGCGTCATATGACCATCCTGATGTTGGTTTCTCCTACTCGGAGGGAAAACCGGTGAAACTCATTGGACAGGCTGGGCCGTGACGTGCACCATCGCGCCTGTGAGCAGACGATTCGCCATGGACCTGAGCCCCCTGAAGCGCTACCGGGACTTCCGATTGCTCTTCATCGCGCTCTCGGTCTCGAGCTTCGGGTCGTTCATTACATATATCACCATTCCGTTTCAGGTCGCGAAGATCACCGACAACCCGCTCATGGTCGGGCTCATCGGGGTCTGCGAACTCGTTCCGCTGCTCTTCATGGCCTTCGTCGGCGGTGCCCTCGCCGACTATGTCGACCGGCGCATCCTCGTCGTCGGCGGCGAGATCGCACAGATGGCGATGACCGGCTTCCTGCTCCTCAACGCCATCCTCGGCAAGCCGCAGCTCTGGCTCCTCTTCGTCGTCGCGGCGCTCTCGGCGGCGATCGACGGGCTGCAGCGGCCCGCACTCGAAGGGCTCACCCCGCGCCTCGTCCCGATGGAGGACATTCCCGCGGCGAGCGCGCTCAACTCGTTCCGGATGCAGATCGCCTCGCTCGGCGCCCCGGCGGCGGCCGGGCTGCTCATCGCGGTCTTCGGCGCCGGACCCGGTCTCGGCTGGGTCTACGGCATCGACCTCGCGACCTTCGCCGTCGGCCTCGCCTGCCTGGCCCTGATGAAGGCGGTCCCACCCCCGGAGGCAGCCGACAGGCCGTCGTTGCGCAGTGTCATGACCGGTCTCCGGTACGCCAAGAACCGCCCCGAGCTGATGGGGACCTATCTCGTCGACATCAACGCGATGTTCTTCGGCATGCCGCAGGCCCTCTACCCCTTCTTCGCCCAGAAGCTCGGCGGACCTGCCGTGCTGGGCCTGCTCTACGCCGCACCGAGCGCCGGGTCGATGCTCGCCACGCTCACCTCGGGCTGGACCAAGCGGATCCACCGGCACGGCCTCGCGGTGATCATCGCGGCGGGCCTGTGGGGCGTCGGGATCATCGTCTTCGGGCTCTCCCACTCGCTCTGGCTCGCCATCGTGGGACTGCTGCTCGCCGGGGCCGCCGACATGATCTCCGGTATCTTCCGCTCGACGATCTGGAACCAGACCATCCCCGACCACCTGCGCGGACGGCTCGCCGGGATCGAGATGATCTCCTACACGACGGGACCGCTGCTCGGCGGCGTACGCAGTGGCGGCATGGCGAGGTTCGTCGGCATCGGCGGGTCCGTCGTCTGGGGCGGCGTGCTCTGCATCATCGGCACCGTGGCGTTGGCGGCGGCACTGCCCAAGTTCCTCGCGTACGACGGCCGCGACGGCATCCTGCGCAAACAGGAGGAGGAAGCCGCCAGGGCCGAACTCGTCGCCACCCAGTAGGCCCGGCATGACGAAAGGCCCCAGCGTGAGCTGGGGCCTTTCGTTGTGGAGCCGCCTAACGGAATCGAACCGTTGACCTTCTCATTACGAGTGAGACGCTCTACCGACTGAGCTAAGGCGGCAACGGTAAGCGAGTCTACGCGACGCCTGACCGATCTTCCTAACGGGTTCCCCGCCACGCCGCCCGACCCCTCGAAGATCGCACCTTCTTGGGGGAAAACGGTGTGATCAAGCAGCTTGATCACACCGTTTTCCCCCAAGAAGGTGCGATCAAGGCGCCAGCCAACGGGTGATCAACAAGTGGCGGCGGCACTAGCCAACCGGCAGGTAGTCTGTGGGCGTGTCTGGGGAGCAAATGCCTGAGGTGAAGCCGCTCGATCCGCCCATGGTGCCGTTCGTGCTGGGCGGCATGGCGATCTGGGTGCTGGCCGGGCTCGTCTGCTGGCTCGCCGACGCCCCCACGAGCTGGATCTGGATCTGCGTGGCGGGCTTCGTCGTCGCTCTGCCGGGCCTCGGCCTGATGGTCGTGCACGACCGCAACCGCCGCATCCGGCGGTCGCGGGACGCTCAGACCGACTCGACCGCGTTGTCGTCGTAGATCGTCGGGAGCTCCTCGACGGGCGGCACGACGTCCATGAAGATCTCGGAGTGCGCGCCGCAGCCGTGGTCGAGCGAGACGACCCGGCCGTCGTCGGGGGCGTAGACGTTGCCGCAGACGCCGAAGGCCTGGCGCATGGAACCGGCCATCATCAGCATGAACCCGCACGAGACGCAGCGCGCGGTGCGCGGCGCGGCCTCGGCGATGGGCGCGTTGGGGCCGTGATCGCCCTCATACCACCGGGCGGCGGTGTCCTCGCGGCCCTCCTTGCTCATCACCCGGGGGCGGCCGAGGCCGAGCTCCCAGGTCTCGTCGTCGACACCGGGGTCGTCGGAGAGCAGGTAGCCCTGCGTCAGCCGCTCGTCGTCGGGCGCGGTGGGGAGCAGGTCGCCGATGCCGAGGTCGCCGGGGCGCAGGCGCTCCTCCCACGGCAGCCAACCCGGCGCGAGCAGCGCGTCGGAGCCGGGGAGCAGGACCGTCTCGCAGACGGTGACCTGCTTGGAGCGGGGCGCACGGGTCACCGTGACGGCCCACAGCCAGCCCCGATAGCCGGCGAGACCGCAGGTGAAGTGGTGGGTGACGAGGCGCTCGCCTTCGGCGATCACCTCGAGGTGGTCGCCGACCTGATCGTCGTCCGCAGCGGTGATCGCAGCGCGCGCGACATCCACCGCATCTGCACATGCCTGGTCGAGACGAGCGGAACGGGCGGCAGTCCTGGTCACATGGACATTCTTCCCCATGGGTAGCCACGCCGCACAGCGGGGATCTGCTTTCGTTGCATAAGGATCTGTGTCAACATGCGGCGCATGGCGATGACACTCGACGGTTACTTCGAGATCAGTGCTCGCGGCTCAACGTTGTCCCGCGAAGTTCGTGGTGGCTTGGCCACCTTCTTCACGATGGCTTACATCGTGGTGCTCAATCCGCTCATCCTCGGCGGCGGCAAGGACAAGTTCGGCGCGACGCTCGATCCGGTCGCGGTTGCTGCCGCGACCGCGCTGGTCGCGGGCCTGATGACCATCCTGATGGGTACGCTGGCCCGCTTCCCCCTGGCGCTCGCCGCGGGCCTCGGGGTCAATGCGATGGTCGCCTACGAGATCGCGCCGAAGATGACGTGGGCCGATGCGATGGGCCTCGTCGTCATCGAGGGCCTCATCATCGGCGTGCTCGTCCTGACCGGGCTGCGGGAGAAGATCTTCCACAGCGTCCCGGCACAGTTGAAGATCGCGATCGGGGTCGGCATCGGCCTCTTCCTGACCGTGATCGGTTTCGTGGACGCCGGGTTCGTCCGCAGCACCATGCAGTCGAGCGGTCCGCCGATCGGGCTGGGCGTCGGCGGCCGGATCATCACCTGGCCGGGCCTCGTCTTCGTGCTGGGCCTGCTCTTCACGATCGTGCTGGTGGTCCGGAAGGTCAAGGCGGCGATCCTCATCGGCATCGCGGTCTCCACGGTGCTGGCGATCATCGTCGAGGCCTTCGCCAAGGTGGGGTCGTCGCTGGGCGGATCGAAGCCTGCGGGGTGGAGCCTCAACGTGCCGTCGTGGCCCGACAAGGTCTTCGACCTGCCCGATCTCTCCCTGCTCGGCAAGTTCAGCCTGCTGGGCTCGTGGCAGGAGGCCGGCTTCATCGTCGCGGTGATGTTCGTCTTCACGCTGCTGCTGACGGACTTCTTCGACACGATGGGCACCATGGTCGCGGTCGGGCAGCAGGCGGGTCCCGAGGGCGGTCTCATCGGCCCGGACGGGATGCCGCCGCGGACGCGGGAGATCCTGCTCGTCGACTCGGTGGCGGCGGCGGCCGGCGGGGCGGCGAGTGTGTCGAGCAACACCTCTTACATCGAGAGCGCGTCGGGGGTCGCCGAGGGTGCCCGGACCGGTGTCGCCAACCTGGTGACGGGCGCGCTGTTCCTGCTGGCGATGTTCGTGGCGCCGCTGGTGCTCGTCGTGCCCTTCGAGGCGGCCTCGGTGGCGCTGGTCGTCGTCGGGTTCCTGATGATGAGCAGCATCAAGCTCATCGACTGGGCGGACTACGAGATCGCGATCCCGGCCTTCCTGGCGATCGTGATCATGCCGTTCACGTACTCCATCTCCAACGGCATCGGCGCGGGCGTCATCGCGTACACCCTGATTAAGCTGGTGCGTGGCAAGGCGCGCGAGGTGCCGACGCTGCTCTGGGTTGTCTCAGCTCTGTTCGTCGTCTATTTCGCCCGCGGCGCGATCGAAGCAGTGATCAACTAAGCGTAAGGGGCCTGTGGCCCGTATTGCCCTTTCATTAGCCAGGCTTATTAGCTAACCTAAGTATCGTGACGGAGTTGCCGGTGATGGCTGAGGAAACGACCGCGACAGAGCTCGCAGTCTCGCTTCGGGATGCCATCCTCCGGCTCAACCGGCGGGTCCGACAGGCCCGCCCGGTCGGCGATCTCACGGTTACCCAGCTCAGCGCACTCGCCAGCCTGGAGCTCGCCGGGGCAATGACGCCTCGCGAGCTCGCTGACGTCGAGCGCGTCCAGCCACCCACGATGACCAAGATCGTGGCGAAGCTGGAGGAGCGCGGCCTGGTCCAGCGCACCCCGCACCCGACCGACGGGCGGCAGGTCATCCTGTCCGCGACCGATGTCGGGCGCGAGATCCACGATCAGTTCGAACGGTTACGCGATGAATGGCTGGCCGCTCGCCTCGCCGAGCTGACCCCGGAGGAACGCGGCGTTCTCACGAGCGCCGCGTCGATCCTGGGACGGATCGCGCGAGGCTGAGCACCTCCGTCCGCTGAGAAGACGAGACGCAGCGGAGGCAAGAAGCGGTGAAGGCCATGTTCAGGTCACTACAGGTGCGCAACTACCGCCTCTTCGCCACCAACCAGCTCATCAAGCTCATCGGTACGTGGATGATGGTGATCGCGCAGGACTGGCTGGTCCTGCACCTCACCAATGACAGCGCCACGGCTCTCGGCATCGTGATGGCCCTGCAGTTCGTGCCCGCCGCCCTGCTCACCCTGCCGGGTGGCCGCCTCGCCGACCGCTACGACAAGCGCAAGATCCTGCTCTTCGCCAACGGCCTCTGGTCGGGGCTGGCGATCATCTTCGCGATCCTCGTCGCCTCCGGTGGCGCCGTGCTCTGGCACGTCTACCTCTTCGCCCTGCTCATGGGCATCGCCCAGGCGATCGAGACCCCGGTCCGCCAGGCCTTCGTCAGCGAACTGGTCGGCACCCCGCTGCTGCCCAACGCGCTGTCGCTCTCGGCCGCGGCCTTCAACACCGCCCGGATCGTCGGCCCCGCCATCGCCGGTGTCGGCATCGCGCTGCTCGGCATGGGTCCGATCTTCGTGATCAGCGCCGTCGTCTCGGCCTGCACCCTGATCGGCCTGGTGCGGCTGCGCCCGGACGAGCTCTACCGGGCCGATCTGCGTACCGGTGACGACCGCGTCGACGCCCGCATCCTCGACGGCATCACCTATGTCTGGCGCCGTCCGGACCTGCGGCTGCCACTGATCCTGATGGGCGTCATCGGCTTCGCCGGCTTCAACTTCCAGCTCACCCTCGCCGCGCTCGCCAGGACCGTCTTCAACACCGGTGCCGCCGCCTTCGGCCTCTTCACCACGGCCCTGGCGATCGGGGCACTCGGCGGAGCGCTCGCCGGCACCCTGCGTAAGGGCCGCCCGTCGGTCTACCTGCTGCTCGGCGCGGCGATCGCCTTCAGCGCCTTCGAGATCATCGTCGGCATCGCCACCTCCTACTGGGTGGTGGTCGGGCTGCTCGTGATCACCGGCTTCTTCATGGTGCTCTTCGCCCAGGCCTCCAACCAGCGCGTACAGCTCGGCACCGACGCGGCCTTCCGCGGCCGGGTCATGTCGCTCTACGTCCTGGTCTTCCTCGGCACCGCGCCGATCTCCGCGCCGGTCATCGGCTGGGTCGCCGAGCACGTCGGTGCGTCGGCCAGCATCTGGCTGGGCGGTGCGGTCTCGCTCGCCGCCGCGCTGGTCGCGCTCGCCTGGCAGTTGCGCCACGCCGGCGACAAGCTCCATCTCCAGGTACGCCCGACGCCCCGCCTCTACGTCACCCCGGCGCCCGTCCCCGAGCGGGTCCTCGTCGCGGCTGCCTCGTAATGTCGGACCCGGCTGGTTGGGTGACGGGTATGGAGACGCAATCACTGCTGGCGTGCCTCGACGCCGACTTCCGCCGCCTGCGCGAACTCGCCGACGGCGACCTCACCGCCAAGGTGCCGACCTGTCCGGAGTGGACGCAGGGCGACCTCGTCGACCACGTGGCCCACGTCTATCTGCACAAGGCCGAGTCGATGCGGCTGGGTGCCCGGCCGCGGTCGTGGCCGCCGGAGCCGTCAGGTGAGCCGGAGGCGGTCTTCCTCGCCCGGACCTACGCCGAGATGCTCGCCCAGTTCGAGCAGCGCTCACCGGCCGACCACGCGGTCACCTGGTTCACTCCCGACCAGACCGTCGGCTTCTGGATCCGCCGGATGGCGCAGGAGACCGTGATCCACCGCATCGACGCCGAGCTGGCGGCGGGCGTCGAGTCCCAGCCCGTGCCGGCCGACCTCGCCGTGGACGGCATCGACGAGGTGCTGCACAGCTTCCTGGCGTTCAGCTCGACGGAGTGGGCGGAAGATTACGCCGACTCCCAGGCCGATCTGGACGGCAGCGTCGTGGGCCTCGACACGGGGACCGCCGCGTGGCTCGTCACGCTCGGTCCCGGCGCGATCGTGGTGACCGAGGCGGCGAGCGGTGACGGGCTCGCACCGGCGGCGGCCGTCGTGCGCGCGGACCCCGAGGCGATGCTCCGGTGGCTCTGGCGGCGGGCCGACGACTGGGTTGTCGACATCGATGGCGATCGTGACGTGGTGGGCCGCTTGCGCCGGTTGCTCCGCGTTGCGACGCAGTAAGGACAGTCTATGAGAGACAGTCGCAAATTCGTAGCGATCACTTCACTTCCTGATTAAGCTCTGTTGACGTGGAGGTGATCCGGGCCCTGGAGCTGGCACTCGCGCTGATCGCGCTGGTCACGCTCCCCTGCGCCATCGCTGCGGTGATCTGCGCCGACGAAGCCATCGAGGCGTTCCGCGCCTCCGTGCGGCGACGTCGCGAGCGGTGGAGCGAGCAGCGGGTGCTGGGTCGGCTGGAGCGTTCGTTCGGGCAGCCCCGGCAGAGCTTCCCGCCGGTGAGCCAGCTCCTCGCGATGGTCTCGGCGAGCAGTTCGTCGGCCGACGACACCTCGCCCGGCGGCTGGCATGCGATCCCGGCCGCCCTGCGTTCCAGCGCGTCCGGCCTGCTGCGGGTGCTCCCGGGTGCGCGCAGCGCGCCCGTCGCGGAGCCCGAGCCGGAGCCCGAGGTCGTGGCGCTCCCCTTCGAGCAGGTGGCGGAGGAGATCCGCCGACTGCGCGCCGAGCGGCTCGCCATCGGCGCCCGCGACGACGAGCGGCGGAGCCCCGTCGACCATGCCTATGACCTTCGGCTCCGCGAGGCCTGCCGTGCCCTCGGCATCACCGAGCACCTCGCCGAGCTGGACGACATTGACCACGAGATCGAAATTGTCCGAATCGAGGGTGAATTGATCGACGCCGGAATGCGCATCCGATGAGGCTCTTCGTCGCGGTCTATCCGCCCCAGGAGCTCGCCGCCGATCTGTCGTCGCTCGTCGAGACGCTGGCCCTCGGCCGGCGTGCCGCCGAGGGCGCCCATGTGAAGCTCAGCCCGGTCGAGCACTGGCATGTGACCGTCGCCTTCCTCGGCGAGGTCGACGACGACCGGCTGCCCGATGTCACCGAGGCTCTGGAGAAGGCCCTCGCCTCCTGGCGGGTCGAGCGGGCGGCGCTGCCGACGCTCCGGCTCTCCGGCGGCGGACGGTTCAACCAGGGCGCGTCCACGGTCCTGTGGGCCGGGCTGCACGGTGACGTCGCCTCGCTGACCTCGCTCGCGTCGGCGGTGAGCACCCAGCTCAAGCGGGCCGGGCTGCCGACCGACCCGAAGCCGTTCCGCCCGCACCTCACCCTCGGTCGACCCGGTGATCAGCTCACCTCCGCCGAGGTCGAGTCCGACCTGGCGAAGCTCGGCGCGCACGCCGGTCCATCCTGGACGGTCGACGAGCTCGTCCTGGTCCGCAGCCACCTGGACCCCGAGCCGCGCTACGAGCAGCTCACCGTCCTCCCCCTCGCCGCCTGACCCACGTTTCAGGACCAACTCTTGAAGAGTTGCGTCTTTTAGGTGACACCAAAACGCCGCAACTCTTGAAGAGTTGCGGCGATCTTGGTTGGCGAGCTGGAGCGGGTGCTCAGCTGCTCTCGCGGGCGGCGGGTGCGCCGCCGAAGAGAACGTCGTCCCAGCTCGGCAGGCGCTTGCGCGGCTTGTCGCCGGTCTCGGTCGTCGTGGTGCGGCGCGGGCGCAGCACCGCGAGCGACGGCACGGCCGGGATCTCCTTGGGCGCGTCGGGCTCGTCGTCGAAGGCCGAACCCTGACCACCGATCATCGCCGCCGCACCACCGCTGAGCGCGCGGCGCGGTGCATCGGTGGTGGCGTCGAGCCCGCGGCCCGGGCCGTTGCCCAGCGGCCGGTCGAGCGCGGCGACCAGCGCGTCGCGGCCCGAACGGATCGGGTCGCGGCTGGGTCGGCGGCTCGCGTCGGCAGGTGCGGGCAGCCCGTGCCCGCCACGGGCCGGCTCGCCCCGCGCGGGGGCGGGCTCGGGTGCCTGGGCGCGATCGGCGCAGAGATACTGCGCCATGTCGTCGTGGGGCGTCACCGACTGGCGGGCCTTGTCGAGCTCCCAGATCGCCTGGGCGGTCGCCTTGCCGCTCGGCCACGTCGCGACGATGCGCCACGTGCCGTCCTCACGGCGGAACGCGTCCCAGGAGATCTTCTCGGTGTCGATGCCGTGCTGGGCGAGGCGCGCGTCGACGACCTCGGCGAGCGAGGCGCCACGGTCGGAGGTGCGCAGCCGGGTCCGGCGCGCGTGCTGAGCGAGCATCGCCCGCTCCTGCAGCACCGGTCCGGCATAGCGCAGCACGCGATCGACCGGCACACCCGCGATGCGGGCGACGTCGTCGGCGCTCTCGCCACCGCGGATCCGCGACTGGATGTCACGCGGTGAGAGCACGACGCTGGGATCGATCTGGCCGGCGGCGACCGTCAGCGTCGCCGTATTGGTCATCCGGTCGGAGCCGAGCGCGCCGGAGATCCGTTCGTCGATGGGCAGGGCGAGGAGACGACCGACCTCGTCAGCAAGCACGAGAGCCTGGCCGTCTTCGGAGAGGGCGACGAACCGCACAGGCCGCATCGCTTTCCTCCCGTCCGCTTCGTGTCGGAGCGACGCCGACTTCGATCATGCGTCAGCACTCACCCGATACCGTACGCTCTGATGCCACATCGGCACACCCGCCACGCCGCCGACTTCTCACGTTCTTCACCCGGTCGTGGCCGGGGCCCGTGATCAGTTACGGGTGGCCTTTACGATCACCTGGGTATCGGTGATCTCGTCAACGGAGACGGTCAGCCCGGCGATGCTGGTGCTCGCTCCCTTGTCGAGGGTGATCTCCTGGTCGCCGACCTTCAGTGTGATCGAGTTCTCCGTGGCGCTCTGCAGTGAGATCGTGAGGCCGAGGATGTTGATCGTCGTCGGGTCGGCCTTGCGCTCGAAGGTGACCGTGCACGAGGTCGTGCCGTCGCAGGTGGCGGTCGCACCCTCACCGGAGCAGCCCGCGAGGACGACGGAACCGGCGAGGCCGAGCGCGAGCATGAGCGCGGAGAATGTCCGGGCGAGACGGTGACCGATCATGGTCGTGATCATATGGCGTTAGGGGACAAACTGTGCTTGATCGGGTTGAATCCATCGTACGCGAGGTAGCGGCGACCGTTGTGGTGCCGAAGTTCCGGGCACTCGAGGCGGGGGAGATCGAGGAGAAGGCACCGGGGGAGCTGGTGACCGTCGCGGATCGGGAATCCGAGCGGGTGCTCGCCCTGCGCCTCACCGACCTGCTTCCCGGTTCGCTCGTCGTCGGCGAGGAGTCGGTCTCCGCGGATCCGGCGGTACTGGACCTGCTGCAGGGGCCGGAGCCGATCTGGGTGATCGACCCCATCGACGGCACCGCCAACTTCGCGGCCGGTCGGGAACCCTTCGCACTGATGGTCGCCCTCGTCCAGGCGGGACAGCCGCGGCTCGCCGTCATCTTCGAGCCGATCGCCGGGCTCATGTCGATGGCGGAGTCGGGTTCCGGTGCCTTCATCAACGGGGAGCGGGTCACGATGGCGACTGTGCCCGTACCCACCTCGGAACTTCGCGGCTCGGTGTTGAGCCGCTTCCTGCCGCCCGAGCTTCGTGCCCGCGTGCAGGAGGGTGCGGCGAGCCTGGGGGAGCTGCTGCCCGGCCACCACTGCGCGGCGCGGGAGTATCCCGATGTGGTGCGTGACGTGCAGCAATTCGCCATGTTCTGGCGGGTGCTGCCGTGGGATCACGTGCCGGGGACCCTCGTCGTCCGCGAAGCCGGCGGCGTCGTCCGGCGCTTTAGTGGCGATGATTACAACATGACCGAGAGTGGTCAAGGATTGCTGATCGCCCGGGACGAGGAGGTCTACGACCAGGTGCGACAGGCGCTTCTCGCCTGAGGTTTTCACTCTCCGTAGCGATATCGATGGAGTTCTGGGACTGCCGATCGACGCTTTCGCTCGGGTACGCTGTGCGGCGGCCTAGGGAAGGACCCCATCCGTGACGCCGTCGGCACCCCTCCGACGATGGCTGACGCTCGCCATCGCAGTGCTTGCTGCGCTCTCCTTGGCCGTGGTGACCCCGACCGCGGCCGGCGCCGAACCTGACACGACGGCGCCGGCCGAGGATCACCCGTTAACGCTGATGCAGAACCTGGAGGCTGCTTCCACCGGCTTCCTGGAGGCCGAGGCGGCGCTCGACGCGTCCCGGCGCAAGCAACTCGACCTCGCGGTGAAGCTGCGCATGGTGGAGGCGGAGCTGGGACCGCTGCGCAAGGAGGTCGGCGACATCGCCGGCATCGCCTATCAGACCGGTCGGCTCGGCACCGTGGGTGCGCTGCTCGCGAGCAACTCACCCGACGCCTTCCTCGGCCGCGCCATGATGTTGGAGACGATGACCCAGCGCCAGAACATCGCGCTGAGCCGGCTCGTCCGCGCGCAGGCCGAGATGGCCGAGGCGAAGAGCCAGATCGATATCGAGGTCAAGAAGCAGGCGTCCCAGGCGGCCGAGATGGAGAAGCGGCGCAAGGCGACCGAGCTCGCCCTCTCCACCGCCGGTGGCCGCAAGGCGACCGGCTGGGTGGACCCCAACTCCCCGGTGGCGAAGGCCGCGAAGCGCAACTCCGACGGGAGCTGGCCCCGGGAGAGCGCCACCGTCAACGACCCGACGACCTCCGGCCGTATCACTCCGCGCACCATGAACGCGCTGACCGAGACCCTGGCGGCGAAGGACCCGATCACGGGTAAGAAGCTCTTCAACCGGTTCGTCTCGTGCTATCGCCCCGGCGGTCCCTACGAGCACCCCAAGGGCCGCGCCTGCGACTGGTCCACGGTCTTCAACGGCTTCGAGAACGCCAACGCGACCGGTGACGAGCGGATCTACGGGGACAGGCTGGCGTCGTTCTACATCAAGAACGCGAGCAGGCTCGGCGTGCTCTACGTGATCTGGTATAGACGGATCTGGACCCCTGCGGTGGGCTGGCACAACTACAGCGGCAAGGGCGGCCCGGCCGGCGAGCACACCAACCACGTCCACCTCTCGATGCTGTAACACACCTGACATCAAAGTTATGGTGTCCGGCCACATAGTGACCTGGCTCACGGGCTCCTAGCGTCATCGCGCAACAGCTATGACACAGGAGATGCGATGAGCGCAGGGATGACGAGGCGGTCGCTGACCGGCGCCGCCCTCATGATGGTCGCGGTGGCGGCGGTGGGTTGTTCAAGCCCGACGGGTGAACAGTCGGGTGACGAGAAGGCTCCGGTCAAGGTCGGTCTGGTCTACTCCCAGTCTGGGCCGCTCGCGAGCTACGGCAAGCAGTACATGGAGGGGTTCACCGCAGGTCTCGCCTACGCGACCGGCGGCACCGGCAAGGTCAACGGGCGGACCGTCGAGGTCACCCAGGCCGACGACGCGGGTGACCCGGCGAAGGCGGTCTCGGCGGCAAAGGACCTGATCGGCAAGGGCGTCAAGATCCTCGCCGGGTCGACGGCGTCGGGTGTCGGCCTGCAGGTGGCCCCGCTCGCGGCGCAGAACAAGGTCCTCTTCATCTCGGGCGCCGCGGCGACGGACGGCCTCACCGGGGTCAACCGCTACACGTTCCGCTCCGGTCGCCAGTCCTACCAGGACGTGCTGACCGCGAAGTCGTTCATCGGCGACCCCACCGGTAAGAAGGTGCTGGTCTTCGCCCAGGACGGCGCGTTCGGCAAGGCCAACGAGGCGGCGGTCAAGGCGGTCATCGGCGGTGCGGGCGCCACGGTCACGAGCGTTCTCGTCCCGGCGACGGCGACGGAGTTCACGCCCTTCGCCAGCCAGGTGATGACGGCGAAGCCGGACCTGGTCTTCGTGGCCTGGGCCGGTACGACGGCGACCACGATGTGGCAGGCACTGGACCAGCAGGGTGTGCTCGGCTCGACCACGGTCGTCACCGGGCTCGACCAGAAGGCCTCCTACCAGGTCTTCGGTGCGGCCGGCGGCAAGATCTCCTTCCTCTGCCACTACTTCGACGGCGCGGCGACCAACGCGGTCGCGACGGCGGCGAAGGCCGCGATCCCCGGCGGGTCGCTGGACCTCTTCCACCCGGACGGCTTCACCGCCGCGCAGCTCATCGTCCGTGCCATCACCGAGGGCGGTGACGACGTGGAGAAGATGATCACAGCGCTGGAGGGCTACTCCTTCGACGGCGTGAAGGGCAAACTGACGGTCCGCGCCGCCGACCACGCCCTGCTGCAGCCGATGTTCCAGGTGAAGCTGACCGAAGGCGTCCCGTCCCTGGTGAAGGCGCTGACCGCGGATGAGGCGGCCCCACCCGCGGTGGCGATGAAGTAGTAAGGACCGGCAATTCCCGTTGATCAAGGGAAGACTCGCCATCTCGGGTGTCCGATATGCGGCGAGTCTTCCCTTGATCAACGCGAATAAAGGGGCGAGCGGGGCGGGCGGGGCGGAGAGGAGGGCTGGGCGCGTGTTGGAAGTGGTTGAGCTGTCTTGGCGGGTGGGGGACATAGCCATCGTCGACGGCGTTTCGCTGCGGCTTGATCGCGGGGAGTTCCTCGGGGTGATCGGGCCGAACGGGGCTGGGAAGACCTCGCTGTTCAACCTGATCACCGGATCCCGGCGCGCCTCAGCCGGGCGGGTGCTGCTGGACGGGACCGACATCAGCGGGCTCGCCACGCATCGGCGGGCGCAGCTCGGGCTGGGACGCACGTTTCAGGCGTCGTCGGTCTTCGGGGCGCTGAGCGTACGCGAGAACGTGCGCCTCGGCGTACAGGCGAAGCTCGGCGGGTCCTTCCGGCTGTGGCGCCGGGCCGGTTCGTTCCGCGAGGTGACGGAGCGCGCCGATCAGCACCTCGCCACCGTCGGGTTGAGCGGCCGGGGTGACGCGCTGGCGGGGACGCTGGCGCACGGCGAGAAGCGGAAGCTGGAGATCGCGCTGCTGCTCGCCGGTGAGCCGACCGTGATGCTGCTCGACGAGCCGATGGCCGGGGTGGCGTCGGAGGACGTACCGGACCTGGTCGAAGTGATCCGAGGGCTGACCCGCCACACCGGTGCCGCCGTCCTCATGGTGGAGCACCACATGGATGTCATCCTCGGCCTCGCCGACCGCCTCGCCGTGATGCACCACGGTTCACTGCTCGCCTGCGACACGCCGGAAGCCGTCATGGCGAACCCGACCGTGCAAGAGGCCTACCTGGGGGAGGCGCTGTGACGAACGGAGGCGCCGTGACGAACGGAGGCGCTGTGACGAACGGAGGCGCTGTGACGATCCTCGACGTCAGCGGGCTCGACGTCAGCCTCAGCGGGCTGCGGATCCTGCAGGGGGTCTCGTTCGCTGTCGCGCCGACGGGTGTGACGGTGCTGCTGGGCCGCAACGGCGTCGGCAAGACCACCACGCTGCGCGCGATCGTCGGGCTGGTCCCCGGCACGGGCGCGGTCACCCTCGCCGGTGAGCGGATCCTCGGGCGGCGTACGCACGAGATCATCCGCAAGGGCATCGGCTACGTTCCCGAGGACCGGTGCGTCTTCGGCGGGCTGACCGTGGCGGAGAACCTGCGCCTCGCCGAACGCGGCCCGGCCGACTACGACCTCGTCTTCGACCTCTTCCCGGAGCTGAAGAAGCGCTCCGCGCAGCGGGCCGGCACCCTCAGCGGCGGGCAGCAGCAGATGCTCGCGCTGGGCCGGGTGCTGCTCGTGACGAACCGCCTGCTCCTCATCGACGAGCCGACCAAGGGCCTCGCGCCGAAGGTCGTCACCGAGGTGGCCGACGCGCTGGGCCGGGTGGCCGAGCGGGTGCCGGTGCTGCTCGTCGAGCAGAACCTCGCCGTGGTGCGCCGGCTCGCCGCCGATGCCGTGGTGCTCGCCGCCGGGAAGGTCGCCTGGCAGGGCGGCGCCCGCGAGCTGCTCGCCGATGCCGAGCTGACCAAGTCCCTCCTCGGCGTGGGGAGCCACGGATGAGCACCATAGTTCTGCTGACCATCACCGGGCTCGGGCTCGCCGGTCTCTATTTCCTCATCGCGTCCGGGCTCTCGCTCGTCTTCGGCCTCGCCGACGTGCTCAACTTCGCGCACGGCTGGTTCCTGTCGGTGGGTGCCTACGCGACCTACTGGGCGGTGCCGCACTTCGGGTTCGCCGGTGGGGCGCTCTTCGGTGTCGCAGCCGCTGCGGCGGTCGCCGCACTCGTCGAGCTGGTCATGATTCGGCCGCTCTATACGCGTACCATCGCGCAGGTTCTGGTGACCGTGGGCCTGTCGCTGGCGGGAGTGGCGCTGCTGCAGTCGATCTGGGGACCGGACCCGCTGGCGTTCCCGCGACCGGCCTGGAGCCAGTCGGTCTGGCACGTGCTCGGCGCGAAGGTGCCGGTGACCTCGCTGATGCTGATCGCCGGTGCCGTGGTCGTGCTCGCCGGGCTGCTCGCCTTCCTGCGCTGGACCCGTTACGGCCTGATCATCCGGGCCGGCGTGGAGAACCGGGAGATGGTGACGGCGCTCGGCATCGATGTCCGCAAGGCGTTCACCCTGGTCTTCGCGATCGGCGGTGCGGCGGCGGGGCTCGCGGGTGCGCTCTCGGGCGTCTACCTCGGCTCGGTCTCGCCCGGCGGCGGTACGTCGTTGCTGATCTTCGCCTTCATCGTGGTGGTGATCGGCGGGATGGGTTCGATCACGGGTTCGGCCGTGGCGGCGGTCGTCGTCGGCGTGCTCCAGCAGTTCATGAACTACTACGGCCCGGCCGGCAGCGGCGAGATCTGCGTGATCGCGCTGCTCGCCCTGGTGCTGCTGGTCCGCCCCTCGGGCCTGACGGGAAGGAACGCCTGATGGCGAAGGAACGCGTGATCGCGACGCTGCTCAAGCGATACTGGCCGGTCGGCGTGGTGATCGTGCTGGCGCTGCTGCCCTTCAACGGGCTGACCATCCCCGGTGTCTTCGACGGCCCGCTCAACTCCACCGGCGTGCTGCAGATCCTCGCCACCTGCCTCGTCTTCGGCGGCCTCGCCAGCAGCTATGACCTGCTCTTCGGCCGGACAGGGCTGCTCTCCTTCGGCCACGCCCTCTATGTCGCGGGCGGTGCCTACGGCACGGCGATCCTGACCGAGGCGGGGCTGCCGCTGTGGCAGGCGGCGATCGCGGCGGTCCTGCTCGCCACCACCGTCGCGGCGGCGCTCGGCGCGGTGGCGCTGCGGGTGCACGGGATCGCCTTCTCCATGGTGACTCTCGCCTTTGCGCAGGTGGGAGCCGTGCTGGTGGCGCGAGACCCCGGTGGGGTGACCGGCGGCGAGGAGGGGTTGCCGCTCGTCGGCCTGCCCGACTTCTTCCTCGGCGTACAGAACACCTACAAGCTCTACTGGGTGGCCCTGGCCTACCTGGTCTTCGTGACGGCCGTGGTCGGCCGGGTCGTCGCCTCGCCGACCGGGCGCGTCCTCGCCGGAATCCGCGACGACGAGCGCCGGGTGGGAGTCCTGGGGCTCGATCCCTACCGCTTCAAGCTCGGCGCCTTCGTCCTGTCGGGCTTCCTGGCGGCGGTCGGCGGCGCGGTCTACGTGCTGCTCGTCGGGGGTGCGTCACCGCACATCGCCTCGTCGGAGCTGACGCTCGGCCTGCTCGTGATGGTGGTGCTCGGCGGTCCGGCGACCCGGGTCGGTCCGGTCATCGGCGGCGTGCTCTACACCTACCTCGATCACCGGTTGACCGATGTCTCGACGGGATTGCCCGGACCGCTGCGCCAACCCCTCTTCGTGCTCGGGGTCGTCTTCATCCTCGCGGTCTACTTCTTCCCCGGCGGGCTGGCGGGGGTCGGCACCCGGCCGAAACCGGCGACGGGCTGATAGTCGACGAGGTCCACGCGGACGTTCTCGCCCTCGCTCGGCGCGTGGATCATGCGGTTGCCACCGATGTAGATCGCCACATGGTGCAGGTCGCGGTAGTAGAAGACGAGATCACCCGCGCGGAGCTGGCTGCGTTTGATCTTCTTGACCTTCTCGAACTGGCGGCCCGAATGATGCGGGAGGGTCACCCCCACCAGCTTGAACGCCGCCGTGACCAGTCCCGAGCAGTCGAAGCTGTTGGGACCCTCGGCGGCGAATCGGTAGCTCTTGCCGAGCTGCGCCAGCGCGAAGTCCAGCACCTTCGCCTGCGCGCCGGTGACCTCGGGCTTGATCCAGCCGATCCGCAGGTCGCCCTTGCGGGTGACGGTGGCCGATCCGGTCGCGACGGAGAGGTTGCGCCAGCGTTGCAGCTGCGCGATGTCGCCCTCGATGCGGGCCCGATCGGCCGCGAGCTGTTTCTGCTGCTCCCGGCCGGTCTCGATGAGGGTGCCGAGGGTTTGCTGCGCCGACTCGTACTGGTGGCGGAGGTAGACGAGCGAGGCGATCTCGGAGTGCTGGTCCCGGGCGAGCGAGTCGAGGACCAGCAGGTTGTTGATCACCGTGTGCGCCGAGTCGGCCCGCAGCAGCGCGTTGACCGGAGCGGTCCCGCTCGCCATGTATGCGGCCGAGGCGATCACGCCGATCCGCTCCTGGTGTGCACCGATCTTGGCCTGGAGCGGCGCGAACTGCCGCTTGAGCACCCCGATCTGCGCCACCGTGGTGCGCAGGTCGTCGCGCAGCAGGTTATATCGCTCGACCACGACCTCCAGCTGGTGCGATGAGGTCGTGATGCGCTGGCGGAGCTCCGCCGGGGTCTTCGGATCACCCGGCTCGGCGCTCGCCGGGGCTTGCACCGCGACGAGCCCGATCACGAGAAGTGCGAGAACCTTATATCCCGATTGGGCTGCTTTCTGGGCTATCGACACGCAGTTACAACGACCTTGCACCCCGACCGGCCACGGGTAGCCCGGCGAACCGGAACAACCGCAGGCTGTTGAGGACGACGAAGATGCTGGACAACGCCATGGCCAGGCCCGCGAGCACCGGTGTGACCAGCCCCATCGCCGCCAGCGGCAGCATCGCCACGTTGTAGGCGAAGGCCCAGAACAGGTTCTGCTTGATCGTCCGCAGGGTGGCCCGGGAGAGCCGGATCGCGTCGGCCGCCGAGGTCAGATCGCCGCGGACCAGGGTCAGGTCGGCCGCCTCGATCGCCACGTCGGTGCCGGTCCCCATCGCCAGGCCCAGGTCTGCGGTGGCGAGGGCGGGTGCGTCGTTGACCCCGTCACCGACCATCGCCACGACGTGCCCGTCGGCCTGGAGCCGGCTCACCACCGAGGCCTTGTCGGCGGGCATGACCTCCGCGATCACGTCGGTCGCATCGATGCCGACCTCGGCCGCGACGGCGCGGGCGGTCGCCTCCGCGTCGCCGGTCAGCAGGATCGGGCGCAGGCCCAGTTCCCGCAGCGCGGCGATCGCCGCCGCCGAGCTCGGCTTCACCGAGTCGGCGACCGCCAACCGCCCGGCGAAGGCACCGTCGATCGCGACGGCCATACCCCCCAAACCATCATCGGGTACGCCCACCCCGCGCTCCCGCAGCAGCGAAGCCCGGCCGACGAGGACCCGCGCCCCGCCGACGAGCCCTTCGGCACCCAGCCCCGGCAGGGCGCGGAACTCCGTGACCGGAAGCAGCCGGGGTGCGGCGGCGACGACGGCCCGCGCGATCGGATGCTCGCTGTGCTGCTCGACGCTCGCCGCCATGACCAGCAGGTGCTCGTCGGGAGTGCCGATCAGGGTCATCCGCCCGCTCGTCACGGTGCCGGTCTTGTCGAGGAGCACCGTGTCGACCCGGCGGGTGGATTCGAGCACCTGCGGCCCCTTGATCAGCACGCCGAGCTGCGCCCCCCGACCCGTACCGACGAGGAGCGCGACCGGTGTCGCGAGCCCGAGCGCGCACGGGCAGGCGACGATGAGCACCGCGACGGCGGCGGTGAAGGCGGCGGTGAGGTTGCCCGTGCCGCCCCACCAGAAGCCGAAGGTGGCGACGGCGAGCGTGATCACGGTCGGTACGAAGACCGCGCTGACCCGGTCGGCGAGCCGCTGCACCGGTGCCTTGCCGGACTGCGCCTCGGTGACGAGCTTCGCCATCCGCGCCAGCTGCGTCTGCGCGCCGACCCTCGTGGCCCGCACGAGCAGCCGGCCGCCGGAGTTGATGGTCGCTCCGGCCACCTGATCGCCGACGGTCACCTCGATCGGCACGCTCTCGCCGGTGAGGAGCGCGGCGTCGATGGCGCTGCTGCCCTCGACGACCTCGCCGTCGGTGGCGACCTTCTCGCCGGGAAGCACCTGGAAGACAGTGCCGACCTGCAACGACTCGATCGGCACCCGTCGGCCGTCGGCGAGCACCGCCTCCTTCGCACCGAGCTCCAGCAACGCCCGCAGAGCCGATCCGGCCCGGCGCTTGGCCCGGTGCTCGAACCAGCGCCCCGCGAGCAGGAAGGTGGTCAGCGTCGTGGCGACCTCGAGGTAGAGATGGGTTTCGGTGACCGACCCGGCGAGCCAGGTCATCGACATCCGCATCCCGGCCGTCCCGGCGTCGCCGAGGAAGAGGGCGTAGAGGCTCCAGCCGAAGGCGGCGATGACGCCGAGGCTGATCAGCGTGTCCATCGTCGCCACGCCGTGCCGGGCGTTGACCAGGGCGGCCCGGTGGAAGGGCCACGCGCCCCAGACGACCACCGGGGCGGCGAGCGTCAACGCCAGCCACTGCCAGTTGGTGAACTGCCAGGCCGGAACCATGCTCAGCACCAGGACCGGCAGGCTCAGTGCTGCGCTGATCAGCAGCCGGACGGCGAGCGGATCACGGCTCTCGGCCGGCTCGTCGGCCTTCTCGGCGGCCGGCGGCTCGGCTGTGTAGCCCGTCGCCTCGACCGTCGCGACGAGGTCGTCGACGCTCACCTCGGCGGGGTGCTCGACGTAGGCGGTCTCGGTGGCGAAGTTGACCGTCGCCGAGACCCCCGGCATCCGGTTGAGCTTCTTCTCGACCCGACCGGCGCAGGTCGCGCAGGTCATGCCGCCGATCTTCAATTCGATCAATTGCGCTGTCTGCATCTTGTGCTCCCACACGAGTGTGTGGGCGGCGGGGCCCCCGGCCTGGTCACCACGCTGATGAAATCGTGCGGTGACGCGGCCGGGGGTCTGGCTCAGCCCTTGGCTGTCAGGGTGAACGAGGCGGTGTGCACGGCCCCGTCGACCTGGAAATCGAAGAACATGCGGTAGACGCCGGTGCTCGGCGAAACCGCCCAGAACTTGACCGCCCCGCCGGAGAGGTCCGGCTCGGGGTGGGTGTGGATATACGCCACGTCGAGCTGCCGGAGCACCACGAGGTGGCCGTAGCTGCCGAGGTACCGGTCGAGGTTGGTGACCGGGTTGCCGTTCTTGAAGACCCGGAACAGCAGCGGCGACGTCGCACCGAGGGACGGGGTGCCCTCGTAGGTGACGGTGTAGCCGTCGACATCCGAGGTACGGGCGTCGGCGGGGGGTGCGACCGGCTTGTAGTCGCCCGCAACGGTCAGGTCGGTGCCGAGGGTCGCCGCCGTCTGCACGCCACCGGCGCCGATCGCGGTGAAGTCGGCGACGGCACGCCACATCCCCGGCTTCGCCAGGTCGACCTGGACCGTCCAGGTGCCGTCGGCGGCCTTGGTCGGGTGCAGGTGCTGGTATCCGGTGAGGTCCCGGCGGACCACGACGAGGTGGAGCAGCTTGTCGTGGACCGTGGCGAACTCGGTCGCCACCTTCCGGTCCGGTCCGGTGATCGTGAAGGTGAGGGTCTGCTTGCCCACGGCGTACACGGAAGATCGCGGGACCAGCGTGTAGCCGGCGGCCGAGATCGCGAGGCCGCCCACCTCGCTGCCGGGTCCGGAGGTGTTGGGGTGGGTGTGCGGGCTCGCCTCGTTGAAGGTCGGCAGCGGGGTCATGTTCATCCCGGCCATGCCGTTGCTGGCGGCGGGGGTGGTCGGCGCGATCACCTTGCCGAGCGCGAACCCGGCGATGAGCGCGACGATCAGGCCGCCGACGAAGAGCCCGATCCGGATGCCCGGGGTGTCCGGCCGACCCGACGGTTTCGCCGGAGTGGCCGGACGACCGGTGACCGCGGCGAGCCGCTGATCAGCCATCGACGCCGACCAGCTCGTAACCCGCCTCTTCGATGGCGGTGCGCACCTCGTCGATGGGGAGCGGTGCGTTGCTGACGACGGCGGCCGTGCCGGCCGGGACGTCGATCTCGACCTGGTGCACCCCCATCAGCCCGGTGAGCTCGCCGGTCACCGCCTGTGCGCAGTGCCCACAGGTCATTCCCTTGATCTGGTATGTCGTCTGCACGGACATCGCATTCTCCATGTGCTGAAAAGGTACGTTTGTGACTAGCGGACCAGGCGCGCGATGGCGTCGGACGCCTCTTTAACCTTCGCCGTCGGGTCGCCGTCACGTGCGGCCTGGACCACGCAGTGGCCGAGGTGGCCCTCGAGCAGGCCGACGGCGACCGCCTGGAGCGCCTTCGTCGCCGCCGAGATCTGGGTCAGCACATCGATGCAGTAGGTGTCCTGCTCGACCATCCGCTGGATGCCGCGGACCTGGCCCTCGACCCGCCGGAGGCGGCTGAGCAGCGCTTCCTTGTCCTCGGCCGACGAGTAGCTGTTGTCGTGACCGGCGTGGGAGTCCACACTCTGGGTGACCATGCCTGAAAGGTACCCCCCGGGGGTATCCATCGGCAAACCGCGTGATCCACGGAACACTGGCAGATTGTTGTTCATTCAACTAAACTGGCGGCATGCCAGCGATCAGTGTGGAGAATGTGCTCGCTCTGCCGCGCGTGCCCGAGCCGGACGCCGCGGTGGCCAACGAGCGACGGGTGGTCTCCGTGACCACGGCGCCCTCGGGCTTCGAGGGCGAGGGGTTCCCGGTGCGCCGCGCCTTCGCCGGCGTCGACACGCGCCACCTCGACCCCTTCATTCATATGGACCAGATGGGCGAGATCGAATATGCGCCGGGTGAGCCCAAGGGCACCCCGTGGCACCCGCACCGCGGCTTCGAGACCGTCACCTACATGCTCGACGGCGTCCTGCGCCACCAGGACTCCAACGGCGGCGGCGGGCTGATCACCAGCGGCGACACGCAGTGGATGACGGCGGGCCGCGGCCTGCTGCACATCGAGGCGCCGCCGGAGGAGGTCGTGATGGCCGGTGGGCTCTTCCACGGCTTCCAGCTCTGGGTCAACCTGCCCGCGTCGCAGAAGATGATCGACCCCCGCTACCAGGACATCCGGGGCGGCGAGGTGAAGCTGCTCAGCTCCGCCGACGGCGGTGCGTTGCTGCGGCTGATCGCGGGTTCGGTCGCGGGCCACGACGGCCCGGGTTCGACCCACACGCCGATCACGCTGATCCACGCCACGGTCGCTCCCGGCGCGCAGCTCCGGCTGCCGTGGCGGGCCGACTTCAACGCGCTCGTCTACACCCTCGCGGGTGCGGGCTCGGTCGGCACGGCGAAGCAGCCGGTCAAGCTCGGGCAGCTCGCGGTCTTCGGCCCCGGCGACGTGATCACCCTCGCCGCCGACCAGCAGCAGGAGAGCCGGCACCAGCAGCTCGACGTGCTCATCCTCGGCGGCAAGCCGATCCGTGAGCCGGTCGCGCAGTACGGCCCGTTCGTCATGAACACCCGCGACGAGCTGGTGACGGCGTTCGAGGACTTCCAGGCCGGACGGCTCGGCGTGGTCCCCGCCCTGCACTAGCCGAATCCTGCATCACCCAAGATCGCCGCAACTCTTGAAGAGTTGCGGCGATCTTGGGTTGCGAGGCGTCCTGCGCGCAGGTGGTGGCCTGTGAGTCGTGTCACGGCACTGGTAACTGACCTAAAAGTAGGTTGTACCTGGTCAAAGACATGATCTATCTTCCCTGGGGCGAGCTGACTCGCTCATCCTCTCACCACCACTCACGGGGTCCTACATATGCGAATTCTTCGCGCTCTCCTGGTCGGTGCGACGGCGTCCGCCGTCACGTTGATCGTGCCGCCCCTCGCGGCCGACGCGGCACCGACCGCGCCCTATACCGTTTTCACCAACTCCGCTGCCGGCGTCTCCTCGCCGCTGCGCGGCACCGACGTCTACGAGCCCGGCTCGGCGACCTTCACCTGGCAGCCCGGTGCCAACGACGCGCTCGGCATGACCGTGGTCCGGTCCGGCTACACCGTCGATCTGGACATCGCTCCGCCCACCGGTCAGTCGTGGACGGCCGGCACGAACTACGTGACGAACTACAGCGGCAACTCGACCACAGCATCGCTGCAGCTCACCGCAGGCGGCAGCGCGTGCTCGACGGCGACGACCTCGGGCTCCCTCAGCGTCAAGGAGGTCGAGCGCGCCGAGGGCCTGATCACCGCCTTCGCCGCCACCTACTCGTCGAACTGCCCCAACTTCGCACCGATCAACGGTGAGATCCGCTGGAACTCGAGCGTCGGCTTCGTCGCCACCAAGGCCGACACCGAGAAGCTCGACTTCGGCAGCGACTACGTCGGCGGCACCGGCCTGCGCAAGACCGTCACCCTCACCGCCAAGGGCAGCGAGCCGTCGGTCGTCCTCGCCACGGCGATCGAGGGTGCCAACCCGAACGCCTTCGCCATCGTCGCCGACACGTGTGACGGCCAGACCCTCGCCGCCGGTGCCACCTGCCTCGTCACCGTCGAGGCCCGCGCCACGGCCGCCGCCGCGCAGCAGGCAATCCTCAACGTCGGCATCAACGGCGTGGTCGACCAGGCCGCGTTCCCGCTGACGGTCACCGGCAAGATCGGTGCCAAGGGCACGTACTACAAGATGTCCCCGGCTCGGATCATGGACACCCGGAGCGGCCTCGGTACGACCAAGGCGGCCATCGGCGCCGGTGGCGTCCGGCACCTGCAGGTCACGGGGCGGGGTGGCGTACCCGGCACCGGTGTCGGCGCCGTCGTCCTCAACGTGACCGTCGTGTCGCCGAGCGCGGCCGGCTACCTCACCGTCTTCCCGACCGGTGTGGCCCGCCCGACCGCTTCCTCGGTCAACTTCGCCAAGGGCTGGACCGGCGCCAACTCGGTCACGGTCGCCGTCGGCACGGGCGGCCAGGTCGACATCTACAACGCCGTGGGCTCCGCGGGTGTCATCGTCGACGTCGCCGGCTACTACGCCGGAACCGAGTCGCACATCAACAGCTACGGCCTGGGCGGGCAGTACCAGCCGATCAAGCCGCGGCGCATCCTCGACACCCGCAAGTGGGGCGAGAAGCTGCCGACCGAGTATTTCACCAGCGTCGCGATGAACTTCGGTGACTCCGACAACTACCACATCAAGGCGTTCGTCGTGAACATCACGGCGTTCTCCCCGGACGGCAACGGCTTCCTGACGGCGTGGGACGGCAACGAAGAGATCCCGGCCACCTCGACGCTCAACTTCACCAAGGGCAAGACGGTGCCGAACATGGCGATCGTGCCGGTCGGACCCTGCTGGCTCTGCGAGGGCGAGTGGATGAACCGCCCGTCGATCAGCGTCTACACCTCGAAGACCACGCACATCCTCATCGATGTCGTCGGTGTCATGGACGACTCCAGCTTCACCGACGGCCTGCGGTTCACGCCGTCGACGCCGACCCGGATCGCCGACTCGCGTACCGGCCTGGGCCTGCCCAACGGCCTCTCGGCCGGTGAGACCGATGTGGTCACGGCGCCGAACTCGGTCATCACCAAGCCGAACACCGAGGCGCTGGCGCTCAACGTCACCGCGGTCAACCCGACCGCGAGCACCTGGCTGACGGTGTGGCCCAACGGCATCGCCGGCATCTCGCAGCCGACCGTCAGCAGCCTCAACCCCGCCAAGGGCCAGACGGTCCCCAACGCGGTGATCACGCAGGTCGGCCCGACCAGCGCCTTCAACGTCTTCAACCAGGCGGGTACCACGCAGGTGCTGATCGACGTCGTCGGTTCCTACTGGCTCTACCCCGGCACCGCCTCCGGCACGCTCGCGGCCGGACAGGGCGTCGGCAAGGAGCCCGTCTACCGGCTTAACCCGACCTCGGCATCCGGGTCCATCCACCGGGGCTGACAGCGGAAACGCACCAACGCAGTGGCGTCCTCGGCCTGGCCGGGGGCGCCACTGCGCGTTCAGCCCAGGGTCGCGGCGAGCGCCTTCGCCGTGTCGGCGACCATCGTCGCTGGAGTGAGCGCGGTCCCGGCGAGCTCGCTGAAGAGGATCGTCAGGCCGGGCAGCGCGAATCCGTCGTCCTGCTCGATCGCGGGCGCGTGCCGCGCGAGGCTGGTCCGGGTCCGCTGCCAGGCCTCCAAAACCTCATCCCGGGACGGTACGCCGAAGCCGTGCCCCACCGGCGCGCTGTGCCGCAGCTTGACGATCGCCGAGGTGTTGAGCGTGAAGGCGAGCCGGCACCCGTCCGCGACGAGCTGCGTCTGCGCTGCGGAGAGCCGCCGCAGCACCGTGCAGGGCTGCGGGCAGCCGATCGCGCAGACCCGCAGCGCCCCCGCGACCGTGGAGTGCTGCCGGTCCAGATAGGTCTGCCAGCCCGAGGGCGGCTCGTGCCCCACCTTCAGGACCCGGTGCGCCGCCGACTTCTCGGCCTTCGTGTGCGGGCAGGCCCGATCGTCGAAATCCCCCCAGAGGCTGCCCTCGCCGCCGACCGCGTCGGGCAGCCGCAGCGGATCGCCCGCGTGGCCCAGCACCCGCTCCCAGACGAGGAGGGGGGCGTACTCACTCGCGATGTGGATCGCCGAGACGACCGCCGTGTTCTCGTGCCGCCGCCAGCGCGCGTCGATCACCTCCAGCAGCAGCTGATAGGCGGGGCGCAGCGAACCGAGCGCACCCCGGTGCGGCTCCTTCGGCGCCTGCGGCATCCGGCACGCGACGGCTCGGGCTCGCAATTCGAGGGGTACGGCGTCGCGCAGCCCGGCCGGGAGGGCCTTGCCGTCGGCGGTGTCGGCGGCGCCGAAGTCCTCGGCGTCCAGGTCGAGCAGGCGCTGGCCGAAGACGCAGAGCTGCTGGATGGCGGCGACCGTCTCGGCGTCGAGCACGCGTGCGTCCGCGCCGTCGTCGATCAGGGCCGACACCTCGCCGAACGCGTACCGCTCGGCGAGCGCCGTCAACACCTCGTGCACAGTCTCCACGTAGGCAAGGGTCTCACGGCCAACCACGACAAAAATGCCGCAACTCTACAGAGTTGCGGCATTCGTCGTACCGGTGCTGTTACTCGTCGCCGCCGGCGGCTTCGACGGTGTCGGTTCCCGCAGTGCCCTCCGCGCCGGGGGTCCTGCCCCGTCCGCCACGACGGCGGCGGCGGCGCGGACGGCCGGTGGCCTCGTCCGGACCGGCACCATCCACAGCGGACTCGGTGATGACGGCGGTGTCGGCGCCGTCATCGGCGGAGGAGAAGAGCACCACGGTCGGGTCGCCCTTGACGATCGAACCCGCGCGGCTGCGGCGCCGCTGACGCGGCTGCTTCGGCTCGGTGGTGGTGTCGCCCTCTGCTGCCGGAGTTGCGGCGTCGCCACCCGAGCGGCCCGATCGACCCCTGCTGCGGCCACCGCGCTCGCCGTCGGCGGGACGCCGGCCGCGCTCGCTCTCGCCACGCTTGGGGCGCCCGCCCAGGTCCTCCTCGACCTCGGCGGAGAGGCCGACCCGGGAGCGCTGCGCGGACGGCAGGCTCGCGGCGGCCTCGGTCGGGATGTCGAGGTCGGTGTAGAGCCACGGGGAGGTGTGGTAGGTCTCGACCGGATCGGGGTTGCCGATCTCCAGCGTCTTGTCGATGATCCGCCAGCGAGGCATGTCCTCCCAGTCCACGAACGTCACCGCGACGCCGGTGGCGCCGGCCCGGCCGGTGCGGCCGATGCGGTGGACGTAGGTGTCGGGGTCCTCGGGGCAGTCGAAGTTGATGACGTGCGTGACACCGGTGATGTCGATGCCGCGCGCCGCGACGTCGGTCGCGACCAGCACATCGATCTTGCCGGCCCGGAACGCCCGCAACGCCCGCTCGCGCGCGCCCTGGTTGAGGTCGCCGTGGACGGCCGCCGCAGCGAAGCCGCGGAAGTCGAGGTCCTCGGTGACCCGGTCGCAGTTGCGCTTGGTGCGGCTGAAGATCATGGTGAGCCCGCGGTCGGTGACCTGCAGGATGCGCGCCAGCATCTCCAGCTTGTTGAGCGAGTGCGTGCGGTAGACGAACTGCTTGGTCTGCGGGCTGACGCCCGTCTCCTCCGTGTGTCCGGCGTGGACGGTGATGGGGGAGTGCAGGAAGCGGCGCGACAGCGTCACGATCGCGTCGGGCATCGTGGCGGAGAAGAGCATCGTCTGGCGCTGCTCGGGGAGCATCGCCAGGATCTTCTCGACGTCGTCGAGGAAGCCGAGGTCGAGCATGCGGTCGGCCTCGTCGAGCACGATCGCCTTGATGCGGTCGAGCTTGAGGTGCTTCTGCTTGATCAGGTCGAGCAGCCGGCCGGGCGTGGCGACGAGGATCTCGACGCCCTTGGTGAGCGCGTCGATCTGCGGCTCGTAGCCGACGCCGCCGTAGATCGGGAGCACGCGGACGCCGCGCAGCTTGCCCGCTGCCTGGAGGTCCTTGGCGACCTGGAGGCCGAGCTCGCGGGTGGGCACGACGACGAGGGCCGCGGGCAGGCCGTCGCCGCCCTCCGCAGGGGTGACCGCGCGGTCGACGAGCGGGAGGCCGAAGCCGAAGGTCTTGCCGGTGCCGGTGGGCGCCTGACCGATGAGGTCTGCTCCGCGCGCTGCGATGGGCAGCGCATATTCCTGGATGGCGAATGCGTGGGTGATGCCGATCTCAGCAAGCGCGGCGACTGTCTCGGGGCGGACGCCAAGCTCGGCAAAGGTTGAGCTAGTCATTGATTTGTGGGGTGCCCTCTCTAGGTGCGCCCCAGCATCGGTATCGCCGGAGGGCGCGGTTTTCGACTCACGGGGGCCGCACGCGAATGAAATCGCGGGCCTCGCGCGGGTCGCAGGCCGAGTTGGCCTGCGACAACCTGACTATCGTACGACGAACCAGGCCATTTGCGCACTGGGTAATCGTCCGATCACACAGTGAGGAGAAACTCAGTCGTAGGGTAACCTGCCCAGGTGTCTGATTCCAGCGCAGAAGGCGTCATCGATTTGCTGGGCATGCTCGCGTACGGCGAGCTGGTGGCCTTCGATCAGATGGCGGCCGATGCCCGGCTTGCCCCGGATCTGACCCGACGCGGCATCCTCTGCGAGATGGCGGCGGTCGAGATAGCCAACTACCGCCGGGTCGCCGATCGCCTGATCGAGCTGGGCGTCGACGTCGAGGCCGCGATGGTGCCCTTCGAGCCGGCACTGACCGCCTATCACGACGAGACCGAGCCGGTCAGCTGGCACGAAGCGCTCATCAAGGCCTATATCGGCAACGGCATCTCCGACGACTTCTTCCGCGAGATAGCCGCCTGGCTGGAGCCGGCCGACCGCGACCTCGTCCTGCGCGTGATCCATGACAGCGCTTATGACGACTACGCCGCCGAGGAGATCCGGGCGGCGATCGCCGCCGACCCCAAGATCGTCAATGCGCTCTCGATGTGGGCGCGGCGGCTGGTCGGCGAGGCACTGTCACAGGCCGTGCGTGTCGCGACCGAACGGCCCGCCCTCGCCGCACTGCTGGGCGGGTCGGCCGAGGGCGGCGGTGACGCTCCGATCTGGCGGAACCTGACCACCGCCCATTCGGCCCGGATGACCGCGGTAGGACTCAACAACTAGCGGGCCGTGAACCCCACGGACCTCGGGGCGGACTCGGCGATCTCGATGTAGGCGAGCTTGGCGACGGGCACGATGACCCGGCGACCCTTCTCATCGGTGAGCGTCAGAACGCCCGTCTCGGAGCCGAGCGCTGTGGTCACCGCCTCCTCGACCTCGGCCGGGCTCTGGGTGGACTCCAGCACCAGCTCGCGCGCGGCGAACTGCACACCGATCTTGACCTCCACAGCGGTCCTTTCTCGCATAAACCTAGCGGAATGGCGAAGAGTTGCCGCTCTGAAGACTAGCCGGTGACGGGGTCGTCGTCCCCTTCCATGCCGCCGGGCTCGCCATGGAGTGGGAATGCGGCGATGCCGCGCCACGAGAGCATGGCGATCAGCTCCTCGGCCTCGCCCTGCGGAATCTGCCGTCCGTCGGCGAGCCAGTAGCGGGCGGCGGCCTGCGCGGCCCCGCTCAGCCCGGCGGCGAGCACCTCGGCCCGGGCGCGGCTCACGCCGGTGTCCGACATGATCGTCTCGCGGATGGCGTCGACGCTCGCCTGCTCGACCCGGTCGACGCGCTCCCGCACCGCCGGGTCGTTGCGCAGATCCGACTCGAAGACGAGCCGGAAGGCCTCGGACTCGTGGGAGACGAAGTCGAAGTAGGCGCTCATCGCGCCCCGCACCCGCTCCTTGTTGTCGCTGGTGGCGGCCATCGCGCCGCGAATGCGCTCGATCAGCGCCTCGCAGTGGGTGTCCAGAAGCGCCAGATAGAGCTCGAGCTTGCCGGGGAAATGCTGGTAGAGGACGGGCTTGGAAACGCCGGCCCGCTCGGCGATGTCGTCCATCGCCGCCGCGTGGTAACCCTGAGCCACGAAGACGTCCTGCGCCGCTGCCAGGAGTTGCTTGCGGCGCGCGGACCGCGGCAGCCGGGCAGGTCGGCCTGAGGTCTGAGGGCCGCTCGTCGCCGGTGCCATCCACTGTCCTCTCGTCACGCTGTTTGTTTTCGGTTGCTTACAGAATCGTGCTTCTTGAAGAATTACCCCGCCGTTGCAACTTATCGTGCTTCCCTCAACACGGTAGCCTCACTCATGGGCGACGAGGGTGATGAGCCCCTTCGGTGGGAAGGCCACACAGGCCTGTCCGCCATGGGTCCACCACCCTCGCAGGAGGAGTGCACGGTGGACTTAAACGGACAATCCGGCAACGCCGCCCCTCCGGACGAGGGGGCAAGACAGGGCGACGAGGCTGGTCGAGTCAACCCTACGAGCAACGGCCACGACGCAGGGGGCCATCGCATCAACGGCTGGGCCGGCACGGACGAGTGGTCCGGTGCGGGGGCCGCTCTGGAACCAGCGGCTGATTCGGTTGTCCCGACCTGGCGGCGTGGCCTCGACTCGCAGTCTGACGCCCAGCTGCCCGAGCCGCCCTCGCGTTATGCCGACATCCTCGCCGCGGCCGGTGTGCGGGCTCCCGTCTCCGGTCCACCGCAGGTCAACGGCGTGCACCCGACCAAGGCTGACCTCGCCGCCGAGCAGGACGCGGCCGAAGAGGCCGAATTGACCCGCCGAGCGGCTGATTTCGCCCGACTCTCCGCGCTGGAGGAGCCGACGCCGCCGCAGGGGACGCCCAGCCCGTTCCAGCGGCTGCTCGCCGTGCCGCCCGTCTCGGCGCCGCCCATCGCCCGGCTCACGCCGCCCTCCTTCACCCCGATCCGCCCGGTCACCCCGCCCACGCAGGCCGGTCGTCCCGTCAGCGCGCCGCCGGTGGCCCCGCTCTCCGCGCCACCGGCTCCGCCGGGACTGCGCCCCGCGCTGCCGCCGGATTTCTCCGCCCCGCACGCCGGGCCTCCTTCCGATCAGGAGCCGCCGTCGCGCCCGCTCTCCGCACCACCGTCCTGGGCGCCGGTGACACCGATCCCGGTCAGCGGCCCGCCGCTGCACCGGTTCGGCCGACCGCCGGAGCCCCCGGCCCGGCCGGTGGAGGCCGTCGCGGAGCGCGTCGACCCCGGCGACGACCACCTTCCGCACTCGGAGCCCGCGCTCGCGCAGTGGGTCGCCGAGCAGCGCGCTCGCCTCGCCGAGCCGCTCCCCGCCGAGACGGCACCGGCGGAGCCCGCGCGGACGGTCGCCGAGCCCGTCATCCCGAGCCAGCAGGTTCAGCAGCCCGCAGCCGAGGCGCCGATCGAGCCGCCGGCCGACGAGTTGATCGATCAGGTCCCCGATGAACAGGGCGTTTTGCCCCAGCGTGTGCCCGCGAAGCCGGATGTGCCGCCCGTGCCAGACGAACCAGTGATCCCACCACCCGCAGCGGTCCTGCCCACCGCCCGCGATCCCGAGCTCTCGCGCATCGCCTCCGGGCTGCGGCGCGACGAGCCGCCACCGCTCGACCGGCCGGACGGATTCGACGTCGCCGCCGTGCTGGCGGCGGTCAAGAAGGTGCCCGGTGTTCGCGACGCCCACCTGCGTGCGGCCCCCTCGGGTGCGCACACCCTCCGGTTGGACCTCTCCGACGGTGCCGACCCCGGCTATGTGAGCCGTCTCGTCGCCCGGATGCTGGCCGAGAAGATGGGGCTCTCCGCCGAGCCGCCGACCCCGCCGGAGCGACCCGCCACGGCGGAGCACCCGGCTCCGGCCGAGCCGCCGAGCCAGCCGGACCGGCCGGCCGAGTCCGACCCGGTCGCCGAGGTCACGCCGCCGCCGGCGCCCAAGCCGATGCTGACACCGCCGACCCAACGTGGTGCGACGACGCTGCCGCCGGGACTGATCCCGCACCCGTCCAGCAGCGACGACCCGTGGTCGCCTCCGCCCCGGGAGCCGCGCCGTCGACACCCGGTGACGGTCCGGGGACGGGTGCCGTCGGAGCTCCGCCCGCCGTCGACGGGCGAGTCGTCGGAGGAGTTCAACTCCGCACCGACCTCGCCGCCGCTCGCTCCGGCACAGGAGCAGGCACCGCGGGTGATCCTCGACAACGTCCGGGTCAGCACTTTCGGCCTCGATGCGACCGTCGAGGTGCGGCTCGTCACCGGCGCCCGTGAGGCGATCGGTGTGGCCCGTGGCCCATCGGTCGACGCCTATGTCCTGCGCCTGTGCGCCGTGGCGGCGGCGACGGCCGTCGACAACCTCATGACGATGGCGGACGGCGGCGAGCCCGGCACCGAGCGCGGACGCTGCTTCGTCGAGCACGCCACGCTGGTGCCGATGGGGAGCTGCGAGGTGGCCGTGGTGGTCGTGCTGCTGGTCTGCGGTGGCTGGGTGGAGCAGCTCGCCGGGTCCGCCCTCGTCTCGGGTGATCCCCGGCAGGCCGTGGTCCGAGCGACCCTCGCGGCGGTGAACCGTCGCCTGACCGCGCTCCTGCCGTGATCCGGGCGACGCTCGCGACGGAGGAGCTGCTGCCGCCCGAGGGTGAGCTGGCGCCGCCGTGGCCCGGTCGCATGATCAGGCTGGAGGGTGCCGACACCTACGTCCGGGACACCCCGTCCGGGCTGCCCGATGCCGAAGCCGCCTTCTACGTGCACGGGCTGGGCGGATCGTCGCAGAACTGGACCGATCTCGCCGGACTGCTCTCGTCCCGCCTCGACGGCCACGCGATCGACCTGCCCGGGTTCGGCCGCAGCGCTCCAGCGACCCGCTACGGGCAGACCGCGATGGCGACCCGGATCATCGCCTGGATCGAGGAGTCCGGCCGGGCCCCGGTGCATCTGCTCGGC
Source organism: Allocatelliglobosispora scoriae (assembly GCF_014204945.1). Classification (NCBI taxonomy): domain Bacteria; kingdom Bacillati; phylum Actinomycetota; class Actinomycetes; order Micromonosporales; family Micromonosporaceae; genus Allocatelliglobosispora; species Allocatelliglobosispora scoriae. The sequence goes on from NZ_JACHMN010000002.1 coordinate 3,970,247, forward strand.
AACTCGCTGGGCGGGGTGGTCTGCGTTCGGGTCGCAGCGGCTCGACCCGACCTGGTCCGCACCCTGACACTGATCTCTCCGGCGATGCCCTTCCTCGACCCGCGGCGGTCGGTGCATGGCCGTCTGGTGCCGCTGCTGGCGATCCCACGGGTGGACCGGCTCGCCGCCCGCCGGATGGCCGGGATCGATCCGGCTGATCTCGTCGCCCAGGTGTTGCAGGCCAACTGGGCCGATCCCAGCCGGGTCCCGGATCAGCGGATGGCGGAGGCGATCGCCGAGGCCCGCCTGCGGCGGGAGATCGGCCACTTCTCCGCCGCCTATGTCGGCACTCTGCGCAGCCTGGTCGGCAGTTTCGTCCGAGCGCAGTTCCCCGGTGCCGGATCGCTCTGGTCGATCGCTCGTCGGATCACCACTCCGACCCTGGTCATCGCGGGTATGAGCGACCAGCTCGTCGATGTCCGGGTGGCGCCGAGGGTGGCCCGGGCGATCCCGGACTCGCGGCTGCTGATGCTGCCGAATGTGGGCCATGTCGCGCAGATGGAGGTGCCCCGCCTGGTCGCGCGTGCGGTCTTCGGCCTGCTCGACTGAGAGCGCTCGCCAGAGCGGCGAGGTGTCAAATCCGGATTTGTCTGGCATTCTGGCTCCCAATGAGTTCCCGGCTCTTCGATGATCAGGACGCCTTCGAGCCCGCTTCGCGCGGCGCGCGGGCGGATGAGGGCTACCTGTTCGCCGGTGAGCCCTGGGAGCAGACCGCATCGGAGCCGGAGGGTCCGCACGGCGCCCACCGCAACGCCGACACCGACGAGCAACCACGCCGCCGGCGGCGTCCCGTCCCGGCGCAGGGGGCCCATGCGGCCCGCTACGCGCCCTCCTGGGACGAGCGCGAGGGCTACGGGGACTCGGGCGAGCTACCGGAGCTCGACGAGCCGGAGAGGCGGTCACGGCCCCGCCCGACGCAGGCGCGGACCGGGCAGACCCGATCGGGCCGGCGAGCCGCCGCGCAGCGAGCTCGGATGCGCCGCCGACGCAGCCTGGTCCTCCTCCTGGCGCTGATCGCCATGGCCGCCGTCGGCTTCGACCTGGCCCGAGGTTCACGCGGCGTGATCCTCACGGGCGACCCCGCCGGGCAGCCGTCGTTGCAGGCCTCCATGCCCGAGCCGATCGTGGCGAGCAGTCCGCCGTCGCAGCCCGAGGCCGCCGCGATCCAGCCGACGGTCCGCCCCGCACCGGTCGCCGTACCGGCCAAGGGGGCTGGGACCTTTGTCTACGCGGGGGGCACGAGCAAGGTCTTCGGGACCGCGGGGACGCTGCGGAGATATCAGGTCGTGGTGGAGAAGGGCACGGATCAGGACGCGGCTGCCTTCGCGACGACGGTCGACGCGACCCTCTCCGATGCGCGGAGCTGGATCGCCGGTGGCAAGGTCCGCTTCCAGCGGGTTCCGCAGGGACAGGCCCACGACTTCGTCATCTACCTGGCGACCGAGGTGACCTCGGAGAAGATGTGCGCCGTCGGCGGGCTGCAGACCGAGCGCTACACCTCCTGCCGCCTACCCGGGCAGGTCATCCTCAACCTGACCCGCTGGCTCACCGCCGTGCCCGATTACGGCGCGCCGACCGCGCTCTACCAGCAGTACGTCGTGAACCACGAGGTCGGCCACCAGCTCGAACTCGGTCATGAGGCGTGCGGCGGCAAGGGCCAGCTCGCCCCGGTGATGCAGCAGCAGACGCTCGGTCTGAAGGGCTGCAAGGCCAATGCATGGCCGTTTGTCAATGGCTCCCGCTTCTCGGGTGCGGCTGTCGCCTAGATATTCCCTTCTCCCACGTGTCGGACGTCATGGCCGAAAACCGGACGGGCGAGCGAGAATGGCGAAGTCATCTTCACAGGTAGGAGCAGGACGTGTCGTTGCCGCCGCTGGTCGAGCCAGCCGAGTCACTCTCGGTCGACGAGATCCGCCGCTACTCGCGCCACCTGATCATCCCGGACGTCGGGGTCGAGGGGCAGAAGCGGCTCAAGAACGCCAAGGTGCTGTGTGTGGGCGCCGGGGGGCTCGGTTCGCCGGCCCTGATGTATCTCGCCGCAGCCGGTGTCGGCACGCTCGGCATCGTCGAGTTCGACACGGTTGACGAGTCGAACCTCCAGCGGCAGATCATCCACGGTCAGTCCGACATCGGCCGCTCCAAGGCCGAGTCCGCAGCCAACTCGATCAGGGAGATCAATCCTTACGTCGACGTGGTCATCCACAACACCGCGATCGACCGGGAAAACGTCTTCGACATCTTCTCGCAGTACGACCTCATCGTCGACGGCACCGACAACTTCGCCACGCGCTACCTGGTGAACGACGCGGCCGTGCTGCTCGGAAAGCCCTACGTGTGGGGCTCCATCTACCGCTTCGACGGTCAGGCCAGCGTCTTCTGGTCGGAGCACGGCCCCTGCTACCGGTGCCTCTACCCCGAGCCGCCGCCGCCCGGGATGGTCCCCTCCTGCGCCGAGGGCGGTGTGCTCGGCGTGCTCTGCGCCAGCATCGGCTCGATCCAGGTGACCGAGGCGATCAAGCTGCTCACCGGCATCGGCGAGCCGCTCGTGGGCTCGCTCATCGTCTATGACGCGCTGGAGATGACCTACCGCAAGATCCGTGTTCGCAAGGACCCGGCCTGCGTGCTCTGCGGCGAGAACGCCACCCAGACGGCGCTGCTGGAGGATTACGACGACTTCTGCGGTGCCGTCTCCGACGAGGCCGCCGAAGCCGCCGCGGACTCGACGATCACGGCCGGCGAGCTCAAGGAGTGGCAGGACGCGGGCAAGGACATCTTCCTCGTCGACGTCCGCGAGCCCGCCGAGTTCGAGATCGTCCGCATCCCGGGCTCGACGCTGATCCCCAAGGGCGACATCATCAACGGCTCAGCCCTGGCGGGCCTGCCGCAGGACAAGCAGATCGTCCTGCACTGCAAGTCGGGCGTTCGTTCCGCAGAGGCCCTGGCGGCCCTCAAGGCGGCCGGCTTCAAGAACTCCGTCCACGTCCAGGGCGGCGTCATCGCCTGGATCCGCCAGGTGGACCCGTCGCTGCCGGCCTACTGACACCCAAAATTCGCGTTGATCAAGGGAAGACTCGCCGCATATCGGACACCCGAGATGGTGAGTCTTCCCTTGATCAACGGCAATTAGGGGGCTTACGGCTTACCCGACGAAGGTTTTGAACTTGTTGGTGAACGCCCAGGTGGACTGGCTGATCGACGAGCACGTCGGCGACACCGGGCCGCCGGGGCAGCCGCCGTTGTCGCGGCCGACGGACCAGAATCCCAGCGAGTTGATGTGGTTGGCGTTGGCCCAGGCGACCAGCTGATCGGCGTCGGCGAGGTCGAAGATCGGGCCGGTGTCGTTCTTGCCGATCATCGGGGTGACGCCGAGCATCGCCTTGCGCTGCGCGTCGGTCTTCTCCGGCCAGATCCCGGCCATCTGCTCCAGCGTCTTGGTGGCCGCGCCGATGACGGCGTCGCCCCAGTCCGGCGCCGACTGTGAGAAGTCCATCGTCATCGGGTTGACCGTGGTGACGTTGACGCCGTTGGCCTTGGCGTTCTTGAGCAGGTCGACGCCGAGTGAGTCGATCATGCCGTAGCTGTCGCTCACGATCATCAGGGTGAACGAGACCGTGGTGCCGGGCCGCTCGGCCTGCACCTTCGCGAGCGCCTTGTTCATCTGGTCGATGTTGATCGACGCCTCGATGTCGATGTCGAGATTGCGTACGCCGGTGGTGTCGATCACCTGCTCATAGGCTGCCGCGAGCGAGTTGACGCTGGTGCAGCTCGCTTCGAGGTAGGGCGAGACGGCTCCGCCGAACGCGATCTTCATGTCGCCGCCGGCCGCCTTCACGGCGTTGATGTCGTTGATGATGCGCGAGTCGTTCAGCGGGATCGTGGCACCCCACGCCGGTACGCAACCCGCCGCCGAACCCAGCGCGAACGCGATCGTGAAGTACTTCTGCCCCGTGGCGGCCATGATCGAAGCCATGCTGGGCGAGGTGAAGGTGATGTCGATGTAGGGCCACGCGTGCTTGCCCCCGGACGGGCAGCCCGTCGTCGTGCCGGTCGTCCCGGCGCTCTTCGCCGACTCACCGGTCGAGTTGTACGCGGCGACGGTGTAGGCGTGCCCGGTGCAGGCGGTGAGCCAGGTGATCGTGGCGGAGGTCCCGGTCACGGTGGCCCGGACGATCGACCCCTCGTAGACGCGGTACCCCGTGACCGTCCCCGAGGAGGCGCTCCAGGACAGGGTGATCGAGGTGTTGGTGACCGTGCCGACGGTCAGGTTGCCGGGCACGCCGGGCGCCCCGGTGCACCCGCTCGTCGTGGCCGTCACCCCGCCGCTCTTGCCGGATTCGCCGGTGGAGTTGTATGCCGCGACGGTGTAGGTGTGCCCGGTGCAGGCGCTGAGTCCGCTGATCGTGGTCGATGTCCCGGTCACGGTGGCCCGGACGGTCGTGCCCTCGTAGACGCGGTAGCCCGTGACGGTGCCGGACGAGGCACCCCAGGACAGGGCGATCGAGGTGTTGGTGATCGTGCCGGCGCTCGGATTGCCGGGGATGCCGGGGACTCCGGTGCCGCCGGGGCCGTCGACACTCACGTCGTCGGCGTTGTAGGCGGGCTGCCCGTACCAACCGTTGAGGTAGACCTGGAGCGACGTCTGGCCGGCGGCGGTGGTGTGGGTGAGCGTGAGCTGGACCCAGGCCGACGCCGCGCCCGGGTTCCAGGTGGAGTTGCCGCCGGTGATGCCGAGGTAGACGTAGCCGCCGCCCCCGCGTACCCAGGCGGTGATCGTGTAGGTCGTGCTCGGCACGACCGCGACCGTCTGGATGCACTTGGCGTTGTCGCCCGCGGTGACGGCGCCCTGCAGTGCCCTGGTGCCGCTGTGGACGGGGGTGGAGACGACGGAGCCGAGGGCTGCGCTGCAGGTCCAGGGGGAGAGCGTGCCGGTTTCGAAGCCGGGGTTGGCGAGCAGGTTCGCCGCCTGGGCGGGTGGGGCGATCAGCAGCACCGCGGCAAGCGCGGTGACGAGCGTGCTTCCCAGCGCCAGGAGGGCGCGTGTTCTGCCTTGCATGGTTCCTCCACTGCGAAGGTGAACATCGATCGACGGGGCATCGACAATGATATTTATTATTAGGAGTATTAACTGTTAAAGTCCATAGCGTGGCCACGAATGTTGGATCCTTGATCAAACACATGGCCAGTTATGGGAAGTGGGCCCGCGCCGGTAGCCTTACCCCGTGATCGACACCGACGCCGCGATTGGGTTCGTAGTGGCTAAGGGTGACCCCATAGACCGGGCTCGCCTGGCCCATCTTCGTACCGGAGCGACTGCCTCAGAAGAAATCCTGACCAGCGTCGAGGCAGGTCAGTCCCGGGACGGCGGATGGCCGGCCGTCATCGGCGGTGACGTGGCATCGATCGACGCCACCTGCTTCCGGCTGGCCGAGCTCGACGACCTGGGGGGCCTGGCCCGCCCGGCCGCGCGTCGCGCGCTCGACTGGCTCGCGTCCCGCCAGGGCTCCGACGGCACCTGGGACGAGCACCCCTCGCTCGCCGACGTCGCCCCGCCGTGGGCGCAGCCCGGCGATCCCGAGGCGCGCCTCTTCGTCACCGCCAACGCCGCGTTCTGGCTGCTCGTCGCCGGTCGCGAAGCCCGTGCCTCCGGCCCGCTCGACGACCGTCCGGGCGGCGCCTATGCCGGGATGGCCCACGCCGCGGCGGAGGCGCTGCGCTCGCAGGTCGGTTACGACGGCTCGCTGCCGACCTTCCTCGTCGCCCAGTGGCTCGCCGGAGCGGTGCTCTACCGCCAGGAGATGTATTACGAATCGGCGCGCATCCAGATGCGGCTCACCGATCGCATGCCGGAGTTCACCGCGGCCGACACCGCGTGGCTCGCGGCCTCGATGCGGCGGGTCGGCGTCCCGGCGGAGGACTCCCTGATGGTCGCAGCCCTGCGCCGGCTGGCACAGACCCAGCGCAGTGACGGCGGCTTCGAGAGCGACGACGGCCCGAAATTCGACGTCCACACCACGCTCACCGCGATCCGGGCAGTGCTCGCTAGGTAGTGCCCGGCCACCAGGACGCTTCGGTCATGATCACGCGGCCGCTGCGGGCCAGCGGTGTGCCCTCGGCACGCAGCAGCTCCGTCGCGCGACCCTCGTGACCCGGGGGCAGCCGGCCGCCGCCGGCGACGACGCGGTGCCACGGGACCGCCGCGCCGTGGCGGGCCATGATCGTGCCGACCTGGCGCGGCGAGCAGCGTCCGGAAGCCTCGGCGAGGAATTCGGCGATCGCGCCGTAGGACATGACCCGGCCGGGCGGGATGCGCTCGACCACCTCTAACACGGCCTCGACATACTCATCGGGTGTCACGGAACCACACTATGGGAACCGTGCGTCAGGAACAGATTCGCGCAGGTCACAATGGGCAGGTGCGACAGCAGGTAACCGCAGCCCGGCGGATCGTGGTCAAGGTCGGTTCGTCGTCGCTCACCACCGCCGAGGGCGGCCTGGACGCGGCACGGGTGGCCGCGCTCGTCTCCGCGCTCGCGGGCACCGGGGGGCGGGAGATAGTCCTCGTCTCGTCGGGCGCCATCGCGGCCGGACTCGCCCCGCTGGGGCTGGCGAAGCGACCGCGCGACCTCGCCACCCAGCAGGCCGCCGCGAGTGTCGGCCAGGGCCGCCTGATGCACGCATACACCGAGGAGTTCGGGCGCCATGCCCGTACGGTCGGGCAGGTGCTGCTGACCGTCGACGACGTCACCCGGCGCGCCCACTACCGCAACGCCTACCGCACCCTGCGCCGCCTGCTCGACCTCGACGTCGTGCCGATCGTCAACGAAAACGACACCGTCGCGACGCAGGAGATCCGGTTCGGCGACAACGACCGGCTCGCCGCGCTCGTCGCCGCGCTCGTCGAGGCGGACCTGCTGGTGCTTCTCTCCGATGTGGACGCTCTTTACACCGGCAACCCGGCCGACCCGGGCTCGCGCAAGATAGAGCTGGTCAGCGGCCCGGCCGACCTCGACGGGATCGCGATCAGCACCCCCGGCAAGGCGGGGCTCGGCACCGGCGGCATGGTCACCAAGGTCGAGGCGGCCAGGATCGCCACCGGCGCCGGGATCAACGTCGTGCTCACCGCCGCGCCGCTCGCCGCCGCCGCCCTCGCGGGCGAGCCGGTCGGCACCCTCTTCACCGCCTCGGCGACCCGCCCGTCGGCCCGGCTGCACTGGCTCGCCCACGCCACGGCGGCCCGCGGCCGGCTGCACCTCGACGCGGGCGCGGTCCAGGCGGTCGTCGAGCGCCAGGCGAGCCTCCTGCCGGCCGGGATCACGTCGGTCGACGGTGCTTTCACCGCAGGCGACCCGGTCGACCTGGTCGGCCCCACCGGCGTGGCGATCGCGAGGGGCCTGGTCGCCTACGACGCGAGGGAACTGCCACCCCTCCTGGGCCGGTCGACGTCGGAGCTCGCGGCAACGCTGGGCCCGTCCTACGACAGGGAGATCGTCCACAGAGACGACCTGGTCCTCCTCCACTAACCGCCCGCCCCGCCCCCACCCCCACCCCGCCCCCACCCCCACCCCGAAATTCGCGTTGATCAAGGGAAGACTCGCCGCGAATCGGACACCCCGGATGGCGAGTCTTCCCTTGATCAACGCGAATTTTGACGACTGAAAGGCTGCAGCGGATGAGTGTTGTGGAGGAGCAGGCTCGGGCTGCTCGGGTTGCGGGGCGGGTGCTGGCCACCGTCTCGCGTGCCGTGAAGGACGACGCGCTGGTCGCGATGGCGGACGCGCTGCTGCACCGGAGTGCGGAGATCCTCACCGCCAACGCGGTCGATGTCGCGGCGGCACGGGCATCCGGCACTGCGGAGTCCACCGTCGACCGGCTCACCCTCACCGAGGCGCGCGTCGCCGCGATCGCCGACGCGCTGCGGCAGATGGCCGCGCTGCCGGATCCGGTCGGCGAGGTCGTGCGCGGCTCGACCCTCCCCAACGGACTCCAGTTGCGGCAGGTCAGGGTGCCGTTCGGCGTCGTCGGCATCATCTATGAGGCGCGCCCCAACGTCACCGCCGACGCGGCCGGGATCGCGCTCAAGTCCGGCAACGCCGTACTCCTGCGGGGATCTTCTTCTGCCGCGCAGAGCAACGCGGCGATCGTGGCCGCGCTGCGCGAAGCCGTCGCCAAGGTCGGCCTGCCCGCCGACGCGATCCAGCTCGTCGACCCGAGCACCCGCGAGACCGTCCGCGACCTGATGCGGGCGCGCGGCCTCGTCGACGTGCTGATCCCGCGCGGTGGTGCGGCCCTCATCAACGCGGTCGTCACCGAGTCGATCGTCCCGGTGATCGAGACCGGCATCGGCAACTGCCACATCTACGTCGATGCGAGCGCCGATCTCGACATGGCGCTCGACATCCTGATCAACGCCAAGACCTCCCGCCCGTCGGTCTGCAACGCCGCCGAGTCGCTGCTCGTGCACGCCGCCGTCGCCGACGAGTTCCTGCCGCGCGCGCTCGGCGCGCTCGCGGCGGCGGGCGTCACGGTCCACGGCGACCCGGCCGTCGCCGCGCACTCCAGCGCGGTCATCCCGGCCACCGACGACGATTACGGCACGGAATACCTGGCCCTGGAGCTGAGCGCGGCCGTCGTCGCGTCGCTCGACGACGCGATCACCCATATCAATCGGTTTGGTACGGGGCACAGCGAAGCCATCATCACCGGCTCCCTGTCGGCGTCGACCAGATTCGTCGCGCAGGTCGACGCGGCGGCGGTCCTCGTCAACGCGTCGACCCGGTTCGTCGACGGCGGCGAGTTCGGCTTCGGTGCCGAGATCGGCATCTCGACGCAGAAGCTGCACGCCCGCGGCCCGATGGGGCTGCCAGAGCTGACGAGCACGAAGTACGTCATCACCGGGGATGGCCAGATCCGCTGATCCGCCGATGCGGGCAACCGGTGATCGTGAATAGTCTTCCCGCGTCGGCTCGTCTGCCCCGGGGAGATCATCGTGCGTGGTGGCACTGCGTTGGCCAGCGTGGTGGGTGTGCTCGCGGCCCTGCTCGTCGCCGCACCCGCGTCGGCTGCGACCACCATCACCGGCGACGTGACGGCGCGGGACGGGGGCGCACCGATCGTCGGTGCCGTCGTCGAGGCGATCACCGGGGAGTCCGATGTGGTCAAGTCGGCGACCACCGACGCGACCGGCCACTACCAGCTGATCCAGATCCCCACGTCGGGCACCTTCCGCCTGCGTTTTCGGGCGGCGGGCTTCGCCGAACTCTGGTCCGCCAACGCACCCGACTGGCGTAACGCCGCCCGCTACTCGGGGACGGTGCAGCAGTTCGTGAACGCCGCTCTCTACCAGGGGGCGGGCACGATCCGGGGCACGATCACCGACTTCACCGGACAGCCGCTCGCCGGCGCGACGATCCTCGTGCAGCGGAAAGACACCTCCTGGCGCGCCTACACCAGGACCGATGCGACCGGCGGCTACACGCAGGGCAACGTCCCGCCGGGCGAGTATTCGGTCAAGATCTACGCAGCCCGCCACGCCGTGCAGTACGTCCCGGCGCAGGCGCTGCCCTCGTTCTTCACCGTCGCCGATGCCGCCGAGGTCGTCGCCGACGACACGATGCTGCCCAACGGCGGGCTGGACCTCGCCATTCAGCACCCGACGACGGGCGCCCCGGTCGCCGATGCCTGCATCACCGTCACCGGGACGATCCCCGTCTTCGTGGTCTCGGGGGAGTTCCCGCCGCCCAGCACGGTCACCGGCACGGTCTGCGCGCGGGCCGACGGGCACTACCGCTTCGACGACCTGCCGCCGGTCGAGTACACGGTGACGATGACCGGGAGCCGGACCTACTGGCCCTTCACCGCGGCGAAGGTGACCCCGGCTCGCGGGGCGCCGACGGCGGCGACGATCACGGCTGCTCCGGCGGCGTCCGTACGGTTGCGGATCAGCGCGGCACAGTCCGGCGTCCCGGTGCCCACGACCTGCGTCCAGTTCGTGCCGCTCCCGTTCCGGACCGGTGAGAGCGGCATCTTCTGCAACCTCGACCCGGCCGGTGCGCCGCAGGCGGAGCTGATCATCGGTCCGCTTCAGAACGTGGACGCCAACCTCTTCGTCGCCCCCGCTCCGGGCAGCGGGCTCGGTGCGCAGTGGCTCAGCCCGATCGGCGGCACCGGTGACCAGCGGCTGGCTGCGGCGCTCAAGGTGGGCAGCACCGGCGTGACCGCGGATGTCCCGGCGATCGTGCTCGACCCGGCCGGGGAGATCAAGGGTCGGATGACCGGCTTCGACGGCGCCGACCCGATCGGCTGTGCCTTCCCGGTCGGCATGGGGTTGTCGGAGAACGGCAAGACGGGGCTGCCGGGCCATACCTACGGCTGCGACACGCTGGGCACCTACACGATCGCCGGGCTCGGCCCCTACCGCTGGCCGATCCAGTTCGTGCCGGGCAACCCGGTCTGGGGGCAGACCTACTCGCCGATCTGGTCGGGCCGGGCCAACAACCGCTTCGCCGCCAGCCACATCAAGGTCACCGCCGGTGCGTCCGTGACTGTCGACGCGGTCTTCCCCGCGCAGAAGTCGGTCTGGGTGGTCGGCACCGACGACTACACCACGTCGATGGCGCTCTACGACGCGTACACCGGGGATCCGGTCCTGGCCGGAGGCTTCAACGGCAGCATCAGCTATCGGCGGGACGCCTTCGTCGGCGCGACCAACCTGATCCTCTATCGCGACGGCAAGGGCACCTGCTGGATGCAGCGGCCGGTGACGGTGGGCAGGCGGTCGACGCTGGAGCCCTACTTCGCCACCGGCATCACGCAGTACCTCCGCTACGCCGACTGCCGGTCGACCCCGCCCCCGCTGCGCAAGATGATCCTCCAGCGCCGCGGGTCGACCGCCCCGTTCTCGATCCCCCAGATCATCGCCCGCCGCAGCTAGCCTCCGTCACGTTTTGCAGCAAAGCGTGGCCATTTCGCTGCGCGAGGCCACGCTTTGCTGCAAAACGTGACGGGGACAGGGCGTGACGAGCGCTAGGGGAGGGTTTGGGACACGCCGTGGCGGCGGGGGTCGGCCGCCGCGCCGGAGGTGCCGACCGCGCTCACCGCGCCGAAGTAGTGGTTGCTCGTCGACCACCGGTTGACGGCGAAACCCCGCTCGACCAGCACATCGGCGGACTCGTCCGGGTAGCCGAGCTCCAGGTGCACCACGTCGTCGGCCACGTGCAGGCGCGGCGCGTCGATGGCGTCGGTGAGGTCGAGGTCCTCGTCGACGACGCCGAGCACCGTCGAGACGAGCGCCGACCGGATGCGCGACGCACCGGCGGAGCCCACGGCGAGCTCGATCCGCTCGTCGGCCCCGATCACGACGAGCGGGCACATCATCGAGCCGACCCGGTCACCCGGGCGGAGCTGCGGCGTCATCAGCTCGCCCTCGCCGAGCATCGAGTTGAGGTGCAGGCCCATCCCGGGCACCCAGACACCGGAGCCCAGTCCGAGCGTGTGCGTCACGACGCAGGCGTTGCCCTCGGCGTCCACCACCGACACGTTCGTCGTCTCGCCGAGGCCTTCGCGCGGGGGTTTCGGCTGGTGGGCGTACCGCTGAAGGATCTCGGCGAGCTCGACGGCCCGGACGGCACCGCGGCCGAGACCGGCGGCGAGGCCGCGGAAGGTTCTGAGGGTGTTGTTGAGGTCGTCGCGGCCCGCGATCGTGCGGCCCGCGAGGCGCGCGACGCCGACGGGGGTGGTGATCACGCGGTAGGCGGCGAGGTCGGAGTGGTCGAGTACGCCGCCGTCGGCCCGGACCGAAGCCACCATCTCGTCGGCGATCCGGCCGGAGTAGAACGGCTCGTCGGCCGCCATCCGGGCGAACGTCTCGGCGAGCCCGGCGTGGAAGATGCACTCGCCGGTGCGGAGCAGGCGGCCGGTCGGCGCGTACGCCGAGGCGCCCTCCGAACGCAGCATCGCGGTCGCGATCGACTCGAGCGGACCGAGCAGCCCTTCGGTGAGCGGCACCCCCTCCCGCGCCAACGCGTAGGCCGGCTCGACCAGCGTCGACCAGGGCAGACGGCCGAAGCGTCGGCTCAGCTCCCGGCAGCCGGCGGGGATGCCGGGGACCGCGACGGAGGCACCGCCGACCGCGTAGGAAATTGGCACATCCCCGAATCGGACATCGACGGGAACCATCGGGCCGGGCGTGCCGCCCTCGATGCCCGGGACCGCGCAGAAGAAGTCCAGAACCGTCACCTCGCCGGTCCGCGCGCTGAAGACCGTGGCGAAGCCGCCGCCGCCGAGTCCGCAGGCCACGGTCTCGGCGGCGCACGCGGCGAGGGTGGCGGCGACCGCCGCATCGACGGCGTTGCCGCCCGCCGATAGGATCTGCGCGCCTGCCTCGACGGTGGCCGAGTGGCCGCCCGCGATCCCGGCCGGAACCGGCCGCCGATTCATCATGGCGCATAAGGTATCAGGTGGTTCATCCCGCTTTGGGAATCACGATGGTCGCTGGATGTCACCTGTTCACTACCACCGTTCACGTGAGTACTTCTCGCTCACGTAGCATCCGGCCCATGACAACCGGTGTGGAGGCGCCCAGCACAGCGGGCCAGCCCCTCTCGACCACCGTGCGAGTCGGCTACTCCCTCGGCTCGCTGGTCACCGGTGCCTTCGGCACGGTGCCCGGGCTGTTGCTGCTGCCCTACCTCACCGACAACCTCGGTGTGGCTGCGGGCGCGGCCGGTCTGCTGGTGCTGCTGCCCAAGGCGTGGGACGTCGTGGTCAACCCGCTCGCGGGTCGGATCTCCGATCGCACGCACACGCGCTGGGGTGCCCGCCGGCCCTACCTGATCTTCGGCGGGGTCTCGCTCGCCGTGCTCTTCGCGCTCATGTTCGCCGCACCCTTCGGTGCCGAACCAGGCATCTCCGCCGCCTACGTCGCCGTGGTCTTTCTCTTCACCGCGACGGCGTTCGCGTTCTTCCAGGTGCCCTACGTCTCCATGCCCGCGGAGATGACCGACGACTACGCCGAGCGTACGCGGATGATGACCTGGCGGGTCGCGCTGCTGGCGACGGCGATCCTCGTCTCCGGCGCGGGCGCCCCCTGGATCGTGGACGCGACCGGCGGCGGCATCGCCGGGCACCGCTGGATGGGCGTCTTCGTGGCGTCCCTGATGATCCTCGGCTGCGTCACCGTCTTCGTGGTCACGGCGAAGGCGCCGCTCGGCTCGGTCACCGCGAGCGAGCCGACCCTGCGCGGCCAGCTCCGGATCGTCGCCGCCAACCGGCCCTTCCGGGTGCTCGTCGCCTGCTTCGTCGCCCAGGCCGCCGGGGTCTCCTGCATGCTCGCCGGGGTCAACTACTTCGCCGACCACGTGCTGCACGATCACAGCGCGCGGACGCTGCTCTTCCTCTTCGCGGTCTCGCCCGCGCTGGTCGTGATGCCGCTCTGGCGGCGGATCGGCGACAAGGTCGGCAAGCTGCGCGGCTATGTCATCGCGTCGGTCACCCTCACCGCCGCCACGCTGATCCTGGTCGTCTCGCCCTTCGTGCCGACGTGGCTGGTCTACGCGTTCATCGCGATCATGGGCATCGGGTACGCCGGCCAGCAGCTCTTCGGCCTCGCGATGCTGCCCGACTGCATCGCCCTCGACACGGCCCGGACGGGCAAGCGGCAGGCGGGCGTCTTCACCGGCGTCTGGACGGCGGGGGAGACGCTGGGCCTCGCCCTCGGGCCGGGCATCTTCGGCGCGGTGCTGCAGATGTTCGACTACTCGTCGTCGACGACGGGGACCCCGGCACCGCAATCGGCTCTCGCGGAGCAGGGGGTGCTGCTCGGCTTCACCCTGGTGCCCGCGGTCATCGTGGGCCTGGCGCTGGTGTTCCTCCGCAACTACAGCAAGGACCTGCCGTCTCCGGCGGAGCAGCCGCAGTAACGGGTGGTGATGCATGCAGCATGTCGTCGTGTTCGGCGTGGACGGTGTCCGGTGGGACACGCTCCACGAGGTCGCCACCCCCACCTTCGATGCGATCGCCGCAGCCGGATTCCTCAGCCGCTTCGAGGTGAGCGCCGAGGCGCCCACGCTCTCCGGTCCGACCTGGTCGACGATCGCCACCGGTGTGTGGCCCAGCGCCCACGGCGTGCGGGACAACCACTTCGTCGGCCACCGGCTCGCCGACCACCCCGACTTCCTGACGCTGGTCAGCCGGGCGGGCCACCGCACCTACGCCGCCGCCGCGTGGCCGCCGCTCGTCACCATCGTCGACAACGGCCCGGTCTTCCGCGCGCCGACCCGGCTCAGCTATGCCGACGGCGACGCATACGGTTGGGGCGCCGCGGACCAGTTGCTTGCCGACGATGCCGCTGCCGCGCTGGGTGCCGGAGACTTCGCCGCGGCCTTCGTCTACCTCGGCAACCCCGACGAGACCGCCCATGACGAGGGCACCGGCGAGCCCTACCGAGCCGCGATCGAGGCGGCCGATCGCCAGGTGGGCGAGGTGCTCGCCGCGATCCGGGCCCGTCCGACCTACGCCGCCGAGCAGTGGACGGTCATCGTCGTCACCGATCACGGGCACCGGGACGGCGGCGGCCACGGCGAGCGCAGCGAGTGGGAGCGGACCGCGTGGATCGCGGCGAGCGGTCCCGGCGTACCGTCCGGGCAGATCAGCGCCTGCCACGCGGACGTCGCGCCGAGCGTGCTCGCCGCGCTCGGCGTTCACCACGACCACCTTCCGGGTACGCCGTTCGCCGCGCTCGGGTAGCGCCTGGCGCGGGGTTGGGCGAGGCATGATCGTGCAGGTTCCCGGAAGGTGGCCCTATCTCGGCTGGTTGAGGGCGTTGTCTCCGACAAACAACGCGATCAACCGGAGCTGGAGTGGGCGTTGAGGAGCAACTCTTCAAGATTTGCGGCGATCTTGGCGCGGGATCAGTTCAGCGCCAGGCGGACGCCGACCGTGAGGACGAGCTGCGCCAGGGCCAGCGGGACCAGGATCTGCCAGCAGAGCCGCTGAAGCTGGTCCTCGCGCAGCCGGGGATAGGCGACCCGCAGCCAGATCACGAGGAACGCCACGGCATAGGTCTTGAGCAGCATCCAGAGCCAGCCGAGCGCATCGGCGTTCGGGCCGTGCCAGCCGCCGAGGAAGAGCACGGCGGTCAGCGCCGAGATCACCACGATCCCGGCGAACTCGGCGAGCAGGTAGAACGCGAACCGCAGCCCCGTGTACTCGGTCATGAAGCCGAAGACGAGCTCGGAGTCGGCGATCGGCATGTCGAAGGGCGGCCGACGGATCTCGGCGATCGCCGCGATGAAGAAGATCACCATCGCCGGTGCCTGCCAGATCAGCCACCACGGCTGCCACTTCTCGACGATCACCTGCAGTGAGAGCGAGCCGGCCGCCATCGCCACGCTCGCCGCCGAGAGGACCAACGGCAGCTCGTACGCCATCAGCTGCGCCGCACCCCGCAACCCGCCGAGCAGGGAGTACTTGTTGGCCGAAGCCCAGGCCGACATGAGCACCGCGATGACACCGATGCCGAGCACCGCGAGCGCGAAGACGAGTCCGACGTCGAGCGACTGTGCGACGAGGTCACCGGGGCCGAGCGGGATGACGAGCAGCACCAGCATGTAGGGGAGCAGCGCCACCATCGGTGCGAGCCGGAACACCGGACCGTCGGCGGCACGCGGGGTCACGTCTTCCTTCTGCACGAACTTGATGCCGTCGGCGACGAGCTGCGCCCAGCCGTGGAAGCCACCGGCGTACATGGGGCCCATGCGAGCCTGCATGTGTGCCATGACCTTGTGCTCCGTCTGCCCGACGAGGAGCGGCAGAGTCAGGAACGCGACCACCACCCCGCCGACTCGCAGCAGCAACTCCACCCACGTCGCCATGCCTGGCAGCATACGGAGTGGCTGGTTAGGGCAGCAGCGTGGCGGGGTCGATCTCGACGGTACGCAGTGGATCGGTGAGGGTGAGGCGCTCACCGTCACCCGCCCGCGACACCTCGACGTAATAGCCGTCGACCAATTGCAAGAGCTGCAGGTGGAGGCCCTTCATCGTCCGTTCGGCAATGATGTAGAGCGGGATTCCAGCCTTGGCGTAGAGCTGGAGTTTCGTGACCCGGTCGTGCGCCGCATTGCTCGGAGAGACGATCTCGGCGACGAGTACGACCTGCTCGGGTTCGAAGTAGAGCTTGTCGTAATCGTCCAGAACGATAACGACATCGGGGATGACGATGGCGCCTGGCCTCAGCCGAACATTGACAGCTTCGAGAATGAACTGGCCTGGGTGAACGGCATCCCGGAGAGCATTGGCCAGGCCTAACGATGCCATCTGATGGAAGCCGGTTGCTGAAGGGGGCACGATCAAGGTCCCATCGAGGAGTTCGAAGCGTTCGGGGGTTTCACCCAGCGCCCAGAAGTCCTCCTCGGTTACCCAGCCGACCCGGCCAGCGGGTGCTGCGGTCATCTCGACCACCTCCGAATCGTCTTCGCTCACGCGCTCAGTCTCGCATGAGGCTGGACCTTCGTTGGAGTTATTGCAAGCGAGTGAATCCAGGTAGTTTCTGTAACTAGCAACGAAGCCATATGGTTGCCGCGTTGGGCATTGGTCGTCAGCTCTGCGGGCCCCACTCGCCCGGGGCGGGGACGCCGGGCGGGCGGACCGCCTGACGCTTGCTGCCCGACTCGGACTCGCCGGGCTCCTTCGCGCCGGGCCAGGGCTTCGCGACCCGAGTGGCCAGCACGAACTCCTTGCGCAGCGGGTGCCCCTCGAACTCCGGCGGCAGCAGCAGCGGCGGCAGCCCACCGGGGAACCCGATGCCGAACATCTCGTGGGTCTCCCGCTCGTGCCAGGCGGCGCCCGGGTAGACATCCACGATCGAGGCGAGCGTCGCGGCGTCCCGGGGGATGCGGGTCCGCAGCAGCACCCCGAACCTGGCCCGGATCGACCAGAGGTGCGTGATGATCGAGAAGCCCTCGTCGAGCTCGTCGACGGCGGAGAGCCAGTCGAAGAAGTCACAGCCGAGCTCGGCGTCGTCCCGGACGGCACGCACGGCGGCCACCCACTTCTCCGGCGCCACGTCGACGACCGGGCGAGCGAAGGCGCCACCGCCGCTGACGGAGGCAGTGCCCCCCACCAGCTCCGCGATGCGTGATCCGATCTCCTCCTGCGCCATGGGGAGATCTTAGACGCCAGGCGACCCGCCTATGAGTCGCCGGTGACAGCGAGCTACAAAACGATGCGGCCCGGCGAGTGCCGATGCGAAGGCTACCGATCTCTCGATTGCTCACCTATGCTTTGTAGTTATGAGGACACCCCGCAAGGCCGACCTCATCACGGTCGCGGTCTCCGTCCTGTTCGCCGCTGTCGGACTGGCCGTGTCTCCGAGTCCGGCGCATGCCGCCCCGAGCTGCGCACCCTCCAATCCCACCGGCAGCTATTTCGACGGCTTCTGGCACAACAACGCTGCCTATCCGCAGTACAACTGGGAAGGCGCGTCGGCCTATATCAAGGTTTGGTATCCGGGGACTTGTTCCGGTGGATTCAGGCCTTGGACGAATGCGTGGGTCATGATCGCGCCCAGTAGCACTCAGTCCGGAGGGGTCGGACATGCGCAGGCGGGCTACGTGCGCGACGTTCTCCCGAATGGGACCGAGCAGTTCGTGACGTTCGGTGAATTCGCGAACGACGCCAACGGCGACGGCGTCATCAACACGTCCAGTCCCAGTGAGTGGACACGAATCTATTGGCAGAATGCCGTCTCGGGTACGGCGCCCGCTTACAGAGTGCTGTGGAACGCATCCACCGGTAGGCTCAATGCCAGCTACAACGGCACCGTATTCGCGACGAGCCAGTTCAACCCGTACAACTCTGCATGGCGGCAGCCGTTCTCACCACAGTTCATGGGTGAGACGAAATATCAGACTGGCAACATGCCCGGTGTCACCGGAGCTCGAGTGAACTTCACGGCACTGGGCGCGCAGCGCGCCTCCGACCACGCATTGGTGAGCATGTCGTGCAGCATGTCCGCATCGAATCAGAATACGACTCTGTGGGGACTGCAGGCCTCCAGCTGTACCGCGTTCGACATCTGGCAGAAGTGAGACCGACGTGAGAAGACCGCTCCTGAGGATCGCGCCGTTGACGCTGCTCGCGGCCGGGTTGCTGCTCGCTCCGGCTGCGGGCGTGACCGCTGGCGGCAACATCACCACCTATCGAGCCCCGACACGTTTCACACCCGGCTGGAGCCAGGCCGACATTCCACACGAGATCAGCTACCTCGACGGAGAGGTTCACTCTGCTCCGGCGAGCACATCCATACGCCCGGCGATCGACGCGCTGGCCGCCGCGCGGCGAGTGGACGCACAGTTCAGCGGACACAGCTACGAGCAGGGGGCGGAAGTCGCGCTACGAATCGTCTGGTTCGAGAAGGAGTTCCTGGCCCAGCTACCGGCCGCGTCGTCCCAGATTCAGCCGGGTGAACGGCGGCTGCTGTATGTCGTTCTGCAACACGATCACATCCCCGGCGGAGGCGGACGGTTCGTCGCGAACCAGGCATCCCTGCCGCCCCGGCCTCCCCAGCCGTCCTGCGGCGTGCTCAGCTTCGTCGATGCGAGCACCGGTGAACTGGTCTTCTATGGAAGTCCGGTCGTCTGCGGTCGCCCAGGCTAGCTCCAGGACCGGGCTGACCTGTCAATCCGGCTGCTCTTCCTCGGCCTGAGGGTGGCGGTAGATCGGCTTCGCCATCGGCAGCGGCGCGTCGAAGGGCGAGTCGGCCCCGGCGTGCTCGGCGGCGGCCTCCCGCACCGGCAGCAGCCCATCGGCGTTGAGCTCGGGAGCGACGGGCACCTGGTGGTGCGTACCCCAGTCGATGTCCTGGGGCGCTGCGGCCCGGGGGCGCGCTGCGGCCGGGGGCGCGACGAGCGGCGCGGTGAGCGCGAGCGGGTCGGGCCGGGACACTCCGCCGAGGCCGGACTGCTCGGCCGCGATCTTCTCCTGGAGCTTCAGGATCGCGTGGAGCAGCGCCTCGGGGCGCGGCGGGCACCCGGGAACGTAGACGTCGACCGGGATGATCTGGTCGACGCCCTTCGTCACCGAGTAGCTGTCCCAGTAGGGACCGCCGCAGTTGGAGCAGGCACCGAACGAGATCACGTATTTGGGCTCGGGCATCTGGTCGTAGAGCCGCTTGATCGCGGGCGCCATCTTGTCGGTGACCGTGCCGCTGACCACCATCAGGTCGGCCTGGCGCGGACCGTGGGCGAACGGGATGACCCCGAGCCGCATGAAGTCGTGCCTGCCCATGCTCGTCGCGATGAACTCGATGGCGCAGCAGGCGAGGCCGAAGTTGAAGACCCACAGCGAGTAGCGCCGACCCCAGTTCAGCACGAACCTGATCGGCTCTCCGAGCACCGCCGGCAAGGCCATCATGCGGTCACCCTAACAACCCGCTCCGACACGACCGGCGTCTCGGCCGCGCGGGGCGGTCGCGCAACCGTCGGGGGGACACGGCAGGATGTGCGACATGAGCATCCCAGGGTCCGGGCTGGCGAAGGGCCTCGCGGTCACGCTGAAGACGCTGACCCGCCGTTCGACCACGCGGCAGTATCCGGATGTGGAGCCGGACCTGCCGCCGCGTTCCCGGGGCGTCATCGCCCTGCTGGAGGAGAACTGCACGGTCTGCATGCTCTGTGCTCGCGAGTGCCCCGACTGGTGCATCGTCATCGACTCGCACAAGGAGGAGGTCGTCGTCCCGGGTGCCGCCCGCCCTCGCCAGCGTAATGTGCTCGACCAGTTCGACATCGACTTCTCTCTCTGTATGTACTGCGGGATCTGCATCGAGGTCTGCCCCTTCGACGCTCTGCACTGGACCCCCGAGTTCGAGTACGCGGAGTACGACATCAGGGACCTGCTCCACGACAAGGACCGCCTCGGCGCCTGGATGCCGACGGTTCCGCCGCCACCCGCGCACGACCCCAGGGGCGAGCCGGCCAAGGAGGAATCCAGCGCAGCGAAGAAGGCGGCGGCTCCGTGACCACGTTGGACCTGCTCATCGCGGGGGTCGGCCTGGTTGCCCTCGGCGCCGGCTGGCGGGTGGTCACCACTGATCAGCTGGTACGCGCCGGGCTGTGGCTCGTCGTCTGCCTGGCCGCCGTCGCCGCCGAGTTCCTGCTGCTCACCGCCGAGCTCGTCGCCTGGCTGCAGGTGCTCGTCTATGTCGGAGCGGTCGTCGTCCTGCTCCTCTTCGCGGTGATGCTGACCCGGGCGCCGATCGGACCCAGCCCCGACCTGGACCGGCCGGTCGGCCCGTCCGCGATGGTCGGCGCTGGTGTCGGCCTCGGCCTCGCCACGCTGCTCGTCACCGGTTTCCGCTGGGTGGAGATCACGCCGCCGTCCCCCGGTACGGCGAAGCTCCTCGGCGACCAGATCTTCCGCTCCTGGGTGCTGCCCTTCGAGGTCGTCTCGATCCTGCTGCTCGCCGCGCTCGTCGGCGCCATCGTGATCAGCCGACCGCAGCGGAAGGCGGAGGTGCACTGATGCATCCCGTCATCCCATATGTCATCGCCGCGCTGCTCTTCGGCCTGGGTGTGACGGGCGTCCTGCGGCGGCGCAACGCGATCCTCATCCTGATGTCGGTCGAGCTGATGCTCAACGCGGTCAACCTGATCCTCGTCACCGCCGACGCGACGCTGCGCAGCGCGGTCGGCGAGCGGGCACCGACCGGGCAGGTCTTCACGCTCTTCGTGATCGTGCTCGCGGCTGCGGAGATCGGCGTCGGGCTCGCCATCGTGCTGCGCCTGTTCCGGCTGCGCGGCGAGATCAACGCCGACGAGATCAAGCTCGCGACCCGCGAGGACGACGACGTGCGTCGAGACGCACCGGTGGAGGACGTGCATGTCGCCTGAGGTGATGGGGTGGCTGCTGGTCGGCGTACCGGCCGGGTTGGGTTTGATCGGTCTTCTGCTGCCGCGCGGCCATCGGCCCGCAGCCGCCGCGCTCGGCGTGATCGGGGCCGCGACCGCGCTGGGGCTGGTCATCGCGCTGCTCGTGCTGGGCGGGACGGTCTCCGCGTCGCGGCCGTGGATCAGCTTCGGCGACCTCGACGTGACCCTCGGGATCGAGGTCGACCGGCGGGCGCTGCTGGTCGCGCTGGCCGTGACCTGCGTCGCGCTCGCGGTGCAGGTCTACTCCATCGGCTACCTGCACGACGACGAGCGCTACGCACCCTATGCCGCGCAGATCAGCCTCTTCACCGCCGCGATGCTGCTCGTCGTGGTGAGCGGTGACCTGATCGGGCTGCTGATCGGGTGGGAGGTGATGGGCGCGTGCTCCTACCTGCTCATCGCCCATGATCGCGGTCTGCCGGAGGCGCCCCGCGCCGCGGTGAAGGCATTCCTGGTGACCCGGGTCGGCGACATCGGATTCCTGCTCGGGATCGTGCTGCTCGCCGTGCACGCGGGCAGCTTCCGGATCGCCGACGTGCTCGACGCGCTGCCGGGAATGACCTCGGGCGTCGTGACGGCGAGCGCGTTGCTGCTGCTCGCGGGCGTCGCGGGCAAGAGCGCGCAGTTCCCCCTGCACACCTGGCTGCCCGACGCGATGGCCGGTCCGACCCCGATCTCCGCCCTCATCCACGCCGCCACCATGGTCGCGGCCGGTGTCTACGTGGTGGCTCGGCTGCTCCCCGTCTTCCAGTCCTCCCCGGCCGCGCTCACCGTGCTCGGCGTGCTGGGCGCGATCACGCTGCTGCTCGGCGCGCTCGCCGCCACCGCGCAGGCCGACATCAAGCGGGTGCTCGCCTGGTCGACGGTGTCGCAGCTCGGCTACATGACCGGTGCGCTCGCCGTCGGTGGTGACGACGCGGCGATCTTCCACCTGCTCACCCACGCGGCCTTCAAGGCGCTGCTCTTCCTCGGCGCCGGATGCCTCATCCACGCCGTCGGCTCCAACCTGCTCTCGCAGATGGGCGGCTTGCGCAAGCCGCTGCCGGTGATCTTCTGGTGCATGACGATCGGCCTCGCCGCGCTCGCGGGCGTGCCGCCGCTCGCCGGATTCTGGAGCAAGGAGGCGATCCTCGTCGCCGCCGAGCACGGCACCGGCGGGGCTGCGCTCATCGTCTACGTCGCGGGACTCGTCGGCACGTTCCTCACCGCCTGGTACGCGATGCGTACCTGGCTGCTCGCCTTCTTCGGCGAACGCAACGGACCCTGTCACGGTGTGGACCGGTGGATGCTCGGGCCGGTGATCGCCCTCGCCGTCCCGGCCGCCGGGCTGGGTCTCGGCGCCTGGCTGGTGCGCGACGGACTGGTCGAGCTCGACGGATTCGTGGCGATCCCGCTCGTGCTGATCGCCGCGGGTGCCTTCGCCGCCTGGCGCGGCTGGCGGACCAGCGGCGATCCGGCCACGATCCTCGGTTCGGCCGGTCCCTTCCTCGCCTCCGGGTTCCGTCTCGACGACCTCCAGCAGGCACTCGTCGTCCGTCCCGTCGTCAGCCTCGCCAACCTGGTCCGCCGCGCCGACGAGTCCGGCGTGGACGGTCTCGTCGACGGGCTCGGCACGGGCACCCTGACCGCTGGCGGGCAGCTCGCCCGCTGGCACCGGTCGGGCGTACCGAGAGCGCTCGCCGGGCTGCTCTCCCTCGCCGCGATCGCGGCCGTGGCCTTCGCGCTGAATGGGATGCTGCGATGACCGTCGTGCTGATCTCGCTGCTCGCCGTCCCCCTGCTCGGCGCGGTCGCCGCGCTGCTCCTCCACGACCGGGCGGGCCGGATCGTCGCCACCGTCGCCGCTGCGATCACCCTGGTCCTCGCCGTGGTGCTGCTCCGCGACATCCGGCCGGGCGAGATCTGGCACCAGGTCGATGCCGCCTGGGTGCCGTCGCTGGGGTTGCGGTTCCACCTGGGCGTCGACGGCATCTCCTACCCGCTGATCGTGCTGACCGCGCTGCTGACCGTGGTGTGCTGCGGATACACGATCTGGCGTACACCGGCACCGGACCCCGGGCGCCCGCAGCGGGGCAACCGGCTCGCGGCACTGCTGCTCGTCATCGAGGTGGGGCTCCTCGGCACGTTCCTCGCCCTCGACCTGATCCTCTTCTTCCTCTTCTTCGAGGTCGTCCTCCTCCCCATGTACGCCGTCATCGCCGGCTGGGGCGGTCCCCGCCGGGCCTACGCCGCCCGCAAGTTCGCGCTGTACACCCTGCTCGGCTCGGTGCTGCTGCTCATCGGGGTCCTCGGAGTCGCGAGCGCGGCCGGGACCGCCGACATCGTGTCCATCACTGCGAGCGGCGGTGCGGGGATCGCGCGGACCACGCAGATCTGGCTCTTCACGCTGCTCGCCATCGCCTTCGCCGTGAAGAGCCCGCTCTGGCCGCTGCACACGTGGCTGCCGGACGCGCATACCGAGGCGCCGACGGTGGGGAGCGTCATCCTCGCCGGGGTGCTGCTGAAGATGGGCACCTACGGCCTCATCCGGATCGGGCTCGGCACGGTGCCCGCCGGAGCGAGCGCCGTCGCGCCCGTGCTCGGAGTCTTCGCCGTCGTGGCGATCATCGTCGGCTCGCTCGTCTGCCTGCGCCAGGTGGAGCTGAAGCGGCTCATCGCCTACTCCAGCGTCGGGCACATGGGGTTCGTGCTGCTCGGTGTCGCCGCCGGAGCCGCCGGCAGCGAGATCGGGATCCAGGCCGCGCTGCTCGGCAACATCGCCCACGGCATCATCACCGGGCTGCTCTTCTTCCTCGCCGGAGCCGTCAAGGACCGGGCGCACACCGGTTCTCTCGGCGAGCTCGGCGGACTCCGGGAGACCGCGCCCGCGCTCGCCGGGGTACTCGGGTTCGCCGCCCTCGCCAGTCTCGGGCTGCCCGGGCTCGCCGGGTTCTGGGGCGAGGCGTTCGCCGTCGTGGCGGCTGTGGATCTCGGTGGACCCCTGTGGATAACCCTGGGGATAACTGCGGCGGTGGGGGGTGCGCTGACGGCGGCGTACCTGCTGAGGCTCTTGCGGAAGGTCACCCACGGCCCCGCCTCGCCCGCGCTGCTCGACGTCGAACGGGTCTCCGTGGTGGAGGGCGTCGCCTGGGCGCCGCTGGTCGGGCTCGCGCTGCTGCTGGGCCTCGTCCCCTCCCTCGCCCTGATCGGGGTGCTCCCGTGAAGATCGACCACGTCGGCCTGCTGCCGATTTACCTCGCCGCCGCCACCGCGATCCTCGTGCTCGTCGCGGACCTGCTCGGACCGCAGGGCGTCGCCGTCGCCACCCGCGATGGTGCCGTCGCGCCGAGCCCGCTGCGCGTCGGGTTCACGGCCGGCACCGCGATCGTCGGCAGCCTCGCCACGCTCCTCGCCTCCGTCGTCGTCCACCTCGACTCCGACGAGCCACGGGTCGCGTTCTGCGCTGGTCAGGTCGGGTTCGGCGAGGGCATCACGCCTGCGCAGTGCTCGTGGACCTTCGATGACGCCGCTGCGCTCGTCGCCGGACTCGTCGCGGCGCTCGTCATCGTGGTGCTGCTGCTCTCGCTGCCGCTGCTGCGATCGGGCGCCGCACCCGTCGGCGAGTTCTGCTTCCTGCTCGCCTGCTCCCTGGCCGGCGGTGTGGCACTCGGCGGCGCCCGCGACCTGATCACCCTGATCATCGCGCTGGAGACGCTGACGCTGCCGATCTACATACTCGTCGGCATGCGACGAGCCGATCGGGCGGCAGCCGAGGGCGCCGTGACGTTCCTGCTCACCAGCGTGGTCGCCACCGCGATCGCGCTGCTCGGTGCCGCGCTGCTCTACGCCTCGACGGGCGCCGTGCACCTCGACGAACTCGTCTCCGCGCTCGCCCTCGACGGGCAGCTCCGACCCGTCGCCGGTGCCGGGCTGCTGCTCCTGCTCGGCGGGCTCGCCTTCAAGGTCGCCGCCGTCCCCGCACACGCCTGGGCACCGACCACCTACGACGGGGCGCCGGTGCCGATCGCGCTCTATCTCTCGACGGCATCCAAGCTCGGCGGCATTGTCGCGATCATCTATGTCGTCGCGGGTGCGGGCGAGGAATGGTGGCACGTCACCGGGCCTGCGCTGGCCGTGCTTGCCGCCGGAACCCTGCTGGTCGGGTCGTTGGTTGCGCTTCGGCAGCAGCGGATGACGCGGCTGGTCGCGTGGTCCTCCGTCGCGCAGACGGGGTTCATCCTGGCGCCGCTGGCCGGGCTCGCCGTGTCGCAGCCCGACGCCGTCGGGTCTACCGTCGCCTACACGCTGGTTTACCTGGTTGTCGAGGTGGCGGCGTTCGCGGGGATCGTGGCGCTGCGGCCTCGGGGCGCGGACGGCGGGACGCTCGACGACTACACCGGGCTCGGGCGGACCGCGCCGTTGCGGGCAGGGGCGTTCGCTTTTGCGCTGATCGGGCTGGCCGGGTTGCCGCCGGCGCTGGCTGGGCTCTTCGCGAAGGTCTTCGTGGTGCGGTCGCTGGTGGGTGCCGGGATCTGGTGGCTCGCGGTGGTGGTGGCGCTGGCCTCCGTGATCGGGCTGGCGGTCTATCTGCGGCCACTGGTGGCGCTCTACCGGCCGGCGCCTGCACCTCGGGGGCGGGGGAGTCTCGTGGTGGGCGGGGTGCTCGCGGTGGCGACCGTCGTGGCA
Source organism: Allocatelliglobosispora scoriae (assembly GCF_014204945.1). Lineage (NCBI taxonomy): Bacteria > Bacillati > Actinomycetota > Actinomycetes > Micromonosporales > Micromonosporaceae > Allocatelliglobosispora > Allocatelliglobosispora scoriae. The sequence continues at coordinate 3,995,871 of NZ_JACHMN010000002.1, forward strand.
GTGGTGATCGGTTTCGCCCCGGATGTGCTGCTGCGGGTGGGTGAGCAGGTCGCGGGGATCGCGTACCGGTAGCAGAGCGCACCGCCCGCAGGGCCTCCACGGAGATCACGTCTTCGGGGAAGCAGACGTAATCATGTCGCTAGATCACGTCGGGTTCCCCGAACCAGACGTGATCTCCGGGCGCTGGCCACCGCACGCAGCCGGTCCGGCTAGGCGGCTGGGTAGATGTGGTACCCGGGCACCGCACGAGGCGTCGTCCCGGGCGCCCGCCGAGCCAGCTCCTGATCGAGCGCCGAACCGATCGGCGCGATCACCGCCTCCGCCTCCTCCCGCCAGTACCCCGGGTAGCGATTGAGCCCCCGTCCCAGCGAATCGTTGACGACCCCGCACGTCACCCGCTCATCCGTGAGGTAGGTGATCCAATTGCAGGTCCAGTACTCCCCGTGCACATAGGTGAGTCCTTCCTCATCCAGCGCCGCGATGAGCCCCGCCTGGTCGTCGTGCACCGTGGCGTACCCGGGCACCGCCGACGTCACCGCCACCGTCGCCGCGAACATCGTCGCTGCCAGCGCCACGATCGGCACCGCCGCAGGAATCGCCCAGGCACTCCGCGAGGCCACGATCCGCCACAGCGGCCAGAGCGCGGCGGGCAGCGAGATCCCCAGCAGCGCCAGGTAACGAGCACTCTCGATCGGCGTGTCGGCGGCGGCGGGGCTGCGTACATAGGTGATCAGGCTGAGCAGCCCGCCTCCGGCGAGCAGCAACCACATCATCAGCCGCGCGCGTTCGGGCTGAGGCGGAGCCGGACGGCGCCGAAGAGCGCGAATCGCCAGCACCACGGCGATGACCAGCAGGAGAACCACGACCGGCCCCCACCACAGCGACCAGCCCGCGCACCGGCTCGGCGCGCACAGCCCCATCCCCAGCGGCAGCCCGACCCATGCTCCACCGTCGATCCGATCCCACAGTGCGGCGTGGCTGCCCGCGCTGTTGAGACCGAGGAAGACGGCGATCGAGTTGTGCTCAAGCCCGGACCGCGCGTTGTCGATCAGCAGCGGCAGGACTCCGACCAGGAACCCGCCGACGGTGACGAGCGCGGTCTGCCGGGTCAGTCTCCGGCTCGCGAGCAGCATGATCAGCGCACCGGCGAGGAACGGGATCGGCAACCAGTGGTTCCACACGATCAACCCGAAGAGCAGCCCCCATCCCGCGAAGGCCGGCCACTTGACCGAGGCCCGGGTAGAGAGCACGAACGTGATCAGCAGCAGCCCCGCCACCATCGGCGCGGTCTCCGGGTAGCCGCCACCCGCGATGAGCTGGTTCTTCACGACCCGGTCCGCGCCGAGGCCGAGCAGCCCGACGACCACGACCGCCAGCCCGGCCGAGAAGGCCCGCCGGACCAGCGCGAACATCAAAATCAAGAACAAGCCGAACAGCAACACGGTGGGTACGCGAAGCGCCCACACCGACGGCCCGAAGATCCCCACGAGCGGAGCGGAGAGGTAGGCCTCGATCGTCCCCATGTAGTGCTGACCGTAGAAGTAGATCGGCAGATCCCGGCCCTGGCTCACGTGCAGCGCAGCGAGCCCCATGGTGGCCTCGTCGCTGTTGGTCGGCGGTGCGCCCTGCGCGGTCAGCCACACCCGCCAGCCCATCCCCAGCACTCCCAGGAAGATGGCGATGAGGCTGTATCGATCGAGACGAGGGAGGCGCACGAGGGACGAGTCTGGCACATCGGCCTCTCCGTCGAGGGCCCGGTCACGGACCGCCCGGGGTATTGCCCTGCCACGCAACAAACAAGCGGCGCCCGGTGGTGCCGGGCGCCGCTCATCACAAGACCCTTATGGGCGGGTGGGGGTCAGTGAATCAGTCACACACAGGTAGTGGAATTCGCCGGTCGCCCAAGGCACAGCACCAAGCTTTGATCGAATTGCTGCGTGTACGTTCGACCGTCGATCATGTAGGTGATTCTAAGGCCAGATATCTCCACGTTGCCCGAAGTGACCCCGATACCCACGACGACTTCGTGATCGGATTTATCGACATCAAACGGATCAATTATCGTGCCGATGGCATTCGTCGCCCCTTGCGCATCTCGCTGAGGTGGAAAGACGCGCTGAATTCCGATCAGATCCGCGCTTCCCGCAGGAATCGCCCGTGTTAGCGAGCCCAGGATTCGCAGTTTCCCGTTGTCCTGATTGGAAATGACGTCGACTGCGGTTATGGAAACCTTCGAGCTTCCCACGTTGCGTATGATCGGATAACCGTCCGAGATCGTCTCCGACGGCTTCAGCGGCATCTGAATTCGCTCGCCCGCGCTCATACTCTGAAGCGACTTTCCTGGCCCACTTGGACCGGTTGAGCCGGGGTTTACAGTCGCTGTCGGAGTGGCCGCCGGACCGGTTGGCGTTGGCGTGCTGCCAGGATCGTTGGGACTGCAGCCTTCCATGAAAAGTGCCGCAGCCATGAGCAACGTCCCTATCGCAACCTTCGCCGGCACATTCGCCCGAGGCGAGAAGGCAATATTCATTGTCTTATTCCTTGACGCTGGGCGGCTTAGTGGTCGGAGCATCCGCCGGATGCCTGCTGCCATGAGGTAGCAGGGTATGTATCGAGACTCAAGCAGTAGTTATTTGGATCGGTGCCCGGGTAAACGGCGTAGCTGACCCCGTCTGTATAGGGCGTAGTCGTGCAGTTGGCATTTTCAACGTACTTCGTCACCGTCATCTTCTCGCCGTCGTGAGAAAACACGGCCCTCTTGGTGGTGCCCGAAGGAACGTTCTTGGCGTAAGTCCATGACTTGGTGACGCTCGTTGAAGTGGCGAAAGCGACAGACAGCTGGTACTGAGCCTGAGCGAGCAACGCCGTGATGCTGCCGCCGCCCGTAACGGTGAACGTGGTCGAATTCGAAGCGGTCTTGGACTCCGTGTAAGAGATCGTTCCCGGTCCGGCGACCCATGCACTATAGACCGTGGATGCGATCCATCCATGATGGTGGGTGTTGATGTAGTAGGTGTTCTCCACGGGACAGGACTCCGTGCCGTCGCCACCTGCGTAGCCAGGCAGTTCATTGAGACCCACAAACCTTAGGCGGAGGCGCGGGTCACCAGCTCCGTGGGCAGCACCACGGAGTGGGCGATCTCCTCACCACCGGCGAGACGCAGCAGCTGACGTGCCAGCTCCCGCCCCTGACCCACTATCGGCTGCCGGATCGTGGTGAGGGCCGGGTCGGCGTACCGGGCGGCTTCGATGTCGTCGAAACCGACCAGCGCGACGTCGTCCGGGACCCGGCGTCCCGCGGCCTGGAGTGCGTTGAGCGCGCCGAGCGCCATCAGGTCGGAGGCGACGAAGACCGCGTCGAGCTGCGGGTCGTCCTCGAGGAGCTGGCGCATCGCGGCGGCGCCGGACTCGCGGGTGAAGTCGCCGATCGCGACGATGGAGCGCAGCGAGGATCCGCGCAGCTCCTCGCGGTAACCGTTGAGGCGGTCTATTCCGGCGACCATGTCCTGCGGTCCGCCGATGGTGGCGATCCGGGAGCGGCCCGACTGCACCAGGTGGCGGACGGCGAGCCTGGCCCCGCCGACGTTGTCGACCTCGACATAGGGGACCGGGCTGCGCCCGAGCGGGCGACCGCCGCACAGGACCGGGATGCCCATCCGGTGCAGGCTGTTGGGGAGCGGGTCGGCGCCGTGCATCGAGGCGATGATGACGCCGTCGACGTGGCGGCTCATGGCGTAGCGCTCGATGCGGTCGTGCGAGGCCATCGACCCCGCGAGCATGAGCACGAGCTGCTTGTCGGCGGCGTCGAGCTCCTGGCTGACGCCGCGGACGATGCCGGGGAGCACCGCCTCGTCGGAGAAGACGCGGGTCGCCGATTCGGAGAGCACGAGGGCTATCGAATCGGTTCGCTGAGTGACGAGGCTGCGCGCCGCCTGGTTGGGTACGTAGCCCAGCTCGGCGATGGCGCGCTCGACGGCTTCCTTGATCGTGGGCGCGACGGTGGGCGAGCCGTTCACCACCCGAGAGACGGTGGCCCGGGAGACCCCGGCCCGCTCGGCCACCTGTTCCAAAGTCGGTCGCCCGGCCACCGCCACTCCCATCGTTAGAACCCGTTCTCCGCAATGACCTTCGCGTACCACAGGGCGCTCGCCTTCGGCGTGCGTCGCTGGGTGGCGAAGTCCACGTGAACTATGCCGAAGCGCTTGTCATAACCGTAGGCCCACTCAAAGTTGTCCAGCAATGACCATACGAGATAGCCCCGAAGGTCCACACCTCGGGAGATCGCGTCGTGCGCTGCACGTAGGTGGCCGTTCAGGTAGCTGAGGCGAGCCTGATCGTCGACCACGCCGTCGCTCAGCGTGTCGTCGAACGCCGCGCCGTTCTCGGTGATCAGCAGCGGCGTTCCGGAGTAGTCCCGATGGAGGCGTTCCAGCAGCTCAGTGAGGCCCCACGGCTCGATCGGCCACTCCATCCCGGTGACCGCACCGGGCGCGGGCGCGAAGCCGACCCCCTCGCTCCCCGGGAACGCAGGGTTGGCCGGGGCGGCCGGGTCGGCGTAGACGAAGGTGGGGTTGTAGTAGTTGACCCCCAGCAGGTCGATCGGCTCGCCGATCACCTCCCGGTCGCCGGGGCGGATCATCTCCAGGCCGCCGTGCTTCTCCATGACCGCCAAGATGTCGTCGGGGTAGCCGCCGGCGAGCGTCGGCTCCAGGAAGAGCCGGTTCAAGAGCCCATCGACGAGGTACGCCGCCTCGCCGCTCGCCACACGTTCGTCGGTCGCGACCACCGGGGCGAGGTTGAGGGTGAGTGCCACCGTCGCCGCGCCCGCCGACCGCAGGGCCGCTGTCGCGAGCCCGTGTGCGAGGAGCAGGTGGTGCGCGGCGGCGAAGGCGGTGGCGGGGTCCTCACGCCCGGGTGCGTGCACCCCGCTGGCGTAGCCGAGGAACGCGGCGCACCAGGGTTCGTTGAGCGTCGTCCACATACCGATCCGGTCGCCGAGCCGGGTGTGCACGATGCTCGCGTAATCGGCGAAGTGCCAGGCCGTCTCCCGGCTCGCCCAGCCGCCCCGGTCCTCCAGCGGCTGCGGCAGGTCCCAGTGGTAGAGCGTCACCATCGGGTCGATCCCGTTGGCGAGCAGCTCGTCGACGAGCCGGTCGTAGAAGTCGAGCCCGCGCGGGTTGGCCGGGCCGGTCCCGTCGGGCTGGATGCGCGGCCAGGCGACGGAGAACCGGTAGGTGTGCAGCCCCAGCTCCCGCATGAGCGCCACGTCCTGGGCGAACCGGTGGTAGTGGTCGCAGGCGACGTCACCGCTGTGCCCCCGGTGGACCTTGCCGGGCATGCGGCAGAAGGTGTCCCAGATGGACGGCCCGCGCCCGTCGTCGCGAGCCGCCCCCTCGATCTGGTAGGCGGCGGTCGCGGCTCCCCAGACAAATCCCGGCGGGAACCCTACGTCGTGCTGAGGGCGGCTCAACCTTTCACCGCCCCGTGCATGATGCCGCCGATGAGCTGCTTGCCGAGCAGGCCGAAGACGACGAGCAGCGGCACGGTCGCGAGCAGCGTGCCGGTCAGCGCCAGCGAGTAGTCCTGGACGTATCCGCTGCGCAGCGTGGAGAGCGCCACCTGCGCGGTCTGCTGCTCCGGCGACTGCAGCACGAGCAGCGGCCAGATGAAGTCGTTCCACGTGCCGAGGAAGGTGAGCATGCCGAGCACGGCCGCGGCCGGTCGTGCGGCGGGCAGCACCACGTGCCAGAAGAGCCGGTGGTTGCCACAGCCGTCGACCCGGCCCGCCTCCAGCAGCTCGGTGGGGAGGGCTTCGCGGAGGAACTGGGTCATGAAGAAGACGCCGAACGCGTTGACCAGGGCCGGGAAGATGACGGCGACGAGCGAGTCGGTCCACTCAAACTTGATCATCAGTAGGTAGAGCGGGATGATCCCGAGCTGCGGCGGCACGGTCATCGTGGCGACGACGAGCACCAGCGCGGCGGTCCGTCCCCGGAACCGCAGCTTCGCGAAGGCGAACCCGGCGAGGGTGGAGAAGAGCACGACGCTGACGCTCACCGCTGCCGAGACGAGCAGCGAGTTGATGAGCGCCTGGCCGAAGGGGACCGTGTCGAAGACCCGCTGGATGTTGTCGAGGATGTTGGCGCCTGGGAGCACCGGCGGCGGCACCTTGCCCAGCGCCGAGTTGTCCTGGCTGGCGACGACGAAGCTGAAGTAGATCGGGAAGATCGACAGCAGCAGTACGCCGAGCAGGATCAGGTGCCCGACCTTGCCGAGGGATTTCACGACGCGCTCCTGACCCGGCGTACCAGCACGAAATTGATGAGCGCGAAAACGATGATGATGAGGAACATGACCCAGGCGACCGCCGAGGCGTAGCCGAACTCGAAGCCCTTGGAGAAGCCGTTCTCCACCAGATAGAGCGTCAGGGTCTGGAACTGCCGGGCGTTGCCGCCGCTGAGAGCGCCCGCGTTGGAGCCGGCGAAGACCTGCGGCTCGGCGAAGATCTGCATGCCGTAGATCGTCGAGATGATCACCGTGAAGATCAGGGTCGGCCGGATCATCGGCAGGGTGATCCGCCGCAGCTGCTGCATCGGCGTGGCCCCGTCGAGCGTGGCGGCCTCGTAGAGATCCTTCGGTACGGCCTGCATCGCGGCGAGGAAGATCAGGGTGTTGTAGCCCGTCCACCGCCAGATGATCATCACGGCGATGGCGATGTGCGAGCTGGCCGTACCGGCCTGCCAGTCGATGCGGCCGAGGCCGAGCGTCTCCAGGATCCAGTTGATCAGGCCGAAGTCGCGGCCGAAGAGCTGGCTGAAGATGACGGCCACCGCGACGACGCTCGTCACGTTGGGCAGCAGCATCCCCAGCCGGAAGAGGGTCTGCAGCCGGATCTTCCGGTTGAGCATGTTGGCGAGCAGGATCGCGAAGATCAGCTGCGGGACCGTGGAGAGCAGCATGATCGAGATGGTGTTCCGCAGCGCGTTCCAGAAGTAGGGGTCCGCGAGCAGCTCACCGTAGTTCTTCAGCCCGACGAACGGGTGCTCGTCGCTGAGCAGGCTCCAGTCGTGCAGCGAAACCCACGCGGTGTAGCCCAGCGGGTAGAGCCCGAAAATTCCAAAAAGCACGAAGAACGGCAAGATATAGAGGTACGGGGACGTGGCTTGATCGAAGCGGTAGAACCGCGCGCGCATGGGCGTTCCTCCTTCCAGGAACACGTCACGGTTTGCAGCAAAGCGTGGCCTCGCGGAGCGAAATGGCCACGCTTTGCTGCAAACCGTGACTCGGACCGGGTTACTGGAGCTTGGCCACGTCCGACAGGACCTGTGTCCAGGCCGCGTCGGGTTGCTGTTGCCCCTGCTCGATCCGACCGAGACCCTGCCCGATCGCGGTCATCACGTCACCGGTCTTGGGACCCATGTGCTGCGGCTGCACCGCCTTGGCGGCGTCCGAGAAAATCTTGCCGATCGGGGCGTTGTTGAAGTACGCCTTCGAGAACCCCGTGATCGACGGGTCGTCGTAGAGCTTGGGCAGCGACGGGAAGTTGCCCGTCTTCTTGAAGACCGCGGCCTGCGACTCCGAGCTGGTCAGGAACTTGATCAGCTCGTACGCCTCCTTCGGGTGCTTGCCCTGCTTCGGCAGCACCAGGTGCGAGCCGCCCATGTTGCCGCTGCCGCCGGGGACCGTGGCGACATCCCACTTGCCCGCGGCGTCCTTCGCGTTGCCCTCGATGTATGCGGTCATCCACGCGGGGCAGACGATCGTGGCGAAGGTGCCCTTACCGAAGGCGGCCGTCCACTCGGGCGTCCAGGCGGCGAGCTTCGCGGACTCGCCGGCCTTGATCGCGTCGACCGTCAGGTCCCACGCCTTCTTGACGTCGGGGTTCTCCCCCACGATGATCTTGTCGCTGTTGTCGTAGACGCCGGTCTGGCCCTGCTCCACCATGGCGCGGAACATGTTGCCGGAGGCCTCGAAGAAGTAGGCGCCCTTACCGGCCTTGGACTGGTAGGTCTTGCCGACGTTGACGTACTCCTGCCAGGTGGGCCACAGCGCCGAGACCTTGTCGCGCTCGGTGGGCAGGCCCGCCTTGGCGAACAGGTCGGTGCGGTAGCACATCGCCATGCCGCCGACATCGGTGCCGAGACCGATCAGCGACTTCTTGTCGGTGGAGAGGCCCTGCTGCCACTTCCACGGCAGCCACTGGCTCTCCATGCTCCCGGCACCCTGGTCGAGCAGGTTGTGGAACTTGCCGGGCTGAGAGGTGAACTGGCTGATGTAGGCGAGCTCGACAGCCTCGATGTCGGCGGCGCCGGAGTTGGTCGCGAGGTGTGCGGCGAGGTTCTGGTGGTGGGCCCCGAAGTCGGCGATCCGCTCCTTGATCTCGACGTTGGGGTGCGTCTTCTTGAACTCCTCGTAGAGCGGCTGGAAGCCGAAGTCGCCGAAGAGCCCGACATTCAGAGTGATCTTTTCATCGCTGGATCCGGTGTCCGAGTCCTTCGAACACGCGACGACGCCGAGCAGGCTCAGGGCGAGCACTGCGGCGAGCCCGGCACGCCGGGAAAGGGTGCGCATTGGGACGACCCTCCTAGGGGTTGGGTGAACATGTGAGAGCGCTCTCACAGCGCTCGCAGGGAAGACTGACGCCTGCGCTACGGGCGTGTCAAGGCCTTGTTATCGCCGTGTTACGAACGCTGATAGAGCGCTCTCACATGGGAGCGCTCCCCGCCCTGGGTGCGCTCGCGCATAGATCAAATCGGTATGTCCGAAGTAGTCGGCTCAGCCGACGCGGAGACTCTCCAACAACGACTCGTCGCCCGAGATCTCGGCGACGTCGAAGCCGACCCGCCCCCAGATCGCGAGGTTGAGATCGCTCGCCAGCCCGGCCACCTCGACCCGCGTGTGCGGCTCGGCGGCGTCGAGGATCGTGTCGGTGTCGATCAGCGCGACACCCGAGCCGCGCAGCCGCAGGAACCACTCCTGGTCCACATCGGTGGCGAGGAGGCGGATGACGCCGAAGCGGTCGGTGGGGCCCTTGCGCCCGCGGCCGGCCGGGAGCCAGGAGTCGAGCACCTCGCTCACCCCGTCGGCGGCGAGCCTCGCCTCGATCGGCTCGGCCCGGGCCAGCGCCATCTGCGCGTCCCAGCGGTGCACCGAGAACTCGTGCGCCGCGCGCCGGTGCCAGAACCCGGCGACCTTCGCCTGCGGCGCCCAGTTCCACGCGGGCAGGGCGGGGTCGAGCCCATCGAGTGTGGTGATCAGCCGCGAGACCTGCTCGCCGAGCCAGGGGAGCGTCTCGTCGAGCGGCGGGAAGTCCGTCAGATCGCGCACGAAGTAGTCGGGAGCCGATGTCGTGCCCCGCGCCGCGTGGTCGCTGATCCACCGGCAGACCGAGCCGGCGTGGTGCGCGAGGTCGAGCATCGTCCACCCCGGACACGACGGCACCGGGGTCCCGGCGTTGCCGGACTCGATCGCCTCGGTCGCCGTGCTGATCAGATCGGCTGTCTCGACGCGCAGCGCAGCGAGCCAGAACTCCTTGGTGCCCTGATGCCTGGCCATGGAACGCCCACCTTCGTCGCCGAACTCTGGCTACCACCCTAGGTCGACGAAGCGCCAGGCGTCAGCCCTGTCTTCCGCGACCGTCGGAGCCATCCTCATTCCCCGCTGCTGACCAGGCCAATCGCATTAGCACAATTAGCCAGGCCACGGCGTGTCTTGCCGAGGTTCTACCGCTTCTCACCACAATATGCCGGTTATGTCAGGAATTGTGTCGCACCGAGTCGCCGCGCTGGCCCTCGCCCTCATACCCAGTACCTTCGCGATGACGGGTCTGGCGGCCACCGCACCCGCGACAGCGGCACCCGCCCCGCCCATCGCGCCCTTCGCCGAGTGTCCCAACGCGGGTTTCCAGCTCACCTGGGCGGGGTCGGGCGGCTCTACGCTCAACCGCTACGACATCTCCACGGCGGCACTGATCCCGATCAAGCAGCTCCCATGGATCGCCAACGCGATCGGGTACCACGAGTCGCAGCGGGTCTTCTGGGCACTGCGCTCGGTCAACCCCGGACCGGACAAGCTCGTCCGGATCGACAGCGCGGGCAACACCGACGACTACGGCGTACCGGTGGGGTTGAGCGACCCGACGAGCTTCGACGGGCTCGCCGGTGCGGTCATCGGCGACCGACTCGTCGTGCACACCCGCCAGCCCGCCAACCACCTCGTCGAGATCGACGTCAACCCGGCGAGCGCCACCTTCGGCACGGTGACGAGGGAGATCGCGCTGTCGCGGACGACGGGGTCGCTCGCCTATCTCAACCTCGGCGACTGGGACGTCAACGACGTGGACGGGAAGCTCTACGGCATCGAGCTGATGAGCACCAAGCGCGAGCTCGTGAAGATCGACCCCGCCACCGGGGCGGTCACCGACGTCGCGACGGTCACCGCCGATCTGCCCAACAGCGACAACTACGGGGCGTTCTTCGCCGAGGACGGCGACAGCACCTTTTACACCAGCGCCAACAACGTCGGCGTGACGAGCGGGCAGAGCCAGACCTTCGAGCTGCGGGCCGACGCGAACCCCGTGCACGTGGCCGCCTTCGGCAAGGGGCCCGCGCTGCGGGTCAACGACGGGGCCGACTGCCTCATCGCCACGGACTTCAGCGACGCGCCCGCCTCCTACCTCACCGGAGACCGGGCGGGTGGGCCGGGACACGTGCTGAGCAGCTACCTCCAGCGCGGCAGCAAGCTGGCGATCGGCAGCGGGCTCGACAGCGACCTCGACGGCTTCCCGAGCGCCGACGCCGACAGCGACGACAAGAACCTGCCGGTGACCGATGAGGACGGCGTGGCGGCGGGGGCGACGATCGACCGGAACGCACCGAAGATCAGCATCAGCGTCGTCAACACCACCGGCGCCGCCGCCGTCGTGGCCGGGTGGATCGACTTCAACGGCAATGGCACCTTCGACGCCGCCGAGCGGGCCACCGCGACCGTCGCGTCGGGCGGCACCTCGGCGACCCTCACCTGGCCCGCCCAGCGCAGTGCGGCCCGGAAGACCACCGGTGCCCGGCGGCTCGCCCACGCGGGTTACGGAACGCCGACCGCCGGCCCGTCACCGACCCCGGATCGCCCCCCGACCGGCGGCGGCACGTCGACCGGCGGGGGAGTCACCGGCGGGCACAGCTCCGCGAATCTGCAGCTCAAGGCGGCGGTGACGCCGACCTTCCTGCGGCTGCGCATCATGCCCGCCACGGTGGCGAACCCGGTGCCGGGCGGGTATGTCGACGGCGGCGAGGTCGAGGACCACCGGATCATGCTCACCACGCTGCTCGCGGTCCCGCCCGCGGCCCCGCCGGTCGACGGCAACCCGGTTCCGGTCGCTCAGCCGGTCGCCAACCCGGCGGTTCCCGGTGCCACGACGGTCGACGCGGATGGCGACGGCGAGACCGCCGATGACGTGCTGGCGGCGACGGGCGACCCCGTTTCGGCGTACCTCCGACTGGGTTTGGGGTTGGTCGGTTTCGGGGGTTCGATCTTCGGGCTGGCGTGGCTGCTCGGCCGTCGGCGCCGTGACGAGGCAATTGGTGAGATTGCAGGAAAGGAATGAGTATCAAATCGGACAATTCGTTCGTTGCCTACAACGTGCGCCTTGCTAGGAACGTTGCTGCCCATGCCGTCGTCACCGCCGCCATCGCCGCGGCGGGGATGGGTCTCGCCGCCCCCGCCTTCGCGGCGCCGGTGATCCCGCCGCCGACCGCCCCCTTCGCGGGTTGTCCCAACCTGGGCTACCAGCTCCAGACAAAACCGGGGCAGCAGTCCGAGCTGGGGTACTTCGACCTCAACACGTCGACCTTCGTGAAGATCAAGTCGATCGGCTCCGACACCAACGCGTTCGGCTACTCCGAGGACCAGCTCGTCTTCTGGGGCATGCGCACCGCCGACCCGGTGCTCGACACGCTCGTGCGGATCGACTCCGCGGGCAACACCACCGAGGGCGGACCGCTGCTCGACGGTGCCGCACCGGCGCCCACGGCGCTCACCACCAACACGGGTGCGGTCTTCGACAACAAGCTCTACCTGCACACCAAGGTGCCGGCGAACGAGCTGATCGTCGTCGACATCGACCCGGCGTCGGCGACCTTCGCCCAGGTGCAGAGCCGCAAGGTGCTCGACCTCACCACGTCGGGCCTGCCCTATCTGGAGATCGGCGACTGGGACTTCGACCCGTCCACCGGCAAGCTGATCTCGCTCGCGATGGACGGCAAGGGAGCCGCGGGCAAGCGGCTGCTGGTCTCGGTCGACCCGGCCACCGGCCACGTCGAGATCATGCAGGACCTCTCGTCGAAGCTGCCCGACGGCAACAACTACGGCGCCGTCTACGTCGAGGAGGGCGACAGCCAGACGGTCTACGTCTCCAACAACGACGTCGACCGCCTGCTCGCCAAGGGCCTGCCCGGTGCGCGCAGCCAGACCTTCGGCATCCGCTACGGCCTGTCGCCGATGGTCGTCACGGCGTACACGCCCGGCGCTCCGCTGCTGATCAACGATGGCGCGGACTGCCTGCTCGCGACGGATTTCGGTGACGCTCCCGACAGTTACAAGACCCTCAACCTCAACGAGGGTCCCGGTCACATCCTGACCACGGTGGATTCGCCGACCAAGAAGCTGCTCATCGGTTCGAAGATCGACGCCGACCTCGACGGCCTGCCCGGTCCCAAGGCCGACGGCGACGACAAGAACCTGCCGATCAACGACGAGGACGGCGTACCGGCGGGCACCCTGATCGACGTCTACCAGCCGTCGCTCACCGTGCCGGTCACGAACACGACCGGGCAGCCGGCCGTCCTCGCGGGCTGGCTCGACCTCGACATGAACGGCAGCTTCGACGCCGACGAGCGCGCCACGGCCACCGTCGCGTCCGGAGCCACCAGCGCCGACCTCACGTGGACCGGCTCCGGCAAGAAGGGCGACACCTTCCTGCGGCTGCGCCTCTACCCCGGAACGCTCGGCCGGGCCGTGGTCGACCCGCAGCCGACCGGCGCCGAGTTCATCAACGGCGGCGAGATCGAGGACCACAAGGTCAAGCTCGACGGCATGCTGCCCAACTCCGGCAACCACTCCGTGCCGCTCGTCGCCTGGGGGCTCATGCTCCTCGCCGGTGGTGCGGGTCTGGTGGCCACGGGACGGTCAACTCGCCGAGGCGCCATCGTCTGGGGCCGTCAAGCGTCCGCCACCCACGCTGCCGCAGGTAGCTGACGGCTGCGATCCACCGCTGCCGGGGTCCGAACACCGCGACCCCGGCAGCGTGCTGCCAGGCCTCGTCCAGCGCCGCGAGCAGCTCGTGAATCGGCTCGCCCGGCACGTTGCGGTGGATCAGCGCCTTCGGCAGCCGCTCCGCGATCGTCATCGGGGTGTCGAGGGTGCTCAGCTTCGCCGCCAGGGTCAACGCGACGGGAGCCGGGTCGCCTGCCCGGAGCGTCGCCCAGCAGCCCAGCCTGCCCAGCTCGTCGCAGGTGCCCTCGACCAGCCAGCCGCCCGGCTGCAGCCCCGCTGTGAGCCTGGTCCAGGCGGGGGCGACCGCTGACTCGTCGTACTGGCGGAGCACGTTGAGGGCCCGCACGACGGTCGGCCGCAGCCCGGCCAGCTCGAACCCGCCCCGGCGGAACTCCAGCCAGGGTGGATCGGCGGCGGGTTGAGCCGTGCGTACGCGATCCGGGTCGATCTCCAGCCCCACGACGCGTACGTCCGGCCGCACCCGCGCCAGCCGCTCCCGCAGCTCGATGGCGGTGACCGGCGTCGCACCGTAGCCGAGGTCGACGACGAGCGGCTCCGCGGCGGCGGCGAGCGCGGCACCGCACCACCAGCCGATCCAGTTGTCGATCCGGCGCAGCCGGTTGGGGTTGGTGGTGCCGCGGGTGACGACGCCGTCGGGCCGGGCGCCCTGCCGGGTCACCCCCGGTGGACCTTGTGCTGCGCGGCCTGGGCCACCGGCCGCACCACGAGCCGGTCCACGTTGACGTGCTGCGGGCGGGTCGCCACCCAGGCCACGCAGTCCGCGACATCCTCGGCGAGCAGCGGCTCCGCGACACCGGCGTAGATGCCGGCCGCCCGGTCCGCGTCGCCGCCGAAGCGGTTGACCGCGAACTCGTCGGTCTTCACCATGCCCGGCTCGATCTCGATCACCCGGATCGGCCGGCCGCAGAGCTCCAGGCGCAGGGTGCCGGTGAGGGCGTGCTGCGCGTGCTTCGCCGCCGCGTATCCGCCGCCGCCCTCGTAGACGACGTGTCCGGCTGTCGAGACGATGTTGACGATCGTGCCCGCGCCGCTCTCCTCCAGGGAACCGACGAGCGCCTTCGTCACGCGGAGGGTGCCGAGGACGTTCACGTCGTACATCCACTGCCAGTCCTCGATCGAACCCGCCTCGACCGCGTCCGCGCCGTGCGCGCCGCCCGCGTTGTTGACGAGCAGGGACAGGGGCCTGGTGAGGGCTCCCGCCAGCGCCGCCACCGAGGCGTCGTCCGTCACGTCGCAGGCGACTGCGGTCGCCTCACCACCGGCCTGGCGGATCTCGGTGACGAGCGAGTCCAGCCGGTCCAGGCGGCGAGCCGCGGCGATGACGTGGAACCCCTCGGCGGCGAGGCGGCGGGCGGTGGCCGCCCCGATTCCGCTGCTCGCTCCGGTGACGACGGCGACGGGTGACTTCGACATACTCACGATCATTCCTTACCGCCCCGCACCGTCGGCCTCAGCCATGGCGGGTGATATCGCTCACCGAGATGGGATGGAACGGGGGTGTGTCGGAATTATGAACGGTGTGCCCAGCGTTGTCAGCCACGTGACCGCCCCCCGACTTGTCGATCTGCCGCGCCGGATAGCTACGCTATCCGTGCATACGTCCCCTTTGCATCAGCCGGGCACGGGTGACGCCGGCGGCATGAACGTCTATATCGTCGAGGTGTCGAAGCGGCTCGCGGAGGCCGGCGTCGAGGTCGACATCTTCACCCGGGCGACCTCGAGTGCCGTGCCGTCCTGCGTCGAGCTCGCCCCGGGCGTCACCGTCCGGCACGTGAGCGCGGGCCCGTTCGAAGGGCTCGCCAAGGAGGACCTGCCCGCCCAGCTCTGCGCCTTCACCCACGGCGTGATGCGGGCCGAGGCGTCCCGGCCGCCGGGCTTCTATGACCTGCTGCACTCGCACTACTGGCTCTCCGGCCAGGTCGGCTGGCTCGCCAAGCAGCGCTGGGGCGTGCCGCTGGTGCACACCGCGCACACCCTCGCCAAGGTCAAGAACCTCCAGCTCGCCTCCGGCGACCGCCGCGAGCCGATGGCGAGGGTCATCGGCGAGGAGCAGGTCGTCGCCGAGGCGGACCGCCTCATCGCCAACACGCCGACCGAGGCCCGCGAGCTGATCGACCTCTACGACGCCCCGCTCGACCGGGTCAGCGTCGTCGAGCCGGGCGTCGATCTCGACCGCTTCCGCCCGACGATGTCCAGGCTCGACGCGCGCCGCCGCCTGGGCCTGCCCGAGCGCGGGCACATCGTCACCTTCGTCGGGCGCATCCAGCCGCTCAAGGCCCCGGACGTGCTGATCAGCGCGCTCGCCGAACTGGTCGACCGCGACCCCGAGGTCGCCGCGCAGACCACCGTCGTCATCGTCGGCGGACCCAGCGGCAGCGGCCTCGATCGGCCGACCTCGCTGATCGAGCTCGCCGAGTCGCTCGGCGTCGCCGCGTCCGTCCGCTTCCTGCCGCCGCAGGCCGGTGACGATCTCGTCGCGGTCTTCCGCGCCTCCGACCTGGTCGCTGTGCCCTCTCACAACGAGTCCTTCGGCCTCGTCGCGCTCGAAGCCCAGGCCGCCGGTACGCCGGTGGTCGCCGCAGCCGTCGGCGGCCTCGTCACCGCCGTGCGCGACGGCATCAGCGGTGTCCTCGTCGAGGGCCACGCGCCGCAGGAGTGGGCGAGGATGCTGCACCGCCTGCTGCGCAGCCCGGCCACTCTGGAGGAGCTCGCCGAGGGTGCCGTCGAGCACGCGAAGCAGTTTTCGTGGGCTCGCACGGCGAACGGGCTCCTCGACGTCTACCGTGAGGCAATGACCGAACATCGCGTCCACCGCACCCGTCAGCTCGCGCTCACGGCCACCTGGTGAGCCTGCGCGAGGAGGTCTCGCGGCTGATCGAGGAGCACTGCGCGGAGCTCGACCTCGATCGCACCGGCGAGACGTCGTTCGTCGTCGTGCTGCCCGGTGCGCACAAGCTCAAGACCACGGTCAACCTGGTCGTGGGCGAGCACGCGCTGCGCGTCGAGGCGTTCGTGATGCGCCATCCCGACGAGCGCCACGAGGATGTCTGGGCGTGGTTGCTGCGGCGCAACGCCCGCCTCTACGGCGTCGCCTTCTCCATCGACACGGCCGGCGACATCTACCTGACGGGTCGCGTACCCCTGCATGCGGTGACCCCCGACGAGCTGGACCGGCTGCTCGGGTCGGTGCTCACCTATGCCGACGAGTCCTTCGACGCGCTGCTGGAGCTCGGTTTCGCCGAGGCGATCCGGCGCGAGTGGGCGTGGCGGATCAGCCGCGGCGAGCCGACCGACAACCTCCGGGCCTTCACCCACCTCATCGAGTGAGTCACTTGCAGGTGTAAGAGACCTTTCCGGTCGCCTCGTGCACCGTGGGGGAGATGATCCGCAGGGTCGCGGTCGCGGTGGGCTGCGCGGTGCCCTTGCCGGAGAAAGTCCACTGCAGGTGGACCTTGACCTCCGCCTGGCCCTCCTCGACGCTCTGCTCCAGCGGGTCGAGGACCTGCGGTGCGGCCTTGCCGTCGAACTTGACCCACTGATATTTGAAGCTGCCACCGGCGCTGTTGGTCTTGACGACCCCGACGACGTCGACGAGCCCGCTGCAGGGCGCTGCGGTGGCGTCCGCGACCCCGACCGAGTTGATCACGATCGGGTTGGGTGCGAACCGGTCCCAGAGGACGATGCCGACGACCACGATGACGGCGAGCGTGAGCATCGCGCTGAAGACGGCGCTGAGCGTCTTGAGGATGCCGCGTCTGCGCTTGACCGGCGGCGCCGGCGGGGTCCACTGCGGCACCGACGGCGGCTGGGACGGCACGCCCTTGCCGAAGCGCAGCTCCGGTGCGGGCTGCGGCGGCGGCTGGCGCTGGCCGAGCCGGGTCGCCTCGGCGTTCGGGGCACCGGGTGCGGGCGGCGCGGAGTACTGCGGCGCTGCGGCGAACTGCGGCGGCTGCGGTGCGGTCGCCGGGATGGCGGGCATCGGCGCGGTGGCCGGCGTCGTCGCAGCCTGCGGTGGTGCGGCCTGCGGTGGTGCGGAGACCGGGGTGTGCGCACCCCACGGGTCGGCGGCCGGCGGGTGCGCGGGCGCGGCGGGTGCAGCGGGCGCGGACTGGTCCGGGGCGGGCAGCAGCGTGGTCGACTCCGAGAGCGGCGCCTCGGCGACCTTGGGCGCAGCGGCAGCGGCCGCGGTCACCGCCGGAGCGGCGGCCGTCAGCAGGGCCGTGAGCGTGGCGCGATCACCGAAGCCGGGCACATCGGTCGCGGTCGCCGCGAGCACGCGCAGCGCCGTCTCCAGCCCCGCGGCGGAGGCGGCCGCCACCGTGTCTAGCGTGGCGTTGCCGGGAACGAGCTGCTTGATGAGCGCGGCCCAGGCGGTGATGTCTTCCTTCGGGTCGACCGTCCGGTCGGCGAGCGCCGCGGCGAGGCCGACCTCGTTGAGCTGGGCGGCACCCGCCGCGCTGATGATCACCGTCGAGGAGTCGAGCGCGCCGTGCACGATGTTGGCGGCGTGCAGCTGGCGCAGCGTCTGACCCGTGTCGGCGGCGATCGTCGCGGCGGCGGCCGGCGTCAACCGGCCCGCCAGCGTGGCGAGCGACGGGGACGCGGGCGAGGCGGTGACGAGCCACGCCTTGCCCTGGTGCGAGACGAGGTCGGCGATGCGCAGGACGCCGGGCAGGTTGAGCGTACGGACGCGGTTGACGAGTGCCACCACGCGCGCCATCGTGGGCTGGTCGGTGGCGGGCAGCGCGAGTGCGCCGACCTTCCGACCGTCGGTTGTGGACGACGTGCCCCACGCACCTACGCTCATCGTGCGCTCCTCCCCCTGTCGCCTAGATCGGCGTCACCATACCGGCCACGCTGTGGCGGTGGTAGGGGCCGAACGTGTCGGCGATCGGTCAGCGGCCGCCGGTCGATGCGAGCATATATAGATGCCCACCCCGCCGTTGACCCCCCGCGAGCTGGCGGTCGCACCCTTCCGTGGCAGCGACGCGATCGCCCGGGGCTTGCTCACGCGCGGGATGCTGCGGAGTTCTGCCTGGCGGCGGCTCTACCGTGATGTCTATGTCCACGAGGAGATCGCGATTGATCATCGAGTGAGCTGCGAGGCGGCCGCGCTCCTCCTGCCGCCCGGTGCGGCGGTGGCGGGTCTCAGCGCCGCGCATGTGTGGGGCGTCACCCCGCTGCCCGTCGGCGATGTCACGGTGATCGTCCCGCGCGGTCAGAACATGAGGGTCCAACCCGGCATCGAGGTACGCCGTGGCGCCCTCCCGCCCTCCGACATCGTGTCCCCGCTGGGCTTTCCCGTCACGTCGGCCCTGCGGACAGCGTTCGACCTGGCCAGGGAACTGCCGCCCACGGAGGCGGTGATCGTGCTCGACACCTTCCTCAAGAAGCAGCGGATCAACCAGGCCCGCCTCGCCGACTACCTGGATGCTCGACCATCCTGGCCCGGGGTGAAGGCCGCCCGAACCGCGTTGTTCCGAGCTGATCCGCTGTCGGAGTCGCCGATGGAGACCCGCACCCGGCTGCTGATCGCCGACTCGGACCTGCCGATGCCGTTCTCCCAGTACAAGGTCTACAGCGGCAAGCGCTTCATCGCGAGGGTCGACTTCGCCTACCCGGACTGCCTGCTGGCGCTGGAGTACGAGGGCGACCACCACCGGCACCGCGACGTCTTCCGCTCGGACATCGAGCGGCTGAACCGCATGCGCCTGCTCGGCTGGACGGTCCTCCGCTTCACCGCCGACGACATTCTCCGCTATCCGGACAACCTGATCACCCAGATCCGAGCCGCACTGCGCCGACGACGCATCTAGGGCCACGTCATGGCTGTCTCACCGACTTCGAGACAGCCATGACGTGACCCTAGATGACGTGGGCGGTGGGTCAGCCGATGACGATGCAGCTGTACGGGTACGGGCTGACCTTTGCCGTGAAGACCCTGACGTTGTCGACCGTGATCCAGGCGGAGACGAGGACGTGTGCCTGGTTGGCGCAGGCCTTGCCGAAGTCCTGGACCTGGTGGGCGCTGTCGATCCACTGCACGCTGCCGCCCTCCTCGGTGAGGTTGAACGGCACGTTCCAGCTGCCGCTGGGGGTCCGGCCGACCGGCTTCACACCGTCCGCCGAGGGGTAGTAGCGCACGTGCAGGATCCCGCTGCCCTTGCCCTGGTAGCGGCCGTTGGCGATCCAGACGAGCCCGGCACACCGCCCGGCGCCGCAGGTGTAGCTCGTGTAGTCGACGTTGACGTTCAGCAGCGTGAAGGTCGGCTTCGGCGACGGTGAGAGCGACGGTGAGGGCTTCGGGGACTTGCTGGGCTTCGGCGACTTCGACGCGGAGGGCGACGGCGACGGGGACTCCGACGGCGAGGGCGACGGGGAGAGCGACTCCTCCGGAGTGGGCGACAGCGACTCCGGGATGACCGGCGACGGCGAGGTGACGACGGCGATCGGCACGGTCGGTCCGCTGAACGCCGTGTAGCCGACCGCCGCGGTGATCGCCAGGATGAGCGTCGTGCCGCCCGCGATCAGGGCCTTCTTCAGCGTCGACATGCCGGTGCCGACGCCGCTGGAGGCGACCGCGGTGCCGCCCATCTGGGAGAGCACGAGCGGGAAGAGCAGCGCGAGCAGCAGGGCGCGGCGCGCGAGCTTCTTGCGGCCGTCCTCCTCCCACTCGGGTCCGTAGGCCCCGCCGGCGATCGTCTCGAGCTCCTGCAGGAACGTGGTCGCGTCCTTCGGGCGGTGCGCCGGGTTCTTCGCCATGCCCCGGCGGATCAGGCCGCGCAGCGCCTCGGGGGCGGCGTCGACCGGGATCGGCGCCTCCTCGTGCTGGCGGCGCAGGGCGGCGAGGTCGCCGGGGGCCGAGAAGGGGGGCTTGCCGACGAGGCACTCGTAGAAGGTCGCGGTCGCGGCGTAGATGTCGGTCTGCGGGGTCGCCGTGCCACCGGCCCACTGCTCCGGGGCCATGTAGCTGGGCGTACCGGCCAGAACGCCCTGGCGGCCGGCGCGGACCGCGATGCCGAAGTCGGCGAGTTTGCTCTGCCCCTGCCCGTCGACGAGGACATTTTCCGGCTTGTAGTCGCGGTGCACGACGCCGTAGGCGTGCGTGGCGGCGAGGCCGAGTAACGATCCTTTGAGGACGAGCAGTGCCGCCTCCGCCTCGGTGGGGCCCTGCTCGCGCAGCATCGCCCGCATGGAGACGCCGTCGACGAGCTCCATCACGATCGCGGCACCGCCGCCGCCCTCGACGTATTCGTAGAGCCGGGCGACGTAGGGGTTCTCGACCTCGGCGAGGATGCGCGCCTCGGCCCGGAACTCGCGGATGAAGTTGTGGTCACCGCGCAGGTTGTCGGCGAGGTATTTGATCGCCACCGGTACGCCGGTCTGGTCATGCGTTGCGAGTACGACCCGGCCGGACGCTCCGCGGCCCAGTTCCCGGATCTCGGTGTACCCCGGGACGATCCAGTTACTCATGCCGTCGCGCCTTCCTTGCTCTGCCGACCACTGCGTCGGAGGATGGTCCGTGTGACCCACTGCGAGATTGCGCGGTAGACGCGGAACCAGATGGGGAACATGATGATGCCGACCCCGAGGATAACGACGGGGATCGTGGTGCCGGGCGGCAGATGCTCCTTGGCGAGGTCACCGAGCCGGTTCTGCCAGGTGATCAGGGCGAAGGTCAGGAATGCGCCCATTCCGAGCACGGCGGCCATGCCGTAAGCGGCGAGTCCCCACTGCTTGAACCCGGGGCGGCGACCGGCCTTGAGGTCGGCCCAGACACCCTTGGTGAAGTAGGCCGAGGCCTCCTCGCGCAGGCGCGGCTGGTGCAGCGCGTCGGCGAGCGCCTGGTAGCCGTCGAGCGGCATCAGCGGGTTGAAGTTGTAGAGCGTGTTGATGTAGAGCCCGAAGGCGAGCTGGAAGGCGATGCCGGAGACCACCGGATTCGGCACGTACGCGGCGATCAGTGACGCGCTGCCGGCGACCGCGGCTGTCGAGAGTGGACCGGACAGCGCCACGACGATCCGCGACCACCGGGTGCCGAACCACATGTCGCTGGTGTCGACGAAGGCGAACGGCATGCCCATCATCAGCATGAACCCGCCCCGGGTCACCTTGCGGCCATAGGACTTCACCGCGAGCGCGTGCGCCGACTCGTGCACCGCGAGGGCGAAGAGGTAGCCGCCGAGCGCCGCCGCCACGCCCCAGATCCCGGCGCCGCCGGTGTTGAAGAGCCGCTGGTGGCCGAGGGCGTGGAAGAAGCCCCAGAGCCCGGCGAGGATGAGCACCCACAGCAGGAAGACGCCGGTCCCGGTGAAGAACCACCAGCCGAACGAGCGGTACATCCTGGTGAAGAGGCCGTCGAGGCCCTTGACCGAGAGCTCCATCCGGAGCAGCCACTTCAGCAGGGTGCGGCCGATCTTCTTGAGCAGCGGCGGCTTCTCCGGGTCGCGCTGGCCGTGCAGGCCCCGGACGAGTTCGAGCTGCGCGAAGGTGTGCAGCGTCTTCTCGATCCGCGGCAGCGCCAACTCGCCGTACTTCTCGGCGTAGAGGAAGAGCAGGTCGCGGATGGTGTTGACGCCGTCGAGGGCGTTCCACAGGAAGACGTCGCGGTCGTCGAGCTGGAGGTACTGGTCGGTGCGGGTGTTGCGCAGCACCCACTGCTCGACGTCGCGGGTCGTGGCCACCTGCTTGAGGGCCCATCCGGAACGGCGCTGCGGCCTCGCCGAGAGGGGTCCGCCGGCGGTCGCCGCCTCCTCGACGCGCTGGCTCGCGGCGAGCATCGTGTGCTCCGTACCCTTGATCATGGTCTTGGAACCGACCGCGGCGCTGCGCGGCTGCGCGAACCGGACCCCGATGTCTCCGATGTAGATCTCGGTCTCGTCGGGGAGCGTGGCGATGTCGCCGTGCAGGGTGCGTCCCGCGACCGTCGTGCCGTTGAAGGAGTTCAGGTCCTCGATGGCGAAACCGCCGGGTCCGCGCACGATGCGCGCGTGCCGGCGGCTCACGCTCGGATCGTCCAGGACCAGATCGTTGTCATTGGTACGCCCGATCGTGGTGACCGGCTTGACCAGCGGAAAGACCTGGTCGCCCCGCCGAAGCTCGGGTGCCGCGAAGCTGGCGACCTCAGCGCCCTTGCGCAACGTGCCGCAGGTCAGGCAGTAGGGGTAGTCCCGGCGCAGGTGCACGTGACAGGCGTGGCACAACATCTCCGGTGGCCTTTCGTGGCGGGTCTGGCGGTGCGGATGCTACTGCCTGGATCGGTGGCGGCCGATCGCCGATCAGGCAGTCTTGCCTGGCTGAATAGGGGGCTCCGGGGAGGCGACGGGGGAACACCTCCCCGGAGCGGCTGGGGGAATCAGTTGGATGGCTGGGAGATCAGGCCGGGGCCGATCCAAGAGGCTGCGTTGATGTTCATGCCGTCTCGCCTTCCTTCTTGTCCTTGTTGCTGAGCATGGCGCCGGCGACTCCGCCGGCGACGCCACCGGTGACCACACCGGCCGCGAGGCCGGCTGCGCCGATGATGATCTCCTGGGTGCCGATGCCGTCCGAGGCGTCCACGGGTGCGGGCGTCGGTAGGGGTGCCGGTGCCGGAGCACCGTCGGTCGGTGCGCCGTCCACGGTCAGGTCCGCGACCGGCGGGAGGGCCTCGACGATGTCGATCGGCGCCGGGTCGTCCGCGCCGCCACCTGTGCCGCCACCGCCACCGCCGCCACCGCCGCCGGATGCGGGCGGGGTCGGGGTCGGGTCGACGACCGGGGGAGCGGGGTCGACGACCGGCGGTGCCGGGTCGCTGCCGGGCAGCGGCGGGTCGCCGAGCGGGCCACCGGGGTCGAGCACGTCGCCGGGGCCGATGATGTCGCCCGGGTCGAATCCGCCCGGCGGGTCGAAGACGGGCGGGTCGAAGTCCGGGTCGAAGATGCCGTCGGGCAGGTGCAGCTTCGGGCCGTCGGGCGTCGGGTCCAGGTAGTTGGGGGTCCCGTCGCCGTCGTTGTCGCCGAAGTAGTCGCCGAGATCGGGCAGGCCGGGCAGTCCGGGGAAGCCGGGCACGTCCGGGAAGTCGGGCAGGTCCGGCGGGGCCGGGTCGCCGTCGGGCGTCGGGTCAAGGTAGTTGGGGATGCCGTCGCCGTCGTTGTCGCCGAGGAGGTTGCCCGGGAAGTCCGGGAAACCCGGGAAGTCGACCACGGGCGGCGGCGTCGGGTCGACGTCGGGGGTCGGGTCGATGACGTGCAGGCCGGGGATCTCGATCAGGCCGAGGTCGGGCAGCCCACCGGGGGGCGGCGGCGGGACCGGGTCGGTGTCCGGGAGCTCGTCGATGACGTGCAGGTCCGGGATCTCGTGCAGTACGCCGTCCGGCAGCGGCGGCAGTCCGCCGGGGGTCTCGTCGGGAAGATCCGGGAGCTCCGGGAAGTCGGGCAGCTCGTGGATCTCCTTCGGGATCGGGAGCAGGTCACCCGGCAGATCGTCACCGGGCGGCGGGGGCGGCGGCGGCAACGGCGGCGGGGAGTCGTCGCCGTGCGGGGTGAGGTCCGGCAGCGGGTGCACGATGTGGTGCACCTCCGGCGTCTCCAGCTGAACGAGGTCCGGGGTGGGGTGACCGCCGAGGTCCTGGATCAGCAGGCCGCTGAGGCCGGGGGTGATGCCGCTCTTGGAGAGGCGTGCGCCGAGTGCCTGCGGTCCGCTCGCAGCCGACGCGTCAGCGAGACCGCGCAGCTTGTCGGCCTCGTCCGGGGTCAGACCGAACTGCGCCGCCACCTCGTCCGGGTGGGAACGCGCGTACCTGGCGAACTCCGCATCCACTGCCATTCGCGCGATAACATCGCGGAACTGGGACATAGCTGGGGTCCTTTCTCTGAGTGCGTCTTGCGATGCACTCAAGGTAGGGCGGTTGCGGACTCCCGCCCATCGGGTCCAGTACTGAACTTTGTGCGGACTGACGGTCTCCGTACCGGTCTCCGTAGCACGTCTGGGATGCATGACGTGCGCGGACGACGTACCCTGCGGCCGGATGGGCTGGGGGGTGGAGATGGCGTTCGTGGGACGGACGGCAGAGCTGGCTGCGCTGGTCGCGCATGCCGAGGCGACGATCGCCGCTGGGCGGCTACGGGTCGTGCTGATCCTCGCCGCACCCGGCGCGGGCGCCAGCGGGCTCGTCGACGAGTTCCTCCGCCGTGCTGACACCCGGGTGGTTCGCGCGACGGCTCCTCGGCGTCCCGGCGGCCCGCCACTGCGTACCTGGCATCGATTCTTGGACGAACTGGGCGAGCCCGGCGAGCCCGCCGCCGAGGAGACGATCTGGGCCATGGAGCGGCGGCTCGTCGCGGCACTCGCCGGTGCCGTCGCGACGTCCGGGCCGCTCGTCGGCTTCCTCGACGACCTCCACCGCGCCGATGACGCCACCATGGGGCTGCTCGCCGAGCTCGCCGACCGCGCCCCGGCCGTCCCGGTGCTGCTCATCGCCGTCGTCCGACCCGATGACGACGCCGACCTGCCGACCGGGCCCGCCGTGCACCGGCTCTGGCTGCGCGGGCTCGACACCGACGAGGTCGCCGAACTCCTCACCGAGCTGGTCGGACACCCGATCCCGGCCCAGCTCGCGCACCAGCTCTGGCGCCGGACCGACGGCGCGCCGGCCGTGCTCTCCGCCATCGCCGGCCAGGTGCGCCCCGGTGACGACGGTCGGCGCCGGGTCACGCTGCGCTGGCCGGACGCGCTCGCCGCCGAGACCGCGGCGCGTCTCGCCGGGCTCTCGGTCGCCGCGCACCGGGCGCTCGGCATCGCCGCCGTCGTCGGCCGCGAATTCGACCTGTCGATCGTCGAGCCGGTGATCGGCGACGGCGCGCTGGTCGCCCTCGACGAGGCGGTGGAGGCGGGCCTGCTGCGGGTTCTCCCGGAGCAGGTCTTCGCCTTCACCACCGCTCTGACCAGGGAGATCTGTTACGACTCGCTCGGTCTCGCCACGGCCGCCGCGATCCATGAGGCGGTCGCCGACTCGCTGATCGGCCTCGGCGCCCGGGTCGGCGAACGCGCACCCACGGTCGGCGAGCTCACCCACCACCTGGTCCAGGCCACCGTCCTCGGCGGCGCCGAGCGGCTCGACCGCGCGATCGCCGCGGCGGTCGCGTCCGCGCAGGCGGCGGCGAGCGCCGAGGACTTCGAAGAAGCCATCGCCGGGTACGCCGTCGCGTGCGACCTCGCCGCCCGCGCCCAGTGGCAGCCGGGCCTGCTCGGGCGGCTCTACGTCGCGCTGGGCTCGGCACATCTCGCCCTCGCCGCCCGCTCCACCGGTGATGTCGTCGACACCTACCGAACGGCGGGCCGGGAGGCGCTGGCCGCGGCGGCGAGGCAGGCGCGGCACTCCGGCGACTCGATGCTGCTCGCGGCGGCGGCGCTGGGCTACGGTTCCCGCCCCGGCCGGGACGCGACCGCGGCACCACCCGATCCGGATCGCCGGTCGGCCCTGATGGAGGCGCTCGCCGCGCTCAACGGAGATGGCGGCGCCGACCTCTCCACCGTGGCCCGGCTGCGGGCCAGGCTCGCCATCGAACTCGCTCCCAGCGGCGAGGCGGTCCGGCTCGCCGCCGATGCCCTCTCGGCCGCCCGCGAGTGTGCCGATCCGCGAGCCATGGCGGAGGCGCTGCTCGCCTCGGGCGGGGTCGGGCTCGCCGAGCACCGGCAGGCGATTCGCGAGGCGGGCGTGCTCGGCGAGCGCGGACTGCTGGCCCGGGCACACCAGAGCGCGGCTGCGCTGCTTCTCGGTGTCGGGGAGGTCGCCGCCGCCGACCGCCAGCTCGCGGTCGTCGCCGGGCTCTCCGGTGTCGCCTGGTCGGCCGGGCTCGCCGCGGCACACCGCAGCCTGCTCGCGGGCCGGGTCGGCGAGGCCGCCGACCAGGCCGCCGGGGCCCGGGAGGCCGGTGCCTGGGCCGGGTCGGGCGCCGCTGACCTCGCCTACGCCGCTCAGCTCGCCGCGATCGCCCTGGTCGTGGGGGTGCCGGGGGAGGTGTCGGCGGCTCTGAGCCGGATCGCCGCACCGCAGCCGTGGTGGGTCTCGGCCGCAGCCGCCTGGACCGCGGCGGCCGAGGGGCAGTCCGAGCTCGCGTCCGCGCTGATGGACGAGGTGCTCGGCGCGCCCGAGGGGATCGATTCGTGGACCGCGCTGCTGCTCAGCGAGGCGGTGCTCCTCGTCGGCGAGCCCGGACCGGTGCCGGTGCTGCTCGCGGCGCTCGGCTCAGCAGAGTCGGGTGGCGCAGGAAGGGCGGGGGGCTCGGTCGATGCCAAGGCGTGGGTGGTGGTCGGCCCGGCTGTCGCCAGCGCCGGTCCGGTCGCGCTCGCGCAGGCGCGACTGCTGACCGCCTCGGGTGACCTGCCGGAGGCGGCTCGGCAGCTGGAGATCGCCGGTCGAGGGGTCGGCTCGACGCCGTGGCTGCCCTGGCTGCGGCTGGCCCGGGCCCGCTGGCTGCTCGCTCGCAACGCCTCGGGTGACGGCGAGGCCGCGGCGAAGGAGCTGAAGGCGGCTCGGGTCGGTGCGGCCGATCGAGGGCTGGTGGGGCTCGTCGCCCGGATCGACACGGTGGTGCCGTCGGAGACCGGGTCGCTGACGCGGCGGGAGCGGGACGTTCTGGAGCTCGCGGTCGCCGGAGCCTCGGCGAAGGAGATCGCGGAGCGACTGGTGATCGGCGAGAGAACGGTCGAAACCCACCTTGCGAACATCTATCGGAAATTCGGCGTCCGGAATCGAGTCGAGCTGATCACGCGGATTTCGGAAGGTTTGCCCAGCTCAGGGGGCACCTGACGATCCGTGTTGTCAGCGTTACTAAATGTGACGGTCGAGACACTGAAATCGGTGGACGCTCGAAGTTGTTGCCGCGTAACGTATTCAGCAAGCACCTCGCTTGTGCAGACCGGGGGTTCGCCGGGTCGATCTGTTTCGACTCTGGCGCCGAGCGAGGTGCCGGGGGATGGGTGGCACTACGCCGTTGGGGGACGGCCGCCACCTGAAGACCGGCGAGCTAGCTGGTGACGCTAACGGGGGTGAGCGTCACCAGCTAGCCCCGGCACTGTTCGGGCGTGGCCCAGCTTCCGACATGCGGCGTTGTCGCTCGGCGTGTGTGCACAAGAACGCACACGGCGCCGGGCTCCGCCTTGCCTGTCGAAACCTGGACCTCGCCAGACGGGCTACTCCGTGATGAGGCTTGGTTCGAATTCCTTCGGAGCCTCGTAACCCAGCAACTCGATCAGCGTCGCCGCCACGTTTGCCAGGCCGCCCTTGGGCAGGTCGTCGCGCAGGTGGAAGACCCTGTTGTCATAGTCGGCGATGATCAGCGGGATCGGGTTGGTGCTGTGCGCGGTCTTCCAGCGGGGGCTGCCGTCGGCGACCAGCGTCGGCTGGCCCTGCTTGTCCCGCTCGACCATGTCTTCGGCGTTGCCGTGGTCGGCCGTGATGACGAGCGTGCCCCGGGTGCGCTCGACCTCCTGCTGGATCCGCCCGATCGCCAGGTCGATCGACTCCATCGCGATCACCGCCGACTCGAATGAGCCGGTGTGCCCGACCATGTCGCCGCCCGGGAAATTGGCCCGGATGAAGCGGTAGTCGCCGGACCTGATCGCCGCGATGATCGCGTCGGCGGTCTCGGCCGACTTCATCCACGGGCGCTCGTTGAAGGGCACCTGGTCCGACGGGATCTCCACGTAGGTCTCGGTGGCGGCGTCGAACTTCTCCGACCGGTTGCCGTTCCAGAAGTAGGTGACATGCCCGAACTTCTGGGTCTCGGCACCGGCCCACTGGGTCACTCCCGCACCGGCGAGGTATTCGCTGATCGTGTCCGGGACCGGCTCCGGCTCGACGAGGCGGTGTGCCGGAGTGTTGGTGTCGCCGTCGTAGAGGGTCATCCCGGCGAAGTAGATCTCGGGGACGCGGCCGCGGTTGAAGGAGTCGAACTCCGGCCCGGCGGTGAGCGCCTGGGAGAGCTCGATGGCCCGGTCGCCGCGGAAGTTGAAGAAGATGACGGCGTCGCCGTCGCGCACGGCGCCGATCGGCAGGTCGTCGGGGCCGACGATCGTGAAGGGCGGGATGAGCTGGTCGCTGATGCCCGGGGTCTCCTCGCGCAGCGTGCTGATCGCGGTCAGCGCCGAGGTGAAGGGCCGGGCGGTGCCGAGGACGTGTGCTTGCCAACCGCGCTCGACGATGCGCCAGTCGGCCTCATAGCGGTCCATGGTCGTGACCATGCGGCCACCGCCGGAGGCGACCCGGTAGTCCGCGCCGCCGACGATCGCGGCCGCGGCCTCGGCGAGCTGCTTCTCGATCGTGATGACGTACTGCTCGCCGGTGCGGTCGGGCACGTCGCGGCCGTCGAGCAGGCCGTGGACGTAGACGCGCCGGATGCCGGCCTGCGCCGCCTTCGAGATCAGCACCTGCAGGTGGACCATGCTGGAGTGCACGTTGCCGTCGGAGAGCAGCCCGATCAGGTGCAGGGCGGAGTCGCGCTGGTGGACCTGCGCGACGATCTCCGACCAGGCGCCGTCCCAGATCGCGCCGGACTCGATGGCCTTGTCGATCCGCTTCGCGCCCTGGTCGAAGATGCGACCGGCGCCGAGCGTGTTGTGCCCGACCTCCGAGTTGCCCATGTCGCTCTCGGACGGTAGGCCGACGTAGGGCCCGTGCGCCAGGATGCTGCGGAAGACCGAGTTCGCGCGCAGCGCGTCGAGGGTGGGCGTACGTGCGACGGCGACGGCGTCGAACTCGTCGCGCTTGCCCTCGCCGACTCCGTCCAGCACCAGCAGGACGACGGGTCCGGCGGGTGCGGGGATTGCGGAGTTGGGCGCGAGCGAAGAGTTACCAGTGGGCATGCGGAGGTCCTTCCCCGGTGCATCCAAGTAGGCCGGGTCAACGTCGACCAGGTGTCAGCCCTCATTCTGCCGAATGTCCCGGCGTGATCAGCACCACGGTCTAAATCGGGTGACCGACGTCGTACCCCAAGGATAGGTTGTAAGGCATTCGGGGCGCATGACTCATTACTAAGGCGGTACGCGTGCGGACGCTGCGCGGGTGGATGGCGGAGACGGCGGGCGGGCTGCCCGCCACCTTCTGGTACATGTGGTCCGGCACATTGATCAACCGCCTCGGCGCGTTCGTAACGCTCTACCTCGAGATCCACATGGTGACCGTCTATGGCTTCTCGATCACCTATGCGGGTCTCGTGCTCGGCCTCTACGGCGCGGGCATGGCGGCCGGATCACTGCTGGGCGGGGTGCTCGCCGATCGGTGGGGCCGCCGGCCGACGCTGCTGCTCGCGCTCGGCGCGGGTGCGCTCACCGCGATCACGCTCGGCCTGACGATGGACAAGCTGCTGATCGCGGTCCTCGTCACGGTCTACGGGCTCTTCGGCGGGCTGGGGCGCCCGGCGTTCAGCGCCAGCCTCGTCGACATCCTCGGTCCGACGGCTCGGCTGCGCGGCATGAACCTCAACTACTGGGCCATCAACCTGGGCTTCTCCGGCGCGGCGATCCTCGCGGGCGTGCTCTCCTCGGCGCCCCGGACCGCCGTCTTCACCCTCAACGCGCTCGCGCTCGGCCTCAGCGCGGTGGTCATCGCGATCAAGCTGCCGGAGACCCGGCCACCGGGTCCGGCTCCGCGCGACGTGGTCGGCCGTCCCGACGGGACGATCGGGATGGTGCTCCGGGATCGCACCTTCATGATCTTCGTGACCCTCAACCTGGGGCTCTGGATCGTCATCGAGTCCTGCAAACTGCTGCCGATCGCCATGATCGACAAGGGTCTCGATCCGGCGGACTACGGCGCGGTGATCGCGGTCAACGGCGTGATGATCGTGGTCGGGCAGCTCTTCATCCCGAAGCTGGTGGCGCGCCGCCGGCGTACCCACGTGTTGGTCGCGGCCGGAGTCCTGGTCGGAGTGGGGATGGGCGCGGTCGCCGTGGCCGGGACCGTCGGCGCGCTCGCGGTGACCGTGATGATCTGGACCCTGGGCGAGATGCTGAACGCGCCGATCAACGGCACCTATGTCGCGGATCTGTCGCGGCCGAGGATGCGCGGGCGCTACCAGGGCATCGCCTCGATGAGCTTCACCCTCGCCAACTTCATCTCGCCGGTCGTCGGCGCCTTCGTCCTCGACCACACCCCGCCCGCCACGCTCTGGCTCGGCCTGCTCGCGCTCGCGCTGCTGGTCGCCGCGATCCAGTGGATCACCGGCCCGTCCCGCGAGCGCCGGGCCGCGGAGCTAACCAAGATCACCGAGGGGGTACGCCGTGAGCCGGTGGCTGCGTGACACCACCGGGGGACTGCCCCGCACCTTCTGGTACCTCTGGTTCGGCACCCTGATCAACCGCGCGGGCGGCTTCGTCATCGTCTTCATGACGATCTACCTGACCACCGTGCGGGACCTCTCGGCGACGCAGGCCGGTCTCGTGATGGGCCTCTGGGCGGGCGGTGGCGCCTTCGGCACGATGCTCGGCGGGATCGCCGCCGACCGGATCGGCCGCAAGGTCACCCTGCTCACGGGCCAGGTCGCCGGTGCCGCGATCCTGCTGGCGATGGCGTTCGTGACGGGCCTGCCCGCGCTCGCAGCGCTCGCCTTCGCCCTCGGCTTCTTCGCCGAGTCGGCTCGGCCGGCATCCTCCGCGATGCTGATCGACATCGTCGGGGAACCGGACCGGCTGCGCGCCTTCACCCTCAACTACTGGGCGGTCAACGTCGGGTTCGCGCTGGCGGCGACCCTCGCCGGGCTCGCCGCGGGCCTCGACCCGCACCTGCTCTTCATCGTCGACGCCGCGACCACCTTCGCCACCGCCCTGTTCATCTTCGTCAAGGTCCCCGAGACCGGCACGGTCCGGCGCCAAGATCGCCGCAACTCTTCAAGAGTCGGTCCCATCGAGCGCGGGCCGGGGCTGCGGGAGGTCTTCCGGGACCGGGTCTTCCTCACCTTCGTCGGGCTCAACCTGTTCGTCGCCTTCGTCTTCATGCAGCACCTCACCACGCTGCCGATCGCGATGACCCGCGACGGGCTCTCCAGCCAGACATACGGCCTGGTGATCGGGCTCAACGGGCTGCTCATCGTCTGCGGCCAGCTCTTCATCCCCAAGCTGCTCGCGGGCCGGAGCCGATCGCACCTGCTCGCCGCCGCCGCGGTCGTGATGGGGGTCGGCTTCGGGCTGACCGCCTTCGCCGCGACCCCGGTCTTCTACGCCATGACGGTGCTGATCTGGACCGTCGGCGAGATGATCAACGCTCCCGCCAACTCGACCCTCGTCGCTGCGCTCTCGCCGAGCCAGATGCGCGGTCGCTATCAGGGCGTCCTCAACCTCTCCTGGGCGGTGGCCGGATTCGCCGCGCCGGTGCTCGGCGGATGGGTGCAGGACCATGTGGGCAATTCCCAGCTCTGGCTCGGCTGTGCTGTCATCGGAGTGGTGGTCGCCGTGGCTCAGGTAGCCTCAGGACCTGCCCGGGAGCGCCGCGCCGAGGCCCTCGCCACCTGACCTCCCTCGCCCGCTGCCGTGCGATGCCCGCTGCTCCATC
The DNA here is from genome assembly GCF_014204945.1 of Allocatelliglobosispora scoriae. Taxonomy (NCBI): domain Bacteria; kingdom Bacillati; phylum Actinomycetota; class Actinomycetes; order Micromonosporales; family Micromonosporaceae; genus Allocatelliglobosispora; species Allocatelliglobosispora scoriae. Next base: position 4,027,687 of record NZ_JACHMN010000002.1, read on the forward strand.
CATGACCTGCTTGAGGCAACTGTGATTCGACGCTTCTACGCCGAGACCGCCGGCGGCCTGCCCCGGGCGTTCTGGACGCTCTGGACCGCCATGCTCGTCAACCGGGTCGGCGCCTTCGCGATGCTCTTCCTGCCGCTCTACCTGAAGGACTCACGAGGGCTGACGCTGACCGTGATCGGCCTGGTCACGGCCGGTTACGGCATCGGCGGCGCGTGCGGCAGCCTGCTCGGCGGCGTGCTCGCCGACCGGTGGGGGCGGCGCTCGACGCTGCTGCTCGCCAACGGGGTGGCGGCGACGCTGCTGCTGGCGCTCGGCTTCGCCGACGACCTGTGGCTGATCGTGCTGCTCACCGCCGCGACCGGGGTGTTCCACTCGATGCCGGGGCCGGCCCTCGTCGCGGCGACGATCGACATCGTGCCGGAGGAGGCCCGGTCGCGCGCCTTCAACCTGCAATTCTGGGCGTTCAACCTCGGAACGGCGATGGCCGCGACGATCGCCGGTGCCATCGCGTCGACCAGCTTCTTCGCGCTCTTCGCGGTCGACGCGGCGATGACGGCGGTCACCGCGACGATCATCTACTTCAAGATTCCGGAGACCGTGCGGAAGGAACCGTCGACGCCCAGCTCGCGTAAGCGCGGCGGTCTCGGTGCGGCGTTCCGCGATTCGTACTTCATGATCTTCGTCGGGCTGACCTTCGTGCTCGCCTTCATCAGCTCGCAGAGCTCGATGGTCCAGCTCGCGATGAACGCCGACGGGCTCTCGCCACGGGCATTCGGACTGGTCATGGCTCTGCCCGGGATCCTCATCGTGCTCGGCCAGCTCTTCGTACCGAAGCTGATCCAGGGCCGGACGAAGGGCCGGGTGCTCGCGCTCGCCTTCGCCTTCCTCGGCGTGGGATACGCGGTGATCGGCGCCGCCGACATCGTGCCGATGTACCTGCTCGCCGCCGCGATCTGGACCATGGGCAGCATGCTCGCCGCCCCGCCCAACGCCTCGGTCATCGCCGAGCTGGCCCCGCCGCAGCTGCGCGCCCGCTACCAGGCGGTCTTCTACCTGGTCTTTCCGGCGGCCGGTTTCGCCGCCCCGGCGATCGGCGGCTGGAGCCTGGACCACCTGGGCTCGGCCCACTGGCTCATCATCGGCACCCTGGGCATCCTGGCGGCGATAGGCCACCTCCTGGCCGGCCCGCCCCGAGAGCGAAGGGTCGCCGCAGCCCTGGCCGCGACAACACCCCCCGTCCCCGCCGCGCCGCCCACCCCCCAGACCGAAAATTCGCGTTGATCAAGGGAAGACTCGCCATGTCGGTAGTCCGATATGCGGCGAGTCTTCCCTTGATCAACGCGAATTTTGGGGTTAGTTCTCGCCTGTGACGAGGAAGATCACGTGGCGGCCTGCGTTGACGGCGTGGTCGGCGAAGCGCTCGTAGAAGCGGCCCAGCAGGGCTCCGTCGATGGCGGACTCGACGCCGTAGGACCAGTCCGGGCCGAGGATGATCTCGAAGAGGTGGCGCTCCAGCTCGTCCATCGCGTCGTCGTCGTGCTCCAGCTCGGCGGCGCGCTTGGCGTCCCGTTCCGCCAGGACCAGCGTGATCTTGCCGGCGATGCGGTCGGCGGCCTCGGCCATGTCGGCGAAGACCGTGGCGAGCTCGGCCGGGACGGCGGAGGCGGGGTGGCGGCGCAGCGCCGTCTTCGCCACGTGCTCGGCGAGGTCGCCCATCCGCTCGATGTCGGTCGAGATGTGCAGGGCCGTGATGACGGCGCGTAGGTCGCGGGCGACCGGTTGCTGCTGGGCGAGGAGCCGGTGAACGCGCTCCTCGACCTCCTTGAAGAGACCGTTGATGGCCTCGTCGTTGGCGATGACCGCCTCGGCGGACTCCTTGTCGGCGGTGAGCAGCGCGTAGGTGGCCTGGCGCATCTGTGAACGGGACGTCTCCGCCATCGATACCAGCAGGTGACCGACCTCGCGCAGGTCGGACCGGAACTCCTCGCGCATGAAACCCACTCCAGTTTTCGTCTCGGACGGCCCACGGTATGAGTACCGAACGACACCTGGGTGAACGCCGGTGAACGATGAGCCGCAGCTAGGTGAACATTGACCCATAGGCCGTCGCTTTTGTCTGCATGCGGGTGATCAGCCGGTTAACGTGCGGGCTACATTCGCAGCGTGAACACGGGCTTGGGACTCAGTATCGCCGCTGGTACGGCAGTGGTCGGTGCGGTCGTCGGGCTGCTGTGGGGTCATCGATCACGAGCGGCGCCGGAGGTTGACATGGTTGATCCGCTCTCCGGTCTCGGGCGAAGAGCGCTGGACTCGCTGCGGGTGGGGGTGGTGGTGCTCGACAGCACCGACATACCCGTGCAGGTGAACCCGTCCGCTCGGGCGATGGGGCTGCTCCGGGCGGGTGCGGAACCGGGGTCGCTCATCGCGCACCCGATCGTGCGGACGCTGGCTGGACAGGTGCGGCGGACCGGCGTACGCCGCGAAGTAGAACTTGATCTTCCTCGCGGCATGGAGGGAAGCGGCGCCGAGCCGCTCGGCGTGCAGCTCAGAGCGGTCGCCCTCGGTGGCGGCCTGGTCGCGATCGAGGCGTTCGACGTGACCGAGGCGCACCGGGTCGCCCGGGTGCGCCGGGACTTCGTCGCCAACGTGAGCCACGAGCTGAAGACCCCGATCGGCGCGCTGCAGCTCCTCGCCGAAGCGATCATGGATGCGACCTCGGACGCCGACGACGTCGATGTCGAGTCGGCCCGGCGCTTCGCCGAGCGCATGCAGCGCGAATCGGTCCGGCTCGGCACGCTCATCTCCGAGCTGCTGGAGCTGACCCGACTGCAGGGCGCCGAGCCGCTGCCCGACCCCGAGCCGGTCAACGTCGACTGGGTGATCGCGGAGGCGGTCGACCGCTCGCGCACGGCCGCGGCGGCGAAGAAGATCGACATTGAGGTACGCGGTGATCGCTCCCTCACCGTCTACGGCAGCGACAGCCAGCTCGCGACGGCCGTCGGTAATCTGGTCGAGAACGCGATCGCCTACTCCGAGGAGGGGTCGACGGTGGTGGTGACCATCAACGGCGACACCCACCGGGTGAAGATCCGCGTCGCCGACCACGGCATCGGCATCGCCGCCGACGAGGTCGACCGGGTCTTCGAGCGCTTCTACCGATCGGATCGGGCCCGGTCCCGGGCGACCGGCGGCACGGGCCTCGGCCTCGCCATCGTCAAGCACATCGCGACCAACCACGGTGGCCGGGTCGAGGTCACCAGCACCCTGGGTGGCGGTTCGACGTTCACCCTCCGGCTTCCCGCGCGCCCACCGGACGACCAGTTGCCGCTACCGGCATCGGTTTCCATCGGCGCATAGTTCAGCAGAGAGGACACCCCCTGTGGCCAGGGTTTTGGTAGTTGAGGACGAGGAGTCGTTCTCGGACGCGCTCTCCTACATGCTCCGCAAGGAGGGGTTCGAGGTCTCCGTGGCGGCCACGGGTACTGCTGCGTTGACGGAATTCGACCGCACCGGCGCCGACATCGTGCTGCTCGACCTGATGCTGCCCGAGATGTCGGGCACCGAGGTCTGCCGCCAGCTGCGGTCCCGGTCGAGCGTGCCGATCATCATGGTCACCGCTCGCGACAGCGAGATCGACAAGGTGGTCGGCCTGGAGCTGGGCGCCGATGACTACGTGACGAAGCCGTACTCGCCGCGTGAGCTGGTGGCCCGGATCCGGGCGGTGCTGCGCCGACAGGTCACCGAGACGATCGACGTGTCGGGCGCGACGCTCGCCGCCGGGCCGGTGCGGATGGACGTGGAGCGCCACGTCGTGACGGTCGACGGCGACCAGGTGGCCCTGCCGCTCAAGGAGTTCGAGCTGCTGGAGCTGCTGTTGCGCAACGCCGGCCGGGTGCTGACCCGGGGCCAGCTCATCGACCGGGTGTGGGGCGCCGACTACGTGGGCGACACGAAGACGCTGGACGTGCACGTGAAGCGGTTGCGTTCCAAGATCGAGCCGGAGCCGTCGACGCCTCGGCACCTGGTGACCGTTCGGGGCCTCGGCTACAAGTTCGAGCCGTGATCGCTGGTGTGAAGCCGCAACTCTTCAAGAGTTGTTGATTCAGGCCGCCAGGCCTTAACAACAACTCTTGAAGAGTTGCGGCTTTTCGGGAGCGAAGCGACCCAGAAATAGAGTGCCATTGAAATGATGGTGTTTTAATGGTAAAGTTTGATCATGGCCGTTACCTTTGAGCTGCCCGCGAAGCTGCACGAGGCCGTCAAGGCGATCGCGACCGCTGAGCGGCGCAGCCTCACCCAGACCCTGATCATCGCCGTCGAGGACTACGTCCAGCGGCACCAGCGGACCGAGCGGATCGACGAGCTGAGTGCCCGGATCGCGGGCGAGGATGCTGAGCTGCTGCGACGCCTCGGGTGACGGAGTTCCTCACCGCTGAAGAGCTGCTCATCATCACCGGCAACGCGATCGGCGGACCGCCGGTCGTCCGTGACTACGGTCTGCTCGAATCCGCTGCCGCCCGCCCGCGTACGTCGGTTTTCGGCGAGGACGCCTACCCCGATCTGTGGGTGAAGGCCGCCGCGCTCGGGCATTCGCTGATCGGCAATCACCCGCTCGTCGACGGCAACAAGCGCCTCGGCTGGGTCGCGATGCGGGTCTTCCTGGAGCTCAACGGCGAGGAGCCGCTGCGCGCCGATGTCGACGAGGCGGAGGCTTTCGTGCTCGCCATCGCCGACGGCTCGCTCAGAGAGGTCGAGGAGATCGCGGCTCGCCTGCGCGGGCTGCGGCGATGAGGATCGGGGCCGTCGACGTCGGTTACCCCGACGCGGGTGGTGCCGTCGCTGCCCTGGTGCTCGCGGAGGACCCGTCGTTCGGGGTGCTCGCCGGCGAGCGGGTGGTCCGGCTTACCGACGTGGCGCCCTACCGGCCCGGCGCCTTCTTCGAACGCGAACTGCCCTGCCTGCGGGCGGTGCTCGCCGGTGTCGACCTGGACCTGCTGATCGTGGACGGCTATGTCCAGCTCGACCCGGACGGGCGGCCCGGGCTCGGCGTCCACGCGGCGGAGGCGTTCGGGATCCCGGTTGTCGGGGTTGCCAAGACCGCTTTCCGCAGCGCGACGCATGCGGTGCCGGTGCTGCGCGGAGATTCGGCGCGGCCGCTGCTCGTGACCGCGACCGGGTTCCCCGTCGACGATGCGGCGGCGATGGTGCGCGGGATGGCCGGTGAGCACCGCATCCCCGACGCGCTGCGCCGCGTCGACCAGCTCTCCCGAGGCCGCTGAATCCGCCTCCGCGCCCAGGGCTCTGCGCCCAGCGCTTAGGGCTCCACGCCCAGCGCTCCGCGCCTCGGACGGAGCACTCGCGGCGGGGCGTCGCGGGCGGAGGCCCGAGCTCGCCCCTGGTCACGTTTTGCAGCAAAGCGTGGCCTTGCACCGCAGAATAGCCACGCTTTGCTGCAAAACGTGACCAGGGCCGCGAGCGTGCGCGCGAACCTGCGGGGCGTGCCGGACCGGGGACCGCGCGTGTCGATTGGGATGGATATCTGCCTAGTCTATTGTGGACGAACGAAACGGGCGCGTTGGTAAAAGTGCTTGCCAGAGGCCAGAAGCTTCATTGTGATTTCCGTTAAGTTTCTTTACTGTTTAACAAGATCAGGTTAGGTTGAGCATCGAAAGCCCTTGGGGGAGGGAAAATTTTGATGTCAACCATGCCCGTCGCCGTGTCACCGCCCGGCGACGAAGAACTCTTCTGGTATTTCGGCCCGCAACGTCGCTGGGTCCTGCTCTGCGTGTCGGCTTCGTACACGTTCACCGCCGTCACGCTCTTCCTTTTCTCGCTGCGCCACCCGGCGCTCTGGGTCTTCCTCGGCGTCCTGGCGCTCAACATCGTGGCCTGGAGCATGTCGCTCGTGGACGGTCAGAAGCAGCGCCGCCTGACCCGGCAGTCCCATGAGCTGCTCGTGCGGTCCTGGGACCCGGTCGACAAACCGAGCATCGACGTCTTCCTGCCCAGTGCCGGGGAGCAGTTGGGGATCCTGCGGAACACGTACACCCACGTCAGCAAGCTGGAGTGGGACGGCCCGCTGGTGATCTGGGTGCTGGACGACGCGGCAAGCTCGGAGGTTCGGGCGCTCGCGGCCGAGTTCGGCTTCGAATATCGCACCCGGCCCGATCGGGGGCACCTCAAGAAGGCGGGCAATCTCAACTTCGGGTACGCCGAGTCGACCGGCGACCTCATCGCCATCTTCGACGCGGACTTCTGCCCTCGGCCGGACTTCCTGCGGCACCTCGTGCCCTACTTCGAGGATCCGACGGTCGGGATCGCGCAGAGCCCGCAGTGCTTCGACACCAGGTCGGAGATGACCTGGGTGGAGCGGGCGGCCGGTGCGGCGCAGGAGATGTTCTTCCGCTGGCTGCAGCCGTCGCGCGACGCCGACGACGCGGCGATCTGCTGCGGCACCAACGCGATCTACCGCCGGACGGCGCTCGCGGCGATCGACGGCTTCCCGAAGCTGTCGCACAGCGAGGACATGTTCACCGGCATCGAGATGCGCAAGGTCGGGTTCCGTACGCAATACGTCCCGGTCCTGCTCGCCAAGGGCCTGAGCCCGGACACGCTGACGGCGTTCGTCAACCAGCAGTACCGCTGGTGCATGGGCAACCTGGAGCTCATGGTCAACCGGGACTTCCACCGGATGAGGCTGCCGTGGCGGGTGCGGCTCGCGTTCTGGAACGGCTTCACCAGCTACTTCGTCAACGCGCTCAACGTCTTCACCGTGCCGCTGCCTGCGGTCATCATGCTCTGGTTCTACCCCGGCGACATCCGGCCGTGGCACATGGTGCCCTTCCTCGCCCCGGCGTGGATCTGGTTCGTGCTGCTCCCGGCCGTCTCCAAGACGCGCTGGCGGTTCGAGGTGACGCGGGCGCAGCTGCTCTACAGCATCGTGCACGCGGTGGCGATCGTGCACCTGATCCGGCGGCGGACAGCCGCGTGGGTGCCGACCGGCGCCGCAGCGGTGAAGTCGCCGCTGGCGCGGACGACGAGCAAGCTCGCCATCGGCTGGCTCCTCGCCAGCAACGCCGTGGCCTGGGGCGGGCTCGCCTACGCCATCGCGCTGCACGGGTGGGCCAACCTGTGGGCCGCCGGCGGCTTCATCCTCGCCAACACCTATCTCGCACTGCCCCTGATCCGTGACGCCGTGGTCACGCTGCTTCCTGATCGTCCACGTAGGACGCTGCTGACCGCGGAGGTCTCCTCATGAACCACTCGCTGAGCTGGCCGGATGCTCTCGCCATCACCGTCGCGCTCGCCCTCGTGGGCCTCGCCGCCTCCGGCTGGGTCGACGCGATGCTGCCCTGGGCGAAGTGATGTCGCGTCATCCCTTCCGGACCGACATCGAGGGCCTGCGGGCCGTCGCACTGCTCACCGTTCTCGGCTTCCACGCCTCGGTGCCCCTCCTGACCGGCGGCTACATCGGCGTCGACGTCTTCTTCGTCATCTCCGGCTTCCTCATCACCGGGCTGCTGCTGCGGCAGCTGCGCGAGGACGGCCGGATCTCGCTCGCCGAGTTCTACGCCCGCCGGGCCCGGCGCATCCTGCCCGCCGCCGCGGTGGTGCTGGTCGCGACGGGGGTGGCGAGCTGGCTGCTGCTGCCGCCGCTGCGCCAGCGTGACGTGGCGTGGGACGTGATCGCCGCCGCCGCCAACGTCGGCAACTGGCGCTTCATCGCCGCGCAGACCGACTACCTCGCGGCAGGGCAGGCGCACAGCCCGCTGCTGCACTACTGGTCGCTCGCGGTCGAGGAGCAGTTCTACCTGATCTGGGCACCGCTGCTGCTGCTCGTTGCGCTGGCCTTCCGGCGCCGGATCGCTATCCCGATCGTGATGGGCCTGGTCACGGCGGGCTCGTTCGCCCTGTCGCTGCACTGGACCCAGACGAGTGAACCGCTGGCCTACCTTGCGTCGCCCGCACGCGCCTGGCAATTCGGCCTCGGCGGCCTGGCTGCGGCGGCCGTCGCCTGGTCACGCTCCGCGCCCGGGTCACGCTCCGCATCCCGGTCACGCCCCGCGCCCTGGTCACGTTTTGCAGCAAAACGTGGCCTCGGCGCGGGAAATGGGCACGCTTTGCTGCAAAACGTGACCGGGGTCGCGGGGGTGCTCGCGATCGGGGTCTCGGCCGTGGCCTTCACGGCGGAGACCGCCTTCCCGGGCACGGCGGCACTGCTGCCGACCCTCGGCGCCGTCGGGGTCGTCCTCGCCGGTCCGCTCTCGGCCGTCGGCCGTGCGCTCTCCATCGGATGGGTACGCCGCATCGGCCGCCTCTCCTTCGCCTGGTACCTCTGGCACTGGCCGGTGCTCGTGCTCACCGAGGCACGCCTGGGCGAGCAGCCGTGGCCGGTCAAGCTGGCCCTGGTCCTCGCCTCGGCACTCCCCGCGTGGATCACGATGCGCCTCGTCGAGCGCCCGCTGCGGTTCTCCGCCGTGGTGAGCGCCCTCCCGAGGAGGGGCCTGTCGATCGGGCTCACCTCGATCGTCGCGCCGCTGGTCGTGGCCCTGCTGCTCGGCACGGCCGCGCTCAACGCGCTGAAGTCCAGTCCACCGCAGGCGGCCGTCAACGCGCTCACCGGCGCGCTCGACGGACCCAACCTCACCGTCACCCCGATCCTCACCGGCGTCTATCCCGGTCCGCTCCAGGCCCGCGACGACCTGCCGCCGGTCGGGGACTGCCAGGTGGACCCGGCCGCGACGACGAGCCCGGCCTGCCGCTTCGTGACACCGTCGGCGGCACCGGCGGACCGGATCGTGCTCTTCGGCGACTCGCACGCAGCCCAGTGGTACCCGGCCGCCGAACGGATCGCCGCAGCCCGGGGCTGGGCCGTGGAGGTGCTGACGAAGTCGGGCTGCCCGATCGCCACCCTGGAGATCACGAATCCGCAGCTGGGCCGGGCCTATCACGAGTGCGACGAGTGGCGGGAGAACGCGCTGCGCCGGATCGAGTCGGGCCCCGCGCCGAAGCTGGTCGTGGTGTCGTCGCTCAACCGGTACGAGGGCGACCCCGTGGCTCTGCTCGCCGCCTGGGACGGGCCGATGCGACGGCTCACCGCGACGGGAGCGCCGGTGGTCTATCTGCGGGACACGCCGTTCCCGGCGACCGACGTGCCGACCTGCCTGTCGGGGCACATCGCCGCACCGCAGGAGTGCGCTTTCGCCAGGTCGTCGGGGCTGTGGACGGATCCGCTCGCCGATCAGATCCTCGCGGGCAAGCGGCCGGGTGCGTATGTCGTGAGCGTCGACGACGTGCTCTGCCCGACGCCGAGCTGCCCGACGGTCCTCGACGGCGTGCTCCTCTACCGCGACGACGCGCACCTGACCAACACGGCCGCGACCCTGCTGGCTCCCCGGATCGAGCAGACCCTCATCAAGTACGGCGTCCTCCCGGGGAGGCTCGCATGACATGGGACCAACTCTTGAAGAGTTGCGGGGATCTTGTGCGGCGGTTTCGGCAGGGGCGCCCCTCAAAGCACCAACTCTTCAAGAGTTGCGGCGATCTTGGGCGGCGGGTGCTTGCGGTGGGCGTACCCGTCGGATGGGGGTTGGCTCTGGTGAGCGGGTGTGGCGCGCCTGCCGCGACCACGGCGGACCCGGTGCCGAGCAGCGCCGGGCAGCGGTGGGAGCTGGTCTTCCGGGACGACTTCGACGGGGCCGCCGGAGAGCGGCCGGCCGCCGCGAACTGGCGGTTCGACCTGGGGAAGTGCTACCCGGGGTGCTACGCGCCGGGGTGGGGGACCGGCGAGATCGAGACGGTGACGGACGACCCGCGCAACGTCTCGCTCGACGGAGCCGGCCACCTCGCGATCACGCCCCGGCGGGCGAAGGACGGCAGCTGGACCTCGGGGCGGATCGAGTCGCAGCGGTCCGACTTCGCCGCACCCGCCCACGGCACCCTGCGGGTCGAGGGCGCGCTGCGGCTGCCCGACGTCGACCCGCGCACCGGGGCGGGCTACTGGCCGGCGGTCTGGATGATGGGTGAGCCGATCCGGACCAAGGGCTACACCGGCTGGCCGCAGTGGGGCGAGCTGGACCTGGTCGAGCAGGTCAACGGCGCGGAGGGCTACCACTCCGCGATGCACTGCGGCTCGCTGCCCGACGGGCCGTGCCGCGAGGCGACCGCCGGGCTCGGCTCACCGGAGCTGCCGTGCCCGGGCTGCCGGGAGGGCTTCCACACCTTCGCGGTGGAGCTCGACCGCAGCGTCTCACCGCAGGAGGTGCGCTTCTCCCTCGACGGAGTCGTGCGCCACCGGGTGAACGAGGGCCAGATGGGCGCGCAGGCGTGGCGCGACGCGACCGATCACGGCTTCTTCCTCATCCTCAACGTGGCGATCGGAGGGCACCTCCCCAACGTTCGGGGAGGTGGGCCCAACGCCGCCACCGTGGACGGGCGGCCGCTGCTCGTGGATTACCTGGCTGTCTACGAGCGCGGCTGACCAGCGGGCGAGGCAGGGTGAGGGGCGATCAGGCCCCTCCTCTGCCTCGCTTGGCACAGCTCCGCCAGCTTGGCGTACGCCTTCTCGCCGATCAGGGCGATCAGCTCCGGCTCGTAGGAGTTGTAGACGGCCGTCTTGCCGATGTGCGCCTCCGGCGACGACGTGCACCACCAGTTGAGGTCGTGCCCGCCCGCGCCCCAGCCCCGCCGGTCGAACTCCGTGAGCACGGTGAGCTGCATCTCCGTGTCGTCGGGCCGCTTGATCGTGTCCATGTCGCGCCGGATCGGCAGCTGCCAGCACACGTCGGGCTTATATTCCAGCGGGTGTACGCCGTCGCGCAGCGCCTGCCCGTGCAGCGCGCAGCCACCCCCACCGGCGAAGTCGGGATCGTTGAGGAAGACGCACGGCTTGCCCGGGCCCGCCGTCGCCGTGCGCCGAGCCGGTGACTCGTCGTGCAGCTCGTCGAGCTCGGTCCACTCCTTGAACTTGGGCCGATAGTGCTGCCACGTCTCCGGGGAGAGCTTCTTCACCGCCGCCTTGACCCGCTTCTGGTCATCGTCGTCGGTGAAGAAGGCGCCGTGCGAGCAGCAGCCGTCGACCGCACGGTCCTTCAGGATCCCGTGGCAGCCCTGGCCGTAGATGCAGCTCCAACGGGACAGCAGCCAGGTCAGATCGGCACGGATCAGATGGCCGGGGTTCGATGGGTCGACGAACTCGATCCACTCGCGGGGGAAATCCAGGCCGACCTCAGTCTTCAGCACCTGCCGAGACTAGCTCCGCCACCGGACATGACAAGTGCGACGCGACGGATATGGTGACGGAATGCGGCTCGGCGTACTCGATGTCGGTTCCAACACCGTTCACCTGCTGATAGTGGACGCCTATCCGGGCGCCCACCCATGGCCCGCACATTCGGAGAAGAGCATGCTGCGCCTCGCGGAGCAACTCGGGCCCGACGGTGCGCTCACCAAGGCCGGTGAGACCTCGCTCGTCGAGGCCGTCGGCGCGGCCCGCGAGTCCGCCACCCGTCTCGGTGTCGACGAGCTGCTCGCCTTCGCCACCTCGGCGGTGCGGGACGCGACCAACTCCAGCGAGGTGCTCACTCGCGTACGCGAGGCGACCGGCGTCTCCCTGCGCGTCCTGCCCGGCGCCGACGAGGCGAGGCTCACCTTCCTCGCCGTGCGGCGCTGGTTCGGCTGGTCGGCGGGGCGGCTGCTCGTGCTCGACATCGGCGGCGGCTCGCTGGAGATCGCCTGCGGGATCGACGAGGAGCCGGGGCTCGCCATCTCGCTGCCGCTCGGCGCCGGGCGGCTCACCCGCGACCGGCTCCGAGGCGACCCGCCCACCGCCGCCAACATCGCCGAGCTGCGCGATTACACGATGTCTCACCTCACCAAGACCGACTTCTCGGTGGTGGAGGGTTGGGACCGGGCCGCCGCCACGTCGAAGACGTTCCGGTCGCTGGCGCGGCTCGCCGGTGCGGCGCCATCGGGCAAGGGTCTCTGGGCGCCGCGGATCCTGACCCGGACGGCGCTCTCCCAGGTGCTGAGCTTCATCTCACGGATCCCGTCCGATTCGCTCGCGGAGCTCGACGGGGTGAGCCCGCAGCGGTCACACCAGCTCCTCGCGGGCGCGGTGGTGGCGCACGCCACGATGACGCATCTCGGCGTGGATGTCGTGCACATCTGCCCGTGGGCGCTGCGGGAAGGACTCATCCTCGAGCACATGCGCTAGCGCGCTGAGATGCTTGTTTAGGAGGGCAGGGCTACCCTGGGGTCGTGTCAGTGCCTGTGTTGCTATCGAGTTCGTCCGTTTTTCCGGAGCCGACGTCGGCTGCGTTCGAGATGGCGGCCTCACTCGGTTACGACGGGGTCGAGGTCATGGTCTGGACCGACGCCGTCAGCCAGGACGCCGGGGCGCTGCGCGGCCTCGCCAAGCACTACGGCGTGAAGGTCGGCTCGATCCACGCGCCCTGCCTGCTCGTGACGCAGCGGGTGTGGAGCCCGGACCCGTGGGAGCGGCTGCGCCGGGCCGCTGAGCTGGCTCGTTCGCTCGACGCTTCGACCGTGGTCGTGCACCCGCCGTTCTCGTGGCAGCGGGATTACGCGCGCACCTTCAGCGACGGCATCTCGCGGCTGGGGGAGCAGTATTCGGACCTCAAGTTCGCGGTGGAGAACATGTTCCCGGTGCGCATGGCGGGGCGGGACTTCGTGCCCTACACGCCGGGCTGGGATCCGACGCTGACCGGGCACGACGCCTACACGCTGGACATCTCGCACTGTGCCGCCGCACGGGTCGACACGCTGCAGATGGCCGACTCGATGGGCGCCCAGCTCTCGCACGTGCACCTCGGCGACGGGACCGGTGAGGGGCGCGACGAGCACCTCGTACCCGGTCGCGGGAACCAGCCGTGCGCGGAGCTGCTCTCGTCGCTGGCCGGACGCGGATTCACCGGGTCGATCGCGGTGGAGGTCTCGACGCGGCGGGCCAAGAGCCGCGACGACCGGACGGAGGCGCTGGCGGAGGCGCTCGCGTTCGCCCGGCAGCACCTCGACAAACCCGCGGTGCCATCCCGATAGGAGAGCGCGGGCGCTCTGCGCATCGATGGTATGACGGCTTCGGGACTATGAGGACACTCGTCCCGGGGGCTAGAAACGGTTCAACCGTTCCCCTGCCCCCCGGGAGTGTCCATGTCCACCCCGCACCGCACCGCCTGGCTCATGGCGGCAACCCTCGCGCTGGCCGCGACCGCCACGGTGGTCGGGCTCGGCGTCGCGCAGCCCGCTCAGGCGGCCACGATCACGAAGCCGCTGCGTACGCTCATCGCCGACCTGCCCGTCGCCACCGAGGTCCGGACCGGCTACAACCGGGACCTCTTCCCGCACTGGATCGACGCGGACGGCGATGGCTGCAACACCCGTTACGAGGTGCTGATCGCCGAGGCGGTCACCGCCCCGACCGTCGGATCCGGATGCAGCCTCACCGGTGGCCGATGGTTCTCCTACTACGACGGCGTCTACTGGACGCTCCCGGCCGACCTCGACGTGGACCACTTCGTCCCGCTCGCCGAGGCGTGGGACTCGGGCGCGCGCAACTGGACCACGGCTCAGCGGCAGTCCTACGCCAACGACCTCGGCGACGCCAGGACGCTCGCGGCGGTGACCGACAACGTCAACCAGTCCAAGGGCGACAAGGACCCGGCCGAGTGGATGCCGCCGTTGACCAGCGTCTACTGCCGCTACATCGCGGAGTGGGCGGCGGCGAAGACCCGCTGGGGCCTCACCGTCGACACGGCCGAGAAGAGCTCGCTCACCTCGCGGGCGGCCGCCTGCACCAACGTCACGATCACCGTCGTGACCGTGCTCGGCGGCGGTGGCGGGAGCACCCCGACGCCCACCGCCTCGGCACCGGCGGCGTGCACCGGCACGAACGGCACCAACGTCACGATCCCCGACACCGGGGCGACCGTGAGCAGCACCATCACGATCTCCGGCTGCTCGCGTCCGGCCTCGGCGACGGCGACGATCGAGGTGCACGTCGTCCATGCGTATCGGGGCGACGTCGTCATCTCCCTCGTCGCGCCGGACGGGACGGCGTACTCGCTGAAGGCCTATGACAGCGCGGACAGCGCGGCGAACGTCGACACCACCTATACCCGGAACCTGTCGTCGGAGACCGCGGCGGGCGCCTGGAGCCTGCGGATCTACGACGCCTACACGGGCGACACCGGCTACCTCGACACCTGGACGCTCCGGGTGTGATCGCGGGGTCGATCGCGTGAGGTGGTGGTGCGGATCCGCACCACCACCTCACGCGGGGACCGTGGACTGCGCGCCGAGTTCGGGGTGGTCGCGGAGCCAGTCGGCATACCAGGGCCGGCTGCCGACCGTCTCCAGGTACGCCGTGGTCGCGTGCCCCAGCACGTCGTCGGCGACACCGGCCTCCACGCCGTCGCCGCGGTAACCGAGCAGATGGCGCCAGGTCAGCGGGGTCCCGGCGATGGGAACCATCGTGATCCCGGGGACCTGCCGGAAGGTGCCCTGGCAGAGCACCACGGCGGCGCCGCTGGTCAGCAGATCGATGCAGCCGCCGACATCGGTCTCGAAGACGTGCCGGGGGGTGAAGCCGGACCGGGCGCAGGCGGCGGCGAAGCAGTCGCTGAAACAGCTGTCGCCGGGTGCGTTCGCCCACTGCTCCCCGGCGAGCTCCCCGAGGTCGACCTCCGGCAGCCCGGCGAGCGGATGCTGGTCGGTCATGAGGATGAAGACCGCGTCGAGGGAGATCGTGCGCCAGATCAGGCCCTGCCCGGCCGGCGGCGCCGCATCGCCGCAGACACCGACGACCCCGAAATCGAGCTTGCCCGCCAGCAGCATCTCGGCCAGCTCCTCCGCCGACCAGCTCGCGTAGGTCGACACGTGCGCCTGCGCGTGCGCGAGGTTGAGCTGCTGGACCAGGCCGCCGACGATGGGCCCGTTGGTGGCGCCGATCCGGTAGCGGCTCAGCGTCTCACCGGTGGCGGCGAGCCGGTTGGCCTCGTCCTGGAGGTCCCGGACCGCCGGGAGCAGCACCCGGGCCCGCGCGAGCACGAATTCGCCGAGCGCCGTCGGCCGGGTCCCGCGCCGATCGCGGTCGAAGAGCACGCCGCCGACGGCCCGCTCGATGCGCTGCAGCTGGGCGGTGAGCGCGGACGGTGCCATGCCCAGAGCGGCGGCTGCCTTGGTCACGCTACCCATCTCCGCGATCACGCAGATCGTACGAAGGTGACGCAGCTCGATGTCCATAACGTGAAGGTAGGACCAAATAGGCGTGCGTGGAAGGCGCTGCCGGTAAACTTCCCGGGCCGATCAGCAATCGAGAAGCGCCGGTCACCGGGGTCACTTAGAGTGACCGACAACGGGCGGCCCCGGCCAGCGGATGGAGACATGATGAGCAAGTCTGAGATGCACGTCGCCGACAGCCACGGTCTGATCCGTGTGCACGGCGCCCGTGTGAACAACCTCAAGGACGTCAGCGTCGAGATCCCGAAGCGGCGGCTCACGGTCTTCACCGGCGTCTCCGGCTCGGGCAAGAGCTCGCTGGTCTTCGGCACGATCGCCGCGGAGTCGCAGCGGATGATCAACGAGACTTACAGCGCCTTCGTGCAGGGGTTCATGCCGACGCAGGCGCGGCCGGACGTCGACGTGCTGGAGGGCCTGACCACCGCGATCATCATCGACCAGGAGCGGATGGGCGCCAACGTCCGCTCCACGGTCGGCACCGCCACCGACGCCAACGCCATGCTGCGCATCCTCTTCAGCCGCCTCGGCAAGCCGCACATCGGCTCGCCGCAGGCGTTCTCGTTCAACGTCGCCTCGATCAGCGGGGCGGGTGCGGTCTCCATCGAGCGCGGCGGGCAGACCGTCAAGGAGCGCCGCAGCTTCAGCATCACCGGCGGCATGTGCCCGCGCTGCGAGGGCATGGGATCGGTCAACGACATCGACCTGACCCAGCTCTACGACGACAGCAAGTCGCTCAACGAGGGCGCCCTGACGATCCCCGGTTACAGCATGGACGGCTGGTTCGGCCGCATCTTCTCCGGCTGCGGCTTCTTCGACCCGGACAAGCCGATCCGCAAGTTCACCAAGAAGGAGCTGCACGACCTGCTCCACAAGGAGCCCACGAAGATCAAGGTCGACGGCATCAACCTGACCTACGAGGGACTGATCCCGAAGATCCAGAAGTCGATGCTCTCCAAGGATGTCGACTCGCTGCAGCCGCACATCCGCGCCTTCGTGGAGCGGGCGGTCGCCTTCAGCGTCTGCCCCGAGTGCCAGGGCACCCGGCTCAGCGAGGCGGCGAGGTCCTCCAAGATCAAGAAGATCAGCATCGCCGACGCCTGCTCGATGCAGATCAGCGACCTCGCGGAGTGGGTCCGCGGCCTGGACGAGCCGTCGGTGGCCCCGCTGCTGGAGACCCTGCAGCAGACCCTCGACTCCTTCGTCGGCATCGGGCTCGGCTACCTGTCGCTCGACCGCCCGGCGGGTACGCTCTCGGGCGGCGAGTCGCAGCGCACCAAGATGATCCGGCACCTCGGATCGTCACTCACCGATGTCACCTATGTCTTCGACGAACCGACGATCGGGCTGCACCCCCACGACATCCAGCGGATGAACGAGCTGCTGCTGCGGCTGCGCGACAAGGGCAACACGGTGCTCGTCGTCGAGCACAAGCCGGAGACGATCGTGATCGCCGATCACGTCGTCGACCTCGGTCCCGGCGCGGGGACGGCGGGCGGCACCGTCTGTTTCGAGGGCACCGTGAAGGGGCTGCGGACCAGCGGCACCATCACCGGACACCACTTCGACGACCGGGCCACGCTCAAGGAGAAGGTGCGTACGCCCTCCGGCGCGCTGGAGATCCGTGGCGCGACGGCGAACAACCTGCGCAACGTCGACGTGGACATCCCGCTCGGCGTGCTCGTCGCCATCACGGGCGTCGCCGGTTCGGGCAAGAGCTCCCTCGTCCGCGGGTCGATCACCGCCGGCGAAGGTGTCGTCCTCGTCGACCAGGGTGCGATCCGCGGCTCGCGGCGGAGCAACCCGGCGACCTACACCGGGCTGCTCGAACCGATCCGCAAGGCGTTCGCGAAGACCAACGGCGTGAAGCCCGCGCTCTTCAGCGCCAACTCCGAGGGCGCCTGCCCGACCTGCAACGGTGCCGGGGTCATCTACACCGACCTGGCGATGATGGCCGGCATCGCGACCGTCTGCGAGGAGTGCGAGGGGAAGCGGTTCCAGGCGTCGGTGCTGGAGTACCACCTCGGCGGCAAGGACATCAGCGAGGTGCTGGCGATGTCGGTGACGGAGGCGGAGGAGTTCTTCGGTGCCGGCGAAGCGCGTACGCCCGCCGCGCACGCCATCCTCGACCGGCTCGCCGACGTGGGGCTCGGGTACCTCAGCCTCGGACAGCCGCTCACCACGCTCTCCGGCGGCGAGCGGCAGCGCATCAAGCTCGCCACCCACATGGCCGAGAAGGCGACCGTCTACGTCCTCGACGAGCCCACCACCGGCCTGCACCTCGCCGATGTCGAGCGCCTGCTCGGCCTGCTCGACCGGCTCGTCGACTCCGGCAAGTCGGTGATCGTCATCGAGCACCACCAGGCGGTGATGGCGCACGCGGACTGGATCGTCGACCTCGGCCCCGGCGCCGGCCACGACGGCGGCCGGATCGTCTTCGAGGGCACGCCGGCCGACCTCGTCGCCGCCCGCTCCACCCTCACCGGGGAGCACCTCGCGGCGTACGTCGGCTGACCCGGCGCCCGACAGAGCACGACCCGCCACCCACCGGCGTACGGCCGGGCGGTGGCGGGTCGGGTGACGAGGGTCAGACGACCGGCAGCGGCGAGCTGACGTCCAGGACGATCTTCCACTTGCCGTGCTCGCGTACGAAGGTCAGCGCGTTGTAGAAGTGCTGCTTGACGTTGACCGACGGGATGGTCAGCGTGAAGTCGACCACCAGGGTCGCGGTGTTACACCCCTCGATAACCTTGACCTCGGGAAACGTTGCGATGAAATCAAAGGTGAAGAGGCGGCTGAAGTTGGCCTCGATCGCTGCCTTGTTCGGCCGGTAGGTACCGGCGGCGCCGATCTGCACTGCTTCGTCGTGATAGTAGGACATGACTGCGGGCAGGTCCTTGGCCAGGAAGACGGCATCGAAGTGAGCCACCGCCCGGTCGAAGTTCCGCTCGCATCCGCGCGCCGTGTATTCGCCATGCGCGCCCGCCGTGCCAGGCACCACGAGCAGTACCGCCAGGCTGAGCGCCGCCATTGCCCCCGCATACCACTTACGCACAGATCCTCCAGTAGTCAGGCGGGACCGGGTGGGTCCACATAGAACACGATCATACGAAGGCGTTCGATGCGAGCGGGCCGGATGATCGGCTGATCAATGCCGGACGGTCGGGGTACGAAACCGGTGGCTCGCCCGCCTCGCCGCACCTCGCTGGGCGGTTCGGTGCCGGGGCGAACCAAGGACTCGCCAAGCGGTCGCCCGCTAGCGTCGACCGCAAGGGTCCAGCCTCACAACGGATCGGGTCGGTGTGGAGTGTCGGCGATCGAACTGCAAGACGGCGGCGAACCCGACCTCGGCGGTGCCGAGGCCGGCGGCGCCGAGCCGGAGCGGCGCTGGCGGGTGCTGCGTCGCCGGGCGGTGACGGTGTTCTTCCTGGTGGCGACGGCGGCTGCGATCGCGGCGGTGCTGCACAGCCAGGACTGGTCGGTGCTGGCCACGACGATGCGCGATCGACCGGCCGGCTTCTTCGCGGTGATGGTGGGGTTGGCGCTGCTGGCCAACGGGGCCGCGCTGCTGGCGTCGATGCGGGCGTGGCTGTCGATGCTGTCGGGGGTCACCGGCGACGTGGCGGCCACGGACTCGGCGCGGATCTTCTTCGCGGGCCAGTTCGCCAAATACATGCCGGGCAAGATCTTCGGTTACGTGGTGAGCGTCCGCATGGGTAAGACCCTGGGCGTGTCGACCGTCCGGATGACATCGGCGTGGATGTTGACGCTCGTGATCGGCCTGCTGACCGGCGCCACTGTCGGGCTGCTGGCCGGGCCGCAGGTCCTGGGCGGCTCGGTGGCGTGGCTGGCACTGGCGGCGCTGCCGATCGTGGCGGTGCTGATCCGTCCGGACCTGATCTCCTGGGCCGCCGTCGTGGTGGCGAGGCTGCTGCGGCGCCCACCGCCGACGGTGCGCCTGCCGGGGTCGGTCATCCGCCGCAACGTGGTGATGCAGCTGATGTCGTGGCTGCTCGGCGGGGTCCAGTTGTGGTTTCTCGCGATCGCCATGGGTGCGCCCCCGGCGGGGTCGTTGCTCCTGTGCGTCGGCGCGTTCGGCCTCGGCACGGTGGCGGGGGTCTTCGCGGTGTTCGCCCCCGAGGGGCTCGGCGTGCGGGAGTTCGTGTTGCTGACCGCGCTCAGCGTGACCCTGTCCCTGCCCGCGGCGGGCGTGGTCGCGCTGGTCAGCCGCCTGGTGGTGATCCTGAGTGAGCTGGCGACGGCCGGCGTGGGCCTGCTGGTGATAGAGGTCCTGCGTCGGCGGCGGGCGCGTCGGCCCGGCGAGCGGCATCTGCTCGTGCCCGCGCCGGACTCGCTGTAACTCCGGCAATCGATGCCGAAGAGCACGATGAAGTACCAAGAATTGAACAAGGCAATGGCGCCGTTCGACCCACTAAATTCGTCACCATCGCATCCATCGACGCAGTGATGTCGATGAGGTGCAGTGCACATGCCCAACAAAGCAGATAGCACGAGCTGATCGGAGTAGCGATGCCAGAGCAACCGCTGGTCTCGGTGATCATTCCGAACTACAACTACGACCGGACGCTGTCGGCGTGTATAGAGGCGATCCAGCAGCAGACATACCCCTCGATCGAGATCATTGTCGCCGACGACTGCAGCACCGACGACTCGGTCGCCGTGGCCCGGCGTCTCGGCGTGACAGTGCTGGAGAGCGCCGTCAACAGCGGGGTGTCCACGGCGCGCAACCTCGGTGCCGAGCACGCTCGCGGCGAGGTGCTGTTCTTCGTCGACTCCGACGTCGCGCTGGAGCCCGACGCGGTCGCGAAAGCGGTGGAGGTCCTGCAGGCCGAGCCGGGACTCGGTGCGATCTGCGGGATGTACCAGCCGGAGCCGATGTTCCCCGACAGCCTGGTCAAGCGCTATCGTGCCATTCAGCAATACGTATGGTTCAATGAGATCGACGGGCCCATTCCGGGACTGCACTCGGCCCTGTTCGGCATCCGCGTGGAGGTGTTCCGTGAGATCGGCCCGTTCAACAGCCGGCTGCGGTGGACCGAGGAGCAGGATTACGGATTCCGCCTCAACGCCCGCTATGAGGTGCGCGCCGCCTCGTCGATCCGCGGCCGCCACGACCACGACGGCACCCTGCGCGTCATGATCACGAAGGTGTTCCAGCGGACGCGCCTCGGTGCCCCCAACTGGGTGCGGCTCAAGGCGCTGCCCGGCGGCGCGGGGACGAGCTATCGGGCACTGGGCAGTGGTTTCGTCCTCTCGGCGGTGCTGGCCCTGCTGTCGGCGGTCGTGCTCGGCCCCTGGGCGCTGGCCGCAGCGGGCGTGTTCGTCGGCATCGGCATGGCGCTGGACTGGCGGACCTACGCCTACGCCTACCGCCACCACGGTGTCCTGTTCGGACTACAGTTCACGGTGCTACACCTCCTGGTGACGCTGACGTCCGCGGTCGCCGCCGGCATCGGGATCCTGCAGGGACTGCTGTTCCCTGCCCGGATGCGGCGGCTCTACGTGTAGCAACGCCCCGACCTCCCACCGATCCACGGCGTTGGCCGACCTTGCCCGAAACCGGAGAGTTGAAGATGACCACACCACAGCCCGCTTTCACGATCGACAACACCGCCACCGACGTGCTTGCCGGCATCGACCTGCACGGCAAGCTGGCCATCGTCACCGGCGGCTACTCGGGCCTGGGACTGGCCACGACGCGGGCGCTTGCCGCAGCGGGCGCGCACGTCGTGGTTCCGGCCCGCCGCCCCGACAGCGCCAACCAGGCCCTCGCCGGGCTGGCCAACGTCGAGGTCGACGAGCTCGACCTCGGTGACCTGGAGAGCGTGAACAAGTTCGCCGACCGGTTCCTGGCGTCGGGCCGCACGATCGACATCGTGATCAACAACGCGGGGATCATGGCCTACCCCGAGACGCGGGTCGGGCCCGGGTGGGAGGCGCAGTTCGCCACCAACCACCTCGGTCACTACGCACTGGTCAACCGGCTCTGGCCGGCGATCGCGGCCAGCGGCGACGCGCGCGTGGTCGTCGTGTCCTCCGGTGTCAGCCCGGACGGCACCATCAACTGGGACGACGTGCACTTCGAGCACACCGAGTACAACAAGTGGGCCGCCTACGGGCAGTCGAAGCTGGCCAACGCCCTCTTCGCGGCGCACCTCGACCTGCTCGGCCGCTCGGCCGGAGTGCGCGCGTTCTCGGTGAACCCGGGCTACATCCTCACTCCGCTGCAGCGTCACCTCACCAAGGAGGAGATGGTCGGCGCCGGGTGGATCGACGAGGAGGGCACGCCCTTGCTGCCCGAGTTCCGGGCACCGGAGCAGGGCGCCGCGACCCAGGTGTGGGCCGCGACCTCGCCGCAGCTGGCCGGCACGGGCGGCTCCTACCTCATCGCCTGCGCTGTGGCGAGGCCCTTCGACACCGAGACGGACCGGGAGCAGGCGGCGCGGCTGTGGGCCTACTCCGCTGAGCTGACCGGGGTCGACGCGTTCGCCGCATAGGTGCGGCCCCACCGCGATGTTCGCCGCCGCACCCGGAGTCAATTGCCCTGTGGTGCGGCGTAGCGTTCTCGCGCATACAACCGCATCAGGTCGCCCATCCGATAGGTGCCCGGCGCGGAGGTCTCCAGCAGTTGGGCGTCGACGAGGCGCTCAAGGATGCGCTCGGCGCACGCCTCGGACTGAGCCAGCAGCCGAGCGGCGGTCGAGCGGCTCAGCTCCGGCTCGCCCGACGCGCCGAGCAGCGCGAACGCGGCGGCGGCGGCCCGTGCCGCCGGGTCCTTGCTGTCGGACAGCTGATGGTAAGAACCGGCCAGGCTCGCCCGCAGCCCGATCCCGTCGGCCTCCAGGTTGTCCAGCCGCTGGTGCTCGTCGGCCAGCCGGTCACGCAGCTCCGCGAGGGGCCAGCCGGGCCGGGCGACCAGGCGCGCTGCGGCGATGCGTAAGGCCAGCGGCAGGAATTCGCACCACTGCGCGATGGCGGCGGCGGCCTCCGGCTCGGCGGCGACCCGATCGGCTCCCTCGAGCTGGCCGAGCAGCGTCACGGCCTCGTCGACCGCGAGCGGGCCGACGGGCACCTGGCACACGTCGCCGAGGCCGGTCAGCGGCTGGCGGCTCGTCACCAGCAGACCGCAGCCGGTCCCGCCCGGAAGCAGCGGACGCACCTGGGTCGCGTCGGCGGCGTTGTCGAAGACCAGCAGCATGCGCCGCCCGGCCATCAGCGACCGGAACTGTGCCGCAGCCTCATCGACCTGCATGGACGCCGACGGCAGGTCGACGCCGAGCGCGCGCAGGAGCCGCGCCAGCGCGTCCATCGGGCTCAGCGGCGCGGTCCCGACACTGCAGCCGCGGAGTTCGAGATAGAGCTGTCCATCCGGGTACGCGTCGACGAGCTGATGCGCTGCGTGCACCGCCAGCGTGGATTTACCGACGCCGACTGCGCCATAGATCCCGACGATCGGCGTCAGCCCCTGCTGGCGGAGGGGCATCAGCCCCTCGTGGATGCGGGACAGCTCTCGGGTGCGCCCGACGAACCGCACCACGTCGGTGGGGAGTTGACGGGGCACCGGCGAGGCCGAGACCGCGGGGCTGACGACGCTTCCGGCGTAGGTGCCGTCGAGCTCGCCGCGTAGCACTGCCACGTGCAGGTTGCGCAGCTCCGGACCGGGTTCCATCCCGAGCTGCTCGGCGATCTGGGTGCGCCCGACCGCGTAGCACTGCAGTGCCTCGGAGGTGCGGCCCAGCGCGCACAGCGCTCGCATCTGCAGTGCTACCAGCGGCTCGGCGAGCGGGTTGGACTCGATGATGCGGGCCAACCGGTCCGCGACGACCTCGGCGTTGCCCAACCGCAGCTCCTCGGCTGCCCAGGCGGCGGCGACGCCGAGCAGTTGCGATTCGGCACTGCGACGGATCTTGACCGCCCAGTATCCGGCCAGGTTGGACAGGGGCTGCCCGCGCCACAGGTCCATCGCCTGGCGCAGAGCGACGATGCGCGTGTCGTTGTTCGGGACGGGTGCGACGCGGCATGCCTCCACGAGCTGCGTGACGCGGTGCAGATCCACCTGCTGGCGGTCGATGTTGAGCACGTAACCGTCGGCGTGGCGGCTCAGGCGTACCGGTTGGATGTCCCGGTCGGCGGTGGCCAGAAACCGTCTCAGCCGGGCGACGTGGGCGTAAAGCGCGCTGCGCGGTGCTTCGGGTGTCTGCGCACCCCAGACCCGTTCGGTTAGGGCGTCCAACGACACCGGATTGCCGGCGTCGACCGCCAGGGCTGCCAGGACCGCGCGGCGCTGCAGCGGTCCTATGTCCAGCGAACGCCCATCTGCCTCTACGTCCACTGGACCAAGGAGTCGAACTCTCATGCTTCCCCCTGCATGCTCGTCCCCCGCCGAACCATGCATGGGAGCGTTCCCATACTAAGAGCTCGGATTGATTTCCATATCTGTCGAACGGATAGACCGTAACGACTCTTATGATTGCGCGGGTGCCCGTTGGCGCGGCGGCCCGCAGCCGTTGTGCGCGTCCGGGCGAGCCGGCTCGATGATCACGACACGGCCACCGCACTCCGGTAGCGGCGCCGGAACCGCGGATCGATCAGGTATCGCACGGCACCGCTCACGCCGCCCAGGCCGACCGCCAGGCCGTAGACGTAACTGAGCACCATCGTCGCCGCGGCCACCCGCCAGCCCGCGTTGCGGCGCACGAAGCTCAGCAGCGGCAGGTTCTCCCAGACGAACCAGGCGAGGAACACCGCCGGGACCACGGCCAGATAGGGCGAGAGGATCGGCAGCGGAGCGCCCGCCGCGGCCAGCAGGATAGCGGCGATCTCCGGCGGCCGGTGCAGCGCCTCCCGCTCCGGCTTCAGATCGCGCTGCTTGAGGATCAGCGGCATCAACGACACCGCCCGGCCGAACCGCTTGCGCACGACCGGCCACATCTTGTCGTCGTCGTCGTGATAGCCGACGACGCCCAGCGCCCGCGTCACCGGGAAATTCTCGGCGATGCGCAGGCCGAACTCGTGGTCCTCGTTGGTCCACTGCCCGAACAGCCGCTCGTCGAACGCACCGATCGCCTCGACGACCCACCTGCGGACCGCACCGACCGCGAAGTGGCCGGTGTGGACCGGACTCGGCTGAATCTGGCGGTAGTGGCCGAAGAGCACCTGGACCTGCTCCACCACGCCGTCGTCGACCAGCGGCCGGTCACCATAGATGCCCCAGGCCGCGCCGTAGGTGGGATTCGCCTCCAGGACGCCAACCGCGTTCTCGACCGCCTGTGGCGCCAGCGCGACATCGGAATCGAGGAAGAACAGGATGCTGCCGTGGCTGGACTCGATTCCGCGGTTTCTCGCGATCCCCGCACCGACGTTGTCGGCCAACGGGACGACGGTGCAATCGTAGGCACCGGCGATCGCAGCCGTCTCATCGGTGCTGGCATCATCGACGACAATCAGTTCTATATGAGGATAGGTCTGCGCCAATACCGATTCGATGCATAGGGAGATGGTCTTCTTGCTGTTGTGGCAAGGCACGATCACCGACACAAGTGCAGGTCCCGCTTCAGTCATCGACACTCCAGAGGTCTGACGAATGCGACATGGGATGATGCGCGACTCGACCGGTTGCCCAACGCGGTCGAGTCGACTGTAGATGGACAGTGTTTCTGCGCCGTTATCTAATGTGGTCGATCAGCCGACGCCGTCGTCATCGACGTACGCGAGTGCGCTATGCGGCGGATGGATCCGGGCGCGGGTGGGCTTCAGTGAGCCGACAGCAGGACCTGCTGGACCTTGTGATCCGACAATCCCGCCGGCTCCAGCAGGTCATAGCTGGACACTTCGATGTCAGGCGTGGTGAACAGCCAGTCCAGGCGCCACGCCCGGTTGGTGGCCGGCCACGTCACCGGGTAGATCGACGACAGCGCCCGGGTCTGATCGACCAGGCGGTCGGGGATCATCGACAGGATGCCCATCGACGGCGAGGTGTTGAGGTCGCCGCCCATCACGATGCGGTTGGTGTTCTGCGCCATGTCCGCGGCGATGGCCCGGTAGCTGGCGCGGCGGATCTCGAAGTTGAACCGGTCGATGTCGAACATGCTGCGGTCCGGGTCGTTGCGCAACCGGAAGATCCGCTGCGGCGGCTGGTAGATGTGGGAGTTGTAGAACGACACGACCTGGCCGTTGACCCGGATGTCGGTGCGCAGCGTCTGCGATTGGTAGAACAGCGGCCGCTCGCGCAGGCCCGCCGGGACGGCTTTGAACTCCTCCGGCAGAAATGTGGTCGAGTCCAGCCAGCGGTGCCCCAGCACCGGGAGCCGTGACAGCGTGATGTCGCGCCCGGCGATGACGATCTCGTAGCCCGGGAACGCCGCGCGCAGCTGCGCCTCCTGGTCGATGGCGAGGGCCTGCGACGCCGTGTCGGCCAGCGTGAAGTCGACGTGGGCGTACTCCTGGAGCATGTAGACGTCGGCGTCGTGCCGGCGGAGGAAGGCGTAGAAGTCCTCGGTGCTGCGCGGCGCGCCGCCCTCCAGGTCCTGATCCCAGTACTCGGTGTTCCAGGTGATCAGCTTGATCGCGTCGGTCGGAGCCGCCGGCGGGGAATACCACAGGGTCGCGAAGTTGATCCCGCTGTAGCCGATGCCCAGCACCAGGGCCACCGCCACCACCGCGCTGAGGCGCCAGCGCACCGGTCGTGCCAGCAGCGCGACGACGAAGAGCGCCACCGGGACCGCCGCGAAGGCCAGCGGCGGCAGCAGGTCGATCGGCCCCCACCAGTAGGCCCGTCCGCTCAGGACGCGATGCGCGGTGACCAGGAGCAGCCAGAAGGTGCATGCGAACACGGCCAGGCGCACGAGCCAGCGCTTCCACCACCGCGGTTTCACGACGGGAGTCGGCTCGACGGCCGCGACGGGCTCGCTGACGATCAACTGGGCAACCGTGGCTTTCCCCACAACGGCACACCTCAATTCCCCGTATTGCTTTTGATCAACGACCGCCAATAGTGATCGGCTTGAAAAGTGTTCCACCGCGGTCTTGGCGGATTCTTGGTGCGATCACCAAGAGGTCGGCAATCGATGATCGGTAGGGTCCTATGTGTCGAACATTGGATCTTATCCGGGAGCCGATGTCCGCCGACGGCGCAATGTCCATTCGAAAGACAGCCGCATTCGGCTGTCGGCAGCAGCGTAGGGCGCCATGAATGGGAGGGCAATATGCACATCGTCGTTACCGGCGCGGCCGGCATGCTCGGCACAGCCCTGCTGACCCGGCCCTGGCCGGGCGTGACCTGGACCGGCATCGACGTGCGACCGCTCACCGCCCAGGCACACGCGCGGGCCCGGTTCATCGAGGCCGACGTCCGCGACACCGACACCATGACCACCGCCTTCGACACCGCCGACGTGGTCATCCACTCGGCCGCCGCGCTGCCCAGCCACCGCTCCGCCGAGATCCGGTCCGTCGATGTCGACGGCACGAGGTCGGTGGTGACGGCCGCGCAGCGTGCCGGTGTCGGGCGGCTCGTGCACATCTCCTCCACGGCCGTCTACGGGCTGCCGCGCCTGTGTCCCACCACCGAGGACTACCCGTGCGAGCCGGTCGACGCCTATTCGGCGGCGAAGCTCGCCGCGGAGTCCGCCGTCCTGCTCGGCCGCGGACAGGGCCTGTGCGCACCGATCCTGCGGCCCAAGACGTTCCTGGGCCGCGAGCGCCTCGGGCTGTTCGCGATGCTGTTCGAGTGGGCCGACGAGGGCCGGCACTTCCCGCTGCTCGGCGGCGGTCGCGTGGCCACGCAGATGCTCGACGTCGAGGATCTGTGCGACGCCGTCCAGCTCGCCTGCGAGCAGCCCGACTACATCGTGAACGACACCTTCAACATCGGCGCCCGCGAGTTCGGGACGCTCCGCGAGGACTTCCAAGCCGTCCTCGACGCGGCAGGCCATGGCAAGCGGATCGTCACCGTGCCGGTTGGGCCTGCCGTCGCGGCACTGCGTGTGCTGGCCGCCCTGCGGCTGTCGCCGGTCTACCGGCGGCTGGTGCACAAGCTGACCCGCGACTCGTACGTCTCGATCGACAAGGCGTGTGACCGGCTCGGCTTCAACCCTCAATTCAGCAACAAGCAGGCGCTGCTCAAGACGTATGACTGGTGGCACGAAACCGCCGGCGCGGCACGGCGCAGCACCGGGCGTACCCATCGCGACCCCTGGAAGCAGGGCGCACTCCGGCTCGCCAAGGCGCTGTTCTGACCGCACGTCGCTGGTAAGGAGAGGCTCCTCATGGATCAAGCCTTGAACAGACAGGCTGCCGTCATCTACGCATCACCGGACGCCGTCACCGTCGACAGCCCGACCGTCACCCGCGAGACACGACCCCTTCACCAGATCAGCGCCCACGTGGCGCTGCTCCGCCCCCGCCACTGGATCAAAGGCAGCCTGGTGCTGGTGGCGCCGCTGATCACCGCACCGGTCGCGTCGCTGTCGCACATCGCCACGATCGGGCTGACCCTGCTGAGCTTCCTCATCGCGGCCTCCACGGTGTATGTGGTCAACGATCTGCGCGACCGCGAGTCCGACCGGCTGCATCCGGTCAAGCGGCTGCGTCCGCTGGCCAGCGGACGGGTCAGCGTGCCCGCTGCGGTCGCCGTCCTGGTCGTCCTGCTGGTCGTGACGCTGGCGCTGCTCGTCACCGTGCCACCGCTGGTGGCGGCGATCATCGGCGTCTACCTGGTGATGAACCTCTGGTACAGCCTCTCGCTCAAACATCAGCCCCTGGTCGACGTGTCCGTCGTGGCCGGCGGTTTCGTCCTGCGGGTCCTCGCCGGGACCATCGCCGCCGGGCTGGACGTGCAGCCGATCCTGCTGATCTGCGTCTACTGCGCATGCGTCGCCCTGTCTCTGGGCAAGCGCCGCCACGAGTTGGCGGGCCTGGCCGCCGACGAGACGGCTGCTCGGCACCGGCCGGTGCTGGCGGCCTACTCCGTGCAGTTCCTCGACCACGTCGTCGTCGTCAATCTCGTCGCCGCCCTCGTCTGCTACGTGGCCTCGATGTCGCAGCTGCAAGCCCCCTACGGAGCGGCCGCCGCCGGGCTGACATTCCCCTTCGCCGCCTTCACCGTCTACCGCTACCTGCAGATGCTCATGGTGGAGCGGTCCGGCGGCGACCCCGTCGAGGATCTGATCCGCGATCGCTCCATGCAGGTCAACCTCGGCCTGTGGGCGGCGATCCTCATGCCGATCCTGATCCTGAGCTCGTAGAAACCGCCCGTGGAGGGACCTTCGTGAGCATGCCGGAAGCCCGCGACTACGACGTCTGCGTCGCGGTCAACTACTACACCCCCTATGTCAGCGGGCTGACCGAGGTCGCTCGGACCGTCGCCGAAGGCCTCGCCGATCGGGGCTGGCGGGTGGCCGTCGTGGCTGCCCGGCACGACCCCGCGCTGCCGCTGCGCGAACAGATCCGCGGCGTCGACGTGTACCGCTGCCCCGTCGTCGCCTCGATCAGCCGAGGACTGGTCAGCCCGTCGTTCGCCGCCACCGTGCGCCGTGTGGCCCGCCGCTCGCGGGTGCTCAACCTGCACCTGCCGATGCTCGAGGCGGGACTGATCACCGCCCGGCGGCTGCCGACACCGGTCGTGTCCACCTATCACATTGACCTGTGGCTGCCGCCCAGCCTCGTCACCCGGGCTGCGATGGCCGCAGTGAAGATCTCCTCCAGGATGGCCCTCCGGCGGTCGGCAGCCGTGGTCGTCAACAGCGACGACCAGGCCGAGCACTCGCAACTGTGGCCCGTGCTGCGCCAAGCACGGCGCTCGGCGATCTCGGCGCCCTGTGTGGACCGCCGCGGCGGTGAGCCGGCCTACCGGCAGAGCTCCGGGCCGCACATCGGCTTCCTCGGGCGCATCGTGCCCGACAAAGGCCTGGAGTACCTCATCGCCGCCTTCGCCGGGATCACCGACCCGCAAGCGCGCCTGCTCGTGGGCGGCGACTACCTCACCGTCGCGGGCGGCAGCGTGATCGACCAGGTCCGCCAGGCCGCGCAGCGCGACCCCCGGATCCAGATCCTGGGTCTGCTACGCGGCCGGCAGATCGACGACTTCTACGCCTCGATCGACGCGTTCGCGCTGCCGTCGATCGCCGAATCGTTCGGCATCGTGCAGGTCGAGGCGATGATGTGCGGCATCCCCTCGGTCACCACCGACCTGCCGGGCGGCCGCTACCCGGTGCTCGCCACCGGCATGGGCGCCATCGTGCAGCCACGTGATCCGGTCGGGTTGCGCGACGCGCTGCTCGACGTGCTCGGCTGGGACGACGTCACCCGCGCGCACGGGGCCAAGACGGCGAGGGAGCTGTTCGGCGCCGAGGGCTGCCTCGACCGATACGCAGCGGTCTTCCTCGAACAGTCGGAGGCCGCCGCGACAGCGCGCGGATGACGATCGATCAGCCGACGGGTGCCAGCTGCGTGAGCGTCTCGTCGACCGCCGCGCGCTTGCGGGCGCGGTGCGCCGCCACGTGCGACCGGGTGGCGCACCGCTCGGAGCAGAAGCGCCGGCAGTTGTTGGAAGACGTGTCGAGGTAGACGTTGCCGCAGCGTTCGTCGGCACAGACGCCGAAGCGGGCGCTGCCGTATTCGCAGAGCCAGACGGCGAGGCCCCAGGCCGCACCGGCGAGGTACTCCGCGCTGACCGAGGCGCCCCGGCTGGTCACGTGCATGTGCCAGTCGCCGGAGTCGTGCCCGGAGATCCGTGGCTGGATGGGGTAGGTCTCCAGCAGGATGTTGAGCTCGGCGACCGCCTCGGCGTCCCGTCCGGCCGCGCCGGACTCGAAGACGTCCCGGAGCCGCTTCTGGGCGCGTCGGAAAACGGCCACGTCCCGCTCCACCGCCTCCTCGCGCATCCAGCTGCGCTCATCGATGAAGACGGCGCGCAGGTCGTCCAGGTGCTCCAAGGGAGCGTTGACAAGGTCAACGGCGGTCTTGGCGTACGCGTCGAAGTCCACCCGATAAAGGTAGACGAATCGTCGCGTTCTTACACCTCCAGCGTGGGCCTAATCCGGATAGCTCGGCACATCGACCAACTGAGCGAGCGTTAGGCTGGGGTCATGCTCCGTTCGGTGATCCTCGCAGCGTCGCGATCCGCCAAGGTAGAGAGGGCTGTCGGCTCCGCGCCGATCAGCCGGGACGTCGTCCGGCGGTTCGTCGCCGGCACCACGACCGATGATGCCCTCAGGGCAACCAGGGAACTCCTCGACGACGGTCTCACCGTCACGCTGGACCATCTCGGTGAGGACACTCTCAACGAGGATCAGGCCAACGCCACCCGTGACGAATACCTCAATCTTCTCGCCGCCCTCGGCGAGCAGGGCCTCAGCCACGGCGCCGAGGTGAGCCTCAAGCTCTCCGCGCTCGGCCAGGCCTTCGACGAGGAGCGGGCCGAGTCCAACGCCCGCGCCATCTGCGCCGCGGCGGCCGCGGTCGGCACGACGGTGACCCTCGACATGGAGGACCACACCACCACCGACTCGACGCTGGCGATCCTGGCCCGGCTGCGCAAGGACTACCCGACCACGGGTGCCGTGCTCCAGGCCTACCTGCGCCGCACCGAGCAGGACTGCCGGGAGCTCGCGGGCAGCGGATCCCGGGTCCGCCTCTGCAAGGGCGCCTACAAGGAGCCGGAGCACGTCGCGTTCCAGGCGGCCCTGGATGTGGACAAGTCATACGTCCGCTGCATGAACGTGCTGATGGCGGGCGAGGGCTACCCGATGCTCGCGACGCACGACCCCCGGCTCATCGCGATCGGTGAGGACCGGGCGCGCTGGTTCGACCGGTCGCCCGACGAGTTCGAGTTCCAGATGCTCTACGGCGTGCGCCCGGAGGAGCAGCGGCGGCTCGCGGCGGCGGGTTACACCGTGCGGGTCTATGTGCCCTACGGCACGCAGTGGTACGGCTACCTCATGCGTCGTCTCGCCGAGCGCCCCGCCAACATGATGTTCTTCGCCAGGGCACTGACCTCGAAGAAGTAGCCCATTTTGGGACGAACGGGGGAGCTGGGGCCCGCCCGAATCGCGTAGCCTCGTCGCCTGTGCACACAGGGGACGAATATGGCTCGCCGGACCGTACCGAGACTGATCCATCGGTAACTCCGCATCAGCGGCCCCCGGTGGATCCGCCGGCGTACCCGGCCTATGCCCAGCCCTTCCCCGGTGCGCTGCCGCCGCCGACCGAGAACCCGCCGCCGGCGGCATCACCGGTACCGCCCTACGGCGCTCCGGTGTCGCCCTATGCACCGCCCCAGCAGCCGACCGCGCCGACGTGGCAGCCCGGTGCGCCCCAGGGCTATCCGCCGGTCCAGCCGGGCCATCAGGGGCAGCCCGGTTACCCGGCCCGGCCCGGCTACCCGCCGCAGCCGGTGTATCCGCCGCAGCCCGGCTACCCGCCGCAGCCCGGCTACCAGGGCCCGCCGACGTATCCGGGTCCGCCGACCTACGCGGGGGTTCCGCAGCAGTTCGGGGGTACGCCGTACCCGTACCCGCCGCCCCTGCCCCCGCAGCCGCCGCGCAGCCGCTGGAAGTTCTGGCTCTTCTCGGCGCTCGCCGCCGTGCTCGTGCTCTGCGTGCTGCCCGCCGCCGGTGCGATCGGCTTCTACTACTACAACGAGAGCACGAACCTCGACACCGGCAGCCCCCGGGCGTCGGCGACGAAGGGTTCGGCGCGCAGGCCGGTCGCGGGTGATCGCTGGGACGTCTACCGCGACTGGATGGTGGATCGGGTCAACGAGGCGCTCGCCGTCCGCGACAAGGCCCTGGTGCAGCACGACCAGGCCGCCTATCTCGCCTCCGGTGACGCGGCCAAGCCGCAGGCGATCGCCGTCCTCAAGCGGCAGTTCGCCTCGCTGCAGCAGCTGAAGGTCGCCTCGTGGCGCAGCGAGGTGAAGGGCCTGCCGATCAAGGAGTCCGGTGAGGGCTTCGACGCGGTCTGGAAGATGGATGTCGTCTCGCACCCCTGCTTCGGCACCGCGGTCTGCGAGGAGTCGGTGTCGACGCGGACGGAGCTGTGGCGCCTCGTCGCCGACAAGCCCCGGGTCCAGGAAATCAAGATCAGCGGCAAGGACCAGCTCGGCCCTCGCCCGTGGGAGGTCGCCGACCTGCAGGCCGTCGCGGGGGAGCGGACGATCGTGGCGACCACCCCGACCTACGCGAAGAACCTGGCCCAGCTCGCCGTCGACGCGGAGAAGGCGGCGAAGGTCTCCGACCGCCTCGCCTTCGGCAAGCCCCCGAGCCGCTACGTGATCTTCTACGCCAGCCCGTCCGAGTGGAACTCCTGGTACTCCTGGGCTCCGCCGACCTGGGCCGCCGGTGTCTCGATCTCCACCGGTGACCTGCGGACGGAGATCGTGCTCAACGCCGCCGTCGTCAGCAAGTCGCTGATCGACAACACGTTGCGCCACGAGATGACCCACGCCAGCACCGTGCCCGGCCGATCGGGCGACGTGAAGTTCTGGTGGCTCGAGGAGGGCATCGCCGAGTACGCCGAGATGGACGGCTCCCCGGTCCGCCTCTACGGCGAGCTCTACTACGTGCGCAAGTACGTCGGCGCGAGCAAGTGGGACGGCAAGGTCGCCGTGAAGGCACCCCGCGACAGCGACCCGGACGCCGATGTGGGCGCGAAGTACGGCATCAGCTTCCTCGCCGTCCGGCAGCTCGCCGAGCGTTACGGCGAGGCGAAGATGCTGCAGTTCTACACCTCGGTCGTGCACGACGGCGCCTCGGAGACGGCCGCTTCGCAGGAGGCCTTCGGCAAGTCGTGGTCCATTGTGGAGGGGGACCTCGTCTCCTACATCCGTTCCACAGTGAGATAACTAACAGCAATATCGACGACAGTCCCACTCCCTGGGCAGGGCAATAATGCAGTGTGCGCCGACCCCTCGTGTTGCTCACCGCATTCGTCTTCCTCACCGCCGCCTCCTGTGATGCGGAGGCGACCGGAATCGTCGTCGCCGATGTCACGCGTACCACCGTGACGGAGGTGGTGGACGCGCCCGCGGCGGTGGCCGCGCGTGCCGCGGCGACGATGACCGCGGCCGCCGACGGCACGCTGGCGAAGCTGCTGGTGGCGCCCGGCGCACAGGTCAAGAAGGGCCAGGTGCTGGCGGTCGTCGACTCGCCGTCGGCGCAGGCCCGGCTGGCGCAGGCGAAGCAGGCGCTCGCCGCCGCGAAGCGCTCGGGCGGTGGCGGGGTGAGCCTCAACCTCGGCGGTGCCACCGGCCGACTCGATGACGCCGCCGCGGACGCCTTCGCGCACGCGCGGGCCGCCGCCGGGCACATCGCGGATCCGGCGCTGAGAGCCGCGCTGCTGGCCCAGATCGCCGCGGCCGAGCAGAACTACCGGGCGGCGGCGAAGGCGGTCGCATCCGCCGTCAACGGCGTCGGCAAGGGCCTGTCGTCACTGGGTTCGGCGATGAGCGCGCTCGGCGCGGCACAGAAGCTCCAGGCGCAGCAGGCCTACGACCTCGCCAAGTCGACTGTGGACGCATTGACGCTGCGGGCGCCGATCCCCGGAGTGGTGCAGCTCGGCGGCGTCTCGGCAGCGCCGAGCGGTTCGAGCCTGACCGATCTGCTGGGCGGCCTCGCCGGTGGCGCGGTGCCGTCGGCGGGTGGTGCGCAGGGTTCGACTCCGGCGGGTGTCGAGCAGTCGGTTCCGGTGGGCGGCCTCGTCACGGCCGGTGCGGCGATCCTCACCGTCGTCGACGTGAGCGCGCTGAGCCTCGTGGCGGAGGTGGACGAGACCGACATCCTGCTGGTGAAGGCGGGGATAGCCGCCGAGGCGGAGCTCGACGCGGCGACCGGGGCGGTCTACGCCGCGACGGTGCAGTCGATCGATGTGCTGCCGACCGCCAACAGCCGGGGTGCCGTCGCCTACCGGGTGCGGCTGTCGCTGGGGGAGGGCAAGTTCGCCGACGGGTCGGTGGCGCCGACCCCGCGGCCGGGGATGAGCGCGGTGGCCCACCTGAAGGTCCGGGAGGCGCCGGACACCGTGGCGATCCCGTCGTCGGCGATCTTCAGTGCCGACGGTCGGGACGCGGTGTGGCTGGTCGACCCGGACGGCAGGGCGGCCCGGCGCGACATCCGCCTCGGCGTCGCCGGGACGCAGTCGGTGCAGGTCCTCGACGGGCTGAAGTCCGGCGACCGGATCGTCGTCAAGGGCGTCGACAAGGTCCACGCCGGGGACGCGCTGCCGTGACGGAGCCCGAGGTCCAGCTCGCGATCGAGGCGGTCGACGTCACCCGCTCCTACCAGCTCGACGGGGTGACGGTCGAGGCGCTGCGAGGCGTCTCGCTCACCATTCCCCGCGCCGACTACCTCGCCATCATCGGGCCCTCCGGTTCGGGCAAGTCGACGCTGATGCACCTGCTCGGCGGGCTGGACCAGCCCACGTCGGGGCGCCTGTCGATCGGCGGTCGCGATGTCTCCCAGCTCACGGCATCGGAGATGGCGGCCCTGCGCAACACCGAGATCGGCTTCGTCTTCCAGGCGTTCCACCTGCTGCCGAGGACCAGCGCCGTGGACAACGTCGCGCTGCCCCTCGTCTACCGCGGCCTCGGTGCCCGCGAGCGGCGGCGGATCGCCACCGAGACGCTCGCCAAGGTCGGCCTGGCGCACCGGGTCGACCACCGGCCCAACCAGATGTCGGGCGGCGAGCAGCAGCGGGTGGCGATCGCCCGCGCGCTCGTCACCGCCCCGGCCGTGCTGCTCGCGGACGAGCCGACCGGCAACCTCGACACGACGACCGGCGCTGCGGTGCTGGAGCTGCTCGAACGGCTCAATCGCGAGGACGGGGTGGCGGTGGTCCTGGTCACCCACGACCGCGATGTCGCGGCCCGGGCCTCGCGCCAGATCGCGATGCGCGACGGGGTGATCGTGTGAGGTTCGCGGAGGCGTGGCGGGTCGCGGTCGACGCGCTGCGGGCAAACCGGATGCGCAGCGGCCTGACGATGCTCGGCATGGTGATCGGCGTCGGCGCCGTCGTGGTCCTGGTCGCCCTCGGCACCGGTACGAAGAACGAGGTCGAGGCCCAGGTGGAGGGGCTCGGCTCCAACCTGCTGATCGTGGTGCCCGGCCAGGTCTCCTTCGGGGCTGCCCCGACGCAGTCCCGGCTCGACATGGACGACCTCGACGCGGTGACCCGGATCGTGGGGGAGCGGGACCGGGTCGCCGTCACGCTCGCCTCCGGGGAGACCGTCGCGGCCGGCACGTCGAGCAAGTTCACCAGCGTGCTCGGCGTCATCGAGACCACGCCGAAGGTCTTCGTCCGCGAGGTACGCAGCGGGCACTACCTGACCCGTACCGATGTCGACACCGCCCGACGGGTGGCGGTGCTCGGCGCGAGTGTCGCCCGGACCCTCTTCGGCGAGCGGGACGCCGTCGGCCAGCAGGTCACGATCGCGGGCGTGCGGTTCCGCGTCATCGGCGTCTTCCAGTCGGTCGGGCAGAGCCTCGGCGTGGACCGGGACGACGAGGTGCACATCCCGATCACCACGGCACACCGCCTCTACGCCACCAGCCGGATCGACGCCTTCGCGGTGAAGGCACCCGAGCGGGAGACGATCGCCGACCTGGGCGATCGGATCATCGCCGACCTGCACAAACGGCACCCGGAGTCGGAGTTCAGCGCGGTGACGCAGGAGCAGATCCTCGGCGTGCTCGGCGACATCCTGGGGGTGCTCACGAGCGTGCTGGCGGCGATCGCCGGGATCTCGCTGCTCGTCGGCGGGGTCGGCGTGTCGAACATCATGCTCGTCTCGGTCCGGGAACGGATCCGGGAGATCGGCCTGCGCAAGGCGGTCGGCGCCCGGCCCCGGGACATCTCCGTGCAGTTCCTGCTCGAGGCCATCCTGCTCACTACGCTCGGCGGGCTGCTCGGGATCGCCCTCGGGGTGGGATCGTCGCTGATCATCGCGGCGCTGACACCCGTACCGGCCGCTGTCACCTGGTGGTCGCTGGCGCTCGCCTTCGGCGTCTCGGCGGGAGTGGGGATCATCTTCGGGGTCGTGCCCGCGCAGCGGGCCGGCCGCCTGGACCCGGTCATCGCGCTGCGTTCGGAGTGAGACGGCTCCGCGCCAGGAATGGAGTGATATCGCGGGGGTGTTTCGCGAAGGAGTCGCGGCTGCCCCAACCGTCCCGTTACCGTACTAGTAACACGCGCGTCGCCCAGCAGCCGCGGAGCACCCCTTCGGCTGGGTCGCGCAGGAGACGGGATTGGGTGGCGGACCAATGCGCGGAACACCACATGACAGCGCTCTCGCCGAGGTGCGCTTCCTGACGGTCGCCGAGGTCGCGACGCTCATGCGGGTCTCGAAGATGACCGTCTACCGGCTCGTGCACTCGGGTGACCTGGCAGCGGTCCGGGTCGGTCGATCGTTCCGGGTGCCGGAGCACGCGGTGCACACCTACCTCCAGGATGCGCTCTCCAAGGCTGCCTGACCGGGCAGGACAGCCCTCGGTTTCACGATCACGTATGGGTACGGTTACCCTGGACACCGACTCTGACCGTGGCCGCCGCGTGGTTCTTACACGCCAGCGCTGGTAACGACCAGGGACTACTGTCCGAATGCCTGGCGCCCGACGGTGCCGGTGCAAACCGATGTTCATCTGAGAGGGCTGCCGTATGGGCTCCGTGGTCAAGAAGCGCCGCAAGCGCATGGCGAAGAAGAAGCACCGCAAGCTGCTGCGCAAGACCCGCGTCCAGCGTCGTCGCCTCGGTAAGTAATCGCATGACCGCCGCCCGGGCCAGTGCGATGTCGGTTCGGGCGGTTCGGTCATGATCGGCAATTGATGAGCCGGGGAGTGGGATGACGGCGACGCCCGAGGTTGTCTTCGTCACCGGCGTGAGCCGGTTCCTCGGCGCGCGGCTGGCCGGTCGGATCGCCGCTCACCCGGGGGTGAAGCGGGTCATCGGCCTCGATGTCCACCCCGTGCCGGAGCCGCTCGCGGCCGACCTGCACCGGGTCGAGCTCGTCACCGCCGACATGCGGACCCTCGCGGACATCATCGCCGACTCCAAGGCGCAGGCGGTGGTGCACCTCGCGGTCGTCTCGGCGCCGGAACCCGGCGGCCGGTCCGCGATGAAGGATCAGAACGTCATCGGCACGATGCAGCTTCTCGGCGCCTGCCAGCAGGTCCCCACGCTGCGTACTCTCGTCGTGCGCTCCTCCACGGCCGCCTACGGCGCCTCCTTCCGCGATCCTGCGGTCTTCACCGAGGACGCGGAGCCGCGCGAGGCTCCCCGGGGCGGGTTCGGCAAGGACATCCTCGACATCGAGGGCTACGTCCGCGGCTTCCGCAGGCGCCGTCCCGATGTCACCGCGACCGTGCTGCGTTTCGCACCCTTCATCGGCTCGGGCACCGAGACCGCACTCCTGAGATATTTCTCCCGCCCGATCGTGCCGACCGTGCTCGGGCGCGATCCCCGGCTGCAGTTCGTCCACGTCGACGACGCGCTGGAGATCCTGACCCGCTCGGTGTTGGAGCAGCATCCGGGCACATACAACGTCGCCGGACCTGGCGTACTCACCCTGTCCCAGGCGATCCGCCGGGCCGGGCGCCTCGCCGCGCCGATCGTGGAGCCGGGGCTGATCGCCGCCTCGGTCGTCGGCCGCGGCGTCATCAGCAAGGACCAGGTCGACCTCTTCGTGCACGGCCGCGTCGTCGATGTCAGCAAGCTGACCAGGGAGTTCGGCTTCACGCCGCGCCCCACGGCCGAGGCGTTCCGAGCCTTCGTGAAGACACACGAGACCGGTGCCGCATTCACCCCCGAACGGATCGCCGCCGTCGAGCAGACGCTGCTCGACATGATCGCCTCGGTCCGGTCCCGCGCGACGACAGGCGGTGGCGCATGATCGACGAACACGACGACGTCTGGGACCGGCGGGTCGCGGGCGGGCTGGCGTTCCTGCGTCGGCGGCTGTCCGGCGGCTACGAGGTCGACGAGTTCGGCTTCGACGAGGAGCTCACCAAGGCGCTCTTCCATCCCGGCCTGCGCAAACTCCAGCGCGACTGGTTCCGCACCGAGATCATCGGATCGAAGAACCTGCCGGAGGTCGGTGGCGGCCTCGTCGTCGGCAACCACTCCGGCACGGTCGCGCTCGACGCGCTGATGCTCGCGATGGCCTGCCACGACGAGTCGGTGGGCCACCGCCACCTGCGGCTGCTCGGCGCCGACTTCGTCTTCAAGATGCCGTTCCTCTCGGAGCTGGCGCGCAAGTCCGGCGGCACGCTCGCCTGCAACCCCGATGCCGAGCGCCTGCTCACCAGCGGCGAGTTGGTCGGGGTCTTCCCCGAGGGCTTCAAGGGTGTCGGCAAGCACTACCGCGACCGTTACAAGCTGCAGCGGTTCGGCCGGGGCGGGTTCGTCTCGGCGGCGCTGCGGACCGGTGTGCCGATCATCCCGGCCGCGATCGTCGGCGCCGAGGAGATCTACCCCCTGATCGGCGACATCAAGCCGCTGGCCCGGGTGCTCGGCGCGCCCTACTTCCCGGTGACGCCGACCTTTCCCTGGCTGGGGCCGCTCGGCATGATCCCGCTGCCGAGCAAGTGGCTGATCGAGTTCGGCGAGCCGATCCACACCGAGGAGTGGGCCGACCACGCCGACGATCCGATGGTCGTCTTCAACCTCGCCGACCAGGTTCGCGAGACGATTCAGTCGATGCTGCACGCCCTGCTGGAGAAGCGCCCCGACCCCTTCGGCGCCTAGTACTCGGCCGGTGGTGCGCAAGATCGTGCAGCTTCCCGGAAGCGAGCCCTACCGATCCCCTCCGAGGGGACTGTTTCCGCGAAACAGCGCGATCATGCCCCCACTAAGCAAGCCTGTGCAGGTCCAGGGCGTGCCAGGTGAGTGTCTCCTGCTGGCCGCTGGACCAGAAGAGCACCCCGGCTCGGCAGAGCACCTGCCCGACCCCGTCGGCGACCACGATCAGCCGGTGTGTGTCCAGGTCATAGACGAGCAGTTGCTGGCTGCTCAGCTCCGACCCGCCGATGCCCGGCCGCGAGTAGATCTCCCACCGATCGAGCACGCCGACATCCACCAGCGCGGCGGTCACCGCTCCGGCGGCGGCCCGCACCCGACCCGACCCGTCCGGGTGCATCACGTCGATCCTGGTGGCTCCGCCGTCGCCGCCGAGCACGAGCGCCCGGCACCACGCCGGTGAGCAGGTGATCAACTCGCTCGGCTGAGCATCGACCGTGATCCGAGTGGTGGTGACGACGTGGCGCAGCTCGGTCTGGTCGGTCTGGCCGGTGATCGCGCTGACGAGCCAGTCGCCGCCCGCCAGGGCGTACCCCCCAT
Organism: Allocatelliglobosispora scoriae; assembly: GCF_014204945.1. Classification (NCBI taxonomy): domain Bacteria; kingdom Bacillati; phylum Actinomycetota; class Actinomycetes; order Micromonosporales; family Micromonosporaceae; genus Allocatelliglobosispora; species Allocatelliglobosispora scoriae. The sequence goes on from NZ_JACHMN010000002.1 coordinate 4,067,287, forward strand.
CGACCGTTGTCACGCTCACCGACCCACCGCCGAGCGGGACCGACCGGATCTCCGTGCGCGGCGTCTCGGTCGGTGCCGCGGCGGCCCAGAGCAGCCGGTCCCCGTTGATCACCATGTCGTTCATCGAGTTGAAGAAGACGAAGTCGCCGACATCGCCGGTGAGCACCCGCGCGGCACCGCCGATCTCGGCGGTCCAGATCTTGACATCCCCGCTGCCGTCGGCGCCCGCGGTCTGCTCCAGCCAGGCGATCCGCCGACCGTCGGTGACCACCCCGCCGAACTGCACCGCGTCGGACTGCCGCAGCGTGCGCAGGGTCCGCTCCCGGCCGTCGGCACCGAGCAGCACGAGCTTCACGACGCTCGCGTCGGGCGCGGTCGCCGCGCCCAGCGAGCTGCCGTCACCCAGGAAAACCATCGGCTGGTACGCCCACCCGCCCCCCACGAACCCCGCCACGTCCCGTGGCACGACGCCGGGGTAGGCCTCGCCGAGGGTCCACTCGGCACCGGGCGCCCGGGGTGGCGTGGGCTCGGGCAGCAGCAGCAACATGCCCACGGCGCCGAGCGAGACCAGGAGTGCCACGAGCGCCCCGAGCCGGGGAATGAAGCGGCGATGCCGACCGGTCACACGGCCAACCCTAGTGGCCGAGGGGCGCTCAGAGCCGGTGACGGCGCCGGTTGAGCGCGACACCGGAGATGACGGCACCGGCCACGACCCCGGCGGCGAGGGTGGCGGGGACGGCGACCTTGACCGCCTTGCGCCCGGACCGGAAGTCCTGGATGTCCCACTGGTTGGCACGGGCGTGGCGGCGCAGCGCGGCGTCGGGGTTGACCGCGACGGGGTGCCCGACCGAGCCGAGCATCGGCAGGTCGTTGACCGAGTCGCTGTAGGCGTAGCACTCGTCGAGGTCGAGCTGCTCGGCGGCGGCGAGGGCGCGGACGGCGACCTCCTTGGCCGGCCCGTGCAGCATGTCGCCGACGAGGTGCCCGGTGTAGAGGCCGTCGCGGATCTCGGCGACGGTGCCGAGGGCGCCGGTGATGCCGAGGTGCTCGGCGATGACCATCCCGAGCTCGACGGGCGCGGCGGTGATCAGCCACACCCGCTCGCCCCGGTCGAGGTGCGCCTGGGCGAGGGCACGCGTGCCGGCCCAGATCCGCTCCTTCATCAGCTCGTCGAAGATCTCCTCGCTGAGGCGGCGGACATCCTCGACCCGCCAGCCCTGGATGAAGGCGAGGGCGGCGGTGCGGGCCTCGGAGATGTCACCGGCGTGCTCGTTGGCGCTGAGGCGGAAGCGGAGCTGCTTCCAGCCGAACTTCACGAGGTCTCCCGTGGTGAAGTAGCGCCGCGCGGCGAGACCGCGGGCGAAGTAGTAGAGCGACGCACCCTGCATGACCGTGTTGTCCAGGTCGAAGAAGGCCGCCGAGGAGAGCCGCACCGGTGCCTCCGTCTGACTTCTCACGGGTCGAGATTAACCGCCCCATGCATCAGTTGCGCATACGAACAGATGAGAAACGGCCCCGCCCGAGGTGCGGGCGGGGCCGTCGAACGCTGTCGGACTCTAGCCGCCGAGCAGGTCGCCGAGGATGCGGCCGAGCCCGTCGAGCAGGCCGCCCTCCTCGGTGGGAGCCGGGCTGGGCTGCGGTGCCGTGCTGGCGGCCGGAGTCGCACCCGGTGAGGCTGCGGTGCCGGCCGATGGAGCGGTCTGAGGCTTCGTCGGAGCCGTCCCCGGCACCGACGGTGTGTTCTTGCTCTCGGTCACCTCGGCCGTCGAGCAGGCCGCCGCGATCGGACCGATCGAGTCGACCGCACCGGTCGAGCCCGCGCCGCAGCTGAGCGCCGTACGCAGCCCGTGCGAACGGTTGCCGATCGCCGTGAGCAGCGAGAGCGACACGTTGACCCGCTCGGCCGAGGTGCTGTCGACCCCGACCCCGAGCTGCCGGACGAGGTAGCGCTGGTCCTCGACGAACTTGTCGACGGTCGTGAGCGTCGAGGCGTCCCGGCGGTCGACGGCCGAACCGAGCAGGAGTTTGACACCCTGCAGCGTGTCGGCGTCCATGTCGCCCAGCGCGCTGACGAGGCCGAGACTGTCGGTCCGCACGGCGTGCGCCTCACCGACGCGGGTCCGGGCGAATTCGAGATAGAGCTGGCCACGACCGAGGTCGGAGCTGGCGAGCGCCAGCTGGGCCCGCTCGGTGGAGCGTTTGAAGCCGTAGAGCGTGTCGCCGGGATTGGCGTCGCCGCTCGCCACGGACATGGACGAGATCGCCAGGGCGCCGACTGCGACGCCTGAGAAGATCGCGATCCGGGCCCGGGACGGCCGGGTCGGCAGATGGTCTGGTTCGGGGTCGACGGCGGTGATGCCGATCCCCTCGCGCTCTGCGGTCGCCATGAGCTGTGCCCGCAGGTCACGCCGGAAGTCCGGCCGGACGCCGCCGGGCAGCGGAACGCTGCCGAGCTGCTGACCGACCGTGACGAGCTCGGTGAGCTGCTCGTCGATCCGGCTGCGGGTGTGATGACGACGGCCGCCTTGGACCTCGTCGATGAGCTGGGCGAAACGCTCGGCGCGCCGTCGGTCAAAGATCGTGTTCACCGCGGGCACCCCCATTCGCTGGTCGCGATGTCGAGCGCGAACGGGACATCGATGACGAGACCCCTGTCAGGGAGGGGTCCCGAGAATCCCGGTCGCACTTCGACAAACTGCGGTCGGGCACTATCGGTTACGGGGCCGAACGGTCGCTCCTGAGGAGTTGTGAGCGAGGTCACGGCTGGAATCCCTCCGGGAGCAGCCGTGCGAGCGCGCGGACGGCGCGGTACTGCAGGGCCTTGATCGCACCCTCGTTCTTCCCCATCGCCTGTGCCGTCTCGGCGACGGAGAAGCCCTGGAGGAAGCGCAGCACGATGCACTCCTGCTGCTCCGGGTTGAGCTGTTTCACCGCCGTGAGCAGCGCGACGTTGGTGATGTGGTCGACGACCGCCGCCTCGGGGCTGCCCTCGGGGCCGCGGTCCTCCCGGTCCGCGTCGAGCACATCGCCGGTCGTCACCTCCAGGCGGTAGCGCCCGGACTTGAAGTGGTCGGCGACGAGGTTGCGGGCGATCGTCACGAGCCAGGCGCCGAGGTCGCGGCCCTGCCAGGTGAAGCTGCCGATCCGCTTGAGCGCGCGCAGGAAGGTGTCCGAGGTCAGGTCCTCGGCGAGCGGGCGGTTGCCGACCCGGAAGTAGATGAAGCGGAACACCGTGTCGACGTAGCGGTCGTAGATGAGCCCGAACGCCGCGGATTCACCGGCCTGCGCCCGCTCGACCAGCCCCCACACCTCCGCGGCCGCGTCGCCGGGATCGGGCCGGCTCGGATAGCCGGTGCCGCCGGGCGCGCCGCCGCCGGTGGCGGGCTCCTCGGTGATGACCGGCAGCACCGTGGTCTCGGTCGCGTCGGGCGCGACGAGGGTCCCCGCGGGTCCCTGCTGGGTCGGCATACCGGGCCGCCCGTTGACCCGCCCGCCGACCGGTTTGAGCGCCGTGGTGGGGGAGTGCCGCCCGGCTGCGTCGTTCTGAGCCTTCGTCGTACGCGTGCGCTGGGTGCCCTCCCGGTCACCCGGCGAGCCGTCCCGGCTGCTACGTACCGCTACCGCATATAGATCGTTGAGTGAGGTGCGCAGGGCGGAGAGGCCATCGGTGAGCGCCCTTCGGGCGGCGAGCACCTCCGGACTCACAGGATCTGTCGCAAAAAACGCGCTGGTCATGCCGTCACCTCCGGGTCCCCGCAGAAAGCGCAGCGGATGTCCACGCAAACGGGGTATGTCCCACCATAAGCCGACAGATGCCCGTAAAACACGGGTTCGGTCGAAGAACGGGCACAAGTGCCTCCTCCGGTAGAGGGGTGTCGGATCATGCCAAAACGGGTGACCCGACCCTGAGATGATAGGGCCAACGTCACCCGGGTGTGTGGACTCCGTTACACAAGGCTGAAGTATTTCCGGTCCGCAAGGGATCTCGTCGCACAGCATGTGCGCTGCCCACGCCCGTGTTTCTCGGCGTGTCGGCAGGTGACACGCCGATTCTCTCGACACGCCACGGACAAACCGCGCATAGCGCACATTCATCCTGGCGGGTGACGTCACGGCTACAACATGGGAGACTCAGCGACCGTGCAGGATGCCAAAGCCAGCGCCACCGATGTGACCAACATGGCAGAGTTCGTCCGCCGTGCCGCGCAGTCGGGTGCCCAACGCCCCGCGCTCCACCACGCCGATCGCGTGATGACGTGGGGCGAGCTCGACGCCGCCGTGGACAGCGTCGCCGCCGGGCTGCGCGGGCTCGGCGCTCCCGCCTCCGACGGTCAGCCCGCCCGGGTGGCGATCGCCCTGCCCAACATCCCCGAGTTCGCGATCGCGTTCTTCGCCGCGCTCCGCGCCGGGCTCGTCGCCGTGCCGGTCAACCCCACCTTCACCGCTCCCGAACTTCGGCACGTGCTCGCCGACTCCGGCGCGTCGGTGCTGATCGCCACCGACGGCGTCGCGATGACGGTCTCGGGTGTCGCGGCCGAGCTGACGGCGCTCAAGTGGTCTTACACGTGCAGCGGCGAGGGTGCATCCATGCTGGCCAGAGGGCTTGCCCGGGATGCCACGACAGCGGTGCCGCCGCCGCTGGCGCCCGCCGGGGGCGAGGATGTCGCGGTGCTGCTCTACACGTCCGGCACCGAGGGGCGGCCCAAGGGCGCGATCCTGTCGCACCGGGCGCTCATCGCCAACCATCTCCAGCTCGACGCCATCGAGCCGCCGGTGCTCAGCGCCGACGACGTGGTGCTGCTCGCGCTGCCGCTCTTCCACGCCTACGGGCTCAACAGCGGTCTCGGTGCGATCGCCTACTACGGCGCGGCCGGGGTCATGCACGAGCGCTTCGACGCCGACGAGACACTCGCGCTCATCGAGCGCCACGGCGTGAGCGTCGTGGTCGGCGTACCCCCGATGTATGTGGGGTGGACGCAGAGCGACGCCGCCGCGCGGGCCTTGCGCACGGTGCGGCTCGCGGTCTGCGGCGCCGCGCCGCTCGACCCGGCCGCCGCCAAGCGCTTCACCGCGATCACGGGTCACCAGGTCTTCGTCGGGTACGGGTTGACGGAGACCGCTCCCGTCGTCGCCTCCACCGTGGCGAGCCCGGTGGCGAAGGTCGGCTCGATCGGGCGCCCCCTGCCCGGCATCGAGGTGCGCCTCGTCGGCGTCACCGGCGACATCGTCTGGGAGTCCGACGGCGCGGAGCAGGACGAGCACGCCTCCGACACGCTGGAGACCGAGGCGCCGGACAGCCCCGGCACCGACCCCGGCGAGATCGTCACCCGGGGCGCCAACCTCTTCTCGGGCTACTGGCCCGACGGCCGGGGCGGTCCCGACGCGGACGGCTGGTGGGCGACGGGCGACGTCGCCTACGCCGACGGTGACGGTGATCTCTTCCTGGTCGACCGGATCGGCGAGCTGATCCTCGTCAACGGCTTCAACGTCTACCCCCACGAGGTGGAGCTGGTGCTCGCCGCGCACCCGGGGGTGGCCGAGGCGGCGGTGCTCGGCGCGCCGCACGAGCGGACCGGGCAGACGCCGCAGGCCTACATCGTGCGGGCTCCCGGCACCCCGGTGACCGAGGCCGACCTCGTGAAACACTGCGAGCGCAATCTCGCCCGCTTCAAGTGGCCCACGCGATACTCGTTCGTGGCGGAGCTGCCGCACTCGGCGACGGGCAAGGTGAGAAAGGTCGTGCTGCGCGATGAACGAGCCTAGGGTCGGGCTCTACACCAGGTCCGGTTGCCACCTCTGTGAGAACGCGGCGGCCGAGCTCGACGCGGCGGAGATCGCGTTCACCGAGATGGACATCACAGGTGATCCGGGCCTCGAGGCGGACTACGGCGACCGCATCCCGGTGATCATGCTGGACGGGCGCGAGCACGGATTCTGGCGCGTGGAAATCGCTCGACTCCGGGCGGACCTCGCCAAGTAATCTGGCCGGATGGCAGCTAAACACCTGGTCTGGGACTGGAACGGCACCCTCCTCGACGATCTCCCCCTCGTTGTCACCGCGACCAACGCCGCCTTCGCCAGCATCGGCGGCCCCATCGTCAGCGCGGACGAGCACCGCCGTGATTTCCGTCGCCCGATCAGCGACTACTACGGCAGCGTGCTGGGCCGACCGGTCGACGATGCTGAATATCTCGTGCTCGACCGGGCTTTCCACGACGCGTACCGGGGCGGGGTCGCCGAGTGCCGGCTCACCGCGGACGCCCTCGCCGCGATGGAGCTCTGGACCGGCTCGCAGTCGCTGCTGAGCATGTGGTTCCACGCGGAGCTGGTGCCGACCGTGACGAGATACGGCCTGACCAGCTACTTCGCTCGGGTCGACGGGCTGCGGGCGGAGGTCGGCGGCGGTTTCAAGAGCGAGCACCTCATCGCGCACCTCGCCGAGCTCGGCATCGACGGCGCTGACGCGGTGCTGATCGGCGACTCGATCGACGACGCGGACGCGGCCGCCTCGGTCGGTGCCCGGTGCATCCTCTACACCGGCGGCTTCACCCATCCGGAGCAGCTCCGGGCCTCGGGTCGGGAGTCCGCCGACTCCCTCGTCGACGCCGTCCGGATGGCACTGGCCTGACTCCCGCACCACTTATCGATTCGTGCGCGACCTTCGTCGCCCAGTTGCGGCTTGTGTGGCTCTTTGGTCGATATGGTCGCACGACGCCGACCCGCCCGATGCAGCCCGTGAGAATGAGGGGAGTCGCTGCCGCGAGGGCATCTCTCGCCGGTCAGCGTCGGGCGGGTGCGCGTTCGCCACGCGGTCGACGCTCAAGATCGCGATTTGTGCACGTCTTCACAAGCGCATACTCTGTTGAAGCGATGGGCCCCGGTAGCACAGCCACAAAGGCGCTATGCAGCCAGGGGCACGCTTCTTCCGCACGGAGTCTCATGAGTCAGCAGCGATCCGGATCAGAATCCGGACTTACCACCCGCGACGGCGCGGCTCCGGATTTTCCGGATCTGCCCGAAGCGACGGTGGCACGGCTGCCCGAGTACCTGAGAGCTCTGCATCACCTCGCGGAAGCCGGCCACGACACCGTTTCGAGCGAGGCCCTCGCCGCCGCTGCGGGCGTCAACTCGGCGAAGCTGCGCAAGGACCTCTCCCACCTCGGCTCCTACGGGACCCGGGGCGTCGGCTATGACATCAGTCACTTGATCGCCCAGGTCGAGCACATCCTCGGCCTGCACCTGAGCCGCGCCGTCGCCCTCGTCGGCGTCGGCAACCTCGGCCACGCGCTCGCCGGTTACGGCGGCTTCGCCAGCCGGGGCTTCAAGATCGTGGCGCTCTTCGACGCCGACCCGACCCGCGTGGGCGAGCAGATCAACGGGCTCGACGTGCGGCACATCGACGAGCTCGCCACGACGGTCACCACGGAGCGGATCACGATCGGTGTGATCGCCACCCCCGCACCCGCCGCGCAGATCGTGGCGGACCTGCTGGTGAAGGCCGGCGTCACGAGCATCCTCAACTTCGCGCCCTGCGTGCTCAACGTCCCCGAGGGCGTCGACGTGCGCAAGGTCGACCTCGCGATCGAGATGCAGATCCTCTCCTTCCACGAGCACCGCAAGTCGGCGGCGCTCGCGAGCGGGGAGGCCGCAGCATGAACCTGATCGTCGTCGGCGCCTCCTACCGCAGTGCCTCCGTCTCCCTCCTCGAACGGCTCAGCGTCCCCGCCGCCGAGCAGGGTGCCGCGCTCTCCGCGCTCGTCGCCGGACAGCATGTCGCCGAGGCCGCGATGGTCTCCACCTGCAACCGGGTCGAGATCTACGCCGCGGTCCCCGCCTTCCACGCCGGGCTCGCCGAGATCGTCGCCATCCTCGCCCAGCGGGTCGGCGTCAGCGCCGACACCCTCGCCGAGGGCCTCTACGTGCACCACGGCGCCGAGGCGGTCAGCCACGTCTTCCGGGTCGCCGCCGGGCTCGACTCGATGGTCGTCGGGGAAGCGCAGATCCTCGGCCAGCTACGCGAGGCCTACGCCACCGCCACCGACGCGGGCTCCGCCGGACGCCTCCTGCACGAGCTGCTCCAGCAGGCCCTCCGGGTCGGCAAGCGGGCGCACGCCGAGACCGGTATCGACGCCGCACCCCGCAACATGGTCACCGCCGCGCTCGGCCTCGCCGGGCAGGTCGCCGGTGCCCGGGCGCTGGTGATCGGCGCCGGTGCGATGGGCTCGCTCGCCGCCGCCGCGCTCACCCGGGCCGGTGTCGCCTCGCTCGCCATCGCCAACCGCGATCTGCAGCGTGCCGGCCGGCTCGCCGACAACTACGGCGCCACCGCGCACGACCTCGCCGACCTGCCCTGGCTGCTGGAGGAGGCGGAGATCGTCGTCTCGGCCACCGCCTCGACGGGCTACGTGCTGACCCCCGAGGTGGTCAGCGGGCCGCTCACGATCATCGACCTCGCCGTGCCGCGCGATGTCGCGCCCGGCGTCGCCGACCTGCCCGGCGTCACCCTCATCGACGTCGAGCGGATGGCCGCCCTGCTGGACGGCGAGATCGCCGAGGTCGCCGCCGTCGACCGGATCGTCACCGCCGAGGTCGCCGGGTTCCTCGCCTGGCTGCGCGGTGCCGAGGTCGGTCCGACCGTGGCCGCGCTGCGCGCCCGCGCCGACGAGCTCGTCGCCGTGGAGCTGGCCCGCCTCAATCGGCGGACCGGCTTCTCCGACGAGGAGCGGGCCGAGGTGGCGCACGCCATGCACCGCATCGTCCAGCGGTTGCTGCACGAGCCCACGGTCCGCGCGCGGGAGCTCGCCGCCGGGCCCGACGGTGAGGCGTACCCCCGGATGTTGCGTGAGCTTTTCGGCCTGGCCGTGCCCGCGGAGACCCGGGTTGACCGAGTGCGTGAGATTTACGGCCCTCAGATCGTTGGTGAAGCATGACGCTAAGGCTTGGCACGCGCGGCAGTGCCCTGGCACTCGCCCAGTCGCAGATGGTCGCCGACGCGCTCACACGCGCGACCGGACGGCTCGTCCAGCTCGTGGAGATCGTCACTCCGGGTGATCGCAGCCTGGCCCCGGTGGCGCAGCTCGGCGTGGGGGTCTTCGTCTCGGCGCTGCGCGACGCGCTCGCCGACAAGGAGATCGACTTCGCGGTCCACTCCTACAAGGACCTGCCGACGGCACCGATGGACGGCCTCGTCATCGCCGCGATCCCGGAGCGGGCCGACGCCCGTGACGTGCTGATCGCCCGCGACGGGCTGACCCTGGCGGAGCTTCCGGCGGGCAGCACGATCGGTACCGGCGCTGTCCGGCGAATCGCCCAACTGCACGGGCTGGGTCTCAGTTTGAACACGGTGCCGATTCGTGGCAATATCGACACCCGGCTACGGAAAGTGACCGACGGCGAGCTGGATGCCGTCGTCCTCGCCCGAGCCGGCCTCGTCAGGCTCGGCCGAGCCGACGAGATCACAGAGACTTTGGACCCGATGCTGATGCTGCCCGCACCCGCCCAGGGGGCGCTCGCGGTGGAGTGCCGGGCCGACGATTTGGACCTGATCGAGGCGCTCAGCGTTCTCGATCATCGCGCCACCCGTGCGGCGGTCACCGCCGAGCGGGCTCTACTGGCGGCTTTGGAGGCTGGATGTTCAGCCCCGGTCGCCGGCATGGCGGAAGTCGCCGACGATGACGACGGCGGCGAAGAGATCTACCTGCGTGGTGCGGTCTTCAGCGAAGACGGCCAGCAGGCCGTCCGGCTGTCCCGCACGGGCACGCTGGCCGACGCCGAACAGATCGGCCGGCTTCTCGCCGCTGACCTGCTCGAACTCGGCGCCGACCGCCTCTTCGGACCGACACACGTCGGTTCGGAGGACGAGAATGTACCTGGGAGTGCACGATGACCCGCACCCGCAAGGCCCCTGGCCACATCGCGTTCGTCGGGGCAGGCCCCGGCGATCCGGGCCTGGTGACCCGTCGCGCCTATGACGCGCTGGCCGAAGCCGACCATGTGATCTTCGATCGGGGCGTACCCGAAACGTTGCTCGCCGCCCTGCGCGAGGAGGTGCGCCCGGAGACCGAGTGGTCCCCGGCCGAGGGCGCCTCCGGCGACGTGGCGAAGGTCCTGCTCACCGAGGCCCGCGCCGGACGCAATGCCGTTCACCTCGTCGGAGGTGATCCCTTCGGACACGAGTCCGTCGTGCGCGAGGTGCAGGCAGTGGCACGCACCGCTGTGCGCTTCTCCGTTGTGCCCGGCGTCGGCCAAGCCGCCGGTGTCGCCACCTACGCCGGTGTCCCGCTGCCCGGTGTGCGCACCGCCGCCGACATCGAGGACATCGCCGACGTCGACTTCACCGCGCTCGCCGCCGGGCTCCGACGGGGCTCCGTCGCGCTCGCCGTCGACGCCGGTGACCTCGCCTCGGTCCGCGACGGGCTGCTCGCCTCCGGTGTCGAGGGCTCGACCCCCGTCACCATCACCGGCGACGGCACCGGCGAGACGCAGTACACCACGGTCTCCACCGTCGACAGCTTCGTCGCCGCCGCGCTCGGCTTCACCGGCCGCGCCGTCCTCGCGATCGGCGTCGGCGTGCAGCACCGCGACAAGCTGGGCTGGTGGGAGAACCGCCCGCTCTACGGCTGGCGGGTGCTGGTGCCGCGCACCAAGGAGCAGGCCGGCGCCATGAGCGAGCGGCTGCGCGCCTACGGTGCCATCCCGTGCGAGGTGCCGACGATCGCCGTCGAGCCCCCGCGTACGCCGGCCCAGATGGAGCGCGCGATCCGCGGCCTCGTCGACGGCCGCTACGCCTGGACCGTCTTCACCAGCGTCAACGCGGTCAAGGCGGTGTGGGAGAAGTTCGCCGAGCACGGCCTCGACGCCCGCCACTTCGGCGGCGTCAAGATCGCCTGCATCGGTGAGCAGACCGCCGACGCCGTCCGCGCCTTCGGCATCCAGCCCGAGCTCATCCCGGCCGGCGACCAGACCTCCGAGGGCCTGCTCGCCGAGTTCGCGCCGCACGACGAGCTGCTCGACCCGGTGGGCCGGGTGCTGCTGCCCCGCGCCGACATCGCCACCGAGACGCTCGCCGCCGGCCTCACCGACATGGGCTGGGAGGTCGACGACGTCACCGCCTACCGGACCGTCCGGGCCGCGCCGCCGCCAGAGGAGATCCGCAACGCCATCAAGCAGGGCGGGTTCGACGCGGTGCTCTTCACCTCGTCGTCCACGGTGCGCAACCTCGTCGGCATCGCAGGCAAGCCGCACCAGCGGACCGTCGTCGCGGTGATCGGGCCGAAGACGCACGACACGGCGATCGAATTCGGCCTGCGGGTCGACGTCCAGCCCGAGCACGCCAGCGTGCCGGACCTGGTCGAGGCGCTCGCCGCCTATGCGGTGGAGTTGCGGGAGAAGCTGGCCGCGATGCCGGCGAAGCAGCGGCGTGGTTCCAAGGTGCAGGGTCCGACGGCGCTTCGGTTCCGTTAAGCGGAGTGGGGCCGCTACTCGTGGCGGCCCACACACCGACCTCAGGAGGGGCGAGATGCAGATCCGGATGAGGCGACTGCGGCGGACGGCCGCGCTGCGACGGCTGGTCAGCGAGGTCGCGGTCAGCCCGTCCGACCTGGTGCTGCCCCTGTTCATCCGGGAAGGGCTCGACGAGCCCCGGGCGATCGGGTCCCTGCCCGGTGTCGTCCAGCACTCCCGGGACTCGCTGCGCAAGGCGGTCGTCGAGGCGGTCCAGGCCGGTGTGGGCGGGGTGATGCTCTTCGGCGTACCGGAGACCCGGGACGCTGTCGGCTCCGGCGGCATCGACCCGGGCGGGGTGCTCAACCGCGCCATCCGCGACGTCATCGCCGAGGTCGGCGACTCGACGGTCGTCATGTCCGACCTCTGCCTCGACGAGTTCACCTCGCACGGCCACTGCGGCGTGCTGCGCTCCGACGGCACCGTCGACAACGACGAGACCCTCAAGGTCTACGGCGAGATGGCGCTCGCGCAGGCCGCCGCCGGTGCCCACCTGCTCGGCCCGTCCGGGATGATGGACGGCCAGATCGGCTACGTCCGTGAGGTGCTCGACCAGCACGGCCACGCCGATGCGGGGCTGCTCGCCTACGCCGTGAAGTTCGCCTCCGCGTTCTACGGCCCCTTCCGCGAGGCCGTGGAGTCGCAGCTCGACGGCGACCGGCGCAGCTACCAGCAGGACCCGTCACGCGTCAGCGAGGCGCTGCGCGAGGCCCGGCTCGACGTGTCGGAGGGCGCCGACCTCGTCATGGTCAAGCCCGGCCTGCCCTATCTCGACGTGATCTCCGCCGTCGCCGCCGAGGTGGACGTGCCCGTCGCGGCCTACCAGGTCTCCGGGGAGTACGCCATGGTCGAGGCCGCCGCCGAGCGTGGCTGGATCGACCGCGACGCGGTGATGCTGGAGACCCTGACGTCGCTGCGCCGCGCCGGTGCTCAGATCATCCTGAGCTACTGGGCAGTCCCCGCGGCAAGACTCCTCCGCGAGCGCTACTAGCCCTCCGCGCCGTCAAATTCGCGTTGATCAAGGGAAGACTCACCATGTCGGGTGTCCGATATGCGGCGAGTCTTCCCTTGATCAACGCGAATTAGGGCTGTCAGCTGCAGCAGCCTCCGCCGCAGCAACCGCCGCCGCCGGCAGGGGCGGGGACGCCTGCGCCGGTGCTGCCGGCCCGGCCGGAGCTGCCCGCCGTCGTCAGGAGCTTCACCGTGTCGGAGTGCCCGTCCGGGCACAGCGCCGGCTCGGTGGCGGCCTCCATCGGACGGTCGACATCAAAGGTGTCACCGCACGCGCGGCAGCGGAACTCGTACCTCGGCATGGGTGAAGGTTATCTCAGGCCCAGCCGGGCAGCGAGATCCGCGACGTCGGCCTCGTACTCCAGCCACTCGCGGTCGGGGATGAAGCCCAGCTCCTGATTTACTTTGATCATCGGTTCGTTGATCGCCGCGTTCCAGGTCTGGACCTCGGTGAGGCGCGGTTCGTGTGAGCGCAGCTCGAAGAGCATCAGCGCCTTGATGGCTCGGCCGACACCGTATCCGCGGTGCCCGGGGACCACGATCGTGTCGTACTGGTCGGCGCGGGACGGGTGCTGTGCCGGGACGACGACCTCGGTGAGGCCGACGACGTCGCCGGTCGGCTCGTGCACGGCGACCACGATGTAGGGGCGCAGGCCGCGGGCGTGCAGCGTGGCGAGGCTCGCCCGCAGCCGGTCCGGCTCGTGGGAGCTGGGCTTGAGGTCCAGATCGCCGAGATCGATGTCCTGCACCGAGGCCTTCGCCGAGGCGTAGGCCTCGATCAGGTCCTCCGGCGGGGCGTCCGGGCAGAACTGCAGCCTATAGCCTGCGGCGACACCGCTGGCGAACTCGCCCAGCGTGAACCAGTCGACCTTGTCGAGCTGCAGCACGCTGCGGATCTCGGTGAAGGCCCGCACGAATCCGAACGACTCGTAGAACGGCACGGCGTCGGTCTTGCCGGGCACCTCGACACCGAGCGCCGTGAAGCCCTCGGCGTGTGCCGTGGCCACCACCGTACGCAGCAGCTCGCGACCCAGACCCTGCTTGCGGGCGCTGGGGTGCACGATGATCTCCACGACGCCGATGTCACCCAAAAGGAGCATGCTGGCCATGCCGAGAATGGGTTCGCCCCGGGTGATGTCTCCCTCGTGCTCCTCTGCAATCCAACTCAGCTTTCGGGCGCCGGGCATGATCACCGACAGGTATTCGCGCATTAACGCATCGCGCCACGGAGGATCGTCCGGTAAATCAACCGCCATGCAATCGTTCAGCGTGGCGACCAGAGTGGTGATCTCCCTAGCGGTCGCGATCCGGGGATCCCATTCGCGAACCATCACCCGTTCAGCTTGCACCGTGCAAGCGTCGGAGGGAAGTGCCTGTTTCTCCAGAGTGTGGAGACCATTACTCTGAGTTATCCGCGACTCTTCTGCCCGTAGGTGTTCGCGGCGGCGTAAACATCCAGCAAATATTGAGAAACGTTGTTGTAACCGAGGATCGCCGCTTTCCAGTTGGCGATCACGGTCAAGTCCTTCGCCGAGGCGCAGAGTTGATTCGCGGCGGCGAGCGCGGCGTCGTCGATATCGGACGGATCGATGATCCCGTCACCGTCGGCGTCGGTGCCCAGCGCGCGCCAGGTCTTCGGGATGAACTGCATCGGTCCGACCGCGTGATCGAAGGCCCGGTCGTTGTCGAGAGCGCCCGCGTCGGTATCGGTGATCTTCTTCCGGCCGCCCTTGCCGTCCAGCGGCGGCCCGACGATCGGCGGCAGCGCCCGGCCGTCCGCGCCCAGCGTGGAGGCGCCGGTACGGCCGTGGTTGGACTCCACCTTGCCGATGGCGGCCAGCGTGGTCCAGGAGAGCTTGCAGGTCGGCTTGCGCTGGCCGAGGACCCATTCGGCGTACCCGTAGGCGCGGAGCGCCACCGGGGGGATCTCGACCTTCGTCGCGAGCCGGTCGGCCCACTCGGTCAGGCCGGAGTTGGCCGTGACCGGCGAGGCACTGGCCGTCGGTGACGACGAGGGCGAGGGGAGGAAGGCCGACTCGCTCGGCGTGGGCTCGATCGTCGTCGTCTCGCTCGCCTGCGCGGCCGGGCGCGGCGTGGCGCTCGCGGGGACGAGGATCGCGCCGAGCAGGGCGGTGATCCCGACGATGACGACGATCATCGCGCCGCCGACCGCGAGCTGGCCGTGCGGCTTACGGGCGGCCGTGGCGATCTTGGTCGCGGCGGCCGTCGCCGAGGCGGCGGTCGCACCGACCGCGGACACGCCGGCCGGCCGGATGCGGTGCTTGGCCGGTCCGCCCGGGGCGGTCGGCGCAGTCGCGGCCGTCGGCTGGGTCGCGGCGGTCGGCGAGGTTTCGGTGGTCGGACTCTCCACGGCGGGCGCGGTCTCGGGCTCGGGGGTAGGGGCCGTCACGCGATCGAGTATTGCTCAATCGGTGTGATCCTGCGAACCAACATCCGACTGGCTGGCCCCGGAGGTGATCTACATGTGACCATTTGGACCACATCGAGGAAGTCCGGGTCATCGTTACGTCACGCAGACAACCAGTTTCGACCTCGATCGTTAGCCGGTTCTTCACCTGTCTTGGCGGGTCAGGACCAAGGTCTGCGCTTCCTAAGCCGTTTCGGGGATGCAATCTTCCAGGTACATGCGACAGCATGAACCCGCGACTTCCAGGGGGTGGGGGTTAGGCGTGACGGCAGGGATGCGTCTGCCCAGTGGGCTGGTGACGTTCGTCTTCACCGACATCGAGGGCTCAACGCGGTTGGCCCAGATGCTCGGCCGGGACTACCGACCGGTGCTCAACGAGCACCGGCGATTGTTGCGGGCCGCGTTGGTCGACGGCGGTGGTGCGGAGCTCTTCACGGAGGGCGACTCGTTCTTCTTCGCCTTCGCCGATGCGTGGCGCGCCGTCGCCGCGTGTGCCGAGGCACAGCGGCTGCTCGCCGCCCACCCGTGGCCCAGCGAGGACGCGCGGCCGCGGGTCCGCATGGGCCTGCACACCGGCCACGCACAAGCACACGCCGGGGAGTACGCCAGCGCCGAGGTGCACCGTGCCGCCCGGGTCGCCGAAGCCGCACACGGCGGCCAGGTGCTCCTCTCCGGCGCCACGGCGGAGCATGCCGCACCCCTGCCCGACGACGCGTGGCTGCTCGACCTCGGCCTGCACCGCCTGCGTGGCTTCGATGGTCGTGAGCGCCTCCACCAGCTCGTCGCGCCCGGTCTGGAGCGCCAGTTCCCGCGGCCCCGCACGCTCGGCTCGGCCCCGCACAACCTGCCGGTGCCGGTGACCGGTTTCGTCGGGCGCGAGCGCGAGACGGCCGAGCTGCACAGCCTGATGTCGCATAACCGGCTCGTCACCGTGGTGGGTGCGGGCGGTGCGGGCAAGACCAGGCTCGCGGTCCGCCTCGCCGAGACGATCGCCGAGTCCTACTCGGACGGTGTGTGGTTCGTCGATCTCGCCCTGATCGGGATGGAGCTGGCGGCCCAGGGTCCGGTCACCGACCCCGGCATGGTCACGCTCGCCGTCATCGACGCCCTCGGCATCCGGCCCGAGCCCGGCCGCCCGGTCATGCAGACCCTGCTCGACCACGCCTCCACCCGCAAGATCCTGCTCGTCCTCGACACCTGCGACGCCCAACTCGGCGGCGTCACGCCCGTCGTCACCGCGCTGCTCGCCTGCGGCCTGGGTGTCAGCGTGCTCGCCACGAGCCGTGAGCCGCTCGGCGTCGCGGGTGAGGTGGTCTGGCGCATCCCGCCGCTCGGCCTGCACGCCGCGCCCGGCGATGCCCACTCCGACGCCGTCTGCCTGCTGCTGGAGCGCACCGCGGCGGCGCGTGGCGGCCGCCCCCTCATGCCGCACGAGGCCCGGCACCTGACCCGGGTGGCGGTCCGCCTGGACGGCCTGCCGCTCGCGCTGGAGCTCGCCGCGGCCCGGCTGCGGGTCCTGGACGCGAGCGAGCTCGCCGAGCGCCTCGAAGCGGAGCTCGACGGCCGCCAGCCCGATCCGCTGGGCGCCCTCGACGCCGGCCGCGGTGCCTCCGCCGACGCGATGGACGCCTCCTCGCGGCACGCGACGATGCAGGCGACCGTGATGTGGTCCTATCGCACGCTGAGCGCGGAGTCGGCCCGGCTGCTGCGCGCGCTCGCCGTCTTCGCGGGCCCCGTCGACCTCTCCACCGTCGAGTGGCTGATAGCGGGCGATCCCCTCGACGCCCTCGCCACCCTCGTCGACAAGTCGCTGATCCAGGCCTCCAGCGGCCCCAACGGCACCACCTATCGGCTGCTCGACCCGATCCGCGCCTTCGCCGCCCGCCGGCTCGTCACCGACGGGGAGGAGCGCTCGGCGCGGGACCGCCACGTCACCTGGGCACTGCACCGCCTGCAGCGGGTGAGCAGGGGCGCCGACGGCCGGGCCGTGACGCTCTCGATGTACGCGTTGGACCCGCTCGCCGCCGAGCTGCGGGCCGCCCTGCGCTGGTGTGTCACCGGCGGCAGTGCCCGAGTCGGTCTGACCATCGCCGCCGGTCTCGACCAGTGGTGGCGCGAGCGCGGCCTGGCCCGTGAGGGACGGCTCTGGCACTTCCGGCTCTACTCCCGACAGGCGGAGACCGGCGAGCAGATCCCCGACAGCGAGCTCGCCCTGGCCTACTACTCGCACTCGGTGCACTCGTGCGCCGACGGCGAGGTCGCCGAGGAGCTGCGCTTCGCCAAGCAGGCCGAGACGGCCGCCCGGCGCAGCGGCGACAACGGCACGATGGCCCGGGTGCTCGCGGGGCAGGCCGGTCCGCTGGTCTCGATCGGCAAGGCCGCCGAGGCCGAGTCGCTCTGCCGGACCCTGCTGACCTGGGCCGCCGCGCACAACGTGATGGCCGACGCGCTCTTCGCCGTCTACAACCTCGCCGAGCTGCTCTGGCTGCGCGGTGCCTATGACGAGGCGGCGGAGCTGCTCGCCAACGCGCGTCCGACGGAGGCGTTGCGGCCGGCGGAGCGGGGTCGGCGTACGGTCGACCTGCTCCTGGGCATGGTGGCGCTCGGGCGGCGGGATGTCGTCGCGGCGCACGACCACCTGTCGGTCGCCCTGCGCTCGCGGATGTCCTACGGCTTCCACTCGCGCGCCTGTGTCGCCGTCAACGCCATGGCGGTGCGCTGCCTCATCGGCGGCGATGCGCTGATCGCGGCGAAGCTCTTCGGCGCGGCGGCGGCCGCCAAGGCACGGCTCTGCCGCGGTTCCGGCCTCTTCGGCTCCTACTGGGCCGAGCAGCAGGACGCGATCAGGGCCGCGCTCGGCGACGCGGTCTTCGACGAGGCCTGGGCGCAGGGGTCGGTGATGTCGCTGGACGAGGCGGCGGCGCTGGCGCTCACGGTGGAGCACCCTGATCTCGCCGCCGACTCGGCCCGGTTCAGCGCGCTGAAGAAGTAGCCGGCAGCAGCTTCGCGGCCCGGTCGATGTCGGCGGGGGTGACCGAGGCGAGCGAGCCGAAGTTCTTGACCGCCTGGTAATAGGTCCAGGCGAGGCTGGTGCAGGCCGGCCGGACGAAGGCGTTGTAGGTCGAGCACTTGCGCTTGAGATCCTCGTAGAAGGCGCTGTCGATGCGGGCCTTGTTGGCGGGGAAGATCCCCAGCTCCTTGTGGTTGCGGTAACCGAAGTCGTGCCGCGCGCAGGAGAGCTTGAAGTCGAAGCCGAGCGGGTTGTCCGGCGAGGTGGAGCAGAGGTCGGTCGACCAGTTGAAGGCGTATGCGGCCCACGCGCCCTGGTTGTTGCGCGCGCTCAGCCAGGAGTTGTAGCTCGCGGCGCTGGTCTGGGTCCAGCTGGAGAGCACGGCGGGCTTGTCGGCGGGGACGGCGGCGGCGGCGGGCGCGGCCAGGGCCGCGACGAAGAGCGCGGCCAGGGGAAGGGCGAGCAGCACGGAGCGGGTGCGGGTCATCGCGTCACCTCAGGATCTAGGGGGTACGCCAGAGTGTCCGGGCCGATGCCGCCGAGGCTGTAGAGGTGCGCACACGATTTCGCGGGGACCGCACGAAACGGCGATCCCCGCGAAATGATGATAAATATAAATCTATTAGATAATCGTCCAGGTGTCGCCCGCGTTGAGCAGCGAGGTGAGCTGCTCCTCCTGGGTGGTGCTGGCGGCCTTGGCCTTGGCGCCGTCGACCTGGGCGCGGACCACGTCGTCATAGGTGTCCTTGACGACGCTGCGGAAGACGCCGATCGGGGTGTTGCGCAGCGTCAGCCCCGGCAGCCGGGAGAGTGCGAACGCGTAGGCCGGCTCCTGCACCGTCGCGTCGTGCACCACGATCTCGTCGGGCGTGACCGAGGAGGTCGCCCGGACCTCCAGGCCGAAGGCGCCGGGCGGGTGCACGACGCACCATTCCCGGTCCTTGCCGAAGGTGATCGGCTGCCCGTGCTCCAGATTGATCAGGTAATCGTCCCTGGTCTCGGAGTCCTTCAGCACCTCGAACGCGCCATCGTTGAAGATGTTGCAGTTCTGGTAGATCTCGACGAAGGCCGAACCGTTGTGCTCCGCCGCCGCCCGCAGCACCGACTGGAGGTGCTTGCGGTCGGAGTCGATCGTGCGGGCCACGAAGGTCGCCTCGGCGCCGAGCGCCAGCGAGATCGGGTTGAAGGGCGCGTCGGCCGAGCCCATCGGGGTGGACTTCGTGATCTTGCCCACCTCGGAGGTGGGGGAGTACTGCCCCTTGGTCAAGCCGTAGATCCGGTTGTTGAAGAGCAGGATCTTCAGGTTGACGTTGCGGCGCAGCGCGTGGATCAGGTGGTTGCCGCCGATCGAGAGCGCGTCGCCGTCGCCCGTCACCACCCAGACGTTGAGGTCGGGGCGGCTCACCGACAGGCCGGTCGCGATCGCCGGCGCGCGGCCGTGGATCGAGTGCATGCCGTAGGTGTTGAGGTAGTAGGGGAAGCGCGACGAGCAGCCGATGCCGGACACGAAGACGATCCGCTCGCGCGGGATGCCCAGCTCCGGCAGGAAGCTCTGCATCGCGGCGAGGATGGCGTAGTCACCACACCCCGGGCACCAGCGCACCTCCTGATCGGACTTGAAGTCCTTCATGGTCAGCGCAACGGGAACGGCTGTGTCAGACATTCTTCACGACCTCTTCCAGCATCGTGGCGAGCTCCGACGAGGTGAAGGGGAGCCCGCGTACCTGGTTGTAGGGGATGACATCGACGAGGTAGCGGCCGCGGAGGAGCTGGGCCAGCTGGCCGAGGTTCATCTCGGGGACCACGACGCGGTCGTAGCTGCGCAGCACGGCTCCCAGATTGGCGGGGAGCGGGTTCAGGTGGCGCAGGTGCGCCTGGGCGATCTTGTGTCCCGACTGGCGCAGCGCACGGGACGCGGCACCGATCGGGCCGTAGGTCGAACCCCAGCCCAGGACGAGTACGCGAGCCTCGCCCGACGGGTCCTCGATCTCGATGTCGGGCACCGGGATGCCCTCGATCCGCGCCGCCCGGGTGCGGACCATGAAGTCGTGGTTGGCCGGGTCGTAGGAGATGTCGCCGGTCTTGTCGGCCTTCTCCAGACCGCCGATCCGGTGCTCCAGACCAGGGGTGCCGGGGACGGCCCAGGGGCGGGCCATCGTCTCCGGGTCCCGCAGATAGGGCAGGAACTTGCCGCCCTCCGCGTTGGGCTCGGTGGCGAACGTCACCTGCAGGTCGGGCAGATCGTCGACCTCCGGCAGCAGCCACGGCTCGGAGCCGTTGGCGATGTAGCCGTCGGAGAGGAGCAGCACCGGCGTGCGGTAGGTGATGGCGATCCGGCAGGCCTCGATCGCGGCGAAGAAGCAGTCCGACGGCGACCGGGGCGCGATCACCGCGACGGGCGCCTCGCCGTGCCGGCCGTGCAGGGCCATGTTGAGGTCGGCCTGCTCGGTTTTGGTCGGCAGACCCGTCGAGGGGCCGGCCCGCTGCACGTCGACGATGACGAGCGGCAGCTCCAGCGCCACGCCGAGCGAGATCGTCTCGCTCTTGAGCGCCACGCCCGGTCCGCTGGTGCTCGTCACGCCGAGCGCACCGCCGTAGGAGGCGCCGAGCGCGATGCCGACCGCGGCGATCTCGTCCTCGGCCTGGATCGTCGTCACGCCGAACTTCTTGTGCTTGCTCAGCTCGTGCAGGATGTCCGAGGCCGGAGTGATCGGGTAGGCGCCGAGGACCACCGGCAGCTTCGCCCGGACACCGGCCGCGACCAGCCCGAGGGCGAGCGCGGTGTTGCCGGTGATGTTGCGGTAGTTGCCCGGCTTCATCTTGGCCGGCTTGACCTCGTAGCGGACCGCGAAGCCCTCCGTCGTCTCGCCGAACGACCAGCCGGCCTCGAAGGCGGCGATGTTGGCGGCGACGAGCTCGGGGCGGGCGGCGAACTTCTTGCGCAGGAACTCCAGGGTGGAGCCGTGCGGACGCGAGTAGAGCCAGCTCAGCAGGCCCAGCGCGAACATGTTCTTGGCCCGCTCGGCGTCCTTCTTGCTGACCGGGTGCTCCGAGAGGGCGCCGACGGTCATGCTCGTCAGCCCGACCGGGTGCACCGAGTAGGCATCCAGGGATCCGTCATCGAGCGGCGAGACCGCGTAGCCGACCTTGACCAGGTTGCGCTTGGTGAACTCGTCGGTGTTGACGATGATCGTCGCGCCCCGCGGCAGGTCGTCGATGTTGGCCTTCAGCGCCGCCGGGTTCATCGCCACCAGGACGTTGGGCGCGTCGCCCGGCGTCAGGATGTCGAAGTCGGCGAAGTGCACCTGAAAACTGGAGACTCCGGGAAGGGTGCCCGCGGGTGCGCGGATCTCGGCCGGGAAGTTCGGCAACGTCGAGATGTCGTTGCCGAGCTGCGCCGTTTCCGAGGTGAACCGATCGCCGGTGAGCTGCATGCCGTCGCCCGAGTCACCCGCAAACCGAATGACCACGCGATCGAGCTGCTGTATCTCCTTGGCCACCATCTACCTCCAAGCACGCCTATTAACGTGTCCGTCATGAAAAGCCTACGTCGTCACCATGAAGATCGATGACCCCAGGTGCGCCTGTCCCACCGTGCGGATCAAGGCATAGTCTGAGGCCGTGGACGGTTATCTCAGCACCTATGCCACCCTGGGTCTACTGCTGCTGGCGACGGGCCTTGTCTTCGTCGGTGCTTTCGGTGCCAACCGCCTGCTGCGACCTTCCTCCCCGGCGAGCCCGGCGGGCAAGTTCGAGACCTACGAGTGCGGCCTAGACCCTGTTGGGGGCGGCTGGGCACAGGTGCATATCCGTTATTACCTCTACGCATATCTCTACCTCCTCTTCGCGGTCGAGGCGGCGTTTCTCTTCCCGTGGGCAGTCGTCTATCTCGAGCAGGGCTCGACCACGGTGGTCGAAATGGCAATATTTGTCGGAGTCCTCGCGCTGGGTCTTCTCTATGCCTGGCGGAAAAAGGCTCTCACCTGGAGTTGAGCGGATTCGCCGAGCGCTGATCCGAGACGGATTAAGCGGGCCTTAGGCCTGATTTATCCTCGCTACTTTGCCAGCGCGGTTAATTCTGCCAGGATCGACATCATGGCCCAGTTGCTGCTCCTGCTCGTCGTGGCACTCACCGTCGGTGCCGTCGTCTTCGGCGTGATGGTGCTGGTCGGCGGCTCGGATCCCGGTTTGCGCGGGGTCGAGCCGGACGGCCGCTCGGTTCCGCTGCCGGGGAGCCGGCCGCTGGTCGAGAGCGACGTCGTGCAGACGACCTTCGACTCGGCGTCGGGATTCTTCGTCGCCCGCGGCTACCGGATGGCCCAGGTCGACCAGGCGCTGCGGCGGGTCGCCTATGACATCGGCTACAAGGACGAGCTGATCGGCGTGCTCTCCGCCGAGGTGGAGGCCCTGCGCGAGGGCCGCCTCGACGACGCGGACGCGCTGCGCACCGCTCGCCTCTCCGCTCTCGGCGAGGCGACGCCCGCCGAGCCCGGCGACGAGCTGCCGCTCGACCGGGGCGCGGCCGCCCCCGTGATCGACCTGGGCGAGGTGGCCGCTGCGCCGACCGCCGAAGCGGAGCCGGTCGAGGTCCAGGAGCCCGACACGAGCGTGCCCGACGGCCCGTTCGCGCCGTGGCCGGCCGAGGCGAAGGCCGACGATGAGGCCGACCACCCCGCTGACACCGAGGCCGACCCGGCTGTCACCGCCGAGAGCACCGACGCACCGGCTCAGAAAGTGACGACCCGCGGGTGACCGACACCAGATCCACCGGCGAGGTGACCGCGACCGTCATCGTCAACGCGCCCGCCGACAAGGTCTTCGCGGCCTTCGTCGACTGGGAGCGCCAGAGCGAGTGGATCCCGATGACCAAGGTCAGGGTCGTCTCGGGCGACGGCGGCGTGGGCAGCATGGTCGAGGCGGTGACGAAGCTCGGCCCCGGCGTGCTCCTCGACGAGATGCGGATCGAGCGGATCGACGCGCCCTACGAGGTGCGGGTGCTGCACTGCGGCAAGGTCCTGCGCGGCCCCGGTGTCGTCCGCTGCACCTCGATGGAGAACGGCCGCACCCAGGTCGTGCTGCACGAGTGGTTCGAGCTGCCGGGCGGCTGGGCGGGCAAGGCGATGTGGCCGCTGCTCTGGCCGGGATCCAAGCTGGGCTTCCGCCATGCGCTGGGCCGGTTCGCCCGGATGGTCGAGCGCGACGCGCTATAGCTCGCCGTCCTCCTCCGGGTCGAGGTTGGTCGGCTCGTCCAGCAGATAAGCGGTCATCGCGAGCTCGTCGCCGACCGGCGAGACGAAGGCGGGCAGCCCGGCGCTGCCGAGCTGCTCCACGTATTTCCAGTATTCGCGCACGGCATCCGCGGCCGAGGTCGCCTCGATGGGCAGCGCGACGCTCACCAGCCAAGCACTCTTCATGCTTTCATCCCACCACGAGCTGTATCTCCGGCGCGCCCTGCGGGGCTCACTCGCTCACTCCTCGTGCCGGCGCGAAGCTCATGCACCGACAAACCTCGGTGTGCGCTTCTCCACAAAGGCCATCGTCGACTCCACGTGGTCCTGCGTACCCCCGCAAAGGGCCTGCTCGGCGGCCTCGGATGCCAGCGCCTCGGCGAGCGTGCCCACCGACCCGATCGCGAGCTCTCGCTTGATCGCGCCGAAGGCGACCGTCGGCCCGGCGGCGAGCCGCGCGGCGAGCTCCTGCGCGGCCGGAAGGATCTCGTCGTCGGTCTCGGCGACCCGCGTCAGCAGCCCGAGCCGGTGCGCCTCGGCCGCGCCGACCGGCTCCGCGAGCAGCAGCAGCTCCAGCGCCTTCGCGTGGCCGACGAGGCGCGGCAGGGACCACGAGATGCCGCTGTCACCGGCGAGGCCGACCTTTGCGAACGCCATCAGCAGGCTCGTCGACGGCCCGCCGATCCGGAAGTCCGCGAGCAGCGCCAGCGAGGCACCCGCCCCGGCGGCGGCACCGCGCACCGCCGCGATCACCGGCACGTTGAGCTCGGCGAGCGCTGTGACCAGCGGGTTGTAGTGCTCGACCACCGTGCCCAGCGGCGACGGATCGCCCGACTTCAGGAAGCCGAGGTGCTCGCGCAGGTCCTGGCCGACGCAGAAGGCCCGCTCGCCCGCGCCCGTGATCACCACCGCGCGCACGCCGGGCTCGGCGTTGAGCTCGATCACCGCGTCGCGCAGCGCCTGCTTGAGCGCGACGTTGAGCGCGTTCATCGCCTCGGGTCGGTTGAGCGTCAGCGTGGCGACACCGTCGGTGTGGTCGATGAGCAGTGGGTCGGCCATGTCATGACTCCTCAAGGCAGGTGGCGACGAATCGGTCGGCTGCCGGTCGCAGCCGAGCCGCATGGCGATCGAAGAAGCTCGCTGCCGTCGCGCCCGGCCAGTCGTCGGGCAGCAGCGCCGCGGGCAGTTGCGGGTCGCGAAAGAGAAAACTACGCCACTCGTGTACGAGCACGAAGCGCGCCGCATAAGCCTGATCATCCGGCGATCGGCCGTTGACCGGGGCGACGACGGGCCGCATCCGCTCGACGAAGTCGGTGTAGGCGGCCCCGACCGCGGCGAGGTCCCAGGCGCTGCGGACCAGGGCCATCGAGCCCGGCACGCCGCGGTGGTGGCTCGCCGAGAAGCGCTCGGCCGGGATCCCGGCGTCGATGAGGAGCTGATCGACCTCGGCGGAGGGGCGCGCACCGACCCAGGTCTCGTCGCCGAGCCGGCCGTAGCCCAGGAAGGTCAGGTCGTCGGCGAGGCGCTCGCGGGCCCGGCGGTCGGCGGGCGGCACGACGATCAGCAGGTCGAAACGCCCGTCCCAGGCGGCCCGGGCGGTGCGATAGATCCGGCTGGCCGCCTCGTCGAGCCGACGGGATGCTTTCGGCGTCAATTGGTACCCAGGGCCACCGGTGAGTCGCGCGGGCGCGAGCCAACCTTGCCGTACCATCCGCGACACGGCGGTGCGCACAGCCGGTGCGGCGATCTTGACAGGTGCGAGCAGACGAACGAGCGCGGCGACGGGTGCGCGTCCACCGCGAACGCGGAGGTGATCCCCGTAGAGATCGAAGAGAGCCGACCGGGCCTGCATGACCGATTATTGTGACAGTTTGTAGGCATTTTTGCCAGGCACTGTCACATCCTAGGCGGCCCGGTTTGGGAAGTGTGGCCAGCATCAGGGAAAATCATTAATCGGCGCGGTGTGTCGGCCGACCCAGCCGGTCACGCCGCCGCCTAGACCACACGATTGCGCAGTGCCGCCAGCCCGTTCGCGGGGGCACCGCGATGCCGCGTGGTCGACCGTGGCGGGGCGAGCCCGTAACGGTGGGAAGTCTGAGGGGAGACAGAGATGGCGGCGATGAAGCCGCGGACGGGCGACGGTCCGCTGGAGGTCACCAAGGAGGGCCGGGGCATCGTCATGCGGGTGCCGCTGGAGGGCGGCGGTCGCCTGGTGGTCGAGATGACCCCCGACGAGGCCACGCGTCTTGGTGAAGCCCTCAAGGAAGCCGTCGGCTGACGACCGTTCCAGACACACAACTTGATCGAGCGCACTGGCACGGGTGAGTGGCGGCCCCCCGTGCTGGTGCGCTTGGCCGTTCTCTTTGGATCATCCCGCCCACTAAGGTGGGTGCATGCTCGATATCGCCTTCACCGCCGGTCCCGACGAACCCATCATCGGAGCCGCGCCCGGCGTGGTCGCGTTCCCCGTGTCGAAGCCCGAAGGCTCTGCCTCGGCAGCCGTGGTCGCCACCTCCCTTCCCGACGATCTCCGAGCCGAGGCCGAGGCCTTTCTCGCCCAGGTCGCGCACTCCGGTAAAGCCGGTGAAGTCCATATTCTGCACCGTCCGCTCCAGGAGACATCCAAAGTCCTGTTTGTGGGCATCGGCGAGGGCGACGAAGCCGGTTGGCGGTCCGCCGGAGCCGCTGTGACCAGGTCATCAGTAAAAGAGACCTCCGTCACGATCGAGATCACCTCGGCCCGGGAGCCGGCCGCCGCCGTCCGCGGTTTCGCCGAGGGCGCCTGGCTCGCCGAATACAAATTCCGCCTCGTCGAGCCAGGTCCTGACGACGGCCCCAAGCTGACCGGCCTGCGTCTGCACGCGCCCGGCGTGGACCAGCGGGCCATCGACACCGCTCGCATCGTCGCCACCCACACGCGCTTCGCCCGGGACCTCACCAACATGCCCTCCGGTGTGAAGACCCCCGAGTGGTTCGTCGACCAGGTCACCGAGCGGGGCGGCCGGATCGAGATCAAGGTCTGGGACCCCGCCGAGCTCGCGGCCGACGGCTTCAACGGCATCCTCGCCGTCGGTTCGGGCTCCTCCCGGGGTCCGCGCCTGCTCCGCCTCGACTACGCGCCCGAGGGTGCGACCCGGCACGTCGTGCTCGTCGGCAAGGGCATCACCTTCGACACCGGCGGCATCGACATCAAGCCCGCCGACGCGATGGCGCTCATGCGCAAGGACATGGGCGGCGGTGCCGCGGTCGTCGGTGCCACCCTCGCCGCCGCCGAGCTGGAGCTGCCGGTCCGGGTCACCGCCCTCGTCGCGCTCGCGGAGAACCTCGTCTCCGGCACCTCGTGGCGGCAGGGCGACGTGATCAAGCACTACGGCGGCCTCACCACCGAGGTGCGCAGCACCGACGCCGAGGGCCGCGTCGTGCTCGGCGACGCCCTCGCCTACGCCGTCGAGACCTACGACCCCGACTACCTGATCGACCTGGCGACGCTGACCGGCGCCTCCCGGGTCGCCCTCGGCAAGCGGATCGCTGCTCTCTTCTCCGAGGACGACGCACTGGTCAAGGCGCTCAGCGAGGCCGCCAAGGCGGCGGGGGAGTCGGTCTGGCAGCTCCCGCTCCCCGGCGACTACCGCGCCGCGGTCGTGAGCGAGATCGCCGACCTCTACAACTCGACCGAGGTCTCCGCGGCGGGCACCATCACCGCCGCGCTCTACCTGCGCGAGTTCACCGGTGAGCAGCACGACCGGTGGGCGCACATCGACATGTCGTCGCCGTCCTGGGCCGACTCCGCCAACGGCGAGCTCGCCAAGGGCGCGACCGGCTGGGGTGTGCGAACCCTGGTGCGCTGGTTCGAGTCCCTGTAACGCGCTTATCGCGTTCGCCTGGGTGGTCGGTCAACTACTACTCTCTCCGATCAGGAACGATCGGAGAGAGGTCATGATCAGGCAGTTCGGCCAGTCCATAGTGTCCGGCCAACAGGCCGAGTCCTTCGCGACGGAGGATCTCGTCCTGCAGACCGCTCGTGGCCTGGCCGGGGAGCTCGGTCTCACCACCGTCTCCGCCGCGACCGGTGCGCTGCTGCGCGTCCTCGCGGCGGCCTCCGGCGCCAAGTCCGTCATCGAGATCGGCACCGGTACCGGCTACAGCGGGCTCTGGCTGCTGCGCGGGATGCGCCCCGAGGGCGTGCTCACCACGATCGATCCCGACGCCGAGCACCAGCGGATGGCCCGGCGGATCTTCCTGGAGGCCGGGTTCGCCTCGGGCCGCAGCCGGGTCATCGCGGGCCGCGCGCTCGAGGTGCTGCCCCGCCTCTCCGACGGCGCCTACGACCTGGTCCTCGTCGACGGCGAGCCGACCGAGCGCGCTGCCTGCGTGGCCGCCGCCGCCCGCCTGCTCCGCCCCAGCGGCACCCTGGTGGTGATCGGCGCGGGCCGAGGCACTCTCGCCGAAGACGTCCGCGCCGACGACCGCACCTGGACCGCAGCCCTCCTCCCCAGCATCGACGGAGTCCTCACCGCAGTCCGCCGCTAACCCCTCCCCGCCCGCCCCCCGCCCCCAAAATTCGCGTTGATCAAGGGAAGACTCGCCGCAAATCGGGCACCCGGGATGGTGAGTCTTCCCTTGATCAACGCGAATTTTGGGGGTTACCTCGGCAATGCCGTGAAAAAACGTCGTGAAAGTCGCTTTCGTGTAATTGTGGACGGGAGAGACGAGAGGCGTTCACGTGATGCAGAGCAGCGGCAATGAGCGCGATGGCGCGCACTGGTGGAGCGACGCGGCCAATGATCCGTGGCGCGACCCGGAGTCGCCCGCGACCATGTACGCCGTCCCGGCCGCACCGGGCCAACCGGCTCCCGAGCAGCTGCCCGGACCGGCGTACCCGCGAAAGCGTCTTGTCGCCCTGGTGGCGCTCGCCGGAGTGATGACGCTGACCGCTGGCGCGCTCGGTGCCGCGATCGGGATCGGGCTGAGCAGCCCCGCCGAGCAGCGGGAGAACCTTCTCGGCGCGACCCACATGGCACCGGCGATCGCTCAACGTGCACCCGATTCCTACGCGGCCGTGATCGGCCGGGTGCTGCCGAGTGTCGTGACGGTACGCGTACCCGTTGCCGGCGGCACCGCGCTCGGCTCCGGGTTCGTGGTGAGCAAGGACGGCTACGTGATCACCAACGATCACGTCGTCTCGGGCGGATCCAACGTCACCGTGCTCTTCAACGACGGGAGCACGGCGCCTGCCAAGGTCGTCGGTACCGATCCGGAGTCGGACGTCGCCGTGATCAAGGTGAGTGCCGACGGGCTGACCCCGGTGCAGCTCGGCGACTCGGATCAGGTGGCGGTCGGCGATCCGGTGCTCGCGATCGGATCACCACTGGCCCTGACCTCGACGGTCACCTCCGGCATCGTCAGCGCGCTGGACCGGACCCTCGTCGCGGGGGATGCCGGGCAGCAGCGGTATTACGCGGCGATCCAGACCGATGCCGCCATCAACCACGGCAACTCCGGTGGCCCGCTGCTCAACAGCGGTGGTGAGGTGATCGGCATCAACTCGGTGATCAAGTCGCTGGCGACGGACGACGCGTCGTCGGGCAACATCGGCCTCGCCTTCGCCATCCCGATCAACCAGGCGAAACGGGTCGCCGAGGAGATCATCAAGACCGGGCACGCCCGGCGTACCGTCATCGGGGCGCGGCTGGAGGACTCGCACAAGGGCGTACGCCTCGCGACCGTCGACCCGGCCGGACCGGCGGCGGGGGCCGGCCTGCGCGGCGGCGACGTGGTCGTCACGATCGACGGGCACCAGCTCGCCGAGTCGGCCGACCTCATCGCCATGGTGCGCAAATACGCTCCCGGGACGGCGGTGACGGTGGAGTTCCTGCGGGGCTCCGATCGTCAACGGGTGACCGTCACGCTCGTCGCCGACGCCAAATAGCTGCGGAAGCCAACCTCTCGGTCGATAAGCGCAGTAGCCGCGGGCGGCAAGCGTGCGTACGCTGGGTCTGCCGGTCTGCGGCGCTGGTGACGAGAGGCAGTGATGGGGATCTTCGAGAATCTGAACGGTTGGGAGTTCTTCGCTCTCCTGCTGATCGCTCTGTTGATCTTCGGCGAGAAGCTGCCCAACGCCATCGCCGACGGCATGCGCATGCTGCGCAATCTGCGCAACATGGCCCGCAACGCCACGGGTGACCTGAGCCGCGAGCTCGGCACCGACATCTCGCTCGAGGACCTCAACCCCAAGACCTTCATGCGCAAGCACCTGCTCAGCGAGGAAGAAGAGGCAGCGCTGCGCAAGCCGCTGCAGGGGATGTTCGACGACGTCCGCAACGATGTCCGGTCGATCGCCGACGACGTGAAGTCGACGGCGGGTGAGTTCGACCCCCGCAAGGTCTCCTCCACCGCGCCGACCACGCCGGAGCCGCCGGCTGTCTCGGGAAGCCGGTTCGTCGACGCGACCTGATCGGCCGTTGAGCTGATCGCCGTACCCTCCTAGCAGCCAGTACTTCGCCGAAACCTGGACGGCGCCGGACGGCCATGCGACGATGTCCATAGATTGACCGCGCGCCCTGCCCCTTGCGGCGCGCGGTTTTTCGCGTTCGGGGGCGCCATCCGGTGGGGAACGTCTCACACCGGGCGCTGCGACTGCCGGTCCCGGGCCGGCCTGGACGTAGCATGGGGTCCATGTCCGCGCCTGTCACGACGCTCACCGAAGCGATCACCGCCAACCTGGCGAAGGTCAACGATCCCGAGATCCGCCGTCCCATCACCGAGCTCGGGATGGTCGACTCGGTCACCGTCGACGACGGCGTCGCCACGATCCGCATCCTGCTCACCGTGGCGGGCTGCCCGCTCAAGGACAAGCTGCGGACCGACATCACCGAGGCCACGATGCAGGTGGCCGGGGTCAGTGCCGTGGTGATCGACTTCGGCGTGATGAGCCCCGAGCAGCGGCAGGGACTCCAGGCCACCCTGCGCGGCCCCAAGGCGGCCGAGCCGGTCATCCCGTTCGCGCAGCCGGGGTCGAGGACCCGGGTCTACGCGGTCGCCTCCGGCAAGGGCGGCGTCGGCAAGTCCAGCGTCACGGTCAACCTCGCCGCCAGCCTCGCCGCCCGCGGCCTGAGCGTCGGTGTCATCGACGCCGACATCTACGGCCACTCGGTGCCGCGCATGCTCGGCGCCGACGGCCGCCCCACCCAGGTCGAAGACATGATCATGCCGCCCCAGTCGCACGGGGTGAAGGTCATCTCGATCGGCATGTTCACCGCGGGCAACGCCGCGGTCGTCTGGCGCGGCCCCATGCTCCACCGGGCCCTCCAGCAGTTCCTCGCCGATGTCTACTGGGGCGACCTCGACGTGCTCCTCCTGGACCTGCCGCCCGGCACCGGCGACGTGGCGATCTCCCTCGCCCAGCTCCTCCCCAACGCCGAGATCCTCATCGTCACCACCCCCCAGATGGCGGCAGCCGAGGTCGCCGAGCGCGCCGGCTCCATCGCCGTCCAGACCCACCAGCGCATCGTCGGCGTGGTGGAGAACATGTCCTGGCTGGAGCTCCCCACCGGCGAGCGCATGGACATCTTCGGCTCCGGCGGCGGCCAGACCGTGGCCGACTCCCTCACCACCCTGCTGGGCGCCAAGGTTCCCCTGCTGGGTCAGATCCCCCTGGACACCCTGGTCAGGGAGTCCGGCGACGCCGGCAACCCGGTCGTCCTGGCCGCTCCCGACTCCCCGGCGGCCAAGGCCCTCACCCAGGTGGCCGACCGCCTGGCCCTCCGCAAGGAGTCCCTCCTGGGCAAGTCCCTAGGCCTCAAGCCAGCAGGCCGCTAACGCGCGCATAACACCAACTCTTCAAGAGTTGCGACGATCAAGGATCGGCCGTGACAGGTGGTCAAGCGCTGGAACGCGACCACGATTCTGTCGAACCCAACGGAACACGGGCACCGTCTGTGCGGTTGATCCCGAACCGTAAGAGGCGCCCCCACCAGCAACTCTGGTCAAGCGGAGGTGTGGGGCGGGGACGACCACGACGGGATCAAGCCTGACCGCCCAGAGTGGTCGTCCCCGCCCCACACCGCCCCCACAAGATCACCCGTCAGTATCCGAGAAGTCGTCGAATGAATCACGCCGAGCAGCCTTCAGCTCCCGCTGATGATGCTTGCGATCCAACTGCTGACGCCGATGAGCGGCCTCATCCAACTCCTCGGCCAGCCGCGACAGCTCCGACCGCAGGAAGTCGCGAGTGGCGACCTCGCCCAGCGCGATCCGCAGCGACGCGATCTCCCGCGCCAGGAACTCCGTCTCGGCCTTCTGCATCGCCGCCCGCCGCCGGTCCTCCTCCATCGTCAACCGGTCGCGGTCCGCCTGCCGGTTCTGCGCGAGCAGGATCAACGGCGCCGCATAGGAGGCCTGCAGGGACAAGAGCAAGGTCAAGAACGTGAAGGTGTACGGGTCGAACTGCAGATCCGACGGCGCCAGCACGTTCCAGGCGAGCCACGCCAGGATGAAGACGGTCATGTAGACGAGGAACCGAGCCGTCCCCATGAACCGGGCGATCTGCTCCGACCAGCGGCCGAACGCCTCCGGGTTGAAGCGAGGAAGGGTCAGCCGCCGGGGCTCCCGGGGCTGGTCGAGGCGGCGGAGGTCACTCACGGTGCTCTCGCCAGTCGTCGGGGAGCAGATGGTCGAGCAGGTCGTCGACGGTGGCGGCGCCGACGAGCCGTCCCTTGTCGTCGACGACGGGCATCGCCACCATGTTGTAGGTCGCCATTCGCCGGGTGATCCCCTGCAGCGTGGTGTCGGGGTGCAGCGGGTCGACGTCGTTCTCGACGATGCTGCCGACCAGCGAGGCGGGCGGCTCGCGGAGCAGCCGCTGGAAGTGCACCATCCCGAGATAGCGGCCGGTCGGCGTAGCCATGGGCGGACGGGTCACGAAGACCTGCGCGGCGACGCACGGGGAGACCTGCGGCTCGCGTACCCGAGCCAGGGCCTCCGCCACCGTCGCGTCGGGGGTGAGGATGACGGGTTCGCTCGTCATGACCGCGCCCGCGGTGCCCTCGGCATAGATCATCAGCGCTCGGACCGGGCGGGATTCGTCGGGGTGCATGAGGTCCAGCAGCACCTCCTGCTCCGGCGGGGGCAGCTCGGCGAGGAGGTCGGCGGCGTCGTCGGGGTCCATCTCCTCCAGCACGTCGGCGGCGCGTTCCCGGTCGAGCGTGCCGAGGATCTCGACCTGGTCGTGCTCGGGAAGCTCGGACATCACGTCGGCGAGCCGCTCGTCGTCGAGCGCCTTGGCGACCTCGTTGCGCCGCGCATCCGACATCTCCTGCAGGGCATGGGCGAGGTCGGCGGGGCGCATCTTCTCCAGCACCGCCAGGAGGGACTCGGTGCCCTGGTCGGCGGGGGGTGCGAGGAGGCCGCTCACCTCGTACCAGTCGACTTGGTGTAACTGGCCGCGGCGGCTGAGGCGGCCGGTGACCTCGCGCACCGCGAGCCTGCCGAGGGTCCACTCGCCGCTGCGATCGGACTCCATCGCCACGTCGATCACGACGCCGGGGGAGCCGTCGTCGACGAAGGACACGCGGCGGTCGAGGAGCTCCTCCAGGATGAGCATCTCGCCGGCGCGCTTCTCGAAGCGGCGCAGGTTGAGGGTGCCGGTGTTGAGCACGACGCTCTCGGCGTCCAGTGAGGTCACCCGGCCGATCGGCAAAAAGATGCGGCGGCGCATGGGCATCTCCGCGATCAGCCCGACCACGAGCGGGGGTCGTCCGGCCGCGCGGACACGCGCCACGGCATCTCGCACCCTGCCCACCTGATCACCATTGGGATCGAAGACGGTCAGGCCGGCGAGACGGGCGACATATACCCTGTTCGACGAGGCCACCCACACAGCGTAATGGCCTACGGTGTCTGAATGATCAGCTTGGCGTACGAGATAGTCGACGTATTCACCGATCGACCCTTTGCCGGCAATCCATTGGCCGTGGTCTTCGGCGCCGACGACCTCTCCGGCCAGCAGATGCTCGTGCTGGCGAAGGAGTTCAACCTCTCCGAAACTATCTTCGTGTTGCCTTCGTCGCAGGCGACCTATCGAGCGCGGATCTTCACCCCGGACCGGGAGTTGCCGTTCGCCGGACACCCGAGCGTCGGGGCGGCGGTGATGGTGACCCGGCGCGGGCTCGCCGAGCCGGGCACGCTGACGCAGGAGTGCGGCGCGGGCATCCTCCCGATCGCGGTCGTCGGCGGTGCGGCGACGCTGACCGGCGGGGCGGCCACGGTCGGCGATCCGCTGGACCCGGCACCGCTGCTGGAGATCACCGGCCTCACCGGCGCCGATGTCGTCGGCGTGGTGCGCCGGGCGGGCTGCGGTCTGGAGTTCCCGTTCCTGCCGGTGACCGCGGAGGCGCTGGCCAGGGCGTCGGTCGACGGTGCGGCCGCCCGCCGCCACGGCCTCACCGATGTCTGCGCCTTCGCCTGGGACCCCGATTCCCGGTCCGCGCAGTCCCGGGTCTTCTGCCCGGGCCTCGGCGTACCGGAGGATCCCGCGACCGGCTCGGCCGCGCTGGGGCTCGGCGTCTGGCTCGTCACCTCGGGGCTGCTCCCGGCCTCGGGGACGGCGCGCTACACGGTCCACCAGGGCACCTTCATCGATCGGCCGTCGCTGCTGTCGTGCACGGTGACCGCGGTCGATGGCGTAGTGACGAACGCGACCGTCTCGGGCGAGGTGGTCCCGATCGCCACGGGCACGATCCGTGTTCCCTAGGCCAAGATCGTCGCAACTCTTCAAGAGTTGTGCTTAAGGCCTGGCGGCCTGAAGCCACAACTCTTGAAGAGTTGCGACGATCTTGGCGCAAAACGAGTCGCGGGATGGGTGCCTGATCAGGCAGGATGCGGCCGTGGGTTATGTGGATGTCTCGGGTGTCGGCTACGTGCTGCCGGATGGTCGCCAGCTCTTCTCGGAGGTCTCGTTCCGGGTGGGCGAGGGCGCCAAGATCGCGCTCGTCGGTCCCAACGGCGCGGGCAAGACGACGCTGTTGCGGATGGTCGCGGGCGACCTGCCGACCAAGACCGGCGGCATCGCGCGCGCCGGTGGCCTCGGTGTCATGCGCCAGTTCATCGGCATGATCGGTGACGACACCACGCTCGCCGACATGGCGCTGTCGCTGGCTCCGCCGACGGTCCGGGCCGCGGGCGAGCGCCTGGCGAAGGCCGAGCGCGCGATGCAGGCCGACCCGACCGAGCGGGCCCAGATCGCCTACGCCAACGCGCTCACCGCGTGGGGAGAATCCGGGGGGTACGACGCCGAGGTGCTCTTCGACACCGTGAGCATCCTCGTGCTGGAGCTGTCGTGGGACGCCTGCCGCGATCGCCCCGTTCGCACCCTCAGCGGCGGCCAGCAGAAGCGGTTCGCCCTGGAGATGCTGCTCCGGGGCCCCGAGGAGGTGCTCCTGCTCGACGAGCCGGACAACTTCCTCGACGTGCCCGCGAAACGCTGGCTGGAGCAGCGCCTGCGCGAGTCGACCAAGTCGGTGCTCTACGTCTCCCACGACCGGGAGTTGCTCAATCAGACCGCCGACCGGGTCGTGGCGGTCGAGGGCGGTTCGGCCTGGATCCACCCCGGTGGCTTCGCCAGTTGGCACGACGCCCGCTATGTCCGGCACGAGAAGATGGAAGAGAACCGTAAGCGCTGGGATGAGGAGCACGAGAAGCTCCGCCAGCAGATGCTGATGTACAAGCAGAAGGCCGCCTACAACTCCAAGATGGCCTCGCGCTACCAGTCGGCGATGACGAAGCTGGAGAAGTTCGAGGAGGCCGGTGCTCCGTCGCTGCCGCCGAAGGACCAGGAGATCAAGATGCGCCTCGCCGGCGGACGGACCGGCAAGCGCAGCGTCATCTGCGAGCAGCTGGAGCTCACCGACCTGACCTTCCCCTTCGACCTGGAGCTCTGGTACGGCGACCGCCTCGCCGTCCTCGGCGCCAACGGCACCGGCAAGTCACACTTCCTGCGGCTGCTCGCCCGGGGCGGGACCGACGGAGTCGAGTCGTCCGTCGACGGCGGCAAGCACACCTTCGTCCGGCACGAGGGCAACGCGCGGCTCGGCGCCCGGGTGAAGCCCGGTCACTTCTCGCAGACCCACGACCGGCCGGAACTCGTCGACCGCACGCTGGTGGAGATCCTCTGGCGCGGCGACGACAACCGGCAGGGCATGGACCGGCACGAGGCGATGCGCAAGCTCGACCGCTATGAGCTCGCCACGCAGGGGGACCAGAAGTTCGGCACGCTCTCCGGCGGTCAACAGGCCCGGTTCCTGGTGCTCATGCTGGAGCTGTCGGGGGCCACGCTGCTGCTGCTCGACGAGCCCACGGACAACCTCGACCTCGCCTCGGCCGAAGCGCTGCAGGAGGGGTTGGCGAAGTTCGAGGGCACGGTGATCACGGTGACGCACGATCGCTGGTTCGCGAAGTCGTTCGACCGGTTCCTGCTCTTCGCCACCGATGGTGAGGTCACCGAGACCCCGCAACCGGTCTGGGATGTCCGCTAGCCGGACCTGACGGCACCGCCAACCTTCATCGGCCTCGGGTCGGTCGTCGTTCACGGCGATCACCCGGGGCCGATCGCCGTCCACAGCCGGCAACGGGTTGTCCACATGCGGCGCGAGGGAGCGCACGCCCATCACCTAGCTCGCGCGACGCTTTGCTCTGCTTACACCTGCGCATCACCGGGAATGTCCGGACTTAGCCGGTGATGCGTCCGTGTAAGCAGAGCAAAGCGCGGCGCAGACTTACCCGGAGACCGCCGGGTGAGCTGTGGATATCTCCTGAGTTATCCACAGCCGATGGTGAACCTCCGCAAATATGGCGATGCTGTTGGCGTGCCGAGAAGCCAGCCCGCGATTCCGATCTGCCCGCCCTTCCCGATCTCCGGGATCCTGCGGGCGGCGCGGCGGCGCTCCGACCTGAGCCAACGCGAGCTGGCCCGGGCCGCGAAGGTCTCCGCCGCGACCGTCGGCCGGTCCGAGTCGGGCACGATCCTGCCGAGCATCAACACCTTCGCCACCCTGCTGGCAGCGGCCGGGTTCTTCCTGGCGGTGGTCGATCCGGACGGCAACGTCCTGCAGCCGATGAAGACGAGGGACGACCTGCGCGACGGCGCCGAGCGGCTCTACCCCGCGCACCTCGACGTCATTCCTGATCCCGAGCCGGGCGAGTGGTGGGCCGACATCTACGGGCTGGCCAGACCGCCCGAGACCTTCTACCGCGACCGGCGCAGGCGGGACTATCAGCGGAGGTTGAGCCAGTGGCAGGTCCGAGTCTCGAAGCACCGACACCTGCCGGAGCCACGGTTGCATCATTACCGCGATGCGCCGTAGGCTCCGGCAGGTAACCCACGGGAGTCCGGTGCACCGGGCTGAGAGGGGGCTCTGTAGCCCCGACCGTCGAACCTGATCCGGATCATGCCGGCGCAGGAAGGATTCTCGATGGATATTCCGCGGCTTCATGTCGTCACCGACTCGCTGGAGATAGCGCGAGCGGCGCTCTCCGCAGGTGCCCCCCTCATCCAGGTGCGCGTGGCTGACGACGTCACCGACCGGGAGGCGTTCGAGCTCTCCGTCAAGGTAGCGCACGAGTGCGAGGCCCGCGGTGCCGTCTGCCTGATCAATGACCGGCTCGACGTTGCGCTCGCGGTGGGGGCGACCGGTGCCCACGTCGGTGCCGACGACCTGCCGATCGAGGTGAGCCGCCGCATCCTCGGCGATCGGGCCGTCCTCGGTGCGAGCGCGCGTCGGCCCGGACGGGCGGCCGAGGTGCTGGAGCACGCCGACTACCTGGGGTGCGGGCAGGTAAATCCGAGCTTCACCAAGGACGTTGCGGCTGCCGTGATCGGGCTGGCCGGGCTTGCGGAGGTGGTGGCGGCTGCCGGGCGTACCCCTGTGATCGCCATTGGGGGACTGACCGTGCGGGACGTGCCGGCGGTGCTTGCGGCGGGCGCGCACGGGCTGGCCGTGATCGGCGCGATCCGCGACGCGGCCGACCCGGCGCGCGCGACCGCCGAGCTGCTCCGGGCACTGGGGTGACGGGCTCCGGCGTGACCGGGGTCGATGTCGTGGTGCTGGGAGCGGGGCCGATCGGGCTCGGCATCGCCTGGCAGTGCGCGCTGCGCGGCTGCTCGGTGACCGTGCACCACGACGGCAGCCTCGGCGCGTGGCACGCTTCGGCGGGGATGATCGCACCGGTGGCGGAGGCGACCTTCGGGGAGTCGCCGCTGACCGCGCTGCTGGTCGAGTCGACGCGGCGCTGGCCGGAGTTCGCGGCGGCGCTGGGGCGGGAGATCGGCTACCGGGAGTGCGGCTCGTTGATGGTGGGCCTGACCGGCGACGACCATGCCGAGATCCAGCGATCCGCGTCCTATCAGGAGAGTCTCGGGCTGCCCGTCGAGCGGCTCAGCGGCGCCGGGTTGCGCTCGCGGGAGCCGATGCTCGCGCCCCGGGTGCGCGGCGGTGCCTTCGCGGGCATCGACGCGCAGGCCGATCCCGGCCTGCTGCACTCCGCGCTGCTCGCCGCGTGCCGGGCGGCGGGGGTGCGGTTCCAGGACACCGGCGCGCAGCGGCTGGCCGAGGTGATCGACCGGCGCCCGGCTGTCGTCGTGGTCGCCGCCGGGACCGGCACGGCCGCGCTGCTCGATCTTCCGATCCATCCGGTACGCGGGGAGACGCTCCGCATCCGCCTCACCGAGGAACCCCTGCGACACATGCTGCGTTACATGGTCCGCGGCATCGTCGACGGCCGGCACGTCTACCTCGTGCCCCGGGCGGGCGGCGAGATCGTGATCGGAGCCACCTCGTCCGAGGAGACGCTGACCCAGCCGACCGCCGGAGGGGTGCACACGCTGCTGCGGGACGCGTTCATGCTGCTGCCGGAGCTGGAGCGGGCGGCCTTTGAGGGCGTCCGGGTCGGGTTCCGGCCCGGTACGCCGTCCAACGCGCCCTACCTCGGTGAGCTGCCGCCGCGCGACGGGGTGCGGATCGTGGTCGCCGCCGGGCACTACCGCAACGGGATCGCGCTCACCCCGATTACGGCGACGGCGATCGCGGAGCTCGTCACGACCGGGCGTGCCCCCGCGGAGATCACGGCGTTCGGGCCGCCCTCCGCTGATCCGAGAGGCGTTGCGGAGTGATCTGGATCAACGGTACGGAGTCCGAACTCGGGAACGGCACGACGGTCGCGACGATCGCGGCTGAGCTGGAGCTGCCGGAGCGGGGCGTCGCCGTCGCGCTCAACGGCGAGGTCGTGCCCCGTGGCGGCTGGCCCGCCGCGGTGCTCCGTGACCACGACCGCCTGGAGATCCTCACCGCGACGCAGGGCGGCTGATCATGATGGACACGTTGGCGATCGGCGACGCGAAGCTCGGCTCGCGCCTCATCCTCGGCACGGGCGGCGCCACCAGCCTCGATGCGCTGGAACGGGCGATCACGGCGAGCGGCACCGAGCTGGTGACCGTTGCGCTGCGCCGGTTCGGCCACCACACCCACGGGCTGCTCGGACTGCTGGAGCGGCTCGGTGTCGGCGTGCTGCCGAACACGGCCGGCTGCTACACCGCGGCCGACGCGTGCTGGACCGCCCGGATGGCGCGGGAGGCGTTCGCCACAGACTGGATCAAGTTGGAGGTGATCGGCGACGAACGTACGCTGCTGCCCGACGGCGTCGAGCTGCTGCGCGCGACCGAGGAGCTGGTCGCCGACGGGTTCACCGTGCTGCCCTACACCAGCGATGATCCGATCCTGGCCCGGCGGCTCGCCGACGCTGGTGCCGCCGCGGTCATGCCTGCGGGGTCGCCGATCGGGTCCGGTCTGGGTGTCGGCAATCCGCACCACATCGCGCTCATCCGCGAGATGGTGAGCTGCCCGGTGATTCTCGACGCCGGGATCGGCACGGCGAGCGACGCGGCGATCGCGATGGAGCTCGGGTGCGATGCCGTCCTCGTCGCCAGCGCCGTGACCAGGGCAATCGAGCCAGAACTCATGGCCGGGGCGATGCGCCACGCGGTGATCGCCGGTCGGCTGGCACGGCTCGCGGGCCGCATCCCGCGCCGGTTCCACGCCCACGCGTCCACGTCGGAGAGTGGCCGCGCCGTCTGGGAAACCGCCGCCTCTCACGCCCCAGCGGCGGCGGTTTCCCAGGTAGCCATAGGCGATCATGATTGAAGATGCAAGGGTGAGCTCATGACTCCTCCCGTTGCCCTCACCATCGCCGGCTCCGACGCGAGCGGCGGTGCCGGAATCCAGGCCGATCTCAAGGTCTTCGTCGCGTACGGCTGCTACGGCGCCAGCGTGATCACAGCGCTGACGGCACAGAACACGCTCGGCGTGCACGATGTCTTCGCCGTACCCGGCGCGGTGGTCGGCACGCAGCTCGCAGCGGTCCTCGACGACCTGCCGGTGGCGGCGGCGAAGGTCGGGATGCTCGGATCGAGCGAAGCCGCCGCGCAGGTGGCGGCGCGAGCGCGCAACGGCGCCTTCAAGCACCTCGTCATCGACCCGGTGCTGGTCTCGTCGACCGGCCAGCGGCTCGGCGTGCGGGGGGCGATCGAGCGGCTGCTGCCCTACGCCACCGTCGTCACCCCCAACCGCGAGGAAGCATCCGCGCTGCTGGGCTGGCGGGTGGAGACGCCCAACGACATGGCCGGCGCGGCGGCGCAGCTCTCCAACAGCAACTCGACCTATGTCGTCATCACCGGCGGAGATCTCGGCGGTCCCGATTCGGTGGACGCGATCTGGACGCCGAAGGGTGCGCAGTTCCTGCGATCCCGGCGAGTCAATACCCGCAACAACCACGGTACGGGCTGCACGTTCTCCGCCGCGATCACCGCGATGCTCGCCCGTGGCGAGACCGTCGACAACGCCGTGCGCCGCGCCAAGGACTACGTCAGCCGAGCGCTCGCGGGCGCCATGGACTGGAAGCTCGGCGCGGGGCCGGGACCGCTTGATCACAACGAATGGGGACCGTCATGAGGAACAAAGTCTACGTTTCGGAGCTCCGGGTGCCGTTCGCCGAGGTGGAGCTCGCCGACGGCAACGCCCCGGTGCGGCTCTACGACACGTCGGGGCCGACAGATTTCGAGCAGCTGCCGCGGAAGGACTGGGTGGCGGCGCGGGCGGCGGCAGGCCTGCCGGTGACGCAGTTGCAGTGCGCACGGGCGGACATCGTCACCCCCGAGATGGAGTTCATCGCGATCCGCGAGGGCTTGCCCGCCGAGGTGGTCCGCGCCGAGGTCGAGGCCGGTCGAGCGGTGATCCCGGCCAACATCCACCACCCCGAGCTCGAACCGATGATCATCGGTTCCCGTTTCCTCGTGAAGATCAACGCCAACATCGGCACCAGCGCCGTCACCTTCGACGTGGCCGAAGAGGTCGAGAAGATGCGCTGGGCGACCAGGTGGGGCGCCGACACCGTGATGGACCTCTCGACCGGCCCGTCGATCCACGCCACCCGCGAGGCGATCATCCGCGCGTCGGCCGTCCCGCTCGGCACCGTCCCGATCTATCAGGCCCTCGAAAAGGTCAAGGGCGACCCGCTCAAGCTCACCTGGGAGATCTTCCGGGACACGGTCATCGAGCAGGCCGAGCAGGGCGTCGACTACATGACCGTGCACGCCGGGGTACTGCTCGCGCACGTACCGCTCGCCGCCGACCGGGTCACCGGCATCGTCTCGCGCGGCGGCTCGATCATGGCGGCCTGGTGCCTCGCCCGCCACGAGGAGAACTTCCTCTACACGCACTACCGCGAACTCTGCGAGATCTTCGCCCGCTACGACATCACCTTCTCGCTCGGCGACGGGCTGCGGCCCGGGTCGATCGCCGACGCCAACGACGCGGCTCAATTCGCAGAGTTGCGTACGCTGGGCGAGCTGACGTCGATCGCGTGGGAGTACGGCGTACAGGTGATGGTCGAGGGCCCCGGTCACGTGCCGATGCACAAGATCAAGGAGAACGTCGACCTCCAGCAGGAACTCTGCCACTCCGCGCCGTTCTACACCCTCGGGCCGCTCACGACGGACATCGCACCCGCGTACGACCACATCACCTCGGCCATCGGCGCCGCCATGATCGCCATGTACGGCACCGCGATGCTCTGCTACGTCACGCCCAAGGAGCACCTCGGGCTGCCCAATCGCGACGACGTGAAGGCGGGGGTCATAGCCTACAAGATCGCTGCTCATGCCGCCGACCTCGCGAAGGGTCACCCGACGGCGCAGGCCTGGGACGATGCGCTCTCCAAGGCCCGGTTCGAGTTCCGCTGGCAGGATCAGTTCAACCTGTCGCTGGACCCGGAGACCGCGCGGTCCTATCACGACGAGACGCTGCCCGCGGAGCCGGCGAAGACCGCGCACTTCTGCTCGATGTGCGGGCCGAAGTTCTGCTCCATGAAGATCAGCCATGACCTGAAGGAGTATGCGGCCCAGGGGATGCGTGCCAAGTCCGCTGAGTTCGTTTCTTCCGGGGGGCAGGTCTACCTGCCCGTGGTCGCTGGGTGATCGTCTCCACGCCGGCTCGGGCGGCGTGTTCAGCGCCACCGTGACCGAGGGGTCGAGCGGGCCCATGATCGCGCTGTTTCCCGGAAGCAGTCCCTTCACCGTGCCCCGGTAGGGCTTGCTTCCGGGAAGTAGCGCGATCATCGCCGAGCCCTGGGCCGAGCGCCCTACGCCCGACCCGTCCCTGCCCAGCGCTGGGTGGGGTGGGGTGGGGTGGGCGTGCTGTAGGTGCTCGCCGGGCCCATGATCGCGCTGTTTCCCGGAAGTAGCCCCTTCACCGTGCCTCGGTAGGGCTTGTTTCCCGGAAGCAGCGCGATCATCGCCGAGCCCGAGCCCGAGCCCGAGCCCGAGCCCGAGCCCGAGCCCGAGCCCGAGCCCGAGCCCGAGCCCGAGCCCGAGCCCGAGCCCGAGCCCGAGCCCGAGCCCGAGCCCGAGCCCGAGCCCGAGCCCGAGCCCGAGCCCTGCGCTGGGTGGGGTGGGGTGGGGTGGGGTGGGGTGAGCGTGCTGTAGGTGCTCGCCGGGCCAATGATCGCGCTGTTTCCCGGAAGTAGCCCCTTCACCGCGCCCCGGTAGGGCTTGTTTCCCGGAAGCAGCACGATCATCGCCGAGCCCGGGGCCGAGCACCCCTCCCGCCCTGTCCGGGCCCCGCGCTGGGGGTTGGTGGGGCGAGGCGAGGCGAGCGCGCTGCACATCCTCGCTCCGCACTTGATCGCGCTATTTCCGGGAAAGTAGCCCTTCGTCGTGCCCTGGTAGGGCTTGCTTCCGGGAAACAGCGCGATCATGGAGCGTCGGCCTGTGAAGGAGCGGCGCGAGCAGACACGCGTGCCGCCCGTCACACTTTTCTCGCCGAGCCCTTGATCGTGCTATTTCCCGGAAGCAAGGCCTTCCACGCTGCTCTGATCGGCCAGAATCACGGAAATAACGCGATCTTGCGCCGCCGCACCGCACCGCCGCACCGCACCGCCGCACCGCCGCATAGCGCCGCCGCACCGCGACGCCGCACCGCGCCGCCGCACCGCACCGCACAGCGCCGTCGCATCGCGGCACAGCGCCGCGGCGAGGTCAGGGCTTGCCGTGGCGGGGGCGGCGGGACGTCGGGGGCAGGGACTCCGTTGTGGACTCCGTGAGTGCCGGATTCGGCAGATCGGCCGTGGGCTCGTCGCGGCGCAGGCTGCGCAGGGCGCTGTCGCGAGCGCTGCTCTCACTGGAACGGCGCTGCCGGGGCGGCATCGGACGGTCGCCGGAGGAGTCGGTCAGCCCGGAGACCCAGCCGACGTGCTCCGCGTCCCGCTCGGAGACGGGGATCTCCGCGGTGATCGTGGTCCCGTCGGGCCGGATCGGCCGGACCGGTCGCTCGGGGCGGAGTTCCG
Source organism: Allocatelliglobosispora scoriae (assembly GCF_014204945.1). Classification (NCBI taxonomy): domain Bacteria; kingdom Bacillati; phylum Actinomycetota; class Actinomycetes; order Micromonosporales; family Micromonosporaceae; genus Allocatelliglobosispora; species Allocatelliglobosispora scoriae. Next base: position 4,110,353 of record NZ_JACHMN010000002.1, read on the forward strand.
GCTCGTCGGAGCGCGACGGCCATACGCCGACGATGAGCGAACCGAGCAGCCCCGCCCCGACAGCGATCATCGCCGCGAGCCACGGCCGGTGCTGGTAGTCGCCCTGCCCGGGACCGGCGATGGCGTAGGCGAAGCCGATCAGCGCGGGCCCGACCGAGCCGCTGATCGCGACGACCGCGCGGTGGTGGTCCTGTCGGCGTGCCGTGAAGCTGGTCGCGATGCCGATCAGACCGGCGATGACGGGCAGCGCGAAGGGGACGAGGCTGTTGCCCAGCGAACCATCCGTGTGGACGACGCCGAGCTGCGGTGCCGCATCGGGTTCCAGTCCGACGGAGGCGCCGAAGAGCAGCCAGCCGACGGCGATGGTGGCGATCGTGTTCCAGCCGAAGGACCGGTGCGAGAGCACGACGATCGCGGCGAGCAGGCCGATCGCGGTGCCGACTCCCATCGTCACGGCGGCGAGGAAGACCGGATCTCCGCTGGGGAGTTGGGCCCGCCGGGCCTGGAGCAGCGCGGGCGCGAGGGCGGCGGCGGTGCCGATCGCGGCGGCGAAGGCCGACGCGACCCGCGCACCGAGTCCGGCGCCTGGGAGGTGATGTCGGGCGGCGACGGCCCCGGCAACGGTCCCAGCGAGCACGGAGAGGCCCGCAAACCAGACGAGCCACACCAACTGCGAGCTCCACGTATCGATCGTCTCGTGGGCGTCGCTGAGGTGGACGGCTCCGGTGGCGGCGGCGAGGCCGAGCTGTGCGAGGCCGACGAGCGCGGCGAACCAGGCCGCTGTTCCGACCACACGTCCCCAGGTCTTCATGGCGGGCAGGTTATGCGCAAACGGCCTCTTTGCGCTACCCGAGAGCACGGAGACTTCAATCGACGGGCAACCGGTAGCCGCGCTTGACGACGGTCTGCACGAACGCGGGACCGCCCAACCCGGCGCGGAGCCGCGCCACGGCCATCTCGACGGCGTGCTCGTCGGCACCTCGGGGCAGCGACGGCAGCAGCGCGGCCCGGGAGAGCACCCGGCCCGCGCGGTCGGCGAGCGCCCGCAGCACCGCCATCGGGGCCGGTGCCAACGGTTTCAGCTCGCCGTCGACGACTGCGGCATGACCGCGCAGGACCACCTCGTGCCCGGCGACCTGGATGGTGACCGCGCGCTGCGGCAGCTCCTCGGCGAGCAGCCGGACGAGGGCACCGAGCCGGGCCCGGGCCGGTGCGATCACCGGGATCTCCAGCGCCTCCAGCGGAGCCGCGGTGACGGGTCCGACGCAGGCGGCGACGACATCGCTGCGCAAAGCGGCGATCACCGAGTCGCGGGCCGGTCCGGCGGCGTCGAGCAGGGCACCGACCGCCGGTGACGAGGTGAAGGTGACCGCGTCGATGAGCCGGTTGTTGATGAGGTCGACGAGCCGGTGCAGCGGGGCGGAGTCGATCGGGGGTGCCCAGCGGTAGACGGGTACCTCGATCACCTCGGCACCGGCCGCCCGCAGCGCGGTGCAGAACTCCGGCTGCTGGTCGCCGTGGAGCTGGGCGGCGATGACCTCGCCGCCGACACCTCGGGCCATCAGGTGGAAGAGCACCTCGTCGCAGCTCTCCGAGTCGGGCGACCACTGGTCGTGCAGCCCGGCCGCGCGGACCGCGCCCCGGGCCTTGGGTCCCCGCGTCACCAGGTACGCCTGGGAGAGCGCGCTGCGCAGCGAGTCGCCCAGCCCCCAGCCCTCGGCGGCCTCGAGCCAGCCGCGCATGCCGATCCCGGTGTTGGCGATGACGATGTCCGGCGGGCGGGCCACGCAGCGCCGGGTGGCGTCGCGCAGTTCCGCGTCGTCGGGCAGCGGCACGATCCGCAGTGCCGGGGCGATCACGACTCGGGCGCCACGGCGTTCGAGCAGCGCGCCGAGTTCGTCGCGCCGCCGGTCGGCCGTGACGCCGATGGTGAAGCCGGACAGCTCACTCACGTGGTCACGCCGATCTCGACGGCACCGTCACGCAGCCGGATGGGCCATGTACGCACACTGACGCCCGGCATGTCCAGGCACTCGCCCGTACGCAGGTCGAATGCCTGCTTGTGCATGGGCGACGCGACGATCGGCGCCTCACCCCGGGACCCGACGATCCCGCGCGAGAGCACCGATGCCCCGCTGATCGGGTCCTTGTTGTCGATGGCGAACAGCGTCCCGTCGTAGGTCCGGAAGACGGCGACGGCGTCCCCCTCGACGAGGGCTGCGACACCGCGCTCCGGCTCGAGGCGCTGCTCGGGACAGACATAGATCCATGCGTTGGTCATGACGGCATCCCCAGGAGAATCGGCTGCTTGCGGACCGGGATGTGCTGGCCACGTTCGACCTCGAACGTGATGGAGGGGTCGGGGACCTCGGGGGCGTTGACGAAGCTGACGAAGCGGGAGCGGCGCTCGGGGTCCTCGATCGTCGCCTTCCACTCGTCCACATAGGAGCTGACGTGCTGCGCCATCGCCCGGTCGAGCTCCTCGGCGAGGCCGAGCGTGTCGTGCACGATGACGTCGCGCAGGTGCTCCAGACCGCCCTCCAGGGCTTCGAGCCAGGCGGCCGTGCGCTGGAGCCGGTCGGCGGTGCGGATGTAGTACATGAGGAAGCGGTCGATCGTCCGGACCAGGTCCTCGGTGCTGAGATCGCTCAGGAACAGGTCGGCGTGGCGCGGGCGGAAGCCGCCGTTGCCGCCGACGTAGAGATTCCAGCCCAGCTCGGTGGCGATGATGCCGAAGTCCTTGCTGCGCGCCTCGGCGCACTCGCGGGCACAGCCCGAGACCGCCGACTTCAGCTTGTGCGGCGAGCGCAGCCCGCGATAGCGCAGCTCCAGAGCGATGGCCAACCCCACCGAGTCCTGTACGCCGTACCGGCACCACGTGTCGCCCACGCAGGACTTCACCGTGCGCAGCGCCTTGCCGTAGGCGTGCCCGGACTCGAAGCCCGCGTCGACGAGCCGCTGCCAGATCTCGGGGAGCTGCTCGACCCGGGCGCCGAAGAGGTCGATCCGCTGCCCGCCAGTGATCTTGGTGTAGAGGCCGAAGTCGCGGGCCACCTCGCCGATGACGATCAGCTTCTCCGGCGTGATCTCCCCGCCCGGGATGCGCGGCACCACCGAGTAGGTGCCGTCACGCTGGATGTTGGCGAGGAAGTGGTCGTTCGTGTCCTGCAAAGCCGCCTGCTCGCCGTCGAGCACGTAGCCGTTGGTGAGCGAGGCGAGGATCGAGGCGACGACCGGCTTGCAGACGTCGCAGCCCCGGCCCTGGCCGTGATCGGCGATGAGCTGCGAAAACGTCGTGACCCGGCGGACCCGGATCAGGTCGAAGAGCTCCTGCCGGGAGTAGGTGAAGTGCTCGCAGAGCGCCGTCGACTGCTTCACGCCGCACTCGTGCAGCAGCTGCTTGAGCGCCGGTACGCAGGAGCCGCAGGTCGTGCCGGCCCGCGTACAGGCCTTGATCGCGGGGACGTCGTCGGCACCGGCGCTGATCGCCAGTGTGATCGCGTCCTTCGTCACCGCATTGCAGGAGCAGATCTGCGCCGAGCCCGGCAGCGTCACCTTCGTGCCGTCCCCGGCCGGTGCCAGCAGCGCCAGCGGCGGTCCCGGCAGCGGTCCGCCCAGCGCCGCCCGCAGCAGCGGATAGGCGGTGGCGTCGCCGACCAGCACCCCGCCGAGCAGGGTCTTGGCGTCATCGGAGAGGAGCAGTTTGGCATAGGTGCCGTTGGCGCCGTCGTGGTAGACGACATCGAGTGGACCGTCGAGCACCCCGAAGCTCGCCACGTCGACGCCGAGCAGCTTGAGCTTGGTGGCGGTGTCGGGGACCGCCATCGAGGCGTCGCCACCGAGGAGCCGGTCGGCGACGACCTCCGCCATCGCGTAGCCCGGAGCCACCAGCCCGTAGCAGCGGCCCTGGTCGCCGTCGAGGGCGAGCGCGGCGCACTCGCCGATCGCCCAGACCGCGTCGTCGGCGGTCCGGCAGGCGGAGTCGACGAGGAAGCCGCCCCGGGGTCCGAGCTCCAACCCGCCGGTGGCGGCGAGCTCGTCGCGGGGGCGGATCCCGGCCGCGACGACCACCACGTCGACCGCGAGGGTGCCGCCGTCGGCGAAGACCATGCCGTCGACCGTGCCGTCGGCACCGGCGGTGATCGTGGCGCAGGAGCGCCCCGTGTGCACGCTGACGCCGAGCCGCTCGATGTGCTGCTTCAGCACGCCACCGCCGCCGTCGTCGACCTGCAGCGGCATCAGCCGGGGCGCGAACTCCACGACGTGCGTGGCGAGCCCGAGCAGGCGCAGCGCGTTGGCGGCCTCCAGCCCGAGCAGTCCGCCGCCGAGGACCGCGCCGACCCGCTTGCCCGAGCAGTAGGCCCGCAGCGCCGACAGGTCGTCGATGGTCCGGTAGACGAAGACGCCGGGCAGGTCGGCGCCGGTGATCGGGGGGACGAAGGGGCGGCTGCCGGTGGCGAGCACCAGGTGGTCGTACCCATAGTCGGCGGCCGGGGTCGTGACGACCCGGCGGCCGCGGTCGATGCCGAGCACCGGCTCGGCGAGGCGCAGCTGCACCGGCTCGGGGACCCCGCCCAGGTCGAGCTCCTCGCCGTCGAAGAACGACGTCAGCCGGACCCGGTCATAGGCCCGCTGGCGCTCCTCGGCGAGCACCGTGATGTGGAACTCGGATCCGGTGTCCCGGGCCGTCAGCGCCTCCGTGAAGCGCTGCGCGACCATGCCGTGCCCGACGACGACGATGCGTTTCATGAGGCGACTCCCTGAGTGGCGAGCCAGCCGAGGATGCCGCCGACCGCGTCGACGCAGCTTCCACAGCCGGTGGTTGCTCTGGTGCAGGCCGCGACGTCGGCGATGTCGTGCGCGCCCCCCTGCCAGGCGCGGATGATCGCGCCCTTGGTCACGGTGTTGCACTGGCAGACCGTGGCCGCGTCCGGCATCAGCGCCGGTGTGACGGCCTCGACCGCGTCCGAGCCGCCGAGCGTCCGGCCGAGCAGCAGCGCCCGGCGGTCGGCGGGCACCTGGGCGCCGCGGTCGAAGAGCTGGATGACCTGCCCGACGCTCGGGTTGTCGCCGAGCAGCACCGCGCCGGTGACCCGCCCGTCGCGGATGCGCAGCCGGGCATAGGTACCCCGGCTCGGGTCGGCGAACCGCAGGTCCTCGGTGTGCGCCGAGCAGTCGTCGCCGCTGAGCGTGCCCATCGCGGCGAGGTCGATGCCGGTCGCCTTCAGCCGGGTGATCAGCGGGGCGGCTCGATAGATCGCGTCCGGGTCGGTGCCGGTGAGGATCCGGGCCACGACGCTCGCCTGGGCCCAGGCCGGTGCGACGAGGCCGGAGAGGCCCTCGCGGTGCTGGGCGCAGTCGCCGATCGCCGAGATGTCCGGGTCGGAGGTGCGCATCCGGTCGTCGACGACGACGCCCCGGTCCACGGTGAGCCCGGCTGCTCTGGCGAGGGAGGTCTCCGGGCGTACCCCGCAGGCCAGGACGAGCAGGTCGGCGCGGAGCTCGCGCCCGTCGGTGAGGGTGAGCACCACCCCGTCGGGCGTCTGCGCGAAGCTCGCGCCCATCGCCTCCAGGTGGACCCCGATGCCGTGCCCGGCGAGGGTGGCGACGAGGACCTCACTCGCGCCGTTGTCGAGCTGGCGCTCCATCAGGAAGCCCATCGGGTGCACCACCTCGACGGCGAGCCCTCGGGCGGCGAGCCCGCGAGCGGCCTCCAGGCCGAGCAGGCCGCCGCCGAGCACCAGGGCGCGCTCGGCGCCCTCGGCGTCGGCGAGGATGCGCCGGCAGTCGTCGAGCGTGCGGAAGACGCTGACCCGGTCCGGCAGGTCGTCGGGGTCGATGCCGGGCAGCGGCGGGATCCAGGCGTGCGATCCGGTGGCGAGCACGAGGTGGTCGTAGTCGTGCAGCTCGCCGTCGGCCGTGGTGACCGTCTTGCCGGCGGTGTCGATGGCGGTGACCTCGGTGCCGAGCTCGGCGTCGACACCGCCGTCGGCGAGCGCGATGCCGGCCTCGGTGACCTTCCCGGCCAGCAGGGACGACAGGAGGATTCGGTTGTAGGCCTGGTGCTGCTCAGCGCCGAGCACGGTCACCTTGACGGAGCCGAGCGCGCGCAACTCCGCGGCGCATCGGGCGCCGGCCATGCCATAGCCGACGACGACGACTCTGCTCATAGGTCTTCTCCTGGCTCCACCCGGACGGCGCAGACCTTGAACTCCGGCATCCGGGAGATCGGGTCCAGGGCGTCGCCGGTGAGTGAGTTGGCGCGTGCGGCGCCGGGGAAGTGAAAGGGGGTGAAGACGGTGTCCGGGCGGATGTGCTCGGTGAGCCGCGCCGGTGCGGTCATCGTGCCGCGCCGGCTGGTGACCCGGCATTCCTGGCCTGCCACGATGCCGAGGCTCGCGGCGAGATCGGGGTGCATCTCGACGAACGGCTTGCCCTGCAGACCCCTGATGCGGCGCGTCTGTGCGCCGGACTGGTACTGCGTGAGGACCCGGCCGGTGGTCAGGTAGAGGGGGTAGTCGGCATCCACGTCCTCAGCGACCGGACGGTGCTCGACCGGGACGAACCTCGCCCGCCCATCGGGCGTGGCGAACGAAACTTCGAAGAGCCGCGGCGTGCCCGCCCGGTCCACTGACGGGCAAGGCCAGAACACGCCGTCCTCGGCGTCCACCCGCTCCCACGTGACGCCCGCGTAGTCGGCCACACCGCCAGCGGTGGCACGCCGCAGCTCCTCGAAGACGACTCGCGGATCGGAATCGAACCGCGCGCCGTAATCGCCACCGAGCCGGCTAGCCAGCTCGGTGATCACCGCCAGATCCGTCCCTGTCCCCGGCGGTGGCTTGCGGAGGGCCCGGCGCCGAAGCACTCTGCCCTCAAGGTTGGTCATCGTGCCGTCTTCCTCGGCCCACTGCGCGGTCGGGAGGACCACATCAGCGAGGGCCGCGGTTTCACTCAGCACGAAGTCCGCAACTAGGAGCAACTCTAAGTCACGAATGCGCGCTTCTGTGTAAACAGCATTAGGCGCGGAGATTACCGGATTGGACCCGAAGACCAACATTGCCTTGGGTCCGTCCACTGTGCCAAGGGCACTGAGCAGCTCATATGCGGAAATCCCGGGTCCCGGAATCTCGTCGGGTGACATGCCCCACACCTCGGCCATATGGGCCCTGGCGGCGGGATCGTCAATTTTCCGATAGCCGGGCAATTGGTCGGCCTTCTGGCCGTGCTCGCGCCCGCCCTGTCCGTTTCCCTGGCCGGTCAAACAGCCATAACCGCTGCCAGGACGCCCTGGCAGCCCCAGTGCGAGAGCCAGGTTGATGAAAGCCGTGACGGTGTCGACACCCTTGCTGTGCTGCTCGGCGCCGCGAGCTGTGAGAATGATCGCTCTTCCGCTCGCGAGTGCGCGCGCCGTCGTTTCCAGATCCGCGATGGGTACGCCGGTGAGCCGCTCGACCCGCGCCGGCCAGTAACCCGCGACCGCCTTGCGCACCTCGTCGAAGCCGGTGGTCCGCGTCGCGATGTAGTCCTCGTCGATGAGGCCTTCCATGATCGCGATGTGCAGCAGCCCGTTGGCGAGCGCGAGATCCGTCCCCGGCGTCGGTGCGAGGTGCAGTGTCGCCGCCCGAGCCGTAGCCGTGGCCCGCGGATCGATGGCGATCTGCACGCCGCCCCGGGCCCGCTGCTCGGTCAGGTAGCGCGCGAACGGCGGCATCGTCTCGTTGACGTTGGCCCCGACGATCAGGATCGTGTCGGCGTGGCTCAGCTCGGCCATGGGGAAGGGCAGGCCGCGGTCGACCCCGAAGGACCGGATCTGGGCGGCGGCGGCGCTCGACATGCAGAAGCGCCCGTTGTAGTCGATGTTCTTGGTCCGGAGCGCGACCCGGGCGAACTTGCCCAGCGCGTAGGCCTTCTCGTTGGTGAGTCCGCCGCCGCCGAAGACGGCGATCGCGTCCCGGCCGTGCCGCTCCTGGATGCCCTTGATCTTCGTGACGATGAAGTCGTAGGCGTCTTCCCAGCTGGCGGGCTTGAGGACCCCGTCTTCGGGGTCGCGCAGCAGCGGGGTGGTCAGCCGGTCGGGGTGGTCGAGCAGCTCCGCCGCGGTCCAGCCCTTCTGGCAGAGCCCGCCCCGGTTGGTGGGGAAGTCCCGTGCGACGACCTCGACCCGGCGGTCGGCGTGCTCACGCAGGATCATCCCGCACTGCAGCGCGCAGTACGGACAGTGCGTGGCGACCTCAACGGGGGTGGTCATGCCGTCGAGCGTGACTTCCGGCAGTTTCACTCCAGAGTCCCGTCTGTTTCCGCCGTGCTAAGTCCCACTCACCCGTTCGGACGAGGACCGTGAGGTCGGTTCCGCGCCGCAACTCGCCCCGTACGGTCTGAACAGCAGGTGTCGCCTTCATGACCAGGACGTCCGGATGACCCTGGATGGATGAAAAGATCAATTCACGGTTGAGACATTCGTAACTCTCTGCGACGGTTGTTTATACCGGCTGTGAGCTGGGGATTCATTCATCGTAAGGATCTTGGTGAAGGGATGACTATTGGTCATACCGCTAGTAACCTTCTCCTCATGACTGCGAAGGTGACTCTCTCGTTTTCGGACGACACGATTGCCGAAGCCCGGCGCTACGCCGAACGCGACGGCATGTCCTTGTCGGCCTGGATGGATCGGGCGGCAAAGGAGAAGGCACTGCGCGAGCTCTTTGAGGCTCATGCCAATGTGATGCGGCGCGCGGGATGGGACACGTTGGAGAAGCAGGCGCTCGCGGATGAGGCCGACTTCGAAGTTGCATCCGCAGCGCTGCGAGGGCGCGGTGGAAAGGCCGGGCGTGCTGCGTAGAGGCGAGATCTGGCGAATCGAAGGTGCGAGGGAGAGGCTCGGGCTGGTCATCAGCTCCGACGTCTACAACGGCACGGATGTGCCGATCGTGATCGTGGCCGAGGTGGTTGACGAGGAAGAACTGCGTGACTCGCCGCTCGCCGTCTCCATGGGGGAGTTCGTGATCATGCCGGACCGAGTTTCGTCACCGATGAAGAAGTGGTTCACCGACCTCGTGGACGTCGCCGACACCGACACCATGAACCGGGTGGCCCGAGCTTTGAAGATCATCCAAGATCTGTAGAAACGCCGCAGAGCCGGTTGATGCCGCGACTCGTCAGAGTCGCGGCATCGGCCGTTCCGGGGCCTCTTACTCGTCGGCGAGGGCGCGCTCGGCTTCGACACAGGCCGGTGAGTGCTGGATTCGGTCCGCGACCAGGGCGAACGTCTCCTGCAGCGCCGCCAGCTGCTCCGGGGTGATCAGGTCGAAGAGGCGCCGGCGCACCTCGGCCACGTGGAACGGGGCGACCCGCTCGATCGTCTCCAGACCCGTCGGGGTGAGAACCGCATACTGCCCGCGCCGGTCGCCGGGGCAGCTCTCGCGGGCCACCAGGCTGTCGCGCTCCATCCGGGTGATCTGATGCGACAGCCTGCTCTTCTCCAGCAGTGTCGCCCTGGCCAGCTCGCTCATCCGCAGCCGCCGCTCGGGCGACTCGGACAGGTGCACCAGGATCTCGTAATCACTCATCGAGAGGCCGTGCTTCTGCAGCTCGCGCTCGAGGTGAAGGGTGAGAAGTCGGCTGCCGGCGAGGTAGGCACGCCATGCACCCTGCTCACTGTCGGTGAGCCAGCGAGGTTCAGTGATCACCGGCATGGCAGCAACACTACACATTTTCGCCCTTCCTCCTCTTCGTGCTTTTCGCCACCTCGACACCGTCGAGTGGCTCGCTGTTCCGGCCATGATCACTTGACCAAGATCGCCGCAACTCTTCAAGAGTTGCGGCGATCTTGGAGGGCCACAGCTCAGACCGTCGTGACGACGTCCTCGAAGTCGAGCCGCGGGTTGCGGTTGAACCACGCCTGCTCGCCCGGCTTGCCGATGTTGACCACCGCGAGCACCGTGTGCTCGCCATCACCGAAGAACTCCTTGTTGAGCGCCTCGGCGTCGAAGCCGGTCATCGGGCCCGCGGCGAGCCCGGCCGCGCGTACGCCCAGGATGAAGTAGCCCACCTGCAGCGCGCCGTTGAACTTCGCGGCGTCCGCGCGGGTGGTGTCCTCGAGGAACCAGTCCTTCGCGCCCGGGAAGTGGGGGAAGGTGCGGTGGAACTTCTCGTGGAAGTTCAGGTCGGCCGCGAGGATCGCCGTCAGCGGGGCGGTCGAGGTCTTCGCCCGGTTGCCCTCGCCGAGGGTGTTGACGAGGCGCTCGCGGGCCTCGGCCGAGCGGACCAGCACGACGCGCAGCGGCTGCATGTTGAGCGAGGTCGGCGCGAACTTGACCAGGTCGTAGATCGCCTGGACCTGCTCGTCGGTGACGGGCTCGTCCGTGAACGTGTTGGCGGTGCGGGCCTCGCGGAAGAGCAGGTCCTGAGCGGCGGGGTCGAGGACAAGGCTCATGGTGTTTCTCCAAGGGTGCGGCGTTGGTGAAGCGTGCAGCTCTATCTTGATGAACCTTCAATTAGTTCGCCAGCAGAAGTTGAAAGTGTCACTGAGGGGAATATGCGCTCGGCCGCATAGCACCAACTCTTCAAGAGTTGGTGCCGAAGCACGGGGCTGCCCGCCCGGCTTGGCGGCGGGCGGGCAGCGTGCCTGCGTCTCTGGAGGAAGGAGGTCAGACGCGGGCGGGGGCGAGGCTGGGGACCTGCTCGGTGAGGATGCGCTTGCGGAGGTAGAACCACCACGTGACGGCGAGGCAGGTGGCGTACATGATGCCGAACCAGGTGAAGGCCGTCGCGATGCCGCCGGTGGCGGTGTAGGAGTCGCTGATCGCGCGGGGGAGATAGAAGCCGCCCATCGCACCGATGGCACCGGCGATGCCGAGCGTGGCGGCGCTCTCCCGCTTGGCGGTGATCAGGTCGGGGGACTTGGCGGCGAAGATCGCCGGGATCATGCGGTAGGTGGAGCCGTTGCCCGCGCCGGCTGCGGCGAAGAGCAGCCAGAACGAGGCGAGGAAGAGCGGCATGATCTTGTCGGCGACGGAGGTGACCACACCGTACGAGCCGATGCCCATGAGAATGAAGCAGGCGGCGGTGATCCTGGCGCCACCGATGCGGTCGGCGAGCCAGCCGCCCAGCGGGCGGGTGAGCGAGCCGATGAGCGGGCCGGTGAAGGCGAGCGTGATCGTGGCGAGGCCGACCTTGCCGAGGATCGGCGCCTGCGGGAACTGCAGTTTCAGCACCAGCGGGAAGGCCGCGGAGTAACCGAGGAACGAGCCGAAGGTGCCGATATAGAGGAACGACATGATCCAGGTGTGCGGGCGCTTGATCGTGGCGAACTGGGCCTTGATCGGCGACTTCGCGACATCGAGGTTGTTCATGAAGAAGCGGGCGCAGAGCGCGGCGGCGAGCACCAGCGGCACCCACATCAGCCCGCCGTAGACGAGCCCGGCGGCGAGCGCCATCGGTACGAAGAGCTGCATCGTGCTGATGCCGATGTTGCCGCCCGCGGCGTTGAGGCCGAGCGCGACGCCCTTCTCCTTCTCCGGGAAGAAGAAGGAGATGTTCGTCATGGAGGAGGCGAAGTTGCCGCCGCCGAAGCCCGCGCTCGCCGCGATCGCGAGCACCGCCCAGTAGGGCGGGGCCGTCGTCACCGCGAAGATCATGCCCGAGAGCGGGATGAAGAGCAGCAGGGCGCTGATCGTGGTCCAGGTACGCCCACCCAGCCGCGTCACCGCGAACGTGTAGGGGATCCGCATCAGCGCGCCGATGAGGTTGGGCAACGCCACCAGCCAGAACTTCTGGTCGACCGTGTAGGGGAAGAGTGTGGCCGGGAGTGCGACGACCACCACGCTCCAGAGCGTCCAGACGGAGAAGCCCAGGTGCTCGGCGAAGATGGAGAAGATGAGGTTGCGCCGCGCGATCCGGCGACCCGTCGCGGCCCAGAAGCGCTCGTCTTCGGGGTGCCATTCGGTGATGGTGCCCGGGCGCGACGCTGCGCCGGTCTGAGTCACGGCCGGAGCCGTCTGAGTGGCGGTCATGGCGAGCAAGTTACGAACGTGTGATTGCCACGTTGTTCCAATGGGCGTACCGGTGGTGTGAATCCGGCCGCACCTTGCGGGCCCCGACCCTGTGAGATGGGACGTCGTGTCCGTTATCTCCACAGGCGGGGGGCCATTTTGACCAGGCGGAAGGCCTACGGGTATCGTTAACCGCTGTTGTGCGAAAAGGCGGCACGGACCTGTCAGGTACGCTTGTCGTTCGTGCGTCGGTCCGGTCTGGACTGGCGAGCATCGCAGTAGACAGTCCGACGACCAGACAAGGTAAACCTGTGCGTACGTACAGCCCTAAGCCGGGTGAGATCGAGCGTCAGTGGCACGTGATCGACGCTTCTGACGTCGTTCTGGGCCGGCTCGCCACCCACGCCGCCGATCTCCTGCGCGGTAAGCACAAGCCGATCTTCGCGCCGCACGTTGACACCGGTGACTTCGTCATCGTCATCAACGCGGGCAAGGTCGCACTCACTGGCAACAAGCGAGCCACCAAGGTCGCGTACAGCCACTCCGGCTACCCGGGCGGCCTTCGGGCTGTTCGCTACGACGAGCTGCTGAGCAAGCGCCCGGAGCGGGCGATCGAGCTTGCGGTGCGGGGCATGATCCCCCACAACAAGATCGGCCGTCAGATCATGTCGAAGCTGAAGGTCTACGCGGGTCCTGAGCACCCGCACGCCGCTCAGCAGCCGGTGCCGTTCGAGTTCAAGCAGATCGCGCAGTGAGCGCGGGCGAAGGAACCACTATGACCGAGACCGATATCGAGACGTCGGTGCAGACTCCGGCTGCCGTCGCGACCGTCGAAGCGCCTGTCGTCACCCGCGCGCCGCGCGGTGACCGGCCGATCCAGACCGTTGGCCGCCGCAAGCAGGCCATCGTCCGGGTTCGCCTGATCCCGGGCACCGGCAAGATCACCTGCAACGGCCGCGACCTCGAGAACTACTTCCCGAGCAAGGTTTCGCAGCAGACTGTGCGCGAGCCCCTCGTGATCGCCGAGAAGGCCGAGCAGTTCGACGTCTTCGCGAACCTGCACGGCGGCGGCATCACCGGCCAGGCCGGCGGCCTGCGTCTGGCGATCGCCCGCGCGCTGATCGAGTTCGAGCCCGATGACCGTCCCGCCCTGAAGAAGGCCGGCTTCCTCACTCGCGACCCGCGGGTGAAGGAGTCCAAGAAGTACGGTCTGAAGAAGGCCCGTAAGGCTCCGCAGTACTCGAAGCGTTGATCTTCGCTTAATCATCGGCCGGGTCGGCTCCCTGGGATCCAGGGTGCTGCCCGGCCTTTGTGCACGTCGGGCATCATCGTTGTAAGGACCGCTGCACTCCCCGCAGCTTCATACCCCCAGAAAGTAGGCACGCGCATGGGCCGCCTGTTCGGCACCGACGGAGTCCGTGGCCTGGCCAACGGAGACCTCACTCCGGAGCTCGCCATGTCGATCGCGCTGGCGGCCGTCCGGGTCCTCACCCAGGCCGACAGCTCGCGTGCGCCGATCGTCGTTCTCGGGCGGGACCCGCGAGCCAGCGGGGAGATGCTGGAGGCTGCGGTCGTGGCCGGGCTGACCAGCGCGGGGGCCAATGTGGTCCGGGTCGGCGTGCTGCCCACCCCCGGCGTGGCCTACCTCACCGCGGAGACCCGTGCCGACTTCGGCGTGATGATCTCTGCCTCGCACAACGACATGCCCGACAACGGGATCAAGCTCTTCGCCGCCGGTGGGCACAAGCTCCCCGACGATGTCGAGAACGCGATCGAGGCCCGGATCGGCGAGTCCTTCAAGCGCCCGACCGGCGCAGCCGTGGGACGCGTGCACGACCTGGTCGACGGCATCGAGCACTACGTCACGCACCTCGTCGAGTCGGTCGACACCCCGCTCGACGGGATCAAGGTCGTGATCGACTGCGCCAACGGTGCGGCCTCGGAGTCGGCCGTCGCCGCGTACGAGCAGGCCGGGGCGACGGTCATCTCGATCAACTCCGAGCCCGACGGCCTCAACATCAACGAGGACTGCGGCGCCAACCATCGCGAGCAGCTCATCGCCGCGGTCGCCGAGCACGGCGCGGACCTCGGGCTCGCCTTCGACGGCGACGCCGACCGCTGCCACGCGGTCTCCGCCGAGGGCGAGGACGTCGACGGCGACAAGATCATGGGCATCCTCGCGCTGGCGATGCGCGATGCGGGCACGCTGACCGACAACACCCTGGTCGCGACCGTCATGAGCAACCTCGGCCTGCGCATCGCCATGCGCGAGGCGGGCATCACCCTGATCGAGGCGAAGGTCGGCGACCGCTACGTCCTCGAGGAGCTGCGCAGCCGTGGACTCGCCCTCGGCGGCGAGCAGAGCGGCCACATCGTCGTGCCGGCCTACGCGACCACCGGGGACGGCGTACTCACCGGTTTGCTGCTCATGGCCCGGATGGCCGAGACCGGCGAGACCTTCGGCAAGCTCGCGGCGGTCATGACCAAGCTGCCGCAGCGGCTCATCAACGTCCCCGCGCCCAAGACCACCGTGGACCACCCGGCGGTCACGGCCGCGGTGAGCGAGGCCACCGCGGCGCTCGGCGCCACCGGTCGCGTCCTGCTCCGCCCGTCCGGAACAGAGCCGCTGGTACGCGTGATGGTGGAAGCCCCGACCATGGAGCTGGCCGAGTCCATCGCCGAGCGGATCGCCGCCACGGTTCGGTCCGCCGCCTAGCCGAAGTCGGCGGTGCACTCCACGGAGCTCGTGCCGGTCCGCGAGATCGCCTCGTCGCCGTCGATGAAGATCTTGCAGGAGAGGCCCTGGTCGATCGGGGTCCCGCCACCGGCGTCCTTGCCGTAAGCGGTGAGCTTCAGCCCGCCGTCGCCCTCGTTGAGGGTGACCTCCTTCGACCACGGGACGGTCGCGTCCTGGTTGTCGTTGCTGCCGCCGAAGGCGGACCAGGTGACCAGCACCTTGCCCTTGCCCTTCACCTCGTAGCGGACCTTGTGCGGCTTCGAGGTCTTCTCCTCGCCGCCACCGCTCGCCGCGGCCTTGGTCTTCGTGGTGGTCACGCGCGGCGTCGTCGTCACGGCGTCGGAGTCGTCGGAGTTGGTGGCGAAGTAGCCGCCGACCCCGCAGACGGCGCAGATGAGGACCACGACCGCGGCGATCAGACCGACCAGCAGGCCGCTGTTGGACGAGGGCTGCGGTGGCGGTGCGGACGACGGCTGCTCCCACGGCGGCCGCCCCGGCGGGAAGCCAGGCGGGGTGGGATCGGGGCCGGGAGGGACCGGGTAACTCATGCTCCGACGCTAAACGGGGCTGCTCGCGCATCGATCCAGGTGCGCTCGTCGGCCGCTCGGATGGTGCGCTGACCAGGGCCGGTCGGTGGTGCGCCGACCGGCTGGCCCTCCGCGGTCATGCCGGAGGGCGCTACGCACGTCCGCGGTGAGCGTCAGCTCACGAAGATGACGGTGCACATGGCCGACTTGGTGCCGCTGCGCGACGACTTCTCTTTGCCGTCGATGAAGACCTTGCAGGTGACCTGCTGGTCGTCGAGGCTGCTGTCCCGGCCGATGACCGAGAGCACGCCGCCGAACGAGTCGTCGGTGATGACGAACTCCTTGGTCCACGGGAGCTGGGCGTCCTCGGACTCGGTGCTGCCGGAGCTCTTGCTCCAGGTCACCCGAGCGGCACCGGTGCCACCGACCTGGTAGGTGATCGTGTGCGAGTCCGCCTTGTCGCCGGTCGTCACGCCGAGGCTGGACTGGATCTCGTCGACCTTGTCGCTCGCCGTGTCGTAGAGGAAGTAGAAGCCGCCGGCGCAGAGGGCGCACACGAGCAGGAGGACACCGGCGATGATGCCGATGATCATGCCGGCTTTGCTCTTCTTCGGCGGCGGCACCGGCTGCCCGTACGCGGGCTGGCCATAGCCGGGCTGTCCGGGCGGCGGCTGCTGCGGCGGGAAGCTCGGCGGGATGGGAGCGCCGTACTGGGGCTGCTCGGGGCTTGATGGGGGTGGGTAGCTCATGCCGACACGGTAGGCCCACGGTCAACTTCGTGGCCAGTGGACCTACCCGTATGGGTTCGATCAAATTGCGTGCGTGAAAGTGTGCCATCCGCGCATGCAAAGTGAGCGGAACTCGGCTACGCTACGGAACATGTGTGGGATCGTGGGGTACGTCGGCAGCCGGCCAGCGCTCGACATCGTCGTCGATGGGCTGCGCAAACTGGAGTACAGGGGCTATGACTCCGCCGGTGTCGCGGTGGTCGCCGAATCAGCAGACGTCGATTTGATCGTCGCCAAGCGGGCGGGCAAGCTCGCCAACCTGGATCGCGCTCTCGCCGAGGAGGCGATCGAGGGGATCGAGGCCGGTTTGACGGGAATCGGACACACGCGATGGGCCACCCACGGCGGCCCGACCGATCGCAACGCCCACCCGCACGTCTCGGCCGACGGCCGGGTCGCCGTCATCCACAACGGCATCATCGAGAACTTCGCCCGGCTCCGCGCCGAGCTGGAGGCGGCCGGGGTCGAGTTCGCCTCCGACACCGACACCGAGTGCGTCGCGCACCTGCTCGCGGCCGAGGTCGCCGCGATGCCCGTCGCCTCGCCCGCCAACCTCGCCGAGGCGATGCGCCGCGTCGTCGCCCGGCTCGAAGGGGCATTCACGCTGCTCGTCGTCGACCGCCTGGTGCCCGGCGCCGTCGTCGGCGCCCGGCGCAACTCACCGCTCGTCGCCGGCCGCGGCGTGGGGGAGAACTTCCTCGCCAGCGATGTCAGTGCCTTCATCGAGCACACCCGGGAGGCGGTCGAGCTCGGCCAGGACCAGGTCGTGCTGATCACCGCGGACGCGATCGAGATCACCGACTTCGACGGCAAGCCGGTCGAGGGCCGCGACTACCACGTGGACTGGGACGCCCGTGCCGCCGAGAAGGGCGGCCACGACTGGTTCATGCTCAAGGAGATCGAGGAGCAGCCGCAGGCGGTCGCCGACACGCTGCGCGGCCGTATCGGCATCAACGGCGGCATCGTCCTCGACGAGGTCCGCCTCACCGACCAGGACCTGCGCGATGTCGACAAGATCTTCATCGTGGCGTGCGGCACGGCTTACCACGCCGGTCTCGTCGCGAAATACGCCATCGAGCACTGGACCCGCATCCCGTGCGAGGTCGAGCTCGCCAGCGAGTTCCGCTACCGCGACCCGGTGCTCGACCGGTCGACGCTCGTCATCGCGATCTCCCAGTCCGGCGAGACGATGGACACCCTGATGGCCCTGCGCCACGCCAAGGAGCAGAAGGCCCGGGTCCTCGCCGTCTGCAACACCAACGGTTCGACGATCCCGCGCGAGTCCGACGCCGTGCTCTACACCCACGGCGGTCCCGAGATCGCCGTCGCCTCGACCAAGGCCTTCCTGACCCAGCTCGCCGCCTGTTACCTCGTCGGCCTGCACCTGGCCCAGGTCCGCGGCATCAAATACGCCGACGAGGTGGCCTCGGTCATCGACCAGCTGCAGCGGATGCCCGACGCGATCACTGAGGTCCTCTCCACCATGGACGAGGTCCGCGCGCTCGCCAGGCTCCTCGCCGATCAGGACACGATGCTCTTCATCGGTCGGCACGTCGGTTACCCGGTGGCGCTGGAGGGTGCGCTGAAGCTGAAGGAACTCGCCTACACCCACGCGGAGGGCTTCGCCGCCGGTGAGCTCAAGCACGGGCCGATCGCGCTGATCGACGAAGGCACCCCGGTGGTCTGTGTGGTGCCGTCACCGGCGGGCCGCAGCGTGCTGCACGACAAGATCGTTTCAAACATCCAGGAGGTACGCGCACGGGGCGCCCGCACCATCGTCATCGCGGAGGAGGGTGACGACGCCGTCATCGCCTATGCCGATCACCTGATCCGCGTGCCGAGGACGCCGACCCTGCTCGCCCCGTTTGTCACCACCGTGCCGCTGCAGGTGCTCGCGTGCGAGATCGCGACGGCTCGTGGCCACGATGTCGACCAGCCCCGCAACCTCGCCAAGTCGGTCACTGTCGAATAGCGCCGCGGCGCTTCCCGGGGTCGATCAGTGCCACCGGCAGCTTGATCGGCCAGGGTCGCTCCACCGCGACGACCTCGGTGAAGGAGCCGGTCGGCAGATAGGTGCCGGTGCTGTGGTCCAGTGTGTAGGTATGGACCGTCAGCTCCGGCTCCTGCTCGATCCGCCAGAAGCACTCGATGCCCGCCTGGGCGTAGTGGCGTGGCTTGCGGACCCTGTCCATGGGTCGAGATCCGGGTGACACGATCTCGACCGCCAGCAGCACCTCGGCTGGAGTCACCGGACTGTCGCGGGTCTCCCCGGCACGCACGGCCACCAGCACGTCCGGGATGAAGGACTTGAAGCGACTGACGTGCATATCGATAGCCTGAGCTGCCGTCATGCCGTCGGGTGCGTTGTCGAAGAGCCAGCTGAAGAGGAAACCTGAAACGGCTTGATGGGGATGGGTGGGAGCTGGGGACACGTGGAGGACTCCGTCGATGAGCTCGTAGCGCTTGCCGTCATACGGAATTGCGTCGAGGTCGTCGATCGTCAACAGGCGTCCAGGCTGGTCCATCCTGTTCAGGGTAACGGTCATCTCAACCCTCCGGGGAAGGACCGACACTAGCTGCTTGTCACTTTAACCTGTCGTCATGACCGGAAGCAATGGCACCCACTGCCGCCAGCCCCGGATTGCCGCTGTCCCAATAGGACGAGTGAGCGTGCCCGAGCTCGCCCCCGTCGGCGCTGGTGAAGCGGTGCCCGCCGAACCCCGTGTCCGAGGGGTTCACCCCGTGCCACAGCCGCGTCATCGGATCACCGAGGTAGGGTCCGAGCATCTGGTCCAGCGCCGCCTGCAACGGATTGGGCGCGGCGAGCTGGATGGGATCGTGTCGGGCATGGCTGGACCAGACGGCGCCGGGATCGAGATGCAGGTCGGCGGCGTGGTCGACCCCGACGCCGGCCGAGCCGAGGAAGACCAGATCGTCGGCGGCGACACCCCGATCGCGGGCCGTCTCGCCGATGACGAGCGAGCCGTAGCTGTGCCCGACGAGTGTCTGCTGGCCGATCTCGCCGTCATGGGTGATCGTCAGCCCCTGCTGGAAGTCGTGCAGTGCATGCTGGGCCGCGTGGGCATAGGCGGCGGAGGTGGCCTGCATCGCGTCGGGGCTGTCGAAATCGAGCCAGAGGATCGATGAGGTGCTCAGGGTCGGGTCGGCTGCGGTGGCGGCGGCCGACATCGTCGCCGTGCGGTCGATGAGCCCGGCGACACCGCCGTTGAGCTCGCTCCCGGCACCGGGAACGTAGGTCAGCACGTTGTCGGAGCGATCCGGGTCGCCGAGGGCGAGGATCACCCTGCCGTCGCCCCGGGTGTCGAGGCCGAGCAGATAGCCACGGGGCTCGCCGCCGTCCAGACGCCGTTCGAGCGCGCTGAGACCGGCGAGGCGGGACTCGATCCTGGCCAACTCGTCCTCGGCTCCCCGCTTGCCGTGCAGGGCGTCGCGCAGTCCGCTCAGCCGGGCGTGCTCCCGGCTGAGCCATTCGCGATTGGCGAGGTCGCGATCGGCGGCGGGCACCCCGTCGAGCGACCCGATGACGTCCGGCTGGTGCGCGATCAGCCAGCGGCGCTGCGCCGGGGTGAGCCCGGACCACCAGAGCCGCACCGCACCCGCCCCGCCGCCGGGCGGGCAGCTCGGCGGCGCCTCGGTCCAGTGGGTCTCGGCCGCCTTGGCCAGCTCGCTGAGCGCCCGGCTGGTCTCGGCGTCGGCTCGGCTCGCCATCGTCAGGGCGGCGCTGATCCGCTCGGCGGTCCTCGCGGCGAGTGCGGCCTCCCACGGTGCGGGCGGTGCTCCGCGCACATCGAGCTCGACACGACCCTCGGCGGTCACCACCACGCGGGTGTCCTCGACCCCGTCCACCCCCGCGATCAGCAACCTCCTGGCCCGCTCGATCGCCTCGGCGTGCGTGGCGAGCACCTGCTGGATCTGCGTCAACGGCACCCGCAGCGCGGCGAGGTCCGCGCCGATCGCGGCCACCTGGGCGGTCGCGGCGGTCGCGGCCGGACCCGCCCAGTCGGCCCGCAGGCCCTGCCCGGAGCCGGTGATGTGCGCCTCGCCGTCGCCGACCGAGGCGGCGAGCCGCCGCCACGCATCGCCCGCGGACCGCCACGCGTCGATGTCGGCGCTCGCGAGTCGGGCGAAGGTGATCACCGGCCGCCGCCCATGGCGGACCGGTCGGACTCCTCATAGGCCGCTGCGGCCCGGCGCAGGGCCCGGCCCGTGGTCTCGGTCCGCTCGGCGAAGAGGGTCATCGATGACGCGATCGCGATCGAGAGCCGCTCAAGGGCGATCGATGCCGCCCATCCCGGCGGCACGGCGGCCAGCTCGTGACCGCGCCGCGTCTCCTGCGCGAGCTGGGCTGCGGCATCATCGAGACGGTCGGCGGTCTGCCGCAATCGCCCGGTGTGGACGGTGATCGTCTCGGCGGAGTTCGGTGGTCTCATGACGACGATGCTGCTGGGCCGCGCGAGCTGGAGAAAGGCCTGTGGATAACCGCGGAGGCCACATCGTGGCCGGTTATCCACAGCTATTGCCCGGCTCCCCCCACGCGACTATAGGGTGGTCGCTGTGATCGTGGCCGTGGGTAATGACGTGGTGCTGGTTGATCGGTTCGCGCGGGCGCTCCAACGCACGCCGCTGCTGGTCGACCGCCTCTTCACCGAGGCCGAGCGGACGACGCGGTCCGGCAACCAGCGCGGGCCCGAGTCGCTCGCCGCCCGGTTCGCGGCGAAGGAGGCCGTCGCGAAGGCGCTGGGCGCTCCGACCGGGCTGCACTGGCACGATTGCGAGATCGTCGTCGACCCGGACGGTCGCCCGTGGTTGACGGTCTCGGGCACGGTGGCGGCGGCTGCGGCCGAGCGCGGCATCCATCGCTGGCACCTCTCGCTGTCCCACGACGGCGGCATCGCGGCCGCTGTGGTGATCGCGGAGCGTGACGGCTGATCAGGGGAGGATCCATGCGGGAAGCCTGGCGGTCGGCGGAGGTCCGCGCGGCCGAGAAGGTGCTGATGAGGAGCCTGCCCGAGGGCACGCTGATGGCGCGGGCCGCAGCGGGTCTCGCGCGGCGCTGCGTCGTGACGCTGCGGGAGGGACGGCCGGGCAGGGTCTACGCGGCTCGCGTCGCCATCCTGGCGGGCCCCGGTGACAACGGCGGCGACGCCCTCTACGCCGGTGCGGAGCTCGCCCGGCGGGGTGCCCAGGTGACGGCGGTCCCGCTGCATGCGGATCGGCTGCACCCCGGTGGTCTCGCGGCGTTCCGAGCGGCCGGTGGACGCCTCGCCGAGCGGTTGCCGGCCGAGGTGGACCTCATCGTCGACGGGCTGCTCGGCATCGGGGCCAAGGGTGCGTTGGCCGGCCGGGCGGCGGAGCTGGCCGAGGCCGCCAACGAGTCGACCGCGCTGGTCATCGCCGTCGACCTGCCGTCCGGGGTCATCGCCGACACCGGTGACGTGCCCGGTCCGGCCGTGCGCGCCGACGTGACCGTGACCTTCGGTGCGCTCAAGCCCGCGCTCGTCGTCGGCCCGGCCGCCCCGCTCGCGGGCCAGGTGGAGCTGGTGGAGATCGGGCTGACCCTGCCGGGGACACCGGCGCTGCGGATCGCCGACGCGGCGATGATCGCCGAGTGGTGGCCGGTCGCGGGCCCGCACGACAACAAATACTCGCGCGGTGTCGTCGGGCTCTCGACGGGCTCGGCGACCTTCCCCGGCGCGGCGCTGCTCTCGACCCGGGGTGCCCTGGCCGGCCCGACGGGACTGGTGCGCTACGCCGGCCCGGCGCACGCGGTCGTCGTGACACTGCACCCGACGGTGATCGGCTCGCCCCGCGTCGCCGACACGGGCCGGGTCCAGGCATGGGTCTGCGGCAGCGGTCTCGGCCAGGACAAACGTGCCGGTGACGAGCTGCGGGCGGTGCTGGCGTCGCCCGTCCCGGCGGTCCTCGACGCCGACGCGATCACCCTGCTCGTCGACGGCACCCTCGCCAATCACCTGCGCGCCCGCAACGCACCGACCGTGATCACCCCGCACGACGGCGAGTTCACCCGCCTCGCCGGGGAGGCGCCCGGGGAGGACCGGGTGGCCGCGGCGTTGAAGCTCGCCGCCTGGACCCGCTCGGTGATCCTGCTCAAGGGCGATCGCACGATCGTCGCGGATCCGAGCGGCGAGGCCTGGGTCAACCCGACCGGGCACCCCGCGCTCGCCACGGGCGGCTCGGGGGATGTGCTCGCCGGGCTGCTCGGCTCGCTGCTCGCGGCGGGGCTGCCCGCGACCAGGGCGGCGGTGGCAGCGGCGTTCGTGCACGGGCTGGCGGGGCGGCACGCCGCCGAGTCCGGTCCGGTCACCGCCACGGAGATCGCCGAGGCGCTCCGCTCAGGCATCAACCTCGTGACCGGTGGGTAGGCTGAGGGCATGTGGCAGGCCGAGGTACTAGTTGACCTGGATGCGATTCGCTCAAACGTGACTAAACTGCGCGCGGCAACCACGGCGCAGGTGATGGCGGTCGTCAAGGCCGACGGCTACGGGCACGGTGCTGTGCCCTGTGCCCGGGCGGCGCTGGAGGGCGGGGCGACCTGGCTCGGTGTCTGCACGCTCGCCGAGGCGCTGGAGCTACGCGCGGCGGGGATCGAGGCGCCGGTGCTCGCCTGGCTGATCGGTCCGGGCCAGCCCCTGCACCAGGCTATCGAGGCCGACGTCGATCTCAGCGCCGCCGGGGTGGACCAGCTCGCCGAGATCGTCACGGCGGCGACGGTCGTCGGGGAGCCTGCTCGCGTACACCTCAAGATTGACACCGGCCTGCACCGCAACGGCGCGACAGCTCAGACGTGGCCGGCCCTGCTGGAGGCCGCGGCGAAAGCCGAGGCCGACGGTCTGATCGAGGTCATCGGCGTCTGGAGCCACTTCGTCTATGCCGACGCGCCGGGTCACGAGACGATCGACCAGCAGCTCGTCGCCTTCGGCGAGGCGCTCGACGTGGCCGAGAGCTTCGGCATCACCCCGCAGCTGCGTCACATCGCCAACTCGGCGGCCACGCTGACCCGCACCGATGCCCACTTCGACCTGGTCCGCCCGGGGATCGCGGTCTACGGACTCTCGCCGATCGCGGGGGAGACCTTCGGCCTGCGCCCCGCGATGACCGCGCACGCCCGGGTCCTGCTCACCAAGCAGGTCGGTCCGGACGAGGGCGTCTCCTATGGCCACACCTATCAGACGAGGTCCGACACGACGCTGGCGCTGGTCCCGCTCGGCTATGCCGACGGGGTGCCCCGGGCCGCCTCCAACGTGGGTCCGATCGCCGTCAACGGCAAGCGCTACACGATCGCCGGTCGGGTCTGCATGGACCAGGTGATGCTCGACTGCGGCGATGACGGGGTGCACCCCGGCGACGAGGCGATCCTCTTCGGGCCCGGTGACCGGGGCGAGCCGACGGCGACCGACTGGGCCGACGCGATCGGCACGATCAACTACGAGATCGTGACCCGCTTCGGCAGCGGCCGGGTGCCGCGGACCTTCGCGGGTGAGCGGCATGGCTGACGCGGTGGTCCCGGCGGCGTCGACGCCGGCGAAGGCGGCCAAGCCGTCCGGAGGCAGGTCGACAGCGCGCAAGGTCGGGCTGATCGGTGCGATCGTGGGTGTCGCGGCGGCGGGGATCGCCGCGGGAGTGGCTGCGGAAAGGGCGTGGGTGCGGCGATCCAGGGCGGGTGTCGAGGACCCCTATGCGGATGAGCCCTTCGGCAGGCTGCCCTTCGACGAGTCGCTGACGGTCACGACGGCCGACGGTGTCGATCTCTATGTCGAGATCGTGGAGCCGGCCGACGGTGTGACGCTCGACTTCAACGATGCCGATCCCGAACCTACCGTGATCTTCGTGCACGGGTTCTGCCTCGACATGGGGACCTTCCACTTCCAGCGGCGGCTGCTCGACGGCGGCGAATACCGCATGGTCCTCTATGACCAGCCGGGCCACGGCAAGTCCGGGCGGCTGTCGGACGGGGAGTACGACCTGCCAGCGCTCGGTGAGGCCCTGCGGGACGTGATCCGCGAGACGACCACGCCCGACAGCGACATCGTGCTGGTGGGGCACTCGATGGGCGGCATGGCGATCATGGCGTGTGCTGAGCGCTACCCGGAGATCTTCGCCAACCGGGTCGTCGGCGTGGCTCTCATCAGTACGTCCGGCGGCCGGGTCCAGGGCGTCAAGCTGGGCGGCCTGCCCGAGCTGATCTCCCGCACGAGCGCTCCGCTGCTGCCGGTGCTCTCCGGCGCGTCCCGGATGAGCGGCCCGATGATCGACAAGGCCCGGCAGGCCTCGTCGGACCTGGCATGGCTGCTGACTCGGCGGTACGGCTTCGGCGGCAAACAGCCGAGCCCGGCACTCGTCTCCTACGTGGAGCGGATGAACTCCGGCACGACGACCGAGACCGTTGCCCGCTACCTGCGGACGCTCTCCAGCCACGCGAGGTACCCGGCGCTCGCGGCGATCGCCGACAAACCCGTCCTCGTCATCGTCGGCGACAAGGACCCGATCCTGCCGCTGAAGCACTCCGAGGAGATCGTTCGCCACCTGCCGCAGGCGGAGATGGTCGTCGTCCCCGACTCCGGCCACGTCGTCCTGTTGGAGCACGCCGACGCGGTCAACGAAGCCCTGCTCGCCTTCCTGGCTAAAGTCATGCCGTGAAGTTGTCGACTGTTGAGGAGACTCGCGCCTTCGGCACCCGGCTCGCCGGGCTGCTTCGGGCCGGTGACCTCGTCATTCTTGGTGGCCCCCTCGGTGCGGGCAAGACGGCGCTGGCTCAGGGGATCGGGGAGGGGCTGCGCGTCGTGGGCGCCGTCACCTCGCCGACGTTCGTCATCGCGCGGGTGCACCGGCCCGATCGCGAGGCCGGTGGGTCGGTGCCGATGGTGCACGTCGATGCGTACCGGTTGGGGACCGTGACCGATCCGCGGGCCGAGATCGACGATCTCGACCTGGACGCGGACCTGGAGGACTCGGTCACGCTGGTGGAGTGGGGCGAGGGGTTGGTGGAGCAGCTCTCCGACGCGCACCTCGAGGTGCGGATCTCGCGGCTCGACGACGACACCCGCGTCGTGGAGCTCGTCGGCCACGGCGGCGACTGGGCCTCTCGACTCGCCTGAGCCGTGTTCCGCGGTTTGATCACACCGTTTTCCCGCAAGATGGCCTGATCATGGTGCTTGATCGCACCATGTTGGGGGAAAACGGTGTGATCACGCGCTCGCTGCCCGCCGAAATCGACGTGATCTTCGGAGGCTCAGGCGGGAATCGTGAACTCGTCCTTCATGGCTCCATCGAGGAACGCGTCCCATTCGGCGGGGGTGAACTCCAGGACGTGGCCGTCCTCGCCGAGCTTGCTGTTTCGCACGCCGATGCTGCCATCGGCGGCGAAGGCCACCTCGACACCGTCTGACGTGGTCGCTGTGAACCAGCGGCCATCGAACTTCTCCGTGGAACTCATGTGTTCGTCGACTCCGATCGGCTCAGGGGAGCGGACATGGCGGGCTCCTCGAGGAGTGATGATCGCAGATCTTGGCGGCGACGGCCCGCCTTGGCGAGCCCATCACGCCAAGATCTGCGATCACTGGAGCTACGGGACCCAGTAGTTGCCGCTCGCGACGATCATGACCTGCAGCTGGATACTCGTGGAGTAGTAGTCGGAGCTGCTGAACCCCGTGTTCACCATCTTGGTCCACAGCGCGTCCAGCCACGCCTGGCTGCCCGGATCGGTCATCGCCGCCACCGCGAACGGCGCGAAGAACGCCGGCTCGCTCCCCGACGAGATCTGCGTCCCCGCCAGCGAATACCCCACAGCGATGCTGTTCGGATTCGAGCCGGTCTTCGCCTTCACCCAGGTGTTCAGCTTCCGAGCCGAGGTGAGCGAAGCACTCCCGCCCCCGGTGACGGCGTCGGTTCCGATCCGCCACGGCACCCGGCAGGAGTTCCACCAGTATTTGCCGTCGTTCGGGTCCTCCAGCACCTCGCCCGGTGCGGGCTTGGGGGTGGTGTTGGTCGTGACGACGAAGTCCGGCAGCAGGCCCGTACCCGACGCGTAGTTGGTTTGAAGGTTTGTGATCAAGGTCTGGTGGGCGGTGCGGATCGTGTCCCAGGCCGTGTCGCCCGTGGCCGTGCGGAAGGCGCGGAAGTGATCCAGGTGGAAGTCCGACGGACGGGTCGTCCAGTAGAGGGCGTCGCCCGACGTGCTCCAGTCTCCGAGCAGCATCAGGTGCATGGTCGGGTTGACCTCGCTGGCCTTGATCGCGTTGATGTGCCGGATCGCGAGCTGCTTGTAATTGTAGGTCCCGGCGCTGCCCCACTGCTTGTCGGCGAGGAGCAGGCCCATCGCGACATCGAGGTCGCCGTCGGTCGCGGAGTCGGAACCGTTGACGCTGACGCAGGAGGTGTTCTGCTCGGCCGCGAGCAGGTCGGCGTTGTTGACCGACGGGTGCGCGAGCATGTATTTCACCATGCCGTCGAAGATGGTCTTCGCGTTGGCGTCGGCACCGGCCATCGTGGCGACGATGACCATGCCGTAACCCTGCGCCTCGGCGACGTAGGGGTGGTCGGCGTCGGGGGAGATCACCTCGTACCAGCCGTTGCCGCAGTTCTGCTTGACGAAGGCGGCCTTCCACTGGTTGTAGTAGTTCACCACCGCAGCATCCAACGTGGACTGTGCGCCGGACGGCTTCAACGTGCCCGCGACGTAGGGGAAGAGGTGGCTGCCGAAGGGCACCGCCGGTCCGCCGCTGCTCGCGCTGGTCGTCGCGGTGACGGCGTTCGACGCCGGCGAAGTGTTGCCGGCCGCGTCGCGCGCTCGCACAGTGAAGGTGTACGCCGTGCTCGCGGCCAATCCGGTGACGCTGGTGCTCGTGCCGGTCACGGTCTTGGCGACGGAGGAGCCGTTGTAGACGTCGTAGGCGGTGACGCCGACGTTGTCGCTCGACGCGGACCAGGAGAGGTTCACGCTGCTGCTGGTGACACCCGTCGACGCCAGACTGCCCGGGGCGGTGGGGGCCTGCGTGTCGCCGCCGGAACCACCGGTGACGGTGAGGCGGTCGACGTTGGGACCGCCGTTGGGGGTGGTCGCGGTGGCCCGGATCGTGTTGGTGCCCGCGGCGAGCGCGGCGGTGACCGACTTGTCGACCCAGGTGTCCCAGTTGGCCGTGGCGCCGAAGGAGAGGCCGGTCGCGACCGCGGTGCCGTTGACCGTGATGGTGAGCGGCCGGTCGACCGTGGTGCCGTTGCTGTAGCGCAGGGTCAGCGACTGGCTGCCCGCGCTCGCGGCGGTGACGGTCCACTCGATGTAGCCGCCGGTCACGTTGGTGTAGTCGACGAATCCGGTGCCGGTGTAGCCGGTGTGGTTGGTCGCGACGGCTGCTTGTGCCAGAGCGGCGCTCTCGGCCTGGTACTCCGCGGCGGGCGTCGTCGTGGCGACCTCGAAGTCCACATAGTCCAGGTTGGCGGGGCCGTTGGCGCTGGTGGCGGTGACGCGGATCGTGTTGCCGCCCGCGGTGACCGGCGCGGTGAAGGTGCGGTTGGCCCAGGTGTCCCAGGTGGTGGTGCTGTTGAATGCCGCCGCCGCCAGGACCACCGTGCCGTTGACGGCGATGTCGGCCGGGCGGGCGAGCGTGGTGCCGTTGCTGTAGCGGATCGTGATCGTCGCGGTCCCGGCGGTGGCGGCGTTCACCGTCCACTGGGTGTAGCTGCCGACGACGTTGTCGTTGTTGACGAAGCCGGTGCCGGAGTAGTTGAGGTGATTCGCCTCGACCACTCCGCTGACCACGGTCGCGCTCTCCGCCTCGTAGCGGGTCGGTGCGGCGTGCGCGATGCTCGCCGGCACCAGGGCCGCGACCAGGCCCAAGACCACAGTGGATGCTGCCCACCGTCTGGATCCCATGGTTCCTCCCTCAATAGTTAGGCAACCTGTCTAACCATTGACATGGATATGACCATCCAGCGAACGGACTGTCAAGGGTCGCCTTAGCACCAACTCTTCAAGGGTTGGTGCTAACGGGGCGCGTTGCCTGCGGCACGATCGCGTTGTTTCCCTGTTCCTGGCCCCTCGGAGGACACGCGAGGGCCTTGTTTCCCGGAAACAGCGCGATCATGCACCGCAAGCGCCCGACGCGCAGGACCCGGTGCGCCGGTTTTAGCACCAACTCTTGAAGAGTTGGTGCTAAAGGGGGTCAGCGGTCGACGGGGGTGAAGTCCCAGGCGTGTGCGGAGCGGGC
Organism: Allocatelliglobosispora scoriae; assembly: GCF_014204945.1. Lineage (NCBI taxonomy): Bacteria > Bacillati > Actinomycetota > Actinomycetes > Micromonosporales > Micromonosporaceae > Allocatelliglobosispora > Allocatelliglobosispora scoriae. The sequence goes on from NZ_JACHMN010000002.1 coordinate 4,138,640, forward strand.
GACCAGCGCGGCCGGGGGGTCCGGCAGCGGCGTCGGGGTGCCGTGCCAGCGGGAGATCACCACGATCCGGCCGTCCGTCGAGGAGAAGACCTCGCTGGAGACGTGATTGGGCTGGATCTCCAGGCCGGGCACGGCGATGTCGCTGACCCAGTTGAGCAACTCGGGAAAATGGTTGGGGTAAGCCCTGATCTCCCACATGCGCACGATCACGCTAGGCAAACTACACCGCTCTCAACGAAGCGGCTCAGTCGCTGCGCTCCTTCACTCCTCATGCCGGCACCGTCACGAGGGTGATGGGCATCGCCGAGTCCGCAGGCAGATCCAGCTTGCTCGGAGCCACTCCCGCCGCGACGAGGTGGGAACCGAGTGCCGCGACCATCGCGCCGTTGTCGGTGCAGAGCTTGGGGCGCGGCACCCGGACCGTGATCCCGTGCTTGACCGCGCGCTCCTCGGCGAGGAGTCGCAGGCGGGAGTTGGCGGCGACACCACCACCGATGACCAATGTGGAGACTCCGTTGGCGAGGCACGCGTCGATCGCCTTGCGGGTCAGCACGTCGCAGACCGCCTCCTGGAACGAAGCGGCCACATCGTTGACCGGCACCGGCTCCCCGCTGCGTTCGCGAGCCTCGACCCACCGCGCGACCGCCGTCTTCAGCCCCGAGAAGGAGAAGTCGAACCGGTGCTCCACCATGTCCCGCGGCATCGTCAGCCCGCGCGGGAACGCGATCGAGACCTTGTCGCCCTCGCGAGCGGCCCGATCGATGTAGGGGCCGCCGGGGAACGGCAGTCCGAGCAGCCGGGCCACCTTGTCGAAGGCCTCACCGGCCGCATCGTCGATCGTCGAGCCGAGCGGCGTCACCCCGTGCGCCAGGTCCTCGACGAGCAGCAGCGACGAGTGCCCGCCGGAGACGAGCAGCGCGATCGCGGGCTCGGGCAGCGGCCCGTGCTCCAGGGTGTCGACGGCGACGTGCGCGGCGAGGTGGTTCACGCCGTAGATCGGCTTCTCCGCCGCGAGTGCCAGGCCCTTCGCCGCCGCGACGCCGACGAGCAGCGCGCCTGCGAGGCCGGGACCTGCGGTGACGGCGATGGCGTCGATGTCGGCGAGCGTCACCCCGGCGTCGGAGAGCGCCCGGCGGATCGTCGGGACCATCGCCTCCAGGTGGGCGCGGCTCGCCACCTCGGGCACCACGCCGCCGAAGCGGGCGTGTTGATCCACACTGGACGCGAGCGCGTCGCCGAGCAGGGTGTGCCCCCGCACGATGCCCACGCCCGTCTCGTCGCAGCTCGTCTCGATCCCCAGGACCAGTGGCTCAGTTGTCACGCGACATCACCCATGCGTCAGTGTTGCTTGGCTGGTAATAACCCTTGCGTACTCCGATGAGCTCGAAACCGAAGCTCAGGTACAGCTTCTGTGCCCCCGTGTTGTCGGCGGCCACCTCCAGCAGCGTCTGGCGGGTCCCCGCTCGCCGGGCGTGCTCGATCAGCGCCTCGACGAGCATTCGCCCGATCCCTCGGCGCTGGGCGTCGCGGCGTACGGCGACGTTGTTGATCCACGCCTCGTCCGGCGGGCTGACGGCGAGTCCGGCATAGCCGAGCAGCTCCTCGTCCTCCACCGCGGCGAGGTAGAGGTGCCCGTTGGCGAGCTCGTTCCAGAACATCGGCGCGCTCCACCGCTCCTCGCCGAAGAGATCGGTCTCGATCGGCAGCACGTCCTCGATCTGCCACCAGCGCAGGCGCTGCAGTCTCATAGCACCGTCTTGCGCGCGCTCGGCTCGACGGCGTCCGGCCGTCGCAGATAGAGCGGCTGCAGCGTCTCGGTCGGGGCCGCGGCGCGCACCCGAGCAGCGGCGCCACGGGCAAGTTCCAACGCCGACGGGTACGCCGAACCCGCCCCGACGGGTAGGCCCAGCTGGTCGGCGTACCGGACGGCGCCCTCGCCGACCGCGCTCGCCGCGCCGAACTGGCTGACGGTGACCCCGACGGTGGCCGGGTTGTCCACGCTGGGACCGTGCAGCCGCACCCCGTCGCGGTAGACGGCCCAGTAGACCTCCTTGCGCCGTGCATCCGTCGCCACCAGCAACGGCACAGCACCCGCCAGCGCGCCCAGCCCGTCGAGCGAGCACACCCCGTAGGTCGGGATCCCCAGCGTGTCGGCCATGACGACGGCGGTGACGAGACCGACCCGCAGGCCGGTGAAAGGGCCGGGGCCGAGGCCGGCGACGATCGCGGCCAGGTCGCGCGGCTTGGCGCCCGCCTCGGCGAGGGCCGCGTCGATTCCCGGCGCGAGCTGCTCGCCGTGCGCCTTGCCGTCGATGGTGACCCGCTCGGCGAGGAGCGTGACCGAGGTCGGCGCTATCTCCACCACGGCTGCGGTGATGGCCGGCGTCGACGTGTCGAGAACGAGGATGAGCACACGGCCAGGATATCTGTGGCGAATCGGCCCGAATAATCGGTTGCCCGCTGTCATATGATCTCGTAACGTCAGAATCGTGCCCCGCCCCTTACCCCTTCCTGACCCCGGCGTGCCCGACAGCAGATCAGCGCTGCGATTCCTCTTCTGGTTGGTGCGGCAGCAGTGGCGCACGCTCATCATCGGCATGGGCTTCGGGATCGCGTGGATGGTGGCGCAGGCGCTGTGGCCCTACACGATCGGCCGCGCGATCGACCTGGGCGTGCGCGGTGAGGACACCCGCTCACTGATCATCTGGGCGACGGCGTTCTTCCTGCTCAACGCGGTGATGGCGGCGTCGGGCATCATGCGGCACCGGTTCGCCGTCTACAACTACCTCAACGCTTCCTACCGGGTCATCCAGCTCACGGTGAATTCGGCCAACAAGCTCGGTGCGACGCTGCCCAAGCGGATCGCGGCCGGCGAGGTCATCAGCATCGGCAACTCCGACGTCAACCACATCGGCGGCGCGATCGACATCATGCTGCGGGGTTCCGGCGCGGTCGTCTCGCTCGTCGTCGTCTCGGTCATCCTGCTCAACATGTCGTGGCTGCTCGGACTGGTCGTGCTCATCGGCGTACCCGTGATGATGTCGGCGGTCGGGCTCCTGATCAAACCGCTGCACGTGCGGCAGGCCGCCTACCGGGAGCAGCAGGGCAAGCTGATGAGCCAGGCGAGTGACATCGTCGCCGGGCTCCGGGTGCTGCGCGGGGTCGGCGGCGAGTCGGTCTTCTCCGGGCGCTACTTCTCCCAGTCGCAGGACCTGCGCAACGCCGGTGTCCGGGTCGGCAAGGTCGACGCCCTGCTCGAATCGGCCCAGGTGCTGCTGCCGGGGCTGTTCCTGGCGCTGGTCACCTGGCTCGGCGCGCGGTTCACCATGTCCGGCGCGATCGAGCTGTGGCAGTTCATCGCGCTCTACGGGTACGCGGCCTTCCTCGTCATCCCGCTGCGCACGATCGTCGAGGCGACCGACAAGATCACTCGCGGTCACGTCGCCGCGCGGCGGATGGTGCGCCTGCTCCGGCTGGAGCCCGAGATCACCGATCCGGCGGAGCCCGCGGAGCTGCCCGCGGGCGGTTTCGAGCTGCACGACCCGGCGTCCGGGCTGACCCTGCCGGGTGGACGCTTCACCGTGCTCGCCGCGTCGGCTCCCGAGGACGCGACGGAGATCATCGAGCGGCTGGGGCGGTACGTCGACTCCGACGTCATCGCCCGCCCCTTCGTCCGCCTGCCGAGCCAGGGCGGCCGACCGGCACCGGCTCCAGACCGGATGACACCAACTCTTGAAGAGTTGCGGCTGGTGGAGAGCGTCCGGCGGGAGGGTGCACTGCTGTCGGAGGTGCGCGAGCAGGTGCGGGTCGAGGAGAGGCAGGCCGAGGAGGTGGCTGGTGGCGTACCCCTCCGGTTGGTCGGACGGCGCACCCTGCGTGAGCTGATCCTCGTGACCGACAACGACGGCCAGATCTTCGCCGGGCCGCTGCGCGCGGAGCTGGACCCGACCGATCGCGCGACCGACTCCCAGATCTGGGCGGCGCTCGCCGCCGCCAGCGCGACCGACGTGGTCGAGGCGCTGCCCGAAGGGCTCGACGCGGTCGTCGCCGAGCGCGGCCGGGAGTTCTCCGGCGGCCAGCAGCAGCGGCTCCGGCTGACGAGATCACTGCTCACCGGGGTGCCGACGCTGCTCATGATCGAGCCGACCAGCGCCGTCGACGCGCACACCGAGGCCCGGATCGCGGGCCGGATCGGCGACTACCGGCAGGGCTTGACCACGCTCGTCGCCTCCACCAGCCCGCTGATGCTCGACCGCGCCGACCACGTGATCTACGTGGAGGACGGTGCGGTCGTCGCCGAGGGCACGCACCGCGAACTGCTGCGCACCGAACCGCGATACCGCGCGACGGTCACCCGAGCGGAGGACTGACCACGATGAGGGAGATCCTTCCCATCGCGGACGGCAAGGCTGTCCGCGCCTATGCCGTCAAGCTGATCCGCACCCACCGGCGCGGTCTGGGCTGGACCGTCGGCCTGCACAGCCTCGCCGCCATCGCGATGCTCGCCGGACCCAACCTGCTCGGCCGGATCATCGACAGCGTCAGCCACCCCGGCGGCACCACCGGCCGGGTCGACCTGCTCGCGCTGCTGCTCGTCGCATCGATCGCCCTGCACGCGTTCATCATCCGATTCGCCGTCTACCAGGGCGCCAAGACCGGTGAGCACATGCTCGCCGACGTGCGCGAGGAGTTCGTCGACCGCGTCCTGGCCGTGCCGCTCTCCACCGTGGAGAAGGCCGGCACCGGCGACCTGATGGGGCGGGTCTCCCGAGACGTCGGCTCCCTCAACCACAGCGTGCGGCGGGGAGTGCCGGAGATCTTCGTCGCCGTCGTCACCGCGCTGCTCTCAGCCGCCGCGCTGATCCTGGTCAGCCCGCTGATGACGCTGCCGTTCCTGCTCGGCATGCCGCTCGTCGTCGCCTCCTGCCGCTGGTACCTGCGCCGCGCCACCCCCGGCTACCTGCGGGAGAACGCCGCCTACGCCGACATCACCGACTCGCTCTCCGAGACCGTCGAGGGTGCGCGGACCACCGAATCGCTCGGCTACGGCACGCGGCGGCGCACGGACATCGACAGGAAGATCGCCGGATCGTACGCCGCCGAGCGCTACACGCTGGGTCTGCGGACGCGCCTGTTCCCCTTCTTCGACGCCGGGTTCGCCGTCTCGATCACCGCGACGATCCTCTTCGGCGGCTACTTCTACTACCGCGGCTGGGTCTCGATCGGCCAGGTCGCCGCCGCCGTCACCTACACCCAGCAGCTCGTCTGGCCGATCGAGCGGATGCTCAACTGGCTCGACGAGCTCCAGGTCGGCGGTGCCGCGCTCGCCCGGCTCATCGGCGTCGGCCTCGTCGCCGACGAACGCAGCGACTCCGGACTGCGACCCGGTGACGAGCCGCTGCGCGCCACCGATGTCCGCTACTCCTACGTGGCCGGCCGTGAGGTGCTGCACGGGGTGTCGCTGCAGCTCAAGGCGGGGGAGCGGCTCGCCATGGTCGGCCCGTCCGGCGCTGGCAAGTCGACGCTGGGCCGGCTGCTCGCCGGGATCCACCCGCCCACGCAGGGCCGCGTCACCGTCGGCGGCGCGGACATGTCGGCGCTGCCGCTCGCGGTCCGCCGCAGCGAGGTCGCCCTCGTCACCCAGGAGCACCACGTCTTCCTCGGCACCCTCCGCGACAACCTGCTGCTCGCCCTGCCCACGGCGGCCGACGAGGAGCTGTGGGCGGCGCTGCGCGCGGTCGACCTCGACGGGTGGGTCGCCGGGCTGCCGGAGGGGCTCGACACCGAGGTCGGATCGGGCGGCTTCACCGTGCCGCCCGCGCAGGCACAGCAGCTCGCGCTCGCCCGGCTGGTGCTGGCGGACCCGCACACGCTCGTGCTCGACGAGGCGACCTCGCTGATCGATCCGCGGGCGGCCCGACACCTGGAGCGTTCGCTGGCGGCGGTGCTCTCGGGGCGTACGGTGATCGCGATCGCGCACCGGCTCTTCTCCGCCCACGACGCGGACCGGGTCGCGGTGATCGAGGACGGCCGGATCGCGGAGCTCGGTTCGCACGACGAGCTGGTCGCGGCCGACGGTTCCTATGCCGCGTTGTGGCGTTCCTGGAACGCGTAGCCTGCTTTGGGGCGCGGCCCTGTCACGTTTTGCAGCAAAGCGTGGCCATTTCGCTCCGCGAGGCCACGCTTTGCTGCAAACGTGACAGGAGGCGGGACGGACGCCGATATCGTTGACCATGTTGTGACAGACATGCTGCTCAGCGTCGTGATCGCGGTTCACGGAGTCGAGGACTACCTCAAGGAGTGCCTCGACTCGATCCTCTGCGACCTGCGCACGGATGTCGAGGTGATCGCCGTCGACGACGCCTCGCCCGACGGCTGCCCGGCCCTGCTCGACTCCTATGCCGACCCCCGCCTCCGCGTGATCCACCTGACCGCCAACGTCGGGCTCGGTCCCGCCCGCAACGTCGGGCTCGACGCCGCCCGGGGCCGCTACGTCTGGTTCGTCGACTCCGACGACTGGCTGCCCGCAGGGGCCGTCGCCGAGGTGCGAGCGGCGCTCTCCACCGAGCCGGACGTACTCCTCATCGACCACGACCGGGTCTCCCCGCGCGGCATCCACCGGCCCAGCCAGACCTCGGCCGTGCTGCGCGAGGCGATCGGCTCGGTCACGGTCGCGGACCAGCCCTCGCTGCTGCGCGCGCACACGACCGCCTGGAACAAGGTCGTCCGCCGCTCACTGCTCGCGGAGGCCGGGCTTCGTTTCCCACCCGGCTGGTACGAGGACCTGCCCTACTCCCAGCCGCTGCTCCTCGCCGCGCGGCGGATCGAGGTGCTGGACCGGGTCTGCTACCACTACCGGACCAGGGCCAGCGGGGCGATCACGAGGACGGCGAGTGACCGCCAGTTCGAGGTGTTCGGGCAGTACGACCTGCTCTTCGCGAAGCTCCGGCCGCAGGACGAGCAATTTCGGGGCCTGCTGTGCGAGCTGATGGTCAACCAGCTCCTGGTGATGCTGGGCAGCCCCGAGCGGGTCGCGGCCGACCGCCGCCACGCGTTCTTCCGCGAGATCGTCGCGGTGACGCGTCGGCATGCCCCGGCGAGCGGCTATCCGATCCCGCCGGGCGTCATCGGCGCGAAGCACCGAATGGTCGCCTGGAACGCGTACCCCGCCTACGCCGCGTCCCGCCACATCTTCCGCGCCCTGAAGTCGAAGCCCTGACGCATTCCGCGCCCCGCCCTCTTCGCGCCCCACCATAATTCGCGTTGATCAAGGGAAGACTCGCCATCCGGGGTGTCCGATTCGCGGCGAGTCTTCCCTTGATCAACGCGAATTTAAGGGCGGGTGGGGGTTAGCCCAGGGGGTCGGTTAGGAGTTGCTCGAAGGCTAGCTCTGCCGCGCCGATCAGGGAGGCGTCGTCGCCCAGGCCGGGCGTACGCAGGCGGACGTGCTCGCGGCAGGCGGGGAGGGCCATCGTGTTCAGGCGGGTCCGGACCTGTGCCGCGGCTGCCAGATAGACGTCCCGCAGCCCGCCGCCGAAAATGATCATCTCGGGGTTGAAGATGTTGACAAGGTTGGCAACGCCGAAGCCGAGCCAGTCGCCGACGTGGCGGACGCCCTCCTTCGCCTCGATGTCGCCCCGGGCGGCGGCGTCGATGACGGTGAGGACCGCGTCGTGGCCGAAGTGCCCGTGCCGCCCCGACTCCCGCAGCAGCGCCGCCTCGCCGATCTCGGTCTCCCAGCAGCCACGGGAGCCGCAACCGCAGCCGTGCCCGCCCGGCCGGACCACCATGTGGCCGACCTCGCCGCCGTAGCCGCCGTGGCCCGTCACCCGTCGGCCGCCCGCGATGATCCCGGCGCCGACACCGACGTCGCCGTAGAGGTAGATGATGTTGTCGCAGCCCACGGCGGCACCCCGGACGTGCTCGGCGAGAGCGGCCAGGTCTGCCGCGTTGCCCACGGAGATCGGATGGTCCACCGGCAGGGAACCGCGCAGGGCGGCACCCAGCGGTTCGTCCACCCAGCCGAGGTTGGGGCCGAGGCGGACCAGGCCGTCGACACGGCGTACCAATCCGCTGACCGCGACCCCGGCCCCGACGCACACGGAGTTGGCCGCGACCCCGCGGTGCATCTGCGTCACCAGGTCCGCGATCGGGCCGATCGTGTCGGCGGCCGTGACCACACCCCGGTCGTGCGGCGCCTCGCGCCGGTCCAGCACCACGCCGCCGAGGCCGATCCGGGCCGCGCGGACCCGGTCGACCTCGATGGAGAAGGCGTAGGCGTAGACCCGCTCCGACTCCGGCCGGACGACCGGGGAGGGCCGTCCGGCCCGACCGGTCTCCCGCGGAGCGCCCTCGCTGACCAGCCCGGCGTTGGCCAGGTCGGTCGCGAGGGCGCCGATCGTCGAGCGGTTGAGCCCCATCGCGGTGGTGATCTCGGCCCGGGAACTCGGTCCGTGCGCGTGCACGTACCGCAGCAGGGCACCGAGGTTCTGCCGCCGGATCTCCTCCTGGCTGGGGGCTGCTGGCATGGCGACTATGACACTCCAGAGTGGATGGTCGTGGCGGTCAGCGTGTGACGACGGCGCGACGGCGGGACAGCGCGTCGACACCGGCCGCCAGCAGCAGCACCGTGCCGGTGATTATGTACTTGGTGCTGGCGTTCTGGTTGAGCAGGGCCATACCGTTGATGATCACAGCGATCACCATGCCGCCGAGCACTGCGTCGATCATCCGACCGCGACCGCCGAAAAGGCTGGTCCCGCCGATGACCGCGGCGCCCACGGCGTAGAGCAGCACGTTGCTGCCACCGGTGTTGGAGTCGACCGAGCTGTCGTGCCCGGCCGCGACGATGCCGCCGACCGCGGCCATTCCGGAGCAGATGACGAACGCCGAGATCTTGATGCGGTCGACGTTGATGCCGGCCCGCCGGGCCGCCTCGGCGTTGCCGCCGACGGCGTAGATGTGCCGGCCGTACGCGGTGCGCCGGAGCACGAAGGTCCAGACGATGAGCATGACGCCGATCACCGGAACGATCACCGGAACACCCTTGACCGTGGCGAAGAGCGGGTTGGCGGCGCGCTCCAGGGTGAGTACCCAGGCGAGGAAGGTGATCATCGCGCCGACGGTGACGATCCGGGCGACCACGACGCTGATGGGGTCGGTGGTGACGCCGCGCCGGTTGCGCCGCATCCAGCGGATCAGCTCGATCGCGGTGAAACCGACGATGACGACGACCGCCAGCACCCAGCTCAGGAGCGGGGTCATGTTGCGGTTGCCGATCCCGACGATCACCTCGTCGCGGATGGAGATGTTGGTGCCCTCCTTGAGCAGCGCCAGACCGACGCCCTGGAAGGCGAGGAAGGCTGCCAGGGTCACCACGAACGAGGGGATCCCCATCTTCGCCACGAGCAGTCCGAGGATCAGGCCGATCACCGTGCCGGTCACGATCGCGGCGAGGCAGGCGGCGTACCAGGGCCAGCCGTGGTTGGTCAGGGTGACGCCGAGGACCGCCGCGCAGACGCCGCTGGCGAAGCCGGCCGACAGGTCGATCTCGCCGATCAGCAGGACGAAGACGAGGCCCATCGCGATGATGGTGACCTGCGCGCCCTGGGTGAAGAGGTTGGCGATGTTGCCCGGGCTGAAGAAGACCGGTCGCACGATGCCGAAGACGGTGCAGAGGACGACGAGTCCGAGGACCGCCGGCAGCGAGCCCATCTCGCCGCCGCGAACGCGGGCCCAGTAGTTGAGGAGGTGGTCTTTCACTGGCCGTCTCCGTTCAAGACCTCGGCGGGCAGGCCGAGGTTGCCGCTGCGTCCAGACGTGATGAGCTCGACGATCTGGGAGTGGGTGACATCGGTCGTGTTGACCTGGGCGACCATCTGCCCCAGGTAGAGCGCGGCGATCCGGTCGGAGACCGCGAAGACGTCGTTGAGGTTGTGCGAGATCAGCACGACGGCGAGGCCGTTGTCGGCGAGCCGGCGGACCAGCTCCAGCACCTGGGCGGTCTGCGCGACACCGAGGGCGGCGGTGGGCTCGTCGAGGATGACCAGCTTGCTGTTCCACAGCACGGCCTTGGCGATCGCCACCGTCTGGCGCTGACCGCCGGAGAGGCTGGCGACCTGCTGGCGGATCGACTTCACCGTCCGCACGGAGAGGCTGGCCAGCGTCTGCGTGGCCATCTCCTCCATGGTGGCGTCGTCGAGGATGATGCCGCCGACGGCCTTCTTCTCCCGGCCGAGGAACATGTTGGAGACGATGTCCAGGTTGTCGCAGAGCGCGAGGTCCTGGTAAACGATCTCGACCCCGAGGTTGGCGGCGTCCCGGGGGTTGCCCACGGAGACCTGCTTGCCCTCGAAGAGGTACTCGCCCGAGTCGCTCGGGTAGATCCCGCCGATGCACTTGACCAGCGTGGATTTTCCGGCGCCGTTGTCGCCGACGAGTGCGGTGACGCTGCCGGCTTCAGCGGTGAAGGCGACATCGCGCAGGACATGGACGGGACCGAAGCTCTTGTTGATCCCGCGCAGTTCGAGGAGGGGTGTGGACACTCGGGTGCTCCTAGGGGTGGGGTCACCAGTCTGATGCGGGGTGCCGTCGAGACGGCACCCCGCATCAGGGTTGATCAGATTAGGCGACGCCGGCCTTGGTGCAGAGCGCGGCGAAGTCGGCGGTGCACAGCTCGGCCTTGGTGACGTAGCCGTCGGCGACGACATCCTTCACCGAGTCGAAGAAGATCGCCTTCGGGATGAGCAGGACGGCGGGGACATCACGCTTGCCCTCGCTGTCGTTCACCGTCTGGGTGGTCGACTTCTTCTCGCCCTTGGCGAGACCGATCGCCAGCTCGGCGGTCGCGTCGGCCTCCTGCTTGACGGCCTTGTAGACGGTCATGCACTGGTCGCCGGCGAGGATGTTCTGCAGGCCCTGCACGGTGGCGTCCTGGCCGGTGACCGGGACCTTGCCGTTCAGCTTCTGCTTCTTGAGGACCGCGATGGCCGCGTTGCCGAGGCCGTCATTGGCGGCGAGAACGCCACCGATCTTCGGCTGAGCGGTGAGCATCTGCTCGAAGATCTTGCCACCCTCGGTGTTGTCCCAACCGGGAACCGGCGTGACCGGGCCCTTCACGTAGTCGCCGGAGGCGTACTTCGGGTCGAGGACCGACTCGGCACCCTTGCGGAACAGGGTGGCGTTGTTGTCGGTCGGGGAACCGGCGAGCTGCGCGATGATCGGCTTGGTGACAGCCTTCTCGGTCAGGCACTTGCCGAGGCCCTCACCCTGCAGCTTGCCAACGGACTCGTTGTCGAAGCTGACGTAGTACGAGGCCGAGCCGCCCAGGGTCAGGCGGTCGTAGTCGATGGTGGGGATGCCCTGCGCCTTCGCCTTGTCCAGGACGGCCTTGCCGGTACCCGAGTCCAGGTTGACGATGACGAGGACGGTCACGCCATTGGTGATCATCTGGTCGGCGATCGTCTGGAACTGGGCCTTGTCACCCTGGGCGTTCTGGATGTCGTAGGCGATGTTCGCGGACTTGAACGCCGCCTCGAGGTACTTGCGGTCAGCGGTCTCCCAGCGGGCAGAGGACTTGCTGTCCGGCAGGATGACGCCGATCTTGGGGGTCTTGGCGGCGGGCGTGCCGGTGTCGTCGGAGTCGCCACAGGCGGCGAGGCCCCCGAGGAGCAGCGCTCCGGTAGCAGCGATGGTGAGGAGCCTACGCATCGGTGCAGGTCCTTTCGAGTGAAGGGGTGTGTTGCCGGGAAAGAGAGCCGCGCGCCTTCCGGAAGCGCGCGGTTCAGATAAGTGAGACCGGTCACTCGCTTGTTTGTTGTGTCCGGCAACGTATTGCCCAGCCGGGGGTTTGCGCAAGCCTAGAGTTTGTTGGTGGGGATAACAATTTAGAAACGTGCCCGCAACCAGGCGTTGGGGAGATCGCTTTCTACCTCGGAATTACCCTTTGGCGATCTCCGCGACGGTTGCGGCGGTGAGTCGGACGAGCGCCTCCGGTGCGAGCCGGACCTGGAGCCCGCGCCGCCCGGCCGAGACGAAGATCTGATCCGCGTCGAGGGCCGAGGCATCGATGACCGTCGTCAGCTTCGTACGCTGTCCGAGCGGGCTGATGCCGCCCCGCACGTAACCGGTCGCCTTCTCGGCCGCGGCCCGCTCGGCGAGGGCTCCCTTCTTGCCGCCCACGGCCGAGGCGAGCGCCTTGAGGTCCAGCTCGCCGGTGACGGGCACGACGGCGACGGTGAGCGCGCCGTCCACGGTCGTGATCAGTGTCTTGAAGACCCGGGCCGGGTCGGCGCCGATCGCCTCGGCGACGACGGCACCGTAATTCGGGGTCTCCGGGGAGACCTCATAGGTATGCAGCGAGTGCTCGACCTTCTGCTTGCTGAGCAGGACGGTCGCAGGGGTTCCGTTGGCCACGGACCCGAGTCTAGAAGCTCAAACGGGGTTGGCGATGATCGCGAAGGGCCGCCCGGCGACCATGGTGAGCAGCACCGATGCTCCCGTCGGCCCGGCGAGGCGGAGCTCGCGGCGCAGCTGCTCGACGTCGAGCGCCGATCCGCGCTTGAGGATCTCGACCCGGCCGACCCCGCGGTCGCGCAGCGCCGTGCGGAGCCGCTTGAGCGAGAAGGGGAGCAGCTCGTCGACGGCGAAGCAGCGGCCGAAGGGCGAGGAGACCGGTTCGTCGCTCCAGACGTAGGCGATGGTGGGGTCGCCGATCCATCCGCCGTGCGCCTGCGCGAACTCGGCGACGAGGTGCGACCGGACCACCGCGCCGTCGGGGTCGGTGATGAAGGCCCCGGGCTTCGCGACCGGCGCCTCGGCGAGGCCGCCTCCGGTGAGCTGGTGCGCGATCGTGCCGCGGATCACCGTCGCCCGGCGGGGCACCGTCGCGAGGGGGCCGCACCAGGCCGCCGCCTCCACCACCTCGCCGTCGACGCTGACGAGCTCCAGCTCGGCGCCGTGGGGGAGCAGCGCCGGATCGATGCCCGGTGCGAGCTTCAGCACGGTGATCGGCACCCGCCCGGCGAGCCCGACCACGAAGTCCCACGGCGGCGAGTATGCGGCCGGATCGAAGACCCTGCGCCCGCCGCTGCGCCGGGCCGGATCGCAGAAGGCCGCGTCGTATCCGTCGAGGTCGGCGGCGGTCGCGTCACCGTGCCGCACGTCGATCAGGCTGTCGAGCCCCAGCGTCGCGACGTTCGCGCCGGTCACGGCCGCGGTCTCGGCATCGGCCTCGATCGCGGTCACCCTGATGCCGGCCCGCGCGCAGGCCATCGCGTCGGCCCCCAACCCACAACCGAGATCGATGAGGGTACGCACACCCGCACCCCACAGCCGCTGCGCCCGTCGAGCCGCCACCACGGGCCGGGTCGCCTGCTCGAGACCGGCCCGGGTGAAGAGCAGCCGCTCGGCGTCCGGGCCGAACTTCCCGACCGCCCTGCGCCGCAGCGCGACCTGGGTCAGCGCCGCCGAGGCGAGCTCGGGATCGATGCCCTGCCCGCGCAGCCGGCTCGCCGCCGCCAGCGGATCGACCTCGCCGAGCTGATGAGCGGCGAGCAGCGCGGCGTGGCCGGCCGGTGTGGTCAGGGGAAGGGGATGCACCCGCCGATTCTCCCTGACCCGGGCACCGCGCCGACCCCCGGTCACGTTTTGCAGCAAAGCGTGGTCTCCTGGCGCAGCCAGGCCACGCTTTGCTGCAAAACGTGACCGGGGGCAGCTCAGGAAGCGTTGTGTTGGCACTCTGCTTGACGGAGTGCTAACTCCCGACATAACCTTCGCTTAGCACTCTCGAACGTCGGGTGCTAACTTCGGGTTAGCGCTCACGACCTCGTGAGGGCATTGGAATCGACCGGAACCGGCACCCGCGACGACGGGACCGATCGATAGTCAGGTTCGTTTACAAGTACCCCAGGAGGGTATGCCCGTGACTACCGCGACGAAGGTTGCGATCAAGCCGCTCGAGGACCGCATTCTGGTCCAGGCGAACGAGGCTGAGACCACCACCGCGTCGGGCCTCGTGATCCCCGACACCGCCAAGGAGAAGCCCCAGGAGGGCACCGTCATCGCTGTCGGCCCCGGCCGCTTCGACGACAACGGCAAGCGGGTTCCGCTTGACGTTCAGGTTGGCGACAAGGTCGTCTACTCGAAGTACGGCGGCACCGAGATCAAGTATGCCGGCGAGGAGTACCTGGTGCTCTCCGCCCGCGACGTCCTCGCGGTCATCGAGAAGTGACCTGCTGACGCCCCGGCACTCCACGCACGTGGAGGGCCGGGGCGTCGCTAATAGGGAGAGAAAGAATTTATGGCGAAGATCCTGAGCTTCTCGGATGACGCCCGGCACCTGCTGGAGCACGGCGTCAACGCGCTCGCCGACGTGGTCAAGGTCACCCTGGGCCCGCGCGGGCGAAACGTGGTGCTGAGCAGGTCGTTCGGCGCCCCGATGATCACCAATGATGGTGTCACCATCGCCAAAGAGATCGAGCTGAGCAACCCGTACGAGAACCTCGGTGCGGCGCTGGTCAAAGAGGTCGCCACCAAGACCAACGATGTTGCCGGCGACGGCACCACCACGGCGACCGTGCTCGCACAGGCGCTGGTCAAAGAGGGTCTGCGCAACGTGACCGCGGGCACCAACCCGATGGGCATCAAGCGCGGCATCGACCTGGCTGCCAAGGCGATCAGCGACGCGCTGCTCGCGAAGGCGACCCCGGTCGCCGACAAGCACGACATCGCGCAGGTCGCGACGATCTCGGCCCAGGACGCCACGATCGGCGAGCTCATCGCCGAGGCGATGGACCGGGTCGGCCGCGACGGCGTCATCACCGTCGAGGAGGGCTCCACCCTCACCACCGAGCTGGAGGTGACCGAGGGCCTGCAGTTCGACAAGGGCTTCATCTCCCCTCACTTCGCCTCCGACGCGGAGGCGGGCGAGGCTGTTCTCGACGACCCCTACATCCTCATCACCACCTCGAAGATCTCGTCGATCGACGAGCTGCTGCCGCTGCTGGAGAAGGTTCTCCAGACCAACCGGCCGCTGCTGATCGTCGCCGAGGACGTCGAGGGCCAGGCGCTCTCCACGCTGGTGGTCAACTCGATCCGCAAGACCGTCAAGGTCTGCGCGGTCAAGGCCCCGGCCTTCGGCGACCGCCGCAAGGCGATGCTGCAGGACCTCGCGGTGCTGACCGGCGGCGAGCTGATCGCCTCCGAGCTCGGCTACAAGCTGGACTCGGTCGGTCTGGAGTCGCTGGGCCAGGCCCGTCGCATCGTGGTCACCAAGGAGAACACCACCATCATCGAGGGTGGCGGCAAGGCTGACGAGGTCAAGGGCCGGGTCGAGCAGATCCGGGCCGAGATCGCGGCCGCCGACTCCGACTGGGACAAGGAGAAGCTCGCCGAGCGGCTCGCGAAGCTCTCCGGCGGCGTCGCCGTCATCAAGGCGGGCGCGGCGACCGAGGTCGAGATGAAGGAGCGCAAGCACCGCATCGAGGACGCGATCTCGGCGACGAAGGCGGCTGTCGACGAGGGCATCATCCCCGGCGGCGGCGCGGCGCTCGCGCAGATCGCCAACGTGCTCGACGGCAACCTGGGTCTGACCGGCGAAGAGGCGGTCGGTGTCGCGATCGTTCGCAAGGCGCTCGACGAGCCCCTGCGCTGGATCGCCCAGAACGCCGGCTTCGACGGCTACGTCGTCGTGCAGAAGGTCCGCGAGTCCGTGTGGGGCGAGGGCCTCGACGCGGCGACCGGCACCTACGTCGACCTGGTCAAGTCCGGCATCGTCGACCCGGTGAAGGTGACCCGCAACGCGGTCGTCAACGCCGCGTCGATCGCCGGTCTGCTGCTCACCACCGAGGGTCTCGTGGTGGAGAAGCCGAAGAACGCCGAGCCTGCGGGCGCCGGCGGCCACGGGCACTCGCACGGCGCCGGCGGCCACGGCCACCAGCACGGCCCGGGCTTCTGATCGACGAAGCACCAGCAACACTTCGGCCCCGGCGCTCCCTCACGAGCGCCGGGGCCGCTTGCTGTCAGATCACGACCAGCGGGGTACGCCCTTGCCGCCCGTACCCTTCGCCGACTTCGTCATCGAGCTGTTGCGGATGTAGACGAAGCACCGCATGATCCGCCGACCCTTGTCCCAGTGGGTCTTGCTGTAGGTCGAGTAGGCGTAGTCGGTCCACTGGGACCGGGCCCGGTCGAGGCTGACCCCGATGTAGCCGGCGACGAGCTTCATGCAGCGGCTGTGGATGGGCGCCCAGGAGGCGTCGGTGCCGGCCGTCGGGGCCTGGGCGGGAGTGAAGGCGAAACCGCCGACGAACTCCGTGTTGTGCTTCGCCGTGCAGCTGACGATCGGCCACTTGTCGTTCTTCATGTTCACGCAGACCGGCGTGGCGGGCTCCGCCTTCAGGCTCTTGCTCCGCGAGGCGGCGCTGTTGCTGCTGCTGTTGAAGGGGTACTGGCCGAGGTCGCAGCGGTACCAGTGGACTCCGGCAGACCAGGCGCTGTTGGTGGGGAGCGCGATGTCGATGTAGGTGTCGAGCGAGTACCACGACCGGCCCAGATACGCCGTCGCCTGCTTGTCGCACTCCGCGAATGCCGTCGCCTGTGCCGCGATCGCCGCCGGGTCCTTGGACGACAGCGACGGCGGCGACGTGAGCCGGGCCGCCGCACCGGTGAACTCGCCGACGAAGGCAGTCTCGGCGAAGTGGGTCGAGTCGCACGGCACCACGTTGTCGTCGCGGCGCGCGTCCTGCTCGAGCCAGCTCGACCGGTAGCAGTCGCCGGCCTTCGGCAGGTACGCCACCGCGGCCGGCAGGGCGGCCCATTCGTTGCCGACATCGCCGTCCGTGCCGGGCGGTGGCGACGCCGAACAGCCCGCCAGTGCCGCCATGAGTAGGGCCGCCAGAACCGCAGGCGCTCTCCGCATCCGTGTCTCCCCGGGTCATCGGCCTGGTCGGGGGTCGATCAAGCCGCTGTGGTCGCGGATTCTAGCGACTCCCCGCATCCCGTAAGACCCCGGTAAGGGGCGTCGATGTTGAGGTCTCTTACCTTCAGGCGGAGACTGATGTCATGGTGGGCAGAGGAAGAGCAGCGATCGCCGGTGTCGTGGCGGCCGCGGTCGCGTTGGGTGCGGGCGAGCTGATCGCGATCATCACCGGCGCGCAGAGCGGTCCCGTGGTGGCCGTCGGCGGCTGGATCGTCGACCACGTGCCGGAGGGCGGCAAGGAGCTGGCGATCCGGCTCTTCGGGACCTATGACAAGATCGCGCTCCAGATCGGCACCGTCATCATCCTGGCCGGGTTCGCCGCGCTCATCGGCATCCTGGCGGCGCGCCGGTTCGCCCTCGGCATCGCCGGGATCGGACTCTTCGGGGTCGTCGGCGCCGCTGCCGCGCTCACCCGGCCGCACGCCGATCCCGCCTGGGTGCTGCCGTCGCTGATCGGTGCCGGGCTCGCCGTCGTCGCCCTGAAGCGGCTGCTGCTGCTCGCCGAGACGACCGATGCGGCCCAGGCCGCCGGGCAGCCCGACGGGCGGCGCCGCTTCCTGCGTATCGCCGGGTGGACCGGGGTCGCCGCGGTCGTCGTCGGCGGTGCGGGGCGCATGTTCACCCAGCGCCGGGGTGTCGCCGAGGCGCGGGACCAGGTGACCCTGCCGGCGCCGACCAACTCGCCGCTGCCGTTGCCGGACAACACCCTGCCGGGCTATGTGACCAGCAATGACGACTTCTACCGCATCGACACCGCGCTGATCGTGCCGCAGGTCGACCCGAAGACGTGGAAGCTGCGGATCCACGGCATGGTCGAGCAGGAGATCACGATCACTTACGACGAACTGCTCGCGATGCCGATGATCGAGCGCTACATCACGATCGCCTGCGTCTCCAACGAGGTGGGTGGCGACCTCATCGGCAATGCGCGCTGGCTCGGCGTACCCGTCAAGGATCTGTTGGAGCGCGCGAAGCCGCTGCCCGGCGCGGACCAGGTGGTGAGTCGGTCCGTGGATGGCTGGACCTGCGGCAGCCCGACGGCGACGCTGATGGACGGCCGGGACGCGCTGCTCGCGGTCGGGATGAACGGCGAGCCGCTCCCGATCGACCACGGCTTTCCCGTGCGGGTGATCGTGCCGGGGCTCTACGGCTATGTCAGCGCGTGCAAGTGGATCGCCGAGTGGGAGGTCACGACCTTCAACGCCTTCGACGCCTACTGGGTGCCGCGGGGCTGGTCGGCGCAGGGGCCGATCAAGACCGAGTCCAGGATCGACACGCCGCGCGGCTCGAAGTCGGCGGGCGAGGTCGTGATCGCCGGGGTGGCGTGGGCGCAGCACCGGGGCATCGACAAGGTCGAGGTTCAGGTCGACGAGGGGCCGTGGCAGGTCGCGGAGCTGCTCGGCGCGGTCTCCGAGGACACGTGGCGGCAGTGGCGGCTGAAGTGGCAGGCGACGCCGGGGGAGCACCGGCTCACCGTGCGGGCGACGGATCGCGACGGCGTCACGCAAACGCAGGACGAGGCCCCGCCCGCCCCGGACGGAGCCACTGGCTGGCACTCCGTCCGGGTGAGCATCAAGTAACGCGGGCTATCGCTGGCTCGGCACCAGACGCGCCTCGAGGCGGCGGACGTCGACTCGGCCATGCCGGCGATCGGCGAGGTCGAGCCATCCGACGTTCTGCAGGCGCAGGCGCTCGGTCTCCGTGAAGCCGCCCCAGACGCCGTAAGGCTCTCTGGATTGAAGTGCATGTGCGGCACATTCCGCACGAACAGGACAATTGGTGCAAACCTTCTTGGCGGCTATCTCGCGACGTCCTCGTGACGAACCGCGTTCACCATCCGGGTGGAAGAACTGAGCGCTGTCGCGTCCGCGACAAGCACCCTCATGTTGCCATTCCCAGATGTCAGCGATTGGACCAGGAAGTCTGCGGACGTTGGTCATCGGACTCCTCCCGATGGCTTGAGCGTCGCAGGCGGCGCAGTGGGGTCGTTTGACCAAGTAATCCCCCGTGGGCGCGGGACTCAAACATCGGTCCTCAAGCACCGTCGGAATACGCTACTCCTCCTACGGACGGCTGTCACACGCCATCTGTCACGGTCATCCCGCCTCGCCCGATCCGGCGAGGGATCAAAGAGTTTTCGACAGTTTCCGGGGATTTCGCGTAATGATCTGGGTTTCTCGTGGTCTTCTCCGTAGAGGAGAGGGGGATAACCGTGCAGACCGTCCTCGTATGCGTCCGCTCCGTGCCGGCCGCCCAGAGTGTCGCCGCCTGTGCCCACCGTCTGGGGATCGGGTCCGCAGTGCGGACCGCGGTCACCACGACCGACGCTATCGCCCAGCTAGTCAGCCACCCTGCCGACATCATCCTGGTGGATACCGGGCTGAGTCGGCCGGACACGGTCGGCTTCACCCGAAGGGTCCTCGCGGTGGCTCCGGCCGCCACGATGGTCCTCTTCGGCTCTGAGGACCCGCAGACCGCGCGGGCCGCGATCGACGCGGGCGCGCGCGGCCTGATCGGTGGTGGCGACCATGAGGTGGTCGCCGCCGCGGCCAAGGCGCTCTTGCTGGTGATGGAGAGAATCCCAGCCGGTACGCCGGCCGGCCGCCACGTCGGCCAAGCGATGTCCACCCAGTCCCTGACGAGGCCGACCGGCCAGACATCGTCGGGTGCCTGGACCAGTGCGCCGGTCGGCAGATCGGCGCCCGGTGTCAACGGGCCGGTACGGGCGGGGTGGCCGACCCGGCCGCCGCTGCCCGGGCAGACCGGCACGTCCACGATGGTTCCCGCGCAGCGTGCCGATGCCACGCTCGACGGTGACCAGATCTCCCTGGAGACCCGGCAGCTGCCGGTGGGGCGCCCCGTGCGTTCCGTCACCCTGACCGAGCGGGAACTGCAGGTCCTGCGCGGCATGGCGGACGGGCGAAGCAATGCGGAGATCGGGCGCGAGCTCTTCGTCTCCGAGGACACCGTGAAGACCCATGCCCGCCGCCTCTTCCGCAAGCTCGGTGCTCGTGACCGGGCGCACGCGGTGGCGGCGGGTTTCCGCCAGGGTCTCGTGGTGTGACCCTGGCTCGTGGTGCGACACGTGCTGGTCGCGCCACGAACGCATGACCGATGCCGGTGTGACGCCCATCCCGCACTTGGGCGCCCCACCGGCATCGTTCTAGCTGGTGGGCTCGTCCATGCCCTCGGCCATGTCGTCGACGGCGTCGGCGTAGCCGCGGGCATATTCCCAGCTCACATAGCGTTCTGGATCCGGATCGTAGGCCGGCTCGTGCACCCGTGGGCGGCCCGAGTCGAGCAGGTGGCGCAGGTTGCCCCGCAGCAGGTCCCAGTCGAAGTAGTGCGGCTCCTGGCAGTCCTGGCAGTCGATGACCAGGCCCCGAATGCCACGCGGCCCCAGCAGCACCTGGAAGACCTCGAGCTCGCCGAGGTCGTCCATCAGGTCCTGGCGTTCCTGCTGGGTCAGCTCGTCGAACTCTTCGCCGTCGAGGGCGCCGAGGTCAGCGGCCGGGTCCGTGGGATCGCCGTGGAATGGGTCGAGCGGCTCATCGTGCACCCCTTTACGGTAGTGCCCCCCGGCCTCCGGTGGGATGTCGACCTCCGGCCGTCGGTAGGATAAGCAGGGAAAGCAAAGCTGCGCGGTGTGTCGCGCGCGCTTGCACCGGGCTCGAAGGGGATTTCATGGACCTGACCGGCGACTCGACTTTTGATTCCGACTCCGCACGCTCGATCCCGCTCGGGCTGACCTTCGACGACGTGCTGCTGCTGCCGGCCGAGTCGGACCTGATCCCGAGCCAGGTCACGACGGTGACCCGGCTCACCCGCAACGTGACCCTCCAGATCCCGCTCGTCTCCAGTGCCATGGACACGGTCACCGAGGCCCGGATGGCGATCGCGCTGGCCCGTCAGGGCGGTCTGGGCGTGCTGCACCGCAACCTCTCGGTCGAGGACCAGGTGGCGCAGGCCGATCTCGTGAAGCGCTCCGAGGCCGGCATGATCACCAATCCGGTCACCTGCTCGCCCGATGACACGCTGCGCGACGTGGACGCGCTCTGCGCCCGCTACCGGATCTCCGGCGTGCCGGTGACCGATGCCGCGGGCACGCTCGTCGGCATCGTGACCAATCGCGATATGCGCTTCGTCACCGAGCTCTCCACCCCGGTCCGCGCGATCATGACGACGACGCCGCTGATCACCGCGCCGGTCGGGGTGAGCAAGGCCGACGCGCTGGAGCTGCTGCGGACGCACAAGGTCGAGAAGCTGCCGCTCGTCGACGACGCGGGCAAGCTGCGCGGGCTGATCACGGTCAAGGACTTCACCAAGAGCGAGCAATATCCTTTCTCGGCGAAGGACCCGGCCGGCCGGCTGCGCGTCGGTGCCGCGGTCGGCGTCGGCGAGGACGGCTACAAGCGGGCCCGCGCGCTCGTCGAGGCCGGTGTCGACGTGATCATGGTGGACACCGCGCACGGGCACAACCGCGCGGTCCCCGAGCTCGTCGCCCGCCTCAAGAAGGAGACCGAGGTCGACATCGTCGGCGGCAACATCGCCACCTTCGAGGGCGCGATGGCGCTCGTCGAGGCCGGTGCCGACGCGGTCAAGGTCGGCCTGGGCCCGGGTGCCATCTGCACCACCCGGATCGTCGCCGGTGTCGGGGTCCCGCAGATCACCGCGATCATGGAAGCGGTCCGGGCGTGTCGGCGCCACGGCGTTCCGGTCATCGCCGACGGCGGCATCCAGTTCTCCGGCGACATCGCCAAGGCGATCGCGGCCGGTGCCGACACCGTCATGCTCGGCGGGCTGCTCGCCGGCTGCGAGGAGTCGCCCGGCGACCTCGTCTTCATGAACGGCAAGCAGTTCAAGGCGTACCGCGGCATGGGCTCGCTCGGTGCGATGACCGCCCGCGGTCCGGCCGCGCAGTCCTACTCCAAGGACCGCTACTTCCAGGCCGACGTCACCCAGGCGGATCGGATCATCCCCGAGGGCATCGAGGGCCAGGTGCCCTACCGCGGCACCGTGGCGGCCGTCGCGCACCAGCTCGTCGGCGGGCTGCGCCAGGCACAGTTCTACTGCGGCGCGGAGTCCATCGCGGAGCTGCAGAAGCGTGGCAAGCTCATCCGGATCACCGCGGCGGGGCTCAAGGAGAGCCATCCGCACGACATCCAGATGACCGTCGAAGCCCCCAACTACCACCGCTGAGGACACGCTAATGCGCGACATTGTGGAGATCGGCCTCGGAAAGACTGCTCAGCGGGGATACCACCTCGACGAGGTGGCGATCGTGCCGAGCCGGCGGACTCGTGACGTCGACGACGTCGCCACGACGTGGCAGTTGGATGCCTACCGGTTCGAGATTCCCTGCGTGGCCCACCCGAGCGACGCGACGATGTCCCCGGCCTCGGCGATCGCGCTGGGCCTGCTCGGCGGCCTCGGCGTGCTCAACGTCGAGGGGCTCTGGACGCGCTACGAGGACCCGACCAAGCTCCTCGCCGAGCTGCGCGCCCTCGCCGACGCCGACGAGCCGCTCACCCCGCGCCTGCAGGAGATCTACGCCGAGCCGATCAAGCCGGAGCTGATCGCCGAGCGGGTCCGCGAGATCCGCGAGGGCGGCGTGACGGTGGCGGTGCGGGTCAGCCCGCAGCACACGCTGGCGCTCGCACCGGTCATCCTCGACGCGGGCGTCGACCTGCTCGTCATCCAGGGCACCGTCGTCTCCGCCGAGCACGTCTCCACTGAGGACGAACCGCTCAACCTCAAGGAGTTCATCGCCGACCTGGACCTGCCGGTGATCGTCGGCGGCTGCACCAACTACCAGACGGCGCTGCACCTGATGCGTACCGGTGCGGCCGGCGTCATCGTCGGCATCGGCGCGGACTACCTCTCCACCAGCGACTCCGTGCTCGGGATCCGGGTGCCGATGGCGACCGCGATCGCCGATGCGGCAGCGG
The DNA here is from genome assembly GCF_014204945.1 of Allocatelliglobosispora scoriae. NCBI lineage: Bacteria > Bacillati > Actinomycetota > Actinomycetes > Micromonosporales > Micromonosporaceae > Allocatelliglobosispora > Allocatelliglobosispora scoriae. The sequence continues at coordinate 4,161,566 of NZ_JACHMN010000002.1, forward strand.
CCCGCCGTGACTACCTCGACGAGACCGGTGGCCGCTATGTCCACCTGATCGCCGACGGCGGCATGCACACCTCGGGCGACATCGCCAAGGCGATCGGCTGCGGTGCCGACGCCGTCATGCTCGGCGCGCCGCTGGCGCAGGTCGAGGGCGCACCTGGTGGCGGCCTCTGGTGGCACTCCTCGGCGAGCCACCCCAAGCTGCCGCGCGGCGCCATCGGGATCGTCCAGGAGCCGCTCGGCTCGCTGGAGCAGGTCCTTTATGGCCCGGCCGACGACCCGGACGGTCAGCTCAACCTCTTCGGCGGGCTCCGGCGGGCGATGGCGAAGTGCGGTTACCGCGATGTCAAGGAGTTCCAGAAGGTCGGTCTGGTCCTCGATCGAGCCTGACCGTTCCACGGGAGTCGCCCTCCTTCGGTAGCGTGTGGTCTACACGCGATGCGGGGAGGGCTCCATGGATCGACGATTCGGCGCTGCGGCGGCCTGTGCGGCGCTGATCCTGGTCGGCTGCTCGGCAGGCCGACCGATCGCGCTGCCCGATCCACCGGAGCCGCAGTCGGTCTCGTCGTCCCCGTCCGTGCCCGGCGTCGGCGACCCGGGCGTCCACGATCCCTATTTCGCTCATTACGGCAACGGCGGATACGACGTCACGGCTTACGCGCTGAAGATCAAGTATGACCCGGCCTCGGGTAACCTGACCGGCGACGTGACGATCACCGCGACCGCGAAGCAGGAGCTGCGACAGTTCAATCTGGACCTGCACGGCTTCACCATCGACAAGATCGAGATCGACAAGGCGGCCGCCACCTTCAGCCGCGCCGCCGACGAGCTGACGGTCAAGCCCGCCACCGCGATCGCGTCCGGTGCCACCTTCGCGACCCGGGTGACCTATGCGGGCATCCCGCAGCCGATCACCGGCTCGGGGCTCGGCAGCACCGGCTTCCTGAAGTCGGACGAGACGGTCTTCGTCGCGGGGCAGCCCGAGGCGGCGAGCACCTGGTTCCCGGTCAACGACCACCCCAGCGACAAGGCGCTCTACACGATCGCGATCACCGCGCCGACCGCCAGCGAGGTGATCAGCAACGGTGTCCTGGAGGGACAGGACAAGCAGCCCGGCTGGACGACCTGGCGCTGGCGCGAGGATCAGCCGATGGCGTCTTACCTGGCGACGCTCGCGATCGGCAAGTTCCGGGTCGTCGAGAGCACGCACAAGGGCAAGCCGGTGCGCATCGCCATCGCGGCCAGGATTCCGGTCGGCCAGGTCGATGAAGCGGTGGCGAAGACTCCCGAGATCTGTGACTACCTGGGCGGCTTCTTCGGCGATTACCCCTTCGACGCCTACGGCGCCATCGTCATCGACGATCCGAGGGTCGGCTTCGCACTGGAGACCCAGAGCCGCCCGATCTATGCCGCCTCGATGATCGGCGGCGGCGACCGGGGCGGGATCGTCGCCCACGAGCTGACCCACCAGTGGTTCGGCGACAGCGTCTCGATCGCCGACTGGCGCCAGATCTGGCTCAATGAGGGCTTCGCGACCTACGGCCAGTGGATGTGGGTGGAGCACGTCGGCGGCGACACGGTCGACGAGAGCTTCGAGGACAATTTCAGCAACGCGTCGAGCGCGATCTGGCAGGTCGCACCGGGGGATCCGGGGCGGACCAGGGTCTTCGACCGGTCGGTCTATTACCGGGGTGCGATGACGCTGCACGCGCTGCGGCTGACGGTCGGCGACGACAAGTTCTTCCAGATCCTCAAGACCTGGGCGGCCGAGAAGCGCAACGGCAACGCCACGACGGCCGAGTTCGTCGCGCACGCCGAGAAGATCAGCGGTGCCGAGCTGAGCGCGCTCTTCGACGCCTGGCTCTTCGGCAAGGGCCGCCCCGCGCACCCGTAGCCAAGTGGTTACCTGGCGGTAATAATGTCGCCATGCGCTACGACGTGGTGGTGATCGGGTCCGGGTTCGGTGGCAGTGTCGCCGCGCTGCGGCTCGTGGAGAAGGGCTACTCGGTCGCCGTCCTGGAAGCCGGACGCCGGTTCGCCGACGCGGACTTCGCCAAGACGAGCTGGCGGACCCGCCGGTTCCTGTGGGCGCCCGCCCTCGGCTGCTACGGCATCCAGCGGATGACACTGCTGCGCGCCGATCGAGGAGCCAAGGGCGCCGGGGTGCTGGTGCTCTCGGGTGCCGGGGTCGGCGGCGGCAGCCTCGTCTACGCCAACACGCTCTACCGCCCGCCGGCCGCGTTCTTCAACGACCCGCAGTGGAGCGGCATCACCGACTGGGCCGGCGAACTGGATCGGCACTATGACCAGGCCGAACGGATGCTGGGTGTGGTCTCCTACGACCGGATGACCGCCGCCGATGGCGTGATCAAGGCGGTCGCGGAGCGGATGGGCGTGGGGCGGACGTTCCGGTTGACGCCGGTCGGCGTACACCTGCAGGCCCCGGCGGGGCAGACGGTGCCGGACCCCTACTTCGGCGGCGCGGGACCCGAGCGGTCGGGTTGCCTGCACTGCGGCGAGTGCATGACGGGCTGCCGCCACAACGCCAAGAACACCCTGGTCAAGAACTACCTCCACCTCGCCGAGCAGGCGGGTGCCGTGATCCACCCGTATACGACGGCGAGCACCGTGCGGTCGCTGCCGGGCGGTGGCTACGCGGTCGAGGTGACCCGGACGGACGCCCGGTTCGCCAAGCGGCGCCGCGCCGTCGGGGGCGGGGTGATCGAGGCGGACCAGGTGATCTTCGCCGCCGGTGCGCTCGGTACGCAGCGACTCCTGCACCGCTCCCGCGAGGCGGGCCACCTGACCGGCCTGTCGGCCAGGCTGGGCGTGCTCACCAGGACCAACTCCGAGGCGCTCCTCGGTGCCGCCGTCGCCCGCGGTGACGCCAAGCGGCGGAACCTGGACTTCACCCACGGTGTCGCGATCACCAGCTCCTTCCACCCGGATGAGAGCACCCATGTCGAGCCGGTGCGGTACGGCAAGGGTTCCAACGTGATGGGGCTGCTGCAGACGCTCCTCGTCGACGGCGGGCCCCGGCGGAAGTGGCGGGCGTTCAAGGCGATCGTGACGCAGCCGGGGCTGACGCTGAAGGCGGTCACCGTGCGCGGCTGGTCGGAGCGGACGATCATCGCCCTGGTGATGCAGACGCTGGACAACTCGCTCACCACGGTGTGGCGTCGGGGCGGTCTGCGGGCGACCCGGGGACACGGGGAGCCCAACCCGACGTGGATCCCGGTCGGCAACGAGACGGTCCGGCAGATCGCCGACGAGATCGGCGGCTTCCCGGGCGGTTCCCTGCCGGAGGTCTTCGACGTCCCGATCACCGCGCACATCCTCGGCGGTGCCGTGATCGGTGCCTCGGCGCAGGACGGGGTCGTCGACGCCTATCACCGGGTCTTCGGGCAGCCGGGCCTGCACGTCGTGGACGGGGCGGCGGTCTGCGCCAACCTCGGCGTCAATCCATCGCTGACGATCACGGCGCAGGCGGAGCGGGCGATGTCCTTCTGGCCCAACGCCGGTGCCGACGATCCGCGACCGGCGCTCGGGTCGGCGTACACCCGGATAGAAGCGGTTGCACCGATCAATCCGCAGGTCCCCGCGGGCGCGCCCGCCGCGCTGCGCTGGGGCTCCCAGAACGGGTGACGCCTCGGGCGGTCGGTAAGGTTGGGGCGTGACTACGCCGCGCCCGGTCCTCGTCGTCGATTTCGGTGCCCAGTACGCCCAGCTCATCGCTCGCCGAGTGCGTGAGGCGAGGGTCTATTCGGAGATCGTGCCGCACTCGATGCCGGTGGCGGAGATGCTGGCGAAGAACCCCGCCGCGATCATCCTCTCGGGCGGCCCGTCCAGCGTTTACGAGGCGGGTGCACCGCAGGTCGACGCCGCGCTCTTCCAGAGTGACGTGCCGGTCTTCGGCATCTGCTACGGCTTCCAGGCGATGGCGCTGGCGCTCGGCGGCACGGTGAGCAAGACCGGGCTGCGCGAGTTCGGCGGCACGAAGATCGAGGTGGCCGACGAGGCCGGTTGCCTGCTCGGCGGCTGGTCGACGGGGCAGGACGTCTGGATGAGCCACGGCGACAGCGTGAGCGCGGCGCCGCAGGGCTTCGCCGTCACCGCATCGTCGCCGGGTGCGCCGGTCGCCGCCTTCGAGGACCTCGTCGGCAGGCGGGCCGGGGTGCAGTTCCACCCCGAGGTCGCGCACACCCGCAACGGCCAGCAGGTGCTGGAGCGCTTCCTCTACGAGATCGCCGGCATCGAGCCGACCTGGACGATGGGCAACGTGCTCGACGACCAGGTCGCGCTGATCCGCGCGCAGGTCGGCGACGCCCAGGTGATCTGCGGCCTCTCCGGCGGCGTCGACTCGGCGGTCGCCGCGGCGCTGGTGCACCGCGCGGTCGGCGACCAGCTGACCTGCGTCTTCGTCGACCACGGCCTGCTGCGGGCGGGCGAGGCCGAGCAGGTCGAGCAGGACTACGTGGCGGCGACGGGCATCAAGCTCAAGGTCGTCGACGCGGAGGAGCGCTTCCTCACCGCGCTCGCCGGGGTGACCGACCCGGAGCAGAAGCGCAAGATCATCGGGCGCGAGTTCATCCGGGTCTTCGAGGTCGCCGCGCGGGAGATCGCCGCGAGCGGTGACGTGCGGTTCCTGGTGCAGGGCACGCTCTACCCCGATGTGGTCGAGTCGGGTGGCGGCACCGGCACCGCCAACATCAAGTCGCACCACAACGTCGGCGGGCTCCCCGACGACCTCCAGTTCGCGCTGGTGGAGCCGCTGCGCACCCTCTTCAAGGACGAGGTGCGCGCGCTCGGCGCCGCGCTCGACCTGCCGGAGGCGATGGTGTGGCGGCACCCGTTCCCCGGTCCGGGCCTCGCGATCCGGATCATCGGCGAGGTCACCCGCGACCGGCTCGACGTGCTGCGCGCAGCCGATCTGATCGCCCGCGAGGAGCTGACCGCGGCGGGCCTCGACCGCGACGTGTGGCAGTTCCCGGTGGTGCTCCTCGCCGACGTGCGCTCGGTCGGCGTGCAGGGCGACGGCCGCACCTACGGCCACCCGGTGGTGCTGCGGCCGGTGAGCAGCGAGGACGCGATGACCGCCGACTGGTCCCGCCTGCCCTACGACCTGCTCGCGAAGATCTCCACGCGGATCACCAACGAGGTTCCCGAGGTCAACCGGGTGGTTCTCGACGTCACGTCGAAGCCGCCGGGCACCATCGAGTGGGAGTAGCGTGAATCACGCGAAGCGGGCGGTGTCACGTTACCGTCACTCTTCTCGGCATTAAACGGACATCTTGTCATGATCTTCGAGGCGCGGGAGAATCAAACCTCGTGACCACCGATGTAGCACTTGAGCCGTTGCGCCGCATCGCCGCTTATGCCGTCATCGTCGACGAGCAAGACCAGGTTCTCCTGGTCCGCAACTCCCCGCACTCCGGCACGCCCGGTGTCTGGTCCCTCCCTGGTGGGGCCGTGGACCATGGCGAGCACCCCAACGACACCACGGTCCGGGAGACCGCGGCCGAGACGGGGCTCTCCATCACCATCACCGGTCTCCTCGATGTCCTCTCCGACCTGCGGTCCATGCCGCATCGCCGGGTGACCATCCATACCGATCGCCTGATCTACACCGCCACCATCCGCGGCGGAGCCCTGCGCGAACGGGCCGGCCAGCCGACCGACCTGGTCCGCTGGGTGCCCCGGCAGGCAGCCGCCGAGCTGCTCCTGCGCCCGTTCACGGCGACCGCGCTCGGCCTCGGCACGGGACACCGTGTCGAGCGCATCCTCTCCGCCGATCTGCTCCCCGATGAGGTGCCGGAGTTCCCGAGCTTCCACATCATGGAGGGGCCCGACGGGCTGCACCGGGCGCAGCGCTTCGCGGCCTACGCGGTGGCGACGGACATCGACAACCGGGTGCTGCTGACCAGGGTCTCCCCGGGCTACCCCGGCGAGGGCCGCTGGCACCTGCCGGGCGGCGGGACCGACTTCGGCGAGCAGCCCAGCACCGCTCTCATCCGGGAGCTGCTCGAGGAGACCGGCCAGGCCGGCCGCCTCGGCAAGCTGCTCGGCGTGGCGAGCCACCGTGACCCGGCGTCGCTGGGTCCCGAGGGCTACCCGATCGACTGGCACGGCGTCCGGGCCTTCTACCGGGTCATGGTCGACGCGGCCACGACGCCGCTCGTGCACGACAAGGGCGGCTCCACCTCGGGCGCCTCCTGGCTCGACCGCGCCGAGGTCGAGGCACTCGCCGATCATGAGATGACCGAGGTGACCGCGGAGGCGTTGCGCGCGGCCGCTATAGGTTAGGGGCGTGGAGAAGAGACGGCGGATCGGGGCCTACGGCCTCGCCTATGACGAGCGCGGCCGGGTGCTGCTCGTCCGATCATCGATTCGGTCGAACACCCCCGGCACGTGGTACCTCCCCGGTGGCGGCATCGATCACGGGGAGGATCCCCGCGTCGGTGTGGTGCGGGAGTTCATGGAGGAGACCGGCCTCGTCGTCGAGATCTCCGGGCTCCGCGATGTCAGCTCCGACGTCGTCGAGTTCCCCTGGCGCGGCGTCCTGCTGCACCACGATCGGGTGATCTTCGACGTCGTCGTGACCGGCGGCGAGCTCACCACGGAGACCGACGGCTCCTCCGACCTGCCCGAATGGGTCGACCCGGCCGACCTGTCGAGTCTCGATCTGGTGCCCTTCGCCGCCCGGCTGCTGGGCCTCGGTGACGGCGCCGTGCCGGTGCCGGAGACGCCCGAGAATCCGGTCGGGGACGACAGCGGCGAGACGGATCTCAGCGGTCGCCCGCCGTCCGACGCGACGAGCAACAAGATCAAACGCTTCGGCGCGTACGGTGTGGTCACGGACCCCGACAACCGCATCCTGCTGTCGCTGATCGCCGCCGGTTACCCCGGCGCGGGGCTGTGGCACCTCCCCGGCGGCGGGGTCGACTTCGGCGAGCAACCCGCCGAGGGTCTCGTCCGGGAGGTCTTCGAGGAGTCCGGCCAGCGTGGCGTGGTCGCCGACCTGATCGATGTCTCGTTCTTCCACGACCCGGCCGCGGTGGGCCCGGAGGGTGTCCCGCTGGACTGGTATTCGGTGCGCGCCCTCTACCGGGTCGCGGTCGCCGAGCCCGCTCCGACCAGGGTGACGGAGGCCACGGGCGGCTCCACCGAGCAGGCCCGCTGGTTCACTCCCGCCGAGGTGGCGGGGCTGACGCTCACCGATTTCGCCCTGTCCGCTTTGCGTCATCTGTGATCTTGCGAACGGCCCGCACCATATTGATCAGGTAGACTTGTGGGCTGTGAGCGTCCGTCCAGTGGCCGCCGGCGGCGTTGCCCGCCATCTGTGCGTGAAGTGCGCACACGGCGGCGCAGTGCGCCTGGCCAGCGACGATTTGACGGGCGCTCGATGTGAGACGACATGATCGTCGGGGGTAACCGACCCCCAGCGAGAATTGTCCAAATCGGTGAACGGAGCAGATCATGCTCCGCCGTGGGGTATCGCCAAGGCGTGCCCGGGTGTGCGATCGTGTAGCTCGCGCCGGACGGCCGCCGAGGCGGCGGAGAGGAACCGTTCGGCAATGGAGGGACACGTGCCGAGAGCCATTTGGCGTCGGCGTCGCACGACGGACAGCCCGCGCCCCGCAGGGCGGCAATGGGCAGGCCGGTTGCGTCAGGGTGGCCACGCCGCCCGACAGATGCTGCTGGTCCGGGTCGGTCGTCGACGGACCGCACCGCTCAACAGCGCTCCCACTCTCAGCTCTGCCAGCATCGCTGAGATCAACAGCATCATGCCGATCAGCCCCGCGCCGATGGGTGTGGCGACGAAGCCACTCGACCCGCCGGCTCCCGGCCCTGTCGTCATCCCGCTGCTGCCAGGCGAGCGCACGCTCGACCGGCGGGTCAAATTCTGCCTCGTCCAGGCGTGCACGCTGGCGAGCCTCTTCCTGGGCATGACCGCGATCATGCTGGCGATCGGTGGCGCCGACCCCCGCTGGGGCGCGGCCTGCCTGCTCGCCTGCATCACCTTCGACGGTGTCGACGGCGCGCTCGCTCGGAAGTTCGGCGTGGCCAGCCCCTTCGGCGTCCAGATGGACTCGCTGGGCGACATGACCAGCTTCGGCATCGCCGCGCCGATCGTCATCTACTCCTCGCTGCGGGGTGACCTGCCCAACGGGCTGCTCATCGCCGCCTGCGCCATGATGGCGGCGTGCGCCGCGATCCGGCTCGCCCGGTTCAACGTCTCGCCTAAGGACGGCCGCTTCTTCAGCGGTGTCCCGACGACGATGGCCGCGACCGTGCTCGCCCTCGGCGTTCTGCTCAACCTGGGTCTGCCGCCGGTCGCCATGGTCGTCGGTGTGGTGCTGATCGCGGTCGCGATGGTCTCCAGCTTCCCCTACGCCAAGCTGGTCAAGGTCTTCAAGCTGCCGCCGTGGATGCTGCTGCTCGTGCTCTTCGGCGCCATGTTCAGCGCCAAGCTCACCTTCGGCCTCGTCGTCCTGGCCTACCTGGTCAGCGGTCCGCTGCTCTGGCTCCACCAGCGCAAGCAGCAGCAGCCCGCCGCCGTCTAGACAAAGCTCCACGAGAAAGGGCCCGCCCCACAGGGGGCGGGCCCTTTCTCGTTGCTTCGTCTACTAGAGCCAGCGGGCGATCACGGTCTTGGCACCGACGACGCGGTCACCGGGCGCCACCAGCGCCTCGGCCTTGTCAGCGGGCAGGTAGACGTCGGTACGCGAGCCGAAGCGGATCAGACCGAAGCGCTCACCTTTGGCGAGCAGGGAACCGATCGGCGCCCGCTGCACGATCCGGCGGGCGATCAGCCCGGTCCGCTGGGCGACGACGACCCGGCCCTGGCCGTGTGCCGACTCCAGCACGGTGTAGGCGGCGACGTTGTGCTCCGCCTCCGGCTTCATCGCGGCCGCGTAGCCGCCGTCCTCGACGAAGTAGTCCACCACCTTGCCCGCGATGGGCGCCCGGTTGACGTGCACGTCGAGCACCGAGAGGAAGACCGCGATGCGGAGGAACTCCTCGTCGGCGAAGCGCTCGTCGTAGAGGCGCTCGACCGAGAGGACCTTGCCGTCGCTCGCCGCGACGACCGAGGCGACGTCCGAGGGGACCTCGCGCTCCGGGTCGCGGAAGAAGGCGGCGACCGGGGCGGCGGCGATGGCGGGCACCAGCCACGCCTTCGACTTCGGCCGGATCAGCTTCAGCAGGGCGGCCACGCCGAGGGTGATGCCCGCTGCGGCGACACCGTTGGAGTCGATGTTCATCGAGCCGGCGAGCGGCACGGACGAGGGCCGGTACGCCGGGGCCAGCTTCGCGGCCAGCTTCGCGTCGGCGTCGCTGAACCGGAGGCGGTGCACGCGTACCGGAGGAGTGTTGCGCAGGACCAGGTCGGAGCCGACGCCGTTGAGCGCGGCCTGCCGGTCGAGCTCGTCGACTGCGCCACCGGCGATCCCCGGCACGGCGACCGCCGCGATGACGAGCACACCGCCGTCGCCCACCAGGTGCGTGACGCTGTCCATGATCGATCGCGCGTCGTCCGCCGTGCCCACGACCGCCTCGCCGACGACCACGATCTCGGCGGGCTTGGCGTCACCGGTCGAATCGACGACCGTGACCAGGTCGGCGACATCAGGGCTGAGCGAGGCGATGTAGGCCCGCAGCACGGGTGCGCGCTCGTCACCGACGATCGTGAGGGTGTCGCCCTCGCGCAGCGCGGTGAGCGCCTCGGCGAGGACGAGCGAATCGGGAGAGACACCGATCAACAGGGCGGTCTTGGGCCCGGAGCGGCGGTGCAGCTCGGCGGTGAGCGTGCGGGCGGCGCGGTCGCCGATGCGAACCTGGCCGAGCGGTCCGACTGACTGGGACATGAGAGCGGGCTCCTTGATCGTGGTGCGGGTTCGTCCTACCCGACGCGCCAACCGTGATCCTAGACCGTTCACCGAAGCCCGGCCTGCCAGCCAGCTTCCTCGCGCTCTCCGGTCACGTTTTGCAGCAAAGCGTGGCCTCGCTTCGCGTCCAGGCCACGCTTTGCTGCAAAACGTGACCGGGTCGGGTTCGGGCCGGGACAGCCGGACGGCGTGCCACCGAGGAGGAAAGCTCGGTGGCACGCCGTCCGGTGGCGCGTGGTGCTACTTTCGCGAGCCGCGCAGCGCGCCGGCCAGGCCGATCAGGCCGACCACGATCAGGCCGCCCGCGACGAACCAGCCGAAGTCCGGCAGCTCGATCGAGATGGTGTGCCGCAGCAGCCAGCCGGTGGCGATGACCACGAAGACGAGACCGAAGACGAGCGAGAGGACATCGGTGCTGTGCTTCTTCATCGGGATACCTCCGCGTGCCCTGCAGTGACGTTGACAGTGATCCGGAGCTTGCCGCCGCCGGCGCCGTCCTCACCGAGGTCGGTCACGGTGAAGTCGTTGACCCGGACCCCGCTGGAGTCCCGATCGAAGAGCTTGACATCGCCGAGCTTGACGTTGGCGATCGCCTCGACGTCCACATTGTCGGGGAGCTTGATCTCGAACTCGCCCCCCTCGATCTGGACCGTGAGGTCCCGGTCCTGGCCGGTGAAGTCGAGCTCGCTCAGGTCGAGCGTCGCCTGGCCGAACTGGTGCTCGTAGCGGTCGTTGAGCTGGCTCAGGCTCGTCGGCTGCCAGGTCACGTCACCACCGGCGCTGCGTGAGCGCTTCCAGTCGCCGGACGGGCCGACGATGGCGAGCGCCACCGTGAGGACGATGCCGAGGGCGATCAGGCCCCGGGCCCGACCGATGAAGGCACCGACGACGAGGCCGAGACCCACGGTGATCAGCCCGGCCGCGATGTAGCCGCCCGCCGGGATGGAGGCGACATTGCTCAGATCGATCATGCCGAGTACGCCGATGACCAGCAGCCCGATCGAGAAGACGATGCTGCCCAGGCGGGAGTGCTCCTTCGGCGGCAGCGGCAGCACCACGGCCGGCGGCGGAGCTGCCGGTGCGTAGGGGCCGTGCGGTGCGAAGGGGGGACGGTAACCGGCTGACGCCGACGCGGCGGTCGGATCCTCCGACCCGTCGGCGGGGGGTGTCCAGACAGGCTGTTCTTCCATGACCGGTACCTGACCTCCTCGATTGCGGTTGGAGAGCGCGACCACGAGCCCGACGATGAGCGCGCCGATCACCGCCACGTGCCAATTGTCGGTGACACCACCGAAGGCGATCAATGCGATGACGCCGATGATCACCGTGAGAACCGGTGAGGTGCTGGAGCGGCCCCGGCCGAAGAGGGACTCGATCGGTGAGGCGGAGTCGCCGTCGGCCGGCGTACCCAGCCAGAGTGCGAGATAGAGCAGGATGCCGAGACCGCTGAAGAACGCGAGCGCGATGAACAGCACCCGCCACAGGATGGGATCGGTGTTCGTCGCCCTGCCGATGGCGCCCGACACACCGGCGAAGACGCGCGGTTGGCGCGGGCGGATCAGACCGTACCGGGCGGCGAAGGCACCACTGGGTGGCGGTGCCTGTGCCCCCGGCGGAGGGGTACCACCGGTCGGCGGGCTGGGTTCAGCCGTCGATCCGGCCTCCGTCGGGGCGTCGGTGCCCTCCGGGGTCGGGGTCGCACCGGGCGGCGGCGCGTCGTGATTATCGGTCATGGCTAAATCCTGGGGTACGACGTTGCCGAGCCGCCTCCGGCACCGACCCTGAGGCCACCCTGATCCTGCGACCCTGAGCGCATCCCGCAAGGTCAGGGTCGCATCCGGTGGTCATCGGCCGATGGGCGTGTGACGATCGGAGGAAGCCCGGAATCGTCCGCTCAGACCGAGGAGCTCGTCATCACCGTCCCCCCGCTGCGCCGCAGCCGCTCCGACCGCATCGTGGCCGGAGTGGCCGGAGGCATCGCCGCGCACACGCGGGTCTCCCCGGCCATCGTCCGGCTCGCCTTCGTCGCCCTGCTCGCCTGGAACGGCATCGGCGCGGTGATCTACGCCATCTACTGGGCCGTGGTGAAGGACGACGTCGAGGGCCCACCCGTCGAGCGCGACCGGCGCCGCGTGCTGTCGTATGTCGCGCTCACGATCTGCGTCGTCCTCGGCGTCTACTTCCTGCTGCACTCCGACACGATGGCGGCCGCGACGGGTCTGCTGATCGCCCTCGTCGCGGTCGGCGCCGGGGTCATCTGGCACCAGGCCGACCCGGGGCGAGCCCGGTCCACCTGGATCGGCCGAGCCCTGGGCGAGCGCGATCGCCCCGCCTTCGTGGTGCGCTTCATCGGCGGTGCGATCCTCGTCTCGGTGGGCGTGATCGGGGTCGCCCTGATCAACTGGCCGCTCAAGGGCGGTGGGCCGGACACATCCTCGCTGATCACGGCACTCGTCTTCACCCTCGTCGCGCTCGCCGGGGTCGGCGTGGTCGTGGCGCCGATGCTGTGGCGCACCTTCGGCGCGCTGCGGTCGGAGCGGGAGGGCCGCATCCGCGAGCAGGAGCGGGCCGAGCTCGCCGCCATGATCCATGACCAGGTGCTGCACACGCTCGCCCTGATCCAGCGCAACGCCGGTGATGTCGCCACGGTGACCCGGCTCGCCCGCGGGCAGGAGCGCTCGCTGCGCAGCTGGCTCTACAAGCCGACCGGTTCGGCGGAGGAGTTCTTCGCGGCCGGCATCGAGCAGGCGGCGGCCGAGGTCGAGGACACCTACGCCATCGTGGTCGAGACCGTCGTGGTCGGCGATCGAAAGGTCGACGAGCACACGGCGGCACTCGTGGCGGCGACGAGAGAAGCGCTTGTCAACGCCGCCCGGCACGCTAAGGTCACCACCGTCGCCCTCTACGCGGAAGTGGAGCCCACGGAGATCAGCGTCTTCGTCCGGGACCGCGGAGTCGGCTTCGACATGTCGACTGTGGAGGAGCACCGGCACGGCGTACGCGGGTCCATTGTGGGCAGAATGGCGCGGCACGGCGGCAAGGCGGAGATCCGCAGCGAACCGGGCGAGGGCACCGAGGTCCGCCTCACCCTGCCAACGAAGGAGAACTCATGAGCACGGAAGAGCGGCGCCTGCGGGTCTTCCTCGTCGATGACCACGCGATGTTCCGGGCGGGGGTCCGCGCGGAGCTCGGCGTCCACGTCGACGTCGTGGGGGAGGCGGCCACGGTGCAGGAGGCGATCGCGCAGATCGCCCGGCATACCCCCGATGTCGTGCTGCTCGACGTCCACATGCCCGACGGCGGTGGCCGGGCGGTGCTGGAGGCGATCCGCAAGACCACGCCCAACGTCAAGTTCCTCGCGCTCAGCGTCTCCGACGCCGCCGAGGACGTGATCGGGCTCATCCGTGCCGGGGCCAGGGGTTACGTCACCAAGACCATCTCGCCGGACGAGCTCGCCGGCGCGATCCGCCGCGTCGCCGACGGTGACGCGGTCTTCAGCCCGAGGCTCGCCGGGTTCGTGCTCGACGCCTTCGCCGCCCGGCCCGATGCCGCGCTCGCCGATCCGGAGCTGGACCAGCTCACCAACCGCGAGCGCGAGGTGCTGCGCCTGCTGGCGAGGGGCTACGCCTACAAGGAGATCGCGAAGGAGCTCTTCATCTCCATCAAGACGGTCGAGACGCACGTCAGCAATGTCCTGCGCAAGCTGCAGATGTCCAACCGCTACGAGCTGTCCCGCTGGGCGGCCGACCGCCGCCTGGTGTGACGAGGCCGGGTCGCCGGCCCTACCGGGTCATGAGGTAGGGCCCTTCCACTGACAGCTTGCTCAGAGCGCGCCTCGGCCCGCTCGGAGGATGAGCAGGGCGAGCTGGGTGCCGTCGGCCCCGAGCTCCTGGCGGAAACGGTCGAGGATCTCGCGCTCGCGCGACAGCACGAGCCTGGTGCCGCCGGACGCGACCCGGGTCGCCCCGACCCGCTGGGAGATCGCCGCGCGCTCCCGCCACAGGGCGATGATCGTGGCGTCGATCTCATCGATTCGTTCTCGCAGAGCGACGATCTCCTCTGCCGCGGCGTGCTCCTTGGTGCCGGTGCCGCTGATGCCGTCGGCCAGTTTCGGTGCGGTGGTGATGCTCATCTCTCGTTCTCCTAGCTGAAGGTCGGGATTGACGAGCCCGGACGCAAAAAAGCCCCGGACTCTTCGGGAGTCCAGGGCTTGGCAGGTCTGTGTGATCAGACGCGACCAGCGGCTGGGGAAGCTCCCGAAGCCGCAAAATAAAATCGCACCTGCTTGATCACGCTCCCCATCTTGCCACAGCCAACGGGGTGTGCGCGAGCCCTCCCAGCAAATGGGAGAGCTCGCGCACACGGCGATACGCATACCGGGAGATGAATCCTTACGGCAGGCGCGTGATCCGGTTGGCAGCCGTCGGGGAGACCGGAGCCGCCCCGAGGTAGGCGACGAGCGCGTCCACGTCGAAGCCGGGCGCGAAGACCCGACCGGTGCCGAGCTTCAGGTTGGTGAAGCCGTCACCGCCGTTGGCGAGGAAGTCGTTCGTCGTCACCTTGTAGGTCGCCGCGGGGTCGATCGGCGTCCCGTTGAGCGCGATGTTCGACACGCGGGAGCCGAGGGGGCCGGAAGCGGTGTAGGTGTAGGTGAAGCCGCTGCTCACCTGCAGGATGCGCGTGGTGCTCTGGCCCGCGTACCCGGCGAACTGCTGCTCCAGCACCTCCTTGATCTGCGCTCCGGTGAAGGCCTGCGTGACGACCAGGTTGTTGAAGGGCTGGACCGTGAAGGCCTCGCCGTAGGTCACCGCGCCGGCGGGCTCGCCACCGGGCGAGGCCGAGTAGGCGATGTCGGCCCGGACGCCGCCGGGGTTCATGAGGGCGATCACGGCACCGTTGGACGCCGCGGTGTAGGCGAGCTGCGCGTCGGCGATGACATCGCCCATCACGCTCTCGCCGCTCGGCAGGGCCGTGCGGGTGATGTCGGCGGTGATGGCGCCCACCACGCGGTTGGCGAGCGGTGCGACGGCGACGCGGTACTTGTCGGCGATCACCTTGGCGGCCGGGTCCACCAGGGCGGGGTTGCGCACGAAAACGCCCGGCGCGGAGGTCTGCCAGGTGCCGTCGGGGTTGCGTACGCCGTTCTCCGCGATCACGTTGCTCGCCGAGACGGACGTGAACTTGAAGGTCCGCTTGTCGAGCGTGTAGTCGATGTTCGTGACGAGCTGGCCGTTGGTGCCGGCGCTGGTCACGACCGTGCTGGCGCCCGAGGAGTTCGGCAGCGCGCAGGAGTAGAACCGGTGCGTGTGGCCCGAGACGACGATGCCGTAGGCCGGGTCGAGGCCGCCGACGATGTCGGTGATGGGTCCGGCGAACGAGGCACAGCTCGACGGGTCGGCCGGCGTGACGTTCTGCGTACCGCCCTCGTGGATCAGCAGCACGAGCGACCTGATGCCGATGAAGCGCAGCAGCTTCGCGTAGAAGTTGGCGACCTCGATCTCATCGCGGAACTCGACCGTGGTGATGCCGGCCGGGTTGACGATGGTCGGCGTCGCCTCCAGGGTCATGCCGACATAGGCGACCGGCACGCCCTGGACGATCCGCAGCGAGATCGGGTCGAGGATCGGCAGCTTGGTGTGCTTGTCGAGAACGTTTGCAGCGAGGTAGCGGAAGTCCGCTCCGCTGAACCCGTCGCCGTCGGCGCAGCCGTCGGTCGGGTGACAGCCGCCGCGCTGCAGGCGCTTGAGCTCGGTGATGCCCTCGTCGAACTCGTGGTTGCCCACGGAGCTCAGGTCGAGCCCGGCGTTGTTCATCAGCTCGATCGCCGGCTCGTCGTGGAACGCGGCGCTGACCAGCGGCGACGCGCCGACGAGGTCACCGGCGCCGACGGTCAGCGACGACTTGCCCGCTGCCGTCGCCTCCGAGCGCAGCCGCTTCACCAGCGTGGTGAGGTACTCCGCGCCACCCGCGGGAGTGCCGTTCACCGCCGCGCCGCTGCCGGTCGGCGGGTCGATGGCGCCGTGGAAGTCGTTGAACGCGAGCAGGTTGCCGCGCGCGGTGAGGGCCTGTGCCGTGGCCGCCCCGTAGGTCACCGAGACGGGGGTCATCGGGGTCCAGCGCTCCGCAGCCGCAGTGGGCTGCGAATTCGCCAGCGGTAGCGTGGCGATGACCGCGGCAGCGAGGGCGGGAACGCCCAGGGTGCGAACGAGGCGGGTAAGCCTGGTTTGCGGTTGCCTCTGCCGACCAAGATCGGACATTGGGGATGCCTCCGATAGGAAGGGAAACGATCGTCACCGATCATCATGGTGCTCCGGAGGTAACAGCGCCAGGAGCGTTCGGTGTTGTCTTGATGGCGATGTCGGTGCGCCGGAATAGACTCGGCGCACCATGCATGCACTCTTTGACCTCCCCGCAGCCACACCCGCTGAGAGCGCCGCTTCGCCGTCGGCGGCCGTCGTGCCGTCATCGCCGGAGCCGAGACGCCCGGCCGTCGATCCGGAGAAGCTGCTGGAGGGTCTCAACGACCCGCAGCGTGCAGCCGTCATGCACAGCGGATCGCCGCTGCTGATCGTGGCGGGCGCCGGCTCCGGCAAGACCCGGGTGCTGACGCAGCGCATCGCCTACCTGCTCGCCGCGCGCCACGTGCACCCGGGCGAGGTGCTGGCGATCACGTTCACCAACAAGGCGGCCGGCGAGCTCAAGGAGCGGGTCGCGCAGGCGGTCGGCCCCCGGGCCAGGATGATGTGGGTCTCCACCTTCCACTCGTCCTGCCTGCGGATCCTGCGTGCCGAGCACGAGCACGCCGGGCTGAAGAGCACCTTCTCGATCTATGACGCGGACGACTCGCGGCGGCTGATGACGATGGTCTCCCGGGAGCTCGACATCGATCCCAAGCGCTACCCGCCGCGCGGGCTCGCGGCGCAGGTCAGCAACTTGAAAAACGAGCTGATCGACCCGGAGTCCTTCACCCCGGCGGGCCCGCAGCAGCGCATCCTCGGCGAGGTCTACACGCTCTACCAGGCGAAGCTGGCGCAGGCGCACGCGCTGGACTTCGACGACATCATCATGCGCACCGTCCACCTGCTCCAGTCGCACCCCGACATCGCGGAGAAATATCGCCGCCGCTTCCAGCACGTCCTCGTCGACGAGTATCAGGACACCAACCACGCGCAGTACACGCTGGTCAAGGAGCTGGTCGGCCAGACCGGCGAGCTCTGCGTCGTCGGTGACGCCGATCAGTCGATCTACGCGTTCCGCGGTGCCACGATCCGCAACATCCTGGAGTTCGAGCGCGACTACCCGCAGGCGCGCACGATCCTGCTGGAGCAGAATTACCGCTCCACCCAGACGATCCTCACCGCCGCCAACGCGGTGATCGACCGCAACACCGGCCGCAAGGCCAAGCGGCTCTGGTCCGACCAGGGCGAGGGCGAGCGGATCGTCGGCTATGTCGCCGACACCGAGCACTCCGAGGCCGACTGGGTCGCCCGCCAGATCGACAAGCTCGCCGACGCCGGTGAGGCGCGCCCGGGTGACGTCGCCGTCTTCTACCGCACCAACGCGCAGTCCCGCGTCTTCGAAGAGGTCTTCATCCGCTTCGGCCTGCCCTACAAGGTCGTCGGCGGTGTCCGCTTCTACGAGCGCAAGGAGGTCCGTGACGCGCTCGCCTACCTGCGGTCGGTCTCCAACCTCGACGACACGGTCTCGGTGCGCCGCATCATCAACACGCCCAAGCGCGGGATCGGCGAGCGGGCTGAGGCGTGCGTCGAGGCGCTCGCCTCCCGCGACCGGATCTCGTTCGGCGCCGCGATGCGCCGCGCGGGTGAGGCGCCGGGCATCTCCGCGCGCGCGGCCAACTCGATCGGCGGGCTGGTGGAGCTGCTCGACGAGGCGCGGGTGCTCGCCGAGACCGCCCCGCCGGAGCAGGTTCTGGAGCTGCTGCTGTCGCGCTCGGGCCTGCTCGCCGAGCTGGAGACGAGCGTCGATCCACAGGACGAGGGCCGCCTGGAGAACCTGCAGGAGCTCGTCAGCGTCGCCCGCGAATACACCGAGCGGCTCGAGGCGTCCGAGGGCGATGAGCTGCCCACCCTCGCGGGGTTCCTGGAGCAGGTCGCGCTGGTCGCCGACTCCGACCAGGTCCCCGAGGACGATCCGGACCACCAGGGCGTGGTCACGCTGATGACGCTGCACACGGCGAAAGGGCTGGAGTTCCCGGTCGTCTTCCTCACCGGTCTCGAGGACGGCGTCTTCCCGCACCAGCGCAGCCTCGGCGACGCCAAGGAGCTGGAGGAGGAGCGGCGCCTCGCCTATGTCGGGATCACCCGCGCCCGCCGGCGCCTCTTCCTCAGCCGGGCGGTGACGAGGTCCGCCTGGGGGCAGCCGTCCTACAATCCGGCGTCGCGGTTCCTGGAGGAGCTGCCGCCCGAGGTGACGGATTGGGAGCGCACCCAGGGGGCGTACACCTCATGGGGTGGTGGGATCGGCGGGCGTGAGCGCAACGCGGGCGCGACCAGCACCTTCACCGGCGGCACGAGCCGCGCCGCGGCGATCGCCTCCAAGATCGGGATCGACCCGTCGAAGCTCGCGACCGCGAGCGACCTCGCGGCCGCCTCGGTGCCGTCGCTGGCGGCGGGCGACCGGGTGCTGCACCAGCGCTACGGCATGGGCCGGGTGCTCGCGGTCGAGGGCAACGGCCCGCGCGCGCAGGCTCAGGTCGACTTCGGCGAGCAGACCGTCTGGCTCGTCCTTCGCCACGCCTCCATCGAAAAGATCTGAGAGCGGCCCGTCAATCGGCGCCTGGCGGCGTTGCTCGTCGCCTTGTGTCCAAAGGGCGCACACGGCGGCGCCGCGCGCCTTGCCGGCCGCCAATTGACGGGCGCTCTACGCTTCGGCGAGGGTGACCACGTTGGCGAGCAGCATCGCCCGGGTCATCAGGCCGACGCCGCCGGGGTTGGGGGAGAGGTGCCCCGCGACCTCGGCGACGGCCGGGTCGACGTCGCCGAGCAGCCGTGCCTTGCCGTCCGGGTCGGCCGACTCGACGCGCGTCACGCCCACGTCCAGTACGGCGGCGCCGGGCCGCACCATCTCAGGCTTGATGAGGTGGGGGACGCCCGCGGCCGCCACGATGATGTCCGCGCGCCGGGTGTGCGCCGCGAGGTCCCGGGTGCCCGTGTGGCAGAGAGTGACCGTGGCGTTCTCGCTGCGCCGGGTGAGCAGGAGCCCCAGCGGCCGCCCGACGGTGGTGCCCCGGCCGACCACGACCACCTCGGCTCCGTCGAGCGGCACGCCATAGCGGCGGAGCAGCTCGACGATCCCGAGGGGCGTGCACGGCAGCGGTGCGGCGACGCCGAGCACGAGGCGGCCGAGACTGATCGGGTGCAGCCCGTCGGCGTCCTTGGCGGGGTCGATGAGCTCGAGCACCCGGTTCTCGTCCAGCCCCCGCGGCAGGGGCAGCTGCACGATGAACCCGGTGCAGGCGGGGTCCGCGTTGAGCTCGGCGACGGCTGCCTCGACCTGGGCCTGGGTCGCATCGGCGGGCAGGTCGACGCGGATGGAGGCGATGCCGACCTCGGCGCAGTCGCGGTGCTTGCCGGCCACGTAGGCACGGGAACCCGGATCGTCACCGACCAGCACGGTCGCGAGCCCGGGCGTGATGCCTCGTGCGGCGAGCGCCGTGACGCGGGAGCGGAGCTCGTCCTTGACCGCCGCAGCGGTCGCCTTGCCGTCCAGGATCGTTGCGGTCACGTGGCCAGATCCTACCGACCGCCCCGGCGGCGGCGACCTCGGCCATTCATGATCGAAGTACTATCGATGTTGTTATGACTTTATGAACAAGCTCACCCTGTGTGCTCTGCGTTAATCGATTCCACAGCGTGAGACGACAAATAGGCACATAATTTCTGGGTTGCTACGACGGAGGAGCACGGACCTCTCTCGGCGACAGCGGCACGGGTTACGGCCTATTACGACATAATCCGGTACTATTCGCCCGACCGGCTGGGCGGCGTCCTAATACCAGGACGAGGGGAAGACAGGCAAGTCAACGTGCACCGATCGTCACTGACCTGTGATAGTCGAAGTTGTGCGGGCCACCTGCTCCGACCTACCTTTGCCGGACGTTGTGCGGTCGCCACCCCTCGCGGTGGTGACTACGCAGCGTGAGGACATGAGGAGGCTCAATGCAGGTTCGTAGGCTCGCTTCTTGGACCGCGATCCCGCTCGTCGCAGCGCTCGGCTTGGCGGCCTGCGGTAGCGGCAGCGACAGTGGTGGCAGCTCGGCCGGTGTGGTGAGGATCGGCATCGCCGAGCCCAAGCACCTGATCCCGACCAACACCTCGGAGGTCAGCGGTTCTCAGGTGCTGGCGGCGCTCTTCGCGCCGCTGGTCGACTTCGACGCGGACAACAAGCCCGTCGAGGTGCAGGCCGAGTCGGTCAAGACGACCGACAACAAGGTCTGGACGATCAAGCTCAAGGACGGCTGGACCTTCCACAACGGTGAGAAGGTCACGTCCGACAGCTACATCAACGCCTGGAACTACGGCGCCTACGGCCCGAACGCCCAGGACAACAACTACTTCTTCGAGAAGATCGACGGCTACGCCGCGATGAACCCGCTCGACCCCGACGGTACGGGTCCGCAGACCGCGCCGGCGCCGTCCGCCAACAAGCTCAAGGGCCTGGCGAAGGTCGACGACACGACGTTCACGGTGACGCTGAGCGCGCCGTTCAGCGAGTTCAAGTCGATCATCGGCTACACCGCCTTCTACGCGCTGCCGCAGGCGGCGTGGGAGTCCGAGGGCAAGCTGAAGGCCGACTTCGAGAACGCGCCGATCGGCAACGGCCCCTTCAAGATGAAGGGCACCTGGAAGCACGACCAGCAGATCGAGGTCGAGAAGTACGACGGCTACGCCGGCTCCGTCAAGCCGACGATCTCCGGTGCGCAGTTCAAGGTCTACCAGCAGCCCTCGGCCGAGTACGCCGCGCTGCTCGCCAACGACAACGACGTGATGAAGGCGATCCCCGCCGAGAACCTGTCGACCGTCGAGGGCGACCTCGGTGACCGCTACCTGCACAGCCCGGCCTCGGCGCTGAGCATCCTGGCGTTCCCGACCTACGACAAGAACTACTCGAACCCGAACGTCCGCAAGGCCATCTCGATGGCGATCGACCGCGACGCGATCGTGACCCAGATCTTCAAGGGCACGCAGAAGTCGGCGCGCTCGTTCGTCTCCCCGGTGGTGGCGGGTTACCGCGACAACACCTGCGGTGCGGCGTGCGAGTACAAGCCGGGCGACGCCAAGACGCTCTACCAGGCCAACCAGGGTCCGGCGAAGCTCACCATCAGCTACAACGCCGATGGCGCCGGTAACAAGGACTGGGTCGAGGCGACCTGCAACCAGCTCAAGACCAACCTCGGCGTCGACTGCACCGCGCTCGCCGAGCCGAAGTTCGCCGACCTGCTGACCAAGGTCCAGAACAAGGAAGCGGTCGGCATGTTCCGGATGGGCTGGTCCATGGACTACCCGTCGATGGAGAACTACCTCGGCCCGCTCTACACCACGCGCGGCTCGTCGAACTACTACGGCTACAGCAACCCGGCCTTCGACGCCCTGGTGGCGGAGGGCTCGGCGGCTGCGACGCAGGAGGCGGCGATCGCCAAGTACCAGCAGGCCGAGGACATCCTCGCGCAGGATCTGCCGGTGCTCCCGCTGCGCTTCGGCCAGAACAACTACGGCATCTCGACCAAGGTCAAGAATGTCGAGATCGACCTCTTCAACCGGGTCGACCTGATGAAGATCGAATACATCGGCTAGCCCAGCCGTAGCTCTCTTGTGGCGCTGTCCGGTCCCTTCCGGAGCCGGACAGCGCCACAGTCATGTCCGGCCAAGTTCTGCCACCCCCAATTTGGCGGAATCCACCGGGAACCCTCCCAAATACGGAGAGACTTGACACATGTTCCGCTTCATCGTGCGGCGCCTGCTCCAGGGGGTACTCACCTTCTTCGGGGCCACGCTGGTCGTATTCGCGCTGATGTTCGCCGGTCAGGGCGATCCGATCCAGGCGCTCGCCGGTGAGAAACCGGTCAGCGCGTCGCAGCGCGCCCAGCTCACCGAGCGTTTCCACCTCAACGACGGCTTCTTCCAGCGCTACTACTACTTCCTGCGGGATCTCTTCAGCGGCGACATCCTGAACTTCAACGGCCAGCCGGTCTTCGACCGTCTCGGCGAAGCGCTGCTCCTCACCAGCAAGGTCGCCCTCATCGCGATCATCGCGACCGTGCTCTTCGGTGTCACCGCCGGCGTCATCTCGGCGCTGCGGCGCGGCGGCATCTTCGACAACTCCACGCTGATCCTGACCCTGATCGTCATCGGCATCCCGGCGATCGTGCTGGCGCCGCTCGCGCAGTTCATCTTCGGCATCAAGTGGAAGATCTTCCCGGTCATCTACACCTCCGACCAGCCGGTCTGGTCGTTGATCCTGCCCGGCCTCGTGCTCGGCTCGCTCTCCCTGGCGACGGCGATGCGGCTCACGAGGGCCTCGGTGGGGGAGAACCTCCGGGCCGACTACGTGCGGACCGCGACCTCCAAGGGCATGACCCGCAAGCGGGTGATCGGCGTACACGTGCTGCGCAACTCGCTGATCCCGATCGTCACCTTCCTCGGTGTGGAGCTCGGCAACCTGATGGGCGGTGCGATCGTCACCGAGGGCATCTTCAACATCCCGGGGATCGGCGGGCTGCTCTACCGCGCGATCGGCGTCGAGGACGGCCCGACGGTGGTCACCATCGTCAGCGTCCTGGTGATCATCTACATCGTGGTGAACCTGATCGTGGACCTCCTCTACGCCGTACTCGACCCGAGGATCCGTTATGAGTGATTTCGAGACCGTCGGCGCCACCGAGCTGCACTCGGCCACCCCCGGCCTGGCGGGCGAGCCCGGCGCGCCCGGCCAGCCCACCACGCCGTCGGAGCAGGCGAAGGTACGCAGTGCCGCCGCCGACGCCTGGCGGGTGCTGCGGCGCAATCCGATCTTCTGGATCGCCTCGCTGATCGCCGTCGTCGTCATCGTGATGGCCTGCTGGCCGTCACTGTTCACCAGCGCCGATCCCAACGCGTGCAGCCTGGACAAGCAGATGGCGGCACCGAGCGGCTCCGCGATCTTCGGTTACAACTTCCAAGGCTGCGACGTGTACGCCCACGCGGTCTACGGCGCCCGCAACTCGCTGCTGGTGGGTGGCGGTGCCGCGATCCTCGCCGGGATCATCGCCATGGTCATCGGCATGCTCTCCGGATACTTCGGCGGCTGGGCCGACGCGATCATCTCCCGGATGGTCGACATCGTCCTGGCGATCCCCCTGCTTCTCGGCGCGATCGTGCTGATGAAGCGGGTGCCGACCGGCAACCAGGGGCTGCGCGTCGCGACGCTCATCCTCATCCTCGGCCTGCTCGGCTGGACGACCGCCGCCCGCGTGGTGCGGTCCTCGGTGATCACGGCGAAGCAGCAGGACTACGTGTCGGCGGCCCGGATGCTCGGTGCCGGCAACGGCCGGATCATGTGGCGGCACATGCTGCCCAACGTGGTCGCGCCGTTCCTCGTGATCATCACGATCGCGCTGGGCGCCTTCATCGCCAGCGAGGCGACGCTCTCCTTCCTCGGCGTGGGCCTGAAACCGCCCAGCATCTCGTGGGGCATCGACATCTCCGACTCGCGCGGTCACATGCGGGAGAAGGTGACGCCGCTCGCCGTACCCTCCATGTTCTTGGCCTTGACCGTGCTCGCGTTCATCATGCTCGGCGACGCGATCCGCGACGCCTTCGACCCGAAGCTGCGGTGAGGACCAGATGACTGACATCTCTGTGAGCGGTGGGCCCGCGGCCCACGCCGACCGCTTCGGCGGCGGGCACCTGCTGGAGGTCGACAACCTCTTCGTCGAGTTCCACACCCGCGACGGCGTCGCCAAGGTGATCAACGGAGTCTCCTACCACCTCAACCCCGGCGAGGTGCTGGCGGTGCTGGGGGAGTCCGGCTCGGGCAAGTCCGTCACCGCGCAGACGATCATGGGCATCCTCGACATGCCGCCGGGCAGGATCACGGGCGGCCGGATCCTCCTGGAGGGCCGGGACCTGCTCGCGATGAGCGCCGACGAGCGGCGGCAGATCCGCGGCGCGGAGATCTCGATGATCTTCCAGGACGCGCTGAGCGCGCTCAACCCGGTCTTCAACGTCGGTTACCAGATCTCGGAGACGCTGCGGCGCCGGGCCGGGATGTCCAAGTCGGACGCGACCCGCCGGGCGATCGAGCTGATGGAGCTGGTGAAGATCCCGGGCGCCAAGGACCGGATCAAGGACTACCCCCACCAGTTCTCCGGCGGTATGCGGCAGCGCGTCATGATCGCGATGGCGCTCGCCATGGACCCGAAGGTGCTCATCGCCGACGAGCCGACGACCGCGCTCGACGTCACGGTGCAGGCGCAGATCATGGATCTCCTCGCCGGTCTGCGCCGCGATCTCAACATGGCGATGATCCTGATCACCCACGACCTCGGCGTCGTCGCCGACGTGGCGGACCGGATCGCCGTCATGTACGCCGGCCGCATCGTCGAGCACGCCGACGTGCGCGCCCTCTACAAGCAGCCCGCCCACCCGTACACGAAAGGGCTGCTGGAGTCGATCCCGCGCCTGGACCACAAGGGCACCGAGCTCGCCACGATCAAGGGCCTGCCGCCCAACCTGATGCGCCCGCCGACCGGCTGCGCGTTCCACCCCCGGTGCCCCTATGCGAAGGACATCTGCGTCACCGAGGTGCCGGTCTCGCTGGAGCTGGGCGAAGGCCGCACCAGCGCCTGCCACTTTGCGAAGGAGCTGCTCGATGGCCGTCTCTCCTGACACGATTCTGCAGGTCGAGAACCTGGTCAAGCACTTCCCGATCACGCAGGGCATCCTCTTCAAGTCCAAGGTCGGCGCGGTCAAGGCGGTCGACGGGGTCACCTTCGAGCTGCAGCGCGGCGAGACGCTCGGCATCGTGGGGGAGTCCGGCTGCGGCAAGTCGACGCTCGCCAAGCTCCTGATGCGACTGGAGAACCCGACCGCGGGCAAGGTCCTGCTCAACGGGCGCAACATCTACCAGATGGGCGGCTCCGAGCTGCGGAAACTGCGCCGCAACGTGCAGATGGTGATGCAGGACCCGTATACGTCGCTCAATCCCCGGATGACCGTCGGCGACATCGTCGGCGAGCCGTACGAGATCCACACCGACGTGGCCCCGCGCGGGGACCGGCAGAAGAAGGTGCAGGAGTTGCTCGACCTCGTCGGGCTCAATCCGGAGCACATCAACCGCTACCCGCACCAGTTCTCCGGCGGCCAGCGGCAGCGCATCGGCATCGCCCGGGCGCTCGCGCTGCGGCCGGAGGTGCTCGTCTGCGACGAGCCGGTCTCGGCCCTCGACGTCTCGATCCAGGCACAGGTCATCAACCTGCTGGAGCGGCTGCAGAACGAGTTCAACCTCAGCTACATCTTCATCGCGCACGACCTGTCGGTGGTGCGGCACATCAGCGACCGGGTCGCCGTCATGTACCTGGGCAAGATCGTCGAGCTGGGGACCGAGGACGAGATCTACGGACGTCCTACCCATCCCTATACGCAGGCGCTGCTGTCGGCCGTACCGGTGCCGGATCCGGAGGCCCGGGCGCACCGTGAGGTGATCCGGCTGGAGGGCGACGTGCCGTCACCGGCGAACCCGCCGTCCGGGTGCCGGTTCCGCACGCGCTGCTGGAAGGCTCAGGAGCGCTGCGCGGCCGAGGAGCCGCTGCTCATCCGGCGGGCGGTGGACCCGCACCCGTCGGCCTGCCACTTCGCCGAGCTCCGCCAGGTGGTGGCGTAACGCGAAGATCGTCGCAACTCTTCAAGAGTTGTCGCTTCAGGCCGCCAGGCCTTAAGCACAACTCTTGAAGAGTTGCGACGATCTTGTCGCTCAGTGCCAGAAGTGCCGTGCGCCGGTCAGGTACATCGTGATTCCGGCGGCGTTGGCCGCGGCGATGACCTCCTCGTCGCGGATGGAGCCGCCGGGCTGGACGACCGCCGACACCCCCGCGTCGATGAGGATCTGCAGGCCGTCGGCGAAGGGGAAGAACGCGTCCGAGGCGGCGACCGAACCGCGAGCGCGCTCCGCACCGGCCCGGCCCACCGCGAGGCGGGCCGAGTCGACCCGGTTGACCTGGCCCATGCCGATGCCGACGGTCGCACCGCCCTTGGCGAGCAGGATCGCGTTGCTCTTCACCGCACGGCAGGCACCCCAGGCGAACTCGAGGTCGTCGAGCTGCGCGTCGGTGGCCGGCTCGCCCGAGACGAGGCGCCAGTTCTCCACGTAGTCGCCCTCGGCGGTCATGAAGTCGCGAGCCTGGGCGAGGAAGCCGCCCGAGATCTGCTTCAGCTCGATCGGCGCGGGCACGTAGGGCGGCGCGACCAGGATGCGCAGGTTCTTGCGCTCGGTGAGGATCGAGATCGCCTCGGGATCGAAGGCGGGTGCCACGATGACCTCGGTCAGCACCGCCGCGACCTGCTTGGCCATCTCGGCCGTGACCGGCACGTTGGCCGCGATGACGCCGCCGAAGGCGGAGAGGGGGTCGCACTCGTGGGCGAGCCGGTGCGCCTCGGCGACGTTGTCGGCCGAGATCGCGATGCCGCACGGGTTGATGTGCTTGACGATCGCCACGCACGCCACGCCCTCATAGGCGTTGGCCGCAGCCCACGCCGCGTCGGCGTCGACGAAGTTGTTGAAGGACATCTCCTTGCCGCCGAGCTGCTCGGCCCGCACGAGGCCGGGCGGGGCCCAGGGGTCGAGGTAGAGCGCGGCGGACTGGTGCGGGTTCTCCCCGTAGCGCAGGGAGGTGAGCCGCCACCCGGCGTTGCCGGTGAACTCCGGCCACGTCTCGCCCGGCTGCGGCACCTCGGCGACGTCGTCGACGAGGTGGGCCGCGCTCCAGCGGGCGATCGCCATGTCGTAGTCGGCGATCTCGGCGAAGGCGCGAGCCGCCATCCTGCGACGCTCGGCGAGGGTGAAGCCGCCGGCGTCGAGGGCCGCCATCACCGTGTAGTAGTCCTGCGGCGCCATCACCACCGCGACGCTGCGGTGGTTCTTCGCGGCCGAGCGGACCATCGCGGGGCCGCCGATGTCGATCTGCTCGACGCAGGCGTCGATGTCGCCGCCCGCGGCGACCGTCTGCTGGAACGGGTAGAGGTTGGAGATGAGCAGGTCGAAGCCCTCGATCTCGAGCTCGGCGAGCTGAGCCACGTGGTCGGGGTTGTCCCGGTCCGCCAGCAGTCCCGCGTGCACGCGCGGGTGCAGCGTCTTCACCCGGCCGTCGAGGGTCTCGGGGAAGCCGGTGAGCTGCTCGACCCGGGTCACGGGCGGGCCCATGCGCTCCAGGAAGGCAGCGGTGGAGCTGGTGGCGACGATCTCCACGCCGTGTTCGCGCAACGCGTTGACCAGGGCGTAGAGCCCGGTCTTGTCGGTGACGCTGATGAGGGCACGCTTGATCGGCTTGCGCTCCTGGTCAGACACCCAAAACAACCTTTCGTCCGGAGATGGTCCATCCGTAGCGGGCGAGGCGCCCGACGTAATCAACGAGCTGGGCCCGTTCGGCTTCCTTGATCCGCTCGGTCAGCGTCTCCTCGGTGTCGCTGTCGAGCACCGGGACGGCCACCTGCGCGATGATCTGCCCCGTGTCGATGCCCTCGTCCACGAAGTGCAGCGTCGCGCCGGTGATCTTCACGCCGTAGGCGAGCGCGTCGCGAGGACCGTGGATCCCGGGGAAGGCCGGCAGCAGGGCGTTGTGGGTGTTGATGTAGCGCCCGCCGAAGCTCGCCAGGAACGCCGGGCCGACGAGCTTGAGGAATCCGGCCCCGATGATCAGGTCAGGTTCGTGACCGCCGACCGTGTCGGCGAGGTGCTTGTCCCAGGCGGCGCGGTCTGTGAAATCGGCCACTCGGGCCACGAAGGTGGGCAGGCCCGCCGATTCCGCGATGTCGAGTCCCAGGATCCCCGCCCGGTCCGCGCCGACGGCGACGACCTGCGCACCGTAGGCGGGGTCCGCACAGGCGTCCAGGAGGGCCTGCAGGTTGGAGCCGGAACCGGAGACCAGGACGACGAGGCGGGCGGCCGCGCGAGCTGTCACGCGGTCACCCTATAACGCCTGGTGCTGGCTCTTGACACCGGGAATCCCTTATTGATCGAGCAAATCCACCAGACAGAGCCGGTAAATGTCATATCTTGTGCAAAAGCGGCAAAAGCGGCCACGAATGGAGAGTTAGATGACTCAGCCACCTGAATCCGTGCCTGGTGGGGTGCCCTCGGGCTCCGTGCCGCCGGTGCCGCCTGCGCCCCCGCTCCCGCCGGAGCTGCCGCCACTGCCTCCCGCAGCGCCCGGAGTCGGGTCCGGAGCGGCGATGCCCGGCGGCCCGACCTACGCACCGCCACCGCCGCCGCCGATCATCCCGGGTGGCGGTGCGATGAATCCGCCGCCCAGCGGTGCCGCCGGCGTCTATCAGCGGATGGGCGGCCAGAGCAACCTGCTGGGCTGGCTCTCGCTGGTCTTCGGCATCATCGCCACCGGTTGCTGCTGCTGCTGGTGCATCGACGGCGCACCCTTCATCGGCGGCATCCCCGCGCTCATCCTCGGCTTCCTGCACCTCAAGCGGGTCAAGGACGGCCGGGCCAGCATGAAGTGGACCGCGTGGGTCGGCATCATCCTCGCCGTCATCGCCATCATCGGTGCACTCGTCGGATTCGCGACGCACTGGCAGGACGATTTGTACGACCAGTACAAGCCCTGACCGGAAATCGCTGATGGGGGTGGCCGCAGGGAGGGGCCGCCCCCATTGACCCCATCAGTAAACTCCTGTCACGTCTACACCTCTCGCTTCAGGAGTACCCCACCATGACATACCCGCCTCAGCAGCCGCAGGTCGACAACAACATGACGATGTCGATCATCGCCATCTTCCTGTTCTGGCCGCTCGCCATCCCCGCCATCATCAACGCGTCGAAGGTCAACCCCCTTCTCGCCGCAGGTGACTTCGCCGGTGCCCAGAACGCGGCGACCGAGTCGAAGAAGTGGTCCAAGCTCGCACTCATCGTCGGCATCTCGTGGTACGTGCTGGTCTGCATCTGCTGCGCCGCCTGGTTCCTCTTCTTCGCGAGCGACGCCGCGACGACCAGCTACTAAAACTCCTGCACAGCTCCGGCGACGGCGGTCCACTTCGGACCGCCGTCGATCTTTTGGCCTCGGTCGGCTCCTCCGAATGGCCGTTGACCCGCACTGCGAATATGCGGAATATGACACTCCGCTGGTGACGGGGTTACCGGCGTATCTGCACCCATGGAGGAAACGTGACCATCCCCCCCTCGGCCCCCGCGGTCAAGGACAACACCAAGCTGTTCGGCATCCTCGGCATCGTGTTCTCGATCTGCGGCGGCTGGCTCGGCCTGGTCTTCGCGATCCTGTCGCTGCTGCAGGCGAAGAAGCACGGCAAGCCGGCGACCCTCGCGTATGTCGCTTTCGGCATCCTGGCGCTCTGGGTGGTCGTCATCATCGGCTACTACGCCACGGCTTAGCCTTCGACGGGCCGTTCCGCACTCGCGGGGCGGCCCGTCAGCGCGCCCAGGCCGCCGAGGCCTCGCGCGGCTCGGGTGCCGATCGCGCCGAGCACCGTCCCGATGGTGATCACACCCGTCGCGACCAGCGCCACCCGTAGCGCATCGGGCCCGATCTGGGCCAGCTTGCCATCGCCGAGCGGCCCGCCCGAGAAGAGGCAGGCGATCCCCAGCAGCACCCCGGCGACCGGACCGGCCACGATGGAGCTGGTCAGCACATGTCCCCAGTGGACCACCGGAACGAGCCCCTGGCGCGGGCGCAGGCGCCGTCGGACCAGCAGCCAGCCCGCGGTCATCCCGGCGAGCACGGGCACTCCGAGCAGCATCGTGGCGACTCCGGTGAGCGGCCCGGTGGGCAGCGCGGCGAAGGCCGGGATCGCGGGGAGGCCGCCGATCGCCACGCCGGAGGCGCGCACGACGGAATCGGTGCCGAGCGCGAAGCCCGGTCCCACCAAGTAGGACGCCGCCCAGACGGCGAAGTTGGGTGCGAGCACGAGGGAGGCGAGCGTCACCCCGGCCTGGTTGCCCGCGCCACCCGGCTTGTACTGCTCCAGGATCTTCCCGGCCACCTCGTAATGGGTCGCGATGGCGAGGCCGATCACGCCCGCGCCGGCTCCGATCACCAGAAGAGCAGCGACCACGCCGGTACGCGTACCGTCGCGCACCACCCGGGGGACCCGTCGAGCGAGAGTACGCGTGGACCCCGTCGCCTTGATCGCGCCGAGGATGCCGGCGACACCGCCCAGCACCAGCCCCTGCAGGGCGGCTCGCAGCGGCGCCACGCCGACGACGTCGGAGTTGACGAACCAGCCGACGAGTCCGGCGAGCACCCCGTAGACGAGCCCGCACGCGGCGCCGATGACGACGGCGTGCCGAGGCCTGCCGTTGCCGCGTGCCCCGATCGCCCTCGTCGTGTGCACGCCCGCCCGCATCACCCGCCACAGGGCGAAGGCGCCGATGCCCA
This sequence comes from Allocatelliglobosispora scoriae, assembly GCF_014204945.1. Taxonomy (NCBI): domain Bacteria; kingdom Bacillati; phylum Actinomycetota; class Actinomycetes; order Micromonosporales; family Micromonosporaceae; genus Allocatelliglobosispora; species Allocatelliglobosispora scoriae. The sequence goes on from NZ_JACHMN010000002.1 coordinate 4,192,063, forward strand.
GGGGCGCGAGAGCGATCGTGCCGACGGAGGTGGACAGCGGCGTACCAAGGCTGAGCAGCCACATCGCCAGGCCGATCCGGGCGGCGCCGAGCGAGGGCCCGGCGCTCCAGATGGCGGGGGCGAGCAGGGCGAGGGCGAGGATCGGGACCACGACGACGGCTGCGGCCCAGAACGTGTTGATCACGGCGGCCACCGCGAGCGGGGCTCGGCGGCGATCGGGCACCGGCTCGCGCTGCCGGGGGACCCCCGGCGGGCCGACGGGCGCCCGGCCGCTGTGCGGTCGGCGCGCCTCCACCTGGCGGGACCGGCGTGGATCATCGGGCCCGGCGGGCCGGGAGAGGTCGAGCGGCACGGTGTCGTGCCGGCCGGCCGACTCCGAGCGGTCGCGCACGCGCAAGTGCTCGGCCTCGGCAGAGCTCAGGCTCGCTTCGGTCGGCCATTCGGGCTCGCGCGGGGTGACCATCAAGCGCTACCTAACCACAAAGGACCACGGATAACCACGAAGTACCCGTCGCGCCCGATTTATGGGGTTTAGGCTCAGCTCAAGGTCGCCTTTCCAAGGAGGTCGTCGTGACCTACAACCCGCCACCGTCATCGCCGGTGCCGTCATCGTTTCCCCCGCCCATGCCCGGTACGCCCGCCAAGAAGGACCGCACCGAGCTCTTCGGCTGGATCGGCATCGTGGTCGGTTTCATCTGCTGCCCGATCGTGGGCCTGATCCTCGGCGCACTCTCCATCCGAGACGCGAAGGCCTCCGGCAAGTCGCCGGTGCTCGGATACGTCGCGATCGCGGCGAGCCTGGTGAGCGCCATCGTCGGCGGCATCTGGGCGATCAACCGCAACTGACGGCAGCGGGAGCCGACATCACGCCGGCTCCCGCTGCTGTTCTGTTCCAACCGGTCCCTACAGGCCGGCCATGACCTCGCGCATGAGGCGAGCGGTCTCCGACGGCGTCTTGCCGACCTTGACTCCCGCAGCCTCCAGCGCGACCTTCTTCGCGTCCGCCGTGCCCGACGAACCCGAGATGATCGCGCCGGCGTGGCCCATCGTCTTGCCGGGCGGGGCCGTGAAGCCCGCGATGTAACCGACGACCGGCTTCGTCACGTACTCCGCGATGAAGTCCGCAGCCCGCTCCTCGGCGTCGCCGCCGATCTCGCCGATCATCACGATCGCGTCGGTCTCCGGGTCGTCCTGGAAGGCCCGCAGAGCGTCGATGTGGGTCGTCCCGATGATCGGGTCGCCGCCGATGCCCACCGCGGTCGAGAAGCCGATGTCGCGCAGCTCGTACATCATCTGGTAGGTCAGGGTGCCCGACTTGCTCACCAGGCCGATGCGGCCCTGGCCGGCGATGTCGGCCGGGATGATGCCCGCGTTGCTCGCACCGGGCGAGGCGATGCCCGGGCAGTTGGGCCCGACGATGCGGGTCTGCTCGCCCTTGGAGACGTTGTAGGCCCAGAACTCGGCCGTGTCGTGCACCGGCACGCCCTCGGTGATGACGACAGCGAGGCCGATGCCCGCGTCGATCGCCTCCAGCACGGCGGACTTGGTGAACGCCGGCGGCACGAAGATGACCGTCACGTCGGCGCCGGTCTGCGCCATCGCCTCGGCGACCGTGCCGAAGACCGGGACGTCGGTGCCGTCGAACTCGACGGTCGTGCCCGCCTTGCGCGGGTTGACGCCGCCGACGATGTTCGTGCCGGCCTTCAGCATCCGCCGGGTGTGCTTGGAGCCCTCGGAGCCCGTCACGCCCTGCACGATGACCTTTGATTCCTTGGTCAGCCAGATAGCCATCGTCTTACACCCCTGCCGCAGCGAGCTCAGCGGCGCGCTTGGCGGCGCCGTCCATCGTGTCGACCCGCTCGACGAGCGGGTTGTTGGCCTGGTCCAGGATCGCCCGGCCGGCCTCGGCGTTGTTGCCGTCCAGCCGGACGACGAGCGGCTTGGACACGTTCTCGCCGCGCGAGGAGAGCAGCTCCAGTGCCTGGATGATGCCGTTGGCGACCGCGTCGCAGGCGGTGATGCCACCGAAGACGTTGACGAAGACGCTCTTCACCGACGGGTCCGACAGCACGATCTCCAGACCGTTCGCCATCACCTCGGCCGACGCGCCGCCGCCGATGTCGAGGAAGTTGGCCGGCTTGACGCCGCCGAACTCCTCACCCGCGTAGGCCACCACGTCCAGCGTGGACATGACCAGGCCCGCGCCGTTGCCGATGATGCCGACCTCGCCGTCGAGCTTGACGTAGTTGAGGTCCTTGGCCTTGGCGGCCTGCTCCAGCGGGTCCACCGCCGACTTGTCCTCGAGCGCCTCGTGGTCGGGGTGCCGGAAGCCGGCGTTCTCGTCCAGCGTGACCTTCGCGTCGAGCGCGAGCACCCGGCCCTCGGCCGTCTTCGCCAGCGGGTTCACCTCGACGAGCGTGGCGTCCTCGGCCTTGAACGTCGCCCACAGCTTCACGGCGATGTCCACGACCTGGTCGGCGATCTCCGCCGGGAACTGCGCGGCCGTGACGATCTCGCGCGCCTTCGCCTCGTCGACACCCTTGCTGGCGTCGATCGCGATCTTGGCGACCTTCGACGGGTCCTCCTCGGCGACCTGCTCGATCTCCATGCCGCCCGCGACGCTGGCGATGCAGAGGAAGGTCCGGTTGGCCCGGTCCAGCAGGTAGGAGAAGTAATACTCCTCCGCGATGTTCGCCGTCTCGGCGAGCATCACCCGGTGCACGGTGTGCCCCTTGATGTCCATCCCGAGGATGTCCGCAGCACGCGCCTGCGCCTCATCGGCATCGGCGGCGAGCTTCACGCCACCGGCCTTGCCCCGGCCGCCGACCTTCACCTGAGCCTTGACAACGACCCCGCCGCCGAGACGTTCGGCGATCGCGCGGGCCTCTTCCGGGGTCTCCGCGACGCCGCCACCGAGCACGGGCAGACCGTGCTTCTCAAAGACGTCGCGCCCCTGGTACTCGTACAGGTCCACTGGTACCTCTTCGCTCGCTCCCGCGCCTTCTCCGACGGCGGGCTCCTGGGGGAGCAGCCTAACCGCCGATACCCGCCCGAACGCCCGTTCGGGCCTGCAATGTGCACGATCCCACACGTGCCTTGAACGAGCCTCGAAGAAATTCCTGGGGACCCGCGTAACCCGCCAGGTCAGGCGTCGTTGAAGTGGATGTCGGAGCGAGAACACACCGCGAAGACGAGAAAGCGGCCGATGCCCTGTCGGTCGAGGGGTGGCGGCGGGGCATCGTGCATATGAGGAGCCGGACGTGTGAGGGGTGCGTCCGGCTCCTCTCTATAACTTGGTGTCGCCTCCGGCGACACGGCGGTGTCCCTCTGGACCCGCTAGTTCGCGATCCTTCTGCGCCTTCGGCGCAGCAGAATCCCGAACAGCGGCGGGACACCGCGGGCCCAAGCTGCCGTCAGTTTCAAGACCATCAGGTGGGTACGGCCCCCGATGGTCTTTCTTCATCCCTGCTTAGGCGACTGCTGTTCTTACGTTGGCCCGTACCCAGTCGACTATCGACTGGGTGGTGGCGCCGGGGGTGAAGATCCTTTTGACGCCCAGGGACTCGAGTTCGGGGAGGTCGGCGTCGGGGATGATGCCGCCGCCGAAGACGACGATGTCGGTGGCGTTGCGCTCGGTGAGCAGTTCGGAGACTCGCCGGAAGAGAGTGAGGTGTGCGCCGGACAGGACGGAGAGGCCGACCGCGTCGGCGTCCTCCTGGATGGCGGTCTCGACGATCTGCTCCGGCGTCTGGTGCAAGCCGGTGTAGATGACCTCCATGCCGGCGTCGCGCAGCGCTCGTGCCACCACCTTGGCGCCTCGGTCGTGTCCGTCGAGCCCTGGTTTGGCGACGACGACCCTGATCCGCTCGGTCATGCTGTTGCCCCTTCACCCGCACTAGGGAGCGCGCCCGGCTGGTCGGCGCACCTTAACGAACGGTAACCCGTGGCATGCTCCGACGTGTCGTCGGCCACGGAATCACGTTGTGCATGGATCGATACTACGGAGGGTAGTTAACGAATATCCCCGCATATAGTGACGGAAACGGTCTTAATGCGACGGACAGCCGCACTCAGCGTATGCCTATCTGCCTGCGAAGCTTGTGCTCACCCCTAGGGGTTCGTTAAGTTGTCCGTCAGTGCCAGTAAAGGTGTCATCCATAACAACGGGGTGTCGGATTTCCGAGACCCGGCGCCGGGAGATACCGGGGCCACCGATGACGGAGGTAGTGCGTTGCAGTACCGGCCAGAGCCGCTACGCGAGCGCGAGAAGTACCGAGGTCGCCGACGTGTCCCTACTCCACCGCGCAGCCGCTACGCGGCCGTGGTCACCACCGCACTTGTCGGCGCCGGTGTCGTAGCGCTCGCTTCGGGCGCGGCGATGACCGACGCCAAGGACGCGAACTCCAATGCTCTGACGGGCATGGAGTACTCCTCTACCGAGGGCGGGCAGGACGCCGATAGAACGGCGGCCGCCGAAAAGGCCAGCCGCGCGATGGACCGCAGCGGCGGCATGAGCACCTCGATGACCGAGGCTCCCGACGCGTGGATCCTCCCGCTGCAGGACTACCAGTTCACCTCGCCGTTCGGCCGCCGCTGGGGCAAGCTCCACGCCGGCGTCGACCTGGCCGTGCCCGAGGGCACTCCTTATTACGCGGTGCACGGTGGCAAGGTCATCCTCGCCAAGTGGTTCGGCGGCTACGGCTACTGCGTGATCATCGACCACGGCAACGGCCTCCAGACGGTCTACGGCCACTCCTCCAAGCTCATCGTCAAGGAGGGCCAGGAGGTCAAGACCGGCCAGCTGCTCGCACTCGCCGGCAACACCGGGCACTCCTTCGGCTCCCACGTGCACCTTGAGATCCACGTCAACGGGACGCCGGTCGACCCGATTCCGTGGTTCAAGCAACACGGAGTCGACATAAAACTTCACGTCGTCGGGGCCTACTGACCCAGGCACGTTGCGCTAACGCCCACACCGCGAGGTGTGGGCGTTTTCGTTTTGTCTGCCATGTCCGCGCAGGTCGAAGCCTGTGATCTGATGTCTGATTTCGATGCCTCACGGTGCGTAGTGGGCCTGATTCGGGTCGTGACACTGTGTGACGCACGTCTCTTACCCCTAGGGGTTTAGGCACTCAGGGTATCGACCGTTATTGCCCGTTTTGCCGTTCGAGGCAGCGCTCCGGCGGTGGCGAAAGCCCAGGTCAATCGGCAACATGGGTCGTCCGAGTCAGTGTCGACGACGGAGGATAACCGTGACGGAGAGTAAGTTCAGCACCACCCTGAAGACCGCTCGCGAGCAGTTCGCAATCGGAACCACTCAGGTTCGTGAGAGCCTCGCCGGTCGGAGCAAGCAGGTCGTCGGAATCGTGGCCCTCGCGGGCATCGCCGGAATCGGCATCACCGCGGCAAGCGTTGCCAACCCCTCGAGCGTCACCCCCGAAGCAGTCGCCTCGACCGTCGGCGTGACTGTCGACCGCCAGAACGCCGCAGATCGCGCGAACCGCGACTCGCGTGCGGACGCATCCAAGAGCCCTTCTGCCAAGGCCACCACCCCCGCGCCTGGCACGAAGTCCCCCGCCAAGGCCGCCGCCCCCGCGACGACCAAGGCCGCGGCCCCCAAGCCGAAATACGCCAACCCCCTGCCCGGTGCCGTGATCACCTCCTGCTACGGCCAGCGCTGGGGCGTCCTGCACGCCGGCATCGACTTCGCGGCTGACGAGAACACCCCGATCCACGCCGTCGTCGGCGGTACTGTTACCAGTGCGGGCTGGGCGTTCTCCGGCTACGGCATCTCGGTCGTGGTGGACCACGGCAACGGCTACTTCACGCACTACGCCCACATGAACAAGGCCGCCGTCAAGGTCGGCCAGAAGGTCGCCGCCGGTGCCGTCCTCGGCTACGAGGGCTCCACGGGCGACTCGACCGGCCCCCACCTGCACTTCGAGGTGCACAAGGGCATGTGGAACCAGATCAACCCGGCCAGCTGGCTCGCCGCCCGTGGCATCAGCACCGGCTGCTGATCACCCCCATTGAGCTGGGCGCCGCCGGCCCTCCCTCCCCCCTGAAGGCCGGCGGCACCCATCACCCCCTGTAACACCCATCTCCTCCCCAACGGCGCAGAGGTCCCCCCGGGCCTCTGCGCCGTACTCGTGTGCCGGGTTGAGCTGGGTCATAGAGCGGTAACCCGACGGAAACCATCGTTCAGTCGCGGGCTATGGTGCGGTTCTACCCTGTGGAAAGGTCAGATTCATGGGCAAGAAGGTCACCGTCGTAGGCGCCGGTTTTTACGGCTCCACGACCGCACAGCGGCTCGCCGAGTACGACGTCTTCGAGACCGTGGTGCTCACCGACATCGTCGAGGGCAAGCCGGAGGGCCTCGCCCTCGACCTGAACCAATCGCGGGCGATCGAGGGTTTCGAGACCAAGGTCGTCGGCGTCTCCACCGGTCCGAACGGTGAGGGCTACGAGGGCATCGCGGGTTCGGACGTCGTCGTCATCACCGCAGGCCTGCCCCGCAAGCCGGGCATGAGCCGGATGGACCTCCTCGGCGTCAACGCCAAGATCGTCCGCGGCGTCGCCGAGCAGGTCGCCAAGCACGCTCCGGACGCCGTGATCATCGTCGTCTCCAACCCGCTCGACGAGATGACCGCGCTCGCGCAGATCGCCAGCGAGTTCCCGAAGAACCGGGTGCTCGGCCAGGCCGGCATGCTCGACACGGCCCGCTTCACCAACAACGTCGCCGAGACGCTCGCCGTGCCGGTGGGCAGCGTGCAGACCCTGACCCTGGGTTCGCACGGCGACACCATGGTGCCGGTCCCGTCGCGCTGCACGGTCAACGGCAAGCCGCTCGCCGACCTGCTTCCCGCCGAGAAGATCGAGGAGCTCGTCGTCCGCACCCGCAACGGCGGTGCCGAGGTCGTCGCGCTGCTGAAGACCGGTTCCGCCTACTACGCGCCGTCGGCCGCCGCCGCCCGCATGGCGAAGGCGGTCGCGGAGGACTCCGGCGCGATCATGCCGGTCTGCGCGTGGGTCGACGGTGAGTACGGCATCTCCGGCGTCTACCTGGGCGTCGAGGCCGAGATCGGTGCGACCGGCGTCCGCAAGGTCGTCGAGACCGAGCTGACCGCTTCGGAGCTGGAGGGCCTCAAGGAGGCTGCCGAGGCCGTCCGGGCCAAGCAGGCTGACGTGGCTTCGCTGTAATTCTTTGTGGTGTGCGCTCGAAGGGCGGGGTCGACCGGTACGGGTCGACCCCGCCCTGTCGTGGTCCGGGTGCGCTCTGTCCCGACGCCGGGGTGTATTTCGAAAGTGTCGGACATGGACAGTAGGGTTGCCCGTTATGGCGTTGGATCTCCTTGAATTGCTGCCCGGGGCTTGGCTTGATGCGGTGAAGCCCTATGTCGACCCGGATGCGGTCGCCCGGCTCTCGTCCTTCGTTGAAGGCGAATATGCGTCGTCCACCGTCTTCCCGCCCAAGGAAGACCTGTTCACCGCGCTGCGCTACTTCGAGCCGGCGGGGACTCGAGTTCTCATCCTGGGGCAGGACCCCTACTTCAAGCCCGGTCAGGCTCATGGCTTGAGCTTCAGTGTGCGGCCCGGGGTGTCGGTGCCGCCCAGCCTGCGCAACGTCTACAAGGAGCTGCAGGACGACCTGGGGGTCACTCCGCCGTCGAACGGCGATCTGACTCCCTGGGCGCAGCAGGGTGTGCTGCTGCTCAACGCGGTGTTGACCGTGCGGTCGGGGACGCCGAACTCGCATGCGGGCAAGGGCTGGGAGGAGTTCACCGACGGGATCATCCGCGCGGTCAACGACTCGCCCTACCGGGTGGTCTTCGTGCTGTGGGGCTCCTACGCGCGGAAGAAGGCGCCGCTGGTGACCAACTCGCAGCACGTGGTGCTGGAGGCCGGTCACCCGAGCCCGATGAACCCGCGCGGCTTCCTCGGAAGCAAGCCGTTCAGCAAGATCGAGGCGGCGCTCGCCGAGGCCGGACGCGGCTCCATCACCTGGTCGTGAGCTGCTCCAGCACCTCGATGTTGAGCTCGTAGGCGATCCGCGACTCGACGACGATCCGCTCCCGCTCGGCGTCATCCCACGTGGTGGCGTCGAGCAGGTGGCGGTAATCCTCCTTGAAGGCCGCGAGGTCGCCGAGGTCGCTGAAGTCATAGAAGGACGTGCCCGCGCCGATCGTGCGGTCCACCACCTTGCGGATGAACTGCCCGCCGGAGAGGTCCCCGAGGTAACGCGTGTAGTGGTGGGCGACGAAGCCGCCCGGCCAGTCGGTGCAGACCTCGCGGATGCGGGCGGTGTAACGCAGGGTCGCTTCGTTCGGCGTGATCAGGTCCTGCCACTGCGGACCAAGCAGCGAGGCGAGGTCGTCCTCGATCTTCGGCAGCCGGGTCAGCGGCGGCAGGTGGAAGGCCTGCACGATCGGGTCGCCGGGGTTGGCGACGACGATCGCCTCCAGCTCGCGGTAGGCGTACCAGTGCTGGGCGACCATCTCCGCATAGGCCACGGCGTCGAGCTTCCCCCGCATCAGCTCACCGAGGTAAGGCACCCGCGTCGCCTTGTCGTGCAGGTCGGCGGTGGCGTCGCGGAGCTGGACGGAGAAGGCGGGCTTGATCCCGAGCACCGCCTGCGCCTCGTGGAACAGCCGCGTCACCTCGCCCCGGACCTGCGGGCGGGCGGTGAGCGTGGTGCCGAAGGGCACGCGGGCGATCGCGCCGCCGTCGATCTCGAACTCGATCCCCGTCGCGTCCAGCCCGCTCATGACCGCGCTGGTCGCGGCCGGGTGACCGCCGAAGGCCCGCACGATGAGCACGTTGTCTGCGGCGTGGTCGCTGTTCATGTGGTGTGCGATCTGCGCCACGACGTCGGGGGTGAAGGGATCGGCGGATGCTGTGCTCATCGGTTCTGCGCCTTCGACAAGGGGGTGACGGATACCGGGGTGCCCAGCGGGCAGGCTTCGCCGCAGGACCCACCAGCTCGCACCGAGGCAGGCTGCGATGAGCGGCCAGCTCAGGGCGAACCGGGCCATGCCGAGGGCGATGACGGAGTCGGCGGCGTAGAGCGGGAGGAAGACGGCGAGGCGGACGACGTACTGGCCGACCCACACCCAGCTCGCCCGGGAGTAGGCCCGCAGCAGTGCCGGGTCCTTGCGCCAGCGGGTCTTCTGGCCCAGCGCCGCCCCGGCGATGATGCCGAGCAGGGGCCACCGGACCGCGATGCTGACGGCCCAGGCGAGCGCGCTCGCGGCGTTGGTGGCGAGCTGTAGGAGGAAGACGTCGGCGACCCGTCCCGTACGCGCGGCGATGAGCGCGCCCACCGCGACGCCGAGCGCGCCGATGAGTGCCGCACGGGATTGCTCGTCGCGGCGGTAACGCCAGCCGGCGACCGCCACCGCGACCACGATGGCGGCGACGGTGCCGGCGATGAGGGAGCGCCCGACGAGGACCCAGCCGAGCGCGAAGGCGAGCGGCGGCAGGCTCGCGTCGATCGCGGCTCGTCGGCCGCCGAGCAGCTCGGCAAGATCGCCAGAAGGCACAGTCATCATCTCCGCAGACTCCGGGCGTTAGCCAGGGCAGCCTAACCTAAGCCCAACCGGCGTGTCGAGGATCCGACCGGCCGCCCGTGTGCTCATCCAACCATGCAGTACGCTTGTACTGTTTGAGCCTGATGATGGAACGCCGAAGGGAGCGCCTACGACATGGCGAAGATCAAGGTAAACAACCCGGTCGTCGAGCTCGACGGCGACGAGATGACCCGGATCATCTGGAAGCAGATCCGTGAGCAGCTGATTCTGCCCTACCTCGACGTCGAGCTGGAGTACTACGACCTCGGCATGGAGCACCGCGACGCCACCGACGACCAGGTGACGATCGACGCTGCCAATGCCATCAAGCAGCACGGCGTCGGCGTCAAGTGCGCCACGATCACTCCGGATGAGGCACGCGTCGAGGAGTTCGGCCTGAAGAAGATGTGGCGGTCGCCGAACGGCACCATCCGCAACATCCTCGGCGGCGTGATCTTCCGCGAGCCGATCATCATGAGCAACGTGCCGCGCCTGGTGCCGGGCTGGACCAAGCCGATCATCGTCGGCCGCCACGCCCACGGCGACCAGTACAAGGCGACCGACTTCGTCGTCCCCGGCCCGGGCAAGGTCACCGTCACCTACACCCCCTCCGACGGCAGTGAGCCGGTGGAGTTCACCATCGCCGACTTCCCCGGCGGCGGTGTCGCGATGGGCATGTACAACTACGACGACTCGATCCGCGACTTCGCGCGGTCGTCGTTCAGCTACGGTCTGCAGCGCAACTACCCGGTCTACCTCTCGACCAAGAACACGATCCTCAAGGCCTACGACGGTCGCTTCAAGGACATCTTCGCCGAGGTCTTCGAGGCCGAGTTCAAGGCCGACTTCGACGCCAAGGGCCTCACCTACGAGCACCGGCTCATCGACGACATGGTCGCCGCCGCGCTCAAGTGGGAGGGCGGCTACGTCTGGGCCTGCAAGAACTACGACGGCGACGTGCAGTCCGACATCGTCGCGCAGGGCTTCGGCTCGCTCGGCCTGATGACCTCGGTGCTGATGACCCCGGACGGCAAGACCGTCGAGGCCGAGGCGGCCCACGGCACGGTCACCCGGCACTACCGCCAGTGGCAGAAGGGCGAGAAGACGTCGACGAACCCGATCGCGTCGATCTACGCCTGGACCCGCGGCCTCGCCCACCGCGGCAAGCTCGACGGCACCCCCGACGTGACGGCCTTCGCCGACACGCTGGAGCGCGTGATCGTCGAGACCGTCGAGGGTGGAGCGATGACCAAGGACCTCGCGCTCCTCATCTCGCGGGACGCGCCGTGGCAGTCGACCGACGAGTTCCTCGCCACGCTGACCGACAACCTGTCGCGCGAACTCAAGGCGTAACCATCGGGGTGGGGCGTCGTTGATCCTGGTGAGAGCGGGGCCAGCCGCCCTCACCTGAAGCAAGACTCCACACCGCACGTCCCTTTTCGAGCCCGGTCTCCCAGAGACCGGGCTCGGCCCCTTTCACGCGGCCGTATCGTCAACTAAAGTTGACGCATGAGCGATGAGGTCGACGTCGTCATCGTCGGGGGCGGCCCGACCGGTCTGATGCTCGCCTGCGAGCTGCGGCTCGGCGGCGCGCGCCCGCTGCTGCTGGAGCGTCTCGACCTCCCCGACGAGCACCCCAAGGCCAACGGCCTCGTCGGCCAGGTCGTGCGGCTCACCGATCACCGCGGCCTCTATCGGCAGCTCGCCGCAGGTGGACCCTGGTGGCAGCGGCGCAGCGCGCCGTCGCCCAGCCCGGCCTTCATGTTCGGCGGGTTCCGGCTCGACCTGCGCGGGCTCGGCGATCACCCGCTCAGCATCCTGCCGGTGCCGCAGCAGCGGCTCGAACGCGTCCTCGCCGACCGGGCCCGCGAGCTCGGCGCGGAGGTCCGGCGCGGGCATGAGGCCACCGGCTTCACCCAGGACGCCGACGGCGTCACGATCAAAATCCAAGGCCCCCACGATGAGTACGCCGTACGCGCCCCCTACCTGGTCGGCTGCGACGGGGCGCACAGCCGGATCCGCAAGCTCGCCGGGATCGGGTTCCCCGGTGAGACGACCCAGGACCACGTCTCCCGCAACGCTCACGTGGTGCTGCCCCGGTCGGTGCTGACCCGCACCGGCGGGCTGCGGGCGGGCGGGCGGCTGTTGCGGCCCTACCTGTTTCACCGCACGCCGCACGGCGTCTTCTCCTTCGCGCCGTTCCGCGACGGGTTGCACCTGGTCAACACATACGAGTGGGGTGACGCCCCGGTCGACGACGAGACACCGATGAGCGTCGCCGAACTCGCCGCCAGCCTGCGCCGGGTGCTCGGTGACGAGATCGAGCTGCGGGCGCCGACCACCGCCGGTCGGCATGTCCTGCGCCGGGTGACGACGCGCAACTCCCGGGTCGCCGAGCACTACCGGGCGGGCCGGGTCTTCCTCGCCGGGGACGCGGCGCACGTGCTCACCGGCTTCGGCGGTCCCGGGCTGAACCTCGCCCTGCCCGACGCGGTGAACCTGGGCTGGAAGCTCGCCGCCGCAGCGCGCGGCACCGCACCGACGGGACTGCTCGACAGTTACCACACCGAACGCCGACCGCTCGCCGAACGGGTCCTGGCACAGCTGCGGGAACAATCCTCGCTGCTCGCACCCGGTGCGGCCACCGACGCGCGGCGGGTCGCATTCACCCGGCGGCTCACGGATCCCGCCTTCCGCCGCGGTCTCGCCGAGACGATCGCCGGTGCGGATCTGCCCTATGACATGGGCGGGATGATGGGGGAGGTGCCGCTGGTCGGCCGGCTCGCACCCGAGTTGCCGCTGGTGGTGGCTGGTCGGCGTACCCGGCTGGGTGTTCTGCTGCGGCGAGCGCGACCGATCCTGCTGGACCTCACCGGCGGACCCGGTCTTGCCGACGCGGCCCGCGAGCTGGGCGACCGGGGTGACCACGTCGTGGCGCGGTGCTCGCGACCGGCACCGGCGGCGATGCTGATCCGGCCCGACGGGTGGGTCGCCTGGGCCGGCGACGGCGACGGCGAGGGGCTTCGCGCCGCCCTCGCCGCCTGGTGCGGCTAACCCGCGGCGCGCAGCGCGGCTGCGGAGTCCTCGGGGGCGATGTCGTTGACGAAGGCGCCCATCGCCGACTCGGAGCCGGCCAGGTATTTGAGCTTGCCCGGTGCCCGCCGGATGCTGAAGATCTGCAGGTGCAGGTAGCCCAGGTCGCGATCGATGCGCACCGGGGCCTGGTGCCACGCGGCGATATAGGGCATGGGCTGGCCGAAGAGTCCGTCGAGCCGCCGCAGCGTGGAGAGCCACAGGGGCGCGCAGGCGTCGCGCTCGGCCTCGGTCAGCGCCGCGACGTCGGGGACCTGCCGGTGCGGTGCCACGTGGATCTCGTAGGGCCAGCGGGCGGCCGCCGGCACGAACGACGTCCAGTGCTCGTTGCTCTCGATCACCCGGATGCCGGCCGCCCGCTCGGCGGCGAGCACGTCGGCGTAGAGGATGCGGCCGGTGCGCTCGCGGTGGCGGCGAGCGGCGGCCAGGTGCTGTGTCGTGCGGGGCGTGACATAGGGGTAGGCGTAGATCTGGCCGTGCGGGTGGTGCAGCGTCACACCGATCTCGACGCCGCGATTTTCGAAGCAGAAGACCTGCTCCACCCCGGGCATGGCGGAGAGCTCGGCGGTCCGCACCGCGAGCGCGGAGAGCACCGTGCGGACCCGCTTCTCGTCGAGCGCGGCGAAGGAGGCGTCGTGGTCCGGTGTGAAGCAGACGACCTCGCAGCGGCCGTCACCCGGCCGGACCACGGGGTATGCGGTCTCGTCCACGGTGAACCCGCCCGCATCGGCGGCGGTGGCGAAGGAGGGGAAGCGGTTCTCGAAGATCGCCACGTCGTAGTCGTCGGCGGGGATCTCGGTCAGCCGGTCCTCGGTGGACGGGCAGAGCGGGCACTCGCTGCTCGGCGGCAGGAACGTGCGCGACTGCCGGTGCCCGGCGATCGCCACCCACTCCTCCGTGAGCGGGTCGAAGCGCAGCTCGGACGGGTGCGGCGGCGGTGGCAGCTCGCGCCGGTCGAGCGGATTGCGGACCGCGTCGTCTGACTCGTCGAAATAGGTGATCTCCCGGCCATCGGCCAGCCTGCCCGGTTGAAGCTTCATGTCACCCTCATCTGCGCGATCACAAGTTCGCCGACACTCTCGGCGAGGGCAGCTCTGGCCTCGCCCTCCAGCGCGTCATCGGTCACCAGCACATCCGCGTCGGTCAGCTCCGCGATCGAGGAGAGGCCGACGGTGCCCCACTTGGTGTGGTCGGCGAGCACGATCAGGCGTTCGGCCGCGCCGACGAGCGCCCGGTCCGTCTCGGCTTCCATCAGGTTGGGCGTGGTGAACCCGGCGCCCTCGGTCATTCCGTGGACGCCGAGGAAGAGCACGTCGACGTGGAGCGAGCGGATCGCGGCCACCGCCACCGGGCCGACGAGCGCGTCGGAGGGCGTGCGGACGCCGCCGGTCAGCACCACCGTCTGGTCGGAGCGCCCGGCTCGATAGAAGACGTCGGCGACCGGGATCGAGTTGGTCACCACGGTGAGCCCGGGCACATCGGTCAGCCGGTGCGCGAGACGAGCCGTCGTCGTGCCCGCGGAGAGTGCGATCGCCGTGCCCGGCCGCACGAACTCGGCGGCCCGCAGCGTGATGGCGATCTTCTCCTGGGTCTGCAGCTCGGTCTTCGCCGCGTAGCCGGGCTCGTCGGCCGCTCCGGGCAGGACCGCGGTCGCGCCGCCGTGCACCTTGTGGATGACGCCGCGATCGGCGAGCACCTCCAGGTCGCGACGGATCGTCATGTCGGACACGTCGAACTCCGCGACGAGGTCCGCGACGCGGACGCCGCCGGTCGCCGTGATGCGATCGAGAATCGCGGCCTGCCTCTGCTGTGCCAACATCTATCTCTCCTCCACCGTGAGCCGGATGACCGCGACCCCGCCGCCCGCGAGGGTGCCGGTGAACGCCGCGCCGGTGAGCAGGTCGACGCTGCTCGCGTCGACCACCGCCGGGTCGTCACGATGATTCAACAGGAAGAGATGGTCGATGCCGTCGGCAGATCGACGGACGACACGGTCGACCCCCGATCGACGGGGGCCGGTCTCCGGCACGGCCCAGACGTGCTCCGGCCACTGCTCGGGGTTGTCATCGCCGCCGAAGCAGCGGCCCGAGGCGAGCGGGGCGGTCGGTCCTGCCATGGGTGATGTCTCCCGAACGAACGTAAACCAACAAGTTCGAACATACCTTAGCCCGGACCGGGGGTGAAACGGAAGTGATCCAACACGAAAGGGCCCCCCGGCAGGGGCCCTTTCGTGTGGTTCGGGTGGCTCGCTCAGCCTCGGCGCAGCGCGGCTCCGGCGAGGAGCTTCATGGCGTAGGGGGCGTCGTGGCGCAGGTAGCGCGAGGCGAGCCGCCTCGGCTCCTGGGCCAGCCGGTGTGCCCACTCCAGCCCGCTGCGCTGCATCCAGGTCGGCGCTCGCCGCTGCTCGCCGGCGACGAAGCCGATCGCGGCACCGCAGCCGAGGAACCAGGCGTGCGGGAGCACCCCGCGCAGGTCGGAGATGACCCGCTCCTGCCTCGGGAAGCCGATGCCGACGAAGACGAAGTCCGGGCGGGCCTCGACGATCTCGGTGAGCGTCTCGGCGTACACGTCGGGGTCTTCGTCGAAGCCGAACGGCGGCGCGGCGTAACCGGCGATCCGCAGGCCCGCGCAGCCCGCGGCGAGCTCGGCCGCGGCGAGCGCCGCGCCGTCGACGGGCTCGGGCTTCCCGGCGTCGACCCCGACCACCGCGGCCATGAGCAGCCAGTCGTCGTCCTCATCCGCCTCGGTCGGCACCGGGGCGCCACCGAGGAGATAGATCGAGTGCCCGGCCTCGCCGAGCGCCTGCGAGATCGTCCAGATGAGATTGGAGCCGGCGACGCGCTCGGGGAGCGGATTGCCGGCGAGGCGGCTCGCCCACACCAGGGGCATGCCGTCGGCGACGACCAGCGTCGCGTCGTCGATGAATGCGCCGACCTCCGCGGAGGAGTCGGCGAGTCGCAGGATGTCAACGTTCGGCGTGATGATCCGACCGCCCTCGCCCTTGGCCAGGGCGTCGACGACGTAGGCGGCCACCTCCTCCTCGGTCATCGCGTCGAATTCCCGGCCCCGCAGTGTCACACGTTCATTCGCCACAAATTCGGACAATACAGCTCCAATACGGGCGGATTGGTCGTTAGGTGTGGTGACACGAATGGAGATGCGGCGAATGACTCGAGTGATCTTCCTCGGCGGGCTGGGTCGCAGCGGCACGACGCTCATCGAGCGGGTGCTCGGCCAGCTGCCCGGCGTCTGCGCCCTCGGCGAGGTGGTTCACCTCTGGCAACGAGACCTGCGCGACGACGAGCGCTGCGGCTGCGGCGAGCACTTCTCCGCCTGCGACTTCTGGGAGCGCGTCGGCATCGCGGCCTTCGGCGGCTGGCACCGTGTCGACGTGCACCGCGTCCTCGCGCTGCGCGACCTCGTCGAACGCACCCGGCACATCCCGCGCCTCGCCAGCCGCTCGCCCCGCGCCCACGTCGAGCTGATCCGGGAGTACGCCGACTACTACAAGCGCATCTACCTCGGCGCCGCCCGGGTCGCCGGTGCGAGCGTCGTCATCGACTCGTCCAAGCACTCCGCCCTCGCCCACGTGCTCCGCTACGCCGACCTCGACCTGCGCGTCGTGCACGTGGTCCGGGACGCGCGCGGCGTCGCCTACTCCTGGACCAAGCAGGTCCGGCGGCCGGAGACGGACCACGCGGAGGAGATGACGCGATATACGCCGAGCCGGTCGGCACTGCTCTGGCTCGCGCACAACAGCGCATTCGGGCTGCTCCGCCGACGCGGGGTGCCGGTACGCCGACTCCGCTACGAGGAGTTCATCGCCGATCCCGTCGCCGCGATCCGCAGGCTCGCCGGATTCGCCGGGCTCGATCCCTCCATGATGGACCTCACCTGGCTCGGCGAACGCCACGTCGACCTCGGCGTCTCGCACAGCGCGGCGGGCAACCCCATGCGCTTCGCCACCGGCCGCATCGACCTGCGTCAGGACAACGCCTGGACCACGAAGCTCCCGCCCCGGCAGCGAGCCGTCGTCAGCGCCGTCTGCAGCCCGATGCTGCGCGCCTACGGCTACCCGGTCTTCTCTCCGTCGTCCCCGCCCGCATCGTCGCCCGTCGCCTCCCAGTCCCAGGAGCGTTCATGAAGCCGTCCGTCGGGGTGGTCATCCCCACGCGCAACCGTCCCGAGCTGCTGCTGAGGGCGATCGAGGGCGTCCTCGCCCAGGATTACTCCGGGCCGATCCTGCTCGTCGTGGTCTATGACAACGAGCCGCCCTCGCCCGATCTCGACGTGCTGCCGATCGTCGTGATCACCAACTCGCGTACCCCCGGTCTCGCCGGGACGCGCAACACCGGCATCCTCGCGCTCGACACCGACCTCGTCGCCTTCTGCGACGACGACGACGTCTGGGCGCCGGAAAAGCTGCGCAAGCAGGTCGAGGCTCTCGGCCGTCGGCCCCGCGCGGAGATGGTCACCTGCGCCATCGAGGTGGAGTACGCCGACCGCGTCGTCCCCCGCCTCGCCGGCACCTCGACGGTGACGATCGACCAGCTCGCCCGCTCGCGGATGGCGATGCTCCACTCGTCCGGCTTCCTCTTCCGCCGCTCCGCCCTCGTCCCGGACCGGTCCGAAGACGGCATCGGCCTCGTCGCCGAGGACGCGCCGGGCAGCCAGAACGAGGACTGGGACCTGCTGCTGCGTGCCTCCCGGCGCCACGACATCGTGCACGTCGACGAACCGCTGGTCCGCGTCCTGTGGGGCCGCAGCTCCTTCTACGCCTACGAATACGCCACCAAGATCTCCTCGCTGCGCTGGATGATGCGGCGCCACCCCGAGATCAAGGGCTGCGCACCGGGGGCGGCTCGGGTCTACGGGCAGCTCGCGTGCTGGTCGGCGGCGTCGGGCAATCGCAGCGAGGCCTGGAAGTGGACCCGCAAGACGGTCAAGGCCAACTGGAAGGAGCCCCGGGCGGCGATAGCGCTGGCGGCTCTGGTGGGCGGCGTCCCGGTGGACAAGGT
Source organism: Allocatelliglobosispora scoriae (assembly GCF_014204945.1). Classification (NCBI taxonomy): domain Bacteria; kingdom Bacillati; phylum Actinomycetota; class Actinomycetes; order Micromonosporales; family Micromonosporaceae; genus Allocatelliglobosispora; species Allocatelliglobosispora scoriae. Next base: position 4,209,740 of record NZ_JACHMN010000002.1, read on the forward strand.
CCTCCACAACCTCCACAAGCGAGGCAGGGGCATCTGACTCCGTCCCTGCTCGTCATGATCGGGCCATCTTTGGGGAAAATGGTGTGATCAAGGTCCATGATCAGGCCTTCTTGCCCAAAGATGGCCCGATCATGGGGCGTGGGTGGTTATCCACAGGGCGTTGTGGCGGCTCAATACGCGTGCCAGGGTCTAGCGGTGCCTCGTCGACCAGCCAAGCCGGCCGCGCTCCAGCGCCGGGTCTTCCGTGGGGCGGATGCGATCCGAGCCGGTCTCATCACGCGCGATCAGCTCCGAAGCAGCGCGTGGCGGACGATCTTCCGGGACATCTATGTCGAGCGCGACGCCACCACGAGCCACCGCACTCGCTGCATCGCGGCCCTCGCCTACCTGTTGCCGCCAGAGGCTGTGATCACCGGCCGGTCTGCGGCGCTGGTCCACGGCGTCGATCTGATGCCGGACGGTGATCCCGTCGAGGTGCTCATGCCGACACCGTTCGGGCCGATCGCGGGGGTGAAGGTGCTCTTCGGTCGAGCCGCCGAGGACGACATCCATCGTCGGGCGGATCGGCTGCGGCTCGCGTCGCCGCGGCGAACCTGCTGGGACCTGGCTCAGCATCTCGACGCCGTCGAAGCGGTGGTCTACGTCGACGCGATGATCGCCCGAGGGCTGGTCACGCGTGCCGAGCTCGAGGATTACGCCTGGTCCCGCAGCGGCGAGAAGGGCTGGCGCAAGATGCTCACGGCGGCCCAGCTCGCAGATCCGGCAGCCCAGTCGCCGCAGGAGTCCCGACTGCGCGTCAACCTGGTGCTGCGAGGCCTCCCTCGGCCGGTCACCCAGCATGTCATCAGCCGCGATGGGCACTTCGTCGCCCGCGTCGACCTGGCCTGGCCCGACCTAAAGATCGCCGTGGAGTATGACGGCCGCTGGCACGGCGATCCGGCCCAGCTCGATCGCGATCGGGCCCGCCTCAATCGGATCCTCGGCGCGGACTGGCTGGTCCTTCACGTGACGGCCAAACGTCTCCGCGATGATCTGGACGGCTTCGTCACAGAACTCTCCGCGGCGATCGCCGCTCGCCGAGCCCGCTCCGCCCGCTGATGATCGGGCCATCTTGGGGGAAGAAGGGCTGATCATGGACCTTGATCACACCGTTTTCCCTGAAGAAGGTGTGATCTTGCGAAGCGCGGGGGAGGGGGCGCTAGGAGGGGGAGAAGTAAGGCGTGGTGGCGGCCTGGGCGAAAGCCGCCAGCGCTACCGGGTCGGGGCTCAGGCTGAAGCTGCGCTTGTCGTCGCGCCCGTCGGGGTCGGACTCGAAGTAGACGACGGCCTTGATCTGCGGGACTGTGCGTACGTAGGTGAACGCCGACCGCAGCCACTCGGCCCGGGCCTGCGGTCCCCAGCCGCGCCCGATGCCGAACTCCCCGACGACGATCGGCTTGGCGTGCGCGCTCGCCCACTCGACGAACGGCTGCATCAGTGAGGCGAAGGGCGCCAGCGTCCCCCCGGCGTAGGTGTCCACGCAGATCCAGTCCACTGCCGAGTCCCCGGGGTAGAAGTCACCGGCCCGGCCGGCGGCGAAGCCCTCGACGGTGGGGCACCAGACCCAGGCGACGTTGCGGGCGCCCTCGGCGGCGAAGAGTTCTCGGGTGTGCCGCCACGCCTCGACGTAATCCTGCGGTGTCCAGATCGACGGGGTGAGGTTGGGGCGGTCCATCTCCCAGCGGAACCGCAGCATGACGGGTTTTCCCAGGTCACGTAGCTTGCGGGCGCGGTCGCGGAGGATGTCGTCCTGGCGGCCCATGGTGATCGAGCGGGTGTCGCCGACCGCCCAGCTGACCATCAGGGTGGCGCCGCTCTTGAGGAAGCGCCGGTCGGCGGAGGTGGCGAAGTCCTCGCCGAGCCGCCGGTAGGTGTTGACGATGGCGAGCTTCCGGCCGAGCTGCTCCTCGAAGCCGCGGACGGCGGCGACGCGCTCGACATCGGAGAGGCGGCGGGGGCGTACCCATGCTCCGAGCAGTGCACCCGCCTCGGGCGCGCGGACCGCGCCGCCGCTGAACGGTCCGGGGTGACCGGTGGCGGCGGGGGCCGGTGGCGCGGTGGTGGTGACGGGCGCGGGCGGCGCGGGCCGGGCCGAGCACGAGGCGAGCGCGCCGATCGTGATCAGCCCGGCCAGCGTCAGGCAGGCCGCGCGGACGCCGTTCACCAGGATTCGCCGTCCCGATCGACCGGCTTGCGCGGCGGCGTGGCCGCATCATCGGGGAGGGGAGCGTCCGGCAGCGCGTCCAGCATCGGATCGGTCGCTCCGACCGGCATCGTGCCCAGCGTCGGCCGGGTACGCCGGGCGATGTAGAGGACGTTCACCGCTGAGCCGTTGAACAGGCCGGTCCTGGCGACCACGTCGTCGATGAGGGAGGCGAAGGGGCGCAGCCAGCCTCGGCCGTACCACCCCTGGGTGAAGAGCGAGAAGCCGCGGCGCTCGACGACCGTGAATCCGTGCCGGTCGAGCAGCTCGGTGATCTGCTCGTGGGAGAGCTCGGCGAACCAGGGGCAGGTGTCGTGGCGGCGGTGCCGCAGGTGGCGCAGCGACGAGCGGTTGCCGTGGTTCTCGACGATGAGCAGCCCGGCGTCGTAGTGCGGCAGGGCTTTCGCGGCGAAGGCGATGGCCCGGTCCCGGACGCTGTCGTCGACGTTGAGCAGAAGCCGGAAGACGGTGACGATCGCCGGGCTCTCGGTCGCGACGGGCAGGGGTCCCTCGCCGTCCTCGGCGATCCGGTGCAGCTGGGCATAGGCGCCGACCTCGTGGGCCTTGTCGAGCATCGCCTGGCTGGTGTCGTAGCCGTGCGCGCCGCGGACGAGGCCGTGCAGGATGCGGATCGCCCGGCCGGTGCCGCAGGCGAAGTCGTGCTGCACCGGGCGGCGATAGGGGAAGGCCCGCCGGGCGAGCCCGCGCAGGTAGTCGCGCTGTCGTCGGTTCACCGCCGACGCGTAGCTGTCGGGTGCGTAGACGACGTTCTCGTACTTCTCGACGTTGGCGGCGTCCCGGAAGATCTCGGTGTAGTCAGTGCGCATGTCGTTCCTTCACGAGTCGTTGCTCAAACGGGCCGGTGAGTACGGGAGATCAACGAGGGCAGGTGCAGAACAGCACGGAGAAAGTATAGGCAAATGGTATAAATTGCCCCGCTGAGCGGGATCGCTACCAGCGGAGATGCGATCAGCAGCGGCAGAACGCCGAAGCAGCCCACGGTCAGCGCGGCGGCGATCGTGGTGTGCCGACCGAACGGGTGCAGCTTGAGCGAGACCATGATCTGGGCGAGCGGCGCAAGGTTGTTGATCGCGATCGCGCAGGCGAGCCCGATCGCGGCACCGAGCGCGCCGAGCCGGGGGATGAGCAGCAGATCGATGCCGACCATCACGGCGAGCGCCAGCAGCACGTTGGTGAGGTTCCACGCGGTGCGCCCGGCCATCGTGAGGACCATGTCGACCATGCCGCAGCCCGTGGCGAGCAGCATCGCGGCGGCGAGCGTGCGCACGATCGGCGCGGCGTCGCGGTAACCGGTGCCGAAGAGGCCGAGGTACTGGGTGGCGTATCTGATCACGAGCAGGTGCAGGGGCCAGGTCGTGAGGATCAGCCACGACGTCGCGGTTCGGTAGAGCACCCGCGCGGTGCCGGTCTCCCCGACGGCGAGGGCCTCGGCGAGCCGCGGCTGCACCGCCTGCGAGATCGACCCGTTGGCGAGCTGCCCCAGCACCACGAAACGCCCGGCCACGGCGTAGACGGCGGCGGGCCCCAGTCCCGCCAGCGACGCCACGAGCAGCACGTCCACCCGTTGCAGCGCGGTCTGCGCCGCGTTGGCGACGGCCCGCGGCGCGGTGAACCGCCAGAACGCCCTGCTCACACCGGTCACCGGTGCGGGAGGCGGTGTCGGGCGCGGGGCGGGCCGCCGCTTCGGCGTCGCCGACGGCAGCGCCCGCCACACGGTGAACGCGGCGATGACCAGCACCGGCAGGTAGGGCACGGACCAGGCCAGCGCCCACAGCTCCAGGCCCGCGTCGGGCGCGAGCAGGGCCAACCCGAAGATCAATCCGATTTGTACGCCGGGCCGCACCAGCTTGTCGAGGAGCACGGTCGGCCGCATCATCCGCATCCCCCGGCTCGCCGCGAGCAGGGCGTCCGCCAGCGCGGCGATCGGGATGAATACGGCGAGGGCCCGCAGCGGTGTGGCGTAATCGGGCACCGCATAGGGCGCCGCGAACCCGATCGCCAGGGCGAGCAGCGTGCCGAGCACGGCCACCGGAACGAGCCCGGCACGGAGGTAGGCACCGGTCAGCTCCGGGGTCCGCTGGGCCCGCATCCGGGTCGGCCAGTAGACGAGGCCGGTGCTCGTACCCAACCGGGCGAAGCCCCCGACCAGCACGAAGGCCGAGGTGGCCGCGAAGAACGACCCGGCCTGAGCCGGCCCGAGGGTTCGGGCGACCGCGAAGGTGACACCGAGCCCGGCGACCCCCGCGAGCGCGGCGCCGACGAGGTTCGCCGCGCCGAGCCGAGCGGTCCGGCCCAGCGGCGCTCTGGCCGGTGTGGCGGTCCGCGCCGGGGCCAGCTCCGTTGTGCTCATGCGCGCCAGGAGGGAGTTCGCCCCAGCCACTGCGTCAGCGCCGCGTCCCACGGCGCGAAGTGAGCGGTGAGCATCGCCCGGGTCTCGTCGGACATCGGCGCGGGCCGGGGCCGGGCGTTGTGCTGGTCGAACTCGGGGTAACCCAGGTGCGGGATGCCGAGGAATTCGAGCACGCTGTCATAGACGGGTTTGGGATCGGCGAAGAACAGCTCCGCGTCGAGCACGAGCATCCGGTCCCGCCCCACCTGGTGCGCCATGTGCTCCAGATAGGTCGAGTACTCACCGCGCGCGGTGTATGCGTGGTGCTGGTGCGAGAAGGAGTAGGCGTGCGGGTCGGCGACGAGCCGGGCGTGCTGCCCGCGCAGCCGGGACGGTTCGAGCGCGAGGGCGCGGTTGAAGTCGTGCTCCATCTCGAAGCCCCGTGCCACCTCGTGCGCGTGCTGGGAGTAGGCGCGCTCGACCGGGTTGCGGACCAGCACCAGCACCCGGGCGCCGGGCAGGTCCCGGCCGATCCGCGACGCCGCGTGCGGGTGGTAGAGGTAGTAGGGGCTCGACTCGAAGGTCTGCCCCTGCACCCCGTGCAGGTCCATGATCCGTTCGGCGTGGCGGCGCAGTGGGAAGTGCCCCCTGTACCAGGCCGGTCCCTTGTGGTAACTGGTGTCGAAGTAGTGCACGCCCTTGTGCAGGACCGCCTTGAGGATCGCCGGGTGCGCCGCGAGCGAGCGGTAGAGCGACGTGGTTCCACACCGCTGACCACCCGTGATCAGGAACGACGGCAGCAGCCGGGCGGGCGCGGTGAGCCGGCCGAACGACCGCGACCCCATGTGGATCACGTGCTTGACGGGCTCGGGCAGGGTGTTCGAGAGCGAGATCATGCGAGCCTCCGGACGCGGTCGATGAGGACGGGGAGCAGCCAGGTGCCGAGGACGCCGAGGCGGGCGCCCGCCTCCGCCTGCCGGTCGGTGAGGTAGCGCGCGGCGAGGTCGACCAGGTAGAGCAGCGCCGTCACCTCGCAGCCGTCCGGCACGACGTCGAAGGGCGCGAGCAGCCCGGCGGCCTGGCGTACGACCGCCTCGACGGCCGCCTTCGCGTCGCCCTGCTCCTGGATGCGGCGCTGCAGCTCGTAGTGGATCGCGTCGAAGCCCAGCGGGACGCCCGGCGTGAACCGCTCCCAGTCCCAGACGAGCAGTTCGTCCTCGAGGTTCGCCATGTTCCAGGGCGCCCAGTCGCCGTGCCACGCGCCGTAGCGCAGCGGCACGTCGCCGCAGTGCTCCATCAGGATCCGCGCCGCGTCGTTGAGCTGCACCCCTTCGGGCTGGTCGGCGAGCTGGCCGAGCCGGTTGCGCAGATCCGCCCAGTAGGGGCTCGTCGCGAGCCAGCCCCGGGTGATGCCGACACAGCCGGAGACCTCGACCATCGCGGCGGCGAGGCGCTGCGGGCTCAGCGGTGCCCGGGGCCGCCAGATCGGCAGCGCCGACTGCACCAGCACCTGGTTGCCGCGCCACTGCCCGGCGTGCAGCACCTTGGGCACGCTGAGCTGCTCGAACGTGATGTGTGACAGCGCGGTCAGAGCCGCGGTCTCGGCCCGCACGAGGCGTCGCGTCAGCGGTCCGGTGCCGAGCTTGGCGAATCCGAGGGTACGCCCGGTCGGCGTCAGCAGCTGCAGGACGGGCTTGCGGTTGGCGCGTGCCGGGCCGATGTGGACGCTCAGGTTCAACGGCAGCCCCAGCGACGCGCCCAGGTAACCGTCGATCGTGTCGGCGGTGCCGTGGGGTGCGGTGATGCGTACCCGATCGCGCATCACGGCCGGCCACGCACCGGTCCGCAACGCGGCGACCACGGCATTGCGCTTGAGCCGAGCCATCCGGCCCTGCGGTTCGGCGAACCGGCGTACGGCAGCCGCAGCGACCCGGGGCGACCCGACCGGGACGAGCAGCTTCGGCCGCCGCGCGTCGGGGATCACGAGGTACTCCACGACCTGGCGGGACTGCGGGCCGCCACCGCCGCCGCTCGTCGAGTGCACGCACGGCTCCGGGTAGAGCAGGGCCAGCACCTCGGTCAGGTACTGGTGGCGCAGGTCCGCATCGGCGGCGGTCAGCTGCGCTGGTGCTGTCTTGACCGGACTCATCCAGGGACCCCCGAGGTGTTGTTGTTTGGTTGTGCGCTGGCACGAGGAGTGAAGGGAGCGAAGCGACCGGAGCCCCGCAGGGCGCGCTCAGGGGATGCTGCGCTGGCACGAGGAGTGAAGGGAGCGAAGCGACCGGAGCCCCGCAGGGCGCGCGGGGATTGCAGCCAGTTCCGCCAGAGCAATGCGTAGGCGAGGAATGTGAAGGCCAGGGGGGTGACGAGCGCGTTGTACCAGAACATCGCGACGAGGGTGCCGACGATCGCGGCCGACCCGGCGATGCCGATCGGCGTCGAGTCGCGCCGGAAACGCCACAGCCCCAGACCGAAGAAGCCCAGATAGGACACGGTGCCGACGATCCCGTGGGCGAAGAGGAGCTGCCACAGCTGGCCGTTGCCGCCGACCGTGAAGTTGCCGCAGCGCTCGCAGCCCTTGCTCTCGCCGACCGTGATCGACTGCCGTCCGCCCACCGTGTTGCGGGTCGAGCCGTAGCCGATCACCGGGGACTGCTGCATACCGGTGATGGCCCGCTCGGTGAGGAACATGCGTACGCCGTTGGACTTGCCGTTCTCCAGCCGCCGGTTGACCACGTCGCCCAGCGGCGAGGCGACGAACGCCACCCCGAGCACCGCCACCGCGGCGGCACCGGCGATCAGCACCGCGAAGCGGCCCCGCAGCGCCTGGCGCAACGCCACATAGGCGACCGCGACACCGAGCCCGATCCAGAGCCCCCGGTTGAGCGAGTGGACGACCGGCACGATCGCGGCGAGCAGCGTCCCCGCGGCGAGCACCTTCGTCCGGCGCCGGGTGGGGTAGCTCCAGACCGCGACGACGAACCACACCACGAGCAGGCAGAAGTTGTTGCCCCACGTGTTGGTGTAGCCCCACGGCGCGGCGGGCCGGGGCTGCGGATCGCCGACGAGGTCCATGATCTGCGCTGCGTAGGGGTGCACCAGCGACTGCACGAAACCCTTGGACCGGACGCCGTGCGGCAGCAGCAGCTCCACCGGCGAGGTGAAGCCGAACTCCCCGGCGAAGGTGCCGAGCAGCCCACCGGCGACGGTCACCGCGAAGAGCCAGGCGAGCAGCCCGACGAGCCGCCGCTGCGACATGCCCCCGGTGGCCGGCAGGTTGCCCGCGTAGAGCAGCAGGACGGTGAGGGAGGCGTACTCGATGAGCCGGAACGCGACACCGAGGATCCGGTCGCCCGCGCCACCGTCGACCACCCCGACGGGGTCCGAGCTGAGCGCGCCGACCCCGATCACCACCGCGGCCAGGAAGATCAGCCACAGCACGAAGTAGGGCGGCAGTCGCAGCCCGATGCCCTGCCGATGCTGCCGGAGCAGGGCGTACGCCATCGGCACCGCCATGATCGGGAAGATCAGCACGGCGAGCCCCAGCGCCCACCAGAGTGGATAGAGCGCGAGGAGAGCGACGAGGGGCCACGTCATTTGACCTCAGCGCCCTCCTGCTGGGCGGCGTGCTCGGTCGTGTCGCTCTCGTGGTGTGACGCGGTCTCCTGGTCGGGAGCGGTCTCCTGGTGGGGTGCGGTGAACCCGTGCTCCGCGTCCAGCGCCGCCAGGGTCTCGGCGTCCAGCTTCGCGAGCATCACGGTGTCGATCGACGGCGGCACCGGCGGGAGCTCCGCGACGGGCTTCAACTTCGGGGTGAGCACGGCACCGAGGACCGGGGTGCCGACGCGGTGCAGCTGGTCGGCCGCATCGCGTACCTGCGGATAGGTGGTGCGGCGCAACTCGACCGCGATGATCGCCGCGTCGGCGACCCCGGCGAGGCTCTGCGCGTCGGCGCCGCTCGCGGTGGACGGCGCCTCGATGACGACGAACTCGCAGCGTGCGCGCAGCGCGGCCATCGTGTCCCGCAGGGTCTGCGACTGGAGCACCCCGCCCGCGCTGGCGGTGCCGCCGGTCGGCAGCACGCGCAGGGAGGGGAGCCGCGGCGCCCGCTGGATCGCGGTGTCGAGCGAGCAGCGACCGGTGATCACGTCGGAGAGGCCGGGCGTGGGCGCGACACCGACGAGCCGGGCGAGCGGCGCGAGGCCGACCATGCTCTCCGGCTGGCGCGCGCCGACGAGGATGACGTCACTGCCGGTCCGGGCGAGTGCGGCGGCGAGGTTGCTCGCGACCACGGTGGAGGCGGTGCCCCGGCTGGCACCGGTGACGACCAGGACCCGAGCACCGCTCCTGCCGTCGCCGGGAGCAGCGCTTCCCGGCGCGCCCTGCGGGGCTCGCTCGCCCCCTCCCTGCGTCAGCGCCGCCAGCACCTCGTTGCGGAGCCGGTTGAACGTCCGTCCGCCGAGGTCGTTGGGGGCGAAGATGTCGTCGAAGCGGAGTCGCGCCTTGCCCGGGATCTCGGCGAGGACCGGAACGTCGGCCCGGCGGCTCACATCGCTGCGGCGGCGGCACCGTCGGTCGAGGCGCTGGCGCAGCGCGGCGAGCCCGAGCCCGCCGAGCAGGCCGGCCATCGCCCCCGTGGCCAGATTGATCATCACGTCGGGCTTGACCGAGCGGTTGGGCAGGCCGGCGTCGCTGATGATCCGGCCCGCGCTCACCGTCGCGGTGGTGAGCTGGTTGAGCTGGCCGGTGAGCTGGTTGAGCTGCGTCAGGACGGTGCTGCGCTGCGTCTCCAGCGTCTCCTGGGTGGGGGTGCTCTTCGCCGTCTCGTCGAGCCTGGCATTGATCGTGCCGAGCTGGCCGTTGAGCTGCTTGACCTTCGCGGTGAGCGAGGTGATCTGCCGCGTCAGCTCGAACTTGGCGTTGGCGTCGCGGTTGCGCAGGTAGGACTCGGCGAAGGCGTGCGAGCCGGCCTGCGCCTCCGTCGGGGTCGGCGCGGCGAACTTGATCTGCAGGACCGTCGAGTTCGGCGGCACCTCGACGTCGACGCGCGCGGCGAGCTCCCGGGCGTCGGTCTTGATCCGCAGCAGTTCGGCGGCGCCGTTGGCAACGGCGGTCGACTGGAGCAGCTGTGCCTCGGTGTCCAGGTTGATCTCGCCGCGGGTCCGGCCGCCGACCGCGTTGGCATCGCCGCCCGCGGGCTGGACCAGCACCGAGGTGACCGAGACGTACTCCTTCGGCAGGTGGGACGTGAGTGCCGAAGCGCCGCCGATTCCCGCTGAGACGGTGAGGGCGACGATCCACCAGTGCCGCCGGGCCATCCCTAGGTAATCGGAGATGTCGAGCGACGGGGGGCGCATGACATCCATGGGTGACTTTCCTCCTCGACCGCTGCACTCTCACAGGGCTAACGGCGGCAGAGTGCGGAGGAAACTGGCAAATCGCTCTGTGAGCGCTCCATGACCCTGTGTAGTCGATTGGGGTGTTTCCGTAACTTTGGATGGGAAGTTCCGTTAGTCCTCTACATCCCTCAGAGTTCGTGTTTATGCTGGTCCATGGCGTTAACCCAGTCGGTGTCCGAGCAGGAACACCCGGGTTGGCAGTCCGGTCGGCTCGATGCCGGCTCCGCCACCTTGCGGGAGGGCATGGCATGACCACAGCACGGCCGTTCATCGCGGCAACCGCCGTCCTAGGCGCGGTGACCCTCGCGGTCACGCTCGGTTACATCGGCGGGCGCGTCGGCCGCCCACATCGATCCGTGCCGGTCTCCGCCGACACCTTCGCGGTGAGCTGGTCGCCGCAGGCGTCCGAGGGCAAGGCGGCCTACCTAGCCGCGGGTGGCGCGGACGGCGGCGCCGCGATCACCTACCTCAAATTCACGATCGACCTGCCGGCCGGCGCGCCGCCGACGCTCGCCGAGCTCTGGCTCGCGCGCCACAGCGGCCCGCTGCCGGAGCTGGTCGAGCTCACCCACGTGCCGTCGACCGTCTGGGACGAGAACCGCCTCACCGCGGCCACCGCGCCCCGCCTCGGCGCCGTCGTGGGTTCCATAGCCCCTCGGGGGTACGAGTCGGCGCTGCGCTTCGACGTCACCAAGGTGATCCGCAAATCCGGCACGTACGCGTTCGCGGTGACCGCACCGACCGGCGCCTCGATCGCCCGCTTCATCGCCCGGGACGACCTGGTGGCGGCGAAGGCGCCCACGATCACGATCTCCTTCGATCCGGCTGCGACGGCATCCGCCTCGTCCACGTCGGTCGCCTCGTCCATGGAGTCGTCGGCGGTGTCGCCGGGCGGGGTGACCGTGCCGGAGCCCTTCCCGAGCCTGCCGCCGTGGCCCCTGGGTACGCCGACGTCACTGCCGCCGAGCCTGCCCGGCCTGCCCAGCCCGCCGAACCCGACCTTCAGCATGAGCCCGCTGCCGCCGAAGCTGCCGAGCACCTGGCCCCCCACACCGAGCGGCTGGCCGATCCCCGACCCGCCGTCGCCGACCGGCCCCGGCGTGCCGTCGCTGTCGCCGTCGCTCCCACCGTCGCTCTCGCCGTCGCCCGGTGGCCCCGGCTCCCCGTCGCCGTCCGACGCCGTTTCGCCCTCACCGTCGGAGCCCGGCTCGCCGTCGCCGTCAACCTCACCGTCGGAGCCGGGCCTGCCGTCCGAGTCGCCGTCGTCCTCGCCGTCATCATCACCGTCGTCCTCGCCGTCCGGGTCGCCGTCGGCCGCACCGGGCAGCCCGTCGCCGTCGCCGAGTGAGAACCCGGACCCGAAGTGCGAGCTCGGTGCGGCGCTCGTGCCCAGCTGCGGTGTGCTGTGGGGAGTCGCTCCGGCCAGCCACACCGACGTGCCACGCCGCCAGGCCATCGTCGACTTCGAGACCTCGACCGGTCGCAGGCAGGCGCTCTTCCACGCCTACCACCGCGGTGAGCAGCTCTTCCCGACACCGGACGAGATCGCGATCGCCCGCAACGCCGACAAGCCGCGCCTGCTCTTCCTGAGCTGGAAGCCGACCACCTTCAACTGGGCCGAGATCGCCCGCGGCCGGGCCGACGCCTACCTCGCCCGGCTCGCCGCGCACATCCGCGCCAACTACACCGACCAGTTCTTCTTCACGATGTACCACGAGCCCGAGGACAACGTGGTCGCCCGGGTGGGCTCGGGGATGACGGCGAAGGACTTCGCCAGGGCGTTCCGCCACGTGGTGCTGGAGCTGCGGGCGAAGGGCGTGACCAACATGGTCACCGCGATCTGCTACATGGCGTACGTCCCGTGGAACACGCAGCCCTGGTTCGAGGACCTCTACCCCGGTGACGACGTCGTCGACTGGGTCGCCTGGGACGCCTACGCCTACTCCGACCCGGGTTACGGTCACGGCGACTTCGCCGAGATGATGAACCGCAAGGCGGCGAGCCGGCCGTCCTGGCCGGGCTTCTACAACTGGGCGGCGAAGAGCTTCCCCGACAAGCCGCTCATGGTGGCCGAGTGGGGTGTCTGGTTCTCCCAGCGCAACCCCACGCACCAGGCGACCTTCTTCGACTCGGTCGGCAAGCAGATGGAGCTCTTCCCCCGGGTGAAGGCGATGATGTATTTCGACACGCCGTCCCAGCAGCAGGGGCGTGACTCCCGGGTCGCGGCGACCAGCGGCGGGCTGCGGGCCTACCGCAAGCTGGGCCGGTCGCCGGTCTTCCAGGTCATGCCGGCAGCCAACCGCCGTGGATCAAGCTATTGAGCACGACCTTGACGCCGTCGTCGATGGTCCCGGTCGAGGTGTCGATGCGAAGCTCCGCATCGGTCGGCACCTCGTAGGGATCGTCGATGCCGGTCATCCCGGTGATCAGACCGGCCCGGGCCTTGGCGTAGAGACCCTTGCGGTCCCGCGCCTCGCAGACCTCCAGCGGGGTCGAGACGTGGACCAGCAGGAAGTCGGCACCGGCGGACCGAGCCATGGCCCGCGCGGTCGCCCGGGCCCCCGCGTACGGCGCGATCGGGCAGCAGATCGCGATCCCGCCATGCCGGCCGACCTCGGCGGCGACCCAGCCGATCCGGCGGATGTTGAGATCCCGGTCGGCCTTGCTGAAGGTCAGCCCGGCCGAGAGCTCGCGGCGCACCACGTCGCCGTCGAGGAGCGTGACGGAGCGGGTGCCCGACTCGCGGATCTCGTCGGCGACCGCGTGGGCGATCGTCGACTTGCCGGAGCCGGACAGGCCCGTGAAGAAGACGACCAGACCCCGGTGGCGGCGCGACGGGCGAGCCCGGGCCAGCTCGCGGGCGACGGCGGGCGGCGTGTGCCACTCCGGCAGCGTCACCCCGTCGTCGAGCATGTCGTTGATCTCGTCGCTGGTGAGCGGATCGCGCTGGAAGCGGTCCGGCACGTCGTCGCGCCAGCGCCACTGCCCGTCGCGAGCGTCGTAGGCGAACTCCCGCGACACGATCACCCGGGGTCCGCCGCCGGTCAGCATGTCGCCGGCCGCCAGCAGGTGGGTGACGCCGTAGGCAGCCGCGACCCGGGAGCGCAGCAGCGCGTCATGGATCTCGTTGCCGCGGTGCGGCAGCGGCACCGCCACGATCGTCGCGCCGTTGAGCCGGTCGTTAGCCGCCAGGATGCAGCGGATCAGCGCCTCCGGCGCCAGCCCGTCGGGTCCGGCCGTGCCCACCGGGATCAACACCACCGCATCGGCGGCGAGGCTGCGGGCAGCCTGAACCACCTGCGCGATCTGCGGCCGGTGCATGACCCGATCGGCGAAGAACCCGACGACCCGGTCACCGCCGAGCGACCCGCGGACATCGGCGGCCGGTCGGTGCAGCCGGGCGAAGGGCGGCCGGCCGCCGTCACCGGTCCGCCGGACCGGCCCCGCGATGCCGACGCGGCCCTCCCGGACCGGCCAGCGCTCGGTCACGGTGACCGTGGCGAGCGGCGCGCCCTCGGGGTCGGTCAGGATCAGCTCGGCGTGCTCGGCGAGCCCGGACGGGACGGTCAGCGTCACCGGCACCGACCACGTGGTGCCGTCGGCGAGCTTGCCCGTCCGCGACATCGAGGACAGATCGGACTGGCCGAGGAATCCCGTCAGCGGTGCTAGAGCACCCGCCAACAGCAACTCCAGGTCGGCCAGTTCAACGGCGCTCGGCGTATGCGTCGGCACCTCTGTCATCGGGCTTCCTTCCTCCCCAGGCTGAGAAGCCCCAAGTCTCGCATGCGTAGGGAAGCCCGACCATCAACCGCTCTTAGCCAGTGTTGCGCATCCCGGCTGCGATTCCGTTGACAGTGGTGAGCAGGGCTCGCTCCAATGTCGGGTCCGTGCTCGGCTGCCGCCGGGTGCCGGGTGCCGTCGTGTTGGAGTGGCGCAGGCCGCCGTGGTCCCGATACTGGCGGAGCAGCGCGACCTGCAGGTGGTGCAGCGGCTCCAGGTAGCTGTCCCGAACGCCGAGGGTCCGCTGCAACTGCGGCTGCGCCTCGAGCAGTCCCTCCTCGCCGGTGATCGCGAGGAGCTCGGTGACGGTCAACGCGTACTCCTCCTCGATCTTGCCGAAGATCGGCTGGAGGTGCTCGGGGACCAGGGTGTGCACGTAGCCCCGGGCGATCGTGAGGTCGGTCTTCGCCAGCATCATGCCCACGTTGGAGAGGAACGTGCGGAAGAAGTGCCAGCGCTCGTGCGCGTCCTTCAGCGTGTCGGTGAGACCCGCCTCGCGAGCAGCACGCAGTCCGGAACCGACGCCATACCACCCCGGGACGATCTGGCGGGACTGCGTCCAGCCGAAGACCCACGGGATGGCCCGCAGGCCGCCGAGCCCGGCGTCGGAGTCGGGGCGCTTCGCCGGGCGGGACCCGATGTTGAGCGCACCGAGCAGCTCGGTCGGGGTGGCGGCCCAGAAATACTCCGGGAGCTGCGGGTCCTCGACCAGCTCGCGATAGGAGGCGAAGGCGGCGCTGGAGACCGAATTCATCGCCGAGTCCCAGCGGGCCAGGTCGTCGGCGGGCTGGCGCGGCGCGGTGTGCAGCAGCGTCGACTGCAGCACGGCGGCGACCGTCAGCTCCAGGTTCTCCCGGGCCAGGGCCGGCAGCGTGTACTTGTCGGAGATGACCTCGCCCTGCTCGGTCACCTTGATCGCGCCGTCGAGCGTGCCGTAGGGCTGGGCCAGGATCGCCTCGTGGGTGGGGCCGCCGCCGCGGCCGACGGTGCCGCCGCGGCCGTGGAAGAGCCGCAGCCGGACGCCGTGGCGCGCCGCGACATCGCGGAGCTGGCGCTGAGCCTTGTGGATGGCCCACTGGCTGGTGGTGATGCCGGCTTCCTTGTTGGAGTCGGAGTAGCCGAGCATGACCTCCTGCACGTCGCCGCGCGCACGCACGATCGCCCGGTAGGTCGGCAGGCTCAGCAGCTCGTCGAGGATCGCGCCACCGGCGTCGAGCTCGCCGACCGTCTCCAGCAGCGGGACCAGGCCGATCCGGGCCCGCGGGGTGTGCGGGTCGACGAGACCCGCCTCGCGGGCGAGCACGGCGGCGGCGAGCACATCGTCGACGCCCCGGGTCATCGAGATGATGTAGGACTCGATCACGTCGGCGCCGAAGCGCTCCTGCGCCTCACGGATCGTGGTGAAGACATCGAACGTCTTGCGAGCCGCCTCGGTGAGCGGCGTGTCCAGGTGCGACAGCGGCCGACGGCTCGCCAGCTCGCGGGTGAGCAGCTCGGTGCGCTCGTCGCGGTTGAGGGTGGCGTAGCTGTTGACCTCGCCGACCCTCGCGTAGAGCTGGGCCAGGCAGGCGTGGTGCGCGTCGGCGTGCTCGCGGACATCCATCGTCGCCAGGTGCAGGCCGAAGGCGCTGACGGTCCGGATGATCGTGGCGAGGGTCCCCATCGCGGTGAGCTGTCCGGCGTTGCGGGCCAGCGAGGCGCGGATCAGCTCCAGGTCGGCGACGAGGTCCGACGCGCCCAGGTAGTCGCGCCCCGGCACGTGCGGGGTGCCCTTCGCCAGGCGCTCGCGGGTGTTGGCGAGTTTCGCCTTGATGCAGCGCGCCTTCAACCGGTAGGGCTCCTCGGCATTGACCCGGCGGAACCGGGGCGCCACCTCGGGCAGCGCATCGAGGTCCTTGGCGAGGCTGGCGGAGAGGTCGAGGGAGACGTTGCGCATCCGCCGCGAGACGCTGATCTGGTTGATCAGCTCCTCCAGCGCCGCCTCGGTGGCCCGGATGCCGTGCTCGTGCTGGATGAGCAGCACGTCACGGGTGACCGCGGGCGTGACGTAGGGGTTGCCGTCGCGGTCGCCGCCGATCCAGGTGCCGAAGCTGAGCGGCTTGGCGCCCGGAGCGGTCTCGACGCCGAGCGACTTGAGCGTGTCGGCGAGATCGTCGAGCACCCTCGGCGCCGCGTCGGCGTAGAGGTCGCGCAGGTAGTAGACCGCGTTGCGGGCCTCATCGGTCGGGTCCGGCCGGTCCAGCCGCAGCTCGTCGGTCTGCCAGAGCAGGTCGAGCAGCTCGGCGAGGCGGCGGTCGGCCTTGTCGGTGCCGGGCGCGGCGCCGTAGAGCACCGCCTCGGCGGCCTCCCGGTCCAGCTCGTCGGCGACCGAGCGCAGCTTGGTGAGGATCGACCGGCGGGCGGCCTCGGTCGGGTGCGCCGTGAAGACCGGACGGATCGCCAGGCGGCGCGCCGCGGCGGCGATCTCGTTGGGCGCGACGCCCTTGTCGGCGATGAGCCGCCCGGCGCGGTCCAGCCAGCCGCCGACCTGCGCCCGCTGGCGTCGCAGCTCGCGGGCCCGGTGCACCTGCTCGATGACGTTGGCGAGGTGGAAATAGGTGGAGAAGGCCCGGGCCAGCTTCGTGCCGGTGGAGACATCCAGACCGGCGAGCTTGGCCGCCGCGCTCTCGGGGTCGGTGCGGACTAGGGCCCGGACCTCCTCGACGAGATCGAGCAGCCCGCGACCCTCCTGACGCACCAGGGTCTGTCCGAGCAGGCCACCGAGCCGACGGATGTCGGCACGGAGCGCGGTGTCGCGCTCTGCTGAGTCCACCTCAGACTGGTCAATATCGGTCACAGCGGACACCTCTCACAGTGCTGAGGACGGCGCTGTCCGGGGGCTGCGCCAACTATATCGAACCAGCCTGGGCCTTCAGATCGCTTGAGTGACGTCACTCACCCCAGAATGTCTTTGATCGTTTGGGCGCACCAGTCGAGCAGCGCCTGGTCGCGCAGCGGCTCGCCGCCGATGCGACGGGTCATCGGGTGCGGGATGCTCACCTGCGAGGACGCGGGCTTGTAGACCGCGTCGGGGTGGTAGCGCTTGAGGCGCATCTGCCGGGAGTCGGGCAGCACGAGCGGCGAGAAGCGGATGTGCTTGCCCTGCAGGCCCACCTCGGAGAGGCCGTAGTCCTTGGCGACCAGCCGGAACCGGGCCACCGAGACGAGGTTGACCACCTCGGCCGGCGGCTCGCCGTAGCGGTCGGTGAGCTCGGCGACGACCGCGTCGAGCTCCTCGTGGGTACGTGCGGAGGCGAGCTTGCGGTACATCTCCAGCCGCAGCCGCTCCACCTCGACGTAGGTGACCGGAAGGTGCGCGTCGACCGGGAGATCGATCTTGACCTCGACCGCCTCCGCCTCGTCCGCGTCGTCAGCCGGGTTGTTCTTGAACGCCCGAACCGCATCCCCGACCATCCGGACATAGAGATCGAAACCGACGCCCTCGATGTGGCCGGACTGCTCACCGCCGAGCAGGTTGCCCGCGCCCCGGATCTCCAGGTCCTTCATCGCGACATACATGCCCGCGCCGAGCTCGGTGTGCTGGGCGATCGTCGCCAGCCGCTCGTGGGCGTGCTCGGTGAGCGGCTTCTCCGGCGGGTAGAGGAAGTAGGCGTACGCCCGCTCGCGACCACGGCCGACCCGGCCCCGGATCTGGTGCAGTTGGGAGAGACCGAGCAGGTCGGCGCGCTCCAGGATCAGCGTGTTGGCGTTGGGGATGTCGATGCCCGACTCGATGATCGTGGTCGCGACGAGGACGTCGAACTCCTTCTCCCAGAAGCCGACCATCACCTTCTCCAGCGCGTCCTCGCCCATCTGCCCGTGCGCGGTGACGATCCGGGCCTCGGGGACGAGCTGCCGCAGCCGCTGCGCCGTCCGGTCGATCGACTCGACCCGGTTGTGCAGGTAGAAGACCTGACCGTCGCGGAGCAGCTCGCGGTGGATCGCGGCGGCGACGGTCTTGTCGTCGTAAGCGCCGACGTACGTCAGGACGGGGTGCCGCTCCTCCGGCGGGGTCGCGATCGTCGACATCTCCCGGATGCCGGTGATCGCCATCTCCAGGGTGCGCGGGATCGGCGTCGCCGACATCGTCAGCACGTCGACGTTGGTCCGCAGCGACTTCAGGTGCTCCTTGTGCTCGACACCGAAACGCTGCTCCTCGTCGACGATGACGAGACCGAGCTGCTTGAACCGGGTCGCCTGCTGGAGCAGCCGGTGGGTGCCGATGACGATGTCGGCGGTGCCCTCACCCGCCATCTCGATCGTGCGGGCCGCCTCGCTCGGCGTCTGGAAGCGGGAGAGCTGCTTGATCTGGACGGGGAACTGCGCCATCCGCTCCGAGAACGTGTTGAAGTGCTGCTGCGCCAGGAGCGTCGTCGGCACCAGGATCGCCACCTGCTTGCCGTCCTGCACCGCCTTGAACGCCGCCCGCACCGCGATCTCGGTCTTGCCGTATCCGACGTCGCCGCAGATCAGGCGGTCCATCGGCATGGGCTTCTCCATGTCCTCCTTGACCTCCTCGATCGCGGAGAGCTGATCGGGCGTCTCGGTGAACGGGAAGGCGTCCTCCAGCTCGCGCTGCCACGGCGTGTCCGGCCCGAAGGCGTGACCCTTCGCCGACGTACGCGCGGCGTAGAGCTGGATGAGCTGCGCGGCGATCTCCCGGACCGCCTTGCGCGCCCGCGCCTTCGCCTTGGACCACTCCGAGCCGCCCATCTTGTGCAGCGTGGGCGCCTCGCCGCCGACATAGCGGGAGAGCTGGTCGAGCGCATCCGTCGGCACGAAGAGCCGATCGCCGGGCTGCCCGCGCTTGGAGGCGGCATATTCGATCACGATGTACTCGCGGTCCGCGCCGTTGACCTTGCGCTGGACCAGCTCGACATAGCGGCCGATGCCGTGCTGCTCGTGCACCACGAAGTCGCCCGCCCGCAGCTCCAGCGGATCGATCGTGTTGCGCCGCCGCGACGGCATCTTGCGCATGTCCTTGGTCGAGGTGCCCCGGCCGCCGGAGATGTCGTCGCCGGTGATCACCGCGAGCTTCACCTCGGGGTCGACGAGCCCGCCGAGCAGGGAACCCGTCGTCACGACGAGGCTGCCGGGGGTGAAGACCGGCTCATCGGTGAGGGTCGCGCCGATCCCCGCGTCGCGCAGCACCTCCGCCGAACGCTGCGCCGGGCCGTGTCCGGCGAAGACGAGCGCCACCCGCCAGCCCTCGCTCAGCCAGCCCCGCAGATCGGCGATGAGCTTCTCGGTGTCGCCGTGGTAGAGCGGAGCGGCCTGCGCACCGAGCGTCAGCACCGTCGAGTCCTCGTCGATCGGTCCGACATCGATCGGGTCCAGCCACGGCGTGTCGTCAGCCTTCGCCGAGGGGGCGTCCAGGCCGAACGGGGAGACCGTCCACCAGGACTGGCCGCGGTTGAGCGCCGAGGTCCTGACCTCCGCGAGGGTCTTGAAGGACGCGCTGCCGACATCGACCGGGGCCTTGCCCCCGACGGCGGCAGCGGCCCAACTCGCCTGGAGGAACTCCTCGCTGGTGCGGACCAGGTCGTGCGCCCGGGTGCGGATGCGCTCCGGGTCGCAGAGCAGCACGATCGTGTCCTTGGGCAGGCACTCGACGAGCAGCTGCATGCTGTTGGGGCCGGCGAGCGTCGGCGCGAGCGACTCCATGCCCTCGACCGGGATGCCCTCGACCAGCTTGTCGAGGATCTCGGCGATCTCCGGGTGGTCGGCGAGCACCTCCGCCGCGCGGGCCCGGACGGCCGGGGTGAGCAGCAGCTCCCGGCACGGCGGGGCATAGACGGAGTCGGCCGCGGCGATGGTGCGCTGGTCGGCGACGGCGAAGGAGCGGATCTCCTCGACCTCGTCGCCCCAGAACTCCACCCGCAGCGGGTGCTCCTCGGTCGGGGGGAAGACATCGAGCAGGCCGCCGCGGACCGCGAACTCGCCACGCTTGGTCACGAGGTCGACCCGGGCGTAGGCGAGGTCGACGAGGTCGTGCGCCACCCGCTCCAGCGGCGCGGTCTGCCCCGGGCGCAGCTCCACCGGGGTCAGGTCGCCGAGCCCCACGAGCTGCGGCTGCAGCAGGCTGCGCACCGGCGCGACGACGACTCGTAGCGGCCCGCGCTCGCCCGGGTGGGCCAGCCGCCGGAGCACCGCGAGCCGCTTGCCGACCGTGTCGGAGCGGGGGGAGAGGCGCTCGTGCGGCAGCGTCTCCCAGCTCGGATAGGCCGCGACCACGCCCGGGTCGAGCAGCATGCCGAGGGTGTCGGCGAGATCGTCGGCCTCCCGGCTCGTCGCCGTCACCGCCAGCACCGTCCGCTCGCTCGCGGCGACCGCCGCGAGGAAGGGCCGCAGGCTGGGCGGCGCCGTCACGTCCAGGTTGTCGCCTGCGAATCGACGGGTACGCGTGAGCGCCGGATCCGCCAACGCCGCATCGAGCAGACCGCTGAGCCGCACCGTAACCCCCACATGATCGCCTGAAGAGCACACGCCGAACACCCCCGAACCGGAACCGGTGGGGGCTGTGTTTCGACGACGTGTGTCGACTCCAATCTAACCCCGGGCTGTGACAGACCCGGTCGGATGGGTCAGATGCCGAGCAGAGTGCGCAGGTGGCGAGGGCTGGGGGAGCCCTGGGCGAGCATCGCGTCGTGCCACTGCCGCAGGCTGACCCCGGCCGGCCGGGAGCGCCCGATCGACGAGACCTCGGCCCAGCCGACGAAGTATGTCGAGAGCTGCGTCGAGGTGAGCAGCGACCGGCGCCACTTGCCCGCAGCCTCGCCGCGCTCCTGGAAGCCCCGCCCGACGAGCATGTCCATCGCCTCGTCCTCGCTGAGGTTCTCGCAGTGCACGAGCTGGTCGAGGATGGCGTTGATCGTCATCCGGAGCTGCATCTTGAGCTGGTGCAACCGCACCGGCAGGCCGCCGAAGCCGTGGTCGGCCATGATCTCCTCGGCGTAGACCGCCCAGCCCTCGACGAAGACCCCGGAGAAGCCGAGCGCCCGCACCCTGGTGGATCCCCGGTAGCGACGGCCGTGCGCGAGCTGCAGGAAGTGACCCGGCATCGCCTCGTGAACCGTCAGGTTGCGGATCATGTGGTTGTTGTACTCGCGGTAGTAGGACTCGACGAGCTCCGCCGACCAGCCGGCCGGCGTCGGTGAGATCGAGTAGAAGGTCGGCACGTCGGCCGTCTCCAGCGGTCCCGGCGCCGAGCAGTAGGCACCGGCGACACCGCGGGCGAACTCGGGCATCTCCTCGATCACGCACGGGTCGTCGACGAGCGAGACCAGGTCGTTGCGGCGGACGAACTCCGTCGTCTCGGCGAGCGTGGTCTCGGCGAGCGCCACGATCGTGGCGTCGTCGGGGTGCTCGGCCGAGAGGCTCGCGAGCGCGGTGCGGACCGTCTCATCGGTGGGCGGGCCGCCGATCAGCGCGGCCGATGCGTCGCGGATCTCGGCCATCACGCGGGCGAGATTGGCCTCGGCCCGATCCAGGACGGCCGCCGCCGAGAGCTCCGTGTCGAGGGTGTGCCAGAGGCGGGCCTCCCAGAGCTTGCGGCCCAGGCGCGGGTCGCGGCCACCGGTCTGCTCCCGCAGCCAGCCCGAGAAGTCGGTGAGCGCGGCGGCGGCCCGATCGACGGCGGGCTGCACGCTGCCGGTCATGCTCGGCTCCTGCGCCAGCAGCCCCGGCACCTGCTCGCGCAGCAGCGCGGCGGCGCCCTCGAACTGGCCGACGGCCGTCTCCAGGTGGATCTCGGGGCAGTCGCGCAGCACCTCGCGGGCGGTGGCGAGGGCGTCGGGGATCGCCGAGACCCGGTGATAGAGGCTGTCCAGGCGCACCGCAGCCGGGGCGAAGGGCCGGGCGAGCAGCTCGTAGAGGAAGGGGCCCGGGTTGTGGGCCAGCGGGTTCCACTCGTGCTCGCGGACCTCGGTCAGCTCGAAGATGCTCCGGTCGACGATGCCGCTGAGGATCTCGTGGTCGACCCGGTCGGCGAGCTCCAGGGCGTCGGCGTCCACCTGAGACAGAGCCAGCGCGGCGTCGCGCAGCATCCCCACGTCGGACGAGACGCCCTCGGCGGAGAAGTCGGGCAGCCGATCGTCGAAGCGGTGGTCACCCGCATCGAGGGCGCGGCCCGGGTCGCTCTCCAGGATGGCATCGGCGATCATCTCAGCCAGCGGCGCGAACTCCATGGGGAGACCCTACCCGTCGGCACCGACAGCCGGTCCCTCAGCGCTCCGCGCGACGGCCGGCCCGCTCCGCCTTTTCCTGGGCCTTCACCCGTTCCCAGACCTCGAGGATCTGGTCCATGTCGTCGGTGGCGTGCTCGGGTCCGCCGAAGATGTGCGGGTTGCGGCGGATCATCTTCGCGACGTAGTCCCCGGCGACGTCGTCGATGGTGAACCGCTCGTCCCCCGGCAGCTCCTCGGCCATGCGGGCGTGGATGAGTACCTGGAGCAGCACGTCACCGAGCTCCTCGCGGAGCGCCTCATGATCGTCGGTCTCGATCGCCTCCACCGCCTCGCGGGCCTCCTCCAGCATGAAGCGGGCGAGGCTGCGATGGGTCTGCGCGGCACGCCAGGGGTCCGCGCTCAGCCGCTCGGTCACCGCCACGGCATCGAGCAGGCGGGCTCCCGGGGGGTCCCAGGAGCCGTACATGAGCTCCATCTCGGCGAGCGAGGGCTCGCGCGCCAGGCGCATGCCCAGCTCCCGGGCGAGCCGCTCGTCCCCGGTCGGTCCGGCGAGCCAGATCACGGTCTGCCCGGCCGTCGCGAGCAGGGCATCAGCACTGGGTACGGGCAGGATCGTCACCTCGGCACCGGCGATGCGCAGCGCGGTGGTCTGATCGCTCTCCTGAGCCGCCAGGACCGGATGAGCGCGGCAGGCGTCCCAGGCTTCGGCGGAGAGCAGCCCGGCGGGGAGCCGGGGTGAGGTGACGAGCAGGACGATCCGTCGGGTCATGCCTACGCGGCGGGTGCTTCGGTGCTCGCGACCGCGGGTGCATTGGAGACGGCACCGATCGGGGCCAGCATGACCTGGATCTTCGTCTGCGCCTGAAGCTGCTGGAGCTGGATCTGAAGGTCCTGGGCGGCGCCCGTGTAGCGCGGGCTCACCGACGACTTGGCCTCGTCGAGCGCCGTGACCAGCAGGTCGCGCACCCCGACGGCCGAGCCCATCGCCTCCTGGGTGAAGTTGCCCTGGAGCGTCTCGAAGGAGGGCTTGACGGTGCCGGGCTGCACCTGGAGGTTGTCGTAGGCCTCGTGCTGGTCAGCCTCGCTGGGCGCGGTCGACTTGGCCGTGGTGGCGAGGGCGTTCAGCGTCGTGCTGTACTCCGCGAAGAGCTTCACCAGGTCCGCGTCGGCGGGCAGGTTGTTCTGCGCTGCCGCGGTCGCCGTGTCGGCGGGCGGGACGGTGATGTTGTGCGACTTGGCGTAGATGTTGCCCGCATCCCGGACGACGAGCATGCGGATCACGGTCTGGCGCAGGTCGCCGAAGTTCTTGAGGGTCGTCGCCTGCTGGTCGGCGACTGCCTTGTCGACCTGGGCGGCGGCGTCCTCGGGCTTGATCTGACCGGCCTTGACGGCCTGATCGGTCTGGGTCTTCGCCTGCACCCGGATCTGGGCGACCAGCTTGGCGTCGAAGTCGTTGATGAGGTTGTCGACGTAGGTGTCGGTGTACTTCTCCGACCCGACATAGGCGGCGATCCCTGGCGTGGACCGGCAGGCGCTCAGCCCGGTGAGCGCCAACGCCGAGATGGCGACGACGGAGACGAGACGGCGACGCGACAGCACGGCATCCTCCAGGTGGTCATGAGACTCGGGCCACTGTCTCATGTTCCCGATCTCAGGGACATCTCGGGGGCGGATGGGTACCCATGACGGCGTGTCGCAGTGCAGAATCTCCGAGCAAGAACCCCTTGCCTGCTGCTGAAGATCACAGGACGTGACTGACGTGACCACCTCGACATTGCCGCGCACCGTCGCCGATTGGAAGACGCTGGCGCTGGCGGGCCCCAACGACGACCAGCGCCCGACCATGCTCAAGGTCGTCTACCGGTTCTGGTTGGTCGCCCTGGCGTTGAAGCTGATCGGGTCGACCTGGGACATGTCGTGGCACTTCAAGTGGCTCCGTGACGATCTGGCACCCCCGCACGACGTCAACACGGTGGGCACCGTCATCGCGGTCGCGCTCGTGATCTATCAGGTCCGTACGGGCCTGGGCCTGGACAAGATCAGCAAGTGGCTGCTGATCTGGGGTACCGGCACCTTCCTCATCGCGCTCCCGATCGACGTCCTCAACCACAAGATCAACGGGCTGGACATCACCGCCTGGAGCGGCAGCCACTCGCTGCTCTACACCGGCACGGCGCTGATGATTCTCGGCGTGGCGAGAAGTTGGCACATCACCACCCCGCCCGGCCGGGGCCGGACGATCGTCTCCATCGTGCTCTGGGGCTTCTTCCTGGAGAACGTGCTCTTCCCCAACCAGCACCAGGAGTACGGCGTGCTCTCCTTCGCCGCCTGGCTGCGCGGCGAGCCCTATGCCGAGCCGATCCTGCTGAAGTTCGCCGCCGACCAGCTCGGCCGCCCCGTCGACGACATCGCCGTACACGGCTTCGCGCTGCCGGTCGCCGACTGGGTCTACCCCGCGTGGATCGTCGGCGCCGCGCTGCTCTCCCTCGTCGCGGCCCGCAAGTTCGTCGGCTTCCGCTGGACCGCCACGGCGATCGCGGTCGGCTACGTCGCCTACCGGTGCCTCGCCTGGGAGCTGCTCACCCTCGCCCACTTCCCGCCGTCGGCCGTGCCGTTCGCGCTGATCGCCGGTGCCGTCGTCATCGACCTGGCGTTCCTGCTGAGCGCAGACGGGATCTCCGGCATCGCCGCCGCGGTGGGCGGAGCGGCCGGTGCGTCGGCCGCCTTCGCGGGCGCGCTGTGGCTGCAGGGCCGCTACCTGGAGGCGCCGCCGTCGACGTGGGCCGCGATCCCGATCGCCGGTGTCGTGCTCGCGATCGGCTGGGTGCTGGTGGAGAAATACGCTGGACAGCGCCGTTCTAATGAAGCGTGACCGACACACTGTCTGCAGACACGCTGCCTGAGGGGTGGAGCCTCCGCCACCCCACCCTGGACGACGTTCCAGCGATCCTGGCCGTCGCCCACGCGAGCGACATCGCCGCCGTCGGCGCGCCCGACTTCTCGACCGAGGACGTGCTGGAGGCCCTCACCGGTCCGTATGTCGATCCGGCTAAGGACAGCTGGGTGGCGCTCGATCCGGACGGCGCGATCGTCGCGTGGGCGTTCATCGAGAACGGCGCCGGGGGACCCCGCGAGTTCGTGGAGGTCTATGTCGACCCCGCCCGTGGCGCTGCGGCTCGGCGTACCCTGCTGATGCTCGCCCTGGCCCGGGTGCCGCAGCGCGCGGCGGAGCTCGGCCACCCGCGGATCACCGCGCGGGCGGGTGCGATCCCGACCGAGACGGAGTACATCGCGCTGCTGAAGGAGGTGGGTTTCACCTTCATCAAGCGGTACGCCAGGATGCTGATCGAGCTGCCCGTGTCGCTCCCGCAGGAGCTGCCCGAGGGCGTGGAGATCCGCACCATCACCCGCGACGACCTGCCGGTCTTCCACCGGGTCTTCGACACCGCGTTCCGCGACACGCCGGATTACCAGCCCGCGCCCCTGGACGTGTTCCTGCAGCGCTACGTCGACTCGGCCGAGGTCCGCTGGGACGAGTGGTTCCTCGCCACGGTCGACGGCGAGCCGGCCGGTGTCCTGCAATCATCGGACCAGGCGCTCGACCAGAACGAGGGCTGGGTCAAGCACCTGGCCGTGCTGAAGGAGCACCGTCGGCGCGGTGTCGGGCAGGCCCTGCTGGCGCGCGCCTTCGGCGTCTACGCGAGCAAGGGCCGCACCCTGGCCGGCCTCGGTGTCGACCTCGCCAATCCGACCGAGGCGGTCCGGCTCTACCACGCCGTCGGCATGCACGCGAAGTACGAAGCCGACATCTTCGAGCTGCCCGCCGAGGACTGATCGTCAGGCCGGATCCGGGTCCTGGGTCGGATCCGGAACCGGGTCCGTGATCGGATCGGCTCCGGTCGGCTCGGGCGGCAGGCCTCCGCTGCTGGTGGGGCGGGCGCGCAGCGCGGTGACGTAGTCGTCGGGTGCGCCCGCCTTCGCCGCGGCACTGGCTATCTCGTTCAGGTACCACGAGGTCGGCATGCCGCCCTCGTAACCGTCGAAGATGTAGACCCAGGCGGTGACCTCACCGTCGAGGGTGGCGACGCGGACGGTGAGCTTGCGGTACGCGCCCGCGTCCACACCCTCCACCTCGTCCAGGCCGGTCTCGTCCCACGGGTGGACGTCATAGAGGGACACGAAGACGCGGTCGCCCTCTGACTCGACAATGGTGGTGACCGCACCTTCCCAGCCGAAACCTTCTTCGCCTGCGAACGTGAGTCGCCACCCTTCCAGCCAGCCAACGCCGATCATGGGAGAGTGTGGGCAGTAGGCTCGCATCCGAGCGGGATCGAGGTTTGAGCCGTACGCAGCGTAATGACGCACGGCGATGACGATAGTCGGTGTGCGGCGTACGAGAGAATACGGCGTGGCGTGTCGCGTCTGGAGTGACGATGGTGCAAGTGGGGGAAATGCCGTGAACCGGATTGTGATCATCGGTGGTGGACCGGCCGGATACGAAGCCGCGCTCGTCGCCGCACAGCTCGACGCCGATGTCACCGTGGTCGAGAACGACGGTGCCGGCGGTGCCTGCGTGCTGCACGACTGCGTGCCGTCGAAGACCTTCATCGCCAGCTCGGACGTGGTGACGGGCTACCGGGACACCGAGGATTTCGGCGTACACTCGGATGGTCTTGAAGCGATCACCGTGGATGCGTCGGCGGTGCACGGTCGCGTGAAGCGACTCGCGCTCGCTCAATCCACGGACATCCATAACAAGTTGATAAAAGCTGGTGTGACGGTCGTCCGCGGCAGCGCGAGATTGGGCGAGGACACCCTCGGCCACTCCCACCGCGTGAAGATCAAGCCGCAAAGTGGTGACGCTGAGTATTCGGTCGACGCCTCAACGGTCTTGATAGCCACCGGGGCGACGCCGCGACAGCTCCCCGACGCCGTCCCGGACGGCGAGCGCATCCTCACCTGGCGACAGGTGTACGACCTGCCCACACTCCCTGCGCACCTCGTCGTCGTCGGCTCCGGCGTCACCGGCGCGGAGTTCGCCTCGGCCTATCTCGCGATGGGCGTCCGCGTCACGCTCGTCTCCAGCCGCGACCGGGTCATGCCGCACGAGGACGCCGACGCCGCGATGGCGATCGAGCGGGTCTTCCGCAACCGCGGCATGAACATCATGAACAACTCCCGCGCCACCGCCGTCCGCCGCAACGGCGACGAGGTCGTCGTCGAGCTCGCCACGGGGGAGACGGTCACCGGCTCGCACGTCCTGATGGCGGTCGGTTCCGTGCCCAACACGGCCAACCTCGGCCTCGCCGAGTACGGCGTGGCGATGTCGCCGGGCGGCTACATCGCCGTGGACCGGGTCAGCCGCACCAACATCTCCGGCGTCTACGCCGCGGGCGACTGCACCGGCGTGCTGCCGCTGGCGAGCGTCGCGGCGATGCAGGGCCGGATCGCGATGTGGCACACCCTCGGCGAGGCGGTCGCGCCGCTGCGCCTGAAGTCCGTCGCCGCGAACGTCTTCACCGACCCCGAACTCGCCACGGTCGGCGTCAGCCAGACCGACGTGAGCACCGGAAAGGTGCTGGCCCGCGAGGTGATGCTGCCGCTGGGCGGCAACGCCCGGGCCAAGATGTCCGGTCAGGAGGACGGCTTCATCAAGCTCTTCTGCCGCCCCTCCTCGGGGCTCGTCATCGGCGGCGTGGTCGTCTCCCCGAAGGCGAGCGAGCTGATCATGCCGATCACGATGGCGGTCGCCAATCACATGACGGTCGACCAGCTGGCCCACACGATCACGATCTACCCGTCCCTGACGGGCTCGATCGCCGAGGCCGCCCGCCAGTTGATGCAGGCCGAGCCCGACTGAATTTTAATGCTGGACACGCCGTGAAAACCGCAACAAAAGTCAGGATCAACTCGCGCTGGAGTTGATCCTGACTTTTGTTGCACTCCTGACGGCGTGTCCAGCATTAAAATTCAGGGGCTACCAGCCGGCGGGCAGGGGCTTGCCCTCGCTGTAGCCGGCCGCGCTCTGGACGCCGACCAGGGCCCGCTCGTGGAGCTCGGGCAGGCTGCGGGCACCGGCGTAGGTGCAGGCGCTGCGTACGCCGCTGATGATCTCGTCGATGAGGTCCTCGACGCCGGGCCGCTTCGGGTCCAGGTACATCCGCGCCGACGAGATCCCCTCCTCGAAGGTCGCCTTGCGGGCCCGGTCGAACGGCGAGTCGTCGGCCGTACGCGCGCTCACCGCCCGTGCCGAGGCCATGCCGAAGGACTCCTTGTACCGCCGCCCCTCGGCATCGGTGAAGAGGTCGCCGGGTGACTCGAAGGTGCCGGCGAACCACGATCCGATCATCACGTTGGCGGCCCCGGCGGCGAGCGCGAGGGCCACGTCGCGGGGGTGGCGTACGCCGCCGTCGGCCCAGACGTGCCGCCCCAGCTCCCGGGCCGCCGCCGCGCAGTCGAGGACGGCGGAGAACTGCGGCCGCCCCACACCGGTCATCATCCGCGTCGTGCACATCGCACCGGGCCCGACACCGACCTTGACGATGTCCGCACCGGCCTCGATCAGGTCGCGGGTGCCGTCGGCGGTGACCACATTGCCCGCCGCGATCGGCACGCCCGGGTCGAGGGCCCGGATGGTGCGCAACGCGCTGATCATGCGCTCCTGGTGACCGTGCGCGGTATCCACGACCAGCGTGTCCACCCCCGCCGAGAGCAGGGCCGCCGCCTTGCCCGCCACGTCGCCGTTGATGCCGACCGCCGCCGCGATCCGCAACCGGCCCTTGTCGTCCACGGCCGGCTTGTAGATCGTCGCCCGCAGCGCTCCGGGCCTGGTCACCACGCCGACGAGCCGGCCGTCGTGGTCGACCACCGGAGCCAGGCGGTGCCGTCCGGCGTAGAGCAGGTCGAACGCCTCGCGGGGGGTCGCGTGCGCGGGGACCGTCGTCAGCTCCGTCGACATCACGTGCTTGAGCTGGGCGAACCGGTCGACGCCGAGAGTGTCGGCCTCGGTCACCACCCCCTCGGGGCGCCCCTGTTCATCGACGACGATCACCGCGTTGTGGGACTTCTTGGGCAGCAGGTGGATCGCGTCGCCGACAGTGTCGCCCGGAGCGAGCGTGATCGCGGTGTCGTGGACCAGGTGGCGCCGCTTGACCCAGCTGACGACCTCGGCCACCACGTCCAGGGGGATGTCCTGCGGGATGATGACGAGCCCGCCCCGGCGCGCCACGGTCTCGGCCATCCGCCTGCCCGCCACGGCCGTCATGTTCGCGACGACCAGGGGGATCGTGGTGCCCGTACCGTCCGAGGTGGATAGATCGACGTCGAGCCGGGAACCGATCTCGGACCGGACCGGCGCCATGAAGACGTCGTCATAGGTGAGATCGTGCGCCGGTGCGTTGCCCGTGAGAAACCGCATGACGCCATCCTGCCCGGCGAGGCCGGAGATTGCGTCGCAATCCGGGGGACTGCGCAACCTGGAGAGTCGTGCGGCGGGTCACGGTCACTTGATGTCGCAGATCACCGTGCCCGGGGTCAGGACGTCGCCGACCTTGGCGGAGAGCCCGCTGATCACACCGGCCTTGTGGGCGGTGAGCGGCTGCTCCATCTTCATCGCCTCCAGGACGACGATCAGGTCGCCCTCGGCCACCTCGTCGCCCTCGGCCACACCGATCTTCACCAGGGTGCCCTGCATCGGGGCGGCGAGCGAGTCACCGCTGGCGGCGGCCTTCGCCCCGCCCTTGCCTCGGCGCTTCGCCGAACCCGTGCCTGCGGTGGCGGGGGCGGCGGTGTGCGTACCCCCGAAGGTTGCGGGCAGGGAGACGGCCAGGCGGCGGCCGGCGACCTCGACCACGACGGTGGTCCGGGCCTCGCCCTCGGTCGGGACCTCGGCCGCGTGGTCGAAGGGCGGGACGGTGTTGTCCCACTCCGTCTCGATCCATCGCGTGTGGACGGTGAAGGGCTCGCCGGTGAAGGCCGCGTCGCGCACGATCAGCCGGTGGAACGGCAGCGCGGTCGCCATGCCTTCCAGGACCATCTCGTCGAGTACGCGACGGGAGCGCTCGAGTGCCTCCTGACGGGTCGCGCCGGTGACGATCACCTTGGCGAGCAGCGAGTCGAAGTTGCCGCCGATGACGCTGCCGCTCTCGATGCCGGTGTCCACCCGGACGCCGGGCCCGGCGGGCAGGACCAGCCTGGTCACGGTGCCCGGCGCGGGCAGGAACCCGCGGCCGGGGTCCTCGCCGTTGATCCGGAACTCGATGCTGTGGCCGCGCGGAATCGGGTCCTCCGTGCTGTGCAGCCTCTCGCCCGCGGCGATGCGGAACTGCTCGCGGACGAGGTCGATGCCCGCGGTCTCCTCGGTGACCGGGTGCTCGACCTGGAGCCGGGTGTTGACCTCCAGGAAGGAGATCGTCCCGTCCTGGCCGACCAGATACTCCACCGTCCCGGCACCGTGGTAGCCCGCCTCGCGGCAGATCGCCTTGGCGCTGGAGTGGATCTCGCTGCGCTGCGCGTCGGTGAGGAAGGGCGCGGGCGCCTCCTCGACCAGCTTCTGGTGCCGGCGCTGCAGCGAGCAGTCGCGGGTGCCGACGACGATGACGTTGCCGTGCGTGTCGGCGAGGACCTGTGCCTCGACGTGCCGGGGCCGGTCGAGGTAGCGCTCGACGAAGCACTCGCCCCGGCCGAACGCCGCGACCGCCTCGCGGGTGGCGGAGTCGAAGAGCTCCGGGATCTCCTCCATCGTGCGGGCGACCTTGAGGCCGCGCCCGCCGCCGCCGAAGGCCGCCTTGATCGCGACCGGCAGCCCGTGCTCCTGCGCGAACGCCGTCACCGCCGCCGCGTCGGGCACGGGATCCGGCGTGCCCGGGACGAGCGGTGCACCCGCCCGCTGCGCGATGTGCCGCGCGGTGACCTTGTCGCCGAGGTCGCGGATCGCCTGCGGGGTCGGCCCGATCCAGGTCATCCCGGCGTCCATGACCGCCTGGGCGAACTCGGCATTCTCGGAGAGGAAGCCGTAGCCGGGGTGCACGGCATCGGCACCGGCGCGTCGCGCGATCTCGATGATCTTGTCGATCCGCAGGTAGGTCTCGGCCGCCGTCTCGCCCTCCAGGGCGAACGCGTCGTCGGCGAGCGTGGCGTGCAACGCGTCGCGGTCGGAGTCGGCGTAGATCGCCACGCTGCGCAGACCTGCGTCGCGGCAGGCGCGGATGACGCGGCAGGCGATCTCGCCGCGATTGGCGATCAGCACAGTGGACAGCACGTTCATATGCTCCTCCGGGCGGGGTCCTCTCCGGAGCCTATCGGCATTGTTGATCATTAACGAGCGGTAAGGTTCTGTGTGATCGGATGCACAGGTGGGCGCGGACTACTCAAAGTTGAGTATTACGCTTAAGTCGTGTCCACAACTCGCATGATGATTCTCGGCATCGTCTCCTGGATGCAGCCGGTGCACGGCTACGACGTCCGCCGCGAGCTCGTGAGCTGGAACGCCGACAAGTGGGCCAAGATCCAACCTGGCTCGATCTACCACGCGCTGAAGAAGCTGACCGAGGAGGGCCTGCTCCGCGAGGTCGGCACGGAGCAGATGGGCGCCCGGCCGGAGCGGCGGACCTACGAGATCACGCCGAAGGGTCGCGATGTCTTCGAGGAGCTGCTGCGCGGGGAGTGGTGGGAGCTCAACCTGCCGATAGACCCGTTCCAGGCTGCCTTCGCCTTCCTGCCGGCGCTGCCGCGCAAGGAGGCCGCCGCCGCGCTCCGGCACCGGGCCAGGATGCTGCGAGCTGCGACCGAGGGCTTCCGGGACATGATCGACACCGGAGTGTCGGGTATCAACAAGCCGATCCACGTCCGGTGGATGTTCGAGCTGTGGATCGCCCGCTCCGAAGGGGAGATCGCCTGGTGCGATCGAGTGGCTGAGCAGGTCGAATCGGGAGTGTCGTACCTGCCTGACACAGTCACCTCCGAGGAGCAGGCGGAGGGCTGGGACGGCTTCCGTGATCAACTCACGGAATAATCAAACTTGACGAAAAAAGTTATATCGCGTTAGGCTCGCGGTCATGATGATCGAAACGAAGGGTCTGCGGAAGTCGTTCCGCTCCCGGGAGGGCCGCGACACCAAACTGGTCGAGGCCGTCCGCGGGGTCGACCTCGTCGTCGAGCCGGGAGAGATCTTCGGGTTCCTCGGCCCCAACGGCGCGGGCAAGACCACGACGCTGCGCATGCTCGCCACCCTGCTCACCCCCGACGACGGCACCGCCACCATCGCGGGCGTCGACCTGCGCCGCGACCCGGGTGAGGTCCGCCGCCGCATCGGCTATGTCGCGCAGGGCGGCAGCACGTGGGACGACTCGACGGCCCGCGAGGAGCTCGTCCTCCAGTCCCGCCTCTACGGCTTCAGCAAGGCCGACGCCGCCCGCCGGGCCGAGACCGCCCTCGCGGCCTTCCAGCTCACGGAGTATGCGGACCGCAAGTGCAAGACCTACTCCGGTGGTCAGCGCCGCCGGGTCGACATCGCGCTCGGCATCATCCACGAGCCGCAGATCGTCTTCCTCGACGAGCCGACCACCGGCCTCGACCCGCAGAGCCGCGCACACATGTGGGACGAGGTGCGCCGCCTGCGTGACGAGGGCATGACGATCTTCCTCACCACGCACTACCTCGACGAGGCCGACGCGCTCTGCGACCGCATCTCGATCATGGATCACGGTCAGATCGTGGCCGAGGGCACACCGGAGTCGCTCAAGCAGGAGATCTCCGGCGACGTGGTCAACGTCTCGCTCGCCTCGCCGACCGCTGCGGCCGAGCTGCTCGACACGGCCGAGTTCGTGCGCAAGCTCGAGACGATCGACGGCGGTCTGCGCCTCTACGTCGAGGACGGCGGCACGGCGATCCCGCTGATCCTCCGGGCGCTCGACGGCGCCGGCATCGCGCTGGGCTCGGTGGAGCTGCACCGGCCGAGCCTCGACGACGTCTTCCTGACCAAGACCGGCCGCACGCTTCGGGAGAGCTGAGCCATGAAGATTTTCCGCGATACCTGGCTCATCTTCTCCAGGCAGTTCCAGCTGCTGCTGCGCAACCCGGTCTGGCTGATCGTCGGCATCGTCCAGCCCGTCTTCTACCTCTTCCTCTTCGCCCCGCTGCTCAAGCCGGCCCTCGGCGCGCAGACCAACGCGGAGGCCTACCAGGTCTTCGTGCCGGGCCTGCTCGTCATGCTGGCGATCTTCGGTGCGCTCTTCACCGGCTTCGGTCTCATCGCCGAGCTGCGGGCGGGCGTCATCGAGCGCAGCCGGGTCACCCCGGTCAGCCGGGTCGCCCTGCTGCTCGGCCGCTCGCTTCGCGACGTCGTCTCGCTGCTCTTCCAGGCGGTGCTGATCACGGTGCTGGCGATCCCGTTCGGGCTCTCCGTCAACATCGGCGACGTGCTGCTCGCCTACATCCTGCTCGGCCTGATCACTCTGCTCTGCTCCGCCGTGTCCTACGGTGTGGCGCTCAAGGTGCGCAGCGAGGACGCGCTGGCCCCGCTGCTCAACACGGTCAGCCAGCCGGTCCTGCTCACCGCGGGCATCCTGCTGCCGCTGACACTGGCACCGGTCTGGCTGCGCAACGTCTCCAAGTGGAACCCGTTCTCCTGGGCGGTCGACGGTGTGCGGGCGCTCTTCGCCGGTGAAGCCGCTTCCGCCGTCGTCTGGCAGTCCGGGCTGATCATCGTGGGCCTCACCGCCCTCGCGGTCTTCTGGGCCGCTCGCTCATTCGCCAAGTCGGTCCGCTGACGGGCCCAGCCTCCGTTGTGAGGTAGCGCAGGTCACAGCGTTTCGGCTGAGGTGCCACGCTGTGACCTGCGCGTAGCTTTGATCACGTGCCCCGCCTTCTCCGCGACCCGATCACCTGGTTGATCTACGCTCAGTTAGCCCTCTGGGGCTACTTCAACTACGGGTTCGGGCCGATCGTGCCGCTGCTGCGCGACGAGGAGCACACCTCCAGCGGGGTCGCCAGCCTGCACAGCACCGCCATCGCCGCCGGAGCCATGATCGGCGGCGCCACGTTCCCCGTTCTCGCCCGTCGATGGGGTCGCGGTAACGTCATGTGGGCCGCCGTCGCGGCGATCGCGCTCTGCACCGTCGGCTTCGTCGCTCTCCCGGCCCGGCTGCCGCTCACCCTCAGCCTCGCCGCGATCATCGCGGTCTTCGGGATCCTGCTCGTCAGCGGTGTCGTCTCCGCCCTCTCCGAGCACCACGGCCCGGCCGGGCCCGCCGCGCTCAGCGAGGCCAACGCCGCCGCCTGTGCGGCCGGCCTCGTCGCGCCGCTCGTCATCGGCGCCACGGTCAACGCCGGCTGGGGCTGGCGTCCCGGCCTCGCCGTCCTGATCGCGCTCGTCGTGATCGTCGCGGTGATCGCGTTCACCCGGGGGGTACGCGTGCCGTCCGGCTCCGTCGCCCCGGCCACCGCGAAGGGTGTGACCCGAGGCGCTCTGCCCAGGGCATACTGGATCGCCTGGACCATGATGGCCGTCACCGGCTCGGTCGAGGTCGGCCTCTCGATGTGGACCGTCGACGTGCTGCGGACCAACGTAGGCATGGCCTCCGGTTCCGCCGCCGCGCTGATCTCCGCCATCCTCGCCGGCATGTTCATCGGCCGGCTCTTCGGTGCCCGGCTGACCCTGCGGCTGCCGGTGATCCCGCTCTATCTCGCCGCGCTCGCCACCAGTGCGGTCGGCTTCGCGATCTTCTGGACGGCGGGTTCGCCGGTTCAGGCGGGGGCTGGTCTCGTGGTTCTCGGACTCGGGAATGCGCTGCACTACCCGCTCGTGATCGCGCTGGCGGTGCAGGTGTCGCCGGGGCAGGCGGACCGAGCGGCAGCCGCGTCGGCGTACTCGATGGGGCTGAGCTTCGGGGCCGGTCCGCTGGTGTTGGGGCTCATCGCGGACCGGGTCGGCGCGCACGCTGCGTTTCTGCTGGTGCCGTTGCTGCTGCTGCTCGCCGGGTTCCTGGCGTGGCGGTTGAGCCTGGCGCTACGACCTGCTGCCCCGGATTCGTCGGCTGCCGGTGCGGCCTCGGCGGCTGAGCTGCTGGCGGAGGCTCCGATCATCGAAAGCCTGACGCCGGCTGTGGCATCGTCGGCATCGTCGTCGGGCTCGGTTCGCGGCTGATCGTTCAGCCGCGAATCCGTACCCGGCCGGCATTGGTCTTCAGGTTTTGATCTTTGTTTGCTGCTAGAGCTTGCGGGCCAGGGTCAGGCCGTCGCCGATCGGCAGCATCGTGGCCTGGACCCGCTTGTCCGCGGCGACCATGTCGTTGAAGGCGACGATCGCCGCGGTGCTCTCGTCGTGCTCGCTCGCCGGGTCGAGCACCCGCCCGGACCAGAGCACGTTGTCGACCGCGATGATCCCGCCCTGGCGAAGCCGCGGCACCAACTCGCCCCAGTAGGTCGCGTAGCCCGGCTTGTCGGCGTCGATGAAGACGAAGTCCAGGTAGGCCTCGTTCGGCAGCTCCGGCAGAAGCTCTGCCGCCGCGCCGAGTCGCAGCTCGATCCGGTCGTCGACACCCGCTCGTGCCCAGTAGCGCCGGGCGATCGACGTGTACTCCTCGGAGATGTCGAAACAGACCAGCTTGCCGCCCGGCGCCATGCCCCGCGCCAGGGCGAGCGAGCTCAGCCCGGTGAACGTGCCGACCTCGACCGCGTTACGCACGTTGAGCGACGCCGCCAGCAGGGTGAACAACGCCGCCTGCTCGGGCGAGATCTGCATCCGCGACACACCGCCGAGTGCCCGAGCGGTCTCCTCGGCGAGCTCGGTGAGGATGTCGTCGGGCGGTGTGCCGTGCGCGACGAGGTAGTCGTGCATCGCGGTGTCAAGGGTGATCGACTGGCGGCTCATGCCTTCAGATTAGTGCGCCAGAGCGCCGAGATCGCGATATCCAGCTCTCCGAGCAGGCCACGCAGCGTGGGCAGCGACAGGCCGATGACGTTGCTCGGATCGCCCTCGATCCTGTCCACATACGGCGAGCTGAGCCCGTCCAGCGTGAACGAGCCGGCCACGTGCAGGGGTTCGCCGGAGGCGACGTACGTCTCGATCTCGTCATCGCTGACGTCGGCGAAGTGCACGACCGTCGAAGCGACCCGCTCCACCGCCTTGCCCGTGGCGAGCTTGATCAGGCAGTGTCCGGTGTGCAGCACACCGGACTTGCCGCGCATCGCCTGCCAGCGGTGGAACGCCTCGTCAGGGTCCTTGGGCTTGCCCAGCGCCTGGCCCTCGAAGGCGAGCAGCGAATCGCAGCCCAGGACCAGCAGGCCGCCCGCCGGGCGCTCGGTGTGCTTGAGGCGATCGGCCACGGCATGTGCCTTCATCCGGGCCAGCACTCCGCAGAGCGTCTCGGGCCGGTTGGCGTTGACGCTCTCCTCATCGACCCCGCTGACCAGGATCTCAGCGTCGATGCCCGCGTCGCTGAGCAGCTTGCGACGGGCAGGGCTCGCCGAGGCGAGGATGATCGACGGGGCGTGGTGTGCGTACACCCCGGTCACCTGGGCAGACCGCTGACGCGCCAGGCGTCCGGACCGCGAGTCGCCGATGCGCTGGGAAGACCGCTGGCCCACCAGGCGGAGACCGCCGTCGGCGCGGCCGGCTCGGTCCGTGCTCCAGCCCATCCGACGAGTACGCCCACCAGCGCGGCGATCTCATCGGTGGTGGGGTTGCCCCGCAGAACGGTGATCACATCATCACTCATGGCGTTCATCCTGCCAGAGGTGTGCCCGATCGGTCGTGAGGGATTGTTGTCGTACGGGCGTTCTAATGTGGTGAGCGTGATGACGGGGGTCGTTGAGCTGGGCTTGGGCTTGGATGCCTGTTCCGTGAGCTCGCCGATCTACCTCTCCGACGACGAGCTGGTCGAGTCGGCCGACGCAGTGATGGTGGCCGTGTCGCGCCTGGCGGCGGTTCAGGCCGGGCTGGTGCGTGAGATCGACGGGCGCGGGCTGGCGAAGAAGTTGGGCGCGTCGTCGACCCTGGCATGGCTGAAGGCGCGATATCTGCTCGCCGGTCCGTCGGCAGCGCGGTTGGTGAAGCTGGCCGTCGAGGCCGAACACGACGCTCCGGCCGCGTCGGCGGCGCTGGCTGACGGTGCGGTCAATGCTGATCAGGTGCTGGCGATCGCTGCCGCGGTGCGTGAGCTCCCCGGTGAGTTGGATGCGGAGACGCGGCATAAGGCTGAAGCGCAGCTG
Source organism: Allocatelliglobosispora scoriae (assembly GCF_014204945.1). Lineage (NCBI taxonomy): Bacteria > Bacillati > Actinomycetota > Actinomycetes > Micromonosporales > Micromonosporaceae > Allocatelliglobosispora > Allocatelliglobosispora scoriae. The sequence continues at coordinate 4,246,946 of NZ_JACHMN010000002.1, forward strand.
GTCGAGTTCGCCGCCATCCATGATCCGGTGACCCTCTCCACCCTGGGTCGGCGGATTCTCGACACGGTCGATCCCGAGGCCTCCGAGGCACGGGAGGCGGAGTTGCTGCGCAAGCAGGAAGAGCGGGCCTACAACGCGCGAGCCTTCAACCTGTCATCTGATCACTTGACCGGTCGGGTGAAGGTCTCCGGATGGCTCGACGGTGAGAGCGCGGCGATTGTGCGGGCGGCGATCGATCCGCTCTGCGCCCCAGGGCGGTCCCGACTGCGTTCGGGTGCCTCTGCCGAGTCATCGGTTGCCGAGGGCGGACCGGCAGAGTCGGATGTGGTCGATGACCGCTCGCCGACGCAGCGACGCGCCGATGCTCTCGTCGATGTGTGCCGCCTCGCGCTGGCGACCGGGGATCTGCCCGACAACGGCGGCGAGCGGCCGCAGTTGGCAGTGATGGCGGAGTTCGACGTGCTGACCGGGCAGCTGAAGGCCGGGACCCTGGAGACGGGGGAGCGGTTGTCGCCGGAGGCGGTGCGACGGATCGCGTGCGACTGCGGTCTTCTGCCGGGTGTGATGGACGGGACCGGCTCGGTACTGGATCTGGGTCGGGAGCGGCGGGCGTGGACGGGAGCCGCACGTAAGGCGATCCTGCTGCGGGATCGTGGATGCGTGTTCCCGGGGTGTGACCGGCCGCCGCGCTGGACGGATATTCACCATGTCGCCCAGTGGCAGCATGGCGGTGGCACGGATCGGGACAACGGGGCTGCGTTCTGCGGTCACCACCACCGGGTGATTCACCAGGGGCACTGGCAGGTGCGGATTGCTTCGGACGGATTGCCGGAGCTGATCCCACCTGCCTATGTCGACCGTCAGCGCAGGCCGCGGCGCAACAGGTACCATCGGCGGCCCTAGGCAGTTAGTACAGCGGCTTTCCATCCGGTCCGAGCGCGGTTGTGCCGGAGTTGTCGGTGCTGCCGGTGGTCGCCGGTACCTGCGTCGTCGGCAGGATCGGTATTGCGGTGCTGCTCGGCTGTGTGCTGCCATCGTCGCGAGCGGCGGGCGCATCCGCCATGAGCCGTTCGACATAGCCGACCTTCGCGCCTGAATACGCGTCGGCCTCACCGTAATTGTTGCTGATCTCCTTGGCCGCGCTGCCAAAGGCGAAGATCCCGTCCGCGTGTCGGGCGAGACTGGTGGTTGTCTCGACACGGACCGTTCGATGAGTGGCGAGGGCGTCGACGAGCTCGAAGAACTCCGCTGAGGAATAGCCGTCCGGGACGCTCATGTCATCGAATATCTTCATTGCATGCGGCTTGTAGTCCAGATCGAGCTCGGCGATGAGCGAGTTGCCAAACTTAAGTAGAGTAGCCACGTCGACGTTGACGTCGCCGTAGTCTCGCAGCCAGCGAGGTCCGAGGTCTTCCTCCGAAATGGCCATTGCTTCTCCTAGGACTTCCGGTTCCGCCGCCGACGAGCGACGGCGACGATGGCCATGACGGCTATGACAAGCAGGCAAGCGATCGCCATGAGGATGATCGACGCGCCGACGCCATCCGGCTGTGTCGGCGCCTCAGCCGTGCTGGTCGGTGCTGTGACGCTGAGGCTGCCGGTCTCACGCGAAGTTATAGACGGCGAAGGAAGAACGGCATCTGCGGTTAGCGCGGCGACGATGTCGACGAGACCGTTACCAGTCTGCTCGTCCTTGCCTCTGGTCCCCTTGTCAACAGCTGTAGCCAAGAGCCGGTAGATGACCTCGTCACGGCTGAGGGTGGGGTACCTCGACCAGATGAGAGCTAGCGCGCCCGCGATGATCGCAGCCGAGTCGCTGGTGCCAGTTCCGGTTCGATAGGAGTTACTGCTGCTGGTGGAAGTTATGTCGACTGCGGGCGCGGCAATGTCGAGGGCCTTGCCGGTCACGGACTTAGTCCAGTGATTCCCATTGCGATCTGTGCCACCAACCGCGAGCGCGAATCCGTCGTAGCTCGCCGGTGCCGCGACGAATGAATCGTCAGGTGCGTTCCCGGCGCTGCCGACGACGATGACGCCGGCCGCGTGAGCTCTCTTCACCGCTTCGAAGTCGCCTCCGGCAGTGTTGGCGGAGATCGAAATAATCTTGGCACCGTGGGCAACCGCCCAATCTATGGCCTTTGCATAGAAATTGCCGGGTATGGGTTCGTTGTCGTTGATGAAGACACGGATCGGTAGAATCCGCGCCTTCGGTGCGACGCCTAGGGCGCCGTCCTTGCCGCCGCTCCCGTGTCCATGAGCGGCAATCAATCCAGCCATGCCGGTTCCATGGCCTGACTTGTCGCCCCATCCGTTACCGGCGCCACCGGCAACGATATCCGTGCCGGGTAACACGTTGCCGATGAGATCCGGATGATCTTGCTCTACTCCAGAGTCGATCACGGCGACGATGACGCCGTTGCCCTGTGTGATCTGATGAACTTCAGCGAACCGCAATGCGGTGGCGAACCACTGCCGATCGCGCGTCGCATCCGCATAGGAAGGAACGGCGGGGAGCAGTGTCGCAAAGCTGAGTGATGCAACCAGTGAGGCGGCGAGGATGCGTTTCATCGGCGGCCAATCGACGGACCGGGATCGATAGGGCCCGGCTCTGCGGGTGCCTCAATGACCGGGGCCACTCCTTCGGCGACCTCCCAAGGGTTTTCGGGGTCCCAACCGCGTTGTTCCTGCTTGGAGCTGCGTGAGTCGACCCTTGCGCCTGCGCCAAGAGGCAATCCGTGCGATACTCCACCTCGCACGCCAGCATTTGACGGTGTGGCGCCAGAGCGTCCGGCAGTCAAACCGCTGATTACGCCGCCGACAGGATTGACCATGCGGCTACCTGTGGCTGCTGGAGTCCGTCCGGCAGCACCACCGATGACACCGCCGGTCATGCCACTGTTCTGTCGTGTGCTGCCACCGATGACTCCGCCAGGCGGGATCGGTAGGGGAGGCGCAGCTCCGGGTCCTCCAGGAAGGGGAGGCGGTGCCGGTAGGCCGCCGATCGGAGACGGAATACCGCCGGGAGGTGTCGTGGGCGATGGTGTGGCGCCGCTGAGGATCGGGCCACCGCCGTGCGGGTGCGGCGTCGGCTCGTGCACCGTAATCGGTGCGGGGATGAAGGGTGGAATGAGTCCGGCACCATCGCTGCCACCATTGCCGGGTTCGTCGCGGTCTCGTGCGCGACCTGTGGGCGGTGTGTATGTCGGTGGGACGACCATTCTGCTGTTGGCTGAGCTCAGATCTGTGCTGACGCCCCACATGATCCCGCGTGCCTCGGTTGTGATCTCCTGCTGGCGTCCAGCTACCCCCGGGTTGCGGTTCCGCTGCTGCCAGAGGCTAATTGCCTGTACGTAGCCCAGATTCTGCTGATGCCCGAACCGCTCCAGCAGCTCCTGCTTCTTCGTCGCTAGCTTATTATCATAGGTTACCTGGCGGGCAGCATTCGCCTGATACTCCTCATAGAGCGGCTTCAGCTTCCCCTTGGCGAGCCCAAGGCTCAGCGCCATATCGCTGGCGCTCGCCTTGTTGATCACCGCGGAGTCGAAGACCGCCTCTACATTGGCGATGAGCTCGTCGAGCTTCGCGACATAGACCCGGGCAGCCTCACTCTTCTCCGGTGGCCACGCCGTTGCGAGCTTGCTACGGAAGTCCTTGAGCCGGTAAAGGTTTGCGCTCGCCAGCTCGTGGGTCTTGGTCCAGCCGGCCGAGTGCGTCCACATCGGATCAAGGTCGAGTTGGCCGATGTAACCCCAGATCGTCGGGACATCCTTGTCGTTCCAATTTGTCCAACGGCTGGTGGATCCACCGCCACCGCCAGCGTCGTGGACCATGCTGACCTCCCCGCCCGCACTACCGCCCAGTGCAGCCCCCGTCGGCCGAAAGCGTATCGAAAGGCGCCCACTCGTGGCGACCCCTCAGTACCCGATTGCCGGTTTTGGTCGTTCTTACCGAGTGAAGCGCTTTGTGGCCGTACCCGTCGCGGTGTTGGTGTTGGGTCTTGCGGCGTGCGAGCCGGGAGCACCGCGCGCGGCCGATGGGAGATCGGCGAGCCAGAGCGGTCGGGCGGCGACGGTCGACGAGAATACCGGAATCCCGGACCGGATGCTCGTGACCAGGCGGGACCTCGGCGGGGCGGGCTGGGACGAGGTGGCGCTACCCGCGTCGTCCGGCTGGAGCTTCGCGCTGCGGGACTGCGTCGGCTATCACGACGCCGATTATCCGGCGCAGCGGCGGCGGCTCGCGGTCCGCGGCACGGCCTTCAGTCAGGGGCGCGCGGGCCGCTTGGTCCAGGCGTTGATCGAGCTCTACCCGCCGGGCTGGTCGGCCGAGGCACTCGACGACGTGCGCGGGGTTGTGCAGAACTGCGGCCGGTACGAGCACATCGCGAGCCTGCACAGCCACTCCATCGTCGAGGTGGACTTCGCGGGGCAGGAGGCATTGTTGGTGCACAGCACGGAGATCTGGCCGTACGAGGAGCCGACGGAGTGGTGGACGGCCGTGGTCCGCCGCGACGACCTCGTCGCCACGGTGACCGGCCACGGCCTCACCGACACCGAGCTACGCAAGATCGCCATCAAGGCGGCAGCAAGGCTGAACTAGGAAGGGAGCAGGAGCGGCTGGGGAGCAGGAGCGGCTACAGCGGGATGTTGCCGTGCTTCTTCGGCGGCAGCGTCTCCCGCTTGTTGCGCAGCACCCGCAGCCCGCGCACGATCTGCGCCCGGGTCGACGACGGCTGGATGACGGCGTCGATGTATCCCCGCTCGGCAGCGATATACGGGTTGGCGAGCGTGTCCTCATACTCCGTGATGAACCTGGCCCGCTCCGCCACCGGATCGGCGGCCGAAGCCAGCTCGGACCGGTAGAGGATGTTGACGGCTCCCTGCGCCCCCATGACGGCGATCTGCGCGGTCGGCCAGGCGAAGTTGAGATCGGCACCGAGGTGCTTGGAGCCCATCACGTCGTATGCGCCGCCGTACGCCTTCCTCGTGATCACGGTGATCTTCGGGACGGTGGCCTCGGCGTACGCGTAGATCAGCTTGGCGCCACGGCGGATGATCCCGTCCCACTCCTGCCCGGTGCCCGGAAGGAACCCGGGTACGTCGACGAACGTGAGCACCGGCAGGTTGAACGCATCACATGTGCGCACGAAGCGAGCCGCCTTCTCGCTCGCCGCGATGTCGAGCGTGCCGGCGAAGTGCAGCGGCTGGTTGGCGACGATCCCGACCGGCCGCCCCTCGACCCGCCCGAACCCGACGACGATGTTCTGCGCGTAGAGCGAGTGGACCTCGAGGAAGTCTCCCTCGTCGACCACCGCCTCGATGACGGCATGGATGTCGTAGGGCTGGTTGGCGGAGTCCGGGATCAGCGTGTCCAGCGCGAGGTCCGACTCGGACGACTCCAGCGAGGCCACGACGGGCAGCGCGGGGGCGGCGTCCATGTTGTTGGACGGCAGGTGCGCGAGCAACGCCTTGACGTAGTCGATCGCGTCCTCCTCGTCGGTGGCGAGGTAGTGCGCGTTGCCCGACTTCGTGTTGTGGGTCCGGGCGCCGCCGAGCTCCTCCATGCCGACGTCTTCGCCGGTCACCGTCTTGATCACGTCGGGACCGGTGATGAACATGTGGCTCGTCTGGTCGACCATGACGGTGAAGTCGGTGACGGCGGGTGAGTACACGGCCCCGCCCGCGCACGGGCCCATGACGAGGGAGATCTGCGGGATGACCCCGCTGGCCCGGACGTTGCGGAAGAAGATCTCTCCGTAGAGGCCGAGGCTGACCACGCCCTCCTGAATCCGGGCGCCGCCGGAGTCGTTGATGCCGATGACCGGGCAGCCGGTCTTCATCGCCAGCTCCATCACCTTGACGATCTTCTCGCCGAAGACCTCGCCGAGCGAGCCGCCGAAGACGGTGAAGTCCTGCGCGAAGACGCAGACGGGCCGACCGTCGATCGTGCCGTAGCCGGTCACGACACCGTCGCCGTAGGGCCGGGTCTTCTCCAGGCCGAAGGCGATCGACCGGTGCCGGGCGAGCTCGTCGAGCTCGACGAACGAATCCGGGTCGAGCAGCAGCTCGATCCGCTCCCGCGCGGTCTTCTTGCCGCGCGCGTGCTGCTTCTCCACAGCCCGGGCGGAGCCCGCGTGAACGGCCTCCTCGGCACGGGAGGCCAGCTCCGCGAGCTTGCCTGCGGTCGTATGAGGATCAACAGCGGACGTCATGCGGCTGATATTAGCGATCGTTCAGCAGGCTTGTGACAGCCTGACGGTGTGAGATTGCGAGCACCCCTGGACCCGATGGACCTGACCCTCCCCGCCGGATGGCGGTTACACGCCGTGACCGAGACCGGCTCGACCAACGCCGACGTCGCCGAAGCCGCCCGTCGCGGTGCGCCGGAGGGCCTCGTCGTCACCGCCGAGCGCCAGACCGCGGGCCGGGGCCGCCTCGACCGGTCCTGGGAATCACCGGCCGGAGCCGGGCTCATGTTCTCGGTCCTGCTGCGCCCGGCCGTCCCGGTCGCGCGCTGGGGGTGGCTTCCGCTGCTCGCGGGCGTCGCGCTTGCTCATGCGGTACGCGGGACCGCAGCCCTCGACGCCGAGCTGAAGTGGCCGAACGATCTGCTCGTGGGGGGACGCAAGTGTGCCGGCATCCTCGCCGAGGCGGTGCCGGACGGCGTGGTGATCGGGATCGGCCTCAACGTCTCGCTGACCGAGGAGGAGCTGCCGACCGGTCCGACCGGGCTGGCTCCCACCTCGCTGCTGCTCGCCGGTGCCGATGACGGCCGGGCGAACCGGGCCGCTCTGCTCGAAGCGATCCTGCGCGGGCTCGCCGAATGGGCGGTGATCTGGAACTCGATGGGCGGGGACCCGGTGGCGTCCGGGCTGCGCGAGGCCTACCTGGGCTGCTGCGGGACGATCGGTCAGCAGGTCAGGGCCGTGATACCCGGCGGCGGCGAGAGTGGTGGCGAGATCATCGGGCTCGCCGACACGGTGGACGCCGACGGTCGGCTGGTGATCATCGATGCGAGCGGTGCCCGGCAAGCCGTCGCGGCGGCCGATGTTATCCATGTCCGACCGCATGAGGCGGGACTGGACGGCAGGCACTAGCCTCGGCGCGTACGTATTCGCTAGGAGGTAGGGCTCGTGGCATTTCCCGAGGACATTCTCACCGAGGGTGAGCATGTCGACATGCATCTCCACCCTCACTGGAAGGCTCTGATCTGGCCCGTCGTCGTGCTGGTGGCGGCTATCGCCGGCGTCGCAGCGACCGCGATCTGGATCGGCGGTGACATCCCCGTCTACATCGCCGCCGCCATCGGACTGATCCTGGTCTTCTGGCTGACGGTGTGGCCGTGGCTGGTCTGGAAGACGACACACTACGTCTTCACCAACGAGCGGGTGCTGCTGCAGACCGGCGTCTTCTCCCGCGACCGTCGTGACATTCCGGTGAGCCGGATCAACGACCACTCGATGTCCCAGTCCTTCGTCGAGCGGATGCTGAGCTGCGGCACGCTGACCATCGAGTCGGCGGGCGAGCGCGGCCAGTCCGTGCTCAACGACATCCCCAACGTGGAGAAGGTGCAGACCCGCCTCTACGAGATCGTCGAGCGCGACCGCGATGCACACAGCTTCAACGACGACGAGCGGGCCAAGCCGGTCACCCCGTCGGCTTAGGCGCTGGTCAAGCGTCGGTCAGTCAGATCAGCTCTCGGTGTCCCGGTCCGGGGCACCGAGAGCTGCGAAGACTCAAGTCCGAGAGGCCTTCTCAGCGCGAAGGCTCAGCGCGAAGACTTGGCGGGACGCTTGCGCAGGGTCGGGCGCTGCGGTGCGGCGGCCGACTTCTTCTCCAGCTCCCGCTCCAGCTCATCCGTGAGCTCCTCGAACTCGTTCTCATTCGAGAGCTGACCGGTGACCGCGACGGCGGCCAGCAGCGCCGCCTCCTCGGACAGCGGCTCCGGGATGTGCGCGGTGATCGTCGGACTGGTGAAGACGAATGTCCGGTAGGACCAGAAGCGGAACGCCGTGCCGAGCACGAGGCCGACCATCTTCGCGATGTTGACGGCGATGATGCCCGTCAGGCCGAGCAGGTAGACGGTGCCGCCGAGCAGCGCGGACTCGATGCCCAGGCCGATCAGGTTGAAGACGAAGAAGAGCACGAATTCGCGGCGGGTGGAGTGCCCGCTCGGCCGGTCCTTGAAGGTCCAGTGCCGGTTCATGAAGTAGGCGAAAACCGTCGCGACGACCGTCGCCACCATGTTGGCCTTGAGCCGGCCGACGTTGTCGATGCTCAGCAGCAGGGCATTGAACACAGCGAGGTTGATCAACGTGTTCAAGACGCCCACTGCGCCGAACTTCACGAGTTCGTGAGCGAGCTTCTGCCAGCGCTCCGGCAGGTACTGGACAAGACGCACGCGTCAAACCTTACGCGAACATCGGTGAACCGAGACATCCAGCAGCCAAGTGCGGGCCAGGTCACGCCTCTTCGGTCACGGGGGCAGCGTTCGGGGCCAGGAAGACAAAGCGGCGATAAGCCCAGAACCGGAAAATCGTCCCGAAGACGTTGCCGACGACACTTCCCGCGATCAGGCTGGCGAGCTTCGTGTCGAAGACCTCGGGCCAGATGCCGCCCAGGCCGTATTTCGAGATCGCCACGCAGATGAGGGCGATGCCCAGGCCGACGAGGTTGAAGAAGAAGTAGAGCGCGTACTCCCGGCCCAGGCCGGAGCTCTCCCGGTCGCGCCAGGTCCAGTAGCGGTTGCCCGCGAAGGCGAGGGTCGCCGCGATCGTGGTGGAGATCGCCTTCGCCGCCAGGTCCTCGACGCCCTGGGCGAGCAGGATCGCGTTGAGCCCGAAGTCGACGCCGAAGCAGAGCCCGCCGACGACACCGAACTTGCCCAGCTCATGCACCAGATGGCTGAACCGGTCATAGAGCCCGGCGATCAGCCCGGCCTCCCGCGCGGGTGCGGGTGCGGACGGCGGGGGCGGGCTGGTCAGGGTGGACACGCACCGAGCCTACCCAATCCGGCCGGAAGGCGCTTCTACCGTCCCGATCCGGGTAGATACCGCTAGCAGGCCCAATACGAATGGATCATCGCCGGCCTTGAGGGAGATCACACCCGTCGAGTCGACGACGCCCGCATGGCTGTCGATGTCCAACCCCGGGGTACGCCACGGGCAGGTGCCGGTGATCGCGGCGCAGAGGAGGGCGTTGGCGCTGGTCGAGGTGCCGTTGGCGAGGTTGCCGGGTTCTCCGACGACCCGGCTGCCCAGGGACAGGGTGTCGCCGAGGAGGTTCCGGTCGCCGTCGAAGATGGCATACCCGACCGAGGTCTGGTGGTCGGCGGGAACGCGTACCGACAGCGGGGTCTTGCCCTGGAGCGCGACCTGCCCGAGGTGCACGGCGACCTCGACCACCGGGGCGCCGGGCAGCTCGTAGGCGACCGCCAGCGTCCAGCCCGCGTATGCGGCCGCGCCCTTGGGGAGCTGCTTCGCCGCTGCGGCGACCCACCAGTTGCCGCCCTCGCCCCGCCGCAGCAGCGCGGTCACGTCGGCGAACCCGTTCATCGATGCCCGAGGCCCGCTGCCCTTGGTGACCTTGAGCCGCTGGGGCTGCCACTCGCCGCTCGGTCCGTGCAGCACGACCAGGTCGGGCGCGGTCCGGCCGCCGGTCACCAGGGTGAGACCGGCCCAGCGCACCTTGGCGCCTTTGGGCAGGTCGAGCTGCGCGCCGCTCACGGCCTTCGGCCCCGCCGGGGCCGCGACCTTCGCCAACCCCGCAGGCGCGTCGGGCTCACCGACCGTCGGCAGCAGCGGGCTCATCGGCAGCAGATTATTGTCGGTACGCAGACACGCCGGCCGATCAGCGCAGCTCACGAGGGTGTTTCCCGCGAGCGCGACGGCGAGCCGACCGGTGCCCGCATAGGCGACCCGCATCCCGGCCGGTGCGATCGGCACCCGGAACTCCCGGACCACGTCGTCGACGTTCGCAACGATCTTCTGGTAACCCGTGACCTCGGCGGCGACCCGGATCGGCAGCCGCGCCGTGCTCCCGGAGGTGGTCCGCTTCCGCGTGCAGGTCGCCCCCGAGGGCGCAGCAGCGCAGACCCATCCGTCACCGGCCTGCTTCCCCGCGAGCACCACGCCCTGCGGAAAGCTCACCCGCAACGTCCACGGCGCAGCGGCCTGCTTCGAAACCGCGGCCGGCTCTGCAGCCGCTGCCGGCTCCAGGGCAGCCGTCGGCTTCAGGGGCGCCGCCGGCTTTAGGACCAACTCTTCAAGAGTTGTTGATTCGGTGGTTGATTCGCCGCGTCCGCCGACCGTGATCGGCAGGGTGCCCGGCGACCCGGCGACGAGGTCCCCGGCGGAGATGTCCGGCCGCAGCGCCACCGGTGCAGCGGGCACCGGACCCTTGGTCGGACCGGGCCTGGCCGGATCGGTCCTGGTCGGAGCCGGTGTGGGCCGGGTGGATTTCGTCGGCGTGAGCCTGGTCGGCGGCAGCACCGGCTTCATCACCGGCTGGCTGGGCTGCGGCTCGATCGGCGGTGGCACCACCGGCGGCGTCTGCGCGGGTGCGGGCAGCGGGAGTTGCGCCGAGTAGCGCGGCCCGCTGGGCTGCATCATCGCGATACCGGTGAAGATGGAGATGCCGAGGAACGCCGCGAGGAGGATGCCCGCCGCCGCCGCGACGTTGCCGCCTCCGTAACGCTGCGCCAGCCGGGTCGGCAGGGTGCTCAGCCACCACCAGGCTGTCTTGGCCGTGCCGACGACGGTCGCGGTGAGACCCGTGAACCACGCGGCGATGCCGACCTTGGCTGATGCGCCGGCGAGATAGCCGGGCGCGGCGGCGCCCAACAGGATAGGGGCGAGCACTCCCCGTAAGCCCACGTTCGCCTCGGTCAGCTCGCGGTGCAGGCGGCGGCACTCGGCGCACTCGGAGAGGTGGTCCTCTACTTTGGAGCGCTCCCGACCGGCCAGGCCCGCCCGGACATAGCCGGGCAGGTGCTCGCCGGTCCAGTGGCAGCGCGGGGAACCGGTGAGCGTGATGTGCTCGGCGAGGTACCCCTGCCGCAGCCGCTCCCGGGCCCGGTAGGCGAGGGCGGCGACGGCGTTGGCGGTCAGCCCGAGCAGCGGCGCGACCTGAGCCGGGCTCTCACCCTCGACCTCGGTGTGCCAGAGCACCGCGCGCCAGCGCTCCGGCAGTTTGGAGAAGGCCCGTGCGGCGTAGGAGCGCTCGAGTGCGTCGATCGTCGGGTCGATCTCACCCTCCACCGCCTGCTCGAACGACTCGATGTCGTCGGTCGTCTCGACTCGTTTCTCCCGCCGGGCGCGGTCGTAGCGGACGTGCCGCACCGTCGTCAGCAGGTAGGCCCGGAAAGCCTGCTCCGGTCCGCCGCCGCCGCGCAGCCCGGCGAGCACCTTGGTGAAGGCCTCGGCGACGAGGTCCTCCGCGTCCGAGGTGTTGCCGGAGAGCACGTGGGCGAGGCGCCGGGCCGAGGTCACATGCCGCGTGTAGAGCTCGCCGAAGGCTTCCGAATCTCCTTCACGTACGCGTGCGATGAGCATGACGTCAGAGTCGAGTTGCGTGGTCAAGTCCGCCTCCGGGGGAGTTTGGAGCGGTAAGTCCGGTTTCGACCTTAGTGGTGCCGGAGTGATCGCGGAACCCCTGAGTTTTGGCAGCTATCTGGCGCGCAGTGCGTGACGGCGAGTGACTTACGTCCCCCTGTCCTTGAATCTGCAGTTTCGTGAGCGCAAAACCGCGAAAGTGCGCGGACAAGCGCATAAACGCGTTTGCCTGTGCACTTGTTCACAAACGCCAGCCGACATACTTCCTGCACCAGGGCTTACGCTGAGGAAACGTTAAGCCTCTACCCGGTCAACGCCGACCACATAGGAGCCAGTCATGACCGCGCCGACCGTCATCATGGGTCTGGAACAGGCCCCGACCACCCATCCGAAACTGCTCGCCTGGGTCCGCGAAGTCGCCGAACTCACGACTCCGGATAGCATCGTCTGGTGCGACGGATCCGAGGCGGAGTGGACGCGTCTGACCAGCGAACTCGTCGCCGGTGGTTCGCTGGTGCCGCTCGACGCGGAGAAGCGGCCCAACTCGTTCTGGGCCCGGACCGATCCGTCCGATGTCGCCCGTGTCGAGGAGCGCACCTACATCTGCTCGGTGGATGAGGACGACGCCGGTCCGACCAACAACTGGATGGCGCCGGCCGAGATGAAGCGGCTGATGACCGAGCTCTACCGGGGTTCGATGGCCGGTCGCACGCTCTATGTCGTGCCATTCTGCATGGGACCGATCGAGGCCGAGAACCCGATGTTCGGCGTCGAGATCACCGACTCGGCATATGTCGTCATCTCCATGCGAATCATGACGCGGATGGGCTCTCACGTTCTGGAGGCGATGGGCGACGACGCGGACTTCGTGCCGGCCCTGCACTCCGTGGGCGCGCCGCTGCGGGCGGGCGAGGCAGACGTGGCCTGGCCCTGCTCGCCGACGAAGTACATCTCGCACTTCCCGGAGGAGCGGCTGATCTGGTCGTTCGGCTCGGGCTACGGCGGCAACTCGCTGCTCGGCAAGAAGTGCTACTCCCTGCGCATCGGCTCGGTGATGGGCCGCGACGAGGGCTGGCTCGCCGAGCACATGCTGATCCTGCGCCTCACCAGCCCGCAGGGCCGGGTCTATCACGTGACGGGTGCCTTCCCGTCGGCGTGCGGCAAGACCAACCTCGCCATGCTGGAGCCGACGATTCCGGGGTGGAAGGTCGAGACGCTCGGCGACGACATCGCCTGGATGCGCTTCGGTTCCGACGGCCGGCTCTACGCCGTCAACCCCGAGTTCGGCCTCTTCGGCGTGGCGCCCGGCACGGACTGGCGGACCAATCCCAACGCGATGCGTACCCTCGCGAAGGGCAATTCGCTCTTCACCAACGTCGCCCGGACCGACGACGGCGACGTCTGGTGGGAGGGGATGGGCGAGCCGCCCGCGCACCTCACCGACTGGAAGGGCAACGACTGGACCCCCGACTCGGACGAGCTCTCCAGCCACGCCAACTCGCGTTTCTGCACCCCGATCAAGCAGTGCCCGATCCTCTCCGACGCATACGACGACCCGCGCGGCGTGCCGATCGACGCGATCCTCTTCGGCGGCCGCCGCAAGACCACGATCCCGCTCGTCACCGAGGCGCGCGACTGGGTGCACGGTGTCTACATGGGCGCCACGCTCTCGTCGGAGACGACGGCCGCCGCCGTGGGCCAGGTCGGCGTCGTCCGCCGCGACCCGATGGCGATGCTGCCCTTCATCGGCTACAACGCCGGTGACTACTTCCGGCACTGGATCGAGATGGGCAAGGGTGCCGGGGACGGTGCCGGGCAGTCCGCACTGCTCCCCAAGATCTTCTATGTCAACTGGTTCCGCCGCGATGCCGACGGCGGCTTCCTCTGGCCGGGATACGGCGAGAACTCCCGCGTGCTCAAGTGGGTCATCGAGCGGCTGGAGGGCACCGCGGCGGCGGTCGACACCCCGATCGGCTACGTGCCGACGCCGGAGTCGCTCGACCTCGACGGGCTGGAGATCACCCCCGAGCAGGTGCGAGCGGTGCTCGCGGTCGACAACGACGAGTGGCGTGCCGAGATCCCGCAGGTCACCGAGTGGTTCGAGAAGTTCGGTGACAAGCTGCCGGGCGTTCTCTGGGCCGAACTCGACGCTCTGAAAGCCCGCCTGGGCGTCGAGTGACTTATCCGACCGTGCCCTGGACACGAAATGTCCGGTAGCAAGCGTTGATCCCTGCGCTGGATAGCGCATAATCCCCACGTGCAGGTATCCGCGCGTGGGGATTATGCGGTCCGGGCGGCGTGCGAGTTGGCGTCGGCCTATCCGACGACTCTGTCTGCCCAGGCACTGGCTGATGCGCAGGCGCTGCCGCGCAAATTTCTCGAGGCGATCCTCGCCGATCTGCGTCGGGGCGGGGTGGTGCTCGCCATCCGGGGTGCGGAGGGCGGCTACTGCCTGACCCGCCCGCCGGCCGAGGTGACCGTCGGGATGATCCTGCGGGCCGTCGACGGGCCGCTGGCCGGCGTCAGGGGCCACCGGCCGGAGCAGACGGCCTACACCGGCACGGCGGAGCACCTGCCGACGCTCTGGGTGGCTGTTCGCGCCGCCGTTCGCGGGGTCGTCGATGAGGTCAGCCTAGATCAACTGGTCAGGGGCGAGATCCCCCGGAGCATCGTCGCGTTGACCGAAGCACCCGACGCCTGGCAACCGCGCTAACACCGGATCGGGATTAGGTCTATCCTGCGGTGGATGAACGTGCGTGACCTGGTCTATTCGGTGTACGAGCGGCGGCTCACCGCGAAGCTCGCGGGCAAAGCGCGTCCCAAGCACGTCGGCGTCATGTGTGACGGCAACCGGCGCTGGGCTCGGGAGATGGGTTATGTCGACCCCAACGACGGCCACCGGGTCGGTGCCCGCCGCGTGATCGACATGCTCAACTGGTGTGACGAGGCGGGGATCAAGCACGTCACGCTCTATCTGCTCGCGACCGACAACCTGCGCCGGCCGGCCGCCGAGCTCGATCCGCTGCTCCAGATCATCGAAAACCTCGCGACCGAGCTCGCCGAGGAGGGAAACCCCTGGCGGTTGCGGATGGTCGGCGCGCTCGACCTGCTGCCCTCCTCCAACGCGGCCGCCCTCAAGGGTGCCGAGGAGCGCACGGCGGATCGGATCGAGGGCGCTCAGGTCAACATCGCCGTGGGCTACGGCGGGCGGCGGGAGATCGCCGACGCGGTCCGGTCGCTTCTTCAGGAGCATGCGAAATCGGGCGGCACGATCGAGGAGCTCGTGGAGGTCCTCGACGTCGAGCACATCGCCGAGCATCTATACACGAGGGGCCAGCCGGATCCCGATCTGATCATCCGTACCAGTGGTGAGCAGCGGCTCTCCGGATTCCTGCTGTGGCAGTCGGCGCACTCGGAGTTCTACTTCTGCGATGCCAACTGGCCTGATTTCCGGCATGTCGATTTCCTTCGGGCACTTCGAGCATATGCCCACCGACAGCGACGTTTCGGCCAATAAGCATCAATAAAGACATATCAGCGTGGCTCTAGGCGAAGGTGTGCAGAGCCAGCTACTTTGAATCATGGTTGCCTCTGCGACTCAGTCATCACACGACGAACCCAGACACACCTTCGTCCTGGACACCTCGGTCCTGCTCGCTGACCCGGCGGCGGCTTTCCGCTTCGCCGAGCACGAGGTCGTCCTTCCACTCGTGGTCATCAGCGAGCTTGAGGGCAAGCGGCATCACCCGGAACTGGGCTGGTTCGCACGTGAGGCGCTCCGGCGTCTCGACGAGCTCCGTGTCCGGCATGGACGATTGGACGAGCCGATACGCATCAACGATGCGGGCGGCACGTTGCGGGTCGAGCTCAACCACTCCGACTCGGCGAGCCTGCCGATAGGGCTGCGCAACGGCTCGAATGACACCAGGATCCTCGCGGTCGCCCTCGGGCTCGCCGCGGACGGGCTCCGGGTGACGCTCGTGAGCAAGGACATGCCACTGCGGGTGAAGGCGGCGGCCGTCGGCCTGCCCGCCGACGAGTACCGGCACGGTCAGGCGGCCGATCCGACCTGGTCCGGGCTGGTGGAGGTGGGGATCGGTGATGACGATCTGCAGGCGCTCTACAACGGTGAATCCATAGATCTGGACGGTGCGGCGGGGCTCCCTGTCCACACTGGACTCGTGCTCAGCACCGGCCGGGCCTCCGCGCTCGGGCGGGTGCAGGCCGACAAGACCACCCGGCTGGTCCGGGGCGACCGCGAGGCGTTCGGCCTGCATGGCCGCTCCGCCGAGCAGCGCATCGCCCTCGACCTGCTCCTCGACGACTCGGTGGGCATCGTCTCGCTGGGCGGCCGAGCCGGCACGGGCAAGTCGGCGCTGGCGCTCTGCGCCGGTCTGGAGCAGGTGATGGAGCGGCGCAAGCACCGCAAGGTGATCGTGTTCCGCCCGCTCTACGCCGTCGGCGGCCAGGAGCTGGGCTACCTGCCCGGCAGCGAGGCCGAGAAGATGTCGCCCTGGGCGCAGGCGGTCTTCGACACGCTCGGCGCGGTCGTGCACGACAACGTCCTGGACGAGGTGATGGCACGCGGCCTGATCGAGGTCCTGCCGCTCACCCACATCCGGGGCCGGAGCCTGCACGACGCGTTCGTCATCGTCGATGAGGCGCAGTCGTTGGAGCGTAACGTCCTGCTGACCGTGCTCTCGCGGATCGGTCAGGGATCACGGGTCGTGCTGACCCACGATGTTGCTCAGCGTGACAATCTGCGCGTGGGGCGTCACGACGGAGTCACCGCGGTCATCGAAGCATTTAAGGGTCACCCGCTCTTCGCGCACGTGACGCTGACCCGTTCCGAGCGATCTCCGATCGCGGAGATGGTCACCGACCTGTTGGAGGACATCCCCCAATAGCCTTACCCCTCGTCCGGATTGCGGGCGATTTGTGGCGTGACAGCTGCCACAGTCGCCCGCCCGAGGGATGCACGGCGCCGGATGGCTAGGCAGGGTAGTCGGGGTCACCCCCAGACTGTGGCCAACGGAGACCGTCGTTAGAGGTCGATCTTCGTCGCGCCACGGCCTCCGACGAAGGGATTACCCCCCGTGACGAGACCATCCCTCGGTCGATTAGGCATTCGCGCCCTCGCGATCGCCGTACTCGCCAGTGGCATCGGCGCCGGACTATATCTCGACCAGCCGGACCGTCCGGTGACCGCCGTTTTCGGCAGCGAGCTCACCGCAGCCGAGGTGGAGCTGGCCAAGCAGGGCGTGCGCGACTCCGCTGTGGAACGGGAGAAGCTCGCCGAGGCCGCCAGAGCGCAGGCCGCCGCGGCAGCGGCACTCGCCGCTGCCCGAGTGAAGGCTGCGAACGACGAGGCGAGCCGGCGTGGTGCCGCCCGCAACACCGGCGGCTCGACCACACCGACGAAGCCGCCCGTCTACGGGCCGATCCCGGCCTCCTGCAACGCGTACAAGGGCGCTCGCGCGACCGGTTGTGCGCTGCTGCTCAAGGCCGGCTTCGGGCTCGACCAGATGCCGTGCCTCGACAAGCTCTGGAAGCGCGAGAGCGGCTGGAACTACAAGGCCTACAACGAGGGCTCCGGCGCCTTCGGCATCCCGCAGGCGCTCCCCGGCGACAAGATGAAGTCGGCCGGCGCGGACTGGAAGACCAACCCGGCCACGCAGATCAAGTGGGGCCTCGGCTACATCAAGGGCCGCTACAAGACGCCGTGCAAGGCCTGGCAGCACTCCGAGGATGTGGGTTGGTACTAAAACGTCCTTAAACCTCCTATATGACCGTTACGCTGACCCCAGGTGATCCAAGGGGGTAGCGATGCGGCTGTGGCGTGTGGTGCGGGCGGGGACGGTTGGGATCGCGGTAGTGCTCGCCACGGCGGCATGGACCGAATCGACGGCCGGCCCCGCCACGCCGGACAATCGCATCGAGGTGGTGGGCGGCACGCAGGCCGGTGCACACGCCTACCCGTGGATGGTCCACCTCTCCACCGGCTGTGGCGGTTCGCTGATCAAGCCCGGCTTCGTCCTCACGGCCGCGCACTGCGTCGGCTCCAGCGCATCGTCGATCACGGTCCTGGCCGGCTCCGCCGACCTCGACGACCCGAACATCCATGTGGTACGCGGGGCGTCGCTCAAGCGGGCACCCGGCTTCGACGACGTGACGCTCGGCGATGACTGGGCCGTCATCCGCCTGCGCGAGGAGCTGCCGCTGCCGACCCTGTCGATCGCCTCCGGCACGGGTTACGACAGCGGCACGTTCACCGTGATGGGCTGGGGCTCCACCAGCGAGGGCTCGATGCGGCAGCAGCGCTTCCTCCGGGTCGCCACGGTGCCGTTCGTCTCGGACGGGAGTTGCGGGTCGGCGTACCGGAAGGCCGGTTATTCCTTCGTGCCCGGTGACATGCTCTGCGCGGGCAACGGCGGCAAGGACACCTGTCAGGGTGATTCGGGCGGGCCGATGGTCCACGCGACCGCCAGCGGTTATGTGCAGGTCGGCATCGTCAGCTGGGGTGTCGGCTGCGCGCGCAGACAGTACCCGGGCGTCTACACCCAGGTGTCGCACTTCGCGGCCGCCATTCGAGCGGCCGTTGAGGACCTTTCCTGACGGCTCCAGGAGCCTTATGGTGGGGCATGCGTGAGATCGATGTGGCGGTCATCGGGGCGGGCCCCACGGGGCTCTTCGCCGCCTACTACGCGGGTTTCCGCGGCCTCAGCACCGTCGTCGTCGATGCGCTCCCGGAGCCCGGCGGCCAGGTCACGGCGATGTACCCGGAGAAGCTGATCTTCGACGTGGCGGGCTTCCCCGCCATCCGCGGCCGCGAGCTCGTCGCCAACCTCGTCGAGCAGGCCGCCGCCTTCCACCCGGAGTACCAGCTCGGCACGCGGGCGGAGACGATCACCTACGTCGACGGTCTGCCCGAGCTCACGCTCACCAACGGCGAGCGCTTCCGCTGCGGCTCGGTGCTGATCACGGGCGGGATGGGGTCGTTCACCCCGCGCCCACTGCCCGCTGCGGCGGACTTCACCGGCTCGGGCATCGTCTTCTTCGTGCCGCGCCTCGCCGATCTGGCCGGCCACGACGTGGTGATCGTCGGCGGTGGCGACTCGGCCTTCGACTGGGCGCTCGCGCTCGCCGACATCGCCAAGAGCGTCACGCTGGTGCACCGCCGCGACAAGTTCCGCGCGCACGCCGCGACCATCGACAGGGTGAAGACCCTGCCGGTCCGCATCATCGTCAACGCCGAGGTCAGCAAGATCCTCGGCGGTGCCACTGTGGAGGCCGTGGAGGTGACGCCGAAGGGCGGGGTCGCCGAGTCGATCCCGGTCCAGACGATCGTCGCCGCGCTCGGCTTCACCGCCGACCTGGGCCCGATCGCCGAGTGGGGGCTCGCCCTCGACAAGCGGCACATCCTCGTCGACTCCACCATGGCGACGAACCTGCAGCGGATCTTCGCGGCCGGCGACATCGTGGAGTACCCGGGCAAGGTGCGGCTGATCGCGACCGGCTTCGGCGAGGCGGCCACGGCGGTCAACAACGCCGCGGTCATCATCAACCCCGATGCGCACCTCTTCCCCGGCCACAGCAGCGGCGGGACCGCCGACTAGCGCAGTCCCAGGTAATCCGCCAGTTCGGTGAGCTGGTGGTCGAGGATCGCGCCCTGGTTGGGGAAGTCCGCGCCGTAACGGCCCCACAGCTCGAAGCTGATCGAGCCCATGAGCTGCGAGTAACACGTCACCGCCCGGAAGATCATCGGCTCGGCCAGGTCCACGCCGAGGTCGGTGCGGATGAAGGCCATCGCGTCGCGGGTCGGGCGCGGCAGCCGCTCGCCCGGTGTGGGTCGCAGCGCTCCGGCCTCGGCGGCGTCCACCAAGATCTTGATGAAGGTACGCACCGGGCGGACCCCCGGTTCGATCGTCTCCGCCGGCGCCTTGTAGCCCGGCACGGGTGAGCCGAACAGCAGCGCGTACTCGGCCGGTTTGGCGACGGCCCAGGCCCTCGTCGCCGAGCCCAGGGCGAGCCACCGTCCCCGGAAGTCGCTGTGCGGCAAGGCATCCACGGCGGTGTCCACCGCGTCGGCGAGCTCGTTGTATGCATCGATGATCAATGCGGTGAGCAGGTCGTCGCGGCTGGCGAAATACCGGTAGACCGCCGACGAGACCATCCCGAGATCGCGGGCGACCGCCCGGAGCGAGAGGTTGGCGCCGTCGGAGTGGAGGTGCTTCGTGGCGACCGCCTTGATCTCGTCGATCATCTCGGCGCGGACGCGGGCTCTTATCCCTGGTGCAGACATGACCGAAGATTATCAGAGCGGTGCTCTTGACGGGAAGCGACGCTCATGAGAATGTAGTTCTAGAACGAGAGCGGTGCTCTCAAATCGGAGAGCCGCACCGTGGATGCGGACAGAATCAGGGAGATCACCATGGGCAAGCACGTTGTCGTCGGCGCCGGACCGATCGGCACCGCCGTCGCGGGACTTCTCGTCACCGCCGGCCACGACGTCTCGGTCGTCACCCGGCGCGGCACCCAGGTCGCCGGTGCCACCGCCGTCGCCGCCAACGCGTCCGACGCCGCGGTGCTGAGCAGGCACGCAGCCGGTGCCGATGCGCTCTACAACTGCGCCAACCCCCCGCAGTACCACACCTGGCCGGAGATCTGGCCACCACTCGCAGCCGCGCTGCTGAGCGCCGCCGAGTCCTCCGGTGCGGTGCTCGCGACGATGTCCTGCCTCTACGGCTACGGCCCGGTCACCGTGCCGATGACCGAGGAGATGCCGCTGGTCGCGACCACGGTCAAGGGCGGCATCCGGGCGAAGATGTGGCACGACGCGCTCGCGCTGCACCAGGCCGGCCGGATCCGCGCCACCGAGGTCCGGGCCAGCGACTACCTGGGCTACCGGGTCAACGGGTTCCTCGGCGATGTCGTGCTGACCCGCACCGCCAACGGCAGGACCGGATACGCCCTCGGCGACCCCGGCCAGCCGCACAGCTGGACCACGATCGGCGACGCGGCCAACGCCCTCGTCATCGCGGCCGCCACGGAGTCGGCCTGGGGCCACGCCTGGCACGCGCCGACCGCGCCCGCGATCTCGATGCGGGCCGCCGCCGAGCGGGCCAACGAACTCATCGGCGCACCCCGGCCCACCGTTCGCGAGGTGCCTCGCCCGGTGCTGTGGTCGGCGGGGATCGTCGTGCCGATGGCGCGGGCGATGCGGGAGATGCAGTACCAGTTCCAGCGCCCCTTCATCCTCGACTCGTCGCACACCGAGCGCACCTTCGGCATCGCGCCGACACCGCTCGACGAGTCGCTCAGGAAGACGGCCGAGCTTTACCGCTCCGCCCCGCGATAGCCACCGCCACCAGCGTCAACGCCGCACCCAGCAGCGTTGACGCGCTCGGCTGTCCGGCCCTGCCCGGGGCGAACTGGTCGAGGATGAGCGCTCCGGAGACCTGGCCGGCGATCATGCCCAGCCCCAGCAGCAGCACCCCGATGTGCCGCACGACCGCCGCCGCCATCGCGATGAAGCCGACTCCGAGGATGCCACCCAGGTAGAGCCAGAGTTCGGTCGGCAGGGAGCCCGTCGGCACCCCCCGAACGGCGAGTGACACGGCGAAGGCGAGCAGCAGGGCTGTCGTACCCACCGCGAAGTTGATGAACGTGGTCGGCAGGACGCCGCCGGACGCTGCCCGGACCCGCCCGTTGGCCGCGGCCTGCCACGCCATCCCGGCGCCGGCGACGAGCGGCAGGATCGCCAGCAGCAGCGAACCGGGGGCGCCGAGATGGTTGCTCACCGCGATGAGCACGGCGACCACCGTCAGCGCGGCACCCAGCGCGCGCTGTGTCGTGATGGGGCGAACCCCGCCCGGCCCGATCCCGGCGCGGTCGACGGCGAGCCCGCTGCCGGTCTGGCCCGCGACGACGGCGACGGTGAAGGTCGCGACCCCGAGCGTCGCGACGGTGAGGCCCTGGCTCGCCACGAGCAGCGCACCACAGGCACCGCCGAGGCACTCCCAGGCGCGCATCCGACCGTCGCGCAGCTTCGCGGCGACGAGCCCGAGACCCGCCCGCCCGGCGGGGAGGGCGAGCACCGCGATCGTCAGCAGCACCAGGCCGGAGCCGAAGGAGATGACCGCGGCCGCGATGCCGTCGTTGAGCCGTGCGCCCAGCTCACCGTTGATCCGGGCCTGCACCGCGGCACCGATCCCGCCGAGGAAGGCGGCGAAGATCCCCAGAGTGCGCGTTCTTGATCCGGTCACGTAACCCGAGGTTAGTCGATCACGGTCGAGGTCAGAGCGGGCGGCCGTCGAAGTCGACCACAGAGTAGAGGTTGAGCTTCTCCAGGCGGTGATAGCTGTCGATCACGCGGATCGTGCCGGACTTCGACCGCATCACCAGCGACTGGGTATATGCCGTTCCCGAGCGGTAACGCACGCCCCGGACCAGGTCGCCCGAGGTGACGCCGGTCGCGACGAAGAAGGCGTTGTCGCCGCGGACGAGATCGTTGGTGTGCAGCACCCGGTCGAGGTCATGCCCCGCCGCCAGCGCCTTCTCCCGTTCGGCGGCGTCGCGCGGCCACAGCTTCGCCTGAATCGCGCCACCCAGGCACTTCATGGCGCACGCGGCGATGATGCCCTCCGGCGTACCGCCGATGCCCATCAGCACGTCCACATCGGAACCGTCACGGGCGGCGGCGATCGCACCGGCGATGTCGCCGTCGGTGATGAAGTTGATCCGGGCACCGGTCGCCCGGATCTCGGCGACGAGTTCCGAGTGGCGGGGTCGGTCGAGGATGCAGACCGTGACATCGGAGACGTCGGAGTTCTTGACCTTGGCGATCCGGCGCAGGTTCTCCGCGACACCGGCCTCGATGTCGATCACGTCTGCGCACTCGGGTCCGACGACGAGCTTCTCCATGTAGAAGACGGCGCTCGGGTCGAACATCGCGCCCCGCTCGGCGACCGCGAGCACAGCGAGCGCGTTGGGCATGCCCTTGCTCATCAGCGTCGTGCCGTCGACCGGGTCCACCGCCACGTCCACCTCGGGGCCCGTGCCGTCGCCGACCAACTCCCCGTTGTAGAGCATCGGCGCATTGTCCTTCTCGCCCTCGCCGATGACGACGACACCGCGCATCGGGATCGAGTTGATCAGCTTGCGCATCGCGTCGACGGCTGCGCCGTCGCCGCCTTCCTTGTCGCCTCTGCCTACCCAGCGGCCGGCCGACATCGCGGCGGCCTCGGTCACTCTGACAAGGTCGAGTGCCAGGTTACGGTCAAGATCTTGTGGCGTACGCGTGCCGGCCATCGGTTGCACTCCTCGCTTCGTTGCGGGGTCGGTTGCGGGGTCGGTTGGGTCCGTAGCAGGGGATGTGGGGATGATCGCATCCTGGCATGTCGACCGCGTTAACGCTCATTCAGGGGCCTTGGGGGATACTGGCCGACGTGACGCAGACCCCCGTGACCTCGCCCGACGCTGCGGCCTCGGCTGACGGTATGGCCTCGACTGATGCTGTGGCCTCGGCTGATGTGGCTTCGGCTGACACTGTGGCTTCGGCTGACACTGTGACCGACAAGCGCGGTGGGCGTACTCCGAAGGATATGGCCCTCTCGCTGCTCGTGCTCATCGTTCCGGTCATCTTGATCATGATCTTCTACCGAGGGCTGCACGGCGGGGACGCACCGGTCACGGTCGATCCGACCGAGGAGATCGCCAGGGCCGGGCAGGCCGGGTTCTCGCTCACCCCGCAGGAACTCCCCGAGGGCTGGCAGGTCGCGACGGCCCGGTTCGACGGCCGGACCAACACGCTGCGGCTGGGCTACCTGACGCGGGGTGAGGACGGGCTGCAGCTCGTCGAGGCGAAGCGGCCCGGACTGGCCCGCGAGGAGCTGACCACGGCCGGTGAGCAGACCGGCACGGTCAACGTGGAAGGCGTCGAGTGGCAGGTCTGGACCGGCCGCGAAAAGGAGAACGCCCTGGTCCTGACGCGTGAGGGTGTCACGGTAGTGATCAGCGGCCGGGCGGCCCAGGCGGACCTGGTCGCGCTGGCGGAGCACCTGCTGTAGCTCGCCGTCACCCGCGCAGCCTTGGCCGGGTCGGCTGGCTGGCGTGCTATTTCGTGAAACAACCCTGACGGCGCCCTGGCCTGTTCGTCTGCGCGTAGCCGGGGGTGGGTGATCACGTCTGGTTTGGGGAAGCAGACGTGATATAGCGCCATGATCACGTCTGCTTCCCCAAACCAGACGTGACCTCTGCGTGCTGCGTGCCCTCCGCCAGCCCGCAGTGTCTCTTGATCGCACCTTCTTTGGGGAAAACGGTGCGATCAAGCACCTTGATCGCACCGTTTTCCCCAAAGAAGGCGCGATCAATCGAGCGCTCAACGTCACGGTTGGTGTGGCGGCGGTTCGGGGCGTTCGCTAATGCGGGTGCGGGTGCGGGTGCGGGTGCGGGTGCGGGTGCGGGGTGCGTGTGTAGGCGAAGCGTCTGCGGGTGCGTGCAGGCGCGGACGCGAGGTGTCGGTCTCGCAGTGGCGGATCGCCGGGAGACGTCGACCGGGTACAAGCTGGCTGCGGCACAGGGCGTCCGCGGGTGGAGTGCGGAGAGTTGAGGCGCGGGTGTGCAGGGCTGGTGATCGCGCTGCTTCCGGAACTGATGATCGCGCTATTTCCGGGAAATAAGGGCCTCGCGGTGGGCCGGAGGGGGCAGTTTCCGAGAAACAACACGATCATGCCGTAGGCGATGGGTGGGCGCGGCGACACTGGTACGGCGTGCGGCGTGGCGTACAGCGTGCGGGTGGTGGCTGGGCGCGGCGTGGGGCTGGGCGCGGCGTGGGGCTGGGCGCGGCGTGGGGCTGGGCGCGGCGTGCGGGTGGGTGCCTGGGCGCGGCGTGCACGGGGCGGGTGGGTGCCGGGGGCGAGGCATGCGGTGTGCGGGTGGGTGCCGGCGTGCGGTGTGCGGCGTGCGGGTGGGTGCCGGGGCGAGGCGTGCGGTGTGCGGGTGGGTGCCGGCGTGCGGTGTGCGGCGTGCGGTGTGCGGGTGGGTGCCGGGGCGAGGCGTGCGGTGTGCGGGTGGGTGCCGGGGCACGGCGAGGCTGGAGGTGGGGTGGGCGGCGTCTAGCTTGCCTGGGGGTGGACGGCGTCGAGGCGGGCGCGGGCTGCGTCGAGCCAGCGCTGGCAGATCGCGGTGAGCTCCTCGCCGCGCTCCCACAGGGCGAGTGACTCCTCCAAGGTGGAGCCACCCGCCTCCAGCTTCTCGACCACCTGGGCGAGCTCGGCGCGGGCCTGCTCGTAGGAGAGGGATTCGGTCGCGGTCATTCGGACACCGTAACCCGAAGCTCGCCCTCGGCGAGTCGGACCCGCAGCGCGTCTCCGGCGCCGACCGTCGCGGCATCGCGGAGCACCCGTCCGTCGTCGGCTTGCACGATGGCGTAGCCGCGGCCGAGCGTCGCCGCGGGGGAGAGCGCCCGTAGCCGAGCCAGCACGTGAGCGAGATCACCATCGGCCCTGGTCAGGCGGTGATCGAGATGCCGCCGGGCGCGCTGCGCCATTGCGGTGACCTCGCCCTGCATCCGGTCGAGCATCGCGTGCGGCCGGGCCAGCGAGGGTCGCGACCGCATCGAGGTGATGCGCTGCTGCTCGCGGTCGACCCGGTTGCGGATGGCGCGGTTGAGCCGGCCGCGGGCGACGCCGATGAGCCTGACCTCCTCCATCACGTCCGGCACGACCCGCTTGGCGGCATCGGTGGGCGTGGAGGCGCGCAGGTCCGCGACGTAGTCCACGAGCGGGGTGTCGGGTTCGTGGCCGATCGCCGAGATGACGGGCGTCGAGCAGGCGAAGACTGCTCGGCAGAGCGCCTCGTTGGAGAAGGGCAGCAGATCCTCGAACGAACCGCCCCCGCGAGCGAGGATGATCACGTCGATCGTGGCGTCGAGGTCGAGCTGCTTCAACGCGGTGACGATCTCGGGTACGGAACCCGCACCCTGGACAGCGACGTTGATCACGCGGAAGTCGATCGCGGGCCAGCGGCGCTTGGCGTTGGTGAGCACGTCGCGCTCGGCTGCGCTGGCCCGGCCGGTGATCAGGCCGATCCGGTTGGGCAGGAACGGAGGCCGGCGCTTGCGGCGGGGGTCGAAGAGCCCTTCGGCCTGCAACTGCAGCCGCAGCTTCTCGATCTGTGCCTTGAGCTCGCCCTCGCCGATCTGCCGGATCTCGTCAATCCTCAGCGAGAGTGTCCCCCGAGCGGGGTAAAAATCCGGTTTCCCGTGCACCACGACGCGAGCGCCGTCCTGCAGATCCGGAGCACCCGAATCCAGGACATCCCGGGTGGCCGTCGCGGTGAGGCTGATGTCGGCCGAGGGGTCCCGCAGGGTCAGAAACACCGTGCTGGAACCGGGTCTGCGCGAGATCTGGGCGATCTGGGCGTCGACCCAGAGCGAGCCGAGCTTGCCGATCCACTGGCCGATGCTCTGGCTGACCCGGCGTACCGGCCATGGCTCCTCTGGGCTGCTCGTCACAGCGCTCAGCCTAGGGGCTGGGTACGATAACGTCGTGACTCCTCCTCGCAAGCGCGTTCTGCTCGCCAAGCCCCGTGGCTACTGCGCCGGCGTCGACCGCGCTGTGCAGACGGTCGAGCTGGCCCTCAAGACCTATGGTGCCCCGATCTACGTCCGCAAGGAGATCGTGCACAACAAGCATGTCGTCGCCACGCTGGAGGCGGCCGGTGCGATCTTCGTCGAGGAGAATTTCGAGGTGCCCGAGGGCGCCACGGTCATCTTCTCGGCACACGGTGTCGCCCCCGAGGTCTACGAGCAGGCCAAGGAGCGCAGCCTGCGGGCGATCGACGCGACCTGCCCGCTGGTGACGAAGGTCCACCACGAGGCCCGCCGCTTCGCCGCCGACGACTACGACATCCTGCTCATCGGTCACGAGGGGCACGAGGAGGTCATCGGTACGACCGGCCAGGCTCCCGCCCGCATCCAGCTCGTGGACGGCCCGGGCGATGTCGACAAGGTGACCGTGCGCGACCCCAACAAGGTCGTCTGGCTCTCGCAGACCACGCTGAGCGTCGACGAGACCGTCGCGACCGTCGCGAAGCTGCGGGAGAAGCTGCCGATGCTGCAGTCCCCGCCGAGCGACGACATCTGCTACGCCACGCAGAACCGCCAGCAGGTCGTGAAGCAGATCGCACCCGAGTGCGATGTCATGATCGTGGTCGGCTCGCGTAACTCCTCCAACTCGGTCCGCCTCGTCGAGGTCGCCAAGGACGCCGGTTCCCGTGCGGGATACCTGGTCGACTTCGCCCACGAGATCCAGGAGGAGTGGCTGGAGGGCGCCACCACCGTCGGCCTCTCCTCCGGCGCCAGCGTCCCGGAGAACCTGGTCGAGGATGTGGTCGCCTTCCTCGCGGAGCGCGGCTTCGCCGACCTCGAGGAGATCAACGCGATCGAGGAGCGGCTCGTCTTCTCCCTGCCGCAGGACCTCAAGCGCGACATGAAGGCAGCCGGCGTCACCGCAGGCTGAGGATCACTGCGTGAGTTCGGGCGCCTGCGGCTGCCGGGGTGCGATCTCCAGCTGCTGCGGCGTCTCCAGGTCACCGTCGCTGATGCCGAGTTCGGCGAGGCGGCGGGCACTGACCAGCACGCGTGACTCCAGCGAACCCACCGCCTTGTTGTAAGCCGTGACCGCGCTCCCCAGCGCCCCGCCGAGCTTGCCGACGTGGTCGCCGAGCGTGGCGATCCGCTCGTAAAGCGCCCGGCCGAGCCGGTGCACCTCCGCCGCGTTGCTCGCGAGTGCTTCGGCCCGCCAGGAGTACGCGACGGTCCGCAGCAGCGCCACCAGCGTCGCCGGGGTCGCGAGGACCACGTTGCGGGCGAAGGCGTACTCCAGCAGCGACGGATCCCGCTGCAGTGCGGCGTCGAGGAACGTGTCGGCGGGGATGAAGAGCACCACGAACTCCGGTGTCTGCGTGAACGCCATCCAGTAGTTCTTGGCACCGAGGATCTCGACGTGCGACCGCAGGGCCCTGGCGTGCGAGTCGAGATGCGTGTCGCGCTGGCGGCTGTCGCGGGCCTCCATCGCCGAGAGGTAGGCGTCGAACGGGGCCTTCGCGTCGACCACGACCTCCCGGCCGCCGTGCAGCCGCACCACGAGGTCGGGGCGGACGACCCCGGCGTCGGTCGTGGCGGTGACCTGCTCGGAGAAGTCGCAGTGCTCCAGCATCCCGGCCGCCTCGATGATCC
This sequence comes from Allocatelliglobosispora scoriae, assembly GCF_014204945.1. Classification (NCBI taxonomy): domain Bacteria; kingdom Bacillati; phylum Actinomycetota; class Actinomycetes; order Micromonosporales; family Micromonosporaceae; genus Allocatelliglobosispora; species Allocatelliglobosispora scoriae. The sequence goes on from NZ_JACHMN010000002.1 coordinate 4,274,737, forward strand.
GGCGGAGCTGGTGCTCGCCCCAGCGCCCGCGTACCTGAGGGGCGCGCAGTGCGGCGACGAGCTGGCTCGTCTCGTTCTTCAGCAGTGTCGAGACGGAGGCGACGGATTGCAGCTCCGTACGCAGACTGGCGTAAGCGTCGACGCGATCGCGCTCCAGCTCGCCGATCTGCTGCTCATAGCGCCGCAGTGTGTCGTGGAGCGGGGCGACCGCTCGGGTGACCGCCTCATGTGACTGGATCGTCGCCTCGTAGCTCAGCGCCCGCATGGACTGCTCCAGCCGGGCCTCGCCGGACTGGGTCATCTCCAGGGTGGCCGAGAGGCGGGCGATTTCGGCGGCACTGCGGCTGTTGGCGACGAACCAGCCGAGCACACCGCCGACGGCCAGGCAGACCACGATGATCGCAACAGTCTCCACACTCGCCAGAGTAGTGCGGGGACGCTCAACCCCTCCGTCGCAACTCTTCAAGAGTTGTTGTTAAGCGCGAGTGCGGAAAACAACAACTCTTGAAGAGTTGCGTCAGGGGACGTGCGGACCTAGACGACCGCGACCTTCTGCGGCTCGTCGAGGCGGTAGCCGAAGCCGTGGACCGTGGCGATCTGCGGGCCGAGGGAGCCGAGCTTGACCCGGATCCGGCGGATGTGGACATCGACGGTCCGCTCGCCGCTGAACTCGTGGCCCCAGACCGCGCGCAGGAGCTGGAGCCGGGTGAAGACGGATCCGGCGTGCTCGGCGAGGAAGAGCACCAGATCGTACTCACGGCGGGTGAAGCGGATCGGCTCGCCGGCCAGCCGCGCGGTCCGCCGGTTGGTGTCGAGCACCAGGTCGGCATCGACCGGCGGGACGACGGGTGCCGGGTCGCGCCAGCCGGAGCCGATGACGGTGGTGGGCAGTGACGCCGCGTGGAGCGCTGCGACGAGCCGTTCTGCGGCATCGGGCGCTCCGTGACCGGCGAGGGTGAGCCGCACGGTGACGGTCAGTTCCTCTCCGGCTGATCGACGAGGGGTGGTGGTCAGGGCGGGCAGCGTCAGAGTGGACATCGGTCGGCTCCTAATCAGCGACGGTCGGCGGAAGGCGTGGGACGGGCGTTGACATCGACGCATCGTCACAATCGCCTCCACTGTGGATCAGCCGGGGTGAGCTCGGACCTTGAGATTAACCATACTTTTCCTACATGTCTAGTAGGCTATCTCTATGATCTTTGTTCATAGCCGATCGGGCATGCGTTAACGGCGATCATGCGAGGCGCCACAACCTGATCTGCGCGTACGACCGCCAGGGGCTGAACCGCTCGGCGTACGCCGCGATCCCCTTCGGCGTGTCGGGCAGGCCGAGCTTCGCCGCAGCTCGCAGTGTGCCCAGGTCGGTGGGGAGGAAGATGTCCGGGTCGCCGAGCGCCCGCAGTGCCACGTAGTCGGCGGTCCAGGGGCCGATGCCGGGCAGGGACAGCAGGGCCTCGCGGGTCGCGGTGCGGTCGGCACCGGGGTCCAGCGCCATGCCGCCGAGGACGGCTTCGGCGAGTGTGCGGAGCGTCTCGCGCCGCTTGGTGGGCATCGAGAACGCGTCGTCGGGTAGCGCCAGCACCTCGGCCGGGCTCGGGAAGAGGCCGTCGGCGACGAGCCGCCCCAGGACGGTACGCGCGCCGGCCACGCTCACCTGCTGGCCCACGATGGCACGCACGGCGGCTTCGAAGCCGTCGACGGCGCGCGGGAGGCGTACCCCCGGCTCGGCATGGACCAGCGGCGCGAGCGCGGGGTCTGCGGCGAGCGCGGTGTCGACGGCGACGGGGTCCGCGTCGAGGTCGAGCAGGCGGCGGATGCGCGCCACGGCCGGGGCGAGATCGCGCAGGTCGGCGAGGCGCAGCGCGGCATGGATCGTCGAGGTGCCCGCGCGGAGCGTGACCGAGGCCCGGCCGTGCGGCAGCCGCAGGGACCGCTCGTAGTGCTCCGAGTCGCCCGACTCGACGCCGGAGACGGAGCGGGCGCCGAGGAACTCGAAGAGCGACGCGTCGTGCAGCGGCGGCCGGAACGGCAGCTCCAACTCGATCGTGCCGTCATTGCCGCCGGGGTCCCGGCGCAGCTCCGAGGGGGCGCAGCCGTAGACCTCGCGGATGGTGTCGTTGAACTGGCGCACGCTGCCGAACCCGGCGGCGAACGCGATCTCGGTGAGCCCCAGGGACGTCGACTCGATCAATGTCCGCGCGGTCTGCGCCCGCTGCATCCGGGCCAGGGCGAGCGGACCGACGCCGAACTCGTCGACGAGCAGCCGGTGCAGGTGCCGCTCGGTGTAGCCGACCCGGTCGGCGAGGCCCGGCACGCCGTCGCGGTCGACGACGCCGTCGGCGATGAGCCGGAACGCGCGGGCGGTGACGTCGGCCCGGAAGTCCCACTGCGCCGAGCCGGGAATCGCCGCCGGGCGGCACCTGCGGCACGCCCGGAACCCTGCCTTCGCGGCGGCCGCGGCGCTGGCGAAGTAGCGCACGTTGGCGGGCTTGGGTGTGCGGGCGGGGCAGCTCGGACGGCAGAAGATCCCGGTGGTGGTGACCCCGAACCAGAACCGTCCGTCGAACCGTCGATCCCGGCTGCTGATCGCGGGGTAATGATCCATCCCTTGAGTCTGCCTCGCACGATGCCGTCGGGCTAGCGGAAATCGGACCTAGCCGTGCGCCCCCGAGGACCTGGCCGCTCGACCCTGCGGACCGGGCGTCGAAATTCGTGTCGAAACGCGAGGGACACAGGGTATTCACATAGCCCGCTATCGCCGTTACAGTTCGTGGGAACGCTCCCACGTTCGCTGTCGCGCCACCTTCACGGCTTGAAAGGTAGTGAGCATGCGCACCAGAACCGTTCTCCCGCCGCTCGTCGCCGCTCTCGGCACCGCGGCGATCGCAGCCGCGGTCGGCCTGCTCGCGGTGCCCGCCGCCAGCGCCGCAGACTCGGCGTTCTATGTGGACCCGCAGACCAACGCGGCCAAGTGGGTCGCCGCCAACCCGTCGGACTCGAAGACTCCGGTGATCCGGGATCGGGTCGCGAGCGTCCCGCAGGGCCGGTGGTATACGACGACCAACACCTCGACGGTTCGCGGCGAGGTCAGCTCCTTCGTCAATGCGGCGGCGACGGCGGGGAAGATCCCGATCCTCGTCGTCTACAACATCCCCAACCGCGACTGCAGCGGCGCGAGCACCGGCGGCGCGCCCAGCCACGCCGCCTACCGGGCCTGGATCGACGAGGTCTCGGCGGGGCTCGGCGGCAAGCCGGCCACGATCATCCTCGAACCCGACGTACTGCCGATCATGACGAACTGCATGACCGCGCAGCAGCAGACGGACACCAAGGCCTCCATGGCGTACGCGGGGAAGAAGCTGAAGGCGGGCTCCAGCAGCGCCAAGGTCTACTTCGACGCCGGTCACTCCGGCTGGCTCGCCGCCGGTGAGGCTGCCGCCCGACTCAATGCGGCGGACATCGCCAACAGCGCCGACGGCATCTCGCTCAACGTCTCCAACTACCGGTACTCGTCGACCGAGATCGCATACGCCAAGCAGGTCATAGCGGCGACCGGGCACTCGAACCTGAAGGCCGTCATCGACACCAGCCGCAACGGCAACGGTCCGCTCGGCAGCGAGTGGTGCGACCCCACGGGCCGTGCCATCGGTACGCCGAGCACCACCGCGACCGGCGACTCCGCGATCGACGCGTTCCTCTGGATCAAGCTGCCGGGCGAGGCGGACGGCTGCATCGCCGGTGCGGGGCAGTTCGTCGCTCAGCGCGCCTATGACCTGGCGATCGCGGCCGGCCCCTACTCGCCGCCGCCCGCGTCCCCGTCGATCTCACCCTCGGCCAGCCGCTCCCCGTCCGCATCGCCGTCCCCCAGCCGGTCGGTGTCGCCCTCGCCGAGCCCGTCCAGCTCGCCGCCGCCCGGTGGCAGCGGTTCGTGCCAGGTGACCTACAAGGTGGACAGCGCCTGGGGCGGCGGGTTCAACGCGACCGTCACGGTGAAGAACACCGGCACCACCGCGATCAACAACTGGACGCTGACCTTCACCGCGCCCTCCGGCGTGACGCTGGTCAACGGCTGGAACGCGACCTGGACCGCGAGTGGTACGGCGTTCACGGCGAAGGCGCCGACCTGGTCGCCCAATCTCGCCGCCGGTGCCATCGCGACCCCCGCCTTCACCGGTGGCGGCTCGTCCAGCCCGATCCCGACCGGCTTCAAGCTCAACGGTGTGGCCTGCAGCTAACTCCAGGGTGGGGTAACCAAGATCGCCGCAACTCTTCAAGAGTTGGTCCTAAGGCCCGACGGCCCGAAACACCATCTCTTCAAGAGTTGCGGCGATCTTGCAGTGTGGGCCGGGAATGGGCGAGGGGTTGACGGATCGCTGGCGATCGATGACTCTATGGGTCAGGAGAGCGCTCTCCGAGACAGCATCGGCCGCTGGACCTGCCGCGCGTCCTACGCGGCACCGGCGGCCGGATCCCTCAACTCCGTCCCAAGGAGCTGTCATGTCCCCACACCAGCTCGGCGTCCTGCCCGGGCGCCGACGGCCGACCGCAGCGGTCCTCCTCGCGCTGCTCGCCGGCCTCACCCTCCTCATCCCCTCGATCGTCGCGCAGCGGGAGGCCTACGCGGCCGGCCCGCTCATCTCGCAGGGCAAACCGGCCACCGCGTCGTCCGTCGAGAACGGCGGCACCCCGGCCGTCAACGCCGTCGACGGCAATGTCGGCAGCCGCTGGTCCAGCGCGGCCGCCGATCCGCAGTGGCTCCAGGTCGACCTCGGTGCCACGGCCGCCATCGACCAGGTGAAGCTGATCTGGGAGGCGGCCTACGCGACCGCCTACCAGATCCAGGTCTCGGCCAATGCGACCGCCTGGACCACGATCTACTCCACGACCACCTCGACCGGCGGCACGCAGACCCTCGCCATCACCGGCAGCGGCCGATATGTGCGGATGCTCGGCACGGCGAGGGCCACGGGCTGGGGGTACTCCCTGTGGGAGTTCCAGGTCTACGGCACGATCGGCGGCACCCAGCCGCCCACCGGTACGCCGATCTCGCAGTACAAGCAGGTCGAGGGCTCGTCCTATGAGGGCGGCAACGCTCCGGCGGCGGCCCTGGACGGCCGGGTCAACACCCGGTGGTCCAGCGCCTTCAGCGATCCGCAGTGGCTGCGGGTGGACCTCGGCGCCGTCGGCACCATCAGCAAGATCGTGCTCAACTGGGAGAGCGCCTTCGCCCGCGCCTACCAGATCCAGACGTCCAACGACGCGACCACCTGGACCACGATCTACTCGACCACCACGGGTCCGGGCGGCATCGAGACGCTCAATGTCACCGGCACCGGGCGTTACGTGCGCTTCAACGGCACAGCGAGAGCCACGGGCTACGGCTACTCGCTCTGGGAGTTCCAGGTCTTCGGCACGCTGGACACGAGCGCGTCGACCCCGCCGCTGCTCTCGGGCCCGACGAAGGCACCGGCGACGACGGGGCAGTTCGCGCTCTCGGCGCCCGCCGACGCCGCGATGATCACCACCACCCGTCGACCGGCACTGAGCTGGGCGGCGGTCGGCGGTGCCGTGCGCTACCAGGTCTGGATCAACATCAGCCGGACCGACTACGACTTCACCCAGCCCGGCAACCTGATCGACCTCTACACGAAGGTCGCCGAGCCGACGGGCACGACCTACACCCCGACCTGGGACCTGCCCGACCGCTGGACCTACAAGTGGTACATCACCTCGGTCAACGGCTCCGGCGCCACCACCACGTCGAACATCCGGAGATTCAGCGTCTATCTGCCGGTGCTGGAGCAGGTCGCCGACGGCATCAACATCGTCAACGGCGCCCGCGACCTCAACCGCGACGGTGCGATCCAGCCCTACGAGGACTGGCGGCAGCCGGTCGAGACCCGGGTCAGCGACCTGCTCGGCCGGATGACGATCACCGAGAAGGCGTACCAGATGTTCTACAACGCCCAGGTCTTCAAGGAGTCGGGCTGGCACTTCGGCCCGGCCGAGGGCCCGGACCTGCACAACTACCTGCTCAACTCGGCCACGTCGCGGCTGGGCATCCCGTTCGTCTCGGCGGGCGACACGATCCACGGCTACAAGACCACCTACCCCACGCAGAGCGGATTGGCGGCGGGCCGCAACTACCCGCTCGACTACAAGCTCGGCGACATGCAGCGCCGCGAGCAGCTCGAGGTGGGTACGCGAGGCGTCCTCGGCCCGCTGGCGGAGGTCGGCACGAAGGTGCTCTACCCCCGCATCCAGGAGGGCAACGGCGAGAACGCCGACGTGGCCGCCGCGCAGGTCCGGGCACTCGTGGCCGGGTTGCAGGGCGGTCCGGAGCTCAACCCTCAGTCGGTGCTCGCCACGGTGAAGCACTGGCCCGGCGAGGGTGCGGGCGGCGAGGCGCTGATCGTCTACGACGCGGTGACGATCAAGTACCACATGATCCCGTTCCGGGCCGCGATGGAGGCGGGTGCCGTCAACATCATGCCCGGCTACGCGGGTAGCTCCCTGCTCGATCCGGGCGGCCCCGGTGCCGGTGACAGTGCCAAGATTCTGGCTTACCTGCGTACCAACCTGGGTTTCACGGGTTTGATCACCACCGACTGGCTGCCGTCCGGCAGCTGGGTGGGTGCCGCGAAGGCCGGGTCGGACGTGATGGGCGGCGCCGACCCGGGCGCTCCCGGCTACTCGATCGGGACCTTCACGGCGGGAGTGCCCGCGGCCCGGATCGACGACGCGGTGCGGCGGGTGCTGCGGCTGAAGTTCCAGCTCGGCATCTTCGAGGCGCCCTACGGCGACCCGGTCAACGGGCCTTACCGCTTCCACCAGCCCGCCTATGCCGCGCTCGCCAACCAGGCGTCGCGAGAGGCGATGACCCTGCTCAAGAACAACGGCATCCTGCCGCTGCGGCTCAACCCCGGTGACAACATCGTCGTCGCCGGACCTCGGGCCACGGACTCGCTCGCCTGCTGCATCTGGACGAGCTACTTCCACCAGGAGTACGGCTCGCTCAACATGATCGACGCGATCCGGGCGAGAGCGGCGACGGCCGGGGTCAACGTCTACCAGGACACCGGTCCCGCGCCGAAGCTCGCGATCGTGGCGGTGGGGGAGGGTTCCTACACGCATGCGACCAACTGGGTGAAGGAGCAGCCCTTCCTGCCCGCCGACCAGCTTGCGGTGATCCAGAACTTCCGCAACCAGAACATCCCGGTCGTGGTCGTCCTGGTGCTGCCCAGGCCCTATGTCATCACCGACTGGGACGCGCTGCCGGCGGCGACTCTCGTCACCTATCGCGGTGGCGAGGAGGTCGGCCCGGCGCTGGCGAGTCTGCTCTTCGGCGACTACACGCCCAGCGGCAAGCTGCCCTGGCAGTTGCCCCGGGCCCTGAGCGACGTGCTGCGTCCGGGCGGGACCGACGTCCCGGCCGACGCGACCGAGTTCTGGGACCTGCCCTATGACCTGGGTGCGACGACGGCCCAGCGCAACGAGATCCGCGCCCGGATCGACGCGGGCCAGTCGGTCCAGCCGATCTACGGCAACCCGCTCTACCAGTACGGCGCCGGCCGCACCGGCTGGTAACCCGCGCCTCTGGCACGTTTTGCAGCAAAGCGTGGTCATCTCGCGTCGCGAGGCCACGCTTTGCTGCAAAACGTGCGGGGGTCAGGCCGCGGGCTTCCAGCCCGGTCCGTGGAAGAGCACACCCAGTTTGGTACGCAGACCGTGCGCCTCGCGGAGGTCGCGGCCGATCGAGGCGTACTCGTGGAACGCCACCCGCAACGGGTTATAGGTCGTGATGTTGGTGGTCAACCCGTAGACGGGCCGCTCCAGTTCCGGTGCGAAGGACCCGAACATCCGGTCCCAGACGATGAGGATCCCGCCGAAGTTGCGGTCGAGGTAGCCGCCCTGCGACGCGTGGTGCACCCGGTGGTGCGACGGCGTGTTGAAGACGTACTCGAACCAGCGCGGCATCTTGTCGATCCGCTCGGTGTGGATCCAGAACTGGTAGACGAGGTTGATCCCCTGGCAGAAGGCGAGCGCCGCCGGGTGCACGCCCAGCGCGACGAGCGGCAGGTAGAAGAAGAACCCGGTGAAGCCGGTCCAGCTCTGGCGGAGCGCGGTGCTCAGGTTGAACCGCTGCGACGAGTGGTGCACCACGTGCGAGGCCCAGAGCAGCCGGATCCGGTGGTGGCTGCGGTGCGACCAGTAGTAGAAGAAGTCCTGCGCGATCAGGAACGCCGGGATCAGGTACCACGTGGTCGAGATGTGCAGCGGTGTCAGCGTGAAGACGAGGCTGATGCCGAGCGCGGTCCCCAGCCCCCAGAGCAGGTCGAAGCCGAGGCTCCCCAGACCCATCCCGATGCTGGTCGCGGCGTCGCGCTTCTCGTAGCCCAGCTCGTCGTCATCGGGGTGCAGCCAGTAGGAGACCCGCTCGATGATCATCAACAGGATGAACGCGGGCACGGACCACATGACTACCGCCGGGTAATGCTCCATGAGCGCGGAATCTAATTCATGTTTTCCCGGTCACACAAGGCCCCACCAGGCGACTCCATGATCATTTATCGCGCTCGCGCGACCAGTAGACTCGCCCCCGTGAGTCTCTCCATTGGCATCGTCGGCCTGCCCAACGTCGGCAAGAGCACCCTCTTCAACGCCCTCACCAGCAACGACGTGCTCGCCGCGAACTACCCGTTCGCGACGATCGAGCCCAACGTCGGTGTGGTCGGGCTGCCCGACGCACGGCTGGACCGGCTGGCGGAGATCCACAACTCGCAGAAGATCCTGCCCGCACCGGTGAGCTTCACCGACATCGCCGGGCTGGTCAAGGGCGCTTCCAAGGGGCAGGGCCGGGGCAACGCGTTCCTCGCGAACATCCGCGACGCGAGCGCGATCTGCCAGGTGGTCCGCGCCTTCAGCGACCCCAACGTGGTGCACGTCGACGGCAAGGTCTCGCCCCGCGACGACATCGAGACGATCAACACCGAGCTGATCCTCGCCGACCTCGGGACCATCGAGAAGGCGCTGACCCGGCTGGAGAAGGAGGCCCGGGTCAACAAGGCCCGCGCCGGCGCGCTCGCCAACGCCAAGGCCGCCAGCGAGCTGCTCAACAACGGGACCACGCTCTACGGCGGCGCGGCGAAGGCCGGCATCGACCTCGACGAGCTGCGCGAGCTGCACCTGCTCACGGCGAAGCCGTTCCTCTACGTCTTCAACGTCGACGAGGCAGAGCTCGGCAACGCGGCCTTCCTCGACGAGCTGCGGGCGCTGGTCGCCCCGGCCGAGGCGGTCTTCATGGACGCCAAGATCGAGTCGGAGCTGATCGGGCTCGACGACGCCGAGAAGCGCGAGCTGCTGGAGGGGATCGGGCAGGACGAGCCGGGCCTCAACCAGCTGATCCGGGTCGGGTTCGCCACGCTGGGCCTGCAGACCTATCTCACCGCGGGTCCGAAGGAGTCGCGGGCCTGGACGATCCCGATCGGCGCGACGGCACCCGAGGCGGCCGGAGTGATCCACTCCGACTTCCAGCGCGGCTTCATCAAGGCCGAGGTCGTCTCCTTCGCCGACCTGGACTCCTACGGCACGATGGCTGCGGCCAAGGCGGCCGGCAAGGTCCGGATCGAGGGCAAGGAGTACGTCATGGCCGACGGCGATGTGGTGGAGTTCCGCTTCAACGTCTGACGGCCTCAACGGCCTGCCAAGATTTGAGACCTTGGACATGATCGTGAATCCCGAGCGTCATTTATCGGCATATCGGACACAAACTGTCCAAGGGCGCTCATAAGTCGCGATCATGTTCGAGGTCGCTGATCTTCGTCACGTGAGCTGGAGGGCACCGGAGTGGAAATAATCCGGGCCTAGGCTTTGAGGGCCTTGTAAGCGGCTTCGATGCGGGCGGCGAGGGACACTTCACCCGGCGTCAGCGGTCCGCCCTCAGCGGGGCAGATCTGGATCTGGGTGTAACCGTCGAGCCGGCGGAGCTGCGCACGCACTTCGGCGGCGTCGGCATAGATGGTGACCTGCTCTGCCAGCTGACGATGCTCCGATTCGTCGAGCTGCAGGGTGCGCTTCAGCCCTCGCAGGTCGCGGGTCCACCCCGTGAGCTGCGCAAGCGCGTCGGTCAAGTAGTCGGACTGGTCGCGTCGCCAGACCGCACCCATCGGCCCACCTCCCAGGCTTCGTTGCCGGCTTGTGGCCACATCGTCGCCGAATAGCAATTCTTTGTCGACCACAGTCTTGCCCGAACGGGGCCCGTGTGTCCACGGCCACATTTCCGACTTCCGACGCGCTATAGGACGGCCCCGGGCAACCGAACGGACATTAGTTCTGGCACGCTGTGGCCCGTGTTCGTGGAAAACCCGATTCGGATCATCGTCGGCGCCGCCATCATCGCGGACGGTCGAGTGCTGGCCTGCGAGCGTTCCGACCCGCCCGAGACGGCCGGTCGCTGGGAGTTCCCCGGTGGCAAGGTCGAGCCGGGGGAGGACGAGGTCGACGCCCTGGTCCGCGAGTGCGCCGAGGAGCTCGGCGTCCGCGTGACGATCGGGGAACGGATCGGCGACGACATCCCGATGGGCCACGGACGCGCCGTGCTCAAGGTCTACGCCGCCACGCTCGTCGACGGCGACGTGCCGCAGCTGCTGGAGCACGCGGCGCTGCGGTGGCTCAGCGCCGACGAGCTCGACGAGGTGCCGTGGCTCCCCGCTGACGCACCGATCGTGGCCGTACTCCCGGGGTGGTTGGGGTAGTTAAGACGGCGAAGCGGGGCCGCCCCGAAAGGGCGACCCCGCGTGTAGAGCGATGTGGCTACTTGCCGGGGTGGTAGTAGTTCAGGCCCTTCGGGTCGACCGGGAAGGTCACGTCGTCGCCGAAGGGCGACGAGGCGCCGGTCCGGTCCGAGAGGACCTCGTTGAGGGGAAGCTTGCCCTCGTCGTCGACGGACGCGGACTGCGCCACGGGGATGCCCCGGTGCCAGTTGACCGGAGCGGCTCCGTCGACGGATCCGGTCTCGCCAGTGTGAAGTGTGCTGCTCACCGCTGTTCCCTCCTCAAGCTGATCGCGCCGGAAGATCTTGCGACCTAGCCAGACGAGGGGATCGTACCGGCGGTCGACGACGCGCTCCTTCATCGGGATGATCGCGTTGTCAGTGATCTTGATGTGCTCGGGGCACACCTCGGTGCAGCACTTGGTGATGTTGCACATGCCCAGGCCCATCGCGGACTGGGCGTACTCCTTGCGGTCGGTCTTCGCGTCGAGCGGGTGCATGTCCAGCTCGGCGGCGCGGATGAAGAACCGCGGACCGGAGAACGCCGGCTTGTTCTCCTCGTGGTCGCGGACCACGTGGCAGGTGTTCTGGCAGAGGAAGCACTCGATGCACTTGCGGAACTCCTGAGAGCGCTCCACGTCGATCTGCTGCATCCGGTAGTCCCCCGGTGCCACACCGGCCGGCGGGGCGAAGGCGGGCGTCTCACGGGCCTTGGTGTAGTTGAACGAGACATCGGTGACGAGGTCCCGGATCACCGGGAAGGCGCGCAGCGGGGTGACGGTGACCGTCTCCGCCTCCTCGAAGGTCGACATCCGGGTCATGCAGCCCAGGCGGGGCATGCCGTTGATCTCCATCGAGCAGGAGCCGCACTTGCCGGCCTTGCAGTTCCAGCGGCAGGCGAGGTCGGGCTCCTGGGTGGCCTGGAGCCGGTGGATGACGTCGAGGACCACCTCGCCCTCGTTGACGTCGACCTGGTAGTCCTTGAGCTCACCGCCCGCGGCGTCGCCACGCCAGACTTTGAAGTTACGCAGCCCCATGGGTCAACTCCTCATCCGTCATGTACTTGCCCAGCTCGCTGCGCTCGAAGAGGTCGAGCAGCTCGGGCCGCATGGTCGGCACGGGCTGGTGGGTCAGCTCCACGTCACCGGCCTCGGTGAGGGAGCAGACCAGGTTGACCTTGCGCCAGACCGGGTCCATCTTCGGGAAGTCCTCGCGGGTGTGACCGCCGCGCGACTCGGACCGCTCCAGGGCGGCCTTGGCGGTGCACTCCGAGACGACCAGCATGTTGCGCAGGTCGAGGGCGAGGTGCCAGCCCGGGTTGTACTGCCGGCCGCCGGGGGCGCCGACCTTCTGGATCCGCTCGCGCAGCTCGGCCAGCTTGGCGATGGACTCCTCCAGCTCACCCTTGCGGCGGATGATGCCGACGAGGTCGCCCATCACCTCCTGCAGGTCGTGGTGGAGCGCGTAGGGGTTCTCGCCGCCGTCGCGCTGCAGCGGCGCGAGCGCCGCCTCCACCGCCGCGTCGAGCTCCGCCGGCTTCACCGCCGGACGAGCAGACAACCCAGCCGTGTACGCCGCCGCGTGCTCCCCGGCCCGCTTGCCGAAGACGAGCAGGTCGGACAGGGAGTTGCCACCGAGCCGGTTGGACCCGTGCATGCCGCCGGAGACCTCGCCGGCCGCGAAGAGTCCGGGCACCGCGGCCGCCGCCGTGTCGGGGTCGACCTCGACGCCGCCCATCACGTAGTGGCAGGTCGGCCCGACCTCCATCGGCTGCTTGGTGATGTCGACGTCGGCCAGCTCCTTGAACTGGTGGTACATCGACGGCAGCGCCTTGAGGATCTCCGCCGGGGTACGCCGCGACGCGATGTCGAGGTAGACGCCGCCCGCCTTGGTCCCGCGGCCCGCCTTGACCTCGGAGTTGATGGCGCGGGCCACCTCGTCGCGGGGGAGCAGCTCCGGGGGGCGCCGGTTGTTGTCGGGGTCGGTGTACCAGCGGTCCGCCTCCTCGGGGGTCTCCGCGTACTGCTTGCGGAAGACATCCGGGACGTAGTCGAACATGAACCGCTTGCCGTCGGAGTTCTTCAGGATGCCGCCGTCACCGCGGACCGACTCGGTGACCAGGATGCCCTTGACGGACGGCGGCCACACCATGCCGGTCGGGTGGAACTGCAGGAACTCCATGTTGATCAGCGTCGCGCCGGACCGCAGCGCGAGCGCGTGACCGTCACCCGTGTACTCCCAGGAGTTCGAGGTGACCTTGTAGCTCTTGCCGACACCACCGGTCGCCAGGATGATCGCGGGCGCCTCGAAGAGGACGAACTCGCCGGTCTCGCGGTAATACCCGAAGGCGCCGGAGATCTTGCCGTTGTCCTGGAAGAGCTCCGTGATCGTCGTCTCGGCGAAGACCCGGATGCGGGCGTCGTAGTCGCCGTACTGCTTCTTGTCCTCCTGCTGGAGGGAGACGATCTTCTGCTGCAGCGTGCGGATCAGCTCGAGCCCGGTGCGGTCGCCGACGTGGGCGAGGCGCGGGTACTCGTGGCCGCCGAAGTTGCGCTGGGAGATCTTGCCTTCCTTGGTGCGGTCGAAGAGCGCGCCGTAGGTCTCCAGCTCCCAGATGCGGTCCGGTGCCTCCTTGGCGTGCAGCTCGGCCATGCGGAAGTTGTTGAGGAACTTCCCGCCGCGCATCGTGTCCCGGAAGTGGACCATCCAGTTGTCATTACTGTTGACGTTGCCCATCGCGGCCGCCGCGCCGCCCTCGGCCATGACCGTGTGGGCCTTGCCGAACAGCGACTTGGAGATGATCGCGGTCTTCATCCCGGCCATCCGGGCTTCGATCGCCGCGCGCAGGCCGGCGCCGCCGGCACCGATCACCACGACGTCATAGTGGTGCTTCTCAATGTTTGCCACTGTTGCTACCCCACGAACCTAAGGTCAGAGATCCAGCCGATGCTGAGGGCCATCACGTAGAAGTCGGTGATGGCCAGGGTCGCCAGCGTGATCCAGGCCAGGCCCATGTGCCGGGTGTTGAGCTTGGAGACGAACGTCCAGAAGCGGTAGCGCACCGGGTGCTTCGAGAAGTGCTTCAGCCGACCACCGGCGATGTGCCGGCAGGAGTGGCAGCTCAGCGTGTACGCCCACAGCATGATCACGTTGATCCAGAGGATCAGGTTGCCGAGGCCGAGACCGAACCCGTCACCGGAGTGCATGGCGACGACCGCGTCCCAGGTGTTGATCAGGGAGATGATCGCGGCGGCGAAGAAGGCGTAGCGGTGCGCGTTCTGGAAGATCAGCGGGAACCGCGTCTCACCCGAGTAGGTCTTGTGTCCATCCGGGACGGCACAGGCCGGCGGGGACATCCAGAAGCTGCGGTAATAGGCCTTCCGGTAGTAGTAACAGGTCAACCGGAAGAGCAGCAGGAACGGTAGCGTCAGCGCCGCGTAGGGGATGAGCGGGTGGTCCGGGATGAACCTGCCGAACTCGGCGGCCTCCTCGACACATCCTTTGGAAACACAGGGCGAGTAGAACGGTGTCAGGTAGTGATACTTGGCAACCCAGTAATCACTCTGCATGAACACTCGTACGGTCGCGTAGGTCACCCAGGCGGTCAACCCGATCACCGTCAGCAGTGGCGCGAGCCACCAGCGGTCGGTGCGCAACGTCTTGGCCGAAATAGCGGCGCGCGGGCGCGTCCCGCCCGGCCTCGTTGCCGTCGTCGTCATAAAAGCTCCCAGCACTCACAGAGCACAACGACCGCTACGTTACGCCGCACCAAGGTCATGAGTGAGCTGGGGCACGTCCCCAGTGACGTTTCGCAGCAAAGCGTGCCTATTTCGCTTCGCGACGGCACGCTTTGCTGCAGGTCGTCACTGGAGGATCAGCCGCTCGCGGTGCCGGTGAAGTTCCATTCGGCCAGGTGGAGTGCCGGGCTGCTCCAGGAGCTCAGCGGAGTGCGGGTCGGCTGGGATACCGCATTCCTGGAGACGCCGAGCACGTTGCCCTGGGCCAGGGCCTGCGGGTACGACTGGGTGAAGCGGAAATTGCGGACCGGTCCGACGATCTCCCCGCCCTCGATCAGCCAGACGCCGTTGCGGGTCAGCCCGGTCAGGGTGATCTGGCGCGGATCGAGAGCCCTCGTGTACCAGAAGTCGCTGACGAGCAGACCACGTCCGATGCGGCTGATCATCGAGGCGATCTCGTCGTCGCCCGGGGCGATCCCGAGGTTGACCGGCTGCGGGCCCCAGCTCGAACCACCGGCCACGGCGTGCCCGGTCGACTCGGCGCCCGCGACGGCTGCGGTCCGCCGGTCGTGCACCACGGCCGACGTCACGCCCTTCGACACCAGGGTCAGCGCGCGCCGAGGCGTGCCCTCGCCGTCGAACGCCACTCCGATCCGGCCGGGGCCGACCGGGTCGTCGAAGATCGTGATCGTCGGGTCGAACTGTGCCTCGCCGAGCTTGGCGTAGCAGCGGCCCTCGTTGTGGGCCTTGCCGTTGAAGCCGTAGAACGACAGGTTGGTGAGCAGATCGGCGACGGCCTCGGGGCGCAGCACCACCTCGTACCGGCCGGCCGGCAGCTCGACCGGGTCGACACCGCGACGTGCGTCCCCGGCCGCCTGCTCGCCCAGCCTGGCACCGTCTAGATCGGACAGCCTGGTCGACGCGAGCCGCGCCACGCCGTCCGACCCGGTCAGGCGGGCGATCCCGTCGAAGTCGGCGAGCGTCGAGCGCCCCTCGAGCTGCTGGCCCGCCGTGTTGACGTGGGCGCCGGCCCACACCACGGTCCGGCAGTAGCCGGCGCTCTCCAGCGGGCCGGTCGCCTCGACGAAGGCGCGTACCACCTCGGCCCGCTCGTCGGGTGACGCGGCGGCGGTCGCCTCGTCGGCGGTGCCGGACCCGGTGAGCGTGCTCCGGCCGGGCAGTCCCGGCCAGCCGGGGTCGGCCGGGGCGAGCCGGGCCGCGCCGACCGTGCGGTCGACGAGGTCGCGCAGGCCGTCGGTGCCGGTCATCGTCGTCGACCCGGTGGCGGTCCGCCCGTCGGTGTGAATCGCGATCGTGACGCTGGTGCCCTCGTCCGCGACGTTCTGGTGGATGAAGGAGGTCGCGAAGCGGGTCAGCCACTGTGATTGCCGCTCGACGTTCATCGAGGCGTCGGCGCCCGGCGCGGCGGCGGTAATGAGGTCAAGGACCCGGCCCGCGATGTCGAGGTTGCTCATCCTGTCTCCCTGCTGCGTGACCCTGTGGGGCTCGCCGGCGCTCACTGCTCGGTTCACGCGGTAACCCCTACCCGGACGTTCTGGAAGCGGGCCGGTGCCGATGGATGCCCGGTATGCCCCGCTTGGATGGGTTGGCCCTTGCCGCAGTTGGGGGTGCCCCAGGCGACGGTCTCGCTGGAGAGCATGTCCATGCTGCGCCAGAAGGTCGGCCCGATCCCGGTGTAGGTCGGGTTGCGCAGCATCCGGCCGAGCTTGCCCCGCTTGACCTCATAGGCGATCTCGCAGCCGAACTGGAAGTTGAGCCGCTTGTCGTCGATCGACCAGGACCGGTTGTGCTCCATGAAGATGCCGTCGTCGGTGGCCGCGATGATCTCCTCCAACGTGTGCGGGCCCGGCTCCAGCCCCACGTTGGTCATCCGGACCATGGGCAGGCGGGACCAGCCGTCGGCCCGGACGCTGCCCGCGTACTGCAGGCCGGCGACACTCGCCGAATCCCGACCGGCGAGGACGCCCACCCACGTCCCGTTACGCACGGCGTCGCGCGCCTGCGCGGGCGTCCCCTCGTCGTCGAAGCCGAAGCTGCCGAGGGCGCCGGGGATGGTCGGGTCGATCGTGATGTTCATCAGCTCGGAGCCGTACTGCAGCTTCCCGAGCTGGGAGAGGTCGAGCCAGGAGGTCCCCGCGAAGGCGGCCTCCCAGCCGAGGATGCGGTCCAGCTCGATAGCGTGGCCGACCGACTCGTGGATCTGCAGGCACATCTGCTCGCCGCCGAGGATGAGGGTCGTCTCGGTGGCGGGGCAGAGCGGCGCGGTCAGCAGCTCCCGGGCCTCCTGCGCGAGCCGGGGCGCCTGCGCGGCGAGGTCGAGCGATTCGACCAGTTCCCAGCCCTGCGTGCCGTACTGCCCCCGGTCGCTGGGGTAGGACCGGCGCTGCGTCTGCCCCTCGCCGACGGCGGTGACGGTGACGCCCGCCCCGCACTCGCGGATGTGCTGGTCGATGCGGTGGCCCTCGCTGGAGACGAACCACTTGCGGGTGTCCCACACCTGGTAGAGCGCCTGGGCGATGTCGGCGCCGTGCTCCCGGGCGATCGTCGTGGCCGAGGTGAGCAGCTCGGCCTTGGCCTGCAGCGAAACGCCGAGCGGGTCGATGAGGCAGGGGGAGGACCAGCTGGCCGTTATGGGGGGAGACGTCACCATCTCGCTCTGCCGGCCCGGCACCCGGGCGCTGGCGGCGGCGATCTTGGCGGCGGCGATGCCGGCCTGCCGGGCGCCGGCGTCGGTCAGCTCGGGGCAGGCGTAGAAGCCCCAGCCACTGCCGACGAGGGCTCGTACGCCGATCCCCGCGTCCTCGTTCTGACCAAGATCTTCGATCTCCCCGTTGCGCGCGTTCATCGACTCGTATCGGCGGTGCATCACCCTCGCGTCCGCATAGCGGGCGCCGGCGTCCACTGCGGCTTGCACCGCGATGCTGGCCATATCGAAGTAGGACATGATCCGGAATCTACCGGCCGGACCCGCCTTATCGGGCGTTCAGGCACGCCTCACATGAAGATCGTTCCGCAGTTTTTTTCGTTTGGTACCCCTGTTACAGGAGATCATGTGCCAGTACCGATGTCCGGTTATGTGCTTTCCGAAAAACTTCGCTGTGACCTCAGCGTGTCAGGTCGTGTTCTCTTCGTTATCGAACTGATGTTGAGTGACCTTCACGTCGGTATCTGAGAGAACTAGCCTCCACTCAGACGCCTGGGGTACATATCCCCGGGTGCTCTGCAACCTACTTATGAGGGGATGGGGGCGCATGGGCGAGCCGACGACGAGCAGCGACAACAACGCTGACACTCCGGCCGGCACCAGCGCCGTGGGCGTGCTCAACGTCGCGGCAGAGGAAGAAGAGGTCAAGGCACCGAAGGCGATCGTCGGTCGATCGCCGGGACAGCTTGCCTGGGCTCGACTCCGCCGCGACCGCACGGCACGGTTCACGATCTGGGTGCTGGGCTTCTTCGTCTTCATCGCGGTCTTCTCGCCGGTGATCGAGATGCTCTACGGCGTGGGACCGACGAAGAACGACCCGGACCTGCTGGCCGTCTCGGGCATCCCGCTGGGCTACTACGGCGGCATCGACTGGGTGGGTAACAACCCGTCCGGCCAGATCCACATCCTCGGCGTCATGCCGGGCACCGGCTGGGACATCTTCATGCAGTTCGTCTACGGCGCGCGGACCTCGCTGGTCATCGCCTCGCTGGCGACGGTCATCTCGGTCGCGATCGGCGTCGTCATCGGCGTCGTCGCCGGCTACCTGGGCGGCTGGGTCGACCAGGTCCTGAGCTGGTTCATCGACTACATGCTGTGCTTCCCGTTCGTGCTGATGGCGATCGCCGTCATCCCGATCGTCAACACCCGCATCGGCGATCCCGGAACCGGTTACGTCACCCCGTTCGAACGCATGATGACGATCATCGTCGTCTTCTCGATCTTCGGCTGGCTCTACACCGCCCGGCTCGTCCGCGGCCAGGTCATCTCGCTGCGTGAGCGCGAGTACGTCGAGGCCGCCAAGGCTGCCGGCGCCAGCGGATCGCACATCATGTTCAAGCAGATCCTGCCGAACCTCTGGGCGCCGATCCTGGTGACCTTCTCGCTCTCGCTGCCGGCGACGGTCACCGCCGAGGCGGCGCTGTCGTTCCTCGGCATCGGCGTGGAGCAGCCGACCCCGGACTGGGGCCGCATGATCAACCACAGCATCACGTTCATGCAGGTGGACTGGGCGTACCTGCTCATCCCCGGCTTCTCGATCTGGGCCCTGGTCCTCTCGTTCAACCTCTTCGGCGACGCCCTGCGCGACGCCCTGGATCCGAAGTCGAGCCGCTGAGCCGTTGCTCGCGTCCGACCTGTCGGAACCTCACAGTTGTCCCGGTGCTCGTGGTGAGAACCATCGGCGCGCCGGACTATAAAAGGGAAGGAGAACCCTAGTGCGTAACACCGTTAAGGCGCTTGCTTTCGGCGCTATCGCTGTTGGCTTGACGCTCACCGCGGCATGTTCCAAGGTCGGCGATGGCAAAGACGAGGGCGCCGGCAAGGGCCCCGACGCTCAGGCCTTCGTCGTCGACTACGACGGCAAGGCTGTCACCCCGGCGAAGCCGGTGGAGGGCGCCAAGACCGGCGGCGTCATCACCATCCTGGAGGATGGCGCGCCGGAGCACCTCGACCCGCAGCAGATCTACGTGTCGAACGCCCTGTCCTACGGCCAGCTCGTCCACCGGTCGCTGACCGGCTACATCGAGACCGGCAAGGCGGGCGAGCCCCTGCAGCTCGTCGGTGACCTCGCGACCAACGCGGGTGTCAAGTCGGCCGACGCCAAGGTGTGGACCTACACCCTGCGCGATGGTCTGAAGTTCGAGGACGGCAGCCCGATCACGTCGAAGGACGTTGCCTACGGCATCGCCCGTTCGTTCGGTCCGCAGGGCACCCAGGGTCCGCAGTTCCTTCAGTCCGCCCTGGACGAGAAGCGTGGCAAGGACGGTGCCTACCCCGGCCCCGGCGGTGCTGCTGGCGACCTGCCGCCCGGTGTGACCACGCCGGACGACAAGACGATCATCTTCACGTTCACCACGCCGCACGTCGAGATCCCCTACCTCCTCGCGTTCCCGACCTCCACCCCGGTGCAGAAGTCGAAGGACACCAAGGAGAAGTACGACAACGAGTGGCAGTCGAGCGGTCCGTACAAGCGGGCTGAGCTCGTCCCCGGCGTGAAGCTGACGCTGGAGAAGAACCCGAACTGGGACCCGGCCTCGGACCCGATCCGTCACCAGTACGTTGACAAGTTCGTCTTCGACTTCACGACGGACGCCAAGGCGCAGACGGACCGCATCTCGGCCGCTGCCGGTGGCGACGCCGCCGCCGTCATGGTCGACAACGTGCCGCCGGACCAGATCCCGGTCGTCAAGGGCAACGCCGACCTCATGAAGCGGGTTGCGGTTGGCCCGAACCAGTACGTGTACTACATGAACATCAACACCTCGCGGGTGACCGATCTGGCCGTTCGCCAGGCGCTCAACTACGCGTTCGACCGTGACGCCTACCTCAAGGCCATCGGTGGCTACGACATCGCGTCGCCGGCCTCGACGATCATGTCGCCGGTTGTTCCCGGCTACAAGAACTTCGACGCCTACCCCAGCCTCCCGGACAACCACGGTGACGTTGAGAAGGCGAAGAAGCTGCTCGAGGGCAAGACGGTCGGCAAGCTGACCTTCTGCACCTCGAACACGCCGACCAACCAGACGGTCTCCGCGGTCATCATCGAGTCCTTCAAGCGGGTCGGCCTCGACGTCACGGCGAAGTTCATCGAGCGTTCGGCGTACTACACCGAGATCGGTCGCAAGGGCATCGAGTGCGACCTCATGTCTTCGGCGTGGGGCCAGGACTACCCGGATGGCGAGTCCACCCTGGGTGTTCTCATGGACGGCTCGAAGATCGTGGCCGAGGGCAACAACAACTACTCCTACTTCGCTGCCGATGACATCATCGCCAAGCTGAAGGAGCTCCGTGAGCTCACCGACCGTGGCGCTGCGGCGGCACAGTACGGCGACCTCGACAAGCTCATCATGGAGAAGTACGCGCCGCTGATCCCGCTGCGCTACGGCCGTAACTTCACCATCTACGGCCCGCAGGTTGGGAACACCTTCCTCAACCAGTTCAGCCAGTTCGACGTGCTCGGCGCCTACGTCAAGTCCTAGGTGATGTAGCGCTGCGGGTCTCCGAGCGATCGGAGATCCGCAGCGTGCACTGAGTAACTGTGGCGGGCGGTCTACCCGGCCGCCCGCCACAGCCAGTCAGACCCCGCAGCTGGCGTCCACTCCGGAAGGCAACATCCCCATGCTTCGCTTCTTTATCAAACGGGTGCTCCTCGCGATAGTCACCCTCTTCGCGATCTCCGTGACGGTTTTCGCCCTCTTCTTCCTGGGCCCGGCCGACCCGGTGTCGACGATGTGCGGCCAGAAGCAGTGCGCGCCGGTCGCTCGCCAGCAGATCACCGAATCGCTGGAGCTCAACAAGCCAGTGGTCGTGCAGTACGCGAGCTACATGAAGGGCATCTTCGCCGGACGTGTGATCGGCTCGGGTCAGAGCAGGATCCAGTGCGACGCACCCTGTCTGGGCATCAACTTCCGCACCTATGAGCCGGTCTCGGCCATCATCGGCCGAACGCTGCCGGTGACGTTCAGCATCGTCCTCGGTGCGGCCCTCTTCTACGTCCTGTTCGGCACGGCCTTAGGCATGATCTCCGCGATCAAACGCGGCACCATCTTCGACCGGCTCGCCTCCGGTTTCGCCCTGTCGTTCTCAGCGACCCAGATCTTCTTCGTCGGCTCAGTGATCGTGCTGGTCCTGGTGCTGCAGACCGGAATCCTGAAGTATCCGAGCTATACCAGCCCGTTCGACGATCCGATAGCGTGGGTCAGCGGCATGCTGGCACCGTGGATCGCGCTGGGGCTGATCAACTCCGCCCTCTACGCCCGCTATTCGCGTGCTCAGATGATCGAGACTCTGAGCGAGGACTATGTCCGGACGGCGCGGGCCAAGGGTCTGTCGATGAAGGCGGTCTACTTCCGGCACGCGCTCCGCGCGGCGATCACGCCGGTCGTCACCATCGCCGGTCTCGACATCGGCGGCCAGCTCGGTGGTGTCGCGATCACGGAGACCACCTTCAGCCTCCCGGGCATGGGCAAGACCGCGATCAAGGCGGTCGGCGAGCAGAACCTGCCGATCGTGATGGCCGTCGTGCTCTTCGGTGCAGTGTTCGTCGTCGTGTCCAACATCGTGGTCGACCTGCTTTACGCGGTCATCGACCCGCGGGTCAAGCTCGGGCACTGAGGAGATGACAATGACGAGCAACACTGGAACCCCCTACATCGAGGTGACAGACCTCAGGGTCAAGTTCGCCACCGAGGACGGCGCGGTGCGCGCCGTGGATGGCGTGACCTTCTCCGTGGAGCGGGGCAAGACCCTGGGCATCGTGGGCGAGTCCGGCTCCGGCAAGAGCGTGACCAGCTTGGCGATCATGGGTCTGCTCAACCGCAAGACCACGACGATGACCGGCGAGGTCAAGGTCGAGGGCCGCAACATCCTCAACCTCGACGAGCCCGAGCTGCGCAAGCTGCGGGGCCGCGACATCTCCATGATCTTCCAGGACGCGCTGACCGCGCTGCACCCGTTCTATACGATCGGCCGGCAGATCGTGGAGGCCTATCGGGTGCACCACGACGTCTCGAAGGCGGAGGCGCGCAAGCGTGCCATCGAGATGCTGGACCGGGTGGGCATCCCGCAGCCGGACAAGCGCTTCAAGCAGTACCCGCACGAGTTCTCCGGCGGTATGCGGCAGCGCGCGATGATCGCGATGTCCCTCGTCAACGACCCGAACCTGCTCATCGCGGACGAGCCGACCACGGCGCTCGACGTGACGGTGCAGGCGCAGATCCTCGACCTGCTCGAGGACCTGCAGCGGGAGTTCAACTCGGCGGTCATCATCATCACCCACGACCTCGGCGTCGTCAGCCAGGTCGCCGACGAGGTGCTGGTGATGTACGGCGGCCGGGTGGCCGAGTACGGCACGGTCGAGCAGGTCATGCGCTCCGCACAGCACCCCTACACGTGGGGCCTGCTCGCCAGCATGCCCTCGCTGCACGGTGACCCGGACGAGGACCTCCGCCCGATCAAGGGCAACCCGCCGAGCCTGCTCAACGTCCCGTCGGGCTGTGTGTTCCACCCGCGTTGCGCGTACGCGATGCTCAACGGCGGTCCGTGCGACATCGAGGTGCCGCAGCGCCTGCCGCTGCGTCTCACCAACGAGCCGAATCACACGGTCGCCTGCCACCTGCCCGAGCGTGAGCGGCAGCAGACGTACAGGGACGAAATCGCATCGGTGGGAGTGGCACAGTGAGTGAGTTGGTCGCGGCGCAGCGCGTCGGTGAGACGCGGTCCACGGCGGAGCCCCTGCTCCGGGTGGAGAACCTCACCAAGCACTTCCCCGTCCGGGGTGGTTTCCTCGGCAACAAGCAGTACGTCCGCGCGGTCGACGGCATCGACTTCGAGGTGCGGGCGGGCGAGTCGCTGGGCCTGGTCGGTGAGTCGGGGTGTGGCAAGTCGACCACCGGCCGGATGCTCGTGCGTCTGCTGGAGCCGACGGCCGGCCGGATCACCTTCGAGGGCCAGGACATCACGCACGCCAAGCGGGGTCAGCTCCGCCGGCTGCGCCAGGACCTGCAGATCATCTTCCAGGACCCCTACTCGTCGTTGAACCCTCGGCACACGGTCGGCAAGATCGTGGCGATGCCGCTGGTCGTCAACAACATCAACCCGCCCGGCGGGGTGAAGAAGCGGGTTCAGGAGCTGCTGGAGCTGGTCGGTCTCAACCCCGAGCACTACAACCGCTTCCCGCACGAGTTCTCCGGCGGCCAGCGCCAGCGCATCGGCATCGCCCGGTCGCTCGCCCTGAAGCCGAAGATGATCATCGCGGACGAGCCGGTCTCCGCGCTCGACGTGTCGATCCAGGCCCAGGTCATCAACCTGCTGCGCGACCTGCAGCGGGAGATGGACCTCGCCTTCGTCTTCATCGCGCACGACCTGGCGGTCGTCCGGCACTTCTCGCACCGGATCGCGGTCATGTACCTCGGCAAGGTCGTCGAGATCGGCGATCGGGAGCAGATCTACACGCGGCCGGCGCACCCGTACACCCGGGCACTGCTCTCGGCCGTGCCGGACGCGACCAAGATCGGCGAGTCGTCGGGCCGGATCCGGCTGCAGGGCGACGTTCCGACGCCGATCAACCCGCCGAGCGGCTGCCGGTTCCGGACCCGCTGCTGGAAGGCGCAGTCGATCTGTGCCGAGCAGGAGCCGCCGCTGACCGTGAAGGCCGGCGGTTCGATCGCGGCTTGCCACTTCCCGGAAGAGCAAGCACCGATCTGAGATTTCACCGAGCGACGCGAGGGAGCCCCGCAAGGCGCGCCTGGGCATGGCACCACACCATAGAAGTCGGGGACGCCCTCACCGAGGGCGTCCCCGACGTCGTTCGTCAGCGCAGCACGGTCCGCAGCGCGGCAAGCTGCTCGTCGAGGCCGGCGCCCGGCGGCACCCGGACCACGGTCGGCGGCAGCACGGCGATCCGGTGCCGGTCGTAGATCTCGGGCTGGTCGGTCGGGTCGCCCAGGTAGCGCTCACCGATCACCGCCGGCAGCTCCGCCCAGTCCAGCTCGGGCTCGATGACGACGCCGCTGCCGAAGGTCTCCGGCCGGTCGCGGACCGCCGCCGCGGCGAGCCACCCGCCGAACCCACGCCCCCGCACGGCCACCCGGCTCAGGTCCAGGTCGGGGTGCTTACCGAGGAGCGCGTGCAGCGCGTCGGCGAGATCGGTCGGGAGCAGATCGATCAACCGGCGGTGGATCACCTTCTCGAAGCTCGGCGCGACGCCGACCGTGCCGCGCGGGTCGATCGCGACCACGATGAAGCCGGCCTGGCACCACCACTGCCGGTCGGCCCAGGCAGCGCGGGTGGCGAGCACCCCCTGCCCGCTGGGCTCCGTGGCGAGATCGACGAGTACGGGCAGCCGCCGCCCGATCAGGTGGTCGGTCGGGTAGAGCACGCCCGTCGGCAGCCGCCGATCCACGACGCGGTCGAAGACCGGTTGCGGACCGGCCACGATCGGCGCGATGGGGGAGAGCTCGCCGATCGCCGTCCCGCGCCGGACGACCGTCCACTGCGTGCCGTCGCGGTCCAGGGCGGCGGTGCCGATGACGACGGTGTCTCCACCGCAGTGCGCCTCGTGCCAGCCCGGGCTCGTGGTGAGCCGCTGGGCGCCCACCCCGGCCCGGCCGACCGCACTGCGTACGCGATAGATGTGCTGCTCAGCCGGGTCGGTACTGGCGGCGATGAGCAGGTCGCCGAGCTCGCCGTCGATGGCGCCGGGTGCCAGCCGGCCGATGACCCGGCGGACGTAGAGCCCGGGCGGCGTGAGCAGGGTGCCGTCGGCGAAGAGGCAGCGGGAGTCGTAGCCGTCGTGGGCGAGTTCGCCGCCGACGAGCACGCGGCCGTCGGCGAGGTGTCTCGGCGTACCGGCGATGGGGCTGACCCAGCGCGGGTCGGAGAGCTCGGCGTGGACCTGGGTCTCCCCGGTGCGGGGGTCGACGGCGAGGACGAGCCCGTGGTTCTGCCCCCGGCGCAGCACGGTGACGAGCGGCGCGCCGTCGGCCC
This sequence comes from Allocatelliglobosispora scoriae, assembly GCF_014204945.1. Classification (NCBI taxonomy): domain Bacteria; kingdom Bacillati; phylum Actinomycetota; class Actinomycetes; order Micromonosporales; family Micromonosporaceae; genus Allocatelliglobosispora; species Allocatelliglobosispora scoriae. Next base: position 4,299,956 of record NZ_JACHMN010000002.1, read on the forward strand.
AGCGGAGGTCCACGAGGTAGGGGTAGGTCTCCCGGTCCCAGTGCACGTCGACCCAGCCGCCGTCGAGCTCCAGGAAGTGCAGCGAGACGGTCGCCTCGGCACCGCTCGCCGGGTCCGCGGGCACGACCCGGGTCGCCACGACGGCGGAGGAGTCGGGAGCCCACCACCAGCCGCGTTCGCGGCCGAAGCCCACGGCGGAGGGCTCGGGAACGGCCCAGGCGATGCCGGTCTCCTCCTCGCCCGCGAGCAGGGTGCTCTTCTCCCCGTCGTAGACGTGCAGCGTGCCGCCGACCCGGTAGGCGACGAGGGTGCCCGTCGGGTCGGGTCGCGCCTCGGCGACCGGCCCGTGCAGGGGCAACTCCTCGACCACGCCCGAGAGCAGGTCTATCCGGTAGGCGAGCCCGTCGTCGACGTGGCACGCGACCCTCGCGAGGGGATCGCAGGCGTAGTCGTGCACGCCCATCGCGAGGAGCCTGCTGGCGCCGGTGGTGGCGTCGAAGACGCTGAGTCGCTCGCCGTGGAGGTAGACGACGCGCTCGCCGTCGCTGCTCACGGTGACCCTGCGAGTGGAGTATCCGGTGCTCACCCTTCGGATGCTATGCATCGGATCGTGCGGTTCGTGGTGCTTTCGCGAGATGACGTGCGGTCGGGTACGACCTCGCGGAGTAAGGTGGCCGCGTGGAGAAGCGCAGCATCCTCTTCGTTCATGCCCATCCCGACGACGAAGCCATCGGCACGGGCGCGACCATGGCGCGCTACGCGGCCGAGGGAGCCCACGTCACCCTGGTCACGTGCACGCTCGGCGAGGAGGGCGAGATCCACCTGCCCGCCCTGGCCCAGCTGGAGGCCGCGCAGGCCGACCAGCTCGGCGGCTACCGCCTGGTGGAGCTCGAGCGGGCCTGTGCCGCGCTCGGCGTGACGGATCACCGCTTCCTCGGCGGGGCGGGCCGCTACCGTGACTCCGGCATGATGGGCACCCCGGCCAACGAGCACGCGCGGGCCTTCTGGGGTGCCGACGTCGACGAGGCGGCGGCTCACCTCGTGGCGATCATGCGCGAGGTGAAACCGCAGGTCATGGTCACCTATGACGCCAACGGCTTCTACGGCCACCCCGATCACATCCAGGCTCACCGGGTCGCGATGCGCGCCGCGGAGCTCGCGGGCGAGGACGCGCCGAAGAAGATCTACTGGGGGGCGACGCCGCTCAGCGTCCTCAAGGCGGGCATCGACGCGCTCGGCGAATCGACCGACAACCCGTTCGCCGGGATCACCAACGCCGACGACTTCCCCTTCGGCACGCCCGACCACGAGATCGCCGCGAGCATCGACGGCAACGACCATCACGAGGCGAAGGTCGCGGCGCTGCACGCGCACGCGTCCCAGATCCCGACCACGTCGTGGCTCTTCTCGATCGCGGGCAACTTCGGCACCGAGTTCATGGGCGTCGAATTCTTCACCCTCGCTGCGGGCACCCGGGGGCCGGGCACCGGTCTCTACGGCTGGGAGCAGGATCTCTTTGCCGGACTTGACTGAGCCCACCACCACGACCCGCTCGTTCGAGCCCGCCGCGGAGCTGCTGCTCCGGATCGGCGGGCTCGCCGTGTCGGTGCTGCTCGCCGCCGGGTCGGCGCTGCTGGAGGCGCTCTACACCACCGCGCGGGTCGGCGACTCCCGGGCGCCCTGGTCGCTGCTCGCCGCGATCGCCGGCAACGCCTTCCTCGTGTGGTTCGCCCGGTTCACCGTCGGCCGCCGCTGGGCACCGATCGTCCCGGCCGGGACGTGGACGGTGGTGATGCTTCTCGCGAGCTACCGCACCAGCGAGGGCGACATGCTGATGGCCGAGGCGAACCCGATGGCGCTGGGCACGATGATGGCAGGTTTCGCGGCCTTTGTCGTAGCCTGGTGGTTCCTGGAGCTGCGACGGGGAACCCCGAGGCGCTAGAGGGTCTGGCGCTTCTCGGCTTCGTGCGGTAGAAGGATCACCGGGACGTTTTGCTCGGGAGGATGAGACATGGCTCAGCGTTGGAAGTGGATCGGCATCATCGCCGGAGTCCTCTTCGCCATCAATATCGTCGGGCGGATCGTCTCGAAGGCCTCCTTCGAGGGCGATACGAGCAAGGAGACGGCGGTCGGATTCGTCGCCTTCGGCGCGGTCGCGCTCGTCCTCGCCGTCGTCGCCTTCATCTGGGGCCGGGACCGGTCGGTCGGAGTGGTCGTGGCGGACATCGCCGCTGCCGCCGCCATCGGCGGGCTGCTCAGCATCATCGTCGGGCCGTTCGTCACCGGCGGCAAGCCCTTCGCCAGCGGTGCCGGAGCCTTCTTCGAGCAGGTCTGGTGGTACGCGGGTTTCGTCGCCGCCGGTGTCTTCCTCGGGCTCGCGGTGCTGATCGCCATCGGCCAGGACCTGCGGTCCAAGCAGCTCAAGTCCTACGCCGCGAGGGCCAAGCGCGTATAGCGGTGGTGGGTGGCGAACCCGAGCCGTGCGTAGAGGGCGATCGCCGTCTCGTTGCTCGACTCCACCTGTAGGAACGCTCGCTCGGCACCCTGCTGCGCGCCCCAGCGGGCGAGGCGGCCGATCACCGACTGGGCGAGGCCACGCCGTCGGGCCGACGGGACGGTCTCGATCCCGTAGAGCCCCAGCCAGCCGTCGGTCACCGTGCCCCTGCCCCGGGCCAGGAGGCGGCCTTCTTCGGCGTACCTGGCGAAGGTGAGCCTGTCCACCGCGGTCAGGACGTGCAGAGCGGCCGGGGGCAGTGGACCGCGCGAGCCCGCGATGAGGGCGAGTTCGTCGTCGCTCGGGCCGTCGTGCAGCGTGCACGCCGCACCGTCGGGTGTCGCGGCGATGAGCGCGTCCAGCGCGGTCGACTGGACCAGGACCGTGCAGTCCGGCAGCCACCCGGCCTTCAGCGCGGCATCCGCGACGGGCTGCGCCAGCGGCTGCGGCACGTCGATCAGGGGAGTGCGGCCCAGACCGCGGTAGAACTCCGCGACCGCGTCGAGCGCCGCCGGGAGCGGCAGGCCGGGGTCGCCGACCGGCAGCGCGGAGTTGGCGCGCCCGGTGAAGCCCTCTGCGGAGCGCAGCCACCAGTCGCCGAGCCGCTCGCTGACGGGTGCGGGCCAGGCCCGCGCGGCCGCGAGCTCCAGGGCCGCGATCTCCGCGGCACGCCTGGTCGTCCGCGCCGGCACGGTCTTCGCCCGGTGGACTTCGTCGATGGGTACGCGCACCTCGCCGCCCTCGGAACGAAGAGTCAGAAATATCTCGTTGATCTCGATCAGGTCGCCGAGAATATCCGTAAATAGCGGACGTTCGGCGGTGCCGCCCGTCACCTTGCGGCGCACCACGACGCGCTTTCCTACATCGTGCGGAGTGAGCCCCGGACCGAGCACGATCAACCGCCTCCCCGTATCTAGATGCGCCTGGGCGTGGATACTAGGCTGTACCCGGCGGCCGGCCTACCAAGGGGCGGGCGGCAGGTTCTTTGCGGAAGGACGACCCCGTGACATACATCATCGCCGAGCCGTGCGTCGATGTTCTCGACAAGGCGTGCATCGAGGAGTGCCCCGTCGACTGCATCTACGAGGGCAACCGGATGCTCTACATCCACCCCGATGAGTGTGTGGACTGTGGCGCCTGCGAGCCGGTCTGCCCGGTCGAGGCGATCTTCTATGAGGATGACGTGCCGGAGCAGTGGAAGGACTACACCGACGCGAACTACAAGTTCTTCGAGACCCTGGGCTCGCCCGGCGGCGCCTCGAAGATCGGCAAGATCGCGGCGGACGCTCCCTTCGTCGCGGCCGAGCCGCCGCGCGGGGAAGCTCACTGAGCGGGTTCGCGGGCCGGCGGTCCAAGGCCGCCGGCCTTCCCGACATCCCCTGGGACCGGCTCGAACCACTGAAGGCGCTGGCCGCCGGTCATCCGGGCGGGCTCGTCGACCTCTCGATGGGCACGCCGGTCGATCCGGTCGACCCGGCCATCATGGCGGCGCTGAGCGCCGCAGCCGATGCGCCCGGTTATCCGCTGACCATGGGCAGCGTGGCGTTGCGCGGTGCCATGCGCGCCTACCTCACACGGACGTCGGCTGCCGTCGGCGACTTCGGGGTCATCCCGACCGTCGGCTCGAAGGAACTCGTCGCCTGGCTGCCCACGTTCCTCGGCCTCGGCGCCGGTGACACCGTCGTCATCCCCGAGGTCTGCTACCCGACCTACGAGGTCGGCGCGATGCTCGCCGGTGCCGATGTGCTCCGGGCCGACTCCCCGCCCGGCGTTCCGGCCGCGCTGGTCTGGATCAACTCGCCGGGCAACCCGCACGGGCGCGTGACCGACCTCGACGAGATGCGCGCCTGGGTGGCGTGGGCGCGCGGCTGCGGCGCCGTGCTCGCCTCGGACGAGTGCTACCTCAGCCTGCCCTGGGAGCAGACGCCGATCTCGGTGCTGGACCCCGCGGTCAACGACGGCGACCTCACCGGCCTGCTGGCGGTGCAGTCGCTCTCCAAGCGCTCCAACCTCGCCGGATACCGAGCGGGACTCATCGCGGGCGACCCGGCGATCGTGCGCGAGCTGCTCACGATCCGCAAGCACGCCGGTCTGATCGTGCCCGACCCGGTGCAGGCGGCGATGGTGGCAGCACTGGGCGACGAGGCACACGTCGAGGTCCAGCGCGAGCGTTACCGGGCGCGCCGCGTGATCATGCGGGACGGCCTGGAGAAGGCCGGATTCCGGATCGAGCACTCGACCGCCGGGCTCTACCTGTGGGCGACCCGGGACGAACCCGGCTGGGACACCACCGCCTGGCTTGCCGACCTGGGCATCCTCGTGGTTCCTGGTGCCTTCTACGGCCCGGCCGGGGAGAGCTTCGTGCGCATCGCGCTGACCGCCTCCGACGAGCGCATCGCCGCCGCCGCTGAGCGTCTCGGCTGAGCGCTAGCGCGTCGCGAGGGCCGTGTAGGTGACCGTGGTCGCGTCCGTCTCCTGGCCGGTCACATAACCGCCGTCGCCACCCAGCCGACGCAGGAAATCGAGCTCCGCCTGATCGTCGCGGGCGAGATCGAAGCTTCGGGTGACCGGGAGCATGGACCGGTCCAGCAGCTCCTCGCGCAGCCCTCGTCCGACCTGCAGCCGCCGGAGCAACTCGGCATCGTCGGCGTCGGCCAGCGAGGCCACCAGCCCGTCGAGGACCGCGCGGACCAGGTCGAGCTGAGCGACCACCGCCGCGCGGTTACTGATCAGCATGTCGGCGGTGCGGCTGCTGGGCGTACCCGCGACTCTGGTTCCGTCCTTGAAGCTCCCGGCCGCGAGCGCGAGGACCGCCTGCTTGACCGCGGATCCGGCCGCCGCACCGGCGAGAGCGCCGGCGAGGATGTGCGGGATGTGCGACGAGAGCGCGACCACCGCGTCGTGAGCCCGGGGCTCCATCGGAACGACCCGGGCGCCGAAGTTCTCGATGATGAGCCGGGTCAGCAGGCGGAAGCCGGGCAGCGCGTCGGTGGAGCTCGGGCACAGGACCCAGGGAGCGCTGTCGTAGAGCGAGCCGATCGCCGAGTCCAGGCCGGCCTTCTCCGTCCCGGCCATCGGGTGGCCGGGGATGAAGCGGTCAGCCAGGCCCAGCCGGGCTGCGTGATCGGCGATCTCGGCCTTGGTGCTGCCGACGTCGGTGATGACGCAGCCGTCGTCCGCGAGGCGCGCGACCTCGGTCAGGCTCTCCGGCAGGGCGCGGAGCGGGCCGCAGAGGAAGACGACGTCGCGGCCCTTGAGCGTGACGTCCAGACGGTCGTTGAAGGGCACGCGGCGCCGGGCGGCTGCCGCCCGGGCGGCGGGTTGCGGATCCCAGCCCAGCACGTCGTTGCCGGCCTCGTGCAGCCGCAGCAGGATCGAGCCGCCGATCAGCCCGGTCCCGACCACCGCGATCCGCAGCCTCGGTGTTGTCTCATCCGCCACCGCTGCTCCCTGATGTGTTCGGACGGTACATGTCGAGCACACCCCGGGACGGTTCGGAACCCTGGATGTCGCTGCGCCAGTAACCCTTCATCGCCGAGTAGGACAGTGGCGACAAAGTCAACATACCGCTGCGGGGTGCGTAGCCTTCCTGTGTGGTTGTGCCGATCTTGTAGACCAGCTCGACCTGACCGTCGAGGTAGGTCGCTCCCACCGAGGTGACGGTGGCGAAGCATTTCGCCACGAAACCGGGCTCCTGGCGGACGGCGGCGAGGGTGTCGGCCTGCGTCCGGTAGAGCTGCACGGTGTAGCGCAGATCGCCGCCGCGGATGTCGAGCCGTGCCAGGCCCCAGTTGCCCGACGACGATTCGTAGACCCACTCGCCCAGGATCGGATGCGCCCACCAGCGCAGGAGGATCAGTTGCAGGGTCCGGACGATGACGGCGAGGCTGAACGCCGAGACGATGGCCGCCACCGCCGTCTGCCCGAGACCGCTCGGCCGGACGAAGGCGAGCGTGACGGAGTTCAGCACGCTGAACAGGACCGCTCCTCCCGCCAGCGCCATCTGCCGGACACCGTCGATGTTGCGATCGCGAAGCAGCGCGTGGAGGAACCCCATGGCTACCCCACCGGCCCCGAGGCGGCGGGACGGCCGGGGAAGCGGGCGACCACCCGGTGGAAGTCCTTGATGTCGAAGCTGCCGATCGGAGGTGTCAGCAGCCGGTCGCTCGGCGCCGGCCGGACGAGATGATCGGAGAGGTAGCTGCCCAGGAACTTCAGCCGGACACCACTGTGGAGGATGCCCTGCACGCCGCGCGCGACGTGCACCGAGTCCGGGTCCTCGGCGAGGGTCAGCACGAAGACGTATGCGCCGGGGAAGCCCGGCAGCGGTCGGGAGGTCAACGAGATGATGTTGATGCCCTGATCCGCGAGGAGGGTGCACAGCTCGGCGAGCACGCCCGGACGCGAAGCACTCGGCGTCAGCGCGAGCGTCGTCTTCCAGGCCACGTCATCGGGGGCGGGAGGCAGCGCTGCGGTGGCGGGATCGTCGCTGCCGATGCAGGCGAAGCGCGTATAGGCCCCGGTGTGGTCCTCGACCGCCTGATCGATCACCTCGACGTCGTAGCGGGAGGCGAGGCCGGGTGCGCCGATCGCGATCATCCCGGGCTCGGCCACGGCGGCCTCGACCGCCGCCGCCGTCGAGGCGAAGTGCTTGGTCGGCAGCCCGGACGCGGCGACATAGCGCCGGCACTGGGCGAGCCCGTGCGCGTGGCTGGCGATGACCGTGGGCTGGTCCGTGCCGTCGTCCCGGTCGGCCCGGCCCCGGTAGGCGTCGAACGTGATCGGCACCGACACCTCCCGCAGGATCACGATCCCGGCGGTGCGGAAGACGAGCTCGTCGACGCTGGCCGTGACGATCCCCTCCACGGTGTTCTCCAGCGGGATCACACCGAAGTCGGCGCCGCCCGCCATGAGCTCGCCGATGATGAAATCGACCGCGGACACCGGCCGGAGCAACGCCCGGTCGCCCCAGATCTCCCGCGCGGCCGTGTGGGTGAAGGTGCCGGCCGGTCCGAGGTACGCGATCCGCTTCTCCACTGACGGTGTCTCCTTCGGACTCGTCCGTGCCGAAAAGGACTCGCCGATGAGCCCGCGAAGAAGCCCGAGGCTATCGCACCATCGACACTTTAAGATATGGGAGCCGCGTCGCGGACCCGGGCGAGATGCTCCAGAAAGGTGAGGTTGGCGGCCCAGCCGTCGATCAGGGGCGGGTCCGTGCCCAGCCACACCGGCTCCGCCGACGGGTAGGAGTGCAGCTGGTCGGCGATCCCGGCCCTCGTCACCACGATGCAGGCCTGGCGGTGCCGCGAGGCGAGGACGCACAGCCGCCCCGTCTCCAGGTGGAAGGCCGACGGGTCGCGGCGCCCCGAGAGCGGGTGCCAGACCAGCGTCACCTCGAACTGCCGCCCCTGCAGCCGGTTGGCCGTGTCGACGGTGACCCGCTGCAGCCCGGCCCGGTCCAGCGCCGCCCGGACGTGGTCGCGCTGGTCCCGGTGGGCGACGCCGATCGCGACGTCCTTGGGCAGCAGGGGGCGGGAGCGGCGCTCGTCGACCGTCGTCACCCCGGTGGTGAGGTGCCCGGCCATGGTGACCAGCGCCGCGACCAGCTCCGGATCGGTGCGGGGGAGGAACGCCGCGGGGAGCTCGACCAGGCCCCAGCCGGTCGTTGCAGCCGTCGTGAGTACGGGATGGGCGGCGGCGGGGAGCTCCAGTCGGCGTACCCCCGGATCGATTCCCGCCGTGAACGGCCTGGCGTAGAAGGCGTCCGCGACCACCGGGGCGGTGTGCGGCGCGAGCCGCCAGCTCACCGGGAGCGGGACGACCGGCGTCGCCGGGTGATGGCGCAGGATGATCCCGGCCGCCGTCGCGAGCGGCCACCCCGACTGGGACCGCACGACGTGCTCGTCGGCGATGGTGAAGGGGGAGAGCTGACCGGGGTCCCCGACGAGCAGCAGCCGGTCGAAGAGCCCGCCGATGCGGACCAGCGCCGCTGCCGACATCTGGTATGCCTCATCCACAATGCCCAGCTCGAACGTGCGGCCCGAGGTGAACGCCCACTTCGCCGCCGTCGCCACGATCACCCGGCAGCTCGACAGGTCGTCGAGCTTGGCGGCGGTCCGCACCCCGCGGACGGGGAAGCCCGGCGGCGCCTCCCACCCGCTCGCGTGCAGGCGGCCGATCTCGACGGGGTGGTCGCGCAGCTCGCGTACGAGGCCGATCACCAGGTCATCGGCCTGATCGTTGGTCTGGACCACGACCGGGACATCGGCACCGCCCTCGACGAGGCGGCGGGTGAGCTCGCGGACGAGCGTCGACTTGCCCGCACCGGGCGGCGAGTCGACGACGACGGTGCGCTCGCCGGAGGTGACGTACTTCCAGACACGCTCGATCGCCTCCTCGTGGGCGGCGCGGCTACTCATCGGGGGTGCCGAACTGCCACGGCAGCTCCTCCGGCAGGCGGCTGGGGAAGATGTCCTCGCTGCCGAAGGGCGCGAACACGACCTCGGCGCCGGTCGCGGGCAGGCGGCCGAGCTGGGCCCGCTGGACCGCGCCCTTCTGCACGACCAGCTCCACGCTCTCCGGCTCGATCGACTCCACCACCGCCATGAGCTTCGGATCGGCGGCGAGCCACAGCTCCGTGCCGAGCGGCCGGGTGAACTCCGTCGGCGTCGCCACCCAGATCCGGGGTCGCAGCAGCTCACGGCCGCTCGCAGCGGTGATCGTGTGCTCCCGGTCGACCTTGGTCACCGTCCCCGCGAGCGCCTCGCCGGAGACGATGTAACGCTCCATGATCAGGGGGTCGTCGAGGGCGAGCTGGCGCTCCAGCGCGGCGGTGCGCGTCTCCAGCTCATGCAGGAATCGGTACGCCGGAACGCCCCGCAGCCGAGCGGCGAAGGCGGCCGTGCCCTCCTCGACTCGGTTGCGGTGGCTCGTGAAGGACCACCGATCGCGTTCCCAGCGCTCGTCGACGTGCCCGGCGATCTCCGGCAGCCGGGCCCGCAGCGTGTCGAGCGTGTGCCACGTGTCCCGCCAGGCACCGGCGAGTGCTGCTTCCGCGACGGGCCGCAGCTCAGCCGCCCGGCCGAGCACATCGGCGAGCACGTCGCCGTCCCAGAGCGGGTCCGAGACCGGCCCGGCCGGCATCGGATCGGTGGGGTGCGCGGGGTCGACGAGCCGGAGCAGCGAACCCAGGTGGCTGTCCTCGGCGGCGAGCCGCCCGGTCACCCAGTGCTCGCCGAGCAGCCCGGTCGCCGTGAGCACCGCACTCGCACCGGGCAGGACCCGCCGCCCGGCGAACCAGCCCAGGTGCAGCCCGCCCAGGACGGTCTCCAGATCCGGCGAACGCCGCAGATATCTGCCGAGCAAATCGGTGAGCCACTCGGCGGTCGCCGGGTTGGGGGTGATGAGCTGCGGTGCCTCGGTCGAGCACTCGACGACGGTGAAGTCACGGCGGACGACGGGTTCGACGGTGCTGAAGGAGCTGACGTACTCGGTGAGGTCGATCGCGAACTCGCGCAGCACCGCCATCCGCTGCTCCCGGTCCCGCGGCTCGGCCACCACCAGGAGCTTCTCGTCGTCCGGCGCCGTGCCGTAGCGCAGTGCCACCACGGCGGCCGGTTCACCGGCGAGGTGCAGCCCGGTGACGACGAGGGGGCGCGCGGCGAGGTGGGCGTGGCGGACCGTGGCCCGGGCGATCGCCCTGCCCTGGTCGGCGGCGGTCAGCTTGAGCCGGGCCACGTGGTCCGGCGGCGGATCGGCGAGCGCCTGCGCGACCGTGGTGCCCGGTCCGCAGAGGTTGGTCATCGTGTCGCCCAGCCTCGTCACCAGGCCGGTCTGCTCCGACGCGCAGTGGTCGAAGAGCGGGCACTCGGTGCAGCCGTCGCCGAAGCGGTGCGGCAGGTCGGCGACGTGATCCGGGCTCGCGGGCTCCGGCAGCCGCAGGTGCCCCAGACGGGCGAGCTGCGGCGTCACGTCGAGCAGCGCCCCGGTCGGCGCGAGGCCGAAGTTGCGGGGGAGGACGAGCAGCACCCGGGCCGAGACGGCGGGGTGGGCGGCGCGCAGGGCGGCCACGATCACGGCGACCTCGCGAGAGGTGGCGGCGACCTTCGACGGGTCCGCCTGACCGTCCACCATCGCGTAGGTCCGGACCGCGACGAGGTGCGGCGTCGGGCCGCTGACCAGCAGCAGCGGGCCGGTGTCGAGCTCGGGGCCGGTGTCCGGCCGCGCAGTGCTCAGCACCATTTCTTGAAGAGTTGGTGTTGAGGGCGGGGGCGGCGCTGTCGCTGGAGGCTTCGCGGATGACACCAACTCTTGAAGAGTTGCGGCGTGTGGGGGTGCGGGGCGGCGGGTGGGCAGCGGGATCACCGTCGGGCCGGGGACGACGTGGAGGCGGGGCTCCGGGTCGGCCAGGGCCGTGGCCAGCGTCGACGTGACCGTGTCGCCGGGTTCGATCGCCAGGTGCTCGCGGATCAGCCCGACGACGGCGGCGTGCTCGTCGCGGGCCAGCCTCCCGGCGAACTGGGCGGCGCGGGCCAGCGCGAACGGGCTCTGGTGCGGTTCGGGGGCTCCTAGGCGTACCGCCGCGTGGTCCAGAACCCCGACGAGGCGCGCGCGGCGCTCACAACCGGGGGTGGCCAGCAGGCCGGCCACCCCACGCGGTGTGAGCGCGTCACTCATTGCGAGACGTGCAGCGCTTCGTTGAGCGTGATCCCGGTGCCGGTACGCGGAGCCGCCTCCAGCGCCCCGGTCACCGAGTTGCGCCAGAACCGGATGCCGTCGGCACCGCTCAGCTCGCGGGCCTTGACCACCCGGCCGTCCGGGAGCGTGATCTTCGATCCGGCGGTGATGTAGCACCCGGCCTCGACCACGCAGTCGTCGCCGAGCGAGATCCCGATCCCGCCGTTGGCGCCGAGCAGGCTGCGCTCGCCGATCGAGACGATCTCCTTGCCGCCGCCCGAGAGGGTGCCCATGATCGAGGCGCCCGCGCCGATGTCCGAGCCGTCGCCGACGACCACACCGGCGACGATGCGGCCCTCGACCATGCTGGTCCCGAGCGTCCCGGCGTTGAAGTTGATGAATCCCTCGTGCATCACTGTCGTGCCCGGAGCGAGGTGGGCGCCGAGGCGGACCCGGTCGGCGTCGGCGATCCGGACGCCGCTGGGCACCACGTAGTCCGTCATCCGGGGGAACTTGTCCACCCCGTAGACGGCGAGGTGGCGCCCGGCTGCGCGCTCGGCGAAGCGGAGCTCGTCGACCCGGTCGGGCGGGCACGGTCCGGCGGAGGTCCAGGCCACATTGGGCAGGACGCCGAAGATGCCGTCCACACTCGCCTGGTGCGGCCGGATGATGCGATGGGAGAGCAGGTGCAGCCGCAGGTATGCGTCGGCGACGTCGACCGGTGCGTCGGCGAGGCTGGCGATGACGGTCGTGACGGGCTCGACCCGCAGCCCGAGTGCCTTCTCGGCGACCTTGTCGAACTCGGGGGCGGTCGGCGGCGCGCCGAGACCCAGGTGGCCGGCCGGGTACCACACGTCGAGCAGCTGCCCGTCCGGCGTGATCGTCGCCAGGCCGTGGCCCCAGGCAGGTTCGGTGATGCGTGTCTCCGTCACGATCGCCTAGGCTACCTGCATGTCTTCCCCGCTGACTCCGCAGGTGCTCGCCGATCCCGTCGCGCTGACCCGAGCGCTGGTTGATATCGAGTCGGTCTCGCTCAACGAACGGGAGATCGCGGACGCGATCGAGGCCGCGCTGACCGGTCTCGCGCACCTCACCGTGGAGCGGATCGGGCACACCATCATCGCCCGTACGAATCTCGGCCGGGAGCAGCGGGTCGTGCTCGCCGGGCACATCGACACCGTGCCGATCGCCGACAACCTGCCCTCCCGGGTGGAGGGCGACATCATGTGGGGCTGCGGCACCTCCGACATGAAGAGCGGCACCGCGCTCGCGCTGCACCTCGCCGCCACGGTCGCCGAGCCGCGCTTCGACGTCACCTACTTCTTCTACGAGGGCGAGGAGATCGACAGCAAGTTCAACGGGCTCTTCCTCGTCTCCGAGGTCCGGCCCGAGCTGCTCGCCGCTGATTTCGCGATCCTGCTGGAGCCGACATACGGCATCGTCGAGGCTGGTTGCCAGGGCACGATGCGCGGGATGATCACGATCACCGGCACGCGGGCGCACGCCGCCCGGTCATGGCTCGGTGTCAACGCGATCCACGGCGCCGGACCGGTGCTGACCCGGCTCGCGGAGTATGTCGGCCGTACCGTCGAGATCGACGGCTGCCTCTACCGCGAGGGGTTGAACGCGGTCGGCATCCACGGCGGTGTCGCGGGCAACGTCATCCCGGACCGGTGCGAGGTGGAGATCAACTACCGTTTCGCCCCGGACCGGTCGGTCGCCGAGGCCGAGGCGCACCTGCGCGAGCTCTTCGACGGATTCGAGCTGCGGATCGTCGACGCGGCACCGGGTGCGCTGCCGGGGCTGACCCTGCCCCCGGCGGCGGAGTTCATCGCGGCGACGGGCGCGGTCCCGGCCGCGAAGCTCGGCTGGACGGACGTCTCCCGCTTCTCCGCGATGGGGATCCCGGCGCTCAACTTCGGCCCCGGCGACCCGAAGCTCGCCCACAAGCCCGAGGAGCACGTCGAGATCAGCAAGATCGTCCTGGGTGCCGAGACGCTGCACAAATGGATCGCCTGATTCCTCACTGACGCGCGCTCTGCGGCTCGTCGCGGCTTCGGCTGCGGCGGGCCGATCGCATTTCCGGGCGGGGCGGCGGGTGTGGGTTTGCGCGACGCTTTGCTCTGCTTACACCGGCGCATCACCGGGAAAGTCCGGACTTAGTGGGTGGTGCGTCCGTGTAAGCAGAGCAAAGCGTCGCGCAGCGCACGGGAAGCCCCCTCCCGCCCCGCAAGATCGTGCACTTTCCCGGAAGTAGTCCCCTCGAACCGTGCCGGTAGGGCCTACTTCCGGGAAGTAACACGATCTTGCGGGGCGGAAGGGGCTATTTCCCGGAACGTGCACGATCATCGGCCGGGCCGGGCCGGGCCGGGCCCGCACCGAGGTGCGGTGGGATCGTGACAGTGTCACGCACGGTCGGGATAGGGCCACGGGTTGGTGCGGCAGCCGTGGAGCCCGAAATACTGCGACATCATCGCGGGCGCCGGCTTGCCCTTCCCCGGGCAACCCAGATGCCCGAAGCCGAGGAAATGACCGACCTCGTGGTTGATGACGAGATGCTGATAATCGCGTACATCGGCGGCGTAGGCCGGGATCGCCAGCTGCCACCGGCGCAGGTTGATCATCACGTTGGTACCCGCCTGGCACGAGACCTCGCCCATCGTGTCCATCCCGGCTCGGCCGCAGATCCGGTCGACCGTCGCGGGCGTCGCGAGCCGCACCACGAAGTCGGCCGCCATCCCCGGCCCCACCCGCTGGAACGACCAGCGCTTCGTCGCGGTCCAGCTCCGCGGGTCCGCGAGGGTCTGCTCCACCGCAAGGGCAAAAGCTTCGACCCCGACGGGTACGCCGTCCTCCACGCTGACCTGATAGCGGTGCAGGGTGCCGGTGCCGACGCGTACCGAACCGCCCGGCGCGATCGTGAACCGGCCCGCCGCGGTGATCGCCGGGCGTGGAGCGCTCGCCGTGCGCGGCGACGGTGTGACCCGGGCCGCCGGTGGCGCCGATCGGGGCGTCGGCGTGGTCCGCACCCGAACCGGCACCGGTGACTTGGCCTGTGAAAACGGGTTGTCCGGCAACGAGATCTGCTGCGGCAGGGCGGGGAGCGGGGGAAGTTCGGCCTCGGTGCCCATGGAGTAGCCCAGGACACCGAGGCCGGTCAGCGCTGAGAGCGAGATGGCGGCGGCTACCGCCACCGACCGGAAGCTAGTCACGCGGCTCGGCGGGTTCGGTGGGTGGTTCGGCGTGTCCGGCCTGCAGGCGGCGCTGGATCAGGATGGCGCGGATTCGCCGACGCATGGCCTCGCGCTGGCGGAGCGTGTCGGATCGGTTCATCTCGGATGTCCCTCCCCCAGAGAAACCGACGCCTCGGGTGAGGCATCCACGATCGATGGATACGGGGTATGTCTTTATTACAGACGCGAGACACGTCATGCCGGTTGCTCGACACGCCGATAGATCGCTTGAAGCGAAATAGATGGCTAGGGTGGCCCCGTGGAAATGCACTCTTCGGTGCCCAAAGAACGGCATACCGGTCCGGTTACGCTTCGGCGGACGGCAGTTCCGACCGGGACGGCCGACCAGGCACTTCTCGACTCATCCGGTCGGACCGACTGGAAGACCAAGGACGCGTGGCGGACGCTGCGCATCCTGAGCGAGTTCGTCGAGGGCTTCGACAGCCTCGCCGACCTGCCCAAGGCGGTCAGCGTCTTCGGTTCGGCGCGCAGCCTGCCCGGCAGCCGCGAATGTGAGATCGCCGAGGAGCTCGGTGGGGCACTGGCCCGCGCGGGGTACGCGGTGATCACCGGTGGCGGACCCGGCGTGATGGGCGCCGCCAACCGGGGCGCCAACAACGCGGGCGGTCTCTCGATCGGCCTCGGCATCGAGCTCCCCTTCGAGCAGGGGCTCAACGACTGGGTCGACATCGGCATCGACTTCCGTTACTTCTTCGTCCGCAAGACGATGTTCGTGAAATATGCGCAGGCGTTCGTCGTCCTGCCCGGCGGCTTCGGCACGATGGACGAGCTCTTCGAGGCGTTGACGCTGGTCCAGACCGGTAAGGTGACCCGGTTCCCGGTGATCCTGATGGGGGTCGACTACTGGAGCGGCCTGATCGACTGGATGCGCAACACGATGCTCGACGACGGCAAGATCGGCCCGGAGGATCTCAACCTGTTGCTGATCTCCGACGACGTCCAGGAGGTCGTCGACCACATCGTCTCGGTCGACGTCGACTGAGAGCGGCGCTCAAGGTAAAGGTTGTCGCCTGCACGTGATGTCATGGGGAGGTGACATCGGCGACCGCAGGCGGACGGAGCGCACCGAGACTGGTGCGTCCGGCTCCCGCCGTGGTCGCAGCCGGGCAGGAGCCCGCGCCGCCGATCACGCTGGACGAGCGGCAGGCCTATGTCGTCGCGCACCGGGCGGGTCCGCTGCTCGTCGTCGGCGGTCCGGGCACCGGTAAGACGCACACGCTCGTCGAGGCGATCGCCGCGCAGGTCGCGGCGGGTGAGGACCCGGAGCGGCTGCTCGTGCTCACCTTCGGTCGGCGCGGTGCCACGGCACTGCGCCGCCGCATCGAGGCGCGGATCACCGCGCTCTCCGGCCGCCGGGTCGTCCGCGAACCACTCGTGCGCACCTTTCATGCCTACGCGTTCGGGCTGCTGCGCACGGCCGCCTCGCTGCGCGGGGAGCCCGCACCCCGACTGCTCGCCGGTCCGGAGCAGGACCTGGTGATCCGCGAGCTGCTCACCGACGGTGCGGTGGCGTGGCCGTCGGAGCTGCGCCCCGCTCTGCGGACCAGGGCCTTCGCCGAGCAGCTCCGCGACCTGCTGCTGCGCGCCGCCGAGCGGGGACTCGATCCGCGCGCGCTCGCCCGCACCGGCCGCGCCGCCGATCGGCCCGACTGGGTCAGCGCCGGTGCCTTCGCCGAGGAGTACGAGCAGGTCCTCGCCCTGCGCGACGCCACGACCCGCAACTCGATCGGCTATGACAACGCCGAGCTGGTGCGGGCGGCGGTCGCGATGCTGCGTGCCGATCCCGAGCTCCTCGACGCCGAGCGCCGACGGCTGCGCAGCGTCTACGTCGATGAGCTGGCGGATACCGATCCGGCCCAGATGGAGCTGCTCGAACTCGTCGCGGGCGGCGGTGCGCACGTCGTCGCCTTCGCCGACCCCGATTCGTCGACCTTCGCCTTCCGGGGCGCCGATCCCGGTCTCGTCGGCAGCTTCCCCGACCTCTTCGAGATGGCGTCCGGCGGTCCGGCGCCCGTGCTCACGCTCGCCGCCAATCATCGGGCCGCACCCGAGCTGGCCGCGGCGACCGCGCGGGTCGGCATCCGGCTGCGGGCGCCCCGGCGGCTCGGCATCGCCCACCGGCGGGCCGTGTCGAGGGCTGCCGAGGGCGGTTCCACCGAAGTGGTGGCGCTGCGCAGCCGGGCCAGTGAGGCGGCCTACATCGCGCACCGGCTGCGCGAGGCGCACCTGGAGGGCGGGGTGCCGTGGTCGGAGATGGCAGTGATCATGCGATCGGCGACCAACCAGCTGCCGTCGCTGCAACGCGGGCTGCGGCAGGCCGGCGTACCCACGATTGTCCTGGCGGAGGACCTGCCGCTGCACCAGCAGCCTGCCGTGCGGCCGTTCCTGCTGCTGCTGCGCTGCGCGCTGCGGCCGGGTGTGCTCACCGAGGAGACCGCGGTCGCGCTGCTGCACTCACCGCTCGGCGGCGCCGACCCGCTCTCGGAGCGGCGGCTGCGGCAGGGGCTGCGGGCGCTGGCGCACGCGGCGGACGACCACCGGCCCAGCGGTGAGCTGCTGGTGGAGGCGCTGCGCGACCCGGCCGAGATGGTGACGATCGAGCGCCGCTGGGCGGGTCCGGCCCGGCAGATCGCGATGCTGCTCGCCACGGCGAAGGAGACGGCGGCCCGCCCGAGCGCCACCGCCGAGGACGTGCTGTGGTCGGTCTGGCGGGCCAGCGGCCTCGCCGACCGGTGGACCGCGATCGCCACCAAGCCCGGGTTCGGCCCCGACCAGCAGCGCCGCTCCGAGGCGGCCGACCGCGACCTCGACGCGATCGTGGTGCTCTTCGACGCGGCGGCGCGCTTCACCGACCGGCTCCCCGGGGCCAGGATCGACACCTTCCTCGACCACGTCGAGGACCAGCAGCTCCCAGCCGACAGCCTCGCGCCGAGCGCCGATCGCGGCGACGCGGTCCGGCTGCTCACGGCACACGCGGCGAAGGGCCAGCAGTGGCGGGTCGTCGTGGTCGCCGGGGTGCAGGAGGGCGTCTGGCCCGACCTGCGCCTGCGCGGCAGCCTGCTCGGCGCGGAGACCCTCGTCGACGTGCTGGCGAGGCGGGCCGAGGGCGGCGGGATCGAGGTCGCGGTCGCCCAGTCCGCCGCGCTCCTCGACGAGGAGCGGCGGCTCTTCCACGTGGCGATCACCCGGGCCCGGCGCCAGCTCCTCGTGACCGCCGTCGACTCGGGCTCGGTCGGCGGCGACGCCGGTGACGAGCGGCCCAGCCGGTTCCTCTACGAGCTCGCCGGTGGCGAGGTGACCAGCGCGGACGCGGTGCCGATCGAGGCGGAGGAGCTCTCCGTGGCGAGACCGCCACGGGCGCTGACGCTCGCCGCGCTCGTCGCCGAGCTGCGGATGGCGGTCACCTCGCCGAAGACGTCACCCGCGCGGCGCCGTGCTGCCGCGATCGAGCTGGCCCGGCTGGCCCGCGAGGGGGTCGAGGGTGCGGCACCGGAGCAGTGGTGGGGCCTGCCGGACCTCTCCGACGGCCGCGCGCTCGCCGACGAGGGCGATCCGATCACCGTCACGCCGTCGACGATCGAGTCCGCGCTGCGCTGCGGCCTGCGCTGGCTGCTGGAGAAGCACGGCGGCTCCGGACCGGACAGCTTCGCCCAGGGCGTCGGCAACCTCGTCCACGCCGCCGCGATGCTCGCCGACGACGCCAGCGTCGACCCGGCCACCCTGATGTCCTATGTGAACGGTCGCTTCGACGCGATCGAGCTCGCCGCCGCGTGGCTCGCCCCCCGGGAGAAGGCCCGCGCCGAGGCGATGGTGACCAAGCTGGTCCGCTGGCTCGTCGCCAACCCGCGCCGGCTCGTCTCGATCGAGCGCGACTTCCTGGTCCGCCTCGCGGCCGCCGAGGAGAACGGCCAGCCGATCGAGCTCAAGGGCCGGGTCGACCGGCTGGAGATCGACGACCAGGGCCGACTCGTCATCATCGACCTCAAGACCGGCAAGTCCGCGCCCGTCGAGGCGGAGGTGCCGGAGCATCCGCAGCTCGGTGCCTACCAGGTGGCGGTGGAGGCGGGTGCCTTCGAGGAGAGCATCACCTCGGGCGGTGCGGAGCTGGTGCAGCTCGGCGTCACCAAGGAACCCAAGGTCCAGGGCCAGGAACCGCTGGAGTCGAGCGCCGACCCGAGCTGGGCCGAGCAGATGGTCCGCCACACCGGTGCCACGATGGCCGCGTCGACCTTCGTCGCCAAGGTCAACGACAAGTGCCGGATGTGCCCGGTCAAGTCGAGCTGCCCGGTCTCCCGCAAGGGCCGTCAGGTGATCGAACCGTGAGCCCTGAGCGTAGCGAAGCGACCCGGAAATCCAGTTTCGACTCCGGGCCCCGCTACACACCGCGTGAGCTGGCGCAGCGGCTCGGGCTCAACTACCCGACCGACGAGCAGGCCGAGGTGATCGCCGCTCCCGTCGCGCCGCTGCTCGTCGTCGCCGGGGCCGGGTCCGGCAAGACCGAGACGATGGCGGCCCGGGTGCTCTGGCTCGTCGCCAACGACCACGTGCGGCCCGACCAGATCCTCGGCCTCACCTTCACCCGTAAGGCCGCAGGCGAGCTCGCCCACCGGGTCCGGATGCGCCTCGGCCAGCTCCGCCGCCGGATGGACGAACCGCGTACGGAACGGTTGGACGGCGAACCGACGATCGCGACCTACCACTCCTTCGCCGCGCGGATCGTCTCCGAGCACGGGCTGCGCGCCGGCTATGAACCCAGCAACCGCCTGCTCAGCGAGGCAGCCTGCTGGCAGCTCGCCGACGAGGTGGTGCGCACCTACAACGGGGACATGTCGCTGGTCGAGAAGGCGGCGTCGACGGTCACCGCGGCTGTACGAGCGCTCGCCGCCGAGATGGCCGAGCACCTCGTCGACCCCGACGACCTCGCCACCTGGACGGGCCGCTTCTCCGCCGAGCTCTCCGGCCTGCCCGGAACCGTCTCCGCACCCGTCCGCGAGCTGCTCGCCAACCAGCGCGCCCGGCTCCAGCTCCTCCCACTGGTCCGCCGCTACGCCGAACGCAAGGCTCAGCACGAGGCGATGGACTTCGGCGACCAGCTCGCCCGGGCGGCCATGGTCGCCCGGGACCACCCGGAGGTGGGTGCCCTGGAGCGGCAGCGCTTCGCCGCCGTCCTGCTCGACGAGTACCAGGACACCAGCCACGCCCAGGTGACGCTGCTGCGGTCGCTGTTCGGCGGCGGGCACCCGGTCACCTCCGTCGGCGACCCGTGCCAGTCGATCTACGGCTGGCGCGGGGCGAGCGCGGGCACCCTGGACCGCTTCCCCGGCGACTTCCCGCGTACCGACGGGGAGCCCGCCGGGCACCAGGCGCTGAGCCGCTCCTTCCGCAACCGCGAGCAGATCCTGCGGATCGCCAACTCGATCTCGGCCCCACTGCGTGACGACGGTGCCCGGGTCGTCGAGCTCACCGGCGACGGCCGCCCCGGTCACGTGCACTGCGCGCTGCTGCCGACCTTCGAGGACGAGGCGCAGTGGATCGCCAACCGGATCCAGCGGATCTGGGAGTACGCGGGCGAGCCCAAGACGACCGCGGTCCTGGTCCGGGTGCGGTCCCAGATCGCCCCGATCGAGGCGGCGCTGCGCGAACGCGAGATCCCCGTCGAGGTGGTCGGCCTCGGCGGACTGCTCGACACCCCCGAGGTACGCGACGTGGTGAGCACCCTGCGCGTGCTCGCCGACCCGATGGAGGGTGCGGCGCTGCTGCGGCTGCTCACCGGACCCCGCTGGCGGATCGGGCCACGGGACCTCGTCGCCCTGCACCGGCGGTCGCGCGTCGTGGCGAAGGAGCGGCGGCACCCGGACGCCCTCATCACCGACCGGCTCGACGATGCCACGCTGATGGAGGCGCTCGACGATCTCGGTCCGGCGGAGGACTACTCCCCGGCCGGCTTCGAGCGGCTGGTGGCGTACCAGAAAGAGCTCAATGACCTGCGGCGCCACCTGGACCAACCGCTGCCGGACCTGATCGGCCAGATCGAGCGGACGATGGGGTTGTCCGTGGAGGTCTCGCTGCGCGAGGGCGACGGGGCGCTCGCGCGGGCGCACCTGGACGCGCTGGGCGACGTCGCCGCGAGCTTCGGCGCGGAGAGCGACGGCGCGACCCTGCCGGCGTTCCTCGCCTACCTCGCCGCGGCCGAGGACGAGGAGCGCGGCCTCTCGCCCGGCGAGGTCGAGGTGGTGGAGGGTGCGGTGCAGATCCTCACCGCCCACGCCGCCAAGGGCCTGGAGTGGGACATCGTCGCGGTCGCCGGGCTGACCCAGGGCGTCTGGCCGGGCAGTTCGAAGCGTTCGGACAACTACCTGGTCGGGCTCGGTGTGCTGCCGTTCCCGCTGCGTGGCGACCGGTCCGGCCTGCCAGCGCTGCGCCGGGCGACCGATCAGAAGGACCTCGCCAAGGCGGTCCGGGAGTTCGACGACGACTGGAAGACGCACGACGAGCGGGAGGAGCGGCGGCTCGCCTACGTGGCCGTGACGCGCCCCCGGGAGTGGCTGCTCGCCACCGGCTACTGGTGGGGTCCGACGGTGAAGCGGCCGCGTGGCCCGTCGGTCTACCTGGAGGAGATCGCCGAGGCCTGCCGGGCCGGGCAGGGCATGGTCGCGGTCTGGACACCGCCACCGGCCGAGGACGCGGTCAACCCGACCGCGATCGAGGCCGAGTCGGCGATCTGGCCGCACGATCCGCTCGGCGCCCGCCGACCGATGATCGCGGCGGCGGCGGCCCTCGTGCAGTCCTATATCGACGGTCCGCTCCCGGACCAGCTGGAGGCCGACACGCAGGCCGAACGCTGGCGTTTCGAGGCCGACCTGCTGCTGCGCGAGCGCGCGGAGCAGGCCCGGCTCGCCACCGCGGCCGAGGTGCCGCTCCCGGCCCACCTCTCGGTCTCCCAGCTGGTCGCCCTGCGCAAGAGCCCGGGCGAGCTGGCGCGGTCGCTGCGCAGGCCGCTGCCGCGCCGACCCGACCCGATCGCCCGGCGCGGCACCGCCTTCCACGCCTGGCTTGAGCAGCGCTACGGCGCCGACCGCCTCCTCGACCTGGGTGAGCTGCCCGGTGCGGCAGACGAGGAGGGCGCCGAGGACACGCAGCTCGCGGCGTTGCAGGAGTCGTTCCTCGCCAGCGAGTGGGCCGACCGGACGCCTGTCGAGGTGGAGGTGCCCTTCGCCACCGAGATCGGCGGCGTGGTGATCCGGGGCCGGATGGACGCCGTCTTCCGCGATCCGGACGGGCGCTACGACGTCGTGGACTGGAAGACCGGGCGCCGACCGTCCGGTGTGGATGCCACCGCCGCGGCCGTGCAGCTCGCGGCCTACCGCCTGGCCTGGGCGGCGCTGACCGGGACACCGGTCGAACAGGTGAGGGCGGCGTTCCACTACGTGGCGGACAACGTCACCGTGCGCCCGGCCGACCTGCTCGATTCGGCTGGTCTGCAGGGGTTGATCGGCTCACTTCCGGTGGCCGCGAGCACAGAAGTCTGATTACTGACTGCTATCGGCCATTGCGTAGGGCAGGCTCGGGCCCATGGTGGAAGCCGGGCGGGAGTTCCTGGTGGTGCTGGCGGTAGCAGCGATCGGCCTGCTGCTCGCCACCGCCGTGACCATGGCGCCCTGGCTCAACACCCCCGCACCGACCACGGCGGTCATCGAGGTCCAGGCACCCACACGCTAGTCGGCCCCCGCAACCAGCGTTTGCCCTCGACATTCCCTGCGGCCACAATGGGTCTCGCTCTCGGCCGCCAAGTAGATCTTCGCTGAGTGGCGCTCCGCCCCCTTTGGGAAGGCTGTGTGGCATGTCGCTTCTGGCTCGCATCATCGCGGTGCCCCTCACGGTGGTCGCGCTCGTCTCCGCCGCCGCGCCCGCCTGGGCGGACACCACGCGCGACCAGCAGTGGTGGCTGTCCACCATGGAGCTTCCCGTGGTCCACGCGATGACCAGGGGCGCGGGAGTGACGGTCGCGATCGTCGACTCGGGCGTGGACGCCACGCACCCCGACCTGGCCGGGGCGATCTCCGGCAGCAGCGATCCCGCCGCCACCAGGGACGTCGACGGCCGGGGCACCGCCCTCGCGGCGCTCGTCGCCGGGCGCGGTCACGGTCCGGGCAACGCGGACGGCATTCTGGGCGTGGCGCCCGCGGCGATGATCCTCCCGATCGTCTTCGCCACCGGGCCCGCCGAAGCAGGCTCGCCGGATGCGCTCGCCGCCGGGATCGACGAGGCGATCGAGCGCGGTGCGCAGGTCATCTGCATCGGGCGTGGCGTGGCACCGAGCCCCCGGCTGGCGCAGGCGGTGCTCAACGCGCAGAGCCGCGACGTGGTCGTGGTCGCCGCCGACGGCAACCGGGTCGACCAGGTCTTCCCGCCGTGGCCGGCCTCCAGCCCCGGTGTGCTGACGCCGATCGTGCTCAACCGGGCCGGGGTGGTCGTCGTACCGCCCGCCAGCCGCCTCAGCACGGGTGTGGGCGTACCGGGGACGGATCTGGTGACCGCGACCCTCGGCGGCCGCTACCGTGAGGATGGCAGCGCCGCCGGGGTGCTCTGCGGTGCCGTCGCGCTCGTGCGCTCCGCCGCACCACAGCTCAAGGCCGAGGCCGTCGTGGACCTGCTGCGCTCGACCGCCGCCGACCGCGGACCCACCGGCCCCGATGTCCAGTACGGCGCGGGCGTGCTCGACCTGACCAAGGCACTCTCCGCCGTGCCGCGCCCGGCGCCGTCGCCCTCGTCGGCCGCCCCGACCGCGGCGCCCTCCCCGTCGGTCTCCGCTTCGACGATCGAGTCGGACTTCACCACGCTGGTCGGCAGCGGTGACTGGCGGCGCTGGCTGATCGTGCTGCTCCCCGTCTTCTTCCTGATCGGCCTGGGGACTTTCGCGCTGCGAAGGAGGTGACGCCCGTCGGAACATGGCGGACCAACGGGTAATGTCGCTGTGTGGCTACGACGGCGATTGAGATCCCGCGCACCCGCTATCCGGTGGAGCGGTTCACGCTAGACAACGGCCTGCGCGTGGTGCTCGCACCCGACCGCAGTGCCCCGGTGATCGGGGTGGCGGTGGTCTATGACGTGGGCATCCGATCCGAGCCGGAGGGCCGGACGGGCTTCGCCCACCTCTTCGAGCACCTGATGTTCCAGGGCAGCGCCAATCTGGAGAAACTCGCTCATTTCCGGCACGTGCAGGGAGCGGGCGGCACCTTCAACGGGTCGACGCACCTCGACTACACGGACTATTACGAGACGCTGCCGAGCAACGCGCTCGAGCGCGCCCTCTTCCTCGAGGCCGACCGGATGCGGGGGCCTCGGCTGACCGAGGAGAACCTGCGCAACCAGGTCGACGTCGTCAAGGAGGAGATCCGGGTCAACGTGTTGAACCGGCCCTACGGCGGGTTCCCGTGGCTCAAGCTGCCGCCGGTGATGTTCGACACGTTCGCCAACGCGCACGACGGCTACGGTTCCTTCGGCGATCTGGAGGCGGCGACCGTCCCGGACGCGGAGGAGTTCTTCAAGAAGTATTACGCCTGCGGCAACGCGGTGCTCTCCGTCTCCGGTGACCTCGACGTGGCGACCGCGAAGGCCCTGATCGAGCGCCACTTCGGCGACGTCGAGGCCCGGCCCGCGCCGGTGCGCCCCGACTTCGACGAGCCCGACCTGACCGCCGAGCGCCGGGAGTCCTACGTCGACCGGCTCGCCCCGCTGCCCGCGATCGCGGCCGGTTGGCGGATGCCGGACCCGGCCACCGACATCGAGGGCTACCTGGCCTATGTGGTCCTCGCCGAGGTGCTCACCGACGGCGACGCCTCCCGGCTGGTGGAGCGGATGGTCCTCAAGGACCGCAGCGTCACGAGCGTCGGCGGCTACATCGGCTTCATGGGCGAGCCCTTCGAGGTGCGCGACCCCACGGCCTTCATCCTCCAGGCGCACCTGCCCCCGGACGGCAACGTCGACACGGTGCTGGCGACGATGGACGAGGAGCTGGAGCGGCTCGCCAACGACGGTCTCGCGCAGAACGAGCTGGACCGGACCACCGCCCGGATGGCGACGCACCTGCTCCGCGACACCGACCCGGTGCTCGGCCGGGCCCTGCGGATGGCCGTGCTGGAGCAGCAGCGCGGCGACGCGGCGCTCCTCAACGAGCTGCCGCACCTCCTCGCCTCGGTCACGATGGAGCAGATCACGACCGCCGCAGCGGCACTGCGTCCGCACCGTCGCGCCTCCGTCGAAGTCAAGCCCGGGAAGGGTAAGTAATGACCATCAGGACCCTTCCCGATCTCGAACCGAACCGGCCGCTCACGCTGCCGCCGCAGGTCGAGCGGACGCTCGCCAACGGGCTCACCGTCATCGTCATCCGCCGCCCGGCGGTGCCGCTCGTCGAGGTGCGGCTGCGGGTGCCCTTCGCGGGCGCCGCCGTCGCCACCTCCACGATGCTCACCAACACGCTCTTCTCCGGCACGGAGACGCTCACCACGGTCGACATCGCGGCTGAGCTGCAGACCGTCGGCGGCGCGCTGGGCGCAGGTGCCGACCCCGACCGCCTGCTCGTCTCCGGCAACTCCCTCGCCTCCGGGCTGGACCGGTTGCTGGAGATCATGGCGGAGGTGCTGACGGGCGCGTCCTACCCGGCCAACGAGGTCGAGACCGAGCGCGAGCGGCTCATCGACCGCATCGAGGTCGCCCGCAGCCAGCCCGCGCACCTCGCGCGGGAGGCGCTGCTGGGGCGGATCTTCTCCGGCCACCCCTATGAGATCCAGACGCCGGATGTGGCCGAGAGCCGCGCCGTCACCACTGCCGACCTGCGGGCCATGCACGACGCCCGGCTGCACCCCCAGGGCGCCACGCTGGTGCTCGTCGGCGACATCGACCCGACGCGGGCACTCGATCTCGCCGAGCGCCACCTCGGCGGCTGGGGCGGCGCGGGCGAGCTCGTCACGCTCGCCCCGATCCCGGGCCTCACCTCGGGCCCGCTGCTGCTGGTGGACCGGCCGGACTCCGTCCAGTCGTCCGTCCGCATCGCGCTGCCCGCCGTGGGCCGGGAGCACCCCGACCACGCCGCGCTGCAGCTCGCCAACCTGATCTTCGGCGGCTACTTCTCGTCCCGCTGGGTGGAGAACATCCGCGAGGACAAGGGCTACACCTATGGCCCGCACTCGATGATCGAGCACTCGATCGCCGGGTCCACGCTGCTGGTCGCGGCCGAGGTCGCCACCAACGTGACCGCGCCCGCGCTGGTGGAGACGCTCTATGAGCTCGGCCGCATCGCCTCGGTCGCCGTCGGCGAGGAGGAGCTGGAGCAGGCCCGCCAGTACGCCCTCGGCACGCTGCAGCTGGGCATGTCGACCCAGGCCGGGCTCGCGGGGCTCGCCAGCACCTACGCCGGCTACGGCCTTCGCCTGGACTACCTGGCCGGGCACGCCGAGCGGCTCGCCGCGGTGAGCCGGGACGATCTGCTCGACGTGGCCCGCCGCTACCTGGCGCCAGCGCTCACGGTGCCCGTGGTGCTGGGCGACGCCTCGGCGATCGCCTCCTCGCTCGAGGCGATCCTGCCGGTGACGGTCCGCCCACTGCCGTCATGACGTCGGAGCCGACGCTGGCCCGGTCCACCCTGGACCGGGCCGCCCACCACCGCGTCGACCCGCAGTGGCTGGCGCAGGCGTGGGAGCAGGGCCGGGTGCTCGTCATCGGCCTCGACGGCCGGGCGCTGGTACGCGATGGAGCCCTCGTGCTGCTGGACGCGTCCGCCGCGCCCGACGGCGAGCGGCTCTTCCTCGGGATCGACGGCGGTGTGCCGCACTTCGCCGTCTGCGCGGAGCCGCCGGCCGCCGAGGGCGCGGAGGCGGCCCAGCTCTACGCCGTCGCGTCCACGCTGAGCAGCACCGACGCCGGACTCTTCACCACCGCGCTGGCGCTGGTGCAGTGGCATCTGAAATATCAGTACTCTCCGATGACGGGCGCACCCACCTCGATCGGCAACGGCGGCTGGGTGCGCTACGGACCCGAGGGCGAGATGGTCTTCCCGCGGACGGATCCGGCGGTGATCGTGCTCGTCCACGACGGCGTGCCGGGTCCGCAGGGGCGGATCGTGCTCGGCCGCAACGCCGCTTTCCAGGGCACCCCGCCGCGCTACTCGATTTTGGCCGGCTTCGTCGAGCCGGGGGAGTCCGCCGAGGCGGCGGCGCACCGGGAGGTCGGCGAGGAGGTCGGGGTGCAGGTCACCGACGTGACCTACGTGGCGAGCGAGTCGTGGCCCTTCCCGAGGTCGCTGATGCTCGGCTTCACCGCCCGCGCCGAACTCGACGCGCCGGTGCACGCCGACGCCGACGAGATCCTGCACGCCCGGTGGTTCACCCGGACCGAGATCGCCGCGGTGCTCGACGGCTCCGACACCTCGATCTCGCTGCCGTCGCGGTCGTCGATCGCCTATCACCTCGTCACCCGGTGGCTCGCGGAGCGATAGGTCGGCCGGGGGATATGTCGTTTCTCGCCACAACTGTGTCGCGGGCGCGTCGTGGCGAGCGATCATGCAGGCCAGCGCCTAAGCTATTTCGGGTCACCGGCTCAGCACAATGCGTAACGCTTCTGCTTGACCTCGCGTCACTCCCGGCGCGCTCCGATCCGCTGTGGAATGAGCGGTCCGTGACACCGAAAGGTCCGCCCCGTGCCTCGAACCCCCAGCTCCGACCTGCGCAGACGTCGCCTAGGACTGGAACTCCGCCGTCTGCGGGAGACGACCGGCCTCACCGGTGAGCAGGTGGTCGAGCGGGTCGGCTGGGCGGCGAAATCCAAGCTCTCCCGGCTGGAGAACGGCCGCAGCCGCCCGGACCTCGCGGACATCATGGACCTGCTCGATCTCTACGAGGTGGACGCTCGAACCCGCGACGAGCTCGTCACGATCGCCCGGGACGCCGGAAACGCGCGCTGGCTGCGTACCTACCCGGTGATGACGGCCCGCCAGCGCGGCTGGGCCGAGCTGGAGGCGACCTGCACGCTCATCCGGGAGTACGCCGCCACCACCGTCCCGGGGCTGCTGCAGACACCCGACTACGCGCGGATCCGCATCCTCTCCACGCGGTCGCTGGGTGGCGTACCGGTGCAGCGGCCGATCGCCGGTGCCGAGGAGGTGGAGCTGGAGATCTCGGCACGGCTGGCCCGTCAGTCCATTCTGACCAGGGAGAACGACCCGGCCAACTACGCCGCGGTGCTGGACGAGGCGGCACTGATCGGCCGGGGCGCACCGCCGGAGGTCCTGCGCGAGCAGCTGTCCCACCTTGGCGAACTCGCCCGACTACCCAACGTCACCCTGCTCGTATTGCCGTGCTCGACCGTGGTCGGAGCCCACTACCAGCCGCAACACGCCTTCTCGACCTATGACTTCGCCGATCCGGGGGATCAGTCCACGGTGGCGGTCGAGGCCCTCGGCAACGACATGATCCTCACTGACAGGACGATCGTGCGGACGTATGCGCAGGTCTTCGGCTTGCTCAGCCGGTCCGCGCTGGGTCCCGGAGACTCTCTGCAGTGGATTAGCGCAGCCGCGTCGGCCGTGCGGCCATAACGGGTCCGGTTCACCCTTTCGGGCGGTGCTCGCACCCGTTGGTGGCGATTTCCTTGTTAACGCTCCGTGTTGTAGCTCACGATGGTCGCAAGCGCAGCGTGGAATTTCCATCCGTGGGACTTCCTGCACCCCCTCCGCCGCCCAGACCGGCGCCGGCCTATGCCGCCGCCATCCTTCGGCCGCTCGCGGCCCAGGGCCCGGACCATGACGGAGTCGCAGATGCGGTACCTGATAGTCCGTACCGAGGTACGGACGTTCAAACCTGAGGAAGTCAACGCCGCCTGGGACGAGGGCGGATCCCTGCGTGACGAGTGCGAGGCACCCGAGCTGCGCAGACAGACCGCCGAGGCCGACAACCTCGACTCCGCGCTGCACCTTGCCCGCGCACTCGCCTCGGTGGGCGCTGTGCGCTCCGGGCGGCAACGGGTCAAGGTGCTGCGGATAGGCCAGCCTCGGCTGCTGTATTAGCGCTGGGTCGGAATCGCGGCGATCGCTGCCTTGACCTGGGCGATGTTCGGGTTCGTCAGCGTCGAGCCATCGGTGAAGCGGATCGTCGGCACGGTCTGGTTGCCGCCGTTGACGCTCATGACGAACTCGGCCGACGCCGGGTCCTGCTCGATGTCGATCACCTCATAGCCGATGCCCTCGCGGTCGAGCTGCGACTTGAGCCGGTGACAGTAGCCACACCAGGACGTCGAATACATGGTCAGCACTGGGGTTCCTCCAGGGGATCTTCGTGGGCTGACCGATACAACATCAGCCGGGCTTGAAATGATGCCTTCTGTGGCGGCTGACTCACTCCGAGATTTCACTCTGGGCAATCTCGATCCGGAGCAGCGGGCCGCGGTCACCGCGCCCGCGGGTCCCGTCTGCATTCTCGCCGGTGCGGGCACGGGGAAGACCAGGGCCATCACCCACCGGATCGCGCACCGGGTCGTCACCGGGCAGGTCCAGCCGGGGCATGTGCTGGCGGTCACCTTCACCGCCCGAGCCGCCGCGCAGCTCAGGGAGCGGCTCGGCGGGTTGGCGGCTCATGGCGTACCGGCGAGGACTTTTCATGCCGCGGCCCTGCGCCAACTGCGCTACTTCGCGCCGCGCCTGCTGCGCGGCCGGGAGATGCCCGAGCTCGTGACCAGCAAGGCGCGGCTCGTCACGCTCGCCGCGACGAAGGCCGGGTTCCGGACGGACCGGATCGTCGCGCGCGACCTCGCCGGTGAGATCGAGTGGGCGAAGTCGTCGCTGATCGAGCCGGACGACTACGTCGTGGCCGTCGCGAAGGCGGAGCGCGAGACGCCGCTGGACCCGGCGAGCGTCGTCCGCGTCTACACGGCATACGAGCAGGTGAAGCGGACCTCGGGCGTGATGGACTTCGAGGATCTGCTCCGGGCGATGATTTGGGGCATCGAGGAGCACCCCGACGTGGCCGAGCAGGTCCGCGATCAGTACCGGCACTTCGTCGTCGACGAATACCAGGACGTCAATCCGCTGCAGCAGCGGCTGCTGGAGGCGTGGCTCGGCCGGCGCAGCGACCTGACCGTGGTCGGCGACGTGGCGCAGACGATCTACTCCTTCACCGGGGCATCGGCGGGTTACCTGATGGACTTCGCCCGGACCTACCGCAACGCGACCGTGGTCCGGCTCGTCCGCGACTACCGCTCGACCCCCGAGGTGGTGGCGCTCGCCAACACCGTGATCTCGCAGGCGCGGGGAGCCGAGGCGCGGCTGCGGCTGGACCTGATCGGCCAGCGGCCATCGGGTCCGAAACCGGACATGCGGGTCTTTATCGATGAGCCGGCCGAGGCGACAGCCGTGGCGCGGCGCTGCGCCGAGCTGATCGCCGCGGGCACCCCGGCCTCGGAGATCGCGGTGCTCTTCCGGGCCAACGCGCAGTCCGAGGCCTACGAGGAGGCGCTCTCCGACACGGGTGTGCCCTATGTCGTGCGCGGCGGCGAGCGGTTCTTCGAGCGCGCCGAGGTACGCCAGGCGATGCTCGCGCTGCGGTCGGCGACGAAGTCCACCTCCGAGCTGGCGATGCCGGACCGGGTGGCCGAGGTGCTGCGCGGCACGGGCTGGGAGCCCGATCGTCCACCGGCCGGAGGCGCCAACCGGGAGCGCTGGGAGGCGATGGCGGCCCTCTACCGCCTCGCGACCGAGCTGTCCCAGATGACGATGCTGGAGTTCGCGACCGAGCTGGAGCGGCGGTCCGCGGCACAGCACATCCCGACCGTCGACGGGGTGACCCTGGCGAGCCTGCACTCGGCGAAAGGGCTGGAGTGGGACGCGGTCTTCCTGGTCGGGCTCGTCGAGGGCACGCTGCCCACGGCGTACGCCAAGACGCCCCAGGCGGTGGAGGAGGAGCGGCGGCTGCTCTACGTCGGCATCACCCGAGCGCGGCAGTGGCTGTGGTTGAGCTACGGCCAGGCGCGTTCCCCGGGCGGGCGGGCCCGCAAGTCGTGCCGTTTTCTACCGGGGTTCGGCGGCGGGGAATCGCCGCGCATCGGACTGCCCCGAGAAAAAAAAGTTGTCGAGCGCCGTGCCGTGTCGGCTGCGGCGCCCTGTCGGATTTGCGGCGCAACCCTGCTCGCGGGCACCGACCGCAAGCTCGGCAGGTGTGCCACCTGCCCGTCGGACATCGACGAGACGCTGATGGCGAACCTGCAGGAGTGGCGCCGCCAAACCGCCGCTGACCAGTCCCTTCCCGCGTACGTGGTCTTCACCGACGCCACCCTCGTCGCGATCGCCGAACGCAAGCCGGAACGTACCGAGGAATTGGTCGCCATCGCGGGCATCGGTCCCCGTAAACTGGACCTCTACGGGGCTGACGTATTGGCCCTGGTCAGCGGCGCAAGCTCTGATGATCTTGCCGCCAAGAAAAAGTTGGCAACAGAACCGTAAAATCGTTTGCGCCCGCCTACGTCGGCGGAATAGCCTTCGGTCACACCACTTCGAGCAGCCACATCACGGCTGCGCGTAAGCGGGTGGACGACCTGTAACACCCCGACGAGAGCACATGAAGGAGGTGAGTTCCGGTGAAGAAAATCATGACTGACACGATCCTGCGCACGGAGCTCGCTGCCGTCTGCGCTCAGCTCGTCATCAATGATGCCGTCGCGCCGCGGGTCCACCGTGTCGCCGGAGCGTCGGCCGCCGTCAGCCCGCTGATGGCCGCGTGGTCGCCAATGTTCGGTCGGGTGGAGTCTCTGTCGACGGCAGAGCCGAGGACCCAGATTGAGCAGGGCGGTTACGTCAGCAAGCCGGAGTTCACGACCAAGAAGGTCGACGGACTCCGCGGTGTTCCGCCTCGAGGTAGGCCGGTCTAACAAAGACCATCCGGCTCACCTTGAGGCCGCGGAACCCGATACCCGGGATCCGCGGCCTTAGTTTTTTGGCACAACAACTTCCCCCCGGGGAGCCGGTCACCGCCGAGCTCCTCGCCCCCGGAAACGCCGAAAGAGAAAGTGAGGTGACCGGTAATGACTCTCGCATTGGCCACTCTCGACATCACCGTCGAGTTTGGTGCGGAGCTGCCGTGTCGCAAGTTCGACCCTGACCTGTGGTTCGCAGACGCGCCCGCCGAGCTCGAGCTCGCCCGCGCAAGCTGCGGGGAGTGCCCGCTGAAGGCAGAGTGCCTCGCCGGTGCGCTTGAGCGGGCTGAGCCCTGGGGCGTCTGGGGCGGTGAGATCTTCGAGCGTGGTGCCATCGTGGCGCGCAAGCGTCCGCGTGGCCGGCCGCGCAAGGAGG
Organism: Allocatelliglobosispora scoriae; assembly: GCF_014204945.1. Taxonomy (NCBI): domain Bacteria; kingdom Bacillati; phylum Actinomycetota; class Actinomycetes; order Micromonosporales; family Micromonosporaceae; genus Allocatelliglobosispora; species Allocatelliglobosispora scoriae. Next base: position 4,331,712 of record NZ_JACHMN010000002.1, read on the forward strand.
ACCTCGCCCGGGACGCGGACCTCAAGGCTGAGACCGTTGCCCGAGTAGCGATCGTGACCGGCCGCGAGTCGGTCCGGCTCGCTGCCTGAACCACCTGTCCCACTGACCACACATCGACGAAGTAATCAAGAAAGCTGAGAGAGATGAACTCCAACGGCCTCAATGACCTGCAATTACTCAACCAAGCGCTGAGCCGGGCGCGAATGCCCGAGCCTCAGGCCGAGGCGTCCCGCACCGCTCGCCAGATCGCCATCAGGGCGCTCCGGCGGCAGGCCCGCAACCAGGGCATCCAGTAATACCCAGCTAGCGATGATCATTCAAGGGGCGGCCGAGAGGCCGCCCCTTTCACGTCACTCTTCGGCGAAGCCGGGGAGCCACTCCTGCAGGATCGCGCGGTAATGCGCCTTCGCCTCCAGCTGGCAGAGCACGCCGATCGAGCCCATGGTCACTCTGTGGATCATCAGGTACGCCGGGGGCAGGTTGAGCTGCCGGCCCATCGCGTACGCCGGGGATCTCGGGCTCGCGATCCGGGCCGCCTCCCCGCGCAGCCAGGCCCGGCTGAACCGGAACTCGTCGACCGCGATCGGCTCCAGCATCGGGCTGACATATTCCAGGATCGCCTTGGCGTCGAGCTCGACGTCCGGCTTGATGAAGCCCTCGCTCCGCAGACCGGCCATGACCCCGTCGGCGTCACCGGCGAGCGCCAGCCGGGCCAGCTTGCCGACGATCGCGGGCAGGCCCTCGGGCAGCCGCGCCACCGCACCGAAGTCGATGACACCGAGCCGACCGTCGGGGAGCAGCCGGAAGTTGCCCGGGTGCGGATCGGCGTGCAGCATCCCGGCCCGCTGCGGTGCCGAGAAGTGCAGGGTGGCCATCAGCTCACCGGCGCGATCCCGCTCGGCCACCGTGCCCGAGCCGATCACCGCCGAGAGCGGCTTCCCCTCGATCCACTCGGTGACGATGACCCGGGGGGCCACGGCCATCACCTTCGGGATGAAGAACTGCTCGTCGTCGGCGTAGGCAGCGGCGAAGGCACGCTGCGAGACGGCCTCGAGCTCGTAGTCCAGCTCCTCGACGACCCGCTCGCGCAACTCTGTGACCAGGGGTTTAACGTCGAGACCGGGCTGGATGACGTTGAAGAGCGCGGCGAACCGGCCGAGCTGGGCGAGATCTGCCACTAGCGCGTCGCCGGCCCCCGGGTACTGCACCTTCACCGCCACCGGAACGCCCGCCTTGCGCCGCGGCACCTTCCACTCGGCCCGGTGCACCTGCCCGATGCTCGCCGCAGCGGCCGGGTGATCGTCGAACTCCTTGAAGAGGCTGCGCCAGTCGGGGCCGAGCTGCTCGGCGAGGACCCGGTGGACCGTCGCGACGGGCAGGGGCGGTGCGGCCTCCTGCAGCTTCGTCAGCGCCTCCCGGTAGGGCCCGGCGAGCTCGTCGGGCAGTGCCGCCTCGAAGACGCTCAGCGCCTGCCCCAGCTTCATCGCACCGCCCTTGAGCTGGCCCAAGACGCTGAAAAGCTGCTCGGCGGTGCGCTCGGCGATCTGTGCCGAGACCACGTCGGCCGCCATGCCGGTGACCCGCTTGCCGAGCCCCCACACGGTGCGCCCGGCGAAGCTCAACGGCAGTGAGGCGAGCTTTGCGGTCCGAGCGACTGCCTTACGGGGGATATCGGTCACTGGTTCATTGTCTCCTACCCGACCGGTGACACCCAGGTAACCGACACGCCTCCCACACATTCAGCCCAAGATCGTCGCAACTCTTGAAGAGTTGTTGCTTCAGGCCGCCAGGCCTCAACAACAACTCTTCAAGAGTTGCGACGATCTTGACTTGCCGTTTCGGCCGGGGTCGTCAGCAGTCGCAGGACGGGTGGCGGGGCCAGGCGCGGCGGCGGGAGGTGCTGGGTCCGCTGACCTCGATGCAGCCGCCGATCGTGGTCGGCTTTCCGCCGTCGAGCAGCTCCAGGGCCTCCCCGACGACGAAACCGGCGGCCGCGAGCACCGTCGCGGAGCGGCAGGGCGCCGTCGCCGGGTCGGGCTTGAGCTGGGCGGCGAGGCTCGGCCAGCCGGGGTCCCGATCGATCCGGTGCAGGTCGAGGCAGCGCAGGCAGGGTCCACCGGCCGCCGGGACCAGCGGACCCACGACGACGACGCCCTCCCGGACCGTCACGGCGAGAACCGGGCGGCGCGGTGTGGCCGGGGCAGGGGCGAGGACAGTCCGCACGTCGACGACGAGGGAGGCGGCTGCCACGCGTACCGGAGCGGTGGCTCCTGTCGCGGCGACGACCCGGCGCGGGCCGCGAGCTCCGGCGGTCTGGGTGGCGACCCGGCCGACACCGGCGTCGAGCAGGCCGTGGCTGATGAGCGCGACCAGGCGGCCGGCTCCGGCGATGACGACGCGCTGGTCCCGGCGCCGCCGCAGCACCGTGGCGGGACTGCGGCCGTCGGCGGCGTGGGCGAGCGCGCCCGCCTCACCGGCGATCCGCTCCCGGACGTCGGGCGCGAGCGCGGCGGGCAGCAGGTCCTCGGCGGAGATGAGCAGGCGCGCGGCGGTCAGATCGCGCAGGAAGTCGCGGGTGGTCGTCTCGCTGAGACCGCGCCTGGCGCCCTCGGCGAGCACGGTCTCCTCGGTGTGCGCGCCGTCGAGGAGTTCCAGCAGCTCAGCGGCGGAGGGATCGGCCAGGTCGAGCAGGATGGCCCGCTGCGGATCCATGCCCAGCTGCACGGTGCGACCACCTCGCCACAGTGGGCGAAGGCCTGGCAAGAGCATCGGACGGTACGCGCGGCTTCGGCTCACGCTCACAGATGCTGGCAGTCGTGCGCGTTCGGGACGGTAGTTGTCCACAGGCTGCGGGTTATCCACAGCCTGTGGATCAACCTAGAGCGTTGACGGACGCTCTAGGCCTTGCCGAGGATGCGGTTCACCGTGGTGCCGCAGACGGGGCACGGGCCCTTGGCCATCTTCATGCCGGTCTTGGAGACTGCCACGGTGCCCTGGAAGTCGCGCTTCTCCTTGCACTTCACGCAGTAGCCGTTGTACATGGCTGTCTCAGCTGTCTCGACCACGAGGCCCCTCCTGTTGATCTACCTGCCAGGATGCAACTTTTTACGCCTGGCTCGCCCGGAAGTGTCCCTTCCTGCGCTCTTCGGATATGTCAGGTGAGCGTGGACACGCCGCAATAGTCAGAAAGATCTTGTCTTAGTTGTCGGTAAGGTCTGATTCCGGAAGAAAAAAGCAGCGGGACAGCTCTTGCGGATACCTGGTGCTGGACGGTTAGGTTCCTTCGCATGGCCCTATGCATTGTGGTGGGCGCCACGGATGTCGCTGCCAGCTGACTATGGCGGCCGCACGTGAGCCCCTCGTGGAGGTGCGGCGCAGCGAGCGTCGACACCGGACTGTTGCCGCCTATCGCGAGGGTGAGCGCATCGTCGTGCTCATCCCCAGCCAGTTCTCCCGGGCCGAAGAGAGCGCCTGGGTCGACAAGATGCTGGCCAGGCTGGCGGCGAAAGATCGCCGAACCGCCCGCAGCGACGCGGAGCTGATGGCGCGGGCGCGGCAGCTCGCCGCGCGATACCTCGACGACTTCGGTGCCGCAGCGCTGCCCGCAGGGGTGCGCTGGGTCACCAATCAGCGGGGGCGATGGGGCTCCTGCTCGCCGGACGACCGCACGATCCGGCTGTCGGACCGGCTGCGCGACATGCCGGCGTGGGTCGCCGACTATGTCCTGTTCCACGAGCTCACGCACCTGGTGGTGCCCAACCACAGCGCCGAGTTCTGGGAGATCGTGGCCCGTTACCCCAAGACCGAACGCGCCCGGGGCTACCTGGAGGGCGTCGCCGCCGTCAGCGGGGTGTGACCCGCGCTCCACGCCGGAAAGGAGAGCGTCCGCCGACTGCTCGTCGACGGACGCTCGTGACACCAACTCTTGAAGAGTTGCGACGATCAGGGAGCCTTCTGCTCGCCCGGTTCGGATCCGGGGGCATCCGGATCGGGGCCGTCCGGTTCGGGTGCATCCGGCTCGGACACGTCCGACGGGCGCAGCAGGGCGTCCATGTCGGCGATCGTGAGCTGGGCCGATGCGAAACCGGCCGGATCGGCGAAGTCGTCGTCGGTCGGCAGCAGGTCGGGGTGGCCCCAGAGGGCGTCCCGTCCCGCGACGTCCCGCTCCGCGAGCAGCGCCGCCCACAGGGTGGTCGCCTCCCGCAGTCGGCGCGGCCGCATCTCCAGCCCCACCAGCGTGGCGAAGGTCTGCTCGGCGGGTCCACCGGCGGCACGGCGGCGCCGGAAGGCCTCGCCGAGGCGGGAGACGTTGCTCAGGCGGCCCTCGGCGGCGGCGTCGACCACGTGGCAGACCCACCCCTCGACCAGCGCGAGCGCGGTCTCCAGGCGGCGCAGGGCGGCCTGCTGGGCGGGGGAGTCGTCGGGGGTGAAGACGCCGTCCATCTGCAGCGCCCGCATCGACTCGGGATCGCTCGGGTCGACCCGGCCCATCGCCTCCTCGATCGCCTCACGGTCGATCTTGATCCCTGCGGCGTACGCCTCGACCGCCGAGAGCAGGTGGTGTCGCAGCCACGGCACGTGCATGAAGAGCCGCTGGTGGGCGGCTTCCCGCAGGGCGACGTAGAGGCGCACCTCGACGGGGTCGAGTTCGAGACCCTCGCCGTAGGCCTTGACGTTCGCGGGGACAAGGGCGGCCATCCCGGGCGGGCCGAGCGGCAGCCCGATGTCGCCGGCCGAGAGGACCTCGGCGCCGAGCGTGCCGAGGGCCTGGCCGAGCTGACCGCCGAAGAGCGCTCCGCCGAGCATGGAGAGCATCCCGCGCATCATGCCGAGCGGGGCCATCCCGGGCGGCGCCTCCGACTGGTCGGGCACGAGGTCGCCCATCGCCGCGACCATCCGCGCGGCGACCGGGTCGCAGAGTTTGCGCCAGACGTCGAGCGTGTTGAAGATCCACTCGTTCCGGTTCCACGCGGCCGTGCCGGTGATGCCGGTCGGCCAGGCCGTCACGGGGTCCAGCCAGAGGTCGGCGAGGCGCAGCGCCTCGGCCACCTCCGCTCGATCCGCGCTCGAGACGGCCGGGTCGCCGGTCGTGTTCAGCTGGGTGGTGGCTATCTGCCGGGCGAGGTCCCAGTTGACGGGCCCTCCGCCGGCCTGGCTGGAGGCGAGCATCTGCTGCAACCCGGCGAGAAACTGCTGCATCTGCTGCGGGTCGTTGGGGTCGGGCGGCTGCCCGCCGGGAAGCGCGAAGCCAAATGGGGTCTCAGGCACCACTCCACGGTACGCGAAGTTGAGTCGAAGTGACTCAGGGCTCTCCCCGATCTTGTCGCGAACCACGGCAAAAGGGCGGTCGACCGGGACTCGGCACCGGCCGCATATGCTTGCTGACCATGAAGAGTCGTGGGCTCACCGTCCTCCTGGGTGCCATCCTGGCGGGGCTGTTGATGTGGCAGGTCACACAGGCGGACGTCCCCTACGTCGTGCTGGGGGCCGGCCCGACCTACGACACCCTCGGCAAGGACGACAAGGGCGCCCCGGTGATCGAGGTCACCGGCAAGGACACCTCGACCAGCGCGGGCCAGCTCCGCATGGTCACCGTCGGGGTCCAGAGCGAGACCGACATCTTCTCGGTGATCAAGGCCTGGTGGTCGGGTGAGCAGGCCGTCGTGCCGCGTGAGCTGATCTACCCGCCCGGCCAGACGCAGGAGCAGGTCGAGGAGACCAACAAGCAGGACTTCGCCGCCTCGCAGTCGAGCGCCGAGACGGTCGCGCTCAAGGAGCTGGGCTACCCGATCCGGGCGACGGTCAAGGAGGTCGCCGCGGACGGTGCGGCCGTCGGCAAGCTCGCCGTCGGCGACATCGTCACCACGGTCGACGGGACCCCGGTCGACTCGACGGAGAAGCTGGTCGAGCTGATCCGGGCCAAGCCGGTCGGCGCCACCCTCAAGATCGGCCGCGAGCGGGACGGCAAGGCCGAGATCGTGGAGATCACCACGAAGGCCGGCGAGGACGGCACACCGCGGGTCGGCGTCAGCGCCGAGAACAAGCAGCCGCACCCCTTCGAGCTGAAGATCCACCTCGACGACGTCGGCGGTCCGAGCGCCGGGCTGATGTTCGCCCTCGGCATCATCGACAAGCTCACGCCCGCCGACCTCACCGGCGGAAAAATCATCGCGGGTACGGGCACCATCGACGACAACGGCACCGTGGGCCCGATCGGCGGCATCGCACAGAAGCTCGTCGGAGCGAAGGACGCCGATGCGGCGTACTTCCTGACCCCCGCCGCCAACTGCGATGAGGCGAAGGCGAACGCGGTCGACGGGCTGACCCTCGTCAAGGTCGGCACCCTGGACGAGGGCCTCGACGCCCTCACCGCGATCCGTGAGGGCAAGCCCCTGCCGAAGTGCTGACCGAACGTCTGGGGCGTCAGGTGTGGTTGCTGATGGTCACCGCACCCTAGTCTTGCGGCATGGTCTCGCCGGATTCTGTCGTCATCAACCGCCGAGGACGCCTCGCATTACGCGTCCTCATCGGACTCCTCGCCCTGATGCTCCTGGTCAGCGCCATTGTCGGGGTCTGGACCGACTGGTTGTGGTACGACGAGCTCGGCTTCACCAGCGTGATGAAGACCCAGCTCCTCACCCGGCTGAGCCTCTTCGTCGTCGCCTGGCTGGTCATCGGCACCCTGCTGACGGCCAACCTCTTCCTCGCCTACCGGTTCCGGCCGCTCCTCGTCCCGGGGGAGCTGGACGGGTCGCCGGGCGATTCGTCGCTCTTCCGGTACCGGCTCCTGCTCGCCAACCGGGTGGGCAAGGTCTTCGTCACCGTGGGCCTGCTGATCGGCTTCTTCTTCGGCCTGTCGGCCCAGGGGGAGTGGAAGTCCTGGCTGCTCTTCATGAACGAGCAGCCGTTCGGGATCAAGGACCCCCAGTTCAACCTCGACATCGGCTTCTACGTCTTCGAGCTGCCGTTCTGGCAGTTCCTGCTCGGCATCGGCTTCGCCACGATCACCATCGCGCTGCTCGGCAGCATCGCGGTGCACTTCCTCTACGGCGGGGTGCGGATCTCCGGCAGCGGCGACCGGATCACCACGGCCGCCCGGGCGCACATCACGATCCTGATCGGGCTCTTCGTCGCGCTGAAGGCCGTCGCCTACTCGTTCGACAAGAAGGCGCTGCTCCTCGGGCACGTCAGCACCTATGACTTCTACGGCGCGGGCTACTCCGACGTGGAGGCGCTGATCCCGGCGAAGGACATCCTGACCTACCTCGCCGTCGTCGTCGCCCTCGCGATCGTGATCTTCTCCAACGCGGTGATGCGCAACCTGACCTGGCCCGGTGTCTCGCTCGGCCTGCTCGCGATCTCGGCGATCGTCATCGGCGGCGTCTACCCGTGGTCGGTGCAGTCGTTCAAGGTCGAGCAGACGCAGACCCTCGAGGTGCCCTACGCGCAGCGCGCCATCGAGGCGACCCGCCAGGCGTACGGGCTGTCCGGGGTGGGGTCGGTGAACTACCAGGCGGCGAACACGGTTCCGCCGGCCTCCCTCAACACCGACAAGAAGATCGTCAACAAGATCCGGCTGCTCGACCCGGCCGTGGTCGGCGAGTCCTTCAACCAGCTGGAGCAGGTGCGCTCCTGGTACAGCTTCGGTGCCTCCCTCGACATCGACCGCTACACGATCAACGGCGAGACCAGGGACTACGTCGTCGGCCTGCGGGCGCTCGACTACTCCAAGCTCGCCGATTCGCAGAAGAACTGGCAGAACCTGCACACCGTCTACACCCACGGCTACGGCCTCGTGGCGGCACCCGCCGACACGATCTGCGACGGCAAGCCGTGCTTCGTCTCCGGCTCGCTCAGCGGCGCCAGCACCACCGACCAGCTCCCCGTGGCGCAGCCCCGCGTCTACTACGGCGAGGGCGCCACGGAGTACGCCGTGGTCGGCCGTGCAGCCGGTCAGCCCGACGTGGAGTACGACCGCCCCACCAGCGGTGCCGAGGCGCAGTACACGGCGTACGACGGCAAGGGCGGTGTGAAGCTCGACTCGACCCTGCGGCGGGTGCTCTACTCGCTGGAGCACCAGGAGACGCGGTTCCTGCTCTCCGACGCGGTCAGCAACGATTCCCGCATCATGTACGTCCGCCAGCCCCGCGAGCGCGTCGCGAAGGTGGCGCCCTTCCTGACGATCGACGGCGACCCCTACCCGACGATCGTGGACGGCCGGATCGTCTGGATCGTGGACGCCTACACGACCGCCACGCACTACCCCTACGCCCACCAGATCGACCTGCGCGAGGCGACCAGCGACTCGCACACGGGTGCCGGCAACGTGGCGCAGCCGCGTCAGGTCGTGACCTACATGCGCAACTCGGTGAAGGCCACCGTCGACGCCTACGACGGCACCGTGAAGCTCTACGAGTTCGACGACAACGACCCGGTGCTCAAGGCGTGGAACAGCGCCTTCGGCGGCGACCTGATCCTGCCGCGCGCTCAGATCCCCAAGGCGCTCGCGGAGCACTTCCGCTACCCCGAGGACCTCTTCAAGGTGCAGCGCGACCTGCTGACCCGCTACCACATGACCAACGCGGCCGACTTCGCCGTCGGACCGGACCGGTGGAAGGTCCCCAACGACCCGGCGCCGACCCACAACGGCAAGAGCCAGCCGCCCTACTACCTCGTCACGGCGATGCCGGGCCAGACGGACCCGGAGTTCCAGCTCGTCGCGGCGCTGACGCCGAACAACAAGGAGAATCTCGCCGCGCTGCTCTCCGGCCGCTACGACGCACAGGGCCGACCGCAGCTCTCGATCTTCGAGCTGCCCAGGGATACCCAGATCGCGGGTCCGGGCCTCGCCCAGCAGAAGATGGAGAACGAACCCGACGTCCGCAGCGACCTCAAGATCTGGGGCGACACGGCGATCCGCGGCAACCTGCTGTCGCTGCCGTTCGGCGACGGCATGCTCTACGTCGAGCCGATCTACCTGCGCAGCACCGGGGCCAACACCTATCCGCAGCTCAAACGGGTGATCGTCAACTACGGAGAACGAGTCGGGTACGCCGAAACGCTGCCCGCCGCGATCGCCAAGCTGGTCGGCACCAACGGGCCCGTCACCCCCACGACACCGACCACGCCGACGACCCCCACCACACCGACGACCCCGACGGCTCCCGGTGGGGAGCTGGCGGCGGCAGCGGCGAAGGTGCAGAAGGCGATCGTGGATCTGCGGGCGGCTCAGCAGAGCGGCGACTTCGAGGCGTACGGCAAGGCGCTGGCCGCCCTGGACACGGCGATCAAGGAGTTCGAGGCCGCTTCGAAGAAGGCCGGCGTCTCGGTCTCGCCGTCGCCGTCGGCAGCACCCTAGGCGCGGATCGTGCCGCTCCGGGTTCGCCCGGAGCGGCACGATCGGGCAGCTTCCGCGCTTCGTCGACCAGGTCACCTATCCGATTTGCGGTTCGGTTCCGGGGTGGGCTAACCTATAGAAGCCGACGCGGGGTGGAGCAGCTCGGTAGCTCGCTGGGCTCATAACCCAGAGGTCGCAGGTTCAAATCCTGTCCCCGCTACAAATAGCACGTCAGAACCCGGCCCCGATGGGGCCGGGTTTTTTGATGATCGGCATTCGACGCGGCATGCCTTTTGTGGTCACCGAATCCGGTGTCGGCAATGCCGTCGTGGTTTGTTCTTGAATGCTGATGAAGTGGCCCGTTCGGGTGGTTCCATGTAACGTCTATGGCCTGGTAGATGTACGGTGAACAGTCGAGCCGGTGAGTGCTGACCGGCGACCCTCACTGAACGTTTGCGGCATGCTGTGAGAGGTTGGAATGAGTGGGCAATTCGTCTGCTGAAGCTCTGTCAGCAATAACCCGCAACTCTGATTACGCATGGAGTTCGTTCAACTCCGAGCTGTATTGCGATCACAATTACGGCACCCTGCGCGATGACGATCATCAGATCATCGAGAAGGTAAGAGACTTCTTCGGCGCCGCAGGCATTCCCCAGGGCAGTCGTGGACTCGACGTGGGACCGGGTGCCAATCTCTACCCCGCCTTCACGATGCTCCCGTTCTGCGAGCGCATTGATCTGCGCGAATACTCATCGTCGAATGTGCAGTGGCTCAAATCGCAGATCGCGGATGGCTACCGGTCGAGTTGGGACGCGTTCTGGCGGGTCCTCGCCGTGCAGCGACCCTATCGCGACTGCGATCCGCGCGACCGCCTGCCGCAGGTCGCGGTGGTCAGCGAGGGCAGCATCTTCGATCTCCCCGCTCGGCAGTGGGATGTGGGCACGATGTTCTTCGTCGCCTGCTCGCTCTCGACCGAGCACGAGGAGTTCCGCGCGGCCGTGCACCGCTTCATCGGCGCGCTGCGACCCGGCGCTCCATTCGCCGCCGCTTTCATGGTCAATTCACAGGGCTACCAGGTCGGCGACGAGTGGTTCCCGGCGGTCGCCCTTGACCATGATCAGATAAAGGAATGTCTGGAAGCGGTCGCCTACACTGTGCACATCGATCTGATCGATACCGGCGCTCCCCTGCGTGACGGCTACAGCGGCATGATGCTGGCAACCGGCCGCGTGGCGGCCGGTTGACCGGTGACGGGACGGTGGCCAGCGCACCATGAGAATCCAGCCGCGACAGCAACTCCTCGAGATCTGGCGGGCGACCGCCGAGGCCGCCTATCCGCTGGTCGACGGCAAGCGCCAGTGGCAATGGGGCGGACGCGAAGGTCCTAATTCGATCTCGGACGCCGAGCAGTTGCTATGCCTCATGTTCCCGGCCACGGAGATCGAGCGGTTCCGCATCGGGTCGCCGAACCAGACCGAGGACGACGTGCTGGTGGCCCTCAAGCCGCTCGGCGGGGCGATCGAGATCCCGCAGGTGATGATCACCGTTCTCACCGACTACCTGACCCGCTACTCCGATGAGGACGGTTCGCCGATCTTCTCCGGCGGCAGCCTCTTCACCCCGATCAACAGTGGCGAGCACCCGGTTCAGGAGCAGCGCGACCTCGACGTGGTCGAGTCCTACGCCGCGTCGATCACGCTGATGCTCGCCACGCTCGGCTTCGTCAAGGAGCTCAACCCCCAGGTCAGCCGCCCTGAAGTGCGAGCGCAGCTGGACAAGCTCGAGGGGCTCGCCAACCTGCGCCTCTCGGCGGCGATGGTCGGCCTGCTGCGCAGCTTCAGCGTCTACGTCTTCCCCATCGAGGGCGACTACGCGGACGCGCTGCTGCGGACCGTCAACCAGGGCCTGGAGCCGCGTCGCAAGATCGTCGCCGACCTGCGCGAAGCCCTGAAGGAGACCGCTGCCGGGCTGCGCGACCTCACCGCCGGCCTGCGCGACATGGACGAGATCGAGCGGCCCGACCGGTTCTTCGAGTGCGGCTGGTCCTGGGGCGTCACGCAGGGCAAGGAAGAGATCCCCTGGGTGACCGCATCGGGCAAGCAACGCGAAGGTGTCGCGCTCGACGCGCCCTACCTCTACTTCACCGTCGTGGCGCTCGACGGCATCTCCGACCTCTTCACCGAGCGCACCCGCCTGCAGGGCCTGCTCGACGAGGAGCAGGTGCGGCTCTCGGCGGCGCTCCGCCTGCGCTGGGAGCTGACCCAGAAATACTGGAGCACCATCGCCTCCCTCGGCGCCGGTCGCTGGCCGCTGGAGGACATCCCGTGGCGCACGGTCGACGGCGTCGAGTCCGACTACTTCAGCCTCCTGGTCACCTCGATCGCGGCGCGCGATCTCACCGGCAGTCCCAACGACGGTGACCTGAGCCGCCTCGGCGAGGTGCTCAAGGAACTCGCCAACCGGGCACGGATCACCCGGCGGCCCACCGCCAACGACCCTGCGCTCGCCCTGCACACCACGGGCGTCCGGATCGATCTCGACGGCACGGACACGCTGGGTCCGGCGCTGAGCTGGGTCGCCGTCGACTTCGCGCAGCTCCTGCTCAAGCGCGTCATTCGCGTCGCGAGCCTGATCAACCGGGTGGAGCTGCGCGCGCAGCTCCTCCACCTCGCCGACCAGGTCTGGAGCCATGTCGCCCAGCGGCGCATGATCGACGAGATGCACGGCCCCGGCCTCTGGGACCAGCCGGCCAGTGTCTACGACCGGGGCCTGGCGGTCTTCGAGCAGCCGTCCTGGCACCACACCGTCCGCGTGGTCGAGGCCCTGGTCAACGCGGCCGGCATGGCCGGATCACACCCGCTGCGCAGCGAGAAGCTCATCGAGTTCACGCAGGACCTGCTCGCCGAGGCCGAACACCTCTTCGACCAGGAGCTCCTCATCGGTGCGACCGAGCGCGGGCCGGCGATGAGGGTCAAGCTGGAGACGGTCCGCCAGCAGTTGCGCCGGGCGCGGGAGATCACCGCCGACCGGCCCGGCAGTGCGGTCGCGCTGCTCCTGTCGGTGCTGCGGGACCTCGACGGCTTCCAGGCCGCGCGGCAGGACGTTCTGGGGGCGTCGTAGCCATGCTGGTCTTCGCCACCTCGGACAAGGGCGGCACCGGCCGCTCGGTCACCAGCAGCAACCTCGCCTATCGCCGCTCACTGCTCGGCGGCAACGTGGTCTATCTCGACTTCGACTTCGGCTCGCCGACCGCCGGCACCATCTTCAACATCGACGAGGTGATGCGCGGGACGCGCAACGGCGGGCTCCACTCCTATCTGCGGGGCGTCGCGGGCCAGCCGCTGCGACTGGACGTCTGGTCCACCTCCGACCGGAGCAGCCTGCGCGGCCGACCCGACGGGGCCGGCCAGCTCGTCCTGCTGCCGGGCGACATCGGCGGAGCCGAGTTCTCCTCCAATGACGAGGTGATCCGGCGCTGCGTGCAGCTGCTGCTGCGGGTGGACGAGGAGTTCGACCTCTGCATCGTCGATCTCAGCGCGGGTCGCTCCTACGCCACCGATGTCGTGATCGCGGCGACGGCGCGGCCGGAGATGCGGGGCGTGGACGCCCGCTGGCTCGTCTATCACCGCTGGACCCGGCAGCACATCATCGCCGCGCACGGCCTGGTCTTCGGCGATCGGGGCCTCGTCGACCAGGGCGTGGCGATGGGCCACGATCGCCAGAAGCTCATCGACTCGATCAGGTTCGTCCGGACCGCCGTGGTCGACCCCGACTCGGAGACGCTCGCCGGGCTGCGGCCCGAGCAGGTCGCCTGGCTGGAGGTCTGCAACCGGGACCTGCAGCGCCTCGCGGCGAGCGTGCAGATCGGCCGGATGAACACGGTCGGGATCATCCCGCTCGACCCGGTGCTGCAGTGGCGGGAGCAGCTCATCACCGACGCCGACACCGTCACCCGTCAGATCGCCAACCAGGCCACCGTGGAGGCGTTCGTCAGCCTCGCCAAGCGACTGGAGGATGATGCGGCGTGGATCGGCCTGTGAACCCCAGCTACCGCGAGGCCACGGCACAGGACCGCGTCGAGGGCGTCGTCCTCGCGCACCTCTCCATCGAGCTGGGCCACCTCTACATGGACGACTTCCGGGCGGGCCCGGACCGGCTGCGGGAGATGTTCGCCGCGGTCGCCCCGTGGGTGCAGGCCGCCAAGCGGCGATGTGCGGCCGAGGTCACCGGCAAGGCCAGGATCAGCACCTGCTTCCTCATCGACGACTACTTCACCGTGTTCTCCTCGCCTCGCGAGGTGATCCCGCAGCTCATGGCCGCAGCGGGTGAGGCGGGACTGCAGCTCGACTACGTGGCACGGGAGTCGGCGTGCGCGGTGGCCGACCGGGTGCCGGTCGCGGAGCTCGTCGCCGCGCGGCTCGTCGCCGATCCGCCACCGGGCACCAACGGTTCGCGCCCGCCGGTCCAGCAGACCGGATGGCTCTGCAACGGCAGCCGCTCGCCGCAGACGGTGGTCGAGGAGGCGATGAGCGCCGCCCGGACCTGGCAGCCACCGAGGGAGAACGGCGCGGTCAACCACTCGGTCTTCCTCGATGTCGAGCTGTGGCGCGACACCCCGGCCGGGCGGCTCTACGCCTGTGCCTTCCTCGCCTCCGTCTGGCAGCTCCTGCGGCTCGGGCTGATCCGGGACAACGGCGTGCCGGTCGCGACCGCCCAGCCCTGGGACGGCGGCGCCTTCCCCGATCAGTGGAGCGCGCTGGCGCCCGTCACCCGGCTTCGGCCCGAGGCGGCGGCTTTCGCGGCGTACACCACCTTTTCGGTTCTGGCTTCTCGCTTTTTGCCCGTGGAGCACGCGGTCCGGACCATCCTGAGCCAGGTCAGCACGGAGCGCGCGCTCGCCGCGATGGTCGCGGAGCGCGCGCTCGGGGAGAAGCTCACGCTGTCGCCGGAGATCGTCGGACGCATCCGGTACGCCTTCGATTAACCGATCGGCGGGTACGGCTTCCCGTTGGCCCACAGGTCGTGGAAGCGATCGATGCGCTCGGTGACCCGCGTCGGGTTGGAGACGAGCGTGCTCGTCACGATGATCGGCCGCCCCTGCTCGGCGACGCGGGACGCGGTGGTCGCCTGATAGCTGAGCACGCCGTCGAAGACGATGAAGTCGAAGAGGGTGGCCCGGCGGGTGGCCATGATGTCGTTGGGCATCAGCGTCCGCACCTGTACGCCGATGGCGACGTGCTCGTCGAGGATGTTGGTGAACTCCAGATCCATCTGGACCGGCCGATCCATGATGAAGACCCGCCGGATCTCGACCCCGCGCCGGATCGCCTCGCGCTGCGCCTCCAGGTAGAGCTGGCCGAGATCGCTGGTCCAGAGGCCGCCGTCGACGAATCCCCGGCCGCCCGCGTCGACCGTGGTGAGGCTGGTCGCGTCGATCGTCTGCGTCGCGACCTTGGTCAGGCCCAGCAGCCAGTCGCGGTCCTCGCCCTCATAGGTCACGTCACCGCCCTGGCCGAGATCCTTGAGGTAGCCCGAGAGCCGGGCGACCTCGGCCTGGGCGAAGTCGAAGATGAGCGACGGGGTGGAGTATTCGACGGTGGTCGCGTTCTTCACCAGCTGGGTCATCGCGTCCGTCTTCAGCGCCGACGCCTCGACCAGTCCGAAGAGCTGGGTCGCTTCGCTGATCTTGGCGAACTCGTCCCGGATCAGCTTCTGCGTCGCGTCGATGTGGTTGGTGAAGCTCGTCTCCAGCCCGCGCAGCCCCGTGCGCGCTTCGCCGACCCGCTGGTCCACCTCGATGAGGAACTGCGTCAGGAACGCCACGCCGCTGACGAAGACCGACGCGCCGATGCCCAGCAGGACGCTCTCCGACGTCTTGGCGTCGAGCGCCGCGGAGAGACCGAACGCGACCAGGCCGAAGAGTGCACTGACACCGACCTTGGTGATGATCTGGGACTTGAATGTGCTGGGCGTGAATCCGTTGTCGGCCATGCGATCCCCCATCGGTTGCGGTGAAAGGGTTATCGCCCTTGCCGTTCCATCCCGGCGAGGGCGAGTTGATCCCGGATGCGGTCGACGTTGACCTGCCACTGACGGGTGAAGCCGGGACGCCGTTCGAGGCCTCGCCACAGCTCGGCGAGCCCGTGCTCGGTGCGGGCGGCGGGCATCCACAGGTGCAGCAGGTGGTCGATCGCGGGCCGGAGCCGCTCGATCGCCTCCGCTCGCGACGCGGAACCGAGCCGGGTGCGCTCGATCAGCGACAGCAGGGTGGTGAGCAGCCAGTCGTGCAGCGCGAGGTCCTCGCAGAAGTCGGCGAGGTCCGCCGTCTCCGCCGTGATCGAGGGCAGCCGCAGCGTGCGGGAGACCTCGTTCTCCACGGTGAACGTCATCGTCGACCGGTCACCGGCGCTGAACGCCCAGCGCAGGCGGGTCCGCGATGTCCGGAAGGAGGCGCGGCGGTCGAGCTCCGGCCGATCCTGGACGGCGTCCATCGTCCGGGCGGCGATCGAGGCGAGGTCGATGCCGTCGCGGTGCGCGGGGCCGAGGAAGCCATCGGCGAGGAGGTCGCCGTCGCCCCGGCCGCTGATCGTCTCGATCTGCCCGGGGTTGGTGAGGTAGTAGGACCACGGCTGCCGGTGAGTGCCCTCGCCGCGGACGACCCGGGCGTGGGCCGATCCCTGCACGATGTGGCCGCCGGTGAGGACGGCTCGTGCGGTGACCGTGCCGATGCCCCGGACACGTCGCCCGGTGCCGAGAATGGGGCAGTCGACGCCGCTGATCGTCTCGGGGGAGACGGCATGCGCGATCGGCCGATCGGATCTGCGGACCCGCTGTCCCATGACGAGGCTCAGCAACTCGCTCGCGGACCGGGCCGACACGGCGATCGAGTTCTGCAGGAGACCGGTGTGGACTTCCCCGATCGTCACGAGGTGCTGTCGCTCGATCAACCTGCCCTCCCCACGTCCCGTCGCTGGTCGGCGTTCCATTGAACTCCATGATGACGCTGGCGTGCAACGCGACGATCACACCAGGTGACATACCCGGTCGGGCGATCGATGGTCGGACATGCCATCCGCTGCTTGCCCGCGTTCGGTCTACTCCCTAAGGCTTCGATCCACGTTAATGTAATCGTATGGTGACACCTGCGAAAACCGACGTAATAGTCATCGGCGCGGGCGTGTCCGGGTTGACCACCGGGGTATGTCTTGCGGAAGCGGGGCTGTCGGTTCGCCTACTGTCGGATCGCCAGCTCACCGCGACGACCTCAGCAGCGGCTGGGGCCAGTTGGAGTCCTTACATGTTAGGAGATGATCAACGTGTGATCGGCTGGGGCGAGCGGACCCGGGAGGTCCTGCAGGCCCTCGCCGCCGACGCCGATCACGGCGTGAGCATGGTGCTCGGCATCGACGCCGTACGCCAGGAGGAAGACCCTCCTGATTGGGTGCTCCGGCTGCCCCGCTATCGCCTCTGCGAGCCGCACGAGGTGCCGACCGGCTTCCGCAGCGGCTGGTGGTACGAGATCCCCCTCATCGACATGCCCGTCTACCTCGGCTATCTGGAACGACGCCTGCGCCGGGCCGGTGGGACGATCGAGAAGTCCCACCGTGTCGAAGCGCTGGGCGATGTCAGCGGCTCGGGCCGGGTGACCGTCAACTGCACCGGCATCGGCGCCCGGACCCTCGTTCCCGACGACAGCCTGCGGGCCGTGCAGGGGCTGCTCGTCGTCGTCGACCAGCCGGAGCCGAGGATCGAGCACTTCTTCCAGGACGACGCCGACGAGGGCGATCTGCTCTACATCCTGCCGCACCGGGACGTCGTGGTCCTCGGTGGTTGCGCCCTGCCCGGGGATGTCGAGATCGGCGACGACGCGGCCGCCGCGATCATGGCTCGCTGCTTCGAGGTCGAACCCCGGCTGCGTGGACAGAGGGTGGTCGCGATCCGGCACGGCGTGCGGCCCAAGCGCAAGACCGCCCGGGTCGAGCGCGACGAGGTCGACGGGCATCCGCTGGTGCACAACTACGGGCACGGCGGCTCCGGGGTGACGGTCTCGTGGGGCTGCGCGGAGGAGGCGCTCGGCCTGGTCAGGGCAGCGCTCGCCGAGGTCGACGCGCTCATCTGACCGTCGCGGTCAGGCCCGCTCCAGCGCCGCAGCGAGCCGCCCCGCCGCCTCGACCAGCTCCCGGTCCGTGAGCATCGAGAACGCCAGCCGAATCCGGTCGTCACCGGCCCCGGAACCCGCGCCGGGCGAGCCGGGATGGAACTGCGTGCCGGGCACGAACGAGACGCCGTGCCGCTCCGCCACCGCGATCAACCGCGTCGCCGTGACCCCGGTCGGGAGGGGCAGCCAGACGAACCAGCCCCCGGCCGGGTCCGGCACGAGCAGCTCGGGCCGGGCCCGGCGCAGTGCCGTGGTCAACGTGTCGCGCCGGTCGGCGTAGTGGTGGCGCAGCCGGGCCACGTGGTCGGCGTACCGGCCGGAGGTGCCGAAGACGGCCAGCGTCATCGCGGCGAAGTGGTTGATCCCGCCGCCGCTGACGATGAAACCGAGCCCGGCCAGCCGGTCGACGAGGTCGCGATCGGCGGTGACGAATCCCAGGCGCAGACCCGGTGCGACGGTCTTGGCGAAGGAGCCGATCCGGATGACACCCGACCCGGCACTCTCGCTCCACAGCGACGGCGGTGCCGGGTCGCCGAACCACAGCTCCCGATAGGTGTCGTCCTCGACGATCGGGAAGCCGCCGCGGCGGGCCAGCCCGATCAGGGCGGCGCGGCGGTCGGCGGGCAGGGACCGCCCGGTCGGGTTGGCGAAGACCGGCACGAGATAGAGCAGCGCGATCCGGCGACCGGCTCGGCGCATGGAGTCGATGGTCCGCCGCGCGGCCGCCGGGTCGATGCCGTCGTCGTCGCCGGGCAGAGGCAGGACCTCAGCGCCCTGACGCGTGAGGATCGGCGGGGCGAGGTGATAGGTCGGCGAGCCGGTGAGCACCACGTCGCCGGGCCCGGTCAGCAACGACGTGACCAGGTCCAGGGCGTGCGATGCGCCCGCGGTGACGAAGATCTGCTCGGGGTCGACCGGCAGGGTGTCCGTGGTGGCGAGGTGGTCGGCGAGCCACTCCCGCAGCGGTGCCGGTCCGGGCGCGAATCCGTAGGCGAGGGCCTGCGGGCCGTGCTCCGCCATCGTCTGCGCGACCGCCGCCGCCCAGGCCTCGCCGGGGAGCGCGTCGGCGGACGGGTGTCCCCAGCCGAGGTCGAGGATTCCCGGGCGGCTCGTGAACTGGACGACCGACAGCATCGATCGACCTTATCGAGTCCGCGGGGCGTGCGGGAGCGCCGCGACCGAGCTCCGCCGGGTGTGCCGGGAACGTTGCAACCGGAGCTTCGCGAAGCGCGTGTAGGCAGCAATCCGGGAGATCGAACCGGTGCCGGAAGGGAGATCTGGTGTCACGTTCAGCGACTGCGGAGATCGCGGTCATGCGGGTGGTGAGGAGATCCGTCGGGGACTTCGACGACTTCTACGCCGCCGGCTTCCAACCACTGGCGTTGCAGCTCTACGCGTACCTGGGGGATCTTGGTTTGGCTCAGGATCTTACTCAGGAGGCCTTCTGCCGCGCGCTCGGCAGGTGGAAGCGGATCAGCACCGACGACGAGCCGGTCGCCTGGGTGCGCCGGACGGCCTGGAGCCTGGCGACGAAGCCGGGGAGGGCCGGCGCGGTCACGCGCGGGCGCCGCCAGGAGCTGATCGAGGTCGGGGCGCGGCGGCTCGCCCTCGCCGAGGCGCTCGCGACCCTGCCGCCGAATCACCGCCGAGCCGTGGTGCTGCACCACCTGGCCCGGCTCAGCGTTGCCGAGATAGCCGAGCAGGAGCGGATCCCGCAGGGGACCGCGCAGAACCGGCTCGATCAGGGACAGGCCGCGCTCGCCGCGGCCCTCAGGAAGGACAGCTAGATGACCGAGAACAGCAACCTCATCGACGACGCCTTCGACGAGTTCACGCAGGAGGCGCGGGCCACGGTTCACGCGCCGGGCGTGGCGCAGGCCCGCGGCGTGCTCGCGCATCGCCGGAGGGTACGCGCCACGACGCTCAGCGCGTTGGCCGCGTTGGTGGTCGCCGCGCCCATGGTGACCTATCTGCAGCTCGCCAACGGCAGCCAGGCGCCACCCGCCGTGACCGCCGACGCGGGATCGGTCGGCTCGCCCGGCCACCCGACTGCGAGCACCTCGCCGACGGCCGCCGCCTCACCGAGCCCGACGGTGTCGGCGAGCCAGACCGATCCGGCCGAACCGATCACGTCGGCGCAGCTCCTCGGGGTGGCGATCGAGCTGCCCCAGTGGCCGTGCCCGACCCGTGCGGTCACGCTGAGGGCCGCACCGCAGTCGGCCGAGGGCCGCCCGTGGCTGGTCGGCCTCGTCGACGGGGTCATGGCGCAGTCCGATCCGCAT
This sequence comes from Allocatelliglobosispora scoriae, assembly GCF_014204945.1. Classification (NCBI taxonomy): domain Bacteria; kingdom Bacillati; phylum Actinomycetota; class Actinomycetes; order Micromonosporales; family Micromonosporaceae; genus Allocatelliglobosispora; species Allocatelliglobosispora scoriae. The sequence goes on from NZ_JACHMN010000002.1 coordinate 4,351,489, forward strand.
GTGAAGATCGCGCTGGTCCGCTGCGTGAGCGCGAAGGGCCTGATCGGCCAGGTGATCGTCGTCAAGCGGGACGCGTCCGGGAGCATCGTCGGCGCGGGGCAGATCATCGCCACGTCGAAGGCGGTACCGCAGATCCTCGACGTGACGCAGAGCGCACCGGACCGCATCGCGGTCATCGTCGCCAACGGCAAGACCCAGCAGGAGCGGCTGTTCCGCTGGAACGGACGGCGGTTCGCCCAGGTTGCGGGACCGACCTCCTTCCCCGTACCGCAGGGGCCCTCCCACATGATCGTCACTGCTTCGCCGGTGACCTTCGGCGCCGAGGCCGACGGCGTCTGGACGGGCAAGGTGACCTTCACCGTCAAGAACAACGGGTCGCAGCCGTCCGCGAGCTTCAACCTGGTGGTCGACGTGGACGCCGACGGACCCTGCTCGGGCTGCGCGAGCGGCTACCTGCGTATCGAGGAGAGCTCCGGGACGGTGACGCCCAACGGGTGGGCCGGCGGAAGCGACCTCCACGCGCCGCTCGCGCCCGGCGCCAGCGCCACGGTGACCGTGACGATCACGATGCGGCGGGCACACGCCTTCTACACGCCGCGCAACGTGGTCGGCGGGCTGCTCGCCCTGTCGGACGGCACCGGCGAGGGCAGCGCCGACCACCTGGCCGAGGTCGAGTTCGAAGTCGGCTGATGAGAGATGGCGGGAGCCGGTCCAGGCCGGCTCCCGCCGTGGGATCCGGCCCCCACGGGACCGGATCCGCCGCTTACTCTGTGCGGGCACGGGGAGTCGAATGCTCGCCGTCACACAGTCCCCATGCGCCGCAGCCCGACCAGCGTGACGGCTTCGGCTCGATGACTACATCATCGGCCCCGGTCCGACAGATGAAGTCTGGGAAACCCGAGGGTCCGTAGTGCACGCTGCGGACCCTCGGTCTGAGTAGGCTGCCGCCATGACCTTCGAGGCCGCGCTGCCCAGGTTCGACGTCCGCGACCAGGTGGCACTCGTCACCGGCGCCGCCCGAGGGCTGGGCCGCTCGATCGCCCTGGCGCTCGCCGAGGCGGGCGCCCACGTCGCGCTCGGCCTGCGCGACATCGACGCCGACGGGGGAGTCGCCGCCGAGATAGCCGCCCGCGGCCGCCGGGCGCTGCCGCTGCAGCTCGATGTCGCCCGCACGGAGCAGATCGCCCCGGCGATGCAGGCGGTCGTCGACGAGTTCGGCCGCCTCGACATCCTGGTCAACAACGCGGGCATCGCGCTGGGCGGCCGCGCCGAGGCCGTCACGGAGGCCGACTTCGACCAGACGCTCGCGGTCAACCTCAAGGGCACGTTCTTCGCCAGCCAGGCCGCGGGCAAAATCATGATCAGCCAGGGGTACGGGCGCATAGTGAACCTGGGTTCGCAGGCCGGTGCCATCGCCCTGCCCGGCGAAGCCGTCTACTGCATGACCAAGGCGGCGATCGCCCATCTGACCAAGTGCCTCGCCGTGGAGTGGGGCCGCCACGGGATCAACGTCAACGCCGTGGCGCCGACCTTCGTCAGGACGCCGGGAACCGCCGAGGTGCTCGCCGACCAGGCGTTCCACGACGATGTGGTGGAGCGGATCGCCGCGCTGCACCGCATCGGCGAGCCGATCGAGGTGGCCGGGGTGGTCGTGTTCCTGGCCTCGCCGGCGGCATCGTTGATCACGGGGGAGACGGTGTTGATCGACGGTGGTTGGACGGCCCGGTGAAGGGCCTCGGTTAACCGTTTCGACATCTCACCTCATCTGATCTAGACTGTAGATACGACGCGGGGTGGAGCAGCTCGGTAGCTCGCTGGGCTCATAACCCAGAGGTCATAGGTTCAAATCCTGTCCCCGCTACTAGTTAACCGCCGATTGAGGGCGCATACCCATTCACCTGGGTATGCGCCCTCAATCGATACGGGGCAAGTAATGTCCCTCGATATGATGTTTGTCAAGGGATCTCAGCGCCAGTTGAGGGTGCATCGCCGTCTTGATCAGACGGCGCCGATCAAATTCGCGAAGCTGCGTATGCCTGCCATGCCTGTCCGGCCTTCGAGAGTCAGGAGCTCGCGAGCGAGTTCCTGAGCCCAGGGACGGTAACGAATTTCCTGTGGAGTGTCTCGCTCTGCGTTGAGAAGGCTCTGGTATGCGGCTTGGTGCTTCCCCCGACCGTTGAGTGCCAGGGCGGTGTCTTCCCAATAGCGGGCGCGTCGCTCGGGCGAGGCGATCTTAGTGGGATCCACGAGGCGGGCGTACTCGACGGCGGTCCCGTAGTCGCCGAGCATCCTGGCCACGCTGATCTTGTAGACGGCGACCTCGATCATGTTGAAGCGTTCGCCGCTTGAGGCACCCACTTGACGGGCGGCGGCCTCGGCTTCGACCATGAGCGTCCAGGCGGTGTCCCGATCGTCGCGCATGGCTGCGGTGTAGGCCGAGGCCGCGAGGATCTGCCCGTACAGGGCACTGCTGGCGGCATCGGGCAGGCCGGTGTCGGCGTGGAGTCGGCGGGCAGTGTCGAGCGTGAGCCGCTGGGCGCCGTCGCGGTGGTGGGTACGGCGCATGACGGTCGCGGCGAGTCGTTGTGCTTCGGCGAGGATGATCGGGTCGTCGGCGTTGCGGGCGGCTTGGACGGCGCGGTCGGCGGTCGACCAGGCCATGCCGTTGTCGTGGAGCTTGATCAGCAGCTGGGTGGCGATCGCGTACGCCTGGGCGAGGCGGGCGGCGGCCACCGGCGCCTCGGTGATGCTTGCGGCGTCACGGCCCGCCGTGGCCCGGGCGAGCAGGCGTGGCAGGCGACGGGCGAGCTGGGTGTAGCGGGTGGCCCGGAAATCGGCTCTGGCTGCGGCGAGCTGGGCCGCAAGCTGGTTGCCGGGGATCGGCGCTGCGGTGAGGTTGCCGAACAGGACGTCTTCGACGGTGTCGACGAGGCCGTGCGCGGCGGCCGGAGCTGGCATGCCGGTCAGGGTGATCGCTCCGGTTACCACGGCTGCGGTCGAGGCGATCAGGTCTCGTCGGCGCATATCGTCACCACCTTCATCGACATCTGTGCCAAGGCTAGCGGTGTCGTTGTCTGCGGTCGATCGCGACAACCCGAACAGGTGCGCCGGGATCGCGAACAGCTCCGCCAGTCGGCGAAGTTCCTTCACGTCCCAGGTGCGTCTCGGGTTGGTTTCCATCCGGCTGAGCGTGGACGGTGACACGGCGGCCAGCCCGGCGGCCTCTTCCAGGGTCATGCCCGCAGCGGTGCGGGCCACCCGCAGAACAAAGCCGTAGTTCCCGGCTTGGGCGGCTTTCGCGACGTTGGGTATCGCCGTCCACTCGGTGTCGATGCTCAATGACCACCTCCTCGCGCGAAGCGGCGGAGTTCGAGCGTGACCGATGTTTGCGGCTTGTGCAAGCACCTTGCACCTTCGGCCTCATGTCTTCAGACAAGACCGCGCCACCGGTGTGCTGTATGCACCCCATTCCCCTGCATGACAAGGAGAACCGCCGCGATGGCCATGCCGGCATCAGCCACTCCCGCGATCCGGGGCCGAGAAGGAGGCGTGACCCAGCCGAGCCTGATCTCGCCACAATTCCGTACCCTGATCACGCAACCCACGACGCTGTGCAACCTCAACTGCGGGTACTGCTACCTACCCGCCAGGGACAAGCAGATCCTGATGCCCGTGCGGGTCGCGCAGCGTCTTGCCGAGTCGGTCGTCGAGCAGAACGGGGCCGATGTGGTGGAGGTGGTCTGGCACGGCGGCGAGCCGCTCACCACACCGATCGCCCATATGCGAAACCTCCTCGACCCGTTCGAGGAGCTGCGCCGTGACGGCCGGATCGTGCACGTGGTCCAGACCAACGCCACACTCGTCGACGACCGCTGGCTCAGTCTCATCGGCGACTACCAGATCAGCGTCGGTGTATCGATCGACGGGCCCGGCGACCGGTTCAACGCGGACCGCGTGGACTGGGCGGGCAAGCCGTCCACCCGCAAGATCATGCACGGGGTGCGGTGCCTGCGCGCTGTCGGGGTGCCGTTCAGCGTCATCTGCGTCGTCACCGCCGACACCATCACCCGCGCCGACGAACTGCTCGCGTTCTTCGCCGACTTGGGCTGCGAGTCGGTGGCCTTCAACATCGAGGAAATGGAGGGACTCAACGCCCACCGCCGCCAGGTCACCCAGGACGAGGCACAAGCGTTCTGGGCACGGCTGTGGCAGCTGCAGCCCGACTACCCCGACCTTCACATCCGCGACCTCGACCGGCTGCGCGGATTCATCGCCCGTACCCGCGACGGCTGGACCTTCCCACCAGAGGCGAAGTACGAGCCGATCCCGACCGTCGCCACCACCGGGGACATCGTCCTCCTTTCACCGGAACTGCTGGGCATCAGGTCCCCGGACTACCGGAACTTCGTCGTCGGCAACGTGCTGGTCACCTCGATTCCCGCCATGCTGGCCACGATGCGCGAGCACCGGTACGTCGCCGAGTTCGAGCGCGGCCTGGCCGCCTGCCAGACCGCCTGCGGATTCTGGGAGTTCTGCCGCGGCGGTGCTGCCGCCAACCGATTCTTCGAACACGGCTCGTTCGACGGCACCGAAACCGCCTACTGCCGCAACACCCGCCAAGCCGTGGTGCTGTCTGCCGCGACACGCATCTCCACGTAGAAGGGATCCGCCATGAGCGCACTTCTGACCCTGCAGCGCGCCGACGCCGACGCGCTGGAACGACTCGGCATCACCGCCACCACCCCGGTAGTGGGCGAGCCCACCGCCGCCAAATTCGACAACCGGCCGACCTGGGACAACAAGACCGGCGGCGGAGGCTTCGACAAGCGCCCCTCCTGGGACAACTGGGACAACCGCAACTTCGACAAGTCCACGAAGAAGTAGCACGCTCGTCGGCGGCCCGCACCTGCCGGGCCGCCGCCCCTTGCCCGCCTAAGGTGGCATCCATGGAGTTCCGCACGGTACGCGACCTGAAGATCGCGTGCCCCGGTGACGAGCCCGACGACCTCGATCCCGCCAGGCGCGTGCCCGCCGCCCGGACCACGATCAGTGAAGTGCTGGTCGCTGGCGAGGTGTGGAAGCGTGCCGAGATCACAGGCGTGACGATCTCCCGGTCCTGGTTCGTCGACGCCGACCTCTCCTCGGCCCGCTTCGACGGCGGCACCCTGGACCGCTGCATCCTGCGCAGGTGCAACCTCATCGGCGCACACCTCGACGGCGTCACCCTGCGCGACGTTGTGTTCGAGAACTGCCGCCTGGACTACGCCTACTTCACCGATGTCAAAGCCGCCGGCCCGGTCGCGATCATCGGCTGTTCGATGACCGACACCATTCTCACTGCCGGCAAACTCAGCACCGTCGCGTTCGACGGCTGCAAACTGGCCGGAACGACCTTCGACGGCACCGACCTGCGCGGCGCAGATCTGCGTGGCAACGACATCACAAAGCTCACCGCTGGCACCGCTCTACGCGGCGCGATACTGAGCCCCGCTCAGATCCCCAGCCTGACCGACCTCTTGCTCGCAGAGCTCGCGATACAGGTCAAGGCCGAACACCGATGACCGAGCCGGGCACAGCTCAGCTTCCCGCTGATATCTCCCTCCCCGGCACCGTGGTTCAGGCCGAACCGGTGACAGAAGCCACGGGCAGCCAGGTCTGGCGGGTCACCCTCGATGACGGCCGCGTCCTGGCGGTCAAGTTCGCCGACGAGAGCGCTGACTCGTTCGGCATTACGCGGAGACTTGCCCGCCGCGAAGCTTCGGTCCTCCGTTTGAAAGGCGAGCAGGACCGCTACCTGGTCGCATCGGGGGAAACGCTCGACGGGTCCTGGCTGGCCACCGTGTGGCAGCACGGCCCGACACTGTGGCAGCGCTGGATGCCGGTCCTGGGCGGAGGCAAGACAGAACAAGCCGGTTCGATCCAGGCGACTCGCCGGACCGCCTCACTGCTGAACGACCTCCACGCGCAAGGCTGGCGCCACTGCGACCTCCAAGGCAGCCACATCTTCATCCCCGACGACGAGACCACCTCTTTGATCGATTGGGCGCACGCGCAAGGACCCGAGGAGGTGCAGCCCGAGGTGCCGTTCCGCGGCGGCTACGCCCACCTCAACGCACCCGAGATCGCGTCCGAGCTGCTCGTGACGGCCAACACCCATCACGTCGAGATGACCCCGGCGGCCGAGGTCTACGTCCTCGGCGCAGTGCTCTACTCGGGGTGGACACGCCAGTGGCCACGCGACTACCGCGGCGCCAACCCAGCCGACCTGCGCGCTCCCGACATCTACGAGGCCATCGCGGACCCAGCGACACTGCAGCCAATGCCAGGCGGTTGGCCATCAATGGCTGCACTGCTCGCCGCGATGCTCGATCATCATCCGGCCAACCGGCCGACCATGGACGAGGTGCTCGGCGCCCTGGTCAGCCAGTGCCAGGTGGGTATGTGAGCGAGCGGCGATCTGGGATGACCATGAGCATCCCAGAAGAGGCCGAAGGGCCGCCCAGAAGACAGGCCGCAGCGGGGCGAACCTGCCACCGGAAGGCATCATCTGGCGACATGAGGCAGCATGACACGTACATGCGAGGGCGCTCATCCAATCGTCGGATGAGCGCCCTTGATCGTCGGCGGGGTGTCGGCGAGGCTGTGGGCGTGGATTACGTGTCCAGACTGCCGCGACCGCCGCTGGACGGGCTGATCGACGACCTCTACTACCTGGAGGGTGCGCCGCCCTACGCCCTCCTGACGCTGCCGCCGATGCCGGGGGCGCTGCTCATCGTCAACCTCGGGGCGCCGTTCCGCATCCGTGCCGGCACCGAGATCAAGATGGCCGAGTACTCCGACGGCTGCGTGATCACTACGCCCACCCGGGCGTTCGACTTCGGCTATCCGGTCCGGACCCGGTCCGTCGGCGTACACGTCAAGCCGTGGGGGCTGGCCCCGTTCCTGCCGATGCCCGCGGCCGAGCTGTGCGACCGGCCGGTGACGTTGGAGCAGGTGTGGGGTCGGCCCGCCGTCGCCGAGCTTCGAGACCGGCTCGCCACGGCGGACGGACCGCACGGGATGCTGACGCTGCTCGAGGCGGAGCTGATGCGACGGCTGGGCGAGACCGCCGGGCTGGGGCTGGTCCGCCATACGAGCCGGGTCATCGCCTCGGCCGACGGGGCGGTGGCGATCGGCGACCTCAGTGTGGCGGCCGGTGTCAGCAGCACTCGTCTGGCACGGCGGTTCCGGGAGATCATCGGCGTCACGCCGAAGCGGCTGGCCCGCACCCACCGCTTCGCCGCCACCGTCTTCGCGATCGACCCCGCCGGACCGATCGACTGGGGCGGCCTCGCCGGTGGCGCCGGCTACTTCGACCAGGCCCACTTCGGCCACGAGTTCCGCGAGTTCACCGGGCTCACGCCGACCCGCTACCTCGAGGTCCGGCGGCGGTTCCTGCGCGAACATCCCGGCCACGCGATGGACGGCTGGCCGCTGCCGGCCGATTGATTTCTTACAAGAACCGCAGCTCACGACACGCTAATTTGGGGGTACCCAATGCAGAGGAGTGCCCGTGGGCAAGGTGGTCATGAACGGCTCGGTCTCGGTGGACGGCTTCATCGCGGACGAGAACGACCAGCCCGGACCGCTGTTCGACTGGTTGACCAGCGGTGACATCCCGCTGGACCCCAGCGGTGTGCTGAAGGTGTCGCAGACCTCCTACGACCACACCCGGCCGTACTGGGACCAGATCGGGGTGACGATCGTCGGCCGCCACGTCTTCGACATGACGGACGGCTGGGACGGGGAGCCTCCGGGCGGGATCGACCACGTGGTCGTCGTGACGCACCGGCCGGCGCCCGAGGGCTGGGACCCGGCAGCGCCGTTTCACTTCGTCGACGGTGTCGAGGCGGCCATGGCCAAGGCGCAGGAGCTCGCCGGTGACCGCATCGTCGAGGTCGCCGCGGGTGATGTCGGCGGCCAGGTGCTCGCCGCGGGCCTGGTCGACGAGGTGCGCATGGACGTGGCACCCGTGGTGTTCGGGTCCGGCAAGCGCTACTTCGGGTCGGTCCACGCACAGCACCTGTTGGCGGACCCGGACGTGGTGATCCAGGGCGACCGGGTGCTTCACCTGAGCTATCGGGTGCGCCGTTGACCTGGCCGAGCGCCGTGACCGCTATGCCAGCCACACACCGTCGACCATCAGCTCCCGTGCTGCGAGCTCGTTGACCTCCCGCCAGGCCTGGATCAGTTCCGGCCGGATCCGGAAATACGGGTAGTTGCGCTGCTTGCGGGGGTCGAACCCGGTCTTGACCGCGAACGCGTCGGCGACCTCGTCGGTGAGCGCGTCGGCGACGACGGCGGATCCTTCGATCAGGACCACGTCGCGGGTCGTCCCGATCGTGAGCCGGACCTGGCCGCCGTCGCGGAGATTGCGGGCCGTGGGGTTGCCGGCCGCCGTGGAGATCAACAGGGTCTCGTCGTCCCATAGGAACGACAGCGGCACCAGGTAGGGCGTACCCGCTCGGTCGGCGGTGGCCACCCAGGCGTCGACGTCCTCGTCGAGGCGGCGCCGGGTGTCCTGAATGCGCTGCGCGAGCGGTCGGGGCGGGGCGGTCATGGCGTCAGGCCTCCGGTCGGGATGGGTTGGGTCAGCCGCGCAGGGCGGCGATGGCCTTCTCGATACGCAGTCGGCGCGTCTCGGGCTTCTTCGCGCTCTCGATGGCGCGCACGTGCTCGCGCTTGTGGCTGTAGGCGAGGCTGTCGTAGGCGGCGCGGGCGACCGGGTCGTCGTCCAGCGCCTGGGCGAAGTCGGCAGGCTCGACGACGACGCGCGGCTCGGTGTCGAGCTCCAGGTCGACCTCGACCTCCTCGCCGATCGCGACATCGGCGGCCTGCCGGTTGGCGTTGCTCAGACCGAGCAGGTGACGGCCGCGCATGATGGCGACCCGGCTCTTCCAGGAGTGCCCGTTGACCGTGATGGTCACTGGCGGCCGGGCACCCCCGCCGAGCGCCGCCACCACCTCGGGCGGGACCTCCAGCCCGCGCATGGGCTCGGGCGGCTCGACGACGGTGCGAAACTTCACGACCTGCTCCTTTAGTCTGGGTGGTGCTTGCCGGTGCTCCAGATGTAACGGTCAGTGCCCCGAGGCGGTGTTGGCGATCGTGCCCCCGCAGACCGATTCGTGGGTGATGAGCGCAGACACCGGCATCTCCCACTCGCCCGTGCCGGGAAGGCCCTGGATGACTGCGAACATCTGGACGGGCTTCGGCTTGCCGCCGAACGCCATCTCCTCGATCGGCGGCAGCGTGAAGACGTAGGCCTGCCGGTCCCGGTCGAACGCCATCTTCACGTCGCCCTGATAGCTCGAGTCGGCAACGCCGAAGGAGAGGCGGACGACATACTCGCCCGGCTGGTAATCGGGGCTCGTCACGGCCACGGTCACGACGGGCCGCTCGGGGGCGCTGGGGCGGCCGCAGTCGAGAACGGTGATCCGTTCCGGTGTCACCGTCACGGACCGGATCCTCGGCGGCTGTCGAGTCGGGCCGGCGGCGGGGACCGTGGCACTCGCCGCCGGCCGGGCCGCGTGCGACGGGCTCGGCGGTGCGGACGTGTCCGTGGCCGGTCCGCTGATGCATCCGGCCGGCCCGGCGCCGAGCAGGGCGGTGCCGATCACGGTGAAGGCGAGGCGACGGTAGTGATCAACACGGAGCACCGGCCGATGATAGATGCCTAGCCGGGCGGCTGCTGCCCCTCCCGGGCAGGTTCGAAGACCACCGCCGGCTCGAAGTTGGCCCGGCGCGCCGCCCGCCGGAACGCGTGTAGTACCGCCGGCCCGGCGAGCACGACCAGCACCGCGGTGGTGATCGCCCGCCCGGTGTCCCACCCGAGCGACGTGACGCTGAAGAAGGTGAGGTACCGCTGCAACTGCTCCAGGATCGGCAATCCGGGCTGGTAGGCGATCGAGCTCGTCGGGTCGAGGGAGAACGGCCAGAACGACAGGTTGAGCAGGAAACCGAAGAAGTACCCGGCGAACCCGGCATAGGCGGCGAGCATCGCCAGCTCGGCCTTCCCGCGCAGGCGCGGCAGCAGCCCGGCGAACATCGCCACCCAGGCGCAGCCGAACATCTGGTAGGGCATCCACGGCCCGACACCCCCGGTGAGCAGCGCGGACGCGAAGAGCGATGTGCAGCCCAGCGCGAAACCGAAGCCGGGCCCGAAGACCCGCCCCGCGAGCACCAGCACGAAGAAGACCGTCTCGATCCCGGCCGTGCCGGCCCCGAGCGGCCGGAGCGCCGCGTTGATCGCGGAGAGCACGCCGAGCATCGCCAGCGCCTTGGCGTCGATGCGCCCGTCGGCGATCTCGGCGAAGATCACCGCGAGGATGATCAGCAGCAGCACGCCGAACATGAGCGGCGGGGTCTGGTTGGAGGCGAAGGTCCCCGGCGCGACGACGAAGGGCCAGAAGAACGCGACGAACCCGAGGAACGAGGCCATAGTGATCGCGGCGATCGCCCGGGCGGGAACGCGGACGGCGACGGTCGACGTGGTCACGCGGCCGCCTCCCCGTCGGCCAGCGCGGCCCTGACCTGCCCGAGGGTCAGGTAGGGCAGCGGGGCGAGGATCTTGGCGATCTGTGGCGCGAAGGTCGGCGACGCGGTGAGCACCGCCGGGGCCGGGCCGTCCGCGACGATGTCGCCGTCGGCCATGACGACCACCCGGTCCGCCGTCGTGGTGGCGAACTCGACGTCGTGGGTGGCGACGACGACCGCGCGGCCCTGCGCGGCCAGGTCGTCCAGGGTCCGCGTCAGCGCCGCCTTCGCCTGATAGTCCAGGCCGCGCGTGGGTTCATCCAGGAGGAGTACGCCGGGAGTCACCGCCAGCTGAATCGCGAGCACGAGCGCGAGCTGCTGCCCGGCGGAGAGGTCCCGGGGATGCCTGGCACCGTCGATCCCCGGTGCGATGGCGTCGAGCAGCCCGCGTGCGGTGCCCGGTGTCGCGCCGTCCCGGTCGGCCTGCCCGAGCTCCGCGTCCACGGTGTCGAGGTAGAGCAGGTCGGTGGCGTTCTGCGGCACCAGCCCGACGAGCTTGCGGGCCTGGGCGGCCGAGACCTTGCCCGGATCGGAGTCGCCGACCGCGACGGTTCCCCCATCCCGGCGACCCGATCCCTGCAACGCCCAGAGCAGCGAGGACTTCCCGGAACCGTTACGCCCCATCAGCGCCGTCACCTCGCCCCGGCGCAGGGTCAGGTCGACGCCGCGGACGGCGATGACCTGCCCGTGCCGCACGATGATCCCCCGGGCGGCCAGAGCGACCTCGGGCCGACTGTGATCGGGGCGGTGCGGGCCGGTCGGCACGGCGGGAAGCCGCTCGCGCAGCGCCGGGGCGTGCCGTCGAGCGTCGCGTACGGAGAGGGGCAGCGGCGACCACCCGGCGAGGCGGCCCAGGTGGATCACGGGCGGCGCGACACTCGACTCGGCGAGCAGCGCGGCCGGTGCACCACTGTGGACGGTGCCGTCGCCGGGCAGGTAGATGAGCCGGTCGGCGTAGGGGATGACCCGCTCCAGGCGGTGCTCGGCGATGATGACGGTGACACCGAGGTCGTGCACGAGCCGGGTGATCGCGGCGAGCACGTCCTCGGCACCGGTCGGGTCGAGGGCCGAGGTCGGCTCGTCGAGCACGAGCACCCGGGGGTGCGGGGTCAGCGCGGCACCGATCGCGACCCGCTGCTGCTGGCCGCCGGAGAGCTCGTGCACGCTGCGGTGCCGCAGGTCGGCCAGGCCCAGCAGGTCGAGGGTCTCCTCGACGCGGGTACGCATCACGTCGCCGGGCAGGGCGAGCTGCTCCATGCTGTAGGCGAGCTCCTCCTCGACGGTGTCGGTCACGAACCCCGCAGCCGGGTCCTGGCCGACGACGCCGACGAGGTCCGCGTACTCCCGAGGGGGGTGGTTCGCGGTGTCGCGACCGGCGACCGTGACGCGACCGGCGAGCGTGCCCCCGGTGAAGTGCGGCACGAGCCCGTTGATAGCCGCGAGGAAGGTCGACTTGCCGGAGCCGGTGTGGCCGACGACGAGGCACAGCTCGCCCTCGTCGATGCGCAGGTGCACGTCGCGCAGCACGGCGCGGGCGGCGGCGTCGTAGGTGACGCTGACGTGCTCGAATCCGATCACGGGCGGGCTCCTGCGGTGGTCTGGTCGGCGGCCCGGCGCGGCGCGGGGAGTGCGGGACCGGTCCGGTGCCGCGGCGGCGGTGGCGGCGAGGCGAAGGCGGCGAGCGCCGCGACGAGGATCGCAGCCACCGGCAGGATCGGCAGTGTCGGCCACTGCAACGGGTAGAGCGAGGGGTTCAGCGCCGCGGGGTCGTAGCCGGTGCCGAGGTTGAGGACGAGCGCGGTGACGAGGCCGCAGCCCGCGACCGCCCACTCCGGCCACCGCCACGGATCGGGCCGGTAACGGCTGCGCGAGACCCGCCGACCGCCGAGGGCGATGCCCGCCGCGCAGAGCACCAGCCCGGCACCGAAGCCGACCGCGCCCAGCTCGCGGGGCACGCTCGGGTCGAGCAGCGCGTAGACGCCGATGCAGAGCGCGGCCATCCCGCTCAGCATCAGCAGGCCGGTGAGCCGCCGCGATCCCCGCGTGGCGCTGCCGGTGCGGCCGTATCCGCGCGAGTCCATCGCCGCGGCGAGACGCAGGGACCGGTCGAGGGCGTCGTGCAGGACCGGGATCGCGATCGAGCGTAGCGCCCGGAATCCCTTGGCGCGCCCGGCTCGCAGCCGCCGCGCCCGTGCCACCCGCTGCACGCTCTCCACGAGCTGCGGCGCGACCGAGAGCGAGACGGTGACGGCGACACCGAGTTCATAGAGGGCGCCGGGGAGGATCCGCAGGGCGCGCTTGGGATTGGCGAGGCTGTTGGCGGCACCGATGCAGCAGAGCAGGCAGGCGAGGCGCAGGCCGTCGACGGCAGCCGAGAGCGTCGCCTCCAGGGAGACCGGGCCGCCGACCTGGACCCCGGCGTACCAGTCGGGTGTCGGCAGGTGCGGCAGCTCGAAGAGGATGTGGTCCTCGGGGGTGATGCCCGAGGCGAAGATCGACCGGAAGACGATCCGGATCGCGATGACGATCAGCGCCATGAACAGGTAGTAGCGGAAACCGCGTGCCCACGGCGCATCCGTACGCCGAGCTGTCACGACGAGGCCGAGGACCGCGAAGATCAGCAGCAGCAGGAGCGGGTTGCTGGTGCGGCTCGCGGCGGTGGCGAGGGCGATCGCCCACAGCCACCACGCCACCGGATGCAGGGCACGCGGCAGGCGGGTGGTCACGCTCATGCCGACTTCCCCTGACTGCTGAAACGGCCGCCATCGGACCACACGCGGGCGGATGGCGTCAACGCGGGCGGGTGTCACGTGTGCAATAGGCTGCGACGTTGACATCACCGCCCGCATACGGGCAGAGTGAGTGCCGCTCGACAACGTCATAGATTCGCATGCAGGGGAAGTCCGGTAACTTCAGTCCGGCGCTGGCCCGCAACGGTAGATCGCAGGCAACCCCTGTGATGAGCCCGATCACCTGCATGCGGATGGCAACTCCAGTCTCCCGTCGTGGCTCACGGGGACCGAGTCCCAGACCTGCCGCTGGTGCGGTGGTGTTTGCCTGCTCGTGTCCCGCGGGCCGGAAAGGCGCCACCATGCGCATAACCCCACGCCACCTGCTCGCCGCCGCGTTGACGGCTGCGGCGCTGGTCCTGCCGGTCGCGGCACCGGCCGCTGCGGCCCCCACCCTCAACCGGGCGGACGCCGCCGCCGGTTGGCTCGCCCGCCAACTGGTCGACGGCGAGCGGTTCGAGGTCGTCTTCGACGGCGTCACCTACCCCGACCAGGGCCTCACCATCGACGCGATCTTCGCTTTCGCGGCCACCAAGACCGGCGGCACCTACGCGTCGAACGCGATCGGCTGGCTCGCCGAGCCCGGCATCCGCACCGGTTACATCGGTGACGGCACCGACGAGGCGTATGTCGGCGGCACCGCCAAGCTCGCCCTCGCGGCCCAGGTCACCGGCGCCGACGCCACCGCGTTCGGCGGCGTCGACCTCATCACCCGCCTGCGCGGGCTCCAGACACCGTCCGGGCGGTTCTCCGACCAGTCCGCCTACGGCGACTACACCAACTCGTTCACCCAGTCCTTCGCCATCCTCACCCTCGACCGGACGGCGGCGGGTGCACCCGCAACGGCGGTCAGCTACCTCGCCGGGAGCCGGTGCGCCGACGGCGGCTACCCGCTCTACCTCGAGCAGGCCACCTGCGTGAGCGACGTCGACGCCACGGCGCTCGCGACGCAGGCGCTGATCTCCGCCGGTGACCTCGTCCACGCGTGGCCGGGCCTCACCTGGCTCGTCGGGCAGCAGCAGCCGGGCGGTGGATTCGCCACCTACGGCACCGTCAACGCCAACAGCACCGGGCTCGCCGCCGCCGCTCTGCAGACCGGCGGGCGCCTGCTCGCCGCCGCGAAGGCGCGGGCATTCCTGCGCTCGCTGCAGGTCAACTGCTCGGGGCCGGTGGCCACCCGAGGCGCGATCTCCTACACCACCGGCGCCTTCGACCCCGCAACCGCACCCCGCGCCACCGCCCAGGGCGCGCTGGGCCTGGCCGCAACGGGCTACGCAACCCTCTCCCTAACCGGCGCGACGCCTTCAGCACCCACCCTCGCCTGCCCCTAAAATCCCGTTGATCAAGGGAAGACTCGCCGCGAATCGGACACCCCGAATGGCGAGTCTTCCCTTGATCAACGCTAATTCAAGGGTCAGAGGTGCAGGGTTGCGTGGATTGTCGTGCCGGGGGAGCGGTTGGTGACCGCGACCTTGTCGGCGAACTGGCGGACTATCCACAGGCCTCGGCCGCCGTCCACGTTCAGGGGAACGGGGCGGGTGCCCACCTGGTCGGGGTCGCTGATGCCGGGGCCGGCGTCGCTCACCTCGCAGTGCAGCGCGCCGCCCTCGCGCCAGAGTCGCAGCCGGCCCTTGCCGCCGCCGTGGCGGATGGCGTTGGTGGCGAGTTCGGTGGCGATGATGAGGAGCTTGCCCAGCTGCTCCTCGCCCATGCCCAACTGGGTCGCGTGCGCCCCGACGGCGGCCCGCAGCGCGTAGAGCCCGGTGGCGTCGAACTCCTCGACGAGGCCGGCCTCCGTCGCGGATTCCCGGCTCGATGGCTGATCGGCGGCGGTCATGACGACCTCTGGATCCGCATCTGCGGCGCCTGTGCCGCCCCGAGGGCGTCGAAGATCGCGGCTATCACCGGCGGACAGGTGACGATCATCGTACGGTCGGTCGGCAGCGTGAGCGCCGCCTTCGCGATCGCCGTCGCCGCTGTCACGTCGATGAATCTGAGCCGGGTGAGATTGACATGGATCGTGTGGTCGAGCCGGAACGTCTCGGCGAGCGCGTGCTGCAGCGGCTCGAGATGGGTGGAGTCGAGCTCACCGGCGATCCGCAGGCCCGGTGGCCGGTGCTGGCGGCAGATCCGCAGCAGCGGGGTGTCGTGATAGGCGAGCGCGGCGACCGTCTTGGGGTGCGCGTCGGCGGCGAAGGCGAGCGTGACGGGGTCGAAGATGTCCCGGTCGTACTGGCAGATCACCGCGAGTTGGCCGTGCGCGAACAGGTCGGCGGCCTGCCTCTCGAACGCGACGAGCTGGTCAGCGGCGACGACCGCGCGGGTCGCCCAGCACATGTCGGCGGTGACCCGCAGTCCGGGGAAGCCCCGTGACTCGGCGTGGCGCATCTCGTCGGAGATGGCGGAGAGCATCCGCTTCGCGGTGACCGGCCCACCCGCGAGCCATGAGTCCTGGCTGCCGCGCAGGGCGAGCTGGCCGCGGTGGATCGCGTCGCGGGCAGCGACCTCCCGCAGCACGAGCTCGCCGATCAGGTCGTCCGGCTGGACGGAGTCGGTGAAGCAGATGATCCGCTGCCCGAGCTGCAGGCCGTCGGCGACGAATTCGGCTACGAGGTCCATCCGTTCATCGGGCTCGGTGAACGTCAGGCAGGCATGGTCTCCCACGACGATCTGATCAACCGTGACCGCGTCAGCCATGACGGCTCCTCCCCACATGGCCAGGTCAGGAACGCACCGATACCCAACCGATCGTCGCATCAAACAGACCGACGGGTTCCGATTTGATGATCGAGACATATCCGGCGGGCGTCAACAGACAGTACCCAGCCGCCGAAGGGCGCGTCCGGCCAGATCCGCCTCGGCCGGACGCGCCCGTCTTGTCACAGGTGGGAGATGACGAGGTGCCCGGTGGGGTCGATGTACGAGTAGTAGTGGTAATCGCCGTCCGACGGCTGGCCGACGCCCGCGGTCGACGGCTCGCCGAGGTTGCCGGCGTAGAAACAGGTCGGGATGCACCCCTCGGAGTAGCCGTAGTAGGCCGAGCCGTCGTCGCCGCGGAAGGTGACATACAGGTCGGAACCGCCGGAGGAGAGTCCGGGCGCCGCTGTCGTGCCGACCGCCGCGGTCACCTGCGACCGGTTGGTGAGGGTCGTCGAGCCGGTGAAGGAGGCGACCTTCAGGGTGTGTGCCGCGTCCCCGCTCGCCCAGGCGAGCACGATGCCGAGGTTGCTGCTGCCACTGTCGTCGTAGACGAGAGCGGGCGCGGCCACCGTGGTGTCGGCGAGGGTGACCCGGTTGGTGAGGGTCATCGCGCCGGTGGTCGCGCAGGCGGAGCTGTTGAGCCGCCCGATGTTGATCCGGTTGCTCGGATCCACCCAGGCCAGGTGGCGCACCCCGCTCGGGTCGGTGGCGAGTGCGGGTGCGTGGATCGACACGACGCCGGTGAAGGCGGTCCGGCAGGTCAGTGCGGCCCCCGTCGTGTAGGCGGCGGTCAGCGTGTTGCCGTTGTTCCCGGCCGGCCAGGCGACGAAGACACCGGCGCCGTCACCGTCGAGGGCGGCGCCCTCGCCCTGCGGCACCCGCTCGGCACCGGGGACCTTGGTGATGCGCAGCCCGGCACTGGTGGAGTAGCCGATCACCAGGTCTTTCGCCGCCGCCGTGCCGGAGGTGCCGGCCCAGGCGACGTAGAGGCGCGCGCCGACGATCGCGAGTGCGGGTCGGCCGCTGCCGGTGTTGCCGGTGGTGAGCGCGGACGCGGGCGTCGGCGCCAGTGTCGCGGTGAGGATCGCAGCGGCCCCGGCGAGCAGGGCCAGCCGTCGACGATTCATGGTCACTCCAGGATGTAGAGACACGCGGGACGGATGGATCAATCGGAGAGCGCTCTCTAGGGCGTAAGTGTCGATGGGCCCGAGCTACGCGTCAAGAACCGTTTTCGATGCCTCGATTGCCGCGTACACGCAATATTTCGGACGCGGATTGTTCATCGGCGGAGGCTGTTCGGCTCGAAAATCCCGACGAGATCGGCTGGTACGACGAGTTTTATATTGATGCATCGTTACATCTGGCAATTTAAGCGAAGCGATGTAATCCCAGATGTCGAACACTGGACCGGTCCCGCTGGCTCCATCCAGCGCCAGTCGAGGCGCCGAGAAGAGGAAGGTAGGAATGACATCCACAGTTGAGAAGACGGTGTGGGAGGCGAACGTCGTCGCCCACGAGGATCCGCGCCTGATCGGGCTGCGAGGGCAGTGGTGGTTCACCGGCGCGACGCCCGAGCCCGGCCGGTGCCCCGGGGTGGGCGAGGACGGCCGGATCACCTCGCTGCCGCTGCCCGACCTGTCCACCTGCGACCGCGCGGCGGCACTCGACTACTTCGACAACTCGTGGGCGCTGACCGAGTCGCTCTTCGCGGGTCTGCAGAGTGCCGAGGCGTTCTACCGGCCGCCGGACCACAACCTTCGGCACCCGCTGATCTTCTACTACGGCCACCCGGCGGTGCTCTACGTCAACAAGCTGCGCGTCGCGGGCCTGCTGGACAAGCCTGTCAACGGCTACCTGGAGCAGGTCCTCGAGGTCGGCGTGGACGAGATGTCCTGGGACGACCTGTCGAAGAACGAGATGATCTGGCCGTCCGTCTCCGACGTGCACGCCTATCGGGCCGAGGTCTACCGGGTGGTACGGCAGGCGATCGAGTCCGCGTCGTTCGCGCCCGATCTGGGGCGCCCGGTGACGATGGACGACGCCGCCTGGGCGATCTTCCTCGGCTTCGAGCACGAGCGCATCCACCTCGAGACCAGCTCGGTGCTGATCCGGGAGCTGCCCGTGCGCCTCGTGTCGCCGCCGGCCGCGTGGCCCGCGCCCGCGCCGATGCGGCGTACCACCGGGACCGGGCTGCCGGCGGCGGACTCGGCACCCGCCAACGACCTGGTGCCGATCGCCGGTGGTGAGGTCCGCCTCGGCAAGCCGCGCTCGTTCCCCTCCTTCGGCTGGGACAACGAGTACGGCACCCGCACCGAGCAGGTCGCCGACTTCGAGGCGGCCACATTCCTCGTCAGCAACGGCGAGTACCACCGCTTCGTCGCCGACGGCGGCTATCGCCGGCCCGAGCTCTGGTCGGACGAGGGCGCCCGGTGGCGGCACTTCCGCAACGCCAAGTGGCCGAGGTTCTGGGTGCCGGCGGGCCCCGGCGGCCTGCACAGCTTCCGGTTGCGGACCACCTTCGAAGAGATCGACATGCCGTGGGACTGGCCGGTCTGCGTCAACTACCACGAGGCGAAGGCGTTCTGCGCCTGGCGCGGTGAGCAGGACGGCCGCGTCTACCGCCTGCCGACCGAGGCCGAGTTCCAGCGGATGCGCGCCCTCGACGGCCGGGAGGTCGCCGACGACCCGGTGATGCGCAACAGCGGCGTCCAGCTTCGCGAGGGTGGCGTCAACCTCAACCTCGCCTGGGGTTCGGAGTCGCCCGTCGACGCCTCACCCGCGTCCCGCGACGGGCTGCACGACACGGCGGGCAACCTCTGGACCTGGTGCGAGGATGTCTGCAACCCGCTCGACGGGTTCGCCGTGCACCCGTTCTACGAGGACTTCACGACACCCTGCTTCGACGACCAGCACCAGATGATCCTCGGCGGCTCGTTCGCGAGCACCGGCGACGAGGCGAGCATCTGGGCTCGGTTCCACTTCCGCCCACACTTCCTGCAGCAGTCGGGCATCCGTGTGGTCAGCACGGCGGCGCCGGAGCCGAGAGAGATCAAGTCGACGATGGATGCAGACCCCTACGCGACCCGGGCGATGCTCGACCGCTACCTGCTGATGCACTTCGCCAGCGAGCAGGAGATGTTCGAGCTCCCCGACCACCCGCTGGCACCGGCACACGCCTACCCGCAGCGCATCGCCGAACTGCTGATGCGCGAGGCGGACCGGGTCGGCGTACACCTCAATCGGGTTCTGGATGTCGGCTGCGCGGTGGGAGCGTGCTCCTTCGCGCTGGCCGAGGGCGGCGTGCCGAGCGTGGTCGGGGTGGATCGCAGCGCGACCTTCATCGACGCGGCGCGAGCGCTCGCCGACGGCGAGGCGGTGCCTTACGACCGCATCGACCAGGGCTCGGTCACCACCCGCCTGTATGCACGCAAGCCCGCGACGGCGGTGGCGGAGTTCGACTTCCTCGTCGGCGACGCGCTCGCCCTCCCCGACGAGCTCGGGACCTTCGACGCGGTGGTCCTCGCCAACCTGCTCGACCGGCTGGTGGACCCTGAGGCCTGCCTGCGCCAGTTCAGCGGGGCCGGCCGCCTGCTGCGCAGGGGCGGCCTGCTGCTGGTCGCGAGCCCCTGGTCCTGGCTCACCGGCCCCGCGGCTCCCGAACTCTGGCTGGGTGGTCGCGACAGATCACTTCGCAGCGAGTACGCGCTGCGAAGCATCCTCGCCACCGACTTCGACCTGGTCGCCGAGTCGGATGAGGCGGCGATCCTGCGCGATCACGTGCGGCACTACGAATTCCTCTCCGCCGACGTCACCGTGTGGCGCAAGCGCTGACCGTCGTCGACGCCACCGACTTCGACCTGGTCGCCGAGTCGGATGAGGCGGCGATCCTGCGCGATCACGTGCGGCACTACGAATTCCTCTCCGCCGACGTCACCGTGTGGCGCAAGCGCTGACCGTCGTCGACGCCGCTGCCCCGGCGCCCCATCCGAATCGGGTGGGGCGCCGCTCCGCTCCCGGTACGCTGCTCCTCATACCTCATACAATACGAGGAGCATATTATATGAGTGACAAAGTATCTGCGGAAGCCGAGGCCGCCCGGCAGCGGCGACGGCTCACCAACGAGATCAAGGAGACGCTGCGGGAGCTCAGCATCCAGCTCGCCCTCCTCAACCACCAGGTCGTCGCCAAGCTGGACCTCAAGGACGGCGACCTCTACTGCCTGGACATCCTCGGCCGGCAGGGCCCGCTCAGCCCCAGCGTGCTCGCCCGGCGGGCCGGACTGCACCCGGCCACCATCACCGGGATCCTCGACCGGCTCGAGCGCGGCGGCTGGGTGGTCCGCGAGCGGGACTCCGCCGATCGCCGAGCGGTCACCGTGCGGCCGCTGCGCGAACGCAACGCGGAGATCATCGGGCACTTCTCCGGGATGAACTCCTCGCTCGACGAGATCTGCGCCGGTTACTCCGAGGCGGAGCTGGCGGTGCTGTCGGGGTTTCTTCGGCGTACCAATCAGGCTGGTGAGCGCGCCACCGACGACCTGGCCGCGGACGACTGACCGCCTTACCTCTCACCTGCGTCGGCGTGTGTCGCATGTGTCACACCTGTCGTGCACAAACGATCGTTTATTGGAAGGATGGCCCCAGCGGTGATGGCCGGACGGGTGGCTGGAGTGGCCGGTCGGGAGATCCCTGCCGGGTGCGAGTCGAGGAGTTGGCATGTCGGACTTTAAGCCTGGCCTTGAGGGCGTGGTCGCGTTCGAGACCCAGATCGCCGAGCCCGATCGGGACGGCGGTTCCCTGCGTTACCGGGGCGTCGACATCGAGGACCTGATCGGTCAGGTCTCCTTCGGCAACGTCTGGGCGCTGCTCGTCGACGGCAAGTTCGGTCCGGGTCTGCCGCCCGCCGAGCCCTTCCCGGTCCCCGTGCACTCCGGCGACATCCGCGTCGACGTCCAGTCCGCGGTCGCGATGCTGGCGCCCTACTGGGGCCTCGGCCAGCTGCTCGACATCAGCGACACGCAGGCCCGCGAGGACCTCGCCCGGGTCTCGGTGACCGCGCTCTCCTTCGTCGCGCAGTCCGCTCGCGGTCTCGGCCTGCCCGCGGTGCCGCAGCGCGAGATCGACAAGGCGGAGACGATCGTCGAGCGCTTCATGCGCCGCTGGCGCGGTGAGCCCGACCCCCGCCACGTCAAGGCGGTCGACGCCTACTTCATCTCCGCCGCCGAGCACGGCATGAACGCCTCCACCTTCACCGCGCGCGTCGTCGCGTCGACCGGTGCCGACGTCGCCGCCGCGATCTCCGCGGGCATCGGCGCTCTCTCCGGACCGCTGCACGGCAGCGCGCCGACGCGCGTGCTGACGATGATCGAGGAGGTCGAGCGCGCGGGCGACGCCGAGAGCTACGTCAAGGACGTGCTCGACCGGGGCGACCGGCTGATGGGATTCGGCCACCGGGTCTACCGGGCCGAGGACCCGCGCGCCCGCGTGCTGCGCCGTACCGCCAAGGAGCTGGGCGCCCCGCGTTACGAGGTCGCCGCCGCTCTGGAGAAGGCCGCGCTCGCCGAGCTCCAGGCGCGCCGACCCGATCGGGTGCTGCCGACCAACGTCGAGTTCTGGGCCGCCGTCGTGCTCGACTTCGCCGAGATCCCGGCCCACATGTTCACCTCGCTCTTCACCTGCGCCCGGGTCGCCGGCTGGTCCGCGCACATCCTGGAGCAGAAGGGCCTGGGCCGCCTGGTCCGCCCGTCGGCGACCTACCTCGGCCCCGACACCCGCAAGCCCAGCGATGTCGAGGGCTGGAACGAATTGCCACATCAGAGTTGACAACGGCCTCGTTCAGCGCGTGATGCGATCGGATCGACCTGACCGCATCGCGCGCTGTCGTTATATATGCCACCCGTTTGGGGCGTGACGTGTAGAGCTGTCGGGGGATGGTCGTAGAATCCGCCGGGTGCGCGACGCTTTGCAGGTGCTGAACCGGGTCTTCGGTTACGACTCCTTCCGCGGAAGCCAACAGGAGATCATCAATCACGTCGTGGGCGGCGGTGATGCCCTCGTGCTGATGCCGACCGGCGGCGGCAAGTCGCTCTGTTACCAGATCCCTGCCCTGGTCCGGCCGGGTGTCGGGGTGGTGATCTCGCCGCTCATCGCCCTGATGCAGGACCAGGTCGACGCGCTCACCGCGCTCGGCGTGCGGGCGGGTTTCCTTAACTCGACCCAGGATGCCCCCGCCCGGCGGGAGGTGGAGTCGGCGTTCCTCTCCGGCGACCTCGACCTGCTCTACCTCGCGCCCGAGGGTCTCAGCACGGGCTCGGCGCTGCGGCTGCTGGAGCGCGGCAAGATCTCGCTCTTCGCCATCGACGAGGCACACTGCGTCTCGCAGTGGGGCCACGACTTCCGCCCGGACTATCTCGCCCTCTCGGTGCTGCACGAGCGCTGGCCGGACGTGCCGCGCATCGCGCTGACGGCGACCGCGACGGCGGCGACGAGCCGGGAGATCGCGATCCGGCTGAAGCTCACCGAGGCCCGGCAGTTCGTCTCCAGCTTCGACCGGCCCAACATCCAGTACCGGATCGTTCCCAAGGCCGACCCGCGCAAGCAGCTCCTGGAGCTGCTGCGGGTCGAGCACCCCGGTGATGCCGGCATCGTCTACTGCCTCTCCCGCGCCTCGGTGGAGAAGACCGCGGACTTCCTCGTCGCCAACGACATCCCGGCGCTGCCCTATCACGCGGGGCTCGACGCGCGGACCCGTGCGGCCAACCAGTCCCGCTTCCTGCGGGAGGACGGGCTCGTCATGGTCGCGACGATCGCCTTCGGCATGGGCATCGACAAGCCCGACGTGCGCTTCGTGGCCCACCTCGACCTGCCCAAGTCGGTCGAGGGCTACTACCAGGAGACGGGCCGGGCCGGTCGCGACGGGCAACCGTCCAACGCCTGGCTCGCCTACGGCCTGCAGGACGTCGTGCAGCAGCGCAAGATGATCGAGACCTCCGAGGGCGACCTGGCCCACCGGCGCGGGCTCGCGGCGCACCTCGACGCCATGCTGGCGCTCTGCGAGACGGTCGAGTGCCGCCGCGTGCAGCTGCTCGCCTATTTCGGGCAGCAGAGCGCACCGTGCGGCAACTGCGACACCTGCCTGAACCCGCCGCAGTCGTGGGACGGCACGGTCCCCGCGCAGAAGCTGCTCTCCACGGTGCTGCGGTTGCAGCGGGAGCGCAACCAGAAGTTCGGCGCCGGGCAGTCGATCGACATCCTGCTCGGCCGCAAGACGGAGAAGGTGGTCCAGCACCGCCACGACGAGCTCACCGTCTTCGGCATCGGTGGCGACCTGGGCGAGTCCGAGTGGCGTGGCGTCGTGCGCCAGCTGCTCGCGCAGGGCCTGCTCGCCGTGGAGGGTGATTACGGCACGCTCGTGCTCACCGAGGGCAGCACCTCGGTCCTCGGCCGGCAGCGCCAGGTGATGATGCGCCGCGAGCCCGAGCGGGCAGCCAGGTCCTCGGGCTCGTCGAAGAAGGCGGCTGCGGCGGCGATCGCGGAGATGCCGGCCGAGGCCGCGCCGGTCTTCGAGCGGCTCCGCGCCTGGCGGGCGGCGACCGCCAAGGAGCAGGGCGTTCCGGCCTATGTGGTCTTCCATGACGCGACCCTGCGGCAGATCGCGGCTGAGGCGCCGTCCACGCTGGCGGGCCTCGGCAAGATCAGCGGTGTGGGTGAGAACAAGCTGGCGAAGTTCGGCCAGCAGATCCTCGACACGCTCGCCGAGAGGTGAGGGCGGCACGATCAGCCGACGAGGCGGATCCGCTCCTGCACCCCGTCGGGGAAGACCACCGTCATGGTGTCGTCACCGCTGCGTTCGATGAGCTCCAGGATGACGTCGAAGACCATTACTGATCTATTGAGGATGTCTGTCTTGGAATCGCCCGTTTTCGCGGCGATGCGGTCCAGCGCCTGAATGGCACGCGGGGTGAAGTTGGCGGTGACTCGGGTCAGCGCCCCGCCACCACCTGGGTTTTGATTCTCCACCGACGTCGGTGGGTCGGCGGGTCCCCGCTTGGCGGTGGTGCCGCCGCCAGTTTTGGCATCCTTGGCGGTGGCTCCCTGTGCCCGGTCGGGCACGTTGTGTATCAAACTCATCGTGGTCCATCTCCTGATCTCCGTCGGGTATGGGCCCGGGCGGTGCGTCGGACAGTGGCGTACCGCCCGCTTTGTGACCGAATTGAAATGACGATCACAGCGCGTGGTTTAACAAATGCTCAACGTCGATGCTCTCATAAAAGTTGCGCGTTGTGTACCTCTTATGTGACCGAATCATCACTCTGGGGCGCACGATCAGAGACGTGTCGCATACACGACGCAATCGTCCATCCCGGGCCAACTCTACGGTCATCCGCTGGTCCACGCCTTGGTGATTGACCCCCTCCGATGATCCGAGGGCATCTCGCCTGTTCAGTCGCGCAAGCGCCCACTTCATCGCTCAAGTTGCGGTGTGGATCACATGACCTGCGGAAATTACGCACGGTTGCGGAAGCGCTAGAGTGTCGGCGAAAGCGGACACGGGGGCACGAAGATCACCGCGAAGTTCTACTGATAACGATCTTAACGTTGACATCTTAATCACCAAATATGTGCGTCTCTGATGTACGCTACGCACAGTCACGGCAAGCAGGTGCTGGCGGGAGGCATCACAGAAAGGTCGTGTGCATGGCAAGTAGTCCGAGCCCCCCGGAGGTCGGCGGCCGACTGGACCTCGATTCGGAGCAACCGAGCGCGTCGCTCCACTCGGATCCGGTCCGTCGGGAGAGAGTCGACCTCTCGATCGTGGTGGAGAAGGGCGATCTCCGCTGCGAGATGAAGGCTCGCGGAGCCTTTCAGCGGGCAGCCGAGTTCGCCGTCATCACGATGGTCACGGGGGTCCTCGTCGCTGGGGCGGTATCGCTGTGCATATGGGCACAGGCGAACGGGGTAATCACGTTCGGCTGTGCGGTGGTCGTCGGGGTGGGGGTCCCGGCGGCCGGATGGTGGTGGACAGGCCACCGTCGTTAGTCGGTTGCCGGGCCGGACTGCGTCGGCCCGGCAACCGGTAAGACCGACCGACCGAGGGGAAGTTGAGCATCATGTCCGAGGCATTGGAACTCGAGTTCATCCCGCGCTGGAAGCTCCGCGCGGTCTCCGCCGACGAGCAGGCCAGCGAGTACGTCCTGGACAACGTGCAGGATGTCAGCGACCGCATGGCGGACCTGACCGCCGATCCGGATGTGGTCGACATCCAGTGCGAGCGCTACCTGCACACCGTCACCATCACGCGGGCGGCTCCGGCGAGCGGGGAGGGCTCCGTCCTGGCGGTGCTGCGCAATCTGCGCCCGACGGAACCAGCCGGGATGGCGGTGGTCAGGTGACGAGCGTCGCCGAGCCGTCGACGGAGCCTTCCATGCGTACCTGGCCGGGGTTCGTCGCCCTCTCGATCACGCTGGTCCTGATGGTGGCGACGCTCTTCTTCTTCCGCGCCGAAGCCCACCGGGGCCTGGTCGTCGTCGCCCTGCTCGCGGGAGTGGGCGCACTCGCGGCGATAGTGCTGCAGGGAATGCCCGGCGATTCGGTGACGCGGCACGCACGCTCGACGCCGGGTGACGACCGGGCGAACTCCGCCGCTCTCGCCGACCTCGCCCGGAAGCTCACCACCACGGACACGGCGCACCGGCCCGAGGTCGTGGCCGCCATCGGTGAGCTGGCCGATCGCTGGCCGGCCGGCCGTCGGCGCTGCATCGACGCGCTCTGCAACCACCTGCGCACCACCCCCGGCGATGCCGCACCCATCGTCCGGCTGGTCGCCGCACACCTGCGCAAGGTCGGCCCCACCACCTGGCAGGGCTACGACCTGGACTTCTCCGGTGCCGTTCTGGACACCGTCTCCTTCGCCCGGGCGGTCTTCGCCGGGGCCGACATCTCCTTCAAGGGCGCGAGCTTCACCGGGCAGATCGCCTTCGACGGCGCCCGGTTCTGCGACGCCACGGTGGACTTCAGTGGCGCGACCTTCAGCGGCGCGGCCGTGGACTTCTCCTACGCGACCTTCGCCGAGGCGAGCATCGATCTCCGGCGGGCGCGGATCGAGGACAGCCAGGTCGACTTCTTCGCGGCGGCGATCAGCAGGACGACCATCGACCTCACCAGGGCGACCGCCAGGGCCGAGAGCACCGTCCGGTTCGCGCGGGCGCTGCTCGCCAAGGTGGAGCTCCGCGTCGGGCCGGAGGTACGCGAGTGGGTCGACCTCACCGACGTGCGCGCCGTCGATGTCCGGATGGAGGGGATGCGGCTCCCGGAGATCACCGGGCAGCCGACCGGGTGGTCCGGGCGCGATCGGCGAGCGATGTAGGTCTCCTTCGATACGGGGTGGCGACCGCGTAAGGTGTCGGCACCCCTCGCGAATGGATGCCCCGTGACTGCTCCAGCGTTCAGCGGACCGGCGACAGTGCTCGTCGCGGTGATGGTGGCCTATCTCGGCACGTTCGGACCGATCCTCGGCCGCCGCCGATTTCGTGAGCTGACCCGCACCCGCCGGCATGATCCCGCAGCCCTGACGAGGTATTACCGCCGATTCCTGATCTCCTGGTGGCTGGTGGCGCTGAGCGTACCGGTGATCGGCATCCTCAGTCCGTCGCTGCGGGTGGAGGACCTGGGGATCGCGTGGCCGAGCGGGCGCTTCGCCCTCTGGATCGGCCTGAGCGCCTTCGCCCTCGTCGCCTATCTCGCGATCACGGGGCAGCGGGTGGCCCGCATGATCCGCGCGGGCGAGGTCTTCCCGGTCCGGCAGGCGATCGCACCGGCGCTGCCGAGCACGCCCCACGAGCGGCTCCTCGCGGTCGCGGTCTCGGTCACCGCCGGCATCGTCGAGGAGGTCTATTTCCGCGGGCTGCTCATCGCGGCCGGGGTGGGGATCCTGGGCCTGCCGGTGCTCGTCTCGGCGGCGCTGTCGCTGCTGCTCTTCGCCGCCGGTCACCTCTACCAGGGCGGCCGAGGCATCATCGGCAGCGGCACGATCGGCCTGCTGCTGACGGTGCTCTACCTGACGACGGGGAGCCTGTTGCTGCCGATCATCGTGCACGCGCTGGTCGACATCAACGCGCTGGTCCTGATCCCCGCGTCCACGCCGGAGCAGGTCGCCGCCGCCGAGCTTCGCGCGGAGCAGGCGGGAGCCGAGGCCCTGCCCACCGTCGATCAGTCCCACGACCACGAGTACGACCGCGACGAGCAGCCCACCCCGCCCCACGGGATCGATCCGGCCGGGCAGCGGTCCGGCGGCGGCCTGCGCCCCGCGGCACCCGGCGGCGACTGAGGCGGCCGCGTGGTCCGGGGCGGTGATCCTCCTTCGTGGACGGACTTCATGGACGGATCAGCTGCGATCACATCGAGAAGGTCTCATGACCGGTGGCCGTCGCCTACCGGAGAGGGGATGTGGCGCGCTAGCCTCAAGGCGCGCCATGGAATCCTGGGGAGGCGATGATGTGGCCCTGTCGTGTCTGCGGCGGTGTGCAGATTGACACCTATGGCTACTGCACCCGGTGTCACAACTTCGTCGGCCAGCCGGGACAGCCGCCGGTCCACTCCGACCAGCTCGGCCAGACGGTCCCGATCGAGGCGCCGAAGCGCAAGCCGGACCGCCTGCCGCTGGTCGTCATCGGCATCGTCGTGGCGCTGGCTCTCGGCGTGGCCTGCTGTGCCGGGGTCGGCCTGTTCGTGTGGCGGGACCGGGCGCAGCCGTCGTCCGTCGCGGCCACCGATCCGCCGCCCGTCACCGCCGAGCCAGAGCCCGAGCGCGTGCCGACACCGGCCGAGTGCGTCGTGGGCACCTGGCGGGAGACGTCCTACACCGGCTCCGCCGAGATCGACGGTTACACGTTGCAGCTCACGAGCGTGGGCGCGATCCAGCGCTTCAGCGCCGACGGGGTGGTCGTGCTCGATTTCGGCAAGGGGATCGCGAAGACGGGCAAGCACGGGTCGACGACCTACACGGTGACGTCGACCGGCAGCGTGACGTTCCATTACCAGGTGCTCGGTTCGCAGATCCACTACAGCGCACCGAAGGGCAACGGTTCGACCGTCTGGCGCCGCAACGGCAAGCAGATCGACAAGCAGGCGTTGTCGGGGGCGATCGGTGCCGAGACGTTCACGTGCTCGGGCGACAAGCTCACCCAGTACGGCGAGACCTACTCCATCGAGCTGGTCCGCGTTGCTACCTGAGCGAGTATCCCCAGTTCAGCGATGTCCTATGTGGACTGTGCGAAACCAGGTCTTCACAAGGGCGCAACTTAAGGGTTAAATAGTTGGGAGCGCTCCCAACATCGATTAAGCATAACATGCATACCCCTGTGTCATCCCCCGTGTAGTGCAGCTCACATGCGGCGGGGCGGATGCGCCAACATCCGCCCCGATGTCCCCCGCACGGCTGTGCCACACGGCTCCACGGACAGGAGTCATCGTAATGCCCGCACCCCTGACGGGGCGACAGGTCTGTCGTACTGCCGCTTCGATCGAGCCTGGAAAACACCGGCTTCACCCTTCCAGCCGAACCCGCACCAGTCGGGTCCGGCTCCTCGTTTCGGGCCTTGCGGTGCTGCTCACGGCGGCTGCAGGCCTCGCCGCAGCGACCGCACCGGCGCAGGCGGCCGGTCCCTACAACTATGGCGAAGCTCTCCAGAAGTCCATCTGGTTCTACGAGGCGCAGCAGGCCGGACCGAAGCCGAGTTGGAGCCGAGTAGGCTGGCGTGGCGACTCCGCGCTGACCGACGGCTCCGATGTCGGCCTCGATCTCACCGGCGGCTGGTTCGACGCCGGCGACCACGTGAAGTTCGGCCTGCCGATGGCGTTCAGCACCACGATGCTCGCCTGGGGCGCGGTGGAGTACCGCAGCGCCTACAGCAACTCCGGCCAGCTCACGCACCTGCTCAACAACCTGCGCTTCGTCAACGACTACTTCATCAAGGCGCACCCCTCCGCCAACGTGCTCTACGGCCAGGTCGGTGGCGGCAGCGCCGATCACGCCTGGTGGGGGAGCGCCGAGGTGATGAAGATGGCGCGTCCGGCGTACAAGATAGATGCGAGCTGCGGTGGCTCGGACCTGGCCGGAGAGACGGCCGCGGCGATGGCGGCGAGCTCGATGGTCTTCCGCGCGACCGACCCGACCTATGCCAACACGCTGGTCACGCACGCGCGGCAGCTCTACACCTTCGCCGACACCGTGCGGAAGAAGTACAGCGAGTGCATCACCGACGCGGCCGGCTACTACAACTCCTACAGCGGCTACAACGACGAGCTCGTCTGGGGCGCGCTCTGGCTCTACCGGGCGACCGGCGAGACGGCCTATCTGACCAAGGCGGAGAGCTACTACGCCAACCTCTCGACCGAACCGCAGCAGACGATCAAGTCCTACCGCTGGACCACCGACTGGGACGACAAGTCCTACGGCTCCTACGTGCTGCTCGCCCGGCTCACCGGCAAGCAGCAGTACATCGACGACACCAACCGGTGGCTGGACTACTGGACCGTCGGCGTCAACGGGCAGAAGATCACCTACTCGCCGGGCGGGCAGGCGTGGCTGCAGCAGTGGGGCTCGCTGCGCTACGCGGCGAACACGTCCTTCATGGCGCTGCTCTACTCCGACTACGTCACCGACGCGACCCGTAAGGCGCGCTACCACGACTTCGGCGTCCGCCAGATCAACTACATCCTCGGCGACAACCCGCGGAACTCCAGCTACATGATCGGGTTCGGCGCCAACTCGCCGAAGAACCCGCACCACCGCACCGCGCACGGCTCCTGGACCGACAGCCTGGAGAGCCCGGCCAATTCCCGGCACCTTCTCTACGGCGCGCTCGTCGGCGGTCCCAAGGCGGCGAACGACGCCTACACCGACAGCCGGGCCGACTACACGATGAACGAGGTGGCGACCGACTACAACGCCGGTCTCACCAGCGCTCTCGTGCGGATGTACAGCGAGTTCGGCGGCGCGCCCATCGCCAACTGGGCGCCGACCGAGACACCCGACGGGCCGGAGATGTATGTCGAGTCCGGCCTCAACCAGGCGAGCGGCAACAACTTCACCGAGGTCAAGTCCTTCGTCTACAACAAGTCGGCGTGGCCCGCACGCAAGCTGACCCAGGGGTCGTTCCGCTACTACTTCACCCTCGACGGCGCCACGACGCCGGCGCAGATCAGCACGCAGGTGGCGTATAGCCAGTGCTCGCCGCCGACCGGGCCGACGCAGTTCAGCGGCTCGATCTACTACGTGACGATCAGCTGCGCCGGGCAGGTCATCGCCCCGGCCGGGCAGTCCGACTGGCGCCGCGAGATCCAGTTCCGGATCACGAGCTCGGGGACCTGGGATCCGTCCAACGACTGGTCCTTCCAGTCGGTGATGGGCCCGAACACGCACGTGACGCTCTTCGACGGCACCACGCAGGTCTGGGGCAGCGCGCCCAACGGCACGTCGCCCTCGCCGTCCCCGTCGGCGAGCACGTCGCCGTCGCCGAGCGCCAGCCCGAGTGCGAGCGCTTCGCCCAGCCCGAGCCCGAGCGCGTCCCGGAGCCCGAGCGCATCACCGAGCCCGAGCGCCAGCACCAGCCCGCAGCCCAGTGGTCCGTGCTCGGTCGCCTACACCGTCAACGACTGGGGTGGCGGCTTCACCGGCTACGCCACGATCACCAACACCGGGACCAGCACTCTCAACGGCTGGACGCTGCGGTTCGCCTTCCCGGGCAGCCAGCAGATCTCCCAAGGCTGGAGCGCGACCTGGACCCAGACCGGGGCCAACGTCAGCGCCGTCAACTTGAGCTGGAACGGGACGCTCCCGCCCGGATCAAGCACCCAGATCGGCTTCAACGCCGGCGGTTCCGGCAGCCCGAAGCCGAGCAGCTTCACCATCAATGGCTCCACCTGCTCCATCGCATAACGCCCGTCCCAAAGAGTGGGGGCCGGCGTCGCCGGTCCCCACACACGCCTGCTTAGGAGAACGGCACAATGAATTTCAGATGGAGACCTCGGCGGTCTCGTTGGACGGTGATCGGCACCGCGGTCGCGCTCATGACCGCCGGGCTGGTGTCCGTGGCTCAGCCCGCGCAAGCTGCGGTCGCCTGTGAGGTGACCTACGGCAAGGCGTGGGACAACGGCAGCGGCTTCGGTGCCAACGTCACGATCAAGAACCTCGGCGACCCGCTCACGAGTTGGTCGCTCACCTGGACCTGGGCCAACAACCAGACCGGTATCCAGGGCTGGTCGGCCAATTACGCACAGTCCGGTAAGAACGTCACCGCGACCAGCCTGTCCTACAACGGCAGCCTGGGCACCGGTGCCTCCACCGGGATCGGCTTCAACGCCACCTACACCGGCGGCGTCAACACCAACCCGACGGTCTTCGCCATCAACGGCGTGACCTGCGGCGGGGCCAACCCGGCGCCGACGGTGAGCATCACCAGCCCGGCGAACAACACCCACTACAACGCGCCGGCGGCCTTCACGATCGCCGCGACCGCTGCGGACACCTCACCGGGGACCGTCGCCAGCGTCGAGTTCTACCGCGACGGGCTGCTGCTCGGCTCGGACACCTCGTCGCCCTACACCTGGGCGGTGAGCTCGCTGCCGGTCGGCACCTACGTCTTCCAAGCGAAGGCGATCGACAACCAGGCCTCGTCGGCGTCGGCGAACGTCACGGTCATCGTGGACGCGGTCACCGGTCCGTCGATCGTCGCCAGCGCCGCGGCGGTCACCGTTCCCGAGGGGGGTACGGCCACCGCCGGGCTGAAGCTGTCCGCGGCTCCGTCGGCGAACGTGACCGTGGCCTTCACGAAGGCGACGGGCGGCGACACCAACCTGTCGGCGACCCCGACGTCGCTCACCTTCACCCCGTCGAACTGGTCGACCAACCAGACCGTGACCTTCGCGGCCTCGGAGGACTCCGACAACACCAACGGCACGGCGAGCTTCGCCGCGACCGCGTCGGGCTACACCACGGCGACGATCGTGGCGACCGAGAGCGACAACGACCAGCCCGTCTACACGCAGCGGTTCCTGGAGCAGTACAACAAGATCAAGAACTCCGCGAACGGCTACTTCTCGCCCGAGGGCGTGCCCTACCACTCGATCGAGACGCTGATCGTCGAGGCGCCCGACTACGGCCACGAGACCACGTCCGAGGCGTTCAGCTTCTGGATCTGGATGGAGGCGCAGTACGGCCGGGTCTCCGGCAACTGGGCCCCCTTCAACCAGGCCTGGACGACGACCGAGCGCTACATCATCCCGTCCCACGCCGACCAGCCCACCTCGGGCGCGTCCGGCACGGCGACCTACTCGCCGGAGCAGCCCACGCCGGACCTCTACCCGGTGCAGATGAACAGCTCCGTCGGTGTCGGTGCCGACCCGCTGAAGTCCGAGCTGACCAGCACCTACGGCAACTCCGACATCTACGGAATGCACTGGCTGCTCGATGTCGACAACAAGTACGGCTACGGCCACTGCGGCGACAAGACCACTCGCGTCGCCTACATCAACACCTTCCAGCGGGGTCCGCAGGAGTCGGTGTGGGAGACCGTCCCGCAGCCGTCGTGTGAGAACTTCACCGCCGGCGGCCAGTACGGCTACCTCGACCTCTACCTGAAGGAGGCTTCGGGCGGCACCCCGGCGAAGCAGTGGAAGTACACCAACGCCCCGGACGCCGACGCGCGTGCCGTGCAGGCTGCCTACTGGGCACTCCAGTGGGCCACCGCGCAGGGCAAGCAGGCCGACGTGGCCGCCACGGTGGCGAAGGCCGCCAAGATGGGCGACTTCCTCCGCTACGCCATGTACGACAAGTACTTCAAGAAGATCGGCAACTGTGTCGGTGCCTCCGCCTGTGCGGCCGGGTCCGGCAAGAACTCGTCGCACTACCTCATGTCGTGGTACTACGCCTGGGGTGGCGGCATGAGCGACCAGTGGTCGTGGCGCATCGGTTCCAGCTTCAACCACTTCGGTTACCAGAACCCGCTGGCGGCGTACGCGCTGGCGAACGTGAGCGGCATCAAGCCGCTGTCGCCGACCGCGACCACCGACTGGAGCGCGAGCCTCACCCGGCAGATGGAGTTCTACACCTGGCTCCAGTCCTCCGAGGGTGCCATCGCCGGTGGTGCGACCAACAGCTGGGAGGGTGCCTACAACACCCCGCCGGCCGGTACGCCGACCTTCTACGGCATGTTCTACGACGAGAAGCCGGTCTACCACGACCCGCCGTCGAACCAGTGGTTCGGCATGCAGGTCTGGTCGCTGCAGCGGGTGGCGGAGTACTACTACGTCACCGGTGACGCCAAGGCGAAGGCGCTGCTCGACAAGTGGGTGCCCTGGGCGCTGTCCAAGACCACCTACACCGCCACGTCGTTCAGCATCCCGTCCGACATGACGTGGAGCGGCGCTCCGGCCACCTGGAACCCCACCAGCCCGGCCGCGAACACCAACCTGCACGTCACGGTCACCGCCAACGGCTCCGACGTCGGCGTCGCCGCGTCCTACGCGCGGACCCTCATGTGGTACGCCGCGAAGGCCGGCACGGGTGCGAGCGGCCCGGCGGCGAAGACGGCGGCGAAGGGCCTGATCGATGCCCTCTACGCCAACAGCGACAGCAAGGGTGTCGGCATCGCCGAGACCCGTGGCGACTACAACCGGTTCGACGACGTCTACAACGCGACCACGCACCAGGGCCTGTTCATCCCGAACGGCTGGTCCGGGACGATGGCCAACGGTGACCCGATCGCACCGGGGAAGTCCTTCGTGGACATCCGCTCCTGGTACAAGCAGGACCCGGACTGGTCGAAGGTGAACACCTACCTCCAGGGTGGTGCGGCACCGAGCTTCACCTACCACCGGTTCTGGGCACAGAGTGACGTGGCGATGGCGTACGCCGACTTCGCGTCCCTGTTCCCGAACGGGTGAGGGACCGGAAACCGAGCCCGAACGGGTGAGGGGTGTAGGCCGGCCAGGCCGATAGCTCACGTGTGACAGCGAATGCCGCAGCTCGTCAAGAGTTGCGGCATTCGCCGTCTCAGGGCAGAGATCATCCGATGCTCGTCGATCGACGTGCGTCGAGTCCGCATGCCAGTCTCGGCTGTGCCATTTGTCACCGCCCCCCGCTATGGACATTGCCTACCAGGGGGATCCGGAAGCGGGTTGGACGGTCGGTCATACATACGTCACCATCCGGCTGATGAACATCGGCTGTACGTCTTCACAAGAGCCGATCTTCCATATATACATGTCAGCGTGACTACCGTCACATTCAAATATTTAGTCGGGGAGGACTAAATGAAGAGATCCCTCGGGATCGCCGGCGCCGCCCTACTCGTAGGTGGCCTGCTGGTTAGCACGGCTCAAGGTGGAACGGCCGCTCCGGCCGGTCCGGACGCGGTTGCCGCCGCGGGTGCCGCTCTGCAGGCGCACCGCAGCGACGTTCGCGCAGCTGACGGTGAGGCCTACTCGGTCAACCGTTCGAAGACCGACGCCAATGGTGCCGGGCACGTCCGTTACGACCGGACCTACAACGGTCTGCGCGTCCTCGGTGGCGACTTCAGCATCCACACCGCGCCCGGCGGCGCCTACGCCGGCACGTCGGTCGGCCTCGCCGCACCGCTGACGATCTCCACCGCCGCGAAGGTCACCCCCTCGGCCGCCGTCAAGGCAGCCAAGTCCGCCTTCACCGGCAAGATCACCGGCGCCGGCAGCCCCGAGCTCTTCGTGGACGCCACGTCGGGCTACGGCAAGCTCGCCTACGAGACCGTCGTCTCCGGCTGGGCCGCCGACGGACAGACCCCCTCTGTCCTGCACGTCATCACCGACGCCGTCAACGGCAACGTGATCGGCTCCTTCAACGACGTCAAGCACGTCAACGGCACCGGCCAGGGCGTCTACACCGGCACCGTCACCATCGACACGACCCTGTCGGGCAGCACCTACTCGATGGTCGACCCGTCGCACGGCAACGGCCGCACCTGCGACCTCAACGGCGGCACCTCCACCTGCACCACCTTCACCGACGCCGACAACGTGTGGGGCAACGGCCTGGCGTCCAACCGCCAGTCGGCCGGTGTCGACGCGCACTTCGGTGCCGCGAAGACGTTCGACTACTTCAAGAACGTCCACGGCCGCAACGGCATCTTCGGCAACGGCGCTGGTGTGCCGAGCCGGGTGCACTACGGCAACGCGTACATCAACGCGTTCTGGGACGGCTCGCAGATGACCTACGGCGACGGTGCGGGCAACGCCCGTCCGCTGACGTCGATCGACGTGGCCGGCCACGAGATGTCGCACGGTGTGACCGAGGCCCTCGCCGGCCTCGTCTACTCCGGTGAGTCCGGCGGCCTCAACGAGGCGACCTCGGACATCTTCGGCAACATGGTCGAGTTCTACGCGAACTCGCCCGGCGACCCCGGTGACTACCAGGTCGGCGAGAAGATCAACATCAACGGCAACGGCACCCCGCTGCGCTACATGTACAACCCGACGCTGGACGGCTCGTCGCACGGCTGCTGGTCGACCAGCACCAAGAACGTCGACGTGCACTACTCGTCCGGTGTGGCGAACCACTTCTTCTTCAACCTGGCCGAGGGCACCGGCGCCACCTCCTACGGCACCAGCCCGGTCTGCGGCTCGGCTCCGGCCGTCGTCGGCATCGGTCGCGCCAAGGCCGAGAAGATCTGGTACCGCGCTCTCGACGTCTACTTCACCACCAACACCAGCTACGTGAACACGAGCACGCCGGCCAACACGGCGCGGGCGTACTCGCTGCGTGCCGCGACCGACCTCTACGGCTCCTGCACCACGGAGTACAAGGCCGTTCAGGCTGCGTGGACCGCTGTGAACGTCGCCGGTTCGGACGCCATCTGCTCCACGGGCAACGACTTCTCGCTCGCCGCCTCGCCGGCGTCGGGCTCGGTCAACCCGGGTAGCGCGGTCACCACGTCGGTCGGCGCCACGCTGACCAACGGCTCGGCCCAGACCGTGACGCTGTCCGCGTCCGGCCTGCCCAGCGGTGCCAGCGCGTCGTTCTCGCCGGCCTCGATCACCTCCGCCGGCGGCACGTCGACCCTGACGATCTCCACCACGGCGGCGACCGCGGCGGGCACCTACCCGGTGACCATCACCGGCACCGGCCCCTCGGCCACCCGGACCACGACCTACTCGCTGACCGTCAACGGCCCGGCGGGCTGCTCGGGGACCAACCCCACCGATGTCACCATCCCGGACAACACGACCGTGCAGAGCACGATCACGATCTCGGGCTGCAACCGCAACGCGTCGGCGACCTCGACGATCGCGGTGAACATCGTCCACACCTACCAGGGTGACCTCGTGGTCGACCTGATCGCCCCGGACGGCACGGTCTACAACCTGCACAACCGGACCGGCGGCAGCGCCGACAACATCGTCACCACCTACACCAAGAACCTGTCCTCCGAGGCAGCCAACGGCACCTGGGTTCTCCGGGTCCGGGACGCGGCGTCGGCTGACACCGGCTACATCAACACCTGGACTCTGACCGTCTAAGGGTTCTCCGCCCGAGGCGCCATCCGCACGTTGCGGATGGCGCCTCACCCTTTGTCCAGCACCAACTCTTCAAGAGTTGCGGCGATCGTGGGTGCTGGCTCGGACACTCAGGCGGGGGGCGAGCAGCGTGGAGTTGGGGACCGGCACCCCGGCGAGCTTGCGCATCAGCAGCTCCACCGCCCGTCGGCCGACCTCCTCGGCCGGGATCAGCACCGAGGTCAGCGCGGGTGTGCACCGCACCGCCACCTCGTCCGGGCAGATCGCGACCACGGAGATGTCCTGCGGCACCCGGTGCCCGAGCTGCCGCAGCGCGGTGAGCACGTGGTCCACGGCCGCCTCGTTGTGCAGCACCAGCCCGGTCACGCCGGTAAGTCCCGCCACCGTCTCCAGCACCGCAGGAAGGGTCTCCTCGCAGGGCAGCGCGGTCGCCTCCAGGCCCGCCGACCCCGCCGCCGCCAGAAACCCTTCGCGGGTACGCCTCGCGTAACCCGTTCCCCGCTCGTAGACGACCGCAGGCGCGCCGAGCAGCGCGATCCGGCGATGGCCGAGCCCGGCGAGGTGCTCGACGCAGACCGCCCCGGCCCGCTCGAAGTCGAGATCGATGCAGGTCAGCCCCTCCACCGAGGCGGGCAATCCGATCAGGACGCTGGGCCGGTCGAGCTCGCGCAGGGTCGGGACCCGGGGATCGTGGGTCTCCACGTCCATCAGCAGCAGCCCGTCCACCATCGCGCTGGCGGCGACGCGGCGCAGCCCCGCCGAGCCCTCGTCGGCCGTGACGAGCAGGACATCGTGGTCGGCGGCGCGGGCCGAGGTGACGACGGCGGTGGCGAACCGCATCAGCACCGGCACGTTCATCCCGCTGCGCAGGGGCAGTGCCAGCGCGATCACGTTGGCCCGGTTGCTCGCGAGCGAGCGGGCACCGGCGTGCGGGTGGAAACCGAGCGTGCGGATGCTGGCGAGCACCCGTTCCCGGGTCCCGGCGGAGATGGTCCGCTTGCCGCTGAGCACATAGGAGACCGTGCTCGCCGCGACACCGGCGTGCTTCGCGACATCGGTGATCGTCACCGCCAGCCGGCGCTGCTGCTCCGCCGGCTGGCCGGTCATCGCAGCACCAGATCGGTAGCCGTCGTGTCGGGCGCGTCGAAGATCAGGTAGAGGTCGTGCACGCCGTCGACCGAGCTCGCCTGCGCCAGCGGGCCGCCCGGGGTCACCGTGGCGAGCACCTGTCCGGCGAACGGGTCGTCCAGACGCAGGGTCACCGACCTTCCGGTGCCGGAGAGGGCCGCCTGGCGTACCCCCGAGAGGGAGAGATTGTGGAAGCAGAGCCAGGCGCCCGCCTCGACCGCCTTGACCCCCGCGGCAGCTGGCGTGATCCCGCAGTATTCATCGTGGCCGATCACCGCGACGGGGCCGTCGGCCGCGCGCCGGGCGGCGATCGTGGTGCCGCGGACCGCGAGCGTCGCGGTGAGCCGGATGTCGGCGCTGGACCGGCCGACCATCACCTTGTGCCGCGCCGACTCGACCACCATCGCGCCCGTCGTCACGTCCCAGAAGGCGAAGTCGTCGACGTTGATGTCGAGGGAGACCTCGCGGCTCTCGCCCGGCGCCAGCGTCAGCTTGGCGAAGGCGCGCAGCTGCCGCAGCGGCTGCTTGACCCGGGAACGCTGCTGGTGGGTGTATGCCTGCACGACCTCGGTGCCCGGCCGGAGCCCGACGTTGGTGACGGTGAGGCTCACCCGCACCGTCTCGCCCGCGATCGCGCTCTCCGCCGACAGGCGCAGGGCGGAGTAGTCGAAGGTGGTGTGCGACAGCCCGTGCCCGAAGGGGTAGAGCGGCGTGCCCCGGTAATAGAGATAGGTCGCGTCGTTGGTGATGATGTCGTAATCGAGCAGGTCGGGCAGCTCGGCAACGCTCCTGTACCACGTCTGCGGCAGCCGCCCGCCGGGGTCGGCCGCGCCGGTGAGCACCTCGGCGAGCGCGTTGCCGAGCTCCTGGCCCCCGTGCGAGGTCCAGAGCACCGCGGGCAGGTTGACCTCGGCCCAGACCGCCGCGTAGGGGTAGCTGCTCACCAGGACCGCAGCGGTGCTCTGGTTGGCGGCGTAGACCTCGCGGATCAACCGGTCCTGCGCGGGCGAGAGGGCCAGATCCAGCCGGTCCTCGGTCTCGCGGCCGTTGACGAGCGGGTGGTTGCCGACGAGCACGATCGCCGCATCGGCCGCCGCCGCGACCTCGGCCGCCTGCACGGCGCCGTCGATCACGAGCTCCAGGTCGAAGACCCGCCGCTCGCCGTCGATGACGATCTCGGTGGTCGGGTTGCCGTCCGAGGCGTGGTGCAGCAGCTCGACGGTGCCGTCGCCCTGCTCGACCAGGCGGAACATCTCCCGCACCACCCACTCCGACGGGCCGGGGGAGTCGGCGGTGAGCGCGCCGTCGGCGTCGACCCGGACGAAGCGACCGGTGGCCGTCGAGCGCAGCGTCACCACGCCGTGGCCCCAGTCGAAGGCGTCGAATTCGCAACGGGTACGGCTCAGTCGAGCCCCGTCGGCGTCGACGACGAGGTAGCGGTCCTCGTAGCGCAGCGCGATCCGGTCCGTCCCCTCGGCGTAGGTCACGTTCGCCGCACCGAGCGCGGTCCGCAGCCCGTTGAGCGGCGTCACCGCGTAGGGCAGGGTCCCGCTGTACCAGTCCGTGAAGAGGTGGTCGGCGTGCGAGCCGATCACCGCGACCGTGCGGTGCTGGGCCGGGTCGAGCGGCAGCAGCTTGCACTCCGACTTGAGCAGCACGATCGACTCCCGGGCCGCCTCGCGCGCCAGCCGCCGGTGCTCGGCCTGGTCGACGGCGGTCCGGACGAAGGGGTTGCCCTCGGCGGCGTCGAACTCGCCGAGTCGGAAGCGGATCGTCAGCGCCCGCGACACCGCCCGGTCCACGTCGGCCTCGGTGATGAGGCCCTGCGCCAGCGCCTGCTCGAAGCGCCCGATCGTGACCTGCGAGTCGGTGCCCTGGTCGGTGAAGCTGTCGATGCCGGCGAGCAGCGCGGCGGCGTGGCTCGTCGCGTGATCGGCGAAGAAGTCCTGCTGTGCGGGGTCGGCGAGGTTGTTGGGCGCGTAGGCGTCGGAGACGACGAAGACCTCGTCGTCGGTCCAGCCCCGCAGCTCGTCGTTGATGAGCGGCGTCACGTGCGCCGGTGAACCGTTGACCAGGTTGTAGGCGGCCATCACGGCGACCGCGGCACCCTCGGAGATCGCCCTGCGGTAGGCGGGCAGCTCATATTCGTGCAGCACGCGGGGGCCGAGGTTGCTGTCGGTGCGGCAGCGGTCGGTCTCGTTGTTGTAGCCGAGGAAATGCTTCAGCGTCGGCGCCGTCTTCAGATATCGAGGGTGGTCCCCGCGCAGCCCCCACGAGTAGGCCGCCCCCATCGCCGCGGTGAGGAAGGCGTCCTCGCTGTAGCCCTCCTCGTTGCGGCCCCAGCGGGGATCGCGCAGCGGGTTGACGACGGGCGCCCAGACGTTGAGTCCGCATCGGGTCGGGTCGGTGTGGTGGAGCTCGCGTACCTCATCGCCCGTCGCGTCCCCGACCGCCCGGACCAGCTCCGGACTCCAGGTCGCGCCGAGGCCGACGGCCTGCGGGAAGACGGTCGCCTCGCCGAGCCAGGCGAGCCCGTGCAGGGCTTCGGTGCCGGTGGAGAAGGCGGCGACGTCGAGCCGGTGGATCGCGGGCTGGTGCTGGTGCAGCATCGCGACCTTTTCGGCGGGGGTGAGTCGGGCGAGGAGATCGGCGACCCGGTGGGGGAGCGGCAGCTCAGCGTTGCGGAAGTCCATGACGCGCCAACCAATCTGTCGAAGCGCTTCGACGCCCCACCTGAGGGAGCTTGATGTCTGAGGTGTTTCGGAGAGTTGACAAAGTTCTACTGGAAGCGCTCCCACGCGTCAAGTGTTTCGATGCGTTGAACGCGATTTGGATGTGCCGCGAGGTCGCAACTCTTCAAGAGTTGGTCCTAAAGACTCTTTAAGGACCAACTCTTGAAGAGTTGCGGCGGAGTGTTGCTACGGAGTGGGGAGGATGCCGGAGTCGATGGTGTCGAGGACCTGGGCGGCACCGCCGGTCGCGGCGGCACCGTGGTCCAGCATGGACGCGACGATCCGGGTGCCGCCCTCGTCGGGTGCGACCGACCGCAGCGTCAGCTCGGCCTGAGCCGGTGGCAGCAGCCACGGCGCGAGCCGCACGAAGTAGCCGCCGAGGATGACCACCTCGGGATTGATCAGGTTGGCGACGGTCGCGATGCCGTGGCCGAGGTCCCGGCCGACCCCCTCCAGCGCCGCGAGCACCGCCGGATCCTTGCCCTTGGCCCGGCGGACCACCTCGTCGACCTCGGGTTCGAGGTCGGTGAGCGTGCCGTCGTGCGTCGAGTCCGGCATCGCCCGCGCGATGAGAGCGCTGATCCCGGCGAGCGCCTCCAGGCAGCCGCGCCGCCCGCAGCCGCAGACCGGACCGGTCGGATCGATGAGCAGGTGGCCGAACTCGCCCGCGTATCCGCGCTCGCCGCGCAGCAGCCGGCCGTCGCTGATGATGCCCGCGCCGATGCCGACCTCGCCGGTCAGGTAAATCAGGTTGTTGGTCGTCGCGTAGCCGCCGTAGCGCTGCTCGGCGAGGACCGCGAGGTTGGCGTCGTTGTCGACCGAGACCGGGAAGGACGGGTTGCCCAGCGCGCTGCGCAGGGCGGAGCGCAGGTCCACGTCGTGCCAGCGCAGGTTGGGCGCGAGCCGCACGACGCCCTCACCATCGACCAGTCCGGGTACGGCGATCGTCACCCCGAGCGTCTGCCGGCCCTCCTTGGCGACCCGGCCGACCGCACGCTTGGCGAGGGCGGCGACCGCTGCCGCGGCCTGGCCCGGCGTGGAGGAGAGCCCGGCGAAGGAGCGCCGCCACGAGAGCAGCCGCTCGCCGCCGAGATCGATCGCGACCGCCGTCAGGTAGTCGGCGTTGATCTCGAGCCCGA
The DNA here is from genome assembly GCF_014204945.1 of Allocatelliglobosispora scoriae. Classification (NCBI taxonomy): domain Bacteria; kingdom Bacillati; phylum Actinomycetota; class Actinomycetes; order Micromonosporales; family Micromonosporaceae; genus Allocatelliglobosispora; species Allocatelliglobosispora scoriae. Next base: position 4,393,095 of record NZ_JACHMN010000002.1, read on the forward strand.
TCGCGGCGTAGGGCGAGCCGTCGATGACGAGCATCGTGGCCGGCCGGCCGATCCGGCGCTCGGTGAGCCCGGTCTCCCGGACCAGCCGCCGATCGATGAGATCGGCGACGAGGCTGGAGACCGTGGCCTTGTTGAGCCCGGTGGCGGCGGCGATCTCGGCGCGCGAGCACGGCGCGTTGACGCGCAGGTAGCGGAGCACGACGGCGAGGTTGGTGGCACGCACATCGGCGAAGTCGGCCGGTTGCGGCCCTCCCGTGGTCGTGATCACCCTTGGCTCCCGTGCCCTCCGTCGTGTTGCGCTGCGGCCTCATCATGCCGCATCGACTCGCCATGAGTCATCGGCGCTCCTCCTGGACTTGCGTCGCGGCGTCGATCCGCGAGCGGCGTGGGGTGGGTGAGCGAGTAACCGGGAGGAAACGAGGCCTTGTGGCACCCGTCACCGTCGAGTAATTTGTTTAGTCGTAAGACGAACTAACTGTACCCGAGAACCACCCCGCAACACACCCCATTTTCCTGATGACGAAGGGAGTGAGCCGTGCGTAACCCTCTTTCGGGCGCGGCCACCGACCGACGTACGTTTCTCGCGCTGACCGGATTGAGTGCCGCGGCCGTCGCCGGTGGCGGCGTGCTCTCCGGCTGCAGCGAGAAGACCAGCGGCAAGGGCGCCGTCGAGACGGGTGACCAGGCGCTCCTGCCGAAATACCAGCCGGTCTCCGCGGTCGCCGCCGACGTGCCCGGTGTCCCACCGGTCGCGAACGGCTTCGCGAAATACCCCGCCAACCTCGTCGACGCGATCACCGAGATCCCCGGCAAGAGCGGTGCCAAGGCCACCGCGATGACGCCCTACTGGGGGCCGACCCCGCCCGGGCTCGGCAGCAACGCCTTCTACGACGCGGTCAACGCCGAACTCGGCATCCCGATCGACTTCACCATCCAGGACGGCAACAAGTACGGCGAGAAGCTCAGCGCCCTGCTCGGCGCCCGCGACGTGCCGGACCTCCTCTGCGTCCCGTCCTGGGAGTACGGCAAGATCCCGAAGTTCGCGGACGCCGTCGCGGCGCTCTTCGAGGACCTCACGCCCTACCTCGCCGGGGACAAGGCGGCCGCCTACCCGATGCTCGCCTCGCTCGGCGACAACAACTGGCGCTACGCCATCTGGAACGGCAAGCTCGCCTCCATCCCGTGGCCGACCGACTCCACCCCCTTCCCGTGGGCGCTCTTCTACCGCAAGGACCTCACCGACGCGGCCGGGATCGCCGTACCGAAGAGCGGTGACGAGCTCTACCAGGTGCTGAAGAAGGCGACCGACCCGGCCAAGGGCATCTACGGCTGCAACGGCATCTTCGACATCGTCCAGATGTACTTCAAGGTGCCCGGCTCCACCGGCGGCTGGCGCAAGAAGGCGGGCGGCGGTCTGGAGCACAAGTACGAGACCGCGGAGTACAAGGCCGCGCTCGAGTTCACCGCCCGGCTCTTCGCCGAAGGCCTCGTCCACCCCGACATCGTGGCGAGCAAGGGCAGCGACTCCAAGACCCTCTTCTCCGGCGGCAAGATCCTGTTCATGCAGGACGGCCCAGGTGCCTGGCAGGGCATTCAGAAGGACCAGTCGAAGATCACCCCGTCGTTCAACATGCAGCCCGTGCCGCTCTTCTCCGCCACCGGCGGGGACCCGCTGCAGTGGGGGAGCACGGCCCCGATCTTCTACACCTTCATCAAGAAGGGGCTCGGCAAGGACCGGGTCGAGGAGCTGCTGCGTGTGCTGAACTGGTGCGCCGCGCCGTTCGGGACCAAGGAGTACGAGCTGCGGCAGTTCGGCAAGGAGGGTGTGCACTTCACGCGGGGTCCCGATGGGGCGCCGGTGGGCAATGCGCTGGCGCAGAAGGAGATCGCCTTCCAGTACGGGTTCATCGTGGGGCGGAACCCGGCGATCGTCGGGGACCCGGCCACGCCTAACTATGTTCAGGACCTCATCGGCTGGGCCAACTCGTCGGTGAAGTATCTGGAGACCGATCCCTGGGCGGGGTTGAAGTTGGAGAACCCGGCCAACTACTCGAAGATCGGGCAGCCGACGGAGGACAAGATCCAGGACGTGCTGCGTGGTCGGCGGCCGGTTTCTGATCTGGCCTCGATTGTTTCGGAGTGGAAGGCCGGGGGTGGCGACGAGGGGCGGGACTTCCTTGCTTCTGCTCTCTCCTCCAGCGGTCGCTGATTGCTCGCTGGTGGGCGGTCAGGTGCCTCGGGTGAGTCCCTCCGGGCGGTCAGGCTTGATCCCGGCGGGACTCACCCGAGGCACCTAACCGCGTCGTGGTCGCGGTGAGCATTTACCTCATGCTTTTTTACAGATTGACGGTTGGACATGGTGGTCAGGCGTAAGAGTTTCGGGGCGCGGTGGGCTCGGGATTGGCCGTTGCTCGCCATGACCGCGCCGGCTGCCGTGTTGCTGCTGTTGTTCCACTACCTGCCCACGTTGGGGAACGTCATTGCGTTTCAGGACTACAACGCCTGGGTGGGCGACTCGGTCGTCGACTCGTTTGTGGAGAGTCCGTGGATCGGGTTCGGGAATTTCGCAGAGCTGTTCGAGGATCCGCTGTTCTGGGATGCGCTGTGGAACACGCTGTTCCTGACGCTGTTTCAGCTGGTGTTCTTCTTCCCGTTGCCGATCTTCCTGGCGATTCTGCTGAACAGTGTGGTCTCGGCTCGGCTGCGGACCTTCATCCAGGGCGTTGTCTATCTGCCGCACTTCTTCAGCTGGGTGCTGGTCATCACGTTCTTCGTGCAGATGCTGGGCGGGGCCGGGTTGCTGGCGCAGACGATGCACGAAGGGGGGATGACGCCGTGGAACATCATGACGAATCCGGACACGTTCTTCCTGCTGGTGACCTCGGAAGGGGTGTGGAAGGACGTGGGGTGGGGGACGATCGTCTTCCTCGCCGCGCTCTCGGGGATCGACACGAATTTGTACGAGGCTTCTGCATCTGATGGGGCCGGGCGGTGGCGGCGGTTGTGGCACATCACGCTGCCGGGGCTTCGGCCGGTGATCGTGCTGCTGCTGATCCTGCGGATGGGTGACGCGCTCAGCGTGGGGTTCGAACAGTTCGTGCTGCAGCGGGATGCCGTCGGCTATCAGGCTGCCGAGGTGCTCGACACGTACGTGTATTACCACTCGATTGCGGTGACCGACTACGGGCTCGGTGCTGCTGCGGGCCTCTTCAAGGGGGCGATCGGGCTGGTGCTGATCCTGCTCGCCAACCGGCTCGCGCACCGCCTGGGCGAACAAGGGGTGTACGCCAAGTCATGACCACGCTGCCTGCTGCTCGACGCCGTGCCCGCAACCGTCCCGCCTGGGAGGAACCGCCCAGCCTGATCGGGCTGCTGGGCAAGGGGACCGTGCTCACCCTCGTCGTACTCGCCGTCGTTTTTCCGCTCTGGTCCGTGCTCGTCACCAGCCTCTCGTCGCGGCAGACGATCAATGAGGCGGGCGGGATGGTCGTCATCCCCCGCGGGTTCGACCCCGGTGCGTACGTGACGATCTTCTCCGGGGGTCAGGTGGCCCGCGCGGTCTGGGTGAGCCTGATCGTGGCGGTCGGCGGCACCCTGTTCAGCATGGTGCTGACCGTGCTCGCCGCCTACGGGCTGTCGCGGCCCGGGTCGCTGTTCCACCGGCCGCTGCTCTTCCTCTTCCTGCTGACCTTTCTGATCTATCCCGGCCTGGTCACGAAATACCTCGTCGTGACCAGCCTCTTCCACCTCAAGGACAACCTGCTCGCCCTGATCGTGCCCAGCGCGATCAACGTCTTCAACCTCATCGTCGTCCGCGCCTTCTTCATGAACGTGCCCACCGAGCTGGTGGACAGCGCGCGCATCGACGGCGCGGGGGAGTGGCGGATCCTGACCCAGATCATGATGCCGCTCTCCAAAGCGGTGATCGCCGTCGTCGGGCTCTTCTACGCCGTCGGCTACTGGAACATCTACTTCGACGCCGTGCTCTACATCGACGACAACAACCTGCAGCCGATCCAGCGAGTGCTGCAGAGCTACATCCTCGCCGGTCAGGCACCACAGGTCGGAGTCGCCGGGTCGTTCTCGGTGATGCCGCCGACGATCGCGGTGAAGATGGCGGTCGTCATCATCGTGGTGATCCCGGCGATGGTCGTCTATCCCTTCGTGCAGAAGCACTTCACCAAGGGAGTCATCAGCGGGGCCATCAAGGGCTAGGCGCGCCTGTCATGTGGCCGCGGGCGGCGTTGCTCGTCGCCTTGTGTGCAAACAGCGCACACGGCGGCGCCGTGCGCCCTGCCGGCCACCACATGACAGGCGCTCTACCGGTCGGATCTGCTCAGGGCTCTGGTCGCGGCGGGCAGCACGGCGAAGGAGAGGGCCCAGCCGAGGCCCTGCAGCAGCAGCGAGATCACCAGCTTGCCGCCGAGCGGGTGGTAGAGCTCCTCCAACCCGAGCGGCGACGTGGGCAGGATCGCGTCGAGGGCGTAGAGCGCCGCGTTGGCGTTGGGGCTGTGGCTGGGGTGGTCCGGTGCCGGTTCGCTGCGGAACACCCACCAGCCCAGCGCTTCCGCCGCGACCAGCCAGAAGAACGCCCGCCACGGCACGTAGCCGTAGCCGGCCAGCGCGTCCGCGAACCAGCCCGGAATGCGGATCAACAGGCGCGGGAACCACCCCAGCCAGCTCGGCAGCGGCAACTCCTGCGCCAGCACGGCGCGCCGCGCGCGACGTTTCTCCAGCAGCACGGTACGCGCGTCGCGGTCGTGCCCGAGTCCGAGGAAATACTTCGCGAGCTGCTCGTAGGGCTGCGGATGGTAGCCGTTGGGATCCCGGCGCAGCCACGCGATCCGTGGCTCGGCCGGCGGATCGGGCTCCAGATCGTCATAGGTGAGACCGTTGAGCAGCATCGGGACGTTGCGCATCGCGGGGCTGGGCAGCAGGTGCAGGGTGCTGATCCGGGCACCGCGCAGGTCCACCGCGCCGTCGATCGTCGAGTCCACGTGCAGGGCCGTGGCCTGCATGTTCGAGCAGTTCAGCGCGGTCTTGCCGGGGTTGCGAAGGACCGAGCCGTCCGCGACGAGGCGGCCGCCGATCCGCGCGTTGGCGAAGCTCACCGGCCCGATCGCGGTGAACCCGTCGGAGATGGTCACGTCGTGCTCCACCACGAGACCGTCCGCGGAGACGGCGGGGCCACCGTGGTCGGTGATCGTGGAACCGGTGAGGGCCAGGTCCCCGAGGTGCGCGTTGTAGAGGCGCAGGTGGCCCATCCGGCATCCGATCAGCTTCAGCGCCCCCTCCGTACGCAGACCGTTGGCGTTGATCTCCGCCGCCCGGCAGCCGTTGAGCCGGACCTCGCGCAGCCGCGCCCCGCCGAGCCGGACCGCGTCGTCGAACCAGCAGCGGAAGAGGACCAGCTGGCAGTCCACATCGGAGCCCGCCAGGTCGACGGTGCCGATGATGCGCGCGCCGGAGATGAAGATCCGCGGTACGTGCCCCCGCGCGCTGTCCACGGCCCCGAGCAGCAGCCGAGAGATGACCTCCCCGCGAACCTCCCGCTCGGCACCCCAGGACAGGGGATCGAACCCGTCACCGGCGGGCTCGCCACCGCCGAGATCGACCTCCACTCCGCGGGCGAAGCAATTCCAGACCTGCCGCTCGGCGTCGTTCAGAAGATCCTCATACAGCACGCGCCAAACCGTGCCACACCCCGTCAACGTCTGTCGATCCCCCGCCGACCCTCAAAATTCGCGTTGATCAAGGGAAGACTCGCCATGTCGGGGGTCCGATATGCGGCGAGTCTTCCCTTGATCAACGGGGAATCAGCGGCGGTTCAGCGTCTTGTCGCGGGCCTCGGCGTAGCGGGACCGGACGTCCGGGGCCGGGTCGGCCTCGTGGGTGGTCGTGCCGGTGGGGGGCTGCCACGTCGGGAGGGTGCCGGTCAGGGTCCAGGCGGCCTGGCGAGCGGCCCCGTCGGCCACGTATTCGCTGGCCGGTGGGGTCGTCACCGGGCAGCCGAGGATGCTGGGCGCGATCCGCTGCACGGCGGGGTTGGCCGCCGCGCCGCCGATGAGCAACACCCGTTCCGCCGTCAGGCCCTGGGCGCGCAGGGCGTCCAGGCCATCGGCGAGGCCGCAGAACATGCCCTCGATCGCCGCTCTCGCCAGGTGCGCCGCCGTCATCGAATCCAGCGTCAGACCGTGCAGCGAACCGGTCGCATGTGGACGGTCGGGCGTACGCTCGCCGTTGAGGTAGGGCACGAGGGTCAGCCCGTCGGCACCGGACGGCACGCTGAGCGCCAGTGTGGCGAGCTCGTCGTGGCCGACCCCGAGCAGGCGGGCGGTCGCGTCGAGCACCTGGGCGGCGTTGAGCGTGCAGACCAGCGGCAGGAAGTGCCCGCTCGCGTCGGCGAACCCGGCGACGGCGGCGCTGGGATCGGCGGCCGGAACCGTCGAGACGCCGAAGACCGTGCCGGAGGTGCCGAGCGAGACGACCACGTCGCCCGGCCGGGCACCGAGCCCGAGGGCGGCACCGGCGTTGTCGCCCGCACCCGCTCCGACGATCACGTTGCCGTGCTTGCCGGCCGTGCCGGTCGGGTCGAGCACCCGCGGCAGGTGCGCCAGCCGCCCGAAGGCGTGTTCGAGCAGGTCCGGGCGGTAGGCGCCGCCCGACGGCGACCAGTAGCCGGTGCCCGAGGCATCGCTGCGGTCGGTGACGAGGGTGGCGAGGTCGCCCGCACCCGTGAGCTGCCAGGTGAGCCAGTCGTGCGGCAGGCAGACCGCGGCGGTCCGGGCCGCTGCCTCCGGCTCATGGGTGGCGAGCCAGCGCAGCTTGGTGACGGTGAAGGAGGCGACGGGCACGCTGCCCACCGACTCCGCCCAGGTGTCGGCACCGAGCTCCGACACGAGGTCGGCAGCGGCAGCCGCCGACCTCGTGTCGTTCCAGAGCAGGGCGGGGCGCACCACGGCGCCGGCGTCATCGAGGCAGACCATGCCGTGCTGCTGCCCCGCGACGCTGATCGCCTCGACATCGTCCAGGCCACCGGCCTGGGCGATCGCCGAGCGCAACCCGTCCCACCAGTGCCGGGGGTCGACCTCGGTCCCGTCGGGATGGGACGCGCGGCCGGAGCGCACGAGCGCCCCGGTCGCAGCGTCCCGGATGACTACCTTGACGGATTGGGTGGAGGAATCCACCCCGGCGACGAGCATGACCCGTTACCGGGCGCCGAGCAGGTGCTCGATCGCGATCTGCTGCAGCGCGACGAACGAGAAGCCCTCGACCGCAGCCGCGTCCGCGTCGAAGTCCTCGAAGGCCGACCGGTCCGCGAGCAGGTCCGCTGCGGTCTCCCCGGCGGCGAGGGTGGGCTGGCGCAGCTCCGGTACGCGAGACTTCGCCAACGCCGCCTGCACCTCGGGATCGGCGCGGTAGGCCTTGGCCCGCTCGGCGAGCAGCGAATACATCCGCATGTTGGCGGCGGCCGACGCCCAGACACCCTCGATGTCCTCGGTGCGCGACGGCTTGTAGTCGAAGTGCCGGGGGCCGTGGTAGGCCTGCCCGCCATCCGGCCCGCCGTGCTCCAGCAGGTCCACCAGGAAGAACGCGTTGACGATGTCGCCGTGGCCGAAGACGAGGTCCTGGTCGAACTTGATGCCGCGCTGCCCGTTGAGGTCGATGTGGAAGAGCTTGTCGTGCCACAGCGCCTGCGCGATGCCGTGCATGAAGTTGAGCCCGGCCATCTGCTCGTGACCCGTCTCCGGGTTGAGGCCCACCAGGTGCGGGTGCTCCAGGCCGCCGATGAAGGCGATCGCGTGGCCGACCGTGGGGAGCAGGATGTCGCCGCGCGGCTCGTTGGGCTTGGGCTCGATTGCGAAGCGGATGTCGTAGCCCTGCTCCTGGACATAGGTCGTCAGCAGGTTGAGACCTTCGGCGTAACGGTCCAGGGCGGCGCGGATGTCCTTGGCACCGTCATACTCCGAACCCTCACGGCCACCCCAGAGCACGTAGGTCTTGGCGCCCAGCGACACGGCGAGGTCGAGGTTGCGGATGACCTTGCGCAGCGCGTACCGGCGGATGTCTCGGTTGTTGCTCGTGAACCCACCGTCCTTGAAGATCGGATGGGTGAAGAGGTTGGTCGTCGCCATCGGGACGGTCAACCCGGTCTCGGCCAGCGCCTTGCGGAACCGGTCGATGATCGCCTCACGCTCGGCGTCGCCCGACCCGAACGGGACCAGGTCGTCGTCGTGGAAGGTCACACCGCTGGCACCGAGCTCGGCGAGCCGGTGCACGATCTCGACCGGGTCGATCGCCTCGCGGGTCGCGTCGCCGAACGGGTCACGGGCCTGCCAGCCGACGGTCCAGAGGCCGAAGGTGAACTGAGTCATTGTCTGTGCTCCTGTGCTTGGTGGTTGATGACGACGGTGACAGAACCCGGGGCGTGCGGGGTCACCACCCCCGCAATTGCCGCTGGTCCGTCGACCGTCACCGTCAGCACGTTGCCGACCCGTTCTGCGGTGACATTCGAGGAACCATTGTCGTCGCGGATTTCACATGTGGCTAGATTGCCACCACTCCTTGCGGAAACACTGCCGAAGGAGAGCAGGGTGATCGCCGGCCACGGTCCGTCCGCGATGTGCGCGGTGGGCTCGACCGTGGGAATGAGGGACCCGGCCCGGGCGAAGAGCGGAACCTGGTCCAGCGGCGGCGCGACCGAGAGCATCGCGGGACCGGTGTGGACCGTGCCGGTCCACCAGTCGATCCATTCGCCCTCGGGGAGGTAGACACTGCGCCGCTGCGTCTGGCTGATCATCGGCGCGACCAGCAGGTCGGGGCCGAATCGGTACTGGTGCTGCACCTGCCAGGCGAGCGGGTCGCCGGGCGAGTCGACGGGCATCGCGCGGATGATCGGCTCACCGGTCTCGCCCGCGCGCAGCGCCAGCGTGTAGAGGTAGGGCAGCAGCCGGTAGCGCAGCTTCAGCGTCTCGATGACCGCCGGCTCCACGTCGGGGAAGACCCACGGTTCGCGCGAGGTGGTCCCGTGGAAGCGCAGCAGGGGGCTGAACGCCCCGAACTGCGCCCAGCGCAGGTAGAGGTCGTCGCTCGGCCGCCCGGTGAAGCCGCCGGTGTCATGAGACCAGAAGGGTACGCCCGAGAGCCCGTGCGCCAGCCCGCCGTTCATCGTGGACGCCATCGCCGGGTAGGAGCACATCGTGTCGCCGCCCCACTGCGCCGCATGCCGCTGCCCACCGAGGTAGGACGAGCGCCCCCAGACCATGGAGTGCCCGTGCACCTCGCGGGTGACGGCCGCGACGGCGTCGTTGAAGAGCAGCGAGTAGACGTTGTGCAGCTCGACGCCGGTCATGCCGTTGAAGGCGACCGAGTCGGCCGGCACCCCCTCGGCGAAGTCGGTCTTGAAGACGGCGACCCCCTGCCGGGCGATCGGCCGCAGCAGATCCTGGAACCAGGCGGTCGCGTCGGGGTTGGTGAAGTCGACGATGCCGCCCTCGGGGAACCCGCCGTGCCAGGAGTCCGCGACATAGGTGCTGCCGTCGTCCCGCTTGAGCAGGTACCCCTTCTCCGCAGCCTCGGTGAACCGATCCGAGTGGACACTCAGGTAGGAGTTCATCCACACGCAGACCCGGAACCCCATCGCGGTCAGCTCGGCGAGCATCGCCTCGGGGTCGGGGAAGTTGTCGGCGTCCCAGCGCAGCTCCGACCAGCGCCCGGCCGGCTGCCAGTAGGTGTCGAGGTGCAGCACGTCGCAGGGGATGCCGTGCTCGCGGATCGTACGGGCGCGTTCCATGACGCGCTGCTGATTGTCGATGAAGAAGCCCGACGAGATCCAGGAGCCGAAGGCCCACTTCGGCGGCGGGACCGGTCGGCCGGTGAGCCGGTCGAAGCGGTCCAGGACGTCGAGCGGCCCGGGACCGGCGAGGACGTAGTAGTCCAGCACGTCGTCGGGGGCCACGATCTGGGTCACGCTCTGGGTCGCAGCGCCGAAGTCGAACTCGACCGGCATACCCGAGTCGACGAGCAGGCCGTAGCCCCGGCTCGACTGGTAGAACGGCACGTTCTTGTAGGCACGGTCGCTCTCGCTGCCGAACGCGTCGAAGTTCCACATCACCGGACGCTGCCCGCGCAGATCGAGCGGCAGGAAGCGCTCACCCGTGCCGACCAGCACCTCGTCGGCGGGGAAGGTGAAGGTCTCGTGGAAGGCGACGATCTCGCCGTCGACGACGGAGCAGCCGAACGGCGCGGTGCGCATGCGGCCCGAGATGTCCACGACGCCCGGGTCGGTCTCCAGAAGGGTTCGTCCGGTCGCCGTGTCGGCGTAGCGGACGCTCCACGGTGCCAGGGTCACGTGCGCGGTCAGGGCTCCGGTCGTCACGATCGCGCCGGTCTCGGTGACCGTGACCTCGGCGCGGGCGGACTCGTCGGGGCGGGTCAGCGGCAGCAGCCGGGCCGAGCGGGTGCGGGCCTGCGGATCGGCGCTGAGGCGGCACCGCAGGATGCCCTCCCCGGCCGCCGTGAGCTGCACGAAGAGCACGGCCCCGGACTCGGTCTCCGCCTTGCAGGTGATCCCTGCGCCGTCGGCGGAGGCGAGAACTGCCTGCGTGATGGTCTGTGGTCCCGGCTCGCCATGTGCCCGTCTCGGTAGCTCGGGCGGGTCGGCGGAGAAGTACTCGTGGGCCACGAGCGGCGGTCGGTAGGGCACCGCGTTAGTTTCTCTGGTCGCGAAACAAACTGTCAAGGTCACGTGTGACCAGGTGGTACGCCCGTGAGTCCCTGCCCGTGGCGTGCGACGCACTCAGCCCCAAGACCGCCACAACTCTTGAAGAGTTGGTGTTATCGATGTGCTTGATCGTGTTGTTTCCGGGAAACAGTCCCCTAGCGCGCGCTTTGAGGGGCCTGTTTCCCGGAAACAACACGATCATGGCGAGGGCCGCCGACATGACTCGTCGGCGGCCCTCGGAACAGCGTGGAGCTATGAGCAGGTGACTCCGTTGAGCTTGAACGCGCTCGGCGCCGGGGTCGACGCCCCGTTACCCGTGAAGGCGGGTGTGACCGTCGCACCCGGAGCGAGGTTGGCCGCGTAGGTCGGCGCGGTCGCGGTGAAGGTCGTCCCGCTGCTGCTCCAGGTGGCGTTCCACCCGTTGGCGAGCGTGACGCCCGACGGCACGGTGAAGGTCAGCACCCAGTTGTTGACCGTCGCCGAGCTCGTGTTCTTGACGGTGACCGTGGCGTTGAACCCCTGCGGCCACGCACTGTCGACCTTGTAGGTCACCTGGCACCCACCGCCCGGATTCGGCGACGGCGAGGTCGACCGGGACGGCGAGGGCGAGGCGGACGGGGAGGTGGACCGCGACGGTGACGGCGATGCCGAAGCCGACCGGGAGGCCGACGGCGAGATCATGTCGGAGACCGTCGGGATCGGGCTCGTCTGGCCGCTCGGCGGGATCAGGTAGGGCTGCAGGATGTTCTGCTTGGCCTGGTTGACCGTCACCCAGTCGTCGCTGACGATGCCGCCGGTGTCACCCGAGTTCGGGTTCCACGACCAGTAGGTGAAGGACATCCCGTTGACCCCCGTGCCCAGGTAGGACATCAGGTTGGTGAGCCAGACCGTGTCCTTCGGGTCGGCGAGCGTGCTGCCGAACTCGCCCAGCATGATCGGAGCGATGTTCTGCTTGTAGAGGTAGCCCCAGTACTTGTCCCAGATCGCCGGCAGGTTGGCCGGGAACGCGGGGTCGTCGAACCAGGCCTGGCGGTAGACGGAGACGCCGTACTCGTGGGGGGAGTAGACGAGCCGGTTCGCCACGCTGAGTCGCACCGGGAACTGGCCGGCCTTGCTGAGGTTGCCGCCCCACCAGCCGCAGTCCTCGTCGTTGGTGGTGTCGCCGTCCCAGACGTTGGAGAGCCCGCCGCTGGGGCAGCTCACCCCTTCAACAAAGATCAACCAATTCGGCTGTACGCCGAGAACCGCGTTGCCGATCCGCTCGGCGGCGAGCCGCCAGTCCCGCGTCTCGACGCCGCAACCCCAGCAGGCGCCGGTCGCGGCCGGGTTGGTGCCCTCGGCGTGCGGCTCGTTGTGCAGGTCGGCACCGATGACGGTGGTGTTGCCCGCGTATCGGGTCGCCATCGCCTTCCAGTCCGCGATCATCGTGGCTTCCGAGGTTGCCGCGACGTACCAGAGCGCGGACTGCCCGGCCGCCGTGGGACGGTGGCGGTCCAGGATGATGCGCATGCCCTTGGTCCCGGCGTACGCGATGACCTTGTCGAGGATCTGCAGCGGCGAGAGGCCGACGAGGTCGGGGTTGGTGAAGTCGTTGATGCCCGACGCCGTGGCGCCGGGCTTGACCGCGTCGTTGGACCACGGCACCCGCAGCGTGTTGTAGCCGAGCTGCGCCATGTGGTCGATCTGCGACTTCCACGTGACGCTGGCCCAGAGGCCGTGGAAGGTCCGGTTGTCGGTCTCCATGCCGAACCAGTTGATGCCGGTCAGCCGGACGGTGGCCCCGGTGCTGTCAACGATCTTGTTGCCGCTGGTGTGCAGGTAGCCGATGCCGGTGCCGGCGGCGTTGGCCGGTCCTGCCGTGACAAGGCTGAACGAGACGGCGGCGGCTGCGGCGACGAGGGCCGTCGCGACCGCCGCACCGATGGAGGAGCGCAGGGCTCTGGATTGCATGATGCCTCCGGGCGTAGGAGGATTGCAGGGTCATGGGAGCGTTCCCACGGGCATCACTGTAAATGTCGCGAGCACCTTGTGTGAAGACCTGATATCGAATTCATTTCGATGACATGGCGTTGACTAAGCTCGCAGGGACCCAACGGATCGCCGTCACTTCGTCAGAGGTGCGGCGATCGTCGAGTTTGGCGGGAGGCCCGGATGCTCTGGTACGGCGGGGATTACAACCCGGAACAGTGGCCCGAGGACGTCTGGGCCGACGACATCGTGCTGATGCGCCGGGCCCGGGTCAATCTCGTCACCGTCGGTGTCTTCGCCTGGTCCCGGCTGCAACCCGAACCCGACCGCTTCGATTTCGGCTGGCTGGACCGCATTCTCGACCGGCTCCACACTGGACGGATCGGCGTCGCGCTCGCCACGCCGACCGCCTCGCCGCCGCCCTGGTTCACCGCGCAGCACCCGGGGGCGATGCCCGTCGGCCGCGACGGTGTGCGGCTGACCCACGGCAGCCGCGACACCTACTGCGTCAACGCGCCCGAATTCCGCGCCGCGAGCCGAGCGATCACCGACTACCTGAGCAGCCGCTATGCCGAGCACCCGGCGCTCAAACTCTGGCACGTGCACAACGAATACGGCACGTGGTGCTTCTGCGACCACTGCGCCGTCGAGTTCCGTGCCTTCCTGCGTGCCCGGTACGGCTTCGTCGAGCAGCTCAACGAAGCCTGGTGCACCGATTTCTGGTCCCAGCGGTACGCCGACTTCGACGAGATCACACCGCCGCGCGCCACCCAGTACCTCACCAATCCGGCCCACGAGCTCGACTACCGCCGCTTCCTCTCCGAGGCGATGCTCGGCCACTACCGCCAGGCCCGGGAGCTGATCCGGACCCGGTCGCAGGCGCCGGTGACGACCAACTTCGTCCTCGGCGGCTGGGTCCCGGTCGACCACGCACGCTGGGCGCACGAGGTCGACCTCGTCGCGATCGACCACTACCCGTCCAGTGTCGCGACCGCCACCGCCGAGCGGGCGTTCGCTGCAGATCTCGCCCGGGGCTGGGCCCGCGCGGCCGGGCACCCGCACGGGCGCTGGCTGCTGATGGAGCACGCTCCCGGCGCCGTCCACGAGAACGGGGTGGTCCGCTCGACCGGTCCCGGGGCCATCGCCGACGCGGCGCGTACCTACCTCGATCGCGGTGCCGTCGGCGCGATGTACTTCCAGTGGCGGGCGTCGCGCGGCGGCGCCGAGCAGTGGCACCCGGCGATGGTGCCCCACGCGGGCGCCGGATCGCGCGTCTACGCCGAGATCGTGGCGCTCGGTGCCGAACTCGCCGAGCGGCAGCCCAACCGCGTCATCGCCGACGCCGCCGTGCTCTACGACGAGGAGACGATGTGGGCGTGGCAGGCACCGCACCTGCTCAGCCGGCACGTGGACTATCCCGACCTGGTGGGGCGGACGCACCGGGCGCTCGCCGTGACCGCCGACGCCGTCGACGTGCTGCCGGTCGGCGCCTCGCTCGCGGGTTATCGGCTCGTCTGCTGCCCCGCGATGTACATCATGTCCGCCGTGACCCTCGCCGCCCTGCGCGACTATGCCGAGGCGGGCGGCACCGTGCTGATGACCTTCGGCTCCGGGCTGGTCGACGAGACGCTGCGGGTGACACCGGGCAGCGTCGAGGAGCTGACGGGTGTGCGGATCGCCGAGTGGTCACCCCTGCTTCCCGGCGAGGAGGTGGCGCTCGCAGACGGGGGCACCGGCACGCTCTGGCTCGACGAGCTCGAACCGCTGGATGCGGAGACGGTGCTCGCCGCTGTTGACGGCCGACCGGTGCTGACCCGGCATGCGATCGGGGCCGGCGCGGTCTACTACCTCGCCACGCGGCTCACCGACGAGGCGTATACCGCGCTCATCGCCAAGATCTAGCGCGCAAGATCGCGCTGTTTCCGGGAAGCTGGCCCTTCCGGTGCGGCCTGAGGGGCCGGCTTCCGGGAAAGAGCGCGATCAAGGGCTCGCCGAGAAGGGCGGCACGGAATTTCCGCAGATCGCGCTCGTTGCCCCACCCGCGCAGCGCCGGGCCCCGCGTGACGCGATGATGATCGCGCTCGTTCCGGGAAGTTGCGTCTATCTCAGCGCAAGATCGCGCTGTTTCCCGGAAGCTGGCCCCTCCGGCGCGCCCTGAGGGGCCAGCTTCCGGGAACGAGCGGGATCAAGGGCTCGCCGAGGAGGGGCGGGGTGGCACGGAACTCCCGCAGCTCGCGCTTGTTGCCCGCCCGCGCAGCGCCGGGCCCGCGTGACGCGATGATGATCGTGCACGTTGCGGGAAGTTGCCGCTATCGCAGCGCAAGATCGCGCTCTTTCCCGGAAGCTGGCCCTTCCGGTGCGGCCGGAGGGGACTACTTCCGGGAAAGAGCGCGATCAAGGGCTCGCCGAGGAGGGGCGGCACGGGATTTCCGCAGCTCGCGCTTGTTACCTGCCCGCGCAGCGCCGGGCCCGCGTGACGCGATGATGATCGTGCACGTTGCGGGAAGTTGCCGCTATCGCAGCGCAAGATCGCGCTATTTCCCGGAAGCTGGCCCTTCCGGTGCGGCCGGAGGGGACTACTTCCGGGAAACAACGCGATCAAGCCGCCTGGGCGGCACTGAAAGAGGAGAGCGGTTACGCCCTGCCGCGGACGCGGGGGATCTCTATCGTCTGGTCCGAGAGGAGCGGAACCTCGGCGGTCGGCTGGTCGATCACGTGATGGCCGTTGCCGTTGGCGTGGGAGCCGCCGTTCGCGATCCGGGGCGTGATCAGCTCGAAGGCCGCCGTCGTGTCGGCGGTGAGCCACGCCGGGCGCTCGTGCTGTGGCGGGGCAGGCCGTGCGGGAGCGGCCATCGCGGGCACCGTCTGAACGGTGCCCGGCCGGGCTGTGAGCTGGTCTATCCGCTCCGTGGTCGCCCCGGTCTGTGGCTCGGCATAGCGGGTGAGCGCGATGATCGACCCGAGCGTGGCGAGGAACCCGACGAGCGCGAGCCACTCCGTCCCCGGCCGGATCTGGTCACCGAGCAGCAGCAGTCCGATCGCCGCGGCGGGCACCGCACCGGCCGCGTCCATCGCCGCGACGGCGGCGTTGGTGGAGCCGCGCTGCATCGCCATGCCCAGGAAGACCTGGGCGGTGAGCGAGTGCACGATCACGAGGTAGAGCAGCGGGCTGGTGACGAACTCGAAGACCGAGTGCGTGTTGGCGAGCGGCCGGGCCGCCACCGCCGCGCAGGCGAAGCCGAGGCCGGAGACGGCGCCGAGCGCGACGCTGCCGGGCGTTCCCTGGATCCGGGCGGTGAAGAACCCCAGCCCGACGATGAGGCCCAGCATGGCGATGAGGGCGATGATCGCGGGCAGCTCCAGCGGCTCCGAGGGCGCGGGCTGCGCCGCGACCGCGAGGCTGCCGATGCCGAGGACGAGGATGCCGAGCAGGAACATCTCGCTCTTGGGCAGGCGCCACTTCAGCAGGAGCACGCCGAGGACCGCGGTGACGCCCAGCCCGGCGGCGAGGCTCGCCTGGACCAGGAAGAGCGGCAGGTCGCGCCGGGCGAAGAGGGCGAGGAAGAAGCCCAGGATCTGGCAGCCGAGGCCGACGAGGTAGGTGCGGTGTCGCAGGAGCCTGAGCAGCAACCCGGCATCCAGTGTCTGCTGCATCTTCGTTCGTGACGCACCCACTGATTGCAGCAAGTTGGCAATGCCGTACGCGACAATCATCGCCGCGAGGAACCACCACCCTGAAGACACCACGGAGGAAGCTTAGACCCCTAGGGGTCAGGTTTGCCTCCGCGAGCCTGTCGGATGAGAGAGTGACCCCCCAAACGGTGCTACCAGGGCCGTTTTCGCCGGTCAGCGAGCGACATAGATCACACTCCGCACTCGTTGGATCACAACGCGCGCAGGGCTCCCGGCGTCAGGAGCGACAGCACGTCAGTGTGCAACCGGCCGTTGGTGGCGATCGCGCTGCCGCCGCCGGGCCCGGGCCGCCCATCGAGATCGGTGAAGGTCCCGCCCGCCTCGGTGATGATCGGGATCAGCGCCGCGATGTCCCACAGCGAGAGTTCCGGCTCGACCATGATGTCCAGCGCACCCTCGGCGAGCAGCATGTAGCCGTAGAAGTCGCCGTACGCCCGGCTGCGCCATGATTTGCGCATAATGTCGAGCATCGACGCCAACCGGCCCGTCTGCTCCCAGGAGTGCAGCGAGGAGTAGCAGAAGCTGGCGTCGGCGAGACGGCGTACCCCCGAGACTTTGATCGGGGTCGCGGCCGCCTGGTGCCGGCCGGCGTAAGCGCCGAGGCCCCGCGCGGCCCACCAGCGCCGGCCCAGGGCCGGCGCCGAGACCAGCCCGACCACCGGCTCGTCGCCCTCCATCAGGGAGATCAGGGTGGCCCAGATGGGTACGCCGCGGATGTAGTTCTTCGTGCCGTCGATGGGATCGATCACCCACTGGCGGTTGCCGGCCGCGCCGGTGGACCCGAACTCCTCGCCCAGCACACCGTCGCGGGGCCGGGTGCGGGCCAGCGTGGAGCGCAGCGCCTTCTCCACCGCCGTGTCGGCGTCGGAGACGGGTGTCAGGTCCGGCTTGGAGTCCACGCGCAGGTCCAGGGACCGGAAGCGCGCCATGGAGAGCGAATCGGCGGTGTCGGCGAGCATGTGGGCGATTGCAAGGTCATCGGCGTACTTGGCCACGGGTGAAACCTAGCCGATCACCAGCGCCCGGGGGTATCGGGTTCGTGGCCTCTAGCTGATTACCTGGCGCCGCCTCGCGGGGCTCCCTCGCTTCGCTCGCTCACTCGTCAGGCCAGTCGCAACCACGCGGTCGTGTCGCCGGGGATCTTGCCGTCCTCGATCGGCGAGCTGCTGAGCACGATCTCGGCGTGCGCCGGCAGCTCCACCGGCTCGGGGGAGAAGTTGACCACGACGCCGATGTCGCCCCGGCGGAACGCCAGCACCTGATCGGGCAGGCCGGGCAGCCAGGCGAAGGGAGCCGAGCTGAAGGAGCGGCGCAGCCGCAGGGCCCGCTGGTAGAGGCTGAGCATCGAGTCCGGGTCGTCCTGCTCGACCTCGGCGGTGAGCGCGGCCCACCCGGCAGGCTGGGGCAGCCACGGTGCCGTGCCCGTCGAGTTGAAGCCGAACGGGCTCTCCGTGCCGCTCCAGGGCAGCGGCACCCGGCAGCCGTCGCGGCCCTTGTCGGCGCCGTTGGTCTGGAAGAAGGTCGGGTCCTGGCGCAGCTCGTCGGGGATCTCCTCGACCTCCCAGAGCCCGAGCTCCTCGCCCTGGTAGACGTAGACACCGCCGGGCAGCGAGGTGCTGAGCAGCGCGGCGGCCCGGGAACGCAGCGTGCCGAGCTCGAGGTCGCTGATCTGGCCGACACGCGGGTCGTGCCAGTAGGACGTCTTGGCCCGGCCGTAACGGGTCACCGGGCGGGTCACGTCGTGGTTGGAGAGCACCCAGGTCGGCGAGGCCTCGACCAGCAGGTGCGAGGCGAGCGTGTCGTCGATGACCTTGCGCAGCGCGCCCGCGTTCCAGGCCGCACCGAGGAAGGGGAAGTTGAAGGCGGAGTGCAGCTCGTCGCCGCGCAGATAGCGGGCGAAGCGCTCCGGGTCGGCGATCCAGGCCTCGGCGACGAAGATCCGCTCGCCCGGGTACTCATCCATGATCCGGCGCCAGGACCGGTAGATCTCGTGCACGCCGTCGAGGTCGGAGAAGGGGCTCGGGGAGCCCTCCGCCGTGTCGGGCAGGCCGGGCACCTTGACCAGGTGGTCGGCGACGTCGATGCGGAAGCCGTCGACGCCGCGGTCGAGCCAGAAGCGCAGGATCCGCTCGAACTCGGCCCGGACCTCGGGGTTGTCCCAGTTCCAGTCCGGCTGGGCCGGGGCGAACATGTGCAGATACCACTCGCTGCCGGCCTGGGTCCAGGCCGGACCGCCGAAGTGGGACTGCCAGTTGTTGGGCGGGATCTCGCCGTTCTCCCCGCGGCCCTCGCGGAAGTGGAAGCGGGCCCGCTCGGGCGAGCCGGGCGCGGTCGCGAGCGCGTCGTGGAACCACGGGTGCTGGTCGGAGCAGTGGTTCGGCACGATGTCGATGATGATCCGCAGGCCCAGGTCGTGCGCCTCGGCGATGAGCTGCTCCGCCTCGGCGAGCGTGCCGAAGAGGGGCTCGATGTCGCAGTAGTCGGCGACGTCGTATCCGGCGTCGGCCATCGGGGACGGGTACCACGGGCTGAACCAGATCGCGTCGATGCCTAGCCCGGCCAGGTAGCTCAGCCGCTTGCGGACCCCGGCCAGGTCGCCGATGCCGTCACCGTTGCCGTCCGCGAAGCTGCGCGGGTAGACCTGGTAGATGGCGGCGCTCGGCCGCCAGTCGGCTGTCGTCATCAGCAACGCTCCCCGGTAGTGGTGTCCAGGGCAGGCTACCCGTCCCCGGCAGCGCGGGCATCCGCTGCGCGCCGGGGGAGCGGTTCGAGGGCGTCCGCAGACGGGCGGCCGAGGGCGCGGCCGTGTGTGCTCCGTGCACACACGGTGCCGGGCAACGCCATCGGCCGCTCGTCTGCGAGCGTTCTCAGCGGTAGGACAGCGCTACGTCGCCGGAGGTGGAGCGCAGGGTGATCTTGTTGGTGGCGCCCGCCGTGTCGGGTACGCCCACCCGCTGATCCCCGGATCCGGTGTCCACGCTCACGCGGTAGTCGGCCCGCGGCACCGCGATGTCGACATCGCCGGAGGTGACCCGGGCGTCGAGGGAGTGCGGCGCGGCGGCGAAGTCGAGCAGCAGGTCGCCGGAGGTGAGGTCGGCCTCGAAGTCGGTGGCGATGAGGTCCGCCGTCGTCAGATCGCCGGAGGTGAGCGTCACCGAGATCGGCCCCGTGACATCACCGATCTTGACGTCGCCCGAGGTCGCCGTGATCTTGACGGCTCCCTTCGTACCGAGGACGTCGAGGTCGCCCGAGGTCGCGTCGATCTCCACCGCGATGTCGGTCGGCACCTTCACGGCATAGTCGATCGAGCAGTCGTCGCCCCACCACCACCGGTTGTCGTCGCAGTGCAGCTTGATCCGCAGCGTGTCGCCGTCCCACCGCTCGGTGTAGGTGGGCTTGCTGCGGGACCACTTCAGGTAGCGGTCGATCGCGACCTCCTCCGTGGCGGGGCTCGCCGACACGTGCACGTTGCCGCTGTCGACGTCCTCGAAGACGATCTTGGTGATCGCGTGCTGATAGGTCTGCTCCTGATGCTCGGACTGCGGGTCGGGTCGGCCCACGAAACTCCAGGCCACGAGGCCGCCGATGAGCAGCGCGACGATGGTGAACGCCGTACCGAGGGCCCGCCAGGGTGACGAGGTCATGTCAGATCTCCAGATAACGAAGGACCGCGAGTACGCGGCGGTGGTCGCTGTCGGCCTGAGGCAGGTCCAACTTGGCGAAGATGTTGTTGACGTGCTTGCCGACCGCGCTCTCCGTGACGAAGAGCGCCGCCGCGATGCCGCCGTTGGAGCGGCCCTCGGCCATCAGGGCGAGGACCTCCCGCTCCCGTGGCGTGAGCCGGTCCAGCGGGTCGCTGTGCCGGCGCAGGAGGAGCTGTGAGACGACCTCCGGATCCAGGGCCGTGCCGCCGCCGGCGACCCGGCGCAGCGCGTCGAGGAACTCGGCCACGTCGGCGACCCGGTCCTTGAGCAGGTAACCGACCTTGCTGGTGGCGCCGGCGAGCAGTTCGGTGGCGTAGCGCTCCTCGACGTACTGCGAGAGCACCAGCACCGCGATCTCCGGCCACTGCCGCCGCATCACCAGCGCCGCCCGCAGTCCCTCGTCGGTGAAGCTCGGCGGCATGCGCACGTCGAGCAGCACCAGGTCGGGCCGGTGCTCGGCGACCTCGCGGAGGAAGGAGTCCGCATCCCCGGCGGAGGCCACCACCTCGAAGCCACCGGCATCGAGCAACCGGACCAGCCCTTCGCGGAGGAGGACCGAGTCCTCGCCGATCACGACTCGCATGGCAGCTCCACGATGATCCGGGTCGGCCCGTCGGGTGGGCTCTCGATGTGCAGGGTCCCGTCGACCGAGCCGATGCGCTGGGCGAGTCCGCGCAGGCCCGTACCCGACTCCGGGTCGGCACCCCCGCGGCCGTCGTCGCTGATGGTGAGGCGGAGCCGATCGGCGTCGCGATGCACGGCGACCTCGGCCGACGAGGCCTCGGCGTGCTTGGCGACGTTGGCCAGCGCCTCGGAGACGACGAAGTAGGCGACCGCCTCGATCGTCCGCGAGGGGCGGACGGGCACCTCGACGGTGAGCCGCACCGGCAGCGGCGCCCGGGCGGCGATGCCGGAGAGGGCGGCGTCGAGGCCGCGGTCGTCGAGCACGGCCGGGTGCAGGCCGCGGACGAGGTCGCGCAGCTCGGCGAGCGCCTGTTTCGCCTCGTCGTGGGCCTGCTCGATCACCAGGCGGGCCCGCGGGTCGAGGTCGGTGAGGGTGGCGCGGGCCATGCCGAGGTTCATCGCGAGGGAGACGAGCCGCTGCTGGGCGCCGTCGTGCAGGTTGCGCTCGATCCGCCGGCGCTCCGCGTCCGCGGCGTCGACGACGTCGGCCCGGCTCTCGGTGAGCTGTTCGACCCGGCGTTCGAGCAGCTCAGCCCGGCTGGGCTGCAGCAGCGCGCGGGCGGCGAGGGTGTCGAGGGCGGCGATCCCGCGGGCGATCGGCGCTGCGGCGGCGAGCAGGACGACGCCGCCGACGCCGAACAGTGTCGAGACCAGCGCGCTGCGGTCGATGCCCGGGTTCCCGGCGAGGTCACCGGCCGACCAGCCCGGCACGGCGCTCGCGATCAGGGCGAGTCCGACCGAGGCCGTGCCGACGACGAGGCCGAAACCGAGGACTCCGACCGGCCCGGCCACCAGCAGGTGGTATCCGAGCTGCCGCCAGAGCGCCGGGGAGGTCGTCTCGCGCACGGCCCGCTGGCTCCAGATCTCACCCACCCCGACGGGTACGGGCGGCGCCAGCTTCACGCCGAGCAGCCCGGCGAAGCGGCCGCTCTGCCAGGAGGTGAGCACTCGCGTGGTGGCGGCGAGGACGGCGAGGCCGAGTGGCGCGGCGACGACGGTGCAGCAGAGGACGAGGGTGAGGATAGCGACGAGCAGCGCGACGACGAAGGTGATCATCCCGGTGGCGAGCCCGCTGACGACGAAGACCGTGGCCCGCCAGGCCTTGCGGATCGTCAGCTTCATGTCCATCACCGTAGAGACCGGCGCCATCGGTTTCGATGGGGCAGGCATCCGACGTGATGGTGGGGCTAGCCATACCCCCGTGGGGGCCAGCCTGGTGAGAGGTGCCAGGCCGGCCCGGTCACCAAAGAGCGCCAGGCGCCCTAACGGGTGTGATTTCGCGAAAAGTGGAGGAGGCGCGGAGCTCGCAGGGGCACTAACATGCTCCTTACTGTGTGGACGGTCGTCGAGGCAGGTCGCACAGTCGAGCCGTGGGGACTCCGGAGGGCGTCTGGAGTCCCCACGGGTGTTTGTCGCTGATGGGGTGGGAGCGTTCCCATCAAGAGATGTTTGTGACTGTAGCGGTTAAGTCGGACGCGAGGAAGACCCCTCCGCGCAACAAACACGACTTCTTAGTCGGCCTCTGCCACCGGCACGCCGCCTGACCGGGACGCGAGCAGCCGTCGATAGGACGACAGCCGTCGCGGATCGGCATTACCAGCCGCGACCCAGGCGTCCAGCGCGCACTCCCCACCGGCGTGCTCGCAGTTGGGCGGGCACTCGACGGTCCCCTCGACGAGGTCTGGGAATCCGTGCAGGAGGCTGTCGGCCGAGACGTGTGCCAACCCGAAGCTGCGTACGCCGGGCGTGTCGATGATCCAGCCCGGATCCTTCTTCCCCTTGCCGACCTGCGGCAGCCGCAGCGCGACCGCGCTCGTCGACGTGTGCCGCCCCTTGCCGATGGCGCTGACCACGCCGACCGCCCGATCGAGCCCGGGGATCAGCCGGTTGACCAGCGTCGACTTGCCGACGCCGGAGTGGCCGACGAGCACCGAGATCCGCCCGTGCAGCGCCGCGCGCAGCTCGGCGAGGTCGTCATCGGGCCGGGAGAGGAGGTAAGGGACCTCCAGGGTGGAGTAGTAGTCGATCACCGCGGCGGGGTCGGCGAGGTCCGCCTTCGTCAGCAGCAGCAGCGGCTCGATGTCGGCGTCGTAGGCGGCGACGAGGCAGCGGTCGATGAAGCCCGTCCGAGGCGGCGGGTCGGCGAGCGCACTGACGATGACGAGCTGGTCGGCGTTGGCGACCACCACCCGTTCGAGTCGGCCCTCGGGGGTCGTGTCGTCGTCGTCGGCCGTCCGCGTGAGCACGCTCTTGCGCTCCGAGATGCGCACGATCCGGGCGAGCGCGCCGGCGTCCCCGGTGATGTCGCCGACGAGCATCACCCGGTCGCCCACGACCACCGACTTGCGCCCCAGCTCGCGGGCGCGCATCGCGGTCACCGGCTCGCCCGCCATCTCGACCGTGTAGCGCCCCCGGTCGACGGCGAAGACGAAGCCCTCGGTCGCGTCGGCGTGGCTCGGCCGCTTGCGCGTGCGCGGGCGGGACGACCCCGTCGGGCGCACCCGCACGTCGTCCTCGTCCCAGTCCCGCTGCCCTGCCATGCGTTAGCTCTCCCTTGTCATCCTGCTCCACAGTGCCGGGAAATCGGGGAGGGTCTTGGACGTACACGAGACGTCCGAGAGCACGACTCCCGGCACTCGGAGTCCGATGATGGCCGCGGCGTGCGCCATCCTGTGATCATCGTAGGTCTCGAACGCGGTCCCGGTCAGCGGCCTCGGCCGGATGCTGAGCCCGTCGGAGTGTTCCGAGACCTCCGCGCCGAGGGCCGTGAGCTCGTGCGCGAGGGCCGCGACCCGGTCGGTCTCATGGGTGCGGATGTGCGAGATCCCGGTGAGCTGGGTGGGCGAGTCGGCGAGCGCCGCCAGCGCCGCGATCGCGGGGGTCAGCTCGCCGAAGTCGCGCAGGTCGAGCTCCACGCCGTGGATCGTGCCGGTGCCGGTCACGGTGAGCCCCTCCGCGGTGAGGGCGCAGGCGCCGCCCATCCGGGTGAGCACGTCGCGCAGCCGGTCGCCGGCCTGGGTGGTGCTGCGCGGCCAGCCGGGCACGGTCACCGATCCGCCGGTGACGAGGGCGGCGGCGAGGAAGGGCGCGGCTCCCGACAGGTCGGGCTCGATCTCCCAGCCGCGGCCGGACAGGCGCCCGGGGCCGACGTGCCAGACGTTCGGGGTGGAGTCGTCGACCGCGGCACCGGCCGCCCGGAGCATCTGCACCGTCATCCGCAGGTGCGGCGCGCTCGGGACGGGCGGGCCCTCGTGCCGCAGCACCAGCCCCTCGTCGAAGTCGGGAGCGGCGAGCAGCAGCCCGGAGACGAGCTGGCTGGAGAGCGAGGCGTCGATGACGACCTCACCGCCGCGCACCCGGCCCTCCCCGTGCACCACCAGCGGCAGTCCGTCGGCCGAGCTCGCCTCGATGCGGCAGCCGAGGGCGCGCAGCGCGTTGATCAGCGGTGCGAGCGGGCGCTGCCGGGCCCGCGGGTCCCCGTCGAAGGTGACCGGCCCGGTGGCGAGCCCGGCGAGCGGCGGCAGGAAGCGCATCACCGTCCCGGCGAGGCCCACGTCGACCGTGGCGGGCCCGGTGAGCGGGCGCGGCCGCACCACCCAGTGCGTCTCATCCACTGTGGAGACGGCGGCCCCCATGGCCCGGATGCCGGCGGCCATCAGCTCGGTGTCGCGGGCCCGCAGAGGCGCGGCGAGGGTGGTCGGCCCGACCGACCCGGCGCCGAGCACGAGGGCCCGCGCCGTCATCGACTTCGATCCGGGCAGGCGGACGGTGGCGTTGACTCCAGTGGTGGCGGTAGGCGCGTTCCACGGCGCCGGCGGCTTTGTCACGTGCTCATTCTGCCCTGTCGATAGGCTGTGCAGTATGTGTGGCCGTTATGCGACTACTCGCTCGTCCGCGGATCTCAGCAAGCTCTTCGAGGCTTTCGACGAGACTCAGGGCGGGCTCGAGGCCGACTACAACGTGGCGCCGACGGATCCCGTACCCATAGTCAGGGTTTCGGCGAGCCGGGACGGGCGGGCATTGAGCCTGGCCAGATGGGGTTTGGTGCCGCCGTGGGCGGCGGACCTGCGGGCCGGCGCGCGGATGATCAACGCGCGGGCCGAGACCGTCGCCACGTCGAAGGTCTTCCAGTCCGCCTTCGCCCAGCGCCGCTGCCTGGTCCCGGCGGACGGCTGGTACGAGTGGACGCGCACCGCGCAGGGCAAGCAGCCCTATTACATGAACCGCCCCGACCTCGTCTTCGGCGGCATCTGGAACGTTCGCGGCACGGGCGCCGACCGCCTCATCACGTGCAGCATCATTACCATGCCGGCGCTGGGTCCGCTGACCCGCGTGCACGACCGGATGCCGCTGATGCTCGCGCCGGATCGGTGGGAAGAGTGGCTTTTGGCTACGCAGAGTGAGGCTCTGCTCACCCCGCCTGCGGACGAATATCTCTCCACAGTGGAGATCCGTCCGGTCGGCAGTGCCGTTGGCAACGTACGCAACGATGGTCCGGAGCTGATCGCGGCGGTGGAGGAACAGACACTTTTCTAAGTGACGATCCGTGCGGTGACTACTCGCCGTAATGGCGGATCCCTCAGGCCATTTGGTCGGTCTGCGGGGGTTTGGTGGACCAAATTTTGCCCATCTTGCAACCAAACCCTTGTCCGGCGGGTCTTTAGTGCGGTAGAACACAGCGCTGGTGGGTGCCGTTTTGACAACAGGCACCCTCCCAGCGAACGAGCCGCCGGGCCCTTACCCGGCGGTGTCTTCACCCTCGGGGGAGGTGGGCGGATGACTCGGGCGCGTATTCCACGCCCGCATGAGGTCGCGTCGGCACGGCGTGACCCGCGGCTATTGCGTGCTGCCGTCGAACGGCAGGACGACACCGCCTGGCGCACGCGCGGCGTGTGCCAGAGCGTCGATCCGGAGACGTTCTTTCCAGCACCGACGGAGGCGGCCGATGCCGCGATCGAACTCTGCGGAAAGTGCGTCGTCCAGGGTGCGTGCCTCGCGTGGGCACTGGAGGTCGGCGACTGCCACGGCGTCTGGGGCGGCACGACCGCTCGGGAGCGCCGCGCGATGGTCGTCGCCTGGCGCACCATGGAGCAGCCGGAGGAGACGCCGTACGTCGAGCCCGACATGCTGACTCCGGCCGTCGGCGGCACCATTCCCGCACCGGGCCTGATCGCCGTGGTCACCGCGGCGGCGGAGCAGCCGCAGCGGATGGTGAGCGCGGTCCGGGTGGCGTCCCGCTCTCGAACGGCTCGACGGCGCCTCACCGTGTGATCAGTGCCACGTTGGACGTGGTCACGCGGAATGCCGCTGTTCGGGCGGGTGTTACCCCCTTCGGAGATCCGCTGCGGATCGTCGTGATGAGGGGTGGTTCGGTGCGCACAGTGATTCGTCCGACCGAGGTGACCAGCACATTCCGATTGCTGGAGGCACCGGAGTGGTCGATCGCCACGCCGGTTGACGCGATGCTGCCCACATCCGTGTTAACCGCGCCGATGCCCCCTGCCACCCGCGTATCCTCAGCGGGGCGGTCGCAACGACCGCGCAGGGCGGAGGAGAGAGTGACCGACGAGCGGGCAGAAGAGCGCGGGAAGACGCGTGACCGCTCCGGCCCCAATGCGGACGCCCGGGCACGATTTGAACGCGACGCGATGCCCTTCCTCGACCAGCTCTACCCGGCGGCCCTGCGGATGACCCGCAACCCGGCCGACGCGGAGGATCTGGTCCAGGAGACCTACCTCAAGGCATATGCGGCGTTCCACCAGTTCGAAGAGGGCACCAACCTCAAGGCCTGGCTCTATCGCATCCTCACCAACACCTTCATCAACTCCTACCGCAAGCGGCAGCGGCAGCCCATCCAGGCGCCGACCGAGGAGATCACCGACTGGCAGCTCGCCGAGGCCGAGTCGCACACGTCGAGCGGGCTGCGCTCGGCGGAGATGGAAGCGCTGGACAAGCTGCCCGACAGCGACGTCAAGGAAGCGCTGCAGGCGCTGCCCGAGGAGTTCCGGCTCGCGGTCTATCTCGCCGATGTCGAGGGCTTCTCCTACAAGGAGATCGCCGACATCATGGGCACGCCGCTGGGGACCGTCATGTCGCGTCTGCACCGAGGTCGGCGTAACCTGCGGAACATGCTGGAGGGCTATGCCGCCGAGCGCGGTCTCATCCGCGGCGAGGTGTCGGCATGAGTGAGAAAGAGAATTGTCGCAACGTGATCGACGAGGTCTACCTCTACCTCGATCTCGAATGCGCGGACGACCGCCGCGACCTGATCAAGCAGCACCTCGACGAGTGCTCGCCGTGCCTGCGCGAATACGGCATCGAGCAGGAGGTCAAGGCGCTGGTCGGCCGCTGCTGCGGCTCGGAGAAGGCTCCCGACGAGCTCAAGGACCGGCTCCGGGCCAAGCTCTCCGAGCTCACGATGACCGAGACCGCCGAGCACGCGTAGAGCTCTTCAGCGTGTCGGCGGCCATCGAGTCGTCAGGCGTTGGGACGCTTGCCGTGGTTGGCCTTCTTCTTCTTGCGTTCGCGCTTGCGACGGGCCTTCTTACCCATGGTTTGTCCCTTTCATCCGGGAACGAGTCGGACTCAGCTTAGCGCGAACCCGTAGCGGGGTTGCGCCCCGTGCGGGACTACGGCGTGATTGGATTACGCCGTATAACCCCGTGAGGAGGGACCGGCAATGGCCGACGAGATCCGTGCTGAGATGGTGGCGAACGTGTGGAAGGTCGTGGTCGCTGAGGGCGACTCCGTCTCCGACGGCGACACCCTCGTCATCCTCGAATCCATGAAGATGGAGATCCCGGTGCTCGCCGAGTCCGATGGCACCGTGACGCAGCTCGCTGTGGGTGAGGGCGACGTCGTCCAGGAGGGCGACCTGATCGCCGTCATCGCCTGAAAGCCTGAAAACGCGCGGTGCGGCCGGGACATCCCGGCCGCACCGCGCGTTTTCAGGCTTTCAGATTGAGCTCGATCAGGTCGTAGGCGACGGTCAGGGCCGCGGCCAGGCGCTCGTCGCGGGTGAGCGAGTCGTCGCGCATCACGAAGAGGCTCGCGTGCAGCGAGAAGATCGACATGGCGGCGCGCAGCCGCTCGGTCGGGCCCGAGTCGGGGTCGCAGAGGATCGGACCGATCGCGCCCATCTTGTCCTTGAAGCGGTGGCCGCTCGGACGGTCGCGCATCGTCGCCTGATTCTGCTCGTAAAACTGCATGACCTGGGCGAACGGGCCGTTGTAGATGCCCTCCGCATAGCGCCGGAGGAACTCGCGCCGAGCCTCGAGCGTCGGCGGCTGGGCCCGGCCCCACTCCATCAGCCTGTCGATCATGTCGATGTGATCGTTGGAGAAGCTCTCCACGATCTCTTCCTTGCTCTTGAAGTGGTAATAGAGGGCGGCCTTCGTCACACCCAGCCGCTCGGCGATCTCCCGCAGCGAGGTCTTGTCATAGCCCTGCTCGGTGAAGAGCTCGAGCGCGATCGCCTGAATGCGGGCGCGGGTGTCGCGTCCCTCGGGCTGCTCGGTCATCGCTCTCACACTCACCTTTGCGGATTCGGACTTATCTACTTGACGGGCGGCTAGTAAACAACTTACCGTACGGCTAGTAAGTTGGCTAGCCGGTCGGCAAGTAAGCCTGCCGGAAAATCTAGGGGAGTTTACCGGTGACCGAGGCTTTAACCGTGCCACGACCGAATCTCAAAGTCGTGCTGCCCGGACTCATGCTCGCGATGGTTCTCGCGATGCTCGACAACATGGTGGTCGGCACGGCGATGCCCAAGATCGTTGGTGAGCTCGGCGGGCTCTCCAAGCTGTCCTGGGTGGTCACGGCATACGTGCTCGGCACGACAGTCTCGACCCCGATCTGGGGCAAGCTGGGCGACCTTTACGGCCGCAAGAAGATCTTCCTCACCTCGATCCTGCTCTTCCTGATCGGGTCGATGCTCTCGGGTGCGGCCGGTGAGTTCACCTGGCTCAATGACCAGATCACCCCGATGACGCAGCTCATCGCGTTCCGCGCCTTCCAGGGCATCGGTGCCGGCGGTCTCATGGTCGGCGCCTTCGCCATCATCGGCGACCTCGTGCCGCCCCGCGAGCGCGGTAAGTACCAGGGCCTCATGGGCGGCATCATGGCGATCGCGATGATCGCCGGTCCGCTCGTCGGCGGCCTCATCACCGACAACTACTCGTGGCGCTGGATCTTCTACATGAACATCCCGCTCGGCGTCGCGGCGTTCTTCATCCTCGTGTCGTTCCTGCACCTGCCGACGAAGCGCACCGAGCACCGCATCGACTGGCTCGGCGCCGGACTGCTCGGCGTCGGCATCACCGCGCTCGTGCTCATCACCACGTGGGCCGGGAAGAAGTCGCCCGACGGCTACGCCTGGGTCTCGCCGCAGATCCTCGGCCTCGCCGGGCTGGCGATCGTGACGCTCGCGATCTTCATCCTCGTGCAGCTCCGGGTGCCCGAGCCGATCCTGCCGCTGCACATCTTCAAGAACCGTAACTTCTCGCTGGTCAGCGGCATCGGCTTCATGGTCGGCTTCGCGCTCTTCGGTGCCGTCGCCTTCCTGCCGCTCTACCAGCAGACGGTCCAGGGCGCCTCGGCGACCAACAGCGGCCTGCTGCTGCTGCCGATGATGCTCGGCGTGATGACCACCTCGTTCATCATCGGCACGGCGATCACGAAGACCGGGAAGTACCGCTGGTACCCGATCATCGGCGGCGTCGTCATGACACTGGCGATGTTCCTGCTGACGCGTCTGGACGACCACACCTCCAAGACCGAGTCGACCGTCTACTTCGTCATCCTCGGTCTCGGCATGGGCTTCCTGATGCAGACGACCCTGCTGATCGCGCAGAACAGCGTGGAGATGAAGGACCTGGGTGTCGCCAGCTCCACGGCGACCTTCGTCCGGTCGATCGGCGGCTCGTTCGGTGTCTCGATCTTCGGCGCGGTCTTCACCTCGCGGCTGAAGAGCGACATCGGTGCCTCGCTCGGCCCGCAGGCTGCGGCTCAGGTCGACAAGGTCGGCGGCAACCTCCAGGCCGACCAGCTCGCGGCGATGCCCGCTCCGGTACGCGAGGGGTTCCTGCACGCCATCGCCTTCGCCACGTCCGGCCTCTTCTGGTGGGCGCTCGCCTTCGCGGTCATGGTCCCGGTGCTCGCCTGGTTCATCAAGGAGGTGCCGCTGCGCAGCGGTGCCGACAACAAGGACGCCGACGGCGCGGAGATCCGCCCGCTCGTCGCGGTGGAGTAGTAGTCCACCTCGCATACCGGCGCCCGCCCCGATGTTTTCCTCCACGGGGCGGGCGCCTTTGTGTGCGTACCGGTGCGCGGTTGTGCTCGTAGGGTTGCGAGATCTTGCCGTTTCGTGCAAGATTGCGCAGGAACTAAGCGGCAATTGAGCACAGTGAGCGAGGCGACGATGAGCGAGCGCGGCATCGGGATGGCAACGGACATTGCGGAGCAGCCCGGCGTCTACGCCACGCTCCTGGAGCCGGCGCGCTTGAGCGCCATCTCCCAGATCGCCAAGGTGATCGCCGAGCGGCGGCCGCAGCACGTGGTCTTCACCGCTCGCGGCACCTCCGACCACGCAGCGCTCTACGCCGCATACCTCACCGAGATCCGGCTGGGGCTGCCCGCCGGGCTCGCCTCGCCGAGCGCGATCACGGTCTTCGGCGCCCGCCCCGACCTCTCCAACGCGCTCGTCGTGGGCGTCTCCCAGTCCGGCGGCTCGCCCGACCTGACCGAGGTGCTCCGGGTCGCCCGTGAGCAGGGTGCGCTCACCCTCGCGGTCACCAACAACCCCGAGTCGCCGCTGGTCAACACCGCTGAGCTCTCGATCGACGTCGCCGCCGGGCACGAGCGCGCGGTCGCCGCGACCAAGACCTACACCGCGGAGCTGCTCGCGCTGCTGCTGCTCGTCGAGTCGATCGCCGGTGGCGGATCGCTCGGTGCCGACGAGCTCGCCGAGCTCGCGAAGCTGCCCGAGCTCGCCGAGCAGACGCTCGCCGACACCACCCCGGCGCAGCTCGCGCCGCGATACCGCTTCGCCGACCGGGTCGTCACGACCGGCCGGGGCTACGCCTACCCCGGCGCCCGCGAGGCCGCGCTGAAGCTGATGGAGACCTCCTACATCGCCGCGCTCGCCTTCTCCGGCGCGGACCTGCTGCACGGGCCGCTCGCCATGACCGATCCGGACGTGCCGGTGCTCGCCCTCGTCGGTGCCGGCCTGGGCGGAGCGGCGATGAAGGACGTGCTCGCCCGCCTCGGCGAGCGCCGCGCGGACGTCGTCACGGTCGGTCCCGAGGGCACGCTGCGGGTCCCCGGTGTCGACGAGCGGTACGCCCCGCTGCTGGAGATCCTCCCGCTTCAGAAGCTGGCGCTGGAGATCGCCCTCGGCCGGGGCGAGAACCCGGACGCGCCCCGAGGCCTGAAGAAGGTCACCGAAACCCTGTGACCGGAGCGGCGCTCGCGTGCTCGCTGCGGGTGAGGCGCCCCCACCCTGAATTTTAATGCTGGACACGCCGCAGAATGCGCAACAAAAGTCAGGATCGACTTCTTCGAGTCGATCCTGACTTTTGTTGCAGGTTGGTCGGCGTGTCCAGCATTAAAATTCAGGACTCGGGGGAGCGGGGCGCACGTGGGGCGGGGGATAGGGTGAGTCCGTGTCTACGCTGCGGGATCTGCTTGAGGAGCACACTGGGCTCGGGCCGTCCGATATCGACCACCTGACCCGGCTCGCCGGCGACTGGCAGCTCATCTCCGACCTCTCCTTCGCCGATCTGCTGCTCTGGGTGCCGGTCGAGACCGGTGACGTCTCGCTCGGCGGTCCCGCGTTCCTCTGCGTCGCCCAGGTGCGGCCGACGACCGCGCCCACGGCATACCAGGACGACCAGGTCGGCCGCGTCGTCGGCGGCGCGGAGGTCGCGCACCTCACGATCGCCCGCCAGCAGGGCCGAATCTGGCGCGAGGGCGACCCGGTGTGGTACGGGGACACTCCCGCCCGCCACGAAGCGGTCCCCGTCCGGCATCGCCGTCCCGACGGCGAGACGAGTGACGTGATCGCCGTGGTCGGCCGCGACACCAACCTCTCCACCGCCCGGACACCGAGCCAGCTGGAGCTCAACTACCTGACCAGCGCCGATGACCTCGCCCAGATGGTCGCCGACGGCACCTTCCCGCCGCAGCGCCATGTGGGGGAGACGACGAGCGCCCCCCGCGTCGGCGACGGCCTGGTGCGGCTGGACGGGTCGGGCAAGGTGACCTACGCGTCGCCCAACGCCCAGTCGGCCTTCCGCCGGTTGGGACACGCTTCCCACCTCGTGGGCGAGGACATGGCCGCACTGCTGGGGCGGCTCGCCGACGATCCGCTGGAGGGCTCCGACGCGAGCACCCGCATCCTCGCCTCGCTGCGCGGTGACGCTCCCGCCCGCAAGGAGATCGAGGTGCGCGGCGCGACGATGCTGACCCGGGCGCTGCCGCTGATCCCGGCCGGGGTGCCGATCGGCGCGCTGGTCCTGGTCCGCGACATCACCGAGGTCCGCCGCCGGGACCGCGCGCTGATCACCAAGGACGCGACGATCCGGGAGATCCACCACCGGGTGAAGAACAACCTGCAGACCGTCGCCGCGCTGCTGCGGTTGCAGGCCCGCCGGGTCAACGCGCCCGAGGCGAAGGCCGCGCTCGAGGAGTCGGTCCGCCGGGTCGCGTCCATCGCCCTGGTCCACGAGACGCTCGCCATGTCGGCCGATGAGGCGGTGGAGTTCGACGGGATCGTCGACCGGGTCGCCACGGCGGCCGCGGAGGTCGCGGGCGGCGAGGTGCCGGTGCGGATGCGCCGCGAGGGCACCTTCGGCATCCTGCCCGCGGAGATCGCGACACCGCTGGTGATGGTCCTCAACGAGCTGCTCATCAACGCCGTGGAGCACGCCTTCAACGAGCAGAGCGTGGACGCCGAGGTCGTCGTCTCGGCGCACCGGTTCCGCAAGCAGCTCCAGGTCACCGTCGCCGACAACGGGATCGGGCTGCCGGCCGACTTCAGCCCGACGGCGACGAAGCGGCTGGGGCTGCAGATCATCCGGACGCTCACCACCGGCGAGCTGCGCGGCACCATCGAGATGCGCAACCGGGCCGAGGGCGGCGCGGAAGCCATCCTCGAAGTCCCCTTGAGCAAGCGTTAGTTCTTCTCGAAGAGGATGAGGTAGAGCCACTCCGAGTGCCAGACCTGGACCGGGCGGTAGCCGAGCATCAGCGCGTTGAGCCGGGTCTCGCTGGTGAAGGGGTCGGAGGTGGCGTTCAGCGCCCGCAGGTACCAGACGTGCTGCGGAGTGCCGAGCCGCTCGGCGAGCGGGTACTCCGCTGCGGCGAGGGTGCCCCGCGACAGCGCGGTCTCCTTGAGCAGCGGATCCGCCGGTCGGCGAGCGGGGTCGACGTAGTAGTCGACCGCGCCGCGCAGCGCCCAGCCGTTGTTCTGCGGGTAGATGATCACATCGTCGGTGAGGTTGCGGTCGGCGATCGCCCGGGCCAGGGCACGGTAGTCGCCGCCCTGGTGGGCACCGGGGATGCGCAGCACGGGCACGAGGGCGATCGCGAACGACGCCAGGACGCTCAGGACCAGTGCGGCCCGTAGCGCGGACCACCGGTTCACCCTCGTCCCCAGGACGGTGGCGGCGGCGAGCATCGCCAGCGGCACCACCGTGATCAACGAGTAGCGGGGCACCCAGACGGGGTCGATCAGCGAGGCGGCGATGAGGATCACGGGTGGCGCGACGGCGACCGCGATGAGCCCGGCGACGATGCGCCGATCGCGGCCGCGGACGGCGATCGCGAGCCCGATGATGATGAAGGCGATCCCCACGGTCCTGGTGGTGGCGTTGGGGATGCTGCCCCGCAGTCCGAAGATCCCGGCCGGTGCGTTGAGGACCGTGTCCTCGGTGAGCGGGGCGATCCAGGCCAGCTGCCCGCCGCGCTGCTGCGTACCGAGCCAGATCAGCGGTGCGCAGACCAGCACCGCGACGCCGGAGGCGATCAGCCAGCGCCGGATGGCGAGCCGGTTGTCCGGTCGCGCCACGACGACCACCGCGTGCCCCGCCAGGATCGTGAGCGTGAAGAGGTGCGACAGCCCGGCGGCGGCGAGCGCCACGCCGTAGCAGGCCCAGCGGGCCACGGTCGGCTTCTCGGCGGCGCGGAAGCAGAGCAGCGTGGCGAGCACGGCGAAGCAGAACGCGAAGCCGTAGCTGCGAGCCTCCTGGGCGAAGACCGACAGGCTCGGCACCGCGCAGAGGATCAGACCGGTGAGCAGCCCGACCGCCGGACCGAAGAGGTGTCGCCCGAGCTCACCGGCGAGGCCGACCCCGATCGCCATGGTGATCACCGAGGGCAGCCGCAGCGCGACCTCGGAGTAGCCGAAGAACGAGGTCCAGACGTGCATGACGAGGTAGTAGGGCGCGATGACGCCGTCGATGTTGCCCGCGAGCTCTAGGATCTGCCCCGGCGTACGCCGAGAGGCGTCGACCGTGGCGAACTCGTCCCAGCCGATGGTGCTGTTGCCGAGGTGGTAGCGCCCGATCGCGGCCATCAGGAAGGCGGGGATCAGGGAGGGCGCGAAGCGTTCGGCGATCGCTCGAAGGCGGACCGCGCCGGGACGTCGGCCGGACGCCACGCTCTCGAAGCTCGGGGGTGCGGTGGAGATGGCCATCGGCCGGAAACCCTCCTGCGGCGTTACCGGAACACATACGCAAAAACCACACTAAGAGCTGGTAGACCCCTATGGAGTCGATTCATCGCCCCCGCAGATCCCAGCCTACGATGCCGCCGGAGTGTAGTGGATGGACACCGGTCAGCGCGGTCAGCAGTGACTCGATCGACGCCAGGTGGGGCATCCGCTCGTCCACGATCAGACAGTGCGCGCCCCAGTAGGCGAGGTCCGCCCGTACCTGCCCGACGAGCAGAGGCGTGATCGGCTCGACCACCCCGGTCCGGGCGACCCGATCGACGAGCACATCCGTACGCCGGATCGGCTGTCCCCACCGCCCCAGCCCGTCGGCCGCCCTGGCGATGTAGTAGCCGTTGGGGGAGGCGTACCCGATTCCGGCGGCACCCTGCCAGCGCATCTGCGCCTTCCGCAGCCCGTCGAGCCGCCCGGCGTAGGCGACGATCGTGCCGCCCGGGTCGGCGCACCGCCGCCAGTCGCCCGACGTGATGAACTCCGGAACCGGTGACACCGCGACAGCCGGCAGCACGGTAGGCAGGGTCGGCAGCATCGCCGCCGCCAGGGCGGTCGGCCACAGCCAGGCGACCGCCCGCCCCGATCGACGGGGCTTCCTCGCCGCCTGCCAGCTCGCGGCGATGAGCAAGCCGAGCACCGGGGTGGCGACGAGCGCGAGCCGGGTGGTGATGATGTCGTGCAGCACCGGCAGGTCGCTGAAGACCCGCCACGGCCCGGGCACCCCGATCGGCTGCTTCGACCACTTCGGCTCGGCGCCGAGCGCGGCGACCAGGAAGATCAGCGCGGTGATCGCGGCGGTACGCAGCCAGACCAGCCGCCACAGCCACACCGTCGCGGCGACCCCGGCGACGAGCAGCGGCAGGCCGAAGAAGGTGGTCTGCTCGCTCACGTTCGGCGAGACGGCGGCGGCGGCACGAGGGCTGCCCGCGAGGGAGTGCGTCGCGTAGGTCAGGTAGGAGCCGAGGTCGGCGGCGAAGATGCCGTTGGGGATGGTGCGGTAGGCGTACGGGCTGAAGAACTGCAGCCACAGGGGGTAGCCGACGAGGGCCAGTGAGACCGCCGCCGCGATGGCGAGGCTCGCCGCCGCGCCGCCCAGCCGCCTGCGCACCTCGGCCGGTCGCTGCAGGGCGTAGGCGATGGCGAAGGTGCCGAACGCGAGAACCGTGATCAGCAGGACCTCCTCGCCGAGGAGGATCTGCGCGGCGATCACGAGGCCCAGCGCCACGCCGGTGCGTCGCGTCCGGCCCGGCTCGCCGAGGCGCAGGCAGAGCGCCACGAGCAGCGGAACGAGGAACTGCGCCGCCATCTGGGGGTGCCCGATCGACTGGGAGACGATCCCGGGTGCGAAGCCGCAGAAGAGCGCACCGGCGAGCGCCGCGTCCCGGGGCGTGCCGACGACGCGGCGCAGGAAGGCGTACCAGGCGATCGCCGTGCCCGCGAGGCAGGCGGTGACCGTGACCGCGTAGGAGACGCCGGGGCCGAGCAGGAGCGTGACGGGCGTGAGCGGGATCGCCAGGAGCAGCAGGGATGTGTTGCCCATCAGGTTGGCGGTGGTGGGGGCGCCGAGCGACGGTGCGAGGAGGGGGTTGTCCAGTCCGACGACGGAGTTGGCGGCGTGGGTGAACATCCACTCGAAGAGCATCTGGTCGTCGGCGTTGCCCACGAGGGCCCGATGCCCGCCGCCCGCCCACAGCTCACCGAAGACGGCGACCGCGCCGAGGATGATCACCAGTACGGCGGCGGCGTCCCGAAATCCTGTCGGGCGCGTTCGTAACCAGTTCACAAACCTGCCCGGCCTGTGAGACCGGCCAGTGACGGACTCCACTGCGGCCGGGTCACTGATCGAGGTGGACTCGCTGGCCGTCACGCCGGTCATTCTAGGGTGGAGATCGATTTCCGACCCCAGGAATCGAAATTCCCGGTTCCGCTGAATGAGACAGACGCCACGACATCTTGGCCGGGGTTCATGCGACATGGCAGAGTGAACAGCATGACGCCCGCCACGTTCCGCGCCGTGCCGCTGACAGCTCGTCGGCACGTCGACTACGGACGTGTGCGCAGCGCGATCTGTCCGGCTCGCTGAGCGCTGCCCGCCGCTGTGTGATCACAGCCTTTCTCGGGCGCGCAGACGCGCCGAAGCAATGTTGCTCAGTCGGCTGATGCTGACGTGGCGCGTAAGCGTGTCCCCCCAAACCTAAGCTGACCGGCCTCCCCGCCGGTCGTGGCAACGGACCCAGGAGGACAGCCGCCATGGCGGTCAGCACCGGAACACCTTCCCCGGCCAAGCCGGTCCGCCGCGCGCGCGGCGAGGGGCAGTGGGCCCTCGGGCATCGGGAGCCCCTCAATCCCAACGAGCGCAGCAAGAAGGACGACATCGGGCTCAACGTGCGGGCCCGGATCGAAACCATCTATGCCAAGGGTGGCTTCGCCTCGATCGACCCCGCCGACCTGCGGGGTCGTTTTCGCTGGTGGGGGCTCTACACGCAGCGCAAGCCCGGGATCGACGGCGGACGCACCGCCGTGCTCGAGCCGCACGAGCTCGACGACGAATACTTCATGCTCCGGGTCCGCGTCGACGGCGGCCAGCTCGACCTCCGCCAGCTCCGCGCGATCGCCAACGTCTCGATCAAGTACGGGCGGGACACCGCCGACCTGACCGACCGGCAGAACGTGCAGTACCACTGGATCCGCGTCGAGGACATGCCGGCGATCTGGGAGGAGATCGAGGGCGTGGGCCTGTCCACCACCGAGGCCTGCGGTGACACCCCCCGCGTCGTCCTCGGCAGCCCGGTGGCGGGCATCAGCACCGACGAGGTCCTCGACGGCACCCCGGCGATCCGCGAGATCGTCGACCGGTTCATCGGCGACCCGACCCTCGCCAACCTGCCCCGCAAGTTCAAGTCGGTCGTCTCCTGGCTACCCGACGTGCCCTATGAGGCCAACGACATCTCCTTCCTCGGCGTGGTCCACCCGGAGCACGGTCCGGGCTTCGACCTCTGGGTCGGCGGCGGGCTCTCGACCAACCCGATGCTCGCTCAGCGCCTGGGCGCGTGGATCCCGCTCGACGAGATCGCTGACGTCTG
Source organism: Allocatelliglobosispora scoriae (assembly GCF_014204945.1). NCBI lineage: Bacteria > Bacillati > Actinomycetota > Actinomycetes > Micromonosporales > Micromonosporaceae > Allocatelliglobosispora > Allocatelliglobosispora scoriae. Next base: position 4,430,673 of record NZ_JACHMN010000002.1, read on the forward strand.
GGTCGGTGTCTGCAAGCTCTTCCGCGACTACGGCTACCGCCGGCTGCGCTCCCGGGCGCGGCTGAAGTTCCTCGTCGCCGACTGGGGCGTGGAGAAGTTCCGCAGCGTGCTGGAGCAGGAGTTCCTCGGCCGCGCGCTGCTCGACGGCCCCGCACCCGAGCTGCCCGACCGCCCGATCGACCACATGGGTGTGCACGAGCAGCGCGACGGACTCTTCTACGTCGGTGCCACCCCGGTCGTCGGCCGGGTCACCGGCACCGCCCTCGCCAAGCTCGCCGACATCGTCGAGGCGCACGGCTCCGACCGGGTACGCCTCACCCCGCACCAGAAGCTCCTCGTGCTCGACGTCCCCGCCGACCGGGTGGACTCGCTCGTCGTGGCGCTGCGGGAGATCGGGCTGGAGGCGAACCCGAGCCCGATCCGGCGCTCCACGATGGCCTGCACCGGCATCGAGTACTGCAAGCTCGCCATCGTCGAGACGAAGGCGAAGGCCGCCGAGGTCGTGGCGCACATCGAGGCCACCGGGCTGGTCGCGCCGATCTCGGTGAACGTCAACGGATGTCCCAACGCCTGTGCGCGTACCCAGATCGCCGACATCGGCCTGAAGGGTCAGCTCGTGCCGGGACCCGACGGCGAGATGGTCGAGGGCTACCAGATCCACCTCGGCGGCGGCCTGGCCCTCGCCCAGGGTCAGCAGCCCGGCTTCGGCCGCAAGGTCCGCGGCCTGAAGACGACCGCGCTGGAGCTGCCCGCCTATGTCGAGCGACTGACCAGGGAATATCTCGCCGGGCGCAAGGACGCCGACGAGGCCTTCGCCGAGTGGGTGCTCCGGGCCGACGAGGAGGTGCTGCGGTGAGCGAGTCGCGCGCGGTGCCGTTCTACTGCCCGTTCTGCGGTGACGAGGACCTTCGCCCGCACGAGGACCACCACGGCGAGTGGGAGTGCCGCGCCTGCACGCGCGTCTTCTCTCTGAAAATGATCGGCCTGAGAACCCCTCTCACAGGAGGCCAAGCATGAGCGCGACCACACGTTCCGTCGATGAATTGGTCGAGATCTCGATCCGCGCCGGAAAGGCGCTGGAGGGCGCCCCCGCCGAGGAGATCATCGGGTGGGCCGCCGAGACCTTCGGCTCCCGCTTCGCCGTCACCAGCTCCATGGCCGACGCCGTCGTCGCGCACATCGCCTCCCGGGTCGTCCCCGGCATCGAAGTCATCTTCCTCGACACCGGGCTGCACTTCGGCGAGACGCTGCGGGTGCGGGACACGGTGGCCCGGACGATCCCCGTCACCGTCATCTCCGTGAAGCCCGCGATCACGGTCGCCGAGCAGGACGAGCAGTACGGTCCCCGCCTCTATGCCCGCGACCCCGACCAGTGCTGCGCCATCCGCAAGGTGGAGCCGCTGGAGCGGGCGCTCGCCGGCTACGAGGCCTGGGGTGCGGGCCTGCGCCGCGACGAGTCGCCGACCCGCGCCCGGACGCCCGTCGTGCACTTCGAGTACGCCCGCAACAAGGTCAAGGTCAACCCGATCGCGACCTGGAACCAGGACGATGTCGACAGCTACATCGCGCGCTACGACATCCCGGTCAACCAGCTCCTCAAGCAGGGCTACGGCTCGGTCGGCTGCTGGCCGTGCACCCGGCGGACCGAGGCGGGAGAGGATGCCCGCGCCGGTCGCTGGGCGATGTTCGACAAGACCGAATGCGGTCTGCATGCTGCCTGAGTCGCCCCCGGTCGTCCTCGCCGCCCACGGATCACGCGATCCGGCGGCGGCGGCGACGACCAGGGCGCTCGCCCGCGTCGTCGCCGCGCTGCGGCCCGGTCTCGACGTGCGCGTCTGCTTCCTGGAGCTGGCACCACCCCGGCCCGCCGAGGTGCTGAGCGCCCTCGCGGACGCGGGTGGACCCGCTCCCGTCGTCGTGCCGCTGCTGCTGACGAAGGCGTTTCACGGCCGGGTCGACCTGCCGGCGCAGGTCGCCGACTTCGACGTCACGATCACCGACACCCTCGGCGAGCCGAGCGAACCGCTGCTGCGGGCACTGAGCCGGCGGCTCGTCGCCGCCACCGACTCCTTCGACGCGGTGGTCCTCGCCGCGGCCGGAACCCGGGTCGTCGAGGCGCGCGGCACCGTCACCGATGTCGCGGCTGCGCTCGCGCTGCGCTCGGGCTGCCCCGTCGAGGTGGCGTGGGCGAGCGCGGCCGGGCCGACGGGCGCGGAGGCGGTCGCCGCGCTGCGCGACCGTGGCGCGCGCCGGGTGGCGGTCTCCGCCTACTTCCTCGCTCAGGGACGCCTCTACGACACGGTCGTCGCGAGCGCGCTCGCCGGTGGGGCGATCGGTGTCGCCGAACCACTGGGTGCGTCCTGGGATCTCGCCCGCCTCATCCTGGCCCGCGTCGACGCCGCCACCCAGGCCCGCGTCGCGCAGCTCGCCGCGGCGTAGCCGGAAGAATCGCCACAACTCTTCAAGAGTTGGTCCTAAAGAAGCCGGAGCCCCCGAGGAACGCCTCGGGGGCTCCGGCTTGCTGCCTCAGGCGGCGTGGGCCACCGCGGCGCTCACGGCCGCCGCGACGCGCGGGTCCAGCGGGCTCGGAACGATCCGGTCGGGGAGCAGGTCGTCCGCGACCAGCCCGGCGATCGCGTCCGCGGCGGCGAGCTTCATCCGCTCGGTGATCGAGCGGGCCCGGGCGTCGAGAGCGCCCCGGAAGATCCCCGGGAACGCGAGCACGTTGTTGATCTGGTTGGGGAAGTCGCTGCGGCCGGTCGCGACGATCGCGGCGTGGCGCCCGGCGATCTCGGGGTGGACCTCGGGGGTGGGGTTGGCGAGCGCGAAGATGATGCCGTCGGCGGCCATGGCGGCGACCGAGGACTCGGCGATCTGCCCGCCGGAGACGCCGATGAGCACGTCGGCGCCGATGAGGGCGCCCTCGATGCCGTTGCTCAGCCGGCTCAGGTTGGTGAGCCGGGCGAGCCGGCCCTTCTCCGAGTCGCCACCGAGGTCGGCCCGCTCCGAGTAGAGGGTGCCCTTCGAATCGCAGATGATCACCCGGGCCGGGTCGACCCCGCCCGCGATCAGCATCTTCGTCACGGCGATCCCCGCCGCGCCCGCGCCCGACACGACGACGCGCAGGTCGCCGAGGTCGCGGGTGAGCAGCCGGGCCGCGTTGCGCAGCGCCGCGAGCACCACGATCGCCGTGCCGTGCTGGTCGTCGTGGAAGACCGGGATGGGCAGCGCGTCGTCGAGGCGCCGCTCGATCTCGAAGCAGCGGGGCGCGGAGATGTCCTCCAGGTTGATGCCGCCGAAGGAGGGAGCGAGCGCGGTCACCGTCTCGATGATCTGCTCGGTGTCCTGCGTGTCGAGGCAGATCGGGACGGCGTCGACCCCGCCGAACTGCTTGAAGAGGATCGCCTTGCCCTCCATCACCGGCATGGCGGCCCGAGGACCGATGTTGCCGAGGCCGAGCACGGCCGAACCGTCGGAGACGACGGCGACGGTGTTGCCGGTCCAGGTGTATTCCCTGGTCAGCTCGGGGTCGGCGGCGATCGCCTCGCAGACCACGGCGACGCCGGGGGTGTAGGCGAGGGACAGGTCGTCCCGGTTGGCGAGGCCGACCGTGGCGTTCATCGCCATCTTGCCGCCACGATGCAGATCAAAGACTTCTTGGTCGTTCACGATCACTCCCAGCGCAACATCGACCGCGACAGTCGACAACAACGTATGCCGACTGCGCAGAACCCATGGTCAGCACTGACGCAAGGCGGCGGTGTGGTGCGTTACGCGGGGGTCACCCGAGCTGTGTAAAAGTCTAATGCGCCCTCAGTTGATGAAGCGAGGTCGGGGCCAGTAGCAAAACATCACACGTGCCTCGACGACCGCGACGCCGTAGCTGCGGGAGTCGTCGGTGACCAGGGAGTTGTCGCCCTCCAACCACCAGCCGCCCGCCTCGGGACGGACCGCCCGCTTGACGACGAGCCCTATCTCCGGACGTGCGGAGAATCTGGCGATGACGACGTCGCCCGGTCGGACCCTCGCCCCGCGCCGGGCGAGCAGCGCGTCACCGTGCCGCAGCGTCGGGGCCATCGAGGGCCCGTGTACGGCTACCGCCCACCACTTTCGCAATCCGGACCTCCGCGCGTGCTGATCGTCCCACCGAGGGTAGGTTGAGCGGGAAGGATCACTTGTACCGAGTCATGGAGGATCCCTATGAGCTTCTTTGCTCCCAAGACCGTGGTCAGCGCGCACTGCGACCTGCCGTGCGGCGTCTACGACCCGGCCCAGGCCCGCATCGAGGCGGAGTCCATCAAGGCCGTCGCCGAGAAGTACCAGGCCAACACGGACCCGGAGTTCCGCACGCGTGCGCTGATCATCAAGGAGCAGCGCTCCGAGCTGGTCAAGCACCACCTGTGGGTACTGTGGACCGACTACTTCAAGGCGCCGCACTTCGAGAAGTACCCGCAGCTCCACACCCTCTTCAACGAGGCGACGAAGCTGGCCGGCGCGAGCGGGGCCAAGGGCTCGGCGGACCCGGCCATCGCCGAGCAGCTGCTCCAGAAGATCGACGAGATTGCCAAGATCTTCTGGGAGACGAAGCAGGCGTGAGCGGTTTAGTCGTGCGGCCGGTGCGTCCTGAGGACGTGCCGGCCGTCGTTTCGATGGTGCACGAACTCGCCCTCTTCGAGAAGGCGCCCGAGTCGTGCACGCTCACTGAGGACCAGCTGGTCCAGGCGCTCTTCGGCCGCTCGCCCACGCTCTTCTGCGACGTGGTGGTCGGCGCCGAGGACGAGCCCGTCGGCATGGCGCTGTGGTTCCTCAACTTCTCCACCTGGGACGGTGTCCACGGGATCTACCTGGAGGACCTCTACGTCCGGCCGGCGGCCCGGGGGACCGGTGCGGGGAAGGCCCTTCTCGCCACCCTGGCGGCTCGCTGCGTGGAGCGCGGCTACACGCGACTGGAGTGGTGGGTTCTGCACTGGAATCCCGCCAGGGGCTTCTACGACGGGCTTGGCGCGGTGCCGATGGACGAGTGGGTGCCCTATCGCATCGGCGGGGACGCGCTCGCGGAGTTGGCCTCTTCCGAGTGAATCGTGCTTGAGCCCTGTCAAATGGCGCTTGGCCGTCACTATGGACTTCGCTGAACACGCTCCGACAACAAAGGTGGACGTAGCGTAATCATCACGCATGCAAATTGCAGCGTGGAATAGGCGAAGAATTCCTGGAGGTGAACTCCAAATGACAGGGCGATTCCAGATGGGTGGGGCTTGACTTCCTGTATCCATGACATTGCGGAAGGTAATCAAGCCCCAATAACGCAGACAGCGACCCCGATTTAGGGGTCGCCTTCATGTTTAGTTGTGTCTAGGGCCCGGGGTTGGCGGGCCGTCGTGGTGCCTCAGGCGGGACGGTCGAACTCCAGGTGCTTCACGCCCGAGATGAAGGCGTGCCACTCCTCCGCGGTGAAGGAGAGCTGGCCGCCGGAGCGGTTCTTGGTGTCGCGGACCTCGATGGATTCGCCGGTGTAGCGAACCTCGACGCAGGCACCGTTGTCGCCGCTCTTGCTGCTCTTGCGCCAGGTGCTGTTGAGGGCGGTCATGCCGCGCTCCTTCGTGTTGTCAGGCCGCGGCGTTGAGCTCTCTCCGAATCATCTCTACTGATTGGATCGGACTCAGTGCTGCGGCTCGCAGGTGGTTGAAAACATCATGGTAGCGGCGAGCGTCATCGCCTTCTGCAAACGCGCCGCCGCCCCAGTCTTCTATGTACACCAAATCTGGGTCGGCCGCCTGTGGAAATCGCAGAACTGAGAATGAGTGGACCGCGCCCGGATATGCACCCGCTGTGAATGGAGCAATCTGGAGAGTGACATTCGGCAGCTGGGCGAGCTCAATCAGGTGCTTTAGTTGATCGTGCATAACCTGACTATCGCCGATACGCCGGTATACGACAGACTCATCCATGATCGCCCAGAGTCGTACCGGATCGACGCGGTTCAGCAGCGCCTGCCGGGCCATCCGGATGCGGGCGCGCTGCTCGACCTGGTCGCCGCTGTGCGGCGGGTGGACATTGGAGAAGAGCGCCCGGGCGTAGTCCTCGGTCTGCAGCAGGCCGGGCATGACGACGGTCTCGTAGCTGAGCAGCTCGCTCGCCTCGGCCTCGAATCCGATGTAGGCGGAGTACGGCCCGGTGACCGCCTCGCCGTACTTGTTCCACCAGCCTCGGGCCTTGCCCTCCCGGGCGAGCTCCTCCAGGTCCGAGCGCAGCTTCTCGTCATTGACCTCGTAGAGGGCGAGCAGGTCCCGCAGGTCCCGGATCCGCATCCCCTGCTTGCCGATCTCGATCCGGCTCACCCATGATGCCGAGCGCTCCATCGCGGTGCCGACCTCGTCGCCGGTCATCCCCGTGTGCTCCCGCATCTCCCGCAGGATGAGGCCCAGTCGGCGCCGCCTGACTGTCGGGCTGCCCTCTGCCATAACTACAACTCCTTCTGCGCGACGCGTCCGTCTCGGAGCGCCCGCCATGTGGTCACTGGTGTCGTACGCCTACCCAGCGACCACATGACGGGCGCTCCTATCGCGAGTGTTCCGCCCCCGTGCGGTCCGCACAAGCATGAAGCGCACGCCAAATCAGCCGGGATGGATTCTTGCAATAGCGCAATTTGCTTGCGACGATGTGAAGAGTGTCACTGGGATGTAAGTGATGGCCCGTGAGAGGGGCTGCGATGTTGGAGCAGGTCGCGGGGGCGCGTAAGGAGCTCCGGCCATGACGGAGGCGGCCGAAGAGGTCCTCGACGCCATGACGCACCTGATCATGCTGCACCGCGTCGGGCCGGACGGGCTCTGTCTGGGCTGCGAGGAACTCTGGGCCCGCTTCGTCTGGCACACCAGCTGCCCCCTCGTCATCTTCGCCGGGCAGGTCATCGCCGCGCACGGGCGCACCTATCACCGGACGGATCTGCTCGTCGGTGCCTCCGCCGGCGGGTGACCCGTCGAGGCCGCTGGGCTGGGCGATGGTGGGGGGAGGCCGGGGTGCGCCGTGGGGCGTGCGCTCAAGCGGCCGCGCCCTTTCGGATATTGATTGAAGAATGAAACACTGGCCGCTCCAGCAACTCGGCACATGGTGGGCTAAAGTCCCTGCCCGGGGGGAGGGCTTCGGTGGACAAGCTGGCCCATGCTGTTGAGGCGAACGTCGCGGACGACGATGACGACGTCGTCTGCCTTACCGTGCCCGCCGAAGGCGGCTACCTGGGTGTCCTGCGGACGGCGACAGCCGGTCTCGCGGCGCGCCTGCAGTACCCGTTGGACCGGATCGAGGATCTGCGCATCGCCGTCGACGAGGCGTGCGCGATGCTGCTCGTCATCACACCGCGCGGCTCGCTGCTGCAGTGCCGGTTCGCGATCGGCGAGGTGGAGCTGCTGATCACCATCAGTGCGCCGATCAAGCCCGGCACCTCGCTGCCCGGTCCGCAGAGCTTCCCGTGGCAGGTGCTGACGTCGCTCACGGCCCAGGCCGAGGCGGACGTGACCGACGGGGTCGCCCGGATCCGGATGGTCACCCGCCGCCAGGGCAAGTGACCGCCCGGGCCTAGTAACCCAGGGCGCGGCTGGTGGTGGGGGCGATCAGGGCGCCCATCGTCGCCAGGCAGATGACCGCGATCACCACGCCGAGCCAGGCGAGGCCGCCGGTGATCATGTAGTACGCCGGGGCGAGCACGATCAGCTCCGTGCCGACCGCCAGGCCGCGGACGAGGGGCCAGCGGCGGGCGAGGCCGAAGGCGTAGAGCCCGAAGAGCGCGGCGCCGATCGCCGCCGAGCCGGTGACCGCCCAGGCGAGCTTGTCGTCGGCCTCGGTCGCGGTCAGCTCGGCATAGACGAGCCAGAGCGCGATGCCGACGAGGGCTGCCGACTGCGCGCCGAGCAGCAGGACGGCCGCGCGGAGAGTCGGGACGGGACGGGACTCGGCGAGGGCCCGGCCTGCGGTCGGTGTGCCAGCGCTGTCTGGGGTGCTCACCCCCACAAGGTACCGTGCCCACCATGCGAGCCCTCCTCGTCGTCAACCCGAAGGCCACCACGACCAGCGCACGCAGCCGCGATGTGCTGGCCGGCGCGCTGCGTAGCGAGGTGGACCTCGAGATGGGCTACACCCGCATGCGCGGGCACGCCGGCTCGCTCGCCCGGGAGGCGGCGGACGCGGGGATCGAGCTCGTCGTCGCCCTCGGCGGTGACGGCACCGTCAACGAGGTCGTCAACGGTCTGATGGCGGTCGACCAGAAGGTGCGCCCCGCGCTCGCGGTGGTGCCGGGTGGATCGACGAACGTCTTCGCGCGGGCGCTGGGCCTTCCCCGGGAGTGGTCCGAGGCGACCGGCGTGCTGCTGCAGGCCCTGCGAGAGGGCCGTAGCCGGACTGTCGGGCTGGGCCTGGCCGATGATCGCTACTTCACCTTCTGCGCCGGTCTGGGGCTCGATGCGGGCGTCGTACGCCGGGTGGAGAAGGCGCGGCTGCGCGGCCATCGCTCCACGCCCCTGCTCTACATGCGGTCGACCCTGAGCGAGTTCCTCTTCGAGCGGCACCGTCGATCGATGGCGCTGGAGGTGCCGGGGGAGCCGGCCGAGGCGGAGCTCGCCAGCATGATCATTCAGAACACCGCGCCGTGGACCTACATCGGCGATCGCCCGCTGAACGCATCCCCGGACGCGTCCTTCGACAAGGGCCTCGATGTGTTGGCAATTCGTGCGCTCCGTGTGACGGCCACCGCACGCACCATCACCCAGATCCTGTCTCTCGAGGGTGACCCCCAGGGGCGTCAGGTCGCCCGCTGGCACGATCTCGCGGAGTTCACCGTTACTTCTACGACGCCGCAAGCGTTTCAAGTTGATGGAGACTACTTAGGGGAACGCGAGATGGTTCGTTTCTCCTCAGTCCCCAACGCGTTACGAGTAATCTGCTAAAGGCGCACTGTCAATGCTGATGTAAGTGGCGACGCGCACAAATGACACAAGTCCGAAATGCTGGTGTCGGGGCGCGGAGCGTACTACATTGATTACTGACTGTCGCAGTCGGGGGTCGGGGTAACTCCTGGTGATCCGGACAAAAGGGTCGTGAGCTTGCTCACCCGACCGGTCCTTTTCCGCTCACCCCCCTTGACATCGTGGGAGTTCGTGAAAGCATTCACAAGCGTATCGAGTGCAGCAATGCTGCCCGCTCTCGCATTATCAGGTTTCGTAGCAATCCGTGACTCACGGTGATGTCGATCCCTGCCGTGCGCGACGAGTTACGCCGAAACATATTGGTCATCCCAAACAAGGAGTGTTGCCGCCATGGACTGGCGCCATCGTGCAATCTGCCGCGACGAGGACCCGGAATTGTTCTTCCCCATCGGGACGAGCGGGCCTGCGGTTCTGCAAGTCGAGCAGGCGAAGGCGGTCTGCCGGCGCTGTACCGTGACCGACGCGTGCCTCCAGTGGGCACTCGAGACCGGTCAGGACGCCGGCGTCTGGGGCGGAATGAGTGAAGAGGAGCGACGTGCCGTTAAGCGTCGCGGTGGCCTGCGAGTTCGCGCTGCCGCTCTCTGAGCTGGACCCCAGCCGCACACACCGCATTACAACGGCAACGCCCCGGGAATAGGTTTCCCCGGGGCGTTTGCCATGTCCGGGGGTGTCTGCGATCACAGCTCCACCTTATTCGAACATCTGTTCTAGCGCAACCCGATCCGGCCACAATGGAGGATCGGATGAACAACTAATGCGGGCCACCCTTTCGGGTGGCCCGCATTAGTTGTTTCGGTCCTAAACGGAGATCGGCTCGGATCCCGCTTCGTGCTGTGCCGGCACGGTCGCTCCGGCCCGCGCGGCCCGCTTCGCCGCCTTGCGCTCGCGGCGGCCCTCCACCATCACATAGAGGGTCGGTACGAGCACCAGCGTCAGAATCGTCGAGCTGAGCAGACCGCCGATCACGACGACCGCCAACGGCTGCGAGATGAATCCGCCGCTGCCGGTGAGCCCCAGTGCCATCGGCAGCAGTGCGAAGATCGTCGCCACCGCGGTCATCAGGATGGGGCGAAGTCGACGCCGTCCACCCTCGATCACCGCCTCGGAGACGGACGCGCCCTGCTCCCGGTACTGGTTGATGAGGTCCAGCAGCACGATCGCGTTGGTGACGACGATGCCGATCAGCATCAGCATGCCGATCATCGCCGGGACACCGAGCGCCGTCCCCGTCAGCAGGAGCAGGATGATCGCACCCGTCGCGGCGAAGGGCACCGAGACGAGCAGGATCAGCGGCTGGATCATGCTGCGGAAGGTCGCCGCCATGATGATGAAGACGATCGCGATCGCCGCGAGCATCGCCAGCCCGAGGTCGGCGAACGCGTCGGCCTGGTCGGCACTGACACCGCCGATGGAGTAGCTGGCGCCCTCCGGCAGCTTCAGGCCGTCGAGCTTCGTGGTCAGGTCGGTCGTCGTCTTCTGCAGGTTGGCCCCGGTGGCGGTGCCGTTGACGGTGACCGTCCGGTCCCCGTCGATCCGCACGATCTGCTGCGGACCGTCGACCTGCTCCACCTTCGCCACCGTGCCGAGCGCGATCAGCCCGGCCGCGCTGGGCAGCCGCAGGGCCTTGACCTGGTCGACCGTGGTCGGTGCCGCGCCGAGGTTGAGCAGCAGTGTCTGCTGGCGACCGTCGACGGTGAACTGGCCGAGCGGGGCACCCCGGAAGGCGCCCGCGACCGTCTGGCCGATGGCCGACTCGGAGAGGCCTGCCTTCGCGGCGGCCTCCTTGTCGACGGTCACCTGGATGCGGGGCGAGCTCGCCGCGAGGTCGCTGGTGACGTCCTTCACGTCGGCGACCTCGGACATCGCCTGGCGTACCTGCTCGGTCGCGGTCTTGAGGACCGCCTGATCGTCAGCCTTGACGATGACCTGCAGCGCGGTCGCGGAGAAGCCGCCGCCACCGCTGCCACCGTCCACCTTGATCTCGCCCGCCGCGCCCGACGCGGCGATCTCCTCGCGGAGCCGCTCCTGCACGTCGCCCGCGACGACGTCGTCGTCGAGGGTGATCGCGAAGGTGGCGGTCGCCACACCGGCACCGCCGGCGAAGGGGTTGCTGCCGGAGCCGATGGTGACCTGGTAGGTCTTGACGCCCTCGGACTTCGCCAGCACGTCCTCGATCTTCTTCGCCGCGGCGTCGGTCGTGGTGATGCTGGTGCCGACGGGCAGCTTCTGGGTGACGCTGAGCGTGCTCTCGCCCGACGAGTCGAAGAAGTTGGTCTTCAACAGGCCGCCGAGGCCGACGGTGCCGAGGAAGACGACGACGCCCACGAGCAGCGTGGCGACGCGCTTCTGGGTGGCGAACTTGATCACCGGGACGTAGGCGAGCTGGAGCCAGCTGTTGCGCTCCTTCTCCTCGGCCGCCAGGCGGATCTTCTCCTGGTCCGGACCGTCGGAGGTCTTGAGGAACCAGAAGGCGAGCACCGGGATGATCGTCAGCGAGACGACCAGCGAGGCGAGCAGGGCGACCGTGATGGTGATCGCGAAGCTGGAGAAGAGCTGGCCGACGAAGCCGCCCACCAGGGCGATCGGCGAGAAGACGGCGACCGTGGTGAGGGTCGAGGCGGTCACGGCGCCCGCGACCTCCTTGACGGCGGTGAGGATCGCTTCACGCTTCTCCTCGCCATAGGCGAGGTGGCGCTTGATGTTCTCCAGCACGACAATCGAGTCGTCGACCACCCGGCCGATCGCGATCGTGAGCGCACCCAGGGTCAGCACGTTGAGCGAGTAGTCGCCGACCTTCAGCGCGATCAGGGCGATGATCACCGAGAGCGGGATCGAGACCGCGGTGACGATCGTCGACCGGACCGAGAGCAGGAAGACCAGGATGACGATGATCGCCATCGCGAGGCCCAGCAGGCCCTCGGTGGTGAGCCCTTCGATCGACTTCTCGACATAGGGAGCCTGGTCGAAGATCGGCGTCAGCGCCGCGCCCGCGCCGAGCTTCGCGGTCAGCTCCGGCAGGCGGTCGCGGATCTCGTTGGAGATGCCGACCGCGTTGCCGTCGGGGGTGGCCGTGACCATGATGCTCAGGCTCGGCTTGCCGTTGGTCCGGGTGATCGCCGTCTGCGGGGCGAGCTGCTCCTCGACGGAGGCGACCGAGTCGAGCCGCACGGGGGCGGCCGGTGTGGTGCCGGGCGCCGCCGGCCGGCTCAGGTAGATGCCCTTGAGGTCGTCGAGCGTGGCGAGCGGGGTGCCGACCTGGACCGTGAGGCTCTTCTCGCCCTCGGTCAGGGTGCCGGCGGGAATCACGATGCCGTTGCTGCGCAGGGCGGTGGCGATCACCGACGGGTCGAGACCGGCCTGGGCGAGCTTGAGCAGGTTCGGGGTGATGACGATCTGCTGCTGGCGGTCGCCGGAGAGCTCCGCCTGGCGTACCCCGTCGATGGCTTGAATTTCGGGGACGACCAGCTTGCCGAGCTTGTCGGCGAGCTCGCGCTCGTCAGCGCCGCCGCTGGCGGCGAGGATCACCACCGGGAAGTTGTCGGTGCTGCCCGCGAAGACCGCGGGGTCGACCCCGGCCGGGAGCTGCGCGTCGATCCGGTTGAGCGCGGTCTGCATCTTGGCGACCGAGTCGTCGAGGTCGGTGCCGAACTCGAACTCGATCTGGATGGTGGCCGAACCCTCGCGGGTGGTCGAGGTGATCTTCGAGAGGCCGGGCGTGCCCTGCAGCGCCTTCTCGATCGGGTCGGTGACCTGCTGCTCGACGACGTCGGGCGAGGCGCCCTGATAGATCGCCGAGACGAAGGCGGCCGGGAAGTCCAGCGATGGGAAGAGCTGCTGTTTCAGCGAGGGAATCGAGATAAGGCCGAAGATCGTGATGATCACGGCGACGAGCGCGGTCAGTCCGCGGTTGGCAAGGCTGAGTCTGGAGAGTGCTGACATCTCAACTCCGGGGGGAGTAGTTTTTAGTGCGACCTCAATAGTTTGCCCGACACGAACTGTTAACGTTGCCCGGGGTAGCTGTTAGGCTCACCCCTAAGGGAAGCCCGTAGGGGTCGTGAGAGGCGCTGGATGAGCGAGAAAGACCTGGCCATCGCCCGGATCATGGATCTGCAGCAGCGGTTCCAGCACATGCTCGCCAGCGATAGATCCAATCCCTTCTTCGAGCTCAACCTCACCATGCCGCAGCTCAAGGTCATGCTGATCCTCGCGACCAAGGGCGGAGCGGGCGGTCAGGAGCTCGTGGGAGTGCTCGGTGTGACGCTCGCGACCATGACCGGCATCGTGGACCGGCTCGTCGCGGCCGACCTGGTCACCCGCCGCGAAGATCCACAAGATCGGCGGGTACGCCGCGTCGAGCTCACCGAGAGCGGCCGGCAGCTCATCGACAAGCTCGTCGACGCGGGCACCGAGCACCAGCGGCGGTTGCTGCTCCGCCTCGACATCGACGAGCTGCAGACGGTGGAGCGGGCGATGGAGATCATGCACCGGGCGATGAGCGCGGAGGCCGCCGCGGATCGTTGATCCGACGTGGCTGCAACGCAAACTCGGAAGAACCGGGCCCGGGACACTTTCATCGGACTCATCGTGACCGCGCTGCTCGTGGCCGGTGCGTGGTGGTTCGTCTGGTACCACTCCGACCCCGAGGAGAGCGCCGTCATCACTCCGGCGCTGCCGCCCAACACCCAGGAGGTCATCGTCGATCACGCGATCGACGGCGACTCGCTGCAGGTCCACGCGGTCAACGCCAATGGACCGGTCGTCAAGACCACGGAGCCGGTGCAGTTGCGGCTGCTCGGCATCGACGCGCCCGAGGTGCACGGCGGCGAGGACCGGCAGGCGCAGTGCTACGCCACCGACGCCTACCGGCGGCTGCTCACGCTGGCGCCCGCCGGGGCGAAGCTGCACATCCTCGCCGACCAGCAGAAGCTCGACAACTTCAACCGCTACCTCGTCTGGGCGTGGACCGACAAGTCGTCGTTCATCAACGAGGACCTCGCGGCGGGCGGTTACGCCAGGCCGCTGCACATCCCGCCGAACGACCGCTACAACAAGCGGATCGACGAGGTGGTCGCCGCAGCCCAGGCCGCCAACAAGGGCCTCTGGTCCGCCTGCCCCGCCTAGCATCACGTTTTGCAGCAAAGGGTGGCCATCTCGCGAAGCGAGGCCACGCTTTGCTGCAAAACGTGATGATCTTGGCTAGGTGCGGTGGAGGGTGGGGTGGCAGGCGATCTCGATGAGCTGGTCGACCGTGACGAACGGGGTCGGCCGGGTCGCCGCGCCGCTGCCGCCGTGGTTGTCGGCGGTTGCCTCGACGAAGGTGTCGCCCGACCACGCGTGAACCGTGTAGTCGACCCGGCCGGCCACCGCCGAGGTATAGATCTCGATCTGCTCGCCGTGCGGCCCCTGCCGGGCCTGATGGGTCGAGGCGGCACGGACTGCGGCCGGGGAGCCGCCGGGCAGCCGCAGGCCCACGCTGATCGCGAGCCGGCCGGTGCCCTGGGCATCCCGGAGCACCGCGCCGCCGGCGTGGCCGCCGAGGATCTCCGCGCCCCGCTGGTCCTGATAGGAGTCGATCGTCGCGCTCGGGGCGAGCCGGGCGACGAAGTCGGCCAGCCCGCGAGCGAGTCGCGCCTGACCGCGCCGGGCCGCGGGGGAGTGCTGGCCGTAGACCGTCACGCCCTCGGCCCCCGGTGCCGGGATCGGCTCGGGATAGGCGGCCGTGGGCTCCCGCTCCGGCAGCGGCTCCGAAGGCTGCTTCGTGCCGCCGAGCTGCAGCGTGCTCGACCGGGTCGCGGGCTCCGGGTCGGCGAAGGCGGGCGCGGCACCGAGGGAGAGGGAGCCGATCAGCGTCACCGTACCCACGGTCGCCGCGCTCACCACCGCGCGGATGCGCTGGCGGTGCCGGGCGGCCCTCAATTCATCGAAGTCCATCTGGTGTCTCCTTCGAGAGCAGGCACGTCGAGCAGCGGCAGTTGGCGACGATACTCCACGACGGCACGCGGAGGAGGAGCGCAGCGACCGAGCCCCGGCGGGGTTCGTCCGGGGAATTGCCGCCTACGTTAGATACATCGCAGCCACGGCAAAAGGTTGCTGCTAGCGTCGGAAAACATGCGAGCGATCTTTGCGGAGTCGATCAATCCTGAGAATCCACTGGCCGGGCTCGTCGTCGGCGAGCGGCCCGATCCGGTGGAACCGGAGGGCTGGACCACCGTCCGGGTGACCTCATCCTCCCTCAACCACCACGACCTCTGGTCGCTGCGCGGTGTCGGGCTTCCCACCGACCGCCTGCCGATGATCCTGGGGTGTGACGCAGTCGGCATCGCCGAGGACGGCAGCCGGGTGCTGGTGCACTCCGTGGTGCCCGATCCCGCCGATCCGCGCGGCTACTCGCTCCTCTCCGAGCGGCACCAGGGCACCCTCGCCGACCGGCTGGCGATCCCGGCGGGCAACCTCGTCGTGCTGCCGGAGTCCATCTCGGACGCCGACGCCGCCGTGCTGCCGACGGCGTGGCTCACGGCGTACTCGATGCTGGCTCGGGGCCGGGTCAAGCACAGCGACGCCGTGCTGGTCCAGGGCGCGGGCGGCGGGGTGGCGACGGCCGCGGTGATCCTGGCGCACGCGCTGGGCAAGCGGGTCTACGCGACCAGCCGCGACGAGGCGAAGCGGGAGCGGATCGCCGCCCTCGGTGCGACCGCCCTGGCGCCCGGCGCCAAGCTGCCCGAGCGGGTCGGCGTGGTGATCGAGACGGTCGGTGCCGCGACGTTCGAGCACTCGATGAAGTGCGCGGCGCCCGGCGGCCGCATCGTCGTCTCCGGCGCGACCTCCGGCCACCTGGCCAGCGTCGACCTGCGCCGGATCTTCGCGCTCCAGCTCGAAATCCTAGGATCATCGATGGGTACGCAGCTCGAGCTCGACGAGCTCGTCCAGCTCGTCGCGGACCGGGGTGTCCAGCCGGTGATCGACTCGACCTTCGACTTCGCCGATGCCCGCTCCGCCTTCGAGCGCCTCGCCACCGGCGACATCTTCGGCAAGATCGTCATCCGCCACTGATCAACCCCTGCCACGTTTTGCAGCAAAGCGGGCCCATTCTCGCGAGAATGGGCCCGCTTTGCTGCAAAACGTAACGAGGGTCAGTCGAGGTCGTCGTCTGCGTCGTAGCGGGCCAGGTAGGTCGCCAGGCGCTCGACGGCGGTCTCGAACTCCGGGTTGCCGTCGACGAAGTCGCGCAGGCGTTCGGCGAGCCACTCGACGGCGAGCGACTCGTCACCGCGCCGCTCGACGAGCTCCTCGATGCCGCGATCCGTGAAGTACATCGGCGGAGCCTAGCCGTTGAGCTTCGGCAGCGCGGCGTCGAGCAGGGCAGCCTGCTCCACGTCGTGCAGCTTCGCCGAGCCGACCGCCGGTGCCGCAGCCGCCGGGCGGGAGATCCGCCGCAGCCGGACGCCGTCGAGGTGCTCCAGCAGGTTGAGCGCCACGAACGACCACGCGCCCTGGTTGGCCGGCTCCTCCTGGACCCACGCCCAGTCCTCGGCACCCGGGTAGGCGGCGAGCTGCGCCCGCACCTCCTCGACCGGGAGCGGGTAGAGCTGCTCCAGGCGGATGATCGCGGTGTCGGTGATGCCACGCTCGGACCGCGCCTGGACCAGGTCGTAATAGACCTTGCCCGAGCACAGGATCACGCGCTTGACGTCGGTCGGGTTGAGCGCCGCGGTCTCACCGATCACCGGCTGGAAGGTGCCGGTGGTGAAGTCGGCGACCGACGAGACGGCGAGCTTGTGGCGCAGCAGCGACTTGGGCGAGAAGACCACGAGCGGCTTGCGCTTCGACGTGAGCGCCTGGCGGCGCAGCAGGTGGAAGTGGTTGGCCGGGGTGGTCGGGATGACCACGCGGATGTTGTCCTCGGCGCAGAGCTGGAGGTAGCGCTCCGGGCGGCCCGAGGTGTGGTCGGGTCCCTGGCCCTCGTGGCCGTGCGGCAGCAGCAGCGTCACCGACGACTGCTGGCCCCACTTGGCCTCGCCCGACGAGACGAACTCGTCCACGATGGACTGCGCGCCGTTGACGAAGTCGCCGAACTGCGCCTCCCAGAGCACGAGCGCGTCCGGGTTCTCGACGGAGTAGCCGTACTCGAAGCCCATGGCCGCGTACTCCGACAGGAGCGAGTCGTGGGCGTGGAAGCGGGCGTCGCCCGTCGCCACCGCCGTGACCGGCAGGAAGTCCGAGCCGGTCTGCGCGTCGACGATCGCCGCGTGCCGCTGCACGAAGGTGCCCCGGCGTGAGTCCTGACCCGAGAGCCGGACCGTGACACCCTGCGCGAGCAGCGAGCCGAACGCGATGATCTCGGCGAAGCCCCAGTCGATGTCGCCCTCGACCGACATCTTGGCCCGGCGGTCGAGCAGCTGCTGCACCCGCTTGTGCGGGGTGAAGCCCTCGGGCAGGTTGACGTGCGCCTGGCCGATCTGCGCGACGAGTTCGGCGCTGACCGCGGTCGCCACGATCGGCTCGGCCTGCGGCTCCCGCGAGCGCTTCATCGTCGCGGGCGACGAGGCCGAGGCCCGGGTCGCCTTGAAGACGGTCTCGAGCTGCTGCTGGAAGTCGCGCAGCGCCTCCTCGCCCTCGGCGACGGTGATGTCGCCCCGGCCGATCAGCTCCTCGGTGTAGAGCTTGCGGGTCGAGCGCTTCGTGTCGATGATCTGGTACATCAGCGGGTTGGTCATCGACGGGTCGTCGCCCTCGTTGTGACCGCGCCGGCGGTAGCAGACGAGGTCGATGACGACGTCCTTGTTGAAGGCCTGGCGGTACTCGAAGGCGAGGCGGGCCACCCGGACGACGGCCTCGGGGTCATCGCCGTTGACGTGGAAGATCGGCGCCTGGATCATCCGCGCCACGTCGGTGCAGTAGAGCGACGACCGAGAATACTCCGGGGCGGTGGTGAAGCCGACCTGGTTGTTGATGACGATGTGGACCGTGCCGCCGGTGCGGTAACCGCGCAGCTGCGACAGGTTGAGCGTCTCGGCGACCACGCCCTGCCCGGCGAAGGCGGCGTCGCCGTGCACCAGCACCGGCAGCACCGTGTAGCCCTCCAGGCCCAGGTCCAGGCGGTCCTGCTTGGCCCGCACGATGCCCTCCAGCACCGGATCGACCGCCTCCAGGTGCGACGGGTTCGCCGCGAGGGAGACCGTCACGCCGTGCTGGCCGTCCGGCGAGGTGAACTTGCCGGTCATGCCGAGGTGGTATTTCACGTCGCCGGACCCCTGGGCGGACTTCGGGTCCAGGTGGCCCTCGAACTCGTTGAAGATCTTCTCGTACGGCTTGCCCACGATGTTGGCGAGCACGTTGAGGCGTCCACGGTGGGCCATGCCGATGACGACCTCGTCGAGAGCCGCCTCGGCGGAGCTCTGCAGCACCTCGTCGAGCATCGGGATCACCGACTCGGCGCCCTCCAGCGAGAAGCGCTTCTGGCCGACGTATTTGGTGGCGAGGAAGGTCTCGAAGGCCTCGGCGGCATTGAGCCGGTTGAGGATGTGCTGCTGCTCCTCGCGGGTCGGCTTGGTGTATTTGCTCTCCACCCGGCCCGCGATCCAGTCGCGCTCCTCGGGGCTGGTGATGTGCATGTACTCGATGCCGATGCGGCGGCAGTAGGAGTCGCGCAGGACGCCGAGGACGTCGCGGAGCTTCATCTTCTGCTTGCCGGCGAAACCGCCGACCGGGAACGACCGGTCGAGGTCCCACAGGGTCAGGCCGTGCTCCCGGATGTCGAGGTCCGGGTGCTTGCGGATCTCGAACTCCAGCGGGTCGGTGTCGGCCATCAGGTGGCCGCGCACGCGGTATTCGCGGATGAGCTCGACGACCCGGGCCGCCTTGTCGATCTGGCCCTCGGAGGTGTGCGCGATGTCGGTGACCCAGCGGACCGGCTCGTAGGGGATCCGCAGCGAGGTGAAGAGCTCGTCGTAGAACTCGTCGCCGATGAGCAGCTCGTGCACGACCTTCAGGAACTCGCCGGACTGCGCGCCCTGGATGATCCGGTGGTCGTAGGTGCTGGTCAGCGTCACGATCTTGCTGACGGCCATCTCGGCGAGCTGGGTCTCGCTCATGCCGGAGAAGGGCGCCGGGTACTCCATGGCGCCGACGCCGATGATGGTGCCCTGGCCGACCATGAGGCGCGGCTGCGAGTGCACCGTGCCGATGCCGCCGGGGTTGGTCAGCGAGAAGGTCGTCCCGGTGTAGTCGTCCATCGTCAGCTCGTTGCGGCGGGCCCGGCGGACGGTGTCCTCATAGGCGGCCCAGAACTGGCGGAAGTCCATCAGCTCGCAGCCCTTGATGGACGGCACCACGAGGGTGCGCGAGCCGTCGGGCTTCTGCAGGTCGATGGCGATGCCCAGGTTGACGTGCTCCGGCACGACCATCACCGGCTTGCCGTCGACCTCGGCGAAGGAGTTGTTCATCTCCGGGTGCGCGGCGAGGGCCTTGACCAGCGCGTACCCGATGAGGTGGGTGAAGCTGACCTTCCCGCCGCGACCGCGGGCGAGATGGTTGTTGATCACGATGCGGTTGTCGGCGAGGAGCTTGGCCGGGACGGCGCGGACGCTCGTCGCGGTCGGCACCGCCAGCGACGCGTCCATGTTCTGGACGATCTTGCTGGCGACACCGCGCAGCGGGACCGTCGTCCCACCGGCGGGCACTGCCTGCGCCGGTGCGGCCTTGGCGGGAGCGGCCTTCGCGGGGGCCGCGGCGGCAGCCTTCGCCGGAGCGGGGGCCGGGGGCGGGGCGGCGGGTGTGGCGGCGGGCGCGGCGGCTGCGGCGGGTGCGGCCTGAGCCGGAGTCACCGCGGGCGCTGCCGCCGCCTTGGTGGACGCGGGAGCGGCATCACCGGCCGGCTTGTAGTCGGCGAAGAAGTCGTGCCACGCAGGATCGACGCTGGCCGGATCGGTGAGGTACCGCTGGTACATCTCCTCGACGATCCATTCGTTGGGACCGAAGCTGGCCAGGGGGTTGTCCGAGGTGTGCTGGGTCGACACGTTCGCTCTCGCCCTCTTGTGGGAATCGCAGCCAAGCGCTGAGTGTGGGTTAAGGCCGTGTCCAGGCTACGCGCCTGCCCCACTACTCAGCGCACGGTGGTCATCAGGTGTCGCGCCTCACACGGCGCTGGCACGAGGAGTGCAGGGAGCGCAGCGAGCGGAGCCCCGCAGGGCGCGCCAAAACAACTGCCTGGCTGGCATGAGGAGTGCAGGGAGCGCAGCGACCGGAGCCCCGCAGGGCGCGCCAAAACAACTGCCTGGCTGGCATGAGGAGTGCAGGGAGCGCAGCGACCGGAGCCCCGCAGGGCGCGCCGGAAACAACAGCCTGCGGTGTCAGACGGAGATCCAGGTGGCGTTCGAGTGTGCGAGAAGCACACCCGTCGGCGTGTAGAGCGCGCTGCGCACGAACCCCTTGCGCCCCTGCGTTCCCACGGTCTCGCCGATGATGACGCACTCCTCGCCGGGTCGGGGCAGCACGTTGATCGCGACGCTGATCCGGCCGAGCACATACGGCCGGCCGGGGGCGATCAGTGCCCAGCCACCGGGGCAGTCCAGCGCGGCCCAGATCGTTGTCGCATTCACGTCACCCGGGACGTGCCAGCTCGCGGCCGTCCGACCGTCGGGAATCCGGCCGGGGAAGATGCGCAGCCCGTCACCGGCGGCGCGATCCGGACCGCAGACATAACAGGTCGGGAACGGATGGTCCGTGAATCCCGCGTAGGGCCCGGCGGCGGCCGGGTCGGCGAAGGCGGGTGCCGCGTCGAGCGGCTCGGTCGCCGCCTTGCCGGTCGCGACGACCGCATCCCCGTCGCGCATTTCGACCTTGCCGGGCTCCGCCTGGACCACCACCATCGGCGTGTCGAGCGGCGGCGGCAGGCGCAGCGTCACCGTCGCCGGGCCGCTCGGCAGTTCCCCGGCGAGCAGCCCAGCCGTGTAGCCGCCGTTTCCCGAGGTCGGCGGCCCGTTGAACCGCCCCGTCACGATCAGCTTCCGCTTTCCCATCGCCCCATTATTGGCTGGTGGGCCGTCGTCGGCACCACGGCGCCCCGGTGCGTTGCGGATCGATGGACGGGGCAACGTCACGACCAACAACAGAGCTTCATGTTGTGGTCATGTTGGTGGGGTCAAGCCGACACGCCGTAGCTGCTGGGGGCCCTTACACAGGGCGCATGACAATTCTGTTGACCGCGGCGCCGACGGGATATTCGGCGCTCATCGCCAGCGATGCGGCCACGGTCGAAGCCGCACAGAAGCTTCGCTACCAGGTCTTCGCCGAGGAGCTCGGTGCCACCCTGCACTCCGAGGTCGCCGGGTCCGACGTCGACGAGTTCGACGCCTACTGCGATCACCTCGTCGTGCGCCACGACGCGTCCGGTGAGGTGGTCGGGACCTACCGGCTGCTGCCGCCGCAGCGCGCGGTCTGGCTCGGCCGCCGCTACGCCGAGACCGAGTTCGACATGGGCGGCCTCACGGTGCTGCGCGACAAGCTGGTCGAGGCGGGCCGCTCCTGCGTGGCTCCCGACCACCGCAACGGCGCGGTCATCAACATCATGTGGGCGGGGATCGCCAGCTACTTGGCCCGCGGCGGGCACCGCTGGCTCGGCGGGTGCGCCTCGGTCCCGCTCGCCGACGGCGGCGTGACGGCGGCCGGCGTACGCGGGCTGACGCAGAAGCACCTCAGCCCGCCGGAGCTCCGGGTCACCCCGCACGCCCCCTGGCTGCCGTCGGCGGAGCCGGTGGGCCGGGTCGCCGTGCCCCCGCTGCTCAAGGGCTACCTGCGGCTCGGTGCCTGGGTGTGCGGCGAGCCGGCCTACGACCGGGACTTCGACTGCGCCGACTTCTACGTGCTGCTCAACCTGGACCGGATCGACTCGAAATACCTCAGGCACTTCGGGATCGAATCGGTATGAGCTCGCTGTGGGATCCGACGAGCGACTGCGGCGACCACTGCCTGCCGGTCGCGACGCAGCGTGTGTCACTGCTGCGCTACTGGGCCCGGCTCAGCGCCGGTTTCGTGCTGCTGCTCGCGTTCGTCCTGGCGAAGCCGTTCGTGGCACGCAGGCCCGCGGTGGTCAAGGCGTTCTCGCGCGCCCTGCTCGCGTCGCTGGGGCTTCGCCTGGTGGTACGCGGAAAGTTCCGCCCCGGACTCCTCGTCGCGAACCACGTCTCCTGGGTCGACGTGGTCCTGATGATGGCGCTGGACGGAAAGGCCCGCCTCGTCTCGAAGCGGGAGGTGCGGGGCTGGCCGGTGATCGGCTCGCTCGCCGCCACGATGGGCGCGATCTTCATCGACCGCTCGTCACCGAGGGGCCTGCCGGGTGCCGTGGACCGGGTCGCCGCGGCGCTCCGTGCGGGCGGCACGGTCGTGGTCTTCCCCGAGGCGACGACGACCTGCGGTGCTTGCCGAGTACCGATGCGCCCGGCGTTCTTCCAGGCCGCGGTGGACGCCGGTGCCCGGGTGACCCCGGTCGCGCTCGGATTCCGGGTCGGCGGGGTGGAGAGCACCGTGGCGGCGTTCGTCGGGCAGGACACCCTGATGGCTTCGCTGCGGCGGATGGCGCGTACCCGGGAGCTGACGATCACCGCCAGCGCGGGGCGGTCGCTCTTCGCCGAGCCGGAGACGGATCGCCGGGCCCTGGCTCGGCTGGCGGAGGTCACGGTGCGCAACGCGCCACCCGTGATGATCGCTCAGCAGGCAACTCGCGATGTATCGCGAGTGCCGCTACGCTTCAGTGGTGCACCGGACTATCACGGATCCTGAGCGGTTGACCATCCACGAGCCGGTCGACCGGCTCGAGGTGTGGCTGGTCAAGGGGCGGCTCAACATCGTCGCCGCCCCGGGGCCGTGCCGGGTGGAGGTCAACGACTCCGGTGGCACGAAGCTCCGGCTCACGGCAGACAACGGGCGGCTGCGCCTGCGCCACGGTCGTGGCCGGCGCTGGCTCGCCCACCTGTCGTGGCGGCGATGGGCGAAGCGGCGATCCGAGATCACCATCGGCGTGCCGCCGCAGACCGTCGTCGACCTGCGGATGAACGAGGCCAACGTCACGGTCTCGGGCCTGCGGGCCAGCACCAGCGTCAATGTCACGTCGGGGCGGATCAGCCTGCTCGGCGTCGGCGGCACCACCACCGTCAAGCTCGTCTCGGGCGACGTGGAGGCGATGCGGGTCAGCGGCGAGCTCTCCATGCAGACGGTCTCCGGTGATCTCGCCCTCGCGGAGTCGTCCGCGAGCAAGGTCCGCGGCAAGACGATCTCCGGGACGATCACCTGCGACCTGGACGAGCCCCTCCACACCGAGCTCGCCTTCCACACGATCTCCGGCGACATCACCTTGCGGATCCCGGCCGAGAGCGACCTCGCCGTCGCGCTGCGGACCGCGTCGGGCCGCATCACCAGCTCCTTCGCCGAGATCGTCGACCCGGGCGCCAAGGTCTTCACCAACCACGCCGAGGGCGTGCTCGGCCGGGGGACCGGCAAGCTCACCGCCGCGACGACCAGCGGTGACGTCTCGCTGCTCGCCGGCCTCGGATCGGACGAGCTCGGATGACCCCGGTCTTCTCGCACGGGCGGCTGCGCCTCTACCTGCTGACCCTGCTGGCGGAGGGTCCCAAGCACGGCTATGAGCTGATGCGGCTGCTGGAGGAGCGCTTCCAGGGCCTCTATGTCCCGAGCGCGGGCACGATCTATCCCCGGCTGGCCCGGATGGAGACCGAAGGGCTGGTCACCCACGTCGAGGCCGGCGGCCGCAAGACATACGCCATCACCCCCGCCGGTGAAGCGGAACTCACCGCACGGGCGAGCGAGGTCGCTGCGCTCGCCGCCGAGATCGAGGCCTCCCTCAGCGACCTCACCGGCTATGCGGAGGAGATAGCCCAGCAGGTCCGCGGTGGTGTCCGCGACACGCGACGACAGCTGCGCGAGCAGACCCGGGCCGTCAACCGGGGCGGCCCGGTCATCCAGGCACGAAACCCCGTCGAGGCGTCGGCCGGCAACGCCGACCTGCAGCGGCAGCTGGATGCGTTCACCGATGAGGCGCGGGGCCTGATCGCCCGTGCCAAGCCCGATCCCGGCCGTAGCCGGGCGGTGACCGCAGCCCTAGACTCCACGCTGAGAACGCTGCGCGATCTCCTGCGTTGAGGTGGTTCTGCTCACCCACACAGTTTTCTCTCAGGAGAGTCGCAGCGATAGCGCAGATGCTGTGGGTTCAATGGACCCATGAATTCCGCACAGGTCGAGGCGAAGCTGCTCGTGGTCGAGGACGACCCCAATATCGTCGAGCTGCTCAGCGCGAGCCTACGGTTCGCCGGCTTCGAGGTGCGCACGGCGACGAGTGGCAGTGAGGGTGTCGCCGCCTTCACCGAGCGCCGTCCGGATCTCGTCGTGCTCGATGTGATGCTGCCCGACCTCGACGGATTCGAGGTCATCCGGCGGATGCGGGCCGAGGGTGTGCGTACCCCCGTGGTTTTTCTGACCGCGCGCGACGCGACGGAGGACAAGATCCGGGGGTTGACCCTCGGTGGCGACGACTACGTGACCAAGCCCTTCAGCCTGGAGGAGCTCACCGCGCGGATCCGTGCGGTGCTGCGCCGCACGGCGGGTGAGGCCGCGTCGCCGCAGCTGGAGTTCGCGGACCTGACGCTGGACGAGGAGACGCACGAGGTCTTCCGCAGCGGCCACCGGGTGCAGCTCTCGCCAACCGAGTTCAAGCTGCTGCGCTACCTCATGCTCAACCCCAACCGGGTGCTGTCGAAGGCGCAGATCCTCGACCACGTCTGGAACTACGACTTCCGCGGTGATGACAACATCGTCGAGTCCTACATCTCCTACCTGCGCCGCAAGGTCGACTCGGTGGAACCGAGGCTGATCCAGACGCTGCGAGGTGTCGGTTACGTCCTGCGGAAGCCCTCCGCATGAAAGATCGACTTCAGCGGGTGCCGCTGCGGACGAAGCTGATCGTGCTGGTGCTCGCCCTCCTCACGGTGGCGATCGGTCTGATCGGCATCGCGAGCACGATGGCGATGCGCCGCTACATGACCGACCACATCGACGACCAGCTCAGCGAGGATGCCGGCAACCGCAGCACCGAGGAGGTCGCCCGCGTGCTGGGCGCCTCCGACGGCTATTCCAATCCCGGATACTTCGTCACCATCGGTCCGAACCTCGACGGCGAAGTGCCATGGCCCCGCGACATCACGTCGGCGAAGCGGTCGCAGTACCCCGACTTCCCCGACAACCTGATCTCGCTGGCGAACCGGGCGGGCGACCCCTTCACCGTCGCCTCCGGTGACGGCAAGTCGCACTGGCGCGTCAAGGTCACCAAGCTGCCGGGCAACCGGCTCCTCGTCATCGCGATGAGCACGAGGGACCTGGACAAGGCCCTGCAGCAGCTTATGTGGATCAATGTCTACGGCGGGATCTCGGTGCTGCTCTTCGCCGCGACGATCGGCACCGAACTCATCCGGCGCAGCTTCCGGCCGCTCAGCGCGATCGAGCGGACGGCGGGGAAGATCGCCGAGGGGGACCTGACGCAGCGCGTACCCGACCCGGAGGCGGGCGCCGCCTATCCGCGGACCGAGGTCGGCTCGTTGGCCCGGTCGCTCAACTCGATGCTCTCGCAGGTCGAGGCGGCCTTCACCGCACAGGGCCGCGTCGGAGGCGGACGCCCGCATCTCCGAGGACCGGATGCGGCGATTCGTCGCCGACGCCTCGCACGAGCTGCGTACGCCGCTGACGACGATCCGCGGCTTCGCCGAGCTCTACCGGCAGGGCGCGGTGACGTCGCCGGAGAAGGTCGCCGAGGTCGTCAAGCGGATCGAGGACGAGGCCGCGAGGATGGGCCTGCTCGTCGAGGACCTGCTGCTGCTCGCCCGGCTCGACCGGGAGCGGCCGCTGCGCCACCAGCCGGTGGAGCTGCGGGTGCTCGCGATGGAGGCGGTGCAGGCGGCGCGGGTGGTCGCGGCCGACCGGCAGATCGACCTGGTCACCGCGCCCGACGCGGGGCAGCTCGTCGTCAACGGCGACGACGCCCGCCTGCGCCAGGTGATCGGCAACCTGATGAGCAACGCCATGGCACACACCCCCGCCGGGACGCCGATAAAGCTCGCCCTCCGCGCGGAGCCCGGTGAGCCGGGCTACGCAGTGATCGAGGTCACCGACGAGGGTCCGGGTCTCGATCCGGAGCAGCGCGACCGCGTCTTCGAACGGTTCTACCGCGCCGACGCGGCCCGGACGAGGAAGGCCGACGGATCCATGAGCACGGGGCTCGGACTGGCGATCGTCGCCGCTCTCGTTGCCGCGCACGAAGGAACGGTCGAGGTTGACTCGACGCCGGGACAGGGCGCGACCTTCCGCGTTCGGCTGCCGCTGGACGACGAGGTCGACTCCTACGCAGATCACCCGTAGTGCAACCTCCCGGCAGGAGTCGGGAAATAGCGCCAGAGATTGTGATTCTCAGCCGAGTTTCAGGTTAGTTACAGAGGTCCGCAAGATAGACCGGGAAGACTGATGGACATGACCGAACCGCAGAACATGCCGGAGCCGTCGACTCGACCGCAGTCGAACGAGCCCGCCTCGACCGACTCCGGAGCGGCCTGGCAGCGGCCGGCCGCCGACGCGCAGCCCGCCGCCGCGGTGCCGGTGACCGCAGCGCAGCCCGTACCGGCTGCCGAGCCGGTGACCGCGCAGCAGCCGGTCTACGGCTCGCAGCCGCAGCCCGCCGCCGGATACCAGGCCTACCCGGCCGCCACCCCGCTGTCGGGTGGCTATGACGGCACCGTCCCGCCGGGCACCCCGCCCGCCTGGGCGATGCCCGCCGCGCCCAAGCCCCGCCCGTTCGGCAAGATCCTGGCGGGAGTCGCGGCAGCCGCGATCCTGTCGATCTCGTCGGGCCTGGTCGGCGGCGTCGTCGGCGCCAACTTCTTCGGCGACAAGGACGTGGTCAACACGACGACCGTCCAGGCCGCCCCGGCGATCGACCGGACGTCGCTGGCGAGCATCGCCGCAGCAGTCCAGCCGAGCGTCGTCTCGATCAAGACCGAGGGCGGTGAGGGTTCGGGCGTCGTCATGACGGCCGACGGCTACATCGTCACGAACAACCACGTGGTCGCCAGTGCCCGCGGCAAGACCGTGACGGTCGTGCTCAGCGACGGCTCGAAGATCAACGCCACGATCGTCGGCACCGACCCCCGGTCGGATCTCGCCGTGGTCAAGGCCGAGTCGACGAAGCTGACCCCAGCGAAATTCGCCGACAGCAGCGCGATCCTCGTCGGTGACACGGTTCTCGCCATCGGCTCGCCGCTGGGCCTGGAGGGCTCGGTGACCGAGGGCATCATCAGCGCCAAGGACCGCAACATCACCATCAGCGGCACGACGATGACCGGCCTGCTGCAGACCGACGCCGCGATCAACCCGGGCAACTCCGGTGGCGCGCTCGTCAACACGAAGGGCGAGGTCGTCGGCATCAACTCGGCGATCGCGACCAACGGCGGCAGCGAGGGCAACATCGGCGTGGGCTTCGCGATCCCGAGCGACAAGGCGAAGGCGATCGCCGACCAGCTCCAGAAGGGCGAAAAGGTCAGCCACGCCTTCCTCGGCGTCAAGGTGACGACCGACGAGAAGGGCGGCGCCGTCATCAGCGAGCTGACCGGCGGCGGACCGGCCGAGAAGGCCGGGCTCAAGGTCGGCGACATCGTGACGAAGATCGATGGCAAGCCCATCGTCGACTCCGAGGCGCTCGTCGCATCGATCCAGGGTCACAAGTCCGGTGACCAGATCCAGCTGACGATCACCCGAGATGGTGCGCCGTTGACGGCAACCGTAACGCTCGGCGTGACGTCCTAAAGATAGTGGGGCGCACAGCCCGCACAGCTTGACTCTTCTCCTCCCCATGGGGCGGTGGAGGACGGCAACCCCGGAGGGGGTTCGAGGTTGCCGTCTTCCACCGCCCCGCCTCTGTTTCTGGCCGCTGTTTCTGGGTCGCTTCGCTCCCGCGCGCCTCTGTGCGGCGTCTTCCCTCGTCGCTCCTTTTTTGGGTCGCTTCGCTCCGCGCGCCCTGTGCGGCGCCTTCCCTCGTCGCTGCGCTCCTCAGTCCAGGCGCCGCGGCGCGCTCCGCGAAGCTCTCTGTTCCCGGGTCGCTTCGCTCCGCGAAGCTTGCGTGCTCCTCAGCCCAGGCGCCGCGGCGCGCTCCGCGAAGCTCTGTGTCGCGGCGCCTTCGGCGCCAGGGATGGGCAAGGGTGCCAAATGACCTTGGACTATTGCGTGATCCTGGACACACGCCTAATCTCTTAGCAAAGTTAATAGAAAACTTTGTTCAGAGTTGTTCCCCAGCCAGGGTTCATCACGGGATCGTCCACTCGGGAGAGTGAAAGATGAAGCGGAAATCTCTGCTCCACCTGCTCACTGCCACGGTCACCGGCCTCGCGGCCGCGACGATGGCCATGTCCTTCGCCGGCACGGCCAATTCGGCCGTCGACCACACCGCATGTCGCCCCGACGGGCTCTACCGCACCCCCGGTGTGGCGGTGCCCTACTGCGCCGCCTACGACCTCAACGGGCGTGAGTCGATGGGCGCCGACCACCCGCGCCGCATCATCGGCTACTTCACGAGCTGGCGGACGGGCAAGAACGGCGCCCCGGCCTACCTGGTCAACCAGATCCCGTGGCAGAAGGTAAGCCACATCAACTACGCCTTCGCCCACGTCGACGGCAGCAACAAGATCTCGATCGGCAACCCGAGCGCCGCCAACAACGCCGCCACCAACATGACGTGGCCGGGCGTGGCGGGCGCCGAGATGGACCCGGCGTTCCCCTACACGGGCCACTTCAACCTGCTGAACAAATACAAGAAGGCCAACCCCAACGTCAAGACGCTGATCAGCGTCGGCGGCTGGGCGGAGACCGGCGGCTTCTTCGACGAGAACGGCGTACACCAGGACTCCGGCGGTTTCTACCGGATGACCACCAACGCCGACAACTCGATCAACACCGCCGGCATCAACACCTTCGCCGACTCGGTCGTGGCGTTCGTGCGGACCTACGGCTTCAACGGCGTCGACATCGACTACGAGTACCCCACCTCCAACGCCGACGCCGGCAACCCGCTCGACTTCGGGCAGGCCAACTCGCGCCGGGCCGGGCTGAACCGCTCCTACCAGCAGCTGATGAAGACGCTGCGGGAGAAGCTGGACGCAGCCGCGGCGGCCGACGGCAAGTACTACATGGTCACCGTCGCGGCCCCGGCCTCCGGCTGGCTGCTGCGCGGCGAGGAGTCCTACCAGGCCACGCAGTACCTCGACTACATCAACATCATGTCCTACGACCTGCACGGCGCCTGGAACCAGTTCGTCGGCCCCAACGCGGCGCTCTACGACAACGGTGACGACGCCGAGCTCGCCGGGGCGGGCGTCTACGGCGCCTACCAGAACATCGGCTACCTCAACACCGACTGGGCCTACCACTACTTCCGCGGCGCGGTGCAGAGCGGCCGGATCAACGTGGGCGTGCCGTATTACACGCGCGGTTTCCGCAACGTCGTCGGCGGCACCAACGGCCTGTGGGGCAAGGCGGCCAAGACGTCCGGCTGCGCGGTCGGCACCCAGAGCCCCTGCGGTGACGGCGCGGTCGGCATCGACAACCTCTGGCACGACCTGCTCTCCAACGGCGCCGAGGAGCCGGCCGGCTCCAACCCGATGTGGCACGCCAAGAACCTGGAGAACGGGATCACCGGCGACTACCTGGCCGCTTACGGCCTGACTCCGGCGACCGACCCGGAGGACCGGATCACCGGCACCTACGCCCGCAACTACTCCTCGGCGCTCGTCGCACCGTGGCTGTGGAACAGCACGAAGAAGGTCTTCCTCTCCACCGAGGACGAGCAGTCCATCGGGGTCAAGGCCGACTACGTCAACAGCCGGGGCATCGGCGGCATCATGATCTGGGAGCTCGCGGGCGACTACACCTACGACTCCGGCAAGGGCCAGTACTTCATCGGCAACACGCTGACGAACCTGATCTACGACAAGTTCAAGACCGCTTCGGCGTACGGGGCGAGCCGGGCCAACCGGACCATGCCGACGCAGACGCTGGACATCGGCGTCACGCTGGAGGGCTTCGCGCTCGGCGACGCCAACTACCCGATCAACCCGAAGCTCACCCTGAAGAACAACTCGACGACCACCATCCCCGGTGGTGCGGTGCTCGAGTTCGACTACGGCACGTCGGCGCCGGGCAACATGTCCCAGCAGTCCGGCTGGCCGATGACGGTGACGGCCGGCCACACCGGCAGCAACATCGGCGGCCTGCGCGGCGACTTCCACCACGCGACCGTCACGATCCCGAGTTCGGCACCGATCGCGCCGGGGGCAACGGCGCAGGTGACGCTGAACTACGTGCTCCCGATCGCGAGCCCGTCCAACTACACGCTCACCTTCGCCGGGCAGACCTACGCGCTGAGCGCCGACAACGCCCGGGGCGGGGTGGCGCCGAGCGGTTCCCCCTCCGCGAGCACCAGCGTCTCCGCTCCGCCGTGCGACGCCGCACCGTGGCTGCCGGGCACGATCTACACCGGCGGGCAGTTCGCCTCCTACAACGGTCGCAAGTGGAAGGCCCAGTGGTGGACGCAGGGTGAGACGCCCGGTGTCGCGAGCGTCTGGGTCGACCAGGGACCGTGTGGCGGCACCGCGTCTCCGTCGCCGTCGGTCTCGCCGTCGGCATCGCCCTCGGTCTCTCCGTCCGCGTCGGCCTCCCCGTCGCCCTCGAAGTCGCCGTCGGCCTCGCCGTCCCCGTCCGTCTCGCCGTCCCGGTCCCCGTCGGCATCGCCCTCGCCCAGCGTGTCGAGTGCCTACCCGGCCTGGGCGCCCAACACGGCGTACGCGACGGGTGCCCGGGTGACCTACGGCGGCAAGACCTACCAGTGCCGCCAGCCGCACACCTCGATCGTGGGTTGGGAGCCGGCGAACGTACCGGCGCTCTGGCTCCTGGTCTGACCAAGACTGTTCCGGAGCCCTGGCAGAGCCGCCGGGGCTCCGGAACGCCAAACCGTTTCGCGGGACCTTGAATGATTTCCGTCGCTTTGGCGGCGGAGATCATTCAAGGTCCTTTTCGTTCGGGTCGAAGGATTGCCCGGTTTGGCCATTCCGTTGCTCGATGAGTAGGGCGACGATGGTGGCGAGGAGGCAGTGAAGATGATCGAGACTCGTGACCTCACCAAGGCCTACGGGCGACGCATGGTCGTCGATCACGTCACGATGACCGTCGAGCAGGGCGAATTCATCGCGCTGCTCGGCCCGACGGGGTGCGGCAAGACCACGATCCTGCGCTTGATCGCCGGTCTTGAGGATCCGACCTCGGGTGTGGTGCTGCTCGACGGTGTCGACACGTCGCAGATCCCCGCGCGCGATCGCGGCCTCGCCATGGTGTTCCAGGAGTTCGCCCCCTATCCGCACATGTCGGTCGCGGAGAACATCGCCGCGCCCATGCGCTTCGGCGCCTCCGGTGCGGAGACCGCGGGCACGAAGGTCCTCGACCGGCAGCGGGTCGCGGAGGTCGCCGCCGAGTTGGGCATCGGCTCCCTGCTCGACCGGCGCCCCGATCAGCTCTCCGGCGGCCAGCGGCAGCGGGTCGCGGTGGCCCGGGCGATCGTGCGCCGCCCCCGGGCGTTCCTGCTCGACGAGCCGCTCTCGCAGCTCGACGCCCATCTGCGTATCGCGCTGCGCGAGGAGATCGCCGCTCTCGCCAAGCGGCTCGGTGTCACCACGATCTATGTCACGCACGATCAGAGCGAGGCGCTGATGCTCGCCAGCCGGATCGTCGTCCTCAACCGCGGCCGGGTGCACCAGATCGGCACCCCGCAGGAGGTCCGCACCGACCCCGACGACGTCTTCGTGGCGAGCTTCGTCAGCTCCGCTCAGACGACCCTGGTCCAGGGCGCCGTCTATGCGGGCAAGGACGGCGCCGCGGAGCTCGACATGGGCTCGCAGAGCATCGTCATCCCGGCGAGTGATCCTGCCGCCGCCGGGCTCGTCGCCCGGCATACCGAGAGGGTGACGGTGGCGCTTCGATCCGAAGCCATGCGCCCGTGCCCGGTCGACGCCGCGGGTGCGGTGCTGCGGGGGACCGTGGCGTTCGTCGAGGACCTCGGCGCGGAGCTGCTGGTCCACGTCGCGACCGACCTCGTCGCGCTGCCGCCGCCGCAGCGGGCCGCGCCGGTCGTCGAGCGTCGGCGGCTCAACCCCATCCCTCGGCAGCGCCAGGCGGAGGCGGCGTTCGAGGAGCCCGAGGAGCCGCTGCGCCACCTGGTGGTGCGGGCGCCGTCGGGTGCCCGACCCGCGATCGGATCGGCGTTCGCCGTCGAGGTCGACCTACGCCGGCTCTTCCTCTTCGACCGGAACGGCTACCGCCTGCGGTAACGCCGCTTTAGCACCAACTCTTCAAGAGTTGCGGCGATCTTGGCTGGTTCGGACCTGCTTTAGGGCCAACTCTTGAAGAGTTGGGACGATCATCACTGCTCTCCGCAGCTAGTTGTGTGAAGATCTGGGCATGGGTGATGCTCCGGTCGCGTTCGTGCTGGGTGGCGGTGGTGTGCTGGGCGGTGTGGAGGTCGGCATGCTCCGCGCGCTCTTCCGCGCCGATATCCGCCCCGATCTCGTCGTCGCGACCTCGATCGGCGCGATCAACGGCGCCGTCGTCGCGGCGAATCCGGCTCCCGAGGTCACCGACCTGCTGATGCGGTTGTGGGGTACGCCGGAGATGGGCGAGGTCTACGGCGAGTCGATCCCTCGGCAGCTGCGGCGGTTCGCCACGCGTACCCATCTGCACTCGCCCGCGCCGCTGCGGCGGCTGCTGGACCGGGCGCTGCCGGGCACCTTCGAGGAGCTGGCCGTCCCGCTGCACGTCTGCACGGCGAGCATCCAGCGGGCGGCGGAGGTGTGGTTCCACGCCGGTCCGCTGCTCGATCCGGTGCTCGCCGCCGCCGCGGTGCCGGGGCTGCTGCCGCCGGTCGAGATCGACGGCGAGCACTTCGTCGACGGCGGGATCGTGAACACGCTCCCGGTGGGGCGTGCACTGGAGCTGGGCGCGCAGGAGGTCTACGTGCTGCACGTGGGGCGGCTGGAGCGGCCGCTCACCCCGCCCACCCGGCCGTGGGAGGTGGCGCAGACCGCGATGGAGATCGGGCGCCGGGCCCGGTTCGCGCGGGAGATGGCGGCGGTGCCGGACGGCGTACGCGTGCATGTGCTCCCCACCGGAGTCGGCGACGAGCGCGACGACAACCCGTGGGCCTATCGCGACACGGCGGCACTGGGACGGCGGGTCAGCTCGGCATACACGGCGAGCCGCGACTACCTGGCGGCGATCGGCCGCTGAGCCGACGAGGCCCGCCAGGCGAGGATCAGCTGCACGACGCCGAGCATGATCAGCCAGAGCCCGGTGAGCCAGACCAGTGTGGTGAGCGAGAGCTTCGGCCAGAGCAGCACCACGAGGCCGCCGACGATGCTGACAGCACCGAAGACGAACGTGCCGACCCGCTGCCAGCCGCCCATCCGCCGGGTGAAGACCGAGGCGATCTCGACGAGGCCCGCGAAGATCCAGATGAGTCCGATGAGGACGGCGAGCGCCTTGAGCGAGCCGATCAGGTGAGCCAGGCAGACGATGCCGAGGATGACCAGCGCCAGCCCGAGCACGCCCTCCAGCACCCGGGCACCGGTGCCGTTGTCGCGGTCGGTGGCGGCACCGGCGAGCCGGGTGACACCGAGGATGACCAGCCAGATCCCGAAGAGGGCGGCGATGACGAGCAGCGTCTGCTCGGGCCAGATGAGCAGCACCAGGCCGAGGGCGATGGAGGTGATCCCGCCGACGAGGGCCATCTTGCGCCAGGCTGCGAGCGCCGTGGTCTCCAGGTCGGCATCGCGGTAGATATCAGCCATGATTCGAATCTATCTCGCAAAACGCAGTTAAGGGGCCAATGCCATGTTTAGCCTATGAGCAACGGAAGGAGTCGCAGATGGCGCACGGAGCAGTGGAGTTCGTCGTTGTCGAGTTCCCCGGCGAGGTGCCGGGTCCGGCACTCGCCGACGAGCTCAAGAAGCTGGTGGAGGGCGGGATCGTCGAGATCATCGACGTGCTCTTCGTGCGCAAGGCCTCCGACGGGACGCTGGAGTCCTTCGAGCTGGGGACGGGCCTCGTCAACGACGAGTACATCTCCCTCGACCGCATCATCCAATCCGTCGACGGGCTGATCGGGCAGGAGGACGTCGAGCTCATCGGCGCGGAGCTGCACCCTGGGCATACGGCGGCGTTCCTCATCTTCGAGCACGCCTGGCTGCGCAGCATCCGGGAGCGACTCGCCGACTCCGGCGCCCAGGTCGTCTTCACGGAGCGGATCCCCGGGCCCGTCGTCGACGAGGTCATGGCGGCAGAGACCGCCTGACCACCCCTATCAGAGGAGATCATCATGATGCGTCGACGCCCCTTGGTCGTCCGGCGTCCCGGTGGACTGATCGGCACCATGGCCCGCACGGCCGTCGTCGCCGGCACGGCCACCGTCACCGCCAACGCCATCAACAAACGACAGATGGGCAAGCAGCAGGCCGCCGCGGACGAGGCTGCGGCCGAACAGGCGGCGCAGCAGCAGGACTACGACCAGCAGCAGCAGATCGCCCAGCTCCAGGCACAGCTCAACGCCCAGCAGGCACCGCCGCCTGCGGCTGCTCCGCCTGCCGCCGCTCCCGGCGGGGACATGATGGCCCAGCTCAACCAGCTCGCCCAGCTCAAGGCGAGCGGGGTGCTGAGCGACGCCGAGTTCGCCGCTGCCAAGGCCAAACTGCTGGGCTCCTGACCGTGCGATTCCTGCGCTGGACCGGGGCGGTGGTCCTCCTCGTGGTGGCCGCCGTCCTGGTCGGGGCCTCGCTGACGGCTCGCTTCGCCGAGTCGGAGCTGCTCGACACCGACGCCTACGTGGCGACCGTCGCCCCGCTCGCTTCGGACCCGGCGGTCCAGGCGGCCGTCACCGACCGCGTCACCGACGAGGTGGTACGCCGACTCGACGTTCCCGGCCTGGTCCAGCAGCTCGCCGACTCGGTCGACGTACGGGGAGCCGACGCGATCGCCAACCTCGCCGGGCCCGCGATCGCCTCCTGGTTCACCGACCAGGTGCACCGGATCGTCGGCAAGGTGGTGGCGTCGCCGCAGTTCGAGACGATCTGGACCGATGCCAACCGGGTCGCCCACCAGCAGCTCGCCAACCTGCTGACCGACACCGACACCGACCTCGTCACCAGCCAGAACGGTGACGTCGTCATCGACCTCGGCACCGTGCTCGCCGCCGTACAGGGCACGCTCGTCAGCAACGGCGTCGGGCTCGCGGCGAAGATCCCACCGGTCTCCATCCCCTACACCGTGGCCCACATCGACCGGCTGCCGCAGATCCAGCAGTCCGTCTCGGCCTTCAAGAAGATCACCGCGATCCTGCCGATCGTGGCGCTGCTCCTGCTCGGCCTCGCCGTCTGGCTCGCACCCAACCACCGTCGCGGGCTCGTCGTCGGGCTCTGCTGCACCCTCGTCGTGCTCGTGCTGATGCTGGGGGCCTTCCGGTACGCCCGGGGCGAGGTGGCGGGCAAGGTCGCCAATCCGCAGGCCGGAGAGGTCGTCTACAACTCCGTACTGGCGGTGCTCATCGCCGCGGTCCAGACCGTCGCAGTCGTGGCCCTGCTCGGCATCGTCTGGGCGCTGCTCGCCGGGCCGTCCCGCCCCGCGACCGCGTTCCGCCGCAATGTCAACCGGCTGCTCGACGCCGTCGGCGGTGCGATCGGTCCACAGGAGACACTGCGCGGCCTCGTCGACCGCTGGCACACGCCGATCGCCTTGGTGCTCGCCTTCGGGATGATCTGGTGGCTGCTGCGCGCGCCCTCGATCTCGACGGCCTTCCTCGTCACCGGGATAGCGGCGCTGGTCACGGCCGCATTGACGCTCATCATGCGGTTGCCGCGGGGCACCGATCTGGCGGTGACCGAGTAGGCTGCGCGACACCTGATCGCCGCAGCCGCGCGTTCTCCGTCCCGGAGGCACCCCGTGTCGTCATACCCCTGCCCGGTCTGCAAGACCATGGCCGACCTGGAATCGGCCTGCCCCGGCTGCGGTCGCGCGCCCGATCCGGACGCCGCCGAGGTGATCCGCCTCGACGGCCGGCTCGCCGTCGCCCACGCCCGGCTGGAGCAGCTCCGCCGCGACTACGCGACCAGCTCCACGGAGTACCAGGAGTTGCAGGCGCGACGCTCCAAGCTCGCCGCGAAGGTCTGGGCGTCGGTTCACGCGGCGACACCGGTCGTCCCCGGGCCGGCCGCCGTGCCGACCAGGTCCGTCGGCGTGCCGGTCGGGCCCGGCACCGCGCCGCCGACCGTGGCACGGCCGGAGGCCTCCCCGCGTACCGTGCAGAATCTGCTCTTGATCCTGGGTGGACTGCTGCTCGGCACCGCCGCGATCGTCTTCACCGCCGTGGCCTGGGCGACCGTCGGGGCCGGCGGCCGCGCGGTGATCCTCGCCGTGATCACCGCTCTGACGCTCGCGGTGCCGCTCGTCGCGAAGGCGCGCGGCCTGCGCGCCACCGCCGAGACCTTCGCCGCGCTCGGTCTGCTGCTCGTCGTCCTCGACGGCGTCGCGGCCTGGCTGACCGACCTCGCCCACGTCACCGAGCTGTCCCCGGTCACCTACACGGGTGTGGTCGCGGGTGTGACGGCGGCCGTCGGCCTCCTCTATGGACTCGCCACCGGCCTGACCGGGCCGCGGATCGTCGCCGCCGTCGCGGTGCAGCCGGTCGCCCCGCTGCTGCTCGCCGAGGCGATCGACGACCGGATGGTCGGCTGGTCGCTGCTCTTCTCCGGCATCGCCGCCGCCAACCTGGTGCTGATCGCGCTCGCCCGGCGCCGCCCGGCCGCGCCGGAGGGCGATGCTCCCCGGATGAGCCCGCTCGCGATCACGCTCGGCGTGATCGGCTGGCTCGCCCTCGTGCCCAGCCTCCTCTACGCGCACGCGGTCGCGCACGTGCTGCTCTGGTTCGACCGCTACGCCTCCTGGGAGGGGCCGACCGCGCTCGCAGCGTCGCTGCTCGTCGCCGTCGCGGTCGGGTTCGCCGTCGGCTCCCGCGTCCTGCTCGGCATCGCCTGCGGCTGGTCGGTGGTGGTCGTCACCGAGGTGGTCTGGCGCGTCGCCTGGCAGGACAACCCCAACCATCAGCTGGTACGCGTGGCGCTCGCCATCGCCGGGATCGGTATCGCACTGGCGCTGGTCGCCAAGATCGGCGGACCCACCGCCGCCGCGGCCCGCACCGGCGCCCGCGTAGGCGGCCTCGTCGTGGCGGGCATCGCCGGTGTCGTCGCCGTCTTCCGGGCGCTGGAGGTGGCGGTCCGCTCGGTCGTCGACGCCACGCCGTGGTGGCACGGTGCCGCGTCGGCCGACCCGGGCTTCGACTGGGCCCTGCCCACCTCGCTGCTGCTGCTCACCGTGGCCGTCGTGGCCCTGGTACGACCGGGCTTCGACGGCGTCAACGGCCTGCCCGGCGCGCTCGACCTCGGCGCGGGCGGCGTCGTCATGACGATCCTCGCCGCCGCGCCCACCCACGCCGCCGCGCCGTGGGGCGCCTCGGCGATGGACCTCGCCGGTGCCGCCGCGCTGCTCGCCTGGGCCTGGTGGCGGGCGCGTGGCCTGTCGCCGACCCTGCTGCTCCCGCTCTGGATCGGTGCCATCGCGCTGAGCGTCCACGGGCTCCTCGCCGGGCTCGGGACGCCGGTCCTCTCCGCAGCGGTCGCCGGTGCCCTGATGCTGATGGGCGTGGTGCTCGCGCTGTCGTCCCGGGGCCCGTCGGGAGACGAGGCGACGGCGGCCCGACGCGTTCCCGGTGCCGTAGGGCTGGCTTCGGCGATCGCGCTCACGCCACTGCTGGTGGCGAGCCTCGCCGAGGCCGCCGACGCGCCCTCCCGCACCGTCTTCCACAGCGCCGTCGCGGCGATCGCCCTGCTCCCCGCCGTGCTGCTGCTGGTCCGGCAGAATGCGACGCTGCGGCTCGGTGCGCTGGTCGGCTATGGCGTGATCGCGGCGGCGACGGTGCCGATGACCCTCATCCAGGCGGATGTGGCGGACGGCTCGCCGAATCCGATCTACATCGCGATCGGCGGCCTCGGCGCAGCGGTCGCCGCGGCACTCGCCGGATCCTGGCGAAAGGCTCCCTCGGCGATCGCACTGCTGCTGGTCCTGCCCGCGATCACGCTGATGGTGAGCGTCGAGACGCTGGTCGCGGTCTTCATCGCACCGCTGTCCTGGCTGGGTGAGGGCTGGAGCGGCGTGGTCGCCGGTGCCGGTCTCACGCCGGACGGCCTGGGCGCGCGACTGCCGTCGGCGAGGACCGTCGACGCCGTCGCCATCACCATCGTGGCCGTCACCATCGGCCTGATCATCTTCGCCGCGACCGGTCGCCTGCGGCTGGCGCTGACCACGCTCGCCCGGCTCGCCAGCATCCCGCTGCTGGTCTGGCTCGCGGTCGCCCAGGCGCCGTGGCCGATCGTGCCGCTGGTGACGCTCGTCGGCGGTCTCGCTGTGATCGTGGCCGCCCTGCTGCGGCGCTTCAGCGCGGTCGGCGGACCGGCGCTGCTGGCCGTGGGTGTCGTCACCGGCGCGGTCCAGGTCGTCTCCGGCTTCGCCGGTCTGCTGCCGGAGAAGTGGTCGACGATCACCGCCTTCGCCCTGGTCACCTTCGCGTTCGGGGTGGTCGCCGTCGCGGGGCGCAGCGTCGGCGTCAAGGCGACCGGTGCGCTGCTCGCGGGCCCGGCCTGGATCGGCACGGCGATCACGAGCGCGGTCGCCGCCGACCTGAGCCGCCGGTATGTCGGGCTCACCATCCTCGGTGCCGCCGCGGTCCTGCTCTTCATCGCGACGATCGGCCTGCCGATGGTGCGCGCGGCCGCGACGGCATCGGGCGATCCGTCGACATCGGATGGTCCGGCTGCGGTGTCCGAGGTCCCGATCCCGGACGGCGAGGCGGATGCCGCGGTCGCCGTCGAGCCCGAGCCGGTCTCGGACGCGGTGCCGGCGGCCGTTGCCGTGGGCGGCGGTTGGCGACGGGCGCACTGGCTGCTCGGGCTGAGCGCGCTGGAGCCGATCGCGCACCTCACCGCGCTCGTCGTCCTGGCGATGGCGCTCGGAAGTGCCCGCCGGATCGCCGAGACCTGCCTGCTCTGGGGGATCGTGGTCGGGCTGACCGCGCTCTGGGCGCCGAACCGCCTGGCCCGGACCATCGCCGCCGGTGCCATCGAGACGGCCGCCTGGTGGGCGCTGCTGGTCGCCAGGGATGTGTCGGTGCTGGAGGCCTACACCGTCCCGGTCGCCGTCGTCGGCCTCGTCATCGGCTTCTTCGCCCTGCGCAAGCGGCCGGAGCTGTCGAGCTGGGCGGGGTACGGCCCGGCCCTCATGGCGGCCTTCGGGCCCTCCACGATCGCGATGCTGCCGTTGGACAGCCCGCTGTGGCGCCGCCTGGCGCTGGGGGCGGTCGCGCTGGTGGTGGTCGTCGCCGGGGCGGTCCGGCACCGGCAGGCCCCGGTGGTGCTGGGCGGGATCGTGCTGATCGTGCTCGCCGTGCACGAGATCGTGGTCAGCTGGCACCGCCTGTCGCCGTGGGTGTGGTTCGCCGTCGGCGGCGCGGTGCTGGTGGGGATGGGTATCACCTACGAGCGGCGTCGCCGGGACATCTCCGTGCTTCGTGAGAAGATCTCGACAATGCGATGATTTCGCCCCATTCATGAGAATCCTGCGGAAGTATGAGGACATACACCGTTAGGGGGAGTCGTGAACTTCTGGGACGTATTCTGGCTGCTTCTGATCTTCATCCCGCTGCTGATGATCTGGGGCTTCGCGCTCGTGGACATCTTCCGGCGGGACGACATCAGCGGCTGGATGAAGGCGCTGTGGATCGTGGCTGTGATCTTGATGCCCTTCCTGGGCACGCTGATCTACCTGATCTTCCGGCAACCGGGCGCAACCGCCATGGAGCGTACGCAGATGGATGAGGCGAGCAGGGATTTCGTCCAGAAGTACGCACCCGATAACACGGCGCAACAGCTGTCGACCCTCTCCGACCTGCATGATCGAGGCAAGCTCACGGACGACGAATTCGCCACCGAGAAGGCGAGGGTGTTGGGGAGCCAACCCAGCGCGTAGGGTCGCCTAATGCGGTTTGAGGTTAGCCACGTACTGGACGCGATCGAGCGCCGGCTCACCACTGAGCCGGCGCTCGCGCGGGCAGTGCTGGATCTAGCGGAAATTGTCCGATTCGTCGATCTCGACGGCGGCCGTCCGGCCAGCCTGCTCCGTCTCGGCATGGTCATCGACGCCGTGGCCCGTCACGTCGCCGAGGAGAACGTCCAGGTCTACTGCGTGGTCGACAAGGGCATGCTCTCCGACCTCGACCAGCCGTCGAGCGAGCGGATGGTGGTCCGGCGCTGGGCCGACGACGGTCACGTCGAGGTGGTCCCCGGCGCCCAGCCGCGCGTGATGGAGATCAGCGAACTCGGCGGCCTGCCCGTCGCATCCCGGCTGCTGCCGGGCCTGGCACCCGTGCCCGGTGCGGGCGGAGCGGTGCTCGCACCCCGCGCCCCGGCGCCGCCCGGCCCCTCCGACCTCGGCCGCCGCCTCATGTCCCGCCGCTGGCGCTGCCCCGATCCCGAGTGCGCGCTCTTCAACCAGATGCGGGTCGCGGTGGGCCAGCCGCTGCCGCGCCTGCGCGGCGTTCCGATCTGCCCGCGCCACGACGCCCCGCTCGCCGACATCGGCCCCTCGCCCGCACAGGACGTTCTCGCCGTCCGCATCAACGGCGTCGTCAAGCAGCGCTTCCTGCTCACCTCCGCCGGTCCCATCGTGGTCGGCCGGGCACCGGAGGGCGGCGTCGGCATCATCCTCGGCCCCTGGCTCGACGAGCAGGCGGTCGCCGCCGTGAGCCGAGCGCACCTGGTGCTCTCCATCGACCAGCGCGGCCTGCTCGCCCAGGACATCAGCATGAACGGCGCCTGGATCCACCCCGGCAACATCAAGGTCACCCCCAAGGAGCAGCGCGTCATCGCACCGGGGGAGTACATCGAGCTCTATCCGGGAGTCGAGATCGGGCGGCCGGGCAGCTTCGCACCGGGCGGCGCCGTCAACCCGCACTCCGTGCTGGCCGAGGCGCCGACGATGTCGTTCCGGATGCCGCCGCGCTGAGCTCGCTCAGGGTGTTGCCCGGCGGCGCCTCATCGCGATCACGATTCCGATGAGGACGAGGACGCCGCCCGCCGCGATCGCGATCCACAGGTAGGGGACGTCCGATTCCAGCGGCACCTCGGGTGCTGCGCCGAGGGCCACGTTGTTGTCGCAGAGGCTGGTCCGGCCCGCCAGCGAGTGGACGCGGTAACGCGTGCCCTCGACGAACTCGGCACCGCAGCTCGCGCTGTCCTGCGAGGTGCGGATCGTCACCTCGGTGGTCTGCGCGCCCTTGCTGACGGACTCCACGGCGAAGTGCACCCGCATGTCATCGCCGGAGGACTGCGAGAGGAGCGGCCGGTCGATGTCGACGACGACACCGACGAAGGTCAGGTCCGACCACTCGACGCTCTGTGCTTCGTTGGGCTCGGCG
The DNA here is from genome assembly GCF_014204945.1 of Allocatelliglobosispora scoriae. Taxonomy (NCBI): domain Bacteria; kingdom Bacillati; phylum Actinomycetota; class Actinomycetes; order Micromonosporales; family Micromonosporaceae; genus Allocatelliglobosispora; species Allocatelliglobosispora scoriae. The sequence goes on from NZ_JACHMN010000002.1 coordinate 4,472,307, forward strand.
CAGGAGCAGGCCCAGGCCGTGGACTCGCCGATGACGACGGCGAAGGTCGCCACGATGATCAGGACGGCTGCTTGGATGAGTCGACGCATGGCGGCATAGACGTCACGCGTACCGCCGAGGTTGCTCCCAGACCGGCGCAACTCTTCAAGAGTTGGTCCTATCCGGGTCAGGGCTCCAGGAGGTTGTCCCGCAGAGCGGTGATCTGGTCGTAGGTGAGGCCCGCGCCGACCAGGTAGGCCTCGATTGAGCCGTGGCGCTCCGCGAGCTCGGACAGGAAGAGCTCCATCGCCTCCGACGGGGTGTGCAGCGCGTAGGGCTGCTCCCGCGCCACGACCTCGGGCTCCTCGGCCCGCAGGTGGGCCAGGACCCGGACCGCCGTGTCGTTGGTGAGGGCGTAGTCGGCCGCGATCTGCTCGGGCTCGACGCCGAGCAGCGACAGTACGAGCGCGATCACGACACCGGTCCGGTCCTTGCCCGCGAGGCAGTGCACGACGACGGGGGTGCCCTCGGGCTCGGCGATCACTCCGATCACCTTGACGATCCCGGCGACGCCCTGGGTCGCGATCTCCAGATAGCGGCGGGCCAGGAAGCGGGCGACCCCCTCGTCGGGGTCGTAGTCGCCCGGGTGCCACTCGGGGTGGTCCGGCGCGATGTTGTGCCAGGTGAAGCCGGGCCACTCGGGTGCTCTGCCCTGCGCGCTGACCTCGGTGGGGCGGCGCAGGTCGATGACCGCGCGGATGCCCAGCGACTCGAACAGCGGCCGGTCGGCCTCGCCGAGACGGCCCAGGGCGTCCGACCGGAAGAGCCGTCCGTGGCGGACGGCCCTCCCGTCGAGCCCGAGGTAGCCCCCGGTGTCGCGGAAATTGAAGGCTGACTCGAACTCGATCAATCTGTTCATGCTTGCTTCTCTCTACTTGCCCTCTGGCTAGTTGCCTTCCAGCACCGCCGCGAACTGCTCGAGCGCCCAGTCGATCTCCTCGGCGGTGATCGTCAGGGGCGGGGCGAGGCGGATCGTCGTCCCGTGGGTGTCCTTGGCGAGCACGCCGTGCGCCATCAGCGCGACCGAGGCCTCGCGGCCGGTCATCACGGCGGGATCGATGTCGACGCCGGCCCAGAGTCCGCGACCCCGGACGGCGGTCACCCCGGCACCGATCAGCTTGGCGAGACCGGTGTGCAGGTGCTCGCCCAGCTCCCGGCTGCGTGTCTGGAACTCGTCGGTCTTGAGCAGGTCGATCACGGCGGTGCCGACCGCGCAGGCGAGCGGGTTGCCGCCGAAGGTCGAGCCGTGCTCGCCCGGCTTCAGCACGCCCAGGATGTCCCGGTCGGCCGCGACGGCGCTCACCGGCACGATGCCGCCGCCGAGCGCCTTGCCCATGATGTACATGTCCGGCACGACCCGCTCGTGGTCGCAGGCGAAGGTCTCACCCGTACGCCCGAGCCCGCTCTGGATCTCGTCGGCGAGCATCAGCACGTTGTTGGCGGTGCAGAGCTCGCGTACGCCGGCGAGGTAACCGTGCGGCGGCACGAGCACGCCCGCCTCGCCCTGGATCGGCTCGACGAGCACGCCCACCGTGTCGGTGTCGATCGCCGCGGCGAGGGCGTCGAGGTCGCCGTAGGGCACCGTGACGAAGCCCGGCGTGTAGGGGCCGAAGTCGTCGTGCGCGTCCGGGTCGTCGGAGAAGCTGATGATCGTGGTCGTACGCCCGTGGAAGTTGCCCGCCATCACGATGATCTTCGCGGCACCCTGGCGGACGCCCTTGACCTGGTAGCCCCACTTGCGAGCCACCTTGATCGCGGTCTCCACCGCCTCGGCACCGGTGTTCATCGGCAGGATCAGGTCCTTGCCGGTGAGCTCGGTGAGGCCCTGGCAGAACTCGGCGAACTGGTCGTGGATGAAGGCCCGGCTCGTCAGCGTCACCCGGTCGAGCTGGGCGTGGGCCGCCGCGATCAGGTCGGGGTGCCGGTGACCGAAGTTGAGCGCGGAGTAACCGGCGAGGAAGTCGAGGTAGCGCTTGCCGTCGACGTCGGTCACCCAGGCACCGTCGGCCTCGGCGATGACGACCGGCAGCGGGTGGTAGTTGTGCGCGGTCCACCGCTCGGCGGCCGCGACGGCTTCCGGTGTGTGATTCATGAACGCAGCTCCAGGGTGCAGCACTTCGGACCGCCGCCGGCGAGCCGCAGCTCGCTGACGTCCACCCCGATGGTCTTATATCCGGCCCGCTCGAGCTCGGACGCCAGGTGTGTCGCCTGGACGGGCAGGACGACCGTCTCGCCGTCGCTCACCGCGTTGAGGCCGAGCACCTCGGCGTCGGCGACGTTGGCGATGACCGCGTCGGGGAAGAGCTGCCGCAGGACCGCCTGGCTGCCGGGCGAGAAGGCCTCGGGCAGGTAGGCCACGTTGACCGGCGCGCCGTCGTCACCGTGGGAGAGCACCGCGAGGGCGGTGTCGAGGTGGTAGAAGCGCGGGTCGACGAGCTGGAGAGTGATGACCGGCCGACCGAAGAGCTCCTGGACCTCGGCGTGCGAGGCATGGGAGGTGCGGAATCCCGTACCGGCGAGGACGAAGTCGCCGGCCTTGAGGATGTCGCCCTCACCCTCGTTGATCGTCTTGGCGTCGTGCACGTCGAATCCGGCCTGGAGGAGCCAGTCGCGGTAGGCCGGGGCCTCGTCGGCCCGCTCGGCGTCGCGGAACTGCACGGTGAGCACCTTGCCGTCGATCACCGTCGCCCCGTTGGCGGCGAAGACCATGTCGGGCAGGCCCTGCACGGGCTCGATCAACTCGATCTGGTGGCCGAGCTCCTCGTAGATCCGCTTCAGCTCGGTCCACTGGGCGATCGCGAGGGACGTGTCATATGGCGCGGAGGGGTCCATCCACGGATTGATGCGGTAGGTCACCGCGAAGTGGGTGGGACGGCACATAAGGTAACGGCGAGCTGACATGGTCCAAGGCTAAGCCGCTGACCTGCGCAAATCCACAGGCGAAGCTTGCGTCGAGCGGCGGTTCGTTGCGTGATCATGCTGATTCACGCAACGAACCGCCGCTCTCACACGGGTCGGTAGGAGATCATCGACTTGGTGAGGCCGAGGATCCGCTCGTTGTGGAACGTGCCGTCCGGGAAGTAGTGCCGCATCTGCGTCTTGTCGATGAGCTCGGTCCACAGGACGTTCTCCAGCGCCGTCGCCATGTCCTTGGCGGGCGTGTGCGACAGCGGCCAGCGCCGGGCCAGCGTCTGCTTCACCCGGTTGGGCAGGTGCTGCATGCCGGGCGCGATCCAGTGCGGCTCGATGGGGAAGTAGCGGTAGGGCGTCTGCACCCAGTAGCCCGTGCCGAGGCCGCGAACCGCCTCGGCGAAGCGCAGGCGGCGCTCGTGGCCGCCGACGTGCTCGATCACCGAGTTGGAGAAGACCACGTCATATCGGCGGGCCCGGATCTCCTCGGGAAGGTTGCAGGCGTCGCCGCGGCTGACCTCGCCCCACTCCGGCACGCCGTTGCCGTCGCCGATCTGCTCACCCTCGAGATTGACGATGTGCACGTGCTTGGGGTGGAACGGTGCCCGCTCCCAGGTGTCGATGCGGCCGCCGAGGTCCAGCACGGTCATGTCCCGCAGATCGGGGAACTTGTCGGCGAACCAGAGCCAGCGCCGGGCGCGGCGACGTGCACCCCAGGAGTCGGGTGCGTCGACGAACCTGCGGCGGAGGGCGTGCAATGCCATGTGCGGCAGGGTATCGGTCGCCCGGACGGCGGGCCAACCCGCCGTTCGGGTTTTGGCATTGGTAACTATCTTTACTGTTAACACTCTTGCTTGTATCGTGACGTTGGTTACACGCTCCCGCACTGATCGATGTGATCGTCTTCAACCCCCCAAGGAAGGTCGACATGGGCATCAGAAAAAGAATCACCGCCCTCGTGGGCGCAACGGCGCTGGTCGCAGCCGCGGTCATGCTCACCTCCGCGCCCGCGCAAGCGGCGAATCTGTTGGCAAATCCCGGTTTCGAGACCGGATCCGTGTCGCCGTGGTCCTGCACCGGCAACCTCGGCTCCGTCGTCTCCACCCCGGTCCACACCGGAACCAAGGCGCTCGCCGGTGCGGCCTCCGCGTCCGACAACGCCAAGTGCACCCAGACGGTCGCGGTCCAGCCGAGCACGGCCTACACCCTGACGGCATGGGTACGCGGTGGCGGCGGCTACGTCTACCTCGGCGTCACCGGCGGCTCCTCGACGTGGAACCCGAGTGCCGCCTCCAACTGGGTGCAGCTCTCCCTGCCGTTCACCTCGGCGGCCGGCCAGACCAGCGCCCAGGTCTACGTCAACGGGTGGTACGGCACCGGCACCTACTACGCCGATGACATCAGCCTCGACGGCCCCGGCGGCACCGGCGTCCCCGGCACCCCCGGCACCCCGTCGGTCGGCACCATCACCAACACCTCGATCGCCCTCTCCTGGGGCGCGTCGTCGGGCACCGTGACCGGCTACCGGGTCTACGAGGGCACGACGCTCAAGACGACGGTGACCGGCACGAGCGCCACGATCACCGGGCTCACCGCCTGCACCGCGCACACCTACACGGTCGCCGCCTACAACGGCAGCGGCGAGTCGCCGAAGTCGGGCGGCGCCACCGCCACGACGACCGGCTGCACCGCCGGCGTACCCGGCACCCCCGGCAACTTCCAGGTCACCGGTTCGACCACGTCGAGCATCTCGGTCTCCTGGAGCGCGTCGTCGGGCACCGTGACCGGCTACCGGGTCTACGAGGGCACCACGGTCCGCGCGACCGTGACCGGCACCTCGGCGACGATCACCGGCATCGCCTCCTGCACCAGCAAGACCTACACCGTGGCGGCCTACAACGGGACGGGCGAGTCGGCGAAGTCCGCCGCGGCGACCGGCTCGACGACCGGCTGCACCGGCGGCGGCGGCGTCATGGGCGCTCCGTACTACTACAACGGCTGGGGCAGCCCGCCGAACATCACCACGGTCATGAACGCGACCGGCATCAAGCAGTTCACCATGGCCTTCATGCTCTCCGGCGGCGGCTGCGTGCCGATGTGGGACAGCAGCCGGCCGCTCACCGGCGGTGTCGACCAGGCCACCATCAACGCGGTCCGCGCGGCCGGTGGCGACGTGGAGATCTCGTTCGGTGGCTGGCAGGGCAACAAGCTCGGCCCGAACTGCTCGTCCGCCGCGGCTCTCGCCGCCGCTTACCAGCAGGTGATCAGCGCGTACAACCTCAAGTACATCGACATCGACATCGAGAACACCGATGAGTTCGAGAACGAGGCGGTGCAGGACCGGATCCTCGGCGCGCTGAAGATCGTCAAGCAGAACAACCCGGGCATCAAGACGATCGTCACCTTCGGCACCACGACGAGCGGCCCGAGCTACTACGGCACCCGCCTCATCAACCAGGCGGCGGCTCTCGGCGCCAACATCGACGTCTTCACCATCATGCCGTTCGACTTCAGCGGCGGGACCGACATGTACGCCAGCACCGTCAGCGCCGCGACCGGCCTGAAGAACGCCATCAAGACGGCGTTCGGCTACACCGACGCACAGGCGTACGCACACCTGGGCATCTCGGGCATGAACGGCTACTCCGACCAGTCCGAGATCACCACGCTGGCGCACTGGACCAGCATCCGCAACTGGGCCAACACCAACCACATCGCGCGACTGGCCTTCTGGTCGGTCAACCGTGACCGTGGCTGTGCCGGCGGCGGCCTCCAGGAGTCCTGCTCCGGAATCGCCCAGGCCGACTGGGCCTTCACCTCGATCACCGCAGGCTTCACCGGCTGATCAGCGGTGTCGGAATGACGAACTAACGATGGATGTGGGGTTCTTGTTACCCCACATCCATCCTTTCGTCTGACGGGTATTTGTCTCAACGCTGCGCGAGAATCACACAAGCGTAAGGATGTTGGCACCCCGTGACCCGGTGAAGACTCTAGGTCGTCAGTCCGGCGGTTCACCGGCATCGTCATGGTTCGTCGAGGGAGCGCGATGGCCACGGCCTCGGTTCAAGCACAGGCGTCTCGCGGCAAGACACCGCGAGTGCCCACAGTGGATGCCCCACGCTCGGATGCGCTCGTCCGACACCTCTCCACGAGACAGCGCGCCTACGTACGGACGATCGCGGCGACCGATTTCATCGTTATCGCCCTCTCCGTCCTCGGTGGCTACCTTGCCCGGTTCTCGTTCGCCGGCCCGATCGGCGTCACGATCCCCTATGGAGTCGTCGCACCGGCCCTCGCGCTGACCTGGCTCGTCTTCCTGCGCGCCCAGCGCTGTTACGAGCCCCGCGTCCTCGGTTACGGCGCCGATGAGTACCGGCGGGTCGCCGGAGCCAGCCTCCGCCTCGCCGGTGCGATCGCGATCGGCCTCTACATCACCGATGTCGGCGTCTCCCGCGGATTCCTCGCGATCGCCTTCCTGATGGGCACCGCCGGGCTCGTGACCTCCCGCTGGGCCGCCCGCAAGCAGCTGCACCTGGCTCGCATCCGGGGCGAGGGGTGGTCGCACCGCGTCCTCGTCGTCGGCGACGCCGCCCACGTCCTGGAGCTCGTCTACACGCTGCGCCGCGAGCCCTACACCGGCTACCGCGTGGTCGGCGCCTGCATCCCCGACGCGCTGATGGCCCCGCAGGCCCAGCACCTCGGCGACGTGCCGGTCGTCGGCTCCTTCCGCACGATCGTCGAGGCAGCCACCGCGTCGCGTGCCGACACCATCGCCGTGACCGCCTCCGGCGAGCTCACCGCCTCCCGCCTGCGCCGCCTCGGCTGGCAATTGGAGGGCAGCGGCATCGACCTGGTGGTCGCGCCCGCGCTGACCGATGTCGCCGGTCCGCGCATCCACACCCGCCCGGTGGCGGGCCTGCCGCTGATCCACGTCGAGGCGCCCGACATCCGGGGCGCCGGCAAGATCGTCAAGGGCCTGATGGACCGGATCACCGCGTTCTTCCTGCTGCTCATGACGACGCCGTTGATCCTGCTCGTCGCCGTGCTGATCAAGATCGACAGCCGTGGCCCGGTCATCTTCCGGCAGCGCCGGGTCGGCCAGGACGGCGAGGAGTTCGACGTCTTCAAGTTCCGGACGATGGTCATCAACGCCGACGAGATGATGGCGCAACTCGCGGAGCAGAACGAGACCAACGGGCTGCTCTTCAAGATGCGCCACGACCCCCGGGTGACCAGGATCGGCCGCGTGCTGCGCCGCTACTCCATCGACGAGCTGCCGCAGTTCATCAATGTGCTGCGCGGCGACATGAGCCTCGTCGGCCCGCGCCCGCCGCTGCCGCGCGAGGTCGCGCAGTATGACGGCGATGTCGCCCGCCGCCTCCTCGTCAAGCCCGGCATCACCGGGTTGTGGCAGGTCAGCGGCCGTTCCGACCTTTCCTGGGAGGACGGCATCCGCCTCGACCTCTACTACGTCGAGAACTGGTCGCTCGCGAGCGATCTCACGATCATGTGGAAGACGATCGGCGCGGTCGTCAGGTCGCGCGGGGCGTACTAATTCTCTGAGACTGCTGGGAACTTCCTGGCGGCGCACGACGACCATCTTGCGAACCGGCCGCCCCCGCGGCCGGAATCCGCTTCCGCGAGTCGGCTCGGCCGAGCGTGGATGGATCGCAGGAGGAGATCGCGCATGCGCGCTACGACCGTTGGACGCCTCGCCGCCGCCGTGCTCGGTGGTGTCGTCGCCGCAGCCTGGCTGGGCGCGAGCGCCGCATCGGCCCACGTGACGGTGAACCCGAAGGAAGCCGTCCAGGGCGGTTACGCCAAGCTCGCCTTCCGCGTGCCCAACGAGAAGCCGACGGCCGGCACGGTCAAGCTCGAGGTGAACATCCCGATCGAGGCCCCCATCGCCAGCATCTCGACCCGCCCCGTGCCGGGCTGGACCGTGGCGCTGGAGCGCACCAAGCTCGCCACCCCGGTCAAGGTGCACGGCAACGACGTCAGCGAGGTCGTCTCCAAGGTGACCTGGACGGCTGCGGCGGGTGTCCAGATCAAGCCGGGCGAGTTCCAGGAGTTCGAGATCTCGGCGGGTCCCCTGCCCCAGGTCGACCTGCTCCTGTTCAAGGCGCTGCAGACCTACTCCGACGGCGAGATCGTCCGCTGGATCGAGGACCCCGCCACGCCCGATGTCGCGCACCCGGCCCCCGCGCTGAAGCTGACCAAGGCCGCCACGACCACCCCGGTCAACGCCACCGCGTCGCCCTCGGTGGTCGTCGCGGCGGAGCCGGCCGAGGCCCCGTCCAACACGCTTCCGATCGTGCTCGGGGCCGCCGGCCTGATCGCGGGTCTCGCCGGTCTCGGCGTCGCGCTCTCCCGCCGCCCCCGACCCACAGCCTGACGGGTACGCCCGGCGCCGGACCGCAAGGCCTGGTGTCGGGCACACCGGTGATCCCCGCGATAGGCATTGAACGCTCGATAAGTCATTCTGTCGGGGCAGTCGAATGACGGAGGAGTGGGATATGTCGGAGTCACAGCGGGTCGCCATCGTCACCGGAGGGGCCCGGGGGATCGGCGCGGCCACGGCCAAGCGGCTGGCGGCGGACGGTTTCGCGGTAGCGGTCATCGATCTCGACGAGGCGAGCTGCGCGGCGACCGTCGACGGGATCACGCAGTCGGGCGGCCGGGCGATCGGCGTGGGTGCCGACGTCTCGGACTCCGACGCGGTGACCGGCGCCGTCGCCCGGGTCGCCGAGGAGTTGGGCGCGCCCACGGTCCTGGTCAACAACGCCGGGGTGATCCGGGACAACCTGCTGTTCAAGATGACCGACTCCGACTGGGACCTGGTCATGAGCGTGCACCTGCGCGGCGCGTTCCTGATGAGCCGCACGGTGCAGACGCACATGACCGCGGCGAAGTACGGCCGGATCGTCAACCTCTCCAGCACCTCGGCGCTCGGCAACCGGGGTCAGGCCAACTACGCGGCGGCGAAGGCCGGTCTGCAGGGCTTCACCAAGACGCTGGCGCTGGAGCTCGGACCGTTCGGCGTCACCGCCAACGCGGTGGCACCGGGCTTCATCGTCACCGAGATGACCCAGGCGACCGCCGAGCGGGTGGGTGTCTCGTTCGAGGACTTCCAGGCCGCGCGTGCTGCCGAGACCCCGGTACGCCGAGTGGGCTACCCGGCGGACATCGCGCACACGATCTCGTTCCTGGTGAGCGAGGGCGCCGGTTTCGTCACCGGCCAGGTCATCTACGTGGCCGGCGGCCCCCGAGGCTAACCCCAAGATCGCCGCAACTCTTCACGAGTTGGTCCTAACGGGTTTTCAGGACCAACTCGTGAAGAGTTGCGGCGATCATGGCCTGCCCTCCGGCACGCTTTGCTGCAAAACGTGACCGGGGCCGGGCCCGGGCTGAGACGATCAGCGCATGGGGGGCGGGCACGGGCATGCGCACGTCGAGGGGGCGCATCCGCCCTCTCCGCCGCAGGTCAGGCGTGTCGTCATGGCGATCATCCTGCCGTTGGTCGCGGCGACCCTGATCGGGCTGATCGTGCTCTGGCCGCACGGGGTGGTGCAGTCCGGCGGCGAGCACCCCGACCGGCGTAAGGGCGAGGTCACCGCCGTCACCGGGCCGTGTCCGAAGGGGACCGCGGCACCGGTCGACGGGTCCTGCGGGTCGGCGACCGTGGACCTCGGCGACGGGAAGCCCGTGGTCGCGCAGATCCCGTCCGGGGCCGGGGCGCCGCGGCTCTCGCCCGGCGACAAGGTCATCGTCATCGTCACGCCCGACCCGGAGGATCCGGCCCTCGTGACCTACTCGGTCGTCGATCACCAGCGGGGCGTACCCCTCATCTTGCTCTTGGTGGTCTTCGCGGCCGCGGTGATCGCTTTCGGGCGGTGGCGCGGCCTGGCCGCGCTCGGCGGGCTCGTGGTGAGCTTCGCGGTGCTGCTGATCTTCCTGGTCCCGGCGATCCGGGCGGGTGAGGATCCGCTGATGGTGGCGCTGGTGGCGGCCGGGACGATCATGTTCGCGGTGCTCTACCTGACGCACGGGGTGAGTGTGCAGACCTCGGTGGCGGTGATCGGTACGCTCACCGCGCTCATCCTCACCGGCCTGCTCGGCATGATCGTGACCTCGGCGGCGCAGCTCACCGGCTTCGGCACGGAGGAGGCGGCGATCCTCGCGACCTCGCTGCCCGGGATCGACCTGCGCGGGCTGCTCGTCGCCGGGATCATCATCGGCTCGCTCGGCGTGCTCGACGACGTGACGGTCACCCAGGCATCGGCCGTCGCGGAGCTGGGGCTGGCGAACCCGTCGATGTCGGCGGTCGCGCTCTACCGCGCCGCTACGCGCATCGGCCGCGCGCACATCGCATCGACGGTCAACACCATCATCCTCGCGTACGCCGGTGCGTCGCTGCCGCTCTTCCTGCTGATCGCGATCGGCGGAGCCTCGACGGAGTCGGTGCTGACGAGCGAGGCGATCGCGATGGAGATCGTCCGCAGCGTGGTGGCGACGCTGGGGCTGATCGCCGCCGTCCCGATCACCACGGGCCTCGCCGCCGTGGTCACCGCCCTGGCCCACCGAGCCCAGCCGGCCGCCTCCTGACCGGCCGGGCCGAGCGGGCTGCGCCGGTCGGTCTGTGCCCGGCGTGCCGGGGAACCCCAAGATCGCCGCAACTCTTCAAGAGTTGGTCCTAGCGGGTTTTTAGGACCAACTCTTGAAGAGTTGCGGCGATCTTGGCTAGATGAGGTCGCGCCAGAACGCCGCGGTGACCCGGGCGTCGCCGGAACGCTCGCCGCGCAGGTAGGCGCCCAGGTCCTGGGCGTAGACGATGACGTCGGTCTGCATCACCGAGATGACCGGATGCCCCGATGAACCCGCCACCCCCGGCAGGTACCGGTGACCGTAGACCGGCACGAGCTGCGGCGCCGATGCCAGCTCGCGGCGGGCGACCCGGACCGCATCGGCCGTGAGCGTCGGCCGATCACCCCAGGTCGGGTGCCAGAAGATGTCCTCCTCCACGTCGAAGAGGACGCCCTCGACCGGTCGGCGCAGCCGGTCGGCGAGCTCATCCGGGTCGCCGTCACGCCAATCGGGCCAGCCCCGGCCGTGTGGCAATCCGGCGCGGAGCATGGCCCGATGATCGGTGGCGAAGACGAACCCGTAGCGTGCCTCGATCGCGTCGAGCTCAACCTCGGTGAGGCCGTCGGCGATCTCAGCAGTGAGTCGTCGGAGCAGGTCGCGAGCGATGTCGCCGGTGAGGTGGGTCATGCCTCACAGGGTGTCATCCGCGGGGCCGACCCGGCATCTTCAGCGTGTGCCACGCCGGGTCGGAGTGGTCTGCGGCAGGCCGAGCGTGAAGTCGGCGCCCGCCCATCCGGCGTTGACATCCGTGAGGATCTTGGAGATCGGCGTGTAGTAGTTGTGCTCGTTCGGGTTGGTGCAGGGTCCGGAGCCGTCGTCGCCGTCGGTGAGGATCCCCAGCGCCTTGCCCTCGCCCTCCAGGAAGAGCGGGCCGCCGCTGTCACCCGCGCGAGCGCAGATCTTCACGCCGATCGAGCCGCTCGCCTTGGAGTCCACCTCGCCGCAGTGGATGCCCGGCTTGTAGCCGATGCCGGCACCCGAGTCGACGTAGGTGCCCGGGATCTCCGGGGTGTAGCCCGCGCCGGAAGCGCAGACGACCCATCCGGTCTGCACCGCGGTGTAGTCGACGAAGCCCGTCATCGCGACGCTGGTGCTGCCCTGGCAGCCGCCGGGGCAGTAGGTGTTGACCAGGCCCTCGTTGGCCCGGCGGCCGAACCAGGTCTCCACCGCGCCCGGCTGGTAGGGCATGATCGCGTAGTCCAGGTAGTGCTCGTTGACCGGGTCGTAGTTGACGAGCGCCTGGTTCTCGACGCTGACCGGGTGCCCGTCGTGCGAGGTCGTGTCGATGTGGGTGTGCGTACCCGAACCGACACAGTGGCCCGCCGTCACGATGTAGAGGTCGCGGCCGGAGCGCAGGTTGAACCCGGTGGTGCAGCCGCCGACGGTGCCGTTGTCGCGGGGCACGTCGATCCGGATGCCGCCGCGCATCGGCTTGGTGAAGCAGTGCAGCGGGTCGCAGGACTTCTCGACGACCCCGGGACGGCTGACCGTGCGGACGCCCTTCGCCGCGCCGGCCACTCCGGCCAGCCGGGGATCGCCTGCGGCGACGCGTCGGCCGGTCGTGACGACCACCTCGTTGGCGACCTCGTCGATGGCGACCTCGGCCCCGACCGTGACGCCGAGCTTGGCGGCGACCTCGGTGGCGGTGCTCCGCAGCTGCCGCAGCGACCGGGTGACCTTCACCGTGCTGAGGTGGCCGGCATCGGGCCTGGTGAGCAGGTTGGTCCGGATCGGCGCCGTCTCGGTCGCGGCGACGATGAGCACGCCGCCGCGAGCCTGGTCGATCCAGGCCCCGGCGAATTCACCGGGGAAGCGGGCGGCCAGATCGGCGGCGATCGCCGGTGCGTCGCGCTGCAGTGCGAGCCGGCGCTGCGCCTCGGCGGCGGAGATTCCATAGGTGGCGCGCAGGTATGCCTCGGAGGCGGGCGCGTGCACCACCGGCGCGGCGACGGTGGCGGCCTTCGTCGGCACCCTGCCCGCGTTGGGCATGGAACCGCTGGTCAGAGCCCCGGCCGCGGCGGCGCTGACCGCTGCGACGACGGCGATTGATTGAGCAAACGTATTGGGCATGAGTCGTCCTCCCCGTATTCGGCGACCCAGGAAACCTACTGAAAGGTGTTGCGGATCGTCAACAAGCGGCCTTCACGACAAAACGGTGCCTTGACGGGGTTGGCATAGTGTCGGCTGTGGAGAATCGGAATACTTACCTAGATCAGGTGGTGGCCTCCCAGGAGCGCCTGGAGCAGGATCTGCGCTCCAAGCGTGCACCGGCACCGGCTCCCGCCGCACAGTCCAACGTCGGTCCGGGCCCCGGCGACCTGCGCGCCGGCTCCGGCCAATCCGCCTCGGAACGCCCCGCGGTCGAGGTACGCGTGACCGGCTTCGGTCGATGGAAGACCGTCCTCGTGCCGCCGAACGCCTTCGTGGTGCACACCCGCCGTGGTCGGAATGAACCCCTGCACATCGGTCAGGGCGTCTCGTTCCGGTTCAATCCGGCGCAGGACTCCTACCTCGTCGTGCCCGGTGCGATGCAGACGATCCTCATCAACGCCTTCTGCATCTGCCGTGAGCTGCAGGGGGTGCTGGTCCAGGCGTACGTGCAGTGGATCATCGGCGACTTCGGCACCGCCTATCGCAAGCTCGACTTCGCCGACTCCGTGGACCCGATGCACCTGGTCAACCTGCAGCTCAAGGAGCAGGCCGAGGCAGCCATCAAGGACAAGGTCTCCACGATGAGCGTGCACGAGGTGCTCAGCGACAAGCAGCCGATCATCGAGGAGCTCACCGCGCGCCTGCGCGACGTCGCCGAGGGTTCCGACTCCGGCGGCGGCCTCGGCCTGCGGATCGTCACCGTGCAGATCAAGGAGGCGGTGGTCAGCTCGCCGCGGCTCTGGGAGAACCTGCAGAAGCCCTTCCGGGCCGAGCAGAACCGGCTGGCCCGGCTCGCCGAGGTCACCGCGGACACGGCGATCGCCGAGCGGGAACTCGCCGCGGAGCGGGAGCTCGCCGAGCTGCGGGCGGCGAGCGACGCGCACACCTTCGACCGGGACACCTCCGAGCAGCGGCGCCGGGCCGACCTGGAGCAGGAGAACACCCGGGCGCTGACGGAGATGGCGGACGAGACGACCCGGCACGCGCTCAACCTCGAACGGGAGCGCCACGAGGTGGAGGCGCAGATCGAGCGGCTGCGCATCGAGCGGGAGACCGAGATGAAGGCGCTGGAGCTGCGGGCCCGGCTGGAGCTGACCCGACTGGAGGCGGAGGCGACGCACGAGCGGGCGCTGCTGGAGATCGAGCGGGAGCGGATGCGGGCGGCGATCGACAATGATCAGTCGCCGGCGACGATCCAGAGCAAGCTCATCGACTCGCTGCCGGAGATCGTGTCGAAGCTGCCCAAGCCGACCGAGCTGCGATCGGTGACGATCGGCGGCAGCGACTCGACCACGGTGGCCGGACTGCTCGCCGAGCTGTCGACAGTGGTCGGCGCCCTGCGCGCGGTGGTCCCACCCACGCCCTGACCCCTGAATTTTAATGCTGGACACGCCGCGAAACCGGCAACAAAAGTCAGGATCAACTCCTGTCGCGAGTTGATCCTGACTTTTGTTGCAGCTGCTGCGGCGTGTCCAGCATTAAAATTCAGGAGGCGGTGACGGGCTTGTCCTTGTCGCGGCCGAAAGCGAGGTTGGCCGCCCAGCTCACGAGGCCGACGATGATCGCGCCCCAGAACGCCGCCCAGAAACCGTCCACGTGGAACGGCAGGTTCAGCTTGTCGGCGACCCAGCTCGTCAGCAGGAAGAGCAGCGCGTTCACGACGAGGGCGATCAGGCCCAGCGTGATGATGTAGAAGAAGCACCCGAAGATCTTGATGAGCGGCTTGAGTACGGCGTTGATCAGGCCGAAGATGAGCGCGACGGCGATCAGCGTCAACGTGTTGGTGAGCCAGCCCTTGCCGGAGACCGTGATGCCGCTGACGATCACGGTCGAGAGCCAGAGTGCGACGGCTGTGACGATAAGCCGGATAAAGAAGCCCATGGTTGTCCCCCTTCTGGCACCCAGCCTACGGCGGGCACGCTCGTGCCGTCCGGGGAATTGATCACGGGGGCCAGGCATCGCCCCAGGTCACGTCACGTGCGCGCTTGTAGAGCTCGCCGTGGCGTTTCGAGACGATCTCAGGGTGCGCGGTGCCGTCGGCGTCGCACAGGCGCAGCGTCACCATGCCCTTGGCATAGGCGGGCTGCCGCAGCACCCGGCCGACCGCGCGGTCGGCGGGCAGCGGGGTCGCGATGACGTAGGCGTACTTCTCGTCCTCGTAGGAGAGCTCGGCACCCTCCTTCACCGACCGGTGCAGCGCCGACCGGTTGAGCCGGGCGCCGAAGTGGCACCAGTCCCGGCCGGCCGGCAGCGGGCAGGCGCCCTCGTGCGGGCAGGGGGCGACGATGTGCAGCCCCGCCTCGATGAGCAGCTCGCGGGCGGCGAGGATCCGGGTGTAGCCGGCCGGCGTACCCGGCTCGATGATCGCCAGAAGCTGTGCCTTGCCGGCGAGCTCGCGGGTGAGCGCGGCCTGGTCGTCGGGGGAGAGCTCGTTGAGGACGTAGGCGAGCGTGACCAGGTCGGCGCTGGGCAGCTCGGCACCCGCGCCGAGCCTGAGCTGCTGCCACCTGGCGCGCGGGAGCAGCTTCTCGCCGAAGGCGAGCGCGTCCGCGACCTGGTCGACCACGAGGATGTCGGTGAGCCCGGGGAAGACCTCGCGCGCGGCCCAGGCGGCCGCGCCCGTCCCGCCGCCGACATCGAGCTGGGTCCCGGGCCGGAAGTCGGGCATGAGCTGGGCGGCCTGCCGCAGGGCCGCACGCACCGAGGCAAAGGTCGCAGGCATCCGGTACGCCGCGTAAGCCGCCACGTCCACCCGCGATCCCATGATGGGCGACGCCGGGGCGCCGGACCGGTCGGCTCGGTAGGACGTGATGAGGCGGTTCGCGGCGGCGGCGAGCGCGCTCGTCGGCACTCCCGCGAGCGCCGCCGTCAACGCGGCACTGAGCTGTTCGGACACGCGCTGATTATGCGCCGCAGGCTCCGAACCCGGCCCCCCGGCCACGTTTTGCAGCAAAGCGTGGCTTCGCGGAGCGAAATGGCCACGCTTTGCTGCAAAACGTGACCCGGGGCGTCAGACCGCCATCGGCAGGGTCAGGGTGTGGTGGGTGTGGCTGACCTTGGCGCGGAGGTAGTTGACGTTGTTCGTGGAGACGTGCACGCCCGTCGGGACCCGGCGGCGGATGCCGATGCCGAGCTGTTCGAGCTGGGCGGCCTTGTCGGGGTTGTTGCTGAGCAGGTCGATCCGGGTCGCGCCGACCGCGTGCAGCATCTGCGCCGCCGCCGTGTAGTCGCGCTCGTCGTCGCCCCGCCCCAGCGCCCGGTTGGCCTCATAGGTGTCGAGCCCGGCGTCCTGCAGCGCGTACGCGTCGAGTTTGGCGTAGAGCCCGATGCCCCGGCCCTCCTGGCGCAGGTAGAGCAGGTAGCCGCCGGCGTTGGCGATCCGCTCGACCGCCTCGCGGAGCTGGGGGCCGCAGTCGCAGCGCTGGGAGCCGAAGACGTCGCCGGTGAGGCACTCCGAGTGCGGGCGGACGAGCGACGTGCCGGTCTCGGTGGCGGCCTGGTAGGCGCCGAGCCCGAGCAGCAGGTGCTCCTTGCCGTCGGCGAGCCCGTCGAACGTGAAGACGTCAGCCGTCGTGGTGTAGCCGTCGGGGAACCGCAGCGGTACGCGTACCTGCGTGCGGATCGAGGCGCTCGTCGGCATCGTCATCACCCATGCTTCCGGTCGGGGATCTAGCCTTCTCGGAAACATGAGCCTTCAAACATCTCTTCCCGTCGTTGATCGTGAGTGACCCAGGTCACGTCGGCTACTCCGCACTCTGCCTGAAACCGGGTGATAGGTGCTTATGGCTGGATATCCTGCGTGCATGGAACCACTGGCGAGCTGGCGCAGCGGTCCCGCCCGGAAACGGCTGCTCCACGACATCGACGAGCTCGTCGAGAGCCTGCCGCCCGCCGAGCGGATCGCCACCTTCGACAACGACGGCACGCTCTGGTGCGAGCGGCCGGCGTACGCGCAGGCGTACTTCCTCATCGACCGCTGGCGGGAGATGGCCCGCACCGACTCGACGATGCGGGAACGCCAGCCCTGGCGCGCGGCGGTCGACGGCGACGACGCCTACTTCGCCGACCTCTACGCGCACGCGGGGGAGATCATCGCCGGGGTCGGCTCGGCCTTCGCCGGCTGGACGACCGCCGAGTTCGACGCCGCCACCCGGGAGTTCTTCGACACCGCCAAGCACCCGCGCTTCGCCGTGCCGCACCACCGCCTCGTCTACCAGCCGATGCGGGAGCTGATCGAGCTGCTCGTCGCCCGGGACTTCGCCGTCTTCATCGTCACCGGGGGCGGCCGGGACTTCGTCCGGGTGGTCGCCGAGGAGATCTACGGCCTGCCCCGGCACCACGTCATCGGCTCGTCGGCCGTGCTGGAGTGGACCGACGGCGAGCTGCGGCGGCGGGCCGAGCTGAGCCAGCCCTTCGACGACGGACCGGGCAAGCCGGTGCACATCTTCGACCGGATCGGGCGGCCGCCGGCCCTCGCCGTCGGCAACTCCGACGGCGATATCGAGATGCTGACGATGGCGCGCAGTGCCGTGCTGCTGCACCACGACGATGCGGACCGCGAGTACGCCTATGACACCGGCGCCGTCCGCGCGCTCGCCCTCGCGGCGGATCAGGGCTGGCAGATCATCAGCATGCGCGACGACTTCGCGCAGGTCTTCGGCTTCGAAGACTGACCGTATTTGATCAAAGAATCGCTATTTAAGGATTCTTAAGGTTCGCGGAGTCATACGAATCTGACTGCCGAAGCGTGTCCTCATTACAGAGTCCATCACGGATGGACGATCGAATGGGGAGGACCATGCTATCCAGCAGAAGGACTCGTGCTGTGCTGGCCGGGGGAGTAGCTATCCTGCTTCTGGCGGTGAGCCCCGGCAGCGCCGGTGCGCAAGCCACCACCGCGCTGCCGGCATCCGACGCGCCGACGGGCAAGGGCCCGCAGGTCGTCAGCCTGATCACTGGTGACCGTGTCACCGTTCACGGCAACGGTCGGATCAGTGTCGTTCCCCGCAAGGGGATCTACTTCGCCGACTACCGCACGCCGGGCCACCACTTCATCATCCCGTCCGATGCGCTTCCGCTGCTCAAGGCCGACCGCCTCGACCGGCGCCTGTTCGACCTGACCGAGCTGGTCGCGGCGAGCAAGGCCGAGAAGAGCAAGCTCTCCCTGATCGTCGCCGGTGCCGCGAGTGCGCCCGGCCTCACCGCCGAACGCAGGCTGCCGGCCGTGCGCGGCTTCTCGTCGAGCATCGCCACCGACCAGCTCGGCTCGCGGTGGCAGACCACCAAGAAGAGCCTGACCAGCGGCAAGATATGGCTCGACGCCGTTCGCCAGCCCGCCCTCGATGTCAGCGTCCCGCTCATCGGGGCGCCGACCGCCTGGGCGGCGGGCTATGACGGCACCGGTGTGACGGTCGCGGTGCTCGACACGGGCATCGACTCCGCCCACCCCGACCTCGCCGGCAAGATCTCGGCTGAGCACAACTTCACCGAGGGCGAGGAGGACGATCTCGACCACGTCGGTCACGGCACCCACGTCGCCACGACCATCGCGGGCAGCGGCGCGGCCTCGGCCGGGAAATACAAGGGCGTCGCGCCCGGCGCGAAGCTGCTCGACGGCAAGGTCTGCGTGCAGTTCGGCTGCGCCGAGTCATGGATCCTCGCCGGCATGCAGTGGGGCGCCGAGTCCGGTGCCAAGGTCATCAGCATGAGTCTCGGCGGCTCCAACGGCCCCGAGATCGATCCGCTGGAGCAGGCGGTCAACGACCTGACCGCACAGTTCGGCACGCTCTTCGTCATCGCCGCCGGCAACGACGGCACCGACGAGTCCGTGAGCTCGCCCGCGACCGCCGACGCCGCGCTCGCGGTCGCCGCGTTCACCAAGGAGGACGAGCTCGCCGAATTCTCCAGCCGCGGCCCGCGTGCCGAGGACAACGGCATCAAGCCGGAGATCGCAGCGCCCGGCCAGGACATCGTCGCCGGTCGCAGCAAGGACGGGTTCCTCGGCGAGCCGGGCGAGCTCTACATGCCGCTCTCCGGCACCTCGATGGCGACGCCGCACGTCGCCGGTTCCGCCGCGATCCTGACCCAGGTGCATCCACAGTGGTCACCGGCGCAGCGCAAGGCGGCCCTCATGGCGGCCGCCAAGCCCAACCCGACGGTCGGCGTCTTCGCACAGGGAGCGGGCCGGGTCGACATCGGCCGGGCCATCACCCAGTCCGTCACCACGACCCCGGTCTCGGTCGGCTTCGGCCTGCAGGACTGGCCGCACGAGGACGATCCGGTGCGGAGCCAGACCATCTCGTACCACAACTATGCGGCCACGGCCGTGACGTTGTCGCTGGCCCTGACCACGACGGCCCCGGCCGGGATGTTCTCGCTCAGCGCGCCCACGGTGACCGTTCCCGCCGGTGGCGACGCCGGTGTCACGCTCACCGCGGACACCCGTGTCGGCGGCGCGGCGACCGGCTACTTCGGTGGCCAGGTCACCGCCACCGCGGCGGGCACCAGCGTGCAGACGCCCTTCGCGGTGATCCGCGACGAGCTCAAGTACGTGGTGCACCACACCGCCACGCAGCGGGACGGCCAGCCGGCCGAGAACGCCTTCTCGGTCTACTTCAACACCGACACCTACCGGGAGTACCTGGTCTACGGTGCCGCGAAGGACCTCCGGCTCCCGCCGGGGAACTACTTCGCCTTCAGCTGGATCGACGAGGGCGACAGCTCCGAGGACCTCCAGATCTCGCAGCTCACCTATCCGAAGCTGGTGATCGCCGCGGACAAGACCGTCTCGATGGACGCCAGGCTCGGCAAGGGCTTCAACATCAAGATCCCGGCGACGGACGCGGTCGAGCTGCTCGCCGATTACGAGGTCTCGCTGACGCTCGGCGAATACGGCTACGGCGTGGGAGTGGTGCCCGGCTCCTTCAGCCAGCTCTACACCGCGCACCTCGGTCCGCGCAACGTCGCCGGACTGCTGTCGTTCGTCGCCGGCGTCTACGTCAAGGGTGACAGCTCGGGCTGGCCGGCACCGGGCAGCCCCTACTCCTACCAGGTCGGCTGGAGCCAGACCGGCAGCGCGATCGAGGGCATCACCAAGAACGTCAAGGCGAAGGACCTCGCCACGGTGAACGCGAAGTACGCCGCCTCGGGTGTCTCCGGCACCGAGGGCTTCCGGCTCGACTTCTTCGCACCGCCCGGTTCCAACGGCGGCACGGCGTCCGCCGTCCCGACGCCGCTGCCGTTCGCCCAGACGCACTACTTCCTGGGCGGCACGAGGTGGGTGTCGGAGTCGATCGAAGAGGTGCCCAACACCGAGGGCTGGCCGCCGACGATCGTCGACACGCTCACCCCGGCGCGGGTCTACACGGCGGGTCGCACCCACAGCGAGCAGTGGAACCAGGGAGTCTTCGGTCCGTCGCTCGGCGCCGCGCCGTTCGACTACATCCCCGTCGGCCGGGATGGCGACGTGATCTACGGCGTCCCGGAGCTGATCGGTGACGGGCTCGGCCGGTTGGCCTTCGGCGAGTACAGCAGCGGTCGCGGTGCGCTCTACCGCAACGGCCAGCTGGTGGAGGAGTGGGACGGACCCTACGGCCAGTGGGACGTGCCTGCGGGCCTGGCCAACTACCGCCTGGAGGCGAGCCTCACCCGGATCCCGGAGGCCCGACTCTCCACGAAGGTCTCGGCTGCCTGGACCTTCAGCTCCAAGCACACCGACAAGGACACCGGCCTGCCGCTGACCACGGTGAGCTTCGCGCCGGAGCTCGACCAGCACAATGTCGCCCGGGCGGGCGCGGTCGTCGCCATCCCGATCACCGTCGGGCAGGTCGCTGACAGTGGCGCCGGGCAGCTCAACAAGCTCGCCGTCGACGTCTCGACCAACGACGGCGCCACCTGGCAGAAGGCGATCGTTCTCAAGATCGCTGGCAAGTGGCTGCTCTTCCTGAAGAACCCCAATGCGGCGGGCTTCGTCTCGCTGCGGGCGAACGGCTCGGACACGAAGGGCAACACCTTCACCGAGACGATCATCCGCGCTTACGAGGTGCGCTAACCAGACGTGAGGGGCCCGGGCAGGACCGGGCCCCTCACATCAATGAAGGACGGGCACGGCGGCCGGCTCGCGTTGCGGGTCGGCCGTGTGCGTCAGGCCGCGCAGCAGCGGCACGCAGGCGCCGAGGCAGACCGCGGCGACGGCGAAGGCCGCCACCGGTCCGGTCCGCCCCGCGAGGAAGCCGAGCGCCATCGCGCCGCCCGCCCCCGCGAACTGCAGCGCCAGCGACTCCACCGAGAGCACCGTGGCCCGCTCGCCCGCCGCGACCCGCGCGTGCACGAGCTGCCCCTGCGCCGGTGTGGAGACGCCCAAACCCACAAACATCAGGCTGTACGCCAAACCCGCCATCACGATCCCCGGCAGGCCGCTCAGCCAGGTGGAGCCCGCGAGCAGGACCAGCGAGACCGCCGAGACGGTGATCCCGGCCGCCGCGGCACGCCCGGGCGACCCGAACCGGCGTCCCACCGGTGCGCTCAGGTAGCTGCCGAGCGCGCTCGCGGCGAACCCGGCTGCGGCCACCACCGCGTAGGCGAACCCGGCCGCCTCCGTCGATCCCGTGAGCGTCGCCATCCACACCGGTGTGAGCAGCTCGATCGTGGCGAGGGCGACCCCGACCATGCCGGTCACCGCGAGCATCCGGCCGACGACCCGATCGCGCAGGGCCAGGCGCAGACCGGCGGCGACCGTCCCCGGGATCCCCTGCAGGACCGAAGCCGCCGTGAGCCGTGCTCGTCGGGGCTCCGGCAACCCGACCGCGGTGACGATGAGGCGGACGACCTCGACCCCCGCAGCGATCAGCACGGGCACGGCGAGGGCCTGGCCACCGCCGATGAGCAGCGGGATCACGCCGCCCGCGATGGTGCCGACCGCCAGGGCGGCCGAGCCTGCCGCCTCGCCCCGGGCGAGCCCGTGACCGAGGTCGGCATCCGGACCGGCGCTCGCGTGCACGGTGTCCACGAACCACGCCTCGGCCGGACCGCTGCCGAGTGCTCGGGCGATCCCGCGCAGCACCGACGAGACGGCGAAGAGTGCGACGGTCTCGGCGAGCCCGAGCGCGAGGAGGCCGAGGAGGCTCGCGATCGCCGCGGCGGTGAGCACGACCCGCCGCCCCAGCACGTCGGCGAGGCCCCCGGTCGGCAACTCCAGCACCGCCACCGTCACCGAGTAGGCGACGGTGATCGCGGCGATCGTGCCCACGCCGAGGCCCCGATCGAGCATGAGCAGCACCATCGGCGCGATGTAGAGCCCGGTGGGCAGCCAGGTCAGGAAGCTGACGAGGGCGAAGCGCCGTGCGGCACTCGTGGGGGTCACGGCTGCTCCTGCGTGTCGTCGGACGGCTCGGGCGACTCGCCCGGCAAGCGGTCGTCGGCCGGCTTGCCCGGCAAGCGGCTGTCGGCCGGCTTGCCCGGCAAGCGGCTGTCGGCCGGCTCGGCTGGCTCGGCCGGCTCGGCCGGCAAGCGGGGGAAGCCCGCGACGATGACCGAGGTCGGCCCCGCCAGCGGATTCGTCGCGTCGCGGGCGACGAGCTCGTCGAGGTGGCGGTAGAACTCGTCCCACAGCTCGTTGAGGGTCGCCGGGGCGAGACTCACCACGAGGTCGCCGATCCCGGCGGCGTCGACCCACTCGGGGCCCAGGGTGCCGATCGCCGCCTCGAAGTGCTCGACGTCGCGGATGAGCACCTCGACCTGGCGGCGGCGCATCGCGGAGATCGCCTCGCGTCCCTCGCTCGTCGCGGAGAAGGCGGTGTTGCTCCAGGAGGTGAGCTGGTGGACCGCCTGCCAGCGCCGCTCGCGCGGGTGGGTGCCGGTCGCGCCGACCTCCTCCACGAACCCGAACTGGGCGAGTTTACGCAGGTGGTAGCTGGTGGAGCCGGTCTCGGTCTCGAATCGCCGGGCCAGCTCGGTGGCGGTCGCGGGGCCGTGCTCCCGCAGCGCGCCGAGCAGCCGGACGCGCAGCGGATGGGAGAGCGCCTTGAGGTCGTCGATCTCGGTCACCTGGCGAACGGAGCGTTCCATTCATGCAGAATAAGTTATGCAGAGCAAATTCTGCAAGCCTCCCCTGTCACGTTTTGCAGCAAAGCGTGGCCATGTCGCGAAACGAGGCCACGCTTTGCTGCAAAACGTGACAGGGAGAGTCGGGCATGATGGCGGGGTGAGGTTCCGGGCAGTGACGATGGCGGGGTTGGTCGCGGAGCTGGCGGAACGGATCGTCCGGCGACCCGGGTGGTGCCGGGTGGCGATCGACGGACCACCCGCCGCAGCGCCCGAGGAGTGGTCCGCCGCCCTCGCCGAAGCCCTCCGCGAGCGGGGTCGAGCGGTGCTGGGCGTGCGCAGCGCCGACTTCTGGCGTCCCCGATCCGTGCGCTACGAGCAGGGGCGCACCAATCCGGACGCCTTCTATGAGGAGTGGCTCGACCTCTCCGGGCTGCGACGCGAGGTGCTCGATCCGCTGGCGCCCGGCGGCACCGGCCGGGTGCTGCCGACACTGTGGAATCCGGTCACCGATCGGGCCACCCGAGCGTCCTACCTGGAGCTTGCTCCGGATGGGGTACTGCTGCTCAGCGGGGCACTGCTCCTCGGTGCCGGATTGCCGCTGGATCTCGCCGTACACCTGGTGCTGTCGCCGGCGGCGCTGGCTCGGCGTACACCGTCTGATGAGGTGTGGACCCTGCCGGCCTTCGCCCGGTATGCCGACGAGGTCGACCCCGCGAGCGTCGCCGATGTGGTGGTGCGTGTGGACGATCCCAAGCACCCTGCGGCCCTGGTGAGTCGCCTGGCTGACAGCTGAGGGGTGTCCTGCGACACCCTGGCTTGATTCTTGTCTAACTAGAGGGCAATCTAATCATTGAGATTAGAAAGCAGTCGATACAAAGGATCGGAAATGTTCGAGCTCTTCCGCAAGTTCACCGCCACCCGCGACGCCGCGATCCTGGAGTCCGTCAGGTTCTGCGATGGCGCCGAGCAGCCCGTGAGCCTGCCGTCCGACCGCGCAGCGGCGGCCCGTGATCGGGCCGAGCAGCGCGCCTACCTCATCGGCATCCGGCTCTAAGCCAGATGGATCGCGATGTGGCCCGCCCCTCACCGGGCCTGCGCGAGCCGTAAGGCCCGGATCGATCTTCGATCCGGGCCTTACGTTATCCACAGGATGTGCGAGTTATCCACAGGGCGCCGACGGGCATGAAGATCGTGCTACTTCCGGGAAGTAGCCCCTTCCCACCCACCACGTAGGCCGTGTTTCCGGGAAACAACCCGATCTTGCCGGCGCACCCGGCGCGCCCCGAGCGCCCCGCGCACCACGCGCTACGCAGCCCGGCGGCTGCGCCACCAGAAGAAGGACACCGCTCCCAGCGGCACCGGCAGGAGCCAGACGAAGATGCGGAAGAGCAGCGTCGCGGCGATGATCTGGGCGTTGAGCTCGTCCGCACCGAGCCCGAGCACGCCGACCAGGATCAGCTCCGTCACCCCGATGTTGCCCGGCGTTATCGGTACGAGGCCCGCGATGGTCCCGATCGCGTAGGCGTAGAGCACCTCGGAACCCGAGAGCAGCTCCGGACCAAGCCCGACCGCCCGCAGCGAGGCGAAGAGCACGAAGTAGCTGGCGGCCGTCGCGATGAGCTGGGCGAGCACCACCACCGGCGCCCGGGTGCGCACGCCCCGCTGGACGTTGATCCTGGTCCGCAGCACCCGCTCCTCGAGGTCGGTGGGAGCGGACCGGCGCAGCACCCCGGCGAGCTTCGCGACGATGCGCTGCAGGCGGCGGGCGAAGCGGTGGGCGAGGTCCTCCCGGCGCAGCAGCAGCCACGGCACGCCGACGAGCAGCGCGAACGCCAGCAGGCCCAGGCCGAGCTGGATGGCCTCGTCGCTGCCGCCGCGGCCGGTGATGAGCACCGCCGAGGTGCCGACGACGGGCAGGATCAGGATCGTCAGGTAGCGCCCGATCCCGGCGAGCGCGATCGAGGTGGTGACCTGATCGGACTCGAATCCCCAGGACCGGTACATCGCGAAGCGGACCGCGAGGTCGGCCCCGGTGGGGAAGAGCGCGGTGAGGAAGTTGCCGCACAGCGTGCTCTGCGTACCGTGGAACCAGCTCAGCCCGGGCAGCGCGACGACGGCGGACCAGCCGTTCGCCGCGATCGCGAGCAGGCCCAGGCCCAGCAGCAGTGCGAACTCGCCGGTGGTGAGCGAGCGCAGCGTCGCCCAGATCTCGGCGTAACTGGCGATGCCCGGCAGCACCCAGATGAAGACGACGGCGACGGCGACGAGCCCCAGTACCCAGACGATCTTGTCGCGGCGGCTCATCCCCATAAGTTACGTCAAGGGTCCCACCAGGGCGGACATGCTCGTCACAAATCAAGGTGATGGCTTTCACCCCGGCGTGCTCTCATGAGGTCCGAGGATGAAGGAGGTCCACATGCTGGAGATCCGTCGAGCGACGACGATGGCCGAGGTCGTCGCCGCCGAGCCGCACTTCGACGGCGAGGTCCTGCCCGAGGCGGCCGAGCGGTTCCTCGGCGAACCGGGGCACCACCTGCTCGTCGCCTACGTGGACGGGGTGGCGGCGGGCATGATCACCGGAGTCGAGACGACGCATCCGGACAAGGGGACCGAGATGTACCTCTACGAACTCGGCGTCGGCGAGGAGCACCGGCGGCAGGGGATCGGGCGCGCCCTGGTGACGGCGCTCGCCGACCTCGCCCGGGAGCGCGGCTGCCACGCGATGTGGGTGCCGGTCGACTCGGACAACGAGGCGGCGATCGCCACCTACCGCTCCGCCGGTGCGAACGAGATCGCGACGATCACCGCGCAGTCCTGGACGCTGCGTTCATAGGAGCTCCTAGGCGGGATCCCGCCGGAAGCGCCGCGCCACCATGGAGCTCACGATGAAGCTCATCACGAGGGCGACGATCACGGCGACCCCGATGATCGATTCCCAGAGGAGCGGATCGTCACCCTTGCCCTGCGAGACGTCGACGAGGATCTGCGCGGTGAGCATCAGCGCGGTCAGAGCGGTCAAGAGGCTGGTCGCGACCGATCGGGAGCTCTCCGCCGCCGCTCGGGCGAAGCCGACCAGGCCGGCGCCGAGGCCGATGCCGATCCCGGCGGCGAGCAGGGTGGAGCTGACGGCGAACGGAACCTCGACCAGCTCGTCGATGGAGAGTCCGATGAAGCCGATGAGGACGCCGACCGCGTCCCAGGGAGCGAACCGCCCGAGCCGGCGGGCTGCCGCCGCCCCGGCGAGCGTGGCGACGACACCCGCCGTGACCAGCCTCGCCGTGTGCGGCGGGAACGGCAGGTGGTGGATGAGCAGGGGTGCCAGCCCCACCATCAGCGCGGTGAGCCGGACCGCTGCGACACCGCCCTGCCGCATGGCGAAGTAGGCGAGCACCGAGCCCACCGCGATCGCGAGCGGGGTGAGTGCCTCCGCGGTGAGCTGCGAATCCGCCGTGGCGTCGGAGATGAGCACGGGAAGCAGCCACATCGAGCAGGCGGTGACCACGACCGCGACGAGGCTGAGGGACCGCCACGACCGCTCCGTCGTCCGGCCCTCAACGCCGCGGCCGACCAGTGCGGCGGCGAGGGCCAGCACGGCGAAGACGAGAAGGGTCCCCTCCCGCCAGGTGATCGGCAGATCGAGGTCGGCGCTGCGGTTGACGGCGATGCCGATCGATCCGACCACGGTACCGGTGCCGAGACCGAGGCCGATCGCCGTTCGGGTGCCGGATCGCGCGGTGCCGAAGGCCACCACCGTACCGGCGATCGCCAGCCCGGTCGCGACCGCGGCGATTGCGAAGAGGAGCTGCGGATCCGCCCCGGCGGCCGCGACGTTGCGATCGAAGCAGGCGGCGGCGATCGCGAAACCACCGGCGCTGAGCGCCCAGCCGTTGATCCGGAGTCCGTGGGCGGCCGCGACGGCGACCGCACCCGCGGCGATCGTGATGAGGGTCGCCGTGATGTAGAGCAGCAGATCCGTGGTGGGATAGTCCGATTGCCGCATCGCGGCGAGCCCCTGGAGTGCCTGTGCGGGCAGGGTGAGAACGCCCCAGAAGCCGATGAGGCAACCGGCGCCGAGCGCCGCGACGCCCTGCGTGATCACCGATCCCGGGTGCCCGCTGCTCGCCGTCATCGTGTCTCCCCATCCGCAGTGTGGCGAGCATCCTCGCACGGTCTGCGAAGTCCGGTCACCCCGGTGGTTCGACGCGCAACCCTTTCACAGCAGGGCTTCGAGCAGCTTCACCGCGTGGTCCGGGCCGGGCAGCGCCGCGAGTTCGTCGCGGAGCCGCTCGGCCGCCGCGCGATAGCCCGGGTCCGCGAGGACCGCCGCGACCGCCGCGCCGATCTCGGCGGGCGTCGCGCCGACCGGTTCGAGCACCCTCGCCACGCCCAGCGCCGCGCACCGGTCCGCGTTGGCCGGCTGGTCCGCGCCCATCGGAAACACCACGGAGGGTACGCCGTGAGTCAGCGCCCCGATGACGCTCCCCGAGCCGCCGTGCGACACGACTGCGGCGCACCTGGGCAGCAGTGCGGCCTGCGGGATGAACCTTTCGATCCGCACGTGCGATGGCTGCGGGCCGAACTCGGCCGGATCGATCTGCGCCCCGACGGTGACGATCAGCGTGATCGGCAGGCCGGTCAGCCCGGCGATGATCCGCTGGAAGAGGTCGCCGGACTCCACATTGAACTCCGTACCGAGCGTGGCGTAGACGATCGGCGCCGGTCCGAGCTGATCGAGCCAGGCCGGTGCGCTGCCGGTGTGCTCCCGCCGGACGGGCCGGATCGAGTGCGCGGTCGCCGGGAGCGGATGTGCCGGATCGCGAAAGCTCGGCGGCACGGGTGACAGGACGAGGTGGCGGCTGAGCATCGCCAGCTCCGGGTCCGGTGCCAGCCCGAAGCCGGCCCGGACCCCGTCGAGCGTCGCACCGATCAGTTCCGGCCGGGAGAAGTGCCCCGACGAGATGACCAGCACCGACGCGTACGGCAGCCCCAGCACCTCGGCCGCGATCATCGAGCCGAAGTCGGTCTCGTCGCAGACGATCAGGTCGGGCCGCCAGCGCCGGGCGAGGTCGCCGACGAGCTCGGCCCGCCGCCGCGCGAGCCGACCGGCGAAGTGGTCGCGGAACACCCGGTCCTCCCGCTCGACATCGACCGCGAGCAGCGGCGATCGCTCCGGCGGGCCGGTCGGCGGGTCGCCGGTCGGGATGGCGGTGAGCCCGGCGGCCTGGATCATCGGGGTGACGGCGGGGCGACCCGAGACGGCGACGGTGTGGCCCGCCGACTCGGCGGCCCGGGCGATCGGCAGCAGCGGGTCGGCGTGGCCGTTACCCCCGGCAAACGTAAACAGCATGCGCACCGGGACACCCTAGATCGCCACAACTCTTCAAGAGTTGGTCCCTAGGGCGGTGCCGGGTTGCCCGGAGCGCGCCAGGGGCGCCCGGGGCTCGCCAGGGGCGCCCGGGGCTCGCCAGGGGCGCCCGGGGCTCGCCAAGGTGCCGTGCCCCTTTAGCACCAACTCTTCAAGAGTTGTGGCGATCTTGGTGGTGGGTCAAGGGTCGGGCAAGGGTCGTCGGGGCGGTGCGGCGGCGGGTTTCCCCTAGCCTGGCGACATGTTGGTCGGGCGCGACGAGCTGCTGGCGGAGGTGCTCCGCCAGCTGGACCGGTGCGGGCGCGTCCTGGTCACCGGGCCGCCGGGCATCGGCCGGACGAGCCTGCTCGACGCCGCCTGCCGAGAGCTCCTCGCCGCCGGGCGGACCGTGTGGCGGATCAGCCCCGGGCCCGGCGACCGGACGACGCCGCACGCGGGCCTCTCCGAGCTGCTCAGCGCGGTGCCCGCCGATCAGATCGCCGCCCTTCCCGCGCCGCAGGCCGCCTCGATCAACTCCGTGCTGTGCCGGGACCGCGAGCGGCCGGACCCGATCGCGCTGCGCCTCGCCACGCTCGCCCTGCTGCGAGGTGCTGCCGAACCCGTCGCGCTCGTCCTCGACGATCTGCACCGGCTCGACGAAGCGAGTGCCGAGGTGCTGGCCTACGCGGCCCGCGGGCTCGGGGCGGGGCTAGTGCTGTCGCGACCGGGGACGCAGGCAGCGCCCCACGGGCTGGACCGGGACGCGACGGAGATCGTCGTGCCGAGCCTGGACTCCGGCCACATGGTGCAGCTTCTCGACGCGCACGGGCTCACCTGCCGGGCCGCCGGCCAGGTGCACGCGGCGAGCGGCGGCATCCCCCGGCTCGCCCTGGCGATCGGTGCGGCGGCCCACGGCTCCTCGGCCGGCTCGTCCCGGGTGCCCCGCTCGGTCGCCCTGCTCTGCCGGGAACTCCTGGCACAGGTGCCGGCACCGGCAGGCCGGTTCCTGCTCGCCGCCGCGCTCAGCGCGGGCACCTCGATCCACGTGCTGCGCCGGGCCGGTCTGTTCCCGGGTGACGAGGTGCTCGCCCTCGCCGAGCTCGCCGGTCTGGTGCTGGTCGACGCCGAGGAACGGGTCACCGTCCGGGCGGGCGCCCTGGCGGCGACGGTGATCGGCGACGCCGCCGAGGACGAGGTGATGGCGTGCCACCGGGCACTCGCCGACGCCGCGTTCGACGAGCCCACCCGGCTGTGGCACGCCTCGATGACCGTGCGCGAGGACGGGGCGGCGGCGCAGGCCCTCGCCGCGGCCCGCCTGGCGAGCCGGGCGCAGGGCAACCCGCGCCGGGCCGCAGAGGTCGCGCTGCGCGCAGCCGAGCTCGCCCCGGCCGACTTCGACCGGTCCACGATCGTGGGGTGGCTGAGCGACGCCGCCGCGGACGCCGGGATCGCCGGGGACGCGCAGCTCGTCCGGCGGGCACTCGCCGGGCTCGAACGCCACCAGGCGCCCCCCGCCGAGCGGGCCCGGGCCCGGCTCGCCGTCTTCGACGTGGCCGGTCAGGACATCGACGACTGCGACGAGCTGCTCTCCACCGTGCTCGTCGAGGCGACCGGTCACCCCGGCCTGCTCTCCGCCGCCCACCTGCGGCTGGCGATCCGGGCCAACATCGCCGAGGGCTCCCCGCGCCGGGCCACGTCGCATGCTCGACGAGCTGTTCAGTACGCCGTGATCGCCGCCGACCGCCAGGCGGAGGTGAAGGCGCTGACCTACCTGGCGCGGATGCAACGGGTCATCGGGGACGTGTCGGCGGAGGAGACCCTGGCGACCGCGCTCGCCGTGCAGCTGCCGCAGTCGGAGATGCGGGTCTTCATCTCGCCGTGGTTCGTCTCGGCGAAGCACTCCCTCTTCGACGACCGGCTGCACGACGCCCGCCACGAGCTGCTCGCCCTGCTGCCGGTCGCCGATGCCACCGGGATGCCCGACGACCAGATCGAGGTGCTGCGGTGCCTCGCCGAGGTCGAGGCGAGGCTGGGCCGCTGCGCAGCAGCCCTCGCCCATGCCCGCCGAGCCGTCGCGATCTCCGAGCGAACGGGCCTCTCACCCGGCCCGGCGTGGTATTCGGCCGCCATCGCCGAACTCGCCGGCGGCACCCTCGGCCGGGCCAGGGCACTCGCCGAGGGTGCGGTGCGAGCCTCCACGGAGGAGCGAGATCAGATCTACCTCGCCCGGGGCCTGCACATTCGCGGCCTGATCCAGCTCGCCTCGGGCGATGCGGCCGGTGCCGTGCGGTCACTGCGGACGGTCCGCGAGCTGGAGCAGGCGCAGGACGCCCGGGACCCGTCGCTGCTGCGCTGGCACGGTGACTTCGCCGAGGCGCTGATCGCGGTCGGGGCGGTGGAGGAGGCGACCGCCTTCCTCGCCGAGGTGCGACCGGTCGCGGCGGAGCTGTGCCGGATGGGCGTGCTCGCCGCGCTGGACCGGGCCGAAGGACTGCGGCTCTCCGTCACCGGCCTCTCGACCGAGGCGATCGACCTGCTGTGGCGGGTGGGGGAGAGCTTCGCCCGGCTCGGCATGCCGTTGGAGCAGGCTCGGACGCTGCTCGCGCTCGCCTCCGCGCAGCGGCGCAGGCGGCGGTGGGCGGCGGCGAGGGAGGCGACGCTGCTCGCCGACTCGATCTATCGGGAGCACGGGGCGAGCCCGTGGGAGCCGACGGCGGTGGAGTCACCCGCCTCGGCGGGGCTCGGTCTGACCCAGGCGGACCGCCGGCTCGTCGAGCTGGTGGCGTCGGGTGCGACCAACCGGGAGATCGCGCACGCCATGTTCCTCAGCGTGAAGACGGTCGAATCGTCGCTGACCCGGATCTACCGGCAGGTGGGGGTGCGGTCCCGGGTGCAGCTCTCGACCCTCGTCTCCTCGGGCAACGACAAGGGTTCTCCCTGATCCACCGGTCCACTTTGACCTGATTGCGCCGGTCGGCGTCACCGCCCGACCCCGTCCCGTCACACCCGCGACATCTGTGGCTCAGATCACGGCCACCGCTGTGACCTGCCCGGCCTGCGTTCCCGCTCGTCCTGCGTCCCCGCCTACGCAAGGGTTTTCTCCGTTTCGAAACAAATGAATATTCGGTTGGCTCCGCCCTAACCGCATCTGTGGTGCGGGCCAACAGAAGGAGTCACACCCATGAAGCACAGAGCCGGACTGGCGGCGGTGACGGCGGGACTGATCATCGCCGGCGGCGCCAGCATCGCTCTCGGGTTATCGGGCATGGCGGGCAGTTCGAACGCGGCCCCGCCGGCCGAGAACCTCGACCCCTACACGGTCGCCGTCGCCGCAGCGGATCGCGCGGCGGCGAGCGGCCTCGACGATCTGGGCAAGGGCGCCGCCGAGGAGTTCGACCGGCGGGCCGTCTACCGCGGTGGCAACCCCGGTGAGCAGGACGTGTACTACGTCTCCTATGACCGCACCTACCAGGGCATGCGGGTGGTGGGCGGGGACGCCGTCGTCGCCACCGACACGAAGGGCAAGGTGCTCAGCACGGTCTCGGCGACGAAGGGCGCGATCTCCGTCGGCACCCGCCCCGCGGTGGGGGCCACGGCGGCGAAGGCGACCGCCCGCACGGAGCTGACGAAGGTCGACGCCGTCGCCGAGCCGCAGCTCGTGGTGCTCGCCCTCGGCCAGCCGAAGCCCGTTCTCGCGTGGGACGTGGTCGTCTCCGGCCGCGACAACGGCAAGCCGAGCCGCCAGCACGTCTACGTCGACGCGACCAGCGGCAAGGTCGCGTACCACCAGGAGGAGATCCAGGCCGGTACGGGCACCGCGGTCTGGAGCGGCTCGAACCTGTCCTTCCCGACCTCCGGTTCGAGCGGCAACTACCAGATGAAGGACCCCAACCGGGGCAACATCAGCTGCGCCAACTACAGCGGCGGTACGGGTGCGATCTTCACCGACGCCGATGACGTCTGGGGCAGCACCAGCAAGACCGACAAGGTCGCGGGCTGCGTGGACGTGATGTACACGACGGCACACCAGTGGGACATGCTGTCGCAGTGGCTCGGCCGCAACGGGCTCAACGGCAACGGCGGCGGCTGGCCGTCCTATGTGGGCCTGTCCGACCAGAACGCCTACTGGGACTACGTGCCCAACGCGACCCTCTTC
Organism: Allocatelliglobosispora scoriae; assembly: GCF_014204945.1. Taxonomy (NCBI): domain Bacteria; kingdom Bacillati; phylum Actinomycetota; class Actinomycetes; order Micromonosporales; family Micromonosporaceae; genus Allocatelliglobosispora; species Allocatelliglobosispora scoriae. The sequence goes on from NZ_JACHMN010000002.1 coordinate 4,504,598, forward strand.
GGCACCAACGCCGCCAACTACTGGCTGACCGGCATCGATGTCGTGGCGCACGAGAACGGCCACGGCATCGACGAGAACACCCCCGGCGGCACCGCGCAGGAGTCCGGTCTGGGCGAGGCGACCGGCGACATCTTCGGCGCACTCACCGAGGCCTTCATCAACAGCTCGGTGGACACGCCGGACTACACGGTCGGTGAGATGGTCAACTTCTCCGGCAACGGCAAGCCGCTGCGCTACATGTACAACCCCTCCCTCGACGGACGCAGCCCCAACTGCTACTCCTCGTCGATCCCCAACACCGAGACGCACGACGCGGCCGGGCCGCTGAACCACTGGTTCACGCTGCTCGCCGAGGGCAACAGCCCCGGCAACGGCAAGCCCGACAGCCCGAGCTGCTCCGGCGGCCCGACCGGCCTCACCGGCGTCGGCATCCAGAACGCGGGCAAGGTCTTCTACAACGCGATGCTCCTGAAGACCTCCGGGATGACCTACAAGAAGTACCGGATCGCCACCCTCGCCGCGGCGAAGAACCTCGACTCCACCTGCGGTCTCTACGCCAAGACGAAGGCCGCCTGGGACGCGATCACCCTGCCCGCGCAGTCGGGCGAGGCGACCTGCTCCCCGTCCGGCAGCGACTGGTCCATGTCGCTCAGCCCCACCTCGGGGCAGGTCGCGCCGGGCTCCTCGGTCACCTCGACGGTCTCGACGACCACGACGAGCGGCAGCGCGCAGACGGTGAACCTCTCGGCGTCGGGTGCACCGAGCGGCGTGACGGTCTCCTTCAGCCCGGCCTCCGTACAGTCGGGCAGCAGCTCGACGATGACGATCGCAGCCGGTGCGAGTGCCGCCGCCGGGACATACACGATCACGGTCAACGGTGACGGCACGACCGATCACTCGGCGCAGTATTCCCTCACCGTGGGCAGCACCAACCCGCCGTCGGGCGCGCCCGACATCGATGTGACCAAGGTGCAGGCGCACCTCACCCAGCTCAACACGATCGCGACCAACAACGGCGGCAACCGCCGGGCCGGGACCGCCGGTTACACCGCGTCGGTGACCTACATCCGGGGCAAGCTGGAGGCGGCCGGATACACGGTCACCCTGCAGGACTGCACGAGCTGCACCTACCGCTCCAACAACCTCATCGCCGACTGGCCGGGCGGCCCCGCCGACCAGGTCGTCATGTTCGGCTCCCACCTCGACAGCGTCAGCGCGGGACCCGGCATCAACGACAACGGCTCGGGCTCCGGCGCGCTGCTGGAGAACGCCCTCACCCTCGCCGCCGCCAACCCGACCATGACCAAGCACGTACGGTTCGGCTGGTGGACCGATGAGGAGCAGGGTCTCAACGGCTCGAAGTTCTATGTCAACTCCCTGACGGCGACCCAGAAGTCGGCGATCAAGGGGTACTACAACTTCGACATGATCGCGTCGACCAACGGCGGCTACTTCATCAACAACCTCAACACCGCCACCTCGGCGCCGATGAAGGCCTACTGGGACTCGCTCAACCTCGCCCCGGAGGAGAACGTCGAGGGGCAGGGCCGCTCCGACGACGCGTCATTCAAGAACGCGGGCATCGCGACCAGCGGATACGCCACCGGCGCGAGCGACCGCAAGACGACGGCGCAGCAGGCGAAGTGGGGCGGCACGGCGAACTCGTCGTATGACCCGTGCTACCACCAGTCCTGCGACACGACCAACAACATCAACGCCACGGCGCTGAACCGCAGTGCCGACGGCATCGCCTACACGATCTGGGCGACGGCGGTGGGCACCGGCCCGACTCCGTCCCCGTCGCCCACGGTGTCGCCGTCCAACTCGCCGTCGGCATCCCCGTCGCCGACCGTGTCCCCGACGGCGTCACCGACCGCTTCGCCGACGTCGTCCCCGACGCCGCCCAGCGGCCGGACCTTCACCAACGGCACCGACTTCCAGATCGTCGACAACCGGATCATCAGCACGGTCACCTCGACCGCGACCGGTACGGCGGTCTCGCCGGTGCAGCTCTCCATCACGATCCAGCACACCTGCTCCGAGGACCTCGGCATCAGCCTGATCGCACCGAACGGCCAGGTTTACGCCGTCAAGTACTCGGGTAGTGGTAACTATCAATGCACGCCGTTCGGTGGCACGCGGACCTACAGCGTGCCGGTCGCAGCCGCGGCGGCTGGTGTCTGGCAGCTCCGGGTCACGGACTACGGACCCGGTGACTACGGAGTGCTCGACACCTGGTCGATCACCCTGTAGTCCTTCCTCCCCTGGAAGCCCGGCGCCGCGTCTCCACAAGGGACGCGGCGCCGGTCCGTGCGTCAGTGATGGTAACCCTCGTGGATGATCCGCTGCGCCGCCTCGGCGTAGCGCGAGGAATCCTCCGGCAGCGCCGTGGCGAGGCCGTCGACGTAGCGGTTGAACATGCAGAACGCGGCGGCGATCAGCACGGTGTCGTGGATCTCCAGGTCGATGGCGCCCTCGGCACGGGCGGCGTCGACCATCGCGGTGGTGACCTTGCGGCCGTCCTGCTGCACCGCTCCGGCGATCCGCAGCAGCGCGCGGAGCTTCTCGGAGACGGGCGCGGTGTCGAGGTTGCTGCGGACCTGGTCGACGAGGGTCATGCCCGTGTCGAGCTGCGCGGCGGCGAAGGCCGAGTGCGATGAGCAGCAGAAGTTGCACTCGTTGAGCCCGGAGACGTAAGCCGCGATCAGCTCGCGCTCGCCCGGGGAGAGCGGGTGCGGTCCCCGGCGCAGCAGCACCTCGGCGAGCTCGTTGAGCGGCCCGGCCGTCTCGGGGCGGTAGCGCATCGGCCCCGAGATGCCGGGGAACTCCTTCTCGTCCAGTCCTAGATCGATGTGTGCCATGTCAGACTCCTAGCTGCTCAGAGGCGAGGGCGGTGCCCTCGACCCGGGCGGCGATCTTCGCCCAGGCGGTGTCGCGGGAGGTGGAGACGTCGTCGCCGAAGGGCGCGAACCCGCAGTCGTCGCAGGTCCCGAGCCGCTCCGGGTCGATGTGCTCGGTGGCGCGCAGGATGCGGTCGCGCACCTGCTGCGGCGTCTCGATCACCGGGCTGATCGGGTCTGTGACTCCAATGTAGATGATCTGGTCGGGGTGCGAGTGCTTGGCGATGACCGAGAGGACCCGGTCCGGCTCCGGCTCGCTCGCGAGCTGGATGTAGAAGGCGCCCGCGTTGAGCGTGAAGAGGCTCGGCAGCAGCTCGATGTAGTCCACGTCGAGGCTGTGGGTCGAGTCCTGGTCACCCCCCGGACAGGTGTGTACGCCGATCCGTCCCCGCTCCACCGGTGAGAACCGCTCCAGCGCCTCGTTGTTGAGGGCGATCAGGGCGTGCAGGAGTTCTCGGCTCGGATCGAGCTTGAGGGAGAGCCGGGCCTCGGTGAAGTCGAGCTGCACCGAGTGGGCGCCGGCGAGCAGGGCGCCGCGGATGTCGAGCTCGGCCTCGCCGATGAGGTCGTCCAGGAAGTCGTCGTGCGCGTACCCCTCGATGCCGCCGGCCGGGTAGAGCAGGCTGAGCGCCGACGGCGCGATCACGGCCTGCTTGACCGGGACCGTCGCGTAGCGCTGCGCCGCCCGCAGGTAGCCCTCGGCCCGCGCGCCGTAGCGGAACGGTCCGTGGGTGAGCCTCGGGAGCTGCCGGACGTGGCCGTCCGCGAAGGGGATGGTCACCCCGTCGGGTGCCAGGTTGTCGAGGTCCTGTAGGGGGTAGGTGACGAAGCTGGGCTTGCTCTGCTCGCCATCGGTGACGACGGGCGAGCCCAACGCCTCCAGCCGAGCGATCGTGTCGCGAACGGCCTCATCGAAGAGCGCGTCGAGCGCGTCGCGGTCGATCCGGCCCGCCGCATGGTCGGCGAGCCCGGTGAGCAGGGACTGAGGTCGGGGGATGCTTCCGATCGGTTCGGTCGGCAGGGCCATGCCGACGACCATATAGTGATCCCCACGAATTTTTCAATGATGATCAACATTGTGAAAAGTGAGCTATAGGCCTTAGTTCGTAATAATGCGATTGGCCGGGAAATTCTTGGTAACACGCATGATCGGTGTCGACGCCGCATTTGGCGAGTAGCGCGCAATAGCCCCAACGAATGTCTATCCGTGCTGGCAGAACCCGCTTTCGGTGATCATTCCTGGACGGCCTTCCACACCCGGTTGACCCGGTTGACCCGGTCGCGTTGGTCGAGGGCCCTCCGGCGAACCCCGCACGATGGAAGAAATTCGGAGAGGGCTCCTCTCCACTTTCGGGTGGGGAGGAGCCCTCGATGCTGATCGGCGTGATCAGGCCGGGAGTTCCCCACGCCTGCGGCGCAGCGCCACCACGAGCAGCGCACCACCCGCCAGCAGCAGCCCGCCACCGATGATCGAGCCGTAGACGAAGGTGGGCATGCCGGTGCTCGGCATCTGCCCGCCACCCGTCGGCGGCGGCAGCTCACCGCCCGGTGTCAGCACGGTCACCGTCGCGGTCGCCGTGTTGTTGCCCTTGTCGGGGTCGGGCGGCCCGGTCGAGGTGGCGACGGCGGTGTTGACGTGCCTGCCCGGCGTGGTGCCCCGGACGGTGAGCACGAGCGTCGCCGTCGCCCCCGGCAGCAGATCGCCGACGGTCCAGGTGCCGGTGGCGTACCCGCCGGTGGTTGGTTTGGCACTGACCAGCGTGAGGCCGGCCGGGAGCGCGTCGGCGACGGTGACCCCGGTCGCCGTCTCCGGCCCGGCGTTGCGGACCGTGATCGTGAAGACCGCCTGGCCGCCACTGGGGATGAGCTCCTTGTCGACGGCCTTCGCCACCGAGACGTCGGCGAGCGGGACCATCAGGACGGCCTGCGCCTGATTGTTGATCAGGTCGGGGTCGGGCAGGTTGGACTGGGTGATCTGCACGGTGTTGACCGTGGTGCCGCCGTTGACCACCCGGATCCGCGCGACCAGCGTCGCGTGCGCTCCGGGGGCGAGCGTCCCGGCCGACCAGACGCGCTGGTCCTGGTCGAACGTGCCCTGGCTGAAGGTGACCTCGACGAAGTCGGCGAAGAGCCGCTGCGGGTCGGCCGCGACGATCTCGCCCGCCGTGTTGGGCCCGTTGTTGGTGAGCACGACGGTGTAGGTGACGATGTCGCCGATCGCCGCGACGGTGGGCACGACGGCCTTGGTGATCGAGAGGTCGGCCTCCTCGACGACGAGGAGCGACGCCGACGCCGAGTTGTTGGAGGCGTCGGTGTCGGTCTGATCGACCGAGAGCAGCGAGGCGACGTTGACCGCGGTGCCCGCCCTGTCGGCGGTCGCCACGATCGTCAGCGTCACCGTAGCGCCGCTGGCGAGCGCGCCGATCGTCCACTCGCCCGAGACCGGGTCATAGGTGCCCGGTCCGGTGAAGGAGGCGTGGCTGAGCCCGTCCGGCAGCGAATCGTGCAGGACGAGCCCGGTGGCGGGGTTGGGCCCGTTGTTCTTCGCCGTGACGGTGAAGGTCGCCTGCTCGGTGACGCGTACGCGGACCGGCGCGACCGACTTGTCGACCTCGATGTCGAGCGGCGGCAGGTTGGAGACGAGCGTCGCGTCGCTGTGGTTGTTGCTCGGGTCGGGGTCGGTGATCGCCGGGTCCGAGATGACCGCGGTGTTGACCTTCGTGCCCGGGGTGAGCACCTTCACGACCAGCGTCAGCACGGCCGGCGACGCGCCCGCATCGAGCCGGCCGACGGCCCACTCGAGCGCGTCGCCGTCGAAACTCCCCTGGGTGACCGAGAAGGAGACGATCTCCAAGCCGGTCGGTACCGGCCCGAACTCGTCGACCACCACGCTCGGTGCCGGGTCCGGCCCGATGTTGTAGGCGGTCACCTGGTAGGTCACCTCCTGGCCGACGATGACCGGGTCCGGCGCGACGGTCTTCGCCACGGCCAGGTCCGCCAGCGGCGGCGTGATCAGGACGGTCGCCGTGTCCTGGTCGTTGAGCTGGTTGATGTCGGCGGGGGAGACCGCGGCGAGGCTCGCCGTGTTGCTCACCGTGCCGACGCCGAGCGCGCGGACGGTGAGGGTCAGGCTCACCGACTGCCCGACGGCGAGCCCGCCGATCGTCCACTGCGCGCTGCCCGGGTCGTAGGAGCCCTTCGTCGCCGAGGAGGAGACATAGGCGAGCAGTGACGGGATCGGGTCGAGCAGCGTCACCGTCGTCGCGCCGAAGGGTCCCTTGTTGGACGCCGTGATCGTGAAGACGGCCTGGTGGCCGACGCGGATGCTGGGCTGGTCCACAGACTTGGTGACGGCGATGTCGACGGTCGGCGTGACCGGGTTGAGGCCCGCCGAGGCGGTGTTGTTGCCGGGATTCGGGTCGGGTTGGCCGGCCGCGATCACCGAGGCGCCGTTGGTGACGGCGGCGGCGGTGTCGACCCGGACCGTGAGCCGCAGCGTGGCGCTGCCGTTGACGGCGAGGGTCGGCAGGGTCCAGCGGCCGGTCGCGGCGTCGTAGGAGCCCACCGAGGGGTCCGACGAGAGCAGCGTGAGGCCCGGCGGCACCTTGTCGGAGATGACCACCCCCGCGCCGAGGCTCGGACCGTTGTTCTTCACGGTGACGGTGAAGGTGACCGAGTCGCCGACGGTCGGTGTCGCGTCGGAGACGGTCTTCGTCACCGCGATGTCGGCGTTGAGCGGGATCACGGCGGTGGCCGGCGCGGACCGGACGGCCTGCCCGATCGGCGAGACGCCACCGGCGGTCGCGACGTTGGTGAGCGTCCCGTCGGCGGCGATGGCCCCGGCGGCGATCGTGTAGGGACCGGTGCAGATCGTCTGCGCGCCGGGTATGAGCGCACCCGCGCCGCAGATGACGGCACCGGCGGCGACCCGGTTGTCGGTCACCGCGACCTGGCTGATCCGGCTGCCGCCGGTGTTGGTCACGACATAGCGGTAGGTGATCGTCTGGCCGACCGAGAACGGCGGCGCCGTCTGCACCGATTTCGTGATCGACAGCGACGAGACGAGCGGCAGCTCCACCTGGTCCTGATTGGAGTCGACCGGCCCGCCCGGGCTCTGCGCGGTGGCCGTGGCGACGTTGGTGACGACACCGGCGGCGACGTCGGCGGCGGTGACCGTGTAGGAGCCCCGGCACACCGTCGTGCCGCCCGGATCCGGCTCCGGCGGCAGGGTGGTCGCGTCGCAGGTGATGCCGCCGACCTTGTTGTCGCTGACGGTGAGCCCGGTCAGCGTCTCCAGGCCGGCGTTGGTGACGACGTACTCGTAGGGGATGGCGGTGCCTGCGGTGATCGTGGCGGGCAGCGGTGTCCCGGCCCGGCTGACCTGCTTGACGAGCTGGAGGGCGTCGAGGGCGTTGATGGTGCGTACGACGACGTTGCGCAGCAGGTGCACGTCGTTGTTGCCGCCGGTCGAGCCGAGGAAGCCGAACTTGTAGGTCGACGGCGTACCGCCGGGGGCCGGCACGTTCAGCACCTCCTCATAGCTGCCGCCGGTGCCGGTGAAGTCGATCTGGACGATGACGCGCGGCGCGGGGGCAGGCGTGACCTGCACGTTGACCAGGCGCTTCGCCGGTGGCGGCGTGGTGGTGCCGGCCGGGCCGCGCAGGGAGCCCGTGAGCGTACTGGTCGGGTGGGCGCCGTCGCCCGTCGTGGTGGAGGCGAGGTAGCAGTAGCCGTTGAAACCGTTGCCGGGGCCGCGCAGGGTCACCACGTTGGGTGCGATCCGGCCGGTCGCCGTGCCGCCGGGGGAGCGCTGGCCGACCGGGCAGTTCCTCCCGCGCCCCTCGCCGTCGTTGTAGAAGTTGCCGTAGACGTCGAGCCCCACCCCCAGATACCCACCCTGTACGCCAGGCGTGGCGTCCCGGGGCGCGTAGCCGAGGCTGCCGCCGCTGCCGCCGACCGTGCTCGCCGTCGTGGCACCGTCGACGAGGAAGAACCCGATCCCGTCGGCCTCGTTGCCGCCGTACTGGTACTGCTCGAAGACGACGGAGAGCCCGGCCGTGGCGGGCACCGGCCGCTGATAGAGGATGTCGCCCGCGACATTGCCCGCGGTGTCGGTGAGCTGCAGGTACCCCGGTGTCACGCCGACCGGCGGCACCGGTCCGGAGGTGTGCCCCTGGCAGGACGGGATCTGCGCCCCACCCGCCGGTGGTGTGCTGCCGGCAGGCGTGCCGGTGAGGCAGGTGACCCCGTCGACGCGCCAGGCCGGGTCGGGCACGCTCGCGCCGTCGAAGGTCTCGTCGACGATCACCGTGCCGCCGCCGGGCGGCGGGGCGGCGGTCGCGGTCCGCATCGGCAGGGCCGTGCCGAGTGTGGCGACGAGCAACGCTAAGGTGACCCGGCTGCACCGGACAAAGTACTGCATATAGGACTAAACGCGTTTGATCAGTTATGGCAATGCGTACAGCGTGTCAGCGATCAATTACCCAAGGTGATAGCTAGGGTCCGTTACGTTCGCGCTCTTTGAGTGCGAGCCGGTCACCTGCTCAGCACGGGGGAACACGCATGCGAGAAAGCAACTTTCGGACCGTGCGCGCGTTGCTGCGAACGGGGACCGTCATCGGGCTGGTGGCCGGAGTGGCGTTGGCGGGGTTCCCCGGCAGCGCCCTCGCGGCGCCGACCGTGGACTGCGCAGCGGGGGTTCCCGGCCTCACGGTCGCGTCGCTGCGCACCGGACCGGCGAGGGTCGGCAAGACCGTGCACCGCTCGTTCCTGGTGACCAATCGGGGAGCCACCAGGCTGCGGCAGGTCACGGTCGATGCCGACCTCGCCGGGGTGCTCGACGACGGGTCGCTGATCGGCCGGGCCAAGGCCGAGCAGGGATCGGTGCGGGTCCGCGCCGGAGTCCTGCACTGGCGCGGCGACCTCGCGCCCGGGGCCACTGTGGATGTGACCTACAAGGTCCGGGTGGGCAAGCTCGGGGACGGGAAGCTCACCGAGGAGTTCACCACCGACAGCGCCTCCTGCACCGCGGTCAAAGCTGTTCCGAACCCGAAGCCCGTCGCGACGCCGTCCGCCGCACCGACCGCGACCGGCAAGCTGCCGCGCTTCCAGCGGCCCAACGCGACGACCGCGAGCGTGGAGACCTTCCCCTCCGGGCTCACCGCGACGATCGGCACCACCAACAACGGCACGACCGGCGGTGTCGCGGTGGCGACCAACACCGGGACCGCCACTGCGGGCGGCTCCTACAGCCCCACCGGGGTCTGGGACGACGGCCAGGCCAACCAGCTCAACTTCACGCTCAACAACGCCGCCCGCAACACCTACCAGAACATCGGCGGCTACTCGGTCACGCTCTCCCGACCGGTGCGCAACCCGCGGATGCAGATCCGCGGCTGGTACGGCGCGATCGGCTCCTCGGACTACGACACCTTCGCCCCGAAGATCAGCCTCACCGGCGGCCTGCCCGCCGCGCCCACGATGACGAGGGTCTCGGGCTTCACCAACTGGACCGTCGGCGCCACCCAGGCCGTGATCAACTCCACGCCGGTCGATTACGGCGGCACGAACGGCGCCTGCGACACCACCGGCTCGACCCGGCCCGGCACCGACCCCGCCGGCTGCGGCACCATCGAGCTGACCGGCACGATCACCCGGGCCAACTTCAACGTCGACATCATCCGGACCCCGGTCGCCAGCGGCAACACCTCCACCGGCTACGCCGGCAACGGCAGCATCAAATTCACCGTGGACGAGGACTGCTCCAACGCGCCGTCGCCCTATGGAGCGGCCTCGCACGTCGTCTCCGACGCCTTCCTCGGCGCCGACACGACGGCCGACCTGCCCGCGACGGGCAGCACGACGGCCTGCCTCAACGAGGCCGACGCCAACGACGCCAACCCCGCCTTCGGGGCGCTGTCGACGACGAGCGGCGGGTCGGCGTACACGGTGAATGTGCCCGTGAAAGGCGGCTCGGGCGCGACGACGCTGGCCGGATTCATCGACTTCAATCGTGATCTCGACTTCGCCGACGCGGGCGAGGCGGCGACGGCGGCCGTGTCGGCCGGTGCCACCGGGACCGTGCCGCTGACCTGGACCGTGCCCGCGGGCGCCAACATCTCGGCGGGCAACACCTGGGCGCGCTTCCGCATCGGCTACAACGCCACCCAGACCAATCTCCCGACCGGCATGGCCGACTCCGGCGAGGTCGAGGACTACCCCCTGCAGATCACCGCGCCGCCGAACGTCTGCGGTTACACCCCCGTCAACCTGGCGAACGGGAGCTTCGAGAGCCCGGTCATCGCCGTCGCCAGCACCCAGCTGCCGGAGGACACCGTGCCCGGCTGGGAGACGACGGCGACCGACAACTTCATCGAGCTGTGGCGCAGCCCGCCCAACGCGACCCCGCCGGCGCCGGGGCAGGGCGCGCAGTTCGCCGAGCTCAACGCCTTCCAGGTCTCCACGCTCTACCAGGATGTGGCGACCGTGCCCGGCGCCCCGATGACCTGGTCGCTGTGGCACCGGGGCCGGCAGGGCACCGATGTGATGAAGGTGCAGATCGGTCCCCCCGCCGGTCCCCTCGTCGACCAGACCCCCACGGGCGCGTCGGGCCCCAACATCTCCGACGGCAACACCGCCTGGGGGCAGCACCGGGGCAGCTACATCATCCCCGCCGGGCAGACCACGACGCGGTTCGCCTTCGTCTCCGTCTCGGCCACGGGTGGCAACCCCGCCCTCGGCAACCTGCTCGACGGCATCGCCTTCGGTACGCCGGGCTGCCTCACCGCCACCAAGACCGTGGCGCCGACCACGCCCGCCCAGCCCGGTGACACGCTGACCTACACCGTCTCGGTCACCAACCCCGGTGCCAGCGAGACCCTGAACAGCTTCATCACCGATGTCGTCCCGGCCGGGACGACCTTCGTCCCCGGCTCGATCAAGATGATCAACCCGGCCGCCGTGACCACGGCGGTGACCGACGCCAACGGCATCTCCGGCACCAACCTGAAGGTCGCGATCGGCGACCCCCTGACCCCGACCGGTGGCGGCAACGTCAAGGTCGGCGAGGTCTGGAAGGTCACCTTCCAGGTGACGGTCAACGCCGGGCTCGCCGCCGGATCCTCCATCACCAACCAGGCCCGCGGCCAGTGGGTGCCCTACGGGGTGCAGCCGCCGCTGAACTCCACCCCCGCCGTGGCCACCGTGGCGGTGGCCGCCGCCGACCTGCAGACGACGAAGACCGCGCTGAACCCGGTGCCGGTCGCGCCCGGCACCACCTTCGACTACCAGATCGCGGTGACGAACAACGGTCCCGCGCTAGCGAAGAACGTCTCGACGACCGACACCCTGCCGACACCGTTCTCCTTCGTCTCCTCCGTGGACGGCTGCACGGCGGTCGGGCAGGTAGTCTCCTGCGGTCCGCTCGCCACGCTGGCCGCGGCGGCGAGCAAGACGTGGCGGTTCACCGTGCGGCTCGACGCGGCGTACAGCGGGGACGGCTCCGACCTGGGCAACATCGCGGTCGCGCGGTCGGACACCGCGGACCCGTCGCCCTCCAACAACGCCAACCCGTCGGCGAAGCCCTCGGGACCGGTGACGGGCAAGGCCGACCTCGTCATGGCGAAGCGTGCGGTCAACGCGGCGCCCGTGACCCCGGGCGGGACCTTCGACTACCAGGTGACGATCACCAACAACGGCCCGTCGGTGGCGCGCAACGTCAAGGCGGTCGACCCGCTGCCGACCGCGCTGAGCTTCGTGTCGTCGGTCGACGGCTGCACCGCCGCCGGTCAGACGGTCACCTGCGGTCCGCAGGCCACCCTCGACTTCGGTGCCGCGAAGACCTGGACCTTCACCGTGCGGCTCGACGCCGGGTATACCGGTGACGGCTCGGACCTGGGCAACATCGCGGTCGCGCAGAGCGACACCGCGGACCCGTCGCCCTCCAACAACGCCAACCCCTCGGCGAAGCCGTCCGGGGCGATCGGCTCGCCGAAGGCGGACCTGGTCACGGCGAAGACCGCGCTGAACACCGCTCCGGTCACGCCGGGCACCACCTTCGACTACCAGATCACGATCACCAACAACGGCCCGTCGACCGCGGCCGCGGTGAAGGCGACGGATCCGCTGCCGACCGCGCTCGCCTTCGTCTCCTCGGTCGACGGCTGCACGGCCGCCGGTCAGACGGTGACCTGCGGACCGGTCGCCACCCTCGCGGCGGGCGCCGCGAAGGTCTGGCGCTTCACGGTCCGCCTCGACGCGGGTTACACCGGCGACGGCTCCGATCTGGGCAACGTCGCGGTCGCGAGCTCCACGACCGCCGACCCGTCGCCCTCCAACAACACCAACGCGTCCGCCAAGCCCTCCGGCGGTGTCACGTCACCCTCGGCCGACCTGGTCACGGCCAAAAAAGCCCTCAATTCAACCCCGGTCACTCCGGGTACGCCGTTCAGCTACCAGATCACCGTCACGAACAACGGTCCCTCGGTGGCTGCCGCGGTGAAGGCGACCGACCCGCTGCCGACGCCGCTGACCTTCGTCTCCTCGGCCGACGGGTGCACGGCGGCCGGTCAGACGGTGACCTGCGGTCCGCAGGCGACGCTCGCGGTGGGTGCGTCGAAGTCGTGGACGTTCGTGGTCAAGCTCGACGCGGGCTACACCGGTGACGGGTCCGACCTGGGCAACGTGGCGGTGGTGAGCTCCACGACGGCGGATCCGTCGCCGTCCAACAACGCGAACCCGTCGGCGAAGCCGTCCGGTGCCGTCGGCTCCCCGTCGGCGGACCTCGTCATGGCGAAGCGGGCCCTGAACGCGGCCCCGGTGACCCCGGGGACGACCTTCAGTTATCAGCTCACGATCACGAACAACGGTCCGTCGACGGCGGCCGGGGTCAAGGCGACCGACGCGCTGCCGACGCCGCTGACCTTCGTCTCCTCTGCCGACGGTTGCACGGCGGCCGGTCAGACGGTGACCTGCGGTCCGCAGGCGACGCTTGCGGTGGGTGCGTCGAAGTCGTGGACGTTCGTGGTGAAGCTCGACGCTGGTTACACCGGGGACGGGTCCGACCTGGGCAACGTGGCGGTGGCCGGTTCGACGACGGCGGATCCGTCGCCGTCCAACAACGCGAACCCGTCGGCGAAGCCGTCCGGTGCCGTGGCTTCGCCGTCGGCGGATCTCGTCATGGCGAAGCAGGCGCTGAACGCGGCGCCGGTGACGCCGGGGACGACCTTCAGCTATCAGGTGACGATCACGAACAACGGTCCGTCGACGGCGGTCGCGGTGAAGGCGACGGACCCGCTGCCGACGCCGCTGACCTTCGTCTCGTCGGTCGACGGGTGCACGGCGGCTGGTCAGACGGTGACCTGCGGTCCGCAGGCTACCCTCGCGGTGGGTGCGTCGAAGTCGTGGACGTTCGTGGTGAAGCTCGACGCGGGTTACACCGGTGACGGCTCCGACCTGGGCAACATCGCCGTGGCCAGTTCGACGACGGCGGATCCGTCGCCGTCCAACAACGCCAACCCGTCGGCGAAGCCGTCCGGTGCCATCGCCCTGCCGTCGGCCGATCTCGTCACCGCGAAGCAGGCGCTCAACACGGCTCCGGTGACCCCGGGCACGACGTTCAGCTACCAGATCACGGTCACCAACAACGGGCCGTCCGTCGCGCGTACCGTCCGGGCGACAGATCCACTCCCGACGCCGCTGACCTTCGTATCCTCGATCGACGGGTGCACCGCCGCCGGTCAGACCGTCACCTGTGGACCCATCGCCACGCTCGCCGTGGGCGCGTCGAAGGTCTGGACCTTCGTCGTCAAGCTCGACGCGGGCTACACGGGTGACGGCAGTGACCTCGGCAACGTCGCGGTCGGGCAGAGCGACACCCCGGATCCGTCGCCGTCCAACAACGCCAACCCGTCAGCGAAGCCGTCCGGTGCCGTGGCTTCGCCGTCGGCGGATCTAGTCATGGCGAAGCAGGCGCTCAATACGGCGCCGGTGACCCCCGGGACGACCTTCAGTTACCAGGTGACGATCACGAACAACGGTCCGTCGACGGCGGTCGCGGTGAAGGCGACGGACCCGCTGCCGACGCCGCTGACCTTCGTCTCCTCGGCCGACGGGTGCACGGCCGCCGGTCAGACGGTGACCTGCGGTCCGCAGGCGACCCTCGCGGTCGGGGCGTCGAAGTCGTGGACGTTCGTGGTGAAGCTCGACGCGGGTTACCCCGGGGACGGCTCTGACCTGGGCAACATCGCCGTGGCCGGCTCTACGACGGCGGATCCGTCGCCGTCCAACAACGCCAACCCGTCGGCGAAGCCGTCCGGCGCGATCGCCTCGGCAGCCGCGGATCTCGTGACGGCGAAGGTGGCGCTCAACACCGCGCCGGTCGTACCGGGCACGACCTTCGACTACCGGATCACGGTGACGAACAACGGCCCGTCGGTGGCTGCCGCCGTGCGGGCTACGGACCCGCTGCCGACCGCCCTGACCTTCGTCTCCTCGGCCGACGGTTGCACGGCCGCCGGTCAGGTGGTCTCCTGCGGGCCGGTCGCCACGCTCGCCGTGGGCGCGTCGACGTCGTGGACCTTCACGGTGCAGCTCGACGCGGGCTACACCGGGGACGGCTCTGACCTGGGCAACGTGGCGGTCGCGGGTTCGACCACCGCCGACCCGTCGCCCTCCAACAACGCCAACCCGTCCGCGAAGCCTTCGGGCGGTGTCGCGTCGCCGTCGGCGGACCTCGCCACCGGCAAGGTGGCGCTGAACAGTGCTCCGGTCACTCCCGGCACGACCTTCGACTACCAGATCACCGTCACCAACAACGGTCCGTCCCAGGCGGTCGGGGTGACGGCGACCGACTCGCTGCCCCTGCCGCTGACCTTCGAGACATCGGCGGACGGATGCCTCGCGACCGGCCAGCTCGTCACCTGCGGACCGCCGATGACGCTGGCCGTCGGCGCGGCGAAGTCGTGGACCTTCACGGTTCGCCTGGATGCCGGTTACACCGGGGACGGCTCCGACCTGGGCAACATCGCGGTCGCGGGCTCCGACACCGCGGATCCGTCGCCGTCGAACAACGCCAACCCGAGCCCGGGCGTCGGCCCGTCCGGGGGAGTGGCCTCCCCCTCGGCGGACCTCGCCACGGCGAAGGTCGCGTTGAACAGCGCTCCGGTGACGCCGGGCACCACGTTCGATTACCAGATCACGGTCACCAACAGCGGACCGTCGTCGGCGGTGAACGCCAAGGCGGCCGACCCGCTGCCGACCGCGCTGACCTTCGTCTCGTCGGCGGACGGTTGCACGGCGGCCGGTCAGACCGTGACCTGCGGCCCGGAGGCGCTGCTCGCCAACGGCGCGTCGAGGTCGTGGACCTTCACCGTCCGGCTTGACGCGGGCTACACGGGGGACGGTTCCGACCTGGGCAACATCGCGGTCGCGGGCTCGGACACCGCTGATCCGTCGCCGTCCAACAACGGCAACCCCAGCCCCGGTGTCGGCCCCTCGGGCGGCGTCGCGTCCCCGTCGGCGGACCTCGCCACCACCAAGGTGGCGCTCAACAGCGGACCGGTGACGCCGGGCACCACCTTCGACTACCAGGTGACGGTCACCAACAACGGCCCGTCCGCCGCCTCCGCCGTGACGGCGACGGATCCGCTGCCGACCCCGCTGGCCTTCGTCTCCTCGGTCGACGGCTGCACCGCCGCCGGTCAGACGGTCTCCTGCGGGCCGGTCGCCACGCTCGCCGTGGGCGCGTCGACGTCGTGGACCTTCACCGTCAAGCTCGACGCGGGTTACACCGGTGACGGCAGCGACCTCGGCAACGTCGCGGTCGGCGATGCGGACACCGCCGATCCCTCGCCGTCCAACAATGCCAACCCGTCCGCGATGCCCTCCGGCGGTGTCGCGTCGCCCTCGGCGGATCTCGTCACCGACAAGGTCGCGTTGAACAGTGCTCCGGTCACTCCCGGCACGACCTTCGACTACCAGATCACGGTCACCAACAACGGTCCGTCGACCGCTCTCAACGCGAAGGCGACCGATCCGTTGCCGACGCCGCTGCTCTTCGTCTCCTCCGTCGACGGGTGCACGGCCGCCGGTCAGACGGTGACCTGCGGTCCGGAGGCGGCTCTCGGCAGCGGGATGGCGAAGTCGTGGATCTTCACGGTTCGCCTGGACGCCGGTTACACCGGGGACGGCTCTGACCTGGGCAACATCGCGGTCGCGGGCTCGGACACCGCTGATCCGTCGCCGTCCAACAACGGCAACCCGAGCCCCGGCGTCGGTCCCTCGGGCGGCGTCGCCTCGCCGTCGGCGGACCTCGCCACGGCGAAGGTCGCGTTGAACAGCGTCCCGGTGACCCCGGGCACGACCTTCGACTACCAGATCACGGTCACCAACAACGGTCCGTCCACGGCCGTGAACGCCAAGGCGACCGACCCGCTGCCGACCGCGCTGACCTTCGTCTCGTCGGCGGACGGTTGCACAGCGGCCGGTCAGACCGTGACCTGCGGCCCGGAGGCGACCCTCGCCAACGGTGCGTCGGTGTCGTGGACCTTCACGGTTCGCCTGGATGCCGGCTACACCGGGGACGGCTCCGACCTGGGCAACATCGCGGTCGCGGGCTCCGACACGGCGGATCCGTCGCCGTCGAACAACGGCAACCCGAGCCCAGGCGTAGGTCCCTCGGGCGGCGTCGCCTCGCCGTCGGCGGACCTCGCCACCGCCAAGATCGCCCTGGACGGCGCCCCGGTGACGCCCGGTACGACATTCGACTACCAGATCACCGTGACGAACAACGGTCCGTCGGCGGCGGTGAACGCGAAGGCGACCGACCCGCTGCCGACGCCGCTGACCTTCGTCTCCTCCGTGGACGGCTGCACGGCGGTCGGCCAGACGGTGACCTGCGGCCCCGAGGCGACCCTCGCCAACGGTGCGTCGGTGTCGTGGACCTTCACGGTCAAGCTGGACGCGGGTTACACCGGGGACGGCTCCGACCTGGGCAATATCGCGGTCGCGGGCTCGGACACCGCCGATCCGTCGCCGTCGAACGACAGCAACCCGAGCCCAGGCGTCGGCCCGTCGGCGGGCGTGGCATCACCGTCGGCGGACCTGACGACGGCGAAGGTCGCGTTGAACCCCATCCTGGTCACGCCGGGGACGACCTTCGCCTATCGGGTGACGGTGACGAACAACGGCCCGTCGACGGCGGTCAACGTGAAAGCGACCGACCCGCTGCCGACGCCGCTGACCTTCATCGCGTCCCCGGACGGCTGCACCGCCGCCGGCCAGACGGTCACCTGCGGACCCGAGGCCACCCTCGCGAGCGGGGCGGCGAAGTCGTGGACCTTCATCGTGAAGCTCGACGCGGGCTACACCGGGGACGGCTCCGACCTGGGCAACGTCGCGGCCGCGGGCTCGGACACCGCGGATCCGTCGCCGTCCGACAACGCCAACCTGCCGGCCCCGCCCTCGCCCGGACCGCTCGGCGGGGGTGCGGCTTCCCCGTCGGCCGACCTCAGCACCGCGAAGGTCGCGCTCAACGCCGCTCCGGTGACGCCGGGGACGACCTTCGATTACCAGATCACCGTCACCAACAACGGTCCGTCGGTCGCCGTCAACGCGAGGGCGACCGACCCGCTGCCGACCGAGCTGACCTTCGTCTCCTCGGCGGACGGCTGCACGGCAGCAGGCCAGGTCGTCACCTGCGGGCCGACGATCATCCTGGCCCCGGGGGCGGACACGTCGTGGACCTTCACCGTTCGCCTCGACGCCGGTTACACCGGTGACGGCAGCGACCTGGGCAACATCGCGGTCGCGGGCTCCGACACCGCCGATCCGTCGCCGTCCAACAACGGCAACCCGAGCCCGGGCGTCGGCCCGTCCGGCGGCGTCGCGTCGGGCTCGGCCGACCTCGCCACCGCGAAGGTCGCGCTCAACACGGCACCGGTGACGCCGGGCACCACCTTCGACTACCGGGTCACGGTCACCAACAACGGCCCGTCGACGGCGGTGAACGCCAAGGCGACCGACCCGCTGCCGACCGCGCTGACCTTCGTCTCGTCGGCGGACGGTTGCACGGCGGCTGGTCAGACGGTGAGCTGCGGTCCGGAGGCGACCCTCGCCAACGGGGCGTCGAAGTCGTGGACCTTCACGGTCCGCCTCGACGCGGGCTACACCGGGGACGGCTCCGACCTGGGCAACATCGCGGTCGTGGGCTCCGACACGGCGGACCCGTCGCCGTCGAACAACAGCAACCCGAGCCCCGGTGCCGGCCCTTCCAGCGGCGTCGCGTCGCCGTCGGCGGACCTCGCCACCACCAAGGTCGCGCTCAACAGCGGACCGGTCTCGCCGGGCATGACCTTCGACTACCAGGTCACGGTGACGAACAACGGCCCGTCGACGGCGGTCAACGCCAAGGCGGTGGACCCGCTGCCGACCGCGCTGACCTTCGTCTCGTCGGTCGACGGCTGCACGGCGGCCGGTCAGACGGTGACGTGCGGTCCGGAGGCGACGCTCGCCAACGCGGCGTCGAGGTCGTGGACCTTCACCGTCCGCCTGGACGACGGTTACACCGGGGACGGTTCCGACCTGGGCAACATCGCGGTCGCGGGTTCGGACACGGCGGATCCGTCGCCGTCGAACAACAGCAACCCGTCGCCCGGTGTCGGACCGTCCGGTCCGATCGGGAAGCCCCTGACGGATCTCTCCACCGAAAAGGTGGCGCTGAACAGTGCCCCGGTGACGCCGGGGACGACCTTCGACTACCGGGTCACCGTCTCCAACAACGGTCCGGCCGAAGCGTCGAACGCCACGGCCACCGACCCGCTGCCGACGCCGCTGCTCTTCGTCTCCTCGGTCGACGGCTGCACGGCATCCGGCCAGACGGTCACCTGCGGTCCGGAGCCGACCCTCGCCAACGGGGCGTCGAAGTCGTGGACCTTCACGGTCCGCCTCGACGCCGGTTACACGGGGGACGGTTCCGACCTGGGCAACATCGCCGTGGCCGGCAGCGACAACCCCGATCCGTCGCCGTCGAACAACGGCAACCCGAGTCCGGCGTACCCGTCGAGTGGTCCTTCGGACCGCGGCGTCGCGTCGCCGTCCGCTGACCTCGCCACCGACAAGGTCGCGCTCAACACCGCGCCGGTGGTGCCGGGTACGACGTTCGACTACCGCATCACCGTGACGAACAGCGGGCCGTCGACGGCGGTCAACGCGAAGGCGGTCGATCCGCTGCCGACCGCGCTGACCTTCGTCTCGTCGGCTGACGGCTGCACCGCGGCCGGTCAGACCGTCACCTGCGGTCCACAGGCGACGCTGCGTCCGGGCGTGGCGAAGGCGTGGCGGTTCACCGTCCGGCTCGACGCGGGGTACACCGGGGACGGCTCCGACCTGGGCAACATCGCGGTCGCGGGCTCCGACACCGCTGATCCGTCGCCGTCGAACAACAGCAACCCGAGCCCGGGCGCCGGCCCCTCGGCCGGGACCGCGGCGCCGCTGGCGGACCTGCAGATCACCCTCCGGGCGGTGCTCCCCTCGGGCGGGCTCCGGCCGGGCGGCAGCTTCGATTACGTGATGTCGATCCGCAACAACGGGCCCTCCGTCGCCCGGGACATCGTGGTCACCAACGTGCTGCCGTCGGCGGTGCAGTTCGTCTCGTCGCCGCAGGGGTGCACGGCGAGCGGCCAGGACGTGACCTGCCCGACGATCGACTCGATGTCGGTGGCGAGCGGGCAGAGCGTGGTGAGCCTCGGCGGGCGCGGTGCCGCGGCCCGAACGATGGTGATCGAGCTCGCGGCGAGCAGCAGCGCGCAGTTCACCCTGCGGTCCCGGCTCGACTCCGGCTATCAGGGCGAAGGCTCGGACCTGATCGACGTCGCCCGGGTGTCGACCGCGACCGCCGAGACGACGCTCGTCAACAACGTGGACCGGGTGCCGCTCGTCGTGGCATCGGAGGACATCCCGGTGACGGGCAGCCGGGTGGACGAGCGGCTGATCGCGCTGGTCGGTGCGACGGTAGTGCTGATGGGAACGCTGATCGTCTGGTTCACCCGGCGGCGCCGCACGGCGGATCCGATCGTTTGACCAACGCCGGAGCAGTTGCCGGACGCCGTCGACCAGCCCGGTCGGCGGCGTCCGGCCCAGTCATGGGGGAGTCAGTCATGTTCCAGAGAGTCGCATTGGTCGCTGTGGCGATCGGAGCAGGTGTCGGCCTGCCGGCGATGGCGGCGGCTCAGCCCGCCGCGCCGCTGCCGCAGGCCGCGCCGTCCGCCGCCGTCACCCCGGCCGCGGCGAAGGCGCCGGTCGCGGTCACCGTCCGGATCGACAACGGCGTGGAGAGCGTCGACGCGCACAGCCGCTCGGTCTACCGGATCACCGTGCGCAACGACTCCGACGTGGACTATCCCGCCGCGCTCATCGCCCAGATGCTGCCCGCGTCGCTCCAGGCCGGCGATGCCGACCCGGCGCCGACCCGGCGCAACGACTCCACCATCGGCGACGTGCACACCAACGAACTTCAGTGGGTACGCCACCTGCCGGCCCGCGGTGAGGTCACCATCGAGGTGCAGGGTGCCGTCGGCGCGGCGAACGACAAGCGGGTGCTCACCACCACCGCCTGCGTACTGCCGGACGGCAAGACCCGGCCGATGATCTGCGACTCGGACTCCGACGACATGTCGGTCGGCGGCTTCCCGTTCGGCTGGACCGCACTCGGTGTCGCGCTCGCGGGCCTCGCCGGCGGAGTGGTGCTCATGCGTCGCCGTCGACTGTGGCAGCGGCCTGCGACGCTGGCCTGACGCCACCTTCGACACTCACCCGGCGGGGTGCGAACATATGTACGAACGGCGGGGCTTGGGCACCGCAAATACCTGCCGCCTCATTGATCGCGATTGGTAGGGTCTCCGTTCCGGGGCGCCTCGCCTCGGAAACCAGCAGCTCCATAGAGCCCGGCACCGGGCGACGGCCGCGTCCTGTGTCGAGCTTCATGCGCGCAGGAGATCAAGTGACCAAAATCAATGGGGCGGCCGACAGTGACTGACCTGACATCCATCGACGTCGAACGCGAACTCGAAGAACTCTACGCCGTCGTCGAGGCGGACCGGTGGTACAACATCGGCTATCCCGGCGCCACGGACCTCACCGTCCCGGTGCTGTCGAAGTGGCTGAAAGTGCTGCTCAACAACATCGGAGACCCTTACCAGGAGGGCAGAGCCCGCAACCAGACCAAGGCACTCGAACGCAAGGTCGTCGACATGGTCGGCGATCTGATGGGAGCACCGCCGAGCCGGTGGGGCTACGTCACCAACGGCTCCACCGAGGGCACCGAGCACGCCCTCTACGACGCGCGCAAGCGGTGGCGTGACGTCGTCGTCTACACCTCCGACCAGTCGCACTACTCGGTGCCGAAGATCGCCGAGAAGCTGGAGATGCCGCTGGTCCGCATCACCAGCGACGAGACCGGGCGCATCGACGTGCACGACCTCGCCGGTGAGCTCGCCCGACGGCGTGACCGGGCGGCGATCGTCGTCGCCACCGCCGGGACCACGATGACCGAGGCGATCGACGACGTACCCGCGATCGTCAAGGTCTTCGAGCAGCTCGCGATCAGGCGGCGCCACATCCACGTCGACGCCGCGCTCTCGGGGATCCCGCTCGCGCTGCTCCCGGCCGAGCAGCGGCCCGCCTTCGACTTCCGGTCGGGGGCGACCTCCATGGTGATCTCCGGGCACAAGTTCCTCTCGACACTGATGCCGTGCGGCGTCCTGCTCTACGCCGGTCGCCCGGCCGCTGCGGCGAGCGAACGCATCACCTACACCGAGACCGGGGACACCACGATCACCGGCTCCCGGTCGGGGCACGCGCCGCTGATGCTGTGGTACATCCTCAACGCCTTCGGGCACAACGGTCGGGCGGAGCGGGCCCGGCAGCTCGCCGAGTACGCCTGCCAGCAGCTCCGTGCCGTCGGCGTCCCGGCACGGCGCAACCCGCACGCGATGACCGTCTACTTCCCGCCGATGCCGGAGTCGATCACCAAGAAGTGGGTGATCCCGCACGACACCCAGCGAGGGCACATCGTCTGCATGCCGGGCATCCAGCCCGCGCAGGTGACGGAGTTCGTGGCGGATGTCCGGGCAGCCCTGCCGCCGCCGGCGGTCGCCTCGACCTTCGTCAAACCAGTGATGCTCGCAACCTCAGGGAGGCCCTGATGACCATGACCAACGACGTCAACCGTGCGCTCATCTACGGCCGGATCTTCGTCCTGCTCATCCCCGATCAGTCCGAGGGCGGCTCCATGCCGACCTGCATCGCGGCGGACCGGATCCACCCGCGCATCCCCGCGCACCTCGTCGCCTCGGCGGCGATCCGGGCGCACCACGGCTCGGAGGCGATGGTGCCGAGCTTCGTCGGCGTCGTCCCGGACGGCCAGCGGTTCGCCGCCCTCTTCGCCGCCCGGCTGCCCGCAGGCGAGTGACCTGCTGACAAGCGAAGTCCCTGGCCGAGGTGGTCAGGGACTTCGTTGCGTTCGGGGTTCTGGCGCTTGCGGCACGCTTCGGCGCGGCGCGGCGCGGCACGCTTCGGGGCGGTGCGCTTCGGGCTCGGGGCGAGGTGGACCGGGCCGGTGGTGTGCGCTTGGTGATCCGGTCGTGGCGGCCTGTGCTCCTGGATCTCGTGGCGGCACTTGGTATGTCGTGCGCTGCGCGGAGCTTTGCTCTGCTTACACCCGCGCATCGGCGGGAATGTCCGGATATTCCCGGTGGTGCGTCGGTGTAAGCAGAGCAAAGCTCCGCGCAGAACACCCCAGGTCGGTGCTTCGGTTCATGGTCAAGGTCTGGGGGTTGCCGCTCAGCGCTCTGCTTACACCCGCGCACCACCGGGAAAGTCCGGATATTCCCGGTGGTGCGTCGGTGTAAGCAGAGCAAAGCTCCGCACAGAAACACACCGGCTCCACACTCCAGTTCACGTCCAAGGCCCCGGCGCTCAGCCGAGTTCGGCGGCGCGGGACTCCAGGTAGCGCTTCTCCGGCGTACTCGTCGCGAAACGCGCGGCCGTGAGGTAGCTCTCCCGAGCGCGACCAGGCTGCCCTGCCCGCTCCAGCAGGTGCGCGCGGACCGCGTGCAGCCGGTGGTGCCGGGCCATCCGCTCGTCGGCGGCGAGGTCGTCGAGCAGGTCGAGCCCGGCCTGCGGACCGTGCACCATCGCGACCGCGACGATCCGGTTGAGGGTGACCATCGGGTTGGGCGCGCTCGCCTCCAGGAGCTGATAGAGCGCGAGGATCTGCGGCCAGTCGGTCGCCGAGACCTCGGCCGCCTCGTCGTGGATCGCGGCGATCGCCGCCTGCACCTGGTAGGGCCCGAGTTCGGTGGTGCTCGCGAGGGTGGCGCTGATCAGGTCGACCCCCTCGGTGATCAGCGCGCGGTCCCACCGGCTGCGGTCCTGGCGGTCGAGCGGGACGAGCGAACCGTCGGGCAGGCTGCGGGCGTCGCGCCGGGCATCGGTGAGCAGGCTGAGCGCGAGCAGCCCGGCGACCTCGGACTCCCTGGGCAGGACCGCGTGCAGCAGCCGGGTCAGCCGGATGCTCTCGCTCGTCAGGTCATGGCGCTGCAGCTGCGGCCCGGCGGTCGCGGTGTAGCCCTCGTTGAACATCAGGTAGAGCACGTGCAGGACCGCCCGCAGCCGCTCGGCTCGTTCGTCCGGCGGCGGCAGGGCGAAGGTCGCCCCGGCCGTGCGGATCGTCTGCTTGGCCCGGCTGATCCGCTGGGCCATCGTCGCCTCCGGTACGAGGAAGGCCCGGGCGATCTCGGCGGTTGTCAGGCCGCCGACCGCCCGCAGGGTCAGCGCGATCTGCGAGGGCGCCGAGAGTGCCGGGTGGCAGCAGAGGAAGAGCAGCTTGAGGGTGTCGTCGTGCTCGGCGGTGCCGGGCTCGTCGGCCGGGGGAGCGACGAGCATCGCCGTCGGCGTCGCGATCATGACCTCGCCCTCGCGGCGGCGGCGCGAGGAGTCGCTGCGGATCCAGTCGGTCAGCCGACGGGCCGCGACCGTGACGAGCCACCCGTGCGGGTTGTCGGGGCGGCCCTGCTCCGGCCACTGTGTCGCGGCGGCGAGCAGCGCTTCCTGTACCGCGTCCTCGCAGGCGTCGAGCCCGCCGTAACGGCGCAGGAGCGCGCCGAGGACCTGCGGCGTCAGGCGGCGCAGCAGGTCCTCGAGCGGCTCGTCGGTCACGGCTTGGCGGCCTCGTGCGTGATCGGCCAGACCTCGACGTCGGCGAGCGAGGCCGAGGGGATCTCGGCGGCGATCGCCAGCGCCCGCGCCTCGGTCGGCACGTCGATCAGGTACCAGCTCGCCAGGTACTCCTTCGTCTCCAGATAGGGGCCGTCGGTGACGACGGGCGCGCCGTCGCGGACGCGAACCTTCTTGGCCTCCTTGGCGTCGGCCATCCCGTATGCGCCGAGCAGTTCCCCGGTCTGGAAGTGCCGGTTGTTGAAAGCGTCGAACTCGGCGATCGTCTCCGCCCACTGCTCGGGCGGGAAGGAATTCCACAGCTCCTGGTTGCCGTAGAGAAT
This sequence comes from Allocatelliglobosispora scoriae, assembly GCF_014204945.1. Classification (NCBI taxonomy): domain Bacteria; kingdom Bacillati; phylum Actinomycetota; class Actinomycetes; order Micromonosporales; family Micromonosporaceae; genus Allocatelliglobosispora; species Allocatelliglobosispora scoriae. The sequence continues at coordinate 4,529,052 of NZ_JACHMN010000002.1, forward strand.
GATCATGTACTTCATGGGTTTTCCCCTCCTCGTGCGAACCCCGTCTCGGGCCCGCTCACCCCTTGGTCGGAGCCGGTCGGCGGTTCTCTACACGCCCGCGCAGGGTTCACCATAATTCCCGGCTCGGATATAGTGAGGTCAGCGCGCACCAGGGCGCCTCTCGTCCGCGGCAAGCACCGAGTGCACCTGGAATCCACCTCACTGTGCGTCGCCATGCGCGTGTCCTGTCGCGCCCGGCCGCAGCGGACCCGGGTGACGATGGAGAAGCCATGAGCACGAAACTGCCCGACAACGCCGACCTGAGCCTGCTCCGCACGCTCGCCAAGGAGCTCCGCCGCGCCTACGCCGGCGGCAACCCGGCCGCGGTCGCCCGGGTCCGCGCCGTCCATCCGCACGCGGGCGAGGAGATCCAGCTCCGCGACGCCCAGCTCGTCATCGCCAGGGAGCACGACTTCGCGGGGTGGCGCGACCTCGCCGCCTCGGTCGTCACCCAGCAGAGCGGTGGTCGTGACCTGCACCGGTGGTTCGCCGTGGAGCTCAACAACGGCACCTGGGACGCCCTGGACAACGGCCTGTCCGAGCACAGCCCGCGGGCCGAGCGGGAGGAGGCGCTCTACGCCGCCTACGCCTCGACCTATCACTGGATGCAGGCCGGCACGGTCGCCAATCACGGCCGGGGCGAGCACCTGATCGCGACGGTCGCGGTGACGATCGGGATGGTGGAGGTGGCGGCTCCGCACGCCGCCCGCTATGCCGAGCTGATCGAGCAGCACCCGGCCGCCTTCGCCGACTGGGACCGGGCGTTCGCCGCCGAGGCGCTGGCCCGGGTCGCGTCGCGGTCGGGTGACCCGGGTGCGGCGAAGCTGAGGGACGAGGCGCACCGGATCGCCGAGGCGCTCCCCGATGTGGAGGATCGCCGGATCTGCCTCGCCAGGCTCGCCGCCCAGCCCTGGTAGCGCTCCCGAATCGGCGCGACGTCACCTGTCGCGCCGATTCAACCCCTGATTGGCCCTTGCCGTGGCGGGCATTTCGGATATCGACACGTTTGCAACCGTAGACAATAACTGTAAGCCTTCTTAATAATTACGAGATGTCGAACACACCTCTCCCCTCGCGCCGTAGGTCGATGCGGATGGTGATCGCCGTCGCGGCCAGTGTCGCGACCACCATCGTCGCCGCGATGATCTCCATGCCCAGCACGGCTGCCCCGGCCGGTCCGAATGCCGCCGCCGCGCTCGTCGCCTGTACCGGTCCCGCCTGGGCCGAGGGCGTCACCTACACGATCGGCACCAAGGTCACCTACAACGGCCGTCAGTACGAGGCGCTCGTGACCCACACCGCGCACGTCGGCGCAGGCTGGAACCCCGCCGCCACGCCGTCGCTCTGGCGTGACCTCGGTGCCTGCAGCGGCACCACCTCGCCGTCGCCCTCGGTCTCCCCGTCCCGGTCGGCCACCCCCTCGCCGTCCGTGTCGCCGTCCCGCTCGACGTCACCGTCGCCGTCGGTCTCCCCCTCCCGCTCGGTCTCGCCGTCGCCCTCGGTCTCCACCTCGCCGTCGCCCACCCCTTCGACGGGTACGACCTGCGCGGTCAAGTCCCGGCCGACGGGCAAGGTGCTCCACGGCTACTGGGAGAACTGGGACGGCGCCTCCAACGGCGTACACCCGGGGCTCGGCTGGATCCCGATCACGGACGCCCGCATCCGCCAGCACGGCTACAACGTGATCAACGCGGCCTTCCCCGTGATCCGCTCCGACGGCACCGTGCTGTGGGAGGACGGCATGGACGCCACCGTCAAGGTCGCCACCCCCGCTGAGATGTGCGCGGCGAAGGCGGCGGGCCTGACGATCCTGATGTCGATCGGCGGTGCCACGGCCGGCATCGACCTCAGCTCCTCCACCGTCGCCGACCGTTTCGTCGCGACCGTCGTGCCGATCCTGAAGGCTTACAACTTCGACGGGATCGACATCGACATCGAGACCGGCCTGACCGGCAGCGGCAGCATCAACACGCTCTCCACCTCGCAGGCGAACCTGATCCGCATCATCGACGGCGTGCTCGCCGCGATGCCGTCCAACTTCGGCCTCACGATGGCGCCTGAGACGGCCTATGTCACCGGCGGCAGCGTCACCTACGGCTCGATCTGGGGCTCCTACCTGCCGATCATCAAGAAGTACGCCGACAACGGCCGCCTCTGGTGGCTCAACATGCAGTACTACAACGGCAGCATGTACGGCTGCTCCGGTGACTCCTACTCCGCGGGCACCGTGGCGGGCTTCGTCGCGCAGACCACCTGCCTCAACAACGGCCTCGTCATCCAGGGCACCACGATCCGGGTCCCCTATGACAAGCAGGTCCCGGGTCTGCCCGCGCAGCCGGGTGCCGGTGGCGGCTACATGTCGACGGCCCTGGTGTCGCAGGCGTGGAACAACTACTCCGGCAGCCTCAAGGGCCTCATGACGTGGTCGATCAACTGGGACGGCTCGAAGAGCTGGACCTTCGGCGACAACGTGAAGGGTCTGCAGGGCCGCTGATCCTGCTGCCCTCCTCCGGTCCCCTGGCCAGCCGTGGTCAGGGGACCGCTGTCGTCTCGGGCTGCACGTCGCCGTACCTGGCGAGGGCCAGCGCGCCACCCACGGCCAGGAGAAACCCGACCACCGCGACCGGCACGAAGCCTGGTCGCGCTTGATCACCCAGGACGAGTACGCCCACCGCCGCCGGCAGCACCGTCTGCCCGATCACCATCGCGGCCGTCGCCGTGGTGACCTTGCCCGAGGCGAGCGCCCGCGTCCAGATCAGGAAGGCGACCAGCCCCGACCCCGCGATCAGGTAGGCAGCCGGTTCGCCGAGCAGGTCGCCGGGGGAGAGGCTGGGCAGCGTCCGCGACGCGAGCGCGAGGATCCCGAAGCAGAGCCCCGCGCAGAGCCCGAGCGCCAGTGTGCGCGGCTCTCCCGGCAGCCGGGCGAGGATCAGCCCGACGACTCCGATGGCGATGAGAGCCGCAGCCAGCGACCAGTAGAAGGCGTTGGACGCTCTGCTCGCCCCCTCCGGACCGGCGGAGAGGCCGAGCGCGCCGAGCCCGACGCAGACCGCGCCGATCGCCACCCAGTCCCGCCGGCCGAGGCGCTCGCCCATCGTCATCGACGCCGCGATGGCGGTGACGGCGAGGCTCGACGCCACGGCGGCCTGGACCAGGAAGAGCGGCAGGTGGCGCAGCGCGGCGAGCTCGAAGACGAAGCCGAGCAGGTCGAGCCCGACCCCGACGATGAGCGGCCAGGTGAGGACGGCCTTCGCGAGGCTCTCGGCCCGGCGCATCCCGATCGCCTGTAGCACGGTGGCGAGGCCGAAGCAGACCGCAGCGGCGAGCGCGCCGAGCAGGCTGACGATCAGCATCCACTGATCACACCATGCTCGGCGCCTCCTATTTGGCGCTATTGCCCGCCACGTCGAGCCCGGCGCGGGCGACGATGCGCTGGAGTGCGGAGACGTGGCCGGCGAAGGCGCTGTGCCCCGCCTTGCTCAGCTTCACCGAGGTCCGGGGCCGCTTGCCGACGAAACCCTTGTGGATCTCGACGTAGCCCGCCTCCTCCAGCGTCGCCAGCTGCTTGGAGAGCGCCGAGTCGCTCAGCTCCAGGCTGTCGCGGACGAATTTGAACTCCGCCCACTCGGTCGCGGCGAGCAGGCTCACGATGGAGAGCCTGGTCGGCGCATGGATCAGTTCGTCGAAACGGGGCTCGGTCACAGCTCGCCGCCCATCGGCCGGGAGATCATCATCCGGCGGAGGTGCTGCATCAGCACCGGCCCGCCGAAGGTCAGCCCGAGCGCGACCGGGACGCAGGCGATCGTGGCCGGCCAGCGGAGGCCCTGCGCGTCCAGCAGGAAGCCGAGACCGACGCCGATGGCGACGAGCGTGAGGGTGAAGGCGGCGATGGTGAGGCCGCCGCGCAGCCCCAGCAGGTTGTTGCGGACCTGGAGCCGGGCGCGGCCGAGGATCACGGTGAGCAGCGCGCCGAGGGCCGCGGCATAGAAGACGCTCCCAGCGATGATGATCCACTGGGTTTTCGACTCGATCGAGGCGACGAAGACGAGCATGAGCGCACCCAGGGCGGGCCAGTACCACCCCGGCAGCAGGCCTCCGGTGACGGCTTGCTCGCGGCGGGCCTTGACCTCGGCGAGGGCGCGCTCGGCGTCGGCGGCGGGAATCATGACTTCCTCCCTTGGCAATTACTTTCCATGCGAGAAAGTATGCGCACTCTCTTTCCTGATTGGCAAGTACTTCCTATGCCAGACCCTCCAGCAGGGCGATCAGCCTGTCTGCGAGCACCCGCTGCCCCTCGGCGGCGAGCCGGTGACCGCTCTCCAGCCCTCGCTCGACCGTCCGGGCGAGCAGCTCGGCCCGCTGCTGCCGACCGGCCTCGGGCATCGAGGTCTCGGCCTGCAGGAAGCCCTCGAAGGTCGCCTGGAACGCGTAGCCGACCGACTCGGCATCCAGCCTTCGAGCGCGGCGACCCCCGCCGCTTCGACCTCGTCATCGGCGCCGACGGGCTGCACTCCGTCACCCGGCGGCTCGCCTTCGGCGCCGAGTCCGGCTTCGTCGAGCACCTCGGCCTCTACGTCGCGACGCTGCCCGTCGCCGCGACCTTCGCGCCCGGCCGCGACGTGCTCATCTTCAACACTCCCGGCCGGGCCGTCACGGTCCATCCATCCACAGAAGACGGTGCGATCGCCGCTCTCATCTTCCGCGCACCGGCCCGGCCCGGCTTCGACCACCGCGACTCCGACCTGCACAAGCGCATGCTCGCGGCGGCCTTCAGCGGCCTGGGCCGGCGCACCGCGGAGCTGCTGGAGCAGGTGGCGGCCGCCGACGATCTCTACTTCGACGCGGTCTGCCGGGTCCGGCTCGACACCTGGTCGCGCGGCCGGGTCGCGCTCCTCGGCGACGCCGCCTCGTCGGTCTCGCTCTTCGGCGACGGATCATCGCTCGCGATCGCCGGGGCGGCCACGCTCGCCGGCGCGCTCGCGGCATCGCCGCACGACATGCCTCAGGCACTCCGGGGGTACGAGTCGGAGCACCGCCTGCTCGTGGATCCCAAGCAGCGCAACGCCGCCCGGGCATCCGGGCTCATCGTTCCGGCCACCAGAATCGGCCTCGCCGCTCGCAACCTCGGCGCCCGACTGCTCCGCTAGGGCCGGCCCGCAGTGACGGCTATCGGTCATACCCAAGCCTCCGGCAGCTGCGTTATCCACCATCGAAGCCCAGTCACCGATCACGAGGAGCCGACATGGACATCGATGCTGCTGCGGCCGAGGAGCTGGCACGGCGAACCATCCTGCAGACCGAGGTCGAGTCGGCCGGGCGCCGCTCCCAGCTCGCCGCGCTGGGCCAGCTGGCCCTGGTCTTCGGCGGGGACCACATCGAGCTGCCTGTTCCGGCGCCCGGTCATCTGCACCTGACCGAGCGCCCCGGTGAGTACGCGCAGATCCATGCCGGTCTGGCGGCAACCGTCGCCGAGGTGCAGCAGGCGGTGGCGGCGATCGAGGCCAAGGCGTCATCCCTGGGCTACCGGCCGGAGCAGCAGATCGGCAAGATCACACCGGTGCCGGGCGGATATGTGGCCCGGTACCCGAACAACGACATCTACGTGGTGCCCGGCCAGCGGGCGTACGAGGTGCGCGGTGACATCCGGGCCAAGTACCTGGTCCTCAACGGGCCGGCCGGGCCGCTCGGCATGCCGCAGTCCGACGAGAACCCCACCGGCTACCGCGGCGGCGCCTACAACCACTTCGTCGGCGGTTCCATCTACTGGGCGCCGCACACCGGGCCGTTCGCCGTGCGCGGCAGGGTTCGCGACCGGTGGGCGGCGATGGGCTGGGAGCGCAGCTCGCTCGGGTACCCGGTCCGCGACCAGCATCGGATGGCGGGCAGCGCGATCGAATGGTGCGTCTTCGAGAACGGGGCCATCGCCGCTGACGCCACGACCGCACTGCCGGTGCCGGCCGTGCTGCAGACCCCGGCCGAGTTGAACAACGTCGACCCGAAACCGGCCTCGCTGACATACGCCGAGATCGCCTCGATCGTCGAAAGGTATGTGCGGCGGCAGTTCCACGAGTCCCCGCACAACGTCGGGCTGCACCCGGGAGTCCAGACGATCCCCGTGACCGGCTGGGAGTACGACTTCTGGGTCGCCAAGCCGCGCAGTCTGGGATTCGTGCTGCGCGGCTTCCACGACAACGGCCTGGCGCCCGACACCCACTTCAAAATCCACCTGAGCCTGCGGTTCCACCTGGCCTGGCCCAACGGCCTGTACGCCGAGCCGACGAGCAAGTCACTCGTCGCCGAGCTGACCTACCTGCGCGTGGTCGCCGACGGCGGCCTGCCCAGCGGCGAGGTGATCTCCGGGGTCACCAGCGCCATCCACGACGCGTTCTTCGGCGGCGATGCGGCGCATCCCGAATTGCCGCTGGGCGCGATATTCCTCGCGGTCGTGCCCACCGGCGCCAACCCGGCCACCGGCTCCATCGACATCCTCGACGTCATCGTGACGGCGCCCGGGGAGCTCCAGCTTCTGGTCAGCCCGCTCGCCCCGCCCGGCTCCCTGCCCGGCATCCAGTGGGCCGCGGCCAGGCAGAACATCGCGCAGGCCCAACTCGACTCGATGAAGGGGCTCTGAGATGTATGGACGGCTCATCGTGTGGCGCGACGGTTCGCTCGTCTTCGCGGTGTCGAGTGGCGAGCGGGCGGTCCACTTCACCTCCGACGGACACCGGCGCGACATCGTCCTGGTCCTCGACGGTGAGAGCTGGGGCCAGTTGGAGGTCGATCGTGGTGACCGGCGCGGCGGGCTGGCACCCGTCCGCGACGTGACGAAGACGGTGATGAAGGACGGGCTGCTGCGTACCGACTGGTGGCAGACGGTGCACGACCGGCTCGTCGCCCGAGGGCGGACGACCCGGCAGGCGTCCGGCGCGGTCCGGTGGACGGCGTCCACCGCCCGGGGCGGCTTCGAGGGCAAGGGCGAGTTCGGCAGCACCGTCGCGATGGCCACGATCGCCGGTGGCGGGCAGACGACGATGACCAGGACCGAGACGCCGCTGCCGTTCGGCGGCAAGCGGGTGATCCAGGACTACCGGCTCCCCGACGGCTCCTCCCGGACCGTCCAGATCGACTGGGACGCCGACGACAGGGGCACGGTCACGATCGTCTCCAAGGACCCGCAGGGCAAGGTGACCGATGTCGAGACCGGACAGATCTCGAAGGAGACCACCTACGAGACCAACGCCGAGGGTCACACGGTCAAGACCGAGACCACCACGAGCACCCGGGATCGCGACGCGCAGGGCAACTCCCGCGAGACGGTGACGAGCCACAGCGAGGACCAGGCCAACGGCACCAGGACCGACGCCAAGAGCATCACCGTCACCGACGCCGCGGGCAACGTCACCCATCAGGACAAGCACGCGCACACCACCGACAAGGAGGGCAACTGGAGCGACACCACCGTCGAAACCGATCCGACCACCGGCGACACCACGATCGTCACCAAGAGCGGTGACAGGGACGGCAACGAGTACGAGCACAGGACGGTGGTGGACAAGGACGGTAATCCGAAATCCGACGAGCACACGGAGAAGCACCCGGACAGCGAGCCGCCCAAGGAGGACCCGCCCGCCGAGGACCCCCCGGCGGAGCCGGAGCCCGACCCGGACCCTGACGATTCACACGGCCGACCCGCCGACGACGGCACCACCGCGCCGCGCGGGCCGGGTGGGCTCGCGGGAAAGATCATCGCCGATCATCTCAACAAGCGCGCCGACGAGGGTGACGGCGACGAGAACCGGCCCACGCTGGCGGTCGCCGGGCACGCGCACCACCTGATCGCTTCGCTGATCGGCAGCGGGCAGGGCGACTCGGAGGGCGGCCTCGGCCAGCTCACCGTCGACATGCGCGTACGGGTGCCGGCCGGTGCGGTCGACGACTGGGGCGACTCCACCGATCCGCGGATGAACTCCGGATTCGCGGCGATGCTCGACGCGATAGCCGCGCAGCTGCAGTCGGTGTCCGCCGGCCGCAGGTAGCGCCGGTGCCGTTCACTACCGTGGCGGAAAAGCAGGCGCGCCCAGGTGATCCACCTGGGCGCGCCTTTCATTACGGCCACTCGTCACCGAGGACCGGCGTAATAACTTATCGAAGGTTGTGCATCACCGGTGCGTACCGTCGGACGATGGACGCCGGGTTCTTCCCGGCCGTGCCCGCTGCCCCCTGGGCGGCGGGCGCCGAGCCCCCGTACGCGTAGAACGTCCCCACGACATCGACGACGACGTTGGTGTAACCCACGTAGTTGTAGATGTTGAAAGCCTTGGTCGACCCGATGCCCGTCACGACGGCGTTGGGGATGACCTGGCCCGCGCTGGGGTTCAGGTTCGAGACCGTCGGCTTGCTGAGGCCGGCGTCGGCGGGCCACACCGTCAGATAGGTGGTCGCTGTCGGAGCCACCGCGGTGACGTTGAGGGCCAGTCCTTCGGTGTTGGCGGTCGCGATCGTGTCGGGGACGGTCACCTTGGCCGTCTGGGCCGGCCCGATCGGAGCCGCCAGGCCCAGGCTCTCCCGGCTGTCCACGATGCGCGTGGGCGTGATCGGGTTGAACCGGAGGCCGTCCGCGAGCGTGCTGTCGTCGAAGAAGCCGACGATGTCCACGATCACGTGCGTCTTGGCCGATGTGTAGATGCCGATCGACGGCAGACCGGACGCCGAGCCGCAGCCGTCGCAGGGGGCGACGGGAACGATCGCGAAGTTCGGCACGACCTTGCCCCGCGAGTAGTTGACGGTCGAGGCATTGGGCAGTTCGTAGGGGTTGCCGTTCCACGTCCTCAGGTGCCCGTCGCCGCTGGGATCCACTGCGGTGACGTTGACGGCGAGGGCCTTGATGTGCGGGTTCACCGAGGCGCCGTAGCTCACCGGCACGTTCACGTAGTAACCCGCCGGCAGCTTCGCCCCGAGGTCGTAGCGCGTGTCGAGCAGCCGCTCCGGCACGACGCCCTGCAGCTGACCGCCGATGTTGTAGTTGTCGAGCAGGCTGTTGTCCTTGCCGTAATACCCGACGACGTCGGCGAGCAGGTGCGTGGAGTTGGTGTAGTTGTAGAGGTCGATCTGGCCGTCGGTGCCGAGTGCCACGGTCACGGAGCTGGCGACCGTCACGCCGCGGGTGACGTTCAGCGAGGACGCGGTCGGCCTGGTGACACCGGTCGGGTACGCCGTGATGTAGGTCGTGCCCGTCGGTGCGGTGGCGGTGACGTTCAGAACGACGGCGGAGACGCCGCTCGACGGCACGTTGCCGTGGCCTCCGACCTGCAGGTGGATCACCTGACCGGGTCCGACCTGTGCCTTCGGGGCGCCGGTGCCGTTGCGGGTGTCCAGAATGCGCGTGGGCGACACCGGGTAGTAGGTGCCTACCGCGTCACCCGTACCGACCAGCGACATCTCGACCGAGAAGATCGAAACGTCGCTGTTGTTGTTGATGTAGAGCGAGCCCCAGCGCTGCCCGACCCGGTTCGGATGGGCGTTGACCGTGATGGTGCAGCTCTGGTTCTTCGCCAGGGTGGCACCGTTGCAGGTGTTCGCCGTGATGGTGAAGTCGGCCGCCTGGCCGCCGGTCACCTGCACCGTGCTGATCGAGATCGGGGAAGGCCCCGTGCCGGTGACCGTGACCGTCTTGGCCAGGCCCTTGCCCACCTGGACCGACCCGAACGAGAGGGAGGTCGGGTAGCTGGCGCTGCGCGGATCCGTGCCGGACACCGCGAGATCGACGGACAGGCGCCCGGCGTTGGCGTCGCTGGTGAAGTTCAGCGCGGCCGCCAGCGGACCCCTGACGGTCGGGTGCGCCTTGACGCCGACAGTGCACGTGGCACCGTAGGCGAGGGTGGCGTTGGAGCAGGTGTCGGAGGTGATGGCGAAGGTGCCTGGCGACGACGTTCCGTAAGCTCCCCAGTTCGCCGCGCCGATCGAGGCGGCGCTGAGCTTGACGCCCTGCGTGCCGCGACCGGTGATCGTCACCGTCTTGACGGCGGTGTCGTAACCGGCGCCCTGCCAGCCGAAGTCGAGGCTGGACACATCGTTGCCGTACGCCTTGTAGTCCAGCCCGGAGTTCCAGCGCACCTGGCCGAACATGTTCGGGGTGGCGGTGCCGCAGCCGATCGCATAGCTGGCCGCGAACGAGGTCATCTCGTGGGTCGTCGCGTCGTGCGCCACGTCCAGAACCGTGATCGAACCCTGGTGATTGGAGCATCCCCGGCTGTCGGCGCCGACCGACGCCGAGGCGCCGTTGCCGTTGAGCGGGTAGGTCGTGCCGGCGACCCACTGGGTCGCGTCCTTGGGATAGAGGTCGATGACGATGCTGTGATCGCTCCACGTGGCCGAGAACGCGATCGCATCGCTGGTGGCGTGATGGGTGACGTTCACCGCCGCCCCGTCGAAGGCGAGGGCGCCCTTCCACGGGTAGGCCTGGTCTCCCAGGTAGGTGAAGGCCGTGTACGGGGCGGTCGGCGCTGCGGCTTGTGCGGCTGTCGCCGGGATCGTCACCACGGACATGAGAAGGAGGGCGCCGACGAGGGCGCCTCGGATGGTGCGCATGAATCCCCCATGGATTGTGTCGGATGCGCAAGGCAGACCGGACGCTAATCGACAGGGGAGGCCGTAACAATAGTGTTATCCGGCAGGACGGCCGGGCATCCGGGTGATGCTCGGCACCTTCATCAGATCGCTGCGCCAGCCGCCCGGGTCGCTGATCGACTCGCCGACTATAGACGTTTGGCAGCTTGGGAAGGATCGGGCAGCGTCCTAGAAGTTGGACATCAGCCACGTAACAGTAAAAGTGCCCCCGGCGGGTCCCGCCGAACATGGGAACGTCCTGACACACTCGTCGATGTCGCGATCATCACCGGGACATGGCGGCTGACATCACCCTGACGGACAGAACCATCAAAGTCTCGTTGGCCTGCCAGTGTTGCTTCGACACCGGTAGGCCCTCCTTCGTATTGCAGCCTTTTGACGAGGCTGGGGGACCAGCTGAGAGCAGGTCGGCATCTCGGGCGGGATACTTCCCTAAACTGTTCCCCATCGGGGTCGGCTGGCCATAGCGGCTGACCCGGCTATTCATGCCGGACCAGTATGATCACCCCGTCGGGAGATACCGTCGTCGACAGGCTTCGGCTCCTTGTGGACTGCTCCCTACCGAGGCGACGAAACGGTACTGATCGCAAGGCTCTACGTATCAGCGCGTCCGGTGCTCGCGCTCACGGGAATGCCTCGAGAGGCAATCGAACCCGGGGCAGGCCCTCGCTACCGACACGGCTCCTGCAGTGGAATGAAGGACTGGTCAGCTCATCCGAGAGTCTCCACGGACGGGGTCGGCATGTGACCCAGTTCGGCGGCGAGCCTTGCGGAGAGTTCCCGTCGGGCCGCCTCAAGGATCCGAAACTGCTCAGAAGCCTGATCTAGCTCGATATTTCCTTGAAGAGTGCTGTGGTTCGGGAAGTCCTCGAGGCCGGGGCTGTTGCGAACGATGTCGTTGATCTGGACCACAGCGTCCATGACCGCCTGAGCCAGTTCGACCTCGGCGTCGTCGAGGACCGCCTTGCTGTGGATGAGGTAGGTGTAGACGCTGCGCACACCCGCGACCACGACCTGGGTGTCGAGCCCGCGCGAGAGACGCGTCTGCGCCTCCATCTCCAGCAGGGCCTTGAGCAGTCCTTCCAGCGCCTGAGCCCGCCGGTCTCGGTATGGCTGGCTGAGTTGCCTTGCGCGTTCGCGCTCAGAGTCTTGCCGGTCGATCCGGCGTTCGGCTTCCGCAGTCCGGAGCGCAGCCAGCTCGCGGCGCTCCGACCTGCTCCATTGGTAGAACGCCAGGAGTGCAACTGCCGCGGTGACCAGTGCACTGAGGACAGGTGGGAGCCAAGTGGACATCCCGGTAGCATGACGTCCGGTGTCGAGAACGGGCATCGGCGAAGCGGGCCAAGCTCTGGATCAGACCGGGCTGACCTCTGATTCGGTTCGATACTGCGTGGATGCCGAAACGTGCCCCGAACGGCAATAACGTCCGTCTATTGAGCTGCGCAAATGTGGTCGAGGCGCAGGTCGATCTCCATGGCGGGATACTGCCCTATGGGACGGTGACGGTGGCTATTGATCTGCCCGTTGACGGAACGGCAGACTGATCTCTACAGGGGATAGGACTGTGACAGGCGTGGGGACCGGGTTACGTGCCTGACCGACCTGGGCCTGGGCCGGCCGGCCTGGACCGGTGAGCTCTGGTGGAGCAGACCGCCGCCATCGATCCCGAACGGTCGGGCAAGATGGTCGGCCATCTGAATCACGGGGAGTTGATGCAGGGAGTACAGCGCTGCGGATTGTGCTGGGTCTGAACTCGTAGCAAGCCCTGGGCGCGTCTCAGCACCACATGGCTTTGGTGGTCAGGGTCGTGAAGTACTTCAGGGTGCTGGGTGGCATCGTCCTGCTTGGATGATATTCATGCTGACGGCTGCACCCTGGTATACCTCTGGAACATTCTGGTCGGCGATAGGAATCCCCGTTGCCATAATCATCGCAATAGTCACAATCTGGGCAACGTTTCGTATCACTCACCCAAAGCGTCAACTGTTCTACAGCATGCCGGTTGCGACGCCCCTACTTAACGTGCCGTCTGGTGATCCAGTGCGCAGAGGGCTCGAAGTCCGTCGCGACGGCGTCGTCCCAGCAGATCCCCATGTACTAGAAGTGCGGATATCTAGTAATAGCCGCCGCGATATTCCGGCGACGGCATTCGACAGGGGGCAGCCACTTACACTTGACGTAGCTGTTCCGATCGTAGAGGTGCTCCAGAGCACATCAGCCCCAGGGTCGGCCCCTCTGCCGATATTCGAGACAGCAGATTCGAGAATTCTCATCCACCCCAACTTGATCAAAAAGCAGCAGATCATTACATTCTTTGTGCTAGTCGACGGCCCAAACCCTCGACTTACGTGCCCGCATCCACAATTGATTGATATCAATGTTACGGAACGCAGCGAGCGCGTTGATGCGGTAGAACGGAATGGGTACACCGCACAGGTGCGCAGCACTCAACGGACACAAAAGCTGATCGCAACCGCTGCGATTGCATTGGCGCTCGCCACGAGTACAGGTATCTACGCTACCTTCAAATATAACCGGGATCAGGCATTCCAATCGCAGATTATCGATCGATTTACTCGGGCAAATGACCAGCTTGCCTCTGTACAACTCGAAGGCCGCTTAGGCGGCATTTACAGTTTCGAACAAATTATGATTGATTATGAAATCTATGAAGACCCAATCATCGAGATCCTATCTGCATTCGTTCGCAGCCATGGTCAAAAAGCTCCATCCATAGCACCAACAGCTTCAAAGACCGGAGACAAAGGCTCAACCCCCCTCGATGTGCAGGCCGCCATTACGGTCCTTGGGCGCCGTCCCCATCCCGCAACCCATCGTGAAGTCAACTTCTCCAAATCAACAATAAGTGACGCTGATTTGAGTGGCGCGAATTTTAGCGGCGCGAATCTGAATTATGCCGACCTGAGTGGCGCGAATCTGAACGATGCGGACCTGAGTGGCGCGATGCTGGATTATGTGAACCTACGTGGAGCGGACATGATCGGCGCGAATCTGAGTGGGGCAAGCATTGAACATGCGGTATTTGATGAGCAAACGAAGTGGCCAACGGGCTATCCCGTACAGACGAAGCCGTCTCCGACCCCCTGAACTGGGATAGAGGATCTGAGTCGCGCTCATACAGGTAAAAAGCTCATGCAACGCCTGAGTCGGGTATCTAAGCTGACGCATGGCCCGCCATCTGGCCGCAAAGAAGACATGCCGTGAGGAGATCGACATGGACGTGAGGGCGAGCTACGAGCTGCCGGTGCCCATCTGGGTGATGGGCGACGCGCTCGATGCGACGTACCCGACCGGGTACGGCAAGCTCTGGTTCAACGTCGTGATGCCTCATGGTCAGCCACCCGTCGGCGGGCCCCCTCCTATGCTCGGCGTCGAGTCGCGCCCCGAGTTGACCGGCGAGCAAGTCGTATGGGTGAAGGAGTACGGCGCTTTCATCCCCGAGTCGCTTCGGCCAGCCACCGCGCTACATCGCGTGGCCGTGACCGACGCCGAGGGCCCCACCTACGATCACAAGCCGTGGTTCACCGCCGAGCATCAACTCGCTGGATGCATCGGTGAGTGGTTCAACGACGTGCGGACCTGGGCTGAAATCGTGACCGGCCAAGACCTCGACCCCGATCACCGTGTCTACAGCGCGGAGTCGGTCGGTGCAGGGCTCACGTTCATCGAGCCACCACGCGACGGCGCTCTAGGATTCAAGATCACTACACCTAGCGTCGTTCCACTCCGCGCGCAAGAGTGGGCTTCCATCCTCGGGTTTGTCCGTGACGGCCAGGAACCGCCTCTAGAAGAGGTGCTCAGCCGTGACGCACGAGCCGCGCACAGACGCGGCGCCAACCGACGAGCGATCATCGACGCAGCCACCGCCCTAGAAATCGTCCTCGTCCGGCACGTCCGCAGCCACGCCAGCCAACTGCCCCAACGCCAGCGAGATCGCATCGGCGAACGGGCAGCCCTCGGCGTCTACCTCTCGATCGCGGAGAACTCCGGCCTCCCCCTGGCTGTTCCGGCCGATCGGTTGCGTTGGCTGACCGACCTTCGCAACGACGCCGCTCATCGAGGTGCGGCACCAGACCACGTAGAAGCCGGCAACGCGGTGCAAGTGATGATCGATTTCCTCGGCGCTCACGGTCGACTCCGCAGGACGGACGAGCGCGAGCCTGACGGTGGGGAGTTGATGCTGGCCGATCCGGAAACAGCGTCGCTGGTCGGCGGAGAAGCGCGACCGCATGGGCGATGACAAGGCATACCACTGCTCATACCACCTGCTGTACCATTGGTTATATGGCTGCTGAGAAGGTAACGCTGAGCCTGGCCCCGGACACGCTGGAGCGTGCACGGGCCAGCGCTGAAGCTGAGGGAATCAACCTGTCCGCGTGGATCGACCGGGCCGCCCGGCAGTACGCGCTGCGCGACGCCGGCCAGCAGTATGCCGCGTGGCTTGCCGAGCACCCGGACATCAACGACGAGGTCGGCGCGTGGCGTGCGGCGAAAGCCGAAGTCATGGGCAGCCGGTGGACCGGTCTGGCGGACGCTGCGTGAACCACGGCGAAGTCTGGACAGTCCAGCGTCCCGGCGGACGCTGGCGGGTAGCGGTGGTCTCCGCGGACGGCTACAACGACGCACCCGGCGCGCTGCCGTTCGTGGTCCCGATCGTCCGTACACCCGGCGGGATCCTGCCGCCCTACACCGCGCCGCTGGTCGACCCGGATCCCGTGGGAGGCGTCGCCCTGGTCGCCGAGCTCGGCCAGGTCGACCCGAAGTGGGCAACCGAGCGCGTCGGGATGCTCACCGGCGCCAGCACCACGGCGGTAGGCAACGCGCTCCGAGAGCTGTTCCTGCTGTAGCTGGTGCTCGCGCCCGCCGTGCACCTCTTGGAGGTGTAATCGGCGTAGCCGTGCAGGTCGGAGCGTTCAAGGCTTGAGATGCTGCAACTCGGCATTGCAAGCCTGTGCAGCTTGTCGGTCGGGGCCGAAGATTGCAGGTGGTCTGCGCGTTGTTGTCTGTCGGTGGCGTCGTGATGCGGCTGGTGTCGATGCTCTGGGCTTGCTGCTGGCTTCGCGAACGCGCTGTCGAGGTGACCGGAGGGCTTCGGCGTGGTGATCGCCTGCTATCCCGGTCGAGGTCCGATCTGGCCGGCAGTCGGCTCGGGTCGGAGATCGGCATTCGCTGGCTGGACTCGGTCGGCCGCGTGCGAAGCGTGTATTCGGGCCTCGTCCGAGCGGAACCTTCATGTAGTTCATCGGCTTGAGTTCAGGGCGCAGGTTGGTGCCTCCGTTTCGGACTGCTTTGGAGGCCGAGACGTGCCCCGAACGGCAACAGCATCCGCCCGTTGAGCTGCGCGAATGTGGTCGAGGCTCAGGTCGATCTCCAGGGCGGGTCCCGTCGAACATGGGAATGTCCGGACACACCCGGCGATGTCGCGATCATCACCGGGGCATGGCGGCTGACATCACCCTGACGGACAGAACCATCAAACTCTCGTCGGCCTGCCGGTGTCGTTTCGACACTGGCAGGCCCTCCTTCGTGTTGCAGCCTGTTCGCGAGGCTGGGGGACCAGATGGGAGCAGGTCGGCATCTCGGGCGGGATACTTCCCTAAACTGCTCCCCATCGAGTCGCCTGGCGGTAGCGGCTGACCTGCCGATAGATGCAACATTTACGTGATTAATCCGGGACTGGTTCAACTCCGGATGAGAAAGCTCATCGGTGGGCTGTTTAGTACGGGCCGGCATCTTCACAGTGTCGCGGGCGGTGCGGCGGTTGAGTTACGCCCAGCGGCCGACCCAGTTCAGTATCGCCAATCGCGTCGACGCTGCCGCTGATGCGATCGTCAGAGCCGCCAACTGCAACGGCGATGGGACCCGTGATGGTGTGTCCGGAGAGGTCAGCGAATGCCAACATCGGTGAATGAGGCGGCGCTGGCTTTCGAGGACCGCCCTCGCCGGTGAGGCAACGCTGGCGGGTTGAAGTCGCCACAGCCGCTCGACAGCCAAACGACTGTAATGACCGCTTTAAGCCAGATAACATCTTCCTCATGGGGTCGTTCGGGAGTCCGGAAGATGTCGCTCGCCACGAGCTGGGGCATGCAGTGGTGGCGGTTCTCGTCGGCGGCTCGTTCGATTACGTGACGGTCGGTTCGGTCGTTCACGCAAATGGGAAACGATCTAAAGGCCACGTCGAAGGTGTGCAAACTCCCAGCGACTTTGACCAGGCCACAATGTTGATGGCTGGGATGATGGCAACCGCAAAAAACAAGACCGTCGGCGAAGGTAGTAAACATGACATCGAAGCGGTGGCGCATTTCGGACAACCTGGATGGTTCGACACAAGTAATCCACAGTCGCCGACATCTCGCGCGAAGACACTGGTCGACGAGCATCGAGACACGATCGATAGCCTCGCGGATCGCCTTCTGAAAAGTGATTCGAAGTCGCTGACTTGTCAAGAGGTCAAGACGGCGCTCAACGATAGCGCTGAAAACGATGCTCCAGCTGCCGCCTAACCCCCTGGGGTCGGCGTACCGGCTGGTGGCAAAGCACCCGGCATCTAGATGCGGCGCTGATCGTGGACGAAACCGGCCGCCTCAAGGAGGCACCCGGCTCCGCGTCGAACCCGACCGATGCCAGGTGGCTGGCGCGCCCGATGTGCGCGGCGGTGGAGCGCTGCTCTCGCGCCGCGTAGGTTCGATCCCTTCCCGGATGACGACGCACCCCGAGGTGCTGCCTCGAACGAGGGATACTGCTCGGTCAGCGGGTGTCCATGATGGAGTTGCGTAGTTCTCGTTCTAGTTCTCGGGCGGGGCCTGCCAAACATGGGAGTGGTCCAACGCGCCCGGCGACGTCGCGATCATCGGCGGGACGTGGCGGCTGACGTGATTTGACGATCTGCGCCAAAGTGCTCTTCCATATTTGCCGTATCCGATGTAGTCACTCTGAGCTACATTCACCCTATTCAGGGACCTGCCGTGGTTATTTCGGGCCGCACCCTCGCCGAGGCCGTCGAGTCGCGTCCGATTGTTCACGGCGATCGATGCGAGCCGGCCGTATTGCTCGCTGGCTATCTGGTTTCTCTAGCAGATCCAATTTAGTCTTAAGGCCGGATCTTTTCTTGCACATGACTTTCCCAGGTCTACACCGATTCCGAGCACAACCAGGAACGCGTCGGCGGCGTCACTGGCCCCGCCCCGTGCTGACCGTTTGGGCGATTCGGCCTCGCCACTACGGTACTGCCAGCGCGAGCTCCAGTATGGAAGTATTTACCTGGATTCGGGCTCCTGGCGCCGATCCCGCACGTAAGGCAGGAGAGGCGGTAGTGCGGCGTGGAACGGGACGCATTGATCACCGATGTCGATCACCTTCTGCAGTCGGTTAGCGCCGGGCAGACTACCGCATTGTTCACACCTCAAACCGCCGGCCGGATCCGCGAGTTGCGAAGCTCCTTGGACGACGACATGGAGGCCTGGTATTTGATCGCCACCTATCACTGGATGCGCTACAACCTGCTCCCCGATGGTGAGGACCAGACCGACCTTGCTGCCGCGATCTACGCCTTTTCGCACCTCGTACCCTCCGCGGCACAGTTGATCGCCCTGCCGGTGCGCCACCTGTTCCAGCAGGCCCTCACCGCAGCCGAAAGGCAGCCCGGCGACGGTCTGGCCGACGACCGGCAGCACCCAGGGGGTCCGGACCCGGCTGTGCTGCACCGACGGGCCGTCACCTTGCTGCAAAATCCGGGCACTACGGGCAACGTGGCCGCGTTAACCGAGGTTATTGGGTTGCTAGAGAATACGCTCGCAGTCACCGACACCGATGACCCCGACCATGCCACCTATCTGACTCATCTCAGTGTCGCCCTGCGGCGCCGATTCGTCCGAACTGGGGCGATCGCGGACCTGGAGCGGGCGATCGCGATTGGGGAGCAGGCCTTGGCCGCGATCCCTTCGGGCTACCCCGTCCCGGGTGCGTACCTATCTAACCTCAGTACCGCGTTACGGCGCCGATTCGAGCAGGCTGGAGTTTTGGATGACCTGGAGCGGGCGATCGCGATGGGGGAGCAGGCCTTGGCCGTTACCCCCGCCGAGCACCCTCATCGCGCCGCCATTTCGTCCAACCTCGGTTCTGCGTTGCGTGCCAGGTTCGAGCAGGCTGGAGTTTTGGATGACCTGGACCGGGCGATCGCGATGGAGGAGCAGGCCTTGGCCGTTACTCCCGCCGAGCACCCTCATCGCGCCGCCATTTCGTCCAACCTCGGTTCTGCGTTGCGTGCCAGGTTCGAGCAGGCTGGAGTTTTGGATGACCTGGACCGGGCGATCGCGATTGGGGAGCAGGCCTGGGCTGTTACCCCCGCCGAGCACCCTGATCGCGCCACCATTTCTTCCATCCTGGTGGACGCGCTAAAAATCCGGTTTGAGCAGACCAGGGTCTTGACCGATCTAGACCGGGCGGTCGCACTCGGCGAGGACGCGGTCGCCCTGATTCCTGCCGACGACCCCGGTCGCGCCAATTTACTGTCCGCCCTCGGCGTGGCGCTACGTATGCGCTTCCAGCGCACAGGTGTGATGGCTGACCTGGATCGCGCAGTCACCATCGATGAGGCTGCGGTGGAAGCGACCGACGTCGACCATTCCGCCCGCGCCACGTACCTGTCGAACCTCGGCCTGGCGCTGAGTGACCGCTTCGAGCGAACCGGGATGGTGGCCGATCTTGACAGGGCGATCACGATTGGGGAGGCGGCGGTTGCTGCTTCGCGTATTGGCGAGCCCGCACATGTCAAATTCCTGTCCAACCTCGGCGTCCATTTGGAGCGCCGATTCGAGCGCAACGGGTTAGGGGTTGACCTGGATCGGGCGATCACCTTCCTGGAGGCGGCGGTCGTGGCCGCCCCAGCCAACGACCCCGCCCGGGCCATGATTGTGGCCAACCTCGCTGTCGCGTGGCAGCGACGGTTCGAGCGCAGTGGAGTTCTGGCCGAGTCGGACAGGGCGATCACCCTTATGGAGCAAGCGGTGGCGGCCGCCCTCACCGACCCCCCTGCCGACCTATCCAATCTGGGGATTGCGTTGAGTGCTCGGTTCGAGCGCAGCGGAGCGTTGGCCGATCTGGATCGGGCAATCACGGTCGGGGAGAGGGCGGTGGCCGCTTCCCCTATCGACCTTCCCGCCCGTGCCATGTACCTCTCTAACCTCGGCTTGGCGTTGCGACGCCGCTTCGAGCGGACCGGATTGGCGGCTGATCTAGATCGGGCGATTACGGTCGGGGAGGAGGCGGTGGCCGCTTCCCCCATCGACCTTCCCGCCCGTGCTATGTACCTGCAGAACCTCGGGGCTGCACTGCTGCGCCGAGGCGGCCGCACCGGGGTGGTTAACGACCTGGACCGCGCGATCATGGTCAGTGAGCAGGCTGTTGCCGCTACCTCCGACGATCATCCCGACCGCGCCGGGCGCCTATCCGATCTTGGAGCCGCGCTGGGCGGCCGGTTCGTGCGAACCGACGCAGCGCTAGATCTGGATCGGGCCATCACGGTTGGCGAGGAGGCGGTTGCCGCGCTCCCAATCGATCACCCCCGCCGCGCCGACGTCCTGCTCAATCTCGGCGCGGCGTTATGCAGCCGGTTCCTACGGACCGGGGTGTATGGCGACTCGGCTGCGGCCGTTGCCGCCTACCGGTCCGGCCTGAAGCAAGCAACCGCGGCGCCGATCGTACGCGCGCGGGCGGGCCGCGCCGCCGCCGAACTGGCCGCTTCTACCGGGGATTCAATTGCCGCAGACGCGGACCTGGCCGAGGTGATCAGCCTGCTGCCCTCACTCGTCGACCACACCCTGACCTTGCAGGACCGCCAACATCACCTGGCCCGATTGCAGGGACTAGGTGCCAGCGCCGCCTGCGCCCACCTAGCCAACCGCAGCAGCGAACCGATCGAGCGGATTGGCGTGGCGTGGCAGCGGCTGGAACAGGCCCGCACCATCCTGCTCACCCAGGCGTTGGAAACTCGTGCCGACGCGACTGCCTTGCACAGCATCCGGCCTGACCTGGCGAACGAGTACGACCAACTACGTCGGCTACTCGGCGACACAAGTGGCATCCTCGGCCAATTTTAGTATCAAGGGGGCGAAGTGGACCTGGAAGCACCGTTCGGCGCCTCAACCGGCCGGCAGGAAGACGAACGGATCCGACTACGCAAGCAAGCCGCAGCTCGCTGGCCGCACTTGTTAGAGGAAATCCGCCAGGTCCCGGGTTTCGACAGGTTCGCCTTGCCACCGCTTATGTCAGAGTTGCATGAGGCTGCGGCCGGGGGAACGGTTGTAGCGCTGTTAGTGACCGAGTGGGGCTGCGGTGCCCTATTTCTTAGCGGCACTGACGCGGACTACCTGGAGCTACCCGCCCTAGCAGCGCAGGACGCTGCGGAGCGGGCCAACGCGTTTCTGGACGCAGTGAGACCCGGGTCTCCGCCAGATACGGCCACCATACGCGGGGTGCTGGAGTGGCTGTGGGATGTCGTCACCGGCCCTGTGTTGGAGAAGCTGGGCTACACAGCCACTCCGAACACCCCGGCGGTGGATGGCCGGTGGCCGCGGGTGTGGTGGATTCCGACAGGTGCTCTGACCGTGCTGCCGCTGCATGCCGCCGGCCATCACGACGATCCCTCCGGCTCGCGGCGGGCGGTGCTGGACCGAGTGGTGTCTTCCTATACGCCCAGCGTCCGTGCGTTGGGCAACGCCCGCTCCGTAGCGCACCGTACGGGGAACGGAGGGTTCGCTGTGGGTATCAACGACATCCCGGATCGACTGGACCTGCATCTGGAACGTGCTGAGCCCGAGGCTGCCGCGATCGCCGCAAGGCTGCAGATCCAGCCCTTGCTCGGGCCGGACGCGACCCGGCAAGCGGTCCTTTCTGGCCTGCCCGGCGCCGCGTGGGCGCACTTTTCCTGTCACGGCTTGGCCAACCAGGACGACCCGTCACGCAGCTACTTGGCCTTGGTCGACGGGCCGCTGTACGCGGCGGAACTGTTCAATGCCCGGATCGAAATGCCGTACCTGGCCTATTTATCCGCGTGCACCACGGCCATGGGCGCGGTGCGGCTGCTGGACGAGAACATTAGCCTCGCAGCTGCCTTTCAGCTTGCAGGGTTCCCGCACGTCATTGGCACGCTGTGGACAATCAACGACTGGGTCGCCGAAAGACTCGCTCGCGACCTGTACCAACTGGTGCATCCCGATGCGGCTACGTGGCACTCACCGGGACTGGTGCTGCACGACATCGTGCGCCGATACCGCGACCGCTTCCGTGACGACCCAGATCTGTGGGCCTCGCACATCCACTACGGACCCTGACCGCTGACAACACCACTGCGACAGGTTCGCGGGGTTGATCCAACAGGGCACGCTCAGAGAACCGCAATCTCCCAGAAGGAGCAGTAGGTGGACCAGACACCACCCGCCATCGCCGAGGCCGCCGAGTCACTCCACGAGCGCATCGAGGTCCTAAGCAAGAAGCCGTGGTCGGCCGGCACCAATCTGACCAGGCTGACCGCCATTCTGGAGATAGAGGTCCCCGCCGCCGTGGGGCGTCTCGACGCCGAGGCCCTCAACACGCTATTCGACGAGATCACCAGACTGGACAAGTTCAACGGTCGGTACGGCAAGCTGAACCCTGATCAGCACATCGCCGATCAGTCCCCCATCGATCACCCTGACTGGGGCAGGCTGCGATTCAACATCGCGCAGGACAGCCTGCTCCCCCTTTTCCAGACTCCACCGCCGGCGACGGCGGATGGCACGCCGGCCGCCCTGCCGATGCCGCCCGGACCCGTTCCATCACAGCCGACCGAGCCAGACCGGAAGGGTCGGCGCAGATGGTTCGGGCTAAAGAAATGAGCCTGGTCCAGCCCACGTTGGTCGTGTACCTGTTCGCCGCAGTCACTGGCGAGGACCCGGCCCGGGCCACAGCCAGTTATCAGCAACTGCGTCAGGCCTGGCACACCATCGCCGACCGGCTACACCTCGACACTGCCGCTTCGACCCGGCTCCCGGCCGACCCTCGCGAGAAAGCACCAACAACAACCGGCACGGCGCTTCAGGCCGGGCGGGAAGGCCCTGGTCGGCTGCGTCAGATGTGGTGGAACCAATTCCACGACGTCGCCGTCATCTCCCTGGCAATCTCCGCGGACGGCATCTCCGAGGAGCGGGGCTGGCACGCCCTGCACAGCGAATGGGCGGACGTCGCCGCCGACCTCGTGCTGCCTACGCTCCTGGGCAGCACGCAGGTCTACACCGCCCGTACCGCCACCAACGAGCCGCTCATCGTGAGCCCGACCGACGGAGCACCGGATAAGCCCGCCACCACGGCGCAGTTGGGCCCCTACCTGCCGGGCATCCCGGCCAGCGGATGGGCGGATTCCGCCACTCTTGTCAGAACCGGCGGCTTCGTGATCTACGAACTCAGCCCCCGCGCCGGGCTCCAGCCCGACAGGCAACTGGTCGTGCTCGCTCCACACGACCGCGACGACGAACTCGGCAGCTGGGTGTGGCAGCTCAGTCTCGGACGCCTGCCCGTGTACTTGCTCAATTCGGCCAAGCTGCGCCACCAGGCTCGGATCATCGAACAGCAGCGAGCCGAAATCACGCAACGGCGGCTGTCCACGTATCAGCAGCTGAACACGATCCAAGCTCTAATGTACGCGAGCCCAACGCCGGACATCGACCAGCTGGTCAACGCCGAGGTGACCATCACCAAGATGCAAGCCCAGTCGGAAGGACTCGTTGACACTCAGGCCCGCATCGCCACCTTCCAGCGGACCATCGGTATCGCTGCCTCCAACATCACCACTCTCACCGACCCGGTCCTCGACCCCACCCGCCGCTCTCTGGTCGACGACGACCAAGCCTTGGCCCAAGGCATCAGCGCCGCCCTCGACGACGATCACGCCTTCCTCGCCGCCGTCACTACGCGCGCCCAGCACGTCGCCACAGCCGCCCACACCCTCATCGCCCAGCATCGCGTCCAGACCGAACGGACCGCCCAACACCGCGCCAACCAGTACAATCTGCTGCAAACCGGCATTCTCACCGCCGTCGTAACCGCACTCGCCGCAGTCCAGGCCTTCGGCTACAAGATCAGCACCGTCCCTCCTCCTGCCCAGCCTGCCGTCATCGCCCTGCTCGCGGCCATTACCCTCCTCCTCTACGCCATCCCTCTTCACCACGGCGAAAAAGCCATGACCGAGCGTGATTTCCACTTTGCACCCCGTCACTGGCCGACCCGGCTACTCCGTACCGCAGGTGCACTCACCGGCGCCGCCCTCGGGTGGACCATTGCCTCACTTCTGCAAACCTCCGCCGGACGAGCCCACTTGACCACCACTCTCGCCGTCGCCGGGCTCATCCTCGCCACCGCCGCCACCACACTTGCCACACGGCAACCACGTTCTAAAACAGCCAGAGCCGACCCCGCAGCCGGTCATGGCGGAGCGGCAGCTTTAACCGACTAGCTCGTAAATGCCCATACCAAGTCCTGCGATCCGCTCGACACAACCAGCTAACCTGTCGCACTGAAGTCCGCTCAGTTAGTCGGTAGATGCGGATGAGACCGCTGGCCTTACCGATTTGCGCGCACGGCACAAGACGAGGCGCATGGATCGGAGTTGGATACGCGCTCTGAGAACCATATTCGAGAAGGGAGCGTGCCTGGATGAATTCGGACGAGATGGTTATTCGCCTCCGCGTTCTCCTCGATCAGCTAACCGCAGGTCGTGGTGAGCCATCTGTGCTGTTCGCCCAAGTGGCAGATTTAGTCAGTTCGCTACGCGCTTCTGCACCCGACGATGATGGACGCGCATGGAATCTGATCGCCAGCTACCACTGGCAACGCTTTGAGGCACTACCGGATGGAGCGGATGGAGCAGACTTTGTTGCGGCCGTCTTCGCGTTTACCCACCTGATTCCGACGGCTGCCGACATGATCCCCCCCGGAGTACGCCACGCATTCAGGATGGCGCTCGCTTCGGCCGACATAGCTGTCAGTGACCATGGCAACCGCGTTTCAGGTATCGACGCTAGCCCAGCCGACGAGCTAGAGCGAGACGACCCAGTGTTTCTCTTTAATAGCGCTCTAGCTCTGCTGAGGGATCCCCAGACGGCTGACAGCGTAGCCGCGATGGCCCAAGCGATCGCATGGCTTGACCGAGCAGCGGCGGCGATCCCGGCCGATGACCCCAGTCGTGCTATTGCCTTAACTGTCCTGCGTGTCGCACTCGCGCAGCGTTTCGAGCTGACAGGGGATGTCCGCGACCTTGACCGTGCCGTCAGCGTCGCGGAGCAGGCAGTGGCTGCCACCTTTGCCGATGACCCCAACCTCGCCGACCGCCTCCGCGCGCTCGGCACCGCTTTGCATACCAGTTACGAGCTAACCGGAGAGATCGCGGTTCTGGATCATGAGATCAGCATCAACGAGCGCCTGCTGTCGGCTACCCCGAACGGCCACGCCGACCGGGGTCGACACATGGTCACACTTGGTATCTCATTAGCGAGCAGATTCGTCCGCACCAAGGTGGTGTCGGACCTGGATAGAGCGATTGCTGTTTATGGCGCTTCGATCGGCGATCACTCGATAAATCATCCCAGCTATGGAGCTGCGCTCACATTGCTCACCAATGCGCTTGGAATGAGGTTCGAGCATGCCGGGATGGTCGAGGACGCCGATCGCGCCATTCAGTTCGGCGAAGAGGTGCTTCTCGCTGATTCGACGGGTGCCGGTCGCGTGACAGCTTCGGTAGTGCTTGGGAGTATGCTGCAATCGCGGTATGAGCGGACCGGGCAGCTTTCTGACCTTGACCGTGCCATCGCGCTCCTCGAGCAGGTCATAGTCGAGATAGGCGGCGACAGTTCCCGCCTTCCCGCCGCCAACGTTCGAATCGTGCTCGGCCGCGCGCTACGCCACCGCTACTGGCGTACGGGTTTGCTGGCCGACTTAGACCGCGCGATTTCAAACTACGAGGCTGCCTTATCCGACGCTCGCGACGACAGGACGCGCGCAGCCGTTTTGAGCGGACTCGGCGGTGCCGTTGGAGCTCGTTTCGAGCGCAATGGGTCGCCCGCCGACCTCGACCGTTCGATCGCGTTGCTGGACCAAGCGGTAGCCATCCCCACGGACGACGACGAGCGCGTCACGTTCATGTCGAACCTGAGTGGTGGACTGATCGTCCGATACGGCCGCAACAGACGTCCAGCAGATTTGGATCGCGCTCAGGAACTCGCCGAACAGGCGGTGTCGACCGTTCGCGCTACGCACCCAGACCGCGGCCGATTCCTATATAATCTCGGTACTGCGTTGGGTGAACGGTTCAAGCGGAGCAAAGCACTCGCGGACCTCGAGCGCTCCGCAGACGTCCTGCGGCAAGCCGTGGCCGTAACTCCTGTCGATCATCCCGATCGGGCGGGATACCTACGCAACCTCGGTGCGGCGTACGACCTCCTATTCAGGGCGCGGGGAACGCATGACGACATTACGGTAGCCGTGAGGACGTACCGCGAAGGCCTATATCTTGAGACAGCCGTTCCGAGTGTCCGCATCGATGTCGGCCGGCGGGCGGCGATGTTGGCTGGCTTGGTTGGCGACTGGGAGTCCGCCAACGCCGACTTTGCCGAGATAATCGGGTTACTACCCGCAATGGTCGGCCACGATCTCACACTGCAGGACCGTCAACACCTTCTTGAACAGACGCAAGGGTTAGGGGCCGAGGCAGCGCGTGCCGTCCTAGCCGTCTCAACTCTGCGGTCCGACGAGCGAGCCGTCGCTGCTTGGCAGCGGCTAGAGGCCGCGCGTAACGTTCTGCTTGCCCAGTCCCTAGAAACTCGCGCTGAGTTAACCTTTTTGAAGTACGCGCGGCCGGATTTGGCCGCCGAGTTTGACGATATCCGCCGCATACTCAACTCCCCAGTCGCGGTGCAGCAATGAATCGCTATTATCTGCACCGCGACGTGCACCGCCTCCGCACCGGGCTTGCCGGGAAGCGCTACCCATTGTTGAATTCTTGTGCCGTACGGCCGCCGCATGAAGCCTTTGGATCTCTGCTTCGTCGCACGCCTGGGCCGAGTGGACTCTCCACCGCACAGAAAGGGGTTCCCCATTAACCGAGAGGCACTGATGAGTGAGATAGCTAACCTGCTTCAACAGGTCAGCCAAGCCGATGCTGATACCTCCATACTGTTCGCTGCCGAGCCGGCCGCTTTGGTGCATCAGCTACGTATGACGGTCTCCGATGACGATGCGGCGGCCTGGGTGTTGGTTGCCCTTTATCACAACTGGCGTTGTGACCTGTTGCCGGATGGCGAGGACCAAGGTGATCGAACCGCAGCTGTGTATGCCTTCGCCCGTATGATTCCTAACGCGCCTCAACTCATCCCGCCAGCCGTGCGGGCTTTCTTTCTGCGACGACTAGACGAGGCAGACGCTAACGAGGCTTCACCAACCAGTCTCTAGATCTCCAGCTGAATTACAATCACCGACCCGGACCCCAATCGCATTTGCGATTCTGCCGAGCCCTCTCCGTATGGATGAAGGGCCCAGCTCAGCAAAGCTATCCGATGGATCACAATGACAGTGCAGGCGACTAGATAACGTGGATGCCGAAAGACCGCGCCATCGCCCGTGAGTCGACTATCTGCATTGCCGAATGGCCAGCATTGGACGATCACTCCAGCACGACGATCGAGTGGCACGAACGCGGCCGTGCAGCGAGGCTGGTATGCACTTCTCGCGCCTGTGGGGCAGCGCTCTCGCCGTGCGCAGGTTCGATCCGTGTCTCACGGGGCAGACGCGCCCTGCAACGCAGCTTTGCGCGTGCCATACGAGCAGGGTCGGAAGGCGTCCAATAATGGAGCGCGCAGGTCTCGATCTACGGCGGGTCCCGTCGAACATGGGAACGTCCTGACACACCCGGCGACGTCGCGATCATCACCGGGATATGGCGGCTGGCATCACCCTGACGGATAGAACCATCAAACTCTCGTCGGCCTGCCGGTGTCGCTTCGACGCTGGCAGGCCTCCTTCGTGCTGCAGCGGGATTTACAGAGCAGGCGTAAGACTGCTGTTGACGTGCGGTTCCGTCAAGGCTTACAGCCGATGGTCCGTGTATTCCCCATGAGGTTCGGACGGTTGGTCCGAACGTGGTGACTATCGCGTCTGCGGGCTGATGGTCGTTGATCGACGTCGGTCGGTAGGTTGCCAGAGTGGATGGTCATGTGTTCGTCAGCTACAGCCATGCTGATGATGGTGGGTATGTGGAGCGGTTAGCGGCATACCTGTCGACTGCCGGTGTGCGGGTGTGGTTCGACGCTGAGATCGTCAGCGGCGACCGGTGGGATGACGTAATCGAGGAGCGGATCGACTCGTGTGCGGCGTTCATCGTGGTGATGAGCCCCGGGTCGAAGGCGTCGCCCTGGGTGAAACGTGAGGTCAATCGGGCCGAGAAGCTCCGCAAGCCGATTCTTCCGCTGTTGCTGGCGGGTGAGGTGTTTTTCCGGCTCAGCGATGTCCACTACGAGGACGTCACCGGCGGCCGGATGCCTACGGCCGCGTATGTGGCCCGGCTGCCGAAAGCAACCATCGCCTCCGGTTCCCGCCCACGTCTGCCGGTAGCTCGGGGCATTTCTATCGCCGCTTTTACCGGCCGCCGCTGTGAGGTGTTTTCGGTGGGATTCAGTCCGGACGGTCGGGCCCTCGCCGCCGGCTGCCGCGACGGGTCGGTGCGGTTGTGGGATGTGACCGATCCGATGCACCCGGTCTCCAAGGCCATCTTCGCTGGCAAGGCGGGCGAGGTGTGGTCGGTAGGGTTCAGTCCCGGCGGTCGAATCCTCGCCACTGGCAGCAACGACCTTTCGGTGCGGTTGTGGGATGTGACCGACCTGTTTAACCCGGTCTCCACCGCCACCCTCGCCGGCCACACCAATGCGGTGCGGTCTGTGGGTTTCAGTCCGGATGGTCGGACCCTCGCCACCGGCAGTTACGACGCGTCGGTGC
Organism: Allocatelliglobosispora scoriae; assembly: GCF_014204945.1. Taxonomy (NCBI): domain Bacteria; kingdom Bacillati; phylum Actinomycetota; class Actinomycetes; order Micromonosporales; family Micromonosporaceae; genus Allocatelliglobosispora; species Allocatelliglobosispora scoriae. Next base: position 4,557,753 of record NZ_JACHMN010000002.1, read on the forward strand.
GGTTGTGGGGCGTGACTGATCCGCTGCACCCGGCCCACATAGCCACCCTCACTGGCCATCGCCGCGAGGTGTTCTCCGTGGCGTTCAGTCCGGACGGTCGGACCCTTGCCGCTGGCTGTCGCGACGGGTCCGTCTGGTTGTGGAGTGTGACCGATCCGCTGCACCCGGTCTCCACCGGCACTCTCTCTGGCCATACCGGCACGGTGTTCTCCGTGGCGTTCAGTCCGGACGTTCGAATCATCGCCGCTGGCTGCCGCGATGGGTCTGTGCGGTTGTGGGATGTGACCGACCCGTTTAACCCGGTCTCCACCGCCACCTTCACCGGCCATACCGGCGAGGTGTGCTCTGTGGGGTTCACGTCCGGCGGTCGGACCCTCGCTACCGGCAGCTACGACGGGTCTGTGCGGTTGTGGGATGTGACCGACCCGTTTAATCCGGTCTCCACCGTCACGCTCACCGGCCATGCAGGCACGGTGTATTCGGTGGCGTTAAGTCCGGATGGTCGGGCCATCGCCGCAGGTAGCATCGATGGGTCGGTGCGAGTGTGGGCCTGATCTTCTTACCTGGATCGGTTGTCTTGGTTTCGGACGGCATTTGAGCAGGGAAGCAATGCTTGGAGTCCTGGGCGAGGGGTAACTCGTCCCACAATACTGGGACGAGATCTTCGATGGGACGGCTCAAGTCGTCCCATCGACCGTGGGGACTGCCGCGGCTTTGGTTGACTCCTGACGCGGGCGCGCTGCGCGACCCCGACAACTCGCCGTGGTCAGGCCCGTGCCAGCGGTGACCGGCCGGGGCTGCGTCCTGTTTTAGGGGCCAGCGTGGATGAATGGTGCCCAGGTGCTGGGGCTGTCGGGGTGTACGTCTCGGAGAGCGCGGGTGGTGTGGTGTAGAGCCCTGGCGGTGTGGGTGGGGTCGAGGGTGCCGTGGTGGACGAGTTGTGGGTAGAGGCGGGTGGTGATCTGGGTGGCGGTGTGGTCCCAGACGACCACATGGTGCCGATGACGTGCTGCCTCCCGGCGTGTTGCATGGCTGAAACGACAACGTTGTTGGGGCCAGCCCGCGACCAGCGCAGTCCTGACCCCAACACCTAAAACGTTCTGTTCAGAGCACTAGGCCGATACGCAGACCCTCGACCCAAAGGCTCGACGTTCAGTCCGGCTGGGACGGACTATTCGTGGGCGTCGCATGAGGTCTCTAGCGCGGCCGTCCACGCCTGTCACGCGGCGTTGGTTCCGTCGATATAGAAGGGGCTGCTGGTTGCGCTGTAGCCGTTGGCGAAGGTCACCTCCACGCGAACGAACGCTGCGGGAGCGAAGGCGGCTCGCCGTGCTGGGTGTTGGGTGGCCAGGGCCGGATAGGTTGCCGACGTGAGGTCGATGCGGGTACTGCCGGCTTGCTGATCGGCAGTGCTGGGCGTGATGGTCCGGGTACGGGAACAGAACTGCACCCATTGGCGCTGGTTGAAGCGGCAGGTGTCGGACTGCCGGTAGGTCGGGTCGTTGTGTTCGCTGACCATGATCCGGACAGCAGTGGGTGCCCCAAATCGGCTGGCGGTATCCCAACTGATCTGCAGTTGGTGGCCGTCGGCAGCGAACGGCAGGCTGGTGTTGCTGGGTTCGTGGCCGTCGAGCGCAAGAGCGATCTTGGGCCCATTGGAGGCGATGCTCTGTCCGTTGTAGAGGGCATCGCGGACTGGGTCGTTGATGGTGCGGCTGGTGTAGGAGTCGAGGGGCTGGAGTCCGCCGGTGTATGTATAGGTGCGGGCGCGTTTGTCAGTGCCGAGCTTGTCGACGTTGCCGATCTCTTGACGGCCAGCTGTCGACAAGCCATCCAGGCCCGGGCGTTTGACCGTGTGGACGTCGCCGCCTCCAACCGCAGCGACGCGCTGGCCTTCGAACAGCAGCCGGTTCCATCGGTCGAGCAGCGCCTTGCTGGGTGAGCTGGCAGCGGTGTAGATCTCCATAGCGCGCATGCTGGGACTAATCGCGAAACAGCTCCAGCAGTTCCAGCTGCTCGCGGTCATGGGATGGTTGACACCGCCCCATCCGTCGTGTGCCGCCACGGCGCGGACGTAGCCGATCTCGTTGACATCGAGCGGGCCGTTGGGAACGTAGCCGTTGCTGTAATAGGCGGAGTAGTGGCCGGTGACTCCGATCGTGCCAAGCTCCTCACCGATGAGCATGCGGACCTGGCTAGCCTTGCCTTCGCTGGTGGCTAGGTCAGCGATTGTATTCCATTCGCTGGCACCCTCGGTGGCGCTGTAGTCGCGGATCTGCTGCTTCGTGGGCCGACGGGGAGCGTAGATGCCAAGCCACGGCCCGTGCTCGGCGAGGATGACCCAATCGAGACCGTTGGCCTTTGCCGCCGCGCTGACTTTTGTTAGAAGGTACCGGGCGCACGCCTGCTGCTGCGTCGGGCTGGCGGGCTGGTCGGCGGGAATGAGGTGCTCGTTGCGGCACAAAAGATTGTCACGCAGGGATGTGTCCCCTGCACTGTGAACGTGGACGTCACCGGCGGTCCAGCCAGCCAGCTCGGCCGGTGAAGGCGGTGCGACCACGCTGCCGACAAACCACAACGGCGTGGATCCGTAGACGACGCCGAATGTGTCGCGCAGGATTACTCGCAGGTGGTTGGTCCCTGGCTGGACATACTCGGACAGGTCCAAGGGGTCCGACGGTGGCTGGAACTCATAATTGCGGATGAAGATTGCCGGGGTTCCGTCGGGCCGAACGATGTCGACCTCGATCTCGTCGTCGACGGCGACCTGGGCGGTCCCCTCCGCATCGCCGGCAACGCGTAGTCCGTCGGCACCCACGACGATGTCGAAGGTCTGATCGAAGAAGACCTGGTTGTCGACGGTGACGGTCTGGCTGGGGACGCCTGGCGTGATCTGGACAGGACCGGCGGCTGCTGCGGAGGGGGCGGGTACGCCGCCGACGGCAGCGATGAGAAGGCCGGCGGCGAGAAGCGTTCGTTGCCATTTCCTGCGCATGGGTTCCTCCCGGCAGTGAGTACATTCGGTTGATTCCTATGCGCATTCTGTGACGGTAAGGGCTGGGGGTACATACGCAGGTCGGCCCGGGCCTGGATCTGTTCGTGAACCATTCAGCGATGAACCATGGGGGGAATTGTGCACTCGGTGTCACGGGATAACGTGACCGGTGCGGCCGGGCTACCTTCGGCGACAGATCGCTGCCCACATGTCGAAGCGCCTGACATATCGCCGTACCTCGTTAGGGTTCGTCTCCCTACCTTCCGGCGGCACGAGCGGCCCTGCTCAGCAGCTGTCGACTGTTCTATCATCGACGGCCCCGCCGCGACATCATGATGGGCATGCCTCCGCTACGGAAGTTCGCCGTCAAGCCCTCGTCATGTCGATCCTGTGGCGAGTCCTCGTCTGACAGCAGGTGCTGACCGTCCTGACATGCTCGGCCGACGTAGCCGGTTCGACGAAACGAGCCTGCGCGTTGGACGGCATTCCGCGCGGCTCGGTTCGCAGATGTGGCACTCGCGCCCGGGGCCACACCTGCACCCGCTTCTACCTCAGGCAGCGATCTGACATGTTCTCATCAGGTGCCGGAGGCAGGGGATGTGGTCGATTCGAGTAAGGACAGTTTGCGGGTAAGATCGTCGATCTTTCTGCGGGAGCGGTCGGCGTCCGCTTGCCTACGGTCGAGCGCGGCTTGTTCTGACGCGATTTCCTTGCTCAAGCGTGCTCTCTCGGCCTCCCGCTGTTCCTGGTCCGACTGCTCGTCCGAAACAGGCTGCGAGTCCACCACTCCGCGTTTCTCCCCGCACTGCTCACAGTGGTGAACGCGACCGGACCAGTACGTGTGGGAGCGATGCCGGGTCGCATCGACGACGTGGTCACACGTCAACGACAGCCGCCACCGAGCGAGGTTCGCAGGCTCCTTGGCCGGTATGCTCCCGAAAATGCTGCTGATCCTCTGAATCTGCTTCAGACTCAGCGGCGGGGGCGGGCAACAGAAGCCACAGTGCCATTGCCGCGAGCCTTGCATAGACCATCGGTGAGATCGGCAGTCAGGATGTGCCTGGCGGTACAGGGACTCCATCAGGTCATGAGCAACACGCTCATCCTCAGAGAGCTTCATCAGAGGCGGCCAACCGCCGAGCCCATCGTTCATCGCTAGACCGCAGCCGCGGCACGTCACACCGGCTACGTACTCCTCCCAGGACAGGCGCGTGCCGTCGCGATCCCACTCAGCATGCTTAGCATCGACTCGACGTGCGTCTTCCTCCGCTCGCAGCGCATCGCGCCGACGACGTGTCGCCGCACGGCGTGCACGCTCTTCATCTGAAAACTTTGGCATCAGTCCTCCGCTCACGTTGATATCGACGGACGAAGAACAGATCACGGTGTATCGCCTCGCCCCGCTTAGATTGATCGGTTGGGGCGCGGCCGGCCAGGCGCTGCAAGCTGTTTCAACCAGACGTGTCATGATGCGGCGGCCACGGAACGCACTGAGTAGATGGCAAAGCGCCTCGGTGGGGTGCCAGGCGTAGGTCTGGCCGCTGCTCGTATTGCATGCTAGGGGTGTTGAACGCCTTGGGAGTGCTCTTCCTTGAGGACCCTCGGGAAAGCACGTTTGCACGCCGAGCAGCTGATCCGTCACACGCTAAGCAGGGACGTGTCCGTCAACGGCCTATCCGAAGCTCGCCACGGTTCGGCAAATCTCGCACGAACCCGCTGTTCTCACAGAGTCACTCTATGTAACAGTGTTTTTTTTGAAGCCGACTGACCAAACGCTTGGATACCCAGCCCGAACACGGCCGCGACGACGACCACCAGAAGCACGGCTTGCGAGAGGGTCGGTACGTCGTCGAAGCCGGCGGCAACCTTCACGCCTTCGACGATCGCGATGAGGCCGACAAGTGCGTATGGCCCCCTGGGAGTCTGGCTCCGGGGGCGGCGCGTCCTCCTGCGCTGCCATCGCACACCGTGAGGGTAGCGCTGCTTGTCGATGCAGGACACGCACCCCTCAGTCGGCACCCGCTGCGGCCAGGCGCCCCCGGTTCTTGAGTTCTAAGGCGAGGGTGACGGAAGCGAGCGCAACATCTTCGTCAGCATCTCCAGTGAGTTCAAGAAGGCGCTGCTCGAAAAGGTCACGGCGAATGGCGGTAACGCCTGCTGAGGAACCCCGCACGGCGTTGATCACACGGGTTGCAACCCTGACTCCCTGCTCAGAGTGAGCAAGCAAGCCGTGTAAGCGGTTCCCGATGATCGATTCCTCGACTCTCCGAGTTACGGACTGGTAGTCCCGCTCTTGGACTCCACGGCGGCTTGCGGACCAGTCGTAGGCATCGAGATACCCGAGCTTCCGACTCTTGGCAACCCACCGACTCGCGGTGACCTCCGAAACTCGCCACTCCCTTGCGACCGCGAACCGAGGCGGGTCTCCCACACGTTGCGCCAGAGTGTAGTACCAAGCTACTTGCAAATAGTGGTCATCTGGCCATGACCTGCCAACCTTGCCGGGCTTGCGGTCCGTCCCAGTGCCTCGCTCAACTCGCAACGAGTCCGAGTCGGCCCTGAGTACCGACTTGACGCGCTCGTTAAGGGCTGCGATCGGCAGCTTGTTCAACGCGTTCCGATTCAGCGGTGCCGGCGCAGCCTCGTCGCGGGGTTCGATGCCGAGACCGGTCAGAACGGGGCGACCCGAGATGATCTCCGCCCGCACGTGAAAGATCCACGGCCCCGGAAGGTCACGGAAGGTCATCGAGAGACGATCCCGCCCGTCTTCGAAGGTCTCCAGCATCCCCGTGTCCGTTGGCCCTGGGATCGACCTCGCCGCGATCGGCTGTCGTCCATCGGTCGACGTCATTTTGATAGACCCCCTGCCTATCTTGATATAGCTGATCGGCTGTACTCTACCCCGCCCGCCGGTCAGGCTTTGGTGCAGCGGGCTCACACGAGCTGCGCCGCAACGAGAAAGGCTCAGAGCACGATGGACATCGACTCCAACCCGCCCCGGCTGCCCCTCCGGTGGCTGACGATCCTCGCGGTCTCGGCCGCCCTTGGGTGGGCTCTCGGCGTGATGGTCTCCCCCGCCGTAGGGTTCGGCACGGCGATCGCCCTCGCGGGATTGCTCCACAAGATCAGCGGCTAGCCGCAACACCCGCAGGTTGGGCGTCCGTTTGGGGTGCGCCCAACCTGCGAAAACATGGAGTGCGAACGTCTTCCTCGACGAGCCTCGGGAAAGCACTCTGCACTCCCAGGCCGGAGCGTGTTGGCTAGCCGACGCCGAGAAGCTTTGCTAGCCACGTCGTGAGCACGCCGATGGGTACGGAGAGCACCACGGAGTCCAGTCAACAGTGCGCAGCACGGTCCAGAGCCGAAGTGGCGCTCTCCGAAGCCCGCGACCCCAGACCACCACCGCTCTCCGAAGCCCGCGACCCCAGACCACCACGTGATAGCGAACGGCGAACAGCCAATGCTCCCAACGCATCCGCAGGTTGGGAGTCTGCGAGGCAGCAGCGGCATCTGCAAATTCAGGCTGCTCGTGCGTACCCGACGAGGCGAATATCTTTTCCTCACAATGAGAAAAAGCAGAAGTGTGAGAGATCCGCTTCGGACGTCGCCGAGCCCTCGCCACAAGCACACGAGCCCTCACCGGAAACATGGCAGCGACAACAGCCATGCCTCCGACCAGGCCGAAGGCCGTCTGAACCTCATGGTCAGGGCTGGCAAGGATCACGCCGACCGAGACGCCCAGCATCGCCAGGACCCAGCTCAGAATTCGTGCCACGTAGAGCAGTTAATCAATCCCGCGCAACGGCTAGGAACGCTCGCCGCTGGAGTGCAAACACCTTCCTCGACGACGCCCTGATTCCCACCCCGGAAGTCAGGGCGTCGCATTGATCACCGGCGACAACCGATTTCCGTCAGCCTCGCTCGCCCGGGAGAATGTCGACCATGGCAGTCGACGGATGCGTCTTTTGCAGTGGCCCCGTCAGTGGGCAGGGCGAGCACGTGCTCCCGAACTGGGTGCTGTACCGGTTCGACAACAGCAGCAGGTCGTTCACATCCAAGATGAACGGGACTCCTTTGGGCAGGCCGATCCCACACCACCCTCGTGTTCGTCTCAAGGAAGTATGTGGTCACGGGGGTACCGGTGATTGCAACCGCTGGCTCAACATGACATTCGAGGACCCGATGCGGCCAGCCGTCAAGAAGGCGCTGACTGGAATCGCTCGCCTGGATGAGACCAACAACGCGAAGTTTGCCCAGTGGCTGTTGAAGACGATGCTACTGCTGGCGCATCCACAGACGCGCTGGGACGGCTCCGAGGAGGCGCGCGGCTGGAGCGACTACCCCGAGACGTGGCTCCCGAATCTCAAGGCGACCGGTATGTTCCCCGACGATCTTTCCTGTGGATCGCGGTCTATGACGAAAACACCTCGGATGGCCACCTAGACGAACCAGTGACCATCGATCTGCCTCACACCTTCTACGATGATGGTTCGGACGGTGGCGGCACGTGTCAGAGCCATTACCTTGGTCTTCGCATGGACGATGATCGGGTCCTTGTTGTCACCCTCCTCTGGCACCCGCTTTGCCTGGTAACTCATCCCTTCGAGGAAGTTAATCTGGGCACTCGCATATGGCCTTCATCCCCAACCGCGATCGACCTCACTACCCATCCCACCCTGAGTCCGGAGGGCTGGTCGCAGTGGAAGGATCTGTTCAGTGACGCAGGCGCCGGTATCGGGGTGCAGCCAAGGCACGCTCTACGACTCGCCAAGGATCTCCCCCTAAGCCCCTGGCAGCCCGAAAGCCGAGTCTGCCTCCACACATAGCGGCATCCTCACCAAGACCGCCTACGGAGTGCAAAGGACCTCCTCGACGACCCTCGGGAAAGCACTTTGCACTCCCAGCACCGCTGTCGATCCGGTGAAAGGCCGCGACCTTACAAAGTCAGACTGACTTTGGCAAGGTTTTTTTTAAAAGCGGACTGAGCCGACGCGAGGGCTCCCGCGTAGAGCATCGCGCAACCGACGGCACCTTCTGACCGAGGCCGGCACCCAATGAACTGAGGGTATGGGCACCGGCCGCTGCGAGTGGCGCGGTCGGTCGGCTTGCGCAGGTTCGATCCACCTGCACGCGGCCAGCGGCGCCCGAACGGCAAAGATCCTCAGTGCGAATCCGCAGGTAAAGCCTTGTGTGATGAAGCTTGCGCAGGTGTCAAGTCTCGGCGGGAGCCGTCGAACATGGGAACGGGTCGATGACGTTGCCGTTGTGTCGGTGACTTGGCCGATCGATGCGGGTAGGCCGTAACGCGCGAGATCGTGTCGTGGCTCATCGCCTCCTAGTGACCGGTGGCCAGTGTTCGCTCAGACCGGGGAGAGCGCGGCGGCGCGCTCTCCCCGGTGTCTCTGAGGGCCGACATGGCGAGTGTCGGCAACTCTTGAAAACTGACCCCCGGGGCGGACGGCTTCTAGTACTTGTCGCAACACCCTTGATCATGTGAGGCATGTTGATGGCAAGACGTGGACGGAAGCGGCGGCTCGAGCTCGAGTCGGAGTACTGGCGGTTGGTGACGTCAGGCGTTTGCCCAGGTCAAGCGACACAACGCTATGACAACGAATCGGGCAAATGGGCCAATACTACTTAAAGGCGCTCCGGTAGGATTCGAACGTGCGCCACGGCCTCCGGGGGGAGCTTGCGTGTCCAGCCTGCGAAACCCTGTGGCCTGCGCATTCTCGGAGTGCGTTGGAGATTGGTGCGTAACCTGGACGCGCATTTGCCGTAAAGGGGTCTATACATCTCTCAGAGAGGGTCTCGGCGTGGCATCCGCCCCTCGATGCGAACAAGGTCAACTCAGCGACGGCACCGCACCGTACTACGGGGACGTGGAAGGGAGCTGCCGGTAAAAGTCTGTGGACACCAGTCCGACGGATATGCCGAGTATCTTCCCGATGATCGCCACGCTGATCTTACCGCCCCGTCGTGCGTCGTCTCGCCATCCCTTGATTAGCCGAACGCGATTGGCGGGAGGTAGGACGCGACCCAACCGGAGTGGGGCGAGCGAGGCAGCCACGCCGACAAGGCGGGCATCCTTTCCCGCGCCTACTGCCAGCAACCCCTCGCCGAGCCCTTCAGTGATGTTCGCGACGTACTGCTCGGCGCGGTCAGGATCGCTCAGCGCATGCGCAGCCAACGAAACGATGTCAACACCCGTGCTCATATCCGAAGCCTTCCGCCGCCGCCGTAGAGGGGAGCTACCCCGTCAGGTTGGATGATTTTAGGCGACCTCCTACCCGCCAGCTAGTGCCAGCGGGTGCCGCGCATGCTCGCGCGACCGGCCACTGTCGAGGTTGAGGGTTGCTGTGCCGAGGGCTCGAACCCCTTACACCCCGATGCGAACGAGGTCGCCTTCGCTCAAGCACCTGCGGCCTTCGGTGATTGTGCTGTTCGCGGCGTTGGTCTCCGTTGCTGCTGCGAGGCATCGCGCGCAAGATCGTCTCCCAGTTTCTCCCACTGTGCCGCAGTCGCCGGGGTGAAACCGTGACCAAGCGAGTCTGGGCGGTACGTTCTGGTGAAGCTAGAACCGTTACGCCACAACTGCTTCATGTTCGCTGCGGTCGGGCTCGGTGCGGTCGGTTGCTGTACCTTGCTGCTGTACTGCGTAGCGTTGACCGACGCAGCATCGGCCACGACGAGCATGGAAGGCGACATGTCGAGTGTGAACGGTTTCATGCGCGATGTACTAGACGGCGTAAGAAAACGCGTAAACGATCGTGACGACGATGTATTTGCTGATGGGTTCAACGAAGCAACCAGTATTTGCGTGGGTATTCTATCAAAGAACATTGACGATCTGTTGAATCAAATCAAGTCGGGCAGTTATCTATCCGATCAAGAGCAGTTTCTGTTGTCACGATTAACTGAAATGAAATCTGAAACAGAAAAATGCTTGCGCGATTATGGGGGCAGCACGGCAACAGGCGAAGGGAGATAATGGACAAGGTGGGATGCGCTTCGTGCGGGTTGTCAGAGCATTTGTGGACAAGTGCGCCGACGGTGCGGTGACTGGTGTCGCGCCGGTAAATTCCGGTACTCGGTCCGCTAGATGGCGGCTATCTTCCGAGTCGCGGCGGTGGGCTCGATGAGGTCGGTACCGTTGCGCTGCAACGGTTGTGGGCCGGACTGGGTTGGCTCGGTCCGGTCGGTTGCTGCACTCCGCTGCTGTACGTCCTAGCACCAGCGTTGGTAGTCCGACCTTGGGATTACAGTAGAGGCGCGATCTTCGCTCGGTTGGATCACCGGTGCTGCTGCTGAGTCCGGGCGCCGGCCCCCAGACGGCGGCGGCACCTTTCATAGGTGCCGTGTTCTGGCCATGGCCCAGCTCGTCAAGGAAGCGCCTACCGGACGACGACCTTGGCAAGGTAGGCCGAAGACAAGACTGTCAGCGCAGTCGATGGCGAGGACACCTGCATGAGCTGCGGTGACCCTCTATAGTTCGCTTCTCCCCGTGTCTGCTCGGTGTCGGCGGGCGGAAAGTTGCACCGCACCATCTGGGTACCGAAAACCATGTAGCAGCGATCACGACATCGGCATGCAGAAGGACCGCCTCGACCCGCCTGATGAGTCGGAACGAGTCCGATCGACGAGCGAAGAAACAGGCTCATTGCTCGCGAATCGCGTGGGAGCGTAAGCGGAAACCGATAGTAGCTTCAACGAGGTTGTTTCGTAGATCCTCCACCTTATCGGATTTTCTTACCGGCAGGTCAAACGCCAAATTAAGCGTTTGAAGCGCGTCCCGCGTGAGCTTTAGTCCTTCAACGTATGAAAGGCCCTCCTCGCGGGACTTCATGCCTGACAAGGCTGCCCGGATTCTATCAACATCTGCCGATTCCAACGCCATCAGATGGTCCCTGGACCTGCTCGACCTCGGGACCACGACCAGTCTCGCCTCACCCAACAGTAAACGGTCGATATCCTCTTCAGAAAGGCTGCGTAAAACATTTGTAACTTCCTTCAAGAGCTGCACGGTCCTGTCGGCGCTTTTTGGTGCATCTATCATTACAAGCCCGCCTTGTTCTGAAACTCGCTAACTAGTTCTTCAAGTTCTTCGACGATGTGTTTAAAGTTTGGCTCCCCATGAAGGACCACGGGAACGCCACTACGAGGTGCGTCCGTGAAGAATGTCTTATTCTCTCGGATAAACGAGTCAAAAACGGGTACGCCAAGCGCTTTGGTTTGACTGATATAAGGCCGAAGGGCTGATATTGGCTGCCCACCGTATATCTGCAGCATTGTGAACACCACGCCGAGGATCTGTGGATTGATTACGTCTGACTGCTTTCCGGTCTCTAGCTTGGCGTACTCGTTATAGTCGCCAACAAGCTGGTTCAAGTTACGTTGCAGATAATCGATCCCAAGAGTCGAAAGATAATCCGCCTTCGCCGGTATGAGGATACTGTCACTCGCCACGATGGCGGTCTTCGTGACAACGTTGAAGTTCGGTGGACAATCGATCAATACAATGTCGTATTCCTCAAAGGGCTGCTCATTGAGACCTTCGGCCAATCGGCGATGAACCCGAAGGTACTTCATTTTAGATTGCTTGAGGCTCGTGCCGCTTAGTTCAGCGGCCAGCTCTAGATCGACATTTATAAGCCCTAGATGGGATGGGATTATATGGAGAAGGCCGCCGTTGGCCTCGACACCTCTATTTTTCGCGCGAGCTGGCTCCGCGATGAGAGTGTTAAGAGTGAGCGGAGACGGTCCCGTATCATATGAGTCGAACCATTGTTTGATGGTCTTCTTGTCAGCAAGAGACTTCGTCCAGTATTCCGGCGTGAAAAAAGAGAAGGTCAAACTCGCCTGTGGGTCGAGATCAATCAACAGAACTTTCTTGCCTCGATAGGCAAGTTCGGCGCCTAAATTGGCGGTCAGCGTCGTCTTGCCAACGCCACCCTTATAATTAATTACCGATACAATCTTCATGTGTTCGCCTATCGTCTTCATGGGTCACACGTTGTCACCGTTAGCTTGGCCTGGGCGCGTCACCCGACCATCGCATTGGTCGGCTTGACTCTACCTTCAAGCGATTCGCCCACTGGTTGCCGACCGCACTACCGTATGACCAAAACGAGCATCGTCAACGCGCTCGCCCCTGGCGAAGCCAGTCTGACCAGGGCGGCATTCGTCAGGAACCCTGCTGTGGCGACATGGCATGGCGCGTCCGCCGCAGAGACGTGACGATGCGACATACACGTCATCATCGACGTATAGGCCGAGGGTGCACACCTCAGCGTGAAGTGAGCGCGTAGATCAACTAAATCGGTAACCCGTGATCCGCGGTGCCGAGTCGTGAGGGCGGCTCGCGCTTTGTCGCCTGGTGCCGAGCGCAGGTTCGTGCCACCGTCGAAGGTCCGAGACGCACCCCCAAGCGCCTGGTGATATTGCGGCTGAGCTGCGCGAAGGTGGTCCGGTGTAAGGCGATCTTCATGGCGGATACATCCCAAAACTGCTCCCCATCCGGTCGCCTGGCTATAGCGGCTGACCTGCCGGGTGATGGCGGATGCCTATGATCAAATCGTGCTTTAGGTGACGCCGGTTCCCTCGTCGTTCGGCTCGCGAACCGCTCTCTCAGCTGATCTTGGACCGTGGTTGGTGCCGCCTGTGCATGTTTGTTGCCGGACGGAACGACAGAACCCGGCGAGTGAGGACAACCCGCAGCGTCAAGGAGCGTCGCCCTGGACCTGCCGGCAGCGGCACGCGTGCTGCTCAGCAGGATGGCGGGAGTTGCTGCACATGAGTGACAGCCGATGACGCCTTCGGCTGGCCACTCCGTCCCGGCAGGTGGGTTAGCATTCCTTGTGCGTTGTTGGCGTGCTGTAGTTCAGTGAGGAGTTGCTCAGTGGCTGAGTTCCGGTACCAGGCGTATCGCATGCATCAGACCGACACTGGCAAGCCGCTGGTCCTGTTCACCGCTCCCGCCACGGATATCGAACAGTGGGCGGGAGTGCCACAGCGAAGGCGACTCGACGATCGTGAAACCTTTGGCTTTCAGCGTGAAGTGAAGGACAGTCGAGTTGATGAGATTGCGGCCTTCTTCCGTAATCCTCGCAATGTTGTGCAAAATCCGCTTTTGGCTGCGATTCAAAGTGAAACGAGCGTTCGCTTCGCGCCTTCGGAGGACCATAGCCCCTTCGGCGAGCTGATCATCAACTCCGCAGGCATCGAGGCCCTACCATTTCTTGAGATGCTTAAGCAGCTTGCGAAACAGGTTCGAGAGCGTGTGCCGATCCTTGCTGACTATGAGGTCCCCCAAGGTCTCGTCGACCAGCTTTATCTCCTAGCTCAGGCTCGGTATAACACCGCTGGTCCAGTTGATGCCGATGAGCCCGACGAGCTCGCGGAAGAGGATATCCCGGAATCAGAAGAATCGAACACGTCTGAGTTTGGTTCCGTTCTTCTGTCCGAGGAAACAAATATTGTTGAGTTTTACGCTGACATTCAAGCGCGTATCACGGTACTTGAGCGTATTACTTCCTCGTGGGACCGAGACGAATTTTTGGGATTTACGAAAGAGGCTATCCTTGCCTACCTGCTGCCGGTTGTTTTGGTAGATGGACAGCATCGTCTTCGGGGAGCTGTTCAAGCGGCAGCAGCGGAGATGGAGAGTGATGGCAACCGGTCGGAGATCTACGCGGAGATAGCGGCCGGCACGAACGCAGATGAGGTCCAGGCCCAAAGCCTACAGAAGTACTCCCGACGGCTGCCTGTTTCATTGCTGATGGATGCAAGCCCCAGCGAGCATGTGTTCCAATTTGTTGTGGTGAATCAAAAGGCAACACCCATGGCACCGGCTCTTCTCGGGACTATTGTTTCGACAAGCCTCGGAGCGGAGGAGTTAAAGCCTATTGCTCAACGCCTGAGAGACGCGAAGATCAAACTAGAGGACTCGCGTGCTATCGCCTACTTGACCCGTGCTTCAGAGAGTCCGTTCCGAGGGCTGGTACAGACTGGCATGGGGGGAGATCGAACTGAATATCTGCAATGGACCGTACTGCAGGGACTAGTGCGGATCTTCAGGGAATTTACAGGCGGACGCCTTTATGGGTGGAAGAACGACTATGCGAGCATCTGGTGCCAGCGGTACTTAAGTCAATGCGCACTGGTGGCCGAGGTTGACACCTATTCTGAGAAGAAGGAGTTGTGGGGACGGCCCGATGGCCCTTGGCGGGACATCTTCATTCGGTTTTTCACATGTGTACGCGACTACTTTGGTGATGTCTCCGACATGGGGGCCAGCAATGCCTGGGGAAATACCCGGGGCAACCTGTTCAACAAGGTGAGCTTGACAATCTTGTCTGCTGACTACTTTGAGTTCCTCGTGTCGCGCGAGGAGACTCTGGACACTGTCGAAGATGTCGATCGAACGTTTGAGGCATGGCTCAAGGGAACCAACGCTGGCTACTTCAATAGGGATTGGAAGTTGGCAAGCGTGAAGAAAGATTCCATCAAGGTTCGAAATAAATGGGCCACGCTCTGGTTCGAGTACCGCCGGAATCCGAATACTATGCCCGCTGTGCGCGAATTCGGGGCGTAATCCGACGTGCATGCTCGCGATGTAGTCACGTTCTTTGGTGTCGTCGCTACGTCTGGCCGTCTCCGTTGGTCTGATACAGAGGTTCAATCGCTCGCACGATTGCGAGTTCCAAGCGATGTACTCGGACCTAGGGCATGGCTTCTACAGGCAGACGCCACTCTCGCTCATGCGCGATGGTTCTTAGCTAGCCTCGTCGACACGGCACCCTTCGAGCAGGACGAGACCCTGCGCCTGCCGCACCTAGCTGCCCAAGTCCGCGATGCCATCCTCGAAGTCGACCGACACATGCCTAAAGACGAACTTCTGGAGGTGGTGGAAGCCCTCTCCAATATTGTCTGGCAGGAGATCGAGGAACGACGTATTCGGCGTCGGGCTAGAATGACTCAGCCAACTAAAGATGAACTGTGGTTTGCTTCGGAGCCGGAGCCTCGCTGCTATCTGTGCGGGTATAAGTTCACGCCTGCGGCCCGCGATTATTTTCTTGGCAGGTCGAGAGTTTTACCAACGGTTTCGTTGTTAGTCGACTTCACTCGACCTCGGCTGAAAGTTCGGCATCTCCAGATAGAGATAGACCATGTTCAGCCAGTGGTGGACGGCGGATCGAACGAGATTGCTAATCTGAGACTTGCGTGCGGACTTTGCAACATAATCAAAAGTCGGTTCGGGAGCATCTATGACACGTATTCTTGGCCAGTAAGGCATTTGCGTCATCCTGACCTCGGCTGGGTCACGATCCCGCAGCCGTTATGGCTTCTCAGAGTACTAAGCCTACGGGCGCGGTGCGAATACCGCGATGGATGTGCGGCCACGGTTGAGACCCACGAGATGTTCGCCGCGCCTTGGTCGGTAAGCGGATCTCTAAATCCTGTGAACATCAAGGTCTGCTGTAGTGATCACGATCCCTGGGCCTCTAAACGCCTGATAAGGCCATCACTGTTGGCGTGAGAAGGTCGAGCAGCGTACCGCCGAGCGCGATCTCCACGCTCGTGCTGAGCCGCAGCGCCTCCACCCCACGGTCGGACCATGGATACCAAATTCCATCTCGCTGATGTCGTTGCGCCTGCTCGGAGGCGTTTGACTAGATCTTGATACCGTCGGCCACAGTGTAGAGCGGTCGTTCCCTGATGTCAGTGCAGGAGCAGGTCTCGCACTCGCGAGACGGCTTCTTGCCAGTCGACCGCCTCGGTGAGGTGGCTCCACGACAGTCGCAGCGCGCCGCGGATCTGGTCTTCAGGCAGGCCCATAGCCACTAGGACGTGGCTCGGGTCATAGGAGGCCGACGTACATGCCGAGCCGTTGGACACCTCTAGGAGACCGCGCCAGGCGACCATCACGGCTTCGGAGTCGAGTCCCGGCAGTGCGACGTTGAGGACATGAGGCAAGGTGTTGTCGGGCTCGCCGTGGATGATCGGATTGAGCGGGGCGAGGCCGGCGAGCACGTGGCTCCGGTACGTCTGGCAAGCCAGCCGACGTTGTGTGTTCTCCTGGACGGCAAGTTCGGCTGCGAGTCCCAGCCCGGCGACAAGGGGCACAGGCAGTGTTCCGGGTCGCAGGCCGCGTTCCTGGCCGCCGCCGACGATTAACGGAGTTAGGGGCGGGCGGCGGTAGCCTCGCCGGCGCGTGATGAGCGCACCGACGCCCTTGGGGGCAAAGATCTTGTGGCCCGAGATCGACATGAGGTCAATGCGATGGTGGCGCACGAGGCTCAGCAGCTTTCCGAAGGCTTGGGCTGCGTCGACATGCAGGTAGGCGGGGTGGTCGGCCATGCCCGTACATATGGCGTCGATCGCCTGGATGACTCCGGTCTCATTATTGGCCGCCATGACGGAGACCAGGAGAGTGTCGGGTCGCAGTTTGCCGATGATCGCCGCCGGGTCGACGCGTCCGGACGCGTCCGGTGCCACCAGGTCAACTTCAAAGCCCTGGGATGCTAGCCGTTCGAGGGGTTCGAGTACGGCCTTGTGCTCGATGGAGGTAGCGACGATGTGACGGCGGTTGCTCCGCTCGCCCTCAGGGGCAAGACCGAGGATCGCGATGTTGTTCGCCTCGGTAGCTCCCGAGGTGAAGATCACCTCGTCTTGCTGGCAGTCGACGACTTTCGCCACTTGGCTGCGAGCTGAGGCGACGGCACGTTGCGCCGTGAGGCCCATGTCATGCGTGCGGCTGCCGGCATTGCCGTATTCAAGGGTCATGTACCGAAGAACAAGATCCACTACGCGGCCGTCAACCTGGGTCGTCGCGTTCGCATCAAGGTAGACCGTCACGGGCGCGCCCTTCCCAGCAGTGCACGCCGAAACCGGCGGCGTGGGAGATGCTAACGGACGCGACTCGGCCGCCATAAGTTGACGTACGTTACGTCTGCAATTTAACGTAAGCCGTGCGCGAAACAGTATCCGACACGGTTCTAGCTGTCCGTGATGAGTCGGACGACGATCAGTTAGATTCCGACGCCTTGGCTGGGCACTATGAGTACGCCTTCCCCGCCATACGCGGCCTTCAAGCCGGACGTGTCTTTTATGTCTCGATGTGTCCATTGCGGCTACTATCGAAGATGTTCGTCTGGGACGACGAGGAGATGCCCCCGGAGCTGCGCGCTCAGCGGACGCTGAACAAGGGCCGGATTCCGGAGATGGTGCGTTATATCGATGAGAATCCAACGTCGTACACCTTCTCGGCGATCACTGCTTCGGTAGACGCCTCAGTGACGTTCCTTCGTGCTCCATCCACTGACAAGGCCTCCGGCCTGGGTACGCTGCGGGTTCCGATGGACGGCCGGTTCATCATCAACGACGGGCAACATCGTCGAGCCGCCATTGAGCAGGCCCTGCGCGCCAACCCCGATCTCGGCAAGGAATCGATCGCAGTCGTTTTCTTTCTCGACAAAGGGCTGGAGCGCTGCCAGCAGATGTTCGCCGATCTCAACCGGCATGCGGTCCGACCCTCGCCATCGATCGGAGTCCTCTACGACCACCGTGACAAGCTCTCCGCCGTCACGCGGCTTGTCGTAGCGCAGTCCGCGGTGCTGAGAGGCGTCGTGGAGAGCGAGGCGACCTCCCTGGCCAAAGCGTCGCGAAAGATGTTCACCCTGTCTGCGATCAACAGCGCGCATAAAGCGCTGTTCTCTGGGAACAACGACATGGCGCAGGCCGACATGGTGAGCAAAGCCCTCGCGCTGTGGGAGGCCGCCGATCCCCAGTTCCCAGAGTGGGCACTCATCCGCGACCGGCAGGTGCGCGCGCAGGAGATCCGGCGTGACTTCATCCACACTCATGGCATCGTGTTGACTGCGCTGGGGCGGATTGGAAATACCCTGCTCACCGAGGGTGCCGCGGTCAAGACCTGGAGGAAGCGCCTGTCTGGCCTGTCGAGGGTTGACTGGGCACGGACGAACAAGATCTGGGAAGGTCGAGCGCTGGTAGGCGGGACCGTTCAGAAGTCAGGATCGAACATACTTCTCACTACCGCGCTGATACGCACCCAGCTCGGTATGGCCTTGCCTGCTGAAGAGCAGAGGGCTGAGGACAACCGGAAGGCGATCGTATGACCAAGGTGATGGTTCCCACTCCCAGGCAGCGTCCGTTTGGGGAGCTGGGCCTGGCGAAAACCGTTGAGGGCGCCATAGAGGAGATCATCGAACTCTACAGCTCTGACGACATCCCCTGGGTGATCGGCTACTCCGGTGGCAAGGACTCCACCGCTACCCTCCAGCTGGTGTGGCTGGCGCTGGAGCGGATGCCGGCTGCCGCTCGCGCGAAGCCCGTGCACGTCATCAGCACGGACACGCTCGTGGAAAACCCGGTGGTGTCGGCCTGGGTAAACCGCAGCCTGCAGGTTATGGGCGAGAAGGCCACTGAGCTGGGACTCCCGCTCACGCCACACAAACTCACCCCCGAACTGGCCGACACATTCTGGGTGAATCTGATCGGGAAGGGCTACCCGGCGCCGCGTCCGAAGTTCCGGTGGTGCACCGAACGACTGAAGATCAAGCCGTCGAACGCGTTCATCCGTTCGATGGTCCGCCAGCACGGCGAGGCCATCCTGGTGCTCGGCATGCGCAAGCAGGAATCTTCCACACGTGCGCGGGTGATGGCCGCCCACGAAGCCAAGCGCGTGCGAGAACGACTCGCTCCGAACGGAAGCCTTCCGAACTCACTGGTCTACACGCCGATCGAGGCCTGGAGCTCAGACGAGGTGTGGATGTTCCTGATGCAGGTCAGCAATCCGTGGGGATACTCAAACAAAGATCTGCTGACCATGTATCAAGGCGCCTCCGCCGACAACGAGTGCCCGCTGGTCGTTGACACAACAACACCCAGCTGCGGTGACAGTCGATTCGGGTGCTGGACCTGCACCCTCGTTGACAAAGACAAGTCGATGACAGCGATGGTGATCAACGACGCCGAGAAGGCGTGGATGGAGCCACTGCTCGCGCTACGCAACGATCTCGACTTGGCCGATGACCGCGAGCTACGCGACTTCCGCCGCATGAACGGCAGCGTTCAGCTGTTCCACGACGCGCCCATCCCCGGCCCTTACACCCAGCCTTCACGCCAACGATGGCTGCGCCGGCTCCTGGAGGCACAGGAGGAGGTCCGCAGGAACGGACCGCCAGAGGTCGGCACGATCGAGCTGATCACCCTTGCTGAGCTAGAAGAGATCCGGCGCATCTGGGTCGTCGAGAAGCACGAGTTCGAAGACTCGCTACCCCGCATCTATGCGGAGGCGACCGGCCAGGCCTATCCAGGCAAGCCGCTGGACGAGGCCCTGCCGCTGGGTGCGGTCGAGGTTGAACTGCTGGCTGAGATCTGCGGAGAAGACCGACTGCACTTCGAGACCGTGCGCGAACTGCTTGATGTCGAACGTCGTCATCGCAACCAGCTGCGGCGGGCTGGCCTGTTCCCTGCCCTGGAGAAAGCCCTCACCAAGGGCTTCTACCGCGACCAGGACGATGCCGTGGCGTACGCGCGCCGTCAGCGCGATCTCGCCAAGGAGGCCGAGGATTGGGCGTCGGACGGGCTCTATCGCCAGCCCGTATCCCCTGAACGGGGCTCCGACTTCGAATCCATCGACAACTGATTCACGGGCAGCTGATGATCTTCCAAGAACTCGTACTTACCAATATCGGACCTTTTGCCGGACGCCAATCGATGCGTCTTGCACCGAAGGAGCCCCATAGGCCCATCATCCTGTTCGGCGGTCTGAACGGTGCGGGCAAGACCACCATCCTCGAAGCGCTACTGCTCGTCTTGTACGGCCCGCACACCCCGGGCAGCTCCCGCCGGGCGACCAGCTATGAGCGCTACCTCACCCAGCTCATCCACTATGCGGCCGATCCGGCGCACGGAGCCTCCATCGAACTGCTGTTTCGTGCCGTCAACGACGGCGCGTGGCAGGAGTTCAGGCTCGTGCGCCGTTGGGCGGTCGTCGGTGGCCGGCTACGCGAAGTCGTCGAGGTCAGCCGCGACGGGTATGCCGATCAGGTCTTAACCGAGGGCTGGGCTGACCATGTCGAAACCCTCGCCCCACGCGGAGTGGCGAACCTTTTCTTCTTCGATGGCGAGCAGATCGAGGCCTTCGCTGAACCCGACGTCTCTCAGGAGCTCGTCCGGACCGCGATCAGCGGGCTGCTCGGCCTCGATCTCGTGGATCGGCTGCAGGAAGACCTGACCGTGCTTGAACGACGCCACCGTCAGGAGGCCGCGCAGGGTGGTGACCTCACTGGCATCGAAGAGAAACAGCAGATGCTCGAGCAGTGCCAGGAAGCAGAGGTCACCCTCCTTCAGGACCTTGAGGATGCCCATCGTGAGCTGAAACTCGCCATTGAGGGCGCGGACGCTGCCCGGTCCCGTCTCAACAGGGAAGGGGCGCAGCAGTACCAGCAGCGAGACCAGCTGGCTTCGAGGCTCCATGCAGCGAAGACTGACGCGAAAGCGGCTCGTGATGCGTTGATCGAATCCATCGGCGGCTACGGCCCGCTGCTGCTTGTGCCAGACCTCCTTGCGGCCGTCACCGAGCAGGCGACGTCCGAGCGTCGTCACGCTGATGATCAAGCGCTTGCCACCCTGCTCGCCGACCGAGATCAACAATTGCTCGACCTGATGCAGACGCAGCGCGCTGCGGCCAAGGTTGTCGATGCCTTGACGGCGTTCCTCACCGAAGACCGCGCCCGCCGCACCGCTGCGGCACCGACGTCACCTTTCCTCCATCCCGACGAGCCGACGCTTCTGTTGGCCCAGAGTTTGCAGGGTGGTGAACTCACCGAGACCCTCACAGTGCTGCGGGAGCGGGTCGCCGAGCTCGACCAGGCGCGCGTCAATCTGGACCATGCGGACCGCGCTGCTGCCGCAGTCCCGCAGAAAGACCTTGGCGACGCCATGATGATCGAGTTCGAGGCCGCGAACAATATGCTCGCCCGCGCCCGCGCTCGCGTAGAGATCCTCAGCGCAACCCACGCCGAGGCGCAGGCAAGCCACACGCTGGCGAAGAAGGCATACACGCAGGCGCTTGCTGTCATCTCCGAGGAGCGTCTGCGCAGTGAACGCGTCAGGCGCCTCGTCGATCACGCAGCCAGAGCCCGCGATACCCTTGCCATCCTGCGTGCCAAGGCCACCCAGCGACACGTACAACGGATCCAGTCCATGGTCTTCGACTCGCTGCGGCTATTGCTACGCAAGGAACACCTCATTCGTGAGGTGAGCATCGACCCCGAGACCTGCTCCATGGAGTTGCTCAACAACGATGGGCGACCCGTACGGCCCCGGAGCCTGTCCGCCGGCGAGCGCCAACTGCTGGCAGTCGCGCTCCTGGCAGGACTCGCCAGGGCCTCAGGCCGCATGTTGCCTGTAGTCATCGATACCCCGCTCGGGCGGTTGGACCAGGACCATCGCATGCGATTCGTGCAAAGTTATCTACCCAACGCCAGCCATCAGGTAATCGTCCTCTCCACGGACACCGAGATCACCCCCGACGTTCTCGACACTCTCCGTGAGGCCGACGTCGTCAGCCATACCATCCGCCTCGAGCATGATGCGAAAACTGGGACGACCCGCGGCGTGGAAGGCTATTTCGACGCCCCCGCGGCTCGCGGCAAGCGTCCGGCGAAGGGTTCACAGCTATGACACCTCGACCTAAGAACGCCGCCGCGAGGCAGGTTGGCGTCGTGCCGGCACCGGACACTGTGCGTGTCGGCGGCGAAATCCGGGACCAGCTCATCACGCTCAAGCGGCGTACGGGAGTGATGAATTGGAACGTGCTGTGCCGATGGGCGCTGTGCCGGTCACTGTCCGAGCCAACCGCGCCTGGACTCATGCCGACCTCAGGCGACGCGACTGTCGAGATGACGTGGAAGACCTTCGCAGGCCCGGCGGGTGACATCTACTGGTGGCTCATCAAGCAACATACCCGCGACCTTGGCCTGCCGCTGGATGAGCACACGTTGTCTACCCAGTTGCGCGCTCACATCGTGCGTGGGACTCAGTACCTGGTCGGGGACCAGCACATGAAGGATACGCAAGACCTCGTGGCACTCATCAAGCTCTGATTTGGATCAACGCCACCATCGGGAGGGTCGGACTGCCGTAGGGGCCCTCCTGTCCGGTGGTGGCGTTGATGGCATCAGATCGGCTAGATCACGACGGACTTCAAGCCGAGCAGAGACCACAAAGGGTCCTGGACAGCCGAATCGTCGCCTACC
This sequence comes from Allocatelliglobosispora scoriae, assembly GCF_014204945.1. Taxonomy (NCBI): domain Bacteria; kingdom Bacillati; phylum Actinomycetota; class Actinomycetes; order Micromonosporales; family Micromonosporaceae; genus Allocatelliglobosispora; species Allocatelliglobosispora scoriae. Next base: position 4,580,031 of record NZ_JACHMN010000002.1, read on the forward strand.
TCCCTCAGGACGCAGTCCACACTGTCGATCGCCGACAGCACGAGGTCCCGCACACCGCTCTCGTCCTTCTGCTGCTCTCGCAGCCACTCGAACCCGGCGTAGGCATACCGGTCCAGCAGCGCCAGGCGTTCGATCAGCTTCTGCTCCGACAGCAGGTCCAGCTGTGATCGCAGCGACTCTCGCGCCACGTCGCCATCATCAGCGCTGGTCAGCACGGCTGCTGCGGCGAGCTCTACCGCGCCCTCGGCGCCCAGGAAGACCCGATCCTGAATGGGGAGCACGTCCTTCTTCGAGGCCGGGATCTGATCGGCGGGCGTGGGCTGGTTCAGCGCGAGGGCCAGCGACGCAGCGAACACGTAGGCTTCGCGCATCTCGCGGAACGGTCCGGTCTTGGTGCCTGCGGCAACAGACTTCGCCTTGCCCGTGGTGATGAGCGAGTCGAGGATGGCCCGGTGCGCCGGGTAGATGTTTACATTTGCCATCGTCGTCCTCCTCAGCCGATCAGCGTCATGCGCGTGCGGGCAGGGTCCACACCGTCGTCCTGGGTGCTGTAGATATGGTCCTTACCCTTCCACTTGACGACACGGTTACTTGTCTTGTGAGATGTCAGCTCCATGATGTTGGCGCTGCCGATGTGCTCGGAGATCTCTTCCCACGCCTCCACCGACTTCGCCGATACGATGATCACGATCTGTGGCAGCAACTGCGGGAGCGCCTTGATGACGTCGGCCTCGTACTCGTTGTCCAGCGGGCTCGTCGGGGAGTCGAGGACCACTGGAAACCCGACCTTCTTCGAAGTCGCGACATCGCCGGTCCGCTGGAACTGCTCGTTCCTCCGGGCGATCTCCGCGTACTGGGGCGCCAGCCGGGCGATAGCTCCGAGGAAGGCGATCAGCAGGAGCACTTTCTCTGACTGCGACAGCGGCATCGCCTCGTCGCGTCCGGGCGCGCCCACGGAGATCCCGAAGTCTTCCCCGACCCGGATCTCAAACGGCTTCGCGATCAGGTCCGAGTACGTGTCGTTGATGGCCTTCTGAAAGTCCTCACGGCCGAAATGGTTCAAGCCCTTCCGCGCCGCATCGAAGAAGTCCTTCACCTCACGCAGGATCTCGATTGCAGCAGTCTTGCGCTTGTACCCGTCCGACTTCGATGACTTCCTGGTGTAATCGGCCAGTTTATCCCGCTCGCCCTCAGTGGCTTTCAGGATGTTGGCCGCGATGTCCCGCGATTCCTGCTCTAGGCGGTCCACGAACTGCTGCTTGAGCATGGCGATATCAACGGGACTGTTGCCCTGCGCTGGCATGGGGATGTCCTGCGCATCCGTGAACTCCTTGAACTCGCGCCTGGCCTTGACCACCATGCGGTCGGCGACGTCGATGCACATCCGCAACACCGACTGCAGCATCTTCATGTCGGCGTCTTGAGGAGGTCCGGGAACGGTAAGGTCCAAGGCCAGAGCGCCGACTTGGCCGCGCAGTTCGGCGATCTCGCGTTCTGTCTTTTCCAGGTGGCTCCGGAGCTGTGTCCTGGTTTCCAGGCCCAACACCGCCATGGCGTGCTCGGTGACATGCTCCAGCAACTTCTCGACGCGGTCACGGGCCTGATCGGAGAAGTCGACCTGGCACAGGGCGCAACGCCCATCTGCCAGTGATTGGTGCAAAACCGAGTCGTGAATCCGTGGCGGCATGAGCCCAGCCTTCTCGGCAATGTCGAGCCGGCGGACCGCGGACTCCGAAGCATGATGACCGAAGTGCAGGTATGCCTTACGTGCGAGCTCCACGTAGAGGTCGTTGGCCTGCTGGACCGCCTTCTCCGCGCCCGTGACCCTGTCTTTCAGATCGTTGTACTCAAGTTCCCACTTCTTGATCTCTTCAGGGTTGTACTTCTCCGCTTCCTTCTTCGCCTTGCCGGCTTGATCACGCGCCTGTGCCAACAGCGAAGGAAGTTTGTCTCGCCGCTCCTCGGCAGCGTTCAGTTCGGCCTGCGCCTGTTCCCACGCCCGCCTAGCAGCCTCGACGGTGTCGTCGGTGTACTTCTGCGTCGGCCGGAGAGCATCGCTTGCTATCGCTCCGCGCAGGTCCTCGACGGCATGGTCGTAGATGTCGCCCGCCAGCAGCGACCTGATCGCCGAGCCGATGTCCAGCGACGCACCTTCTCCAGGCCGGTCCCCTTGAAGGACGCTGGCGGTACTAAACGTCTCTGCGGGGAAGAAGAACAGATCTTTGAGAGGCTTGGGCAGAATGCGGTAGATGTCGTCCTCGACTGCCCGTTCACCGTTCTTAGTGACTGTCAGGTCGTAATCGCCATTGGACTGACGCCGAGCGTCCGTCGCCCGCCGCACGCGAAACTTGTTTTCCTCGTGCTCAAGTTCAAGCTCCACAAAGGCCTCAGCCGTAGCATCGCCCTTGAGCGCCTCGAAGTTGACCAAGCTCTCGGGTCCCTCGAACCCGTCAGTGAACTGACCGTAGAGGGCCCAGGTAAACGCGTTGAGCAGGGCGGTCTTGCCAGCACCGTTTGGCCCTAGCACCAGGGTCACCGGCTTATCGGGATCCGTAGAGAAGTCGATGCGGTGGGTGCCGTGGAATGGCCGCCAGTTTCGCATGGTCAGCGAGGTGAACTTCACTGATCGCTCCCGGTGGGTTTGGTGGCCGATAGTGCTTGGTGGGCGAACTCTTCACGCAGCTCGCTGCGGTCCTCAGCGAATCGGCGCCTGTGTTCGGCCTCGATGACGAACTTTGTGACCTCCCTCGCGGCGGGACTCAGCTCTGTCACAAGGTTCTTTATGTGCTGCTCGAAGGCGCTCACTGAACCCACTCCTCCATGTCGCCCTCGTGGGTGAGGTTCATCCAGGTGTGCTCGGCAGGGCGCAGGCCGTACTCGTAGGCCCAGGCAATGACAGAGAATAGAGCCTCGCTGTTGCGCGCCGCATCTGCGAGTTCCGCCGCACGCGACAGCTCTGCCCCGATCAGGCGTTTCTCAGAATCGGACGGTTCGCCGACCGGACGCGGCGGCATCACGAGGAAGTCGTGGATGACCGCGTGGGACTTCGGATTGTCAGGATCTCGCCGGAGCAGGCGTCCACGACGCTGTACGAACTGCCGCGGGTTCTGAGTCGAGGCAGTGATCACGCCGATGCGGGCCGAGGGGATGTCGACGCCCTCGTCCAGGCACTTCATGGCCAGCAGAGCCTGGATGTCACCGCTCGCGAGACGTTCCTGCAGAACCTCCCGGCGTTCGCTGTCGGTCTCACCGTAGTAGCGCTCGACCCGCATGCCGAAGTCCTCCCTCAACATCCGCTCGGTCTCGTCGAGTTGGAAGAAGTCCGACTCCGGATCCTTGCCTTCAGCTACGTAGATAATCTGGTGAGTCTCGTTCCTCAACCCCCCGGCCATGAGCTGGCGTAGGCAGCCTCGCTTGTTCGTCGCGTGCTGAATCAGGCGGGTACGCGCGCGAATGTGAGTCTCGGCCGCCTGTTCGTCCCCCGCGCCGAACGCCATAGCGATCTTCTGGGAGATCAGCCGGTACTGCCGGCTCTCTTCCTCAGTGAGCTCAATTGGTGATGGAAGGTAGTCGTACGGGACGAGCGCCTGGTACTTGTATATCGCTTCCTTGATGCTGATCGACAGCACGGGCTTGCCGAAGTACTCCAAAAGTGCATCCGTTCCTACCTCATCGCCGTGCCGCTTCGGCGTCGCCGACAGCCCTAAGGTCATCGTTGCATTCTTGGGAAGCGCAGCCAGGCGGGCGGCCGTCCCCAGCGAATGCATCTCGTCGCCGATCACCAGCAGGTGGCCGCTGTGACGGGCAAGCTGCCGCTGCAGGAAATGATCTGAAGCAGGTCCCATGTTGGCCGAGCGTGGAGTGAGGCTGTCAGCTGTGGTGATGACCATCTCTGTCCGTCGACCGTGACTCGACCTGGCAGCCGAGAACACCGACTTCAAGTACTCTTCTTGACCCCGTCTGAGGGTGCCGTGACAGACAGCTGGCCGGAAGCCGAAGCGCTCAGCGTCGTTACGCCATTGGCCCACGAGGTCAATCGACGGAACGATGACAAGGACCAGCAAGGGCCGATCGGACTTCGCGATATGAATAGACGCCTGCGTAGCAGCCGCCAGCGCCGTGAGGGTCTTGCCTGTTCCTGTGGCCATGGCGAACGTGCCTCTTCCGCCAGCCAGCAGCCAGTCGTTTACCGCACTTTTCTGGTACTCACGCAGGACAAGGCTGTCCGGTAGTGAGGGCACGAATGTCGCATCGTCCGGGATCGGTATGTCCGAGATCGCAGGTTCATCGAATTCGTACATGCGCGACCGGGCGACCGACGGCTCACGCATGCCGAAGGTGGATCGCATTGGTTCTTCGATCCAATCATTGACCTTCCAGAGCGATATCCCCTCGACCTGTTCACCCCAGACCTGCTCGAAGCGGTCGCGCTCCTCCTGCGCGTAGGCTCGCTGCTCCTCGTTAGCCCAGCTGCGGTGAAGTGGAAACGACTCCGAATGCAGTCGAGCCCCACCGAGCGTTTCGTTTGGACTACCGGTAAAGGTCATCCAGTTTCCGTCGCCGTCGGCAAAGATGCCAATCTTCTCGTGAAAGAGCGCATAGCTTCGGGCATGCTCGCGCAGGGCGATCCTCACGTCGAGTTTTCCGGTAGCGACCATCCAGGTCAGAAGCTTGAGGCGGTCTGCGAGAACCGGATTGGGAATTGGTTTAGCGATGGCTTCTCGTAGATCCTGTTTAATGCGTTCCCTGAGTTGTTCACCCTTGCCCATCGCCTCGAGTTCCTCATCATTGAGATGAGCAGGAGATGTGATCAGCCGCATCTTGCCGCCGTGGATCACAAATCGGTCTATGGATGGGGCTATAGCGGCCAGCAGCCGTGCTGAGAAGAATCCAACCGCCCGGTCATAGGTGTTCGACCGAGCGAAGGCCGGCACGTAGAAATTGTTGATTAGGTCATCTGGTGGCGAATTGTATCGACGCTTCCAGTTGGGATCCCATGACGGCAACAAATCCATTTTCACCTACTCTTGAGAATGTCGAGCAGGGGGTCTGAAACGGGCTCGTAAGAAGCAGCCTTCGGTATTGCTGCTTCCTGAATACCACGAAGCTCCAGCTCGAAACCTAGGCCCGGTAAGGGCACATCGCCGGGAGGTTGCACTATCGGATCAGCGACTAACGTGAGCAGCATCGCCACTAAGATATCAATCAAAGTAGCCCTGCCGCAGCTGGGAATGCGCTGCAAGTCCCTGATCTTTAGTTCCATTAGCTGATTGAGCTGGGTAAGACCGTTTGTTGCCAGCAATCGTCGCGACCGCTCTGTACGGCATCGCGCAGTGACGTCTGCATCGGCTGTCGAATCGTTGCCGAGCAATACACGAAGGGAGTCGGTATCGGCGGCGGAAGCAAGCAATCCAGCCCAGGTGGTCGCTACCGTCAGACGCGCCGGGCCGGCTGCAGCGCCTTCCACCGCGGCGATCGCCTGCTCGTACACCAACATTCGCCCTCCCCCTACTCAGCACATGAATGCTAGACCGGCGGTGCGACTGCGCATCGCCGTGCACGGTCGTCGCCTCAGCGGATCATGGAGATGCGGCCTAGGACACGGGTCGTAGGTCAAAGTCGATTTCCGGCAGTGGTAGGCCGACGAGCAGGCGGGCCAGGCAGACGTTCTCATCGCCGGTGGTCGTGATGCCGTGCCCTACGAAGACGGTAAGCGCGGCGTCGGTCTGGCCCATGAGGATCGAGGCGGCTGAGGAGATCTCGTCGACGCGGTTCATGATCGGCCGGCTGGGGTTGTCGAACAGGTCGTGTTCGCCTTCGAGTTCTTCCATGTGCCGGATGCCGGCGATGCCGATGGTTGCCTCGAATGTGCTGTCGCGGTTGCGGCTGCCGAACGAGTCCGACACGATCACTGTCACGGTGATGCCGGTCTGCTGGCGGATGCTCTCGCGGATTCGCCGGGCTGACGCGTCGGGATCGATGGCAGCAGCATGGCGCGGCCTTCGCTGCGAGGCCCGATGTTGGACATGTCGACGCCCGCGCCGGTGCCCTGGAAACCACGGTTGTCGACGGTGACGATGTGGCGGCCTTTGACGTTGAGGATCGCCCTGGACTCGTCGAGGTAGAGCTGGCAGAGGAGGTCGTCGAGGCCGGTCCCTTCGGCCAGCTTCAGCGCCCGTGCCGAGGGAGTGACCGAGGCGAGGTCAACCTTGCGGACCCCTGCCTTGGAGACGATCTTCTGCGCGACGACGACGTCTTGGTCGACGAAGGTAAACCTGTCGGCTTCGGCAGCCTCGAAGATGACCGCTACAAGGCCTACCACCAGTTAGTGGATCAACAACCAGAAACGGCTCTCGTAGCCGGTGGATCACAAACCGGGGCCAGTCACCGAGCGGCAACCAAACTCGGGGCAGTCCCTCCACGACCGAGCTGGAGATGGGATGGGCGGTTGAGGGAAGGGTGCGACAGTCGGGCTGCGTTCAAGCTAACGGTCGGTGGGGTTTTCCTGCTCTCCGAGGATCACGTAGCGCGCCGTTGCGGCCAGTTGTGCTTGATCTTCGTGCGGCACGCCCCATCGATTGGCGGCGAATACGATGTGCCGGGCGCAGACGTCACGTAGCCCTCGGTGGAGCTCTCCTCGGGCCGCCAGGTGCCGAAGTGAGACCCCTGCGTGTGTGTAGGCCGCAAGGAGTTCGGCGAAGCCATGGGCGCGGGAGATGCCGCTGCCGGCGTCGGTACGAAGGAGGGTTCGCGCGGCGGGTGCCAGCGTGGCGATGCGGTTTGCAGGGACTGTGGTCGTGCGGCCCTGCCTGACGTCGGCCCAGAGTTGGCCTTGCTCGTACCAGTCGAGGTCGGCAGCGCGGGCGAGCACGGTTGGTAGTAAGAGCATGAGTTCGCGGCGGCCGAGTGCCGCAGGCGCGGCCAGGTACCGCAGGAGGCATCGGCTGTCGGTGCTGAACAGGGTGTGGGCGATCTCCATGGCGGCGGGGCCGCCGAATGCCTCCGTTTCCGGTTCGTAGATGCCGGTGTTCCACCTCACGATGAGGTCGTCGTCGCGTAACCGGTCGAGGGTGTCTGCGAGTTCAGCGGTAACTTCCTGACTGCGATCGGCGGCGGGAAGGTACCGGATGCGCCAGTGGCCTTGTTTGCGCAGGTGCCACCAGTCGGACAGGGCGCCGTTGGCGCGGATTCGTTCCAGCGCGGGGGCGAGGTGGCTGATGCCGATTTGTTCGGCTGTGTCTCTGCCGTCGATGACGACCGTGATGTGCTGCCAGCGGCTGCTGGTGGCCGCGTAGGCGAGTGCCGCTCGGCCTGCGGCCTGGTAGGTCCGTGCGGCGGCGGTGAGCTCGGGTGTGGGAAGGGCGAGTTCGGCGGCGACGGTGTCGGGGTGGGCGCCGGTCAGGATGGCTAGGGCGCCCTTCTCGAGTGGGTCGGTGGGCATGCGGTCTCCTAATGGAGCAGCAGGATCGTGTCCCATGGGGAGGACAGGTCGGGGTCTGTGGTGTGAGAGTGCAGGACGAGAGCGATGCCGGCAGCGCCTTCCAGCAGTTGCGGTCCGGTGGTGCTTAGGAGCTGGTCGGTGGCGGTCGCCGGATCGTCGTCAAGCTGGTGGAGAAGGGCGGCGGCGATGGTATCGGCGTGTTGGCCGAGGTGGCGTGCGGTGTGTAGCAGGCCTGCGTAGCCGTGGCATATGGACAGGTCTGTGAGCGGAGCTGCGGGAGTGTCTGATGCGAGGCTGGCCCGGGTTGCTGTGTCGGCAAGTTCGATGGGGTCTGGTTGGTGGAGGGCTTGGCCGGCGAGTTGGAGTGCGCGGGCGATTCCGGGGGTGCCGTAGCACCACGACGGGCGTCCGGGTTCCGGGTGGTGGAGTTGCCGGTCGCGTAGCTCGCTGACGGTGATGTACTGCGGCCACCAGGGTCCGGCGGGAGACGGCTGCTGCCAGGATCGGTACCACTCGCACAGGGCGGTCATGGCGTCGTGCTGGCCGGGGACCTCGATGCCGTGCATGGTGCCCAGTGCCAGGACGGCGAGGATGCCTGCGGTGCCGTGGGCGAGCCCGAAGTTGCCGTGCCCGCCGGCCCATTGCTCGGTGTAGCCGCGGTGTGGGTCCCGGTCGGTCCACCATCCGGGGAGGACTCGGCCTTCATGCTGGATGGGTTGGGTGATGCGGATTAGACAGGTGAGAGCTTCGCAGATGGCGGGATTGGTGGGGTCGCGGCGCAGGAGGTAGCGGGTCAGGCCGGTCAGGCCGCTGATGAGGTCCCATTCGGCGGTGTCGCCGGGTGTCTGGTGGTCGATGCGTGCGTGGGCCAGGCATGTCCGGGCGTTGACGTCGCGGCTGATCTGGTGGTCGAGGGCGGTGAGCGCGGAGCGGTAGGCGCCGGGGTTGGCTTCGGCGGCGGTGGCGAGGACGTGTGCCACGGCGGGCGCGCCCGCGAACGCGCCGTGTCCGCTGGTCAGGCCTGCGGTCAGTATCCCGGTCCATGCTTGGAAGGTGGCCCAGCTGCCGTGGCCGGTGCGGGCTCGTTCGGCGTGGAGCAGGGCGATTCCGGCTGCTCCGTGGCTGAGCGAGTGGTTCCACCAGGCCGGGTCGGTGCCGGTGGGCTGCCACCGTCGCGCGGCGGCGGGCGTGGCGAGGCGGTCGGCGATCGCGGCGGTCAGCGCCGATGAGTAGGAGTCGGTGTTCATGGGCGGCCTGTCGAGGGTTTGAGGTGTCGAAGGGCTACGGCCCGGGCCAGGCGGTGTGCCTGCAGTTCGGCGCTGGTGTCGAGGCCGGCCATGCGGACGTGGTGCATGTGCAGCAGCGAGCCCAGCACCGAGTCCACACTGGGGTCGTTGGCCGTGAGCTGGCAGGCGTAGGCGCGCAGCGCTTGGTCGCGGTGCAGCCAGGCCGCTGCGATCCGGTCTCCGCCGGGTGCGGCGCGCATGGCGGCCCACCGGTCGGAGGGGGCGGCGAGGGCGATGGCCTGGCGGCTGATGGGTCGGGCGGCGGGCGTGGTGGCTGCGGTCTGGCGGGGGATGTGGTCGAGGAGCCAGGTCATGGCGCGTTCGTGGGTGCCGAGCAGGCCGGTGGCGATGGCGGTCATGCTGGCGGCGGTCGCGGCGAGCGGGTGGAGGTGGGGTGCGGCTAGTTGGGTGATCGCGGCGGTGGAGTCGGCGGCGAAAACGGCGTGTGCCGCTGCGGCTGTCGCGGGTTTGGTGCCGTATCGGCCGAGTTCGGGTTGGTAGGTGTCCAGCTGGAGGCGGCCGGTCAGGCCCGCTTCGCGTAGCCGGTGCACCCAGCGGCCGATGCGGGCGGCGGCGGCCCCGTAGGAGGTGGGGCCGGTGAGGTGGATGCGCAGTCTGATGTGCGGTTCGGGGTCGCTGTAGCGGATGAACCACCAGGTGGGCTGGTCGGGGTCGTCGTCCCACAGGTGGGTGAGGTCGCCGGTGAGGATGTCGTGGTGCCTGGCGGCGGGTGCGTACACCTTGGCGTAGAGCCAGTGCCCGGCACCGGGCAGGTGGGCGTCGTCCCGGTGGGCGAGGCTGCGCGGGTGCGGCAGGTCGAATGACGGCTCGGGCTGCGCCCGGCTGGGTGCGAGCGGGAGGACGATTTCGTGTGCGCGGCCGTGGAGCCAGTCGAAGGCGTGTGACGGCGGTGCTTCGCGGAGGACGGCGTCGGGTTGCCGGTCGAGGTGGTCGCGCAGCAGTTCCCGATGCGTGGGGTCGGTGAGGTCGAGCCGGATGACCATGTCGGTGTCGCCGAGCAGGGCCCGGTCCGGTGCTCGGTAGGTCCGCTGCCATTCGGTGAGCTGCCGGTCCCAGCTGTCCCACGGTTGGTCGCGGTGGGGGAGGTCGGTTCGGTGCAGCCGCCACTGGGCGGGGCGGAGGATGGTCTGCCGGTGGCGTATGCGGGGCAGGAACGGCAGGCTGCTGGCTGCTCCCCAGCTGAACGGGTGCGGTGTGGTGGTGTGCCAGGTGCTGACCTCGGCGAGGAACCGGGCGACGGGGTGGGTGAAGTTCCGTGCCTCCAGGGCGCTGAAGGTTCGGGGCTCGATGAGCTGCCTGGTAGACAGCTGCATGATGTAGAGCCGGTCCGCGGTGGCACCCACCGCGAGGTCGCCGATGGCGATCGAACCCGGTCCTGTGGAATGTTGGCCGAGAGGGATGGTGCGGGGTAGGACGGCGGGGATGCGGGCGACGTTGCCCGCGAGGGCGTACATCGGCTCGCATACCACCTGGGCGGGGCCGGCGTTCCGGTCGAGGGTGGGGATGGCGGCGTAGGCTGCGGCGATCCGGTCTCGGTCGGCGGTGGGGAGTGCTGGTAGGAGCCTGCCGGTGAGCGCGCCGGCGTGGCGTGAGAGCGTCGCCACGGCCAGGGTGAAGTCGCCGGTCGCGAGGTCGGCTGCGTGGCTCGCGTGTATCTGGAAGGCGATCTCGGTGTGCGGCGGCAGCCGCAGTGGATCTGGTTCCTCGCCGAGGTCGGCGATCATCGCGTCGGTCAGCGTGATCTCTGATGTGCCGGTGAGTGCTGCCCGCTGGGCGATGTCGAGGAGCGCGCGGTCGCGGGCGGTCAGGCCGGTCGCCGGTTCGTCGGGTGCGTCGCGGAACCCTGCGGGAAACCCGAGGCCGATGTTGGGGTTGATCAGTTCCGTGACGGAGACGAGCGTGCCGGGACCGTAGCGTTCGACGAACCGGCCGTGGTAGTGCTGCCAGGCCGGGGACGGCCCACGGTGGGCGAGGCGCATCAGTACCGACGCGGCTTCGGCTGCGGCCTGGCTGACTGTCTCCGGGAGAACGACATCGACGTCCAGGCGCTGCGTGACGGCTAGGTGCTGGGGAACCGCCGTGGTGATGGTCGTGCTGAGGCTGCCGACGGCGGCGCGCAGGCTGCGGCGCCGCTCGTATGCGGTCAGGGGCAACTCGTCGAGTTCGGCGAGGGCGGTGTGGATCGCGCGCAGGCCAGCCAGGACAGGGGCGGTTTCACCGATGTGGTCTCCGCCGTGCATGGCCGCCTGAGCGACGACATGGCCGAGGGCGTCGGCGACGGTCGTCGGTGGGCGAAGGCTGCTGACGAGCATGCGGTGCGTGACGAGGTTCAGCAGCATCGCCTCGACCTTCGCCGGTGAGGCTGCGGGAGCGGTCATGCACAGTTTGCTGGCGAGGACGCCCATCGCGACGGGACTCTCAGCCGCTCGCAGCGCGGTCTGGACCGCTGCGGTGTGGGCGACGGTGACCTCGACCGGGGCGTCCCTGCCTGCCGCGTCAAGGTTCTGGCGGCCACCGAGGACAAGCCTTCCGCCGCGTGCGTATGCGAGCGTGTTCGCCACCACGGGGACGGCTTTCATCAGCGGAACCGATGACTCCAACCGGGTGATGACCGCCTCCAGCCAGGCGGCCTCGACTCGTGTCGTGGTGGTGTGCAGTTCGCCGATCCGCGCGATCGGCGTCGCACCTGGTCGGGTGGCAGCGGCACCGGCGAAGATGCCGAACGGTGTCGGCCTGCTTGCAGCGCGCAGCAGGTAGCGGGCCAGGGAGACCACCAACCGGCGTACCTCGCTGGGTTTCGGGCCGTGCCCGCTAATTGTGCGGGCGATGTCCCGGGCGAGGTCTGGGCTGGCGATCTCGACGGCTTCGACCACCCAGGGCTGCGACCACACGCTGGCCAGCCACGCCCGCCAAGCATCGGACTGCTGCGCCGCGTCGCCGGACAGGCGCGGCCATGCAGGCAGGTCCAGGGAGTTCGGATGGGTGACTGCTCGGATGACGCCGCCATCGACAACGCGGAACACGGGCACGCTCCGGAAGAGAGGGGTTGGGGGCGCCGCGGCCTGGAACGGAGGGCTCCAGGCCGCGGCGCCGGGGTGCTACTTCTTGCTGCAGGTGGTGCAGGCGGAGGCACAGGTGCTGCCGCAGTTGTCGTCGGTGCTGCGCATCAGCTCCGGGACGACCGGACCGACCTCGAGGATCTGGACGTCGAGGTCGAAGTCATCGGCGGCGATGGTGGGTGCGGAACTGTTCACGGTGCCCTCCAAAGGGGGTGTTGTGAGTGATGGTGTCGACGGCCCGCTGGCGTTACCGCCAGGAGACAGACACCCTTCGGTGATCTCTGTCGATCACCAGACCGCCGTCGAGGCGGTCGTCTGGGGTACCGGCCGGGTGGATCGTGAAGGTGGGCCCTGGCTTGCCCCTGTGTCCGTCGTGCCAGACACGGATCTGCTCGGCCAGGCGAGCGGCGAGGGCGTCGGCGTCCGGGCCGTGCGCATACACGCCGAACTCGTGCTGGTCATCGCCGACCTTGCGCAGGGTGCGGTAGGCGAACGTCCCGGCGGACGCGATGGCCGGGGTGCCCAGCCGCCACGTCGGGGCGACCACGCCCGCGTCGACAGCGGCTTTCGTCGCGGTGAGCAGGCTGAACTCCGGCAGCGCGTAGGCCAGCCACAGATCGAGGTCGTCGAACGGCTCCATCGACCGGACACTGACCCCCGTCCACGTCTCGGCACGTGGCATGGTCAGGGCCTGGTCGAGCGCGGGGTCGAAGTGCAGTACCGGGTTGTCGACGCGCAGCGCCACCTCCCGGCCGGGTTCGGCGTGGAGCACGATCTGGCGCTGCTGGCTACTGCCCGCGCCCTGCATCGGGACGAACCCGCATACCTCGTAGGACTTGCTGACCAGGCGCTCACCGACCCGGTGCAGCGCGAGCGACCGGGTCAGGCCCCGCAGCCGCAGCGGTACGACGAGGCGGCCGTCGGCCATCAGCTGCTCGGTCCACGCCGGCGGGATGTCGGCGGCGCCGACGGTCACGATGATCCGGTCGTAGGGGCCGCACTCGGCGGTGCCGAACTCGCCGTCGGACCAGACCACCCGCACGTCGTCGTACCCGGCGGCGGCCAGGGTCGCGCTGGCCCGGTCGGTGACGTCGCGGTCGATGTCCATGGTGACCACGAGCCCGGACGGGCCGGTCAGCTCCCGCAACAGCGCGGCGTTGTAGCCGCCGGAGCCGATCTCGAGGATCCGGTCGCCGGGCCGGACCTGCAACTGGTCCAGCATCATCGCGATGATCGTCGGCTGGGACACCGAACTGGTCGCCAGGCCGTCCGCGTCGCGTTTGGTGACGACCGCGTCGTCGGCGTACGCCTCCTCCAGCGGCGCGCCCGGGACGAACAGGTGCCGCTTCACCCGCCGCAGCGCATCCTCGACCTCGGGCGAGACCGGCACGCCGAGCCTGGCCCGGCCTCGCACTATCCCGTAGACCATCAATTCGTGCAGGCGTTCCTGCTCGTCGACATCGTGCATGTCAGCCACCGTCATTTGCTGTTCCCGTTTCTCGGAGTGCTTGTCGGATATGGCGCCGCCGAGCCTGAGCTGTGGCGAAGCGATCACTTGTGGTGTTCCGGCCCTTGGGTGCGCCGAGCGGCCGGACTGGCGCGATAGGTCAGTGGTTCGCTTGCTGGTGTAGCAATCGTTGGTCCAGCGTCGTCTCCCTGCTCATCAACCGCCTGTATAGGTATCGGACACTGAGGTCACCTGTCGTCCTGACCGCCGGAGTGTGTGCCGCCAACTGCGGTCATGGACGAGCGTGGAACGCGCTGAACGGTGCCGCTCCGCCGCTGCCGAAGTCGCCGTCAGCTCCGATCAGCTCTAGCGGACGGCGGCGGGGAAGTTGGCGGTCATGACCGAACAGGACAGCGTGCGCTGTGGCGCGCTGCGAGCACGGCTCCAGATCCCCGCATGCCAAGCACCGGCCGCCGACATCTGAGCGCAGATGCTCGGTGATGACACGTCGGGCAGCATCCGGGCCAGCCAGCGCAGCCGCTCGCACTGTTGCTCGTACTGGGCTCACCGCGTCTGCTCCCCAGTGACCTGCGCGACGGACCAGGCCCGCGTGATCTCCTCGACCGTCAACCTGCCCTCACCGTTGAGGCGAAGCGTCAGGCGTCGGCTGTGCGGGACGATGTCCATCAACCGGTCGCCCAGCAGCAGGTGCAGGGTCGCGGTGACGGCCTCCACCGATACACCCGTCAGCTTCGCGGCCAGATCCCGCACGTTCCACTGCCGTCCCGGCTCAGCGAGCAGGGCTGCGTAGATCAGCTCTCGTGGCCTGCTGCGAACAGCCAGCACCTTGGCGTGCAACGGTTTCATGATCGCTCACCGCCTTCCAGAACTGCGAGTGCCCAAGCCGCCTGCGAACACGGAAACAGCGCGAATACGCACGCGAACTCGTAGCAACCGCGGCATAGACCGTCGTCGGACGGCGTGTGCACGATCAGAATTGAGCGTGCGGCGTCGGCGGCGTCTGGACGAGGACCTTCTGTCGTTACGATCATGAGAGGTGTTCCGCCTCTGCTCTTGCTCCCGCTATGACGAGCGGGGACCCTGGGGCGACGCGGTTCAGCCAGGTGATACGGAATGCCATCGTCATCGGCAGGTACCGAGCGGCAGTCATCACGGCGGCCATGGCCTGATTACGCATTTGCAAGGGTGTGTCTGCCGCGATCAAGGTCGGCCGCTGTCGCACTGCCCGCTCGAATAGAGTGTTTTCGGCATACTCGGCGTCGACTTCACTGCAGCAATCTCCACACCGATACCTCCGAAACGCTCGAGCGCTCGGCGCCATGGATCTGCCCTCTGGGCAAACCAGCAGTCCCAGAAGCGTGTAGACCGCAGAGGTCGCCTCTTGGGAGAACTCGCCGAGTAGCGGCGGAGGCGATGTTGGTGCAACGCGCCCGCAGTGCAAGCGGGCCTCGTGGCGGAGTGAAGAGCCGGATGCGGAATTGGTGCGATCCACGTCATCGAGGATCTTTTCAGCCATGGTTCACCCCCACGTGTACATCATTGATGTGTGCCAACGCCGCTTGCCCCTATGGCGTAGTAATTCAGTGGCGCCGATGTGATTAGCGAACCATGTGCGATAGTCCATCGGTACGCTGTCAAGGGGTTGAACGCGGTGAACGTGGTGAAAGATCATCTGAAATAGGGGTGAGCTGGTGGCACAAGGCCGTCAACCGAACACCAAGCTGGCGCAGGTCGTTGCCGAGGCCCGATGGTCACATGCGCAGGTGGCGAGCGCGCTGGTGCGCGTCGCCGCCGAGAGTGGAGCGCGCGAATTCGCCGCAGTGAGCAGATCTCACGTATCGCACTGGATTGCCGGATCGCATCCGTCCGGGGCAGCGCCGATCCTTCTGGCTGAGGCGCTGTCGCGCAGGTTGGGAAGGATAGTCACGGTTGACGATATCGGCCTGGCGGCGCCTTCCTCGACCTCCGTTCCCGAAGTTGACTGGAGGGTCGATACGCTGGCTTCGCTGGCCGATCTCGGGAGAATCAACGTGGACGCAGGGCGTAGGTCGCTTTTGGAAGGCGCCGCCTACTCTGTGGCGGCATTGGCGGTTCCCGCCTCATCGTGGTGGACGGCGATGGCCGGCCGTGGCGTTGAGCGATCCGCCGCTGGTGTAGCGGCCGTGGGACGCGGCGACCTCGAAGCCGTGCGCGAAATGGTGCTGATCTTTTCGCGGCTCGACCAACGGCGAGGCGGTGGGCACGCCAGATCGGCCGTTGTGCAGTACCTGACTTCAGATGTCGCCCGCTACCTCCACGGGAAGTTCACCGACGACGCGGTGCGGCGCGAGATGTTCTCGTCGGCGAGCGAGCTCGCCTATCTGAGCGGTTGGATGGCGTTCGACAACGCCGAACATTCCACGGCGCAGCATTTCTTCGCCGCATCGGTCAAACTCGCAGCTGAAGCCAACGATCCCGCCATGGCCGCCCACACCTTGCGCGCAATGGCTCACCAAGCCATCGACCTGGGACACGTTCGACAGGGCCTCGCTCTGGCCCAGGCCTCCGTCGAAGGTGACCGCTATCGGATGGCGAGCCCGAGGGAGCGCGCTCTGCTCGGCGTCGTCCATGCCCGTGGGTTGGCAGCTGCCGGACAGGGCCGGGATGCTGCGGCGGCCCTGCTCAAGGCGGAAAGCGATCTGGCCAGAGCCGAGCCGGGGGATGGCGAGCCATCTCGGGTGTTCTTCTTTGGTGAGGCCAGCCTCGCCCACGAGACCGGTTGCGCCCTGCGTGACAGCGGCGACCTGCCGGGAGCTGCCAGAGAACTGCGGCGCAGCGTTCGTACTCGCAAAGCCGCGACCTTCACCCGCACACATGCCGTCACGCTCGGATACCTTGGAGCCGTTCAAGCGCGTCAGGGCAACCTGGACGAAGCGTGCCAGAGCTGGGCCACCGCGTTGGATGCCATGGAGGGCGTGCGCTCCGCCCGCGCTCGGCAAACGGTAGCCGACATGCGCGTGGCCCTGTCGCCGTTCCGACGTCGAGGAATCTCCTTCGCCACGGAACTGGACACGCGAGCCGCCGCTCACTTGACCGCCACCGCAGCCAGCAATCGCTAACCGCCGAGCGCAGACGAAGGAATACATCGATGCCAAGCCAACCCATAGAGGTCGAACCCATCGCGTACGTCGTCGGTGGACGTACCGAGCCGACGGACGACTATTGGGGCGGAACTCGCGCGATCATCCGGATCGACGGCGAACGCTTCCCAGCCGAAGCCACGGCCGGGCTGGAGGAGTTCTCCCACCTGGAGATCGTCTTCTATTTCCACCTCACCGACCCGACCGACCTCAACTTCGGTGCACGCCGCCCCCGCGACAACCCCGACTGGCCGGCCGTCGGCATTTTCGGTCACCGCAATATGCGCCGCATCAACTGGCTCGGCGTCTCCCGGTGCCGACTACTGCAGGTCGACGGACTCGACCTACATGTCGAAGACCTGGATGCCGTCGACGGCACTCCCGTACTCGACATCAAGCCATGGTTCAGCGAGTTCGGTCCGCGAGGTGAGATTCGCCAGGCAGAATGGTCCACCGAAATGCTGGTGGACTACTTCGCTCCACGGCGAGCCTGACACCGGCATTCATTTCGGCCCGGCAAAGAGCGGTCTGGCGTCATGGTGGTGGCGGGCAACGCCCGCCACCACGCACAACTCGTGACTACTCCGGGTTCGTGTCCCCTCTTTCCGCAGGTCGGCGGCCGAGGACGCGCACGGTGGTGCTCAGCTTGATCGGCAGGTTTTCGTCCCCCTTAAGGAACGGCTGGATCTCAATTTCGCGGCGGAGGCTGCGGCTGGGACCGTATGCCTGCTGCCGTGGGTGACCGGTGACCCAGAACCGGTGGTCGGGCTTGGCCCGCGTACGCGGGCCAAGCTGGTCAGGCCGTTCGCCGAGAAGTACCGTGCTCCGCGCCCTGATCTGAACGATCTTTACTTCTGGTGTGGGGCGCTGGGTTCTCCGGTACGCCTTGGTGATGCTCTTCGGCAGTTTCGCCGGTAACGCTTCGGCCATCTGCTGGTTGATGAGCAGCCAGGTCGTGATGAGGGGACCGAGCGGGTGGCTTCCGTCAAGAGCTGTACCGCGGGCGATGTGCTGGGTGTGGATCGGTATGAGCCATCCGATCTCGTGCCGCAGGGCGGGCATGAGATCTTCGTCCGTGACTCCGACGTTGCGGTAGCCGATGACGTGCCACCCGTCGCCTTCTGGAGTCCAGGACGCGGCGGCGAGCTGTCCCGTTTGGCCGACGGGTTCGGGCCAGGCGAGGAGTCCGGCTGTTGATGGGGTGATCTCGTCGGTGGCCCATGCTGGGGGCCGGTCGGTGCTGACGGTGTTGACGAGGTCGGTGAATTCCTGGTTGATCCAGTACAGGGGGATGAGGTCGAGTCGGCGGGCCAGATTCTGGCGCTGGTCGCGGTTGTTAATGGCGGCGGGCAGGTTCGCGGGTCCGCGTAGAAGTCCGGTGAGCCGGTCGCGGATCTTCGGCATCATGTCGGCGTCGATGCGGGCCGGTGACCAGTGGGTGGTGGTGAGCAGGGTTCGGCTTTCGCGGCTCAGGACGATGCCGCGGTGCAGGGTGTGCAGGATGGTGTATTCGTCGCTGTCGGGATGCCAGCGCATGAGTCCGGCGCATCGTGCGGTGAGGGCATCGGAGTCGTCGGCCTCGATGAGCTGGGCGCATCGGAGGCAGACATGCCACTGATCGTTGTAGCCGGCGGCCATGCCGCTGGCCAGGGACAGGATCTCGATGCGGCCGGTGTGGTAGTTCCATAGGGGCGGCGCCTGGGTGCAGGTGTGGCAGCGGTCGAAGACCTGCGGGACCAGGCTCGCGCTGACCGGGACAGGTTCGTGGCCTTCGTCGCTGACCGGGTGGCGGTAGGAGATGGTGTCACCGTCGCTGTGCTCGGTGAGTGCGCGATGGCAAGTGGCGCAGGCTGTCATGGTGGTGAGGTTCATGCGGCGTCCGATCCACTGTGGTCGTGGCGTCGGTCGCGCAGGCGTGGCCCTCGGCGGTGCTTGGGATCGGGCATGGTCATGCCGGGGGTGTGGAGGATGTGCTGGTTCCCGCCCTGGGTCTTGGCGTGGTACATGGCGGTGTCGGCACGGTGGAGGGCTGCCTGAAGTGGTTCGGTGCTGTCGGCGAAGGCGATGCCGATGCTCGCGGTGAGGACCGTTTCGGGGCCGTCCTGCCCGTGGAGCTGGATGGGCGCGGAGATGGCGGCCTTGATCCGTTCGCCGATCTCGAAGATGCCGTACCGGCGTGCGGGCAGGATGGCGGCGTACTCGTCACCGGAGTGGCGGGCGAGGCTGCCGCCGTATGCGGCGACCAGGGGCTCGAGCCGGTTGGCGATCACCGTGAGCAGTTCGTCGCCGGTGTCGTGCCCGAACTCGTCGTTGATCTCCTTGAAGTCGTCGATGTCGAGCAGGACGGCGATGATCGGCTGTGATGGATCGGATGTGGCGAGCGCGGTGTGGGCGGTGCGTAGTCCGCGGCGGTTGTAGAGGCCGGTGAGGGGGTCGTGGGCCAGTTGCCAGACGGCGTCGGCCAGCTCCGCGCGCAGCTGCTCGGCGGTGGGCCACCCGGCCAGGTAGCCGAGGGCGAAGCCCGCGCAGGCTCCGGCGGTGAAGGTGATCGCCGTGTGGATGGTGGTGATCACGAGGAGTGTGGTGAACACTGGGTTCCTCCATCTCGATGGAGAACCCGGGACGCGTACGTTTCGTAGGCGAGGCGTCCCGGGCCTCCTGGATACGACGACGGCCCGCCTTCGGCGGGCCGTTTTTCTGTGTGCCGCCAATGCGGCGTCTTCGGGGAAGGGGTCAGCTCGGTTCGGCTGGGATGGTGGAGCCGTCGATGCTCCACGCGGCGCCGACCGATGCGGGGTACCGTCCGGTGCTGGACCCGCCGCCGGGCCACGGTGACCGGCAGAGGTCGTCGGTGCGGGACCGTCGGCTGCGCAGCCCGTCGGGTTCGCTGGGGCTGCCGGGCGGCCTGTGCTCGTACCGCTCGGACAACACTCCGACGTAGTCGACATCGGAGGCGTACGGCACGTAGACACCGCGCAGGGTGGTGCCGCCCAGCCGGTCGCAGCAGGGCACTCTCACCGGGCACCATCCGTTGGCGTAGTAGGTGACCAGGTGCCCGCAGGACAGCGACAGCACGAACACGCACAGCCGGTGCAGCTCACAGTCGTCTGACGACCTGGAACGGGCCCGGCCGAGGCTAGTCATTACAGCCGCCCGCGAGGTGGCGGTAGACGGCGTCGGCAGACAGCGGGCGTCCGGCCTGGTTGGTGGGGGTGGTGATCTGCCGCCAGCCGATGAACTCGCATGCCAGCCAGGTCGTGGTCCCGTCGGTGGTGACGGCGATGACGTCGCCGGTCGACAGGGACCGGCGTTGCATGAGCCGGTAGACGCAGGCGAGAAGGAAGTCGGCCTCGCCCTGCGGCGTACTGCGGCCGGGCTCCAGCCTGTCCAGGTCGGTGTTGAACACGTGCCAGGCCCAGTCGGCGATCAGCTCCGGGTCGGTGCCCGCCGGCTAGTCCCGCCAGTGGGAGAGCACCTGCGTGACCTGGTGACCGTCCTCGTAGGGGAGGAAACGCGACTCGGTGTTGTGGTACACGGCGACGACATGCGCGCTCATGATCCGGCCTCCGCTGTCGCCGCGGTGACCGGGCGAACGCGCAGCAGTTGGCCGGGCGGGATCAGCGCGGCGAGCTGCCGGGTACGCGGGTGCGTGTAGAGGCGGTATCCGCTCGCCCAGGCCAGGCTCCACGGTGACGACGGCTGGCCGAGCCGTAACTCGGTGCCGGGGTCGCCGTGGACGGCCAGGTCGAGTTTCGCCAGCTGCTCGGCGATCGGGGTGTGCTGGTAGTGGGTCATGCGCCCGGCGAGCATCGGGCACGCGGTCGCGGAGTATGCGGCGCATTCGGGGTGCATGCTCGGCTCGTGGCTGGTCAGCTCGAGCAGGTCGGTGTCGCGGACCGCGAACACGGTCCGGTTGCCGAGCTCGGTGCCGCAGGTCTGGCACAGGCGGTCGGTGAACGCCTGGGTCTGGCGGTCGAAGTCGACGGCACCGAACCGGTAGCGCCCGTCGGGCAGGCGCAGGGTGGTGTAGGGGACGACGAGGCCGCCCATGGTGGGGCGGTGCAGGAGCCGGGGCGGGATGCCAGGGCTCGGGTCGTTGGCGTGCAACGGATTCTCGCTTTCGGGTGGGGTGGGAATCCGGGCACGGCTGTCGGCCGTGCCCGGAGGGTGCGCGGGATCGCGCGGGTCGGCCGGGCGACGGCCGGGGTGTGGTGCTGGCGTTACGCGGAGCGCGACGGATCAGGTCAGCGGTCAGGCATGCACCAGAGGACCGGGGTGCGAGCGCTTGCCGGTCCGCGGGCCGAGGCCCGGGACGGCGTTGACCTGGTGGTGCACGGCAGCGGCCGGCATGGCGGTTGGATCCAGTGCACTGCCGGCTAGTCGTCGGTGCTCGGTTCGAGCGTGATCGTCAGTGGTTCGGCGTGCAGCCAGATCCGCGGTGCCGTGATGCGGTCGAGGCGGGCGCGCAAGTCGCGGCGGATCTCGTCGGTGAGGGCGAGGTTCAGATGGCCGGCGGTCCATGACGGTCGGAGGCTGATCTCCACCGGCAGCCCGCAGAGGGTCGCGGTGATCGTGTTCTTCCAACCGCCCGGGCGCAGGTGTGCCCAAACGTCGGTGGCTGGTTCCAGCAGGGTGAGCAGGTTGTCGAGTTCGCGGCGGTCGAAGATGCCGTCGAACATGTTCAGTAGCAGCATGCGGCACCTCCGTCGTGCCCGCCCGCGGTCTGGTCCAGTGGCCCGTGTGCTCCTTGGGTGCAGGCCCAGCGCGAGTAGCGCGCCTCGAACAGGTACGTCCCCGCGTGCGGGGACGTGTAGAGCTTGTTGTCGCTTCCGTGCAGCATGGGCGACTGCTCGGCGCGCCGTTCGCGGTCGGCCTGGTAGGAGGCGCATGCCGGGCAGGAAGGGCCTTCGTGGCCTGGCTGGGCGTCGTTGATCTGTCTCATGGCGAACGGCAGCCGCCATTCACGGAGCACCTGGTCAACGGGCTGATGCCCGATGCCGGGGTTGTGGAATGCCATCGGATTCTCCTGAGTGGTGGGTGGGGATCCGGGCACGGCTGTCGGCCGTGCCCGGATGGTGCGCGGGATCGCGCGGGTCGGCCGGGCGACGGCCGGGTGTGGTGCTGGCGCTACGTGACGCGTAGCGGGGTCAGGCCTGCAGAGCGTTGCGTCCGCGGCCGGGCATCGGTGCGAGGTTGTGCAGGCTCATCAGCGTCTCCGCCGAAAATGTGGTCAGGGCAGGTGCAGGACGTGCGGGGTGCCGTCGTTGGCGAGGATGTGGACGGTGCCGTCGGGGCGTTCGAAGGTGAGCAGGGTCGCGGCCAGCCGCAGCGCGGTATTGATGACGTTGGTGCGGTTGTCGCCGGAGGCTGTAGTGAGCGCGTTGAGCGCCGTGACGGTGCGGCCGGG
The DNA here is from genome assembly GCF_014204945.1 of Allocatelliglobosispora scoriae. Classification (NCBI taxonomy): domain Bacteria; kingdom Bacillati; phylum Actinomycetota; class Actinomycetes; order Micromonosporales; family Micromonosporaceae; genus Allocatelliglobosispora; species Allocatelliglobosispora scoriae. The sequence goes on from NZ_JACHMN010000002.1 coordinate 4,601,832, forward strand.
CGCGTTGAAGGTGATGCGGGTCAAGCCGCTGATGGTGGTGTCGCCGGTGTCGGGCGGCAGGTCCGTCTCTGATGCGGTCATGAGATCTCCAGGGTGCGAGGAAGGTACGCGTCGGATCGCGTGCCTTCGGATAGGCGGATGAGGGTTACTTGGTGAGTCGGCGAAGGGTGAGGTGGGCCTCCTTGAGGTGCCCGGCGCAGACCTCGCCGTTGGTGCCGGCGGTGCTGAGGCTGTCGGTGAGGGCTCGCAGGTCCGCGGCGGGAACGTCGGAGAGTTCGTCGAAAGCGCGGGCGTCGACCCGTTCGGCGAGGAACTGGACGATCTGGGTCAGGTGGGCCTGGATGAGGTTGAGGCCGTTGAGGAGGCGGCTCAGTTCGATCAGGTCGTGGCGGCGGACGGCGTAGGTGAGGTTGTCGCCGAGGTGCTCGACAGCGACCAGGATCACGTCCGTCGTGGCGACGGTCTTGGCCACGCTGTAGTAGGACTCGTCGTGGAAGAGCCGGGCGACCTGTTCGATGACGGCCTGGCCGTCGTCGTCGAGGCGCGGGGCGCCGGGCAGCTGGGCGAACCAGTCGCCGTCTGTCAGGTACCAGGTGTGCTTGAGCATGCTGTCCTCCAGGGACACAAAAGGGAGGCGACCACCGGGTGGTGGCCGCCTGAAGGGATGGGCGTACCGCACCCCGGGCGTATGCGCGGGGCGTGGGCTTTATGGGTGCCGGATCTGGGCTGGCGAGGGCGGCCGACCGTGCGGTGGGCATGGTGCCGTCGCGGGAGGCATCAGATCGGGGCACATAAGAAATAAGGAGAACCTCCAGGCTATGCGCGCCCGAGCCCGGATAGGTGCCGTTGTCAGGTCGGATCTTCTGGCAGAACCTGACAGCCCTGCTGCCGCAGTGGCTCTGTCAGGTTTCCCCGCGCTGCGGGACTCGTGCGGGACTCAGTCCGTGTCGGTCGCGGCCGGCTGCGGGACAGGTCCCGCTTCACGGCTGGCGGAGCGGGACATCAAGCGGGACCGTCCCGCCGCCCGGTGACGGCGGGTCCCGTCATCGGGACACATACGGTCCCGCACGTGGATCGCCGGTGCGGGACCGCGTACGGGGCCCGCTGACACCGGGGTCGGGGCTCGCCGTGAGTAGCGGGACTTCTACCCGCCCGGCAGGGTCTTATACGACCGGGGCGGCGGGACAGGGCTGAGCTGCCCCCATCCCGCCGCCCCCGCTACTGGCCCAGGCAGGACAGCCCACGGCCATCAGGCCTACGACCTGCCCCTACGTGTCAGGAATCCGGATCCGACAGGTGGTAGTTCGATATCGCGCGGCGCAGGACCCAGACGTCCTCGTGTGCCACGAGGTGCACCGGGACGCCTTCGGAGCGGGCACGACGGACCGCCATCAGGCCGAACATGCTGGCCCGGTGCACGATCTGCCCGTCGCGGACGGCGGCGAGCATCGCCGCGCACCGCTCTACCGGGACCAGTCCGGCCGCCAGGGCGACCGCGAGCAGTTCGCCGGGTAGGTCCACGAAGTCGTCCCGCTGGCGGCGTACCGGTCGGCAGGTGATGACCACGGTCCCGCCGGGACGCAGCAGCTGGTAGCTTGCCGCCAGGATCTCGGCGAACCCGTCGAGCAAGCGGGACCATCCCGCATACGCCAGGTTCCCGCGTTCGCGGTCCCCATAGAGGTGGTCCCGCTTGCGTACCCCGGTACTCGTCGCCCGCACCAGCCCGTGAGTTCCCCTGCCGTAGGGCGGGGAGGTGAGCACGAGTCCCACCTTCCCGACCGCAGACGCGGGCACCAGATCGAGCAGCTGCGTGGCGTCGCCGGTGATGACTCGTCCGGCGCCGGCCGCGCCCTGAGACGAAGCCAGCTCGATGTTGGCTTGCGCCAGGGCGGTGAAGCGGGGCTCGATGTCGATCCCGATGCCTTCCCGCCCCAGGTGCATGGCCTCCACGAGGGTGGTGCCCGACCCGCACATCGGGTCGAACACCAGGTCACCCTCAGCGGTGTAGGTGCGTATGGCGTGCGCGGCCAGGTTCGGCAGCATCTTGCCCGGGTGGCTGCTGCTCTCCGGGACGTAGCGGCCTCGCCGCTGGTCCCGGGAAGGTTGCTGGCAGGTCAGCCACACCGACGTGACCGGCATCGGCTCCGTCATCGCCCACCCCCGCTTCCGGCCGCGCTGAGCGTCATGATCAGCACGTCGGTGTGGATGTCCAGCAGTGTCTGCATGCGGGGCCGGGGCGGCTGGTCGGCCGCCACGATGTGCTGCAGGTAGTTCAGGCCCGCCTCCTTGGCGGCGATGATGACGTCGACCGGCGCGGTCACGTCGTGGCCGAGAAGGACGGCCACGCAGCCGCCCGGCAGCAGCGCGTCGCGGCAGCGGCCGAAGAACTCGACCGCCGAGGCCGGGCTGTCGACCGGCCAGCCGGTGACGATGAGCCGCGCGGGCTCGCGCCCCCAGCCGGTCTGCCGGGCCGCCTGCAGGTGGCTGCGGCGGCTGGCCGCGATGACCGCGCGGGCCAGCTGCGGTCCGTCGACCAGATCGATGATCAGCTCGCCGGGGTGGGTGAGGTTGTGTACGAGCCGCACACCCATCTGGTTGGACATGGTGTCGCCCTTGCGCGGGGCGGGCACCGGCCAGACGGTGATCGGCACGGGCGGGATGCCCGGCACGACGTCCCCGACCGGGACCGGTGCGCTGTAGCGGTTGGTGTTATCGGTCATGGGCACGGTGGCCCCCGGACCGGCGGGCGTACTGACAGCTACCAGAACGGCGCTGTTGGGCCGATCGAACTCGGCCCCCACCTGACAAGACCAGTCAGTGCGCCGTGAGGCGCTGTTGTTCGAGTGGAGGTGAGAGACCACCACCTGCCGCCTGTCGCAGCAGGCGGTTGTAGCTGAGGGCAGCCTCGCCCGGGTGGTGCCGGGTGGGGTGGGAGCAGCCCTGACAAAGCCGGGACGTGCCAGTACTGCCAGATGGTGCGGGTTCGGCGAGCGAGACGGAGAGGAGTACGCGAGGAACCGATGTTGTAAAGCCCCTTAATCTGTCGCCGGCTCGAACCTGGTGGATGTGGGCTGGATACGGTGCTTCTCCGCCTTGTGTTAGGTGGCGGGGATCTTCCGGGCGGGTTCTGACTGACCGGTCTGGGAGGCCATGGGGAAGGTCTGCGGCGTACCCATGGCGATGCCGTAGGGGCACAGTCGGGCTCCTCCTTCGACAAGCGAGCAGCAGTGAACACGGGAACCACCTGGTCGTGGTTCCCCGCGCCGCGCCGCCAGCGTGGTGGTGGGGATAGGCGCACCGACCGCTGAACGGGCCGGGTGGGGCGGAGCCGCCGTAGTACTCCGAGCCGGGGAAAGCCCGGTACATGGGGAAGGGCGGCAGCGGTTACGCGAAGGGAAGGAAGCTGTAATGCCGCAAGACGCGACGCCGAACGGCGACGCTCCACCGGAACGGGCCGTTGGTCCGTATCGGCGGGTAGTGGAGATGCAGGCCAAGCTTCACCGTTGGGCGGCGGCCGATCCCGGCCGCCGGTTCGATGACCTGTTCAACCTCGTGCACGACCCGGCGACGCTGCTGATGGCGTACGTCCGGGTCGCGGGCAACCTGGGCGCGCGGACGCCCGGCGTGGACGGCCTGACGGTCGCCGACCTCGAGGCGCGCATCGGCGTGCCCGGGTTCCTGAACGACCTGCGAGCGTCTCTCAAGGACGGTTCGTTCCGGCCGCTGCCGGTGCGGGAACGCAAGATCCCGAAGCCGGGAGGGTCGGGTAAGGTCCGCAAGCTCGGTATTCCGACGGTCGCGGATCGGGTTGTTCAGGCGGCGCTGAAGCTGGTGCTGGAACCGATTTTCGAGGCCGACTTCGAGCCGGTCTCGTTCGGGTTCCGGCCCCTGCGGCGCGCTCAGGACGCGGTGGCCGACATCCAGATGTATGGCACCCACGGTTACCGGTGGGTGCTGGACGCCGACATCGAGGCGTGTTTCGACTCGATCGGTCACGTCGCGTTGATGGACCGCGTCCGACTGAGGGTTAAGGACAAGCGTGTTCTGGCGCTGGTGAAGGCGTTCCTCAAGGCCGGAGTGCTCACCGAGCACGGCGACCGGCAGGACACCCACACCGGCACGCCGCAGGGCGGCATCCTGTCTCCGCTGCTGGCCAACATCGCCCTGACGGTGCTCGATGAGCACCTGATGGAGCCGTGGCAGCCGGGCGGGACGATGGCGAGCGCCTACGCCCGCGCCAAGCTGCGTAAGCACGGGTCGGCGACGTGGCGGCTGGTCCGCTATGCCGACGATTTCGTGATCCTCGTCCACGGGAACGAGGAGCACGTACGGCAGTTGCACGAGGACGTCGCCCGTGTGCTGGCACCTCTGGGCCTACGGCTGTCACCGGCCAAGACCCGGATAGTCCACATGAGCGACGGGTTCGACTTCCTGGGGTTCCACATCCGGTGGCGCCGCAAGCGAGGCTCGAACAAGTGGCACGTGTACACGTTCATCGCCAAACGGCCGATCCGGTCGATCAAGGCGAAGATCCGTGCACTGACACGCAGGAGATCACAGCAGGACCTGGCCTCAGTGCTGACCCGCCTGAACGCGGTCATGCACGGCTGGGCCAACTATTTCCGGCACGCCGTAGCGAAGGACACCTTCAGCATGCTCGACAGCTTTGCCTGGCGGCGGCTGAGCAGCATGCTCATGCTACGACACCGCTGGAACTGGACGGCCTTCCGGCGCCGACACACCACGCCCACCGGGCGGTGGTTACCGATCAGCGCGGATGGGATCGAGTACCGGCGCATCGCGGCCATACCCGTGACCCGCTACCGCTGGCGCTCCACCACGATCCCCAGCCCCTGGCCTGCACCCGCCAACGCCTGACGACAGCAACCGTGGAGAGCCCGTTGCGTGGAGACGCGCACGGCGGGTTCGGAGAGCGGCGTGAGGAAACGGATCAGGAGCAATCCTGACACCGCGCCTCACGCCGACTCTACGCCCGCCGGACCTCTGAGCCGTCTGACAGGCGAAAACCTGACACGACCTGTCCAAACCTGTCCCGATCTGACAGAGCCTTCTGCTGTCAGATCGCCGCACTCCAATCGAGGTCATGAGCCGCCGCAGCCGGCGTTCGGCTCGACCCACGAGGGGACAACACATGCCAACCACCACCACTTTCCGCACCAGCGGCGCGCTGGGCCAGGCCGAGAAGGCGTTCGAGCTGCTGACCTGCGAACCCGCCCCGCTATCGTTCGACGCCCGCCCGGTGCCGGGCCTGCCGAACAAGACCCTGCCCCTGGACGCGCTGCGCAAGCTGGTGCTGTTCGAGCGCTACGACTCCGCCACCGTCGACGCGCTGTGGCGGCAGTTGGCTATGCACGCCCGCGAGTGGGGACCAGCGTGGGTCGTCGGCGCGATCGGCGTCGCACTGCCCGCTCTCACGCACCTCGCGGCGAAGATCAGCCGTGGGCGCGCCCGCCACGCCGAAGACGTCAACAGCGAGGTCCTTGCCGGGTTCCTGGCCGCGCTGCGGACCGCCGACCTGGACACGCCCCGGCTGTGGCTGCGGCTGTGCTGGGCGGCCTGGCGGGCCGGGGCCGCGGTCATCAAGCCCCACGACACCGAGGAGCTGCCGCTGGACCTGCCCAGCGGATCGCGGACGCCGAAGAAGCCCTACGGCCACCCGGACCTGCTGCTCGGCCGGGCTGCCGCCGCCGGCCTCATCACCATGGAAGCCGCCGAACTCATCAGCGCCACCCGCTTCGGTGACTCCCTCATCGAGCAGCTGGCCGCCGAGCAGGGCATCACCGCCTCCGCGCTGCGGATGCGCAGAAGGCGCGCCGAGCGCGTCGTCGGCGCGGCGGTCAAGCGTGGCGACCTGTCCGGCCCAGTCCGCACGCAGCTGGCGAGTCCGCGCTGACCGCCTGACCGCCCGATAACCCGCACCCCACCAGGCCGCCCCGGGCATCTGCCCAGGGCGGCCTCTTTGCGTCCATCCCAGCTGCGTCTGCGGCGCGGCGACGCTGTCAGGTTCGGTGAGCGGCGGGCGCGGTCAGGTTCCGACAGGTCGTGACAGGTTCGAGGCCGGTTCGATCGGCCTGACAGCCCGGATCTGGGCGGTGCATGTCATCCACGGCATGCCCGCCCGGTGGGGACAACCCACGGGCGAGGCCCACAGGTCCGGCACGGCTGGCGCGGCGTACTGACACCGCAACCCTTCCCTTGCAAGGGAGGAGCGCCCCCACCGGACCTTCTCAGGGCTTCGCCCGGTCCCCACCGCGGCGGCCACCACATCCCTGTGGAGCGCCGCAATGCACACAACTCTGACCTACCTCGCCGACCTCGCCGCTGCCGCACCGCAGCCGCCGGCGGGCCCGAAAACCCTTCCCGAGGTCATCGAAGGCATCCGCCTGTGGATCATGGGGATCCTCGCCGCCGTCGCCACGATGTTCCTCGCGGTCGCCGGCCTGCGTTACATGGCCGCTGGAGGCGACCCCGCCCAGGTCGAGCAGGCCAAAGGCAACTTCAGGAGCGCGTTGATCGGTTACGCGCTCGCCGTGCTGGCCCCGGTCGTGCTGACCGTCCTGCAGGGCATCCTGGGCGGCTGAGGGCACCGTCATGGTCAACTGGCTGATGGGCGGGCTGGTCGACTGGCTCGCCGAGCGGTTGCAGGACCTGCTCGGCGGGCTCCTCGCCTACCTCACCTCATCGATGTTCCTCTCACCGGACGTCACCGTCCTGCCGCAGGTGCAGACGATCGCGGGCAAGAGCGCCCTGGTCGTCAACTCCTGCTTCGTCCTGGCGATCATCGCCGTAGGTATCGCCACGATGGTCGGCGGCTCGGTCGAGATGCGTTACGGCATCAAGGATCTGGTGCCCCGGCTGATCGTCGGGGCCGTCGCGTCGAACTTCGCTGTACCGCTGTGCGCGGCGCTCATCGAGATCGCCAACGCGCTGACGGTCTCCATGGTCGGCACGGCCGCGCCGACGACCGAGGCGGTCAACATGGCGCGCACCCACGTCACCGCCGCCCTGTCAGATCCCGCCAACGCCCTGGTCGCGCTCATCATCGGGCTGATCATCGTCGGGCTGATGTTCACCCTCGTCACCGGCTGGATCGTGCGCGTCGGGGTCCTGATCATCCTGGCCGGGATCGCCCCGGTCGCCCTCGCCTGCTACGCCACGCCATGGACGCAAGGGGCTGCACAGCTGTGGTGGCGGACCCTGCTGGGCTGCCTCGGCACCGCCACCCTGCAGGCCATCGCGTTCTCCACCGGCATCCACCTGCTGACCGACCCGGACGCCAACCTGCCGACCCTGCTGGGCCTGCCCGGCTCCGACGTCCTGAACCTGCTGCTCGTCGCAGTGCTGCTCTGGGTCACCATCAAGATCCCGGGCATGATGAGCCGGTTCGTGACCCGCAAGGGCGGAACGAACACGGGCGGAGTCCTGCTGCGGGCGGTGCTGATCCAGACCGTCACCCGCAAGCTGCCGTTCGGCCGCGCGGTGCGAGGCGGACGATGACCCACGACGACACCACACCCCGCGCCGTGGTACCAGCCAACGTCAACGAGGCCGACCGCATCGCGTTCGGCCTGACGTTCCGGCAGCTGGGCATCATCGGCGGCGCCGGACTCGGCGGATTCGGCCTGCACCAGACCTTCGGGCACCTGCTACCGCCGGTCGTCTGGATCGTGGCCGGATTCATCGTGTTCTCCACCGCCATCGTGGTGGCCCTCGGCCGCCGCGACGGCCTCCCCCTCGACGTGTGGCTGCGGCACGGCTTCGCCCTGTCACGCAGCCCGCGCCAGCTGACCCCGGGCACCGCCCGGGCCACCCCTGTAGCCACGGTGGCCGGCAGACCGAGCGTTCCGGCACCGCTGCGCTCGCCTGTCACATCGGTCAGCCCGACCGGAGTTTTCACCAGCGAGGGCAGCAACAAGGTGCTCATCGCCTGCGGCACCACCAACATCCATCTGCGAACCGGCGGCGAGCAGAGCGCGCTGCTGGACGGGTTCGGCCGGTTCCTCAACAGCCTGACCGGCCCGGCACAGATCGTCGTCGCCCCCCGGCGGCACGACCTGACCGCGCACGCGCAGGCAATCGCCGACCACGCGCCGCGCCTGCCGCATCCGGCGCTGCAGGCCGCCGCCGACGACTACGCCGAGTTCCTCCTCGACCTGGATACCCAACGCGACCCGCTGCGCCGCCAGGTCCTGGCCGTCATCACCGGCGAGCACTCGGCCGACACCGCCGTTCGCGCCCTGTCGGGGCTCGGCGTCGAAGCCGCGGCCCTGGACGGGCCCGCGGTCACCGCCGCGCTCGCCAGCGCCGTCGATCCCTTCTCCCCACCGGTGCCCGGCCCGCGAGCGGTGCCCGGCGCCCCCATCACCCTGCGGAGCGCATGATGAACCTGAAGCCCAAGAAGAAGAGCGTCGCGGCCGGTGAGGGCATGCCCTCACCGGCCGCTTTGACGGTCACCCCATGGCATGTGCAGGTCGGCGACGGGTACGCCGCCACCTACGCCGTGTGCGGCTACCCGGCCGAGGTCGGCCCGGCGTGGCTGGACCCGCTGCTGTCCTACCCCGGCCGCGTGGACGTGGCCGTGCACATCGACCCCATCGCAGCACAGCTGGCCGCGCCGATGCTCAAAAGGCAGCGCGCCCGCCTGGAATCGTCACGGCGAATCGACTCTGATCAGGGCAAGCTCGGTGACCCGATGGTCGACGCGGCGGCGGCCGACGCCGCCGACCTCGCCGAACGGGTCGCCCGCGGCGCGGCGAAGCTGTTCGACACCGGCATCTACGTCACCCTCCATGCCCGCGACCTCGACGAACTGCGGACGCTGACCGCCGGCGTCAAGTCCGCCGCCGCGAGCGTCCTGCTGGATCTGCAGCCAGCGACGTTCCGCCACCAGCAGGGCTGGATCTCGACGCTGCCGATCGGCGTGGACCCGCTACGGATGCGCCGCATCCTCGACACCACCGCCCTGGCAGCGGCGTTCCCGCTCGCGTCGGCCGACCTCGCCGCCCCCGCCCCCGGCGTCATCGCCCCGCCCGAAGGCGTGTTGTACGGGGTCAATACCAGCTCCAACGGTGTTCTTCTATGGGATCGGTGGCGGCAGGACAACCACAACTCGGTCGTCCTGGCCAGATCCGGCGCGGGGAAGAGCTACTTCGTCAAGTTGGAGGTCTTGCGCAACCTGTACCAGGGCACGACTGTGTCGGTCATCGACCCCGAAGACGAGTACACGCCCTTGGCCGAGCACGTGGGCGGCACCGTCGTGCAGCTCGGCGTGCCCGGTGTGCGGGTCAACCCGCTGGACCTGCCCGCCGACAACCGGCCCGACGCACTGACCCGGCGGGGCCTGTACCTGCACACGCTGATCGCGGTCATGCTCGGCGCACCGCCGCCGCCGACCGAACGGGCTGCCCTTGACCGGGCGATCACGGTCACGTACGCGGCGGCGGGGATCAACGGCGATCCGGCCACCTGGACCCGGTCCGCGCCGCTGCTGCGGGACCTGGCCGAGACCCTGGCCGCCGACGACGATCCGGCCGCCGAGCAGCTCGCCGCCCGGCTGGCCCCGTGGACGGGCGGCAACTTCTCCAGCCTGTTCGACGGGCCGACCACCACCCACCCGCGCGGACACCTGGTGGTCTGGTCATTGCGGCACCTCCCCGATGAGCTGCGCACCGTCGGCACGCTCCTCGCCCTGGACTCGATCTGGTCGGGCATCGACACTCCGAACACCGGCGCCCGCCGGCGGCGGCAGCTCGTCGTCGTCGACGAAGCCTGGCTGCTGATGCGCGACGGCGAAGGCGCACGGTTCCTGTTTCGGATGGCCAAGGCCGCCCGGAAGCGCTCGGCCGGACTGTGCGTCATCACCCAGGACGCCGCCGACGTGCTGTCCACCGACCTCGGACTCGCCGTGGTCTCCAACGCGGCGACCCAGGTGTTGATGCGTCAGAGCGCCCAGTCCATCGACGCGGTCAGTGAGGCGTTCTCCCTGACCGGTGGGGAGTCGCGGTTGCTGCTGTCGGCGCCTAGGGGCGAGGGCCTGCTCGTCGCGGGCCGTTCGCGTATCCCCTTCCGCAGCGTCGGGTCGGCGGCCGAGCACAAGATCGCCGTCACCGGTATCGGGGAGGCGTCATGAATCCCGACACCGGTGCCCGCCTGGCCGAGGTCTGGTCGTGGGTCATCGCACGGCCATGGCTGGCGTTCGTGGCCGTCGCCGCGATCGTCGGCGGTGTGGCCGCCCGGGACAAGGTGCTCGCCTGGCGGCATCAGCGGTACGCGACAGGGGCGCGGTGGCTGCTGGTGGCCGCGCCGCCGGAGGTGACGCCGGAGTCGGCGGCGGCGTTCTGGACCACCGTCATGGGCGTCCTGACACCGAGCGTGTGGCGGCGGCGGATCTACGGCATGCCGCACATCGGCTGGGAGTACACGTGGACCGGGCGCACGCTGACGATCCGGGTGTGGGTGCCCGGCACGGTGCCGCCCGGCGCGGTCGAGGCGGCCGTGCGAGCGGCGTGGCCCGCCGCCACTCTCACCGTGCATGATGCTGGCCCGCCGATCCCCGCCACGGTGGTCGAGCAGGTCGGCGGGGCACACTGGCCGCAGTCGGCCGACGCGCTGCCCCTGCGCACCGAACACGACGCCGACCCGCTGCGGGCGCTGCTGTCGGCCGGGGCCGAGGTCCGCGACCGCGAGCACGCGTGCGTGCAGATCCTGGCTCGACCGGCACCACCCCGGCGGGTCCGCGCCGCCCGAAGAACGGCGGCAGCGACCAGCACACACCCTCACGGGCGGCCCGATGTGGCCGCCCGTGCTGTTTCCGGCGTCGCCAGGTTACTTACCGAGCCGCTGATCTGGCTGCTGGAGGCGATCCTGCCCGGCCCGTCACGGTCGGGCGCACAGTCGCGCACGCCGGTGCGGGCCGGTGAGCGGGACCCCGTGGCCACCGCCGACGCGCGCACGATCGTCGACAAGGCGATCCGCGTGCCCCACTTCGAGATCGCTGTGCGGTTCGCCGTCGCCGCCGACGCGGGCAAGGCGTCGCCGGACAAGGCGCGGGCCAAGCAGATCCGCGAGCGCCTCGTCGGCCTGGGGCACACGATCGCCTCGGCCGCCGCGGCGTACACCGGCCCGAACCGGCTGCGCAGGATGAAGATGCCGCAGCCGGTCGCCACCCTCGCCGGACGAAGGCTGCGGCGCGGGTTCCTCGCGACCGTGCCGGAACTCGCGGCCATGGCGGCGTTGCCGCAGGACCTGGCGGTGCCGGGCCTGGACCGGGCTCGGGCCAAGGCGATGCCGGCGCCGGTGCAGATCCCCTCCGGCGGCCGGGGCGTGAAAGTCCTCGGCAGGTCGCAGATCGGCGGGCACTCGGTGGGCCTGAATGTGGTCGACGCCCGTCAGCACATGCACGTCATCGGCAAGACCGGCGTCGGCAAGAGCACTCTGCTGCTGAACATGATCGTCGGCGACATCAAGGCGGGCCGGGGCACGGTGGTCATCGACCCGCGCGGCGATCTGATCACCGACATCCTCGACCGGCTTCCGGCGTCACTGGCCAGCAAGATCGTGCTCATCGACCCCGACCAGCCCAACCCGGGCCACTTCAACCCCCTCGAAGACACCAACGATCCCCACCTGGCCGTCGACAACCTCGTCGGGATCTTCGCCAAGATCTTCGCGAAGTCGTGGGGTCCGCGTATGGACGACACCCTGCGGGTGGCGTGCCTGACCCTGATGCGCCACGCGGGCTCGACGCTGAGCCTGGTGCCGCCGCTGCTGTCGGACCGCACGTTCCGGGGCCGCTACACGGTGGGCCTGGACGACCCGGACGGGCTCGCGGGGTTCTGGACCTGGTACGACTCGATCAACGACAGCTTCCGGGGCCAGGTTATCGCCCCCGTTTTGGCGAGGTTGAGGCAGTTCCTGTTGCGCGACTTCGTCAAGGGCGTGATCGGCAACGCGACCAGCTCGTTTCAGATGGGCGACATCCTCAACGGCGGTGTGTTGCTGTGCCGGCTGCCCAAAGGCCAGCTCGGCGAGGAGACCAGCCGTATCCTGGGCTCGCTGATCGTCGCCCGGGTCTGGCAGGCCGCCATCGCCCGCGCCGCGATCCCCGAGGACCAGCGCAAAGACGCCAGCCTGTACATCGACGAGGCGCACAACTTCCTCACACTGCCGGGCAGCGTGGACGACATGCTGGCCGAGGCGAGAGGTTATCGCCTCGGCATGGTCCTGGCGCATCAGGATCTGGCCCAACTGCCCAAGGAGACGGCCGCCGCGATGTCGGCCAACGCCCGCTCCAAGGTCGTGTTCAACATCGACCCCAACGACGCCCGGGACATGGCCCGGCACACCAAGCCTGAACTCGACGATCACGACCTCGGGCACCTCGACGTCTACACCGCCGCCGCCCGGCTCCTCGTAGGCAACCGGGAGATGGCCGCGTTCACCTTCACCACCAACCCACCCGCGCCGATCGTCGGCGAGGCGACCGCGCTGCGGGGGGAGATCGCCGCCGCGCACGCTGTCGACGGCGACGAGCCGCCGATGCAGCGGGTGGCCCGTGAGTCGATGCGGCGGCGCATGAGCGGCACCGTCTGACCGGTTCCGCTCAGGGCCGTTGGGGCTGCCCAGGGCGGCTGCATTGGGGGCTCCGTTGGGGATGTCGCCCATCGGAGCCCCCCACGGACCCCGCCCCGGGCCGCCTGTCAGGTCCCTGACCAGCCCAGACGCCGGCACCTGTCGGGCCCGAAGGAAAGATCAACTCATCCAGACTCCCCATAGGGACTCCTCTTCTCCACACAGGGGTGACATCCATGCCGCATACGCGTTCCTCTCACGGCCTGCTGGCCATCTACCCCCACATCACTTCACGCGATCGTCAGCTCATGACCCTGCTCGACCACCACCAGGTCTTGACCACCGACCACCTCACCCGCCTGTTCTTCCACGCTCCGCGTACCGCCCGGCACCGGCTGGCCGAACTGCTCGACCTGGCCCTGGTGGACCGGTTCCGGTTCGCCCGCACCGGCGGAGGCACTGACCCGTACCACTGGGTGCTCGGCCTTGCCGGGCAGCGGTTCCAGGCGGCGTCACGCGGTGAGTCCGAGCCCACGGCGCGCGCCTCCAGCCAGCGCATCGCCCGCCTGTCGGCCAGCCCGCGCCTGACACACCTGCTCACGGTCAACGAGTTCTTCGTCCGCCTCGGCGAGCACGCCCGCCGGCACGACGAAGCGGCGCTGGACCGGTGGTGGTCTGAGCAGCAGGCCAAACAGTTCAAGTCCAGCAAGGCGACCATCAACCCTGATGGGCACGGGCTGTGGACCCGAGGCGGGCAGACCGCCGGGTTCTGGCTAGAGGCCGACACCGGCACCGAACCGCTGACCCGCGTCGTCGCCAAACTCGACGGCTACCACCGGTTCGCCTCCGGAGGAGGGCCTCGCTATCCGGTGCTGTTCTGGCTGGCCAGCCCGACCCGCGAGGAGCACCTGCACCGGCTGCTGCACGCCGAGCCCGCCGGGGTCACCACGGCCACCGCGACTCAGGACGCCGACCCCGCGCGAGCGGTATGGCTGCCCGGCGACGGCACCCAGCGAGTGGCGCTGGAGCAGCTGCCCAGCTTCCACGGCAGCAACAGCCCCGCCAACCCCAACTTCGTCGACGGCGTCTTGCACCTTCGTTCCTGACAGAACCTGACCAGCTGACTGGAAAACCTGTCAGCGCTGGTCAGAGGCATGGTCGAGTTTCCTGACAGGGGTTGTGCTGACAGGTCGGCCGGTTACGGTGCAGCTTCTTCTCTTCTCTTTTGCTCGCACCGCCGCCCGTCTGTCCCTCCCGGACCTGCCCGCGCCCGCGCGGATCACACAGCCCACCTCCTGGTCGGCTCCGATCCCGCCCGCGCCTTCCACGGCATCACTCCAGGCCCAGACGCCGCGATCCGGTGGCACCACCAGCACACCAACCCCAACCACTCCTTCGCGAAGGGAGCACCCCGCCATGCCCAAGCACACCCCGCTCACCGACCAGGTCGTCACCGTCTGCTTCGCCCCCGGCGAAGACGCCGACTGGTTCAGCGCCAGCGAGAAGGTCAACGACCTCCTCAACGTCAACGGCACCCCGGCCCGGCGCTACCACGTCCGCCACCGCCGGTTCATCGGCTGGATCACCCGGTTCCTCGACTACTACCTCGTCGACACCGCACGCCGGTTCGGCGCGATCACCAAGGCCGCCGGAGGCCGCAAGGGCCGCCTCGACCTCAACAGTGGCGCCGCCACCGCCGCAACCCAGGCCCGCCTTCGCTGGCACGCCTGGAACCAGTACATGAACAGCACCCCCAACACACGCCGCGAGGCCCGAACCTGGGAGGACTTCCAGGCAATACACCGGACCGACCCTGCCAAGCTCAGCCTCACCGAGGCCCGCCGCCGCTTCGAGCAGCAGCCCCGCATCGTCGCGATGCTGGCCTACTCCGGCGCACACGACTTCAACCCCTACGAGCTGGCCATCTACCAGGCCGGAGAACACGCCTACGCCGGACTGCACTGGCGCATCGCCATCGTCGGCGATCTGCTGATCACCGCCGAGGGCAAGCTCCTCAAACCCGCCAGCGACACCATCGCCGACCGGATGCGCTTCTTCAACGAGGCCATCAAGTACCTGCGCTCGCTGAAGCCCAGCGCACGCCTGTGCGCGGTCACCATCTCCTAACCCATACCGACGATCCCGAGGACCGGTCGCAGCCCAGCTGCGACCGGCCTTCGCCATGCCCACATCCATCCATGAGGAGATGCCATGTTCCTGGCCGACCCCACCCTGCGGCTGATCGCCGCTACGACCAACGACGTTCTGCCCGAGCAGCTGTGGCGCTACGACACCGGCACCGAGGACGCCGTCGGCGACCTCGCCCGCATCCTGCACAAGACCGCCCTGGCCTACAACGCCAGCTGCGCCGAACTCGACAAGCCCCACCCGCGGCCGTCCTCCGGGCTTCGGGCCGCCGGCACCGGCGAGGCGATGAGCGCGGTGCTCGCCACCGTCGACCGGCACGCCGCATGCGAGCGACACAACGTCATCGCCGGCGGCCTGCTCGACCTGTACCAGGCCTGGCGGCGGCATCGCCCCATCAACGACGGCGACGAGCGGCACCTGCTGCTGCGCCCCCGCGACCCCGGCTACGGCGTGGCCACCCTCCAGCGAACGTCGCACAACGTGTGGATGGTGACCGCCGACCCGGAGGCCGCCGACGCATTCGAGGTGCCATACCCGAACCGGATGGTCGGCGTGCTCTACGAGTCGCCATGGGAGTGGTGGCTACCGGTCGCGTGCACCGACGCGGCCCACCTCGCCGCCGCCTCTGGCCCGGTCTACCGGCTGCCGGTCCGCGACGACTTCGTCACCGCCTGCCGGTCGCTGCTGCGCTGGTGGGCGCTGCGGCACTCGGCCGCCTGGCAGAGCCGTACCCCCGACCAGCTCACCCCGACCGAGCTGGACCAGCTCGCCGCCTAGGAGGCCGCCATGAGCACCATCGATGATGTGGGGCGCTGGATCACCCGGCTCACCGGCCGCACCCTCGACCAGCACGCCGCTGACCCGATCCCGGCCGCCGCCGAACTGCCGCAGGCTGCCAGCAACCTTCGCGACGCCCGCGCCGAGCTGCTGCTCACCGTGGACCGGCTGCGGACGACCCTGATCAACGGAGACGACCTGACCGGCAGCATCGCCGCTGTCACCGGGCCGCTGGCCGCGATCGAGAAGCTGGGCCGGGAGTACCGGTACGCCCGCAACTGGGCCGAGACGCTCGTCGGCGACAAGGACCGCACCGCGTACGCCGACGCCCACAGCGGCAAGACGGTGCGGCGGCGTTACGTCAACCCGGGCGACACGGTCCTCGTCGTCCTGCCGCCCACCGACTCGTGCCTACGCCGCCAGCTCGCCGGACGGCGCACCAGCGTGCGGGTCGGCCGCGCCGACGCCGAGCTCGACCTGACAGTCGGCCCCGGGCAGCTGCGCCTCGCTCACGCCGACGCCGGGATCTACCACGACCCCGCCCTCGGCTTCTACGTCGTCGAGCCCACGGCCGACGAGGCCGACGCTTCCGGCGACTGACCGGGCGGCAACCGCCGCCATTTCCAGGCGACCGGGCCGCCAATCGCAGCACCCCTCACGGCAGCGCACCGCTTCACGCGCCTGCCGCGATTCCTGCTGCCCGCGACCCGGCGCACCAACAGCCCGGCACACCAGGTGCCGAGCTGCCAACCACAAGTCCCAGAAAGGGGACACCACTATGCAGTACGACCTGTCCACCCTGACCCGCGCCACGCGGGACGTCTTCGACGCCGTGCACTACCTCGGCCAGGGCAACGTTCACGAGTTGATGGAGCAGTCCGGCAAGGCCCGTTCGACCGTCGACAAGGCCATCAAGCAGCTGGCCGACGCTCGTCTGATCGTCCCGGTCGACAGCGACGCCGACGCCGCCGAGGGCGTGCCCACCCGGTGGACCATGGCCGAGGGCGTCGCGGAGAGCATCACCTTCGATACCGACACCGAACTCGCGGCCAGCGACACCGCCGGCGACGACGAGGCCGGTATCGGCGACGACGCCACGGAGGGTCAGGCTCCGGCCGACGACCAGCCCGGCATCACGCCGGAGGCCGACGCCGACGCCGATGCCGACGCCGTCGACAGCGCCGAAGACGAGTCCGCCGACGACTCGGACGAGTCGCCCGACGACGACCACGACGGCGATGACATCGACGACACCGACGAGGCCGACGAGGCCG
Organism: Allocatelliglobosispora scoriae; assembly: GCF_014204945.1. Classification (NCBI taxonomy): domain Bacteria; kingdom Bacillati; phylum Actinomycetota; class Actinomycetes; order Micromonosporales; family Micromonosporaceae; genus Allocatelliglobosispora; species Allocatelliglobosispora scoriae. The sequence continues at coordinate 4,618,622 of NZ_JACHMN010000002.1, forward strand.
ACGACACCGGGACCGACGACGACTCCGACTACGAGGACGACGACGAGGACGAGCCCGCACAGGGGACGGCCCGGGTCACCGTGGTCCAGCCGAGCCGTCCTGGTGACCGCAAGGTGATGGCTATCAAGGGCGTCCTGGCCGAATTCGGTGACGACGGCGCGACCCTGGACGAGATCGTGGCCGAGAGCGGTATCGGGCACCCGACCGCGTCCCGGTTGCTGACCGCGATGGAGCAGGCCGACGCCGCCCGCCGCCTGCCCGGTACGCCGGGACGGTGGATCGCCGGGCCGACCAAGGCATCGGACGTGGACCCGAACCCGGAGCCGCCCCGCTGCCCGGTGTGCTTCCAGGTGGTCAAGGGACTGGCCGAGTCGCCGGAGGCGGTCGCCCAGATCATGCCCCTGATCCGCCCGGACGGGACGCTGCACGTGGTGGCCGAGGACGGCACCGCCCACGTGGTCACCCTGCCCAAGCGGATGCCCACCCGCACCACGGGCTTCGCGACGGCCGGAACGGTGCGCCGCACGGACGTCACCGTCAACGCCGACGGCAGCCAGCCGTTCGGCAAGGGCGACCTGGAGCGGCTGACGTTCGAGACGCTCAAGGCCAACCCGGGCCGCACGATGACCCCCCAGGACATCGCCACCGCGATCAGCGCCCAGCTCGGTGGCCGGGCGGTCAGCTCCGGGGCGGTGCGCAACAACTGCGGCAAGCTCGGTTCCGCTGGCCGCATCCTCATGGTCTCCGAGTCGCCGTGGTCCTTCCAGTTCCCGACCCCGGCCGAGGACAACGGCAGCGCCGAGCAGGCCGACGACGCCAGCGACAAGGCTGACGACGCCACCAGCCAGTCCGGCGAGGTCACCGGCCAGACCGACGCCTCCGGCGTCCAGTCCTGATGGTCAAGCCGGGGTCGGGCGATGCCCGGCCCGGCCGCACACAGCGGAGACAGCCGTGATCGACGGCCCATCACTGGCCGCCCTCGTCGTGGGCTACCCGGCGGGGCAACCCGAACAGGCCGCACGCCTTCGCAGATCGCCGGAGACGTCAGCGCCTGCCTCGACGGCCGACATGGTCAGCGTCGGCGCGGTCATCACTACCTGCCCGCACCTGGCCGCCGAAGGCCGCCTCGTGCAGGCCAACCCGGCGCCGATGACGTTCGCGCTCTCCGCGCGAACCGACGACGCCGGGCAGCAGTAACCCACCACCTCCCTTGCAGGGGCTGAGCCATCCCGGCTCGGCCCCTGCCTTCATTTCCAAAGGAGAAACCCCTGTGGCACACGAACTTGAGACCTTCGCCAACGGCCAGACGGCCTTCGCCAGTGCCCGCCTGTCGGCGTGGCACCAGCTGGGCACCGTCACCCAGGCCACGATGAGCGCCGACGAGATCATGGGCGCCGCCCTGCTCGGCAACTGGGGCGTGCGCACCATCCCGGTGCGCGGCATCGACGTCGTGGACGGCATCGAGGTCCCGATCCTGGCCGACGACAAGCGGATGACAGTGCGCCGCAACCCGGTCACCGGTGTGACCGAGTATCTGGGCGTCGTCGGCACCGACTACGAGGTCATCCAGAACGAGCAGTGCGCCGACATGTTGGACAGGCTGATCGATCAGGTCAGCGGCGCGCACTTCGAAACCGCGGGCAGCCTGCGTAAAGGCAAGTCCGTGTTCGTCACGCTCAAGCTGCCCGACGCGATGGAGATCGCCGGAGTCGACCGGATGGACCTGTATCTGATCGGCACCACCTCCCACGACGGCACCGCCGCGCTGCGCGTGGACGCCAGCCCCATCCGCGTGGTCTGCGCCAACACCCAGCGAGCCGCTTTCCAGCACGCCGTGGGCCACTACACGTTCCGGCACACCTCGAAGGTCGGCGAGCAGATCAGCCAGGCCCGCGAGGCGCTGGGCTTGATGTGGCGGTACATGGGCGAGTTCGAGAAGGCCGCCGAGCGGATGCTGCAGACCTCGATGACCAACCGCGAGTTCGAGAAGATCATCGCCCAGGTGTGGCCGGTCGCCGACAACGCCTCGGACAAGAGCAAGGCCAACGCCAAGGAGCGGACGGGAACGATCAAGTACCTGCTGACCGAGGCCGACACGCAGAAGGCCATCGCGGGCAGCCGGTGGGCCGGGTACCAGGCCATCACCGAGTACCTCGACCACTTCCAGGCCGCCAAGGACGCCACCACCCGCGCCAACCGTGTCATCACCGGCAAGACCGGTGATCTGAAGGTGGTCGCGTTCGACCTGCTCAAGGTCTGACCCTCGCCCCTCCCTTTCCGCTGGGGCGGCGGTCGCCTTCGGCTGCCGTCCCAGCCCGTGACGAACGGACCGAACATGACCCACACCATCGGATGCCGTCGGAGCGGCCGATGACCCCGCACATCCGCCACCCGCGCGATGAGCGCCAGGCCGTCTGCGGCATACCCGCCCAGGACGTGACGCGGTGGGAGGTCGAAGACCCTCCGCGTTCCGAGCACGCCTGCGAGGACTGCCTGACGCTCCTGGAGGACGCGGCCCGGCCCGACGACTACCAGCACCCCGCTGGTGACGCGACCCTCATCGACAGCCTCCGCAAGATCGTCGCCGAGCGGCAGCACGCGAAGATCGACGGCGTGCTGGTCGACCTGTGGTCGGCCAGCGTCACCGTCCTGATCTGGGACCGGCTCAAGGACCGGCACCGGCAGCGGCTTCTCACCCTGCCGTTGCACGAGCTGATCCTGCGGTGCGTCGCGATCTACGCCAGCGTCACCGACAAGGCGGACGGCCGATGACCGGACCGCACCGGGAACAGTGGTTCCACTACTACCGGTGGGTGTTCGCGGTGCACACCGCCATGGAGCTGATCGACGCCGCTCCACGCCCTACCCGGCTGCTCAATGTGCCGACGTGGGCGGAGACGTTCGGCCTGACCCGCCTGGACAACCCGCAGCCGAACACGATCGCGCTGCTCGGCCCGGCGCCGGACGCCTTCGACCGCGACTACGCAATGGCCACCGACCTGACCAAGCCGGTCATCGTCGCCCACCTGCTCATCAACGGCGTGGAGCCCGCGCTGCTGCTGATCGACGGCACCCACCGGCTCTACCGGGCCTGGCGCGAAGGCGTCCCCCAGCTGCCCGCCTACGTCCTCACCGTCGCCGAGAGCCGCCAGGTCCAACAAGACCTGCGGCTCGGCCCCGGACGGACCCGGCGCGCCCGGCCGCGCTAACCGCGGCCACACCTTCCACCCCACGTACGCCTCGGCGGACCGCCCACGCCGGCGGCCCCGAGGCGTACCCACCTCACCCCTTGGGAGAAAGCGCATGTCCAACACCGCACCGTGGCACATGCTGTGCAACTGCCGTTGCCCGCTGCACCACGGCTTCGAGCGCACCGACTACTTCCAGCCCGGCTGCGCCTGCGCCATCACCTGCGACACCCAGCCCATGACCCTGCTGGCCGAGCAATGGGGCTGCGCCCTGTTCCTCGACCGCAATGGCGACCTGTGGCACGTCAACGCCATGGCCAACGGCCAATGGGACTGGGAGCACGGCGGCGAGATCGACACCCGCGCGGACACCTACGACGACAACGTGGACATCGAGCGCCTGCTCCGTGAGGCCGCCTGCGTCCTGCGGACGTACCACGCCTAACCCAACCCAACCGTTCAAGGTGGGCCGCCCACGTGGGCGGCCCACGGCCCTTTTTGTGTTTCACCACCTTTTCAAGGAGACAGCTATGTACCGCACCTACCGCAACCCCTACGAGCGCGCCTGCGACTGCACCTGCCCGGCCCACCACGGCCAGCAGCGCTGGACCTACAACGACCCCGGCTGCCACTGCCTGGCCACCTGCGCCAGCCAGCCGATGATCCTGCTCACCCCCGAAGTCGGCGGAGCGATGTTCCTCAACTACCACGGCGCGCTGTGGTACGTGCCCGCCCTCGAACCGGGCCACTGGGACTGGCGCTACGCCACCCCGGTCGACGTCGGCCACCCGCTGTTCGACGCCGCTGACCTGATCATCGACCTCCTCCGCGACACCCACAAGGCGCTGCTGCCCCTGATCCACCGCATGTAGCGCCCCCGTCCCGTCTCGACCTTGCCAGCCGCGCACCCGCGCGGAGACCCGGTCCTTTTTTGTTTCACCGAAAGGCACTCATCATGACCAAAGCCGTCATCGGCATCGTCACCGTCGTCATCATCGGCTGCTTCGGCCTGCCGATGCTCCTGCTGTCCTCCGTGATGGGCGGCGGCCCCGGCGGCTGCGGCATCGCCGCCGCGCCCGCACTACGCCCGTCCGGGCAACCGGCCAGCATCGGCACCTGGGACACCGAACAACTCGAAATCGCCGCGACCATCATCGACGTCGGCGTCGCCAAAGGCGTCCCCCGCTGGGGCTGGGTCGTCGGCATCGCCACCGCCATGCAGGAATCCGGCCTGCGCAACCTGCCGTTCCTCGGCGACCGCAACGACCACGACTCCATCGGCGTCTTCCAGCAGCGACCCAGCCAAGGCTGGGGCACCGTCGAGCAGCTGGCCAAACCGGAGTACCAGGCCGGCAAGTTCTTCGACAAGCTCCTCACCCTCCCCGGCTGGGAACAGATGCCGCTCACCCGAGCCGCGCAGGCCGTCCAGGTGTCGGCGTTCCCCGACGCGTACGCCAAGTGGTCCGACGGCGCTCTCAAGATCGTCGAGCAGCTGACCAGCACGATCACGGACTGCTCCACCGAAGCGCTCGCCGCCCTGCCGGACGGGTTCGCGTTGCCCGCCTACACCCCGCCCGCCGTCGCGACCGCCATCTTCTGGGCGGCCAATCAGCTGGGCACGCCGTACCACTTCGGCGGGTCCTGCACCGACCCGCACTCCGACAACCCCGACAAGCAATGCGACTGCTCGTCACTGATGCAGCAGGCGTATAAAGCCGCCGGGATCTCCATCCCGCGCGTCACCTTCGACCAGGTCAATGCCGGAACGGAGATTCGCGACCCGGCGATGCTGCTGCCCGGCGACCTCATCCTCATCCCCGGCAGCGAAGGCACCATGTCTAGCCCGCGGCACGTCGGCATGTACCTCGGCCAGGGCCTGATCATCCAAGCCCCGAAAACGGGTGACATCGTGAAGATTTCGCGCCTTTCGGGATGGATTGATCAGATCGCTTCAATCCGCAGGATCGTCAAAGGTTGATCATATTCCCGTTTGGCGAGGCTCGAGTCGGCTCAGGTCATTTCCAGCGCAGTAGAAAAACTCGGCACGGATCACAAGACACATCACGTGCTTGCAACAGATTGATGCGTTAAGTGCATCACTGAATATACGCAACCGACCATCCCGGCAGAGTGCGTACATGCCCGGCGTTGACCTCGCGGCAGCGGCGGTGAGGTGCCAGCCGGGACGAACAACCTCCGGGTCGTTGACGTTTGCCGTCACCCACTCGCGCCTGGAAGGCGGTTCGGACCAAGCCGCGACCAACCGAGACGACCAGAGCGGTCGGGCCGCGGTGGCTTCGTAACTGCCTTTCCCGACGGCAGAGCGTCCGGCATGATTTCTTCGTGCCGAAGCCATCGCATCCTCCTACGTCGCGAGATCTGGTTTTCGACTCTCTGAAGGTATCCCTGCGCAACGTTGGTGTCGGCCGTGGCCCCTGGGACGCGGCCACCGCCGATGCCGCCATCGGCCAGATTGCGGACGCCGTTGAACTGGACATTCGGAAGCGGCTCGGGGACTTGAACACCCGTGAAGTTGTCCGTTGGGCGGCAGGAGAAATGGCGCACTGGACAGACCTCCAGTTCAAGGCGCGAACGGCGGCTCCATCGTCGCTCGCTAGGGCGCGTGAGGCACAATTGCACGCCGAGAATGCAGCAGCTGTCCACCTCGTCCTCGAACTCGCCGCAAGGCAACCAGCCGATGGCCGTCGGCGGGATCCGAGTCAGCGTGACCTCGAGGCCCTCGCAATCCTGGCCCATGAGCTCTGGCGATGGCGGACCGTGGCAGACCGGGTCGCGGCCCGGCTGGTCACCGTGGTTGGCGCCAGACTGACCAAACGAGGCACCTTTGACGTCGAGGTTCGCGACCTGCCTCCCCTCCGGCTATCCCAGTTCGAGAACGCGTACGTCAGGCGGATGGCCGATGATGGTCCGCTTCGGAGCGCGGGTGATAACGCCGTCCTTCAAGCTCTTGTTCGGTCCTTGAAAAGCGGTTCGGCGATTCCTGGCGATTTGGCTGCCATCGACGCGGCGTTGAAGGACGATCGCGGCTACGGGCTAGTCGATCTTTTCGCCGCGCAGGAGTTCCTGATCCAGGTCAGCGGGGCCCACGATGACAGCGTCACTGGATACCTGTTCTCCAGTCGCGAGAGTCTCGAGGACACCGTCCGGGCCAACATGGATCAGCTCCTGCCCGCCGCTCATCTCGACGGCGTGCTCGAAGCATGTCGGCACTTGATCTGGACACAAGCCCTCCTGCAGGACTCGCCGCTGCAAATGTTGGAGTACCGAGAATCGGTCGGTCGTCTCTACAGCCGTCCAGTTCTCGAGCTTGCCGACTTGTCCCTCTTCGTGCCTCGGAACGCGCCCGGACTAGCGCGCGTCGTACTGCTACAACGAATCTTCGAGGGCACCTGGCCCGAGCATCTCTCGGCAAGCGATGCCTCGCTTTCCCGAGCGCTAAAGCAGCGTCGGGAGCGGGTACGTCCCATCGCAGGTTTCGAGGCCGACCTGAAAGGCACCCTCGCGTCTACGGGCTTGCCGTTCGTCGTCGGGGTCCGCCAAAGCGTCCTCCATCGGCCCTCTGACGTGCTTGGCGTTCCGGTGCGTGCCGAGATCGATGCAGTCGTCGTCGCCGTACACTCGCTGACCATCTGGGTAGTGGAGGCCAAGGACTTGGCAGTACCATTCTCACCGCGCCGTATCCGCGGCGAAGTGAACAATTACCATCGGGTCGGCCGACATGTGGACAAGCTGCTGGCCAAGGTCAAGGACCTCGCCGCGAATCCGGCCGAAGTCGCAGGCCGGCTCGGTGTTGCTGACGTGGCGGGGACATTCGCCGTGCGGGGCCTGTTCGTGACCCGAGAGCCGACTCCGGCAGCCTTCACCGATGACCGCACACACGACTTCGTCACCCTCGACCGGCTACCGGATTTTCTTTGGAACGAGCCCAGCAGCTGACGAGGCCCGACCCGTCTTGGGGCGGGCCGGTGTTGCTGGACGCTCAGTCGCCACGTCAGCTCGGTGCAGTTTCATGTTTTCGGGCAAGGACAAGCTGGCGTGATGGCAGAACCCTGGCGGGCGCGTTTTCGCTGGTGGGCACGGATCGGCGGCGGCACAGGCGGCTTGGCTTGACGCACGGGGCGGATTGAGCGGGAATCGGTGGTGTTCACCTGATCGCACCATCCGACCCTGGGGGGCCACCATGACCGATAACAACGATTCGCGGGCGGTGGCCGACGCTCTAGCGGGGGTGCGCGATGCCGTGGACAGGTGCCGCGCCGTGCTGGCCGAACCCGGTCGCCAGCATGTGGTGGACCTGCTCGATACCGCCTCTGCGACGAGCGATTTGACGGCGGCGATCCTGTATCTGGTCGCGCCGTTGGCCGATGAGACCGAGCCGGGCACCGACGACGCGCTGGAGCGGGCGGCGGATCTGGCGGCCGACAGCCGCCGCTACATCGTCACGGGCCTGCACCTCATGGCAGGTGCGCACGCTATCGCGGCTGCAGTGGTCTCGCTGCGACAGGTGACGGCGCGGCCTACGCAAAGGCGGGTCACGTCCCGGCCCGCTAAGAGCAGGTGGTGGCCGGGCTTGGCATCGATGCGGTCGTGGGCCGTGCGGCTCTGGCAGGAGACGTGGATGCCGCCTGACCCTGACCTCGGCCGGGCACCGTAGACATCTGCACCAACGGATGGCGGGCCGTCCCTCGCCCAGGGGATACCGGCCACGGTACGACCCGCTACGGTTGCTCCAACGCCCTACGCCGGTCTTCCCCCGTGGACCGACGTGGGGCGCTTCATGTTCCGGGCCGGGCGTCGGGCAACTTCCTGCTGTCCATTCTCCGCAGAAGTGAACGATGGTCATGAGAAATCGAAGCCACCCGTGAGGAATGGGTATACGTCCAGGGAATCGTCCGCCAGATGGCGCTGTGGGTCCCAACCTTGTCAGGCTCCCTATGCGAAGCGACCGCGCCAGATGGTGTGGGTCGATGGGCCGTGGAACTGGTCCTCGCGGCGGGGCTTCTGTTCGGGGCCAGGGGCCTTCTTGAACTTCGCGACCCTGAGCCCAGGTACGTGCGCGTAACGCCATGCCGGTGTCGAAGGTGAGTAGGGTGATCGACTTGCCTGTGAGCGGTTCGATGGTGGCGATCCGGTCGACGATCTCGTCGTCAACATCCGCGAGCCGGACGTGGCCGGGGCGGTCCATGACGACCTCGACCCGGGTTTCGCGCCTGTTTGTGCCCGGTGTGCCACGTTCGAGGAGCAAGAGGCCGGGTTGGCCCGGGTCTCTCCACAGATCGTCGAGGACGGCGATGGAGTAGCGGGCTCGCGGCCGGTAACGCTCTGCGCCTTCCTTGAGCCGGTCAAGCTCGTCGACCACAGCGAGCGGCACGAGGATGCGGATGTTTCTCCGATTGTCGTCGAACAGCTCGTGGAAGTTGATTTCGCGTAGCGGCTTGTCATGATTGAGGAAGAATGTGGTGTCCAGAGCAAGGAACACCTCGACGCATTCCCAGCTTCGCATCCGCTCGGCGATGGCATCCTTCGTGGCTTGGAGCGCGATGATGCGTTCATCGAGTTCGAAGGAGACAGCATTCTCCAGGCCGGACGTTGCCTGCGCAGCCCAGAGCATGCGGTGCCGGTCGGTGAAGATCAGGAGATTGGTCTCGCTGCGAGGTATGTGCCCGCGAAGCTGGGCTGCGGATTGGTCAGACCAGTCGAGGTAGCGACCGAGGTAGTTGCCCTGGCCGCCGCCGCCGCGCAGATTACGAGCGGCGGTGTGGATGTCGTTGAAGACGCGCTGCGCCGTGACGGTTTGCGCCGGGGAGAAGCTGTGGGAGCACCGGCTGATTGTCCATGACGGACGGACACCTTTCGGGCGGCACGTGCGGCGGGCGTGCCCGGATCACCGGGGTCACCTGCGCGGGCGAGGGACTTGCGCAGATGATCGGGCAGCTCGGCCTCCCAAGCACGCCGCCTGCGGCGTCCGAGGCCGGTCCTGGGCGGGACGCCAGCGATCCGCGACAGCTCGGCTCCGGTGGGCACGCGGCCCGCGTGACCTCGCCATCCCCGAACCGGAGTATGGCTCCACCGCCCACAGGCCCGTGGCTATGGCGGACGAGGCTGGCCCCACCAGGACAGCCATATCATGCCCTCGGAAGCGGATGCGCCGCCGCTTCTTGCCTCGCCCAGCCGAAGTCTTCTACGACGAGGATCAGCGCTGGGTTTGCGTCGCACACCGCGTGCCTGCCCAGCGCTCACCTGGAACATCCGGAGCTACCGCAGAAGATGCGCATGCTCTTTCTGCTCGTGCCGATCACGGCAGCCAACACCCGCGATAGCTAATCCAGAAGCCCAGTACTGCTTAGGGCAAGGATGAAAAGCGTGGCGGCCGTAGCGCAGGCTGCCGATCCTCGGAAGATGCAGTCAGGAACTGAGTGTCCACTGAGTCGAGAAACGATACCTCCCAAAAGTCCAGCAACGATAGCAGCCAAGAATGCCGTTGCCATAAGTAGCAACTTGACGGCAAGCGGTGACTGCATCATGGGCTCCCCTGTGTCGATGTCCTGACACAGTTAGCGTCCATGGCCCACTGCCAGTGGTGCTAGAGTTCGTGACTACGTCAAAACTAATCAGGACTATACGAGACTTGGTGGGGACGTGGGCCGGTTACCGAAACGGTTAAATCCTGACAATCCACTTCACGCTTTCGCGATCGAGCTCAGAATTCTTCGAGAGCGTGCCGGCTCTGCAGGCGCGGAGAAGACGACGTGTGGGACTGCTGGGATCAACCGCACGACCTACTTCGCATGGCTTGCCGGGAAGCAACTCCCAGGCCGCGATGCGCTGGAGCGGACCGTGAGGGTATGGGGCGGCGACCCACGGTACTGGGTCGAGCGCCGTCGGCAAGCTGAGGCAGCGCTGGTTGACTACTCTGCGCAACGCCAGATGAAGGTTGCGGCGCTGGCGTCGCAGGAAGTGGCGACAGTACAACGACCAGAAGCGGCGACAGTACAACCACCACCTGTCCGCTTGCCCAGACAGATTGCCGAGCTAGAGGTATCTCCTCAATTTGACACTGAGCGCCGCAAGAGAATTGAGGAGGGGCGAGGGCTTCTTCGGGCTATCGGTTTCGATGACGAGCGCTCCAATGAACGCTCTGCATACGTTCTTCTATCTTTGCTTGCTCTAGGTCCCGAGACACCCTGGGCTCAGGCTCAGATGCCGGTCCTAGGCGTTCGGGGAATTATGATTTGGGTCTTCGACAACTACAGGAAGGCATATGCGCCGAATTCGCGTGAAAGCATTCGGCGGCTAACCCTCCACCAATTTTGCGCTGCTGGCTTCGTCATTGCCAATCCCGACCGGCCCGACCGGCCCGTCAACTCGCCTAGCTGGTGCTATCAGCTCGCACAGTCGTACTATCCGCTGTTGTGTTCATATGGAACTGAGCGATTCGAGGGAACTCTCCAACGGCTGAAAAGCGAAAACCTGGGCATAGATGTGTCGAGCTACGCATACTGATCTGCCGCCGGCATTGCGCATGCTTGTCACGAGCCTGCCAGCTCGACTACGGACCGTTACTGTGAGTGCTTGCTGCGCGGGACGGTGGGCAGCCAGATATGACCGTCCTGGTGGGCCTGCTACGCCCGTCATCACCAGGCCCGCTTCCGATGAAGTCACGCCCTACGCCGGTCATGCCGTGGACCGACGCGTGAGGCATTGTTGTGCTCCACGCCGGTTGTCGGGGTACGGCTAGGAGCGCAGAGTCACGTACACAATCGCATATAGAGATTCACATGCCGACTGATCGACGTTCGTCGCCTTGAGAGCTGACATCAGCGCCAGGACGTCCGCTTGAACCGATGACCTTCGGTTACCGCGTAGCGGAGGCGCGTGAGCGGATCGCGGATCCATGCGCCGAGCCCGTCCTCGACAATGCGATCATCTTCGGAATGAGCGACGAGCAAGAAGTCACAACGACGGGCACCCACAATGAGCGCCGCAAGGTCATCAATCTCGATGACATCAAGCATGCGCCCACAGGGGACCCGCTCGTCGACCGCGGCATGCAAATGACCCTCGATGAGCTCGAGGAAGCTCAAGCTGATCCGGACCACCCCGACCATGAGGCAGCGAAGGCTGCCATGTTCCACGTCAGCAGAAGCCTGGGCAGCTTCCTCAACACGGCGTACGGGGATCAGTTCCGCCGTATCAGTGAGAATCTCGCGGCAGCGCTCAAGCCTAACCTTGGCAACCTGTTTACTGCGCCGAGGGTCAAGTTGACTCCTACCGCTGCGGTGCCGGTGCGTCCCCCTGTTCCGCCTGCGCTGGAGGTGCCCGAAGCCGAAGAGTGGGAGATCGACGAGACGCCACAGGAGACCCTTCAGGCATTGCTGGAGGTTTCGGAGCGCATGTCGGAGATGGTGCGCGTTTCTGCCGAGCACCGCGATGTCGCGGTCCAGCAAATGTTGCACTTCAGAGGGGAAGCCGACGCGTCGCGCAAGTCCGGCCGGCGGATGTTGGTGCTCGCATGGATGGCGCTCATAGGCACCTGGGTCGCAGTGGTTGTCGCCATCGTGGCGCTGTGAGGAAGGGTTGCGGAGAGGCCCCGACTGGACGTCGGGTGTCTGCTGAGTCCTTTGGCGCGCCGTCGGTCGCTCGGGGATGTCGCGTCGCCGGGCTGTGCGCTCATCGGCTCCGGAACCCGGGCAGGGCACCGCGTTGAACGTTGGCTCCTTACGCAGCGTTACCGACCGGGTTTGGTTACTTTTTCAGCCGTCGCGGCGTTTCACGACTTTCTTGACTACAACGAGTTTCCTGCGGCCGGCACGGTTGAACGGGGACTCGGCGTCTGTTGCGCGCTTCCACTGGATCAGCCACACGGGTCAGGACCGGGCTGTAGCGCTTCGGATCAAGAATGCCAGGAGACTTGCAAGAGGTGGGGCCAAGGCCGGTGCTGCCCACAATGCCTAAATGCTCGCCCTCGAAGACCCTGAGTCGCAGGCGCGATCGGGGGCAGAGCAGGGGTTGAACCTCATGGCCGGTGCCCATGCCATCACCGCGACGATCGTCTCGCTGCGGCGAGTCACCGCCCGGCCTGTGCACGAGGCTGGTGGCCGGGCTGGGCGGTGCTCCGGTTGCGGGCTGCTCAATGGTGGCAGGCGATATGGATGCCGCCTGATCCTGATCTGCGCAACGCGCCCTAGCCTCGGCACAGCCTCATACCGTTGGTGTCACGCCCTTCACCGGTCCTTGCATGGACCGCCGTGGGGCGTTTCCGTGTCCGCTGCTGTCAGGTGATCGGCCTGCCGTGCCGCAGGACCCCGTACGCGGTCGACCGGCGGAGCCGTGGCCTGCCTACCGGTCAGCGGCGTGGGTGAAGGGTCGGCGTAGGTGGTCGGCAAGTTCGGACTCCCATGCGCGCCGCTTGCGCCGTCCGAGGCCGGTCCTGGGCGGGACACCGGCGGCGCGGGACAGTTCGGCTCCGGTGGGCACGCGGCCCTGGGCGACCTCGGCCTCCCAGAACCGGCGCATGGCCGTGACCGCTGACACGTCCGCGTCGTCGTCCTGGGCGGCGTCCTCGTCTTCGAGTTCGTCGTCTTCGGTCAGCTCGTCGTCGGGTCCCCGGTCGGTGTCACCGTCGCGCGTGCTGCCTGCGGTGTCTGCCTTGGCGTCGTTTGCCACGGCGGTTGTCAGCGCGGTCTCTCGTTCATCTTCGTCGCCGAGGTCGGTGCCGGTGGCGTCGCTGGCGGGCACGGCGTGGCCGTTGACTCGTTGCGGCAGCAGCGCGATCACCGGTTCGGCCGGCGTGAGCGTGGTACCCGGATTGTCGTGGGCAATTTCGGTTGCCTCCTGGATGGGCGCGGACTGGGTGGTGTGCCACGCGTTGAGGTGCGCGACCGCTTCGGGACTGGTGGCATCGACGATGCCGTAGATGGTGGCCATATACATCTGGATGGCTTCGCGCTCGGTGGAGGCGTCGGGGATGTCGGCCAGACCGGCGTGTTCGGCGGCTTGCATCGCCCGGCGGATCACCTTGTTGTGGGCGCGGCGTAGCCGCCGCACGGAGGTTTTCTTGCCTTGCAGCAGGTACAGGTCGAGGCGGGCTCGTCCGAGGCGGGCGCGCCTGCGGACCCGGTCGATCTCGGTCACGTCGCGGCCTTGGGCTTCGGCCAGGCGCAGCCAGACGAAGACCCGCTCCAGGGTGAGGGTCCAGTGGATGCGCCGGGTGGTGGTGCCGGTGCGGGCGCTGCGCTCGGCGGCCAGGGCTCGTTCCCACATCCACGCGGCGACGAGGGGTGCGGCCAGCCGCAGACAGACCTCCCGGAACGAGCTTGCGTCCAGCGCTGACAGTGACGCGGTGAGGGAGGCGAAGACCCAGACGGCGGCGCCGTCCACGCCGGTGGAGGCATTGGCGGGGTCGCGTAGCAGCCGGGCGCGAGCCAGCAGCGAGGAGGCGAACAAGGCGATCTCGATGAACCAGAAGAACGCGTAGCGAAGCGGGCTGTCGCCGAGGATGTCGGTGAAGAACTTCCACATGCCCGACGCGCTGACGGCGGTGGCGAGGCCCGCCGCGACGACGGTCAGCAGGTTGGCGACGAGCAGGGTGGCGCGGTGGCTGGTCATCTTGCGCATGCGGTTGGCGGTCAGCAGCAGCAGCAGCCCGACCAGGGCCAGCAGCGCCAGGCCGCTCACGACGGTCTCGTTGTCCTGGTAGAGCGCGGTGAGGTCGTCAAAGCTCACGACCGAGTCCTTTCCCCATGGTTCGATTGCGGTGCAACGGCTTTATGGCCAGACGGCCACGGTGTACGCGGCGGCGACCAGGAATGGGCCGAGCGGCAGCGACGCTCCCGGCGCGAGCCGTCCGAGGCGGCGCAGGGTGGTCGCGGTGAGCGCCGCCGTACCCAGACCGAGCGGGACGCCCGCGTAGACGGCGGTCCAGCTATGCCAACCAAACCCGGCGGCCACCGGCATGGCCACAGCGACGTCGCCCCAGCCGAGCTGCCCACGCGAGACGAGGGCCAACACGGCGAGAGGAACCCGGCCACGGCGAGCCCAGCGGTGACAGCCCGCCACCACGCGCCCGGCGGGCTGTCGAGGGCCAGCAGGCCAAGAAGCCCGGCCGTAGCGGCGGCGGTCATGCGGTGCGGCAGGTGCATCACGGCCAGGTCGACAAAGGCGAGCACGATCAGCGCGGCGGTCCACCACACGTACGCGGCCAGGGCGACGCCGCCGAGCCCGGACAGCACGAGCCCGGTTGCCCCGACCAGCGTTGCCACTTCGACCACGCACGGCGGCGCACCGACCCGCACCCCGCATCCGGCGCAGCGCCCGGACAGGCCGATGGCGTTGGGCCACAGCGGTTTGCCGCACTGGCAGGCGGTACGCCACGGCTGGTCGTCGGGCACGGCGTGCACGGCGATGGCATGGCGCAGCAGCGGCGCGACGGCCAGCGCGGGCAGAACCGTGCGCACGCCGACACGGCCGGTTGCGATCGTGGCGGTCACTTCTGCTCCAGGCTGGTGCGCAGCTTGGACGCGAGGCTCCGAGTGTCGTCCTGCGGTTCGGCGTCGAGGTCCGCGAGGGCCTTGGTAAGGGCACGCAGCAGGGTCCGGATGCCGTCGGCGTCGCCGAGGCTGTGACGGGCGTGCATCGCCTTGACGTACAGGGCCTCGTTGTACCGGTCCAGTCCGATCGCCTTGTCGAGCAGGTCGGATGCTTCCTGCGGATGGCTGTCGAGCAGGCAATCGGCCAGCAGCAGATGCGCTTCGGTGCCCCAGCGCCGCACCGTCTCCCGGTGCGGGGCCAGCCACTCGTAGTCCGCACCTTCGGCCAGGGGCGCGGTGTAGAGGTCGCAGGCCGCGGTCAGCAGCTCCCGGCGAGCCGGGCCGGAGGCGATGGTCGCTTTGCGCATCAAGTCGCGCAGCGTCCACACATCAACATCGACGGTTGCCGGGTCAAGCTTGTACCGTCCGCCACTTTTGACGACGTACGCGTTCGGCGTCTCAAGGACGGCGGCCCGGCCGAGTACATGCCGAAGGTTGGAAGCGTTGGTGTGTACGCGCTGGGCGGCCTGGCTGATGCGGGCGTCGAGTTCGATGTTGTCGCCGATGGTTCGGGTCTCCACGCCATCGGGGTGGACGGCCAGGAACACCGCCAGCTCCTTGGCCTTCGCGCGCAGCGCACGGCCGTCGTGAACGATGCCGTCGATACGCGGCGAGCCGATAACCCGTAACTTCGCCTTCACCGGCCCGGCTGCCGCGACCGGCACAGCCGGAACGCCAGCGGGCAGTTGCGGCTCGGCGCTGGCGGGCGTGACGCGGCTGGCGTGCAGGGGCACCACCACGACCGGCACGGCCGAGGGCACGATGGCGAGCTGCTCGCCGGTCTGGGCCTCGCGCAAGGTGGTCAGAATCTGGATCGCGGCAGCGGGGTCGAGTACGGGCAGTCGGGTCGGGACCGGCTCGGTGGACTGCCCGGCGACGAGCTTGGTGTACCCGTCCGGGGCGACTTCGACGGTGGCGCCGTGCGCCCACTCGCCCAGTAGCAGCGCTGACACATCCAAGCCGCCGCCGAGAGCGAGAGCGACCTTCGCCCGCATCCGGGCGCCGGCGGGCGGGGTGTCGGTGATGAGCATGACCGGCGGCAGAGCTTCCTCGTCAGGGACCCGCTGGCGCAGCTCGTCAAGGTCGGTCAGGGCATGCTCGTCGAGGATGCGGCTGCGGTGCAGCAACCGCGACTCGATCATCGTGAGCGCGTCGTCGACACTGTCGACCACGTGCAGGCGCGACCACGCGCCGAGAGTCACCACGTCCGAGCCGAGCAACGTGGCCAGGGTGGCGGCGTCGATAACGACTTCGCCGCGTGCGTCGGCGCGGTACGGGCCGCCGGAGGCCAGCACCGTTACCAGCGCGGCCCGAGCGGCGGCAGACGCACCGTCGCCGGTGATGCCGGTCCCGCCCGACGGCAGCGGCGTAAGGTCGGGCCCCAGCGCGGGCGTCTCGGCGTCATCGATGTCGGCCCGGACCAGCCGGGGGTTGCGGGCCACCGCGCGGCGCACCGTCACGACCGGCTCGGGCAGCAGAGTCGGCGGGTCGTCGTCGGGGCCGGTGAAGTGGCGGCGGCGCTGCAGCCACACCAGCACCACGGCGGCGCTGATGGCCAAGGCGAGACCCCAGGGCAGCCAGCTCGACGGCGACAGCTGCACCCCGTGCTCGTCGATGGTCACCTGCGGGCTTTCGCTGTCGCTGGCGGCCGGCGACGCCGAGGTCGAAGGACCCGACGACGTGATCGGAGACGGTGACGCCGGGGCCGAAGGCGAGACCCGGGCGCTCGGCCCGATGACCGGGCTGTCCACACCGGGGTTGACGGTGATACTCGGGCTCGAGGCGACGGCCGGGCTGCTCGGTGTGGTCGATGGCGCCGGGGTGGGCGGTGTGAGGACTGGCGGCGGGGTCCGCGTGGTCGGCGGCTTGACCGGGGCGGCTCCGTACGGGGATCGCGCATCGGCGGGTAGCCGCAGGTCCCAGCCGGGGTAGATCAGGTCACAGTCGTGGAGTGTGCCGCCGACTTTGAAATGCCGATGTCGGTTCAGGTCACAGATCTCGGTCCACCGGTGGGAGTTCCCGAGATTCTTCCTGGCGATCTTCGACAGGTAGTCGCCCTTTTTGACGACATAGAAGGCATGAGGCTTGCGCGTCGGCACGGCATCGGTGTCCTGCTGATGACCGGTCGTCGCAGCTGTGACCGGTATAGCGGCTTGAACGGCTGAAGGCTGGACCGGTGGCGCGACGGTGGAGGCCGAGGCGGCTGCTGGTGACAGCAGGGTGATTGCCTGCCCTGCCACCAGCATGCTCGCGAGGCCGTGCAGCGGCAGGTACGAGATGCGCGGAGCTTTCACGCCGCGGACGCGTCCGCTCAGCTCCACGAGCATTGAGGCGATCAGCAGCAGCCAGAGAACACCGATGGAGACGATCATCAACGGTGCTGCCTGCCGGGCGGAGGGCCGGACGTCCCCGCTGTCGTGGAGGGCGAGCTGTTGCAGGATCGACGCGGCGTCGTAGTACACGAAAGCGGCGGGCGGTCCGATAACGAAAACCACCACCAGGACGGTGTTGGCGATCGCCGCGATGAGCCGCCGTACCCAAGCCATGACCGCCCCCGTCTCCCGCGATTCGACATCCTCGGCCCCCACGTCCTACACGGGCATGCGCAGCCAGCGGGCGCAGTCGATGGCCGTTGACGGGCGCGAGATGCCTTCCGTACGGCACGGTGCCACCGTGGGGAGCGGTCGGCTAGAGATCGACGCTTACACGGACTGACACGCGCTGACACCGCAGCTCACCGCTACCGACCGAGGTATGTCAGAAGGCGAGGAGGAAGCGGCGTCGGACGCAAGCCAGATGCTGGAGGCGAACCTGGCTACATCCGCGAGAAAGAACGGGAGTCAGATGCTCGTCAGTTTGGGCGCCACCGCGCCGAACGTTCCGTGGCGAATGTTCGTGAGAACCGGCTCCACTTGTGATCACGGCTTTACTTGAGGCTCTGGGTAAGCCGACAGATCTGTCATCCTCCGTAAAGTTGAGTCATCCTGGCTTTCGCCCGGCGGGTGCACGCATCTGCCGATTTGCGCGCATCTGATCGAGGCTGTGCCTGCTGGGCGTCCCAACGTAGATGACGCATAGTCGAGCAGCTAGCGGCGTGCGACATGACCGGACGAGCCGACGAATGGTCAATTGGTCACCTTGAATGACCTGTCGGACCTGGCGTCGGGCCCGATACGGCCATGTCCTGACAGGTTGCGAATTTCTACACTCAGACGGTGAGCTTAATCGTCGATGTTCCTGAGCAGTTCGCCGACACGTTGTTCGCCGACGACATTGCCGACATTCCAGATAACGACCGGTCGGCCTCAACGACCATCCAGGGGATCGTCGAGGTAGCGGGCGTGGTCGCGAGCCTGACGTCGATCGTTGTCGACGGATCGCATATTCCGGAAGTCGCGCGGCGCCTGGTCGCCTGGGTCGCCAAGCAGGACGCCCAGCCGTCGAACGCCGCGCGTGTCCGCGAGATCCGGGTACGTGTGCCGGGCGGGACGGACACCACGATCACGCTGGTCGACTCGGACGGCAAACTGTCGCTGGACGTCACGGTGATAGAAGTGGAGGCGACTCTTCGCAGCCTCGCGGAAGACGCGCACACACCGTGAGCGACGGCGAGACACTGCGGCTGACGATGCCGGTGATCGAGTCGCTGATCGATCGGTACGCAGCCGGTCGTCTTCGCCGACGAGAGGAGCTCATAGACGCGGCGTCCGCATTGGCAAAGGGCGTGGCCGCCGTCCGCGATTGCCAGATGAATTTGGCGATGCTGATCACAACGGCCCAGGCCTGCCAGACACTCGGAGAGATCAACCTGCAGCTGTCCCGAGTTGATGACGCGATTGATGCCTTCGACGAAGCGATCGAGCTGTTCGAACGATCGGGTGGGGACAATGAAGCGTTCGGCCGGTTCCTCCATGATTACTCGATCACCCTGCAAGGGCTGAACGTTCCCGACGCTCCACTGCAGCTCGCCGAGCGGTCACGGGAGATCCTCGGGCGGTACGGCAGGCATTACATCCGTGACCTGGACACGTGGATCGCCAAACTGCGGCACGGAAGCGACTCAGTCGAGAACATCGAGTCGCTGCGGCTTGCGGCGGCTAAAGCACGAAGGGGTATGCCACGGGCACGGGCCGCGCAGCAACTCGCGGTCATGCTCAGCCAGCGCGCCGATGCCGCACGATATGCGGACGAGATCTTCGATGGTTTGCGCTACGCGTTCGACAAGCTGTCGAAACGAGGGACGACTGACGATGCCAATGCAGCTCTTACTCCCGTCCTGAACATGTACTGGATCGGTGCAACCCTGCCGGACTGGGTGGGCGATGCGGCGCAGAAGCTCGTAGGCAAGGCCGAACGAGAGGGTCGGATCGACGTCGTGCGCGACGGGCTGATCGTCCGTGCCTGCTGGCTTGCGCAGCGTGGACATGGCGCCGAGGCGCTCGAGACTGCTCTCCACGCAGTGGCCCGACACGACGAGTACATGCTCGCCACCGAGACTTCGACCTTCCGGATGCTCACCGGCTATGTCGGTCAGTTCGCCCGCGAGATCGCGGTGCGGACGGCGCTTCACCTCAATGACATCACACTCGCCGCCGAGCTACTGGAAACAGCCAGGCTGCAAGTACTTCCGGACGGGCGCGACGATCCGACGGCCAAGCCCGGCCGCAGCCGCGTCAACGGGCTACGCACCGTCTCCGTCGCGGGCCGATCCCGGCTTGCGCCCTACTACGCACCTGGCGTCATCGAGGACCAGATCACACTGGAGGCGACAATCGCCGCAGTCGGCGGCGACGCCGCGATCTGGTGGAGCAGCTGGTTGATCAACGGGTGTATCTACTGGACTGTCCGGCTCGACGGCCGGTGGACCGGCGGCGTTGTCGACGTCGCGTCGTCAACCGGAGCGGGGGGCGTGCTCAGACGGGCGCTAGACGTCTCGATGCACAATCCGATCGCCACTGCGCGGGATGTCATCACTGGCGAGTGGTGCCGGAGCGTGGCTGCCGAGGAGATGCTGTCGGTAGAACTCGGCGAGGTCCTCATTCCCGACGTGCTGCGCGCAGCACTGCTCGACGGTGATCCGCAGCTGCCTCGATCGCTCGTGGTGGCCGGTAACTTGGTAAATCAGGTTCCGCTGCCGCTGCTTGGCATGCGTCGCAACTTCTTGGACACGCCGATCCGCCTGGTCGAGGTGGCCGTGCTGCGCGTCGCACCGCCAGCTGTCTACGTCGACGTCGTCGTCCGCCGGGCGAGCCCCATCGCCACGACCCATCCGATCCACGTGGCATGTGTCGACCCGACCGGCAACCTCACCAACAGCAGGACCCCTCCCAGCGGCGCCGAAGTGATCCTGAGCGGTGCGCCGAACGCCGAAGCACCCAGGGCCACGCTTCGCAACCTGGCGGCAGCGCTCGCAAGTATCACAGCCGGAGAACCCGGGATCTTCTACTACTCGGGCCATACCGACAACACGGGCATCGGTGGCGACGACGAAGACTCGCTGAGCCTGTCGGACGGCGGCGTGCTCTCCGCACGCACTCTGTTCGGTTCGAATGGCGCGACCTTCGCCTTTCCGGCGCGGAGCATAATCAGCGCCTGTGAGTCAGGTGGGACCGCCGGCGCCGGCGCGGGCGAGTGGCTCGGCCTCGGCGCAGCCATCCTCTGGCGCGGCAGTCGGCAGGTCGTGGCGACGAACTGGAACATCTGGGATACCGGCTTCACAAGGCGTTTCGACCACGAAATCGCCGAACGGCTGCAGTCGACGGACGACCCCGCGCGTGCTCTCCGCGACGCCCAACTCGCGGCACTAAACCAGTGGCTCGCGAGCCGGCATAGCTTTGCCAACTTCGCCAAGAAAAAATCGTTGCCGGGCCAGGCCAACAATCTGGCACTGCCGCTGATATGGGGCGCCTACTGCTGCCTGGGCATCAAGGAGTGATGCAACACCGTTGCCGCCCGGCGGCCTCGCTCGTGCAGCCAGCACCTCAGTTGTTACCGCCATTGAGCCACCTGCCACCATCCGCACATGCCGCGATGCGCGCAGGCCTGGCCATGAGAATCGTGACCGTACGTAGGCGGATTGCTGGGGCGACGACCAGGTTGAGACCGGTGTCAGGGATGGTGCCGAAACTCGCGAACATCGAGACCCATCAGATCTAGCTGGCGCTGAAACTCGGCGACATCTGGCCCGTAAGTGGCGAACAAGACCACGAACCGAATGGTCACGTCTGGTGGCCGTCTTGCGTGGTCAGCGCGAGCCTGTGCCACCAGTTCGGGGGAAGGCTGTCCAGCAGGATCCGGGTGCCTCGCCGGATCCACCACACCGCGACAACGATGAGATAGATGATGATTGTGCTGTGCAGGTTGCTGAAGCCGACGATGATCATACTCGCGGCGCCCAGGAGGGCGCCGAGGATCAGCCGAGCCGACCGCATCGTCACCAGCGTCATGGCGATGCCCACGCCGAGAAGACCACCGCCGGTGATGCCCACTATCTCGGTGATGATCGCGGGTACGCCGGGAATGGGACGGCCCGTGGATTGGGCGTTCGCCGCCAGGATGCCGGTGACTGCGCATACGACCGCTGCGGTTGGGTGGTGTAGACGCTCTGTCCACGCGGGTTGCGCGGTCAGCCACGGAGCGGCGAGGCCGACGGTGATCGCGACGAGTGCGGGGACGGCGGCGCCGGCCAGGGACGCGGCGAGGTACGGCGGGGCGTATTCGTCCGGTCCGCCGATGAGGGCCTGGGCGAGGAGTCCTTGCATGCTGGCAAGTGCGAGACCGACGATGGCGGCGAAGGCGTATGTCTGGCCTGCCTGCCGGACGTTGGCGCGGCCCTCGTCAGGCGTGGTGTGTATCGCGGCGGCGAGGTTGCGGGCCAGGCCCAGGGCTGCGGCGAGCAGGCACCAGCCGACACAGGCGAACGCGGCTGTGTCGAAGATGAACGGCAGCTTCTCGTAATCGGCGGCTATCCGACCGACCTCGGATCCGAGAAGGAACTGTACGGAGTCGAAGATCTGCCATTGCAGCAGTCCGGCGGCGATGGCGGCGACCAGTGGTGACACCAGGTACGCGGCGCGGAACCCCCACCTGCGCCGGACGGGGCCAGGCGTCTTCGGTAATACCGGTGCGCGTGCGGTCAGTGCGCCGTAGGCGGCGGTGAGGCGGCCGTCGGCAGCGGCGGTGACGGGCGCGCCGAGGTCCTTGCTCAGTGCCTCGGGCAGGCTGATTGTGTCGGCCAGGTCCCCGGCGCTGACCGTGCCGTGTAGTTGGTGGGGGTCTACGGCGGCCGTGTCGAGAGTGTCGAGGACTGCGGTGACGGCTGCGTTGCGGGCGGTCTGCGCCGCGTTGGCGAAGTCACTGGGTTTGAGCGGGAAGGGCTGCCCGGCTGCGACGATCGCGGTCGGTTGGTCGGCGGCCAGCCTCGGGCGTGCCCCGGCGATCTGCGTTCGCAGGTCGTTGTCCAGGTCGTCGCCGATGCCGACGGCTGTGGCGAGAGTCTGGTCCATGTGGTCGCCTGTGGCGTCGGGGATCGGTTGCGTCGCTACCCGGGTCCATCCGTCCGTGCTGCGCTGGACGACCGTGGCGTGGCTGTTGTCTTCGCCCAGGACGCACACCATGACGGTGTCGTCGGGTCCGGCGGAAGCGAAGCACCGCCACGCGATGGCGGCAGCCTCGTTGATGATCAGCGGCGGCGGCAACCCGGCCGTGGACGCGGCGCGCGAGACCCTCCCATGATGGCGGGGGCCCCACGACGGTGGGACCACCACCGTCAGCGTCTCGCACGGCCCGGCGTGGTCGGCCACCGTTCGCAGATGCCGGGCCAGGGCGGCGACGACCGGCTCGTCGTCGCCGCGCACCACCTCCACCCACCGCAGCAGACCGATCTGCTCAGTCTCATCGGCCATCGGCGTGGGCAGGGACAGGCTGTCGCCGAAGACGACCGGACTGCGGTGGCCATGGCGTTCGATCGCGGCCACCGTCGTCCGCGATCCGATATCGATAGACAGAGCCGCCCCCGAAATGCCCATGGCGGCAAGTCTGCCGGATCATGGCAACTACTGTCGATCGGTATCGTCTATGCCCCGGGCTCGGGGGACTGCACAGATTTTGCGAACGGGGAGCGGAAGCAGATGGGAACCATCCGGACGTTCATCCGCTTCGCTTGGAGTCTGTCCGCGACCGTTGCCATCCTGGCGGGCAGCGCATACCTCCTCGTGCGCTGGGCCGGATGGCCGCTGCCCGATCACTTTCCGACCAGCGACGACGCATCAACCTTTGTGGACAATCCGCGTGCACCGGCCGTCGTGAAAGCGTTTGCCGCCTGTATCGCCTGGCTGCTGTGGTTGACCCTGCCGACGGCCATCGCCATCCAGGCATGGGCACAGCGGTCGCGGCGAGCCACACGGTTAAGGCTGCCGCGTCCGATCCAGGTCCTCACTGCCGGACTCTTCGGAGTCGGCGCACTCCAACTCGCCAACCCGGCCAGCGCACACGATGTATCAGCCGACGCCATGGCCGTCGAACGTACCGAACCGCACACCCCTGCCACCACGGCGGACTCGCCCGACGACGCACCGGGCCGGGTGGCCGATGCCGGAAGCCCGCATGGTGCCCGAGCAACGGACGGCGTGAAGGTCCCCGGCGGATGGGCCACCTGGCCCCTGGCCGGCGGGATCCTCGCCTCCTCGGCTGCAGCCCTCCTCAACGGAACCCAAGCGCACAGCGCATCCGCTCTCGTACGGGGCCTGCGCGCCGCACAGCACCCGAGCATCGACCCAGCTACCGACCTGGACCAGCCCACCACCGTCGACGACATCGCCCTCCTGGAAAAGGACGCCGCAACCCCGGCGGCCCTGACGATCGCGGCGACCGACGGCAGAGACCTCGGCGTACAGGCACTGCCCCGATCCGGCGTCGGATTCACCGGGCCCGGAGCCGACGACGCGGTACGCGGACTCATCGCCATCGCCGCCGTCACCACCACACCGGCGACGGTCATCACCACCCGTGGCCTTCTTACCCGCCTGGCATCAGCCAACGTCGACCTGCCGAACATCACAGCGGTCGACGACCCTGCGCAGGCCACACACATGGTGCAGATGGAACTTGGAACCCGGTACGCCGCGACGGGGCCGCCGCACGCTGCGAGCACCCACCCGCCCATGATCCTCATCACCGATCCGCCGGTCGACGACGACCAGGTGAGCGCACTCGCGATCCTCGGCCACAGCCTCGGCATCTACGTCGTCATCCACGGCCACTGGGCAAAGGGCGCCGCCTGGCAGATCAACCACGCTGGACAGGCGACCGAAGACGGCGCGAACATCGGCAGACTGAACACCCTCAGCCAAGCCGCCATCGGCGAACTCGGTCAACTGTTCAGCCCTCCGCCGCCATCACCGCAGGCGGGCACCACCAGGCCGTCCCACGACGGTTCCGCGCTGCCTCTGCGGCTGCACATCCTGGGAATGCCGAGGCTGATCACGCCTTCGCTGACAGCACCACGTCTCCGCCGCTCCGGCGCCTGGCAGATCGCCACCTACCTCGCACTGCACCCAGACGGCGCCAGCCGCATCGACCTGATCGAACAGATCTTCGGCGACATGAGAACCATCGAGGCGGCCACCACCAGCCTCAACACCTGCCTGCACGAACTGCGCCGCGTCCTCACCGTCGACGGACGCTCCGCGCTGCTCACCATCGACGGCGGATACCGCCTCGACCACCGCCAGATCGATGTCGACTGGTGGCAACTACAAACCCACCTGCAACGCGGTGAACTGGACAGCGCCGTATCCCTCTACGAAGGGCCGGTCGCCGAAAGCTACCAGTGGGACTGGATACCCGAGCACCGGCAAGCAGCCCGCCGCACCGTCGCAGCTGCGTACAGCCTGCTGGCAGGATCCGCCGACGACCCGCGCGAGGCCCTCAACCTCGCGCTCGCCGGCATCGACGTCGACCCGTACGCACAAGACTGCTACGAAGCCGCCATCCGCGCCCACCTGCGAGCCGGGAACCATAACGGCGCCCACATGGTCCTCCAAGACCTCCGCCAGCGACTGAGCCGAACGAAAGCGGCACTACAACCGTCAATCACGAACCTCACGATTTCCGATCCGAACACGTCCGTGATCGCCTAAACCGTGGGTTTGTGCGCCGCCGCGTTCGTGGTCTCCGGCTACATGTATGTTGTGCGCCCGATTCGACCCTGGAAGAATTCGCGAAGACATTCTTCGCTCATCTGTAGGGGATTGGAATCAGGTGGCAGACCAAGGCCAGGGGTCATGGGAAGATCTTGCCCGCGATGTTGCTGAAACGCTGGTGAAGGCCATGGCGACAACCGCATGGTCCGCAGTTAAGCAGCGGATCGGATCCATCGTTGGTCAAGAAGGCCGGATGGACCGTGACAACGAACTCCTGAACTCCCTCGGACCCCAAGAAACCAACGAACGGCGCTCAGCACTTACAGACGCATGGAGAATTCGTCTGCTCGACCTTCTTGAGGATGACCCCAGCTTTGCGACAGCTTTGCGGAGTGCAGTGGGAGACAAGCCTCCAGCGCTACCCGCCACGACCATACAAACGATCAGCGCGGGTCCGAACAGCACCGCGACGATGTACGGTGGCCATCACTTCGAGCGAAACCGTGACGTTAACATCAACTCGCCGGTGAACAGGCGTAAATCCTTCACGTTCGCTCCGTTTATCGACTTCGTGCAGGCGCACAAAGTCGCCAGTGCCATGATCGCATTGATCGTTGTGGTCGGAGGCGTGGTCGGAGGCGCCATCGCCATCGACCAGCCCGATTCAGATTCGGTCAGCCCTTACAGTGACCGACTTTCCGCAACGGCACAGCCTGTCCAGACTGCGGCTGCGCCAACGCCAACACTGACGCCAGTCGAGAACCAGGCGCTTCCAGTCGTCGACCGTTACTTCGATGTCACGAACGCTCTGGGGTACTCCTTCCAGGTCAAATACTCCTTTTCCCCCCAAGCTGTCACCGTCGACCTAAGCAATGATCCTCCGGGTCGGCAGACGATCGAGATGACCTTCGCCAATGTCACATTCACGGCAGAGAACACCACTCCGGGTCGCGATTACAACCCGTGGGATGCCTTGGCTCCGAATCACCCCGCGAGGGATGTCTCGGTCGGCGGCTACTGGCCCGCCAAATCGGCGGTCTGCAAGTACAAGTGGCCGTTCAACCCTCAGCCGGACGGCACAACGTTTCATGGGGTCGGCCCAACATGCTTCTTCCATGCTTTCCGGGCAACCTGGGACCAGGGTCGTGGCGTGCTGATCATGGGCGAGAACGCCGACCTTAGGGGAAGCATGGGCATCTTCGTCCATGGGGTCAAAGACGCCGATGTAGAGGCGGTCCGCAAAGCACTGTCGAATGGTCCTGTCATGTGGGCAGTGATCAACGAATCGACTGATACTTTAGGATCGCAGTGTGCGGAGCCAGGAACATTGATGGGGGCAACTATAAATATTCTTGATGCCTACGGCAAGATCAGTCCTCAGTGTTAACTTGTCGAACCTAGGCCGATCAATCGGCGATTCGGCCGGAGTCGGATTCCAGGAGTCGGTTCCGGAGAGGTGTGTCACGCCCGCGTACGCGCATCGCTGGAGGTGTGACTCGATCGCCGCCTGGCCGTGCCGGAAGCCATATGTGCGTACATGGGCGATGACGAGGTTCGCAAAGTCAGCAGCCGATATTACGATCTCGCCGGCTCCGAGAACATCGAGTTCTGCATCTGACGCGGGGTCGGGTGGCGGTCTGCAGGACCACCACACGACCCCTGCGCGGGTACCGCGGCCTTCTCGACCGGTTCCGCCACCCCGGACGTCGTACCAAGCTCGAGATCTACCGGACGTCGTCACCGTCATCTGACCACTCTCTCGGCGGTCAGCGTCGTTGGACGGACCGCCCGACGGGCCCCGATCAGGGTAGCCATCCCACAGCTCTACCGCCTAGGCGCGGACGCTGGGATCTACCGGCGCCAGGTCAGAAGGTCACGGAAGGCCACCGTGAGGCCGGACCGAGACAACGGGATACCAGCCTTGGCGAACATGTCACGCGCAGAACCGACGATGATGATCGACAACCCGAACATGCTCGCCCTGAAGAAGCCATCCCTACCCACCCAGACCAGGTACGCGTACACAGCGATCGACACGAACCCCAGTCGTCCCAGCCAGACTGCCTTCCGGTAGGAAGGCTCACGGCGGGCCTTCTCCAGGTCCACACCGATGATCGACATGAGCCCATGCTACAAATTGATCGCCGGCCACCCACCAGTCGCTCGGCATTCCTCGATGCCGTCATCAAATGCGAATTATATCGAAGTTAGTGAGTTTAATAACGCTCTAATATAGTTATGGCATAAGTAGATTCTAGTAATTTCCTTTATTGAAACCCCATAAATAGTCTCGACGGCAAGTTCGCCGTCCGAGCGGTCGTCACCTGGGACATGGAGGAGTGGCGGCCCGTAGGTAGAGTGCCCGCCCAGGACCGCTACCGTCTCCGTGGCCATTGCGGGTTGCGAGCCGTAATAACGAGGTGGGCCCGGTTCAGAGAGCCATTCTCGGTAACGGCTCGTGACGTTGGGTGATCATGTGGTTCGGTCATGCTCGACGTGCAGGAGCACGAGTGCGGCGCCTACGATTTTGCCGATCTGGCTGGGGTCAAGGCTGACGTGGCGTAGAACTTTGAAGGTCATCTTGAGCAGGGCGTTGGCTTGTTCGGCGCGGGCTCGGGCGTGGGCCTGTAGCCAGTTGAGCTGCTTCTGTTCGTCGGTCAGCGCGACGCCTGGCGTCTTCTTGATCGGGACGGTGAAGATGGCGGCTTCGCCTTCGTAGCCCAGGTCGGCCAGGGCGTGCAGACCTTCTCCGGTCCACTCGGCCCGGTCGGGCAGGATCTGCGGGTGGGCGCGGGCGCAGGTCGTGTCGTGCTCACGTCCCGGGCGGACGTCAGAGGTCCATAGCGGCCATCCGTCCGGTGACGATATGACCTGGATGTTGCCGCCGTGGTGATGATGTTTGCCTGACCACCAGAGATCCACGCCGGCGGTTGGGCCGAGCGCGGAGCACCGGTCGGTGTAGATGAGCGTGCCATCGATGTTGACGTGGGGATGTCCTGCGATCTTCGCTGCCAGCAGGGCCGAGTTCAGGGACGGCTTGAGGCCGGCCAGTTCGTCGATGCCCTCGTGCAGACAGCGGTATACGTTCGGAACCGAGATCGCGTTGTCGGCCGCGAGCTGCCGCACACGGGTGTTGTCGAGAAACCACCGTATGACCAGAACCGCCTGTTGGAAGCAGGTCAGCGACCGACGGCCGCGGCGGGTGCCCAGGCGCTGGCGCCGGGCGTAGATCAAGGCTGACACGAACAGGACGGTCTCCTGCCGTGCAGGGAGTACACAGGTATATGTGACACTGGCAGACATGTGAGGCCTCTGTGGAGTTGATCAATGAGATGACCACTTCCTACAGGGGCTTCACCCTTTTCTGATGCAGCGCAACACCTTCGGCGTGTCGCCCATCACCTCCATCGGCCAGTCACGCACCGTCACACCCAGTTGCCGAGAACAGTTCAATCCTCCGGGGGGAGACATGAATAGATCTCCATGCTCCCGTGAGTAGAGTTCTTTATCGACTAGCGGACTCACCTACTGGGACGACCCGATCATGGACTCTCCAGCATGCAGACTGAGGTTCTGAACCGTAACCACCCATTTCTGCGGGGTGGTATTTAACCTCAGGAAGACGCCCATAAGGATCCTCGATAAATATGATCATAGTGCCAATGGAAACCCTCGAGCTACCCAGCCGCCGTCCCGTTCTGGCCGGAACAGCGTCGCCGCATCAGTCACTCTTTCGTATCCGACAGCGACAGCGTTTTGTTTGCCCAGCACGGTCATCACCGGCACCGTAATAGGACGGAATCGGGCATTATGCCGAGGGTGGGGGTCAAGCCGGATCTGGATAATCCGTGTAGTCGGACTAGACGACGCTAGGGTGGCGATTGCACCAAGCACCCGGTCTACCTCTGCCTTGCCTGCCTTCCGCGCGGCCGACAGAGCTGCGTCCGCTTGGCCAAGCGTCGGAGTGGCAACGTAGACGTCTATTGAGGCATTAGTCGATTTCAGCCAGGCAGCTCTGGCCTGGTGCGCTACATCAAGGCGACACCAATAGCACCCAGGGCCGCCCGAGGCGAAAATGTCAAGCCATTCGTTCTCGATAGGCGGGCTAACCACGCGATTCTTAGCATTGGGAGTCTCCATAATTAGCCTCGTTGGTATAAAGGAATCTCGCCAGCCGCTGAGATAGTAATGATTTACGCAGCGACGTTTGCGGCACCGCACGCACTCGGCGATCGAATCTACGCCGCAAGACTCATCACAACTGTCGGGCATCGTCCCTCACTTCAATCATTCAACCTCGTAATACCCATCATTTCATACTCTCGCGCATTGAGTACGGGCGGACTCGCATTGTCGCCGAGCGTTATAAACGACTACTAAAATGGCTAAGTGGAGAGGCTGCTGACGTGACGCGGCCATCCCTCGACTCCATCCTACTCGGGTAGTGTCCACGCAGGAATCGGAAGCATCCTCTTGTCTACGTCGTACGGACCGGCCGAACAATGATCTTTCTAACGCCGCCGTCACGCAGCGTCACTCGCCGTTACTGAGAACAGCCCAGTCCACGACGAAGGCCTCTGGCCAGAGATCCCCGTTCTCGGTTTAGGGGTTTTCCCTATTCAATTACAACCAATAGATAAGCGGCCCGCGGAGCGCACGCTCGGCGGGCCTTTCTGTATTCCAACCTCGGAGAACGAACGCGGTGGAGTGCATTGAGTGCAGCCGCTTATAGCCTCACTTCGAGACAAACGCCTTCGCAAACGAAAGGGGGTTCCCCATGTCTGATTCGCATTTCGGCACACGGCTGTGTGCTGCGAAAACAAGGGGAATAGCGTGGTTGACGCCACTGCCAACCAATCCAATGGAATGTACGATGGACAGGCAACGGAACGGCCAGCGATCTATAACGTCAATGACCGTTCTGTCAATGATCCGACCGATAGCGGGATCTCGTTTCGCCTCGAAATTGTGGCTGTTTCAGGGCGAGAAGGCGAGAAGCTTCAGGCGATACAAGCTCGCGCCATTCGTGAAGCTCTGCTGTGGGCCATAGAGCAGCGGGCTCACAACACCAACCCTGGGGAGGGAAAATGACGGCAGTCGTACACGAAGCCGACGACACGGAAATCGGCATCCTTGACTGGCTGATGCAGATAGCCGACCAGCACCGTCCGGACGACGACGTTCCAACGATCGTGCCGGTGGCCTTCGTTGCCCGTACTTCGACCGAGGATCGGCAAGACCCTACACTCGCCATCCCAAGGCAGCTCGACAGCGTGAACGTCAAGCTGCCGCCGGGCTTCGTGATCGTGGCCCACTTCTATGACGTCGAATCCGGCCGGACGCTGCCGGACCTGCGTGGCCAGAGCGACGCGTACCAAGCCTTCGACATCCCAATACCCCGCGACGGCAGCATCGCCGACCTGCTCGCCGAGGCCCAGCGACCCGACCGCCGCTTCGTCGCCGTCGTCTGCGAATCCATCGAACGCATCGCACGCACCACCTACTACGGGACGAAGATCGAGCACGAACTCGAACAGGCCGGCGTCGCACTCCTCGCAGCCGACGAAGGTATCGATCGCGACGCGGTCCGCCCCACCGGAACCGGCGGCCCGAAAAACGCCACCTCCGTCCTGACCCGCCGGGTTAAGCAGGCGATCTCCGAGTGGTACGTCCTGCAAATGCTGGAACTCTCGTGGAAAGGCTTCAAGCAGCACACCGCCCAGGGCTGGAACATCGGGAAGCCGCCCTACGGATACCTCGCGGAACGGCACCCGCACCCGGTCAAAGCCAAGCGTGAAGAGGGCATCACCAAACACCGTCTCGTCAGAGACCCGGCCCGTGGGCCAGCAGTCACACAGATCTTCGTATGGCGAGCGCTCGAGCGCCTGTCGTACCAGCACATCGCCGACCGGCTCAACACCGATCTCGACCGATACCCGCCACCAGTGCCGGTCAAGCGGGAGTCCTACAACACCGCCATCGGTGCCTGGACTCAAACGGCAGTACGCGACATCCTCAACAATCCAAAATACGTGGGGCATATGGTCTGGAATCGGCGTAAGCGCTCACGGCCCGATCGGGGAGTGAAGGGCCGCGTCAACCCGCCCAGCGAATGGGTCTGGTCCCCGACCGTGACTCACGAGCCGCTGACCACCCGTGCCTACTTCGACGCGGGCAGCCCTGTCGGGCGATACCGGCAGGGATCACGGTCGAAGGCCACCAACAACTCCCACCCCAAAACAAAGCGCAGCTACCGATACCGCTCCTACATCAAGTGCGACATCTGTGCGCGACGGATGTTCGGTAAGACGCGCAAACGCAAGACCCGCGCCGACGACACCTACTACGCCTGCGTCACCAAGCGCGAACATCACAAGAAGGAGCTGTGGTACGAAATCCACCCACCGGCGCTGACGGTCAACGAGGACATCATCGACACTTTCGTCGCCCGGTTCTTCAACGAGCGGGTCTTCGGCGTGCATCGGCTCGACTACCTGGAAGGGCCAGCCGAGCAGCCGATCCGTTCCGACACGGAGGCCATCGCTGCGGGTCACGCCCGCAAGATCCACGAGCTGGACGCGGCCAACAGGAACCTGATCCTGTCTCTCCAGCAGATGACCAGCTCCGGTGACCCTGACATCGACGCCCAGTGGCGGACCGAGATTCAGCGGCAGTTCGCCGACAACGCGAAACGGAAGCAGGCACTCGCCGCTGAGCTTCAGGAGCTAGCCAAGGCTGCTCAGCCGAAGGGAGCCAAAACCCACGACCTGGTAGATCAGCTACCCCACGTTGATCTGAACGTGCTCGACCTGCCCGACGACAAGCAGCGGCAGCTATTTGACGCCTTTCAGCTGGAGGTCCGGTACGACCGCCACCTTCAGCAGATCACGCTGCGGGTCGCCGTACGCGCCGAGATGGTCGACGTCATCAGCCAAGCGGCGGCCGAAGCCACAGAGAGAGGCGCTGCGGTGCCGAGGCAACGACAGCCCGAACATGAAAAAATAGGGGCGGGCGCTAACGCGCCTGCCCCTATAAGTCGTTCCCATGTTTTACGTGCCCCCGGCAGGATTCGAACCTGCGCCCCCGCCTCCGGAGGGTGATCAGATCCGAGGACGCGGCGGGCACATCACCTGTACAAACGTCCGTTCTGCGTATCGCAGACCACCAACTTTGGCGCGTATTTGGCGTAGGCAGATGGAAGCTCTCTTACAGTAGGAGCGATTTCGAACGGCTATCCATTGTGCCAGCGGAGCATGTCCTTCACATGGCTAAGCAGAGTTCGTCGCCCCTTCAGCCGGCCAAGGTCTTGCAGCACCGTGGCTAGGTTGCCTCGCAGGGTGGCGACGGTGGGGTGGTCGGGGCCGTACACCTGCTCGCCGATAGCCAGGGCACGGCGCAGCAGCGGCTCGGCCTCCCCGGCCCGGCCCAGGGCTTGCAGCACCATAGCGAGGTTGCCCAGCAAGATGGCGACGGCGGGGTGGTCGGGGCCGTGGACCTGCTCGCCGATGGCCAGGGCACGGCGCATCAGCGGCTCGGCGTCCCCGTACCGGCCCAGGGCTTGCAGCACCACGGCGAGGTTGCTCAGCCGGACGGCGACGGCGGGGTGGTCGGGGCCGTGGACCTGCTCGTCGATGGCCAGGGCGCGGCGTATCAGCGGCTCGGCGTCCCCGGCCCGGCCCAGGTCTTGCAGCACCATAGCGAGCTTGCTCAGCCGGGTGGCGACGTCGGGGTGGTCGGGGCCGTGGACCTGCTCGTCGATGGCCAGGGCCCGGCGCAGCAGCGGCTCGGCGTCCGCGGCCCGGCCCAGGTCTTGCAGCACCACGGCGAGGTTGCTCAGCCAGGTGGCGACGGTGGGGTGGTCGGGGCCGTACACCTGCTCGCCGATGGCCACGGCCCGGCGCAGCAGCGGCTCGGCGTCCCCGGCCCGGCCCAGGTCTTGCAGCACCATAGCGAGGTTGCTCAGCCAGGTGGCGACGGTGGGATGGTCGGCGCCGTACACCTGCTCGCCGATGGCCACGGCCCGGCGCAGCAGCGGCTCGGCGTCTCCGTACCGGCCCAGGTCTTGCAGCACCATAGCGAGGTTGCTCAGCCAGGTGGCGACGGTGGGATGGTCGGCGCCGTACACCTGCTCGCCGATGACCACGGCCCGGCGCAGCAGCGGCTCGGCCTTCCCGTACCGGCCCAGGTCTTGCAGCACCACGGCGAGGTTGCCCAGCCAGGTGGCGACGGTGGGATGGTCGGCGCCGTACACCTGCTCGCCGATGACCACGGCCCGGCGCAGCAGCGGCTCGGCCTCCCCGGCCCGGCCCAGATCTTGCAGCACCAAGGCGAGGTTGCCCAGCGAGGTGGCGACGGCGGGGTGGTCGGGGCCGTGGACCTGCTCGTCGATGGCCAGGGCGCGGCGTATCAGCGGCTCGGCGTCTCCGTACCGGCCCAGGTCTTGCAGCACCATGGCGAGGTTGCCCAGCGAGGTGGCGACGGCGGGGTGGTCGGGGCCGTACACCTGCTCGCCGATGGCCACGGCCCGGCGCAGCAGCGGCTCGGCGCTGCGGAGCTGGCCTTGCGTTTGCAGGAACGTTCCGGCTCGGTCCAGCAGCCACGACACCGTCACCAGGTCGCCGACATCGGTGACTGCGTTGTCGTGGTTGGTAGCAGACAGGACGTGTGGGAGGAGCTGCCGCCACCGGGGCCAGTCCTCCGGCCGTCCATGCACACCCCTGGGGGCATCCGCCTGGAGCAGGCGGATCGCGACCGTATGCGGATGCGACGTCCCGGCTGCGGTCGTGGTGTTGTGGTCGGCGCGGATGCTGGCCTGCACCAGGCGGTGCACAGTGACCGTGTCGCCGTCGCGGCGCAGCAGGCTGTACGCGGTGAGAGCGCCCACCGCTTCGGTGAACTCCAGCACCGACCCCACCGCCACACCCAGCGCTACGGGAATTTGGTCGGGGTGGGTGGTGAACAGGTCCAGGGGGATCGCCTCGGGTGCCAGGTACGCGCACACCCGCAGCAGCTCCACCGCCGCCGGGTTCTCCACCGCCAGGACCTGCCACGACAACCGCCACACCGTCGCGACCGTGTGCTCATGCCCGACCACCACACCTCGCCGCAGCATCTCCCCCAATGACGACGACTCCAGCAACCCGATGTACACCGGTGCCGGCATCGAGGTGACGTCCATGTACGCCGCCGCCTGCTCCAACGCCAGGGGCAGGTCACCCAGCAACTCTGCGACCCGGTCCGCGTCCTCCGCAGAGATCCCGGGTAGGCGCTGGGTGAGCAGGGCGACCGACTCGGCCCGGTCGAACACGTCCACGTCCACCACCCGGCCCACCGCCCGCAACCCCGCCCGACGCGTCGTCACCAACACCCGACCTCCACCACCGCCCGGCGCCCACCGCCGGACCGTGTCCGAGTCCTCGACGTTGTCGAACACCAGCAACCACCGCCGCCGCCCCCGCAACACCGCATACACCGCCTCAGCCACCGCCACCGGATCACCATCGACCGGCAAGCCCAACCAGGCCGCCAACCTCACCAGCTCACCCGGGACCGCGACCGAGTCTTCGGCACGCACCCACCACACCAGGTCGAACTCTGCCGCGTACCGGTGGGCGTACTCGATCGCGAGCTGGGTCTTCCCGACACCGCCCATCCCCTTCAGCGAATGCACCGCCACCACCGACCCGGCGTCCATCCCCGACACCAGACGGGACAGCTCCCGCTCCCGGCCGGTGAAGTTCGGATTCCGTGACGGAACGTTCCACACCGCCGGCAACGCCCCCGGGAACCGCACCCCACCCGGGAACAACGGCTGCCCCGGCGGTTTCAACCGGCCAGACGTAGCACCCGCCACCAGATCAACCAGGACGCGCCGCGCCTCAACCTGCGCAACACCGAACACGTCCACCGACACGATCTGGTTCAACAGCCCCGGCCGGGGACAATCCTCCACCCGCACCACCAGAAGCTTGGACCGCTCACCCAGCGGATCAGCGGCCCACGCCGCCTGCCACTCCGCCTTGCCGTAGACGGAGGTCGTGTAGGCGGTCGACAGGACCGCGACGGTCCGCTCCGCCTGCGAGACGCCCTGGTCCATCCGGTTCACCCAGCTCGACCCCGGCACGATGTCCCACGCCTGGATAAGCACCCGGTAGCCGGCGTTCTCCAGCTCCCACGCGATCCACTCCGCCCAGCCACGATCGGCCTGCGTGTACGAGACGAAGAAATCCCACCCAGCGGCCCCACCGACATCCACGGTCACCGAACCACCCTGACAGTCAGCCGCAACACCCGGCCATCCACCAGAAAGCCACTACCGTCGATACAAACCCGACACCACCGACACCGACACGGCCGCCACTCGGCGCCCCTCGTTCCGAATACGTTCCGAAGTCGCCAGGCTGCAAGGCAACCCTGAGTCATTCACACAGGTCAGGTGGCATGCCCTTTGGTGACTTGACTCGCTCTCCGGAGGCGGGGGCGAACATTCTCGGGTGGATGCTGTCTGGTTGTCGAAATCTTCTTTATGAGTTCAAGGCGGCCGCAAGCGGTCGCAGGGCCGGATCTCGCGCACCCGGTCCCTGCCTGTGGCGTGCCAAGTGCGTGGCCCGGCCCGCACGCGACGTGGCGGAGCCTGGACCTCGACGAGGCAGGGACGATCGCTGTGGGTGGTTGCCGTGGACAATGATCGACGTCCCCGTTTCAGGGTGCTTCCGGCGATCGGCTGCCGCGCCACTGCGTGGCTTGCCCCACGACCACGTCCAAGTCGAGGTGGGAGGTGGGCTGAATGAGTGCAGAGTTCGTCTTCACCGAAAGGTGGTCAGCCGAACT
Organism: Allocatelliglobosispora scoriae; assembly: GCF_014204945.1. Classification (NCBI taxonomy): domain Bacteria; kingdom Bacillati; phylum Actinomycetota; class Actinomycetes; order Micromonosporales; family Micromonosporaceae; genus Allocatelliglobosispora; species Allocatelliglobosispora scoriae. The sequence goes on from NZ_JACHMN010000002.1 coordinate 4,654,391, forward strand.
CTGCCGGCGGTAGTGGTCGTGAAGAAGTTCTGGCCTGACGGAGGCTAGGCCGTCAACGTCGCTTGGGTTTCAAACGCCGCAAACCAGTGGGGTTTTCCTTCTCACGACCGAGGATATCCTCGGCATAGTCGGCCGGAATGACGCCATCCGAAATCGCCGTGAGAAGAGCGAACGGCTGCAACAGCGGGTTCCTGAATCGGTAGACGTACCGACGTTCAAACCCCTCACGCTTAAGGACGCTGCCGCGTTCAATCTCAGTGAAAGCCTTAAGATGAGCAGCAAAAGCAGGAATGTCGTAAGGACGCCCCATAATCCGCGTCATCGGCTCACGAACCGCGCTAGCCGTGAAATAGCCAAGGCGGTCTTTATCAGCCAACGCACAAGCGGCTAGAACGTGAGCAAAGAGATTGCCGGGCCTTGGGCTCTGTATTGCTGTTTGGTATTCCTTCAATAGCGAATGCCGCTCGACAACCTTTCTGACCGCTTCGTGTACGTCTTCAACCTTAACTTCATTTCGATCATCGAGGATCGCTCTTTGTGCAGCAGTTAATGCGAGGCTATGCACATAGTGAGGGAGGCCCTCCGCGAGTCGACCGATCTGGATCTTCGCTCGACCATCGATCGTCATGTTAGCGACTTCTAGTCCGCTGTCCACGATGTCCGTCAGTTCCTTTTGTGTCATACGCGGCAACTGAACCTCAATAATGGACCGCTGGATAGATTCATGCTCCCCGATAAGTTGGTCTATCGAATCGGCAACGCCAACGATAACTATCCGTGTCGCAACCGCATGGTCGGAAAGCGCCTTTAGGGTATCGGCCATCAACGACAATGAGTCGTCATCTTCAATTCGATCAAACTCGTCAAGGATGATCAGGCGATTGGGCGTCACGCCTTGAAGGAGTCGACGCACAACATCGGGCTCCGCTTTGCCGATAGCCCAATTTTCGGGAACCTCAATATTCATTTCAGTCAAGACGCGGACCCATATGGTCTTGTAGTTGTCTTGCGTCGTGCAATTAACCCTTATCGTTGGGCGCCTTTCGCCCCAAATTGGCTTAAGGAAATCTGCGAGCACGTTGGCGAGAGAGCTTTTCCCAACACCTCGTTCGCCGTATAGGAGGACATGCGTACCCGCCCGAGAAAGTGCCTCGATGATCGCCATCACCTGCTCGACGCGACCCGCGAACCGATCGCGGTTCGCAACCGGAGTGCCAGGCGTGAACACCTCCGCAAGCTTGATGTAGCGCGTAGTCTTCTCATCGGTCACACCCACGGCAACGCCCTTCGAGAACTCCTCATAGTGACGTTAAGTATGTCCTAGATCTACTGTCAACGCCAATCGGCCGCTCTAAGATTTTCGCCGCCGTAACGCCGCTGCAACTTTCATCAAGTGACTCGCAGTACATCTTAGATCAACTGCATCCGCTGTACGCTCGCGCCGTTATCCGCCAGGAAAACAAGGCTCGGGCAGAATGAGCCGGTGACGAACTCTCCTGATCCAAGCGCCGAGTGGTGGACAACCTCGGACGTCGCCGCCTTCGTTGGCGTCGGCGTCGGGACCGTGAGTACCTATCGAGCGAGGGGTCAGATGCCCGAGCCGGACATGACGGTCGGGCGTACCCACATGTGGCGACCTGGCCGGATCATCGAGTGGCATGAAAAGCGGCCCCGACCAGGTGTCGGTGGGCGCCCGGTGGCCGATCACTGACCGCCAGTGCACTGCGATTGCGTGCTAGCTCAGACCTGTCTGTGTACGCTCCGGCCGTGGGCGAGTTGGTTGTCTGGGCGCGGGAAGCAGCTGAGCAGATGCTTGCCGATGCCCTTCCGGTGCGCTGGCGCCATGTTCAAGCTGTTGCGGAGAAGGCCGGCACCGTGGCGGGCCTTGTGCCCGACGGAGACGCTGAGCTCCTGATAGCGGCGGCCTGGCTGCATGACATCGGCTATGCCGCAGACTTGGCGGTAACGGGTCTTCATGCTCTGGATGGTGGGCGCTGGCTGCGTGACGTGGGGCAGTCGATGCGGCTGGCATCGCTCGTCGCGCATCACTCGTGTGCCACGTTCGAGGCGGCTGAGCGAGGCCTCGCTGAGGTCCTGAACAGCGAGTTCGAACAGGAAGAGTCCATTACCGCAGACGCGCTGTGGTACTCGGACATGACGACTGGGCCTGATGGCCGGTCGATGGATGTTCAGGCGAGGCTCGCCGAGGTGGACCAGCGATACGGCCCGGACCACCTCGTGACGCGGTTCTGGGTTCGTGCTCGTCCGACGCTGTTCGCCGCGATAGCGCGGGTTGAGGCAGTTCGTCAGCCGATGTAGGGCTTGACCCGGTGGTCGAGCCCATGGTCGATGCGCAGCCGCATCGACGGATGGATGCTCAGGTCATCCAAGGCGGCCCGCTCGACCCATGCGACGGCCGATGACTCGTCGCTCGGTGTCGGATCGCCGCTGACGTACCTCGCTCGGAAGCAGATGGAGAACTGCTGGCGAACCTCGCCGTCACTGAACTCCACGACGTGGCGAGGGTTGGTGTAAATGCCTACCAGGCCGGTGACCTCTACGGTGACGCCTGTCTCCTCCAAGGTCTCGCGCACCGCGGTCTCAGCGATGTACTCGCCGAACTCCTGCGCTCCGCCCGGCAGAGCCCATAGCCCGTTATCGGTACGCCGGATCAGCAACACCCGGCCGTCGGCGTCCTGAACGTGCACGGTGACGGCGGGAACGATGCTGTTGGGCTTCGGTGCTGCTGGGTCGTTGAAGTGCTCGATCCTCGCCATGTGCTTAGCCTGCCACGGGAGATTCCCAGATGGGCGTTCCGCTCGACCAGACGCGATCAAAGCTGTCGGCGTAGGTGTCGAAGAGTTCGCCGGCCGAGAGGCGCCGGAGGTGGAAAACAGGGCAGTGTGCGGCGGGAAAGCCGTAGGCATGCACGTTGACCAGCATCTCGTCGTCGAACCGGTAGATCGAGTTGTAGAGCGGCGTGCTGTGGAAGCGGGCAAAGACGCCTGGGACGGTGCGGAGCTGCGAGTAGTAGGCGAGGACGTTGTGAACCTTGCTGGCCATGGCTCCGCCGATGCCCTCCTCGGCTCCGCGTTGGGCGACAACCTCCGATTCCGGGTCGCCTAGGAGGATCTCGACTCGCGTACCGGACTCGGCCTTGGACTTCAGGATCGCTATGAGGCGCGGCTCCAGCTCGGGCAGGAAAAGACCTGCGTAGACCAGGATGCCGATCTTCCGACTCGCCTGGTCGAACAGCCTCCGCCACACGTCGATCGTCACGGATGACCTGCGCGGATAGACCTGTGTGACCTCCGACTGCGCGACCTTGGCGGATCGCTCGGTCGACAGTGCATTCGGCCAGAGGTACGCCTCGCGCTCTTCCAGGAGCACGGAGATCTCATGCCGGTGCCGGGCATATGGCAACCGGTCGAGGTTGACCCATCGTTCGACGGTCTTGGCGCTGACCTGGATGCGTTCTGCCAGAGCTTCCGGGGTGATTGCTGCCTTTAGCAGCGCTTCTCGTAGACGTTCGTTCGCCATCGAAACCTCTAACGCTATGGACGTCCCGGGACGTCCTGAGGCTACGGAAGAAATCCCGAAGCTGTCCAGGAGCGGGGTGATGGTGTTCGAGCTGATCGAGAGAGAGTGGACATGCAAGACGCGGTAAGGCGCACGACCTCGAACAATCCACCGGTCCCAATCGCCAGTGGTCCATGTTGACGAGTACGCACTGAGTGCGTACTCTGATTGAAGGAAAGGCCCCGACGAGCGGCAACTCGTCGAGGCCGGTACATCAATCTCCCCTGCTTGGAGGAATGACGATGCCTGCTCAGGCTATCGCGTCGGCTCCCGCCGACGAACCGGGTCAGTGGACCTGGGAACACCCATTGGCTGCTGTGGCAGCTCGTACGTGTCGGCACCCCGAGCCTGAACGGCTCGGTGGTGTGGCGTGTACACCGTGCTGGCAGTTCGTGTTGGTAACGGACCTCGTATTCGCGGTCGAGCATGGGCTACCGCACATGGTCGAGATCGATCCGACGTACATCGATGAGATCGCGGTCGAGCGGGCGATGCGCGGAGATGCCGTTCGCCTGACTGACCTGGAGCGTACGGAGGTCAAGCTCCGGCTCACGCAACTGCGGGATCGCCGCAACGCGAAGTACCGATTCGTGTGTTCGAAGGCTGCTGTGGCTCGGCGGGGGTCGCTGTGATGCTGACTTCTACTCGGACCACGGTCACGACCTGGGCGTCGCGGATCGGTGCTCTCGCTGTCGCCAGTGTCGCCGGTTATGCGTCGTTCCGGCATATCACGCACGTCGCGTTGATGGCGGGGGAGTCGGCTCCGGTCGCGACGGTCTACCCTCTCGCGATCGACGGCCTGATCGTCGTGGGCACGATGGCGATGCTCGCGGACAAGGCCAACGGGCGGATGCCGCGCACCTCGGCAAGGTTCGCGCTGGGCTTCGGCATCGTGGCGACGCTCGCGGCGAATATCGCGTCGGCTCAGCCGACGGTGCTGGCGCGTCTCGTGGCGGCGGTCCCGGCGGCGGCGTTCCTGCTCGCGGTGGAGGTCCTGGCGCGGCAGGGCAAGCTCCGCCCAGTCGACCAGCTGGCGGAGCCGGACGCGGCACCTGTGCCTATCGCCGTGGCGGTGCTGGAGCCGGTGCAGGTGCCGTCCGTACCGGCTCCGCGTCCGGCACGGCGGGCGGCGGCCGGGGCCGTGGTTCGGCCGTCGGTGGCGGAGCAGGTGGTAGCGGTTGCTGCGAAGCATCCGGGGTTGTCGCCTGCGCAGGTGGCCGCGCGGTTGGGGATCAGCGACCGTACTGCGCGTCGGTACATGCCCAAGCCCGACCCGGTCGTGGTGGCCGGGTCGGAGCGGACACCTGACCGCCCGGAAATGGCTGTTGAGCTGCTGGAGCTTCAGCCTGTGTGACCGCTTCCATCCGGACCGAGCCTGCGGGGTCGGTGCGGGTGGTGGCTGCCACCGGGCAGACCAGTTCGGAGTGCGGGACACGGTCACCAGGCCTAGACAACCGAGCCGTGTCCCGCCGCCCCTTATCAAGGAGCACCTGCCATGTTCGCACCACCTACGGTCACTGAGGAAACGCGGCATCTGACCGCGTCCGTCGTGGTCATCGATCCGCATGCGGTGCGGGTCCTGCTGGTCCACCACAACGCGACCGGTCGCCTGATGTTCCCCGGCGGCCACGTCGACCCGAACGAGGCGCCCCATGAGGCGGCGCTGCGGGAGCTGCGCGAGGAGACCGGTCTCACCGCGGACTTGTACCCGTCCGGGCCGGTTGTTGTGCTGCCGGGGATGCGGGTGCTGCCCGTGCCGTGGTTGGTCGCGGAGATCCCGGCTCCGGCGAAGCCGGACCGTGGCCCCGGCAGGCCCGCCGAGCCCGCGCACAGCCACCTCGATGCCCTGTACCTCGCGACCGGCGACTCCCGGCGCGTGCCGGTGGCGCTGGAGTCGGAGGTCGCCACGGCGCAGTGGGTGCGGCTGCTCGACCTGGACACCCTGCCCGTCCGTGCGGAGGTCCCGGAGCTGGCGTGGGCTGCGTTCGACGCGGTCACCGTCGGTGCGGGGGTGGCCCGATGACCGCCGAGAGCACGAACGGCGACTGGGACGCCGCTCTCGCCGACCTGCTCACCGACGACGACACCAGCGCCACGCTGGTCGACAGTGCTGACCTGCCCTCGGGCGGGTGGCAGAGTCGGCCGGCACAGCGGGCGCCGATCATCCCGCCGTGGCTGCGCTCGCGGGCCGCGTTCACCGACACGATGGCGTGGGCGGCGAAATACGCCGCGCACACCACCGGCTACCACACCGTCCGCACACCCCTCTACCTCGGCAAGCTCGCCCTCTACACACCCGTCGGCGTGGGCAGGGCGGTCCGCGGCGGGTGGCGGTGGGTCCTCGACCGCGAGGGCCACCAGCTCCGGTTGGGGGCGGTCCACCAGAACGACCCGGCCGAGTACCGCAAGCTCTCCATGCAACGCGACTCCCGCGTCCGGTTCCGCGCCTGGCTGGCCGGGATCGGCGCCCTGGTCGTCTCGTGTGCTGGCGGGGTGGGGTGGGCGTCGCTGACCGACGGCGAGCAGACCCTCGCCACCATCGCGGGCGGGTTCGTTGCGGTGGTGGTGTTCGGCCTGGTGGGTCGTCCGGGTGACCGGCCGATCGCGGGGACGGCGATCGTGTCGTCTCAGGTGGCCCGGTTGGACTCCGACAGCATCGTCCACGCCCTGTCCGTCCTCGGTCTGGCCGCGATCACCGCGCGGTTGGCGAAGAACCCGCAGGCCATCCGGTTCCCCGCCCCGATCGTCCGCGACGGCGAAGGATGGCGCGCCACCATCGACCTCCCCGGAGGCGCTACCGCTGAGCAGGTCATCGAACGCCGCTTGGCCCTCGCGTCGGGGCTGGCGCGGCCGGTGGGGTGCGTGTGGCCGGAGGCGGAGCCGTCGGTCCACCCCGGGCGGCTGATCCTGTGGGTCGGGGACCGGGAGATGGCGGCGACGAAACCGGCACCGTGGCCCCTGGTCAAGGCGGGGGCGGTGGATCTGTTCCGGCCGTTCCCGTTCGGCACCGACCCGCGCGGTCGGCAGGTCGGTGTCACCCTGATGTTCGCCTCGGCGGCGATCGGGGCGATCCCGCGCATGGGCAAGACGTTCGCCTTGCGCCTGATGCTCCTCGCCGCAGCCCTCGACCCGCGCGCGGAGCTGCACCCGTACGACCTCAAGGGCACCGGGGACTTCGGAGCGTTGCAGCCGGTGGCGCACCGGTACCGGTCCGGTGATGACGACGACGACATCGCCTACGCCCTGGCCGACATGCGCGACCTTCAAGCAGAGTTGCGGCGCCGCGCGAAGGTGATCCGGGAGCTGCCGCGTGAGCTGTGCCCGGAGTCGAAGGTGACCCCGGAACTGGCGAGCCTGCCCGCGTACCGGCTCCACCCGGTCATGGTCGCCGTTGACGAGTGCCAGCGGTGGTTCGAGCACCCCGAGCACGGCGACGAACTCACCGCCATCTGCGAAGACCTCGTCCGACGCGGCCCCGCACTCGGCATCACCGCCGTGTTCGCCACACAGCGCGTCGACGCGAAATCCCTGCCCACCGGCATCTCGTCGAACGCGGTACTGCGGTTCTGCCTGAAGGTCATGGGACACGTGGCGAACGATATGGTCCTGGGCACCGGCAGCTACAAGGCCGGTATCCAGGCCACGATGTTCGCCCGCTCCGACCGGGGCATCGGGTACCTGGCAGGGGAGGGCGACGACCCGCAGATCGTGCGGACCTACTACCTCGACGGCCCCGCCGCCGAGCAGGTCGTCGCCCGAGCGAGGGCGGCTCGGGAAGCGGCGGGGACGGTGACCGGGCACGCCCTGGACCCGGCCGCGAGCAGCGAACGCCCGCGCGATGAGCACCGGGTCCTCGACGACGTCCTGGCCGTGGTGCCCGCGACCGAGCCGAAGGTGTGGTGCGAAACCCTCGCCGAACGCCTCGCCGACCACCGCCCCGACGCCTACGCCGGCTGGACCGGCGAGCAGGTCACCAAGGCCCTCGGCCGGTACGGGATCAAGACCGTGCAGGTGTTCCGCAACGGCCAGAACCGGCGTGGCATCGAACGGACCGCGATCGCCAACGCCATCACCCAACGTGACCGATTCCAGGGCGGCAAGCCCGTCGACTGATCCCGACATAACCGGTCGAAAAGCCCGGTACGGGGGTGCTAGGCCTAGCGCCTTGTCCTGCTAGACCTAGCACCCCTGCTAGCACCCCGATCCGAACCCCGGCCAGCGCCCTAGCGACCTAGCGGCGCCAGCCCTCCGCACCCTGAAACAGGCTCTGGAGGCCTACTCGTGGACACCTTCGCCTCGCTAGCTAGCACACTCACCTGCCCCGCCATTGTCGTCACGCTCGGTTACGCAGCGCTCTGTGCCGTCTCGCCATACGCACGGTGCCGCCGCTGCCACGGCACCGGCCACGTCAAGGCCTTTCCCCGCCGCTCCCGCCCCTGCGGGTCCTGCCGCACCGAAGGCCTGAAGCTCCGCCACGGCCGGCGCGTGGCCAACCACCTCCGCCGACTGCACCGCGACGGCACCCGATGAACCGTCACCCGCACTGGTGCCAGAAAGGCCACCACTGCACCACCGAACGCCACACCACCGGCGAGCACGCCTCGGCCCCGGAGTGCTGGAGCACCTCGTTCGGGCGGCTGGTCGCGACCCGCTACCAGCAAGCCGACACCGGCCGCACACGGCTGGAGATCCGGGTCGTCGTCCACCTCACCGGCACCGAGCAGCGCATCCAGGAGTCGGCACGGGTCGCGATCGCCACCGTCTACGCCGCACTCACCCACCGAGCAGGAACGGGAGCAACCCATGACCACTGACCTGGAAATCTGGCTCATCGGCGACCCCGCCACGATCGACCGCGCCTGCCGGGCCTTGGCCGGCACCGGCACCATCGCGCAAACCGGCCACCCCACCGCGATGGGCGGAACCGACCGCCGAGTACGCCGCTACCTGCGCATCCACCCCCCGATGAGCACCAAGCCCGCCCCGCCCGCGCACCGCAGCGCAGACACCGAGTCGGACCTGCTCAACGGGAGCGACCAGTGACCGCAACCGCAGCCTTCGACAACGCAGCCGAACAGGCCGTCCTCGGTGCGGCCCTACTCGCCCCCGACACCCTCGACACCCTCGGAGAAACACTGACCGCTGCGGACTTCTACCGCCCCGCACACGCCACCCTCTGGGAACACCTCACCAGCCTGCGAGCCCTCGGCTCTCCGGTCGACCCGGTCACCGTAGGGGCGCACCTCGCCACCGTCGGAGACCTCGACCGGCTCGGCGGAGCCCCATACCTGCACACACTCATGCAAGCCGTCCCGTCGGTGGCGAACGCGTCGCACTATGCGGGCATCATCAGCGGGCACGCCCAGCGGCGCCGCGTGGTGCAGCTCGGCCACCGCCTCACCCAAGCCGCACAGACCGGCGACCCGACCACCGCGCTCGCCGAGGGCTACGCCCTGCTCGGCGACCAACCCACCCCGAGCGGGTGGCAGGTCCCGGTTCCCCTGGGGGACAAGCGGCACCTGCCGGAGTTCCCCGCCCACATGCTCCCCGCGTGGGTCGCCAGCTACGTTCTGGCCGTCGCGGAGTTCACGCAGACTCCCGTCGACCTGGCCGGGTCGGTGGCGCTCGCGGCGTTGTCGACGGCTGCGGGTGGTCGGGCGGAGGTGGAGGTGCGGGGTTCGTGGCGGGAGCCGGTGAACCTGTACACGGTCGCGGTACTCCCCCCGGGGTCGCGGAAGTCGGCGGTGTTCGCGTGCATGATCTCGCCGCTGCTGTGTGCGGAGCGGGCTTTGGCGGAGCGGATGCGGCCGGTCATCATCGAGGCGGAGCTGGCGGCGAAGGTGGCGGGCAAGGCAGCGGAGAAGGCGGCGAACGTCGCCGCGAACGCTCCCGACCCGGCAGTGCGGGATTCGCTGATCGCCGATGCCGCTGCGGCGGCGATGCACGCGGAAGGCATCAGAGTTCCGGCCAAGCCCCGGCTGATCGCTGACGACGTCACCAGCGAGAAAGCCGCGTCACTCCTCGCTGAGCAGGGTGGCCGGTTGGCGGTGCTGTCACCGGAAGGCGGGATCTTCGCCACCCTCGCCGGGCGGTACTCGGGTACTCCGAACCTGGAGGTGTTCCTCAAAGGCCACGCCGGAGACATGCTCCTCGTCGACCGGACAGGCCGACCATCCGAACACGTCGAGAAACCCGCGCTCACCCTCGGCCTCGCGGTACAGCCCGACGTGCTACGCGACATCGCGGGCATGCCCGGCTTCCGAGGCAAGGGCCTGCTCGCCCGCATCCTGTTCTCCGTCCCCGAGAACACCGTCGGCTACCGGAAGATCGGCGCCGACACCATCCCGCACGAGGTCACCGAGGTCTACACGACCAGCCTCACCGCCCTGGTCGCGACGCTCGCCGAGTGGACCGACCCCGCCGTCCTCCCGCTCACCCGCGACGCGAACGAGCGCGTCCTCGATCTGGAGCGGGAGGTAGAGCCCTTGCTCGCGCCCAGCGGAGCGTGGGGGCACATCGTGGACTGGGGCAGCAAATACGTCGGCGCCGTCATCCGCATCGCCGGACTCATCCACCTCGCCGAACACCTCCGCGACGGATGGGGCAAAGCCATCGACGCCGACACCCTCGACCGCGCCATCGTCATCGGCCGGTACTACGCCGCCCACGCCCTGGCCGCGTTCGACGACATGGGCGCCGACCGCACCACCCAACACGCCCGCACCGTCCTCGCATGGCTCACCCGCACCGACACCACCACCTTCACCAAACGCGACCTCCTACGCGCCCTGAAGTCCCACATGCCCACCACCGCCGACATCGACCCGGTCCTGTCGCTGCTGGAACTGCACGGGTACATCCGGCCGGCCGATCCCGCTCCGCGTCCGGCGACCGGTCGGCCGCCGTCGGCGGCGTATCTCGTCAACCCCGAGGTTCACCGCCCGGCCGCGACCCTCACCGCGCTTCGCACTGAGCGGAGAAGCGCGTGACAGAAGTGACAGAAGTGACAGAACCCCGAACCGCACCGACTTCTGTCACTTCTGTCACTTCTGTCACCGGCATTCCAGCCCCAACCCACCGAGCCACCCAACAGCGAGAGCGTTCGGCGAACGCCCGATACGCGGACCAACCTACTCAGAACATCATAGATGCATACCGGAACATGCAAACATGCAAAATCTTGGCTCAGCATGGCTCTCAGGACGTTTACCAAGCACTGGAGGACTCTCGATGACCGCCCCTGCCGTCCGAAGGTGCCACTGCGGCGCCACACCCCGACCTTCCCGTTTCGTGACGATCCCGGAGCTGTGCGCTGATCTCGACATCACACGATCGACGTTCTACGACTGGCGGGCGAAGAGGAAGGCGCCCAGATGCAAGAAGCTGCCCAACGGTGAGATCCGCATCGACCGCGCCGTCTACGAGGCCTGGATCGAAACCCTGGAAGAGGTGAACTCCTGATGAGCGAGACGACCTATGACGTGCGTATTTGGAAGACAGAGGTCTACAAGGGCAAACGGGCCACGACCCACTACGTGCGATGGGTGGTGGCCGGCCGGTCGCTTCGGGAGCCGTTCACGAGTGCGCCTTTAGCGGACGGGTTTCGATCCGACCTGGTCGCGGCGGCCCGCAAGGGTGAGGCGTTCCACATCGAGTCGGGGCTACCGGTATCGATGGTGCGCCAGCAGAACGCAAGCATGACCTGGTACGCGTTCGCCTGCTCCTTCGCAGATATGAAGTGGAAGCGCGCGGCAGCCACGACCCGGCGTACTCATGCGGAGGCCCTGTCGGCGATCACCCTGGCCATGTTCACCAGCGAGCGGGGCATGCCCGACGCGAAGCTGGTCAGGCACGCGCTGAACAGGTGGGCGTTCAACCCAACCAAGCGCAACGCGGACAACTGCCCACCCGAGGTCAAGGCCGCTCTGCGTTGGATCGAGACGCACACGAGGCAGGTGTCGGCGCTCGCGAAGCCCGTCGTGCTGCGTGCAGTGCTGGATAGCCTCACGGTCTGCCTGGACGGCACCACGAGGGCATCCAGCGTCGTCAGCCGCTGGCGGAAGATCTTCAACACGTCACTGGAGTACGCAGTTGAGGGCAAGCACCTCCAGATCAACCCCATGCCAGCGCTCAAGTGGACCGTGCCGAAGACGACTCACCTGGTCGACCGCCGAGCCGTCGCCAACCCCATTCAGGCCCGGACTCTCCTCAACGCCCTGGAAGACATGGGACGCAGCGGGCCGCGCCTAGTGGGGTACTTCGCCTGCCTCTACTTCGCCGGACTCCGCCCCGAGGAAGCGACCAGCCTCGCCAAGCGCAACCTCTCCCTGCCCGACAAAGGTTGGGGTGAGTTGCACCTGGAGGTCGCCGAACCGCACGCCGGCCGGGAATGGACCGACAGCGGCAAGAACCGCGACCGCCGCCAGCTCAAACAGCGCGCCGTGGGCGAAGGCCGGACGGTCCCGTCCTGCCCCGAACTCACCGCCCACCTGCACCGCCACATGAAGGAGTTCGGCACCTCCCCGGACGGACGCCTGTTCCGCGGCGAGCGCAACGCCGAGGAACTGCCCAAAGGCACCGTCAACCGGTACTGGCGACTCGCCCGTGCGGGTGCGTTCACCCCTGAGGTCTACGCCACGCCTCTCGCCGCCACACCCTATGACCTGCGGCACGCGGCAGTGTCGACGTGGCTCAACGGAGGAGTGCCGTCAACCACCGTCGCTGAGTGGGCGGGTCACTCCGTGGAGATCCTGCTCAAGATCTACGCCAAGTGCCTCGACGGCGGAGAGCAGCAGATGTTCAGGCAGATCCAGCGCGCGTTGGGCCACGACGAGGGATAGAAAAACTTGGCGCGCATTTGGCGCAGACCCCCGGTGACGGCCGAAAACACCCCGTGACAGTCGGACACATGTACGAATGCCCCGACAGCGTTCCCGCTGGTCGGGGCATTCGTTTTTGCAGTTCAGTGACTTAATCCGGATGGTGCCCCCGGCAGGATTCGAACCTGCGCCCCCGCCTCCGGAGGGGGAGTCCATGCATGGACACAGACATGTGTTGAGCTGCTCGAATGCATCGTTCGGCCGCCCGGTTGCCGATACCTCGGAACCACTTCGGAACAACGGCGCTGTAGTTGAGCTCTAAATCGGCCGTAAACGGATATTTGTAGCTCTGGCTGCAACCGTTAAGCGGCGCTCGGTGCGCCGCCAACCCCCGATTCCATCTCCGCAACTCCGCAACTCCGCAAAAACACTCGTCTAGCTGGGGAAATGGGTTGCGGAGATAGCAGAGATAGTGATCTTTCCATCTCCGCAACTCCGCACGATCTTGCACTGAGAAATAGGCTGCAGCGATGCGGAGATGGCCTCCCGCGCCGAGGCCATCTCCGCAACAGTTACCCCAGCTCAGAGGCGCATTTGCGGAGGTGGAGATGTTTTCCACGCCAACACCACAACGCGCGCGAACCACCGCCCCCTACCATCAGGCCGCGTTCACCAGTACAAACGTGACGCCCCCCGCGATCTAGACAGTCGACTACGGGGGAGCGGTAATGAGCGGCGTAGCCGCCTACTCTGCGAACTCGTCTTGACGCGCTCGAACGCCAGTTCGATAGGGTGCGGTGGTGGCGGCGGTCAGCGAATTCGACCTGTGGGTGCAGGGCAAGAGGCAGGCGTACGTGGAAGCGGCGATGGGGCTGCGTGCGGCGATGGCGCGGGTGCGTGAGCTGGGTGTCGAGCTCACTCCACCGCAGGGTGACTGGAGCCGGCGGCAGCGGTGGACACCCCAGCAGCTGCGCGCGATGGCCGAGGTGGCGCGCCTGTGGGACCGGGTCATCACGACCCGGATCGCGATGGACGAGGCCCTGGACCTCGCCGCCCCCGGTCAGGGGTCCGGCAACACCGCCCGGGGCACAGGCTGACCCGCATTGACGGTTGGTGCCCCTGACGAGGCGGTACCTGTCCCGCCGCTCGCCCCCGCAGATCCAGCTTCGGGACGAGACCGTGTCCGGTGGCTCTGTTGGTGAACGATGGCCCATCTACGCGCCATCTCTGGCTCCAGGCTCTCGCCTCGGGGATTCGTACGAGCGAGAACTGGCCCCGCCCAAGCCGACACCCATCGTTGGTATGCCGATGCACTCACGGTTACGGCCGAGGTCGCTCGTCTCCGACCTGGTCGTACGGACTGCCGGCCGGATCGAGGCAGATCCGGACGTCGAGCAGAGCGGTGCTGGTGGACGTCACCGGGCGGCGGGGTGGTTCAGGCCTTGCCGAGGTGTTGTGCTCGTTCGTGGCGTACTTGTTCGAGCGCGGCGGTGTCGGACGCGAGGTCGGGGTGGTCGATCTGGCGGTCGAGATCGACGACGAGTTGGAGTTCCCTGATCGCCTCGTCCAGGTTGCCGTCCGCTCGGTGAATCATCGCGATGTTATAGCGAGTGGCGGCTTCGCCGGTGCGGTCGCCGACGTCCCGCATGATGGGCAGGGCCTGTGTGTAGTAGTCCAATGCCTGCTGCCGGTCACCCAACCCGTCGCACACGCCGCCGATGTTGTTGAGGGTGACGGCTTCGCCGGCGCGGTTGCCGACGTCCCGCATGATGGGCAGGGCCTGTGTGTAGTAGTCCAATGCCTGCTGCCGGTCACCCAACCCGTCGTACACGGCGCCGATGTTGTTGAGGGTGGCGGCTTCGCCGGCGCGGTCGCCTACCTCCCGCATGATGGGCAGGGCCTGCGCGTAGTAGGCCAGCGCCTGCTGCGGGTCACCCAACCCGTAATACACGCCGCCGATGTTGTTGAGGGTGGCGGCTTCGCCGGCGCGGTCGCCGACCTCCCGCGTGATGGGCAGGGCCTGCGTGTAGTAGTCCAATGCCTGCTGCGGGTCACCCAGCCCGTCGCACACGCCGCCGATGTTGTTGAGGGTGACGGCTTCGCCGGCGCGGTCGCCGACCTCCCGCCGGATGGGCAGGGCCTGCGTGTAGTAGGCCAATGCCTGCTGCCGGTCACCCAACCCGTCGTACACGAGGCCGATGTTGTTGAGGGTGACGGCTTCGCCGGCGCGGTTGCCGACCTCCCGCTGGATGGGCAGGGCCTGCGTGTAGTAGGCCAATGCCTGCTGCCGGTCACCCAACCCGTTGTACACGAGGCCGATGTTGTTGAGGGTGGCGGCTTCGCCGGCGCGGTCGCCGACCTCCCGCATGATGGGCAGGGCCTGCGCGTAGTAGGCCAACGCCTGCTGCCGGTCACCCAACCCGTAGTACACGCCGCCGATGTTGCTGAGGGTGGCGGCTTCGCCGGCGCGGTCGCCGACCTCCCGCTGGATGGGCAGGGCCTGCGTGTAGTAGGCCAATGCCTGCTGCCGGTCACCCAACCCGTTGTACACGGCGCCGATGTTGCTGAGGGTGGCGGCTTCCCCGGTGCGGTCACCGACCTCCCGCCGGATGGTCAGGGCCTGCGCGTAATACGCCAGCGCCTGCTGCCAGTCACCCAACCCGAAATACACGGCGCCGATGTTGTTGAGGGTGGCGGCTTCGCTGGCGCGGTTGCCGACCTCCCGCATGATGGGCAGGGCCTGCGTGTAGTAGGCCAGCGCCTGACGGGGCTGGCCGGTCGCCGACGTCGCCCACCCCAGGTAGTAGAGCGCGTCAGCGTCGGGGCCCAGCGTCAGCGTCTCCCGTGAGAGCGCCGCGACGTCGGCGAACCGGGACCGGCCCACCCACACCCGGGCCACCCGGGCACCCACATCCCGGGCGATCACCGGTTCCCGACCGGCCACCGCCAACCGGTGCACCTCTACCCACCGCGCGGTCACCGCTGCAGGCCCATCACCGGTCAGACGGCCCTCATCCCCAGCCCTCCCGCCGTCAGCCGAGACCGAAGCATCCAACAACCCAGGCCCTCCCAGCGACTCGCCGATGCCCAACGCCACTCCCCACAAGGCAATCCGCGGAAGTGTCCAGCGTCGCACGCAAATATTCGCCCGGTACACGACCAAGCTGTCCGATAAACGTCCCCTAACGGACACCCTTGCCAGGTCTGTCAGTCGTCGACGGTCATCGGATCGCGCAACGGTCACACCGCAGCAGCTGCGCGCGATGGCCGAGGTGGCACGCCTGTGGGACCGGGTCATCACGACCCGGATCGCGATGGACGAGGCCCTCGACCTCGCCGACCCCGGTCAGGAGTCCGGCAACAGTGCACGGGGCGCCGGTTGACCTTCGTTGGCGGGTGCTGTGGCTCCCGTATCAGGGCTTCGGTATGACCTGGATCGGGGCGGGAACCGTGATCCGGGCGATCTTCCACCCTCCGAGGGGCACCCGGTGCGCCTCGACCTGCCAGGTCTCCGACCACGCCGACAGCGTCCACCCGTCCGCAACCCGGAACGGCCCCCAGTGATCCACGCGCACGGTGACCTCGGTGGTGGCCGTGTCGCCGTCGGTCACCCAGATGTCGGGGCTGGGGTGCAGGGTGAACGAGTAGTGCCGCTTGTCCGCCTCGTGCCAGCGCGCGAACGGCTCCCACGCCTCCGCCTCGGCGCACCGGTTCCACCGGTCCTCGTCGTACTCCCCGGCGAAGTAGTTGCCGTCGGGGCCGGTCGGGCAGTCGGCCCGCACGGTGCCCGTGCGATCGGAGTGGTACTCGTTGCCGGACAGGCACGAGCTGCTCATCGCCATACGCCACGCCATCCACGGCTCCGGCTGACCCAGCAACCCCATCCCGTCCGTCGCCTGCCACCTGATCCACGCGACCCCGGCCGCGTTCCCCGCGACCAGCACACCGAGCACCGACAGGAACACAACCGCGCGCCGAGACGACCGCGGCTCGCGCAGATACCACACGACCAGCCACGACACCGCGACCGCAACTGCCAGAGCCCACGCCACATACCCCAACGGGTAACGCACGAAATACCAGGTCGGGGCACCCACCGCATACGCGAGCACATACGGGGCCTGCGTGCCGGCCACGACCCACCAACCCGGCCGCGCCGCCACCGCCCACCAGCTCGTCGCCGCATGCCCACCGAACACCACTGCCACCAGCGCAGCGAACGGCGGAATCTGGCCGAGGCGCGCCTCCCCGAACAACGTGAACATGCCCAGCACAGCGCCGGTCAGGCCACCGCAGCACAGGGCGCCCATCACGATGATGGCCCCAGCGCTGAGGGAGACCACTGACGGCCTTCCTGGCACTGGGGCTGGATCCTGATCGCTGGCATCAGGTCGTTGAGTTAGCCCTGGTCTGGTCTTGATCGTCCCCCGGTCCATTCGATCATCGTGACCGATTCGATCAAGGGCGTCGACCTTAATTGCCGCCGGTCGCGCTATGGGAGGCGTTCCAGGCGTCCCTCACAATGATCTCGATCTGGGATCGGCTGGGCTTCCAGCCGAGTGCCTCCTGGGCGCGCTGCGGATCAACGACCAGGCTAGGTGGTTCGGGAACGGGCGGGCGTGATTCCACCTGAACGGCATATCCGGTTACGTCTCGTGCCGCTTGGATGATCTCGGCAACCGAGAGTCCTCGGCCGCTGCCGATGTTATAGACCGCCGTTTCGCCGAAACGATGAACGGCGAGTATGCGGGCGATCGCGTCGGCTACGTCGGTGACATGCACGTAGTCACGCACGGTGGACCCGTCTCCGTTGACCTGGATCGGTGAGCCGGTGGCGGCTGCTGTGAGAACTTTCGGGATGATGCCACGTGCGTTGTCATCGCGGATGGTGCCATGGGCGCCAGCGAGGTTGACCAGGCGAAGGGAGACCGCGCCGATAGCGCCGGTTCGGGCATGCTCGGCGAGGATCTGCTCTGCTGCGAGCTTGGACATCGCGTAGGGCTGCTCCGGTGCTGCCAGGAGCTCTTCGGTCATGGGGTCGGTGTGCTGCGAGCCGTAAACCGTCTGGGTCGACGCGAGCACCACCACTGGGCGTCGCGTTGGGTTGACCTGCCGGAGTGCGGTCAGGAGGTTGAGCGTCCCGCCGGTGTTGACCTCAAAGTACGTCAACGGGTCTTCGACCGAATCTCGGACGTTGCCGAGGCCTGCGAGGTGTACGACGCCGTCAAACGGCGCGGTGATCGCGGCTTGAAGCTGCTGACGATCTCGCATGTCCGCTTGAATCACCTGGACATCAACGGGCAGGCACAGGTCAACAGACCGCGACAGCAGGGCGACTTCGTGACCCTGTTCAACCAGATAGCAGGCCACAACCCGAGCAAGAAACCCGCGACCACCAGTGACGAGAATTCTCATCAGCTGGCCTTACGGGGCTTGAGCCGGCCGCGACGCTTGACTGGCGCAAGGATCTCGGCACTCAGAAGGTCTCCGCTGTCCGGCGCGTAATCGCACCGCACCAAGCATGACCACAGGCTGTTGCGAGTCTCCTCGTAGAGGTCCTTGATGTGCTCTTGCAGGTACATGGCAGCTCCGCGCGAACCGGACGCATGAATGCCGGCTGCGTAGATCCAGCCCCCATCGCCGTCCGGCCGCGGCAACACCCCGAGGTAGCCAAAGTCGGCAGTCTCTCCGCGATCCTGTGGCGATCGGTGACGTTCACCCGTCGATTTGTCTTCGAGGTACCAGCCCGTGGTGTCACGGCCGAATCCGTAATTGGGGTCGCCGGTGAGCAGCTGTTCCAGCCATGGGGATTGGCGGGGACCGCAGGTCACGATCAGGCCGTCGCGGTTCATGTCGATGAACTCGGACTGGCCGACGTACTCCGTTTCGGCAGTGAGCCCGTACGACTGGGCCAGCACGGAGATGCGGTGAACGAATTCCGCGTCCTCGCGGTGAATTACCGGTCGGGTGGCATCGTGACCGGGGTAAGCAGCCGACTCCACCGGTACCGCGATGATCACACCGTTTCCTGTGCTCAGCAGCCCACGTTCGGCCTTCGGCCGTGGGGCGCCTACCTGTGACAGGCGAGCCCGACTTACCCCAGCCTGCTCCGCTATCTCGGTCAAGGTCAGACCCTGCCCCCGTAGCTCCTCTACTGCGTCACGGCGGATCACGCCTAGCTCGCTAATGGCGTCCTGATACCGCGAAACGGCTGTAGTCGCAAGCCTCACCCGCACCAGGGGATCGCGCTCCTCCCGTACCCGCTGCATCTCCTCCATGAGCTCCTCTTCTCTATCCCACCTGCGTACCTCCCCGTTCACCTGCATCGTAACGTGCCTTACGCACGTCGCGCTATGGTCCTTGACACGTTGCCGTAACCCCCCTTACGCTCCATCCCGTAACCCCAACACGTCGATATGACGTAAGGGGGGTTACGGCAAGCCTGTCTGGGTTCCACCAGGGCGCTTGTTCTTTGACAAATGGATAGCGACAGGAAGAGGCGTGAGTGTTGCCGTGCGTGGCATCTCTGCATTGAGTCACTCGGTGACCGACCCCGGTAGATCCCGGGCGAGCAGGGCGAACGGGCGGAGGCACGAGCGCTGCATGAACCGATCAGCGGCCCGGGCAGATCCGGGCCGCTGGTCTCACTCGACTTGATTCAGAACGAAGCGGCCTCGGCGGGTGGCATCCCGCCGAGGCCTTCACATCGACACCCAACCGCTGAGAAGGGAAGTCATGATGCCTGTCAAGGCTATAGCGCCGGCCGCGGCTGGCGACCCGCTGGAGGTCCTGTGGACCGCTGGCCACCCGGTCGCTGAGGCGGCCGGGCGCATCTGTTCATCGCATTGGTCGTCGTTCAGCGATCTGATCGGAGGGGTCGCCTGCCGGTTGTGCTGGGAGGAGGCGATCTGGAAAGACCGGATGTTCGCCGAGGAATGCGACCTGCCCCTGGACATCGACCCGGACCCGTCCTACATCGACGAGATCGCGGTAGAGAAGGCCCTGCGGTCGCTCGACCCGACCAGCTCGGAGGCGCGGATCGATTTCGCGCTCACGGAGTTCGCGTTGACGGAGCTGGAGCGCCACGAGGCGCGCCGTCGGCTCGCGCAGCTGCGGGACCGCCGTGGTGTGCGCCGGTTTGCGTGTTCCCGGGCCGCCGCTGCCCGTAGGGCCGGTGGTGGGCGGTGATCGCGACGATGCGCGACGTGGTCCGGGTGCTGAGGTTCCCGCAGCCTGGGGAGGATCCCCGGGCCGCGTATGCGGAGCTGGTCTACCTGCGCGGTAAGCGGGTGGCGTCGGTGATGTGGGGGGCCGCGATGGTCTACGCGATGCTCCGCGATGAGACCGACTACGACGACGTGACCTTGACCTCGGTGATGGCGTCGGGCGGGGTCCTGGTCTGCGGGATCGGGGCCTTCGTGGCCGGGCAGCCCGTACGGGCGGCGCTGATCGGCGCCGCGATCACGTTCGCCCTGGTCATGGTCGGCGAGGTCGTCTCGGGGACGATCGCCGACCACGACGCGGTGATGGGCGGCACCGGCGACGATGAGGAGCTGGTGCTGGTCCGCCGCCGCAGGTGGTCGCGATGACCACGCTGCGTTTCTCCGACGACGTGCCGGTTTCCCGCGACGCGCTGCTCACCATCGCCGCGACCCTCGGCATCGACGCCGCCGCCCTGGCCGTCGCCACCGGCGGCGACTTCGCCGACGCCCTGAAGGCCGGCGGCTGGACGTACGAACGCGCCGACGCCGACCAGGGCGCCACCGCCGCCGGTCTTCTCCCGCCCGGGGTGACCGGGTACCCGGTCGGTGCCCGGTGGGGCGGTGCCCTGTGACGGCCCGCGCGAACTCCGGGGCGGTGCAGGTGCGCCTGGTCGGCAAGCCCGGTGCGGTGGCGGCGGTGCTGTCGCTGCTCGAACAGGCCCAGGTCACCGGCACTCCCCGCCAGCTGCCCGCTCGTCGTGCCGGTCACGTCCGGGTCTACCTGACCGTGATCCGCCGCTATCCCGCTACCGGAGGCCCTCGATGAACACCCCGAACCTGCGCGGGCAGGGGCCGATGGCCCTGCTCAGCGTGTTCTACGCCGCGACCGCCGGGCTGGCCCTGTATGGGCAGTCCGACGGGATCATGCTCCACCTGCGGTTCGACCGGTGGTCGGCCCTGGCCGTCGCCGCCGTCGTCGAGCTCCTCGCCGCCGTGCTGTTCGCGTTCGCGGACTGGCGGCGCACCTACCACGGTGAAAGCGCGATCGCCGCCCGGCTCCTGGCGGTCGTGGTCGCGGCCGGGGTGGCCGCGTTGAACTACTACGGCCACCCCGACGACACCGGCCAGACCATGCTGTTCACCGGTGCGTCCGTCGCCGCGTTCCTGGTCCTGGTCCTGCACACCGAGGCCCGCCGCCGCGACCACCTGCGCGCTGCCGGGAGGCTCCCGGCGCAGGCTCCGGCCTACGGACCCGCGCTGTGGCTGCGCATGCCACAGACGGTGTGGCGGGCTCGGCAGCTCGCCACGGCGAATCCCGACCTGGGGGTGCGCGACTCGATTACCGCCGCTGAGACGGAGGCGGCGACGGCGGTGCGGCACAAGGCGATCGCCGCCGCGCTGCGCCTCAAGCTGACGAAGTCGCTCGACCCGGTGTCGTCGGCGATCGCGATGGTCTCCTACGACCTCGACGAGGTCGCCGCGAGGCTCGCGGCGTCGGTGGACTACGACCGGTTGACGGCGTTGCTGGCGGCCGACATCGACCCGGACCGGCTCCGCCCCGTCGCCGACGTGGCGCCCGAGGCGGCGCCCCGGGTGGCGCCGGTGCCGAGGCTGGCGCCGAAGCCGAAGCCCGCCAAGACGACGAAGTCGACCGCCGACCTCGTCGTCGCGTTGGCGGCCCGGCACCCGGAGCTCACGCCGAAGCAGGTGGCGGCCCGGTTGGCGATCAGCGAGCGGACCGCGCAGCGGTACATGCCGCCCCGCGTGGCGGAGGACCCGGCGACGCCTGTCGTCGACGAAATCGGGTCTGAGGTGCGGGAACTCGTCCATGTGTGACGCCCACCGTGCGGTCCGGGCCCGACAGGCCCGGGCCGTGCGGTGGCCGCCACCCGGCGACCGGTTCCCGACCGAAGGAGCACACCCCGTATGACCGCCCCGACCCTCACCGCACCCGCGCAGGCGCCGACGTTTACCAGGGAACAGGTCCTCGACACGGTCCTGGACATCGCCCGGCGCCTGCGCCTGCCCGCACCCGAGTCCATCACCATGTGGACGCACTGCAGCAACGTCACGATCCGGCTGCCCGACAACGAGCGCGGTCAGGTCGACATGTGGATGGCCGCGTTGAAGGTCCCGGGACAGCCGACCGCCCACACCGGCTTCGTCGTCTTCGCGTGTGATCCGAGGGCGCTCATCCTGTACGGCACCGGCGACGGCCAGCTCAGCGACGCCGTGTCGCCGCTGCTGCCCGGTGTGCGGGTAACGGTCGAGTGCCACGTCGGCATTGCCGTCGACCCGCACGTCCACGGCAACGGGTTCACCCTCCCCCCGACGGCCCGCTGACGGTCCTGCACGGACCAGACCTCATGCGGCGTCCGCCGACGGCTTTCTGATCGCTCCACGGTCGTGCCCGAGCTGCTGACGCAGCGCGGGCGCGTGCCGGGAGCACTCAGCTCCAAACCTTCAGCCGATGGGAGTTCCACATGACCACGAACGCAGCCACCGCGCCCAGTGTCGGTAGCACCGCCAAGGGCGCAGCCGTCACCGTGCTGGCCGGTGCGGGTGCCCTGCTGATGGCGCCGGGCCTGCCGGACGCGGCGGTAGCCGCGGGCTGGTCCGGGGTGGCGGTAGCCGCCGCCGCCCTGGTCCTGGCCCTCGTCCGGGCCGCCCGGCTGTCCCGGGAGGCCCTGACCCTGGCCCTGGCCCTCGCCCTGGCCGCAGTGGCCCTGGCCGCCGTCCTCTAGCCGTCTCGTGTCCGCCACCGTGCAGGCCAGGCACCCCTTTGGCGGGTCTGGTCTGTGCGGTGGCCGCCACGACGGCGGCCTGGCCGGTACCGCAGTGAGGAGACAGAGATGCAGACCATCAAAGCCCGCGATCTCGAACCAGGCATGACGTTCATCGACCCCGGTCGCAATGGCCGCCTCCCGGCGACGGTCATCGCCGTAGTGGCGACCGTCGGTGGCGTGATCCACGTGACCCTCGACGACGACACCCGCTGGAAAGACTGGGCCGCCAGCTACCCCCTGGACCAGGACCTCGAACTCGTGCAGTAGGCGCGGAGTCCCGGTCCGGGTGTTCCCGGAACAGGCGCGGGGCCGGTGCTGAAGACACCGGCCCCGCGCGCGGGAGCAGGCTCCCGGATCCCCAACGACCCGATCAGCGAACGACTGCCGGAGGAGGTGACCAGCATGACACGACCGCCGCGACCCCGGTACGGCGTCGCGGCACACCCGAGGTGAGGAGCCAGTCATGGCCACCACGCAACCCGACCCGCACATGTACACAGCGGTCCTGTTCCAGGGCCGCCACCAGATAGGACACGGCCCCGGCACCGAGTTCACCGTGATCCTCGACCTGCAGACCCCACGCGGCCTGACCCGCGCCCGGTACGAGCTGAACCTCCTGCTCGCGTTGATGGCCACCGAGCTCGCTGCGGACACCGACCCCGCCGCACTGCACCTGTCCGTGACCGGCCCGCACGGTCACCGGTTCACGTGGCGGCTGCTCGAACCCTCTCCCTAACCCCTTTGGAGGAAACAGCCATGGGCTCTGAGCACCTTCTCTCCCCCGCCGGGGTCGCATCGATGCTGATCCTGGCATTCGTCATCGACTACCTGAGCATCGGCCCCGACAACTGGCGCGACAAGGTGGCGTTCCTCATCGCCCTGCCCATGCTCAGGATGGGGTTCGACGGCGGCCCCCTCGACACCTGGACCGTAGGAGCCCTGTCCGGGGCGATCGACGCCCTCAAAGCCGCAGGCGGCGGCTCCTACATCGCCGGAGCCGCCACGCACTTCGTGGTCTCGGCGCTGGTGGCGTGCCTGGCCATCTACGCCGCCGGAGCGCTCATGCCGGACAAGCTGAGCACGCGGCTCGGGGCGTTCGCGCGGCTGTCGTTCCCGACCACCCCCCAGCGGCGCGTCAACTGGAAGCTCTGGGCCATCGCCGCCCTGCTCGGGATGATGGCCGACCTCACCGCCGGAGCCATCGGCGGAATCCTCGACCACGTCCTCGACTGGCTGTCGGTCGGGGTCTCCTGGCTGCCCGGCTTCCTGTTCGGCATCTCCTAACCCATCCCCTTGTTCCTGATCGGAGGTGACCTTATGAAGAACATCGACTACAACCTGGCCTTGCTGATCGCGGGGCTGCTGTGCTGGGCCGGTGTGCGGGCCCACACGTGGTGGCTGTCCGGGAGGACCCCCTCCCCGCTTGACGGCCCTGACCCCTTGAGGGGGGTCAAAAACCAGGTCAGCGCAGATATGACCCCCCTTCTGACCCCCGCAGACGAGGGGGCGGGGGAGGGGCCCCGGCAGGGCCGGCCACGGTCGCCGGAACTGGAGCGGTGGGCTGCCGCCCAGCCGCCGACGGCCGGGACCAAGTCCCTGATCCGCGAGGGCGTGCGGCAGCTCGGGGTGTCGGCATCGACGGTCAAGCGCGCCCTGCGCCGTAGGCGGGGTGGTGGGGCGTGAGCGTCCAGCATCAGCCGATCACCCCGGGCACCGTCGCCGGGGTGATCGGCGGGGTCTGGGTGGCATGCGGAGTATGGGGCTGGAAAGGCGTCGCCGGGTCAGTGGCGGTGCTGGGGTGGGTGCTGTGGCGTCGGCCAGGCCTGCGCGCCAGGATCGCCGCCGCGATACGGGTGACGGCACGGGCCGCCGCCGACATCGCCGCTGGTCGCAGCCGCCGCCCCGCACCCGGGTCCACCGTGGACCCGGAACCCGTCACGGCACCGGTCGCCGCCCCGACCGCTCCGGCCGCTCCGGCCGCTCCAGAGAATGACCCGCCGGATGTGGCGGTGATCCGCGACGCGATCGACGGCGTGTTCACCACGTTCGGCGTCGCCGCCCGCGTCGACGCCTACACGCGCGGCCCGACGGTGACCCGCTACGAGGTCGTCATCGGCGCCGGGGTGAAAGTCGGCCGGATCACCCAGCTCGTCCCGAACATCGGCTACGCCACCGGCTGCGACCGCATCCGCGTCGTCTCACCGATCCCGGGAAGGTCGGCGATCGGGATCGAGCTCCCCAACGAGCAGAGGGAGACGGTGACGTTGCCCGCAGCCATGGCCAGTCCGGCCATGGCGGGGTCTCATCCGCTGCGGGTGGTGCTGGGCAAGGACATCGAAGGCGGGTACGTCACCACGGACCTGGGACGGTTACCGCACGTCCTGATCGCCGGAGCCACCGGATCGGGCAAGTCGTCGGCCATCAACGGGCTGCTGTGCACCCTGCTGACCCGGGCCGCCCCGGACCGGGTGCGGCTGCTGCTCATCGACCCCAAACGGGTCGAGCTCGCCGCCTACACCGGGGTGCCGCACCTGGTCCGCCCCATCGTCACCGACCCGCGCGACGCGGTCGCCGCACTGGAATGGGCGGTCGCCGAGATGGACGCACGGTATGAGGACATGGCCGCGGCTGGGGCACGGAACCTCGACGCCTACAACGACACCACCACCCGTGGTGCGGTCACCGGTCCGGGCGGGCGGGTCCTGGGACCGTATCCGTACCTGGTGATCGTGGTCGACGAGCTCGCCGACCTGATGCTCACCGCCAAAGCCCAAGCCGAGGGTGCGATCGTGCGGCTCACCCAGCTCGCCCGAGCCGCCGGGATCCACCTCGTTCTCGCGACGCAGCGCCCCAGTGTGGATGTGGTGACCGGCCTGATCAAAGCCAACGTCCCGGCCCGGCTCGCGTTCGCCGTCGCGTCGATGGTCGACTCCCGGACCATCCTCGACACCGGTGGTGCCGAGCAGCTCCTCGGGCGGGGCGATGGGCTGTGGCTGCCCGGCGACGCACCCACACCGGTCCGGTTGCAAGGCGTCATGGCCACCGAGGCCGACATCGTTGCCGCTGTCACCGCAGCCCACACCCACAGTCCCGCCCCCTACCACCACGCACCAGCACCAGCACCGGCCGCAGCCGGCACCGGTACCGCAGACACGGCTCTGCTGCGGCAGGCGATCGCGTTGACGGTCGAAACGCAGCTGGCGTCGGCGAGCATGCTCCAGCGCAGGCTGCGCCTGGGCTGGCCCAAAGCCGCCCGCCTCGTCGACGAAATGGAAGCCATCGGCGTCGTCGGCCCGGCCGAGGGCGGCAAACCCCGCCCGGTCCTCATCACCGCCGACGACCTACCCGGTCTCCTGGCCCGCCTCGACGAGGCCGACGCCTTCTGACCGGCGGCACGCCGAACCCACACCCACCACACCGAACGGAGGCATGTCGATGACGGCTGCCCACACCATCCTCGCCGCCCTGTATGAGCGGGCCACCGGGCGGCCCTACTGGACGACCCGGCACGCCACCGCCGAATACGGGCCACCACCCGGAGCCGTCCACCACCGGGAGCTCGCCGAGCTCGGCGACCACCAGTTGGACGCGCTGGTGCGGGACCTGGACCCGGACCAGCTCCGCGCCCACCTGCACCAGCTGCGCCGCGACCGCACTCACCAGTACGCGCTCTGAACCCGACTGCAGTTCTGCCTGGGAGGCAACTGATGAGCCGCTACGCCGAAGATCCCCGCGTCACCGCCCACGCCAACGGGTTCACGGTCCAGGTCGGCGACCACTTCGTGCATGTCCTGGACAGCGGCGCGCTGGGCTGGGGTGCCTACACCGGCCCGAACCTCGACCTCATCGTCACCGCCGCCGGACCGTGGATCGGTAGCCCGACCGCCGACGACCTGATCAGCGCCCTGCTCCACACCGACAACAGCTGACCCCCACCCAGACGAGGAGACCAGCATGTGCAACGACTGCGACCTGTACGACGACCCCGACTACCACGACCGCGACGACTGGTGTGACGAGTGCGGCGCCCGCGACGAATACCAGTGCGAGTGCCCCTGATGACACCCGCACTCACCGGCCTGCTCGCGCGCGGCCTCGCGCTTTTCCCCATGCCCGCCGGACAGCGTCAAGCCCCGCCCGGCTGGCAGCACCGCGCCAGCCGCGACCCGCACCAGCCCTGGCCTCACGGCAGCAACGTCGGGATCGGCTGCCGGGCCAGCGGCATCGTGGTCCTGGACCTAGACCGCAAGAACGGCCACGACGGCATCGCCGTGTTCGGGCAGCTCTGCGCTGGCGCGGGGCAGGCATGGCCGGACACGTTCACCGTCACCACCCCGCACGGCCTGCACCTGTACTTCACCGCCCCGGCCGGGCCGCCGATCGCCAGCACCATCTGGCACACCGGGCCAGGCATCGACGTACGCGCACCCGGCTGGTCCAGCGGCGGCTACGTCATCGGCCCCGGCTCCACCGTCAACAACCGCCCCTACGTGATCACCCACGACCGGCCCCTTCTGCCGCTGCCGACCTGGCTGATGCCGCATCTGCGCGTGGCAACACCACCACGCCGCTGACCGTTCCGCGCCGTCGTCGGCCTCGCCTTGGCCGGCGGCGGCACCACCGAGCTGGACGCCCCGGGTGCGCGGTCCTCGCCGTGCACCCGGCCTGACCGGTTCGGCTCTCACCAGCCGTGAACTCTTGGAAGGACACCTTCGGTGACCCACAACCTCATGGGGGCGGCCCAGGCGTACATCGCGCTTGGGTGGCCCGTTTTCCTGCTCGGACGTACCAAGCGCCCTGTCGCCCTGTGTCATGACTGCGCGCGAGCCCGCGACAGCCCCGATGTCGTCCACGACCCCGAGAGCTGCCCGTGCTTGACGTGCCACGGGTTCTACGCCGCCACCCTCGACCCGAAACGGCTCAAGCGGATGTTCGAGGCGGTGCCGGGCGGGATGCTCGCCATCCGTACCGGCGCACCTTCACGGCTGGTCGTGGTCGATGTCGACCCGGCCGCCGGTGGCGGTGCGTCGCTGGTGTCGCTGATCGAACGGGGTCTGTGTCCGCCGACGAGGTTCGTGCGGACCGGTTCGGGCGGGCTGCACCTGTACTACCGGCACCCCGGCCCGACCGTCCGCGTCCCCTGCAGCGCGGGGGTGCTGGGGCCCGGGATCGACGTGCGCGGCGACGGCGGGTACATCGTGGCCCCGCCGTCGATCCACCCCCGTACCGGCCGCCCCTACACCTGCGGCACCCCTGGAGCACAGGTAGAGGAGATGGCCTCGCCCCTCCTCACGGCCGTCACAGCACCGCCCCGGTCGACGAACCTCCCGGACCGGGCGGTGCCGGCCACGGCCTGGACGACGAGCCCGGCGCCCGGGTCGGGCGGCATCGCGCACCCGGAGCGGTTGATGGCGGTGCTCGTCGACCGGATCCACTGGGCACCGCACGGCAGGCGCCGCACGATCTTGTACGGGTGCGCGCGTGGTGGGGCGCGGATCGCCGCGACCGGCGCGTACACGCCCCGCCAGGCCCGTGAGGTGCTTCTCGCCGCGTGTGAGCGGGCGGGGTGGGACATCAACTCAGGCACGCTCGCCGCGATCGACGGCGGGTTCCGCGCGGAAGGAGTAACCGGATGACCGAGACCCCGACGAGCGGGACCCCGACGAGCGAGGCCAGGCGGCGGGTGGCGATCGGCAGCGGCCCCGACAGCATCCGCACCCTCAAAGCCGCCCTGATCAATGGTCTGCTGCCGGACACGTACGTGTCGGCCGGTGCGCTGGTCCACATGGAGCAGATCTCCGGCGACGTGGCCGGCACGGCTGCGGACGAGGACTCGCCGCTGCCGGTGACCGCGTCGCCGATCGACCCGCCCGTCCTGGCCGGGCTGCTCGCCGAGCACGCCCACGTGTACCGGCGAAGGTCCCGCAAGACCAGCACTGGCAGCGTGGAGACGTTCGAGGAGGAGACCACACCCGCCGCCGGAGTGCTGTCAGCGGTCCTCGCGGGCAAGACCTGGCCGGGCGTGCCCGCGCTGCGGGGTGTGATCGGCGCACCGGTCCTGCGCCGGGACGGGACGCTGCTCCAGCGGCCCGGGTACGACCCGGCGACCGGGCTGTACCTGGCGGCGAAGGTGGACCTGCCGGAGGTCCCGGAGCGACCGACCGCCGAGCAGGTGGCCGAGGCCCGGCATTTCCTGCTGGGCCGGTTCCTCGCCGACTTCCCCTGGTCCAGCCCCGCTGACCGGGCGAACTACATCGGGTTGCTGATCACCCCGATCGTCCGGCACTACACGAGGTCGCTGACCCCGTTCGGGGTGATCGACGCGACCATGCCCGCCTCCGGCAAGACGATCCTCACCGCCGGCCCCGGCATGCTCTACGGGCAGCGCGTCCTGCCCTGGGCCTACGAAGACGTGGAGCTGCGCAAGTCCATCACCGCGGTATTCGCCGAGCAGGTCGGCGCGGTGATCTGGGACAACCTCGCCGAGGGCACCGTCATCGACTCCGCCGTCCTGGCGCAGCTGGTGACGGGGCCGGTGTGGTCGGACCGGCTCCTCGGGTCCAGCCGCACCGCCGCCGCCGTCAACGACCGGCTCTGGCTCGCCACCGGCAACAACCTCCAGGTCGGCGGAGACATGGCCAGCCGGACCGTGCGGGTGCACCTGGACCCCGACATGCCGCGCCCGGAGGAGCGCGACCAGTCCCGGTTCGGGATCCCGCACCTCGACCAGTGGATCACCGTCCCGGCGAACCAGATGGAGCTCATCTGGCACCTGCTCGTCCTGGTCCTCGACTGGATCCAAGCCGGTGCGCCCCGCGCGCGGGGGTTGTCGATGCGGCAGTTCACACCGTGGGCGCAGGCCTGCGGCGGGTTCCTGACCCACCACGGCATCACCGGGTTTCTCGACAACGCCGCCGAGGTCCGCCAGGTCGACGAGGACGAGATGCGGTGGATGGCGTTCCTGTCCACCTGGCACCACCGGCACGGCAGCACCCCGATGACCGCCGCCGAGCTGCGCCGCGACGCCGAAACCGAACTCGTTCGGCACCGATTTCGCCGACCCGTGGGACGGGCAGTTCATCACCACCCACAGCGGCAAGCTCCCCAACCCGCTCAGCCTCGGGCGGCTGCTCACCGGGCAGAAAGGCCGCTGGCGCGGCAAATACGTCGTGCGCGGTGGTACCTCGGAGCGCGGTGATCGGTCGGTGTTCTGGGTCGAGCGGGAGAAGCCTCCTCCGGAACCCCCGATTCCATCTCCACAACTCCGCAACTCCGCAGAAACACTCCTCTAGCACCCGGAAACGGCGTGCGGAGATGCGGAGATGGCCTCCCCGCGCCGAGGCCATCTCCGCAACAGTCACCGCAGGTCAGGGCCACATTTGCGGAGATGCGGAGTTGCGGAGATGTTTTCCACTCCACGGCCACAACACCCGCAACACCACCTGGCCAACTGAAACAACGACATCCACCAGCACAAACGCAACACCGCCGCAATCGAGACATGCGACTACCGGGAGGCAATGAGCGGCGTAGCTACCTACTCGCCCTGACCTTCCCTCAGTCGGACGTTATGCCCAAATGCATGCGCATGTCTGAGATCTTGGCTCAGCGTGGCGCTCAGGGCATTTCAGGAGGAAGGAATATCAGATGACTACTCGAACCCGCTTGGTGTGCCGCTGCGGTGGCGCCATTCGGCCCCGGCGCTACCTGACGATTCCCGAGCTGTGCGAGGACCTCGACATCACACGATCCACGTACTACGACTGGCGCCGCACCGGGAAAGCGCCGCGCAGCCGGCGGCTGCCGAACGGATCGATCCGGATCGACCGCGATGTGTATGAGGCGTGGCTCGACACCCTGATCGAAGAGGACAATTAGATGGACACGACCTATGACGTTCGGCTCTACGCCCTGGACATCTACCAGGGCAAGCGTGTAACTACCTATTGGGTCGTGTGGCGCGTTGCGGGTCGCCGCTGGAAGGAGCCGTTCAGGGACGAGCCGATGGCAACCCGCTTCCTCGCCGACCTCACGTCGGCGGTCAGCCGAGGCGAGGCGTTCGATGTGGAGACAGGCCGCCCGGTCTCCATGGCACGCAAGGCCGTGTCTTCGGTGACCTGGTATTCGGCGGCATGCACGTATGCCGACTCGAAGTGGCAGCGGTCGGCGGCGACGACCAGGCGCACACGTGCAGAGGCGCTGTCGGCGCTGACCCTGGCGATGCTCGCCGACAGCCGGGGCCGGCCCGATGAGGCGATGCTGAGGCACACGCTTCAGCGATACGCGTTCAATCCCAGCAGGCGGCACCACCCCGACCGGCCCCCTGAGGTCGCTGCCGCTCTGGCGTGGCTAGAGACACACACGCGGAAGGTGTCAGCGCTGGCCAAGCCTGATGTGTTGCGCTCGGTCCTGGACAGCCTGACGGTTCGGCTCGACGGCACGCCACGCGCGTCAAGCGTCGTCAGCAGATGGCGGAAGATCCTCAACGCATTCTTGGAGAACGCCGTGGAGCGCAAGCTGTTGCCAACCAACCCGCTGCCCGCGCTGAAGTGGAGCGTCCCGAAGACCTCACACACGGTTGACCGTCGATCGGTGGCGAACCCGCTGCAAGCTCGGACGCTGCTGGTTGGCGTCAGCCAGATTCAGCGGAGCGGGCCACGCCTGGTGGCGTTCTTCGCGTGCCTCTACTTCGCGGCACTACGGCCGGAGGAGGCCGCCAATCTGGCCAAGCACCATCTATCCCTACCGGCGGAGGGCTGGGGCGAATTGCACCTCTCGGGGGCCGCGCCTCATGCAGGCAAAGACTGGACCGATACCGGTACTCACCGGGAGCGGCGGCAGCTCAAACAGCGGGCCGTCGGCGAGAGCCGCACGGTTCCGTGCCCCCCGGAGCTGACCGCCTACCTGCACTGGCACATCGAGCAGTTCGGCACAGCACCCGACGGCCGACTGTTCCGGGGCGAGCGTAACGAGGACGAGCTGCCGAAAGGCACCGTGAACCGGTACTGGCGCCTTGCCCGCAAGGCGGTGCTGGCACCTGACGCGTACGCCTCGCCTTAGCAGCGACGCCGTACGACTTACGGCACGCTGCCGTGTCGACGCAGCTCAACGCGGGCGTACCAGCTACCGAGGTAGCAGAGGCCGCTGGCCACTCCGTGGAGGTGCTGCTGAAGATCTATGCGAAGTGCCTCGACGGTGGGGCCGCCAGCCGGCGCCGCCTGATGGACGGTGTTTACGGGGCCCCGAAAACTTCGGAACGTATTCGGAACAGCTTTCCGGGAATCGTCGCTTTCACCCGTGACAGTCGGACACATG